>NZ_LN829119.1:1190000-3969942 GCF_000981545.1 Candidatus Filomicrobium marinum
CGTCGCAGTATTTCTCGAAGTCGGTTTCGGCCTGCAGTTTTGGATCAACGTCCTGCTGACAATACTGGGCTATCTTCCCGGAATGATTCACGCGGTCTGGATTATTGTCCGGCGTTAGTGGTGCGGTGAAAAGTCACCGGCTCCACCGCGATGCGATATGATCGGCGGTGTTCGCGATCACGTTCTCATCGCGCATGTAGGCATTGTGGTAAAGCGCATCGCTGAGACGCTTCCAAAGTTTGTCCGGATCTCCAAATCCAACTTCGGCGCCATCCTGTGCGATGAGTGTTTGGTAGAGGTCCTGCGCGGAATTCAAAATCGCGGTCTCGTCGATGCCGCCAAGATTCGTCGCATCGATTCGGCTTTCTTCCGCGCGGGACACATAGGGTGGTGTCCGGACGACATGCGTCAGTCTGAAGCGCGCATCGCCGCCATAAGCGGCTCCCATCAGACTGCCGTGGATCAAGAAGTTGAGAACTGAAGCATAAAGCCATCCACCGCCCAGTCGGGCAACCAGGCGGATGACGAAAACGATCACACTGAAAATTACGGGTACGATGAGCAAGAACGTCAGATCTGCGGCCATCCCGATTCCGAATTCGCCTGCGTTGGCCTTGGTGATGATGGGTTCGAGAAAATAACTCCAAGTGGCACCGAAAAAAATGATGACGGCTGCCACCCCTACGACCGTGGACAAGCGCGAAATGGAGCGAATCGCTGAGGCTACGGTGACGTAGTCGGGAGATATGTCCGCGGCCGCTTCAAGTAGCCGCATCGCTTCGTCACGAGGGCTATGAACGACGAGCCAATTTTGGGGATGGATCGCGTGCGCCGAATGTCGTCGGGTCCATCCGGCGCGGCTGAGTTCAAGAAACCCACGACGCAAACTCCACAGCGAAAAGATGATCAGCCCTCCAAACAAAATGACGGCCTCGACAATCTTGTTCGTGCCGGAGGTGAAAGAGCTCGCAAGAAACCACGCCATGACAGGCGCAACCACAAGACCGAGCAGCACCTGAAAGATGGCGATCAAAGCTGCTATAGGCTTGAGTCGTCTTACAAAAAACGGTGTTCCAAAGGTGATGACGCTACTGAGGGGTTGGCGACGTCGGCGCAATGCGAGCGCTTCCATGACGACATTGCCACCGTGGCTGTGGCCAATCACCGCGTGCGGACGACCCGAGCGTTCAAGGCTTGTGAGAACGCGAGACAATTCCTCTGCGGCGATGAGGCGATCGTGGTCGGAATTCGCGCCGGACCAATGCACTGGGAGAATATGTGCACCGGAAAAGCCCAGCTCCCCGAGCTTCTCCACAAGACGAGTTGTGAAACGCGACCCTTGCTGCCACCAGCGCATACCGTCGTCGCGAACATCGGCATCGTTGGTTCCATGCACCGTTATGACGATGGGGCCATCGGCTGGAAGGTTGTCTAATGCCTCCGAACGCTGACGAAACAATCTCTTAAACATAATCCCCTCCGTCCCCAGCCGGCTAAAGTCTAGCCGACTGAACAGGAATTGGGAGAGGCTTGTCAGCGAGCCCGAACGATCGAACGATAGCGGAGCGGATCAACGAGAAATTTCTTTGATATCAAATGGTTGTCGTGGGCGACAGTTCGTCTTCCTCGTCTTCAGAAGTGTCCGCAACATCGGCATACGCCCGCGGCGTCAGGCTGTCGATATCCCACGCGTCATCCTCATGCCCTGTACGTTCGGTTTTTGAACCTTCCTGCGCGCGGTCCTGCATATCGAGGACACCCTCGAGCTTGGCGTGAACCTTCGCGTTCTCGATGGCTTGTTGATCTTCGGCCATTGTCTCCGGGTCGACCTCATCGATGGGTGACGTATTCAATGCGTCCGCGATAGCAGCTTCAACCGTCTGAGGACCTTGTTCCGCACGCTCCAGTCGCTGTGAGACCTTGCTGCCTTCCATGCCGGCCAGACCGTCGGCCAGTGCATTCTCGATTTTCTCCGCAAGCTTACTGTCGGGTTCGACGACGGCGCGTAACAGATCCAAAACGGAAATCCCGTTTAATCTGAAGCCGATCATGTCTTCGAGTTCCTTTTTCAACTCGCTGTGCGTGTCGAGAAAGTCCTCGTTGAACATGTTTAGGATCATTCGCGCGACTTGCCGGAACGTGGCATCGTCCGGTTGAGGGATTGATAGCTCTCCCCTTGCGGCCACGTCGCGATGGGCGACGCGATCCTAGGGTTTGTAGGGTTAATGGGGCATTAACTTTATCGGTACACCCCATAACGCCTTATGGAATCTGCGCAAAAACTACAGCTCCGAGAGCGGTGCCAACGACCACCATCCAAGCGGGCGCTTTCCATGCCATCAGTAGGACAAAAGCGATGACGGCAAGCGTGAAGTCCTTGAGGTTGAGGATGGCGCTGGTCCAGACGGGATCATAAAGCGCAGCCCCGAGGACGCCGACGACAGCTGCGTTGATCCCGGCCATGGCAGCCCGCGCCGACTTGAAGCGCCGCAAAGTGTCCCAATAGGGAAGCGCACCCATCATGAGCAATAAACCCGGAAGAAACACCGCAGCGAGCGCGATCGCTGCGCCCGACCAGCCGTGAGGCTCCGGACCAGAAACAAACCCGAGGTAAGCCGCGAAGGTGAAGAGAGGGCCGGGAACAGCCTGGGTTGCACCATATCCCGCCATAAAAGCATCCGGTGTGACCCAACCGGCATCAACAACAGAGTCTTGGAGGAGCGGTAATACAACGTGACCACCACCAAACACTAAAGCGCCTGCGCGGTAGAAAGCGTCGAACAGGGCAATCTCCTGCCCACCGATATTGAGATGATGCAGCAGCGGCAGCGCGCCGAGAAGAGCAATAGCCGTAAGCAAGAGGGCCGCGCCGGCACCTCTCGAGAGAGGCATGGCCAAGTGCGTATGGGAAGAGGCTGCGCTCGTAGCTGACGTCGCGTCGGGCAACCGGTTCGCAATCAAAAGGCCAATCAGCCCCCCAAGAACGATTGCGGAGATTTGTCCAAGCGACCCGCCAACAAACGCGATGATCAGAACGGCGAGAACGGCGATTGTAGCGCGTTCTCGGTCAGGACAAAGCGAACGGGCCATGCCCCAAACAGCCTGAGCAACGACCGCGACCGCAACAATCTTCAGCCCGTGCAGCACGCTGGCTGCGAGCGGACTGTCAAAGCCAGCGGCGCCATAAGCGAACGCGATGAGCAGGAAAACCGACGGCAGTGTGAAACCCGCCCACGCGGCAAGTCCCCCAAGAAAGCCGCCCCGCAAGACGCCAATTGCAAAGCCAACCTGACTGGACGCCGGACCCGGCAGAAACTGCGCCAGAGCCACCATGTCGGCGTACTCGGCTTCGCTCATCCAGCGCCGGCGGGCAATGAACTCCTCGCGGAAATATCCCAAATGCGCGATAGGACCTCCGAAAGAGGTCAGTCCAAGCCGGGTGAAAATCAGGAAAATGACCCACACGGATGAGCGTCGTTTGCTGTCTTCAGCTCCCTCGGTCGCTAGCGTCATTATTCTTATGCCTTTTTCGCTAAGCTCGGCGGTTGTCCACCGCTGCAAGAGCGCTTTGATAGCCGATGGTGGATGTCGCTTACAATGTCAGAAGAGTAAAACGCCTGCGTGAAGGTTTGCGGCGCTGAGCGAGTGGCTAATCGTAGCTTTCGACGCCTAACGATTGCTGAGGTGCATAGCGTTCGCCCCAAGGGAAACCCTCCGGGAAAGCGGCTTCGATGTCGCGCAGCTGAGCTTCCGTTAGCCGCAGTTGGCCACCCGCGACCAAGCCCTCGAGATGACGTTCGTAGCGTGTGCCCGGAATGGTAATAACATTATCACCCTGTGCCAGAACCCAGGCGATTGCGAGTTCTGCCGGCGTCCGATCCATAGCGTCCGCTGCAGCCTTAAACTTTGCGATCGCGGCGGCGTTTTTCTCGTAGTTCCCGGGGGCAAATCTGGGGTTCTTGTTGCGGATGTCGCGGGGGCTGAACGAGGAAGGATCCGGCAGGTTTCCGGTCAGCATCCCGCGCCCAAGAGGGCTAAAGGCTACGAACGAAATGCCCAGCTCCCGGCAGGTCTCGAGCATCCCGCGTTCGGGCAAACGGGTCCATAAGGAATATTCGCTTTGAACCGCAGCGATGGGGTGAATCTCGTGCGCGCGCCGCAACGTGCTTGGTGAGACTTCGGAAAGACCAATCGCCCCGATCTTTCCCTCCCGTTTAAGCTGTGCCATCGCCTCGATCGCCTCCTCAATCGGACGATTTTCCTCGCGGCGATGCACGTAATAGAGCTCAATGTGATCGCGCCCGAGACGCATCAGCGAATTATCAATAGCTTGGCGCAGATAGGCGGGGCTGTTGTCGATAAATCGTTCGCCCGTCGCGCGCACGTAGCGCACACCGCCTTTGCTGGCCAGCGCAATACGTGGCCGTTCCCGCTTGAGGAACTTGCCGATCATTTCTTCGGACGTGCCCATTCCGTAGATATCGGCTGTGTCGAAGTGATTGATCCCGAGATCGACCGCACGCCCGAACAGACGCATGGTTTCGGTTTCATCAGCAGCGCCGTAGCTGCCACCGATGTTCATGCACCCCAGCCCGACCGCCGAAACGCGCGATCCCAACCTGCCGAGCCGACGTTGCTCCATACTTCTCTCCTTCCGCCCCCACGGCGCACGATCGTTTTTTGAATGTTATTCCCGGTAGGCTAGCCACAGCAAAACGGTTCGCGCAACAAGCAGCATTTGTCCTGTCGTCATCAATCATCAATGATATCTAATAGATGACGAGGTCCATCGCCCGCGCGTATCGCGCGACAAGAAGGAGGAAGGGGACACATGAACCTTTCGGCAATGTTGCGGGCCCGCGCGGATGAAGGCCGACCCATTCGTGTCGCGCTCATCGGTGCAGGCAAGTTCGGCACGATGTATCTGGCGCAGGCGCGTCTGACTCCGGGCGTGCATATATTGGGAATTGCTGACCTTTCTGTCACACGTGCACGCCAGAGATATGCGGCCGCGGGATATCCCGGAGAGCGCCTTACAACCACAAGTATTGATGACGCCCTAGCCTCTGGCCAGACTTACCTGACCGACAATCCCGACGAACTCATCGAGCATCCCGCCTTTGACGTGATCGTTGAGGCGACGGGAGATCCAGCCGTTGGGATCGCAACAGCGACGAAAGCCGTTACGCAGGGCAAAGATCTTGTCATGGTCAATGTCGAGGCCGACGCCCTCGCAGGACCGCTCTTGGCTGATCGCGCCCGTCGTGCTGGCTTGATTTATTCTCTGGCGTGGGGAGATCAGCCCGCCCTGATCTGCGAACAGGTAGATTGGGCGAGAACCTGCGGGTTCGAAGTCGTCGCCGCCGGCAAAGGCACGCGCTATCTTCCGAGTTATCACAGCCTGACGCCGGATACGGTCTGGGATGTTCTGATCCAATACCTACCGATCGAAGACCGCAGCCATATCAATGCGCAGATGTTCAACTCTTTCCTGGATGGGACGAAGTCGGCCGTAGAGATGACCGCGGTCTGCAACGCTTGCGATTTGCTCCCTCAGTCGGGCGGATTGCGCTTCCCGCCGGCGTCACGGTTTGAGTTGGCCGAAGTTTTGAAGCCCAGGGCGCAAGGCGGCTCACTGGAACGTATCGGCGTGACGGAAGTCACATCCTCTTTGAACCGCGACGGCAGCGACGTCCCGCACCATCTCGCCATGGGCACCTTCGTGGTGATCACGTCAGATAGCGCTTATTCCCGTCAATGCCTGCGCGAATACAACTGTCTCGTTGATAGCAGCGGCGACTTCGCGTCTCTGTACCGACCAACACATATGATCGGCCTCGAACTCGGCATTTCCGTCGCGAACGTCGTTCTTCGCAAAGAGCCCACAGGCACCCCCATCGTATTCAATTCGGACGTGGTCGCCGTCGCGAAACGCGATTTGGCCGCTGGCGAGATTCTCGATGGCGAAGGCGGATTCACGGTCTGGGGACGTCAAACGCCCGCTGACGTGAGCTTGAGCGAAGGGTTTTTCCCTCTTGGCTTAGCCAAGGGCGCGAAGTTGGCGGTTCCGGTCTCCGAAGGCAAAGCCCTCCGTTGGCAGGACGTCAAAGTCGATGAAACCGACGCGGCCGTCCGGACCAGGCGAGAGATGGAACGCGTGTTCGCTCCGAACGCGACGGTATCCTAGCTCCAGCTCCGACGCTGCGGATTTGCCTATCTCCGCTCTCCCGGTCATATAGAGCGCGGCTATTGTTCGGCCGATCGCTGAGGCGACCCCGTGCGCCTCGACCGAAAAATCAATAAGGGAAAATCTACATGAGTGACCGCATTGTCTTGCGCGTGGGCGAAAGCTTGGTCGCAGGCGGCCCTCCTGGCACAGCCGCTGAACCTGAAGTTGCCATTGGCGAAATGGACGGCCCCTTCGGGACGGCGTTCGCGAACCTTCTGGGTGATCAGGTCGTTGGCCACTCCCGCGTTCTGGCGCTTCTCAATACCGATGTCATGGTCCGGCCACCGACGATCTGCGTATCGAAGGTCACCGTCGACAACGAGCGCTATACCAACATCCTGATGGGTACGGTCCAATACGCGACGGCGATGGGCGTGCTCGATAGCGTCCGGTCTGGGGATATCCCGAAAGAAAAGGCCAACGATCTCGGTATTATCGTTTCGGTCTGGCTCAACCCCTCGGTCATAGAGATCGACGATCTCGACCACAAAATCCTGTTCGATATTCATCGCAAGGCGACCGCACAGGCCATTCACAAGGCCATGACGTTCGGTCCCTCGATCGACTGGCTCCTCGAGAACCAGGACAAGATCATCCACAAATACTTCGAGAAGGGTCTCAAGGGAGAGATCTAGAGTGCTCCGGAAAAGTGGGAACCGGTTTTCCAATAAGAAGCACGACTAAACAAAGGGCTGGTGCTTCCGGAAAAGTGAAGCAGTTTTTCGATAAGAACAAACGGCCCGGTCGCAGCATTCAAAAATGCGGCCGGGCTGTTTCTTTTCCCATCGGCAGCCGTGTTCCGACGGCGATCACGAGAGATTAGCGCGGGTCGTCTTCAAAGTCGGCGAGACTTTTCGGGTCTTCATGGCGCCGGGACTTGCCCTCGAAGTACGCATCGTTTTCTAAGATGAGCTGTTGGTGGTAGGCCTCCCCTTCCACCGTGCACCCACCTTTCAACGTGATCGTGTTGGCGTAGATCTGCCCGATCACAGTTCCGAAAATGACGATACTGTCGCAAACGGCGAAGCCCTGCAGTTCTCCATCAGGTTCAACGACGAGCGCACGACAACGCAGCGAGCCGGCAATGCGGCCCGTCAACGTGACGTCTCCTGCGATTTCGACATCCCCGTCGATACTGACGTGACTGCCGAGAGGTGTGACGCTGCCATGCATTTTGTTAGCAACGCCGGAAGAATTGGACTTGAACATAGGGGCTCATGTACGTCGCCAGCTTTGCGCGCACGCGCCCACCGCCGGCCAATCAGATCGTTTGAGTTTCTTGTACGGGGTTTTGCCGATCTTTTGCGGCCTGTTCAAGGTTGGGTAGAAGATTGGTGTGTTCGTCGTAACTGCGCGAACTTCCCTCGAATTCCGCGCCCAACACCAATTTGAGCCGATGATGGTGAATATCTGCGTCGACCCGTGCGCTCGGCTGCAAGAGGACGTTAACGCCCTGGATCGTGCCCGTCACACGGCCATGCACGACGACCGTGCCGCCATGGATTAGGCCCTTCACCTCGGCATGTTCACCGATGATTACATTGGCCCCCATGACATCACCCTCGACGACGCCGTCTACGGTAAGGTTCCCCTGTGAAATGATACGCAGCTCACCGCCCAGAATGGCGAGATCACTTCCAATCACGGACATGGGCCCGGAAATATTCGAAGCATCAAAACCAGAGCGCTTCGAGGTGTTCATTGTCGGCAACAAAGGTGCAGTCTGAGGTGGTTCCTGCGAATGTGACGATTGATGCGACGCTAACATGGGTTCTCCTCCAAACCCTCCCGACCGGGACGTTAGCGTAAGGCACTTTGGATGTCACGATTGATACGAGCGAGCGGATCGGTCGCAGTTCGGCGGGTCGGCTGGTGTTGCGTCTCCAGCATAAAGAACGGATATATTGGGTAGTCGGATGAGTGGGGCCCGCTTCCGTGACACGTAGGAGACATCGCAAGATGGTATCTGCCGTCGCATTATTTGCGATGGCGCTCCGTCTTGTTGTCGCCTTCCTTTTCGTCCCAACGACCGTCATTTCCGGTGTCCCTGCCGAAGCGGGCTACGAGGTTGTGCTCTGCACGGAGCACGGCCCCATGCAGATCGCCATTAATGAGAATGATGGCCAATCTTCTCACGACGATCAGCATAAGCCGCGCATTTGCCCGTTCTGTTACGCGGGCGCGGGCATCCCGTTTGCGCTCGCGGCCGAGCTCCCACCGCCACCGCCCAGCGTCGGCTTTGCACCTCGCGAGCCACGCACCGTAGCCGTCTTCCCCCGCCATCCGCGCATCTATGCGCCGACGGCCCGCGGTCCACCTCAGCAAATTGCCTGAAGACCTGACAAGGCCTAGAGCTCGGGCGCCCTACCGTGCCCGGACCATTCAGCGATTTCTCTGAGGTATGTAACCCATGCGATGTTCCGTGCACGCAGCCGCGACGGCTGCGGTATTCCTTGGCTTGTCGACGGCCGAGACCAACGCACAATCCACGACGAAACCCGACAATATCGATCTACCGCCCATCGTTGTCGAGCAGGTGGAGCCTAAACCAGCATCCCTGGCTACGAAGCCGGCACAATCAAACCAAGCGGTATCTGCTGCGTCACCAGCGTCAGAGCCTGCGGACGTCAGTTTGTCCAATATGCCGCTGGCGCTGACTGTTGGACAGCGCTCCGGCAGTCTGACCGTACCGAACACGGTAGAAGCCACTGCGGAGATTCAGCGGACGCCCGGCGCTGTGGAGGTCGTCTCTGACAAGGCCTACAAGGCCTCGACGCCGTCCGCCACGATCAAGGATGCGCTCGACTACGTGCCCGGCGTGTTCGTGCAACCGAAGTGGGGTGACGACACACGCCTCTCCATCCGCGGTTCTGGCCTCTCACGAAATTTCCACCTGCGCGGCGTGCAGCTGTACATGGATGGAATTCCCATCAACACCGCCGACGGCTACGGTGATTTTCAAGAAATCGACCCGACAGCCTACCGCTATATCGAGGTCTTCAAGGGGGCTAACGCGCTGCGTTTCGGTGCCAACTCGCTCGGCGGCGCAATCAATTTTGTGATGCCGACGGGATATGACGCAGACCGGTTCGGTGCGCGGGTCGATGTCGGCAGCTTCGGTTTCCGCAAATTCGCGACCGGTTCCGGCGGCGTCTATGGGGCAGCCGACTATTTCATCACAGGCACTTGGCAGGAGCAGGACGGCTACCGAGAGCATAGCGACGGAGAGAGTGTCAGGGGCTCCGCCAATGTTGGGTATCGCCTGTCGAGCAACGTTGAAACGCGCTTCTATTTAAATGCCAACGACGTCGAGCAGCGTATTCCGGGCAGTGTCACGCGAACTGCCGCGCTGAGCGATCCGAAGGCAGCCGCAGCCAACAACATCTTGCAGGACTATCAGCGCAACATTGAAACGGTTCGCCTTGCCAATAAGACGTCGGTACGGCTCGACGACAACACCACGGTGGAGTTCGGCGCCTTTTACGTCGATCGCAAACTCGATCATCCGATCTATCAGTGGCTCGACTATGCATATCAGGACGCAGGTGGCTTCGTGCGAGCTGTTGATGCGCGCGAGATTGGTGGTCATGCCAACCGCTTCATTTTTGGTGTCAACATTCACGGCGGCGAGCTGGACAACAAGCAATTCGCGAATATCGGCGGACAAAAGGGCGCCCTGCTGTCGAGTTCGCTGGATGAAAGCTTCAACGTCTCAACCTACGTGGAGAATACCTTCTACGCCCTGCCGGACGTTGGTCTGGTCACGGGGCTGCAATATCTCCATGCCAAGCGCGAGCGTCGCGATCGCTTCTTCTCTGATCCTCCGTCTTGGGGCGTCCCAGACGCAAATCCGGATGACTCAGGTGTGCGAACCTATGATCTTCTCAGCCCCAAGGTCGGAATCCTTTGGGATGTCGATCCTGGCTGGCAATTTTTTGCCAACGTCTCGCGGAGCGCCGAGGCACCATCCTTCGGAGAAAATAGCTTCACGTCAGCCGCGGCCTCAAACATCGAAGCCCAACGCGCGACGACCTTCGAGATCGGGACGCGCGGGAGGCGCGAGGACTACAGGTGGGACTTCGCGATCTACCGCATGAACATCGACAACGAGTTTCAATGTCTTGAGACGGGAAATACCGGATCATGCACCCAGGTCAATCTCGATAAGACGATCCATCAGGGTGTCGAATTGGGCGGCGGTGCAGCGCTACTCAAGAGTGCATTCGTGCACCGTGACAGGTTGTGGCTGAACGCCGCCTACACCTTCAACGACTTCCGCTTCGATGACGATCCCGTCTTCGGAAACAACGAGCTTCCCGGCGCGCCCCGTCACTTCGTGCGTGCCGAACTGCTCTACCAGCACCCCAGCGGGTTCTACGTCGGACCCAACGTCGAATGGGTCCCGGAAGCCTACTATGCCGACAGCGCAAACTCGTTGGAAACGAAGGCTTACGCGCTCTTAGGGGCCAAGATCGGTTTCGACGATGGCGGCCCGATCTCGGCCTACATCGAAGGCCGCAATCTCACAGACGAAACGTACATCGCCAGCACCAGTATCGCGACGCGTGCTGATGCATCGAGCGCGCTTTTCGAGCCTGGCAACGGTCGCGCCATCTACGCCGGTGTGCAGGTGAAATGGTGATCGGTCAGTTGAGACAACCAAGGAGAATGCAGAAGATGACAATACGAATGACTTTGGCTGCCGCGGGGATGACCATCGCGACGATCGCTCCCGCCACGGTATCCGCCCACGTTGGTCTCGAGCAGAAGCAAGCAACCGTCGGCGCGTCGTATAAGGCGGTATTCAAGGTGCCGCACGGATGCTCCGGCTCCCCCACCCAAAAGGTCATCGTCCAAATTCCCGAGGGAGTGATCGGCGTCAAGCCGATGCCCAAACCGGGTTGGACCCTTACCATCGAGCGCGGTCCCTACGAGAAGTCCTACAAGTTCTACCACGGCAGTATGCTGTCGGAGGGCGTACGCACCGTGACATGGACCGGCGGCCCTCTGGCCGACGAGCACTATGACGAGTTCATCCTTTCATCGTTCGTTGCTGGAGAATTGCCAGCGGATACGGCGATCTATTTCCCGGTGACGCAGGAATGTGAAAAAGGCGAATTGAAATGGGCGGAAATTCCAGCATCAGGCCAGGATCCTCATGATCTCAAGGCACCGGCGCCCGCGCTCAATCTCGTTGCTCACGAAGGCGGTCACGGCAGCCATGCCCATGGCCAAGCCGCCGATGCCTCCGAAATCAAAGTGGGTGATCTGATCATAGAGAAACCGTGGTCGCGCACCACGCCTCCCGGCGCTTCCGTCGGTGTTGGTTATCTTAAAATCCGCAACATGGGCGGCACGCCGGACACCTTATTGGGGGCGAACGCCGCTTCCGCCGAACGTGTGGAGGTCCACGAGTCCAGCGAAAAGGACGGTATCGCTAGAATGCGTAAACTGGCGAATGGCCTGGATCTGCCCGCGAAGGAGGCGGTGGAACTTAAACCTGGGAGCTTTCACCTGATGCTCATGGGATTGAGCGAGCCGATTACCTCTGACAAGAAGCTGCCGATCGAACTGCACTTCAAGAACGCAGGGAAGGTCACGGTCGAATTCGACGTATCTCCTATCGGCGAGGCGAAATCCGGCTCCGGCCACGCCCACCATCATTGATGGAAGCGTCCGGAGCGACATTTGCGACACCGTCGCTCCGGATCGCACGGCTCTAAGCGCCGACCTCGGCGGCCAACTTCTGCAGAAGATCTTTTTCGTAATCCATGTGAAGAGCAGCTTCTGCGCGTGTGAGCGCGTAACGGGAATGACGCTGTGCCGACGACCTGAATGCCTCATCACCCAGGGCAGCGAGCGCGGCGAACGCTTTTTGAAGCCGCACTTGCACCTCGACATTCCCGGCACCGTCCCGTGCGATCGGGGTGAAGACATCGTCGAACATTTCGGCTGTCTGGATTGGCGGGACCCACACACCGGGGCAAGGAGCGTCGGTCTCAGCATCGTCCGCTTCTCCAGGGGCCCATGCGTTCAATACGCGGACGCAACGGCCAATGACATCGATCGCGGTGCCGGGGTCGTTCAAAGCGGGAGATAGGGCCCTTGATGCGATCTCCGAGAGAACACAAAGTCCGAATCTGGGATCCTGGTCAAACGAACGCTCGTCATCGATCGTGAATGCGATGCGGATCGATTCAAGCGCGTCTTCATCGTCGATGCCGACGGAACGAAAGAGCGGACGGACAGGGTCGGCAAAGGCGCCGGGAAGCGCTGTGATGTAGACCTTCCCCTCATGTTTCTGGGCACAGTCGGAAATCGCGCGAATGTCGACATGCTGTATGTATCCGATCCGCTCTGCAAACGTTGGTCTGGCCTCCTTCGGAATCTCGTTCTCGGGATCGCGAAGTGCATGGCCGCCGAGAAAGGGATGCGCAATCCGTAACTTCACGGCGTCGAGAGTTGCGCGCTCGACGCGATCCGTCGTTTCGCCCACGCGACCCAGCCGCGCCAGATAGTCGATCCACCGGAGTAGCGTGATGATGATCAACGCGATGACGCCAATCGTCACGAGGAACAGGATCAGCCGCCCCCGATCGCCGTAGGCGTCGGCGCTCAGGGCGATAATCCCAACGAGGCTATACAGGAAAGAGCCGATGAACGTTCCCAGGGCATTTTGCGTGGTCGGATCATCGATAAGGAGTTTCGTCGCGCGCGGAGTCGCATTACTTGTCGCAGCGGCGTAAGCCGACACCATTGTCGTAAGCGAAAACGTGGTCACAGCGAGCATGCTTGATGCAAGGATCGTCAAGATGCTGTCGATCGACTTGGAACCGAACTCGAAGGCGCCGTCCTCAGGAAGGTAGCTTTCGAAAACAACACCAGCCATGGCTGTTAGGAGCGCCGCGATGCAGAATAGGCTGACACGGACCCAGAGCTTGCGCTTGAGCTGCAGAAGGAGCCATTGCCAGCGGGCGATCATTCAAGAAGTCCTCCTGGGGTGAGTTAAGGGTCTTGAAGCCGACTCTCTGCATCAAGACTATTGAGTGGTGTTAGGCGAACCATTCATTTCGCCCCATGGTTCCCTGAAACAAGTGCACTCAATCGGTTAACCGCATTTTCCGAGCGCTCGAATTCGTGAGCCAAAGGGGACTTGGCTAAACTCAGAGAAAGGGTCAGACTAGGACCAGTAACTTGATCGCGGCTTGTTTTGGCCGCCGCCAATTCGGATGCCAGCGCGCGTGAGAGCCGTGATCCCTTGAACGATGAAGTTCAGGAGGAGAAATTATGGCTCAAAGTCATTCCGGACATTACGACATCATCACAACCGCCGAGCCACGTGGGGCAGCACCGGTCGTCCGCTCCATTTCGCCGTCGGATCTAAGCTATGCGATATCCAAGGGCATAGACGATTTCTGGGCGATGCCCACGCATGTCGTGTTTCTGTGTCTCATCTATCCAATTGTCGGTCTTGTCCTAGGGCGGGCCGTGTTCGCATACGAAATGATACCGCTTCTCTACCCTATTGCGGCCGGCGTCGCGTTCATCGGCCCCTTCGCGGCCATAGGCTTATACGAGCTCAGCCGTCGCCGTGAGATGGGTCGCGATACGTCTTGGCGGCACGTCATGGACTTTGCGCACTCCCCATCGTTCCCAGCAATCGTCGGTCTCGGACTGCTCATGTTGGCACTGGTGGTTGTTTGGATTTCCTTGGCGGGCGCGGTCTTTGTTGCGAGCTTTGGTTACGTCGAGCCCGTTTCATTCTCTGCTTTCCTGCGAGATCTCCTAACGACCAAGGAAGGGCATAACGTCATCATTGTCGGCAATGCGATCGGTCTTGTGTTTGCGGTTCTGGCCCTGATGCTGAGCGTCGTTTCTTTTCCTTTGCTGCTCGACCGCCATGTCGGGTTGCCGACGGCACTCGCGACTTCCATGAAGGCGGTCCTCAAAAATCCATTCACGATGGCGCTGTGGGGATTGATCGTCATTGCAGCACTGATCCTAGGCGCGATCCCATTTTTCATGGGATTGGCGATTGTCGTGCCGGTGCTGGGGCATTCAACCTGGCACTTGTATCGCAGGGTCGTGGAGCCGGATCATAGCCGTCGGCCGGAATATCATCCGCGTCCGAAGTGGCGCCGCTATGCGGCGGAGTTCCCAGCGTCACTCTTTGTGCCTTCATCCGATAGGGATGAAGACACGAAGGTGTAAGTCAAGGATAGAGCTTGGGTAGGTCTGAAACTGATTTTTTCAGTTCGCGATCAGCCCCACAAGTGAAGGGCCGCAATCGCGGCGAGGCTCAGTGCACCGATCCAAAGCGCGGCGCGTCCCGACCAGGACGCACGCGCTTCCTCGCGCGCAAGGCGGCGGATTGTCGTTTCGTCGAGCCGCAATCCATCACGCGTCATTTGATCGAGCGATTTCAGCGTACCCTGCGCGCGGAGCATGAACTGCGGCGCATCCGCTAACACTTTGCCAAGTGTCGAAGCGCCTTCCCCCACGTCCTTGATCTGACCAATGACACCGAGATTGCTCTGCATCCAATCGCGTGCCACAGGTTCGGCTGCCGTCCACATGTTGAGCCCAGGGTCGAGCGACCGCGCAACGCCCTCAACAATCACCATGCTTTTTTGCAGCAGGATGAGTTCCGGTCGGGTCTCCATGTCGAACACTTCCGTGTAGGCAAAGAGCTGACCCAACAAATCGGCCATGGAAATCTCTTCCGCCGTCCGACCGTGAATGGGTTCTCCTATTGCGCGCATGGCTTGGGCGAAAACTTCCACCGAATGATGCTGTGGAACATAACCGGCTTCAAAGTGAATGGCTGCGACGCGGCGATAGTCGCGCGTAATCAGCCCGTGCAGAATCTCGGCGAGGAACCGTCGCTCCATGGCGCCAAGACGTCCCATGATGCCGAAGTCCACCGCAACAACATCGCCGCTCTTGTCGACGAGCAGATTGCCCTGATGCATGTCGGCATGGAAAAAGCCGTCGCGCATGGCGTGGCGCAGGAACGATCGCAGGGTAATAAGACCAAGCGATTTCAGATCATGACCAGCCGCCTTGAGCCGCGCATGATCCGCGATCGGGATCCCATCGATCCACTCAAGCGTCATGACCCGTTTGGACGTCCGCTTCCAGTCCACGGAAGGAACGCGAAAGCCTTTATCGTCGGTGATATTCTCCGCCATTTCGGAAATGGCGGCCGCTTCCAGCCTCAAGTCCATTTCCAGCTCGGTGGTACGCTTCAGCGTGTCAACGACGGCAACTGGCCGCAAACGACGAGAAGGCGGATGAAACCGCTCGATCTGTCGTGCGGCGAAGTAATAGCTGTCGAGGTCAGCCTTGAAGCGGCGCTCCACGCTAGGACGTAGGATCTTAACGGCGACATCGCGCGGCCCCGCCGCGTCGGCAACGGTTGCTTTGTGAACTTGCGCGATAGACGCTGCCGCGACTGGAGGTCCGAACGTACTGAAGTGATCTTCAAGCCTTCCGCCAAGCGCCTCCTCTACGGCACGACGACTTTCGCGCATGGGAAAGGGGGGAAGCTTGTCCTGAAGCTGCGAGAGATCACTCGCCAGTTCCGGTCCGATGACATCGGCGCGCGTGGCGAGAAACTGGCCCAGCTTTATATAGGACGGCCCAAGTGATGCGAGCGCTTCCGTGATACGCGCTGATTTCGGCTGCCGTGCACGAAATGGCCATGTCACGGCCCGGATCGGGACCGTCAACGCGCGCGCGATCAGCAAGGGTGCCGGGACCTTCATTCCAGGCGGCACGAACCGCACGCCGTACTGCGCGAGCACGACGCCTGCGCGCGCGAGACGCAGAACGTTCATCAGGGCGCCGGCCATGGGGGATGATGTCTCCTGGGTGAATTGTGACGGTGGAAAGTGTGTAAACTTTCCGCGCAGATTGCTGGTTAGTCCGCCCTGGTCAAGACCCGCGGACAACCACTTGTGAGCATAATGGGTCAACGTTGGCTCGGCCCACGGGGTTGTCGGCCTTCTAGCACGTCAAAACGCCCTGGTGGTTAACCGCCAGGGCGTTAAGTCAGTTAAAATGTTCAGCTGCCCTGGATCAATCCTCACAGACGACACTGATGGTCAGATTTGCCGAGGGGATGAACTTCTTGCAGCCGAGTTCTGGAGCAGCAGCAACTGTAGAGGTGTTCGTCTCGATGACTGCCGGGGTGGCGGTAACCGTGGAACCCGTCACGACATCGGAGGCATCCGCCTGCGCGACAACCTTCTGAACCGGTAGCGGCGGATCGATAGCAGCAATCTCTTCCGCCTCTTCTTCGGCCTGCTGCTGAGCGATCTTCTGTTCTGCTGCTGCCTTGCGGGCGGCCAAACGACGAGCCTCTGCCTTGCGCTGGGCCGCGATCCGGCGTTGTTCGGCGCGACGTTCCGCAGCAGCCCGCTCGCGAGCCCTGGCGCGTTCATAAGCTGCGGCCCGGCGGCGCTGT
The DNA here is from genome assembly GCF_000981545.1 of Candidatus Filomicrobium marinum. Taxonomy (NCBI): domain Bacteria; kingdom Pseudomonadati; phylum Pseudomonadota; class Alphaproteobacteria; order Hyphomicrobiales; family Hyphomicrobiaceae; genus Filomicrobium; species Candidatus Filomicrobium marinum. The sequence continues at coordinate 1,206,698 of NZ_LN829119.1, forward strand.
TCCGCGTGATGGCGTTGCTGTTGATGCATGCCATGGCTCAGCAACATGCCAACGCCGATGCCGATAGCCAGTCCTTTGCCGCCAGCCTGCGCCTTGGGGGTGAAAGCTGCAGTCGCGACAGCGAGGGAAAGGGTCAGTGCGATGAGTGAGCGCAACATGGTGGTATCTCCTGAGCCGGTGTCTGTCTCTGTTGTCGCGCTGGGCTGGCAAAAGGTTCAAAGGCGCCCTGCGTTCTTGAGACCCAACATGGCGCACACGCGGAAAATCGGCTGTTCCCTGAAGAACAGGCCGCGAGGAATTTTCGCAATATTCCTGGTTAATGCTGGTTCAGCTGGTGACGGGACACCGGAGGAGATAGATCAGGCCTGACAAAAAGCTGATGCAACCTTAGATCCGCCAACCGGAATGCATCGCGGCGATGCCGCCGGACAGATTCCGATATTTCACCTGGGAAAAGCCCGCAGCGCGGATCATATCGGCGAAACGCTCCTGCTTCGGGAATTTGCGGATTGACTCGACGAGGTACTCGTAGGGTTGTGCGTCTCCTGCCGTCAGTTTGCCCAGGCGCGGGATGACCTCGAAAGAATGGAAATCATAGACGCGGTCGAGAAGCGGAATGCGGCATTCGGAAAATTCCAGGCACAGGAACCGTCCGCCAGGCTTTAAGACACGATAGGCTTCACGCAGCGCCTGATCAATGTGGGTGACGTTGCGGATGCCAAAAGCGATCGTGTAGGCGTCAAACGCCCGGTCAGGGAAAGGTAACGCCTCCGCATTGCCTTCAACCAGTTCGATGCGCCCGTCCAATCCAGCATCTGCAACGCGGTGACGTCCGACGTCGAGCATCTCCGGCGAGATATCGCATATAACGGCAGTTCCATCGGTGTCCGTCGCACGTGCAAAGCGTAACGCAACGTCTCCGGTCCCGCCGGCGACATCGAGCAGCCGGAAAGCGCGGCCCGATCGCGGCGGGGCCAGCCACCCGATCAAATCGTCTTTCCAGAGTCGGTGCAGACCGCCGGACATGAGGTCGTTCATCAGGTCGTAGCGCTGGGCGACCTTCGCAAACACCTCGTTGACAAGCCCCTGCCGTTCGCCTTCCGCCACGTTGCGAAAGCCAAAGCTGGTTTGGGCATCGCCCGGTTCGCCTGTGCGCTCATCGATCATGGGCCCGCACGTCTCCATCAAATCTCGTATCTCCCACCTGTGATAGCCAACTATTGCGAGCGATGCTACGCCATTGCGCCAAAACGCTTATCACGATGCTTGAGGGCGTTGAATCAGGAGTGCCCGTTGCCGGAATTACCCGAAGTTGAAACCGTAAGACGCGGCCTGGAGCCGGAGTTGGTGGGGAGGCGGCTCGTGCAAGTCGAGCAGCGGCGGCCGGATTTGCGCTTCCCGCTTCCCGATAGGTTCGCCGAACGCCTATCCGGACGCCGTGTTGAGGCGCTACGCCGTCGCGCGAAATATCTGATAGCGGATCTGGAAGGTGATGAAAGCCTCGTCATGCATCTCGGCATGAGCGGCAGGTTTACCATTGTACCTGGTGCAATGGACGGCAATGGCAGCCGTCCCGGCGTTTTTACTCATGAGGTAACCCCAGCCGCGAAACACGATCATGTCGTCTTCCACACCGATCGCGGAACAACCGTGACCTATAACGACGCCCGTCGCTTCGGCTTCATGTTGTTGATCGAGGCGAACGCGTTGGACACGCATGCGCTCTTTGCCGCGATGGGTCCTGAGCCGTTGAGCAACGCGCTGCATGCTGGCCACCTCGCCGCCCGCGCCACGGGCCGCACCACGGATCTCAAGGCCTTCCTGATGGATCAGCGCAACGTTGCGGGTCTTGGCAATATTTACGTGTGCGAGGCGTTGTATCGCGCGAAGTTGTCACCGTTACGCGTCGCGTCGAGCTTGGCGACCAAGAAGGCCGCTCCAACGGCGCGCGCCGAACGCTTGGTCCCGGCCATCGTGAGTGTTCTCAATGATGCCATAGCTGCGGGCGGGTCCTCACTGCGTGATTACCGGCAAGCTTCTGGAGAACTCGGATATTTCCAGCACACCTTTGCGGTCTATGGCCGCGAAGGCGAGCCTTGTAGCCGGACTGGCTGTGGAGGCACCGTTCGCCGTATCGTCCAGGCTGGGCGCTCGACATTCTATTGCCCATCCTGCCAGCGCTAACGGTGCGACCAACAAAGACCAGAGACGACCGGAGAAAGATCATGGCCTATGAGACGATCCTCTGCGAAACCAAGGGACGCGTGGCGATCATCACGCTGAGCCGGCCTGACGCGCTGAACGCACTGAACACGCAGCTGGTCGGTGAGCTGGCCGAAGCATTGACGGGCTATGATCGCGACGACGCGATCGGCGCGATCGTCATTACCGGATCGGAAAAAGCGTTCGCTGCTGGGGCCGACATCAAAGAGATGGCGCCGAAATCCTTCATGGACGTCTACCGAGAGGACTTCGCAGCCAATTGGGATGTTGCCGCCCGATGCCGCAAGCCCGTCATCGCGGCTGTCGCCGGTTACTGCCTCGGAGGCGGCTGCGAACTTGCGATGCAATGCGATTTCATCCTGGCTGCGGACACAGCCAAGTTCGGACAGCCTGAAATCACGCTGGGCATCATGCCGGGGATTGGTGGCACGCAGCGGCTGACGCGCTTCGTTGGCAAATCGAAAGCCATGGAGATGTGCCTGACTGGCCGCATGATGGATGCTGAGGAAGCGGAGCGCTCCGGTCTTGTCAGTCGGGTCGTGCCTGCGGCGGATCTGTTGACGGAGGCGGAAAAGGTTGCAAGCAAGATCGCATCGCTGTCATTGCCCGCAGTAATGATGACGAAGGAAACCGTCAATCGCGCCTACGAGACGACTCTGTCCGAAGGGATCCTCTTCGAGCGACGCGTGTTCCATTCTATGTTTGCGACGGAAGATCAGAAGGAAGGCATGGAAGCGTTTTCTGAGAAGCGCAAACCGAACTTCAAAAATCGATGAGCTGCAAATGCGAGGCGCTTCTCGTTAATGCGCCCTCGGAGACACCTGGGCAGAACGTTCGGTAAGATGGCGGAGTTTACGGTGTGTGCGTGCCGCAATAAGTGAAACCAGCATGAGCCCGAGACCGCCGCCAACAAAGACGTAGTTCGCGGGCCAGTCCGGCTTGGTGCTGCCGAGCTTCCCCGATGCTATGAGAAAGGTGAGCCCGGCAACAATCGCCCCCGCTTGGATGAGCGCAAGCGTCGCTGCCGCGTCGAGCATACGCGGCCGCACTAAGGGGCTATCGAGGTTCTCCATGCGGTTCACATAAATAAGCAGGCAACAGGCGATGAAGGCCATTGCAGACCCGTATTGCCAGCTATGCCACCACCACAGTTGCGTGAGCGAGTAGGTGGCAAAGATCGCAGCTGCGCCCCAGGCGTAAATCATCGCCATGAGCCGCGCATTTCGCCGCGAAGCAAATATGGTTTCATGAGTTTCGTCGATCGGCAGGCCTTTGGGGAGGCGCCGGTTGACGATAAGCCCGACCAGGACTGCCGCCGCAGGGAACGCGAGCGACGCGATAAGTGCCAGGTCCCGGGCGCTCTCGCCGACAGCCCATACTAACATTGCGATCGAGGCGACCATCACCACGACGAGACCGGGAATAAGCGGCTGCAGTGACATCGTGTTTCCTTCAACAGCAGCCCTGGAGACGGACTGCGCGGCGTTGGCGCGCAGAAGATTGCCGCTCTGCGCCTTGCCCAAGTTAACTCGTGACAGTCTCCTGCTTGCTCTGCTTGCGGGTCATATAGAGCGCATTGGCAGTGATTGCAGCAAGAGCCAAGGCACCGAAAAAGAAGATATTGTTCGCGGCCCAGTCTTGCCATTCGATCTGTTTCTTCACCGTGACGGGGAATTTTCCATCGATGATAAGCCCGAGGGCAGCAATGCCCATTCCTACCAATTGCCCAACGGATAGGTACTGGGCGAGGTTCAACATGGTCTGTTCGCCGCTGTCGCGTTTTTCGTCGCTGGCGATAACCCACGCAAATCCTAGGCAGAGGACGGCTACGCCTGCGAAGGCCAGCGTGAACACAAGCCATTCCTTCCAGCGCAGAATGTCCAGCATAGGAGTGTAAGTGGTGAAAAGCCCGATTGCGCCCCACGTCCAGACCAGCCCCATATAGGTCGCGGTCGATGCGGCAATCCGATGCTTCGTTGCGGCGCGCCGATAAAGGCTCCGGTTGTCGAGGATCGCAGTTGCCGCAACAGACGCCGCCACCAGCGCGCAGGCCAGCGTGTGCATCTCAGGCGCGACGTTGGCTGCGCTCCAAAGAATGGCCGCCAGTCCAATCGTCAGTGCGACGATCCAGATCGCCCATGCCATTTGCTTCCCCCGTCGTCTCGCTCCGCGCATATCGGCCCGGACGAGCCGATAAAGCTATATTTCGCGCCCCGTTCCCTACCTCAGCCGCTTAGGCGCGTCAAAACTGGAAATAGATAAACGTCTGCGGCTGCCCTTTGCCCACTTCAAGGACGACAGCTATCGCGACCAACGCCGTCACCACGGCCAAAATCGGATTTGGCCGCAAGCGCTGCGACACCACGTCATAGCTCGTTGGACCGAACGTGGATAGGGCCGCTGCGAGTGCAAGCAACCCAAGCCCCTCCAACTGACCCGCGCCGCCGCCCGCGCCCGCCATACCCGCTAGCATGGATGCCGCGGTGGAAAAGTCCGGAGCGCGAAACAGAACCCATCCGATGACGACGAAGGCCATCGTTATGGCCCAGGACAACAAAAACGGCAGACGCACGCCGTATTGCCCCCACGCCCGGCAGACGACCAGCCCGACCCCGTGCATGAAACCCCAAGCGATGAACGTCCATCCCGCGCCGTGCCAAAGTCCGCACAGACCCATGGTGAGCATCGTTGCGGCAAGGTAGCTACCTACCCCGTGTTTGCTGCCCCCCAAAGGGATGTAAACGTAGTCACGGAGGTAGCGGGACAGCGTCATATGCCATCGTCGCCAGAAATCGCGCAGATCGACGGCTGCATAGGGTGCACGGAAATTCTCGGGCAATGTCAGACCGAGCATCAGCGCGATTCCGATTGCCATCTCCGAATAGGCAGAGAAATCCAGAAACAGCTGGAATGAAAACGCCAAGGCGCCACTCCACGCTGTCGCCACGTCAGGAATGCCGGAGGAGGCCTGCGTAAAGGCCCGATCAGCGATGGGGGCGAGGCTGTCGGCCAGAAACACCTTCTTCGCGAGGCCGATCGTAAGCAGCGTCGCGCCCTTCGCGAGACGTTCGCCAACGCCGGTTCGCAACGGATCGAGATCAAGCTGCGGAATAATCTCATGATGCCGGACGATGGGCCCCGCGATGAGCCGCGGAAACAAGGATACAAAGACGATAAAGCGCCGTAACGGATAGCGCGGGGCTTGATGCCAGCTTACGTCCGCAAGGTATGAGATAATCTCGAACGTGAAAAAGCTGATGCCGATAGGCAGAAGTATTGTAACCGGCGGCACCTCGATGCCGACGCCGACCAGCACGCTTTCCGCAAAGAATGTCCAGTATTTAAAGAAGCCGAGAATGGCGAGATTGGCTGCGATAGCCAGCCAGATCAGCCAACGCGCCCGCCGGCCGGTGGCAATGAATATAACCGCCACGACCCAGGACAGAATCGTTTGCGCCAACAGAAGGGGCACGAACCGGACGTCCCACCATCCGTAAAATACGAGTGAAAGAGCAATAAGCGCCCATTCGCGTCCCACCACGCTGCCCGCCCGCGCGAGTCCGTACCAGACCGCGAGGACGCAAGGGAGCAACCCGAGGAGAAACTCCTGGCTTTGAAAAAGCATCGGGTGATCCCTGCAGAATGCGGTTTAGAAGGCCATTCAAAATGAAGGTGCCCTAAGCAATTGGCGGGAAAACGTCCGACCCTCAAGGATGGAATAAACTTCGGCGTCTTTGTCGCAGTAAGCCGAATGGGACCGCATGCAACGCCGTTGACCGCGGAATCGCCCCGCTCTATAAGGGCCCCAGCCAACAGCCGCCTGGAGTCCGTTCTCCGGGCGGTTCATCTATTGCGCCCTCTCGTTTTATCGGCGAAACGGAATGCCAATTTAGGCAGTGCCGGCGAGATGTGGCATCGAAAAAAGGAACGTAACTTCAATGGCCAACACCAAATCGGCAAAAAAAGCCGTCCGTAAGATCACCACGCGCACCGCCGTCAACAAGTCGCGCCGCTCGCACATGCGTACCGAGATTCGTCGGGTCGAGGAAGCGATCGCCGCAGGTGATCAGGATAAGGCTTTTGAAGCGCTCGGTGCTGCTGCACCCCTGATTGCGCGCGCCGCACAGAAGGGCATCGTTCATAAAAACACGGGTTCGCGGAAGATCTCCCGTCTTACGCAGCGCGTTAAAGGAATGTCGGCACCAGCGTAAACGGTGACAACTTCGCTCCCGAACTGGCTGTGACATGTTCGCCACAAATCAATTTCGGAGTGGGCTCGCTAGATGGTTTTCTGAGTGTCACTAAGTAACGGAAAATACGCCCCTCCCGACTATTCCATCGCCACTACGGCGGCCACCCGACTCGGGGCTGGCGGTCAGCTCATCAAGTAAAATCTACTCTCCTGCGGCGCTTCGTTTCGAGGCGCCGTTTTTGTATCTGATGGCTGTGAATGAACGGCCGCAGGCCTGTGGATTCAGTAGGCTTTTGCACAGTCGGCCACTGCTGGAAAAGGGGTGTGATCGGCCCGCCGAAACGGCACTCTTGAAATAAAATGTGTACGCAACCATAGAAAAACGATGCTTGCCACCGCTGTGGTTAACGTCCTATTAATATCCCTCACCAGCGCCACCGCGTATCAGTAGGCGTTAGGGCGTCGCCGTTCGGCAGCGCGGTCTTGTTAACAGTCCAGCGTAAAGACGTGTCGTGTATCCAGTGCAGAAGAGTAAGTACTCTGGGCCACGCTGGGTCGTCTAAATTTGGCAAAGCTCACTTTTGCGCCTGAATTAGCTCGGTGCGCAGCGGGGAAATTTTGTCAAATACTTGAGAACTGTTGAGTGTACGCGGTCGGAGAGGGCAAGCGGCACTGAGTACATAGCGTGGAGGGGCAAGTGGGGTCTTGTGATTCCATCCACATAGAGGAAGTTTCGGTTGAAGAGGCGTGGGCGCGCCTGTCCTCCGAAGCGGACACCATTCTGATCGATGTGCGGACGCGAGCAGAATGGGCATTTGTGGGGCTACCTGATTTGTCGAATCTCGGCAAGCAGGTCGTGCGGATCGAATGGCAATCCTTTCCGGAGAACCAGGTTGATGCCGCATTTTCCGAACGGCTTTCCGAGTTTTTGAGTTCGGCCGGGATCGGCAAGGATGCGGAGCTTCTCTTCATCTGCCGATCGGGCAGTCGCAGCCGCCATGCGGCTGAAGTAATGGCGGCGCAGGGATACCAGCGCTGCCGCAATGTGGCCGATGGCTTCGAGGGACCTCTCGATGCGCATCGGCACAGGGGAACCCAGGCCGGATGGAAAGCGGCTGGGCTCCCGTGGGTGCAAGGCTAACGCGCACCCTTCCGCAAGATCAGATAAGCAAAACGGGCTTCCGCGAGGGCTGGAAGCAGCGGGAAAGCTTTGTCTGAGACTGCGGAGACTGAGGGCAAAAGTAACTGATTTAACTAAGTAAAGCGGGGACTACGAAAATGCAGACGGTGCGGAAGGACGAGTTCGAGATCATTTCGGCGCGTCATGTGGCTAATCCTCAAGGGGCCACTATGACGTCGGTGAAACCTGCGGCGTCAGCGGTCCGCGGCACTGCGGGGCAGAAGGCGCGGGCTATGCTGCGCGCGCGGTTGGGGGACGAAGTCTATACGAGCTGGTTCAATGCGCTTGAATTCGACTCGTATGACGACGGCACGGTACAGGTCTCAGTACCAGTGAAGTTCCTTCGCAACTGGATTCAATCGCACTACAGCGAAGATTTGCTGGCGTGCTGCCAGGCAGAATTTAAGGGCGCTGAGCGCGTCGAAGTCGTATTGCGTCAGCCGGGCGGCGCCGGTCGGTCGCGCACACCAGCGCAGCAGGATGCGCCTCAAGCGCAAAGCTATGAAGCGCATCCGGTTGCTTCGGCCGCGACGAACCATCATGCAGCGGCACCAGTTTTTGTGCCTCCCACGCAGCCGACACGCGTCGGTGGCTTCGAGGGGTCACCACTTGATCCGCGCTATACGTTCGACACGTTCGTGGTTGGCGCATCCAATCGCATTGCGCACGCGGCAGCAACACGTGTTGCCGAAGCTGTTTCCGGTGTAAGCCCCGGGTTTAACCCATTGTTTATCCATGCACCTGTCGGCCTCGGCAAATCGCACCTGCTTCACGCGACCGCCTGGGAAGTAAAGCGCCGTAAGCCTGACGCTCAAGTCCTGTACTTGACGGCGGAAGGCTTCCGCTACCGCTTCGTCGAAGCGCTGCGCAGTGAAGATCCGCTGGCCTTCAAGGAAAAGTTCCGGCAGGTAGATATTCTGCTCATCGACGACCTCGAATTTATGCATGGCGCTCAGACGGAGCAGGAGTTCGAGCATATTATCAATGCACTGTTGGATGGCGGTAAGCAGGTGGTTGTCGCATCGGCGCGTCCGCCCGCGCACATTGAGCGTCTGAACGAGCGCATGCGTTCGCGGTTGGCACGCGGACTCGTGACCGAACTCGGCTCGCTGGACTATGAACTTCGCCTGAAAGTGCTCGAAATGCGCCTGGCGGAAAAACAGGCGGTCGACCCAACTTTCGTTCTCGCCCCTGAAGTTCTGCGGTTACTCGCCGAGCGGCTCACCGATAATGGCCGCGAGCTGGAAGGTGCGGTCATACGTCTGTTCGCGAATTGGCAGTACATGCGCACGCAGATCACGATGGATATTGCCGAAACGGTGATCCGCGATCTTGTTCAGGGCATCGAGCCACGCCGCATCAAGATTGAAGATATCCTGCGGATCATCTCGCGACACTTTGGTGTTTCGAAGGGCGATTTGCTCTCGCAACGGCGGCATCGCTCCGTTGTGTGGCCGCGCCAGATCGGCATGTACTTGGCAAAGCAGCTGACGCAGCGTTCGCTGCCTGAAATCGGTCGCCGCTTCGGCAACCGCGATCACACCACTGTTTTGCATGCAATCCGCAAAATTGAGGGGCAATTGTCTGACAATCCGCGGCTGCGCGACGAGATTGAGGAGTTGAAGAAACTGCTCAGTCACTAAGACAGGGTGACGCGTCGAGAACGTTTTTGGGCTTGGCGTGAAGAGGGCACAATGCACGTCCGGCCTAAGCGGGGGGAGGGTGGTGCCGAGGCACCACCCTTCTGCTATTTGCTTATTGGAGGCCCCCAAGGGCCCTCTAATGTCCTCTAGAAGGTGAAAATTGGAAAGGGAGTGGGGCCGGCACGGCACAGGCACCACTTGAAAAAACATCGCTTATCAGATCAAAGTGTCGATCCGCGCGAATCCCTTCCGAACAAAGGCAGTAATTTTACGAGCAGGATGCACCACTTCTCGCGGTGATCTCTCAAACGGCCTACGGTCTTTTTCGAGAGGCTGGTTTTGAAACAAAGAAGATTCGAGGATCAGCCATGCGGCTAGTAATCGAGCGGGGCGAGTTGCTTCGCGCCCTGGGCCACGTGACCAGCGTCGTCGAGCGCCGGACGACTATTCCTATTTTGTCCAACGTCCTGCTAAAGGCATCAGACTCGACCATCTCGTTCAAAGCCACTGACCTCGAACGCGAAGTGATCGAGGAGGCACCCGCATCTGTGGAAACACCGGGTACTTTGACGGTGCCGGCTCATATGCTGCACGACATCGTGCGAAAGCTTCCCGATGGCGCGCAGGTCGAATTACAGCGCGAAGCGGAGCGTGAACGCTTGACGTTGACAGCCGGTCACTCGCGGTTCGCTCTTCAGTTGTTGCCGGCCGAGGATTTCCCAGACATTGCCGTTGGGCCCCTGCCGCATACGTTTGAGATGTCATCCGCGGACCTGAAACGGCTGATTGAGAAGACCCGGTTCGCCATTTCGACGGAAGAAACGCGGTACTATCTCAACGGCATCTACCTGCACATGGCTACACGCGATGATGGGGCCATGCTACGCGCGGTCGCGACCGATGGTCACCGCCTCGCGCAGGTAGATCTGCCACTGCCTTCCGGGGCCGAAGGCATGCCGGGCGTCATCATCCCGAGGAAGACGGTCAATGAATTGCACCGTCTCCTGGAAGCTTCGGCAGGCTCGGTAACCGTAAGCGTGAGCGACACGAAGGTGCGTTTCGAGATCGGCACGGTCACGCTGACCTCAAAGTTGATCGATGGCACGTTCCCGGATTACGCACGCGTCATTCCGCAGGCCAACGATAAAGAGCTAACAGTCTCCAACTCCGATTTCATGAGTGCCGTCGACCGCGTGTCAACGATCGCCAGTGAGCGCGGCCGTGCCGTGAAGCTCAACGTCGATGGCAACAAGCTGGTGCTGTCGGTCAACAATCCAGAAGGCGGTAGCGCCACGGAAGAGATCGGCGTCGACTATGGTGCTAGCGCCCTGGAGATCGGTTTCAATGCGCGCTATTTGCTGGACATCGCTGGCCAGCTAGAGGGCGATCAGGCGCGCTTCATGCTGTCGGACCCGGGCTCGCCAGCCATGGTCCGCGACAGTAGCGACGGCAGCGCGCTTTACGTCGTCATGCCGATGCGCGTCTAGGATCGCCGTTGTTGAAAATCTGCGTTACGTCTGGCCGCACGCTATGCGTGCCGGATGCGTTACTGAAGCGCAGATGAGATAGGCATGGCTCCAAGCTTGTCCCTCGAGCGGCTCTCGCTCACCGATTTTCGCAACTATGCCCACGTCGTGATCGAGACGGGGCCTGGACCGATTGTGCTGTTCGGTTTGAATGGTTCGGGCAAGACCAATATCCTGGAAGCCATTTCCTTGCTCGCGCCGGGCCAAGGCTTGCGGCGCGCGCCCTATCCTGACTTGCTCCGGGCCGGCGCAAATGGTGGCTGGGCTGTCGCAGCGCGAGTGAATTCCCGAAGCGGCCGGGCCGAGATCGGCACTGGTTTCAGCCCGTCAGCCGCTGCGGGCCAGCGTGCGGGTACGGGGCGTGTTGTGCGCATTGACGGTGAGCCCGCGGGAGGCTCGGGCGCTCTAGCTGACTTTGTCGAGATCGTTTGGCTCACACCTGCCATGGACGGACTGTTTACAGGTCCGGCTTCGGAACGCCGTCGCTTTCTGGACCGTCTGGTGTTGTGCTTCGACCCCGGCTTTCGCTCCCTTGCAGGGCGCTTCGAGCGCGCCACCCAGAGCCGCAATCGGCTGTTGGCGGACGGTGTCCGCGACAATGCCAGGCTCGAGGGAGTGGAAATCATCATGGCCGAAGCGGGCACCGCCATCGCGGCTGCACGGATATCGACCGTACGCAGACTGTGCGATGTCATCGCCGCGCGACGTCTACGCGATCCCGACTCGCCCTTTCCCTGGAGTGGCATCGAACTCGAAGGCAGTTTGGAATCGGCACTCGCCTCTGCTCCGGCCGTCGATGTCGAGGATAGCTATGCTCGACGCCTCGCGAGCATGCGTGAACGCGACCGTGCCGCAGGACGTACCCTCGAAGGCCCGCACCGCTCGGATCTCATTGTCTCTCACGGGCCCAAGAACATGCCGGCGCGCCTTAGCTCTACCGGAGAACAGAAAGCCCTGCTGATCGGTTTGGTTATGGCCGAAGCCGAATTGATAGCGATGCGCCATTCGGGCTCCGCACCGCTGCTTCTGCTCGACGAAATCACGGCCCATCTCGACGATAGGCGACGTGCCGGATTGTTCTCTGAGATCCTGAGATTGGGGGCTCAGGCGTGGATGACGGGTACTGATCTCAGCGCATTTTCTGCACTATCGGGGCAGGCGACAATGTTGCGAGTCGCGGATGCCGGATTGCATTCGGTACACGCCTGAATCTCTATGGCGACAGCATTACGCAGAAGAGTATGCAAGACATTGAAAAAATTGAATTTTAAACTATCTTAATATTGTGCTGCCCTCCCTCGATTTTCGCAACTTTTGCGCGCCGATGTGCTAGGGTGCCGGCTACAAGATGAAACAATTTCAAGGACTGTCACGGCATGAGCTCGATGCCCGCCGAAAACACCCCTATTGCTGAAGACTACGGCGCCGATTCCATCAAGATGTTGAAGGGGTTGGAGGCTGTTCGCAAGCGTCCGGGAATGTACATCGGTGATACTGATGACGGCTCCGGCTTGCACCACATGATTTACGAGGCTGTCGACAACGCTGTCGACGAGGTGCTCGCTGGGCACGCCTCTATGTGCAACGTTACTTTGAATGCGGATGGATCTGCGACCGTACGGGACGACGGGCGCGGGATTCCAGTCGGCATCAAGGACGACGATGATCACGAGCCGAAGCGCTCTGCCGTCGAGATCGTTTTCACAGAGCTGCATGCGGGCGGCAAGTTCGACCAGAATTCCTACAAGGTGTCCGGCGGTCTCCACGGTGTTGGCGTGTCTGTCGTCAACGCTCTATCGACGTGGCTGAGATGTCGCGTGTGGCGCAACGGTAAAGAACACTTCATCGAGTTCAATGATGGTGTTCCTGTAGCGCCGCTGGAAATCGTGGGTGATGCGAACGGTGAACAGGGGACTGAAGTCTCGTTTTTGCCTTCCCCGAATACGTTCACGAAGGTCGAGTTTGACTTCAACACGCTTGAGCATCGCCTGCGCGAGCTGGCCTTCCTCAACTCCGGTGCTAAGATTGTTCTGGAAGACCGGCGCCATGCGGATGTTCGCCGCGTTGAGCTGATGTACGAAGGCGGGACCAGCGCGTTCGTCAAATATCTGGATCGCAGCAAGACGGCGCTCCTACCCGAGCCTATCATGATCCGGGCGGAGCGCGACGGTGTTACGGTGGACGCCGCGCTGTGGTGGAACGAGAGCTACCACGAGAACGTACTCTGCTTCACGAACAACATTCCGCAACGTGATGGCGGCACCCACCTTGCGGGCTTCCGCGGCGCACTGACACGCGTCGTCAACCGCTATGCCGAAGAAAGCGGAATCGCGAAGAAAGAGCGCGTCTCCATGACCGGCGACGACGCGCGCGAAGGGTTGACCTGCATCTTGTCCGTCAAGGTGCCCGATCCAAAGTTCTCAAGCCAAACGAAGGATAAGCTGGTTTCCTCCGAAGTGCGTCCGATCGTAGAAAGCGCCGTGTCGGAAGAACTCGCTACATGGTTTGAAGAGCATCCCAAGGAAGCTCGGAGTATCGTTTCGAAAGTCGCCGAGGCTGCAGCGGCACGTGAAGCCGCCCGAAAAGCGCGCGAACTGACTCGCCGGAAAGGCGCTTTGGACATGGCGAATTTGCCGGGCAAGCTCGCCGAATGTCAGGATCGCAACGCGGCAAACACCGAGATGTTCATCGTCGAGGGTGACTCGGCTGGTGGTTCCGCAAAACAAGCGCGGAATCGCGAATATCAGGCCGTGCTGCCAATCCGAGGTAAGATCCTCAACGTTGAGCGCGCGCGCTTTGACAAGATGCTGTCATCGCAAGAAATCGGTACGCTGATCACAGCAATGGGGACCGGCATCGGCCGCGAGGAGTTCAACCTCGACAAGCTGCGCTATCACAAGATCATCATCATGACGGACGCCGACGTCGATGGCGCGCACATCCGCACGCTCTTGTTGACGTTCTTCTATCGTCAAATGCCAGAGCTTATTGAGAGAGGGCATCTCTACATTGCCCAGCCCCCCCTTTACAAAGTGATGCGCGGCAAGTCGGAGACATATCTGAAGGATCATCGCGGTCTTGAAGATTACCTGATCAACAATGGTCTCGAAGAAACGGTACTCATCGACGGTTCCAGCAATGAACGGGCTGGAGCAGACCTGCGCGCCATTGTCGAAGAGGCGCGTCGGACCGCAAAATGCCTAGATGATCTGCATTCACGCTATGCCCGATTCGTGGTCGAGCAAGCGACGATTGCTGGTGCCTTCGATCCTGCTTTGCTGGACGACCCTGCCCGAGCCGCTGAGATCGCAAACGAGCTGGCGCGCCGTCTCGATACGCTGGCCGACGAGACGGAAAAGGGCTGGGAAGGCAGTTTCACCGATGACGGATATCTAGTGACGCGGGAAGTTCGCGGCGTGACCGAGGCGCACGCCCTCGACATGGGGCTGCTACGCTCGCTCGATGCCCGGAGGCTGAACGAACACTATGCGCAATTGCGCGAAGTCTATTCTGCACCGGCCAAACTGCGTCGCAAGTCCGGTACGATCGACATTTTCGGACCACGCGATCTGCTCGAAGCGGTCTTTGAAAGCGGGCGCAAGGGCATCTCGATGCAGCGGTACAAAGGTCTTGGCGAAATGAACGCCGACCAGCTCGCGGAGACGACGCTGGATCGCGAAACACGCACACTGCTTCAGGTGAAGATCGGCGAATTGGATGAGGCCGATGAGATCTTCTCGAAGCTGATGGGGGATGTGGTCGAACCGCGTCGCGCGTTTATTCAGGAAAACGCGCTACTGGTCGGCAATCTCGACGTTTAAAGCTTCTGACACACGTATCCAAAAGCGGGGCTCCTTTGACGGGGCCTCGCTTTTTGCACGCGTCAGTAGCTTTTCCCGTCGACCTTCTGCGGCGAGAGCGTGGCGATATCGATGTCGTCGATGCAACGCAGATTGATCGCGGCTGTTTCTGTACCGTCTGGGCCGGTTCCCATGCCGAAGGGTTGAACACCGCACACCGAGCAGAAGCGATGCGCGATCGCACGTTTGTTGAAACGGTATTCGGTGAGCTTGTCTGCGCCCGAGAGTAGATGGAATTTTTCAGCCGGAGTGAACGTCAGGATGAATCCCTTTCTCTGGCAGTGGGAGCAATTGCATTCCATTGCCTGATTGGGATCGGCTTCGGCTTCAAAGCGTACCACACCACAGTGGCAGCCACCGGTCAGTGTTTTCAATTCCGTCATTCCAGCTCCTCCGCGTCTCTAATTTTGGCGGCTCGTCGTTTGAACCGGGCTTGCTTCATACCTGGTTAGAACTTACCTGAGCTATGCCGCTGCGTTCTTACTGCGCCATGAATCGAGGTACAATGATTGCCAGTATCGAAAACTTCTTGAACGGCTTGATCGGGAATCAGACCGTAGAACAGCTCGACGAAAGAGAACTCAACGTCGCCTGCGCGGCCCTTCTCGTGCACTGTGCCAAGGTGGATGGCGAACAATGCAGGATTGAAGACAAAAAAATACGCGAGATTCTGTCCAACAGCTTCGATCTTTCCGGCTCGGACGTGGACGCCGTCATCGAAACGGCAACGGCGCAGCAGGAGAACGCAGTCGATTTGCATAGATTCACACGCGTGATCCACAAGAGCATGGACCGCGAGGGACGTCTGCGCGTAGTGCGGTTACTCTGGGAGATGGCCAACGCCGACGGCACGATCGGACCTGAGGAGCGTAATCTCGTTTCCGTTATGGCGCAGCTTCTCGATGTTGAGGGTCATGACGCCGTCGCCTTACGGCAGGATGTTCTCGCGCAATCAAAACTCCGCAAAGCCAACGAGTAGGCTCATGCCGTGGCGGCCTGTGCTCCTGCTTATGTAGCCTTGATTTCTGGGATGAGAGGCAGCACGACCTGTGTGCGCCAACCTTTTGGGTCATCGTCATCACTGGGATCGCTGAAATAGATTTCCCAAGGCCCTCCGGCCACCTCACGCTGGTTGGTTGAGACCCATTCAGCAAGCGCGGCGTGCGCCTTACCCAATTCTTCATAATGCCCAATGTGCCAGGTCATCACAGCCGGGCCACCTGGCAAAGGTTTGCTCAGGACCTGGCCGTTGCCCTCAAGCGTGGTCGTCAGCGGGAGCCCGACTTCAACCTCGAGTTCAGGCCCTGCCACGTCCAGATAGCGCGCAAAAGGCGCGCCGGCCATCTCGCCGTTTTGAGATTCTGTGACGTCGAGAACCTGCGGGAGCAATTCAAGAAATTTGCGGCCAAGGTCCTCCGGTCGCGCCCTGAAGCGAACGGAAAGAGCTGGTTGGGCCTCAAGGGTAACGACTTCTATGACGTAACTCATAAAGCACTCCGCTCCGATACGGACCGTAGCCACGGACCACTAGAGCTCTCGCGGCAACTTCGAATGAATGCGGCGCATGCTCATTGAGTACCAATGTTGGGCAAAATATGGAATATCTCTGCAGCGAAGCACTCTTTCGAGAAAAGCTCGCACGGGAACGGAAAATCAAACCACGGATGGTTGGCGGCCCGTTCATCCCGCGCGCCGGATAGTACCCTCTGTGATGACGAAATCGGTCGGAATTGAAATCGACCAAATAATACCGGTTTCCGCGAATTCATAGCTGACATCAGCTTCAAGTGCTCGTCCAACAACGCGTGCGACGACCACGTGACCAAAGCCAGTGCGCTGCGGTCGCTTGACCGGAGGTCCCCCATGCTCGCGCCATGTGAACTTCAAACGCCGCTGGTCTTTGTCATCCTCGAAGTACCAGCCGATGTGGACGCGGCCCGTTGGAACGGACATCGCGCCATACTTGACCGCATTGGTCGCGAGTTCATGTAGTGCCAGAGCGATATGTTGAATGGCATGGGCATTGAGATATGCGTTCGGCGCGTCAACTTGCACGACTTTAACGAAACCACCTCCGAAAGGTTTCAGGACCGCGTCGATCAGTTCGCGCAAAGAGGCACCGGCCCAATCCTCTGCGACAAGTAAGTCATGTGACGCCGACATAGCGTGAAGGCGCTGCACCAACTCGTCTTGATAGGCCTCGACATCCGTGCACATCCGCGCCGTCTGCCGAACCATGGAGACAATCACAGCAAGGAGATTCTTTGTTCGGTGAGAGAGCTCCCGGGTCACAAGCCGCATACGTGCGTCTGCGCGCTTACGCTCTGTGATATCCTGGAGAACCGCCGAATAACCGAAGATGCGACCGTCTGGCCGCTGAATAGGCGCGGCACTCACCGCGACGTCAACCGAGGTCCCATCCTTATGACGGCGAACACTGTCGCGGTGTACGCTCTTTCCCTGCTTAAGCTGGAGATAGAGGTTGCGAAATTCAGACTCGCTGCCGTTGGGGTACAGGATGGCCTCTGAGCGTCCGATGATCTCCTCGGCCCCATAACCGAGAAGCCGTTCCGCGCCAGGATTCCAGGAGAGGATAGCCCCCTCAGGTGAGAGTGACATGATGGCATCGGCAGATGTCGAGACGATCGTCGCAAGCTGCGCATTGGTGGCCGCGGCTTCGCGCTCCTTGGTGATGTCGGTGTTGGTGCCGAACCACTGTATAATTCTGCCATCATCATCATGGATCGGCATAGCGCGCGACAGGAACCACCGGTATTGGCCATCGCGACCGCGCAGTTGAAAGGTGTCCTCCCACGCTTCTCCAGATGCGAAGCAATGAGAAACCGTCTTAACGACGTGATCGACATCATCGGGATGCAGGAGTTTATGCCAACCGCAGCCTTCCACCTCATCCGGCTCTGTCCCAGTGTATTCATACCACCGTTTGTTGAACCAGAAGACGTTACCGGTTTCGTCCGCCGTCCATGCGAACTGGGCGATATTGTCTGCAAGCATTCGTAGCCGTGCGTCACTCTCTTCATGTGCGCGTTGAGCCCGAACGCGCGGTGACGTGTCGACAACGACGGCAAGAACGCCGCCCGGTTTTCCAGTTTCGTCGGCGATAGGACTGAAGTCGAGGTCGAACCAGAAATCTCTAGGAGAGTGGTGGGTCTCAATCACGAAATGCTTGTCGTGAAAAGATAGACTTGCTCCGCTCAAAACCTCGTCGAGAATGTAGCGATGGAAGTCAGCTATTTCCGGGAAGTTCTCGAGGACTGTTTTGCCGAGCACTTCAGGGTGTCGATGTCTGGCGATTGCGGCATAGCCATCATTGTAGATCATCGTGCCATCTTCACCCCATAGGATCACCATAGGCACGGGAGATGGAAGGATGAGATCCACGGCAGCCTTGAGACTGGCAGGCCAGCCGTGTCTGGCGCCCACACGCGTCTTCGACCAATCCAGACCGTCAATAACGGTTCTCAGATTGCCGGGCTTCTGTACCGCCGGGAGGGAGGATGGATGAAGCATTACGCGAAACACCCCTCTTACGGATCGGCTTCATTCTTTTGCAAGTGAACACGAAACGCCACGCAAAAAGAATGTGTGCGTTGAAGACACTAACGGAGAAACTGAAGAACCGCTACTAATCTCCGCCCTCACGCTTCCTCACGTCGCGGGAGACGCATTTTGCGCCGACAAAAAGGAAATGAGGCCGAAAGATCGCCTCCAGACTGAATAGGCAGAATATTGAGCCTTGCCCCACGTACCCAATGCCGGCATTATTAGAACGGTTCTAAAATAAGGATGGGGCGAGGACGAATGTTTTCAAGATTCACCGTTGGTCGGCGGCACTTTTCGGATCTTTCCGAGAAGGAGATTCTCGCCCTGGCCATCTCGTCTGAGGAAGACGATGCGCAGATTTACCGGACTTATGCGGAACGGCTGCACGTGGATTTTCCGGATACCACTGCAATTTTTGAGGGCATGGCGGCTGAGGAAGACGTCCACCGCAAGCGTTTGATCGAACGCTTCAAGGCCCGCTTCGGGGACACGATTCCACTCGTCCGCCGCGAGCATGTCGCTGGCTACTACGCGCGCCGTCCTGTGTGGCTTGTCGAGAATCTTGGGATTGATCGCATCCGGCAGGAAGTGAGCAACATGGAGATCGATGCGCACAATTTCTACTTGGCTGCGCTCAGGCACGTAAAGGATGCGGATACACGTAAGCTGCTTGGGGATCTGGCGGCAGCGGAGGCGAGCCATGAAAAACTCGCTTGCCGCCTTGAGCACAAATATCTGGACGAAGAAGCGCGCGCAAAGGAGGACAACGAAGCGCATCGCCAGTTCGTCTTGACCTGGGTTCAGCCTGGCTTGGCCGGCCTGATGGATGGTTCCGTATCAACGCTCGCACCTATTTTTGCCACGGCGTTTGCCACACACGATACCTGGACGACATTCATTGTGGGGCTAGCGGCCTCGGTCGGTGCCGGTATCTCTATGGGCTTCACCGAAGCCGCTTCAGATGATGGAGAGATCTCGGGCCGGGGCTCGCCCGTAAAAAGGGGCATCGCCTCGGGCGTCATGACTGCCGTCGGCGGATTGGGCCATGCCTTGCCATATCTGATCCCGCATTTCTGGACGGCGACTGGCATCGCAGCTGTCGTTGTGTTCGTCGAGCTGTGGGCAATCGCGTGGATTCAGAACCGCTATATGGAGACACCGTTTTTGCGTGCCGCGTTCCAGGTGGTGCTCGGCGGCGCTTTGGTGTTCTCGGCCGGAATTCTAATCGGCAGTGCCTAGCGAAGCGGTAGAAGACTTAGGTTCTAAGGTCGTCGGGTTCGGCACCATATCGGTGAAGATCCATGCCGTAGACCTGTAGCCAATTCTTTGCTTCATCCATGCGCGGCATAGACTGCGCGACAAGCTTCCAAAAGCGAGGGCCGTGATTCATCTCGCGCAGGTGGGCAACTTCATGAGCTGCAACGTAATCGAGGACGAACGGCGGCGCCATGATGAGACGCCAGGAAAACGAAAGCGAGCCCGTTGAAGAGCAGGAGCCCCATCGGCTCTTCTGATCGCGAACAGCGATGCGTTTTGGCTTCAGCCCCAGACGTTTGGCGTGAATGATGACGCTCTTGTCGAGGTCGCGCCGGGCTTCGTCGAAGAGCCATTGCCGGAAGCGCTTCGGTGCTTGCTCTAAGGGACCGGAGACGTGGAGTTCGCGATAGTCCGGTCCCTCCACTGGGGTCACCAACCCGGTGCCCGTACGACGCCCGCAGAAAACGACCCGATGCGGAATGCCACGCAACGGCATCAGCGCACGGTTCACCAACGGCACGGGTTCGGGGATGCTGCCCAAACGTTCCCGAACCCAATCGATATGCCGTTCGACAAATGAATTCGCCTCGTTGATTTCGCATTGCGACGGCAGCGTTACGATAACCGCGCGCTGTGTTCGACTCACCCGCAGCGTCAGGCGACGTGCTTGCGGATGGCGTCGTACTTCAACACGTGCGCCAAGATTTTCGAACTGAGCGTCATCAAGCGACAGCGATGCGGAATCATGTCTCCGCCGCATGGGCAAACCCCCGATGAGACTAATGGATGGACGGCAGTCTTGTGGGCACGACACTTGGGCCAGGATATGTTTGACCCTTGTTCTCCCCCACGAACGCTACGCGCCGAGCAAGCGAGTCGTATCAGCTTCAATCCGCAATAGACCAGCAGGAAAAGTCGATCGGCAAAACGCAACTGAAACGGTGTTGCAAGTGCGCCTCAAGGCATGTGCCTTGCGCGCCACGAGTTTGTGCCTGCGCAATGTGATCTAAAGTGTGAGCGTGTTCCGGTAGCAAATTGAATTATAGGAAGATTCAAGAGAGGCGACCTGTGCGATGATGTTGGGCGGCTGAATCGGAGATGTGTGTATCCAAGTCCTCATGGTTCTCTATTGCAGTCTTCCCGGGAGGACCAAACCAGCCGTCGATCATGAGGCGCCCAAGCAGCCCCCACAAACGAAGCGGCTCGAGATACGCATTGCTTATCTCGGAGGGCTCGGAATCGTCGGCATACTCGGGCCGGAAGCTCCGGCGTAAGCGGTTAGCCATAGGATCCGGAGCGAGATCGTTCGCCGGCGCGAACGTGAATGCTACGGACGAAATCTCCAGCGAATTGTGGCGCTGCGCTTTCGCAGCAGCTTTGCGCCAATCGACAGGCATTGTGGTGATGTGTCGCGAACGTGGATCATGACAACGCACGAACTGCGCGATTCGCGGCGCAACATCCGAGCGGAAACGTGAACCGTTGAAGATACCGTAGTGCCCAACCTCAGGCACTTCCAAATGAAACTTCCGGTCACTACCGAGCGACGGCGTGAGATTGTGCGCGGCGCGGCATTGTCCAAGACCGGTAATGTCGTCTTTCTCGCCCTCGATCGTCATCAGGCCAACTGAGCGAATCTTGTTCGTGTCGATGGGGCGGCCACGATGGCGCATCTGGCCCTTGGCCAGCGAGTGCCGCACGAAGACGGCATCGATTGTCTGCAAATAGAATTCCGCGGTGAGGTCCATCACCGCGAGATACTCGTCATAGAACGCCCGGTGCTTTGCCGCTGAGTTGCCATCCCCGGTTACGAGATGATGGAACAAATCGTTGTGCGCGCTAACGTGCCGGTCGAGGTTCATCGTCATGAACCCGGTGAGCTGGAGAAAACCAGGATAGACAGCGCGTCCAAAGCCGGCGCTCGGCCAAGGTACGGTTTCGATGACGTTGCTACGGAACCAGTCCGTGCCGCGTTCCTGAGCGAGTTGGTTCACCGCTGTCGGACTGATACGCGTATCGATGGGGCCACCGGCAAGGATGAGCGAGCGTGGAGCGCAAGGATCATCCTCAGCTTCCATAATGGCCGTGGCGGCGAGAGCCGGAACGCTCGGTTGGCAGATGGCGAGAAGATGCGCATCACCATTCAGGTGGTGCAGCATCTCAATCAAGTAGTCGATGTAGTCATCGAGATCGAAGCGCCCGGCACTTACAGGAACGTCGCGCGCATTCGTCCAGTCGGTGATGAAGACCTCGTGATTCGGGAGCAGCTCTTCGATGGTGCCCCGCAGAAGGGTCGCGTAGTGCCCTGACATGGGCGCGACCACGAGAATACGCGGATCGCGCGCGCAAACTTCGGATGGTAAATCGCGCGCAAAATGCAAAAGGCGACAGAAGGGCTTCTGCCAGACCACCTGTTCGTGAACGGCAATCTCTCGTTCACCGATTCGGGTGGTGGGGATGTCAAACGCAGGCTTGTGATAGCGCCGCGTTGTGCGTTCAAACACCTCGCAAGCCGCAGCAGCGTGCCGCCCAACGGCTGTATGCGAGAGCGGGTTGAACGGATTGTTGAAAAACATTCGATAGGAATCTGCTGCAGCCCTTGCGGGCTTCACAGCTGCGTGGCCCAGCTCGTACCAATGATAGAGCACGTGCTGTTTCTCCCTTGCATGCGTTCATTGACGCGACGCAACAGTTCATACGGTGGACAAAAATGATTTGGTCAGTGGACTGTGCGTCATCCTGTCGTTTTGACGCCACGTTCCCATCTTGCAGCGTGAAGTGATTCGCTTCTCTCCGGAAGCGTTATCGCGATGTCAGCAAAGCTCTCGGTCGTGAGATAGTCGACGGCATGTTTGCCGAAAGCCGAACGTCTCATCCGCAATAAAGCGCGAATGCAATCTGGCTAGGATCCAGTTTGGTGGCAACCTTGGCTGCTGTCTGTCTCCCGAGAGACACTTTGATATTTGAAAGAAGGTTCGCCGTTGAGCCCATTTCTTCTAGGTTGCTGGCGTGAGATGCGGCGACGCGGTATAGCCAAATTAGGATGAGCGAGGGCTTGCCGCGCAACCGCTCCCCCGATTCCCAATTTGGTCAGCAAGGAAAAGCTAGGAGTAGCTCGGGTGCTGAGAGAAGCCCAGCCGCGTGAACTCTTTAAACTCGCACAAATTTCCGATGGTCAGGTCCGTTTGGCCACGATCGTTCGGCTGCGTTGGATTGCGGTCGTCGGCCAGCTCTTAGCGATCCTGGTCGTTGCTTTCGGGCTGAAGTTTCCGGTGCCGCTCGCGCATTGTCTGACATTGATCGCTCTGTCGGCATGGCTCAATGTTTTCTTGTCTATCCGGCTTCCCGGCAGCCATCGACTTTCCCCTCCGGTCGCTGCGGCGCTGCTGACCTATGACATCCTGCAGCTCAGCGCTCTCCTGTATTTCACAGGTGGAATTGGCAATCCTTTCGTGGTCTTGATCGTGGCCCCTGTAACCGTTTCGGCGGCCACGCTACCGACTCGCTTCACGATTTTTCTGGGGCTGATTGCGCTGCTCGCAACCTATTGGCTGACCTACGATTACTGGCCGCTGCCCTGGTATCAAAACCTCAAGTTCGAACTTCCGGTTCTCTACAAATTTGGCATCTTCACTGCCATGGGGGCCGGGATGACGTTCATCGCGCTCTATGTGCGCCGCCTGGCGAAGGAAGGGCGTGAGATGTCGGCAGCTCTTGCCGCGACCGAATTGGTGCTCGCGAGTGAGCAAAAACTGCATGCCCTCGATGGGCTTGCGGCTGCCGCGGCCCATGAGTTGGGAACACCTCTATCCACGATCGTGCTTGTGACGAAGGAACTCGAACGCGAGTTCGGGCCTGATCACCCTCACGCTGAGGACATTGCCCTGCTGCGCTCGCAGGCGGCGCGTTGCCGTGAGATTCTGCAGACATTGACGCGTAAACCCAGCGCCTCCGACCCCATGCACGAAACCCAGTCGGTCCGCGAATTGGTCGACGAGGCGGCCTCGCCCTATCTCGAATTCGGCAAGCAGCTACGTATTATTGCGAGCCCGATGGAGGCAGTTGAAGACGACGCCGTTGCCAAACAGCCCGTTGGGGCACGACAACCCGGCGTTCTTTATGGTGTACGCAATATTATTGAAAATGCTGTCGATTTTGCTGCTTCGCGGGTTGATGTCACGGCCAGTTGGGATGCCGACCACGTCGTCCTTGAAATTTCTGACGACGGACCCGGCTTCCCGCCCGAACTCTTGAACGCGCTGGGCGACCCCTATCTCACGACAAAGAGCCAAAACGCCGCCCGCCGGAGTAGCAAAACCTATGGATTGGGATTGGGCTTTTTCATTGCCAAAACGCTGCTCGAACGCTCTGGTGCGACTGTGGAGTGCGGAAATCGCACGGCTGACAAGGGAGCTGGAGCTATTGTTAGGATAACATGGCCGAGGTCGTTTTTTGTAGCCCCAGCAACTTGGGCGCAATCAAGCTCTTGAAATTACGTGACGATAGCTGTTTATCTGCATTGAAACCATGAACAAGAATGGCGGACACCATATTTGTAGGCCGGGATTTGGTCGCGCACGAAACTGCGTTATAGTACCGCTGATGAGAAGGACTGAAAGCCAGTGACCGTGAACGAGGATCTGTCGTTTCGCCAGGACGAACTGCCGGAGGACGTGTCGTTGGTCATCGTTGATGATGACAAGGCGTTCTTACAGCGTCTGGCCCGCGCCATGGAAGGCCGCGGTTTCAATGTCCGGACGGGGCATTCCGTTTCGGAAGGTATCGATCTGATCCGCCAATCGAGCCCAGCGTTCGCTGTCGTTGATATGCGGCTCGATGACGGTAACGGGCTTGATGTCATTGCTGAGTTAGCGCGTCTACGCCCTGATGCACGCGCCATCGTGTTGACCGGTTATGGAAACATCGCGACGGCCGTTACGGCCGTGAAGCTTGGTGCTGTAGATTATCTGGCGAAGCCCGCTGATGCTGATGAAGTAACAGACGCGTTGCTCGCCCCCGCCAACACCCAGGCGCCGCCACCAGAAAATCCAATGTCAGCAGACCGCGTGCGCTGGGAGCATATCCAGCGGGTTTATGAGCTTTGCAATCGCAATGTCTCGGAAACGGCACGCCGACTGAACATGCACCGCCGTACGCTCCAGCGTATTCTCGCGAAACGCGCGCCCAAGTAAGGCTGGAAAGTTAGCTGCGGGCTGCGTCTGCGCGCGATACGAGATCGGGATCTGCCAGAACGGATAGTCGTTCAGCTGCGGTTCTCGCGAACCGCAGCATCATCGCTTTGCGCCTGGCGCCGGACAGCGTTTGCGTGAGACTTTCGCGGACGATCTCGCCGCCGAACCGGTCGGCGATGATCAGACCGGCTTCCTCCGGCAGCACATCCACAGGAAAATCGCGTCCCACGGCGAACCATAAGCGGTCGCAATAATCCCAGTAGCTTTGCCACTTCTGGTCGGTCCGAAAATCATTGAGGCAGGATTTGATCTCGACGATCCAGATCTGCCCCTTGTCGGAAACGCCCACGACATCGGCCCTACGACCATTCGCAAGTGGCAATTCAGTAACCGCGGAGAGTCCGCTTGCACGCAAAGCGCGAATGGTCCCACGCTGGATATCAGCCGCCGCAGGCGATTGACGCCCATCACACGGTGGTTCGCTTTTTGGCGAAAATGGGTGTCTCGCCGCAATTGTCATTTAGACGCCATCCCCAAGTGCAAACGGACTTCATCAATTTGCGCAGCTCCGCTTTGGGCTGCGCCTATTCAAAACGCGTGAGGCGCGGCTGCGTCGTGTCCCAGAAGACCACGGGAACACGCTGCCGCTAGGACGAAAGCTGCGGGACGTACGAGGGCTGGAACAAAACGCATGTTCTTTAAACGCGAGAGAAAAGACAAGCTTAAGGTCGTAGAGGCCGCGACACCGCCGCCGGCGCCACCCCCCGCCCCGCAGGAAAGATCTGAGCAACGTTCACAAATCGCGTCCGTCCACCGCTTACCCGCGATCCGGCCCGCCACCGCGTCAGCAGCGGATCTGCGCCGAACGACCAATCCGCAAACGTTAGGTTTCAAGACAACATCTGAGTTGGAACCCCCAGTGGGGCTGCTGGGGCAGGACCAGGCACTTCAGGCTATCGCCATCGGGGCCAGCATCAAAACGCGAGGCCACAATATTGTTGTCACCGGCGCCGAGAGCCTTGCGGACGTTGCCGCAATCCGGGCCCAGATTCAAACCATAGCTGCCAAGCGCCCGCCGCCGTCTGATTGGGTCTATGTTGCGAATTTCGCTGACGGGCAGGCGCCAACAGCACTGCAATTGCCTGCTGGCCTTGGCTCCGTGCTCGCAACCTCAGTAAATGACGCCATGAGCGAAATGGGCAGCGCCATTCTTTCAGCATTGCGTGGCGACAGCTATCAGGCCCGCTGGCGTGCCATCGATGCAGAATTTCAGGCGAGACACCAGGCAGGTCTTGAAGCCCTGGCACGAACCGCCGACTCACACAGCATCGCTCTTTTGCGCACGCCCATGGGTTACGCCGTCGCCCCGGCGCATGATGGCAGTGTGGTGCTGCAGGAAACCTTCTCCAATATGCCACCGACGATGCAGGCGGATGTGCGCGCCCACATCACGGCGCTCGAAGCGGACCTCGCAGAGCTTCTGGAAAAAGCACCGCAAATAGATCGTCAACGCCGCGCGCGTTTGACGAAGCTCAATCGGGAGGTGATAGCCAGTATTGTTCGGGCTGCGCTTTCCGAACCGCGTGAGCTATTTGCTGAGCATCCGGAGGTTTTGGAGTTTTTTTCTGGAGTCGAAGCGGATGTCGTCGCCAATGCGAACCACTTTTTGCCGACGATCGATCTCACGGATATTCTCGACGCGGATCTGTCGAACTCAATCGATGAAGCCCGCTTCGACCGCTACCGCGTAAATGTTTTCGTAAGTTGGGCGTCTGACGCGAATGCCGCGCCCGTAGTCCAGGAGCCGGCGCCGAACGCCACGAGCTTGTTTGGCAGCGAAATAGCGAGCGGGACTTTAGCCCCGCATATGCTCCTCGTACCCGGTGCGTTGCACTATGCGAACGGCGGGTTTCTGTTGCTCGACGCGCGCGCCTTGACGGCATCAGGCCAAGCCTGGCCGGGGCTGTTGGCCGCGTTACAGGCAGGGGCGGTTTGTTCGGCTCTGGCGGGCGATGGCTCCTCTTCCTCAACATTAGCGCCCGCTATCCCGCTCGACGTCAAAGTTGTGCTGCTGAGCGATGCCGAGCATCTCGCACAGATCCTGTCCGTCGATCCGCGCTTTGCGGAGCTATTCAACGTGCGCGTGGCGTTCGCGGACGTTGTCGAGCGGACCCCCGAAACGGAGCGTGCAATGGCCCGCACGATAGCCGGGCTGATTGGACGCGAGGCCGTTGAACCACTGGAACCCGGCGCAGTCGCGGAATTGATTGAGTTGTCCTCGCGCAACGCGCGCGATGCGGGTCTATTGTCGTTGTGCGTGCGCGATTTCGCCAGCATTCTACACCACGCGAACGCGCGAAGAGCGGCCGCGTCACGCAAGCTTATCAGTCGTGACGATATTGTTGAGGCCCGTGCGGCTCAGGGCTCCTCCAGCGGGAGCGCGAGGAAGACAGCCTCATTTCCTGAGCCAGCAGCCATTGGAAGCGTCGTGGGGCTTAAGTCCGATGGCGCGGGGCCGCGGCTCCAGCGCGTTTCAGCCCGGGTCCTTCCCGCTTTCGCACGAGCAGACACGCTCGACGTCAAAGTCCTCACCGGTGTATCGGGCACGCGCGAGGCTGGCAAAGTGATCGCATACCTGGCGTCCGAGTTCGGCCACCGGCATCGCATCGCGCTTTCCGCTCTCATTGATGGTGAGAGTGCCAGCTGCGAGGAAGAGAGTTGTGCGGAATTGGTTGCCGTTCTCGCGGCAATTGGCGAATGGACCCTGTCGTCGTCGATAGCCATAGCTGGAACCTTCGACCCATCTGGACACGTCCGACCGACGGGCGACGTGAGCACCGCAATCGAGGAGTTCTTTGACGTCTGCCGCGCAGCCGGTTTCAACAGTGATGCGGGTGTGGTGATCCCTAAAGCCAATCTCTCCGGCCTGATGTTGCGTAAGGACATCGTCGATGCTGTCGAAGCCGGTACGTTTGCTGTTTGGCCTGCTGCGACCGTCACTGAATGCGTTGCAACCATAACGGGACTTTCGGCAGGATATCGCGAAACCGACGGTGGGTTCGCTGAGGGGGACGCCTACCGGCACATCGACGATCAGCTTCAGCAGCTCAATCAACGCACTAAATCACAATTTGCCGTACCGCCGGTTGAGACGGAGCCCCGGCCATGATCGTGCACGTCGC
This sequence comes from Candidatus Filomicrobium marinum, assembly GCF_000981545.1. Classification (NCBI taxonomy): domain Bacteria; kingdom Pseudomonadati; phylum Pseudomonadota; class Alphaproteobacteria; order Hyphomicrobiales; family Hyphomicrobiaceae; genus Filomicrobium; species Candidatus Filomicrobium marinum. Next base: position 1,234,517 of record NZ_LN829119.1, read on the forward strand.
CGAGGCGGGGGAAGCGCGAGGTCGCGTCGTCCTTCACTGTGGCTACAGCCCGGCGGCAAACGATGCCGCCCTTAAGGTAGCCTTACACATCGCCAAGGCTTACCGCTCCGAACTTGAAGGCTTGCTCGTCGAAAACCGGCAGATTTTAGCGCTCGCCGGTCACACATTCGCGCATGAGATTGCCCTGGCCGATGGGGCTGTCCATGGGCTGGATGCTGGCGATCTGCAGCGTCAACATCGCGCTCTCTACGAGGCAGAGCGCCGCCACATAACCAAGGCAGCGACTGTTGCGGGCGTTGAGGCGCGGGTTCAGACAGTACGCGATGACGACATTGCAGCACTCGTTCGCTGTTGTGCCGCCTTAGGTCCCTGGAATGTGGTTGTTCTGCCGGAACCTATGGATGGCTCTGGCAGCGAAAAGATCGGTCGCATCCTCGACGCCGTCCAGGATGCGACGGGCGTTGTGACCGTGCCCCGCAGAGCGCGCCTTTCAAAGGGCCCCATCGTTGTCACCGTCGAAGACGAAGACCGGATGTCTACAATGCTGCGGACGGCCGAACGCCTCGCGGCTATCACGGGGGCTGAGATCAAGCTCCTGCTGACCACCGCTGGAGACGATGAGCTTCATTGGCTAGAGGCCCAGGCGCGGTTGCTGGTTGCCGACAATAAACGCTGCAGCATTATGTTGAATGATACGACGAGCGCTCCGGCTTCTTCCATCGCGGGACGCGTAGGTGCCATGTCCGCGAGTTTCCTCATCGCGAAGCACGGCGGGTCGGTCCTGCCTTACGAAGATTGCAGATCGCTCACGTCCGTCCTGCGCTGTCCCGTTTTCTGCATCAGGTAGTTTTCGTTTTCAGCGCATCTTTTGAGCTGCCATGCAGGAAGCTGGTGTCGCTTCCCACGATGAGCGGATCAACGGTCCCGATCGCCTTGGCGTCCTTATCCTCGTAGTCATGCCGCGAGAGGACATAGCGGATTACCTCTAGCCGCGCGCGGCGCTGATCGTTGGATCGGACAACGGTCCATGGTGCCATGTTGATATGGGTAAAGCGAAACATCTCGTCTTTCGCTTCTGTATATTCGTCCCAGAGATTGACCGCGGCCTTGTCCATATCGCTCAACTTCCATTGTTTGAGCGGATTATGCCGCCGTTCATGGAAACGCTTCAGCTGCATTTCCCGCCCGATCGTTAAAAAAATCTTGTGAAGACATATACCGTCGCGCACGAGCATGCCTTCGAACTGCGGAGCTTCCCGTAAGAAATCGGCGAGTTCGTCTTCTGTGCAAAACCCCATGACGCGCTCAACGCCGGCGCGATTGTACCAGGAGCGGTCGAACAGTACGATGTCGCCACGCGTTGGCATGTGTTTGGCGTAGCGCTGAAAATACCATTGACCACGTTCTGTCTCATTCGGTTTTGACAAAGCGACGACCCGGGCGTGCCGAGGATTGAGGTGCCGCGTAAATCGCCGAATGCAGCCGCCCTTGCCCGCTGTGTCACGCCCTTCGAAGACAATGACGAGCCGCATCCCTGTTTTTCGGACGTGCGTTTGCAGTTTGACCAACTCATAATGCAACGCGTCGAGTTCAGCGTCGTAGACTTTGCGTTTAAGCGGCGTGTCGTAAGGATATCCGCCGGACTTGAGTGCGATCTCGTTAAAGCCGTCCGGAAGGTTGGGTTGTTCGATATCGATCGCCACCGCCGGTTTATTCATTTCATCTTTTCCAGTCTTGGCTCGCGCGACGATCTTTTTTCCTGTCATCTTAAGTTTACCACTTCTGTAATCCGACGTTCGCCTGTCATGTTGGTACTTCACAATGGTCGCTTCGGTCTGTGTTCGCGGCCAAGACCTTGATTGGAAACGAGGTTAGCTAGGACTTTAAGCCATCCAAAGTTGAACTATGTCTTGGAATGAGATGAAACGATATCGAAATACAAGCCAACCGCGAGAGCGGGTTAACGGTTTGCGACCCAACGAAAGTTTAAAAAATGCTGTCGCCACGTAATCTTGCACTATTGCTGGCTACCGTTGTGGCCACCCTATGGTGCATCTTGTCGACCGGCACCGGTTTGGAGGGCATAGCTTTCGCAGCAGCTATTTTCCCGCCCGCACCGAAAAGTCTCGAAAGCGGGGAAGAAGAAACCTCAAACGACTCAGGAAACTACCAGTCCTGGCGCGCAGTCATCGATGCGCTGCCCGTTGCCGCTCTCGCACTGGACGCGGACAACATCATCGTTCACCACAATGCACTAATGACGGACTTGTTTCCAAGGACGCGCGATGGTCTCGCCCTGTCGCAAGTCTGTCGCAATCCCGAATTGATGGACGCGGTCGGCGAATACGGCAATGCGCCGACGGCCAGTCCAGAGCCTGTCGTTGTGCATCTCGTAGATCGTGTTCCGGTAAATCGCCGCATCCAGGCAACCGTCTCGGTACTGTCGCGCGCCAGCCGCGACCCGACTTTGCCAGCATTGCTCGTAACGTTTCGGGATCTGACGCAACAGGACAAGATCGAGCAAATGCGCGTCGATTTTGTTGCCAACGCGAGCCATGAATTGCGCACACCTCTCGCGTCATTGCTCGGGTACGTCGAGACCCTTCAAGGAGCTGCACGCGACGATGCTAAGGCGCGGGAGCGCTTCCTCGGCATCATGTGGAAGCAAGCGCAGCGCATGACGCGCTTGATAGATGATCTGCTGTCGCTGAGCCGCATTGAGATGCGCTTGCACTTGCCTCCCAAGGATGTTGTCGACCTCAACGAAGTCGCGACCTACATCGTGCAAACATTCGAACCTTTGGCGACGCCCCAAAAAATAACCATTGAGCTGAACAAGCTCGAAGGTCCCGCCCGCATACAGGGCGAAAGAGACGAAATTGTTCAAGTCCTTCAAAATCTTGTCCAGAATGGTGTCAGATACGGCCGCGAAGGTGGATATGTGCGGGTGTCCGTTACGCGTGAAAAAAGCCAAGGCAACCGTGCGGCACGCCTCAAAGTAGATGTGGCTGACAACGGCGTGGGAATCGCGCCCGAACACCTGCCGCGTCTAACCGAACGCTTCTACCGGGCGAACGTCACGTCGAGCCGGGAAAAAGGCGGGACCGGCTTAGGCCTTGCAATTGTTAAGAATATTGTGCTTCGCCACCGTGGCCAATTGCGCATCGCTTCCAACGTTGGTGAGGGTTCGACCTTCACGGTGATCTTTAATGAACTAGGTCCGCAAGAAACTTGAAAACATCGGGTTTTCAAGTGCCTGAAAAACGCAAAATAAAACAACTATTTATGCTGTCATAAAACCTAAGTACCCCTGGAGTACGACTCGCCCTGCCGGCGCAGAGGGCGCTGGGCGAGATCGGCGGTTCGCCGGTTCCGCAGTTACCCCGGATACTCAGGGAGATCAGCGTGAACAATAAGTTCTTCGCCATGACAGCAGCAGTTGCTGTCGCTGGCTCATTCGCGTTTGCCAATGCGGCTTCGGCACGCGACCAGGTTCAGATTGCGGGTTCGTCGACGGTTCTGCCTTATGCGAACATCGTTGCCGAGCAATTCGGCAAGACCTACGACAAATTCAAGACGCCGGTTGTCGAATCCGGTGGTTCCTCAGCTGGTCTCAAGCAGTTCTGCCAGGGCCTTGGCGAGAAGACGATCGACATCGCGAACGCTTCGCGCAAGATCAAAGACGCCGAAGTGAAGGCCTGCGCCGAAGCTGGCGTTAAGGACATCATGGAAATCCGCTTCGGTTATGACGGCATCGTTTTCGCGACGGACGCGAAGGGCGACGCCTGGGCGCTTGAGCCTAAGGACGTTTATCTGGCTCTTGCTGACAAGATTCCCGTTGACGGCAAGCTCGTAGACAACCCGAACAAGAAGTGGAAGCAGGTCAACGCAAAGCTCCCTGATTGGGACATCGTTGCTTACATTCCAGGCGAAAAGCACGGCACGCGCGAAGTCTTCGAAGTGAAAGTTATGGAAGAAGGCTGCAAGGCTTCTGGCGCTTACGACCTGCACAAGGCTGCCGCTGGCGACGACGAGAAGAAGGCCAAAAAGGCAGCTGAGAAAGCTTGCTTCAAGGTCCGTAAGGATGGCGGCACGGTCGACATCGACGGTGACTATACCGAAACGCTCGCACGTCTTCAGTCGAACCCGACCGGCGTTGGCGTGTTCGGTCTGTCGTTCTACGAGAACAACACCGACAAGCTGAAGGTCGCTACGATGAGCGGCATTGAGCCAAACGTTGAGACGATCTCGACCGGCAAGTATCCGGTTTCGCGCCCGCTCTTCTTCTACGTCAAGAAAGCGCACATCGGCACGATCCCTGGTCTCAAGGAATACGTCGAATTCTTCACGTCCACGAAGATGATCGGTCCTGACGGCCCGCTCGCTGAGTACGGTCTCGTTCCAATGCCGAAGAATGAACTTGATGAGCTGCAGAAGGCCGTCAAGTCAGAAGAGATCATGTAATTCGCCGGGAGGTGGGGCAGGGCTGCCCTGAGTAGCTTGGCCCCGCCTCTGGCGATGTCTGACATGGCATTTCGATCCGGGTCGCTGGCTGGTTAAGTCGCGGCCCGGGTTGACCCGGGTAAGAGACCCGAATGGGAAAAGTGAAAACGATGGCGAAGGCATATTTTGCACAGGGGGTCGTGTGTCTACCTCGATGATCCTACTCGGATTGCTGATAGCAGCAGCCCTTGCTTACATCGTCGGTATCGTCCGGTGCCGCGCTTCTACAGGCGGTGATGTCGCGAAATTGCATTCGCGGACCGGCTATTATGGTTCCTACCTTGCGATCTGGACCGTTCTTCCCGCACTTTTCTTAACGATCATATGGGCTGCCGCAGAGCAGCCAGTCATCCGCCACTTGGTCGAGACCTCATTGCCGGCGCACGCTACCGGGGTAGAGAACGATGCACTGATGTCGCTGACATTGGGCCGCATTAATTCCGTCGCCGAAGGCCTGCCAAAACTGTCTCAGAGTGAATTCAAAACCATAGAAAATGCCCGCCTCGGGTTTACGCCCATGTTAGAGGCGCAACGCCTACTGCAGGAAAAAGGCGTGATTCTGGGGGCGGAGCCTGAACCCTACATAATCTCTGCGGCCTACGACGAGGTCATCTACAGACATACGAGCAGCTGGTTGATCACTGGCCTCGCCGCACTCGCCGCATTGGCTGGATTTGTCTACGGCTTCACGCAAATTAGGCCACGCCTGCGGGCCCGAAACACAGTTGAAAGGGTGGTTCTCGCGGCCCTTATCGGAGCCTCGACGGTCGCGATTCTGACGACTGTTGGGATCGTGTTCTCGGTGCTCTTTGAAACGATCCACTTCTTCCAATCTGTCCCCACTTTCGACTTCTTCTTCGGAACTGTCTGGGACCCACGCTTTACGTCCGCAGGTCGCGAAGGTGGTGCCAGCGGTCAATTCGGCCTTCTGCCCTTGCTGTGGGGCACGCTCTTCATCTCCTTTGTGGCTCTGGCCGTGGCGGTTCCCATTGGGCTGTATTCGGCGATCTACATGTCGGAATACGCCGGACCGAAGTCCCGTGGCTTTGCCAAACCGCTGCTTGAGATCCTCGCTGGCATCCCCACCATCGTCTATGGCCTGTTCGCATTGATCACGTTCGGACCGTTCCTACGCGACACAGGCGCCATGGTGGGTCTGGATATTGCCGCTTCGAGTGTGCTGACGGCGGGCATCGTGATGGGGATCATGATCATCCCCTTCGTCTCGTCGCTGTCCGACGATATTATTTCCGCAGTGCCACAGTCGCTGCGCGAAGGATCATACGGCCTTGGCGCGACGAAATCGGAAACGATCCGCAAGGTCGTCCTGCCTGCTGCTTTGCCAGGTATTGTGGGTGCGGTCCTCTTGGCGGCGTCCCGCGCCATCGGCGAGACGATGATCGTCGTGCTTGCCGCTGGTATCGCGGCGAACCTCACGCTCAACCCGTTCGAGTCGGTGACCACAATCACCGTCAAGATCGTCAGTCAGTTGACCGGTGACCTTGAGTTCAACAGCCCGCAAACGCTGGTTGCGTTCGCACTCGGCCTGACGTTGTTCGTGATCACGCTCGCCCTTAACGTCTACGCGCTCTATATCGTGCGCAAATATCGGGAGCAGTACGAATAATGGCGACGACACAGGATACCCTGCACGCGGCCGCCGACGGTCGTAAGCTCAATGATCCGGCTATGCTCAAGCGCCGCTACGCAGCGGAATGGCGGTTCAAGGCATACGGGCTCGGTGCTTTGGGCATAGCGCTCTTCTTTCTCGTGGTGCTCTTCTACTCGATTATCTCTCAAGGCTGGACGGCATTCCTGCAAACGAACATTAAGCTGGATGTCGCGCTCAACGAGGCGGACTTTCAGGACGCAGATGGCCAAATTACTGAACAGTCGATCCGTGTAGCCGACTACACGAAGATGGCGCGCGACGCCCTTCAGAGTACGCTCGGTCTGGAAAGTCCCACACGCCCAGAGAAGCGAGATTTGCGCGGTCTGCTGTCTCGCGGCGTTGATGTGCAGATCCGCAGCAAGATCGAATCGGATCGCAGCGTGATCGGTCAGACCGTGCCCGTCTGGGTTCTCGCCAACGGTGAGGTGGATGCCCTTATCAAGGGCTCGATCGATCGCAACACCCCCGAGGAGCGTCGCCAGCTCAACAACAAGCAGTTGGCGTGGATCGACAAGCTTATAGCCGAAGGGCGCCTGGAGAAGCAGTTCAATACAGGCCTCTTCACTTATGGCGCATCTAGCCAGCCGGAAACCGCCGGCCTCGCCGTCGCGCTTATCGGCTCATTCTTCATGATGCTGATTGTGGCACTCGTTGCGGTTCCCATCGGTGTAGCGGCCGCAGCCTACCTGGAAGAATTCGCGCCAAAGAACACGTTTACCGACATCATCGAGGTTAATATCAACAACCTCGCTGCGGTCCCGTCCATCGTGTTTGGCCTGCTCGGATTGGCGGTTTTTATTAACTTTATGGGCCTGCCACGATCAGCTTCCCTGGTCGGAGGTCTCGTGCTATCGCTCATGACACTGCCGACCGTGATCATTGCGACGCGCGCCGCTATTCGCGCTGTGCCGCCATCGATCCGGGAGGCTGCGCTAGGTGTTGGCGCGTCGAAGATGCAGACCTTGTTCCACCACGTACTGCCGTTGGCGCTTCCCGGTATTCTAACGGGAACCATCATCGGTCTTGTTCAAGCGCTTGGTGAGACTGCACCGCTTCTGATGATCGGCCTCGTGGCGTTCGTTGTCGACTATCCGACAACGCCCTTGGACCCGGCGACGGCTTTGCCGGTGCAGATTTACATGTGGGCGAGTTCCGCCGAGCGCGGGTTCGTCGAGCGAACGATGGGCGCGACGATTGTCCTGCTGATGTTCCTCTTCGTGATGAACGCAGCGGCCGTCTACCTGCGGCGCAAATTCGAACGGAAATGGTAATTGAGATTGGCGGCTGATATGGAACAGATTGCAACCAGCGCAACGGCGGAAACCGCACCTATGAGCGGCGTCGCCAACGGCGAAGCTCCAAAGGTCACGGCGCGTGATGTTTGCGTTTTCTACGGTGCCAAGCAGGCTCTGTTTGATGTAAACCTCGACGTTCCGCGCAACTCCGTGACGGCGCTGATTGGCCCCTCGGGCTGCGGTAAGTCAACGTTCCTGCGCTGCTTAAACCGCATGAACGACACGATCCCGATCTGCCGGGTAACTGGTAAGATCGAACTCGATGAGCAGGACATCTACGATCGCGATCTCGACGTCGTGGAGTTGCGCGCCCGCGTTGGCATGGTCTTCCAGAAACCGAATCCATTCCCCAAGTCGATCTTCGACAACATTGCGTATGGGCCGCGCATTCACGGCCTCGTTCGCGACAAAACCCACCTCGAAGAGATCGTTGAAACGAGCCTTGAAAAGGCGGGTCTCTGGAAAGAAGTCAAAGATCGCGTCCATGAGCCCGGTACGGGTCTCTCGGGCGGCCAGCAGCAGCGTCTCTGCATTGCTCGCGCCATCGCCACGACCCCAGACGTTATCCTCATGGACGAACCCTGTTCGGCACTCGACCCGATCGCAACAGCGAAGGTTGAAGAACTGATCCATGAACTGCGCCAGAACTACACGATCGTAATCGTGACGCACTCCATGCAGCAGGCGCGTCGCGTCTCGCAGAAGACGGCGTTCTTCCACATCGGTTATCTCGTGGAAGTGGGCGATACAGAGCAGATCTTTGAAAACCCGCAGGACAAGCGGACTCAGGATTATATCATGGGACGCTTCGGCTAAGCCTAAACTGGCCGGGAACTGACCCGCGATATTGGCGGCGAGACCCCAGGGGGGTGGTTTGCCAAAAGGAGAAGAGCGATCATGGTCGGCGATTCATCGCAAACCGTGAAATCTTACGAAGAGGAGCTTGCCCTCCTCGACAAATCGATAGCCCAGATGGGTGGCTTGGCTGAGCACGTCCTCGGCCTTGCCTTCGATGCGTTGGAGCGGCGTGACCCGCATCTCGCCGAGAAGGTGGTCGAAACCGATCGGCAGATCGACGCCCTCGAGCGGGGCATCGAGGCGAAAGTCGTCGCGATGATCTCCCGGCGTCAACCGAGCGCTGGGGAACTCCGCCATATCCTCGGGGCCATGCGTATCGCGAGCGATCTCGAACGCATTGGCGATCTCGGGAAGAACATTGCAAAGCGCGCGCACGCCATCGCCAGTCAGCCCCATCCCAAGCCGTTGATCACGGGGCTGCGTCATATGGTGGAACTCGCGCTCAGCCAGCTTAACGACGTTCTCGATGCCTACGCGGAGCGCGATGCTGAGCGCGCGCTTGCGGTCTGGCGCGATGATGAGAAACTCGATGCTGTCTACAACTCTTTGTTCCGAGAACTCCTCACCTACATGATGGAGGATCCGCGCAACATCGGGATTTCCACGCATCTTCTGTTTGGCGCTAAGAACATTGAGCGCGTTGGAGATCACACAACCAATATCGCTGAGACCATCCAATTCTTGGTCAGCGGCGAGGCCATATCCGACGATAGGCCGAAGAGTGACGACACCAGTACGACGCTGATCACGAGTCAGGGTGCAGTAAACGGGTCGCATACCTAATCGCTCAATGACCGGAAAATTGGATCATGTCAGCTAAGGTCTTGATCATAGAAGACGAACTTCCGCTTGCTGAACTCCTCCGTTACAATTTGGAAGCCGAGGGCTATCGGGTCAGCCACGCCGAAACCGGTGAGGAAGCAGAGATTATGGTCTCTGAGGAACTGCCCGATCTCATGGTTCTGGATTGGATGCTACCGTCAGTGTCAGGCATTGAGTTGTGCCGTCGGATGCGGTCCAAAGCCGAGACGCGTAACGTCCCCATCGTCATGCTGACCGCGCGCGGCGAGGAAGCTGACCGCATTCGTGGTCTCTCTACCGGCGCCGACGACTACGTGGTCAAGCCCTTCTCGCTTCCTGAACTGATGGCACGCGTGAAGGCCATTCTGCGGCGGGCTGCACCGGAACGGACGGCCGAGGTTCTCCGCGTAGCCGAGGTCGAACTCGACCGTGCCGCCCACAAGGTGTCTCGCGGTCTTCGGGAAGTTCGCTTGGGGCCGACGGAATTTCGCCTCCTCGAATTTCTTATGGAAAGTCCCGGGCGCGTCCTCTCCCGTTCGCAATTGCTGGATGGCGTCTGGGGGCGCAACGCCTTCGTCGATGAGCGGACCGTTGACGTCCACATCGGAAGATTGCGCAAAGCGTTAATCCGCGGCAAAGAGCGCGACCCTATTCGCACGGTGCGCGGCGCTGGATACGTGTTCGGTGAGCGCACAACCAATCGCCAGTTTCACTTTTGACGAAAGATTGCAACGCGGGACCAGCATCAGGATGATGCGGGCTCCCGTGTGGCACATTATTGATTGCTTTTTAATTTCAATGCCCAGGGCAGGTGCGCCCGGCGTCTAAAGCCGTTTATTAGCGGCAATCAGCAAGCTTCTTTTCCGCCTGAATGCCCAATGAACACCATATTGCATGCGGGTTCAGTCGATCTCTGCCATTTTTCTCCTCCATGATCGTCGCCGGTAACCATGAAGCGCACTTTTTGTTCGTTCGGGACGCTGGTCATAAGTCGGAAATTCTGCGCCAGCGACGGAAATCACCATACCTCTGACGTTAAGCAGAGCGAAAGTGATGGAGGGGAAGGAAATGCGGCTGATAACCCGCGCAATTTCGGGGCTTATGATCGTCGCCGTTACCTTGGGACTATTGGGGGTCGCGGGGTGGCGTGTGCATTCAGTGATGACGGCCGAGAAGTCAGGCCGCAAAATGCAAGCCCGAGAGCGCGAGTTTTCCGTGCAAGGCGGTCAATTCGAAGCGCAAGATTTAACGCCAGTCATTACTGCATACGGCCAGATTCACGCGTGGGAGACGCTGGAAATCCGGGCCGCTGCGTCCGGGCCAATCACTGAGATCGCTGACAATTTCCGCGACGGTCGCGCAGTCGAGGCAGGTGAATTGTTGTTCCACATTGACCCCGATACGGCGCAACGGCGCGTCACCGACGCCGAGGCTGCCCTTATGCAGGCGCGCTCCGAACTCGCCGAAGCCGAGGCCGCTTTAAGCTACCTGCGAGCCGACGAAAATCTCGCCCGCACTCAACTTGACGTTCGGAAAGCGGATTTAGAGCGCAAGCAGCAACTCCATAAGAAAGATATCGTAACAGCCGCCACGCTGGACGAGTCGACAATGGCGGTCTCATCCGCTGAACAGTCGCTCGCGGCGAAGACGCAGGCAATCGTAGCGGGTGAAGCTCTCAATGATCGCGCACAAAAGAACCTCGAGCGCGCTGGCATCGCATTGAAGGATGCCGAACGCGCGCTGCGTGACACAAGCTACCGCGCACCCTTTGCCGGCCGTTTGACATCGGTCGCAGCCACCCTCGGCCGCCGCGTCTCGCAAAACGAAAAGCTAGCCGACCTTATTGATCCCACCGCTCTGGAGGTTTCTTTCCGCGTGCGCAACAGCGAATTTGCGCGCTTAATTGATCCGAACGCGCCAGATAGGATCCTCCGCCAGCCCATCAAGGCACGTCTGGATCTGCAAGGCTATACGGTCGAAGTTGAGGGCGTTCTCGATCGGCCTGCTGCCGTCGTTGACATCAATCAGGGCGGGAGGACTGTGTTCGCGCGCTTGAAGGGCGTCGCATTGTCGGCGTTGCGTCCAGGTGACTTCGTCACCGTCGAGGTTTTTGAGCCAAGGCTACAGAACGTTGCTCTGGTTCCTCACTCCGCTGCCACTGAAGATGGGCGCATGCTTATTATCGAGGGTGATCGCCTCGCAGAGGTCAAGGTCGACATTAAACGCCGTCAATCGGACGGTCTCATCATCAGCGGCTTTCCAGCGGATAAGAGCTACGTGATCACACGCATGCCCTATCTTGGTCCCGGCATCAAAGTGAAGCCACCAAGACGGCAACCGAAGGACGGCAGCTCAGATCCGATCGCGGCCCTACCTCAGCCCGACAACCTGGTCGCACTGAGCGAAGAGCAACGCGTCGCCCTGATCAAGCATGTCCGCAGCTCCACGCGCATGTCGGAACAGCGTCGCAAGGAAACAATTGAGGCACTGTCCAACGCCACCGCGCCGAAGGACCTGGTTGATCGCCTGCAGCGGCAACTCCAGCGTCGGGAGAGCCGCTCATGAGCGCGCACAATGCACCTCACGATCGCGGCGGCATGAGCAACACCGGCTTTATTGGATACTTCGTACGGCACCGCACAGCGGCGAACCTTCTCCTGACGCTTATTGTTGTCTGTGGCGTCGTGGCTGGGCTCCGTATCCGTGCGCAGTTCTTCCCCGATATCGCCATTGAGACCGCGACCGTAAGCATCGTTTGGCGCGGCGTCGGTCCCAAGGAAATGGATGACGCGATTGTCGCGCGCGTCGAGCCGAAATTGCGGGCCATTGAAGGCGTCAAAACTGCAAAGGCCGTCGCGCGAGAAGGCGCAGCATCATTCACGCTCGAATTCCAGCCCGGTTGGGACATGGCAACCGCCATGGACGAGGTGAAAGCGGCTGTCGACGAAGTGCGCGACCTGCCTGAAGACGCCGAAGAACCGGTCATCAAGCGCAAGCGTTGGCATGACACGGTCACCGACGTCGTAATTTCTGGCGACGTTGGCATCGGATTGCTTGAGCGTTACGCCGAACAGCTCAAGACGCGATTGTTCCAACTGGGAATTACCAACACGGAGATCGACGGGATATCGGACCCTGAAATCCGTATCGACGTTCGCCCGGAAGCGCTCGAGCGTTATGGCATCACCCTTCAAACGGTTGCGAACGCCATCAAATCTGAGACCGGGACGCAGCCCGTTGGAGAAATCCACAAAGGTGCTGCACGGATACGCACAGCCGCACAGGAATTGACGGCCTCTGCGGTCGGCGCCGTCGCGGTGCGGTCGTTGCCCGATGGCACGAAACTCCGCGTTGCCGACATTGCGAACATTATCGAAGAAGGTCTTGATCGCGAAATCGCCATGTATCACCAGGGTGTCCCTGCCGTGGTGCTGGACATCAGTCGCGATGCCAACGGCGATGCCATCCGCATGCAGCGTCAAGTGGAAGCCGCGATCGCAGAATTTCAACCGACGCTTCCGGAGGGCGTAAAGGTCTTCCTCGCACATCCGCGGGCGCAACAAATCATCGACCGTCTTGACCTGCTGATTGACAACGGCATCACCGGCCTGGCCATCGTTGTCGTATTGCTATTCCTGTTCCTCAACGCCCGCACGGCGGTGTGGGTGGCCGCGGGCATCCCCGTCGCGATGGCGGCAACCGTGGGCCTGATGTACGCCTTCGGCTTCACCTTCAACATGATCTCGCTGTTTGCGTTGATCATCTGCCTCGGCATCGTTGTCGACGACGCCATCATTATCGGCGAGCACTCCGACCACCTCGCACGTAAGGGGCTCTCGCCTGCGGTGGCTGCCACAACGGCGGCAGAACGCATGCTCGCGCCGGTGTTCTCAGCTGCGATCACGACCGTCATCGCTTTCGGTGTGCTCTCCCTGATCGGGGGACGCTTTGGCCGCATGCTCTCGGATATGCCGTTCACCGTTGCGGTCGTTCTGCTGGCAAGCCTGATGGAGTCGTTCCTGATCCTGCCAGCTCACATGCGGCACGCCTTGATGCATACAGGTCAGCGCTCTTTCATCGACCTGCCGAGCGAATACGTAAACCGGGGCTTTGCATGGTTTCTCGAACGCGTATTCCGGCCATTGATGCGTATCGTGATGACGTTGCGTTATCCCGTCGTCGCCGCTGCCGTCCTTCTGCTGGCTTTCTCGGTGACGGCGCTGATGGATCGTACAGTGACCTGGCGCTTTTTCTCATCGCCGGAGCGCCCGACCGTGCGCGCCAACCTCGCGATGACGGAAGGGGCCACCCGCGCCGACACCCGGGCGATGATTGCCGAACTGGACCGAGCGTTGAAGGCGGTGAATGACCGCTATGAGAAGGAGTACGGCACGGCTCCCGTGAAAATGGCGCTCGCTAAACTCGGCGGGAATACCGGGCGCGGCTTGAAGGGGGCGGACACGAAGGAACCCGATCAGTTGGCCGGCTACGATATCGAGCTGATTGATCCGGATCTGCGTCCTTATTCCGCCGCTCAGTTTATTGCCGACTGGGAAGCGGAAGTCCGCCCGACACCATTCTTGGAGACACTCGCTTTACGCGGGGACCGATCCGGGCCGGGCGGCGATGACATCAGCGTCCTTCTCGCTGGATCTGATGAAAACGTCTTGAAATCAGCCGCAGAAGCGCTGAAGGCCAGCCTCGCGAGATTCCCTGCAGCCACCGGCGTCGAAGACGATCTGGCATATGATAAGCCAGAACTCGTCGTGACCTTGACGCCGAAAGGCGAAGCATTGGGCTTCACCACAGAGACGGTGGCCCGGGCATTGCGCGAACGCCTCGACGGTATCGAGGCCGTCACGCTGGCACGCGGATCGCGCGAGATTATAGCCAGGGTTCGGCTGTCCGACGCCGACACAGGCCGAGATTTCTTGCATCAAGCCTTTTTGCCCATCCCCGATGGCGGTTTTGCTCCGATCAATGAGATCGCCACGATCACGGAATTGCATGGCTTCTCATCAATCCGCCGCGAGAACGGTTTGCGTCGCGTAACCGTCTCCGGTGATCTCCCTGATGATGCCGTCGCCGCGGAAGAAGTCATGAGAGCTTTGCGGGATGAAATCCTTCCCGGGATCGCGGGCCAGTTCGGTGTGGAGTGGTCCATGGGAGGGCTAGCCGAGCAGGAGGGAGAGTTCTTCACCGAGGCTTTGACCGGTTTCCTCCTGGCGATGGTGGGAGTTTACGCCGTGTTGGCCTGGGTGAACGGGTCCTGGACACGTCCCGCTACCATAATGCTCGTTATTCCGTTCGGCCTTATTGGCGCGATTTGGGGGCACTGGCTGCACGATGTCCCGATGAGCATGTTTTCGGTCGTTGGCTTGATCGGGATGGCGGGTATCATCATCAATGACTCCATCGTACTCGTAACGACTGTTGATGAGCGTGCCACGCGCCAGGACATGACGAGTGCAATCGTCGACGGCACGTGCGACCGCTTGCGGGCGATCTTCCTGACAACGGCAACAACTGTTGGCGGTTTGGCTCCGCTGGCGTTTGAAACAAGCCGGCAAGCCTTGTTCTTGAAGCCGACGGTGCTGTCACTCGGCTATGGGCTTGGCTTCGGCATGTTGCTCGTGCTGCTCGTCACGCCGTCCATGCTGGCGATACAGCATGATATCGGCATGAGCCTCAAGAGCTTCCGGCGCTATGCAAAGGTTCGCCGCCGGGCGCGCAGCGGAGCACGCTTGGCGCGGGTCGCCAGCTGAGCGATGCGGCCGATCCTTGAATAAAAAAGGTTGGTTGCCCGTAGGCAACCAACCTTCCCCCGCTGCCTAGCGCCCACTGAGAGGTGCTGGCAAAATTCCCTCTAAACAAAATCAGGCGTCAGTCGTTTCCGTTTCATTGCGGGCTTCATTGCGCGCCAAGGCAACACGAACTGTTTCGACCTGCTCGCGCTCGCGACGCCGCGGTTGCGGCGGCTGGAACGCACGCCGGGCGTGGTGTTCGCAGTACGGAAGACCAGGAACTTTATCCTTCCCGCAGAAATGGAACTCAGCCGTTTGCGGATCGCCGATTGGCCAACGGCAGCACGATCCAGTCAGTGTCTGGATGCTTTTGCGTTCAGCCATCGGAATTACAAGTTCTTCGACGGTTGGGGTGAATGGCTCGGCGTCCGGAGAATAAAGTGCACGGACAGCAGGATTGCCATTGGTCGGAAAACGGGCCGGACGGGTCTGCCGCTTGGCAGCGTTTGCCAGGCGGGGTCGCGGGCGGTGCGACTTTATCCGCGAAGTCGTTGCCCGACCGGACAATCCCAGCCGATGCACTTTGCCGATGACTGCGTTGCGCGTTACGCCGCCGAGACGTCCGGCGATCTGGCTTGCGCTCAACCCCTCCGACCAGAGCCTCTTAAGAAGCTCAACTCTTTCGTCGGTCCAGGCCATGCTTGTCGCTCCCTTGAGAATCACATCACAATCGCGCTCCACCCGAAGGGGGCGCGGAAAAAGACCGACCGGCCGAAATGGCGCTCGAAAACGCGCTATAAGGCGCGCAATGAGCGGAACTCATGCCGACGCAATCGGATTACGAACGCTACTTGGAAGTACGCTTGACAAACTCACGCGAAACAAAAGGGGCGCTACTCAGCCACCAAACGCGTGCGGGACGAAAACTCTGTGGCGTCGCCAACTCAGCGACATCTCGTGCCCGGACCCCTTCACAGTACAACATCCAGATTTCGCGCTACAAGCATTGAGGTTCGGGTAAGACACCCGTTGACAACGCCACGTGGCGTCTTCGCAACACAAATGATTCGTACGGCAGTGTTTTGGCGAGCACCGAACACTGCTATAGAGCTAACCCCGGAAAGTACGCGGAGCCATAACGGTCTGCGTTGACAGGTGCTAATATGCCGCTTATCTCATGGGCTTCCGTGGGCCGCCGGCAAAGGCGGCCATTTTTATTTGGTACAGGAGGGATCAGTTCGCATGACTGAGCCCCTGACAGCTGCGCCGGCAGCAGGAGCGAATAGCCAAAACTCCCCGGTATTAATGTCCACCTATGCGCGCCAGGATGTTGCCTTTGTGCGCGGCGAAGGGGCTTGGCTGTTTGCCGCTGACGGCGAGCGCTATCTCGACTTCGGTTCCGGCGTTGCTGTCAACGTGCTGGGGCATGCGCACCCTCATCTTGTCGAGGCCCTGACCGAGCAGGCAACGCAGCTCTGGCACACGTCTAATCTCTACCGGAGCCCCGGTCAGGAACGGTTGGCGCAGCGTTTGTGTGCGACGACCTTCGCCGACAGGGTCTTTTTCTGCAATTCCGGCACTGAAGCGTGCGAGGGCGCGATCAAGGCTGCCCGCCGCTACCACTATGTTAATGGGCATCCGGAACGCTGGCGGGTCATTACCTTTGAAGGCGCCTTCCACGGCCGCACGCTGACGGCGTTGGCCGCAGCAGCCAATCCGAAATATCTGGAAGGTTGCGGCATCGCAGCAGACGGCTTCGACAACATACCCGTATCGGAGCCCGAAGCGCTAGCGGCTATCGGTCCCGAGACGGCCGCCATCATGGTCGAGCCGGTCATGGGAGAAGGCGGCGTCAGAGTGGTCCCGGCAGAAGACCTGCAGCTGATGCGGGCGCTCTGTGACGAGCACGGTCTGCTTTTGATTTTTGATGAGGTGCAAACGGGTGTTGGGCGTACCGGGCGGCTGTTTGCCCACGAGCACGCAGGCATAGAGCCCGATATTATGGCCATAGCCAAAGGGATCGGCGGCGGCTTTCCGCTTGGCGCGATCCTGGCCACCGAAAAGGCGGCATCAGGCATGACCGCAGGATCCCATGGGTCCACATTCGGGGGCAATCCTCTGGCAATGGCTGTCGGCAACGCCGTCTTGGACGTTGTCTTGGAACCTGGGTTCTTGGAAGAGGTGTCCCGCAAGGCCGCGCGCTTGCGTCAATCCCTCGCTGAAATCAAAGACCGCTTTTCTGACCTGGTTCTAGAGGTTCGGGGCGAAGGCTTGTTGATGGGCCTGAAGCTCAATCCCGATGTTCCCGTAGCCGATTGCGTCAAGGCGGCGCTCGCTGAGCACCTTCTTCTAATCACCGCGAGCGACAACGTCGTTCGGATTCTCCCACCGTTGAACATCAGCGAAGACGACATCGTAGAAGGCACAGCTCGCATAGCCCGTGCCCTTTCGAAGCTTACTGTACCTGCCCGCTAGCAACCCTAATCTTTTCCGCACTTGGAGATCGACTCCGAGCCATGGCCGTTCGCAATTTTATTGATCTAGATAACATCGACGCAGCTATTCTGCGCACGATCCTCGATTCCGCCCACGCTATGAAGCGCGCCGGTAAGCGTGTTCCAGACAAATTGCGTCCGGCCGGCATTGAAGACGACGTGCTCGTCATGATCTTCGAAAAGCCCTCGACGCGCACACGTGTCTCATTCGATGTCGCCATGCGTCAGCTCGGCGGGCAGACAATCGCGCTCAACCACACGGACCTGCAGTTGGGGCGCGGGGAAACGATCGCGGATACGGCGCGTGTTTTGTCGCGATACATCGACGCCATCATGATCCGCGCGAACAGTCATGACACCGTGATGGAGCTGACGCGTTACGCAACCGTTCCCGTGATCAATGGTCTGACCGACCGTAGCCATCCCTGTCAGGTCATGGCGGATCTGATGACATTCGAAGAGGCCAAGGGCCCGTTGAAGGGGCGGTCTGTAGCGTGGGTGGGTGACGGAAACAACGTCGCGGCCTCCTGGATGCATGCAGCTGTGAAGTTCGATTTCGAGCTGCGCATTGCGTGTCCCGAAGAGCTGCGGCCCGATCCTGATGTCACCGCCTGGGTCAAGCGCGAGAAGGGCCGTGTTCTGATCACAGATAGCGCAGAGGAGGCTGTCGACGGCGTCGATTGCGTCGTGACGGATACCTGGGTTTCAATGGGCCAGAGCGATGCGCCGCGTCGCAAAACGCTGTTGGCGCCATACGTGGTGGACGACGCATTGATGAGCAAATCAGCAAGCGACGCGATATTCATGCACTGCTTGCCGGCGTATCGCGGGCATGAAGTCACTGAAGAGGTCCTCGAAGGACCTCGTTCAGTGGTCTTTGACGAGGCCGAAAATCGATTGCACGCGCAAAAGGCCATTCTGGCCTGGTGTCTTGGAGGATAGAGGGATTGGCTGCTGGGCAGGATGCAGAGCGCATCGCCGGGATTAACGGATCGGCAATCCCAGATGATCTGGTCATCCCGTTTCGGACCGTCCGTTCCGGCGTAGCCGGGCGGCTTGTGCGCCTGGGCAAGAGCGTAGACCGTATTCTGCAACGTCACAGCTATCCCGCGGCTGTCGGACAGGCGCTTGGTGAGGCTTTGGCGCTGACGGCGCTTTTGGGAACGGGATTGAAGATCGAAGGACGACTGATCCTGCAAACGAAGAGCGATGGAGCTCTCGGATTGCTCGTCGTGAACTACGATACGCCCGGACATTTACGCGGTTACGCCAGTTTCGATGCAGAGCGCACTGCGGAGATTTCAAACGGCAATGGTGTCGTTGATCCAGAGGCCCTCTATGGCACGGGCCATCTCGCTATGACGATTGACCCTGGCGGTGACATGGATAGATACCAGGGGATCGTTGCGCTGGAGGGTCAGCCGCTGACCGATGCCGCGCTCACCTACTTCCGTCAGTCTGAACAGCTGCCGACGTTCCTGCGGCTGGCCGTTGCTCGTGTTTATGTCCCGGGCGAGAACGAAGGTGCCGATGATTGGCATTGGCGGGCGGGCGGCCTACTTCTGCAAAATCTCGCGCGAGAGGGCGGCCAGGGCCTGGATGAGAACTTCAGTGAGAGCGAAGCCGAGCCCTATGGAGAGGCACTACCGCTCGAAGATGACGATGATGACGGCTGGCAGCGCACACGCATTTTGGCAGCTACCGTCGAAGATCATGAGTTAATCGACCCGATGTTGGCGCCCGATCGGCTATTGTACCGGCTCTTCCACGAGGAGGGTGTGCGGGTTCACGACGCCCACGCGATCGAGGAACGGTGCCGCTGCTCGCGCGAACGCGTCGAGTCCTTCCTGCGTAGGTTTGAGGGCGCTCAACTTGATGAGATGCGCGAGCCTGACGGAGCAATTTCTGTAACCTGCGAATTCTGCAGCACAACCTATCGCTTCGAGCCGGGTGAAATCGGCTAAAGCGGGTTCGTCCTCAGTTGACCTTCGCGATTAAGGGACCCGGCTGTGCGTCTGCACTATTGTGCGGCAGGCGGGAATCTTAGGCCGATAGCCGATCAGCGAGCCGCCCCAAAAATTCCATACACCGGTCAAGCTCGCTGGCTTCGATCCATTCGTTCGCAGTGTGCGCCTGCGCGATATCGCCGGGACCGCAAACAACGGATGGCGTGCCTGCATCTTGGAACAGACCAGCTTCCGTCGCATAGGAAACCGCGTGGGTATGGTTGCTCTCGGCTAATTCCAGCGCCAATGACACCACCGGTGAATCGGCATCGACTGCAAACGGCGGAACACAGTTGGTTTGCTGGATACTGATCCCGGCTTCTTTGGCAACAGCGTGCATTGGCGCAAGCAGGCGGCTGGCGTAGTCCTTGACGCGTTGTTCGATGGCATTCGTGTGCAATCCGGGAAGCGCGCGCACTTCGAACCCAAAATTGCATGAGACGGGCACGATGTTCGTAGCAGTACCGCCCTTGATCAGCGTAACCTGCAATGTGGAATAAGGAGGATCGAAACGCGTGTCCCGACTGGTGTTTGCGAGATGCTCTTCAATCGCCGCGAGTTCTCCCAAAAGTCGGCCGGCATAGGAAATCGCGTTGACGCCCAATGGGGCCATGCTGGAATGGACAGCCCGGCCGTGCACGTCCACGTCCCATCTCACCGGACCTTTGTGCGCGGTTACAACACGCATTCCCGTTGGTTCGCCGACGATGACCATTTCAGGTTTGATGAGATCATTGCCCAAACGAGCAATCATTGGACGGACGCCTGTGCACCCGATTTCCTCATCGTAGGAAAACAGGATATGGACCGGTTTGCTGAGGCGCTGGCTTTGCAGCATCGGAACAGCCGCCAGCACACACGCAAGAAACCCCTTCATGTCCGTCGTGCCGCGTCCATAGATGCGGCCGTCACGCTCTGTCATCCGGAACGGATCGGTGTCCCAATTCTGGCCGGCTACCGGAACGACGTCGGTGTGCCCCGAAAGACCAATCCCGCCAATGTCCTGCGGCCCAATCGTCGCGTAGAGGTTTGCCTTGTCGCGCTCCTCATTAAAGGTGAGCGAGCTCGCCAGCCCATGCTGAGCCAGATAATCTTCGACAAAGCGTATCAGGGGCAGGTTCGTCTTATGGCTGGTGGTGTCGAAGCTGATGAGCCGATCAAGCAGCTCCTTTGCCGAATATGTTGGGCCGGGCATGAGCGCGTTGTTTCTCGCGTATAGTTGATCAAGTAAGGACGAGCGTCGGCAGGGGCATTGCGCAGTTCAGCAAACCCCGGGCGCGCTCAGTTCACCGAGTGAGTCTCGTAGGGGCAGTCGAGCGAAAAGGCTGGGATAGCAACGTCGAACAAGATGCCATCCTGATCGGCCATTTGATAGCTGCCCACCATGATGCCCGAAGGCGTTCCGAGCGGACATCCAGATGTGTAGGTGAAGGTTTCGCCGGGCCCGATAACGGGCGTTTGGCCGACAACGCCCGGCCCGCGCACCTCTTCGGTGACGCCGCGCGCGTCCGTAATTTGCCAGAACCGCGAACGAAGCTGCACGCGGTGTTCACTCTCGTTGGTTATTTCAACGGTATAGGCCCAGAAGAAATAACCCTCATCAGGCGAAGACTGGTCTTGGACGAACGCTGGCTCGACGCGAATCCGAATGCCGCGAGTGACTTTCTCATACATGTTAGTGCTGTTTTCCATGTGACGCGATCGTGTGACCGGACGGCGCCCCGCTTGCCCGAGAGGCGATTGTCCGCCACCCTTGCCTTCCGGTCAACACCGGCATCGGAAACCCGATGCGCGTTTTAGCTTCGTGCCGCGCGCACAGCCCGTTCGAGGTCAGCAGCCAAGTCATCTGGATCTTCAAGCCCGATCGAGAGCCGCACCATACCATCTGTGATCCCCAACTCGGCCCGAGCGTCAGGCGTAAGCCGCTGGTGGGTTGTGGTCGCGGGGTGCGTAACGAGGCTCTTGGCATCCCCAAGATTATTGGAGATCTTTATGATTTTCAGGCCGTTGAGGAATTTGAAGGCAGCCTCCTTGCCGCCATCCAGATAGACCGGAACGACCTGCCCGCCGCCCTTCATTTGCTTTTTAGCAACCTCGGCCTGCGGGAAGTCGGCCCGCGTCGGGTAGAGCACCCGCTGAACGCCGGAGAGTCCGACCAGATGATCTGCGAGCCGCGCCGCGGTGTCGCACTGCGCCCGAACGCGAAGCGCGAGCGTTTCGAGGCTTTTCAGCATAACCCAGGCGTTGAACGGGCTGATCGATGGGCCCGTCTGGCGGATGAAGGTGTGCAGATGGTCGTTGATATACTCCTTTGAGCCGAGAACGACACCGCCGAGGCAGCGGCCCTGACCGTCGATGTGCTTTGTCGCCGAATAGACGACAACGTCGGCGCCATGTTCAATCGGCCGCTGCAGCATTGGAGTTGCGAAAACGTTGTCGACGACCGTGACGGCGCCAATCCGCTTCGCGATGGCCGAAACCGCAGCGATATCGACTAGGGCAAGAGTTGGGTTTGCCGGCGTTTCAAAGAAGAACAGCTTGGTATTCGGCCGAACGGCTTCTTCCCAGGCATCAACGTTCGATCCGTCGACCAGAGTGGCTGAGATCCCGAAGCGTGGACAAAGATCCTCCACGACGTAGCGGCAGGAGCCGAACATTGCTGCCGACGCCACCACGTGATCCCCGGCCTTAAGGTAGCAAAGAAGCGCGGACGTAACCGCGGCCATACCCGTGGCCGTAGCCCGGGATTCTTCAGCGCCTTCCAGAAGCCGCATCCGCTCTTCAAACATCGTCACGGTCGGATTAGAAAAGCGGCTGTACTGATAGCCCGGTTCTTCGTTCTTGAAGCGACGCTCTGCCTGCTCGGCACTGTCGTAAACGTACCCCTGCGTTAAAAACAGGGCTTCCGATGTCTCGTTGAATTGAGAACGGAGCGTTCCGCCATGCACCAGCCGCGTCGCCATGGCAAAGTCTTCGCAATCAGCTTCTGGATCGATCGATTTCGTATTGGTCACGCGCTTCTCCCTTCACATCAGTCAAGCTCTGCACCGCAATCGCGCGCAGAAATCGCCATGGACCGCCCAATGAGCGGACGTAACGGGCCCGCTGAGCGTCGCAACTAAGTGGGCCGGGCGCTTGATAACGGGGGACTGCACCAGAAATGCGCGCGGCCTTTTAGCAAGTTGTTTTTACGTGGCTGCAAGCCGGCCGGCCAAATCACCACGGTAGTAGGAACGGGGATTAGCGCCGATTGCCGCTTGGCGTCAAGCATCACGTGTTCTATGGCACTGAGATCGAAGGAGGGCGCGACGTGAGCAATCCAGCCCGGATCGAGGATAAAGACGTGAACGCGCAGAGCGGCATAGAGCCTGCGGGCGTACTGCCCGTGCAGGCAATAGAAAAACTGCTGGCGGAAGGCGCTATCTCTGTGGCTGAGCCGCTGATTGATGGCCAAATCCAGCCGGCGAGCCTTGATCTGCGTTTGGGCCCGAAGGCCTATCGCGTCCGTGCAAGCTTCCTGCCGGGGCGAGCAGTATCCGTAGAAGCGCGTCTTGCGGACCTCAAACTTCACGAAGTAGACCTCAGCCAAGGCGCCGTGTTGGAAACCGGATGCGTCTACGTCGTCCCGCTGCTGGAAAGTTTAAACCTACCTGAGACTTTGTCGGCATCGGCCAATCCAAAAAGTTCGACCGGACGTCTTGATGTCTTCACACGCGTAATTGCCGATCGTGTGACGGCCTTCGATCAGATCCCTGCTGGATACCAAGGCCCGCTCTATGCGGAAATCTGCCCTCAGACGTTCCCGATCCTCGCGCGCACGGGCAGCCGCTTGACTCAGATTCGGTTCCGTCGCGGCATGCCGCAGGATACCGATGCCGAGTTGGCCGCCCTCCATGAACGCGAACGACTCGTCAACACGGCGAATCCCGATATCTCCGGCGGTATTGCGCTTTCCGTTGATCTGACCGGATCTGAAACGGGCCTTATCGGCTATCGCGCGAAGCGCCATTCCGGTCTGGTTGACGTGGATGCGCCGGGCTCCTGCGCCATTGCGGAGTATTGGGAGCCGATCAACGTCGGCAAGCAACGACGGCTCATACTCGATCCCGATCAATTCTACATATTGGCCTCGAAAGAAGCAGTTCATGTCCCCCCGACACACGCGGCCGAAATGATGCCCTTCAACCCGCTCGTCGGCGAATTTCGCGTGCACTATGCAGGCTTCATGGACCCTGGCTTCGGTCATGCGCCAGCTGGCGGTGAGGGCTCGCGGGTTGTGCTCGAAGTCAGAAGCCACAAGGTCCCCTTCATCCTCGAAGACGGTCAGATCGTCGGGCGCCTCATATACGAACGCCTGACAGAGATTCCCCGCCTACTCTATGGTCGCGATTTGGGATCGAACTATCAGGCCCAAGGCTTGAAGCTTTCCAAGCACTTTCGCTGAACAGACAAAGAAAACGGCTGGCCCCAGAGGACCAGCCGCCAAAACTTTCGAGACTCAAAGCCTGATCAATCACACGCAAAGTCGAGCTTGACCCACGGCAGATCGAGTTTGCAGCGTCCGTCCGCGGTCTTGTTGAAATATTTGTCGATCGGCAGGTCACCCAAGCTCGGGCCGTCTTCCACATCGGGAGGTGGGGCTGCGTTCGCCATTTCTTTTTTCTGGGGAGCAGCAGGTTTCTGTGCCGGGGGGGAGGCCGCGTCTCCGGTATCCTTTTGCGGCTCAGTCACTGGTGCTTCTGCAGTGTCCGCGGCGGACGGCGAGGCAGCGTCAGGTTTGGCTGCTGTCGTCGCAGGCGGAGCGTCTGATGTTACGTCGGGCGGTGTCGCAGGTTGCAGCGCCGGAGCCGATTCAGCGGCAGGCTCCGTCTTTTTGGCATACACGGCATCGTCGCAACGAGTGAGAGTGTCCGGAGCCTTCGTCCAAACCATGGTCTTGGAAAAGAACTTCGTACCCGCATACCCTTTCACGCGAAGCTGATTATCGCTGAGCAATTTCAGTTCGACGCTGTATTTCTTTTTACGCTCGGGACTGTAAATCCAGCCGTTGTCCCAAATGCCTGAACCCGTGGCGCTGACATTGCCAATGATCTGCTTGCCGCAACCGCGCGTGTCGTTCGTGTCTTTGACCCAAACCACGTAGCCGCAGTAGTCGTCGCCACACGGTTTAATTTCAATCGCACCGCGGCCCTTGTCGTCGAGCCAGACACCGGATGGGTCTGTCGCCGCCTGCGCGATGCTTGGCAGCGTCATTGCTGCAAGGATGAATGCGCCGGCAGTAGTTAGATAAGATCGCATGATCTACGCCCTTCTCTGTCCTGTTTCGCGGCATAAGCTGAAGCATTAGCCGTCGCAGTGCTGTTCTCTGGGGAACATGCAACCTAAGAATATGGCGAACGCCCGGCGCCCATATGGGTTTCATCACATGGTGTGGCAAGCCGAGCCCTTAAATGATCACACGATAACAGGAAAGGGCGGCACCGCCCGGGGTGCCGCCCTTATTTGTAAAAACCTGCTGAAACCGGCTTGCAGCGCTATAAGCTATTGATTTGCCGGGCCATAATTATTGGCGTCGGCAGGCATACTAGGCGCTTCAGGCAGAGCGGAAGGCTCCTCGTAGTAGAGCTCGCCGTCCTCGATTGACACGATGTCGCCTGCGGCAATTTCGTAGGCATCCGGGTCATCATCAAAGAACAGGCTGCACGAAGACGAGCACAATTCATCCAGCTGCTGAGAAGGTTCAGCCGTGACGACACGCTCCTGATCCCCTTCGACGATGCGCAGGTTGTGCGCCGAAGGGTCGCGGTTGATGATCGTCGTGGCTTGCGCCGCGGAAAGCCAAAATGCGCTTGCGGCGACTGTACCCAGCACCAGTTTCAACGCGGTCATGCAGATCTCCGAGGTCGTCTTACTTAGCCCGCTTGGCTGCCGGCTTTTTCGCAGCCTTAGCGGCCTTTGCCGGCGGAGCTGCAGCGGCTGCTGCAGGGGCTGCTTTTTTTGCGGCGGGTTTGCTTGATTGAGTTTTTTTCATCTCAATAGGTTCCAAGGTTTGCTGTTTTGAGTGCGATTTCTACTCAACACATTCGAGATATGAGTGAGTTGGTAAATTCGTACAAACGAATTAATGTGAATGTTTGAATGAAGATCTTTGAACTAAGAACCTGCCTATTCACGCCATAACCCTTTTTTGGGCCGCATGGACATCACGCTCGCGAAAACATTTCTGGCTATCGTGGAGGCGGGAAGTTTCAAGGACGCAGCCGAAAAGCTGTGCGTAACTCAGTCTACGGTGTCTATGCGGGTCAAGGCGCTGGAGGAGGCACTCGCTCGAACTCTGTTTGAGCGCGCCAAGAGCGGCACGCGTCTGACCCCGGCCGGAGAGCAATTCCAGCGTCACGCCAGCGCGCTCTTGCGCGTATGGAACCACGCTCAGCTTGAGGTCGCGCTCGCCGACCATCACACGGATCATCTGGCTGTCGGTGGTCAGATCAGTCTGTGGGAAGGGTATCTGCTCAAATGGGTGGCGTGGCTGCGCGGTGCGCGCGGCGATATTGCGGTAACGGCAAGAATGGGAACGTCACGCGCGCTTATCGAGCAACTTCTCGAAGGCTCGTTGGATCTTGCCGTCGTTTACCGCGCAGAGTCGCGTCCGGGTTTGATCGTCGAGCACATTTTCGACGATGAACTTGTGCTCGTAACGAGCTCCACGTCGTCGGCACGGAGCCGCCGTAAAGGCTACGTGTTCGTCAATTGGGGGCCCGAATTTGCGGCAGATCATGCCGACACGTACCCGAATCAGACGCACACCAGTCTGCACTTTGATCTTGGCGCGGTTGCCTTAAGCTACCTCTTTGATACCGAAGCGTCGGGATATTTTCCGAGGCGTCTGGTCCAAAGTTATCTGGAAGACGAGCGCCTAAAGCTCGTCGAGCGCGCCCGCCGCTTCGTGTACCCCGTCTACGCAGTATACCCGGAAGATCACAACACAGATGCTTATCCAGAATTTCTGGCAGGGCTGCGGCGTATCTCCGATGAGCTGTCGGAATGAGGCGAGCGGGTGAATTAGGAGGATGAGCTCAGCACGGCCGTGAGAAGACCCGGAAACCTCTGGTCAATGTCGCTCCGTCGCAGAACATTGACGACTTCGGTCCCGCGCCGCTCCGACGTAATCAGACCCGCTTCCCGCAGCACTTGATAGTGATGCGACTGCGTCGACTTCGGAAGCTGTGCCGGTGCTGCAGTGGAACAGTTCATTGGACATCCACCGTTCGCGAGCGTGCGCACGATCGCTAGACGCGCGGGATCAGCCAGCGCGTAAAGAACATTCTCTAATCTGACGTCCGCAATGGACGGATGTATGAACGGTCGTTGCATGACGACAATATGCGACCTAACGGGCGATTGTTCAATGATCCCAAAGAGCCGAACAAGACCGTCCAATAGGGAGTTGGGTGAAAGCGGTTAGGCGGCCGCGAAAAATCGCTCCAAGAAGCGCGTGTAGATGGCGGTAAGAGCCGAGAGGTCGCTGACCGGAACGTGCTCGTCGACTTTGTGGATCGTGGCGTTGACGAGGCCGAATTCGATCACTGGGCACGCGTTCTTGATGAAGCGCGCATCGGACGTACCGCCGCCGGTAGTAAGCGCAGGCGTTACCCCACTGACGTCGCGAACCGCTGCAACCAGCGTGTCGAGTAACGGTCCCGGCTCAGTGCAGAAGGCGTCGCCTGAAAAGGAGAACGTAAGCCGCATATCGGCCTCGACCTCTGCCGCGCTTGCTTCGCAACAGCTACGAATAGCGTCTTCCAGACGTTCGCGTGTCCAATTGTCGTTGAAACGCACATTGAAGGCCGCGCGCGCCTGCCCCGGTATGACGTTCGTCACGGTATTGGGGACCGAAATGATGGTGACCTCGAGATTGGAGCGCTCAAACCGCTCACTGCCTTCGTCGAGCGGAAGCACCGACAGCCGGTCGATGATGCGCGCGAGCTTGGGAACGGGATTGTCGGCCAACGCAGGATAAGCGCTGTGTCCTTGCCGGCCGTTGACAATGATTTCGCCATTGAGTGATCCACGCCGTCCGACTTTGATCTCATCGCCAATGCGGCGCGGATTGGACGGCTCCCCGACGATGCAGGCATCGATCTGCTCGCCCTGCTGCTTGAGCCAGTCGAGCACTTTGACCGTGCCGTTGATCGCCGGTCCTTCTTCGTCTCCCGTGATGAGGAGCGAAATGGCCCCCCGACGTTGGGTGTCCGATTGCGCAAGGTAGGCCGCCGCCGCAGAAACGAAGCAGGCGATTGCACCCTTCATGTCGACGGCGCCGCGACCGAAAAGAATGCCGTCACGAATTTCGCCTGCAAAGGGTGGAACGCTCCAGGCATCTTCTTCGCCGGGAGGTACGACATCCGTGTGCCCGGCAAAGCAGAGGTTCGGTCCGCTGCTTCCGATCCGTGCATAGAGGTTTTCAATATCCGGCGTGCCGGGCTCCGAAAACGTGAGACGGTGGCAGACGAATCCAAGTTCGGTGAGAACGTTCTCCAATAGCGTCAGCGCACCGCCCTCAGCCGGGGTTACGCTCGGGCAACGGATCAACGCCTGAGTAAGACGGGTAACGTCAGTCGGCAGATCGGCGGACATGCAAGCAAGCCTCTATGGCGACGGAGGGAGCCATTGGCCTCGAGAGGCAATGACACGGCTGAACGGGTACGACGATGCGTTTAGATCGATTCCCACCTGCGGTCTTAGCCGTCAAGTCGCCGGAGTTGAGACAGTCGTCGCGCCATCCAGTTGCGTCACGCCTTCGGAAAGAGCTGAGGGCCCCGCAGCTGGGCTGTCGATCTGCGCCTGCACAAGGGTAATCTTCTGCCAGATTTTGCTGGAGAGATAGGACGTTGTCTGGCCCAGATCGCTGGCCGTTTCGATAACGATGGGATCTCGCGTGCCCTGCGCATAAAGCGCGGCAATTTTGGCGGCGAGAGACAGCATCTCGGAGCAGTAGTCGAGGTAGCGAACGAGTTCGAATGGTGTCATCACCCGTTGCGGCGACGAGGGCGTTGCAGTGCCGACCGTCGAAACCCTGCCGGGATCTTTAGTCAATTGGTGCATGTCGATAACATGCACGATGGACCGCAATTCGTGGAGATCATCGAGCGCTTTTTGCCTGTGCCAACGCCCTTCAAGCGTCGATAAGAAGAATACGCCCGCGCCCATAACAACCAGTGTATTGACCGCGGCATCGATGCCCTCCAACACGCCGAACAGGTTTTCGTCTCCGTGTTTGAGTTCGATGATCGAACCGACATAGATGAGCAAGGCCACACCGAGGCCCAGGACGAGGGCGATACCAAAGCGTAGCGGCAGATTGGGCTCGGAAACCGCTGCGGCCTTTTTCTGGCTGGTCTTGGCGATATCGAGAAGCTCTGAACAGACCTTACGCAGTCCGCAGCCAGGAAAACGTTCACTAATGCGACGATCAAGCGTCGCAACTGTCTCGATAATTTTGTCTGGGTCCAGCGTTCTGTATGGCATGGCGTCGTGGATGGCATGCGATCACGGCGCTTATTCGCCGTAAATGCGCTGGCGACGAGGTCGGATCATGTCCGGCGCGCATGTCGTAAAACACGCGCACCGGAATGCAGGTTAGTCGCGCAAAAGCTCGTTGATCGACGTCTTCGAGCGTGTTTTCTCGTCCACGCGTTTCACGATCACGGCGCAATAAAGCCCAGGTCCAGGCGAGCCATCCGGAAGAGGCTTGCCTGGCATAGTACCCGAGACGACGACGGAGTATGGGGGGACGCGGCCCATGAAAACTTCACCCGTTGCCCGGTCGACGATTTTTGTCGAAGCGCCGAGATAGACGCCCATGGACAACACCGATCCCTCACCGACGACAACACCTTCCGCGACTTCGGCACGTGCGCCGATAAAGCAATTGTCTTCGATAATCACGGGGCCGGCTTGCAACGGCTCGAGTACGCCACCGATTCCGGCGCCACCCGAGATATGGCAATTCCGGCCGATTTGCGCGCAACTGCCGACCGTTGCCCAGGTGTCTACCATCGTACCGCTGGCAACATAAGCGCCGAGATTTACGAACGAAGGCATCAGAACGACGCCCGGAGCGATATACGCGGACCGGCGCACGATACAGTTGGGCACGGCACGGAAGCCGGCCTTCTTGAAATCGGCTTCGGTCATCCCGGCGAATTTGGATGGAACCTTATCCCACCAGGCAGCGCCGCCAGGACCGCCAGAAATTGTCGTCATGTCATTGAGACGGAATGACAATAGGACAGCTTTCTTGAGCCACTGGTTGACCTGCCAATCTCCGCCCGGAGTCGGCTCGGCAACACGGGCTTTTCCGCTGTCGAGCAGATTGAGCGCTTCCTCGACGGCTTCCCGCACGGGGCCCACGGTTTGGGGTGTAACGTCGTCGCGGGCCTCGAATGCGGCCTCAATCGTCTTCTGCAAGTCGTCGTGCGACATTGCGCGCTCCCTCGTTATTCTTAAGAGTCACTTGAGTGAAACGCGTTGTGGCGGGAAGCCGCGAAGGTGTCAATCGCCGGTCCCGTTGTTCCTGCGGGCAGACGTGATCAGTCCTAACGGCTCAAGCGCTCAGTTGCCGTCTTATTGTTGACGGTCCGCCGTGCTAGCGGGCGTCAAGCCGAAGAAATTACGACCCAAGAGAGCATAAGGATCATTAGCCATGAGTCAGGATCGATCGCTGACCGCGAGTTTCTTTCTGGGAATCGTGACGACAATCATGGCGATTGCGGGCTTCGCTGTATTGCTCGTCATCGAACTTGTCGCAGCTATGTTGGCCTATATCTACTTGGCCATCTACAACACCGAACTGTTTGGATATCTCGTGCGAGAAGCGAGACAGGTTCTTGATGTCTTCAGCACCCAGTTCGAGACGTTTTTCCCAGATTCAGCGAATGCCGCTTATGCGACGCTACTCGGTGAGCTAGGGCCTAAATCCATCCTTCTATTGCTCATTGGGCTCGCTGTTGGGGCGCTCATTCGGCTGGCTTTTTGGATGATAACCCGCATTTTTCGGGCATTCGCTGCGTAACCTTAGCGCCGGCCGCTAGGGTAGGTGCGCCTTGATGAGGCGCACGGCGTCAGCACTGTCCCACTCCGCCGGGCCGACAAGCCGTCCAATCTCGCGGCCGTCCGCGTCAATGAGCAAGGTCGTCGGCATGCCGATAACCTTCAGAACAGACGAAGATCCAGCCTTCTCGTCCACGTAGAGGGTCAAACTCTGAACGTTGATTTTGTCGAGAAACTGCTGGGATTTCTCCGCGCCTCCGCGATCAACGCTCAAAGCCACGACCTCGAACTTATCACTACCCAGTTGATTTTGCAGACGATCGAGCGCCGGCATCTCTTCCCGGCACGGTGCACACCAAGTCGCCCACAGATTGAGAAGGATAGTTTTGCCCTTAAAATCAGCCAGGGTTACCGACTGGCCAGTGCCGTCCTTGAACGAGACATCCCCGAGCGTTTCAGGCTCCGGCTTGAAAATAAAGGCCGCCATGTGCCCGGAATTGAGTTTTCCTCCCTCATTAGGCATGGCATTTGGGGTTGGAGCGGCCGTCTCGCCCGTCTTTGTCGGAGCCGCCATAGGCTTTGCCTCGGCGGCCGTCGGAGAATTGGCGATGCCCTCGCCGTTGTCAGACGGTGCCATCGTCCAGTATACCGCCGCAAACCCGATGACGGCTGCGATCGCCGCAATCCAAAGGTAGCTGGCTGGTGATGTTCGTTTCACCGCAGTCGTACTATCTTTGCTCATGGTCCTCAGTCTTCTTGTCTCATCCGCTTTTCTAGCCGGAGCTAAACCGTGACCGATACTAACGCCAACCGCATGTGGGGTGGCCGCTTCCAGATGTCACCCTCTGAGATCATGGAGGACATCAACGTCTCCATTGAGTTCGACAAGCGCATGGCCTTTGAGGATATTGCCGGATCCAAGGCACATGCCGCCATGTTGGCGGCGCAAGGCATCATCGGTGCTGAGGATGCGAAAGCCATCAGCGAGGGGCTTGATCGCATTCTCGGTGAGATCGAGCGTGGCGAGTTCGAATATTCTCGCGCGCTGGAAGATGTTCACATGAACATAGAGTCGCGCCTGAAGGAGATGATTGGAGAGCCTGCGGGGCGCCTTCACACGGCGCGCTCGCGCAACGATCAGGTTGCGACGGATTTCCGCCTCTACATTCGGGCCTGCATTGATGCCTTCGACGTGGCTCTGCGTAATCTCCAGCATGCATTGGCGACGAAGGCCGCAGCACACGCAGGCACCATCATGCCCGGTTTCACGCATTTGCAGCCCGCCCAGCCCGTCACCTTTGGCCATCATTTGCTGGCGTATGTCGAGATGTTGGCGCGCGACCGGGGTCGCTTTGCTGACGCTCGCAAACGTTTGAATGAATGTCCGCTCGGCGCCGCTGCGCTTGCCGGCACCTCGTTCCCGATCAACCGTCACGCGACGGCAGAGACGCTAGGCTTCGATCGGCCGACGGCGAATTCGCTCGATAGTGTTTCCGACCGCGATTTCGCCCTTGAGACGCTCTCCGCGGCCACGATCTGCGCGTTGCACCTGTCGCGCTTCGCTGAGGAAATCGTGATCTGGTCAACGCCGCAGTTCGGCTTCATCAAACTGAGCGACCGTTTCACGACGGGCTCGTCAATCATGCCGCAGAAGCGGAATCCGGACGCCGCTGAGCTTTGCCGCGCGAAGGTCGGTCGTATCGCTGCCGCTCTGCAAAGCCTGGCAATGGTGATGAAGGGGCTGCCGCTCGCTTACTCAAAGGACATGCAGGAAGACAAGGAAGTCACCTTCGACGCGCTTGACAGCTTCCGCCTCGTCGTCGCGGCAATGGCTGGCATGGTCGAGGATATGGAGCCAGTCCCGGCGACAATGCATGCGGCTGCCGGGGCGGGTTATTCCACTGCGACCGATCTGGCCGATTGGCTTGTCCGCGAACTCAATCTGCCCTTCCGGCAAGCGCACCACGTCACAGGGGCGATTGTGGCCACTGCTGAACGCCGTGGCGTAGCGTTGGAAAACCTCACGCTCGACGAGATGCAGGCGGTGGAAAACCGCATCACGAAAGCTGTGTTTTCGGTGCTCAGCGTGGAAAATTCGGTGAAAAGCCGCTCCAGTTATGGTGGAACTGCGCCACAGAACGTAGCAAAAACAGCTGCGGATTGGGTCGCGAGGTTGGAAACGGAAGCCAACTCGGGCTAGAAAAGCCCAACATGGGCATGGCTTCCCAAGCTATGCTTTGGCATGCCTTGCCGTTTCGTGGGCATTGGGGAAGCGGCGGGCATCAAGGCTGAACGGCAAATGAGGGACAGCGTCAACATGTTGAGCGCGTTTCGAAAAGGCCTCCTGCTTGCAGCTGTTTCGTTAGCTGTTGCGGGATGCGGCATACGCGGCTCGCTAGAGGCGCCTGCGGAAGCTAAGGCGGCCGGCACCGCAACCTCACCCGAAGCCCAGGATCCGGGCAAGAACTCCGCTGCACCGGAAAAGGAGCATCGGCCCTTCATTCTCGACGGTCTGTTGCGCTAGGATCGCTCACCGGGGGCCGGGTCCGGTGTCAGATCGCACTGGCTCACATTCCAAAAACCGGCCTGATCTGCGATAAAATTCACCATGCATCATTTTGCCTATAGGGACGGCGTCCTCACCGCCGAAGGCGTCAGCCTCGTCGATATCGCGGAAGCCGTTGGCACGCCTTTCTATTGCTATTCGACCGCGACGTTGACGCGCCACTACGAGGTTCTGTCCCAGGCCTTTGATGGTCAGAACGCGTTGATTTGCTACGCGGTCAAGGCGAACTCCAACCAAGCTGTCCTGGCCACGATGGCGCGCCTCGGTGCGGGCATGGATGTCGTGTCTGAAGGCGAATTGCGGCGGGCGCGGGCAGCAGGTGTCCCCGCAAGTAAAATCATTTTCGCCGGAGTCGGAAAGACGCGGTCCGAAATGGCCTACGCGCTCTCGGAGGGCATTCTCGGGTTCAACGTCGAAAGTGAACCGGAGTTGTCGGCTCTAAGCGATGTCGCTGCGGAAATGGGGCTGCGAGCCCCCGTAGCGATCCGCGTAAACCCGGACGTAGACGCTGGAACTCACGCTAAGATTTCTACGGGCAAGGCCGAGAACAAATTCGGCGTGCCTTTTGCTGCGGCACCCGAACTTTACGCCAAGGCCGCAAAACTGCCGGGCATCGAGATCACCGGCGTACACATGCATATCGGCAGCCAGATCACCGATTTAGCGCCATTTCGAGCGGCGTTCGCCCGCATGCATGAACTCGTCGTCATGCTGCGCGCCGCGGGGCATAATCTGCGCCACCTGGATATTGGGGGCGGTCTCGGAATCCCCTACCGCGGGACGAACGATACACCACCCCATCCCGACGAATATGCGCGCGTCGTGCGGGAGGCTCTCGGAGATCTTGGTCTGAAGGTCGTTCTTGAGCCGGGACGAATGATTGTCGGCAACGCTGGTGTGCTCGTAACGCGCGTAATCTACGTCAAGGAAGGATCTGACAAGACCTTCACGATCGTAGATGGCGCGATGAACGATTTGATCCGGCCGACGCTTTACGAGGCGTATCACGATATCTGGCCGGTCCTTGAAGCGCGCGCCCAGAATCCCGCTGTCATGCAGGATGTCGTTGGCCCGGTATGCGAAACCGGCGACTTTCTGGCCGAAGATCGCAAATTACCGCTCTTGCAGCCGGACGATCTGATCGCCGTTATGAGCGCCGGTGCGTACGGTGCCGTGATGTCATCGACCTACAACTCTAGATTGCTGATCCCTGAGGTTATGGTCTCAGGAGATGCGTATGCTGTGATCCGGAGCCGGCCGACATATGATGACTTGATTGCGATGGACACGCTTCCGCCCTGGCTGTCGAAAGGCTGAAGAGCTACGGGAAATGCGTGAAAAGAAGCCTCTGGTGCCTGCGCCTCGCCTCTATTACATGCAATAGATTGTGACATCCGCAAGCGTATTTGCCGGATGCGCTGATCGTTTGCCATGATAGGCTGGCCGCATGACAGATGGAATTCGTTCTCAGCAAGGGGCTGGAACAGGACCCGCGACGACCCATCCGACGCAGAACAGCATCAACGTGATGCTGGAGCGCAAAATCCGTCGTAGCCGGTGGGCGTTGTTCTTTGAACGGCTTTGGCCGCGTCTTTGGATGATTGCGGCTGTCGTAGCCGTGTTCATCATCGCTTCCCTGTTAGGTCTTTGGCCGCTTTTGGGGAGCACTGCTCATCTCATCGTATTGGCGCTGAGCGCGGTTGCGCTTGTTGCTGCGATAGGCTGGGCCGTCCGTACGCCATGGCCGACACGCGATGCCGCGATCCGGCGTTTGGATCTTGAATCCACGGTTCCCCACAGACCCGCCACGTCCTACGAAGATACGCTCACAGCGGGCGAAACAAATGCCACAACGCTCGCGATCTGGCAGGCGCACCGCAAGCGCTTGGCAAATGCGCTCGAAAAGTTGCGCGTTGCGCCGCCTCACCCCGATACCCCCCGGCAGGACCCTTGGGCGTTGCGCATTCTCTTGTTGTTTGGCGTCGTGGCTGCAACGGCGCTGGTGGGCAGCGAATTTTCAGACAGACTGCAAAGTGCGTTTCGCTTCCGCTCGGAAGCATCCGTGCTTCAGGCACGCGTAGACGCGTGGATCACGCCACCGGCCTACACGTCGAAGCCGCCCATTATGCTTGCCGATGGCGGAAAATCTCCGCAACAGCAAGCCGACGCGAACCGCCCCGGGCTTTTGGAAATTCCAGACAATAGTCAATTGATCGTCCGCGCCAGCGGCGTTGATCTCGGGGCGATAAGCCTGGAGATCCAGTCGGAAGATGAGCAGCCGATCCTCGTCAAGGCCGACAACGTCGAAGCGCCCGGCCGGACCATTGCCAACGTTGTGGAGCTGCGCCATGAGCTGACGCAACCCGCCCGCGTGCGCTTATTGATCGATGGCAGTGAAACTGCGGCATGGACCTTTGCGGTCATTGCCGATCAACCTCCCGAGATCGCATTGACCGAAGAGCCGAAAGCGACGCCGCGCGGCTCTATGAAGTTGGCCTATAAAATTTCCGATGACTACGGCGTGGCGTCTGCCCGGGCCAAGGTCGTGCGCGCCCCGCAGTCTGAAGAAGATCCCGCAACGGCGTGGGCTCGCCCGGAAACTTTGACCGGCCCGCGTCTGCCTCTGCAGCGTCCGCCCGAACTTGATCTGCGTTTGCCGCGGGCGAATGCTAAGGAAGGCGAAGCGATCACGCATCTTGAGCTCGGATCACATCCTTGGGCCGGCCTGCGCGTGATCATGACGTTGCAGGCAACTGATGTTGCCGGGCAACTTGGCGAAGCCAAGCCCATCGAGATGGTGTTGCCGCAGCGCATTTTCCGCAACCCTTTGGCACGCGCTGTCATCGAGCAGCGTCGCAAATTGGTCGAAGATTCGCGGCATCGGGTGTCCGTAGAGCGTGCGCTCAGTGCGTTGACCTTGGAGCCCGAAGGCTTCATCGATGACGTTCAGGTCTATCTCGGATTGCGCACCGCGTATTATCGCCTGAAGCGCGACGACACACGCCCGGGACTGGACAGCGTGATTGATCAGCTCTGGGACGTCGCTCTGCGCATCGAAGATGGAGACTTGAGCGATGCGGAACGGCGCCTGCGCGAAGCGCAGGACAAGCTGTCTCAAGCGCTTCAGGATGGCAGTTCCGACGAGGAAATTCAGCAGGCAATGCAGGAGTTGCGTCAGGCACTCAACGAATATCTCCAGCAGCTTCAGAAAGATGCCCAAAACAATCCGACCCAACAGGGCACGGATCAGCAGAACCAGATGCTGACCCAGCAGGACCTCGAGCGCATGATGAAGCAGATCGAGGAAATGGCTAAGTCTGGTTCGCGCGATCAGGCTCAGCAGATGCTGAGTGAACTACGCGATTTGCTTGACCGCCTGCAGTCGGGTCAAAATTCGCAGGCTCAGGGCGAAGCCAACAAGCAAATGATGGAAATGATGAGCGAGCTGGGTGACATCGTCGGCCAGCAGCAACGGCTCATGGATGACACATTTGGCGAACAACGGCGCGAGGGCGAAAACGGGCAGCGCGGTCAACAGGGGCAAATGGGCCAAGGTGGCCGCCAACAAGGCCAGCGGCGCGGCCCTCAAGGCGAACAGGGCCAGATGGGACAAGGCCAGCCCGGTCAGCAGGGTCAACCAGGGCAGCTCGGCGACCGGCAGACCGAGCTTCGCAACCGATTAAGCCAGCTTCAGCGCGACATGCAGGAGCGTGGTATGGGCGGAACACCCAATCAATTCGACAGTGCGCGCGAAGCCATGGAGGCCGCAGAAGAATCCCTGAAGAATGGGGACTATGCCGGAGCTACTCAGGAGCAGGCGCGTGCGCTAGATCAGATGCGGCAGGGCGCGCAGGAGATGGCGCGGCAGATGATGCAGAATATGCCGCAGCGCTACGGCCAGAATGGCGATGCACCGCGTGACCCTCTGGGACGGCCGCAACGTTCGCAGGGTCCCGATCAGGGGACGTCTGTAAAAGTGCCTGACGAGATCGACATGCAGCGGGCACGGCAAATTCTTGAAGAATTACGCCGCCGTTTGGGTGAAGCCCAACGCCCACCTTCTGAGCTCGATTATATCGAGCGATTGCTCCAGCGCTTCTGATCAAAGCAAGCATATTGATTCTCAGATCGCAGGCTGGTTCTGAAGCTCCTGTCAAGAGCTTCAAAACCGCCTGTGGCGATCGCGACATGCTTCACAATTCTTGAGCAGCAGTGAACGGATCGACGTTTGCCCATCCCAGCCATCACCATTAGAACCAAAAAAGGGGAGACCAGGACAATGAGGTGCGGCGGCGCAGGGAGCGTCCGCCGATGGTGGTGCACGGGAGTGATGATTCTCATGACGTCGGTTATTGGCACGCGGCACGTGGCCGTCAGCCAATCGATGCGCAGCGATACCGCTGCGTTACAACGGGACTCGTTTTCGGGCACCGCGCCTGACCTTGGGGCATAGGTCGGCGGGGAAGGCTGATGGACATTCAGGATCTGCGCATCTTTACGCGCGTTGCGGCGATGCAGAATCTTTCTGCGGTGGGCACAGAGATGTCGCTCACGCCGGGCACAATCTCGAAGCGGCTACAGGCTCTCGAAGATGAACTCAGCGTTCGTCTTTTCGATCGCACGACACGCTCAATCCGGATCACAGAAGAAGGTGCTCTCTTTTTAGAGCATGTCGATCGCATCCTGGCGGAGCTTGAGCTGGCCCGTGCGAGCGTCGACGGCAACGTCAAAAGTCCGCGAGGAAAGCTGAAGATCAGCGCGCCCGTGCACATAGGCGGCCGCGAAGTCGGCGAAGGTATTTCGTCCTTCATGCGCCAGCACCCAGAAATAGAAATCCACGCTGAATTAACGGACCGCAACGTCAGCCTCCAGGAAGAGGGCTTCGACGTTGCGATCAAGACGGGAGTCCTTGCTGACAGCGCTTTGATCGCGAAACGTTTGGCGACCAACCCGCATGTTATCGCAGCCTCACAAGTTTACCTCGATAAGCATGGCGTGCCAAAGACACCCAACGAGCTGGAGCGCCACTGTTGTCTGGTTCACGGTGAAGACTGGGCATGGCCGTTCGCCCGGCGCAATGCACAGCGTAGTGTGCGTGTCACAGGAAGGTTGCGCACGAACGACGATCGCCTCCTGATGCGAGCTGCCCTCGATGGACATGGGCTGATCCGCGTATCGAGCGGGCGCGTTCGCTCGGCTCTCGCGGACGGTCGCCTCAGGACGGTGCTTGAGGATTACGATACGACCGGAGACAGTGCCGTTTGGGCAGTCTATCCGCGGAACCGTCACATGCTGCCGCGTTTACGTTCGTTCGTCGATTTCTTCGCGGCCTGGACGCGTGCCGCCGTCGATGAGGATCATCAGTGCAAGGACGTCCCCGTATCTGGCGACGGCGGGCGCATTCGGTCGGCAAAGGAAAACCAGCAGGCCGCTGCCCCTCAGCCGACCCGTTCCAAAACGCCAGCGCCCGCACGCAAGCGCGCCCCGCGTCCCCGGAAAAAGACTGCGAAGCGCGCGTAATATGTCATGAGTGACACCATTTAAGGGGTAGCTGCTGCGGCAGGCCGCACCGCGAACCGTACGCCGAGGCCACCGATGACCTGATGGCTGGCAAGCTCAGTTGTTAAGCGGCCCTGCGCCGGCTCTTCGCCTGAGAACCACCGCATGGCTTGCCGGTATAGATCTGCAAACAACCCGATCTTAGTGCCATCAAGCCCCGTCAGAGGCACGTCATAGCTCGCGAATGAGAACTTATACTCTAGAAAATAGCTCATCCTCGGCAGCCGGAATTCGAGTCCGACGAGTGCCTGAACCACGGGACCTGTGAACTGATATTCGTAGGTGCGGCGCTTGTCTGACTGCAACTGAATTTCAGTGTGCGGCAGATTGATACCGGCGCCGAGGCCGACGTAGGGCGACAGACGCGGGTGCAAGTTCGCCAGCCGAAGCAGGCCATTCAGCGTCAACATGTTGTGGCCGTGGCTGAACTCCAGCCGCTTGAAGACGTCGTTCAATTTCGCGACTTCTGGTGCTTGGCTACCGTTCAGAAGCCCTTTGAATTTTGCATCGTTCTGGAGTTCCGCGATTGTCTTCGAGTGCGTGAAGTCCAGCATGGTGCCCGTCCGCCCTTCGCCGAACCAACGCAGCACGCGAACACCGTAGTAGATCGGGTCGATGAACGGTTCGCCGCGCCATGCGACAGGCTCGGCGCTGAAGTCGTGCTGGCCAGCTTTCTTGAGATTTACCTGACTGTCGTAGGTGTATGGCATCCCGCCATAGGCGGCGACCATGTATTCCGCTGTCGGTGCGGAGCTTTTGGTCTTTGGCGTGGCAGCTTGCGGAGTATCGCTTGCGACGCGCTCAGGTTCGCCCGCATCTGATTGCCAGACACCCGCGCCGACCCATACCGCGAGAGCCAGGATCGCCAGAGCGCGTGACCCCGTCTCAAACCAGCCGCTTGCTGCGCTGGGGGCCGCAGGCCGAGGCCACACCAACTCGGAAAGGCGGTAGGTATTCGGCAAAGCGTGTATCCCCCAAATCGAGCCCATCCGTCACGCCACGACGATGCCAGAGAAATGGCCGGCAGATGACGGTTGTCTTCTTCTAGTGCCCGTGGGCACAAAACCGTAACCACGCCGTTCGTCGCATTGATCTGCGTCAACTACAAAGACGCACTTGCTGCAGGCCCGGCCAGCCGGTCTAGCATGGCTCGAACAGCACGGATCTGGGCGGCATCCCGGGTCAGGTATTGACGACCGGTATAGCCCCACCAATCCCAACAGCCCTGGGGATTAAGCGCACCGGTACTGACTTCAGGAAACAGAACGATAAGCCGGTTGGACGCGGCCCAACGTGCAAGGCCGCTCTCCTTTATGAAGGCATCGCCGACAGCAGCTCTATTTTGCAGGCAGCCGTGAAAAGCGACATGCAACCGGCATCCGGCCTCGTCGCGGCACGAGTCCGGAATGAACACGACACCGGATGGCCCCATACCATGATCATAAATATTCTCGGTAAAGGGGTCCTGATCGAATTCGAGGAACCGACCTGCAAGCTGCTCCTGCGGCGGGGCCAGCTGACCGAGAAGCTGTTTGAGCATGACCCCGGCTTGGTCGTAGTCGCAATCCGTGATGTACGGAGAGCGCGACACCGAACATTCGCCGCCGGAATCGGTAGTGACGAACGCATGCCCCGCAGGCACATCACTGACATAAAGAATGTTCCCGTCAGGAACGCCAAGATTTCGATAGAAGGCCACCGCAGCCGCTACGATGGGCGGCTTCACCACTGTGTCCTCCTGGCCTGAAAAGAGGTAGAGGCGATCCGTTGTGACGTCTGCAATCGCGCCGATTTTGTTTTCGTTAGAGAAGGTGCGCGCCTTGCCGGCAAGAAGAGCCGGATCAGGGATGCCCCACATAGCGAGCGCATTGAGCATGCAGCCATTCACTGCGCGGGAAGCATTTAGAAAAACGGTTCCGCTATCGGGTACAACGCCTGCGAAGGCACTTTCAGCACAAGCATAGGGCCCGCCGGCTATAATGCCGGCCCCACTGACAATATCCGCGTGGGCGAGCTGAAACTGTCCCGCCATATAGGCGCCGGATGATATCCCGGACACGGTTGTACCATGAAGTTGCGCCGCTAAGGCAGGCAACGCTGCAGGTTTGCGACTTGGCGCATCCCAACCCATTGGCCCGGCCAGGAAGAGTAGGCCGAGAAGCATTATCCCGACCGCCATCATCCACCACCGAGCCCACAGATTTAAGAGTACGCTCATCGTTCCCCCGCCTGCTATTCCGCCTGCCCACGCATGAATTTTTTCTACGCGTCTATCGCGGGCGGGATTTATCGTGACAATAAGCCCGCTGACCAAGCAGTGCCACACCGAGCCGATCAGAGCGGCAGGCATGGCGTGGGGTAGGATTTAGGGTTTTATTGTAAGCGGACCGTGACACGATCGACACGACCCTCCGCGTCAATCACGGAAACCTTTGCGAAACCAGGACCATTAGGCTGCCACAGGACCTCGCGCCGGTGTGGCGAAGAATCCAGAGGGCGTCCATCCACAAGCCAGGTGAGCGGCAATTGGCCGCCCTCCGCTTTCAGAAGTAGAGGCTCAGCGGGCTGTTGACCTGCTCCGACTTCGAGTTCGGAGCGGTCGGGTGGAAACGCGATAACGACGGGCTGCTGCAGGAATCCCCCTGAGCTGGCTTCTGTCGCTTCGCGACCGAAACGCTTTAGGGGAGGCGGCAACTCGGCGCCCGAAACCCTGAGTACGCCGGCAGGTGCTGGAGCGAGCGGCACGCGCTGTTCTTCCAGACGTGAGAAGGCATCAAAAAGGATGGGTGCCGCGGCTGTGCGTCCGGTCAAGCCCGGCGTTGAGGTCGCATCAGGTCGTCCAACCCAGACCGCGATGACATAGCGGCCGTCATAGCCAATCGCCAACGCGTCACGGTAGCCATAAGACGTCCCCGTTTTATAGGCGATACGTCCGCCGCGCGTATTGGCCGGCGGCGGCGCATCTTTGAGGATGTCCCCCACATACCATGCCGCCACTGGTGACATGAGGCGGCGCTTTCCATCATCTGCGACGGCGCCGGTGAGGTGGCGCTGTTGTGCGTCTCCGCGCAAATGGGTGAGCGCGACGTAACGGCCACCGTTGGCCAACCCCGTATAAAGACCCGCCAGATCCTCAAGCGTCAGTCCGAGGCCGCCGAGGGCAATAGCGAGGCTTGGGTGCGCGTCATCAGGCAGAACCGGGGTGAGTCCGAACCTTTTAAGACGGCCGACGAGCCGATCAGGTCCCACAGCATCGAGCATCGCGACAGCCGGTACGTTGAGGGAGTGCCCTAGCGCTTCCCGAATCGTGACGGTGCCATGGTATGAATCGTCGAAGTTTTCTGGCCGGTAGGAACCGAACCGCGTGGGACGGTCCTCAATCAACGTCTCAGGATGCGCGAGTCCGGCCTCGAACCCGAGACCGTAAACGAGCGGCTTCAGTGTCGATCCTGGTGATCGGATAGCGCGCGTCATGTCGACCGCACCAAATCGCTCACCGTCGAAGTAACCCGCTGACCCGACCTGTGCGAGGATCTCACCCGTTGTGTGATCTACGGCAATCACGGCCGTTGAAAGTTTAGGGCCGAGCGCGCCTGCGTGCTGCGTGGCCAACGTCTGAAGAGCGGCCTGGACGTTTCGGTCAATGGTCAGATGATGAACGGTGCGATCCGGATGAGCGACCAGTTCGGCTTCAGCCAGATGCGGCGCCAGCATAGGAAACGAACGACGCAAGTGCGGCACCACATCGGCCATGGCGTATTCGGCTTCCGCACGCGAAATGACGCCAGCCGCGACGCCGCGTTGAAGCACCCGGTTTCGTGCAATGCGTGCCGCCTTCCAGTTCCGGTCAGGCCGTCGCGTCTCCGGCGATTGTGGAAGCGCCACGAGCAGCGCAGCTTGCGACAGCGACAGGCGATTTGGCTCACGTCCGAAATAGGCGAGGGAAGCCGCACGCACACCCTCGATGTTTCCGCCGAAGGGGGCCAACCTTAGATAGATGTCGAGGATTTGCCCTTTGCTGAGCTGACGCTCTAGCTGAACCGCGCGCAGGATTTGCGAGAACTTTCCCGCGGCGGTGCGTTCATGACGTCGGTCGAGAAGTCGCGCGACTTGCATGGTGAGCGTTGAAGCCCCGGACACAATCCGTTGATTGTGGACGAGCTGTAACGCAGCCCGCCCGGCGGCATACATATCGACACCGCCATGCGTCCAGAACCGACGGTCCTCGAAGGCGAACAGAAGTTTCAGATAACGCTGGTCCACCTGGGTATGTGTGATGGGGAGACGCCAGCGGTGATCTTCAGTGGTGAACGCGCGAAGCAGTCGATCTTCCCGGTCAAGCACCGTGACCGAGAGTTGATCGGCAACCTGAAGCGGCGGTGGATCGAGCCGAGCAATCGCGATCTCGAATGCCGCCACGGCGGAAAGTCCGGCAAGGATGATCGCGGCAGCTCCTGCTGCCGCGATCTTTAGGAAGGGTCGAGCCCGGCTCATAGACGTATCCTCAGGCTCTCACTTAGTTCTTTGAGGTCACGGTCAAGGTGCCTGCTTCCGTCCGCGCATGCCGTTCAGGGACGTACATGTCCTCGACGGTTGCGGCCGGGTGAACGAACTCTCCCGGCGTCACAGCGCGGACGATGTAGGCAACTGTAGCTGTCGTCCCAGCAGCTTTCACATCGCTGCGGCTCTGTCCGAAGAGGTTAAAGGCGGCGACGACGCGGTCATCCCGGAACTCGGTGTGTTCTGGCGAGATGTCGCTTTTCAACCAGCTCAGGCTCGAAAGATTACCCGACGCGACAAGCCGGGGGTTCTCGACCTCGAAACCTGCTGGCAGGCGATCGACAACAAGAACTCGTCCGCCGGCATTGTCGGCCGTCATCTTCACCACCGCGACCAGACGCTCATTCTGAGCGATGGATGCTTCGCCACCGTTGGCGCTGGCAAGATCGACTGCGGTTCCGTCAAGTTTGAAGTAGCTGCGTTCGATGGAGAACCCGTTGCTGACGGCCGGTTCCGCGTTGAGCGATGCGCCGACGACCGACATCACGGCATCAAGATCAGCGTCGCTCTCGTTTGTGACCTTGAAAGATCCCGTGTTGAGTTCTTCCGCCGTCAGCTTGCGTGCAAGAGGACCGCTGTGAGCAGTGCCCCCGATCGTCAGCGAAGCCGAAGCGGA
Source organism: Candidatus Filomicrobium marinum (assembly GCF_000981545.1). Lineage (NCBI taxonomy): Bacteria > Pseudomonadati > Pseudomonadota > Alphaproteobacteria > Hyphomicrobiales > Hyphomicrobiaceae > Filomicrobium > Candidatus Filomicrobium marinum. The sequence goes on from NZ_LN829119.1 coordinate 1,278,244, forward strand.
CTCGTCGCCGAGGGCTTTCACCGCAAGAAGCAACCAAGCCTGTTCTTGTGTCGAGGTATACCGCCTGTTGGTGTAGCCCGACGCGACGACGTCGATCAGGTGTGGGATACGCTCATTCTCCATACCTGTTTCCGCAGACAGCGCGACGAGTGCTGCCCCATCCCGCAACCGCGAGCCATAGTCATCGCGCAGTGAAATCACCTGCGCCTCCGACCCGGTTAGGTCTGCATACGCCGCTTTAAAGGCAATGCCGCTGCGTTCCTTGTCCCCCATCATCGCGAGGGCTGCGCCGAGCTGCGCTTTGGCGAGCGGTGTTGAGAACCGGTCGAGGCGCGTATCGACGTAGTAGCGCAGTTCACCGATAGGTGCGCGGGCGTTCCGCGCCAGCACGTAGAGCGCATAGGCACGATCTTCACCACCTGTTTCAAAGTCTTGCGCATAGGCGATGAAGTTTTGGAGGCGATCGAGGGCCTGTGTGAAGCCAGGTTCGCGGACTTTGTGTCCGGCCTCCTTGGCGCGCGTCAGGAAGTCTGTGACGAAGCTCGTCAGCCACATGTTCGTGTTGCCCGGTCCCCATGCGCCGAACGCGCCTGAAGCGTCCTGCATTTCAAACACGCGGTCGATAGCCTTCTGCACCCGGTCGGAAAGATCTGCTTCGATCTTCACGCCGCTGCGCTGGGCCACTGCACTGGCATAGACCAGCGGCAATGCGCGGCTCACCGTTTGCTCGGCGCACCCATAGGGATACCGGTCAAGCTGTACCAAAAGGCCGGGGACGTCGAACCGGGCTGCGGGGCCAACCGAGAGGTTGATCTCGCTACGATCGGGAATGAGATCGTGTAGCAAGTCGGCCGATAGAGAAAGGCTTCCGCCGTTGGCCTTGATGCTGGCGATCGTAGTCCGTTTGATATCACCTGCAGGGGCCTTAACGTCGAACGTCAGAGTTCTGGCCACGTCGATACCGTCGGGCCCTGTGATGTTCACATGGTAGGTCTGGAGTCCCACGGACTTTGGCTCAAGCGACAACCTTTCGCTTCGCCGTTCCTCGGTCTTCAACGCCACATCGCGTTGAATAAGAGAAACCTGGGCACCGGCCGTCACCTCATGCGCAACGTTTACGACATAGGTGGCCTCCGGTCCCTCGACGTTGTGGACGTCCAGAGCGAGCTGGGCCTTGTCGCCGAGTGTCAAGAAACGCGGGCCTGCCACGGTCAGGGCCACTGGATCACGTACAATTACATCCATCGTCGCCGAACCGACGCTGCTGTCACTCCACGCGACGGCCATGAGACGAACGCTGCCGTTGAACTCAGGAAGGTCGAATTCTACTTCCGCTGAACCATCGCTGGAGACTTCCACAATGCCGGAGAACTTTGCGACAGTGGCTTCAACCGGGGGACTGCCCTGCATCTGCATGCCGGCATCCGCATCGCCGCCCGAACGCAGCGTGCCACGCTCCGCCCGCATGCCGTCGATCAACCGCCCATAGTAGTCCCGGATGTCGTGGCCAAGCTGCGTTTGTGCATAGAACCACGTTTGCGGCTTAGGCGCTTTGTAGTTCGTGAGATTGAGGATGCCGACGTCGACAGCCGCCAAAGTCAGGCGCGCGGTCTCTCCCGCGGGAAATCCTGACACCTTAATGGGGACACGCAGTGTCGCGCCGGATTCAATCTTGTCCGGAGCGTTGAGCGCGATATTGAGCGTGCGCTTGGTCTGATCCAGAGCAAGCCACTGCAACCCAAGAGACCGCTGTGGCATGCGCTTGAGAGCTTCGTCCATCGGCCGGTAAAGAATGGCCGTGACGTAGGCGCCGGGCCCCCAGTTGTCGCCAACCGGTATGCTGACATCGCCGCCGCCTGTGGGCACATCAACTTCCTGCATCGCATAAAGACGGTTGCCGAGGACTGCGACCAAGGCCTTGCCGCCCTGCTTTGCCGCGATCCTGAGCTTTGCTGTATCGCCGGGTTGATAGGTTTCCTTGTCCAGTGCGATGTCGAGCTGTTCAGGACTGTCAGGCCGGTCGCTTCCGGAATACCAGCCGGCCGTGAAGGCGACGGAACTTACGACCTCGGCCGAACCGGCGGATTGAACTTCGAGGACATAGCGGCCGTACTTGACCGGCATCTCAAGCCGGCTCGGCTTTTCGGCAGCCACTTCAAGTTTTCCGTCCGCGACTTTGCGCGTCAATGTCACGGGTTCGAACGTCCAATAACCGCCGCGGCTATACCATTGCCAGTTCGTTTCCAGCTTATTGAGTTGCCATACGAGCCCCGAAGCAGCTTCAGGCTTGCCGTCGGTTCCAAGCATGAGCACGTCAAATTGCGCCGTTTCGCTTTCTCCGAGCCGGTCTCCGTTAAACAACGGCTTGATGCCGATGCGCTCCAATCCGAGATCGACCGGCAACGTAACCTGCCGTTCGATCGTGCGTCCGCCGGGTTCGGCAAGCCGCACGAGGACCTTGGCTTCCAGAGGTTTTGCCGTCTTCACGACCTTCGGCAGGGAAATGCTGAGGTCGGCTTCGCCCTTCTGCGAGGTCGTGGCAATTTCGTTCAGGGACTCGCGTACCGGCGTAATCTCTTCATCAGACTGGCCAAAGCGATATCCGGAATAGCCCGGCACGCCTGAGCTGGAGGTTCTGACAATGACATCGCCTTCCATTTTGAGACCCGCAGCAGGCGGCCCATAGAGGTACCGTCCGGTGACTGCAATCGTTGCCGGATCGTTGACGCCGATCGAAGCGGACTTTGGACTGAGCGTCATGTCCAGTCGTTCAGGGACGAAATCTTCGACCAGGAACGCGGCCTGCGCGATCGGGGCGGCCTTCGGGTCGACATGGACTTGCGCACGCCAAGTACCCGTCATCGCGCCGTGCGACAACGGAAGCAATGCAGCGCGACCGCCGGAACCTTCATCGACGAGCGTGAGCCTCTGATGTTCGACACCGTCCGGCCGCGTCACGATCAGCGTGACAGGAAGGTTGGAAGATTTGCCCTCGTCGTCTCGCACAAGCGCAGCGACGTGTACGTCTTCACCGGGGCGGTAGACACCACGTTCCGTATAGACGAATGCGTCGATGGGGCCGGATGGCTCCCGACCCTTGACGCCGCGATCCGAAAGATCAAATGCCGCCGTCGTCATATCGAGGAAGGCATAGTCGGACAGTCCATTCTGCGCGACCAGGATAGCCGGCTGCAGGCCGCCTTCTCCGCGTGCAAGCGCGCCGTCGAACTTCACATAGCCATTCGCATCGGTCTTGGCGGTGGCGAGCACCTCGTTGTTGCGCGCGATCAACCGGACTTCGACTTCTCTGACCGCGTGTGCCTCGCTCAGTGAGCGAACAAAGGCATGCACTCCATCGCGGCCTGAAAACGCCGTCAGTCCGAGGTCGGACACGATGAACCACTGCGTGGCGATAGTATTCTGATAGTCCGAGGTTGGCGTTGCCGCCTGTGCCGTCATGACATAGGCACCGGGCTTAAGCGTGCCGATGGCTTCATTGACCGGGAAGGCCGTTGTAACTTCCTTGTTGAGGTCGCGCTTGACGGTCAGATTCCCGGTGTAAACGCTTTCGCCCGATTGCGACTTGATCGTTTCGAGATCCCAGCTCGAAAGCTGCCTTTGCAGGTCGCCGTTGATCACAGCGCCAGCCAGAGCACGGTCGCCGAATCGGAAAACCTCCACCTGAACGGTGTCGGTGTTGACGGAGACAACGGGGATACCCTGCTGACCGCGCGCCGGGAGAACATAGGCACGTCCCGTGAAGCGCACAGTCGGTTTGCGATCCGGCAGATACGCTGCGATTTCGATCGTCTTTTCGAGCGTCTCTCCAATCTCTGAGGGAAGCCCCGCACGCAGCTGCACTTCGTAGCGCTGACCGTGTGCAAGCCCCTCGATGCACAATTGGCTGCCTTCCGGCGTCACGGCCTGTGCGTCCTTGCCGTTGACAGAAATAAAGTCTGCGAACTCGACCGGACCACGCGCTAGGCTTTCGGAAAACTGCAGGCAGAGACGAGGCGAATTCGTTTCCGTCTGTGTCGAGTAGTCCGTCATGCGGAAGCCGTGCGCGCTGTGCAGCTTGTCATAGGTTGCGCGCACCTTTGGGTTGTCCGCAAGCGCGAGACTGACCTTCAAGGCCTCCAGTGCCGGCCGCCAGAATTCGCGGCGTTGCAAAGTGTCAGCAAGTACGCTCAGCGCTTCCGCCTTCTGCGCATTTCCGCTGGCATGTTGATAGGCGCGATATGCGGCGCCGGAGGCGTTGACCGGAATATCGTAGCGCTCCGAACCATTGAGCTGATTGGGATTGATGGCGATTAATGAACGCGCGAGTCCAAGCCAAGCTGCGCTGTTGCTTCGCGCGCTGCCGGCCGCTGCGGCAAACGAGCGAGATGCTGCGCGTGGATCCTTTCCGAGGTCCTGTCCGCCCTTCGCCAACAGTGTTTTGATATTCGCGTTTCTGTCCGCCCAGTTTTCTACGAGATAGGACTCGTAGCGCTTCGCATCCTCCTCCAACTGCTGATGAGCGAACTTCGCCTCCTGAGCGGCAGCTGGAAGAAAGGTGATTAGGAATGCGGCCGTAACCGTCGCTAGCAGCAACGCGGCCTCGACAAAACGCCTCGGCGAAAATGAGTGCATGGGGGGCAACCTCGAAATAAAGCCAGGGAGCACAATCACAATTTGCGATCCTGCACGACTAGATCACCAAGCCGTGCGAAGTTGAAGCCCATCAGACCCGCATGGCCGAAGCTTGACAGTAAACTGACTTATCCGGTGTTGCCGGGATTTGCGTGAATTTTCCAACCGGTGCCATTGTGATGCGCGACGTGGATCGATCGCAAGAACACGCGAGGAATATTGGCAAGATACCGCGACTACGCTGGCGTAAAAATGCGGCGCTGCCCTTCCGTGAGAAGGGAGGGCTTGTTTCTGGAAAATAGAGAGGCCGCCGGGCGGACGTGGGCTGGACGCAGATGCGCCAAAGACCTTGATCCGGCCTATTTAAACGCCAGGGTCCAACGGGACGTGCGCATCTGCGCAAGAAAGATCACGCCATGAATCGGCGCTCGGCGCCACGTGCGTGGTTCCATCCCTTCTCCGGCGGCCTCGCCACCGCAGCGTTGCGCTGCAGCGGCAATCCACTGTCTCACTAAGGTTAGTGGCGCGTAGCGGAGTTCAGCAGAACTTCCTTGACGCTTTGGCCGGGTACAGCAATGGCCTTAAGTGCGTCTGTCATCGCGGCGATACCAACGTTCGGCGTCGCGTCAAACTTTGCGGGTTGGCCGGCACGCCATAGGCTATTGAAGGCCTGCTGGCTCCACTTCGTCGAAACGGCGCAGTTCTCCGCGAAGCGTTCGAAGGCATCGGTTTTTGAAGGCTCGCGCCGCATGCAATCGCCGACCCATGTCGTAGCATCGTCGAGGATGAGCTGTTCGTGGGCATCATACAGTCGGGCATCATGCACGACGCGGGTACTTTCAGCGGTAAACGGAGCGCAAAGTTTAACAGTGCTGTCGCCGCCGAATTCGTTGCTGTCGATGGCCGTGATGACAGCGCGAACGTTAATGCGAAGTGCCGCGATCTCGTCGGCCAATGAGGCCAATACGCGTGCAGCCGGGCTCTCGAGGGAACGCGCAACGAGGCAGATAGAGCTGCAGTCGGCGCCACTCAGTCGGCGCGACTCTAGGCTGCGCAATACAAAGGCTCTTAGGACTGCGCACTTCTGATCTTTCTTGACGACCTGGCAACCCGATGGAGACTTGGCGCGCATAGAAGCTTTTCCTTTATTCAGTGCGATGTCCGGTCTGCCGGTTGATAGGGTTCGGCAGGCCCCGAAGTTCTGAAGCCCATTAATCGCTGAAGACGGTTAAGCAACCGTTGCGGATTGCATCGAATGAGGCACGCTTCGCGCATATCAAGCGTATTCAAAGCACTTCTCCCCCCGGAGCGGGCCGAAGTCGGCTGACGAGCGTGACAAGTCGGGCTTCATCATCGTCTTGAGTCTCAGTGTTTGCGTCCTCCACGACCGCTACATCCGTTACAATTTGTTGCGCGGATGAAGGCAGCGGAGGTGGGACGAGCGAAACAACCGTCTCTTCAGAGATTTCAGTTTCGACCGAATCGTGCGGAACGCGCTCGGCGGACATAATCGGCAAACGCGCTTCGGTTACGGGGATGCTGAACGTCGCCGTTTCACGCGTCATCGTAACGGTCGTCTCGCGCGCCTCCGACGGCATGACCTCACGGACTTTCTCCACGAGCGAAGTGGCGGCTTGTTTGATGGTGTCGTTGGACGCGGACGCCGGTGGTTTGAAAGGAAGAACATCGGCAGCGTTTCGCTTTTCCATGGCCTCGTCGTCAGCAGTGGTGCGGATGGTCTCGGTCTCTACCCTGACATCCTGTTTGTTCGAATGAGTTTCGGGTTGTTCGTCGAGGGTATTTTCCAGGTCCGCATAGAACGCGTCATTGTTGTTGAGTTCAAAGGCGGCGGTTGCGGCATAGCGGCCGAAGGCAGAACGCAAAGTGGCTTCGCGCTCTGCATCGGCGTTGATGCGCGCGCCGCTACGTGCGGCCCCGTTCGCAATCTTTGCCGCGTGGCCGTTCCCGTTTGCCGCCAGACCTGAACCGTTCGCGTATTCGGTGGCACTGCCATTCAGTTCGGCAGAGGCGACTGGAATACGGTGGCCGTTGAAATGGCCATTGGCCTTGCGCGTCTTACGTCGACCGGAAATAGCATACGCCTTCGCGCGTTCAGCGCCGCTATCGCGCAGATCCGGCGCCGGTATATCGAGATGCGGCCAGCGGTCCTTCCTGTCTTGCGGCTCACGTGTTCGGCAGTTTTCAGCTTTTTGCTCAGAGGTGCCCATCGCTAATTCCGGACCGCGCTGTACTGCGGCTTCGTCTTCCAATCTCTGTCTGCGACGCTTCTCCTCTTCCACGCGCCGCGCAGCGCCCATGACCGCCTGAAGGATCATGTCCGACCAGGCACCGTCCCGGAAACGATAGACGCGAAATGCATGACAACCGGCAAATTTGCTGCCTTGCCGCCAAAGCTTGCGCTGGATCGCACGGGTCGACAAAAACGGATTGTAGACGCGCGAGAAAATGCGCTGCTGCTCGAAACCGGAAAACAGGTTTGCCAGCAAGTGAGCTTCATGCTGGAGGTCCTGCGCATCGCTCGCACCGAAGCCGAACCCATTTGCGCCGTTGCGCTCATGTGGTTTGTAAGGTGCGTCAAGCGGCACGGCGACATAGTACGCGCCATACATATCAAACACGACATGCCGGAAGACCTCGAAGTTCTGCCGGATTTCTGGGTCGCGATGGATCTCATTGAAGCGCGACAAGATCTTGATCATGGGACCGCGCTCGGCCTCACGCATGATCGGTACCAGATTATTGAGCCGGTTCATCGGACGCCCCATGGAGACGAGCAAGAGGCAGAGGTCGACGAACGCAGCGATTGCGAGCGGAATGTAATCACGCGGCGAAAGGCCTGCCGAAATGCGAGCGCCAGGTGGGGCTTGCCCGTTGGTGCTCGCTTCCGAAACGGATTGCACCGCTTTCTTCTGCAACTCCCGTAGCTCTTCAGCGGAGGGCGGCAGGTCAAGAACGAGTGCGCCTTGAAGCGTTGCGGTCAGACGGCGAAACGCTTCGATGGTGGCCTCCGAACCTTCAACGGCCGCAATGCGCGGCTTGGTAAGTTGCGGCAACTGATCGATGGCACGAACCACACCACGCAATGCTGTCTGTAGCTGTGGATCGGGGCAAGTGAAGGTGCCTCCACTCGACGTTGGAAATATCGTCTTTCCGGCTCGGTCATCGAGATCAGCACGGATTTGGCGCAGCTGAGGATCGCCCCGGAACGCGTTGAAACCCGTCACGGTCATATCGAGCCTCCGGTTGAGGCCGTTTAGAAAATCATTGCGCGTTCCTGTCTCGGCATCGATCGTTGAGGGATCGCCTTTCACCACCTTCGCGAGATCGCCATCCAATGACGATAGCTCCGCTTTGACCGTCGCAATGCGGCCTTTGACGAATTCAGATGCAAAGAGGAAACGCTGCGCATCATCATCGCGCAGCTTACGGCGGGGGCCGTCGCCGGGGCGGCTATTGGGACACGTCGTGCCCTTCTCCCTCTCCTCGATCGCCTTCGCAGAGGAAAGTTCGGTCAATTGCACGAGCGTCGCGTTGAGTTGTTCCAGGCGCGTTGAGCCAGCGTGCAACGAGTTTTGAACTTGCGCGACCGCAGCTTCTGCCGATCGCGTCGACTCCTGACGACTTTCCAAAACTTTCCAGTAGAAGCCAAAGCCGAAGCCGATCGAGATAAGGCTCAAGAACAGGTAGCCGGCAATGTAGACGATCTTGGTTGAGGTATTGATTGGGCTGAAAATCTGGTCAAGCAGCCAGATGATCATCGTCATCAGCATAGCGACCGAAAAGCCAATGATAATGCGGTGCCCGATTGGCAGCGAACCGAGGTTCGACTCAATGAGTTCGAGCATGCCGACATACGTCGCCACCCACGACAACGCGCCGAGCCCGATAACCAGAATTACTTTCTTCCAATCACGTGGCGTATCGTCTGGGTCGACCCAGTCGCCGTCACTCGTACTGAAGCGGCCATGCTGCGGACGAGCCAAATCCTGCTGCCGCCGCGCGTCATCTGAAAACGCCATCGGATAGACCTGTCAAACTCTGTCGCGATAGGCACGTTCTCGTTTTTCGGAAACAGCGCCGGATTCCCGCCGCAGCCGTTCCGCGATGCCTTGTACGCGGCGTGTTGCCTCGAAATATCGTGTGCGCCCGGCCTTCCTGGCGTGCGTGATCGGTTACAAGGAGTACGGAGGGTTTTAGGCTTGAGCGCGGCGCGAATGTGACGTCAAAATGCAACTGTCAATAACGTGAACGCCAAGTGCCGAGTGCGGCTTGCACGTTAGTTCAGATTGAACACGCGCTGACGTTCGGCTTCGCTCATCGGTTGCGGAGCGTGGCTTGACAGTTTCGGCTCTGTGACCGGCCTTCTGTCGAGCGTCCGATTTGATGCCGGGAGCAAATGCGATTGTGGATGTTGGCGCGCGTGTGCTTCCAGGTCACCAAGTAATGTCGCGACCAATGGAGCAGCGATCTGGGAGGAATGAAGCGACCGTGCCCACGGCTCGGAGGCAGTCCCAGTTCCAACGAGTACGACGTAGGAGTACGCAGCGCCATTGTCGAACTGCAATCCGCCCGTTACCCAGCCATCAACCGTCGCGTTGGGGTCTTCCGAGACCTGCGTGCCGGTCTTCGCAAAATGCAAACGCAGGCCGTTGCGGCGGGAAGCGCACCATGCATTAAGGCTCTTGAGCGTTCCATGGGACGTCCTATTGGATTCATAGCAAAGCGGTGCTTCGAGGAGCGATTTGAGAAGGGGTCGGGCGTCACGCGCGATCACGTCGCGGGGGACGATAATGCCTTTAGGGCGGCTCGTTTCCGACTGGTCCTCTGCGATGTTGGTGTAGTCGTAATCTCTAATGAGAGACGGGGGCCGAACTCCAGCACGGTCTCGGCCTAAGAGCGAAGCCAGGACGACGCCGGACATCTGATGCACGCGCCGTGGCGACCCCGCAATCTGCCCTAGGACAACTGCGGTTGATGGAGGTGTCCCCGCCCCGCTCACATCAGTAGGCGGCATGTTGAAACCGAACGCGTCGATGAGTTTTTTAACCCGCGCCTGCCCAATCTGCGCCGTGCGGATCATAAGCGGCTCGTTGAGAGAACAGGCAAATACGACGCGCGCCTGCCGGCCACGTCTCAGATTTCCATGATGACTGCAGGTTTCTAGGCCACGAGCCGGAGCGTTCGTATCGAGGTACAACGAATCCGCCCCATCCTTGCCTTCGTTTGCGATTGCAATTGCGGCCAGAACCTTGCCGGTGGAGGCCAGCATGCGGCCTTCGCGGCTGACGACGTAAGACCCGTTTTCCGTATCGCGCGCAAACGGTGATCCGAAATAGGCTGCTGTTTCCCCACTCTCGTAGTACCGCACGATATTCCCGGCAGCATCCGCGGCGACAACGGTAACGTCAGGGATCTTGAGATCGGGTCCGGTCTTTTGCGGGTCCAACGTGTAATTGGGGTTGAGCCGGTTGCCCCACTTGTGGTTTAGCCGCATGAGCGTCTGTTCGATTTTGCCGTGAAACGCCAGATTTTCAGCTGCATCAAACGTGGTCGTCACCCCTCGTACGTGGTTACGCCAGTCGAAGCCATAGATCTGTTTCATCTCTTCGCGAATACCGAACCGCGCTGATGGCATCAGCGTATTGGCGCGAATAACGGGGTTTGCCCGCGCCCGCGCGGCACGGTCGGGCGCGTTGAGTTCTAGTGCCGCCTCCAGCTTAGGTTTGACCTGCGGATCGGGCGGCCCACCCGCGAGGCCAACGAGATCGAAAACGACGCGCGCCTGCTCGGCCGGGTCGTCTATCAAGGCTTCTGCGCAGGTGCGGGCGCGGACTTCCGCGATATAGCGCCAGCGATCAAGCCGCACGGCGTTCAGTCGTTCGCTGCCTTCCAGCAGGATGATCGGCTTGTTGACTGCCGAAGCCAAAATGAACTGTTCAGCAACCGAAAGATCTTTCGCTTCCTTCCCGAAAACGATCTGGCTTGCAACCTCGACACCGTGGAGGGACTGGCCACCGGTGCGCTGGGCCAGCCAAAGATGATTGGCAGCCCATTGTTTCAGCGCGGTTTCATCGCCATCCCGCGTCAGTTCGAAGTAGATGACGGGCGCCAGCCACCATTCCGCGAGCTTTCGCCGGATCTTCTCACCGGTGCTTTCCTTCAGATGCGGTGGGGTTTTGTAGATCACGCGGGCCAGCTGCATCGGCAACGTCGAACCGCCTACGCCGAGGCTAAGGCGCTTGAGCGCGATGGAGCGTCGGATCGTCGAATAGGGGATCTTGAGCACACCCAGAAGGTCGATGCCGAAAGGATTGAGCGGCGTACCGATGTAGCGATCCTCGTGATAGGTGAGGCACTTCCAGTAGTTCTCTGGTACATCGCGGACCGGTATAGATTTGTGATCCGGATTGGCGACGTAGTGCCCGACCTCGATGGCTTGGCCCGTCCAGTTCACGTCTTGTCGGCTGTCGAGGCGGGGATCAAACGTGCCAACAAAATTGCCTTCCGCATCGTAGATCGCAGTCGCGAGCCAACGTTCGGCATCGTAGCGCAGCCTTTCGGACAGATACGCTTGGCCCGCATAGCCGCGGATCGGCGCGATGATGTAAACAAGGGTGAGCGCGAAAAAGAGATACGCAAACGCGGCCCATGCCACATAACGCAACGGACCAATCCGTGGATTGAAGAAGATCCAGTCCGTTGCGAAACGCACCATCCTCACCGGCAGCGCTACCGCCAGCTCGAGAAGCAGCATCAGCAATTTCGCGATAGTGATCATTGAAAAATGGCTCGCCAACGGGCGCGTGGCGAAATGAAAACGCCGCACGTCTCATTGCGCGTTTAGGCGCTCTTTGTGGCGACCGCACGACGTCTGAGCGTTTGAGAGAATGAGGTTGAGGCCTTACTCGGGCGCGCTGAAACGCGAAACGCAATCACCGGGAGGGAATGCCGTACTCGGAAAAAGGAATAAACTGAACCATGTCGCCGGGCTGAACGTGTGGCACGTCCTCTGCAACTTCGATGATGCCGTCGGCCGCCCGCAATCCCGAGATGAGCCCAGATCCGTCGCGCTTGAATTTACCTGCGCGAAGGCCAGTGTCGGATGGCACCATCATGCCCCGCCAGAATTCGCGGCGTCCGATTTTGCGTTTGGCAACCTCGAAGTCAGCGGGAAGACGTATACGGTGAGGCTCGAACCATTGAGCACCGCTCAGCTTCCGCAACAAAGGAAACACGTACATCAGGAAGCACACGAAAACGGCGACGGGATTGCCCGGGAGCCCGACGACAACCGTGTTTCCAATCTGGCCGAACATCATGGGACGGCCAGGCTTGACGTCGAGCTGCCAGAAATGTCGTGTGCCCAAACGCTCAAGTACGCGGGATATATGATCTTCCTCCCCGCGGCTGGCGCCACCGGTCGTGAGGATGACGTCGAAACGTTCGGCTGCTGCTTTCAGCCGCTGTTCGACCTCTTCGGGCTTGTCCGGCCAGATACCAAGGTATTCGGTCTCTGTACCCGCGAGACGCGTGAGTTCAGACAACATCGGCGAATTGGCATCATAAACTTCGCCATGGTCGAGCGCACGGCTCCCGACAGCAATAACCTCGTCACCCGTGGAAACAATCCCGAGGCGAAGGCGCTTAAAGCAGAGAGGGGCCGCAATGCCGGCTGAGGCGAGTGCGGCCAAATCTTGCGGTCTCAAAATGTGGCCGGCCTCGAACAGCGTCTCGCTGGTCTTTACATCTTCGCCAGCGCGGCGAACATTCGCTCCTGCTTTGAGACCGCCGGGGATTCGAACCCGTATGACATCAGCTTCGGTGCGTAAGACATCTTCCTGCATCGCAATTGTGTCGACGCCGCCGGGAAGCACAGCACCGGTCAAAATGCGCACCGCGGTACCGGATTTCACTGTGTCCTCAAACGGACGTCCTGCGGCGGCTCGACCTACCACGGGCAGATCGACGCCTTTCTCCGCGTCGTAATCGGAAAACGCGAAAGCATAGCCATCAACGGCTGCATTCGTGTGCGCGGGTATTTCGAAACTCGCGACGGCATTCCTCGCAAGAACGCGTCCGCCAGCAGTCGTGAGATTAACTTCCTCGGTGTCTACGACGGGCACAATGCGCTCTTTGAGAAGCGCAATGGCTTTGTCGTGCTTCATTCGAGGTTCAAGGGGGCGGAAGCAGTCGTCGATAGGCCGTTGTGACATGAGGGGTGTCACGCTCGCGTGTGTTTCAAGAGGGTTGAAGAAGGTTGGCGCAGCTACGTCCCAGATTGCCACGACTTGAATTCAAGCGCAGCGCCAACACGATGAACCAGATGGTCATACCATACAGTCATCGTACACGCCCCCACGTCGTGGGCAAGATCTAACGCACCGCTATGGCGTCAGATCAGACCGTCGTTCGCATGACATATCGACAGGCGATAAGATTGCCACTTGCGTCCGAGGCTAACCCCGTTACAAAGTGTTTAGCAGGACGAACAGTCCGATCCCGATCGCTGGTCCAGCTAAGGTGACAAGCACCACAACAAAAAAAGATTTGGCAGCCATCATAACAAACCCCGCTTACAAAACGCGCTAGCCAAAGCTTGCAGCGGACAGTCCGACCCCTCATCTGCCCTACGCATTACTTTGCACACCGCATAATCATGTTATCGCGGAAGCTTTATCTTGACACGAACTTTCTTGCCCATGCGACACATCGAGCTGTGCAACTGCACAACTTGGGGAAAAAAGCGTCACGGCTAAAAGTGTCACCGAAAACAGCAGATCCTAATCTACTTGCAAATCATGGGCTTGGTCTAGTGCTGCGGCGCAACAACGGACGCGCCATGGACTATCTTTGAGGCTGTGGGAAAACGAGGCAGCTCAGCCGAAATTTTCACCAGTTTGGCCGTTTTGTTGCAAATTTACATCGTCACCTTCGCGCTTGCGAAAGCCCGAAACACAGATTTTTCTCCGTGATGAGCATTAGCAAGAACATGCGGGAGGCTGCATCGCCCCCCATCATGATGCGATCTGTGAAGGGTTTACTTCACGTCGAATAGACGCAGCTGCCCCTCGTCCAACCCCTTCGTTTCCCGCGACAGCTGTTCGATGCGGTCGAAGGGGACCTGTTCGGCGGTGATAAGCGATCGTTGAGCCTTCATCGGGCGTACAAGCCCTTCCTGAACGAGGTGGAATTCGCCCACCGTTTGACCAGGAAGAACGGCAGCGGGATCAAGCCCACTTTCGCTCTGGAAAGCGGCTTTGAGTTTGCGAAGGGCCGTATCTTCGCGAACGCGACCGATGAACCAACTCGTGATCTGATCGCGGCTCTTGTAGTCAAGGTCGCCCGGTGACTGAGTTGCGAGCATCAAGCCGAGACCGGCCGAACGGGCGCGTTTCAAAAGGCTCTGCAGTGGCTCGGCGGTCGCCGGCTTTGCGTTGGCAGGGATATACAGGTCGGCTTCGTCGAACATCACGACAGCCTGCAGTTCGTCGTTCGGGTTGCGCTGGCAAAAACGTAGCGCTTCCGACAAGAACTGCGAAACCCAGAACAGGATGTTCTCGTTGTCGCCCAGGAAGCCAGTATAGATGATCGACAGGCGCGTGCGGTTAGGCCGCGCGAACGCACCCAGACCAAGGAAGGACTCCATACTCATCGGCTCGCCGCCTCCGTCAAACAGCGAGGAGTTGCGATGGCGGAGGCTATCGAGCTGAGCTACGAGATCGCGGCGGATCTTGCCGGACGGATCCATACGCTGCGTCAGATCCGTTAATTCTGGATCTTCTTCTTCGAGCAGCGAAATGAGATCGCTTAGCGTCACTTCTTTAGCGGACCGGCTGCCGAGAATTTTAAGTGCAACCGAAAGCGTCCCGGACTGCTTCTGGTGAGTTGCCGAGTTCTTCAGGTGCAGCATCTCGCCAAGCGCCGCGGACGATAGGTTCGCGAGCAACTGTTGCTCATGTTCGGGAAGTTCGCTGATCCCGTTGGGGAGAAGCGTGATCGAGATCGGCCGGCCAGACGCACGCCCCGGTGTGTAAACCGCGACGTCAATCGCATCCGCAAGCTTTTCACGGTCCGATTGTCGTTCTGTGCATTCATCAACCAAAGAGCGCCAGACATCTGGGTTCGCATAAGAACAAAGGTCACCCTTCCGGTCGATCAATACAGCGGGGATGCCGCGTAGCAGAAGCTGCTCGATCAGCGTGAGCGCGAGAGTCGTTTTACCGGAGCCCGAACCGCCGAGCACCGCCGAGTGGCGCTTCATCACATTGAGATTAAGTGTAATCGGCCTGCCTTGTGCCGTAAGTTCGCGGCCTGAATAGATACTTCCTGTCTCAAAGCCGTTTTCGTCGAGAATCTGCGACATCGGCAGATCGTCATCATTGGCCGGGACTGGCGGCGCGTCGAGGCTCTCGGCCGGCCCCCAAGGTGCTTCGCTGCCACCGGCGAGCGCAAGAGCCTCAGGCTCGGTAACACTCTCATAGCCATCGATCAGTGCGGGCTCATTTGACGTCACCGCGCGCAGGTTAGGCTTGGTGCGTGCCTTCACGCCGCCAGTCGTAGCTGGCAACGGGCGACCGAGAAGGTCGAGACGCAAAAGCTGAATGACTGCGATCAGATTTGACAGGAGCTTCGCGTTTTCAAACCATTTCGTGAAGCCAGGATCTGCGCGATGGTGCGCATAAAACTCGCGGACCATGATCATGCGCTCCCATTCGGGGATGGGAACCAGAATCGACCGGCCGCCCGCATCCCGGAATTTGCGGAACGCCTGGGCAGTTTGGTTCTTCTTGTTCGGAGGGAAGTCCGAGGCGCGCAGCATGAAGCATGTCTTCGCGTGCATCGCGCCAAGCACCTTGTCGAGCTGTCGCTTCAGGCCGCCACCTTGCGTCGGCCGGTTGCACAAGAAGACTCGAGTTTCAGATTCCAATCCTGACGCATGCCGCAGCGAAAGATCAATGGCCGGGAGATCGTCAGCCACTTCGACACGCTCGACATTAAGCGTGATTGCGCCACCCCACTCTTCGCGTGCCAATTGAAGCGCCGCGACCATCGCATCCATCATCTCGCCATCGTCGGACGGGATCTCGGCTTCGGATTGGCTTTGGAAGCGCTCCCAGATCTCGCGATAGTCGATCTTCGAAAATGGATGAGGTGCGCGCTCGGCCGGTCCGGAGCCAAAGCCGAGAGCTTCCGCAAGGGTGGAGATGAAGCTTGTGGTTTCGCGCTCCTCCACTTCTTCCGCGGAGTCCCCGTCATTTGTCTGAGCGCTCAACCGATTCTGTGCATGCTCTAGCAAACGCCGCGTCGAAAGCCCGGCGAACTCCTCGAAGAAAGAGGGGCCAAAAAATGCGCTCGCATCTGGAAACGAAAGGCCACCCCCCTGGGTTTCGGCTTGATGCTCGAGCCGCTTGGCGATGATGAGTCGCGCTTCTTCCGCCGAGCGGCTTTCATAAAGCGCGACAGGGCCAGACTTCTCGATACGATCCCTAAAGGATTGCGCCAACGGCTCACGCACGCGGTCATAGAAATCATCGAGACATGAAATGATGATGATGGCGCTGCCGACCCGGTTCGTGATCTGCATGAGATCGCCGATCGCCTTTTGGAAGCGCACTTCCGGATCCGGGAAGTTGATCAAATCTTCGACCTGATCGATGCAGAAGACGAGCGCCGCATCGTCGACGATCTTCATAAGCTGACCGAGCGCCGCGATAATCTCGAAGGCGCGCCCCTCTCCCTCGTTCGGGTCAAGGGCCGCGACCGCTTCGTGAGCGAGGGGCGTCAATTGTCGGCCGTAGAGATATTGGCGAACGCGCTGATCGATGCGCGGGTCACGTCGCTGCAAATAAAGCAATGCGCGAACGATATTGACGTCCGGCTCTTCCGCATTGAATTCCGGTGAAGCAACGATTTCGTCAGAAAGTTTCAGGACGAGCCGTGCAAGGTCCGCGCTGTCCAGATCTTTTTCGCGCAGCGCTGTGAGGTCGGTTTGGGCCAACGACGTACATGTCGCCAGCAAGCGATCCGTCAGGCGTGTCAGTCCGCTATCGCTACTTTCATCCGGGTTATAGGACTTTTCCAGTGAATGAATCAGCCGGCGCAGAAAGTAGTCGGCGTAGTTGCTCACGTCCGGCGTCATCTGGGCGTAGCCGAAGTACGCCTTCTGTTGCCGGTGTGCGCTCGTACGTAGCGCGCGGATCAAGTGCGTTTTACCGGCGCCAGATTGTCCGTGAAACAAAAGGATACGCGCCTGCGCGGTGCCGTCCTTCGTGACAGCCTCGATGACGTCGGCGAACTTTTTGCGCGCTTTCGCGTGCACCTGTTCGACATCGACTGGGTCAGCCCGCCAGATATCGTCTTCCCAGGTGATCGAATGCTCGAAAGCCTCGGCCATCCGGTCCGGTGCGATAGCTTCTTGCGCCCGCTGCTGCATCAAACAATGATTCCTTGAATGGCCAATTTGCGTCGCTGTCACGAGTCCACGTCTTCGACGCGGACAAGATGCCAGACCGTATTTTTGTAGGTTACGGCAGAGGCATTGAGCTCGTCGGCATTGCGCTTGTCTTTAAGGTCCGCGCTGGCGAGAGCAAGGTGCCCCGCCCGATGGGCTTCCCCAAGCATGCATTTAAACTCGATTTCAGATAGCCCCCACTCGGGATGTTGTGCGGCTATTGCGTTCCAAACCCGCATGATGAGGGCCTTACGGTTCCCCGACCAGCCTTCTGCACATCCCTGCGCTGCGATCTGAACGTGGCGCGCAAAGCTTGCCGGATCAGGGCGCCTGTTTGCGGGCATCGCCGCGCCAGGCAATCCGGCATCATTTGCCGCCTGTCGCAATACCGGCGCGGGCACGTCGGTGTCTACGCGTTCGCTCAGGGCAGACTGCGCGAGACGGCGTAAAATCGCGCCGCGCAGTGATTCTAAGTCGGTTTGGCGCGCGTCAACGGCCTCTGCCGCCAGCGCCGCGACGAGCTTGGCATCAGAGCCGAAGTCGCGGGGACGTATCGAAAGTTGACCTGCGAGCATGCGCCCCGCTTGCGCCGAAAAACCAGAGCCTGCGCCGAGCCCTGTCTTGATCTTGTTTCCGAAAGCGCGTTCCAGCGCCACGACCGCCAACTGAGCACGCAGTTTGCTTACGGTTTGAGAGCCATTGAGCGGCAAACCGAAAGCCTTCTGGATAATCAAGGCACGAAGGCCATCTGGTCGCTGCAACTCCTTGATGCGCTTGGGACCGAGGTCATCTAGCCCAAGCGCTTTGGCGACCAGCCGCCCGTCGCGAACGTCCTGCCACGAGCCCGATGTCGATCCTTTGCGCCCGAGGAAGGTGTCTGCGGCCTCGCGACCGATCGAGCTTACCGTCATTCGCCCGCGCGACTGCACGGCAAGACCTTGCGCGAGGAGTTCAGCATTGGCGTCTGTAACGAGCTGCCGCCATTCGCCAGGAGAAAGCTTATGTGTGAAGATTGGCCCGAGGTCGCGCATAATTTCCGCGCGGGTTGCGCCACCGCTGCAGGCAATCCGCACGAGCATGAGTGCGCGCTTGAACGGCACCGCCGGTGCGTTCTTGTCGCTATTGCGAAATGTGCTGCTGGCAGCTGTCATTCGCGCGGATCCCCGTCGACTCCTCAAGCTTTTTTCGCGACTGCTTCGAGGGCAGTTCAGGCGCAATCGGATCGGGCCGGACGCGCGAATCACCGGACGATTCGCCTGCATTGTCGTCGATTGACGCGGCTGTTCCAACCCCCCTGGGTTGCATGCCCTGTTTATTGTTGAGCTGTGCATCTTTCCTGTAGGGCCAGATGGCTGGGGTACGGCACCGAAATAGGTTGATCCTATTTTATGCGCGGTACCCAGGAAGTTAACGCGAGTTATCACGGGTTCAGTGCTTAGCTTCGTCGGCCTTTTGCCCGCTCTTCGCCCAATTCGCGACAACTTGTTACGGGTAAATACGCTGCCGAGAGGGGATTTGATCGCACGTGTATTGAGCTGCTCGCCAAGGTGGAGCCGGTAACGGTGCGGGTAACGACAGTAAACGTTGCATAGAACCTGAATTAGATTCCCTTCTATTTGAAATTATTAGCGTTAACGCGGCGTTAACAGCTAGCTGCAATGGTTGGCGGGTGTCACCGCGCGTACCAATGCGGGAGTTAGATAGATGGTTCGAGTAGCAGTACTGGTTCTTGTGAGCGTGCTGACCGCTAGCTGCGGCATCGGCCCTAGCGCCGTGTCTACGAGTTTCGCCGATACCGGCGACACTTCCTCCCTCACACCCATGTCGCCGTCCTTAGGCCTTGGCGGCAAATCAGCGACGGGCCGTCCCGCGCCGGGCACGCAGGTCGCCGCACACGATGACCGCATGCCGCCTGGTTCCTATGAAACGGCACCGAAAGGCGCTCTTGCTGACCGGGATTATTCCCACACGAGCCTGGATCCAGCAAAAGCGCTGGCGCTTATCAATCAGTATCGCGCTGACAAAGGCCTAAAGCCGCTGAAGCTCAACGCACAATTAACAGCAGCTGCTAAGGCTCATGCGCGCGATCTCGCGAAGTGGGACCGCATTTCGCACTTTGGTTCCGACGGTTCGAACCCCTGGGATCGCGTTAAGCGGGCAGGGTACAAGGCGAGCTTGGCGGCCGAGAATGTCGGCACGGGCCAGTCGACGTTTGACGAAGTTCTACGCGGCTGGAAGGAAAGCGCAGGCCACAATAAGAATCTTCTGCTGGCCGATGCGCGCCACGCAGGCGTGGCCCTCGTTCAAGATCCGCGCACGGAATTCAAGTCCTTCTGGACGTTGGTCATCGGCGCGTCCATGTGATTTCGGTCGGATAGGGCGCGCATCTGGCGCCCTGTGGGTCGGTCTGCCCAACACAAAAGCCAAACTCCACCTTTGAGAAAACGGCAACTTTCCCCCAAGTTGCGGATTGGGGATTGGCTTTGTTTCCCAAGTCGTAGCCGCGTCGTGCGCGCTCGGCGTCCGGCCAATTCCGCTAACGCGTCCCCAGACGCCAGATGGCAATATCCAATCCAAGCCGTTTGCGGACGATCATGTATTGCAACACAGACAGAAGGACGAGCGAGGTAGACGTTCCGATGGCCGCGCCTATCAATCCATAGCGTGGCACCAGGATCAGATTGAGCCCGACACTGAACGCTGCGGTCACCACCATCGCAGCCGCACAACGCGTCTGCTCCCCCAGCATATTGAGAAGAAACTCCGCTGGTCCCAGGGCCGAGCGGAAGAGAAAGCCGACGACGAGGATAAGCATCACAGGAAAACCGCTCGTGAACTGCGGCCCGAACAGCCACAAGAGCGGGTGTCCAAGCGCCAGGATGACGCCAGCAGCGGCAAGTGAAGGCCAGAAGGTCCAATGCACGGCATCGCGGGCGCAAGCAACAAGCGCGGATCGATCACCGCGTGCATTAAGGGCTGAAAACTGGTTCGCGACCGCGCTGCCCACCGCGTAGTGAACGAACATGATCAAGCTCATGGTCTTGGCGGCGGCAAAATAAATTCCAACCTCCGTCGGGCTCAGATACGTCGAGACGATAAGTACGTCAGCGTTCTGAAGCATCAACTCGCAGGCTGCGATCACAAAAAGAGGCGCGGAGGTCTTTAGCCAGCGCCGGAAGTCATACGCTCTGGGAGCAGAATGGTCGGCCGGGATCTCAGCGGCAACGCGCCGCCCGATCAGCACGGTTTGAAGGATTGCGGAAAACCAGGTCGCGAGAATGGCAGCACCTGCCGCGGTCGCGGCAGACA
Source organism: Candidatus Filomicrobium marinum (assembly GCF_000981545.1). NCBI lineage: Bacteria > Pseudomonadati > Pseudomonadota > Alphaproteobacteria > Hyphomicrobiales > Hyphomicrobiaceae > Filomicrobium > Candidatus Filomicrobium marinum. Next base: position 1,298,657 of record NZ_LN829119.1, read on the forward strand.
TCTCAAGCCCGATATCATGCGCTACGACCATTGCGATGAGCAGCATCAGCGGGCGGATGATGTAGGGCGGGACCAACGCTGAACTCATCCAGCCGCGGCCACGGCCAAGCCCATCCTGAAGATCGCCGAGCGCGTAAAGAGGCACGCAGATCAGGGCCAGATAGCCAGGAAGCAAATAGTAGCTGGCGACGAAATCCTGTAAGAGCCAGAGCCCGGCGATACCCACGAGGGCCACGGTACTTCCGACCGTGAGTACGAAAAGACTGCAGCCGTGCGTGAGGCCGCGTAGTCGCGCCAAATCACCGGTCTCGCGATATTCAGGCACCATTCGTATGACGACCATATTGAGTCCGAGCGGCGATAGTCCGCCAAGCACGAGAACCCACGTCCACACGAACACGTAGATGCCGTACTCGTACCCGCCCATCCAGCGGGCGAGCAGGATCTGTGTGATATAAAGCAGGCCCGCGCTGATGACACGGATCGCAAAAGCGGTCACAGCGTTGCGTTGAGAACGCGCACGCTCATCCGTACCAGAGGCAACGCTCGCAACGAATGATTTACCACGCGCCACGATAGCGGCGACCGGATGCCTGTGCGAGATCGTATTGGCCGTGCCAACAAGCTTGCCGTCAGCGGCGAGTGCCGCTGACTGTGTGTCACGTGAAGTCATACAAGGTGTCTCGAATTAGGACGCGAGCAGGGCCGTTGTTTGGATATCCTGCCCCGTACGTTCCCTCGCCCGACGCCGGACAAGGTTGGCGACTCCAGCCCATGCCCAAGCCCGAACGGCATTTCCTTGCCGATGGTGGAGGCTGGAGAAAAAGTCTGCGACTTCAGCGGCATAGATGCCGTGCTGGGCTTCAAGAGTGGCCGCCATGCATTCATGTTCGCATGCCGACTCGTCGGCAGCTTCGCCTGATTTCCAGTTGGTCTCCATCCTGTGCTTCTTTCCGTTTGCTGCTCTGAGCAATGAAAAAGCAAGTTCGGAGCCAAAGGATCGCGGCGTACCGTGAATTGAGCGTAGTACGCGCGATGACATATTTTGATGTGATGATTCAAAGAAGTGCCCGCCGCCTAACGAATGCGTGTTCACCTGTTTAGCGTGCTAAGATTACGATTGGATTGCTTTGCTGCGCAGACAGCGTTGGACGGCGCATGCAGTGAGCTTTACAACTTGACATGTAGAGCCGGGCGTACCCTCGTGAGGAGGCGCCGTATGGAGGGCGAAAGCGTGGCCAGTGTCTTGAACAGAGTAAGAGCAGGGCACGTCATTTGTGCGGTGGTTGCAGCCGTGCAGATCAGTATTGTGGCAAGTCCCGCTCTAGCGGCGGATGCAAAGGCGATAACACAGATCGTTACGGTTCAATCGGTCGACGTGCCGCCGTCCGCAAAGAAAGATGACCCTGCTCCATCCACAAAAGTCAGCCCCGATGCTGACAGCGGCTTAGCCGGCCCCAACGGTGGCAGTGAGGCAGGCCGCTCCGACCAGCCATGGGAGTTCCCGGCGCCCGGTTGTCCCTATGAGGAAGGCCCGTTGGATCTTATTGTCTGAAGAGCAAATCCCGTCTCTGTTTCGGCAACCAGTAAGTTCTTCTCAATTGGCGACGGATGCAGCTTTTGCGGGAGGAGGAACGGAGGCCTGCACGGGTTTAGCCCTCTGTGCCGCCCTGGCCTGCTTGACTTTGACCTTCGCAGCCCGAAGCTTCCTCGCCTGCGCACGGTTGCCACACGTCCAGGCCGTCACGGTGTGACGCACGCTGTGCACCCCCTCCGCGTCTGCGGCGATAGGCATATTGTCGATGCTTGTGGTGTTGAAAAGTTCTTTCCAGCCGTAGTGGCGAAAGCCGTGCTCCAGGAGACTGGCCGCGCGGATCGTGCGGTCCTTTCCAGAAGGCTCACCTAGAACAACGGCCATTAATTTGCGCCCGTCACGCGTCGCACTCGCCACGACATTGAAGCCGGAGTCGCAGATGAAGCCGGTCTTCAAGCCATCCGCGCCTTCAAAGGTGTTGAGCAGCCCGTTGTGCGACCCGAGCCGTTGCTTGCCGAGCTGAAAGGCCGACATCGACCAATAAGCCGAATATTCCGGGAACTCTGTGACAATGGCGCGCGAGAGCTTAGCTAAGTCCCGCGCCGTGGTGACCTGCGCATCATCAGGCAGTCCATTCGGATTGTTGAAATGCGTCCGCGTCATGCCGAGCCGCTTGGCCGTTGTGTTCATGCGATTGATGAATTGATCGTACGTAGGCCCGAGCTCTTCAGCGAGCATCACCGCAACGTCATTGGCGGATTTGACGATGAGAGATTTAAGCGCAGTGTCGATCGTTAGTTCAGCGCCAACGGGAAGACCAACCTTGCTGGGAGGCTCCTGATAAGCGCGCTCGGTACAGGTGATCTTAGTGTCGAGCTTGATTTTACCAGCCTTGAGATCCTCGAAGACGAGATAGGCCGTCATAATCTTCGTCAGTGATGCCGGATGCCACTGGTTATCCATGCTCTCGGAATAGAGAATTTTGCCGGTGCTGGCTTCAAACAGCAGAGCAGGGCCGGCCGCCGCCGTCTCGTTCATCAGCGCTGCACTGACGAACGGCACCAATGCCGCGATGAGATAGCGCATAATCGAAATCCCAGAGCTTGCCAGACGTCGCAAGAGTGTTCCCATAAAATCGGAAGTAACACAGGTTCCAAAGGCCGGGCAATGCGTGCGCGGCGAACACTTTTACCCTTGTGGACATGAAGCCGCACTTCAAAACGGACGCAAACCTTCCGTGCGGCCCCAAAACTCAGGCTTTTTCTGACGCTGTTGGCCGAGCTGAGGCGATTAACGACAAGAGATTATCGCTCAACAGCCGCGCCGTCCGGTGAAGGCCCCGAAGTTGTGCTTCAACGTCAGTCGAGAGGCGGGCGGCCTTCTCAGGTCCGAGAGCCTCATTAAGACTAGCTTTATATTCCGGAATTTGTTCCCAGTCGCTGACGGTGCTGCCGGTTATTTCCATGTGGTACTGAAAGCCGTAAGCCCATTTGCCCCATCGGATCGCTTGCGTCGGGCATGCTGCATTGGCGGCAAGGACTTCGCACCCCGCCGGCAACTTCGAGACCTCTGCGCTGTGCCATTGGAAGGTTTCAAGCTCAGGCGGAACGCCAGCCAGAGCAGGATCGGCACGCCCCGCCTCGGTAAGGGCGACTGTGGCAAGACCGACTTCGGATGCTTTCATCAACGAGACCTCACCGCCAAGTGCATCGGCGAGAAGCTGATGACCAAGACAGATGCCGAGGTAAGGGCGCCCCATATCACGGACCCAACGGCGGATTGCAGCCTTCTCAGGAACGAGCCAGGGATGGGCGTCTTCCTGCCAGACATCCATGGGGCCCCCCATGACGGTCAAGAGATCGAAGTCTTCAAGCGCCGGGATCGTTTCTCCTTCGCCGAGTTCAACGACATGCTCCTCGTGTCCGGCTTGACGCCAGAAGTCACCGAGGACTCCCGTGTGCTCCACAGCGAGATGTTGAAACACCAAGATACGCATTTTCCCTCACTTACTCGTCTCCATCGCCGCAACATTGGCTCCAACCAAATGGCGGAAACTACCAAACGATCGCGGGTCTCGAGATCATCAGCCACAGGATTGTCAGCACCGCACCGAAGGCTGGAAACCCGAAAATGAACCATAGCCGAAACAGCGCGTGATAACGCGATGGCAATTCTTCACTACGCAAGGCCGCAGCACAGGCGAGGTCGCGCATCTCGATCTGCATCCAGACGACAGGCAGCCAGAAAGCACCCGTCACCACATACAGGAGCAAGGATACGACAATCCATCCTTCCAAGAGTGAGTACCCCGCCTGCCACGCGAGCGCAGCGCCGCTGATAGGCTGTGCAACGACAGCCGTTGCTGTGAACACAAAATCCGCGATGACGACGATACGCGCGACCGCAGCAATGGTCGCGGCGTTGCCGGTGCGATGTGCGGCGAGCATGAAGAACGCGATCCCCGCGCCCGTTCCGAGAAGTACGGCAGCACCGATGATGTGCAGGAACTTCAGGAGAAAGTAATCCATCAACGCTCCTCTAGGATCGCGAGCGCGACCCAGTGCAGCACGAAGATCGGCACGACTTTCACGAACGGCCCGAGCGGATCGCTCCATAAGTCCGGCAGTAGGACCGTTCCTGTTACGAGATAGACCGCAGCCAGTCCCATTGCCGCATAGAGCCCGCGTCGCGCCGTTGGACGATAGACAATGGCAAGTCCTACGCAGATATCGGCGAGAGCTCCCGCAATTGCACCGACCTCGGCGAGCGCTCCTGCACCGGCTCGGGACATTGTTTCCACGGAAGCAGCGAAACCCGTAGTCAGCGTTATGAGGCCTGTTGCAACCCAAAACATTGCCAACGCAACGAGTACAGCCACGCGTGGAAGATAGAGCCGTGCGAACCAGCGTTCCTGCACCGTCGACGGATACTTCGCGAGAGCGGCGGGGAGGGACGCTGGCTTGATGCCCGTCAGGTCACTCCACGCGTGCGCTTCACCCGCGACGCCGCGCGCCAACTCGCGCCGAGCGGTTGTGCGCAGGGGAGGCCGCCACCCAAGCCAACCGGCAAGATCGCCCAGCCAATAAAGCGGTGTCATCGTCCAGTCGGGTAACGCGATGGTTCGCGCCGGTGGCCATCCGAGCCATTTCCGATATAAGCCCACGACGTCTTCAAGCGATTGCCGCTCCGGACCAACAAGATCCAGTTCCACGCGAGACGGCGCAGAGGGATCGAGAAAGAATGATACGGTAGCGGCCACGTCTTCCAGTTGAACGGATTGTAGCGCGCCGGTTTGCGGCATCAGAGGTAGCAACGGCAAAGATGCGAGACCGCGCATCAGCGCGCTGGCGCCATACACTTGCCGCCCCAATACGACGGAGGGCCGCAAGACCACCCAGTCAAGGTCGCGATCCATCAACGCTCGGTCGCCGGTCATTTTACTTTCCGAGAAGGCCGACACTTGCTGGCGGTCGGCGCCGATCGCTGAAATCTGGATGACCTTGCGGAGTCCAAGTCTTTCGCACGCAGCGAACATCGCAATCGCACCGGTGACGTGAACATCGTGCGTGCTGTCGCGGATACTGTCTTGTAGGACGCCCGCGCAGTTGACGATGGCATCGATACCAGCCAGCGGCTCCAGCCAATCCTCCGGCGTGATCGCTTTTGCGACGTTCAACTCGCGATGCTGTTGGGCACTGGCCGGAACAATCTTGGTTCCCGGCCGGACAAGCGCGGTGACCTCGTGTCCGTCCGCTGCCAAGCGGGCACAAATTCCAGAACCGATCAGGCCCGCTGCACCGGTAACGAGAACCCTCATATGCCCCCCTGAGATATCGCGGCCCGTCGATAGAAGTCTAAGCGGCGATCTAAAACGTCAAACCTAATCGCTCGCTGTTCTATCCGGAAGAAATGCAACGCGATCACGAACAGGATTGCGGAGACGCATCGGTTGGCGGCCAACGCTCGGCGCAACGTGCCAATAAGCTGCATGAATTCCGTTATGATGAAAATGTGTGGGAGCAAAGCAACACTATACAGCATTCCGCCAATGCACGATTGCGGCGTCATAGGGGCACTGCATATCATGTCGAAAATTACATAAAAAATAAGGGTAGTGCGTACCATGCGTAAGTACGGCGTAACTGTCGCAACGCTCGCGGCTAATGTTTGTGTCCTGTCCCCGGCAGTTGCCCAAGAGCAATACGAACTCCCCGCGATCATAATCAGCAAGCCGACGGCCCCAGCGGCGGCGAGTTCTTCTGGCTCTTCTACCGCCGCTTCCGCCCAGCCCGACCAAGGTTCGTTCCCAGCCGCTCCCGCTCCCGCCACGGCAAGCAGCACAGAGCAAATCGGCCAAACGGGCTTTCGCCGCACGCAATCTGATCGAGTCGTCGAGCAGGTGACTACGGTCCAGGAAGTCACGGCTGAGGAAATCAAACGCTCCAATGCGCAGACTCTGGATCAGGCCATCAGCTTGGTCCCGGGCCTCTACGTCCGCAACGGTGGCGATGGTGTCCCCCGCATCGATGTGCGCGGTCTCCGCACGCGAAATGTTTTGTTGCTGATTGACGGCGTGCCGCTGAACTCAACCTTCGACGGTCAGTTCGACCCAAGGTCCATTCCCGTAGAAAACATCGCGCGCATCAAGATAACGCGCGGCGGCAGTTCAGTCTTATACGGTCCCGGCGGCAACGCGGCCGTTATCGACATCATCACAAAGAGCGCCGCGCCAGGCCTGCATGCCACGACCGACATCGGAGCGGGCTTCGGTCACGAGAAACATGCCCGCGCGACGTCGAGCTATGGGTCAGACTCCTTCCAGGCATTTATCTCAGCATCGGCCTATGACCAGAAGGCTTTTCATCTTTCTGACGACTTCGATTTCACGAGCCTGCAAACAACCGATCGCCGGGTGAACAGCGACCGCGAAGATCGCGCCCTTTACGGTAACTTTGTCTGGAAGCCATCGGATAACGTCCAATGGGGTGTCAGCCTCAACTACCGCGGCGGCGAATATGGCAAACCGCCAAACACGCAACTGCAGGGCAGTACGGGGCTGGGCCGTTTTGCGAATAGGACACGGTTCGAACGCGTCGACGACTACGATAATTTCAGCGCACAAACGTCTGGGCTCGTCAACCTCGGCAACGGGCTGACCATTCGCCCGACGGCCTACATCAACCAGCTCCGCGAACTCACCAACAACTACGACGATGCCGGGTTTAATACCCAGGCAAAGGCCAGAGCCTTCAGCGAAGACGCGACGACCACCATTGCAGGTGGCGGGGTTCAGACAGCGTATCGTTTTGGGGAAAACCTCCTCACTCTCGCGTTGGAGGCGCGCAATGAGTCTTGGCGTTCGACGGGCTTCTCCGTTGAATCTTCCGGCGGCGGCGGCGGCGGCGGCGGCGGCGGCGGAGGAGGAGGTGGAGGTGGAGGTGGAGGTGGTGGCGGCGGCGGTGGAGCCGGCGTCACCGTTAATCCCCTCGACGAAGATCACGACCTGCAGGTCTATTCAGCAGCCCTCGAGCAAGAGCTTGCGTTAACCGACAGGCTGTCCTTCGTCGTTGGCGGTGGTTACGCAGCGCAACAGCGCTCGGGTGAAACCGACGGCGACTACACGTATCTGCTTGGTACGCGCTACGCGTTGACCGAAACAACGGCTCTGCGTGGATCGATTGCCCGCAAGATCAGGTTTCCAACGCTGCGCGACCTCTATGACGTGGATCGCGGCAATGAGGATCTGCAAACCGAAATCACACAGAACTACGAAGCTGCGATTGAACAGCAAATTCCGTTCGCGAATGCGTTCCTGAGCTTCGGTGTGTTCCAGACAGATGCCGAGAACTTCATTGAGAACAACAACAATCGCTTTGAGAACATTGCCGAGCTTCGTTTCAGAGGCATTGAAGCGACTGCTCACTATGCAGGTATTCCGGGGCTCGAACTCGTCTCAGGCTACACGTACCTTGACTCAGAAAATCTTTCGCCCGGCGCCACGACAAAGGAACTTCACAATCGACCTGAGCACAAATTGACGTTCTCGGCTCTCTATCGTTTCGATACGGGGCTCAGCCTTTCGGCGGACTACCTCTATATTGCCGGCAGCAAGGCTCTCACGCGCGATAGCATCGTTCCCGCGGACGTTCTCGAACTTGACAACTATCACGTCATCAATCTCGGCGTGGCTCAGGAAATCGCGGATGGCCGGTTCGAAATCTACGGCAAGGTGGAAAACCTTCTCGATGAGAACTACGAGCACTCCTTCGGCTACCCGGAACTGGGCCGTACATTCTATGTCGGCTTGAGAACGAAGCTCTAAGCAGCCCCTTAAAATGAAAAAGCCCTCTGCAGGAAGTTCAGCAGAGGGCTTTTTCTTTTGACTACAACGAGTGGGATCTAGCTGTCCCGTTGGTTATGACTGACGCGCGCCCATGCGAGCCACATTAAGACGGCGACCAAAGCTCCGGCAAATCCGAACATCAAGTGGGTCGAAATCGGATAGAGCACGCCGTGCCGCAAAGACCCGAAGTGCATGCCGAGCCATTCCGCCCCCGCAAAGCGCATGAGCGGCTTTGTAGCAAACGCAAGGGCCACGAAAACTGGAAGAGCTAAGACCAGCCGATCCCGCAAAGCCGGAATTGCCATCACGACGAGGTCGACGAAAACACCCGGAGCAAGGTCTAAAATCGGCCCTGACCATCCGTCGTGACCGGATGATCCAAAGGCGAAAGCGGTGGTGGCAGCCGAGAAGGCGACAATCGTTGCAGACCATCTGTATGTGCAGATCAGCCGGCCAAACACCAACAGCCCCATCGCTTCGATGCCGTGCCGTCCAGGCAGGTTCAGAGGAAACCGAAAGGTTTCATGCAACACGACAATGAGCGCGCCGAGCAGCAGCAAGAACATCAGACGCGGCAACGTCAGCGGCCCGGAGGCCTCAATACTGTTTGATAATCTCTTTGGGGACGATTTTCCAATCGTGGTCGCCATGAGCTCCCTCCATTATTTTCTCGATTAGCAATACGGCCTTATCGTCCAGCAGGACCGGGCGCGGCCAAGGATCAACGAGCACGCGCGCATCGGCCGCTAAGATTTCGTCGTCAGGCGTTCGGATGATGTCGATGCCGGTTGAACCGAGCAGATAGGCGACGGTAGCCACGCCCGTCAGTTCGCGAACTCCGGCGACCCAGACGAAGCGTCCATCATGCCCGCCTTTGCGCAGCCCAACGCAAGCGAGCGCCCCGATCACGCCGCCTTCATCACCCGTAACGCCTTCAAGGTGGATGTCTGTTCGCCGCGCGAGCTCACGGGCCATGTCTTGATTTAAGACGGTGTTTTTTGCTCTCTTTCCGTATGTCACCACATCGTCGGGAATTTCGTCGAAGGGCGCGATGCAGAATGCAGCGTCTGACCCTGGCGCCGATTCAGCGCGCAAAAACGAACGGCAAAGCTCTGCAAGCTCAGATAGGGGACGACCGCCCCACGTAAGGTCGAGACATAGCGCGCTGTTGTGTGAGGTGTAGCGAATATCAGGATGCACGAAGAGCTGATGGCGTGAGATGCCGCGGACTTGTGCAAGCCCTTCACCCGCGAGCCGTAGCCCGAGTTGGCGCGCTCGATAACCGGTCCCCCGGCTCTCGAGATTATCCGTGTCATCGATCCCCAACAAGACGCGCATGAGCCACCCCGATCCGATACGCATTCAGGGTAATTCTTATGCATGAGTTTCAGAAAGTCGATATTTTTCGTCTAGCAGGGAGGTGTACGAAGAGTTTGCCGCTCCCGTTTGTGTCAAATTTCGAGTTTCCACCACACGATAGGCGATGACCTCAGTCCGGGTTGAGCGAGGCTGATTTTTTCGCGCAAAGCCAACCCCGTCCACGAGTGGGGAGAACCGAGAAGGAAACGTGGTAGGGAAGCAATTTGCGTGGCGCTAGGTTATAGCGTCGCATGTTTTGCGAAGGCGAGGCTCGCCCGATGGGTCGGAGCGCAGAGGCAATTTCTGTCGCCAAAAAAGGCGAGCAGATCATCGCTAAAAGATACGAAATTGCGGGCGCATTCGAACGCTACCCGCCGCGTGAGCGGCTCAATGAGCTGGACCGCCCTTAGCCCTGCATTGAAATAACCGAGCTACAAACGACAGACGCCCCCTCCACGCTTCGGAAGGGGGCGTCCGCAAGTTCTATATATTAGGCTGCCTTGGATTGAGCTGCCTTGAGCGCCTCAAGAATATTTTCCGGAGATGATGCGCCGTAGGGATCAGTCTCACAGTTGTCCGAGAAGCCCTCTTCTTCGAACCACTGCTCGATGACGCCATTGTTCACGACGGCTGCATAGCGCCAAGAGCGCATCCCGAAGCCGAGGTTATTCTTGGCAACGAGCATGCCCATCTTGCGCGTAAACTCACCCGAGCCGTCTGGGATGAGCTTAACGTTGTTGACGCCTTGCGCCTTGCCCCAAGCATTCATAACGAACGCATCGTTGACGGAGATGCAATAGATCTCATCGATGCCCAGCGACTTGAACTCCTCATACATCTTTTCAAAGTTCGGAAGCTGGTACGTGGAGCATGTCGGAGTGAAAGCACCCGGCAGAGAAAACAGAATCACGCGCTTGCCACCGAAATAGTCGGCCGTCGTCTTCTGTTCCCAGCGGAACGGGTTGGGTCCACCAACGGATTCGTCGCGGACGCGGGTTTGGAACGTAACGTCTGGAACTTTTTTCACGATCATCGGATGGTCCTTTTTTAATCTTGGCTACAGTCGTCCTTGGGCCAATCGACCATGGCTACTGCAGTAATTTTGCGAGCACACTTCACCCGTAAGTAGCTTTCGACGCGCACCATTTTGGACGTGGTGGGTCGCAGTGCAGTCAATGTAACGAGGGTTTACGAAGGTCGACGACCCGATGTCGTCCTTTGCGTATCGACAGTCAAAGCCGTTGGCGCCGAACGGTGATACGTCGGATCGTATTGCTAGGGCTCCCCGCCACAATAGTATGACGCAAGCCATTGTAATGAATGGCGAAAGAAACGCCAATGATCGCGATTGCGGCGTTATGATGCACGTGCGGGACTCTGCGCCGAAGTTCTGCTGCCGGATTGCGCGAGATTTGCCCTAGAAAGCGATGTGACATTAGAAGGGGGCGTCTTGCTAAACATTCAGCAAGACTATGAGAGACCGTCGCGAGGGAAAGTCATGGTGCCCCTGGCCCGACTCGAACGGGCACGTCCTTGCGGACAACAGATTTTGAGTCTGTCGCGTCTACCAATTCCGCCACAGAGGCACACCGGCTAGCGGGCCGGGAAGGCGCGCATAATACTCAGCGCGACCGGTCCGTCAACGAAACGATCGCGCTATGTGCAACTTCTTATCATGCCGCTTTCGCGACGCCCATCACAAGCTTGACGATATCGGCCATGATGTCGTTGAGCTGAAAGTCCTTCGGGGTATAGACAGCCGCAACGCCCATAGCCTTCAGTGCCTTTGCGTCTTCCGGAGGGATGATGCCGCCTACGACAACGGGAATGTCGTCCAGACCTTCTGCGCGCATACGATCCATGACTTCTTTGACAAGCGGCACATGCGATCCGGACAGGATCGACAAACCCACGACGTGAACACTCTCGTCGAGCGCCGCCCGAACGATCTGCGCCGGGGTAAGCCGGATGCCTTCGTAGACAACTTCCATGCCGCAGTCGCGCGCGCGAACCGCAATCTGTTCAGCGCCGTTAGAGTGGCCATCGAGACCGGGCTTCCCGACAAGGAACTTGAGCCGGCGGTCGAGCTTTTCCGATGCCATTTCAACTTGCGAGCGCACGTCTTCCAGACCCGAGCGTTCTCCCTGAGGCCCGGCTTGGGCAACGCCCGTTGGAGCACGGTATTCGCCGAAGATGGTGCGCAATAAACCACCCCACTCGCCCGTCGTGACACCCGCTTTAGCACAGGCGATGGAAGGTTCCATGACGTTGCGGCCTTCGCGTGCGGCAGCTTCAAGTTCAGCAAGTGCGGCTTTGACCGCTTTGCCGTCCCGGTTAGCACGCCAAGCCTTAAGACGCTCGACCTGCTGTGCTTCCACGGCAGGATCAATAACCTGAATGGCGCCTTCTCCGGCCGACAGTGGCGACGGTTCGGTTTCCGTCCAGCGATTGACGCCGACGACGATCTGTTCGCCCGTTTCGATGCCGCGCAGACGCTCAGTATTACTCTCAACCAGACGGCGCTTCATGTAGTCAATTGCGTCGACCGCGCCGCCCATCTTTTCGATCGTTTCCAGTTCGGCGCGGGCTTCGTCTTTCAGCTCGGCAACCTTGCGCGCGATCTCAGTCGATCCATCGAAGATGTCGCCGTATTCCAGCAGATCGGTCTCGTAAGCCAGGATCTGCTGCATTCTCAGCGACCACTGTTGATCCCAAGGGCGTGGCAGACCAAGCGCCTCGTTCCAGGCAGGGAGCTGAACGGCGCGTGCCCGTGCGTTTTTGGAGAGCGTCACGGCGAGCATTTCAATCAGGATGCGATAAACATTGTTTTCCGGCTGGGGCTCGGTAAGTCCGAGCGAATTGACCTGCACGCCGTAGCGGAAGCGCCGGAACTTCTCATCTTTTACGCCATAACGCTTCTCTGTGATTTCGTACCACAGTTCCGTGAACGCCCGCATCTTGCTGATCTCGGTGACGAAGCGCAGCCCAGCGTTCACAAAGAACGACACACGGCCAACAACGGTAGCGAAATCGTCTGCCGGAACCTCACCGGACGCTTTCACAGTATCGAGCACGGCGATGGCGGTGGCCAGTGCATACGCGAGTTCCTGGACCGGCGTCGCTCCCGCTTCTTGCAGATGGTAGGAACAGACGTTCGTGGGGTTCCACTTCGGAACCTGCGCGTAAGAGAATACGATGGTGTCCTTGATCAGGCGCAGGGAAGGCTCCGGCGGGAATACATACGTGCCACGCGAGAGATATTCCTTGATGATGTCGTTCTGGATCGTGCCTGTCAGCGATGTGCGGGGCGCACCCTGCTCATCGGCGACCGCGACATAAAGTGACAGGAGCCAAGCGGCCGTCGCGTTGATCGTCATCGACGTATTCATCTGATCGAGCGGAATACCGTCGAGCAGAGATCGCATGTCACCGATGTGGCTGACGGGAACACCAACCTTGCCGACTTCGCCGCGGGCGAGTTCGTGGTCGCTGTCGTAGCCAGTCTGTGTCGGCAGGTCGAACGCGATCGAGAGGCCGGTCTGCCCCTTCGAAAGATTTTTACGATACAGCTCGTTAGACTTCGCGGCCGTCGAATGGCCGGCATACGTTCTGAAAATCCACGGCCGGTCGCGCGGAACCTTGCCCGTCGCAGCGTCACCGGACTGCTTGCCTGTGGTGTCCTTAAGCTTCTCGCCCATCCCATCGACTCTTCTAAGTTGATTGCATTTTCTATTGCCCGCTACACGATAATCGCTTTGTGCTGCAATGCGGAAGATGTCATTTCGCACATCGAGCATTGCGGGTTAATGGTGTTCAATATGCCAGATTTCAGCGACTAAAAAAACTGTGGGCTGAAGCTCTTTGCTCAATTAGGAAGGCTAAATCGTTGCTGAAAACGGAGGCACCCGGCTCTTGCCAGCCACGCTGAATTATGCGCCCATATGTTGCAACGCACATTAACAACAAGTGCAGCGGATGACAGCACAAGGAGAAAAGATCGACATGTCAGCTCAAGGCGCCGCAGAAAACAATAACAAGGGAACCAATACTGGGGCACCTGCGATCTTAGCGGCCAAGAAAGACCTTTATGAAGTTGGCGAGATCCCGCCGCTCGGTCATGTGCCGAAGGAGATGTATGCCTGGTGCATCCGCCGCGACCGCGAGGGTACGCCGGACGTTGCGATGCAGGTCGAAGTAGTTCCGACATGGGAACTTGATAGCCATGATGTGCTCATTCTCGTCATGGCCGCCGGCGTGAATTACAATGGTGTCTGGGCTTCGCTCGGCACGCCGGTCTCGATGTTCGATGTCCACAAGAACCCTTACCACATCGCCGGTTCCGATGCCTCGGGCATCGTGTGGGCCGTCGGCTCGAAGGTTACCCGCTGGAAAGTCGGCGACGAAGTCGTCATTCATTGCAACCAGGATGACGGTGACGACGAGGAGTGCAATGGCGGCGATCCGATGTTTTCGCCTTCCCAGCGCATTTGGGGTTACGAAACGCCAGATGGCTCGTTTGCTCAGTTCGCCCGCGTCCAGGATCGGCAGCTTTTGCCGCGTCCCAAGCATCTGACTTGGGAAGAAAGTGCCTGCTACACGCTGGTTCTCGCCACTGCCTATCGCATGCTCTTCGGCCACCGTCCGCATATCACGCGGCCAGGCGATAACGTTCTGATCTGGGGGGCCTCTGGCGGCCTGGGTTCGATGGCGGTTCAGCTCTGCGCGACCGCGGGGGCTAATGCCATTGGCATCGTCTCTGAGGACGACAAGCGTGATTTCGTTATGCAACACGGCGCCAAAGGTGTCATCAACCGCAAGAACTTCAACTGTTGGGGCCAGCTGCCAAAGGTCAACAGCCCCGAATATGCTGAATGGTTCAAGGAAGTTCGCAACTTCGGTAAGGCCATCTGGGATATCACCGGCAAGGGCAATAACGTCGACACCGTCTTCGAGCACCCCGGCGAAGCGACCTTCCCGGTCTCCGTCTTCGTCGTAAAGCGCGGCGGCATGGTCGTCATCTGTGCTGGTACGACGGGCTATAACCTGACTATGGATGCCCGCTATTTGTGGATGCATCAAAAGCGCGTCCAGGGTTCGCACTTCGCAAACCTGAAACAGGCGTCTCAGGCGAACCGATTGGTGATTGAGCGTCGCGTCGACCCCAGCATGTCTGAGGTCTTCCCGTGGCTTCAGATTCCGAAGGCGCACATGCGCATGTACCGGAATGAGCATAAGCCAGGCAACATGGCGGTTCTCGTGTCGGCGCCGACAACGGGGCTGCGCACGCTCGAAGACGTCATCGAAGCCGGAAAATCGCGTTTCGGTTGACGAGTTGAAAGTAGCGGCCGGCTCTGGCCGCTACGCCACCGTGAAGGGCTGAGGGTTTTAGCCCTTTGCGGTATTATTCATTAAACTATTTTAAGACGTGATCGTTTCGCCGTTCGCCGAGAGCTTCCGTAGCTCGATCAGCCCGCGGTTTAGCTCTGCGCCGAGAATAATGATGACTGCGGTGACCTGGAAAAAGATCATCGCCACCATCAATTGCGAGAGCCCGGCATAAAACCGGCTGTAGTCGCTGAACTCCAAATAATACGAGTACATCGCGCCGGCGCCGATCCAAAGCAGCGTCGATAACAAGATGCCGGGTAGGACATCGGCAAGACTGCGCTCTCCGGCAACAAGCCACAAATGCAGCGCCAACAATTGCGTCGCGATGACGATAGCCGCAAGCCCATAGCGAAAACCCACCGCCAACCAGGTCGAGTCGAGCAGCGATTTCACCCAAGACGGCTCGAACCGCGCAGCAACGGCAGGGCCTACGATAACGGCCCAGGTCAGAACAAGCATCGAAAGCGCCAGGATCAGCACGAAAAGCATGCTGCGCAGCAAGCACAGTGGATAGGTGAGAGTCTCGCGTACACGGTAGGCGCCGTTCAGAGCTGCACGTAGCGTTTCAATTGCGCTGGTGGCGAAGAACAGCGCGATACCGCCACCGACGGTGAGCAAGTCGATCCGGGTTGAGCTCATGATTGAAACCACCTGCGGAGCTAGGGCCTGGGCAACGTCTCGTGGCAGAACCTGAAAGAGTTGCGTGACGGCCTTGCCCGCGAGTTCCGGGCTGCCGATCAAACCGGCAAGCCCGGTTAAGAAGATGCAAAATGGAAACAGAGATACGACGAACGAAAACGCCACCGCGCCAGCCATCGAGAAGCCGGAGTGCTCGTAGAGCTCGTAGATTGCTTTGAGGAATGGCTGGTGCTGCTGCATCTCGTTTCTAACGTCTATCTCGTCATCAATTCGAACCGTCGAAGCTACCGAATTTCTCGCGGCAAACCATTCGGTGATGGTCGAAAAATGACCATCACGCAGCCGCCGGGCCTATACTGACGCAAATAAAGTAATGCAAAGGCCTGCGCCGTAGCATTGCCGTAATAGACGCTTAACTCTGTCAGTGTTTAAACTCAATGACGGAAGGCATTGGTGCCAAAGACTGATTATAGGTTGTGGTACATCTGCCGGACGAGTTTGACGCGTTTGTTCATCGTTCATGGAATGCCCGGTCGAAACGCCGCGTCGCCAGATCGTTCGATTGGGTAGGCCTTGGAGTTGAGTAACGATGTCTTCAGATCTTGCCCAAGCGCGCGGAGCGTTGGCGCGTGACCTTGCAAACCTTGAAGAGTTGTTGTCGGCCGATTCCGACTGGCAGGCTCTAAGGGATTTTGAAAAGCGTACCGGCCGCAACATGACGGCGAAACTGGATGGCGCCGCGGAAGCGGGTTTGCCGGAAGGTGTATGCAACTCACTCAAGGGCAACTCCTTATTCCTGGCACGTGCGCGCATTCTCGAAGCCTTAGATCTATTGCAGGCGGACACCGCCCGGGCTGATCGTTCTGCCGCCGACGAGCCTTTCCAGCCCAGCTTTGATCTTCCTGTGATCGAACCGGATGACCTCACGCGGATCCGCGGCATCACACCGGGCATTGCCACGCACCTGACGGCTTTAGGGGCCACGGCCTATGAGAAGATCGCGGCCTGGAGCGCGGACGATGTCGCCACCGTCGCGGAGGCCCTCAATCTGGGCAACACGATCTCCCGCCAGAATTGGATCGAGCAGGCGGCGCTTCTGGCGATAAGGAATGGCCGTGCAATCGCCAAACCGCTTTCAAAAGCGCACCTCCATACAACCGCAGCCCCTCAGCCGGTTGATAGAATTGACGACGCTTTAGCGCGCTTGGTTTGCCAAGCGAAAGCGCTGCCGCTGCCCAATATTCCCTCTCCGGTCGAACTAACCAGCGCGGAGGAGGCAGAGACATTTCAACCAGACGCGCCCGTGCCGAGCGCACCTCCAGCGTTTCTGCCCATCGTTGACGAAACGGGCGATGACCTGCGCCACATTGCGTTCATTGACGATAAAGTGGCGACCAACCTGAATTCATTGGGAATACTCAAATTCTCGGACATTGCCCACTTCACGGTGGATCAGGTTGCGATGGTCAGCGTGCGCTTTGGCCTCGGCAATCGCATCTCGCGTGAACAGTGGATCGAACAGGCGGCCGTTTTGGCGACAGGCTGTGCTACAGCCTATGCCCGACGGGTGAAAGCGGGAGAAACCGCGTCCCTGCACCCTGCTCCGCCGCCTGTTCAGTTCCCGGCCGATGGCTCCGCTCAATCAACACCAGCGAATCCGGTGGTTTCCGAGGTAACGCCCCCACCCCTCCCTCAGCCACCGCCGCTCGCGTCTGCATCCACGGCGCATCTTCAACCGGCCGAAATCGAGCACATCCAGCCGCCGCCATTGCCTGAGTATTTCGCGGAATTGGCAGATCAATATCCGCGTCAAGACTATGAGGCATACGAGGAGGACACTGACGAGGGTGTCAGCATCATTTCGCGTGCGCAACCGGCCCCGCGTGTACGCAGAATGCCAACAGAACGACCCGCCAAACGATGGGCGCACGCCGATGGTCCGCTCCTGCGCAATCCATCAGATTGGGAACCGATAGAAGAGGCCGCGGTTGAGATCGTGCCGCGTTCGCCGCCGTTTCCAGGTGTAGGGCCCGTCCAGCATGCCGCTAGCCGATTGCAGTCAGCGGTAGACACGCCAGCGCCGGCACTATCCCGGCTTCTGCGGGTTTTGCAACGCCGCTGATCTGGCATGCCTTAAGACCACGGCACTCCTTGATCGTCTCCAGCTGCCACATGGGACAGTTCGACGCCCCCTGTATGCCAACCCGTATGGCAAAAGACGTTTGCCACGGAACGTGGGCTGCTTATGCTGCTATGCAGCGAAGCACGGCTTTATGCGTGTTCTCGCGCGGGCTCGCCACTCCTGAATGAGGAGCGGCGCGGAGCCAATTGCCAAATTTTAAAAATTCAAGAAGGGGATGATCGCCTATGACCACTGCAGAGCTCTCGCCTGTGTCCGACCTTTTGGCGGCCGACCCGGACACCCTGTTTGGGCGCGCGCGTGATGCAGTCGGCAAGGCCGAACACATCCTGACCCTCGCCAAAACAGGCGTCCGGGCTCGCGTTGAAGAGGTTGGCGGCGTCGACGCCGCCCAGCACGTCGCTCATGGCCTGGCGTGGCTCGCAACCACCGTCGAAGGGCTGCGCCAGATGACAGCCTGGGCGGAGCGGCTGAACGGCGAAGGCCGCTACGGCGAGATGGAGAAGCTGCTGCTGGTCGCGGCGCTGAGCGAATACTGCGCGCAAATCGCCGGCGGTATTCCCATGAGCCAGGTGGAGATCATCCGGCCGGAAGCCTTGGGCGTCGCGCGCGACGAAATCCGTGCCTTTGAAGATGCGGTCGCGGACCTCGTTGCTGTCGGCTCCAGCGAGCAGGTGAAATCCCGCCTCGCCACTTTGATCGCGGATCAGCAGGGCGCGACGACGTTCGGCGATTCCGGGCTCGATGAACTTCTTGTTGAGATGCACGAGCAGATGCGCCGCTTCTCGGAAGCCGAAGTCGTCCCACATGCGCACGAATGGCACCTCAACAACGAGTACATTCCGCTGGATCTCATCACGAAGCTGTCAGAATTGGGTGTCTTCGGCCTGACCATCCCTGAAGAGCTGGGCGGCTTGGGCCTCGGCAAGGAGGCCATGTGCGTGGTCTCTGAAGAACTGTCTCGTGGCTACATCGGCGTCGGCTCGCTCGGCACGCGCTCTGAGATTGCTGGTGAACTTATCCTGCACAATGGGACGGACGCTCAGAAGCAGGAATATCTGCCCAAGATCGCTTCCGGCGAAATCCTTCCGACCGCCGTGTTCACCGAGCCCAACACCGGCTCTGATCTCGCGTCCTTGAGAACGCGTGCAGTGAAAAACGGCGACACATACAAGGTCACCGGACAGAAGACGTGGATCACGCATCCGGTACGCGCAGACCTTATGACCCTTCTCGTCCGCACAAATCCCGATGAGAAAGGCTACAGGGGCCTCTCGATGCTTCTTGTGGAGAAGCCACGCGGATCGGACGACAATCCATTCCCTGCGGACGGCATGACCGGCGGTGAGATTGAGGTTCTCGGCTATCGCGGCATGAAGGAGTACGACATCTCCTTCGACGATTTCGCGGTACCGGAGAGCCAACTCCTGGGCGGCGTCGAAGGCCAGGGCTTCAAACAGCTCATGAACACTTTCGAAGGAGCACGCATTCAGACCGCAGCACGCGCAGTCGGCGTCGCTCAGTCGGCGATGGATCTCGGCCTTCGCTATGCGCTGGAACGCAATCAGTTCGGCAAGCCGATCTACTCATTCCCGCGCGTGGCCAATAAGATCGTCATGATGGCCGTTGAGGTCATGGTCGCGCGTCAGCTCACCTACTTCGCCGCGCGTGAGAAGGACCAGGGACACCGCTGCGATCTCGAGGCCGGCATGGCCAAGCTGCTCGGTGCACGTGTTGCGTGGGCTGCAGCCGATAACGCGCTGCAAATCCACGGGGGCAACGGTTTCGCGCTCGAGTATCCGATTTCTCGCGTCCTGTGTGATGCCCGCATCCTGAACATTTTCGAAGGCGCTGCCGAAATTCAGGCACAGGTCATTGCGCGCCGCCTCCTGGAAGGGGCAAACTAACAAAACTTCAAACGCACAGATCCGGTGCTGCAGTCTTGTGCGGCACCGATCGTCCGTCGAGACATGCGCACCGATCATCGGAGTGAGCGATGCACGATCATGAGCGGCCTCGCGTTGTTTCCCTGATCGCAAGCACGACCGAAATCGTACACGCGCTGGGCATGGGGCATTTGCATGTCGCGCGATCGCACGAGTGCGATTGGCCGCCCACCGTTCAAAACCTTCCCGCGGTGACACGGCCAAAATTTAAGGTCGAGGGCTCAAGCCGCCAAATCGATAACGCCGTTCGCAACCTCGTCGAGCAGGGTCTTGCCGTCTACGAGGTGGATGCCGACGCACTGCAAACTTTGGACCCCGATGTGATCCTCACCCAGGATCAGTGCGAAGTGTGTGCGGTGTCGTTGGCCGATGTTGAGCGCGCTGTATGTACCTGGATTGGCAGTAAACCCCAGATCTTGTCGCTCCGCCCGCATACGATGGCGGACATCTACGCGGACATTCGCAAAGTCGCGGCAGCACTCGGATGCGCAGACGTTGGCGCGACGTTGGTGGCCAGCATGATGCAACGCATCGCCGAGGTCTCATCCGTCGTCGCGAGACGCCAGCGTCCAACGCTCGCGTATATCGAATGGATTGATCCGCCGATGTCGGGTGGCCACTGGATGCCCGAACTGATCGAAGCAGCCGGAGGGATCAATCTCTTTGGCGAGCACGGTGCGAACTCGCCATGGATCGCGTGGTCCGATGCGGCCGATGCCGATCCCGACATAATTCTCGTTTCGCCCTGCGGTTACGACGTTCCAACGACCCTGCGTGAAATGGCTGTCCTTGAAGACAACGAGGTTTGGAAAGGATTGCGTGCCGTTCGCGAAGGGCGTGTTTTCGTGGCCGATGGCAATGCGTACTTCAACCGTCCCGGCCCCCGTCTTGTCGAAAGCACGGAGATAGTGGCCGAGATCCTTCATTCCGACATTTGCGCCTACGGACATCGGGATCGGTCGTTCGTGCGTCACAACGCAGAAGTCGCCTCAGCTCATGGCGTAAAGCAATAATGACGCAACGATCGATACTGATAACCGGCTGCTCTTCCGGCATTGGCTTGGCGAGCGCGCTGGTGCTCAAAGCGCGCGGTTGGCGCGTGCTCGCCACCGCGCGACAACGAGCCGATCTCGACCGCCTGAAACAGGACCACGGCTTGGAACCCATTCCCTTGGAACTTGGGGACGAGGGATCTGTTCAGACCTGCGCTAGACAGGCCATGGATATGACCGGGGGCGATCTGTATGCGCTTTTCAATAACGCCGCTTTTGGACAAGTAGGCGCCGTTGAAGATTTACCCGCCGCGCTGCTGCGTGAGCAGTTCGAGGTGAACCTGTTTGGAACTCACGAACTGACGCGCACCATCCTTCCTCACATGCGTGCACGTGGCCGTGGACGCATTGTGCAGTGTTCGTCGGTGCTAGGACTCGTCGCAGCGCCGTATCGCGGCGCCTACTGCGCATCAAAATTCGCATTGGAAGGGCTCACCGACGCGTTGCGTCTTGAGCTCAAAGATTCAGGTATTCATGTCTCGCTTATAGAGCCGGGCCCGATACGGACGCGCTTCGTCGAAACCGCACTGCGCCGTTTTAAGGCCTCGATCGATATCGATCGGTCTCCCTACGCGGAGGATTACAGGCGTCGCCTAGAAGAAATGGAGGCTGGCGGGAAGCAGACCTTCAAGCTTGAGCCCGAGGCGGTTGCGGCGAAGCTCGTGCATGCGGTCGAGGCGTCACGTCCCAAGGCGAGATACTTTGTGACCACGCCGACATACATCGCAAACGTCTTGCGTCGCGCCTTGCCGACCATTTTGCTGGATCGCGTCCTGCGCAACAACTGACGAAACAATGTTATTCGCGGTGATAGGGGTGTCCGGCGACAATGCTCGCGGCGCGATAAAGCTGTTCTGTAAGTACGATGCGTGCCAGTCCGTGCGGAAGCGTCAACGTCGACAGAGATAAGCGTCGATGTGCGGCAGCTTTGGCTTCGTCACCGTGGCCATCAGCCCCGCCAATCAGGAATGCAATCGATTTAACGCCCCCGTCGCGATCTTCCCGAATCGATTGTGCAAGCTGCAGGCTCGATATCGCTTTCCCGCGTTCATCGAGCAGTACGATCACATCGGCCGCTCCCGCGGCTTTCAGAAGGCGTTGCGCTTCGTCAGAAGTTCGCTTGGCAACATCGCCGCCCCGCGCCTCGGGAAGCTCTGTAACTGTCAACGGACCTATGCCGCAACCGCGGCCAAGACCGTCGAGGAGCGTGGCATAGCGCGCCATGAGTTGACGTTCGGGCCCGTCCTTGAGGCGGCCGATGGCAACAATCGACAGGCGCATGAGAAGCCTTGGGTCGGAGAATGCGATGACGCGCAGCCAACATGTCGGCAGCTTTTAAATCAGTCTAGCAAAAGTGGTTCGGCGGATAACAGAACCCACACCGCCATCCCGCGGATGGCGGCTAGCAATGCGTGAGAACGCGCCAGGGACCTGAAGCGATCAGTGGGAGATCGCTTCGCCCGGACGTTCGACAGACCACATTTTCTCGAGGTTGTAGAAATCACGAACCTCAGGACGGAAAACGTGGACGATGATATCACCCGTGTCGATCAGGACCCAGTCACAGGTCTCTAACCCCTCGACACGCACACGGCCTTCGCCGGCTGATTTCATCTTTTCCTGGAGCATGTCGGCGATGGCACCAACGTGTCGGTCGGTACCGCCGGACGCGATCACCATGTAGTCCCCGATGGACGTCTTGCCAGCGAGATCGATGGTGACGATGTCCTCTGCCTTTGCTTCGTCCAGCCAGTGGACGATCTGCTTCAGCAGTGAAGCCGAGGTGTGCCGTTCGGGCGGAACCTCGGAAGGAAGCTTGCCATTGTTGGCCGCTTCATGCGCAGTTCGCATCTTGTAGTGGTCGTCCTCTCGTCATCGAACCAATTGGGTTCGTTCCAAGCAATGGATCCGGCATCGCCGGCATTTGTCCATCGCTCAATTGCGTCGAAGTAGAACAAGTGCCGTTGCACTCATCAAGAATAGACTTGACCTGCGATACGGATCAACACCTATGCGCGATTTATATTGCTGCTATTTTTACAGTTTCAATGTCTGGTCGAGGCTTTTCTGCAACAATTGCGAGTCTACGAGACCGTAATTCGGTCGAAGACAGGGGGCTGAGCCGCGTGGTTAAGAAAGTCCAGGCCGGAGGCTGGCACAGCGGCAGTTCCGAAGCATGGGCCTCATCGATACGGTATTTTTCGAGAATGCGTGCCGCTGGGGAGGCTAATGCGCGAAGGCGCCATCCCGGTCGATCGACCACTGCAAACGGCATGGCCGTCGCAACGTCGCGCCATCTCTGCCAACGGTGAAACGTGGCGAGATTATCCGCCCCCATGATCCAAACGAAGCGCGCGCTCGCGTAGCGTAGTTTGAGAAACGCCAGCGTCGCTGCTGTGTAGGGCGTAGCTAATTGATCCTCGAAGCTCGTGAGCACCATCCGCGGATCGGATGTCATGGCACGGATTGCTGACATTCGTGCGTTAAGCGGCGCAAGATCATCGTGCGTCTTGAGCGGATTGCCTGGCGTCACAAGCCACCAGAGCCAATCGAGCTGGAGCCGCTTCAATGCTGTTCGCGCAACAATGAGATGACCTTCATGCGGAGGATTGAACGATCCGCCCATGACGCCGATGCGCTGGCCTGGTACGACCAGAGGTGTTCGGACCCCGATCGATCCAAAGCTGTGCGGCTGAGATTTATGCGCCACGTTACTTCGGTCTCGTTTGGCCGCTGCCGCGCACAACGTACTTGAACGTCGTGAGCTGCTCGACGCCGACCGGCCCGCGCGCATGCATGCGCCCGGTGGCGATGCCGATCTCCGCGCCCATGCCGAACTCGCCGCCATCCGCGAACTGCGTCGAGGCGTTGTGCATAACGATCGCGGAATCAACGCGTTTCAAGAAACGTTCCGCCGTTCCGTGACACTCTGTGATGATGCTATCTGTGTGTTGCGAGCTATAGCGAGCAATGTGTGCAATCGCGCCATCCACCCCATCAACGGTTTTGACTGCGATGATGGAATCGAGAAACTCCTGCCCCCAATCCTCGTCCGTCGCCGCCACGACGCGTTCGTCCGCCGCTTGCGCGGCAGCATCACCGCGAACCTCGCACCCGGCGTCCAACAGTGCTTTCACGAGAGGCGATAAGTAATCGTCATCGGCGTTCCGATCGACAAGAAGTGTTTCGGTGGCGCCGCACACGCCCGTACGCCGCAGCTTGGCATTGAGGATGATCTCAACGGCCATGTCGATGTCTGCTCCGCGATCGACGTAGGTGTGGCAGATCCCTTCCAAATGCGCGAAAACCGGAACACGCGCCTCTTCTTGGACGCGCGCGACGAGGCTCTTACCGCCGCGCGGAACGATCAGGTCAAGCGTTCCGCCAAGCCCTTTCAACATATGTCCAACGGCTTCACGATCCGTGGTCGGCACGAGCTGGATAGCATCGGCCGGCAAGCCTGCACTACGCAGACCATGCGTAAGACAGGTGAGGATCGCTACGCTTGAATGATGGCTATCTGACCCGCCGCGTAAAATGGCGGCATTGCCGGATTTCAGACTCAGCGCACCGGCGTCGGCGGTAACGTTTGGGCGGCTTTCGTAGATAATGCCGATAACGCCGATTGGCGTGCGCACGCGCGAGATATCCAGCCCATTCGGGCGCTGCCATTCTGCGATTGTTTTTCCGACAGGATCTTCAAGCGCGGCAATGGTCTCAAGACCAGATGCGATGGCTTCTATACGGTCAGGATCGAGCATAAGCCGATCAAGATAGGCACCGCTCTTGCCGGCTTCTTCAGCGGCTTCAAGGTCGCGGCGGTTGGCTTCGATGATCCCGCTTGTATGGTGACGCAGCTCCTGAGCGGCAACGCGCAACGCTTGGTCCTTCTGCCCCGGCTCGGCAACGGCAAGCTCGGCCGCCGCGCGCCGCGCAGCTTGACCGATCTCCAACATCGCGGCTTCGATCTTGTTGTCGTTGATTAGGGCATGAACGGCTGCCGTCATCGCATTGTTTCCGTTGTTGTCGCATCCAGCGAGATGAGGCTGAGCGGGAAGCTTATTAAGTTCTCTTGGCCGTATAAAGTTTCTGAGCCGACATTCCCAATATTTTGGTCAAGACTTTTTGAAGCCGTGGACGGGGCTGTCGGGTGAGTGCGGCAGCAAAAGCCTAACATGGGCAGGCCCGCTGCGCTCACAATGGGTTGGAGCCGGATGGTTTTGTTGCGGAGCGATGTAACGACATGTCGTCGCGATGCAAAAGTTCGTCACGACCGAGATAGCCTAAGATCGCCGTGATTTCACTTGTCTTCTTGCCAATGATGCGCTCGGCATCCCCGCGGGCGTAAGCGATGAGGCCCCGGCCCAGTTCGTGGCCATCCTCAGAGCGGATAATGACGCAGTCGCCGCGGTCAAAATCTCCGACGACCCTTACAACACCAGCTGGCAGTAGGCTCTTGCCCTTCATCAACGCGCGTTCCGCACCCGCGTCGATCACGACTTCGCCTCTGGCTTCGAGTTGCCCGGATATCCAACGCTTCTTTGCCGTCACCGGGTCGGAAGGAGCCAGGAACCACGTGCACGGACCTCCCTCGCTCAGTTGCCGCAATGGATGATCCTCTTTGCCAGAGGCGATGACCAGGTGACAGCCGGCTGCGCGGGCGATCTTCGCGGCCTCAATTTTGGTCTTCATCCCACCCTTGGAAAGTTCGGTCCCGGCGTCGCCTGCCATGGCTTCAATCTCGCGTGTGATCTCCGTGACGATGTCGAGCCGACGCGCTTCGGAACTCGAGCCGGGTGGCGCAGTGTACAATCCGTCGACATCCGACAACAGAACCAAGCAATCTGCCGAGACCATCGAGGCGACACGCGCGGAAAGACGATCGTTGTCACCGTATCGAATCTCGTTGGTGGCGACAGTGTCATTCTCGTTGACGACCGGCACAGCGCCGAGCTGCAATAACGTCTGCAGCGTATTGCGCGCATTGAGATAGCGTCGTCGTTCTTCCGTATCTCCGAGCGTCAATAAGATCTGCGCCGCGGTCAGACCGTGACTGTTGGCGAGCTCCTGGTAGGCATGCGCGAGTGAGATCTGCCCAACGGCCGCCGCCGCTTGGCTCTCTTCAAGCTCCAGAGAGCCTTTAGGCAGTTTCAATGCGTGCCGTCCCAACGCAATGGCGCCGGAGGAGACAAGGACAACATCGCGCCCTTCGCCTCTGAGCGCGGCAATGTCCTCGATCAGAGAAGCGAGCCACTCGGCCTTGAGCCGGCCGGTCTGCTGATTGGTCAACAACGCCGAGCCGATCTTGACCACGATGCGTCGGGCGTCACGCCATTCTTGGCGTGCTTTTACGGCAGGGAGTTCAGCTTCGCTGGGCAGGGACATCGTCTATTTCTTATCGTTGGTGCAGGCACCGCCCATAGCAGAGTTTCATCATTTTGGGCAGAGCGCTGAAGGAAACACGTGAGCAGAGGGGCGCAACCCGCCTGCGATCGATGGAACATAATGCCATGTCTAGTGGTTATGGAGCAAAGGTTAGATGTGCGTCTGAGGAGAAAAATTATGCCAACACCTTCTGGGCATACCATTGCAATAAAGTCTTCGCGTGTTGTTGGGACTAATGTCTACAATACAGGTGGAGAAAAGATTGGGACTATTGAGGATATTGTCCTGGATAAACTATCCCCACGCATCATGTTCGCCGTGATTAGCTTCGGCGGATTTCTTGGTATCGGTGAGAAATATCACGCTGTTCCGTGGGCGCTGCTGGATTTCCAGGAAGACAAGGGGGGCTATGTCGTGCCGCTAACGCGCGAGGTTTTGGAAAAAGCGCCGGTCTACGACATGGAAGACTTGATCGCGGATGACGGTATGCAAGCCCGTAAAGAGGCTTACGATTATTACCGCGTGAAAACCGATTGGCACTAACGCCGTTCGTTGAGAGCATGAGCCAAAAATAAGAAAGAGAAAGCAAATGCGCAGCGTTATCCTTTATCTGCTCGGGGTCCCGATCTCGATAATCATTCTGCTGAACCTCTTCGGCTGGCTCGGATAGAGCCAGCCGCTCTCTATCGGATTGCTAAATCTAAGGGCGCCACGGCTCTGCCGGCACGTTGGAATTTTCATCTCGAGATCGTTCGATCACGCGAGCCAGCGCGAACAGTGCTTCTTTAACACCGCTCCCAGACACGGCAGAAAGCAAGAGTGGTAGCTTTCCGCAAGCCGCCTCCAAGGCGTGCGATCGTTCCTTCAGCTCATCGTCCCCAATCGCATCGATTTTCGTCAGTGCGATGATTTCTTCTTTTTCATCTAGGTCCGCACCGTACGCTTCGAGTTCGCCGCGCACCGTTTCGTATGCGGTCGCGACATCTTCCTGCGTCGCATCGATAAGATGCAATATGACGCTCGTGCGTTCGACATGGCCGAGAAAACGCGTTCCCAATCCGGCACCTTCACTTGCGCCTTCAATCAGCCCTGGAATATCGGCAAGCACAAAATCGAAGTCACCTGCGCGCACGACGCCGAGGTTAGGATGAAGCGTTGTAAACGGGTAGGCACCGATCTTGGGCTTGGCTGCGGAGACAGCTGCTAGAAACGTTGACTTTCCTGCATTGGGAAGGCCCACGAGCCCCGCATCCGCAATAAGCTTCATGCGCAGCCAGATTGTCATTTCCTGTCCCGGCTGGCCTGGATTGGCGTGGCGGGGAGCTTGGTTGGTCGGGCTCTTGAAGTGTGCATTACCGAAACCGCCATTGCCGCCTCGCGCGATCAGCGCGCGCTGGCCTGGCGTTTGAAGGTCAGCGATAAGCGTCTCTTGGTCCTCGCTGAGAACCTCGGTACCGGGCGGAACCTTGATGACGCAGTCATCTCCCGCAGGACCGGAACGGTTCCGGCCCATACCGGGTGTACCGTTGCGAGCCTTGAAGTGCTGCTGATACCGATAGTCGATAAGCGTGTTGAGGTTTTCGACGCACTCAACCCACACATCGCCTCCGCGTCCGCCGTCGCCGCCATCCGGGCCGCCGTATTCGATAAATTTTTCACGGCGAAACGAGATGCTCCCGTCGCCGCCCTTACCGGATTGAATATAGATTTTTGCCTGATCGAGGAATTTCATGGTCGAGTCTTTGAAAATTAGAGCTTCGAGGAATCGCGAAGAAGGGGAGGCGTCCAGCGCCGCCGTCAGCTAATGCGATCCATCCTGACGAGTTAGGCACCGTGTAGTACGGCCGTGTCATCATTGGCCAATTCTGGCAACGACCGACGTTCACGCGGCGCGCGATGGTCCTTGGAAACGCAGCCACGCAGTCTGTGGCCGCTTGAGTTCATAGCGCAAAGCGTCGACTTCTGCATTCCGCGCCTCGCACCAGCACCTGTTGCGGCCGATCGGCGTGAAGCCCAGTTTGGCGATCACCCGTTCAGATGCTGGATTGTCTATATAGTGTCCACACGTAACATGCGAAAAGCGTTCGCGGCGAAAGCAATAAGCAATCAAAGCCGCAGCTGCTTCCGTCGCATAGCCCTGGCCCCAGTAGGATTTGCCGAGCCAGTACCCAATTTCAGCGCTCTGTCCGTCTTCGTCCGGTAGGTATCCGGTTACTCCGATGAGCTGACCATCGAGCGCGATGCCGCGTACGACTTCCTTGTCGTGAATGCCGTTGATCCATTGATCGGCTGCGGCCTCGCTGTAGGGATAAGGCATGCGCGAGGTCATGCTGGCGATATCCCAATCCGCGCCAATCTCGGCGATGCGCCGTGCGTCAGCTTGCGTCAGTTCCCGAAGTCGTAAGCGCCGGGTCCTGATCTCACTGCCCTGCATCCTCTTCATCACCAAATGCCACAAGCGACCGACCATGATCTTCTCGTATTCATTGATCCGCGCGCCTGTTCGTGCCGCCGATCGTTCAACAAGATCCTTGAAAATATAAAAACAGGAGGCACGCGGTGCGCCTCCTGTTGGGTTATTCGAATTTTACCGTATGTGATCGGACCGCTTTCGCACGCCGCATCATTCCGCCGCGGCCACACCCTCGCTGGGCTTGACCGAAACATAGGTTCGGCCATTGCCGCGCGTGCGGAATTCAACGGCACCTTCGACAACGGCAAAGATCGTATGATCCGTGCCCATGCCGACGCCGGTGCCTGGATGCCACTTGGTGCCGCGCTGGCGGATAATGATGTTGCCAGGGATAACCTGCTCGCCGCCATAGCGCTTCACGCCAAGGCGTTTCGATTCCGAGTCACGACCGTTCTTCGTCGAGCCGCCGGCTTTCTTTTGTGCCATTGCTCAAGTCCTTCCTTAGTCTGTCGCCCTGCATCGGGCGCGGGCGTAGTTCAATCAGGCGGCGGTGATGCCGGTGATACGGATAAGCGACAGGTCCTGCCGATGACCGCGCTTCCGCCGGGAATTCTTCCGCCGACGCTTCTTGAAGGCGATGACCTTAGGGCCGCGCGTTTGCTCGACCAGTTCTGCGGTAACCTTTGCGCCTGCAACCAGCGGCGCGCCGACCTTGACGCTTTCGCCTTCGCCGACCATCAGAACCTCGTCAAATTCGATCGTGGCTCCGGCTTCGCCAGAAAGTTTTTCGACAGTCAGGATATCGTTTTGAGCGACACGGTATTGCTTGCCGCCCGTCTTAATGACTGCGTACATTGAATTAAGCCTTTATCTCTTCGCCGGCAGCTTCCGCGTCCGGCTGGGTTTCCGCGCCCTGTGGCGCCACCGTATTGCCTTGAATTATCAGGCAAATTTGGCGGACTTAATTCGCATAAGCGGGCCAGAGAAAAAAAATCGCTGGCGAGGGCCTCGGGCAGCGCCTCTTGCGCGGATAGGCTAATGCCCTCCGCGAACCGACGTCTTATGAGAGAAGAGTGCTCATTTGTCAACGATAACGACCGGCAATTTCGAGGCTCATAGGCCGTTAGCGGACATAACAGCGGCCAAGTGATGGGAACATGCTCGAGGGGTGGGCCAACTGGGTCGGAGTGAAGGCGGAAACATGCGCGTAACTGAGGCTGACTTGCCTGAAATACCGGTTATCGAGGTTGGGGCCGACTTCCCCTGGGAGACCCTTATCCGTCAGGAAGAAAGGGCGCACGCGTTACTTGATGTGGCAACGCGCCGGACTCCCGATCGCGTCCTGCAGGTTCTGGACTCGATATCGCGTCGTTGGATTGCGCGCCGAGAGGCCGATGACTTGGCCGAGGTTGACCGCATCGCCGTGCGTCTCGGAAGGCCTGGGGCCTACTTTTTGTCGGTCAACTATGAATGGGGCTGCACGGTCCGCGTGTGTCCCTCACCGGACAATGCCAGCGCCCGCCTCATCCGTGTGCTCGATTGGCGCACGCCGGGGCTTGGCGCTCACATCATCGCGGCAAAGGTCGAGGCTGCTGCTGGGCCGTTCCTCACGCTGACATGGCCCGGCTATACCGGCGTGTTGCAGGCTGTCGCCAAGGGACGCTTTGCTGCAGCGCTCAACCAGGCCCCCATGCGGCGGCCCGTGGGACTTTACCCGGTCGATTGGGCGGCCAATCGCGCACGCGTCTGGCTTATGCCCCATCCAACGCCGGCACACGTGTTGCGCGACGTGTTCGAAACGGCGGAAGACTTTACCGAAGCAAAGCGGATGTTAGTGGAGCGCCCCATCGCATCTCCCGGCATTTTTGCGCTTTCCGGTCTGGGGCCGCGTGAGGTCGCAATCATTGAGCGCACTGAAACAGAGGCCCGTGTGCACACGGGAGACCAGATCGCGGCGAACCATTGGCAAGCGGCTGGCTGGCACGGTACCGCGCGCGGCACGGACAGCGCCGGCCGAGCCTGCCAGATGGCGCGAATTCCAGCAGATCTGAAGCCGGATTTTGGCTGGCTCGCTGCTCCGATGCTCAATGATCGGACGCGTCTGGTGATGCAAGCTGATGCAACTGAGGGGCGTCTCATCGCCCAAGGCTATGAAGCGCAAGCCGCGGCGACCATGCCTCTGCAACTATCCCTGTGATGAGACCAATATCCTGGATGTGCAACACGAAGCGCATGGCAAACTCCAGAAACGCGAAAGGGGCCGCGTGTCCGCGACCCCTCCGTGAGACTGGCTGAAAACGCCGGTCCGGATAGAAATCCTGGTCAGCTAGCTTAGAACCGGAGGCTGCTCCGACACTGTGCCCGCAAACCCAGACCACCGCGTCAGTCCGAAGATCTCACTTAACATCGGATCACCTCCTTCCCGTTGTTGAATCTCAATTCAAAGATAGCAGTGTTCGTTTTGTTTTCAAGGGGCTGGCCGGGGTCCCTTGAAACGATGTACGCACTGCGAATCGCGCAATTTTCAAAGACTTGTGCAAGGGCAGGTGCGCATCAGACGCTTTCGGAATTCTTAGTGCTTATGTCCAAAGCCGAGCGGTTTGAGGCGTGTCATCAATCGGATACGCCCCCTTGCATCGCTGCGATCAAGACGCTACAAGCTCGCGTCCTGCCGGATCGTTTTTTTGCGTCGGCGGGACTGCGGTCGCGGGTATTTTGGGCCTGCGGCCTTGGGGGTAGGCGGAGCCAATTTTTCCCGTCATACATATTCGGTACGGAGAGGTGGCTGAGTGGTTGAAAGCACCGGTCTCGAAAACCGGCATACCCGCAAGGGTATCGAGGGTTCGAATCCCTCCCTCTCCGCCAGAACCTAGTTCACGGACGTTCATCAGGGTTCATTTCAGAGGCGATAACGCCTGAAAATACCGGCATTATCCGTTCACAGGAATTCACGAGCGGTCGCTGGCATTCAGAAAAATAGGTGGTATCTTTGTTGGTAGGTGCTTCGGAAGTACCAACACCAAGGGGGCAGATGCCGCTTACCGATACTGCTATTCGCGCGGCCAAGCCACGCGAATAGGCCTATAAGCTCTCGGACGGCGGCGGGCTTCATTTGTTGGTGCAAACCAACGGCTCTCGGCTGTGGCGCTTAGCCTATCGCTTCGCCGGCAAGCAAAAGACCTTTGCACTTGGCAGTTATCCGACAGTTTCCCTACAGAAAGCCCGAGAGGGCCGCGACGCGGCCAAACGACTCCTGGCTGAGGGGGGCTTGTACCCAAGCGTTCAGAGGAGGCGTCAAAGGCTTGCTGAGAAGGTTTCCGCAGATTCTACCTTCAAGACTATCGCCCTTGAGTATCTCGGAAACCGGCGCCACGCTCGCTCGAATGTCAGGTTTGCGGCGCATCATCGTCGTTACTTGCGAAAGTTTCTCCCTCACCCAAAGCAGAGATATCATTCGTGCATCGCAGAGGGTGTCACTATCTGGGCCGGAGCAGCGCCCATCGTGACAGCCGAGCCGCTAGTGTCGTTCAGAATCCTGTCCACATGGCGTATTGGCCTATGGCGCCTCGTGTGTTGATGGCGAGTGCCCGGGCTGGGGCAAACTCGGTCAACTGTACCTGGATGATCTTAACCCCGTAGCCATCGAGTGCCTCGCAGCAGCGTTCGGTAAGTTTATCCTTGAAGGCTTGCCGATCCGCCTGGATCTCTTCCAAAGTGTGCTTGCTGATGACCTCGTAGATGGCGCCCTG
The DNA here is from genome assembly GCF_000981545.1 of Candidatus Filomicrobium marinum. Lineage (NCBI taxonomy): Bacteria > Pseudomonadati > Pseudomonadota > Alphaproteobacteria > Hyphomicrobiales > Hyphomicrobiaceae > Filomicrobium > Candidatus Filomicrobium marinum. The sequence goes on from NZ_LN829119.1 coordinate 1,330,605, forward strand.
TGATCGCTCCATGACGTCGGAGGCGAGGTCGGCGATCTGGGCCAGCGCGGCGATCACGTCGTCGATGTAATACGTCACCAGCGCGCCTGCGATGACCGTCTGCATATCCTTTGTCATGACGACTTTGGACTGGATCAGCTGCGTCTGGCGCACGACGGCGATCGTCTTGTACTGAGTTGCAACCGGCCAGTACCAGTGCAGCCCCGGCTTCCATCTCCGAATATGCCTGCCCCAAACGAAAGCGACTCCCTCATGTGTCGCCGGCACAATCACGAGCCAAGGAAACAACTTCATGAGGGTTTGGAAAATCTCGCCAATCCAACCGAATGCCCGCTCCACGCGTCTACTCCGTAGGTTTCCAATTCGCCCTGCCCGGCATGGAACCGGTCAGCAGCCTGTCAATAACTGCAGTCTCATTCATTCGATCAGTCGATGATCGTACGGCTTGCATCCTCACTCAGAATGGCGAGACCATAGCCCTCAATCGTGATCGTGTCCGCTGCTTGCACGCGGGTCACTCGTCCGCCTGTCGCAGCATCCAATCGTAATCCATCGTGGCAACGTTCAGCGCCCCCGCCTATTCGGGGCAACTCAATCCGCCGGGTCGTGGGATGTGTATTGACGAGGACCACGCTCGTCCGGCCATTTTCGCCTTGGGCGACAACGGCATCGATACCGCAAAGCTCCGGGTCCTGACTCGGAAAGTGGATCAGGTCGCCCCGTCTGACATGCTGGGCGATGATCTGCTTGGCAAGAGCTGGTGGAGTCGGCACGCCATCGTTGGTCAGGAGCCCGTAGGCGTCGTCACGTCCGAACCAATGCTTTGACGTCGCCGTCCAACGCATCTCGAGATCGGCGCTGCCGCGCATCAGGTTCAAAATCGCGGAAGCGTAATAGGCCGCTCCAAAAATATTGCGGTTGAGCCCACCGGTAAACTCATGCTCGTGATGCGCGATCGTGTTGAGTTCGCCGCAGAAATTGAGGATGTCACGCTCACCAATCAACCGCGCGACGGATCGGGCGCGGGCCTCATACTGGGGCGTACGCGCCATGACCAGGGATTCGAAGACAGGCCCGTTGGGTGAGGCTGGATCATCAACAAGCTTGACCTTGACGGTTTCGACTGGCGCGGCAGGACGCCAGTCGCTGTACATGTGCCAATTCACAAACGCGAGGTGGTCATCGTCGATGTCGTCGAGCAATTGTGCGATCCAGTCGAGCCAATACGCACGCTGCGTACCGTCGATAGAGGGGCCGCCGATGTTTACCCGTGCGGTCTTGGTGTGGGGTGCCAAAAGCTCAACGACCGGCTCGGAAATGGCGCGGTAGATCGTCAGATAATCGCGGTAGGAGAGATTGCCTCCGACGTCGGGGTTGTTGGGTTCATTCCAGACGCACCAATACCAGTCTTTGACCTCTTCTCCGCCCCACTGCTCAAGACAGTTCCAGACAATTTCGGTGGCGCGCTTGACGAACCGTTCGATGCGCACCGGATCGTGGTGGGGAGGTTCAAATTTTGCGAACGTGATCATCGGTTTTGCACCGCAGGCGAGCACGGCATCGACGACAGCTGCAAAAAAGTCCCATCGCTTGAAGGGATCGGGCACCGGCTTGTCAAACACGAACAGGCGGATGATCTCGGTATTCATCAACGAGAGACGGCGCTGAATTTCGGAGCGATTGTCGCTGAATGCGAACCCGGGCCAACCGTCGATCTCATTGAACCCATAACGCAGACGGCTAACCTGCCAGCCCGGTGGAACCGCACGCGCATCGGCCTCCACCGCCGCGTTGCTCCCGGATGCTGTGGCCTTCCCTGCCATCGACGCGCTAATCCTCGATGTAACCAATGAGTTCACGAAGACGGGCCTCCGGACTGTGGCGCTCGCGAAATTCCTTGCGAATGTCCATGACGATTTCTGCGTAGTGCTGTGGTCGCTCCAGAACGTCGAGGATCTTCTCACTGTCCTCTTCACCCCGGATCATCAGCTCCGTTGCACGTTCGCCGAAGACCTCGACCACGTACTCGTGGTTCAACAGAAACAACGGGATCGTGCCCGAAGCCGGCGTTTCAAACGTGCGGCACGTTACGAAGCCGAGTTGCTCGAATAACGGCCGGTAAACAACGGGATTGAATACCCCCTTCTCAATGGTCGTGGCGACCTCGTTGAACGGCACAGCGGGCAGTCCCTCGAAGCGATGAGTCTTCATGTACTCGCGATCGACGTAGTGCTTGAGCTTGGCTTCGCCGTGCTCCATCCAATCAATGATGTCACCCCAGCCTTCGCCGACAAGCCCGACGCGACCGACTTTGTCCCGCACCTTCGCGATCGCCTTGAATACCTGCAACATGCCGCGCCAGCGATGCTTTGTGTGGCCGACGTAGATCATATCGAACGGCTTCTTATCCGTTCGAATTGGCGACTCCCAGGCGGGGTCATAAATGTGAAACAGGAACGAGCGTACGTTCTTGCGGCGCGGGCGGTAGGTCGGCTGGAAGATTTTGTCGGTCAAGCTGTCGCAAAACTCGATCCATTCCGCGCTTGCCTCCATCGAGCGATGGTTGTAGTCGCCCATAAACCATATCGGCTCGTTGTAGTGGCCGTCGCAATCGATGATGATGCGCCGCTCCCGCGGTACCGCGGTGAGGAGTCTGACCCAGTCGACATTGTCGCCAAATTGCAGGTCCGTCGTCCATTCGACGACAAAGACAACGGCATCAGCGTTGGAGAGGTCCTTCGAATAGTCGAGGGCAAACGCCCATTCCGGTGGACCGTAGACAATCACCTCGTGCCCGGCTGCCTTTGCCGCCCTCGCATATCCTCGAAGGTCGAGCATCGACCCGGCATTTTCATAGCCCCAGTAGACGAAGACGATTTTCATGGGCGGTGGTCCAGGTTCGCGCGCGTCAGCTGCAGCAGGTGAATCATGCGGGGAGAGACTCGAGAGTTTCAAATAGCTCGCGCGCACGCGCCTCGTAGGCGTGGTGGATTTTCAGATGGGTGCGCACGTCCGCGACGATGTCCCGATATTTGTCTTCATTCTCGAGCACATCGACAATTTTTTCCGCGGCCCGCCCCGGCAATGTCAACTCGCGTGCAGCCGGTCCATAGACCTCCTCGGCATGGTCTTCGTCGAGCATCAAAAGTGGAATCGTATCGGCACAGAAGATTTCGAAGTACTTGAGCGTGAGATGCTTGAGATGACGCAACAGGGGACGTTGCGTCATGATGTTGATACGCGCGGAACTCATCGTCTTGATGACGTCGTTATAATTGACCGCCGGTGGGCTCTCGATCCTCAGTCGCTTGAAAGCATAAGGATCGGCAAGGAACGCATCGGAGGGGCCGGCATCAGGTCCCTCATCCGGGGGCTCGTCCCACCACAGCCCCAGAAAACCGATCCGCCCTACGCGATCGCGGATCTTGTGGAACGCCGGCAATAGCTCGCGCTCCACCTCACGCCAGCGCCACCAATTGTGCCCGACATGAAGAATATCCCATACTTTGCCCGGAGTGGATGCAGCGTCGACCTCAAGTGCCGGATCGTAGCCGAAGAACGGTAGCGCCTTCGCCTTTGGAAATCGCGACTCGTCCATCAGTGTGTGCACGACTGTGTCGCCGAGTGAGTCCATGTAGGCGATCCATGCCTTCCGGTCGGCCTCATTCGCATGGTTGAAGTCGTAGCCATCGAGCTGGATGAGCTCGTGATACATACCATCGGTGTCAATGATCAGCCGTCGATCGCGCGAGAAGGTATTCAGCATGATCGCCTGATGCACCGGCAGGATACGGTAAAGATCCGTCTCGAACAGGTAAACGACCCGGTCGAAGTCTTCGATGTCCATCGAGAACTTTAGCTCCGGGATGTACCAAATCGGCGTTCCGAAGATCGCAACTTCGTGCCCGAAATGCGGAGCAAGCCGCATGTAGTTTGAAACAGCGTGCGTGCTGCCGGCCTTGCCGCGATGCTTCATCACGAAAAGTATTTTCATGAGGCCGCCTTAGCCGGTACGTCAGCCGACGCGAGTTCCTCCAACTGCCTTAGGCGTCCGTCGATTGAATGATGCTGCGCGAGATACGCACGCGTTTCGAGTACCGCCTCCCAGGCCCCTTCTGGATCGTCAAGAAGACTTTCGAGATGTGCCCCCACGTCCTCGCCCGGCACCAGACGCAACGCCGCCGGTCCGTAGATCACCTCGACGAAGTTTCGATCCAACATCAGTACCGGCACGCAATCGGCCTCGAACGTTTCAAACGTTCGGTTCGTGACAAGGGCTAGCTCTTTAAACAAAGGCCGGTGGATCACCGGGGCAAACAGCCCTTGACCCAAGAGGGGCACGATGCGGTCGAAACGAATGCCCATTCGCACTTCGACCCTAAGATCGGCGAGAAGATCTGGATCGGTGTCAACGCCAGCAATGCCCATATCGCGTGCCCAGCCGGGGCGTTCTGCCCAATCCCAACCCGCAAGACACATCTGTCCGACGCGTTCAGCCGATCGCCTGTATCCCTCAAGGAAAGGTTTCACCTGGCTCCAGCGTTGCCAATTGCTGCCGACATAGACGACACCGTAAGGTCTCGCGCCACGGTCTCCTGCCAGCCACGCTTCCGCTGCTTCTTTGGCACTATCGAAAGGCTTGTCGACCGCCTTGGGATCGAAACCATGGAATAGGAATGACCCCACGTCGGCGCGCCGGGGTTTGAGAGTCGGCTGGAGGATGGTGCCGCCCAACGCCGTCATCGCCTGCTTCCACTCCCAATCGGGATGACCGTCGAACTTCTCAAGGTGATTGAAATCGTGATCAATACGGACTGTCTCGTTGAAGCGCCCCCACAGGTCGAGCGCAATCCGCTTCTCACGTGGAATCCGGTCCATCATCCGGGCGATCCCGGGCATTCCCGGAATGTCATGGGGCACCTGAACAAGGAACACGACGAGATCGGCGTCAGAGGTATCGAGCGTTGCCGGAAGTTGCGGCAACTCTGGGTTTGGTCGTCCGTAGACCGCAATCTGGTGGCCGAGTTTTCGGCCCCAGGCAACATAACGGTGAACCGTCGCGGTGCTGCGCGTCCAGGCGTCGTGCGCTCCGACGAGTACAATTTTCATGTTCGCTCCCCGATCGTGGTTTCCGCCTGAGCTGTTAGACCATTCGCGTCCTCGCCCGGACCTGTCCCGCCGGCCCACTGCATTGTTTCAAGCAGCCCCTCCTCGAAACTCGTTTTCGGCTGCCAGCCGAACAACTCGCGTGCGAGGCTGATATCAGCTTGGACGCGGCGCTGCTCTCCGGGGCGCGTCGGTGCATAGCGCACATCGTATTCGCCCTCGGGAATGCCGTGTGCGGCCAGGACCTTCGCGGCGAGTTCGTTAATCGAATGCGGCCGGCCGCTCCCCAGATTGATGATCCGTCCCGCCGTCGAGTCCGTATTCTCAAGCGCCCCCAACCAGCCGTCGATGACGTCGTCGATGAACACGAAGTCACGGGTCTGCTCTCCGTCGCCGAAGATGGTGATCGGCTCGCCACGCTGAATCCGTCCAAGGAAGATACCCAACACCCCCTGATAGGGATTGTCCCAGGCCTGTCCGGGGCCGAACACCGAAAACATCCTCAGCGAGGTGACAGCAAGCGGGCACTCAAGGTCAGGCCGTTCGGCGGTTGCGTGCACGTAGCGCTCCGCAGCGAACTTCGTAATCCCATAATAGGAGTCGGGGCGGCAGGGCTCGCTCTCCGGCGTCGGGACCACATCGGTGTCGCCGTAAGCTGTCATTGAACTGGCGTAAATCAGCCGCGGTACCCTATGTGCGAGACAGACGCGAACCACGTTGATCGTACCCTCTGTATTGGTACGCAGATCGCCAATCGGATTGTCGAATGCGCGTATGATCGACACCTGTCCTGCAAGATGACAGACGGCATCGGCGCCTTGCGAGAAGACCGGCTCCAGCTCTTCAGGTTTGGTGACGTCTCCGAAGACGAACCGTGCCCCGGCAGGAACGCTGGCGCGGCTCGAATTGGACTCGTTGTCAATAATGATAACGTCGTGGCCATGACCGACGAGCCGACGCGTGAGGTGGGTGCCGATGAAGCCAGCCCCTCCGGTGACGATGATCTTCAAATCAGAACCTTCCGAACGCGATGATCTTCGACTCCTGCCGCCGTCGACGGGCCTGGCAAGCTCCCCCGCCTGCGGACTATCCCGCGTGTTAGGAGAGAGCCGCAAGGCAAAATTTTGATCCGACGGCAACTTTTTTTACTTGGCGATGCCGAAAATTTGTTGTCCGTTATAGAGATAAGGGGATCTAGCTGGTTCTCCTGCCGGCACGAAAACGTGCCCGATCGACCGTTCAGTCGGCTGTGACCGTTGCGACAGGAACTGGGTATGGGCACAAAGAGTGTGTTGATCACGGGGGGAGCCGGTTTCGTCGGCTGCAATGCCGCCCGTTATTTCAGTGGCCGTAACTGGAGTGTCACGGTCCTCGATAACCTGTCACGCACAGGCACCGAACAAAACCTTGAATGGCTACGCGACGGCACGTCGTTTGATTTCGAACACGCCGATGTTTGCGACCGCGCTGCAATCGACCGTGTTGTCTCCGAGAAGCGCTACGATGCCGTCATTCACCTCGCTGCTCAGGTGGCGGTCACAACGTCCGTTGTCGATCCGAGAGCCGACTTCATGGCGAATGCGCTTGGCACCTTCAATGTGCTTGACGCCATTCGCCGGTTTAACCCTGAAGCGGTCGTCATCTTCGCCTCGACCAACAAGGTCTATGGCAAGATCACATCAGCGGTAACCGAACTGAAAGGTGAACGCTACGGCTACACCGACAGACCGCACGGCATTTCCGAAAGCGAACCTCTCGACTTTCTCTCACCCTACGGTTGCTCGAAAGGAGCAGCTGATCAGTACACTCTCGATTTCGCGCGCATTTATAACATCCCCGCAACTTCATTCAGACAGTCCTGCATCTACGGAACACGGCAGTTCGGCGTCGAGGATCAGGGCTGGATTGCATGGTTCACCATCGCGGCGCGGCTGGGGCGCAACATCACCATTTACGGCGATGGCCGCCAGGTTCGCGACGTACTTCATGTCGAAGACCTATTACGCGCCTACGAGGCCGCCATACAGGCGCCGGACCGCATCGCGGGACAGGCCTTCAACGTTGGCGGCGGGCCGGATCACGTCCTCTCTTTGCTCGATCTGATCGCAATGCTGGAGCGGCGGCTCGGCAAGACGATCCCGCTAAAGTGGCAGGACTGGCGGCCAGGCGATCAGCGCGCGTATGTGAGCGATATCCGAAAGCTGGAGGCGGAGTTGGGCTGGAAACCGGAAATCGGCGTCGAGAAAGGTGTTACAGGGCTGATCGACTGGGTCGACGAGGTGCGAGATCTGTTTGTTGAGGCGGTCTGAGGGCACTCGATATTGTCCGTACATCTGCAATTCAGGAAAGCTCCGGCAATATTGACCGACGTTGGAGCTGCTGGAAGAAAGGCTAGGTGACAGTATGGGTGGTCGCAAGCGTGTGGTCGTGACGGGCGGTGCAGGTTTTCTCGGATCCCACCTGTGCGACCGGTTGCTTGCAGCGGGTCACGTCGCGATCTGCGTTGACAACTTTCATACTGGCCGGCGCGCCAATGTAGATCATTTGAACGATCACTCCAGCTTCGAGCTTGTTGAGCACGACATCGCTGCTCCACTCAACCTCGATGCCGATGAGATCTTCAACCTCGCCTGTCCCGCTTCCCCTCAGCACTATCAAGATGATCCCGTCCGAACGACGAAAACAAGCGTGTTCGGCGCATTCAACGTTCTGGAGTTAGCAAACCGCACACGCAGTCGCGTTCTCCAAGCCTCGACATCCGAAGTCTACGGCGATCCGCTTGAGCACCCACAGCACGAGACCTACCACGGGAATGTCAATCCGATCGGACCACGCGCCTGCTACGACGAGGGCAAGCGCTGTGCCGAGACACTGTTCTTTGACTTCCAGCGCCAGTACGGGACTGAAATCAAGGTTGCGCGCATCTTCAATACATACGGTCCCAGGATGCAGCCGAACGACGGCCGCGTTGTATCGAACTTCATCGTGCAGGCGTTACGCGGCGCGCCAATCACGGTCTACGGTGAAGGCGCTCAAACGCGCTCATTCTGCTATGTGGACGACTTGGTGACGGGGCTGGTTGCCCTCATGGGAAGCCCGCCCGATTTAATGGGACCCGTCAATCTCGGGAACCCGGGCGAATTCACCGTCCGCGAACTCGCCAAACTCGTGATCGACTTGACAGGGTCGTCATCCAAGATGGTTTTCCGCCCTCTGCCGGCAGACGATCCGCGCCAACGTCGGCCGGACATTTCGCTGGCATCTTCGGCCCTCGGCTGGCGACCGGAAGTCGGTTTGCGCGACGGCCTCGTACGCACGATCACCTATTTTGAGTCCCTGCTCAAGTACGGCGCACCCCTTGAACCAGCACGCACGGCCGCCACACTGGTCAATCGTGATTGCTATGCAGGTGGCATCATCGAGGATCCGGGCACCGTGGAGGAAACCGCGCCATTAGGGGAGTAGCGAGCCTATCGTCGACGCTGCCGGATCTTTTCTGTCCCTCACACAACACGATACCGCCCGCGCGACCATCAACAGGCTGTACTGCGCCTCTCCTTTACCCAGTAGCCACCGTAGTCATCGATCCCCACGATCGGATCAACGATTTCTCGCTCGGCCCGAAAAATATCGACCGCACGCCGGTTGTCTTCGAACAGGTAGTAATCATCGAGGATGACGCTCCCTCCGGGGGAAAGCTTATCGTAGAGAGCTGCCAGCGTATCGCGGGCGCTTGAGAAGGTGTCACCATCAAGCCGCAGGATCGCAAGCCTCTCGACCGGCGCGTTCGCAAGCGTCTCGGCGAACGGCCCTTCCAGAAAAACCACTTGCCGGTCGAGAAGCCCATAGCGCTCGAAGGTGGCCCTCACCTCGTAAAGCGGCACGGCGAAGACGGGTTCTTCACGTAGGAAAGCGGCGGAATCCTCAGGGTCCGTATCGAGAGGCTGACCGTCAAACGTGTCGGCTGCAATAACGCGCCGGTCGGTGACGCCGTAGGCCTTTAGCGCCGCTCTCATCATCATGGCCGCGCCGCCGCGCCATACGCCTGCCTCGAGGAAATCTCCCGCGACGCCACCGGAGATGACGCGTTCGCACTCGGCCCTCAGATGGCGCATGCGCCGCGCACCGATCATTGAGGGGGCTACCGATGGCCAATCCCATCCGTTGAGGCGGTGGTTCTCATCGTAGCCTCCGATGTGCGGCTGTATCGCGGGATCGCGATTGAGGCGCCCGACGAGGCTGTCGCACATTAGGTCGAGGTAGGCCGCGCGAAGCCTGGAAATCTCGCTGGCTAAATATTCACCATCAATGTTCTCTAGCTGATCCGACCTATCCATCTCACACGCACCTGTCCGCAGATCACCCTTCATTACTACTATGGCGCTAGATCAGGACCTATAGAAATCGATAGACGCCGTTTGCACGTGCAGTCTTGCAACTCTGCTCCCTTCTATGAACTCGGTGTTCGGCAGAGGTTCGCTTGCGTCTTATCGGTGACGTGCAACGCTCAAGATATTTAGTTTGACGTCAGCAGAGAGTCGATAAGGTGATGCATTCTTTCGGCGACCCATTGAGAAGCTTGTTCCTGGTTGCAATGTCCGCTTTCTCGGCACAGCAGAAGTTACCAGTCGGGTGGTCGCGCGGATCATGATGTCGGCTGTGGGTCATTCGCGTCGCGTGGGGTTCACTCGATGTCGGTTGTTGCCGGATGGCATCCAATGGTGAGAGGCCTGAATTATCGACCGCAATTCAAACTAAAAGCCACCAAGGATTGCCCCGGCAAGGATCCAGATAGGCTAAGATAGACTATATGTGTTCGTCGACACGATTGGTCAGGACGTGCACCGATGGCGTTACCAAAGCGACCTAAATTTGAGACCGAAGACAGTTTGAAGTACTACATAGCGGAGCTAGAAGTGCTCCCGGCTTCTCCAGAATTCCACGCGGCATTGCTCACCTCAAAGCTAGATTTGCAGCTTCTCGTCGACCTTCGAGAAGACAACTCGCTGTTGGGCGATCGTATGCGGGGTGATGAACCGGACAGCATCATGTTTCGACGACCAAAAGCAAATCCGAGGTGATCGCTAATGTCGTCACTTAACCCGCCGCGAAAATTTAGCTTCATCGATCCACCATCGCACTTTGCATCGATCAGCGAATGGCGCGAGTTCCTCGAGAGCCTTGAGGCCGAGCCCGATAAGACACATCAACTCAAGGAAGAGATCCTCAAGGCCAAGGAACACATTGCCGAAGCCGAAGCGTCGGGCGACCGAACCTGACCCTAAAGCTTGTGAGAGCCGCGTAAGGCGCCTGTGGGCCAAGCTGGGAAGTCAAGGTGACAGGTTGATATGTCCGGTTCGGTTCAGGCAGCTGCCCTGCAACTTGCGAGCTGCATCAAAGGATGGAGATTGTCAGCCGGCGCTTCAGCCGCGTTCAACCAAGTTCGCGATTGCCCGCGAAAGATCATTAGCCCCCGACAATATGGCGCCTTCATCCAGGTGCCCCCAACGTATGGCTGACGGCGTACACACCCTCGTCTTTCCAGTCGACGAATACATCGACGGCCATAAACTGCTGCTCTGACATCTTGATCTCCATCTGACAGGCGAAGCCTCTGACGAAATGCGTGCACTCGGTACCAATCTGGTTCAGACTAGTCCGTATAGGAATAGTCCGAGGAAGGAAGGTGTGTCACGTCGCACGGTCCGAAGGGGTTTTGCAGTACTCCTCATTGCGGGATTGACGCTGCTGCCACAGCCCGCAGCCGCCCGTTGGGAGGCAAATATTGAACGCGACGACTTCGGCACCAACCATGTGGGGCTGGCCGCTACCATGTCAGGCGGACGCGGGCTGGTCCTACGCTGTGGGAATGATGCGTTCGCGTCGTGGCCGGCGGTGATCATGTGTTTCCTGTGCTCGAAGCTATTGCCAAGGCGAGGTCCCGCATAGCGGTTGCCGTCATGATCGCGCGCAAGCGTTTCGAAAACAGCAGGCTCGGCGCGCGGGGGAGTCAAGCGGCCTTTAAGCACATTTGGCAATTCTGCGGCTCGAAGCTCGGCGACTACACGAAACCCGACCTTTGAGGTTGTCAGCGGTCGCGCGCTCGCGGCCGCCAATGCCGGGCATCTTATCTCGACGGTCTCTAATAAAAGGTCTGTCCGGAACGGGCGAGACGTACACGACGGTCCAAATCATCTGGCGTTTGAGGAAGCTGGCATCCGCGAAACGGACGATTTTCCTCCCTGACAGGAACACCCTCGTCGACCAAACGCGGGCAATGATCTCAAGCGCCTTGAGCGCGGTGGTGACGAATACCCGCCGACCTTAAATCGATCGTCCAAAGGTTTGTAAATGCCTTGCCAGCCGGGTATCCGAGAGCGTATTCGGCGCGGTACCGCCAACGCGCGAGTAATACGACTGCCTCTATCCAGCAGGACAAGTGAATCCGACATGACCGACACCATCCATTGCGTGAAATGCCAATCACCGTACGCATACGAAGACCGAGGACTGTTCATTTGTCCCGAGTGCGCGCACGAGTGGTCGGGCGCGGAAGCGCATGAAGAGGAGGCGACGGAAGAAGCGGTTGTCCGTGACGCTAGTGGCGCCGTGCTAACGGATGGCGATACCGTGATGGTCGTCAAGGATCTGAAGATCAAGGGCTCGTCGAATGTGGTCAAGGTTGGCACCAAGGTGAAAAACATTCGCCTTGTTGGCGGTGACCACGACATCGACTGCAAAATACCAGGGATCGGCCAGATGGGGTTGAAATCCGCGTTCGTGAAAAAGGTCGCGGACTAGCGAGCCCGTCCGGCGTCAGAACCTAACAGATAGTTTGAGCCGATTGCTGACGAAGCTGCGTTCGCCGCGTTCGATGATGTTGATGTCGACATCCTCCGCCACATCGCCTGCTTCCCGCATCCGCTCGCGCATGATACGGAACTGAGGCCCGCTCGGGATAAGTTGCCTCTATAGAATTCGCCTGTGCGTTTTCAGGCCGAGTTAATGGACAAAGGTCTGTGGCTCCTTGCCCTAGGCGGCCCTCACCTTATACTTCCCGCATGGATGATTTGACGCGGCGACAGCAATTCTATCAGTTTTCGAAAGGGCGACCGCGCGCGCATGTCTTCCAGACAGTCTCCTCGATCGATGCGCCTGAGCGCGAGCGCTACAATTACTGGCTCAAATCTGTCATCTATAATCTCGAAGTCCCCCGGCCGAACGCTGCGCAACAGCGCGATTTCGTGGCCTCGGTCACTTCGCTCGCAACGCTGTCGGGCGAAATGCACCATGTCGAGGCCGATGGCTACGAGGGGATCAGAACGCGCGGCCAGATCAGGGCGGATGGCGGCGAAGAACTCGCCCTGCTCTATGTCCTGGATGGCCGTATCGAAGGCTCACACGAGCATGGAGCAGATGCCGTAGCAGGCCCGGGCGAGTTTTATCTGTTCGATGCCGCCCGTCCAGGAAAAGTCCAGTTCTGTGGTCGACACAGCATGATACAGATCGATCTTTCCCGGCCATTGCTTGCGTCGATCTTCACCGGATCGATCCCCGATCCGGCCTTGATCGGCAAGGCGCTCAATAGCTCACGGCTCTCCGGTCTACTTGGCGCGCATTTGGCACAGTTTCCCAAAAAGGCCACCGCGCTCAATCCGATGGAACAACTCGGGCTGCTCGATGCCTCGGAAGCTTTCGCCATCACCACCATCGAAACCGCCTTCACCTCGGCCTATGGCGATCGAGGCAGCCGCAATGAGGGTTTGTTCGCAGCCGCGCAACGCTATATCCGGCTCAACCTGGGGAAGAAGACACTGGGCGCGGAGGAAATCGCCCGTGCCATCGGCTGTTCGCGGGCCAGTCTTTATCGCCTGTTTGCCACCTACCATCTGACCGTCAATGGTCAGATACGTGAACTGCGGCTTCAGAAACTCAAAGCCTTACTCGAAAGCCCCGACCAGTTGGTGCCGATCTCGGTACTGGCAGAGCGCTGCGGGTTGTTCGACACGCCGAATGTCAATCGTGCCTTCCGGCATCGATTCGGCCTCTCCCCGAGTGAGCTGCGTGAGAGCCAGAGTAGCTCCGCCGACGGTGATACCGGTCAGAAATCGAGAGAATAGACTGCTCGATTATGCATTTGAGACACGCTGATTACCGCTTATTTTTCAATGAATTTATAGTGCAAACTCCGAAACTTTGCCCGGTCCCTGTCCCGGGCTGAAGGGTGTCGGCCGTTCAACGGCCGCGCCGCGAGGAGCTTGGACATTGAAGACCAGAATACGATCGAAGTGTTCTGCGATTGCACGCGGGAGATTGCCTTGGGCATTTCTGGCCGGCGGTTCGGCGCTGGCACTAAGCGCCGCTAGCCCGGTTCAGGCGCAGATCGTCATTATCAACGGGCATGAAATTATCGATGGCGACGACCCCACCGGAACGACGAGCGGCACTCGGCCCAGTCCTTGGGACACCGGCCATCTCCTCTATGTCGGCGACCTTGGCGCCGGCGAGCTCACCATCAAGAATGGCGGCCAAGTGTCCAGCGCATTTAGCGCGGTCGGTTACCGCTCTAGCTCGAACGGCATCGTCACCGTGTCGGGAACGGGCGCCGATGGAAACGCCTCCACATGGGCAGGGGCCGGATTTTTCCGCGTCGGCAATGAGGGCGCGGGCACGCTCACCATCGAGAAGGGCGGTGTCGTAAACGTTGGAGAGTGGGCCGCGATCGCAAACGGTGGAGGAGCAGGCAGCGTAACGGTCGAAGACAACGGTTCGCAATGGAATATTGCCGGCGATCTTTTTGTGGGGCGGCGCGCTCAGGGCGCGCTGACAATTTGGGATGGTGGGGCGGTGACCGCTGGGGCAACCTATCTTGGTTCCGATGCACCCGGCGCATCGGGTATGATTGCGCTCGATAACAATGGTGTTCTGGCTACCCGCGTTGTCGAGAAGGGACTGGGCTCCGGGGTGCTTTCGTTCGATGGCGGCATATTGCGCGCGACGTCCGATGAGGCCGATTTTCTGCGTAATTTCGGCGCCGGTGACGTGACGTTTGGAGCGGGGGGAGCGATCTTCGATACAGATGGGTTCGACATTGGTATCGGCACGGATTTACAGGGAGCTGGTGGCCTTACCAAGCTGGGCGGCGGCACACTGACGCTAGCCGGGGAGAGTACCTATACTGGCGAAACCACTGTTTCCGAAGGTACCTTGATCGTTGTTGGATCAATTGCCACTTCCTCCCAGCTCACGATCGATTCCGGAGCAATGCTTGGCGGCCCAGGCATTGTCGGCAGTACGATCGTGGAAGATGGCGGCACGCTAGCGCAGGGTAATTCCATTGGTACACTGACTGTGGATGGCGATCTCACCTTTATGGCAGGCTCTCGCTTTGCCGTGGAAGTGAACCCCCAAGGCACGGAAAGCGATCTTGTCAAAGTGACCGGCAAGGCGACGCTCAACGGCGGCAGCGTTGCCCATATCGGTGCTAACGGCAATTACGATCTGGACTCGACCTACACGATCCTGTCAGCCGTAGAGCTGGTCGGCGTGTTTGAGAGCGTCACCTCAGACTTCGCCTTTCTCAATCCCGATCTGATCTATGATTATATCGCCGACACGGTCGATCTTGTGCTTGTCCGCAATAGTCAAGATTTTGCTGCGTTCGCGCTCACCCACAACCAGATCGCCACGGCCAAAGGAATTGAGAGCATCGGTTTCGGCGCCGGTCATCGCGTCTATGACGCGATTGCCCAACTGGCCAACGACACAGATCTCATTCGCGCCAGCTTCGACGCGCTGTCGGGCGAGATCTTCGCCTCAGCGCAAACGGCCCTGATCGAGGATAGCCGGTTCCTGCGTAACGCTGCCAACGATCGAATCCGTGCGGCGTTCGCAACGGCAGGAGCGTCCTACGCCCCGGTGCTGGCCTATGGCTCGGGGCATGCGCCAGTTCTCGTCGCCGCCGACTATGCCGGGCCGGTGTTCTGGTCGCACGGCTTCGGGTCCTGGGGCTCAACCGACAGCGACGGCAATGCCGCGAGCCTCGACCGCTCGTTGGGCGGCCTGCTGATCGGCGCCGACGGTCTTGTTGGCGATTGGCGTATCGGCGTTCTGGCCGGCTACAGCCAGTCGAGCTTTGACGTGCAGGACCGCACTTCGTCGGGATCGAGCCCCAACTACCATGTCGGCCTTTATGGCGGCACCGAATGGAGCAATGTGGCTTTCAGGGCAGGCGGGGCCTATACTTGGCACGATATCGAGACCAATCGCACTGTCTCCATTGCGGGCCTCACCGATAGCCTTTCGGCCGATTACAATGCCGGCACCTTTCAGGCGTTCGGAGAACTCGGCTATGGCATGAACCTGGTAATCGGAATGCGCCTGGAGCCCTTCGTCAATCTCGCTCATGTGAGCCTGCGTACCGAGGACTTCACCGAAGATGGCGGCGCGGCGGGGCTGTCCGTCGAGAGCGGCACGACTGACGTGACGTTCATGACGCTCGGCTTGCGGGGAGAAAACAATTTCGCGCTCGGCACGGTCGACGCCACCGTGCGCGGCATGATCGGATGGCAGCATGCATTCGGTGATACGGCCCCCGAGAGCACGCATGCCTTCTCGGCAGGGGACGCCTTCACCATCACTGGCGTTCCGATCGCCAGAAACAGTGCCGTTGTTGAGGCAGGGCTTGACCTCAACCTGACATCCGAGGCGACCTTCGGCGTATCCTATACTGGCCAGATTGCTTCGGACGCCCAGGACCATGGCATCAAGGCAAGCCTCGCGGTGAAATTCTGAGAATGGCAAAGCCGCGCGCCTGACAATCTGCTCGGGCGTTCCGTCTCACCAAGCGCTATGCGGATTTAAGTTCGGACTTGTTCCTCCACTCTTCACCATCTGATGTGACCGCTTGGCACACGCGTGAACAAGGTTGCCAATGACAGCGCCGATTTTCTTGATTTTCTTGGACCGGAGCTGGCTGTGCTGAAACGCCTTAAGTGGACTAAGGCGCTGACGAGTTTGCCCCCCCCGGCAGCTATTGAGCCTTCTTTGGCAGGTTCATTGCTGTGAGAGCTTTCGAGGTGGTGCGGTGGTTGAGGCTGACGAAGTCTTGGTTTGAGACGGGTGCACAAGGCGGGCAATATGTTCGGATTGGACGTTCGCTTTACGTGAAGCCCAGACCGCAATGGCGAAGCCGCCAGCGGCTACGGCAAGCGTAAAGAGGAAGGACAGCACGGACCCAACAGTGAACCAATCCATCATCTGGCAGACTCTTCAGAACAGAGTTGTGTCGTGGGATCCAGCGCCTGCGTGTCGATAGTCCTTGGGGCCAGCGTTCCAAAACCCAGAACCGGTTCGATCCAGTACGTCACATGACGCACTGGGATGCGCTGTCTGATTTCTTCGAGCAAGTCCTTCGCGCGAGGTAACGTCATCACAGCGGCGAGCAGTTGACGCCTGACGCGACCGCGTACGCGTTCCCTCATTTCAGAAGAGTCGAAATCGTGTCCGTGCCCATCTGCGGCCCACGTGGTAAACCCGGTAATGGGCGGGTCGGAGGCTTGCAGAAGTTCGACGACGCGGTCCCCAATATTCTCGGGAAAAACCAGCATTAGCTTGCAAGCGGGTTGGTCCATACGAACTCCTCTTCCGCAGCCTGGACATCGCCTTTGCCGGCGACGCCGAAGCGACGGAATAAAATGGGAAGCAGGAAAAGGGTGAGCGCTGTCGATGTGACGAGCCCGCCGATAACGACGATCGCCAAGGGCTTCTGAATCTCGGAACCTGGACCGCTGGCGAACAGCAAGGGGACAAGGCCGAATGCCGCAATGCTGGCGGTCATCAATACCGGTCGAAGTCGCCGGACCGCCCCCTCGAACACAACACGATCAAGCGGTAGACCTTCAGCGATAAGTTGGTTGAAATGACTGACCAGGACCAGCCCATTCAGAACAGCGATGCCAAGCAGCGCGATGAAGCCGACAGAGGCCGGTACCGACAGGTAGCCGCCAAATGCCCACAAGGCGAGCATGCCGCCGACGAGAGCGAAAGGAATGTTGGCAAGGATCAGCAGTGCTTGACGTAAGGAACGCAATGTCGCGAAAAGCATGCCAAAGATGAGAAGCAGCGCAAGTGGAACGACGATAGCGAGCCGCGTCGCAGCGCGCTGCTGGTTCTCGAATTGCCCGCCCCATACCAGACGGTAGCCCGATGGTAGAGTAACTTTTTGGGCGACTGCTTGCTGAGCATCTTCGACAAATCCGACGAGATCGCGCCCCGTGACATAGGCCTGCACGAGTGCAAAGCGCGAAGCATTTTCCCGGTCGATTTTGACAGGCCCGGCAGTTCTCTCTATGCGGGCAACGTCACCGACTCGGACAAGGCCGCCATCGCCTGCCGCGAGCTGGCTATTTGCAAAAAGCTGTGGCGTTTCGCGAACAGCGGGCCCGCCCCGGATCAAGATATCCGTACGCCGACCCGGCTCAGCGACGATCCCAGCCTTGGCACCTTCGAGCAGGGCGCGAAGTTCGTCCTGGATCTCGGTAACCGACAAACCAGTGCGCCCGGAGTTCAATCGGTCGACGTTGATCTGCAGATAGTCGACGGTGTCGTTAGCGACCGTTGAGACTTCTGCAGCGCCGCTGACCGTCTCGATCGCGGCCTGGATCTTGCCCGCCAGTTCCGAGAGCACTTTGAGGTCGGGACCAAAAATTTTGACGGCCAAATCTCCCCGCGCCCCAGTCAGCATTTCCGCCGTGCGCATCTCGATCGGCTGGGTGAATGCGAACTCGACGCCTGGAATATCAACCATCGCCTGGCGCATCTGATTGAGCAGCCAGTCCTTGTCTGGAACGCGCCACTCCGTCTTTGGCCTCAGAACGAGGAACGTATCGGTTTCATTCGGCCCCATCGGGTCGAGGCCAAGTTCGTCTGAGCCAACACGGGCAATCACCTGTTCAACTTCCGGAATGGCGGCCATCAATCGGCGCTGAATGATGAGATCGGTTTCGATGCTGCTCTGGAGATTGACCGATGGCAGCTTTGTGAGCTGCATGATGATCGAACCTTCATCCATGGTTGGCATGAAGGTTTTGCCAATCGCGCTATAGGCAATAACCAAGGCTGCCATGCCGCCAGCTGCGAACAAATAAAGCGGCAATGGAAATCGCAGGCCGCCTCTCAGGAGAACCCGATAACCTCTGGTCAGCAATCGCATCAGCAACGGCTCGCTATGCTGGCCCGGTTTTAAAAAGAACGAGGACAGGACGGGAATGAGGGTCAGCGACAAGACGAGAGAAGCGCTCAATGCAAAGATGATTGTTAGTGCAACCGGAGCAAATAGCTTGCCTTCCAGTCCCTGCAACGACAACAGCGGCAGAAATACCAAGCAGATGATCACGATGCCGGAAGCCACCGGCACAGCAACTTCACTCGCTGCGCGGTAGACTTGATGCAGGAGCGGAATTCGTACCTGGTCGCCTTCATGATGCAGCCTCTCGACGGTGTTCTCGACGACCACAACGGCAGCATCGACAATAAGCCCGATTGCGATCGCAAGTCCGCCAAGGCTCATTAGGTTTGCCGACATCCCCAAGCCGTACATGATGACGAAGGTGGAAAGCGCTGCGAAGGGAAGCGTGATGGCCACGACCAGTGCCGCCCGAAGATTGCCGAGGAAGGCAAGGAGCAAAACCACCACCAGAACGGTTGCTTCGAGCAGTGCTCTGCTGACAGTTCCGACAGCCCGCTGGATCAGGTCGGAACGGTCGTAAAACACCGCAACCTTGACACCCTTCGGAAGCCCCGGTTCGAGTTCTGCCAGCCGTCTGCGCACAGCTTCAACGATCGAGCTTGCGTCGGCACCACGCAGCGACAAGACGAGGCCCTCAACAGCTTCGCCCTTACCGTCCTTGGTTACAGCGCCATAGCGGGTAAGGCTGCCGATGCGAACGGACGCAACGTCGCGCAGCCGCAGGACGCGACCGTCGTAGTTTTTAATAACGATCTGCTCGAGATCTTCAGGCTTCTTGATCGCGCCTTCAGCACGGACGACAAGCGCCTTTTCGCCCTCGCTTAATCGCCCGGATCCGTCGTTACGGTTGGCTTCCGCAATTGCGGTAATGAGGTCCGAGACGCCTAGACCCGAAGCCGCGAGAGCCGCACTGTCGGGTACCACTTCGAAGGTGCGCACCATTCCACCGAGCGCGTTGACGTCAGCGACACCCGGAATGGTTCGAAGTGCGGGACGAATTGTCCAGTCAAGAAGGCTGCGCCGTTCTTCGAGCGATAAACCTCCACCTTCGATCGTGAACATGAACACGTCAGACAGCGGCGTCGAGACAGGTGCCAGCCCGCCGGTAACACTGGCCGGAAGATCGCCGCGTATGCCGGCAAGCCGCTCTGCAACCTGCTGGCGCGCCCAGTAGATGTCGGTGCCGTCTTCGAAGTCGAGGGTGATGTCGGCAACCGCGTATTTCGCCAGGGAGCGCAGAATGGTCTGACGAGGAATGCCAAGCAGGTCCATTTCAATGGGCGCGATTACCCGCGTCTCGACTTCTTCCGGCGTCATCCCCGGCGCCTTCATGATCATCTTGACCTGAACCGGGGCGATGTTCGGGAACGCATCGATTGAGATGTTTAGGAAGGCGTAGGTTCCCGCCCCCGCAAGCAGCAGGGCGGCAAGCAGCATGAAGACGCGTTGCGTCAGGGAGAATTCGATTAATCTCCGCAGCATGGTCAGTTGCCCTCAAGAATGAATTGAAGCTGCGGAAGACCGCTTGCGGCAACCATCTCACCTGCAGTCAAATCACCGGTCACAGTTGCGGAGGATTGTGAGCGGCCGTTTACAGAGACGGGTGCCAGCCTGAACCCACTGTTTTGACGTACGAAGACGGCATGGTGGTCATTGATCCAACTGACCGCCGAAGCTGGGACCTCGAGGCTACCCATCGTGGCCTCCCGCATGACACTGATCGTCACCATCTCACCCCGTAGAAGGCGGGCGTCCGTCGGCAGTCGCGCCAATAGCTTTGCAGACCGCGTGAGCTTATCGAGACTACCGCCAATGGAGACGACGACGCCGATGGGGCCGTCGACCACCTGAACTTTGTCGCCAGGGCGGATCTTGGTCACGAGATCCGCTGAGACCTGAGCCTCGATCCAAATTTCGTCGCCGAGAACAAGTGTGGCAACCGGTGCGTTCGCTTCGACCGCGGCGCCGGGCAGTGCGGAAACCTCGTCGACGCGGCCATCGTTCGCCGCCACGATCGTATATTGACCTGGGGCGCCAAGCTTGATGCCACCCATCGAGACAGCTTTACGGTTTTGCTCAAGAACGGCGGCGATTTTGGCGACATGGGCTTCAGCTTCCGCCGCCATCGTCGGACTATAAATTTGTTTGTCTGCTAGCGTGCGTTTGCGCTCGGCTATGGCTCTGGCCATCTGCAGCTCAGCTTCGGATTGAGCAATTTGGCTTAACGTCTCAAGGAGCTCTCGGCTCGCCAGCGTGGCGAGTGCATCCCCTTTCTTGACGTACTGTCCTGGAAGAACGTGGTTTTGAACGACAGTTCCTGAGAACGGCGCTGTTGCTGCAATGTGCTGGTTCATGGCCGACACGACGGTGGCCGGCAGCAGCGCAAGTGCCTCGCTTGTCGCCGGCTTAGTTTCGGCAAGCTTAATTTCGAGGTTCTCGACCTGCTTCGGGCTAACGGCGATACTCTGCTCTCCAGCAGCAAACGCCGGGCCTAAAGCCAGTATTGAAGTGACCGTGGAACAAAGCAGCGCGCGCAGCATTTGCGGAGCCTCCTGAGGCGAACGAAAACCAATCTCGGGGAAGCGCATGCCATGCGAACCTGAAAGCCACCTGAATTGCGCATTTCCTGCGACGTCGGTGTTCAGCTCATTTTCAGCTTGGCGACCTATAAGCACCGGCAAACCAAGGAACTGGCATGCGGATTTTCCTGATTGAGGACGACCAAGAGATCTCCGAGCGACTGGTCTCAGGCCTCGAAGCGCTTGGATATGTCGTCGACCACGCTGACAACGGTCCCGACGCCTATGTGATCGGCAAGGACGAAAACTTTGACGCAGTAATCCTCGATCTTGGTCTTCCCGGAATGGAGGGTCTTGAGGTCTTGCGTCGCTGGCGCGCGGATGGGGTCCAGCTGCCCGTCCTTGTGTTGACGGCCAGGGGGATGTGGTCAGAGAAGGTTGAAGGCCTGAACGCCGGGGCCGACGATTACATCACCAAGCCTTTCCATATCCCAGAAGTCGATGCGCGATTGAAGGCGCTCATCAGGCGGAATTCCGGGCTTGCTACACCTGTCTTTACGAACGGAAACGTTTCTCTCGATACCGCCAACGGACGCGTCACCCTTGATGGCAAGCCAGTGGATATGACGGCGCGAGAATTGCGAATGCTCAACTATTTCATGCACCGGCTCGGGCGCATCATACCGCAGGCCGAACTGACCGAACATCTCTACACGCTGGATGAAAGCCGGGAGTCAAACACGATCGAGGTTTATGTCAGCCGGCTGCGGCGTAAGCTCGGAGCAGACATCATCAAAACCGTTCGTGGCATGGGTTACAGAATGGACGAGCGTAAATGATGTCGCTGAAAAACAGGCTGATCGGCGCTGCTGTCTTATGGATTGTCGTAGGTATGCTTTCCGCCGGTTTCGCACTCTCGGCAATTTTCCGCGAGCATGTCACCCAGCAATTCTACGATGAGCTTTATGTTCATCTCGACGAACTGCAGCGGCTTGTTAATGTCGGTAAGGGCGGACAGGCGAAAGTCGAGCGTCAGCTGAGCGACCCGCGCTATGATGTGGACAGCTCGGGGTTTTACTGGGAAGTGCAGCGTAACGATCACGTGCTTGCTCGCTCGGAATCGCTGAAGGGTGGAATTTTAAAAACACCAGTCGACGACGCTGCTGATGCCGGGGTCCACACCCACGAAATTGATGGCCCGACAGGCAGCTTGATTGTCGCAGAGCGTTCCAAATGGACCGCTCCCGATGGTCCACCCGTCCGGTACATCATCGGCACGGATCGGCGCCACCTAGAAACGGTGCTGGCGAGTTTCAACAACATGCTCATATTAGCGTTGGGCCTCCTAGGTCTGACAATGGCGCTGGCCGCCGCGGTGCTGATTACTTTTGCCATGCGGCCCTTTGCCGGAATGCGCGAAGCTTTGATGCGCGTTCGATCCGGTCAGGAAAAACGCCTTTCTGGGCAGTTCCCGCCTGAAGTTCAGCCCCTGGCTGATGATCTCAACACATTGCTGGCGTCAAGCTCGGACTTGATCCAGCGTGCGCGCACCCAGGCCGGGAACCTAGCGCACGGATTGAAAACGCCGCTCGCAATATTGACCGATGAAGCGCACAAAATTGCGGAGCAGGGCCTGGAACAATCCTCCAAGACGATTTTTGAGCAATGCAGCAGGATGCAGACGCAGATCAACTTCCAGATCACCCGCGCCCGCGCTGTCGCCATGCGCGCGGTCCCAGGCACAGTCGCTTCGGTTGCCAAGGCCGCGAGCGAGGTAACAAGTGCACTTTCACGCCTTTACCGGGATCGCATGCTCAATATCGACAATGATATTGCGGACCCTGCGAAGGTCGCGTGCGACCCTCAGGATCTGAACGAAATGCTCGCCAACCTCGTCGATAATGCGTGTAAGCACGCTAAGGAAAAGGTCAGAATCTCTGTGGCTCCGGGCTCACCTTCGGACCTGTTGCAGATCATCGTCGAGGATGATGGTCCAGGGCTTCCCCCGGAGGCCTATGACATTGTTTTCGACATCGGACAAAGATGGGATAGCCAGAAACCCGGCGGCGGACTGGGGCTTGCGATCGTGCGCGATCTTGCTCGGCTCTACGGCGGCGATATCAGCTTGCACCCCTCGAAGTTGGGTGGCCTTGCTGCGATCCTTGAACTCCCGCGGCTGCAGGATGCGTGCTAGGGCACAACCTATATCAGTTTAGACATCCGTGAGACCATCGTAGCAGATCGCGGGCCTACGGCTAACGCCGGTTCATTTCTACGGCCCGCGAGGCGATCGTATGTCTGTCATGCGGATTTTGAGGGATTGTCTAGCTGCCTTTCGCGGCGGCTTCCAGTGTAGCGATGTCGATCTTTTTCATCTTGAGCATCGCCTCCATCGCACGCTTGTTAGCCTCGGTATCATCGCTGCTTAGAAGCTCAATGAGCCGTCGGGGCACCACCTGCCAGGATAAGCCGAACCGGTCTTTGCACCACCCGCACATGCTTTCGCTGCCGCCATCGGCGGTAAGCGCACCCCAGTAGCGGTCAACTTCTGCTTGGTCTTCGCAGTCGATCGAGAACGATACGGCTTCCGTAAATTTGAATGCGGGGCCACCGTTGATACCGACGAAGCGTTGCCCGTTTAACGTGAAGTCGACGGTGATCACGTCAGCCTTCTTCACGGAGGGATTGTCGGCTGGTGAGTGAAGGACCTTCTCGATCCTGCTATTGGGAAAAAGGCGGGTGTAGAATTCGGCGGCCTCTTCGGCATTATTGTCGAACCAGAGGTTGGGCGTGATCGATTTCATGATGAATACGTTCCGCTTGTGAGTTTGTAGGATGGGCTCAGCCCGAGCCCGGCGATGCCAGAAGAGTTACTCGTCGAATTTGAGATCTTCCGCACGGAGGATTTCATCCAACTTGGGAAGGGCGGTTGGTCCGATGCCATGGAGTTTGGCGATGTCCGCGCGGCTCCACCTTGCAAGATCGTGGGGCTTAAAAATACCGTTGTTGATCAACGCCCGCTGCGCCGGCTTCGAGAGAGCGAGAAAAGATCGGCTTAGCCGGGAGTAATCAAAGTGAGCGCTCTTCTCCTTGTCACAGGGCTCCATGATCACAACTCCTTCGCATCCGTTGAACGCTCTCACGGTTTTGCCCTCGCCGAGCCGAAGTCAGTGCGCCAGTCAAAGCTGCTCACGTCGAATAATTGTCAGATGAGATACCGGCGCTACTGAGTGATTTCGGGTTCGACAAGGTTTGCCAGCTTTTGGAGACATTCCTGCCAGCCGAGATAACAACCCTCGACCGGGATCGTGTCTGGGAGCCCCTCCTGTACGACAGTCATTTCCGTGCCGACCGATACGGCGCTGAGCGTGACAGTGACTTTCATCTCGCTGGGCAAATTGGGATCGTCGAATTTGTCCGTGTAGACCAGCCGCTCATTTGGGATGAGTTCGAGATAATCGCCGCCGAAGGAATGGCTCTCACCAGTCGTGAAGTTCCGGAACGACATTCTGTGGCTGCCACCCACCTTGGCGTCCAATGCATGGACGGTACAGGTGAACCCAAAGGGTGGGAGCCAACTGGCGATCGCATCCGGTTCAAGAAACGCCCGATAGACCTTTTCTGGCTTGGCAGCGATGACGCGATGCAAGCGGACGGTGTTAGGCATGACAACTCTCCTGCCGTTTCGAGTTCAAGATGTACGTTTGGATGTGTCTGATCTGAACAGGAGTTCCAGATACCGGCGAAGATGGCCGATGCTGTCGGCGGCGACTGCTGCTCCGCCCTTTGCTTTGGCGAGGACGAACGACCCCTGGATCACCGCCTGCATGTGCAGAGCGAGGCTTTCAGTGGTCCAATCGCCGCGGACGCCGTATTTCTTCATCGCTTCACCGATGTCGGCTTCGAGCGTCTTGGCATGGCCGCTGATATTGCGCGCGCAAGCCTCTACGATGTCCGGACGCGTCTGATAGGCTTCCTGAGTGATCATGCCGGCGAAGCAGGTGAAATCTGGCAGATCTCCAGCGAGAAGTTCCTTGCGGAAATCGACATAGGCGAGCAGGCGGTCGAGCGGATCGGCGTGGTCGTGATATTTCGCCTGCGCGAAAAGTCCGCCGGTCATTGCGTCCCAATGGGCAACCGCGGCGAGCGCCAGGTCATCTTTGCTTTTGAAGTGATGGAAGAAGCTGCCCTTGGTGACACCGGCTTCGGCGCAGATGTCTTCGATCCTGGTCGCCGTATAGCCCTTCGAGCGCACGATCTTCAGCGTCGCATTGAGAAGCTTGGTTCTTGAATCTTGTTGGGCCATTTCCGTTACCATACCAACTGATCGGTTTGTGTATACCTACTAGTTGGTATGGAGTCAAGGAAGGGTTAGCGCTGAGTTAGAATACTGAGATGGTCTGACGGATTTATCGTAGATGTCCCGCCCGACCCAAACGCGACGGTATTTAACATGGTGGTCTTGTGGTGCGAGGTATCCAATGAGTTTGTCAGCGCGGCGAAGTGCCGGTAACCCGCCCCGCTATAAAGCGGACAATTCTAGGCGCCGCGTAATGCGGATACCTTCCAGAAATGCTTCATCGTGACTGACAACCAGAAGCGCGCCGTCGTAGGCGCGCAAGCCTGCTTCGACAGATTCGATGGAGTCGATATCGAGATGGTTTGTCGGCTCATCGAGAATGAGAAGTGACGGCGGCTGGGGGGCGCCAAGAACGCAGGCGAGACCAGCGCGGAGTATTTGTCCGCCACTGAGGTTCGCGACAGCCTGAAGTGCTGCATCCGCGCGAAATCGAAAACGAGCAAGTACGGCGCGGCAGATGTTCTCATCGGTGCCGGGATTGAGGCGCAGAAAGTTGTCCCGGATCGACATCGAAGGGTCGAGGAGACTCACGCGCTGATCGAGCATTGCGAAATCGGTCGTGACGTTCACGGCGCCGCGCCACGGTTGCAACTGCCCCGTCACCATTGCGAGGAACGTCGATTTGCCCGAACCGTTCGGTCCAGTGATGGCGATGCGTTCCGGTCCAACGACTGCGTATGTCATATCCTGAAGGACAGGCCGGTCAGTATCGTAGCGGGCATCAGCAGATACGATCTCCAACACCGTCTTATTGGCAGGCAGATGCGTCGGAGCAATGTCAACCGAAAGAGGTTGGAGGATTTCGATCTGCTTGCGGGCAGATGCTGCAGCGTCCATGGCCTCAGCGCGCTTGTCCTCAGCCAGCCGGGCATTGCGGCCGCTCGTACTCTCGCTTCTGTCCTGCAATCGGCCCAGAATGATCCGGGGCATTCCGCCCTTGGCCGCGGTCTTTCGCCCAACACCGTCCTTGCGTGCTTTTCGCTCCGCTATCGTTTGAGTCCTGCGTGCAATGTCCGACAGACGGTTTTCAGCGTCGTCAAGTTCACGGTGCGCCGCCGCAAGCTCTCGGGCTTTACGCGCGCGGTACTGACTCCAGTTGCCCCCGTAGCGTTTTGCGCCCAGCGAGGTGAGCTCGACAATCGCGTCCATCGTTTCAAGCAGTTCACGATCATGGCTGATGACAATGGCACCCACACGCCAAGTTGAAAGAAAGGCCAAGACCGCCTCGCGGCCATCACGATCAAGGTTGTTGGTCGGTTCATCCAAGAGCAGAAAGTCCGGTTCGGCGAAAAGAAGTGCGGCAAGGCCCACGCGGGTGCGTTGTCCGCCAGAGAGAGTTGATAACGGCGTATCGAGAGAAGCAACGAGGTCGACGCGGTCGAGAGCGGACGCAACGCGCGCCTCTAACGTCCAATCAGCATCTTCGAGCTCTTCGATGGTCGCCCCACCGGCCTCAGCACGTCGAAGAAGCGCAAGCGCATCCCGAATGCCGAAGAGGTCAGCAACTGTTTCGGTTGCGCACACCTGTACCGTCTGACGCAAAATGCCAAACGTGCCATTGATCACGAGGTTGCCTGACTGAGGCGAGAGCAGACCGGCGATGATCCGGAATAGGGTCGTCTTTCCGATGCCGTTCCGGCCAACAAGCCCGGTACGCTCGGGACCGAAGCTCAATGTGAGGTCGGAAAAAAGCGGAGAGTTATCCGGCGTGGACCAGGAAAGATTGGAAAGAGTGATTGATGCAGGCATGGTTATGAATTTCCCCGACGACAGAGCGAATTGGCATTGCTGTCGGGTTGAAATCCATTGCTACACACATCCTGTTTGACGTTGGTTAGGAGCCCCGTGAAAGTAAGCGAGCCGCTGCAGCTATTCAAGAGCGGGGGGATCATCGATAGGAGAACTGCACGACTACTCCTGATCCTTTGAGTTTGCGGCAGATGCACACCTCGCCTCGCTCGCGCCATACGATTCCTCCTTGAGGATACGGCCAAGCCTTGGCAAGACATCCCTGGATTAGATGGAGATTCGAATGTCCGACGGTTGGCGAGAGTCAGCACCGGCGTGGATTACGAGTATGGGCGATCGCGGCGACTTCAGCCGTGAGTTTGTACTTGATGGACCAATGATTGAAAGGGTTCGGGAAAGGAACTTCCAAAGTGCGTTGGATGTCGGATGTGGAGAGGGACGCTTTTGTAGAATGTTGCGGGCCCACGGAATAAAAGTCGTGGGTATCGACCCCACAGAAGCCTTGGTGGAGGCGGCTTGGCAACGTGATCCGCAGGGCGATTATCGCATCGGCCGTGCCGAGGCACTCGCATTTCCGAACAATACATTCGATCTCGTTATTAGCTATCTGACGTTGATTGACATTCCCGACGTGGCTAAAGCGATAGCCGAGATGGGGCGCGTGCTTAGGCCGGGCGGAACGCTTTTGATAGCCAACCTCACCAGTTTCAGCACCGCGGGTAAGAATGGTGGGTGGTCGCGAGATTCCAACGGCGAGCTCCAATTCTGCATCGATCATTATTTGGAAGAACGCGCTGAATGGGTTGAGTTGCGTGACATCCGCATCCGGAATTGGCATCGGCCTATGAGCAGCTATATGCGGCTTCTGCTCGCCGAGGGCTTGATCCTACGCGCATTCGAAGAGCCAGCCCCCGTGGGGGGCGATCCGGAAATAGCCGATCGCTGTCGACGTGTTCCCTGGTTCGTTGTTATGGAATGGGAGAAACCCAAAGCCTAACGCCGCGCCGGCGCAAGTGATATGTCTCGCACCTTTCTCCAGCGGTCAGCGTGGCTCCCCGTTGCTAGCAGCTCTGTGGCCGCGTCGACCTTGGTAGGATTGACTTCGCAGGATGTCACCTCGATAGTCTGGCCTACTGTTTTGCGGAAGAGATCGGGTTTATCCCGGCGCCGAAGGAGCAACCGCCCCGGAAACTCTCAGGCACCAAGGACCGCAAGGCTTCTAAAACTCTGGAAAGCGATCGGGTACAATCCGGTCCACCGACGAGGAAAAGCACCCTAGGGTTACGGTGCTAAATCTTTCAGGTCTTATGACAGAGGGGGCTCGCATCAGCGCACTGCCGTGCGTGTCAACGAGCCTATGGAGCCTCTGCCTTGAGCGCCACAACCCCAACTACATCAAGCGCCCCCCTGAAGAGAACGCCGCTGTACGAGCTTCATTTGGAGCACGGTGCACGCATGGTGCCGTTCGCTGGCTACGAGATGCCTGTCCAGTTCGCGTTGGGTGTCCTCAAGGAACACCTTCACACGCGCGCGGCAGCAGGATTGTTCGATGTCTCGCACATGGGACAAATCGTTTTGCGACCGAAGTCCGGTGACGTTGCCGATGCGGCACGGGCACTGGAGAGGCTGGTGCCTGTCGATATCTTGGGGCTGGCGCCAGGTCGGCAGCGTTACGCGTTCTTCACCAACGCTAACGGCGGCATCATTGATGATATGATGGTCGCCAATCGTGGTGATCATCTGTTGTTGGTGGTGAATGCGGCCAGCAAGGAAGCCGATGAGGCGCTTTTAAGGGCGGAGCTCTCCGACGATTGCGACATCGAGCGCCTTGATCGCGCGCTGATGGCGCTGCAAGGGCCAAGGGCTGAAGCCATACTGACACGGCTTGCACCCGATTGCGCCGGGATGCGCTTCATGGACGTACGTGAGGTCCAGATCAACGGCGCGGCCTGCATTGTTACGCGCTCGGGTTACACCGGAGAAGATGGCTTCGAAATTTCGACACCGATCGAGGCAGCACGGCCGATTGCGGAAGCGTTGCTTGGGGAACCTGACGTAGAACCGATCGGATTAGGCGCGCGCGACTCGTTGCGGCTTGAGGCGGGCATGTGCCTTTGCGGCTCCGATATCGATACGGAGACTACGCCGGTTGAGGCCGATCTTGTCTGGGCGATCCAAAAATCCCGCCGAATTGGCGGTGTGCGCGCGGGAGGGTATCCCGGCGCCGATACGATCTTGGAGCAACTTGAAAAGGGTACAGAGCGCCGTCGTGTTGGACTACGTCCGGAAGGCCGCGCACCCGTGCGTACCGGTGCTCCGCTGTTCGAGAGTCTAGAGGCGTCTGAGTCAATTGGCCTTGTCACATCCGGCGGATTTGGCCCGAGCGTTGATGCCCCCATTGCCATGGGATATCTGCCAGGCTCGTTCGGCACGCCCGGCACAAAAGTGTTCGCGGAAGTCCGGGGGAAGCGGCTCCCGGTAAACGTAACCGAACTTCCATTCATAGTACCTCGTTACAAACGTAGCTGATCCGTTTCTGCGCCAGGAGGATGCCCTAATGAAATTCACAGAAGACCACGAGTGGCTGAAGCTCGAAGGTGATGTCGCGACCGTCGGAATTACGGAGCACGCTACAACCCAGCTGGGAGATTTGGTCTTTGTTCAGCTGCCGGAAATCGGAACAAAGCTTGCCAAGGGCGACGACGTTGCCGTCGTCGAATCCGTCAAGGCTGCGTCAGATGTCTACGCGCCTCTCGACGGTGAAATCGTCGAGGTCAACGAAGCCGTCGCAAACGATCCGTCGATCGTGAGCTCAGATCCGCAAAACGCAGGTTGGCTTTTCAAGTTGAAACTCGCCGACATGAACGCACTAGAAAGCCTCATGGACGAGGCAGCCTATAAGGCACTCGTCGGCTAACGGGATATTCCATGACCGCTTCCAAAAGTTACGAGCCCTACGATTTTGCCAATCGCCGGCACATCGGCCCCTCCCCCGAAGAGATGGAGGAGATGCTGAAAGTTGTCGGGGTGAAAAGCCTTGATCAGCTGATCGAAGAGACCGTTCCGAAAGGCATTCGTCAAGCCGAACCCCTCGATTTCGGTAAGCCTCTCTCTGAGCGAGGTGCGTTGGATCGTATGCGCGAGACGGCCGACAAAAATCAGGTGCTGACCTCGCTCATAGGCCAGGGATACCACGGCACGATCATGCCGCCCGCGATACAGCGCAACATCCTGGAAAATCCCGCTTGGTACACCGCCTACACGCCCTATCAGCCGGAGATAAGCCAGGGGCGCCTCGAGGCGCTGCTGAACTTTCAAACGATGGTCTCCGATCTCACGGGGCTAGACGTTGCCAACGCGTCTCTTCTTGACGAGGCCACCGCTGCAGCGGAGGCGATGGCACTCGCGCATCGCATCACGAAGTCGAAGGCGTCGAGCTTTTTCGTCGACGAGGAATGCTTGCCTCAGACCATCGCCGTGTTGAAGACAAGGGCCGAGCCATTGGGCTGGCAGATCATAGTTGGCAATCCGTTCAAGGATCTCGAGCCAACCGAAGTCTTCGGCGCATTGTTTCAGTACCCCGGTGTCTGCGGAGCTTTTCACGACTTCTCCGCCGTCATCGAACGATTGCATGAAGCTAAAGCCCTGGCAGCCGTAGCGGCTGATCCACTGGCGCTCACACTTCTAAAACCTCCGGGCGAGATGGGCGCGGACATTGTTGTCGGCTCCATGCAGCGCTTCGGCATGCCGATGGGATATGGCGGACCGCACGCGGCTTACATTGCAGTCAAGGACGCCTACAAACGTTCTTTACCCGGCCGTCTCGTTGGGGTTTCAGTCGATGCGCGCGGAAATCGCGCTTATCGCTTGTCTTTACAGACGCGCGAACAGCACATCCGCCGTGAAAGCGCGACGTCGAACATCTGCACGGCACAGGTTCTGCCAGCCGTGATTGCGTCGATGTACGCGGTGTTTCATGGTCCGAAGGGATTGAAGGGAATTGCCGAGCGTGTGCATCGTAAAGCAGCCCGATTGGCTGACGGCTTGGAGTCGTTGGGCTTCAAGATCGCGCCTGAAGCCTACTTCGACACGATAACCGTCGAGGTCGGACCCTATCAGGGTCTTATCATGAAGAACGCCGTTGATAACGGCGTGAACGTGAGAAAGGTCGGGCAGGATCGCATTGGCATCACCATCGATGAGCGGACGCGCCCGGAAACGCTCGAAGCGGTTTGGCGTGCATTCGGTGGCTACGATCTGGCCTACACTGATGCGTATCCCGAGTACCGCCTGCCGAAGGATCTCATTCGTCAGTCTGATTATCTCACGCACCCCGTCTTCCACATGAACCGGGCAGAAAGCGAAATGACGCGCTACATGCGTCGCCTCGCCGATCGTGACCTTGCGTTGGATCGGGCGATGATTCCATTGGGCTCATGCACCATGAAGCTCAATGCGACCGCAGAGATGCTGCCGATAACATGGCCCGAGTTTGCGGAGGTCCATCCCTTCGCGCCCTCGGATCAGGCACTTGGATATGCGGAATTGCTCGAGGACCTGTCCGATAAGCTGTGTCAGATTACGGGCTACGATGCCTTCTCGCTTCAACCCAATTCGGGTGCTCAAGGCGAGTATGCCGGTCTACTGACGATCCGTGCCTATCATAAGAGCCGCGGCGAGGGGCATAGGAACATCTGCCTTATCCCGGCATCAGCGCACGGCACCAATCCGGCATCGGCTTCGATGTGTGGCTTTAAAGTTGTCGTCGTTGCAACGGATGCCAAAGGAAACATCGATCTTGCCGACTTCCGCGCCAAGGCAGAGGCGAACTCAAAAAACCTCGCTGTCGCGATGATCACCTATCCGTCGACGCACGGGGTGTTCGAGGAAACGGTTAAGGATATCTGCGCCATCACGCACGAGCACGGCGGACAAGTCTATTTGGATGGCGCCAACCTGAATGCGCTTGTCGGACTTGCACGGCCGGGGGATATTGGATCGGACGTTAGTCACCTCAATCTGCACAAAACGTTCTGTATTCCCCACGGAGGAGGGGGGCCAGGCATGGGGCCGATTGGCGTCAAAGCGCACCTGGCACCATTTTTGCCGGGCCATCCCGAAACCGGTGGCAACGCCATGACCGTATCGGCGGCGCCCTACGGATCCACGTCAATCCTGCCGATTTCGTGGAGCTATTGTCTGATGATGGGCGGCGCGGGCCTCACGCAGGCGACACGCGTGGCGATTCTCAGCGCGAACTATATCGCGAAACGTCTCGAAGGTGCTTTCCGTATTCTTTATACGGGCGGGCAGGGACGCGTTGCCCACGAGTGCATTATTGATACGCGCCCGCTTGCCGAAAGCGCTGGAGTGACAGTCGACGACATCGCCAAGCGGCTCATCGATTGCGGCTTCCATCCCCCGACCATGAGTTGGCCCGTCGCCGGAACACTTATGGTCGAGCCGACCGAGTCAGAAACGAAAGCAGAGCTCGACAGGTTCTGCGATGCGATGCTCGCCATTCGTGAAGAGGTGCGTGCGATCGAAGATGGCAAGGCAGACAAGCAGAACAACGCTTTGAAAAATGCGCCACACACCGTCGAGGACCTTATCGGTACGTGGGATAGGCCGTATTCGCGTGAAGCAGCCTGCTTCCCAACAGGGGCGTTCCGCGTCGACAAATACTGGCCATCGGTGAACCGGGTCGACAACGTCTACGGAGATCGTCATCTCATGTGCGCGTGTCCGCCAATCGAAACCTATGTAAAGGCTGAGGTCGGCGAGTAAAATCGAGAGCTAAAGCACCGTCAGCGTTGTGGGACGTTGGCGGTGCTCTTTCTGCGCGGTCATGCGTTCACACGATCTGATCGAGAATTTTCTTCATCTCATCGAAAGAGAAGGCGCGAAGCGTTTCTGAGCGAACATTGCCGCGCGATGTCACGCTGAGCGAAAGAGCGGTCACCGACTCGTCGTCGGGGGCTTCGCAAATGGCGACGACGTCATGAGACCCTAAGGTCCAGTACATATCTAAAACGGACGCGCCGACCTTTGAGGCCATCTTCTTGAAGGCTTCAGCGCGTTGCACCGTTTCTTTAACGTCCTTGATGCCTTTGTCTGTAAAGTTCGCAAGCACAACATATTTGGCCATCGGAAACTCCATCACTTGGTCCCCGGCCCGTCTTGCCTCTTTTGCTTCCGCGCGCTTAGGCGGAACATCTCTGCACAATATCATATGGCTTGGCGCGCAGCGTATATTTTCGAGCTGATTTCAAATGAGCCCTCTACTCATCAGTTCCGTGCCAAGGACCACGAGGCCAAGAAGGAACCATCGGCGAAACGCCGCTGCGCTGATCCTCTGGCGGATCAATTGCCCGGTCCACATGCCAACGAGCGCTGGAGCAATGGTGAGCGTTGACATACCCAGATCCGACACTTGCAAAGCACCTTGCAAACCTAACCCGATTGCGAGCGCGATGGTTGATACGGTGAAGGAGAGGCCCAGCGCTTGCACCAGGTCATCCCGTTTCAGGTCGAGACCCTGAAGGTAAGGCACGGCAGGAATGACGAAGACACCCGTACCGCCTGTGACGACACCCGTCGTCAGGCCAATAAGCGGAGAAAGCCATTTTTCTGAAGCATCTGGCACACGGAGCTGGCGAGCGATCAAGCTATAGAGCGCGTAAATCACCAGCGCCGCACCGAGTGCGGCGCTGGTGACCGCCATATCGCCGCTGGCAATAAAGAACGCCCCTGACACGGTCCCGACCACGATCCCAGCCATCATAAACTTGAGTCGATTGAGGAGGGCCCAGAAGCTAGGTCCCATCAAAAGTTGCCAAACGTTGGTGACAGCCGACGGCACGATCAGGAGCGAAGCTGCCGCGACGGGCGGCATGAAAGCGCCGAGGATTCCCATCGCGACGGTTGGAAGCCCCATGCCGGTGACACCCTTGACGAGACCGGCAAGGAAGAACGTAAGGGCGATGGGGCTGAAGAGCGAGGTCGAGAATTCTGCCATGCCTCATCTGGACGGTCCCGATGACGTCAGGCAATGCGGATGATCCAGAGACAGACTTAGGCTGTGCCGAAGGCTATAGGTCTTGTAATATGCGCCGTATGCGCTTCGACATAACAGACCTCCGCTTGTTTCTTACGGTTATCGAAGCCGGCAGCATCACCCACGGTGCTGCCGGGGCGAACTTGTCGTTGCCCTCCGCGAGCGAGCGTCTACGCGGCATGGAAGAGGCAAGCGGTGTAATGCTCCTTGAACGGGGACGACGAGGCGTGACGCCGACGGAAGCCGGAGAGGCGCTTGCTCACCATGCCCGTTTGATCCTGCGCCAAGTCGATCATATGCAAGGCGAGCTTGGAGAATTTTCCAAGGGTGCAAAAGCGACGATCCGGCTCCTGGCCAATACCGCGGCGATTGCTGAATTCTTGCCGGAGAGGCTTGGGCCTTGGCTAGCAGCGCATCCTCGGATTGATGTGGATCTGAGGGAGCGACAGAGTTCGGACATCGTTCAGGCTGTGACCGGGGGGCTGGCGGAGCTAGGCATCGTTTCCGATGCTGTCGATCCCGGCGTTTTACAACTTGAGCCTTTTGCGATTGATCGTCTGGTGATTGTCGCACCGCGAGGTCATCCATTGACTGCGTTCAAGCGCGTCGCATTTTCCAGTGTGCTCAAATACAAGTTTGTAGGCCTGTCAGCCGATAGCGCTCTGCAAGCTCATATCGAGCTTCAAGTCGCGCGCATGGCACAGAAACTGAAGTTTCGTGTCCGTGTCCGAACGTTCGAAGGCATGTGCCGAATGGTGTCGAACGATGTCGGATTGGCGATCATGCCGGAAGCAGCCGCCCGGCGATGCCGCCGAGCAATGGGCATCGTGGCGATCCGTCTGGAGGACGCCTGGGCGACTCGACAGTTGTCGTTATGTTTTCGCTCGGAAACGGAGCTGACACCGGTGGCGCGAGCTCTTATGAGACATCTTGGAACTGGGAACCGGGCGTGAGCAGGAGCGGAGCAAAGCTACAAATGCGCGCCCGTCGCACCGTTTGAGCCGTTTACGTCATTGGCCATGGCAAGTCTCTGTGCCGTACTCTCAATGCAGGTGGGATAAACACCAGCGAGTACGAGGTCAAAATGGCGCTTGAGAGCATCATTGCAGCCGCATGATAAGGATGCCAAACGTTCAGCGTCCCGAATGCAAACGCTGCCGCGTCGCGTTTCAAGAAGTCCACTAGCCCTGAGCGACTGCATGACGCGGCTCACGTAGCTCCGCCCAACTCCGAGCATGCCTGCGAGCTGCTCCTGGGTAAGAGGAACCTGGTGGTCTCCAGTGCGGTCAATAGCAGCGAGCAGCCACTTCACCGTTCGTTGCTCAATAGAATGAGCGGCATTGCACGCGACTGATTGGAAGACCTGGGCCAAGAGACAATCAGCATATCTCGCAAACAAGTAGCGAAGCGTCAGTGACCTTGCCTTTGCGTATTCCAGATCACCGATGGATATACGCAGGAACGGTCCTGGAAATTGTACGATTGCGCGAGCATAAGCGGGCAGCCGGCCCTGACTTACTATTCCGCCAACGGCGCCCTCTCGCCCGATCAAGGCTGTTTCGACAGCGCGGCCATCATCCATGACGATGACAAAAGAGGCCAACGCCGGACCACAAGGGAAATAGGCATACTGCACGGGGTCGCCAGGCTCGGCTAGTATCGCGCCGGTTTCTCCATGCATTTCCTGAAGAAAAGGCTCTAAAAGCATAAGGTCATCACGCTTCAAAGAGCGCAAAAGATTATTTCGAATGGCGTAGGGTTCAGAAGCCCCCGTCGTTACAGAATGATCCACACGGATACCCCGCTTAGCAATTAACAACGCGGGCTAAACGCCGATCCCCCCCAAAGTGTTCACAAGTGGACAGACAAACTACTGAAGCTCTGTTTACAGTGCCGCGATTACGCGCCGCTAGACGAGGAATTTAGGGGTCGATAACGAGCCAGTGTCGCAACGCGCAAGCTTGTGCACGGACCGCTGAAATAAAGCGGGCAACACGATCACAAGGGATCGACGGGCATTCGCGCTATCTCGTTCGCGAGAGCCCCTCGGCCGTGCCCCACAAACGGAGCGAACGCGGCGATGTTCGATGGGCGCTCCAATTCAAGCGAAAGACTTCTTTCGCCAGATAAGGTTATTGAATGACAGCACCCTTGCGTACTGATGCAGCGCCAATCCCAACTGGTGTTCCAGGTCTCGATGAAATTTTAGTGGGCGGTTATGCCACGAACAGGGCACATCTCATTGAGGGACGGCCGGGTTCCGGCAAAACGACGTTAGGCCTTCAGTTTCTATTGGAGGGACGGGAGCTCGGTGAGACCTGCCTCTACATCACACTTTCAGAAAGCCGTCGGGAACTCCTATCTGTAGCGTCTCGTCATGGCTGGTCGCTCGATGGCATCGAGATATTCGAACTCGTTCCTCCGGAGTTGAGCTTCGATCCGAAACAGCAGCAAAGTCTCGTCTATTCCTCCGACCTTGAGCTAGGTGAAACAGTCCGCATGGCGATGGCGGAAATCGAACGAGTAAAACCCACGCGCGTTGTTTTCGATTCACTTTCCGAAATACGACTACTGTCTCAAGGCTCATTGCGGTATCGGCGGCAGGTGCTCGCCCTGAAGAGCTACTTCCTGCTGAACGATGCCACTGTCCTTATGCTTGACGACCTCACGTCGGATCATGATGACCTCAACCTGCATTCTATAAGTCACGCAGTAATACGTCTTGATCAGGTCGTACCGGCTTACGGTTCTGAGCGGCGCAGGGTTACCGTTACGAAGATGCGCGGAACGGCCTTCCGCGGTGGCTACCACGACCTGATCATTGAACGTGGCGGTCTACGGATATTCCCGCGTCTCAAGGCTGCTCATCATCATCGAAACTTCGAACTTGATGTGATCCCAAGCGGCGTTGCTGGTTTGGACAAAATACTTGGGGGCGGCCTGACTCGCGGTACGAGCACGCTGATTGTGGGCCCCTCCGGTGCGGGAAAATCCACCTTAGCCCTAAGCCACCTGTGGGAATCATTGCAGCGTGGCGAGCCCGCTTTGATCATCAGTTTCGATGAGACCACAGGAATTCTACTGCAAAGGGCTAAGGGCGTTGGATACGACCTTAGCCCCCACATTGACACTGGCCGATTGAAGATTGAGCAGATTGATCCAGCCGATGTCTCGCCGGGAGAGTTTTCCGGCCGCGTAAGAGCGGCGGTTGAGGAACGCGGTACACGCCTCGTCGTGATTGACAGCTTGACGGGCTACTTGAACGCGATGCCGGAGCAGCCGTTCGTTGTTCTGCAGATGCACGAGCTGCTGACATACCTGAATCAGCAGGGTGTCGTTACAATCCTAATTCTCTCGCAGCACGGCATGGTCGGACAAATGGTGTCACCGGTGGACCTCACGTACTTGAGCGACTCTGTAGTGATGCTGCGGTTCTTTGAAGCGAATGGTCGCATTCGGCGGGCCTTGTCGGTGTTGAAAAGGCGGACCGGATCTCACGAAGATACGATCAGGGAATTTAGGATCGATCATCGGGGCTTGCGCGTTGGTCTGCCTCTGGAAAAATTCCGGGGTGTGCTGACGGGCGTGCCGACGTTCGATGGCGAATCCGCCACGCTCCTTGATGATCGTGAGGTGGAATACAATGGAGAGCTATGACGCGCCTGTGCTGCTACTTGCCCCGACCGGGCGAGACGGTTCAGTCGCGTCGGCTATCCTACGTGAAGTTGCCATTGAATCCGAAGTGTGCTCCGAACTTAGTGATCTTGTCGCAAAGCTGGACGGGGCCTCTTGCGCGGTCGTCACGGAGGAGGCGCTTTTAAACGCTGATCGCGCAGCACTTGCGGATTGGATAGTGCGTCAGTCGGCATGGTCGGACCTCCCTTTCGTTCTACTTACCTTTCGTGGGGATACACCGGTCGAGCATCTCATTGAGTTGCTGGGAAACGTGACGGTGCTGGAGCGTCCGTTCCACCCGACTGTTTTAGTCAACGCCGTCAAATCGGCGGTGCGAGCACGTCACCGGCAACGCGAAGTCGAAGCGCATTTGCAAGAACGCGAACAGACACACGAACGCCAGGAACTGCTAATTCGCGAATTGCATCATCGGGTCAAGAATACTCTCGCCACGGTGCAGGGATTGCTCGGAGCAACGGCCCGCACTGCGCGATCCATTGATGATTTTCATCATTCCTTCGTTGAGCGGATCGTCTCGCTTGGCCGCACGCACAATCTGCTGACCGAAGACTATTGGCAGACGGCGTCGCTAATCGAACTTCTGAGGAACGAATTAGGCCACTATGATAATGCTGCAAAGCAACGGATCGTACTTGACGGTCCCCAGGTGGAACTATCAGCTGACCTCGCCGTGCCGATCGGTATGGCTGTGCATGAGCTAACGACAAATGCTGCAAAGTACGGCGCTTTATCTGCGCCTGATGGAAGCATAGAGGTTCTGTGGAGGGTCGCAAACGTCAACCCGGGGCGCAAACTCTCGATTAGTTGGACCGAACGCGGGGGGCCACCGGTCAAGCAACCACGTCGCAAAGGCTTCGGGTCAACGCTGCTACATCGGGTTCTTGCTGCACAGTGCGGTGCGGAGATTGAGATCGCCTACGAGCGAGAAGGACTTCATTGCCGGATGAATATTCCTCTGACCGAGAAATCCAGATCCGCGGAACCAACACTGCACCCCGCGGCATGAAGTGCTTCCGCTTCGGCAATCGCCTCTAACTTTCCCAGATTTCGTACTTGGAATTCCTTAAACTTGCGCATAGTATGTTCCCATGTTTGGGAGCTTAGCTATGGCATGACGATAGTGGGTGCATCAGTTTTGACGGACTACGCGGATAAGAATCCGCGAGCGAGGCCGGCATTGCGCGCGCTCAATGTTCTGCTGCAGCAAGCAGTGTGGACGAACCCTGATGGTCTTGCCCGTGAATGCGGTGCTCTCGTCGGCGCCGATGAAGGCACTCAGACAGTTCTGGAGTTGCGTGATGCAGGCTGTCGCGTCGTGCTCAACATCAACTATCAGCTCGGCGTGGTTCGCATCACGTCTGTTTCGGCGATGAAGGAGACTCGAAAGAGATGACGAAGTCCGCGATTCAAACCATCAGGCCGATTAAATCTGAAGCAGACCATCGCGCCGCTCTCGCTGAAATTGACCGGCTCTTTGACGCTCCGGCCGGCTCGGAGGACGGAGACCGTCTTGAAGTGCTCTGTGTTCTTGTCGCCGATTACGAGCGTAAATCGTATCCCGTAGAGCCGCCCGATCCGATTGAGTTTTTGACATTCGCGATGCAGGCTCAGGGGCGCACGCAGGCGGACTTGGCGCAAGTCCTGGGCTCCCGCTCTCGGGCCTCCGAAATCCTGAACCGGCGTCGACACCTTTCTGCGGAGATGATCGCGAAACTCTCCAAGGCGTGGAACATGCCGACCAAACCGCTTTCAGCACCCTATGCGATCGCGGGAGGCATGAAGCGAACGGTTGTCCGCGGTGTGGCGGCCCTTGGGCTTGTCCTCATGCTCGGTGCCTTCACCGTTGGCGGTGTTTTCTGGAGTTTCGGTCGACAGCTGCCAAGCACAGCTGATATTGCCAATTACACGCCGCCGAATATCGTGCGTTACGATGATAGCGGTCGGTTGGCTGAGTACCGTCGCTTCATCCCGCTGACATCGATCCCGAAACACGTCGTAAAGGCGTTCCTCGCCGCTGAAGATCAGGACTATTATGGCCACTCCGGCTTCAGTGTGTCCGCGATTGTTCGCGCCACCTTCCAGAACGTCGGAGATTTGGGAAGTGGCCGCAAGCCCTCCGGTGCCGCCACGATCACACAGCAGCTCGCCAAAAATATTCTGCTTACGGGGCAGCCCCCATCGATCTCGCGCAAAGTGAAGGAAATCATCCTTGCTAGCCGTATCGAGGATGCGTTGGATAAAGACCGGATACTGGAACTCTACCTCAACCAGATCTACTTCGGCGGTCATGCTTATGGGATCGCTGCGGCTGCCGAGCAGTATTTTGGCAAGGACCCCGCTGGTCTTAGTGTCGCGGAAGCGGCCTATCTCGCCGCCCTTCCAAAGGCACCGAACAACTACCGGCTCGATGTCCCAACCAATCATGAGCGCGCGAAGGAACGCCGCGATTGGGTCCTCGATCGTATGGCCGAAGACGGACTGATAACGGTATCGGCGGCGCACTTTGCACGAGCGGAACCGTTGATCGGAAACTAACGCGAGAGCACAGACGCGGAATTGCAATGGGAAGCGCTAGCCGCTTCCCATGTGAACAATCCAAAGGCTATTTCAAAGTAAGCGGTAAGCCGGCTGCCATAAGGATAACGTTGTCAGCAATCTCTGCGACGCGTTGATTGAGCAGCCCCTGCGCATCTCGAAACTCTCGAGCGAGCTTATTGTCCGGCACGATACCGAGCCCGACTTCGTTGGAAACGATGACCAGCGTTCCACGAGCTTCTTTAATCGCAGCCAACAGGGCGTCGCTCTCCCATTCCACCGAGCGACCTGCCAGCATGACGTTGCTGAGCCAGAGCGTAAGGCAATCAACAAGCAGTGCGCCATCATCCGCGCAGTTGTCGCGAACAGCTTGCGCTAAGTCGAGCGGCTCTTCCACGGTCGCCCAACGATCATCCCGACGCTCTTTATGAGCCTCGAGACGCTCCCGCATCTCGTCGTCGAAGGCTTGGGCCGTTGCAACATAGATCCACGGTGGGGGAAGAGCCATCACGAGGCTTTCCGCTTTTTTGCTTTTGCCGGATCGCGCGCCGCCAAGCACAAGCGTGACGTGGTTGTTAGGTTCTGAAGGCATCTTTTCGAATTCGTCGGTGAAGTTCAGTGCGCCCAATATCAGGACCGGAGTGTGCGCGGCAACCGCTTAAGCACGAGCGGTGCGGTGCGCGAAAGAAGTTTCCCGATCGCGCTGCCATGTTTCAACGCCGTCCCGCGTCGCCTGGTACACCGCTGCGCCAACCGCTTCACCGAGGGCAGTGTGCAGGCCCGCGAATTGTGCGACCGTACCGTTTATTGGTGCTGCGACGACAATGCAGTCGGTCCCCGTTCCCGTTAAGGTGACGCCATCGCGCTGAACATCGGCCTCAAGTATCGCAGTCGTGCGCGCCTGCGTCACAACGGACATCGTTTCGAGGAAAGCCCCCTCTGGAAGCGGCCGCGACACATGCAGAAGCGTATTGATCGTGCCAGCCAACGGCACAGGGGTGGAAATACGCCGGCCGACGCGTTCGCCGTTTGAAAGTCCCGCTGTTGTGAGACAGGTGGCGGTATCGTCCTCGATGATCGATTGTGAGACGTGATGACGGCGAATATCGCGAGAGGTCACTAGCGTGACTGCGTCTGACAGATTGGCCTCTGCCATGCGTCGGGAAATGTACGAGGCGGCGTCGGTATCTTGCGGCAGATCCGTGTTACACACCTCGATCCAGGCAACGCACTGCGCCACCCGTGCGCCCGGGTGCGTGAGAGACCAGCTCAGCATGCGTTGAGGTTCGAAGAACTTCGCCACCAGAAACGGGCGAAGGCAACTCACCGAAAAAGGAAGTGTCACAGGAATGGGCCTCAGGGCAGTGAAATTAATGTGTTGCTTTCGAGCACGCGGCTGCGCTTGACAAGCGGTCAAGGACATTCAACCTGCACCGCCAATTTCCAAGATCAAAGGGTAAAGAGTGAAAAGCGACGATTGGACAACCCTCTCCTGTCCCCTCCCTTCTCAAGAACATGCCGCAGCAGCCGAGAACCGCCAGAATTCATTGACGAAACCTCCCGGCTCGCTTGGCATTCTTGAGCGGCTTGCAGTGCGGCTTGCCGCGCTTCAGGAGACTGAGCGCCCGAAGGTCGACGACGCGCGCATCATTCTGTTTGCGGGCGATCATGGCATAACTCTGCACGGCGTCTCAGCCTATCCTTCGGCCGTAACGGTTCAGATGCTTCACAACTTCGCAACAGGCGGCGCGGCGATATCCGTTCTTGCGCGTGAACTCAGAGCGCCTCTTGAGGTCGTCGATGTCGGAACGCTGGCAACAACGGAGATCCCCGGTGTTGTGAGAGACAAGCAATGCGCTGGAACGCGGGACTTCTCGACCGAGCCCGCAATGACGATCGAGGAAGCCCAGTTCGCAATGGCAGCGGGGCGGAGAGCCGTGCAGCGTGCAGCCGTTGGCGCCGATCTACTCATCCTGGGCGAGATGGGCATAGGCAATACGACGTCGGCAGCCGCTGTCGCTTCTGCGCTTCTTTCAAAGTCCCCGGATGATCTCGTGGGGCGTGGCACCGGCCTCGACAATAAGGGCGTCGAGCACAAGGCACGCATGATCAACGCCGCGTTGAAGCTGCATGGACTGGGAGGGACGGAAAAATCTCCGCTCGAAACTCTGGCGTGTGTCGGTGGTTTGGAAATTGCGGCTCTGACGGGTGCGATTATCAGCTCCGCTCAATCGCGTGTCCCGGTTCTGATCGATGGCTTTATCGTTTCCGTCGCAGCGCTTCTGGCTGTGCGGATCAATCCATCGTGCAAGGAGTGGCTCGTTTATTCGCATCGCTCCTATGAACAGGGTCATCAGCAGGTTCTCGAAGCGTTAGATGCCGAACCGCTACTCGATCTGAAGCTGCGGCTCGGGGAGGGCTCTGGCGCTGCTTTGGCGCTCCCTATCGTGAAACTTGTCTGTGCCCTGCACGCCGGCATGGCAACGTTTGACGAAGCGAACGTGTCGGGGCGTGGCTGATGCGCCAGATCGATCTGCTCCGTCACGGCGAAACAGAAAGAAAAGGGGTGCTGCTGGGCCGCACCGACGCAGTCTTGTCGGAACTGGGTTGGCAGCAGTTCGAGAAGCAGACCAGAAATCGTGAGTACTGTATAATCCTGACATCGCCACTGAAACGTGCCCGCGAACCGGCCGAACAGCTTGCGAACGCGCGCAACGTGCAGACACGCCGCGATAAAGACTGGGCGGAACTCGATTTTGGCGCATGGGATGGGAAGCCGGTCGCGGAGCTCCGGAAGGATGCTGAGATCGCACAGGCGTTAGATGCCTTTTATCGTGATCCAAACGCCTCGGGGCCGCCTGGTGGAGAAAACTGGACGACGCTGAGCGATCGCATCGCTCTTGCACTTGGCAGACTTCTGGAGGCACCAGACGAGGGCAACGCGCTCATCGTCACCCATGCCGGGCCAATGCGCGCGGCTCTCTCCCTCGCTTGCGATATTCCCCTAGATCGTGTTTGGGCACATAAGATTGACTACGGGACCCGCATCACCTTGCGCTTCGGCCGTGTAGACGGGAAATTTTGGGGCGAGATTATCGAGATCGTGCAGCCATGAATTTGCAGACATTCGGCTACGCCCTTCAATTTCTGACGAGACTTCCAGCGCCGCAAACCGCGGAATTCAATCCGGCGGATCTATCCCGTTCGGCAGGGTGGTTTGCCGTGGTTGGGGCAATTATCGGGGCCATTGTCGCCGCAGGCTTTTGGGCGGGATATTTCATTTCACCCTGGCTTGGGGCGCTCGTAGCGCTCGTGCTGTGGGTATGGGTGACAGGCGGTCTGCATATTGACGGGCTCGGCGATGTGGCCGATGCGCTGGGCGCGGCGCATCGTTCTCCTGAGCGTTTTCTGGAAGTGCTGCGCGATCCCCATGTCGGATCCTTTGGCGTCATAGCAATCGTTTTGCTGCTCATCGCTAAGTTGGTGCTTTTGGCTCAACTTTCCGAAGGATGGCACACGCTGGCGGCGCTCGTCCTTGTTCCTGCGTGGGCGCGATGGGGCACACAAGTGTGGAGCCTCTACGTGCCGCCTCTGGCAAGCGGATCAGGAGAGCGCTTCTCTTGGCAGATCAACCGACCCGTTGTCGTTGTCCAAGGGGGCATCTTGGCGCTTTTG
Source organism: Candidatus Filomicrobium marinum (assembly GCF_000981545.1). Lineage (NCBI taxonomy): Bacteria > Pseudomonadati > Pseudomonadota > Alphaproteobacteria > Hyphomicrobiales > Hyphomicrobiaceae > Filomicrobium > Candidatus Filomicrobium marinum. The sequence continues at coordinate 1,374,551 of NZ_LN829119.1, forward strand.
AGCGTCTGGCTGGCTCCCGCATTGTTGGCGGCCCTGCTCATCATCCCGTTGATCGCCGTCTATTGGCGCGTCCGTCTAAGGGGCATCACGGGCGATTGTCTCGGTGCGAGCGTCGAAGTGACGGAGACGCTCTTGCTGTTGGCAGTTGTCGTGGCTGCCGTCATCCTCGCAGGCTAGATGTTGGTGCCAATCGCGCGAAGCGCCTGCTCCAGCCGCCGCCAAGATTCTTCCGGTCCCGGCAAGCCAAAGCGCAGCCACGTTGGCGCGTAGGAGAACTGGCGCACAAGGATGCCGTGCTGCGCCAATGTGTCGGCCACTTGCGCCGCACGCGAATGCGTGGCGAGGCGAAAGAGAGGCGTTCCGCCGATAACCGAGCAGCCACCGCAGGTTTCCAGAAGTGCATCGAGCCTGCGCTGAGCGTTCTGCAGCCGCGTCACGGCTTTCTCGCGCCACGCGATATCGGCAAGGGCTGCTGCGCCGATCGACAAAGCCGGACCGGATACCGCCCACGGTCCAAAATAATCGCGCAGCTGTGAAGCAAGGTCTTCGTGCGTAATCGCAAATCCGAGGCGCAATCCGGCAAGCCCATACATCTTGCCGAAGGAGCGAAGTACGATCGTTGCGGGCGGAAGATCAGGAATAAGACTTACGTCTGGCGCCATGACATCGGCGAACGCCTCGTCGACCACAAGCAGCCCATCTCGGGACTGCAGCTCGGCGGCCACCCCCCGCAATCGTTCTGTAGGTATGACTTGGCCGGTAGGATTGTTGGGATTGACGACGATGGCCACGCGGGCACTCGCGATGGTCGTCAGGTCGGGAACTTCAACAACGTAATGGCCCTCGTGCCGCCAAGCCTTGGCGTGCTCACTGTAAGTCGGACTGAGAATAGCGATCTGCGAGCGAGCAATAAGCCGTGGCAGAATCTGTATGAGGGCTTGCGTGCCTGAGGCCGGGACGACCATGTCCTGGTTCTGCGCGCCATAGCTCCGGGCAGCAGCTTCGCGCAACGCCAACTCATGAGAGCGCTGCGGCAATCGCGACCATATCTCCGGGGCCAACGGTGGAACCGAATAAGGAAAAGGATTAATGCCCGTCGACAGGTCAATCCACGGCTCTGGCGCGGAAGGAAAACGTTGACGCGCCGCGTCGAGGTTCCCGCCGTGCAATAGATGTTCCGGCTGCGTCGCCATCGTGGTAGCACCTGTCGGCTGTGCCAAGCTATTGAACTGCAAACCCGTGTACGCTCCTCTCACGCTGATCGCATTGTTATTCGAAGCAGCCTGCGGCTACCCGCAATGGCTGTATCGCGCGTTGGGGCACCCTGTCAGTTGGATCGGCCGACTGATAACATGGTGCGAGAGCGTCTGGAATGGGACGCAATATTCATTCGAACAAAGGCGCTTCAACGGGCTAATGGCACTCGTTGTGTGCCTATCAGCAACATTGATTGCGAGCCTCGCATGTGTGCTCATTGCTGACCGGCTTTTACCGCATCCCCTGAATGTCGTCATTGTCGGTATCGTCGCCAGTGCCTTTATCGCGCAACGCAGCCTGTATCAGCACGTCGAAGCTGTTGCCGATGCGCTCGAAAGTGAGGGCATAGAATCCGGCCGCAGAGCTGTTGCGATGATCGTTGGGCGCGATACGACGTCGCTTGATGAGCATGCCGTCAGTCGAGCCGCCATTGAGAGCCTGTCTGAGAATTTTTCCGATGGCATTGTTGCCCCGACCTTCTGGCTCCTTATCGCCGGGCTGCCTGGGGTAGCTGCATACAAGACCATCAATACCGCTGACAGCATGATCGGACATAAGAGCGATCGCTACTTGGCGTTCGGTTGGGCCGCAGCCCGTCTGGACGACATTGTCAACTTACCAGCATCGCGTTTGTCCGGCTTGCTGATCGCCGCTGCTGCGTTTCTTCTTCCGCAGATGAACGGACGCGATGCGTTACAGGCAATCGCCCGCGATGCGGGCCAGCACCGATCGCCGAACGCGGGTTGGCCTGAAGCGGCAATGGCCGGTGCGCTCGGCCTCAAACTTGCGGGACCGAGGATATATGATGGCCTGACAGTCCCTGATCATTGGATGGGACAGGGACGTGCTGAGGCCAACGCGGTCGATATCCGGCGCGCATTGCAAGTCTATCGCATCGCGTGCGTGATACAGGCCGTTGCTATTGCGGTTCTCGCGATTGCTATGAACGTCTGGATTTAGCTAGAACGGGTTGATGTAGTTCATGATCGCCGTCATCCGAAGCATCACGCGTCGTATCACATGCGTGGGCTTGAGACGCTCAGTGAAGATTGCCGCATCGCCAGCGGTGCCTGCCGGCAAGCGTTGTGCTGACTTCGCATCATCAAGTTTAATCAGCACGACGAAGGGATCAGAAAATACCTTCGGGGGGGCAATGGCTTGCCCCGATATTTGGGTCTGACCAGAAGCGATCGCCTGGAGTACAGATTCCACGCGACCTTTAAAGATCTTCCCTGGAAAGAACTTGAAGGTCGCTTCGACGCGCTGCCCAGGTTCAACGAACCGCGCACTGATTTGTTTGATCTCTACGCCGATGAGCGTCTCAGATGTATCGATAAACGCCATCGCGGGAGAGAGCGGTAGGGATGCGACGCGCGCCCCTTTACGAAGCGCGATATTCGTCACGTAGCCATTGGCGGGCGCGCGGACGACCGTCTTATCGAGGTTCCATTTCGCCGCTTCGAGTTGTGCCCGGAGCTGTTTGACTTCAGCCTCACGCTGCTGGACATCGAACAGCCTTCCGGTATCCCGGCTATGCAGCTCGGCCATTTGTTCGTAACGGAGCTGAGCAAACTTGAGTTGTGCATCGAGTGAGTCGACCTGCGTCTGAAACGGGACAGGATCGATGCGAAAAAGGACGTCGTTCGCCTTTAGCGGAACATTGGCCTCGACGGGAACTTCGATAACTTCTCCGGCTACGTCTGGTACAATTGGAACTGAATGCCGTCTGACGAGAAGCGGGCCCGAGGGTGCGGCCCAGCCCATAGGAATGAAGAGGAGAATATTGAGCAGGACAAATACGAGGATCGGAGAAAGTTTCCAGAACAGATTGAACGGAATGATCTTGATCTTGACCAGTATGAAAAGAATGAGAAGGTAGACGAGAACGAGAAATATGATCATCGAGCAGCCTCCCGCTTATAGGGTGCGGGGGCGTCGACAAAGGCCCAGACGAGGGCGAGTGGCCAGAAAACAAAACCACAGATCAGAGTAACCCAACCCGCCACTGCGACACCTTCTGCCCACGGATGATTGCGCTTCTTCGCGATATACCCCGGCGCCATTCCCAAAGCGACAAAGATAGCGATCAATGTGCTGAGTAAGATGATTAGAATGAAAATGGCGAATATATCAATGAAATGCATATATTCCCTCCGGAATTTCGAAGTAGGACGCTTCTTCTCTGACGAATATTGTCGGCGTCATATTCAAGACGCGTGGTGGTACGAGCTGCGCGAGATACTTGCGCAGCCCGTAAAGGGACGTCACCTTGCGCCCATATTCTCTTTCAGTTGAGCTTCGATTTTTGTGAGATTGAAGGATCCCGGTGTCTGGCTTGGGGGATAGTCCTTCATGGTCTGTAGGAATTTGGCGGCGAGACCTTGCAGCGGCACGAGAACGAATGCCCGGTCGAGGAACCAGTCATTGTATATGTTCGCGTTGTGCTGCGCGCGTTCGAATGGATCTCGGCGCAGATTGAACAGCAGCGGAACGCGAAGCTCCGTGAACGGCTCACGCCACACACCGAAGGCCTGCCCGCGGTTCTCCAAGAAAACGGTTTTCCACGCATCATACCGTATCGCGACTACTTGACCGTCGTCGTTGACGTACATGAACTCTTTGCGCGGAGACTCCTCGACCTCTCCGGAGAGGTATCCCAGCATGTCGTAGCCGTCGATGTAGTTCCTGTAGGAACGACCATTGAGTTCGACACCTTGTAAGAGCTTTTCTTTTATAACTGGATCCCCTGCCGCCGCAGCGAAGGTTGGGAGCCAGTCTTCATGCGAGACGATTCCGTTCAGAGTGACGCCGCTTGGAAATTTTCCGGGCCAACGTACGAACGCCGGCACCCGGTAAGCGCCTTCCCAGTTCGAATTCTTCTCACTTCGAAATATCGTAATCGCCGCATCAGGCCATGTATTGAAATGCGGTCCGTTGTCGGTCGAGTAGAACACGATCGTGTTGTCGGCCACGCCAAGTTCGTCGATCAGCTGCAATAGCTCACCAACGTGCCCATCGTGCTCGACCATGCCGTCATGGTATTCGTCGCCGTCGGGACCTGAAATTCCCCGATGCTCCTGCCTTACGTGTGTACGGAAGTGCATACGGGTTCCGTTCCACCATGTGCACCAAGGTTTGCCGTCGTTGTGCTGGCGTTGGATGAAGTCCTTAGCAGCGGCGACGGTCTCATCGTCGACGGTTTCCATGCGCTTTTTGTCGAGGGGCCCCGTGTCTTCTACCTTCTGCGTTCCATCCGGGTTTGCCCATGAATGGATCACTCCGCGTGGGCCGAACTTCTTCCGGAATTCAGGGTCTTTCGGATAGTCCTCGTTCTCTGGCTCCTCCTCGGCGTTGAGGTGATAGAGGTTGCCGAAGAATTCGTCGAAGCCGTGCATAGTTGGCAGGTGTTCGTCGCGGTCACCTTGATGGTTCTTGCCGAACTGGCCGGTGGAGTACCCGAGGCTCTTCAAAACGGTGGCGAAGGTGACATCCGTTTTCTGCCAACCTTCCTTTGCGCCAGGTAAGCCAACTTTCGTCATTCCAGTACGCACCGGCACGTTGCCGCCGATGAAAGCGGCGCGACCAGCTGTACAACTCTGCTGCCCGTAATAGTCGGTGAAGCTAACGCCTTCCTTGGCGATCCGGTCGATGTTGGGAGTCGTGTAGCCCATCATGCCGCGATTGTTGTGGCTGATGTTCCACATGCCGATGTCGTCACCCCAAATAATAAGAATATTCGGCTTGCTATCGTCTGCGGTAGGAGCGGATTCCGGCGCGGCTTGTGCTTTTGCGTCTTGTTGCGACCCGTTCACTGCTGCCAACGCAATGAGCGAAGCTCCCGTCAGCAAGACATTCCTGCGGTTAGGGGTGAATGAATCAGTCGCCGCTTGATTATCGTGGTCCTCAACGTCTTGCATTGTGAAATCCTCGCTATGTCATTGGCTCTCATCCCCTCGTTCCCCGTTCCAGTTTGCTCCTGTTATCTCTAGAGGCGGCTTCGCGCTAAAAGACCGCTGCTTCGCGATCAAAGTTCGGGCCTGAAAAGTTTAGTCATTTGCCTGAAAGGTCGAAGCCTTTCAGATCTTCTATTGTCGCTTCATCGCAGCCATCGCTGCCGCTTTGTGCTGCTCCTCTGCGCTTTGGGTCGACTTTCCTGAGACATCGACGGTGACTTTGAAAATCTTGCCGGTGAATGCGAAGGGCGGCGTATAGAGCTCGGAAACGGGAGATCCCGGATTGCGGCCCACCGAGAGGCCGCCGCCAAGGCCAATAAGGAGCGGAATGGTGACAGGTAACTCGCCTTGGCCGATGAGTGTCTCGTTGGCGAAAAGGCGGCCTTTTCCCGGGGTACCTTTGCCGTGTGCAAGGTCTGGTTTGCCTGTCGGCTCGAATTCGTAACGGAGCGTGAGTTTACCGGTCGGAATGCTTTCGGTTGACGCAATGTCGAATTCTTCCGCACTGACATAATTGTGGACGTAGTGAAGTTTTCCGTCCTTCACGAACAGCGTGTATCCACCGGTATTGCCGCCATGGCAGATGAGCACACCTTCAGCGCCTTCGGAGGGAACGTCCACGTCGGCACTAATAGTGTGCGCACGGTTTAGGACCTTGACGGCGACGTTTTCGGGCACGCTTTGCGTGCCAGGGTAATAGACGTAGGTATCGCGTTCTTTTGTGAGTTGCGGTCGCGGATCTGCAAAACGTGCAGTGCCTCGGCTGTCGAGCGGAAGCACATCATACCGGCCCGCCTCGACGTACCAAAGGGCAATCATCTCGATGAGTTTGGCGCGATGTGTTTCAGCAAGATTGTTCGTCTCTGCCGGATCTTCGGTGAGATTATAAAGTTCCCAGCCCTTGGCATCCAATTCCCGTAGCTTGTCTTCGGTAAGCGTCAGTTCGCCAAAAGACGCCTTGGCCTCCGCAAATGAGTCTCCGGGGAACGGACAGACCGCGCGCCAGCCGTCATGGTAGATAGCGCGGTGAGCGAACATCTCGAAATATTGCGTGTCGTGCTTCGATGCTGCTGCAGCGTCGTTAAACGTATGCGCGAAGCTCACCCCTTCGATTGGGGATTGTGTGACGCCGCGGATGTCTTTTGGAGGCGAGATCTCCAAGGCTTCCAAAACCGTAGGCACCATGTCGATCGCATGTGCAAACTGCGTGCGCACTCCCCCTTTGGGTTCGATGCCTTTTGGCCAGTGCACGAGGAATGCATCTGAGACGCCGCCGCGAAAAGTCTCACGCTTCCATCGCTTGAACGGCGTGTCGCCGGCAAAGGTCCAACCCCAAGCGTAGTGATTGAAATATTTGGGACCGCCGAGTTCGTCGAGCGCCTGCAAATTCTGCTGCAGATCGTCGGGCACGTTATTAAAAAACTTGTTCTCGTTGACTGAGCCGTGGGGCCCGCCTTCGGCGCTCGCACCGTTGTCAGAGATAAGCATGATCAGCGTGTTATCGAGTTCGCCCATCTGCTCTAGAAAGTCTACGAGACGGCCGATATGGTGATCCGTGTGTTCAAGGAAACCCGCGAACACCTCCATCATGCGTGCGTATAGTTTGCGCTCGTCAGCGGGAAGCTGCCCCCAGTCCTGAACATCGGGATCGTGACGGGACAACACCGTGTTCTGCGGAATGACGCCAAGTTCCTTTTGCTTGGCGAAAACCTTCTCTCGATAGGCATCCCAGCCGTCGTCGAACTTTCCTTTGTACTTGTCGGCCCACTCCTTCGGCACCTGATGTGGCGCGTGCTGAGCACCGGTCGCGAGGTAAAGGAAGAATGGTTTCTCGGGGGCGAGTTGCTTGGTATCCGCGATAAATCCTATGGCCTTGTCCACGAGGTCGGGCGTGAGGTGGTAGCCCTCTTCGGGTGTCTTAGGTGGTTCGACTTGCCGGTTGTCGTAGACGAGATCTGGATAGTACTGGCTCGTATCACCACTCAGAAAGCCATAGTAGCGTTCGAAGCCACGACCCAGTGGCCATCGATTGTAAGGTCCGGCGGCACTGATCTGCTCAGCAGGCGTCAGGTGCCATTTGCCGACTGCAAATGTGCTGTAGCCTTGCCCGACGAGCATCTCAGAAAGAAAGCCGTTCTCGAAGGGAATGAGCCCATTGGACCCTGGGTATCCCGTCGAACCCTCAGTAATGCACGCCATGGCATTGGAGTGATGGTTGCGACCTGTCAGGATGCACGACCGAGTGGGAGAGCACAGCGCTGTCGTGTGCATGTTTGTGTAAAGCAGGCCACCCTCTGCGAGCCTGTTGATGTTCGGCGTATTGATCGGCGACCCGTAACAACCGAGTTGGCCAAAGCCGGTATCATCTAGGACGATAAAAAGAACGTTGGGAGAGCCGGGCTTGGCAACGATGGGCGCCGGCCACGCGGGCTGTGACTCATCGATCGTGCGCCCTATACGGCCCGGGAAGGTGGTTCCTGGAGGGTATTCCTTCAACTCGGCATAACCCGCGTTGGGGAATGCAGTCGTCGCGACGGCAGACGCTGCGATAAGGGAACCGCCCAATAGGAGACCGCGCCTGTTTATGCCGGTAGTTTGTAAAGGGTCTCGGTTTTCGGAACTTGCGGGGTGAGAGCGCTTTTGGGTAACCATCTTAAATAACCTCCGAGTTTCTATTCCTCACCCTTTTCCCCAACGTCCTTAGTCCCCTTGATCGCGGATCACGCAGCGAAATCCGACGTGACTCGTCGACGTGTCGACGGGCTCCGGATGGCGTGCCGCAGGCCGGTAGCGGCGACAATAATTTGGCGCACAAAGATGCGAGCCTCCTTTGAGAACTTTCCGAGGAATGTTGATGTGTGGCTGGCACGGATCGAAGCTTTGATCGCGTGAAGGGCCGCGCGGATTTTCAGGAATACAGCAAGCCTTTGGCGCGTCTTCTGGATGTTTTGGGGCAAACCAATCAGTGGTCCACTCCCAAACGTTTCCAATCATGTCGTACAGGCCATATCCATTTGGTGGGTACGATTTGACGGGAGACGTGCGCTCATAGCCATCAAGTTTAAGGTTCTCGTGCGGAAATTCCCCTTGCCAGGTATTGGCCATTTGCCGCCCAGAGGGATTGAGCTCATCGCCCCAGGCAAACTCAGCGCCATCCAGGCCGCCGCGTGCCGCGAACTCCCATTCCGCTTCCGTGGGGAGCGTTTTTCCCACCCACGCGGCGTACGCTTCCGCATCCTGATAGGCCACGTGCACGACGGGATGGTCATCCCGGCCCTTGATCCAACTTCCTCGTCCGTAGGGATGGCGCCAATCGGCTCCGAACCTGAATTCCCACCATTGCCCCCAGTCTCGCAGATCGACGCGTTCGCGCGGGGGGCGGAATACGAGGGAACCAGGCTTGAGCATGTGAGGAAGGGCACCTGGATAGTCTTCGGGGCCTTTTCAGCAACCGTGACGTAGTTTGTGGCTTCGACGAACTTTCGGAATTGGCGATTCGTAACCGGGGTTTCATCTATCCAGAATGCATCAACGGTAACGCGGTGGACCGGTGCCTCTTCGGGATAGTGGTCGTTTGATCCCATAGCGAAGGTGCCGCCGGGGACGAGCTTCATGCCTGCGGTGCGCGATCTGTTCAGTGTTGGATTTTGAACCGAAATTCCGCTGCCACGAGTTGCCACTGTCATGATGGTAACTCCGCGCAATCGGAGAAATGCTCGCGTAGCTCAAATCGCCTGCGCGTAATGAAATAGAGTTTTCGAAATTGACCGAAATTAAATGTATCGGCCGGACGGCATGACCACCAAAACACACGCATTTTCCGTTCTCCAGACTCAACTGGATAGGGTAGCTGCCAGGTCCCGTCTGCTTTATCGCAATGCATGAACTATCAGGCGTAAGGCAGTGGAAGTCAATGAGCTTTCTGTCGTCCGAATAAGGCTCAGACTGGAAATTATTGGAGATTAATTCGGTTAAATATGCGGTGGATATTGCCAAGGAGGCACAATAAAAAGATTAAATTTGGGGTATTATGTTTCTCACTGTTCGGTGGCGGATGGCCGCTTTTGTATGCGTGCAGATTATTTGAGTAAACATCTTAAGGACTCAGTTTTTCCTTCCTTGGCCAATACGTGGCCTGCGGGAAGTGAACGTCTGTAAGTTTGCAAGTTTTAACGCGATCAATCGAACTGCGCGCATTGGGCCACAACGCCGAATAAGATCGGGGAGCAAAAGTTAATGCGAAGGGGAGCGCTATCTCTGGCCGTACTGGGGCTGGGAATAACGGCCGCATGCCAGGATGTTTTGGCCGCAGAGAATGCTACGGGCTTTTACCTCCTCGGCAGCAAGACGGCGATGGCGGGGTTCGTTCCTCCGCCCGGTACGTATATGATCGACATGAACTATCTTTACTCTGGCGACGCCAGCGGGGCGGCAGCCCGTGGTATCGCCCTTAGAGAGACAGGCGCGCTTCTCGCCGCTCAAGCAGACGTGACGGTTGACGCCAACGCCTATATTAACTTGCCCGTCGCTCTTTGGATTGCACCTGAAAAGGTATTTGGCGGCAACGTCGGCTTCGGCATTATGGCCCCCGTCGGCCACAAATCTGTGGACGTTGGAATCGACGCTTTTGCTCAAGTGACACTTCCGAACGGCACCGTCATTAATGCCAATCGCAGTTTGGAGATTGACGACAGCACGACGAAATTTGGAGACCCGGTTCTCAACGCGCTGATCGGCTGGCATGAAGGCAACTGGCATTGGACCGTGGGAGCGCTCCTTAACGTCCCGATTGGGCCGTGGGAGAGTGACAGCATATCCAACATATCATTCAATCGCTGGGGGCTAGATACGACCGGTGCTATAACGTGGCTCGATCCCAAGCTGGGCCACGAAGTGTCTGTTGCCGCCGGCTTCACGTTTAATGGCGAAAACCCAGATACCGACTATAAAACGGGTACGGAATTTCATGTTGAGTGGGCTTTAATCCAACACTTTTCAAAGACATTTACTTTTGGGCTTGCTGGATATCATTACCAGCAATTAACCGGCGATAGTGGTTCGGGGGCCAGGTTTGGTCCGTTTGAAGGCAGGGTCACAGCACTTGGCCCCATCCTCACGTATAGCTTCACCGTCGGAAAAATTCCTGTCAGCACGCAAGTCGAGTGGTTGCACGAATTTGACGCAAAAAACCGATTGGAAGGAAACATGGGCATGATCAATATATCCATGCCGCTATCGGTTCCCCGCGGGCAATAGTTGCGCCGCGCGCGAGACGGCGGGCGATCTCCCATCCCCCCCCAAGGGCCCGCCGTCCCGTGATGCTACCATATTGGACGAATTAGATGTCGAACGCGTCTCCGTCGTCCCAGTCATATTCCGAATCATAATCGGCATCCTGGATCGCGTCGTCGGCGGCCATCTTGTTATCGTGTTCGTTATTGCTCCCAGTCGTTGGCGTGCTGGCTTCTGCAGGCTTGCCGAACAGGCCTCCACTGTCACTGCTGCCGCCAAAAAGGCCTCGGATGCTATCAGCCAGAAGCATGCCGCCGGCCACGCCACCCGCGGTCGAGAGGGCGTTGCTCAAAAAGCTTCCCGATGACCAGCCGGAGCTTTGACGTCGCGCATCATCTGAGCCCGCGCGAACGCGATCAGCGTCAATAGATTGGCGTCTCCCCGCGGTGGGTACTGAGCCACCGTCAAGGGGTGGGGCGGTTCCGAGAAAGCTGCGCGAACTGGCTTCGGCCGTTGCTTGAACGCGCGCGTTTTCGAGTTGCTTAATGCGCTCATCGGCACGTTTCAGCGCTTCCTCCTGGACGAGGACGCTCTGGACCAGAACATAAGCGGCGTTGGGGTTGCGAGCTATTTCGTCGCGTATCAACTGCTCCGCTTCACGGTCGTTTTCCTGGGGCGACGTCGCGGCGATACGATCGAAAAGACCCAAGATGAGATCACGCTCTTCGGCTTTCATTGGTAAACCTCCCAAAATTCACAGATCACATGTGGGGAGCCTAGGGTTCAAGGCAAGTGCCGCCGTGGAAGTGCTCGTTCGTCTGCACCGCGCTGCGCGATGACTTCACGAAAAAGTATAGGCAACTTTTGCCCGTGGTCCACGTTTGCTCGTTGCCGCGGCCATGAGCCGTGGCATGTAGCATCTTCGATATTTCGAGGTTTCCCATGAAAACGTTGTTCGCGTCTGCAGCGCTCGCTCTGCTGGTCGCCGTTGGCACGCCTATCGCTTTGTCAGGTCATGCCCACGCCGCGAGCGGTACAGACTCTAAGTCATCGTCTGCAACGAGCCCGACCAAGAACGGTTCAAAGACTGCAATGGTCAAAAAGGAGCGCAGTGAGGCTTCCATTACTTGCTCAAAGAAAGCAGACGCTAAAGGCCTGCATGGCAAAGCGCGTCAGGATTTCCGCAGAGACTGCATGAAGCAGCATCCAACATCGACCCAGTGAGCTTGCCGCGTGACGGTTCGTGGCAAGCTGCGAGCCGTTACGCTTTGTTTGTTGCCGTGAGCCGATAGCCGAGACCTCGAAGTGTCTCGATCGTAAAGGCGGGATGGTCAACCTTCCGCCTGAGGCGGTGAACATATGTTTCGATGGATTGTGGGCCGGCATCTTCATTCAGCGAAAATACACGCGCTGCAATTTGATCCTTGCTGACGACATTTCCTCGAGCTCTCATGAGGACGTGAAGAACGCTGCGTTCGCGCGGCGTAAGATTGAGCGGTACTCCGTCCACGGATACGTCACCCTGCGTGATATCAATGCGAAGCGGACCAAATTCAGAAGACTCTCTTCCATTGGATAGATCTGGCGCGCGCGCAGATGCCTGTTGAATTCGAATGCGCAATTCATCGGGACGCACAGGGCGTAGAATAAAGTCATCAGCACCCTTCTCTATGGCAGCCACAACGATCTGGATCGTTTCATTGCTTCCGCAGATGAGAACCTGGGTTTTAGGAGAGCGTGCGCGTAAGTCCGGAAGTTTGTCTATGGCTTCTGGAGAGACGGCATCGACATCCCAGATTGTGAGATCGTACTTGTTGGCTTCCAGAGCATCCGCGGCACAGGCGATAGAGCCAACGGAATCGACAGAGACAACCATCGTCTTCAGTAACGCAGCTGTTTGGAAAGCCAGCGGACCGAAATCCTGAATATGAAGAATACGCATCGCTGAGAGTGATTGTCCGCATCATGACTATGTTAGGGAAGCGCGAAGGGCAGCAGAAGGCCGCGCCGTTTAGGACGTCGCTACAAGCACTTATGAAACACTTTTGTGTATCTTTCTTGAAACTCCGTTGTGTTTTGTTTGCCACGTAACTGACAGCGAATTGCGAGCTTCGAAAACTATGGTCCCCCTCGAGGTCGCGCCGACGTGTCTTTAGCGGCGCTTCGTCGGACGCGGCGGTTTCCGTCGGGAATGAAGTCTTCACTCTGGGGGATATGATGAGTTTTCGTGTATTTGGCGCGGCGCTGTTGCTGAGCACCGCTGCTGTAACGTCGAATGCGTTCGCTGCCGATTTGGGCGGTGACTGCTGCGCAGATCTTGAAGAGCGTGTTTCTGAGCTTGAAGCTACGACCGCACGCAAGGGCAACCGCAAGGTCAGCCTCGAGATCTACGGCCAAGTCAATACGGCCGTGATGTTCTGGGACAACGGTAAGGAAAGCAACGCCTACGTTGTCGACAACGACATTTCTTCGACGCGCTTTGGCTTCAAGGGTAAAGCGAAGATCTCGCCGGATTGGTCTGCTGGCTTCAAGATTGAAATCGAGACGCAGTTTGCAGCTTCTAACGAAGTTGATGAAAACAACGACGACGGCCCACAGCAGATCAACCTGCGTAAAGCCGAATGGTATCTGAAATCGAAGACATACGGTCAGGTAGCCGTCGGTCAGGGCAGCTTCGCTTCTGACGGCGCTTCGCACGTAGACCTCTCCGGCACGAACGTCATCGCTCAGTTCGACGACCTCAAGTTCGGCGAAAAGATCGACCCGCGCTCGATCATGTCGGCCGGCGGTCAGGGCGATTACGACGACTACACACGTGGCGGCAGCTACGAATACAACCGCGGCAATCGCGTACGCTATGATACGCCGACCATTGGTGGCTTTGTTGCGTCGGCAGCCTGGGGCGAAGATGATGCTTGGGACGTCGCCCTGCGCTACGCTACGGAAGCAGGAGCGTTCAAGTTTGCTGCTGCTGTTGCGTATGGCCAGTTCACGGACGGCACGGGTAGCCTCAGCAACGACAACGTTTGCGAATCTCCTGCGCAAGGCGGCGAGTGTCAGGAAGCAGAGATCGTAACCGGTTCGGCATCTCTTATTCACACGCCAACCGGCTTGTTCGTCACTGCCGGCGCTGCGCGTCGTGAGTTCGACAACATCGAAACTTTGGGTGCTGCCAACGAAGAGAACACCTGGTGGGGTGTCCGCGCTGGTATCTCGCAGAAGTTCTTCTCGCTCGGTAAGACAGCGCTCTATGGCGAATACCAGCTGCACGAGAACGACAACTTCCGCGGCACGCTCGGCCTGACGTCGGAAGCTGAAATCATCGGCGCAGGTATCGTGCAGAAGATCGATGCGGCGGCAATGGAACTCTACCTCGGCTACCGTCACGTCGAAGTTGACGACAATGATCCCGCCAACTCGTTCGATGATCTTGACGTCGTGACGGCTGGTGCACGCATCAAGTTCTAAGATCAGGTTCTAGGCAACTACTTGGTTCCCCCGAGCCATACTGAAGCCTAGTGGGAAAAGCTGGTCCGGTAATACGGACTAGCTTTTCCTTCGATTCTGCAGGAGAAAAACTCTCCGCTGGCCGCAGACAGAAAGTGCGTCTTGTGACGGCAAGAGAGAGGCTTCTTGTTCTCCGTCAATCGACGAGTGCGACAAATTCTTGTCGGAGACGTGAATTGTCTCGGAAACAGCCGAGCATCCGGCTGGTGATCAAGTCTGAGTCCGGCTTGTGTACTCCCCGCGTTGTCATGCAATGATGCGTCGCCTTGATAATGACGCCGACGCCTCGGGGTTGAAGGACCTCGCTGATCGTATTGGCGATCTGCACCGTCATTCTTTCCTGAATCTGCAGACGCCGCGCGTAGGCGTCTACGACTCTCGCGAGCTTGCTGATGCCAACGACGCGGCCTTCGGGCACATAGGCTACCCAAGCTTTGCCGACGATCGGAGCCAAATGGTGTTCGCAGTGGCTCTCAAACCGTATGCCACGCAACACAATCATTTCATCGTATCCATCTATTTCTTTGAACGTTTTTTGCAGGATCTGTCCCGGATCCTGAGAGTAGCCTGCAAAGTATTGCTCGAACGCACGCGCCAGACGTGCAGGGGTTTCGATCAGGCCGGGCCGATCAGGATCATCACCAGCCCAGCGAATAATGGCTCGAAACGCCGTTTCGGCCGCAGCTCTCTCGGTTTCGCGTGAGGTTGGCAATCGAGAACAGTCGGCAAAAGGGTGCACCAGTGCATCCACGATTATGCTCCTGATTTTAAGGGGTTTCTGACTAGTTGGCCGAGACGTGAATCGAGCCAGTCATGTTGGGGTGATAGGCGCAGAAATAGTCGAATGTGCCTGGTTGATCGAATTGAACCCGCCCGACGTGCCCAACACCTAGGATGACATCCCAACCGCCATTGTTTGCAGTGGCGGTATGCTCAATGAAGTCGTCATTGGCCCACTCGACTGTGTCGCCAACCTGAACGCTGATTTCGGCAGGTTGAAAGGCAAGGTTGCTGATTTTGACTTGGACGAGCTGGCCTGCGAGCGCCATTCCGGCGCCCGCGATTTGCAGCAGAATGACTACTGCCCAACCATGTATGATGACCCGCATCCTAGACCTGCTAATTGAGCTTATCGGCGAGCTGCTCAGCATGATGTTTATGGCCCAAGAAAACCTTGAGCCCCGTCCGTAGCAGGCTCTTGAGTTCAGCATTGCTGGCGGAGGGAATGAGTGTCGTTTCGAGCGCGCCGTTGACCGTTCCGTGGAACGTGACCTCGTTATCGACGTAAGCTCTGTCGAAGGCTGCGCCTGAGAGTTTTGAGAGTTCGGCCCGCTTCTGTTCAGCTTGCTTGACGAGGCTTTTGCTCGTCTCGTTGTCTTCAGGTGTAACGTTGAGCTTCTTGACCAGCGCCAAGGCTTTTTCGTTCACAGCCGTATGATCGCGCACCATGTTGTCGGCGAAAGCGCGCACGGATTCATTCTTGGATTTTTTTAAAGCCAGCTTTGCAGCCTTCACATCGATATCGCCTGCGACGTAGGCGATATGGGCGATCTGGGCATCAGACGGCTTGTCTGCAGCAGAAGCGGATACCGTTGCCGTTGCCATCAGGATGGCGGCGGCCACGCCGCCCGATAGAGACTCATGCATCTTATAATGACCTCCGTGTTGTCGGGCCGCGAACGGCCACTCCTTCTTCACACTGAATTGGATGTCAGCGCGCAGCGGAGGTTCCCAACAATCAGGAGGTAAGATTTAGTTTCGCGACGACCCTCGCCATGACACGCTCACAGCGCTTGCCGGCGAAGGGAAAGATGTCACTGAAAAGCGGACCGATATGATCGGCGAGAGCCGCTTTGAGCATTCTCCTGGCGCGATGCAAACGGGTTTTCACCGTTTCAGGCCGGAGTCCCAAAAACTCGGCAGTTTCTTCTATGCTCATATCCTCAATAACACGAGCAACGAGAACGGAACGAAAATCGACCGGCAGCGTATCGACAGCGCGCTCCAGCAATACGCAAAGCTCCCTTTGGGCTGTGATACGTTCGGGGTCAGCGGGATTCGTTCCAGAGTGCGGGAACGGAAGGACTTGCGCGATCGGGCCGCGTGATTGGGTGACGTCGGCGACAGTAGGCGCGGTCCGACGTCGTAGCCGCTGCAAAGCTTCATTGAGAACGATCCGTGTGAGCCAAGTGGCAAGGCTCGAATCTCCCCGGAAATTGGCGAGCCGGGAGAATGCGCGTAGATAGCTTTCCTGCAGGACATCCTCAGCTTCGCCATCATCGCCCACGATGCTTCTTGCAACTCGGTAAAGACGACGGTTGTTAGCTTGAATTATTGCGCGAACGGCAGCCTCATCCTTCTGCACGGCGCGTTGGATGAGTTCAGATTCCGTAGATCCGTCGTACGTCTCAACTTGCGTCAGAGCCACCCTGAAACCTCCGGTGTATTCGAATGGATATAAATGATTGGATGCAAACGGTTTGGATAGGTTCCCGCTTGGACAGCAAATTCGCAATCGTATGATCATCGGCCGCGTGTTCAAGCTGGATGCAAAGCATGTGCGAGTTGACGACAATGAAATGTCGCGCACTCGCTTTTTGCGCTTTTTACCGCTGCTCGCGACGGCGCACTTTAAAAACTAGAGTTTTTGCGCGGCAAGAGACGCGCTGAATTGAATTGTTTTGCGGAGACCTTTTTCAGTCCGCGTGTTCTGAGCGCAGATTCCGTGTTAGAACAGCTGTATTGTGAACAGCGAGCCCAGATTGCCCATATTTTTCTATGGAAAATGGGAGCAGGATTGCAATCCGCGCCGCGCAGGAAGAAAACACCTCCGCAAGAGACAATTAATTAGGTGAATAGGCAGCCCAATCTCATTGCCAGTGAAAGACGGAAGGATCGTCATGCATCGCTTAGTGGTGGGTTTTGTCGTTTGTTCAATGGTCTCACTCGTATCCGCATCGGCTGAAGAGCCAGGAGATGCCAAAGCCGGACTACAGTATGTGAGAGCGAATTGCGCCGAGTGCCACGAGGTCGAGCGGCATAGCAAGATTGTTCCTGATTTTGAGGCGCCGGGCTTCCCGGAAATTGCGAATATGTCAGGTATGACAGGTCGCGCTTTGGTTGTGGCATTGCAGACGTCGCATAAAAAGATGCCCAACTTTGTATTGCCCGAGAAGGACCGTAATGACGTGGTCGCTTATATCATGAGCCTTCGGTCTTCACGGCCCTGAGCGCTATCAGCAAAGAGAATATCAGCAACCCACGCGGGTATCAGAACATCTTATGAGAGCCAAAAGGCTTACTCGTTTGATATAAACACGAAAATAGGCAATCCTGAACGTGAGGCCGGGCAGGTGAGCCCTGTCGGGAGGCTGGCGCCGGGGGAGATCTTATAGGGGGTCGGCCTCCCCTTCATCACAGTCTGCGAAAGAGAGCTTCCGGATGAATCCGGAAGCTTTCTTTATTCTGCAGCGACGGGATTCTCTTCCGCTGTTTTTTTGCGTTGCGCAGCTTTGCCCAGCCACCGGCAGACGACATAGAAGACTGGTGTGAAAATCAGGCCAAACACGGTTACGCCGATCATTCCGGAGAAGACGGCCGTACCGAGCGCCTGCCGGAGCTCCGCACCGGCACCGGTGGCCCACACCAACGGAACCACACCGAGGATGAACGCGAGCGAGGTCATGACGATCGGACGCATGCGCAGTCGTGCCGCTTCCTTCGCGGCCGTAAAGCGATCTTCGCCTCGTTGTTCCAGCTGAGCGGCGAATTCGACGATGAGAATCGCGTTCTTGGCCGCCAGACCGATCAACACGATAAAACCGACCTGAGTGAGAATGTTGTTGTCCTGCCCACGCATGACGACACCTACGATCGAGGCGATAAGACTCATGGGCACGATAAGGATGACGGCGAGCGGAAGTGTCAGGCTCTCGAACTGAGCGGCCAACACAAGGAAGACAAACACAACGCCAAGCGCGAACGCGAATACGGCAGTGTCACCGGCCTTGATCTGCTGGTAGGCGAGATCCGTCCATTCATAGCTGAAGCCCGGAGGTAGCGTTTCGGCCGCTAGTTTCGCCATGATGTCGAGCGCTTGCCCTTGCGAATACCCCGGAGCCGCCGATCCATCGAGCTCCGCCGCTGGGAACAGATTATATCGCGGCACACGTGACGGCCCCGAGATGTCGGAAACGGTGGTGAAAGACCCCAGCGGAACGGTGTCGCCCCTGTCGTTACGCACACGGATCTTCAAAACGTCCTCGGGGCTGAGGCGGTACGAGCTGTCGGCTTGTGCCGTCACGCGGAAGGTGCGACCGAGAAGGTTGAAGTCATTGACGTACGCCGAGCCCAGATAGGCCTGAAGCGAGCTGAAAACGTCAGAGACGTTGACGCCGAGTAGTTGCGCCTTGGTCCGGTCGATATTGAGATAAAGTTGCGGTGTCGATGTCTCGAACAAAGAGAACACTTGCTGCAGACCGGGTGTCTGTGCAGCTTTGACCATCATGTTCCCGACGACTCCTTGGAGCGCAGCAGGCCCGTTCCCACCACGATCCTGGATCATCATGCGGAAGCCACCCGCATTACCGATACCGCGCACAGGCGGCGGCTGCACCACAAGAACCATGGCTTCTTGTATGACCGAGAACTTCTGAAATAGTGCCGCTTGGATTGCTGCTGCCGATTTGTTTGGATCCTTAGCGCGTTCTTCAAACGGTTCTAAGGTAACGAATACGGCCCCAGCGTTGGAGGCGTTCGTGCGCGTCGCGCCGGAGAAGCCAACGATGTTCACCGCATGCGCCACGCCAGGCACCTCGAGGGCAAGTTCGGCAGCCCTCCGGTTGACGGCGTCCGTACGTGCCAGCGAGGCTGCAGGCGGCAACTGGGTGACGGTGATCAGATAGCCAGCATCGACCTGTGGAATGAAGCCCACAGGCGCCTGTCGGAATTCGTTGAGGCCGAACGCGATTACACCCGCGTAAACGATCAGCATGAGAGCCGACATCCGTACAAACCGGCCGACCATCCACGCATAACCCGACGACAGCTTGTCGAAGCTCCAGTTGAACAGGCGGAAGAATGCATGCACCGGCCACATAAAGAATGGCGGCCGCGCATTATGCGCGTGCGGCTTCAAAAGCATCGCGCAAAGGGCAGGCGATAGCGTTAGAGAGACGACCAGGGAGATGATCGTCGCGCCCGCAATGGTCAGCGCGAACTGTCGGTAGAATTGCCCAGAGATACCTGTGATGAAGGCGGATGGCACAAACACGGCCGAGAGCACGAGCGCAATAGCAACAAGCGCTGTGCCGACTTCATCCATGGTTTTATGGGAGGCTTCGCGCGGGCTCATGCCTGCGGCCATATTGCGTTCAACGTTCTCGACCACGACGATGGCGTCATCGACGACGATGCCGATGGCCAGAACTAGACCGAACAGCGATAGGTTATTCAGCGAGAAGCCGAACAGATCCATGAAAAAGAACGTGCCGATCAGCGAGATTGGGATAGCCACAATCGGGATGATGGCAGCCCGCCAAGTCTGTAGGAACAGCACCACGACGAGCACAACGAGGATCACCGCTTCGATGATCGTCATGACGACGGCGTCGACGGACTGCTGAATGAATTCGGTCGGGTTATAGATGATGGTGTGTTTCAGGCCGGGCGGAAAACTTTTCGCCAACTCGTCCATCGTCGCGATGAGCGTTTCAGATGTCTCGAGCGCGTTTGAGCCAGGCCGCTGGAAAATACCGAGACCGACTGCCGGATCAGAATCGAGATACGAGTTCACGCCGTAGTCGAGCGCCGCCAGTTCAACGCGGGCGACATCCTTCACGCGCACAACCGCGTCTTCACTCTGCTTGACGACAATATTTCCGAATGCCTCGGGGTCCGCGAGACGGCCGAGCGTCTGCACCGAGATCTGGAAGGCTTGTTGCTCTTTGATCGGCGGCTGGTTCAGGACACCCGCCGCGACCTGCACGTTCTGCCGTTGCAATGCCGAAATCACGTCGCCGGCCGTCAGCGCCAAAGTCTGAAGACGGTCAGGGTCAAGCCAGACGCGCATCGAGTAGTCGCGGCCGCCGAAGACCACAACGGACCCGACGCCTTGAATGCGGCTCAGCACATCGGTAATGCTGATGCTCGCATAATTAGAGATGAAGAGACCATCACGCGACTGATCAGGTGAGTAGAGGTGGATCACCATCATCAAGTCGGGCGAGGCCTTGTTGACGGTCACGCCAATGTTTCGCACGTCGGAAGGAAGACGTGGAGTCGCCGTGGCTACACGGTTTTGCACTTGAACCTGAGCCGTATCTAGATCCGTGCCTAGATCGAACGTCACAGAGATCGTGAACTTGCCGTCGGCCGTCGAGTTTGACGACACGTACAGCATGTGTTCGACGCCATTGATCTGCTGCTCAAGAGGCGCGACGACCGTCGAAGCCACCACTTCTGCACTGGCACCGGGATACTGACCAGTCACGGTAATGACCGGCGGCGCGATTTCTGGATATTGTGCGATGGGCAGACGCCCGACCGAAACAGCACCAAGAATGATGAAAACAATCGAAACGACCGATGCAAAGATCGGTCGTTCGATGAAGAAGTGTGAAAGCCGCATGCGAAGGGCCTGTTAGTTTACGGTTGCGTCCTGTGCGGAGGCAGAAGCTTGCGATGCCTCTTGCGGTGTAACCTTGGAGCCTGGGCGTACACGCATCAGCCCTTTGACGATGACCCGATCTTCGGGGGACAGGCCCTCTGTAATCACTCTCATGTCGTCGATCAGCGCGCCAAGCTTCACGTACTTGGGATGTGCGACATTCTCCTTGTCGACCGCCATGACGTATTTGCGGACTTGCTCCGTACCGATAGAGGTATCCGGCACCAGCAAAGCTTCCGCAGGTTCACGCGCTGCCAATTCAATGCGGCCGAACATGCCTGGCGTCAGTTTGCCATCGGGATTGGGAAAGTCTGCGCGGGCCCGGATAGTGCCAGACGAGCGTTCAATGACATTGTCCACGAAGTTCATCGTGCCTTCGTGTGTATAGTTGTCTTCGTCGATCAGCTTAAGCCGCACGCCGAAGTTTAATTCGCGGCTCTTCGGATCAGAGCCCTTTTCCGCGTGCCGCAGATAGCGAAGATACGACGCCTCATCGAGCGTGAATTCGAAGCGGATCGGATCAACTGACGCGATCGTGGCCAGCAGCGTCGTATTGCCGGACGTACCGCCACTGACGAGATTGCCAACGGACACCCGCCGGTCACCGATACGACCGGAAACCGGGGATTTCAGGTTGGTGAATTCGAGGTCCAGTTCCGCTTGACGAATAGCGGCTTTCTGCGCCACCACGGTTGCTTCCGCGGCACGCTCGCCTTGGATCCGCTCGTCCAGCGTCTGCTGCGTAATCGTCGTTCCTTCAACGAGTCTCTTGGCGCGCTTCAGGTTGGACTTTGCGAATTCCAGATTGGCCTCCGCCTGCACTAACGACGCGCGTTGCTGATCAAGAACCGCTTGGAAGGTTCGCGGATCGATGGTGAACAGTGGATCGCCCTTCCGGACAATCTGCCCGTCCTCGAAATGGATAGCGTCCAGATAGCCGGAGACCCGCGCACGGATTTCGACAAAATCGACAGCCACAAACCGCCCGACATACTCGTCGTGATCGGCGACGAGCTTCTTGAGAGGCTTAGAGACGGTCACCTGAGGCGGCGGTGGCGGAGACGACTTCCCTTGCGCTTTCAGCCCACTGTCACCGCATGCTGCGAGAAGGGAACCGAGAGCTGAGAATGCGACGAGGACGCGCCCCAAGTTTCCAACCGACATGGGATTCTCCAGAAACAAAAAAATTCGATCACTAAATTTAGCGCGTTCCCCGGCAGCTCCAGCGACAGCTATTTGTTGCAGTGCGAGAAAACGGGGTGTCTAAGACGAAGGACTCATGTTAAGCGGTACTGACTAGTAACACCTGCTGCGGCAGGTTACTTAACCGTAACATTTTCAAGATGCAATAGGTCTAGAGCTGAACATTTCGAGATCGAGTGCCGAAGCCACACGTCCACCTCCGCGGGAACGGATCATCTTGGCTGTCCGTGACCTATTTTACCGACTAGGCATTAATGCCGTCAGCGTCGATGCGATCGTGGAAGCGGCTGAAACGAATAAAATGACGTTTTACAGGCACTTCAAGTCGAAGGACCACGTCATCGCAGAGTATCTGAGAAGCCTTTCAAGCGAAGGCGACGCCGTGTGGGACGCCTTGGCGACGGAATATGCTGATGATGCGAATAAGCAGCTGGAAGGTTGGCTGGCGTACGTTGAACAAATCGTGAGCAGCATGGATGAACGCGGCTGCGCGCTGGCCAATGCCGCCGTTGAGTTGCCGCCAGTTCACGAGGGGCGTTCCATTATCGAGGCTTATAAAGCCCGCAAACGCGATCACCTCGTTAATCTGTTCAGACAGGCCGGGTATTCAGCGCCAGAGGTTTTGGCCGACGAGGTGTTTTTGGTGTTTGAGGGGGCCCGGATCAACATTCAGTGTGGCGGTCGCGGTGGTCCGGCAACGCGCGTCGTGGCGACGCTGCGAGCTTTGCTCGCAAGCGCGCCGCGCACCACCATCACGACTTCCGGCGTGGCACCACCATCATCGAAGTGAAGATCTGAAGCACATCTCCGTGTTGATTGCGCGTTTCCGTGCGGATTGAGATCCAACCGCGATCCGGGCGCGATTTCGAGGGGCGCACATCAACAACTTCGCCATGGGCTGTAAGAACGTCGCCGGCGCGCGTCGGTCTTGGCCATTTGACGTTCGCTTCCGATCCGATCATGCCCCCTGCGAGAGGAATTCCGCTTTCGACAAGAAGACGCATTGTGATCGCCGCCGTATGCCACCCGCTTGCCGCCAGCCCTTTGAACAACGAATCTTGCGCGGCGTCTGGATCGACGTGAAACGGCTGCGGATCAAATTGCTTGGCGAAGGAGATGATCTGAGCTTCATCTAATGAGTGAGAACCCGTTGAGAATTTCTGGCCGACAGAAATGTCCTCGAAATAAAGGCGGTGGTCTTGATCCAAAATTGCGAACTCCCGTGTCACACGTCGTCAGAAGAACGGCGTGCCTGATATGCGGGGCAATATCTAGGACCTGAGAGATGGCGCCAAAACCCCGACATTTGCCGCATGCCCGCACACCGTAATAGCAAGGTGTGTACGAAGTAACGCATGGCAATGCATAGCTCACATGCGTAAGGGGATAGCAAAGGATATTGCCGGTTCGCCAAGCAACGGGCCGAGCGCTTAATAAGACCTGTGTGTGCGAGGAGAGGAACTGATCATGCGCATTCTGATCGTTGGAGCGGGCGCTGTCGGCGGCTACTTCGGAGGCAAATTGCTAGAAGCGGGGCGCGACGTCACGTTTCTGGTGCGCCCCGGACGTGCTGCCGCTTTGAAGGAAACAGGTCTGAACATTAAGAGCCCGCTAGGCGATGCTGCGTTGGGTGTGCCGCCGATGGTGCAGTCGCAAGAGCTGAACGAGCCGTTCGATCTCATCATTCTGAGCTGCAAAGCTTATGACCTCGAATCCGCCATTTCTGGGTTCTCAGCCGGTGTCGGCCCGCAATCAGCGATCCTCCCGTTGCTCAATGGAATGCGGCACATTTCGGTTTTGCAGGAACGTTTCGGTCAGGGTGCCGTCCTCGGTGGTCAGTGCGTGATTTCGACGACGCTCGATGAAGTCGGAACCATCCATCATCTCAATACCAAGAACCATCTCACCTTCGGCGAAGTCGACGGCAATACGACGAAACGCGTTGAAGAGATCACTGCCACGCTCAGCGATGCGGGCTTCGCTGTTCGTGCCAGCAGCAAGATCATGCTGGAGATGTGGGAGAAGTGGGTGATCCTGGCTTCACTTGCCGGCAGCACATGCCTAATGCGCGCCTCGGTGGGTGAAATCAACGCGGCGCCGGGCGGTGCAGAGTTTGCACTAAGCCTTGTTGAGGAATGCCGTAGTGTCGCGAAGGCGGCGGGCTACGAACCACGCCCAGCGGCGTTAGAGGCTACGCGCGCTCTCGTTACAGAGAAGGGCTCGCCGATGACAGCATCCATGTTCCGCGACATCGAGCATGGATCGCGCATCGAAGCCGATCAGATCATAGGCGACTTGTTGGCGCGCGCTGATGCCGCGGGTCTCGATAGCCCGGTTCTGCGCGTCATCTATTGCCATCTCAAAGCCTACGAGGCACGACACGGATACTAGATAGCCGCGTGGATCGGCATGGCATCTAGCAATCAGATCGCCAAGGCACGTTGTGTGCGGCAGAAGGCCGATCCGGACGACATCATTCGGATCATGATGAAACGAGCAAAGGGAACGCAATAATGATCAACTCAACGATGACGCTGGGCTCGTCCGCTCTCCGTCGCGGGGCTTTCGCCGTCGCGCTAGTCGCTGGCCTGGCGTTCTCAGGATCAACGTTTGCAGACGATCTGTCTTCTATGATCAAAGCTGGAAACTCGAAGTGGGACGCGGCCTTTAATAGCGGAGACGCCGCGGCCGTCGCGAAGCTTTACGCCGAAGACGCTCAGGTGCTTCCCCCCGGACAATCCCCAGTCAACGGCGCGGAAGGAATTGAAAAGTTCTTCGCGGGCGTCATTGGTGCGGGCTATACCGATCACAAAATTGAAACGCTTAAAGTGACTGAGTCGGGAAACTTGCGTGTTCAAACTGGCCGTTGGCAGGCGATGGGCCCGGCCGACGAAGGCGGCAAGCGCAAAGCCGCTGAGGGCTCTATCGTAACGGTTCACGAAAAACAGAATGACGGAACATGGAAGATGCAGGTCCATATTTTCAACTAACAGGGCCCGCAATAGCCGATCATAAGAGACGTCGCATAAGCGTCTCTCCATCGAACAAGATACGCGCTCGCAAGTCGGGCGCGTATTTTCTTTTCCGTCAATCTAAAATGGAAACAGCGTTGTCGGCACCTCAAATGTGCGGAACCCGTGCGAAACCTTTGCCGACAATTGGCCCGGTGGGTTTGCCGGTTGGAGATCCACCTTCAGGCTCAATGGTGATCTCATAGAGCTGATCTGCTTTTGGTTCGGGAAGCGCTGGCCCCTTCAGAACAACGTCTCCCAGACGGTTCAGCAGTCCCATTGAAACGGGGCCAGTGTCCTTATCTGGAAGCGTCCAGACCTCAAGCGTTTTGCCGGACGGGATGTCTATCGGCCCGAGGGGCAGGATGCGGATACGCTGATTATCTAACGCTTCGACAATGGAAACTGGTTGCGCTTTTGAGTCGAGCAATACGACAATCAGCTTCGGCTGCATGGGTGCCATGAATTGCCATGCGGCGACCGCGATCAAACACGCAGCGACACCTGCGGCCGCGAAACCTTTCCAGAATGATGACCGCGATTGACGCGACAGAGCGGAGACCTCAGCTGGCTTCCGTCGCGCCCGGGCCTCTTTGAGCCCCACGACGTTGTCCTCTCCGCTATCGATCGTCTGAACAATTCGGTCCCAGAGCGACGGGGACACGGGTGCTTCGGGAGCCGCGAGATCAAGTTCGAGAAAACGCATTCGTGCGGCCGCGACTGCAGCGCGAACGGTAGGGTCGGTCGCTATGCGCGCCTCGAATTCACGCCGCTCGCCGTCGTCCATCACACCGAGGACGAATTCGCCCGCGAGAACATCGATATCGTATGATCCATTGGCTGAATTGGTCATGACATGCAGTCCTTCAGCGCCGTCAGCCCGCGCCTTACCCACGACTTTGCTGTGCCGAGAGGCACACCAAGGACGCCGGCTATTTCGCCGTGAGAACATCCCGCGACGTAAGATAAAAGCACGCTATCGCGCTTTTCTTGCTCCATTCCCTCAAGGCAGCGCCGCAATCGGCTGCTTGAGTCCAGCTGCACGAAAGCGTCGTCAATGACGGCGCTCCGGTCCGTGAAGGCAGCAAGCGTAGCGGGGTCCATCAGGTCAATCCGGCCGCCGTCGCGGACAGCATTGAGCGCCCGATTGCGAACAATCGTATAGATCCAACCACGTGCCGATCCGAGTTCGGGATCGAAGCTTCCCGCTTTCGTCCAAATCTGTACGAAAGCGTCGTGCACGATATCCTCGGCCAGCTCTCGGCGGCGCACGATGCGTTGCGCCACGCTCACGAGACGAGCCGCCTCCACGTCATAGAGCCGTTTCAACGCCTCTCGGTCACCCCTGGAACAGGCGTCGAGAGCTTCGACGTAATCGAACATTCCTTACGCCTTCTCGCGCTTCAATTCCTAAGAGCTGATCTCGGTATGACTACACCGAGACATGCAGTTTGGATGCAATCTCTCACCGAAGCAAAATTATTTTACAGCCCCTGCATCCAAGCGGACTCCCTGGCGTGTTCCACATATGCCGGCGGCGAATTCGCATATCCCCCTTGCGAAAAGTGGCACCGTCCATCGCCTGCCGGCACCGCGCAATTTTTGGAATCACCAGGGAGTTACAACATGAAGTTTGCGAAAGCTTTGTTTGCCGCAAGTCTAAGCGTTGCCGTGACAGCGACGGCGGCACACGCCCAGATGGCTGTCGGTCTCGTCGGGGATAATACCCTTGTTATGATTGACGGGAGCAAGCCGGCGGCCACCAAAACCATGAAAGTGGAAGGTGTCGGGAAGCTTCTGGGTATCGATGTGCGGCCATCGAACAAAATGCTTTACGCCATCAATTCGGATGGCGATGTGCTCACGATCGATACGGAGACCGGCAAGGCGACCAAAGGTGCAAAGCTTTCAGCCATGATCCCGGAGGGCACAGAAGCGATCGTCGACTTCAACCCCAAGGCCGACAAATTGCGTTTCATGGGCACGGATGGAACGAACCTCCGGGCGGATGTCGAAACCGGCAAGACCGTAAAAGACGGCAACTTGGCATTCGAGTCCGATGATATGCATGCCGGCGAGAAGCCTGCCATCGTCGCCGCCGCCTACACGAACTCCCACGGTAAGCCGGAAACGACCAAGATGTACGACATCGATGCGACGATTGTGGCCCTTATTCAGCAGACTAAGCCAAACGATGGCACGCTGAAAGCTATCGGCAAGCTCGGCATCGACGCCGCGAAAACATACGCGTTCGACGTCCATACCACGGCGGACGGCACAAACACCGCTTGGCTGGTTGCCGACAACACGCTTTATACGGTTGCGCTCGATAGCGGTAAGGCCACCAAGGTCGGTGAAATCTCAGGTGTAGACGGCGCAATTCGCGACGTCACCGTTCTCCCAGCATCATAAGAGGTGCAGCGGGGCTGCCGTCGGCGAGTGGACAAACCTCCGGCCTCCCACCGCCGGCGGCAGGCAACCCGACCAAAACGTCATGCGTCAAGCTTCGCAACCATGCGCGCCAGGATGGCGATCTGCTCCTCTTGCGTTTTCAGGAGCTCTTTGAGTTGAGCCGTCCGGATATCATCGAGTTTCTCGTGTAGCCCCATGATTTCAAGTTCGGCTTTGAGGTTGACCTCGTAGTCGTTGGCTGCGGCCAGCCGATCTTTCGCCGCTTGCCTGTTCTGAGACATCATGATGATCGGCGCCTGCAAAGCTGCGAGCATCGAGAGAAGCAGATTCAGAAAAATGTAGGGGTAAGGATCGAAGGCGTGTGACCCGAGGGCCAGCGTGTTTCCAAACGTCCAGAACGCTAAGAAGACTAGGCTGATAATGATAAAAAGCCACGAGCCCCCGAATTCCGCTACTTGATCCGCGAGACGCTGTCCAAATGTGCGCGTATCGCCAAACTCCCTATTGATGTTCTTGGTGATGTGGACGCGCTCGGCAATTCTGCGAATGACGCGGCGATCGCGTTCATCAAGGTCATCAAACCCAGTCTTCATGAGCCTCTGGGCTAACTCTCGTACATGAGCGTCCACGCCACATCCTCCAGTCTTCTGAACTTATACGTTCAGCAAGAATTGCGATGGTCCATGGAAGCAGATCCCTCGGCATCAGGTAAGATCCCCCGACGCAAACCTTGGGACTCACGTTCCAAGGAACAGCACCCCTAGCTGCGCCGCGGTCGCGGGATGTCGACGGGAAGAAACTCCACGCCTGATTGCTGAACCGGCTGCGGGTAGTATTTCATCAGCTCCATGATCTCGATCGGCATGCCGACTTTCACAGGCAAACCAAGGGCGCTGGCTTCGCGCGCCGTCAGCGCGTAGTCGTGCGTCCAATGACCGCCAGCCAGCTTGTCGGCGAGCGCTTCCGCTGACGCGTGATCAAGACGTGGCGTAAGCAATTCGACAGCACCCTGTTTGACCTGGGCGATCGCCTTCTCGCTGACCTCGGCAAGGACCAGCGTGAGGTCCATGACACGCGCGACGGGCTTCATATCGCGCGCCTTCACGATACCTGCAGCCGGCAATCCGAAGATTTGCGGATCGATTGGGCCGAGCATCGAGAACTCGCCCATCACGATTTCATCGGCGGCCAACGCGATCAGCGTTCCGCCGGACATAGCGTAAACAGGGACATAGACCGTAACCTTTGCCGGGTGCGCTTCAACAGCTCGCGCAATTTGCATGGCCGCGAGGACAAGACCACCGGGGGTATGCAGAACCAGATCAATCGGAACGTCATCGGGCGTTTCCATGATGGCGGCGATGATGGTCTGCGCGTCTTCCAAATCGATGTGTCGGGAAACGGAAACGCCGAAGAAGCTTCGCTTCTCTTGGCGGTGGATCATCGTGATGACCCGCGTGCCGCGCTCTTTCTCGATAGCACGTATGGCCTGCGCTCGCTTCTGGGTCAGCCATGCTGCCATGAGCAGAGGCTGCAGAACCATGACTGCTAGAAAGACCCAGAACAGAGAGGACAGGTCAAAGTTCATGGTAGACCTCGGAAGATGCGGAAGCGTACCCGCGCGTAGCAATGAGAGCGAAGTATATTCTACCAGATCAGAGCGTCGGCGCCTCGGCAACGAAGAGATGTCGGATATCGGCATTTCTCAGCGACATAGTAAAATTCCCGTTGAGTGGAGGAGCGGCCTGCAATCCTGCGATCGTTTGAAGGTCCTAAAACGACAAAGAGGAGGCTGGGCGCTCGACGGACATCCCTAAGGATCTGAGGTCGATGGCCCAGCCTCCTCCAAGAAGAGAAAGGCTAAGAGATGCCTTTAGTGAACCTGGCGAGGTGTGCCGTGAGACGCCAAGCCAGAGAACCGTGAGGCGAGCCACTTACCTGACTGTTTGAAGAGCCGGCGTACCTCGACGGAACGCTCCCGGCGAGCCCAACGAACGAGTGCGTCGATCTGCTGAGCGGTGGGAGGATCATCCAATTTGATTTCAGAATATTTGCTCATGGTTTTCACCCCTTAGTTCGTGTTGGCCGTAACATAGGGAGTGTCCTTCGCAAGTGCGAACAAAAAGATCGCCTATGCGAACGCGGTGAAACACGGCTATTCCGATATTCTATTTGATTTCAAAGTATTGGGAATGCTGCAATGCAAAATCACCCGGGGTGCTATGCGGTCATCGCATAACCGAACGACGTTTAATGACAATCACAGTTCCCCAAAAAGAAAACGGCCGGCGAAATCACCGGCCGCAAACATGGGAATGTCGTCTGAGTAACCTCGCTCGCCCACTCTTCAATACTGGCGTGGAACGGTGGGAATGATAAGCCCTACCCAGACAGGAGCTATTTTAGAAGCGTTCCCGTCGCGCAGTTTCTTTGCGCGATGGACGAAGATCGATAAGGGTGAGGCAAACCGCAGCAAGCGCGCCGGTCAGCAACGCGCCGATGATGGCGATAAATGTGCTCGTGATCATTTCCTAAAGTCCCTGCGTAACCTGAGACTTTAAATGTGTGAGCAACCAGAAAGTTCCACCCCGTATAACGGATCTGTGAAACGAGCTAACGGCCGCACGCCAAATGATCGAGGTCGCTAAGCCTGCTTGAAACGGCCTCTGCACTCCGCGCCATACTCCCACCGACGAGAATAAGGCATGGTTGCGAAGTGTCGAACTCAGCAAGACGTTCCGGAAGTTCGTGGATCGCGCAGTGCACGGAGCGTTGCCGTGGCGTCGTTGCCGCCGTGATTGCAGCCGCGGCGGTTTGCGGGCTGAGGCCTGCGCCAATCAAGTGCGGTAGAATTTCACCGAACTTGCGAGCTCCCATGTAGAAGACGTTTGTGACGGATGGATCCGCAAACGTTGCCCAATCATGATCGGGAACTGAGCCCGCCTGAGAATGTCCGGTGGCGAATTGCACGCGTCCCGTGTGGGCGCGATCGGTGAGAGGCATCTGAAGTGCCGCGGCGGCACCGAGCGCAGCGGTGATACCCGGCACCACCTCGACCGAAACACCAGCCCTGCGGCACGCGTCGAGTTCTTCCGCAGCCCGCCCGAAGACCATCGGATCTCCGCCCTTGAGGCGCACGACCTGCTTGCCGCTCTGGGCCAGACGAACCATCAGCGCATTGATATCCTGCTGGCTGCAATGATCTCCACCGCCAGCTTTGCCGACCAGCATGCGCCGTGCTTCACGACGAGCGAGTTCCAGAATTTCTGGGCTGACGAGCCGGTCGTAAAGGATGATGTCCGCCGACTGAAGGGCTCGCATGCCCTTAAGGGTCAGAAGCTCCGGATCTCCCGGGCCCGCACCAACAAGAGTAACGAGTCCGCGGCGAGTCGGCGGGCTCTTTGCCAGGAGTTCTTCAACCTCGCCAGTGCCCGGCGCGGCGCGCGCTGTTAAGGCAGTGACTGCGAAACGCTGCCACAACGCGCGCCGTGCCGCCCCCATCGGCAAGCGCGACTTTATGTGCTCGCGCAAGCCGCGGCCTGCTTCGGCCCACGCCCCGAGACAAGGATGAAGCAATGCCTCGATCTTAGTCCGGATAGCCTGAGCTAGAACTGGCGCTGTGCCGTCCGTGCCGATGGCAATCGTCACGGGGGCACGATTGACGATGGTCCCGAAGCTGAAATCGGAAAGGTGCGGGGCGTCGATGATGTTGACTGGGACACCCTGTGCGCGGGCAGCTGCCACGAAGGCCTTCGCCTCTGCGCCTTCCAGGCTGCCGATAGCGATCTTTGATCGCACAAGGTCGGCCGGACACCATTCGCGGCGAACGACGACGACGCTTCCCGCAGGGGGCTTTGCAGCCATTGCATTGAGTTCCTCGCACGGCGCAGGGGCATACACCTCTACATCAGCACCGGCAGCCGCCAACATTTCCGCCTTCCATACTGCGGCCTCACCCTCACCGGCGACGATGGCGCGCGCGCCGCTTAAAGACATGAAAACAGGCAGGGCAGCCAGTGGCGTCAGCCGCGAGGGGCGAGTCGATTTCGGAGGGACGTGGGACATCGGTTTACTCCGCAGCGTCTAAAGACACGGAGGTCGCGTCGGAGAGAAGGCGGCGCAGCTCGGGGACGCAGGAGCCACAGTTGGTACCCGCACGCAAAGCGCATCCAATATCTTCGACCGAATTGCAGCCCGAGCGAATTGCTTCGCGGATACGGTGCGCGCCAACTTGGAAGCAGACACAAATGATATCTCCCTCGTCAGCCAAACCCTCGATGGGACGGCCCGCGAGTACGGAGCGTCGGTCGTTAGCCGTCAAGTCTGTACGTTCGAAGATGGACGCCAACCAGGCCAGCGACGGCAATTCCGGCTTGGAGGCAAAGTAGGCGACGGCTTCGAGGCGGCCGCTGTTCAAGGTGGCAACACGGAAAAGATTCGAGGAAGGATCTTCGAAGCTGACCTGCTCGCCGTCTGGCATAAATGTCTTCGACCAGGCGCCCCAATCTGTTGGACCTTCGCGAAGAGCGATATGGGTGGTCCAGCCAAAAGATGTCGCGCTGCGAGCCCAGTAAGCCAAATCATCAATTTGCGGAACGACACGCGACAGGACGACGCCGTAGTACGCCACCCCGAGTGGTGAAATCCGAGCCGGCGTTGCCTTGGCTTCCGGTTGCCCTGAGACGGGGTCAGTAAATGGATGCACCAAGGCTCCGATCCGTCCGGCCGAACTGTTCTGCCCGGACCAGTGAATGGGTGCGAAGATCGACCCAGGC
Source organism: Candidatus Filomicrobium marinum (assembly GCF_000981545.1). Classification (NCBI taxonomy): domain Bacteria; kingdom Pseudomonadati; phylum Pseudomonadota; class Alphaproteobacteria; order Hyphomicrobiales; family Hyphomicrobiaceae; genus Filomicrobium; species Candidatus Filomicrobium marinum. The sequence goes on from NZ_LN829119.1 coordinate 1,406,568, forward strand.
GCTTGCCCCTCGTTGATAAGGGTGCGTAACACAGCCTTGCCCGAAGCAGTTTCGACTTCGGCAAGCTGACCTTGGACGAGCCCCATGGTTTCCGCGTCGCTCGGATGAACTTCTACGAACGGTTCGCTGATATGTCTCCAGAGACGCGGTGATAGCCCGGTCCGTGTCATCGTATGCCACTGATCGCGGACACGACCCGTGTTGAGTACGAAGGGCCACGCTTCGTTCACCTCTGCGGCAAGCTTGGGCATGCGGACTGTAACGAACCGCGCACGGCCGTTGGGGGTTGCAAACCCACCTTCGCCGAACAGCCGCTCCGTTCCCGATGCTCCCGGTTGAGAAATGGGCCATTGGACGGGCGCAAGCTGGTCGTAAGAGGCTGGAGAAAGGTCGGTCAGGACACCGAGGTCAAACGGGCGCGTGCCACCGTTTTCAAAATGCGATAGCGAGGCGTGCTCGCGGAAGATGTCGGAGACGGACTCGAACGCGAAGTAGCGTTCGTAGCCTAATCTTTTCGCGACTTCGGAAAGGATCCACCAATCCGGTCGGGCCTCTCCAGCCAAAGGAAGAAATTTGCGCTGCCGCGAAATGCGCCGTTCAGAGTTGGTAACGGTGCCATCTTTTTCACCCCAGGCGGCGGCGGGGAGCCGCACACCCGCTTCAGCAGCGGTGTCATTGCTGACAACATTTTCGGACACGACAAAGAGCTCGAGCTTGCACAAAGCCGCGCGGACGTAATCGGCTTGCGGAAGGCTGACCGCAGGGTTTGTCCCCATCACCCACAGTGCCTTGATGCGCCCGTCCGCGATCGCATCAAACATCTGCACGGCCTTGAGGCCTTCGTCGGTGATCAGATTTGGCGCCTGCCAAAAGCGTGAGACGCGTGAGCGATCAGCGGGGCTGAACCCCATGTGAGCAGCAAGCATGTTCGCAAGGCCGCCGACCTCGCGTCCGCCCATCGCATTAGGCTGCCCCGTTAATGACAACGGCCCGGAACCGATCTTACCAATACGACCTGTCGCGAGATGGCAATTGATGATCGCGTTGACCTTGTCGGTGCCCTGCGCAGATTGGTTGACGCCTTGGCTGTAGCAGCTCACGACCTTCGGGGCTTCGCTCCACCACGAGAAAAACGTCTCGATATCGATACCGTTGAGCCCCGTTTCGATCGCGATGGAGGCGATGCTGCCGGCCTGCCCTCGCGCTTCTGCGAGCGCTTCTGGAAATCCTTCAGTGTGGTCGCCGATGAATCGCCAGTCGACGAGACCTTTATCAGCCAAGTGCACGAGCAGACCATTCCACAGAACAGAGTCTTTGCCGGGCTCGATGGGAAGATGCAGGTCTGCGCCTTCGCAAGTCGCCGTACGTCGTGGATCTATGACGACGACACGGACACCACGCTCGGCACGCGCCACCTGAATGCGTTGATAGAGAATTGGGTGGCACCAAGCCGCGTTTGAGCCCACGAGGACAATGAGGTCGGCAAGTTCCAGGTCGTCGTAGCACTGCGGAACGATGTCGGCGCCAAAAGCACGTTTGTGCCCGGCCACGGATGATGACATGCACAAGCGGGAATTCGTGTCGACGTGCGGCGTGCCGATAAAACCCTTCGCCAGCTTGTTGGCGACGTAATAGTCCTCTGTCAGCAATTGACCGGATAGATAGAATGCGATCGAGCCCGGCCCATGTTCTTCCTTGATGTCAGAAATCCTGGACGAGACATGGTCGAGCGCTGCATCCCATGTAACCCTTTGCCCGTCGATCTCGGGATGAAGCAGACGGGTCTCCAGCGCCAGCGTTTCACCCAACGCAGAGCCTTTGGAGCACAATCGGCCGAAGTTTGCCGGATGCTCGGTGTCTCCCGCGATGGTCGCCCCGCCATTGCCGTCCGGTGTCGCAATAACCCCACATCCGACCCCGCAGTAGGGACAGGTCGTGCGCACCGCTTTGCCAGTCTCGGTGTTCTCCATCAGTAGACATCCGCCTGATAGCGGCCAGTGGCCTTCAGATTGACGACGAATTCCTTGGCTTCTTCTGCTGACTTTCCGCCCTGGCTGCCAGCGATGTCGATGAGGGCGGTCTCGACGTCTTTAGCCATGCGCTTAGCGTCGCCGCACACATAGAAGTGGGCGCCCTCTCCCAGCCACGCCCACACCTCCGCCGCGTTCTCCCGCATGCGGTCTTGAACGTAGACCTTCTCGGTCCCGTCGCGAGACCAAGCCGTTGACAGTTTTGAGAGGACTCCGGTCGCGAGGAATGCATCGAGTTCATCACGATAGAAAAACTCGGAAGCTTCGTGCTGATGTCCGAAAAAGAGCCAGGAACGGCCGGGTGCTTTACTCGCGTGGCGATGCCAGAGAAACGAACGGAACGGCGCAATGCCCGTGCCGGGACCGACCATGATAACGGGAACGTTCGGATCCTCTGGAAGCCCGAAGCCATGCGTCTTCTGCACATAGACTTTGAGCGGTGTACCGGGTGCGATCCGGTCGGCCAGAAAAGTTGAAGCAACGCCGACGCGCTGTCGTCCGTCGATCTCATAACGAACCGTATCGACTGTCAGGTGAAGTTCGCCGGGCGTAGCCAGTGGAGAAGACGAGATGGAATAAAGGCGCGGATGTAATGGCTCCAAGCATTCCAGAAACGCTTCCGGATCTGGATGCATAGGGCCTAGGGATTCAACGGCTTTGAGGACGTCAAACGTGGCGGCATCGCCGTCAGGATCATCGCCTTTCGCGAGCGCTTTCGCCTTGCGGCGCCGGTCGCCTCCGACCATGTAGCTCGCCAACTCAAAGAGCATGTCTGGCGCGGTGCCGAGATCATAGTCTTCAATGAGGCTCTGCCGCAGTGTCTTATCGCCGATGGGAAAATCAGCGGGGGCATTCATTGCCGCTAGAACCGCATCGGCAAGCGCCGGATCATTCGTCGCGTAGACGCCAAAGCTGTCACCCGGCTCGTACGCGATGCCAGAATCCGTAAGATCGAAGACAACGTGGCGGGTATCTTTCGTCGAGGTCGCGCCCGTAATGCAACGAGTGCCCCTGAAGATTGCGGTGACGGGAGCTTCGCGGGAATATCCGGGCACGAGATCGACAGCCGGTGCCGTGGTCACCGCAACATCGAATTTAGGTTCCGAAATTGGGGCTGCTGGCGCCTCTTCCATGAGGCGCTTCAACATGCGGCTGGTTTCTTTGCCGCCGGGTACGCAGAGATTGAGACGCGCTTCTTCGCCGACCGCAACCTTTTCAGCGTAGCTCTCGCAAAGATAGCCGCACTGGCCACAGTCCTGCTGTGCCATTGCTGCGTAAAGTTTACGTCGTAGCGGCCGTCCATCGGCAAGTGTCATCCGCTCGTCGATCGCCATGGAAGGGTCGTGCCACGGATCGGCGCCATCATCGCCGTCGCCAGCAGCCGGCGTCGCGCCTCCAGGTAGTCCGCCCTCGAATTGAACGGCCGCAGCCCCCGCTGCATCAAGTGAAAGCAGGCCGGCAAAGAAGCCATTGAGCCACGCGCGCTGATCTGGATTGAATGGAGCCGTTTCCGGTATCACCGGAACTTGGCCGGGCTGGTACGCGTCGGTGCGCTCCTGAATGCTCATGATAGGCCTCCGGCGGCTTCCGCCATCGTCTTCAGGGTGTCGATCTCGTGACGGCGGGAGAACTCAGCGAAGCTTTCTTCCGTGCCCGCGCGGTTGGCCATGTAAGCCGCGAGAATGCGCCCGACGGTCTCTGGACAGTCCGCGATGCGAACATCATTGAAGAGCTCACGCGCGATGGCCGCGTCGGCACCAAATCCGCCGCCGACCAGTATGTGGAATCCCTCTTCTGTGTCGTCGCTATCGGGAATTGGAACGCGGCACGCGATAAGCCCGATGTCGCCGATGTAATGCTGGGCGCAGGAGTGGTGGCAGCCCGTCAAATGAATGTTGATGGGTTGATCGAGAGAGAGCCTCGGCTCCACCCAATCGGCAATCGCTAACGCAGTGTCCTTGGTATTGGACGCGGCGAACTTGCAACCTGTGTTCCCCGTGCAGGCGACCAAGCCCGCGCGGATGCTCGACGCCTTTGATGTCAGCCCGATAGACTGCAGCCGAGCTTCGAGCTCCTCTGCCCGATCTGCCGAAACACTAGAGATCAGGAGGTTCTGCCAAACGGTGAGACGAATATCGCCATCCCCGAACTCGCGGGAAATATCAGCCAGAGTCCGCATTTGATCACAAGAGAGACGGCCGACCGGCAGCGCCACGCCGATCCACACGAGACCGGGTTGGCTTTGCGGGTGAACACCAATGTGTGCCTGCCGATCCTGGCCGTTGGGCTGGCTGACTTCATCGTCCGTAAAGCGTTGCAAAGGGCTGCCAAGCTGTTCTTCGACAGCGGTGAGGAATTTGTCGAACCCCCATTCGTCGAGCACGTATTTCATTCGCGCTTTTTGCCGGTTGGTACGATCGCCATTGGCGATGAAGACACGTACGATGGCATCGGCAACTGCGACCGCATCAGACGGCTTGACGAAGACTCCGGTAGGCCGGGCGAAATCGCGATGCCCGGTTATGCCGCCAAGTCCCAGGCGAAACCACACGCCGCCTTCCGTCTCGGTGTTACCTTTGACCCTAATAGCGGTGAACGAAATGTCGTTTGTATCTTCAAGCACCGGAACGGCGCCACCACCGTCAAACGCAACGTTGAACTTTCTCGGCAACCCGTAGAGCGAGCGATCGTTGAGGATGTGGTGGTGCCACGCTTTCGCGTAAGGCCGTGAATCGATCAGTTCCTGCGGATCGATTCCGGCGGTCGGTGAGCCAGTCACGTTACGAATGTTATCGGCACCGGAGCCCTTCGGCGTCAGCCCGATTTCGGCCAGTCCCTCGATGAGCGGCGGGCCGTTCTCCGCGGCGATCTCCCTAATCTGCAAATTGGCGCGTGTCGTAACGTGCGTATAGCCGCCGCCGAAACGCTCAGCGAGATCGGCCACCGCAGAGAATTGCCAGTGGTTGAGAATGCCATTGGGAATGCGCATCCTGCACATGAACGAGTCCTGTGCAGGCGCCACATAGTAGAGGCCGTGAAAGCGCCAACGGAAATTGTCGACACCCTTTGGAAATGCGCCGCCAAGGGCCTCCCGCTTCAAGCGTTTGTAGGCATCGAAGGGATGCTCGTCGCGCTTCGCCTTCTCTTCATTGACGAGCTTTTTGCCATCGCGTTCGAAGCGCGCCATGGCTTCGAGGTGCTCGGCGTCCGGCCCACTCGCAGCGCCTCCCCCGCCAACTCCTGCCAGGGGCTTCAAGCCCGCTGCGGCACGCGAGGTTTGAATCCCTGAGACAAAGCCTTCCAGATACCGTTTCTGTTCGTCGCTGAAATCTTGAGCGCTCATCACGCAGCCTCCGCATAGGCACGGCCAAACGCGAGCGAATCCCGGAACGCCGTTATGTCCGCGCCGGATCGAATGAGGTCGAGATACCAAAGTGCATCCGTCGTATCGCCGACGAGCACGGCACCAACTAACTGGCCTTCGCGAACGCAAAGCTTGCGATACGTCTCAAGCCCTGCATCGCGCGTGACCAAAACCTCGGCGTCATCGCCAGAGAAATTGCCCACGGAAAAAACGGGAACACCGGAAACCTTCAGGTTCGCTGCCGGAACGGAGCCGCCATAGGCAGAGGTGCGCCCCGCGAAACAATCGGCAAGAACCTTTGCCTGTTCGTAGGCCGGTTCGACCAACCCGTGACAGATGCCGCGATACTCAGCGCATTCGCCGATCGCAAAGATGTTCGGTGCGGTTGTCTGAAGGCCCTCATCGACGATGATGCCACGGCCAATGACAAGTCCAGCGCTCACAGCCAATTTCGTATTGGCCTGAACGCCCACTGCCATGACCACGAGACCGCAGTCGATCTTCTGCCCGTCGCTCAGGATGACGCTTTCGACGCGTGTCTCGCCGAGTATTTCTTTTGTCTGAGCACCGAGAATGACGCGAATGCCCTTCGCTTCCAGCGCACCTTTCAAATAGAGAGCACCTTCCGGATCAAGCTGACGTTCCATCAACCGGTCCATGATGTGGACCAGGGTCACTGGAATACCTGCGCGCGCCAGACCATAGGCGGCTTCGATGCCGAGTAACCCGCCTCCGATGACAACCGCAGGCTGACCGATTTGGGCAAACTGGCTCATCGCGTCGACATCAGCCGTCGTGCGGAACGTGAGCACGCCGTCGAGCGTGTCCCCCGGCAGTGTCAGTCGGATTGGGTTGGATCCCGTCGCAAGTACGCAGGCATCGAAATAAATCTCCATGCCGCCATCGGCATTCTCGACGATAATTGACCGATTATACGTATCAAGCACCGTGACTGGCGCGCCGGTGAGCAGCGTCACGCCATGGGCCGCGTACCAATCGGCAGGCTTCAGCGATACGTCCTCTAAGCCGATCTCGCCCGCGAGCAGCGGAGAAAGTAAGACCCGATTGTAGGCAGGCTGAGGTTCTGCGCCGATCACTGTGATATCGAACTGGCCTGGTGCAGCTGCGACCAGCTCTTCGACAAACCTCAAGCCGGCCATTCCGTTTCCGACGACAGCAATTCGCTTTCTCACGCAGCATCCTCCAAAGACTTGTCGGGTTTGGATTTGCCCTGAGCGTCGGGTGCCGGTGTCGCACCGTGTTCGAATTCTTCAAGAAAGTTGAGGATGGATTCGCGGTACTCGTAGTAGCGCGGATGCCGGAGCAACTCCTGGCGCGTGCGCGGGCGTGGGATATCGATCTCGACCATCCGGCCGATGGTGGCGTGCGGCCCATTCGTCATCATGATGACGCGGTCGGCCAGCAAAATGGCCTCATCGACATCATGCGTCACGCAGATTGCCGTCACTTGCGTGCGCTTCCACACGTCCATCAGGACTTCCTGAAGCTCCCAGCGAGTCAGGCTGTCCAGCATGCCGAAGGGCTCATCAAGCAACAGGAGCTTGGGCGACAGAGAAAAGGCCCGCGCAATACCGACGCGTTGCCGCATACCGTTCGACATGTCCGCGGCACGCTTGTCCATGGCATCGCCGAGGCCGACACGGGTCAGGTAGTAGTCGACGATATCGGCGCGTTCGTTCTTTCTGGCATGCGGATAAACACGATCGACGCCGAGAGCGACATTCTCGCGTGCCGTTAGCCAGGGCATCAGTGAGGGCGCCTGAAACACAACGGCACGGTCCGGCCCGGCTCCCGTCACCTCCTGGCCATCGAGAACAATGCCGCCCGACGTTATGCTGTTGAGCCCCGCAGTCATCGACAGAACAGTTGATTTCCCGCAACCCGAGTGGCCGATGAGCGAAATGAATTCGCCCTTGCGCATAATCAGGTTGAAATCTTCAACAACGGTCAGAGGCCCCTTGGGCGTGGGATAAACTTTGCGCAGTTCGAAGAATTCGAGGTAGCGGTCGGGCGCCCGCGGCTTGGCGGCGTCGCGATAAGCTTTTGGCAGCGTCTTCATCCAGGAGATGGGCGCAATAGCCGGCAACTTGTCCTGCCCGACGCCGCGACCTTGAGAACCGCGATTGATGCCGGACGCAATCAGCGTCTTGGTGATATCGGCACGCAATTTTTTGTAGGTCGTGTCATGGTTGAGCGCGGTCCGGTTGCGCGGTCTTTCGAGATCGACCTCGAACGATGGCCCGAGCGTAGCGCCCGGACCAGGCGTGAGCGGAATAACTCGATCGGCGAGAAGCAGCGCTTCATCGACGTCATTTGTAATCAGCACGACGGTTTTCTTCTCGTGCCGCCAGATCTGCTCAATCTCATTCTGAAGCTTGGCGCGGGTGAGCGCATCAAGGGCCGAAAGCGGCTCGTCGAGAAGCAGGATTTCCGGGCTCATGGCGAGAGCCCGCGCGACCGAAACACGCTGACGCATGCCGCCTGAAAGCTCTTCCGGACGCCGGTCGCGGGCATGCGATAGGCCAACCATCGCGATCGCTTTCGTGACGCGTTCCGCGCGCTCTTCCTTGCCTTCCCTGGAGAACACAGCGTTGACAGCGAGTTCGATGTTTCCTTCGACCGTTAGCCACGGCATCAACGAGTAGCTTTGGAACACGACCCCGCGCTCGGGACCGGGACCCGTGATCGCTTTGCCCTTCAGGGTGACCGTTCCTGTGTCAGGCGTGACCAACCCAGCAATAGCTGAAAGCAGCGTGGTTTTACCCGAGCCTGAGAACCCCAGGATCGCAATAAACTCGCCTTCTGCCACCTCGAGATTGATGTCGGTTAGGACGTTGCTTCGTGCCGCGCCCGTACCGTAGCTCTTCGATACGCCCTTGAGTTCGAGAAATGCCATGTTCAAAGTCTCCGGCGGATCAGCGCGTTGCCTGATAGGTGGTGAGCGACTGCAGCGCCAGCATGATGCGGTCGAGCAGGAAGCCGATGAGCCCGATCGTGAATACGGCCACCATGATCTTCGCCAGCGACGAGGAAGACCCGTTCTGGAATTCGTCCCAGACGAACTTCCCAAGCCCCGGGTTTTGCGCCAGCATTTCAGCTGCGATCAGCACCATCCAGCCCACGCCAAGCGACAGCCGGAGGCCCGTGAAGATAAGCGGCAGAGCTGACGGAAGGACGAGCTTGCGCACGGTCGTGAACCAGCTGAGGTTCAAGACGCGTCCTACGTTCATGAGGTCCTTGTCGATGGATGAGACGCCGACAGCCGTATTGATCAGCGTCGGCCACAGCGAACACAGCGTCACCGTAATCGCAGAGATCAAGAAGGATTTTGCAAACCAGGGGTCGTCGCTGACGTAGACGGCGGACACGATCATGGTGACGATAGGCAGCCAAGCCAGCGGAGAGACGGGCTTGAAGATCTGAATGAGCGGATTGAAAGCCGCATTCATCGTCGGCGAAAGGCCGCAGACAATGCCGAGGGGAACTGCAACGACCGTCGCGATCAGAAATCCAAGGAACACGGTCTGCAGTGACGTCGAGATCTGGTCAACGTAGGTCGGCGCGCCGGTATAGGTGCGGTACTTCACGCTGTCCGGCTGGCCCTGTGCGATCCACTTGGCGTTCCGCTCATCCTGTCGTTGATAGAACGCAGCTTCTTTCTCTCGTGCACGATAGTGATCGGCAAGAAGGTTGCCGGCTTGCTCCCAGACCTGCGCCGGGCCGGGAACGGCACCAAGGGACGTTTTGACCTGTGGTGCTAGGTAAGCCCATGCGGAGAGGAATATGATGATCGCCGTTAAAGGAACGCCTAGCATTCGCCACAGCGCTGCGAGTTCCGTTTTCGGATTTTCACCAGCCATCATCTTCAGGATGGGTGTGATCCACCCAAGAGCGAGAAGGTTTAGGATTCTATCGGTACGGGCGATACGCTGAGCGATCCGTGCTTTGCGCTCAGCCCTGGCGGCGTCGGTTTGTTCAGAACCGGAAAAATCGGCCGCAATGCTCATAATGATACCTCTCTGTGTCAGCCCTCATCGCGGCCGTTCCCGGCCGTGGCGTCACTGGGTTGCGACCTTGTTGCCGGTTACGGTTTCCTTGCTTTTCAAACCGATCGGCAGGTTGTCGATGTATGCGTTGGGTTTCTTGCCATCGAAGGGGATGCCGTCGATGAACTCGGTCTGGGGAGGCCGATAGCCGTCGGTGTCGAAGGGGAAGTCCGCTTTCTTCGCCAATCCGTCAGCAACGAGCATCTCCGCGGCTTTGAGGTAGATATCTGGCCGGTAGACGCTCTTGGCCGTGGTGTCGTACCACTCGTCTGACTTGGCATCGGCGATCTGGCCCCATCGCCGCATCTGCGTGAGATACCAAACGGCGTCCGAGTAGTAGGGATAGGTCGCGAAATAACGGAAGAAGACGTTGAAGTCGGGGACATCGCGCTTGTCACCCTTCTCGTACTCAAAGGTGCCGGTCATGGAGTTGGCGATGACTTCGGCGTCCGCTCCGACGTATTCGGAACGTGCCAGGATTTCGACGGCCTCCTGTCGGTTGGCGTTGTTGTTCTCATCGAGCCACTGTCCGGCGCGGATCAGCGCTTTGGTGATGGCCAGCGTCGTATTGGGGTATTTGTCGGCGAATTCCTTGGTGATGCCGAACACCTTTTCGGGATTATCTTTCCAGATCTCGTAGTCCGTGATCACGGGGACGCCGATACCCTTGAACACGGCTTGCTGGTTCCAGGGCTCACCCACGCAGTAGCCGTTGATCGTTCCAGCTTCGAGCGTGGCTGGCATCTGCGGCGGAGGTGTCACCGACAGCAGAACATCAGCCATGATCTGACCGGAAACGTTGTCCTTCGAGTAGTAGCCGGGATTGAGTCCGCCCGAGGCGAGCCAATAGCGAAGCTCGTAGTTATGCGTCGAGACGGGAAACACCATGCCCATCTTGAAGGGCTTTCCTTCTGCCTTGAATTTGTCGACGACCTTCTTCAGTGCCGAGGCCTGGATTGGGTGCTCAGGTTTGCCGTCGGCGCCTGTCGGAATATGGGGCTTCATCATCTCCCAGACTTCGTTGGAGACGGTGATGCCGTTACCGTTCAGATCCATTGAAAACGGTGTAATGACGTGGGCCTTGGTGCCGAAGCCGATGGTTGCGGCTAGCGGTTGACCGGCAAGCATGTGCGCGCCATCGAGTTCACCCGTGATGACGCGATCGAGCAGAACTTTCCAGTTGGCCTGCGGTTCAAGCGTTACGAACAGACCCTCGTCTTCGAAGAAGCCTTTTTCCTTGGCAATCGCCAGCGGGGCCATGTCTGTGAGCTTGATGAAGCCGAACTTCAGTTCGTCCTTCTCGACATCGAGCATCTCCGCCTTCGAACTCGTCGCGGAAATGATGCTCCAGGTCAGCGCGGCCATAAGCAGTAAGCCCGACCCGATAAGCAACAGGGGAAAGTGAGAGACACGTGTCGCTCTGGCGCAGCCCGCGATTTTGGTCATTCCATCGTCCCTTCAGTTCCTGCGGATCAGCGAGCCGTTGAAGACATTCGGCCGACGACCGCAGACAAAAAAAGCGCCGCATCAAAGTGGGGATCCGGATGATCCGGAACCTTCCTCTGGTGGCGGCGCTGCCTCCTGCGAACCTTCATTGGACCGCAATGTCTACGTGAGGAGACGCTCCTTCACGCTTTCGCGAAAGGACATTACAAAAGTTGTGCCAATGAGAGATGTTGAAGGAATTTAAATAAAAACAATGTGTTGAGTGAAAGTGGCTGACCGGCAAAAAGCGGTATCGATGCTGCCTTTTTGTGCATTGCAATGAGCGAATGACAAAATGATCGGCAACGGGTCGATGATCAGTGTGAAGCGTTGAGACCCTTGAAGCGGGTCAGGTCGATCGACGGCGATCGTATCTTTTGCTGCTCGAGATAGTTCAGCACATGAAGCGGATCGAAGTGGTCAGACCCGAAAAAGCTTTGACCGCGTTTGGCAGCTGAAGATGCTGTTTCGGTGACGGCGTAATCACCTTCACGCTTCATATTCTCATGAGGTACTGAGATGCCGAGGGCTGCTGCGGCTTTGCGATAATATTCGGGGCGATAGACTTCTTCGACCACGGCGTTGAGATCGAACGGTTCACGCACCTGCCCCCAGCGGATCATCTGCGACAGGATCCAAAGAGCGTGCGAGCGCCATGGGAAATTTGCGGCATGGCTGTGAAACAGAACAAGTTCCGGGTCTTTATTCACGGCCAGGCGTCCGCCGCGTTCGAGAGTTCCAGACAAGACGTTTCGAATAATGTCGCGCGTTGTTCCGACCCATTGCGGCTTTGACAAAATGTCCGCAGCTTGGTCACAGTTGCGGGGATCTTCCAGCCATTGACCGGCTTTGATTATGGCCTTGATGAGGGCGTCCAGGAGCTGTGGATTCTGCTCGGCCCATGCGGCGCGAACGCCGAGCACCTTTTCCGGACTGCGAGACCAGAGTTGGCTCTTCGTCGCGACAATGCGCCCGGCACCTTGCGAGACCGCGACACTGTTCCAAGGCTCGCCCGCGCAGAAACCATCGATACGGCCGCTGCGGAGGTTCTCAGCCGTCAGAGGCGGCGGGATGACAATCAGATTGACATCGTTATCGGGATCTATGCCGCCGGCGGCCAACCAGTATCGCATGTCGTAATTATGCGATGAAAACGGAAACACCATTCCAAGTGTCAAAGGAGCCATTCCGGACTTGGCGTGTGCGTCGACAACGCGCTTCAAGGCTTGAACGGCGTTCATCCCGCCGGCACGGGTCGCCTCTGGATCGGCGGCCAGCATTTCCTCGAATATTGCTGCTGAAACCGTAATGGCGTTGCCATTCAGATTGAGAGCCATCGGAACGATGATTGGCGCGGTGGTTCGTCCAAGCCCGAGAGCGGTAGCGATTGGCATCGGAGCCAGCATGTGTGCGCAGTCGTAGGCGCCGACGTCGATTTTGTCGCGGATGTTGGCCCAGGAAACCTCGCGATAAAGGCGGAGCTGAAATCCAAATTGCGCGTCGAACCCTTGTTCGGCAGCGATGACCAACGGTGCGCAATCGATCAGCGGAATAAAGCCTGCATGGATTTCGTTGCGTACGTGTTCGGGCATCGGCGCCTCTATTTGTCGTTCAGGAGGTTATAGGTGCTAATCAGGGCGGCCGCGACGTCGGCAATCCGGTTGCCTGTCGACATGGCTTGCCTCCGCAAAGCTGCGTAGGCGGCCTCTTCTTCGAGACCTCGCGTCTTCATCAAGATGCCTTTCGCTTTCTCGATGATCTTACGCTCCTTCAATGCGCTCCTCGTCTCCTCCAGCTCGGAGCGCAACCTGTCAAATGCGCGAAAGCGAGAAATTGTCGTCTCGAGAATTGGCCGGACGCGTTCTTTGCGTAAACCATCGACGATATAAGCGGACACGCCGGCATCGATCGCAGCGTCAATGGTTGGTCCATCGCTTTTGTCGACGAACATCGCTATTGGTCGCCGGACTAGCCGAGAGACCTGGAACATTTGCTCGAGAACGTCCCGGCTCGGATTTTCGAGGTCGATCAGCAGCACATCAGGGTCGAAAGAGTAGATCTTCTCCACGAGCCCATTCATGTCGGAAACGAGTTTGATCTCGTGCTGGCCTGCCTCACGCAGGCCTTCCTCGATGATTGCTCTGCGCAAAGGGTTCTCGTCGATGACGAGAATTTTCAGCTCGGTATCGTCACGAGATTGAGGCAAGTTGAATGCTCAAAGCGGTTCTGCTGCACGCGCGCGGCAATGTCGCTCGTGAAGCGCCGTGGCGCAAGACACTCGATGACAGATTTCGAGCGTTTGATAGGGCACTTCGAGAGCTGCCGTGTGCGTGAGGCCTCACAAAATAAAAGAACCGCCCGGACGACCAGGCGGTTCTCATCAAGATTCTGGTTTCTCAACCAGTGATCTCAAAACGCTTCGATATTGCTGACTGCAATTTTGCCAGTGCGGCTGTCAGGCTGGGTATCAAAGGCGACCTTCTGGCCTTCAACGAGAATACGGATGCCAGCGCGCTCCAAAGCTGTTGCATGGACGAATACGTCCTTGCTGCCATCATCGGGCTGAATGAATCCATAGCCCTTTTGATCATTATAAAATTTAACAGTACCGTTAGTCATGGTAGTTCCTTTGAAAGGCAAGTAAGAGAGCTGCTGCCACATGACTGCAAGCTCATTGCGTCGATTTTTTGGAAGGAGTTCGATCGCGCGCCGGGCTTCGCCACAGCGGAACGGCCCAATGGTCCGGCCAAAGTCTCGATATATACAGATAGACCGGATCGATTGAGAGCACAAGAGGGCCCATCGATAATAGTCACGGCCCTGCCACGGGACCGTCGCGGGGCAGCGGGAAAGCCGCATCCTCGTAGAGTGATTTGATCTCAGCGTAGCAGAGGCGAAGATCGCCAGCCTCCAGAAATGTACCGGTCGCAAAATCCGGCGACAGTTCTTCTACAGCATACTGGATGGCGGCCGCGGCCGAATCGAAGCGCCGGTAGATGACAGATGCATGCCGTGCGGCACCAATCCGGCTGGCGAATACTTCCGCAGGCTCTGTGTAATCAAAGGGGGTCATTGAAGATATATGGATATTCGAGGATGGAATTTCACCCCCATCTACCCGAATATCTTGTTTCAAAAGCTCGATAACTTGATCTACTTAGCTTCCTTACAGAAGCGCAAATTGACGCCGAACGAAATGATAAGGACAAGATGTTTGCGCTTAGGAAAGGTTATTTTCCTGTGCGACCCGCTCGAAGGGTTCCCCCGTACTTTTTATGCGGTACTGGGGCTGACCACCTACAGCGGGCAGCAACCTAATGATTTTATATTCTCGCGACGTGATCGCCATATTTGATCGTCCAGGTCTGAAGTTTACTGTCTGGCCGACCTTAAATTTGTGTTGTTGTCTCATTTTCGCGCTCCCAGTTCCTAGGAACATTCGCGCGAAAAAAAACGCACAAACGTTCTTCTGATGTCCTGGTGATCACGGAGAAGGATCAGTCGTACGGATTTTCAACTTTTGTGAAAAACTGACCAATCTGGCGAGTAGCGAGGCGGCAATAGCGGAGCACCACGATATTGACTACGCAACTAGTACGCTCTTCGGCTCTATAGGTCCACACAATTAAATCTAACGTTGCGATGTCATAGGCGATTACGCGTATTCGACATCACTGCGAATTGCATAGACTCAGTGTCGGCGGCAGATCATGGTCAGGCCATCGCCGGTCAGTTGCAGTGCAGGCTCCGAGCGACTGAGAGTGGCTGAGTGCTCCCGCCTGTTATCCAAGGACGAGAGCAATGTGCCCATTTATCGAACGGCCCCCCGGATTTAGTTCTGAAACACTGGAAATGTTGGATCGCACGCTGAGTGCTATCTGGCACGAAAAGAAACAGCCTGACAAAAACACCAAATATCGCGTTGAACCTGGAATACTGACAATTATGGACGAAATAAAAGTGATAAAACGTTGAACAGTAACACTTTAAAGCGGTTATTCGAAAACCGCCGTAGTGACGGCTGCAAAATGACAAGCAGTTCCAGCGAGGACAAATAAGTGCCAGATCGCGTTCTGGTAGGGTAGGCTATCCCAAAGATGAAAGACGACGCCGGCGGTATAAAGGATGCCACCGGCTCCCAGTAATATAAGCGTGGTTAGCGAAACGGAGTTAATCAACGGGTGTAAGATAAAGATGCCCGCCCATCCGAGAGCGACATACAAAACAACCGAGACGTTGTCCCAGTTAGATGTCATCACCAACTTCGCCGTCGCACCCGCAAGAGCCGCAATCCAGACGACCCCAAAAACACTGTAACCCCAGGCGCCCCCGATTTTGATAAGCGCGAAGGGCGTGTACGTCCCAGCAATCTTTACGAAAATTGCCGCCTGATCCAGACGCCTTAAGATCGACTTCCAACTCGGAATAGGGATCATGTGATAGGCGGCTGAGCATCCGAACATGCCCATCATCGCGAGGCCGTAAACGGCGACCGACACGGTGGTCGACGTATCCAGTGTCGGAATGGCGATGACCAGCATTACCGTGACCGCGATAAGTCCGGCTAGTACACCAACGACGTGGATGCAAGCATCGGCGAAGCGCTCGCCGGGTGTGTAATTCGGATACATAGCGCAAATATATACATGGCACGCGGCGATCTCCCAAGCGGTGTCGCACGCAATGGTTTCTTATCCGCCGCGGCATAAACCAAAGTGGCACCGCTTCGGTTTATGGCTATACGCAGAGGCTTAGTAGGGTCACTTTCCCCTAGTTATATCTCTAGATCCGACCTACTGACGGGCAACTCGGAGAGGCCCCAAAACGTCTCCACCGGCTGTTAACCGCGATTGATGCTTGTCTCGCTGAAGTGCCACGACATCAGCGGCATAGTAAGGTAATTGAAAAGTTGCACTGTGTAGGGGGAGAGGCGACGGAACTGCTCCTGTGCACGCGTCGCCATCCGTCCAAACGAAAGACACGGTATGCAACATCCCGGCTTTTTCGAGCGCGCCGGCCCATTTTCATTGCGTTCCATCGCGGATTGTGTGGAGGCTGACCTGGCTAATCCAGGGGACGCAACGCGCATGATAAGTGATGTGCGTTCGCTGCAGGATGCCGGTCCCGACGATCTCACGTTTCTAGACAATCGCAAGTATGCATCGCAGTTGGCCTCGACAAAGGCCGCGGCATGCTTGGTCGTGTCGAGTGCTGCTGACCAAGTCCCAATTGGAACCGTGGCGTTCATAACCCGGGCGCCATATCGGTCCTTCGCAAAAGCGCTGGCGATGTTTTATCCGGGGTCTCTGCGGCCCAAGCGTGTGGCTCCGCCAGCGGAAGGTGTAGCAGGCTATGTGCATCCCACGGCCGCCCTTTGTAACGATGTCGAGATCGAACAGGGAGCCGTCGTTGGCGCCGGCGCATCGATCGGTGCCGGCACTACGATCGCCAGTGGGGCTGTCATTGGGGAACGCGTTAGAATCGGAAGCGATTGCCAGATCGGCGCGTGCGCCTCGATCGGCCATGCCATCATAGGCGATCGCGTTATCGTCCATCCGGGTGTTCGAATTGGTCAGGATGGATTTGGTTTTGCGATGAGCGCCCAGGGGCACATCAAGGTTCCGCAGATTGGTTGTGTCGTTATTGGTGATGATGTCGAGATCGGCGCCAATACAACGATCGACCGAGGCTCACTAATGAATACGGTAATTGGTGAGGGGACGAAGATCGATAATCTCGTGCAGATCGGTCATAACGTCGTCATAGGCCGTCATTGCGTTATCGTGGCGCAATCCGGCATTGCCGGTTCGGCACAGTTGGGTGACTTCGTCGTAATGGGCGGACATTCTGGTGTGGTCGGGCACGTCAAGATTGGCGACGGCGCGCAGATCGCTGGCATGGCACATGTTAAGGACAACGTCCCCCCCGGCGCACGCATGGGCGGTACACCGGCGCGGCCTTTCAAGGAATGGGCACGCGAAATCGCCGCCATCAGGCGCCTGTCGCAGAAGGGTTTCAAACCGGAGGAAAAGTAACCTTCTCCACGGGTCCGCGAAAACCAAAGGTTATTCAACGCGACTACGGATGCCATATTTCGAAGTTCAAATATCTTTATTGTGACATAAAGTTTCGGTGCCGCTCTGGTGCCAACATCTGCTGGTGGGTAGGGGAGGGGGCTTGCACGGTTGCCCTACAAATTGAATGTCGAAGGACGAGATTGCTCCCAATAGGCCAGCATTGTTGTCGTTGGTCCTTGCTCTCGGTCTGACCATATGGTGCGGTCTGGTCCCATTCGCCGTCGCTGCACCGGAGCCCACCAGTCCAGTACCGCCCCAACCTGTGCCCGCAACGGAAGTCCGGCAACTTCCAGACGGTGAAATCACTTACCCAACCCCTGAAACATTCTCTGAAGCAGTCGAAGCCCTGCTCAGAAAGGAAGAGGGCGTACCCTTACCTGTACGCCAGCGCAAAGATGCGCTGCTAGCCTATTATGTGACTGAAGCTGCAGCTCCAATTTGGTGGCGCAATCCTGCGATGCGGGACGACCTGATTAATGCGATGCGTCACGCTGAGGACGAGGGGTTGGGTGTTTCCGACTACCCCATAGAACCGCTCCAGCAATTACCGCAGAGGGATCGCTTTACGTTCGCTGTCGCAGCTGATCTCACCCATGCAGCGAGCATTGAGCTCTACTATTCCGCGTTCTTCTTGAAGTTTGCGTCCGACATCAAAGTTGGCCGCTTCTTGCCGACGAAAGTAGATTCAAAACTCTATTGGCAGAGCAAATCTATTGATCGGGTTGCCGCCCTGCGCTGGATAGCCGAACTCGGCAGCATGCAGAAGTTCATCGAAGTCTGGCAGCCCCAGGTACCCGGATATGCTGGATTGAAGCGCGCGCTGAAACACTATCGCGAGATTGAGAAGGCTGGGGGATGGCCGTTCGTGCAGCATGGAGAGGTGCTGAAACCCGGCATGACCGCTCCTCAAGTCACGGTACTGCGCGCGCGTCTCGGCGCCGTAGATCCGGCGGTGACAGCCGCCCCGCCCGGCGCAGAAACCCTTTACGACGACGCTTTACTGGCAGCGGTAAAGCGGTTCCAGGCGACGCACGGCCTCGACCCTGACGGGATTGTGGGCAAGCAGACGTTGTTTCAGCTCAACATCCCTGTTGAACAGCGCATCCGTCAGATAAAGCTGTCGATGGAGCGGTGGCGTTGGATGCCCGAAAATCTCGGCGACCACTATGTGATGGTCAACATTGCCGGATACGAATTAGTCCACATACGCAACGGTCAAAAGCAGGATCGGATGCGGGTCGTCGTTGGCAAACCTTATCATCAGACGCCGGTCTTCAGTGAGCGAATGACCTACGTCGAAATCAATCCATACTGGAATGTACCGCACTCAATCGCGGTGAATGAGGAACTCCCCAAATTACAAAGTCAGCCCGCCGCCGTTGCCGGCAAAGGCTTCGAAGTCATGGTCGGGGACACACCTACAAGCGTCATGTCCATTGATTGGAAGAAGTATAGCGCCAGCAATTTTCCGTTTCGCTTGAGGCAAAAGCCGGGCAACGGAAATGCGTTGGGGCGCGTCAAATTCATGTTTCCCAACCAGTTCAACGTCTACATGCATGACACCCCGGCGCGGGGGCTCTTTTCCTCGGCCGACCGTGCGCGCAGCCATGGATGCATACGGCTCGCGCGTCCTTTGGATATGGCAGAGCAAGTCCTCGCTCAGGCGCCAGGGTGGAGCCGCCAAAAAATCGACGAAGTCGTTGCCAAACAGGACCGCACCGTCGTCAGTCTAAAGCAGCCACTGGATGTCCACATCACGTACTCGACGGCATGGCGCGATGAGGATGGGGCAGTTCATTTCAGGCCGGACATCTACCAGCGCGACGCTAAGCTCCACCTCGCCCTGTTTGGAAAACCATCGCCGTATTGAGGCATGCCATCAGGCTTCGGCGAAAACCGCAAAGGCGCTGGCGTCGTTGAAACCCGCGTCGACGACGCGCACGACACCTCGCCCACCGCCACGTTTCTCGACGCGGATTTGCACAGCGATACGGTCAACCATCGCGGCGACGTGCGTGATCACACCGACCTTCCGGCCATGACCTTGCAACGTTTCCAAAGCATCGATGGCCATGTCGAGCGTTTCTGCATCGAGCGCTCCAAAGCCTTCATCGATGAAAAGCGTATCGACGAACGATTGCCGTCCTTCAAGCCCTGACAGAGCGAGCGCGAGGCCAAGCGAAACAAGAAAGCGCTCACCGCCTGACAGCGAACGCAGCGAGCGAACTTCATCACCCATATCGCGATCAATCACATGGAGCGCGAGATCCGATGTGGTGGCGCGCGCCAGCTGATACCGCGGGTTGAGCTCACTGATCTGTACATTGGCCAGCTGCACGAGCTGATCGAGCGTCACCCCCTGCGCGAAGCGACGGAATTTGTTGCCGTCGGCGGATCCGATTGCATCATCGACGCGCCGCCAGATCTCCAATTCCTCGCGTGCAGCTTCCAGCTGGCGACCAATATCTGCTGCACTGGCGCGCGCTTGGTTATCTTGCTTAAGCTCAGCCTGTATGGCTGCGACGCGGTTGCGGATGTCTTCGATTTCAGCGTTGAGCGTTGTCACAGCTTCTGTGAGTGCAACAAGGTCCGTCTCTTCTTCCCGTTCGCCTTGGAGGCGCTCCACTTCCTGGCGGCGATGGGTAAGCGCAATCGTTGCTTCGGTGAGTTTGGTTTGGAGGGCATTGATCTGGCTGCGCAAAAGCTCGCGTTCCTCCTGTGGGATGGCGAGTAAGGCATAGATTTCGTCCCGATTCATAGCGGCGACGGAAATGGCGTTGGCGAAGACCTCCTGTGCCGTCGCGAAGTCTTGCACGGATGCATCAATAGCCCTGAGCGCTCCGTCCAGAAGAGCCTTACTGAGCTCAAGCTTCTTGTCTGCTTCTGAATGTGCTGCCTGAGCCGCCGAGAGAGCCACTTGCGCTTCTTTCGCAGCTTGGGTGAAACGTGCCCGATGCGTGTCGGTGGCTTCTCCGCCAAGCATCGACGCGCGCGCTGTCTTGGCTTCTTGGAGCCGCTGTTCACGTTGTGATTGCGCAAGCAGCGAGGAGCCGAGAGACGCCTTGGCCTTCTCCCATCCTAGGTGGATTTCCCTTTGCGACATCTCAAGCTTCTGCTGCTCAGCGTCAAGAGATGCGCGCGCATCCCGGAGCTTGGCGTATGAGGTCGCAAGGTCTGCGACGTGCTGCTGTGCAGCTAAGGAATCGCGGTCGAGATCGTCTAGCGCCAAGCCGGCAGTGCTAAGATAGGGAGTGAGTTCCCGAGCGATTGACGCGAGTTGTTCGGCCAGACTTGCAAGTTGCGTTTCCAGCTGTCCGCACTTTGCCCGAACGCTGGCCTTAGCATCTCTGTCTTTCTGGATTTGAGCGGCAACTCTTTCTGAATCTTCTGAGATCTCATCAAGCGTTTTCTGCAAAGCATCAGCCTCACCACGCAAAGAAACCGCCTGCGCGAGGGGCTCTCGTAGACCGCGTTGGATGGCTTCAGCATCAGCTTTCAAACCGTCGAGCGCCGATGCCGCCTTTGCATCGATTCCGGGACCGATTGGAAGCGGCAGGTTCTCGGCCACGCAAAACTGGCTCAGTTGAGGAGCCAGCGCTTCGAACTTGTTCTGCGCGTCTAAGCATCTGGCCGTTGCGTCTTCACCACGTCGCGCTGCGACCTCACACTGAGCGCGCGCGCGCTCCTCCGCGCCTTGCCAGGTGGTTATATCTTTGGCTGTCGCGGCGATGGCTTGATCGAGCTCAGCACGCCGCGCACGCATCTGAGCCACCATCTCACCTTCGGGATGACCGAGTTCGGAATAGGGGTGGTCCAGGCCGCCACAAACGGGACAGGGCTGCCCGGTAATGAGGGCGCTCCGCAAGGCTACTGCGTGCTGCGATTGGGTTTTCTCGGCCAACTCGAACAGGCCGCTGACCTCGCTGCGCCGGGCCAGCCAGTCGGCATGTTGTGCTTGCGCCTGTCGGATCATGTCAGAGGCTTCTGCGAGCGCCTTTTCTTGCGCCAACCGCAGCACGTCCGCCTCAGAAACCGTCGCCGCCGCATCGCTGTGTTGGCGCGCGATTTCTCTGGCTTGCCGGAGAAGTTCGAGTCCATCGCGCAGCCGCGCATCGTGTTCGGAGAGAGACGTCTCATCGATCTGGGACAGAGCCTCGCGCAGCTCATTCAATTGAGCGGAAATCTGGCTGCGTCGGCTGGCGTATGCCGCGACTTCCTCCTCCGCCGCCGCAATCAAGGGCTGCAGGCGCGCATCTTCCTCTGTAGCCGAAAACAGCTCTTTTTTTGCAACGGCTTCCCGCCGCCGGAGTTCGGCGCGGTCATCAATACGTGACGTGATATCTTCCAGCCGGTCCGCCAGCAACGCATGGGTCGAACGCGTCTCCAGCTCATTCAGCGTCTGCGCAAGTTGCTCGTTGAGCCCTGAACGCTGAACCTCGATCTTCTCGTGATCCGAAGCGCAGGCATCGGCCTGCCGTTGGGCCTGCGCGACCGCCGCCTGCGCAGCTTCAAGCTCGCTTGCAGCGTTAGCGATTTGGCTATCAGCTTGCTCGGCTTCACGCCAAAGAGGTGTGAATTTTTCGACGTCTGCATCAGCCTTTGTGGAGGCTTCGGACGCCTCTTTGAGTGTGCGCGCAGCAGATGCTGCATTTTGCTCAGATTGCCGTACCGCCACTTCGCAAAGTTCGGCGTGACGCCGAGCCTCGGCCAACTTGCGTTCGGACAACCGCTCCGCTTCGGCCTTAGCTCGCAATGGTTCGGCCGCATCGAGGCGTTCGAGCCGCGCAATAT
This sequence comes from Candidatus Filomicrobium marinum, assembly GCF_000981545.1. Taxonomy (NCBI): domain Bacteria; kingdom Pseudomonadati; phylum Pseudomonadota; class Alphaproteobacteria; order Hyphomicrobiales; family Hyphomicrobiaceae; genus Filomicrobium; species Candidatus Filomicrobium marinum. The sequence continues at coordinate 1,428,382 of NZ_LN829119.1, forward strand.
CGTCCCGGGCTTCGTCCAAACGCTGTTTCGCTGCGGCAAGTCCGGTTTCGGCGTTGTACGCTTGTGCGCGCGCATCCTTCAGCCGCTCAGCATGCTTTAGACGCTCGGTGAGGTCCTTCAGTTGGACACTTTGGCTCTCGCTTAAAGCGCTACGTTCCGCGAGTTCGCTTTCCAGCTTTGTGCGTACGTCCTCTTCCATCAAGCCGATGTCGGCACGTCTTTGTTCGAGAGCCTTCGTTTCGTTGGCCCTTTCTTTCGTGCCGGAGTTCACCTGTTCCGAGATTCGCCCGTAAATCTCGGTCCCGGTAATTTTCTCGAGAAGCTCCGCGCGCTCGTTTTCGGCAGCGAGCAGGAACGCGTCGAACTCACCCTGCGCAAGCAGAACCGTGCGCCGGAACTGCGCAAACGTGAGTTCGGTACACGCCTCGACGGCTTGGGAAACGTCCTTCTGCCCCGTCGCAATCGAGCTGCCGTCTTCGAGGGAATCAAGCCTGCGTTCGGCGTTCTGCAGATTGCCATCCGCTTTTCCACGTGCGCGTCGGACTTCCCATCGCGCGCGGTATTGCTTGCCATCCTGTCCAAGAAAATCGACCTCGGCATAACCTTGGGCGGCGCCGCGACGGAGGATCGCGCGTGCATCTTTCGCGGTTATGTCTCTGCCGCTGGGATCCCTGACGGACTCGAGTTTGTCGATCGCGACACGCGGAAACTGCCCATAGAGCGCCAGACACAGCGCATCGAGGATCGTCGATTTGCCGGCCCCGGTATCACCGGTGATCGCAAAGAGACCTGCGCTCGCGAGTGGCTCTGCCCTAAGGTCAATCTCGAACTCGTCTGCAAGGCTGGCGAGGTTCGCGCCGCGGATGGCCAGAATACGCATGGTTCAAACCTCCGCATTCGCATTGGCGAGCGCACGATGGAAGACATCGCGATGGGACGCGTCGGGCTCTCCTCCGTGGGTCCGCTGAAACGCAGTGACAAACAAATCTTCAGGAGCCCGTTCTGAAAGGCGCACGATGGGGCCGCTCGCAACAGTGTCCGTCGGGGCGTCAGGACGCGGGCTGACCTTGAGATCGACGAGCCGCACAGGAAAGCTCTCGGCAACCCGATCTGCTTCAGCGCGGAAACCAGCGCTCAAACCTTCGTGGTTCAGCCGCACATGCACGAACGGACGTTGATTGATGGGAAGGTCCGGGTCCAGATCAAGGGCCTTAAAATGATCGCCGAGGTCGTCGAGCCGGATGTCTCCCTTTTCCGGCAAGCGCAAAAACGGAACGGGGCGCGTCAGTTCTATATGCTCGATTGACGTCACACCGCGATCACCGAGCGTCAAAAGCGTAACGCCGTGGCGATAGGGTTGCTCGGTGGCAGAAAGCGGAATGAGCGAGCCACTGTAGCGCACGCGATCGCCTTTGAAGGTTTGCGGCTTATGCAAATGCCCGAGCGCGACATAACAGGCATCCGCCGGAAATATATCTGGGGCTACGGCATGCTGTCCGCCGACCAGAATGCGTCGTTCCGCGCCTTCGGATTCGGTGCCACCCGCCACATGAAGATGCCCGGTCATAACCAGGGGCAATCCGCGCGTTATCGGCCGCGCCGCATCCATCAAGTCTTCATAGAGAGCCTGGGTCGCACGTACGATGGACGAGCCGTCTTCCTCTTTTTGGCGAGGCAACGTCGGAAGGCATGCCGGCGTCGGATAGGAGACAGCGAGCACATGCGCCGCGATCTCGCGGGTCGTCGAAGGTAGCGGTACCACATGCCGCGCGATGTCAATCAGCCCGTTGATGCGTCGAACGTTGCCGACAACGTGCACGCCAATCCCGCCAAGGAGGACGCGCGGTGCTTCCAATCGGCCTGCCGCGTCGTGATTTCCTGCGGTCACGACGATGCGCAGGCTCGGCCGTGCTTGATGCAACTTAACGAGGGTCTCATAAAACAGCCGCTGTGCTTCGCCGGAAGGGTTCTGACTATCGAACACGTCGCCGGCGATGATCAGCGCATCGACCTCACGTTCGGTGACGATCCCGACAAGCTCGTCGAGCACGGCGCGATGCTCATGATCGCGTGCATACCCTCGCAGCGTCTGCCCGATGTGCCAGTCAGCTGTGTGAATGATCCGCATAAGCCCTCTTGAAGCTACGTCCGACGAAAGCCCCCGTCTCTGCAGCAAGCGATTCAAGGAGAGAACAAAACAGAAACATGACGAAAAATTGGCGCTAAATCAAGCCCCTCACTCCTGTTCTTCCCAACTGTCTTTGCCTAAGCCGATGATTTCAGGGTTCACACGAGCGCACGCCTCCTAAGGCGCAGATACACCAAGCTGATGCAACTATTCAGGAAGCCTACGCACAGGTTTTAATCCCAGTTCGGCCTAATCACGCGTATATGAGGCTGTGGAGTCGCAGCAACCTCAAGCGGCCGTGGCAATGAACATCCTGATCTTTACATTCGGATCTCGTGGAGATGTGCAGCCGTACGTGGCGTTGGGCACGGCTCTGCGTCGTGGCGGACACCAAGTTTGTTTGTCGACCGGCCAGGGTTTCGACGACATGATTGCCGCGCATGGCCTCACCGCAGCGCCATTGAGCATCAATTATCGCGAACTCATCGATACGCCTGAAGCGCAGGCGGCCTTTCGCTCGATGTCCGGAAAATTCCGCGCCATGCGGGCTTTCAAGGATGTCGTTTGCGAGCAATTCCGGGAAATGTGGGAACTCTCGCGCGAAGTCCGTCCGGATGTCATCATCTACCATCCCAAGGGTTTCATCGCACAGGACATAGCAGCAGCGCTGGGCGCGGTCGCCATCCCCACAACCTTACAGCCCAGTTATGTGGCGACGAGCGAGTTTCCCAATCCGTTCCTGCCATTCACGAACCTTGGTGCGTTCGGTAACAAGCTCTCGCACCATTTTATCGAGCGGCTAACGTTTTGGGCGCAGCGCAATATGGAAGGCCGTTGGCGAAAGGAAATGCCGGCACGCGCCAACAGCACGAGCCGCGGCACATTCTTCGGCGGCCACGATCCGGAGGGCCGAACGGTCCCGCGGCTGCACGGGTATAGTTCTATAATCGTCAATCGCCCCAGGGATTGGACAGCCCGAGAACACATCACAGGCTATTGGTTTTTCGAACCCAATACGGACTGGGAGCCCGCGGAAGATCTGCACCGTTTTCTGGCGACCGGTCCACCGCCTGTCTATGTCGGCTTCGGCAGCATGCCGGCAGCGGATGCTCAATCCCAAACCGGTATGGTCATTGAAGCGCTCAGGCAGGCGGGCCAACGCGGCATACTCGCAACGGGGTGGGGTGGACTAAAGCCCTTGGCCGGCTCAGCCAACGACGTGCTTTTCCTCGATGTTGCCCCGCATGATTGGCTGTTCCAGCGCTGCGCGGCGGTCGTTCATCACGGCGGCGCCGGTACGACCCATGAGGGTTTGCGCTGGGGGCGCCCGACCGTCATCTGCCCGCTTGGTGTAGACCAGCCCTACTGGGGCCGCCGCGTGAATGCCTTGGGCGCAGGGCCGCCGCCTCTGCCGCAAAAGAGCTTGAATGTGGCCGATCTCTCCCGAGCCATCGGCGAGTCTCTGAAGCCCGGGACGGTCGCGCGCGCCGCAAAACTGGGTGAAGCCATCCGCGCCGAAGGAGGCGCGGATGCAGCAGCAGCCGTTGTGAACGGATTTGTTGTTGGGGCCGGTCGTCCCCATGCGAGTTAAGAGGGAGTTCAGATGGGGTGGATGGAAATCGCAAGCTTTGCGGTGGTTGCCGCCTTGCTCGTTATGTCTCCGGGACCCAACGGTCTCTTGATCGCTAAGACTGTCCCGTCTTCCGGACGCAGCGCCGGATTCGCTAACGTGGCGGGGTTCGTGGCGGCCTTCTATGTGCATGGGGCTCTGTCAATTCTCGGCATCTCCATAATTCTCGTACGCTCCGCCGAGGCTTCTGGACCTTGAAGATGCTCGGAGCGGCCTATCTGATCTGGCTGGGCTTGAGAGCGCTGCGAGATGCCTGGCGCGGCCTGCTGCCGGTGCCTGTCACAGACGCCAGCAGAAGGCGCGCGATGTGGACTGCCTTTGCTGAAGGCTTTCTGACGAACGCGCTTAATCCTAAAGTTGCGATGTTCTATCTTGCGGCATTCCCGCAGTTCATTTCGGCGGCGAATGGGCTAACGCCGAGTTCGGTCGTGGACGTGACGCTTCTTCTGGTCACCATCCATGCCGCATTAAATGTTGTCTGGTTCTCTTCGATGATTGTGCTCTTTGCGCGTATGGCTGGGTTGGCACGTCGCGGCTCAATCCGCCGCTGGCTGAAGGCGGTCACTGGAGTGGTGTTCGTAGGCTTTGGAGTAAAGCTGGCGCTGTTGAGGACCTGACCCCACAAGCCTGCGAGAGCCGATAGCTTCGCTAAGCCTCACAATCGCGTATTCATGCGCCGTACACGGCTCGCCATTTGCCGCATCACGTAGAGCGAGAAGTGAGGATTGTTGCTCACCAGCTTTACGAATGCGTTCGTATCGATGACCGCGACTTCGGTAGCAGCCTTCGCGATGGCATCGGCGCTGCGGAGGGCGTGTTCAATTAAGGCCATCTCGCCGAATATGCCGTGCAGCCCAACGGTCTCCAGTACTGTTTGTCCAAGCGTGATGTCGACCTTCCCTTCGAGCACGACATACATTGCCTGTCCGGCCTCGCCTTCTTGAAAGATTTTCTCGCCCGCACGAAAGCGCTTGAGCGGGATAAGGAACTTCTCAAAAAATCCGAAATCGAATGGTACGTCGGTCATGCTACCCTCGTATGCCATTACCGAGTTGAGAATAGCGTCGGAACTGGTGAGTGTCTTCCGACTCCGTTACGAGTGCAGTCCCTACACTTAATCGGAAGCAGACGAGACGATTATGAGAGCTATCAAATACGTCGTTGCAGTAGTTGTGATGTTGACGGCTTCGCAAGCTTGGGCTGCTGAAGATGAGGACGTCACGAAAGGCAGGCAGCTGGCTGAGCGCCTGTGTTCCCGATGCCATGCTGTCGGACCTCAAGGAGATAGCCCCTTCGAACCGGCACCACCCTTCCGCGCGCTTGTAGAGAAATGGCCGGATACTGAAGTTCTGGCCGAGGCCCTGGCGGAAGGTATCAATGTCGGCCATCCTGCTATGCCGGAATTCGTGCTCCAGCCGCATGAGATTGGCGACCTTCTCAGCTATCTGGAAACGCTGAAGAAGTGATCTTCAGACTCATGCAGTCGGCGGAAAGATCAAAAAGAAGATGGCGAGCGTCAGAACGGACAAAAGCGTGCTGATGAGAATGACGGACGATGTCCGCGCCACGTAAATCCCGTAAGCTTGGGCCATCACGAAACTGCCAGACCCCGTCGGCAAAGCCGCCATCAGAACGGCGACGTTTGTCCAGAGCTGATCCATCGGGAAGAAGAAAAAGATCAGGGCTGCGGTGAGAACGGGCTGAAGCAGCAGCTTCATAGCCGTCATTGAAGACACTTCGCCGAGGCCCTCGCTCATCGGACGGCCCACAAGAAACAATCCGATAGAGAACAACGCACAAGGACCGGCTGCCGCGCCGAGGATGCGTGTGAAAGCTTCGACAGGCTCCGCCATGGCGACGCCGGTCGTGGCCCAGAGGCCGCCGAGAACCGGAGCCACGAACAGCGGATTTTTAAACAGTGCCACGAAGACGTCCCGGACGATCGCGCCTCTGTCGTCCTTCTGGCCGATTTCGATAAGGGTTGCCGCGATCCCAATGACGACCGCGGTATTGATAACGGTGGCGAGAATGGCGGGAAGGGCCGCGGCCTCGCCATAAGCCGTGATGGCGAGCGGTATCCCCATGTAGCCGGTGTTGCCGTAAACGCAGTTCATTCCATGCATGCCGCCTTCAGCCAGACCGCGGCCGAAGAAAACGCGCGCAACGACAAGCGCGAGGGCCCAAATCAAGAGCAGCCCAATGATGTATGCGGCCAGGAAAGCGCCGTTGAACAGAACGGCGAGATCCACTTTCGCCATGGCGTGGAACAGGAACACCGGCAGCGCGACCCAGTAAACGAAGCGATTGAGCGCTTCGCTGCTATCGGGGCCAAGCAGCTTGAAATATCCGCTGAAATATCCGGCCGCGACAATGGCGAACACCGGAAATAGAACGTTGAATATGGGTTCCATGAGGCGGGCGTAACCTCTGCGTTTGCGTCAATGGCAGGAAGGCTACCAGCCCGCCCCGATTGGCCGTACCCGTACTTTAGAGGATAAATTTTGAAAGGTCGGAATCTTTCGCGAGTTCCCCCACGTGCTTTTCAACGTAGCTCGCGTCAACCGTAATGGTTTCACCCGGTCGATCCGAAGCCTCGAAGGAAATGTTGTCCAGCACGCGCTCCATCACGGTTTGCAAACGCCGGGCCCCGATATTTTCCACGGACGAATTGACGGCCACCGCAGTGTCTGCCAGCGCGTCTATGGCGTCGTCGGTAAAGACGAGCGTCAAGTCCTCCGTCGCCATGAGCGCCACGTATTGCTTGATGAGGCTCGCCTCCGGCTCCGTGAGGATGCGCCGCATGTCGTCGCGGGTGAGGGCCGTCAACTCTACGCGGATAGGAAGACGTCCCTGCAACTCGGGCAACAGGTCAGAGGGCTTGGCGACGTGAAAAGCGCCTGACGCGATAAACAGGATATGGTCTGTCTTCACCGGACCATGCTTGGTTGCGACCGTCGTGCCTTCAATCAGTGGTAAGAGGTCGCGCTGTACGCCTTCGCGGCTGACATCCGCGCTTCCACGGCCGCCATCGCTGCGCGAGCAGATTTTATCGATCTCATCGAGAAACACGATCCCATTGTCCTCGACCGCTCGGATCGCTTCCTGCGTGATCTCCTCTGTATCGAGAAGACGATCGCTTTCCTCGGCGACAAGAATGTCATAGCTGTCCGCCACCATCACGCGCCGTTTCTTGGTGCGCCCTCCGAAGGCCTTGCCCAGCATGTCGCCGATATTTATGGCCCCGATCGAACTTCCAGGCTGACCCGGGATCTCGAACATCGGAAGGCCGCCTGAGGTGTCGGTCACTTCGATTTCGATTTCTTTGTCATTGAGTTCGTTGTTGCGCAGCCGCCGCCGAAAAGCTTCGCGAGTGGAGGATTGCGCACCTGGACCGACGAGGGCATCCAGCACGCGCTCTTCTGCCAACTTGTCAGCTTTTGCCCGCACTTCCTTGCGTTTGACTTCGCGCACCAAAGCGATGCCGACTTCGACCAGATCCCGGACTATGCTCTCTACGTCGCGGCCGACGTAGCCGACTTCTGTGAACTTGGTCGCTTCAACCTTCAGGAAGGGAGCGCCCGCGAGACGTGCCAAACGCCGAGAAATTTCGGTTTTACCCACGCCGGTTGGACCGATCATCAAGATATTCTTTGGCAGCACTTCGTCCTTTAACTCGCCGATGAGCTGCTGACGCCGCCAGCGGTTCCGGAGTGCAATAGCGACAGCGCGTTTTGCATCGTTTTGCCCGACAATATAGCGATCGAGTTCAGAGACGATTTCGCGGGGAGAGAAGTTTGTCATCGCGTGGGATGTTACTCCTGAAAGGTGTGAGCCAGGCCGTCAGTGAGTTGAGGCCAGCTTTAATCCGATGATCGAAAAAACGAGCACGCCAAGCAGCGCCAGCCTTACCGTACCGGTTGGCTCGTCGTAAAAGGCTGCGCCGATCAATGCCGTTCCCGCTGCCCCGATGCCGGTCCACACCGCATACGCGGTGCCAAGCGGAATGGACTCGGTGCCCGAGATCGACCGTTGCAAAAGATAAAGACTTACGAGGCCGATGCCGATGAAGCCGAGTGTCGGCCACAACCGGGTCATTCCGTCAGTGTAGCGAAACAGAGTCGTTGCTACGATTTCACAGGCGCCCGCCGCCATTAGAAACAGCCAAGCCATGGCTTGTTTACTCCTCGTGTGAAGACGAATGCCTCTAAACGCTGGATTCGAGGCTCTCGACCACAACGTTGTCGTTTGTATAGACGCAGACCTCAGACGCGATCGCCATGCTTCGGCGGCATATGGTTTCTGCATCGAGCGGCTGATCCAGAAGCGCGCGTGCTGCGCACAACGCATAATTGCCGCCTGAGCCGATGCCCATCACATGCTTTTCCGGTTCAAGCACATCACCGGTTCCCGTGAGCACCAGAGTCGTTTCCTTATCGGCAACGATCATCATCGCCTCTAACCGCCGGAGATAGCGGTCGGTACGCCAATCCTTCGCGAGCTCCACGCACGCCCGCATAAGCTGGCCCGGATATTGCTCGAGTTTGGCTTCGAGACGTTCGAACAAGGTAAACGCGTCGGCGGTTGCACCGGCGAAACCGCCGATGACATCGCCTTTGCCAAGCCGCCGCACTTTGCGCGCGTTGGCCTTGATAATGGTCTGTCCAAGGCTGACCTGACCGTCGCCGGCGACGACGACTCGGCCATCCTTACGAACCGTAAGGATAGTTGTTGCATGCCACGACATGGTGCTGGGAGGATCTTTCGGCTGATCGTTCATGAGAAGTTTAACGCGATTAGGGGAAACTGACGGGGAGTTTCAAGTGGCAGGCTAAGTAAGGCTGCCCCAGCTGTGGCCTAGAAGAGGTGGCCACAAGCTGATAAACGCTTCACAAACCCGATGCAATGAGCCGCTGAAGAGGGGCCTTTTCCGTGACTGCAAAGACCAGGCGCCAGGCGACAATCTCGCGCAATACCAAAGAAACCGAGATCACCGCGACCATTAACCTCGATGGTTCGGGGGCCTATGACATTGTGACAGGTGTTGGTTTTCTCGATCACATGATCGAGCAACTCGCGCGGCATTCGCTGATCGATATCACCCTGCGCGCCAAGGGCGATCTTCACATCGACTACCACCACACCGCCGAAGACAGCGGTATCGTTCTAGGCCAGGCCTTTGCCGAAGCTCTGGGCGATAAGAAGGGCATCACCCGCTACGCCGACGTCCACCTGCCGATGGACGAGGCGTTGACCCGCGTTGCCGTCGACGTGTCTGGCCGTCCCTTTTTGGTTTGGAAGGTGAATTTCACCCGCGACAAGCTCGGCGAGATGGACACCGAGCTCTTCCGCGAGTGGTTCCAGGCGTTTGCGCAGAACGCAGGCATCACATGCCACGTTGAGAACCTTTACGGCGATAATAACCATCATATCGCCGAGACCTGTTACAAAGGGCTGGCGCGGGCTTTGCGGCAGGCAATCACTCTTGATCCGCGCCAGGAAGGCCGCGTCCCCTCAACGAAGGGAACGCTGACCGCATGATTCTATCGTTGTGGCGTTTGGGAGAGTCTTCGCGCGTGTTGGCTTTCACCGTACACGAACCGCCCAATCCCCCCGCCGCCTCCATCGAGCGGGCGGAACGGCTGGTGTTCACCAAAGACGGTTTCAGTTTTGCTGCGCTACTCCTCGGCCCGATCTGGCTCCTTTTGAACCGTATGTGGATCGTTTTGGCGATTTATGTCGTCATCGCTTTCGGGATCGGTGCGGTGCTGGAATTGCTCAAGGTCCCTCACATCTGGGCAACTTTGACCGGCTTGGCTTTGAACTTCCTCATTGCGTTGGAAGGGGATTCGCTGCGGCGTTGGACGTTGGAGCGGCGTGGCTGGCAGTTCGTCGGTACCGTCGTCGGCCGCACAACCGCCGATTGCGAGCGTCGCTTCTTTGAGAACTGGCTACCCGCACAATCGGCGCAGCGTGTACAGCCGGCCACGGTCGGGAGCGTTCCTGCGATGGCGCCTCTTTCGCCTGCGGCACACGATCTGGGCGCAGCCGCTGTCGAACCACCGCCGCTCCCCATGATGGTGCCCCCGCAGCAAGACGATAGCCAGGACCGCCGTTGGCGGCTGTTCGGCCGTAGAAACTGATTCACCGAATGCAAAACGCTGTCATTATCGACTATGGGTCCGGCAACCTGCACTCTGCCGGGAAGGCCCTGGAACGTGCCGCGCGCGAAAGCGGGTCAGAATTCCGTGTGCAAGTCACGGCCAAACCCGACGACGTCGCCGCTGCAGACCGTATCGTCCTGCCCGGTGTGGGTGCCTTCGCTGATTGCATGAAGGGCCTCACCGCCGTTCCGGGTATGCGCGAAGCGCTCGAAAAGGCCGTTATTTCAGAGGGTAAGCCCTTCCTCGGCATCTGCGTTGGTATGCAGTTGCTTGCAACGCGCGGTCTGGAGTTCGGCGTGACGGAAGGCTTCGACTGGATTCCGGGAGAGGTGCGCGCGTTGGAGCCGTCAGCCCCCGCGCTCAAGATTCCACATATGGGCTGGAATACGCTGAACGTGCTGCGTCCGCATCCGCTGCTGAAAGATATCGAAACGGGCCCGAACGGTTTGCACGCCTATTTCGTGCACTCCTATCATCTGGTCCCGGAGCGGCCTGATGATGTGGTCGCCGAGACCGACTACGGGGGGCCGGTCACGGCTATTGTTGGCAGGGACAATATCGTCGGCACGCAATTCCATCCGGAAAAGAGCCAGACGCTGGGCCTGAAATTGCTGGCCAACTTCCTCAGCTGGCGGCCCTGAAATCAGCGAGCGTTTCCTCGGCACCGCCAAAACCTTCGACGATCGCGTCAGCCTCTGCATCACGCTGCGAGAAGGCGACCACATTGGCGCCGGTCCCTTCGGCTGTCACTGCAGCAGCGGCGCCACGGCGGCGAAACCAGCGGATCGAGGTGTTGGTCAGCACGGCGGGATCTTCAACCGCTTGGATCAGAAGGCCGTCTTCGTCGCCGAGCAGCCAGCTCAACCGAGCTTCGATGTCTTCCTGCGAATCGTCCGTCGTCAAATACCAGATCTGCTCCAGCGGACGCGCCCACCGCACACCGAGACCCATGATAATTTCAGCGAGAGCGTGCTTCTTAGCGTTCGGGTTGGCGAGGTCGTAGGAGATCAGATAAGTGCGCATCGCGGGCTTCCTTCGGGGGCGGGGGTTGGGCTTTTACGCGATACTGAGAGATGTTCCGTGTTCGAAGAACGTAAAAAGAACATCTCATGAATCGCGGACCTCGTCCAGAGAAAGTTCAGGATTTGTTCTCAACGTTCTCAAGCACGCTGAGAGGCACGCAGTCACTCAAACAAACCCAGCTGCGCGGGATGGTTGTTCGAGCGCGGAATGGACCGGTGATTGCCGAAGTCGACGCGGTCGATGAGTTCGGGATAGCGCTCTGCGAAGACCTTGCGCGCCCGCTCGCGGCTGGCCGGAAAGCGCCTCCCCTCCCAGATCTCGTAAAGCCGTCGCGGGTCGCAGTCATAGCGGCGCAGAATATCCACGCGCCGAACTCTCAGCCAGCGCGCAATCCAGATGTCGACAGCATCGGCTTCGCTAAGCGGCCCCTTAGGGGCTAGCGGGAACGAACTGACGCGAGACTCAAGCAGGGTGGACATGACTCGAACTTGCGGATGAACGAAAGACTGGTAAGAAGCGCTCAGAGTTGCTGACTTCGATCATGAATAAAGAAGAACAAAATAGCAATTCAATGACGGACGCTGCATATCGTGGCGCCAACTCAAGACACTCCAATCTCCCGAATAGCGAAGGCGAATCCCGGTGATCCTGTTTCCTGCCATCGACCTGAAAGACGGCCAATGCGTGCGGCTCAAGCTTGGCGAAATGGACGACGCGACCGTCTTCAATGACGATCCCGCGGCGCAAGCCCGCAGCTTCCAGGATCAGGGGTTTGAGTGGCTGCATATCGTCGATCTGAACGGCGCCTTCGCGGGCAAGCCGGTCAACGCGCCCGCAGTGGACGCCATCCTGGCCGCTTTGACCATCCCGGCCCAGCTCGGTGGCGGCATCCGCGATATGGCCACCATCGAGGCCTGGCTGGAAAAGGGGATCAAGCGAGTGATCCTCGGAACGATTGCGGTGCGCAATCCCGACCTGGTCCGCGAAGCGTGTCGCGCGTTCCCGGGCCGCATCGCCGTAGGGATCGACGCCAAGGGCGGCAAGGTCGCCGTTGAAGGCTGGGCGGAGACGTCAGAATTGACCGCCATCGAATTGGCATCCCGCTTTGAAGATGCCGGTGTGGCGGCGATCATCTACACCGACATCGAACGCGACGGCGTGCTGAAGGGCCTCAACCTGCCCGCGACGGCCGAGCTTGCCCGTTCCACGACGATCCCCGTAATCGCGTCCGGCGGTCTGGCGTCCATTGAAGATGTGCGGGCCCTGCTCCAGCCGGAATACGCCATGCTTGCCGGCGCCATCACCGGCCGCGCTCTCTACGACGGCCGCATCGACCCGGCCGAAGCCTTGGCGCTTCTGAAGGCGGCGTGATCTAGAACGCCGGGCGGCGCGCACAATGAGCTGGAGGCTGATTGTTAAGTGCAATCGCATTAGACATCTGCCCGCGGACTGGCCGATCGTATCGCATCAATGAAGCGAAGAGGTTGGGGCAGAGTGATTTTCCAGTATTCAGCAGAAGTGTTCGTGGATGCCTCCGAAGGGCTTCGCCGTGTGTGGTCCGCTGTGGAGGTTTATCTAAAAAACGCCGTTGCTGCTTCGCCTAGTCTCTCGGCACTGCCGGTAACAATACGCTACGTACCAATCGCCATGCCTGAAATCACGCGAGCGCGTTATCCTGAGCGCTCGAAGCTGCGGAAGAAGGAGCGTTTGTATGACTGTGCGCCTCAGCTCGACTATGATGTCTTTGTTCGAGGGACCTTTGAACAGCAGCTTCGAGAGTACCTGCGGGGCTTTGCGTTGTCGGTGCCGTACTTGGCCGATCTCGGAGCTACCCAAGAGTAGATCGAAGAGTTTGAGGCGATCTTAGCGGATGCGGTTGAGCGCATCATCGCCGAAAGGCCAGAGCAAACGCGGCACTAACGGTCCTCGCTGGTTAGAAATTCGAGCCAACCCCGGCAAGGCCGCGCTGATCAGGCGACAACCACCTCCCGAAATCGTAAAGAATGACGCCGCCGCGGCGCTGACGCCAAGGCAAGCCGTCGCGGCATCCGTCTTCATCTCTCCTGGGGCACCCATGTCCAGCATTGCCATTCCGGCCAGCGTTGCGCCGATCCTGCTCCTGACAATCTCCAATATCTTCATGACGTTCGCCTGGTACGGCCACCTCAACTATAAGAGCTGGCCGCTGTGGCTCGTTGTGATTGCAAGCTGGGGCATAGCGTTTTTCGAATATTGCTTCGCGGTGCCCGCCAACCGGATTGGCCACGAAGTCTATTCGGCCGCTGAATTGAAGACGATCCAGGAAGTCATCACGCTCACTGTTTTCGCGGGCTTCTCGATCTGGTTTTTAAAAGAACCGCTGACCATCAACCACGCCATCGGCTTTGGCCTCATCATCGCTGGCGCCTTTTTTGTGTTCCACGGCCCGATCCGTTGAGGTATGCCCAGCTCCATGACCTTGAAAACGCGCATTATCCCTTGCCTTGACGTCCATGCTGGCCGTGTCGTCAAAGGCGTCAATTTCGTCGATCTCGTCGATGCGGGCGATCCCGTCGAAGCCGCAGCCGCTTATGATGAGGCGGGCGCCGATGAGCTTTGCTTTCTCGACATCACCGCAAGCCACGAGAACCGCGACACGATTTTCGACATTGTCGAGCGTACGGCTGAGCGCTGCTTCATGCCGCTCACGGTGGGCGGCGGCGTGCGAACGGTGGAGGACATCCGCCGTTTGCTGGAAGCCGGCGCTGACAAAGTTTCAATAAACACCGCAGCCGTGACCAACCGCCAGTTCGTCAAAGAGGGGTCCGAAAAGTTCGGCGCGCAGTGCATCGTCGTCGCCATTGATGCCAAGAAGGTCAGCAGTCCCGACGAGCCCCCGCGCTGGCAAATTTTCACTCACGGAGGCCGTAAACCCACCGGCATCGATGCCATCGTCTTTGCCCGCGAAGTGGTCGATCTGGGCGCCGGCGAAATCCTGCTCACCTCCATGGACCGCGACGGCACAAAGGCCGGATTTGATATCGGGCTCACCCGCGCGGTGGCCGATGCCGTCAGTGTGCCTGTGATCGCTTCGGGAGGGGTGGGCACCTTGGAGCATCTGGTCGACGGCGTGCGCGACGGACACGCGAGCGCCGTGCTTGCAGCTTCGATTTTCCACTTCGGAACATATTCCGTCGGCGAAGCGAAGCGTCACATGGCCGATGCCGGCCTCGCCATGCGCCTCGACGGGATTTGAACGCTCTCCACGTCATCCCGGCATTTATTGCCGGGATCCAACGTGCAGCTAAGCACGGCCTCTTGGGGCCCCAACCGAGTGCCGCGCTGCGCATTCTGGGATCCAATACGCGCGTTGTGAGTTGACACAACGCGGGGGCACATCGCGTGCAATCAACCTAGCTTAAGAGCCGTGTTCGATCACAGGATTGTCATCGAAAGGAAATGCGTGTTTGCCGAGAATCCGTGCACTGCGTCAGGATGCAGCACGGCAAAAACACAATCTGATTAGGTTACTTGGTATAGGAAAGCTCGCGCTCGGAATTAACGAATTGAGTGCAGTAAAAATTAGTTCAAGCGAGGCAACAAATGATCAGAAAGCTATCCATCGCCCTCAGCGCATGCTGCGCCGTTGCTGCGACGGTCGCCACAGTTTCTCCGGCCGCGGTCGCCAGCGAGCCCACCTTTGACGATCGGCGCGAAATTGCATGCTCGATTATCGCGAAGCACGATCGCGATCGCGACGGACGGCTGAACATTTTTGAAGCCAAGCGCGCGGGCAAGAAAGCTTTCAAGACCCTCGACACCAACGGTAACTGGACGCTTCAGTATCCGGAAGTGGGTAATCGCATCAGCCCGGCTGCCTTCGATCGTTACGATCGCATCAAGATTCGCGGCATGGACCGGATCGAGTGGACCCGACTTGTCAAAGCGCGTTTCCGCGCCGCGAGCCAGGACCGCCGTACGGTCACTTGTGATGATCTGCTGATGAGCCGCGAAGGCCGCGATCTCTTAGCCGTCATCTGGTACTAAGAATTTGCGTCCGAATGGACTGACGAACCATCAACGCCGGCTCAACCGAGCCGGCGTTTTTCGTTTTCATGCCCCAGCGGGGAGTACGAGCCGAATAAAGACCTAGGGAGCCGGTGTCTTATCCTCAAAGAGACACAGATCGCTGATGGGGCAGCGCCAGCATTCCGGCTTGCGAGCCTTGCAGAGATAGCGCCCATGCAGGATCAGCCAATGATGGGCTGCGACGCCGTATTCCTTAGGCACAACGCGCAACAGGTCGTCTTCGACAGCCAGAGGCGTCGTCCCGGCCGATAACCCGATGCGGCGCGCGACGCGATAGACGTGGGTGTCAACCGCCATGGTCGCAGCCCCGAAAGCGACGTTCATCACGACATTGGCCGTCTTGCGCCCCACGCCAGGGAGTGTCTCCAGTGCATCGCGGTCCTGCGGCACCTCGCCGCCGAATTCGTCAATCAACTTCTGGCTAAGAGCGATGACGTTTCGGGCTTTGTTGCGATAAAGTCCGATGGTTTTGATCGCTTCACGCACCCGGTCCTCTCCCAGAGCCAACATTTTCTCTGGCGTATCGGCGATCTTGAACAGGCTACGCGTGGCTTTGTTGACGCCAGCATCCGTGGCCTGTGCGGAAAGCACGACAGCGACCAGAAGCGTGAAGGGATTGGAATGCTCCAGCTCACCTTTTGGCTCGGGGGTAATCTCGTGAAAACGTTCAAAGACTTGTTTGATGGCGTCCGGCGACAGAAGTTTTACGCTGCTCTTCGAGCGCTTCGCGCTTTTGCCAGCCTTGCGGGAACTTTTACGTTCCGCTTGGGCTTTCTGCGTTACGGCCCGTCGGGGAGCGGGCTTGGCATCGCCCGGCATATCGGCTTTCATAGGGACTCCTGGGGCAGGTCCTTGAGGATGAGCGCTTAGGCGCGGATGAGACACTGATGACCGAAGCAACATCGAAAAAGCAAGAGCCGGGGACGTTCAAAGCTGTGCTCTTCCCCTATCGGTCGCTTAGCCCGACCGGTTTCCTTATATTGATGACGCTGATCGGGATTACGAGTTTTTCGTTAGGTTTAGTCTTCGCCTTCATGGGGGCGTGGCCCGTTGTCGGCTTTTTCGGCCTCGACGCCTTGTTGATCTACTTCGCTTTCAAACTCAACTATCGCGCCGGCCGAGAATACGAGATGGTTGACCTAGATCCGCGTCAGCTTGTGCTGACACGTGTCGACCCCAAAGGACGCCGTGAGATCTTTGACTTCAATACCTACTGGGTCCGAGTCAACCTTCTTGAGGAACATGACGGCCGTACAAGCCTGTCATTGTCCTCCCACGGCAACGAGATCGTCTTCGGCAGTTTCCTGACAGACGATGAACGCAAGGATTTCGCCGTCGCATTACATGATGCCTTGTTGACGGCACGCACTGTGCGTCCGGCGTGAGCGACGGTTCCTCTTCTTTATTTCGCGTTATCTGAGCGGGTCTTCGCTGTGAGGACCCGGGCCACACGGAAGCCTGTGTGGTCATTGCGCGTGGACGCCTTTAGGCGATTCCGGCTTGATGAGCGAAGTGACCGCGGAACATCTGGCCATCCCCCCCCACGGACGACCTTCGGACTTTGCCGGTCCCCGGCGAAGGCGGACCCGTCGCCAGGCGCATCGCTGTAGGTATCCGTCCAGGTATCCTGCACCCATTCCGCGACGTTGCCATGCATGTCGAAAAGACCCAAACGGTTGTCGTCGAATTGGCCAACTTCAACAGTTTTGCCCGCGCACCCCCAATGGTCGAATGAGCAGTGAGCGGCTTTGCGGCCTAGATAGGAGCCCGTTGCATAAGTCGTTGTCGTGCCGGCCCTGCAGCAGTATTCCCATTCGGCCTCGGTAAGCAGCCGGTACGTGTGTCCCGTTTCTTCGCTAAGCCACTCGACATAAGACTGCGCATCCATCCAAGACACGTTGATCACGGGCCGCCGTCCGCGTCCCCAACGTTTGTCCGACGGCTGATGCAAAACGCCGCCCGCATCGTAGGCCGCATCCCATTCCTCGAAGGTGATGGGATAGAGGCCAACAGCCAGCGCCCGCGGAATGACAACGCGATGTTCGGGCAGCTCTGACGGGTGCGCCTTTTCTTCTCCTGAGCCCATCGTGAACGTGCCACCCGGCACGATAACAAGCTCTGGCGCGATATCGCTGTCCCGGAAGACGTGCCCGATTTTGAGGAGTTCCGTTTTGACGCCGTCGTCGACAGTCACATCGACCTGCGCCAAACCTTCGGAGCGCAGCTTGATGTCCTGCGCATCACCTTCCGCTCGTGCTTTGGTCTGACGGTGAACCTGCTTTTGACCCTCGTCGAGTTCCTGTAGTCGCCCGTGAGCAATGGACGAGTACCGCCCGTGCGGCCAAACTGCGAGGAAGCGCTGATAGGCTTCAACGCTGTCACGCTGGCTCGCCCAAAGCCAATTCGAATGCTCGCGAGCCTCTGACGACAATTGGTGCGCCCGATCACGCGCTAGCTCTCCATAGTAGCCAGGGAAGTGCTCAGCAAATCTTGTAAGCAGCGCGATGTCGCGGGTGTTGCGCAGCCGTTCCCATTCTGCTGCACCGAGTGCCAATGCAAGTTGCCCGGCCATTTCACCGATATTGTTGATGCTGAGCTGAGTGCCTGCTGGAAGCGTCGGTCCGATCGGTGCGTGCGCCGGTACGGATATAGGCGCGGGCGCCGGAGTGTCAGCAGGCCGTTCGCTGCTCACAGGGGCGGTCGCCGTCTTCACCCTCTCAGGGGAACGGGGTGACGCGGTGTCCTGGGCTTGCCGTTGCGGCTGCGAGGAAGGCTGCGGCGTCGGCGTGACGCGCGTCGCTGCAGGCGTTACGCGTAGCTTTGCCGCGACCGCGTGCCCTCCAACGGTGACGGACGGCCGATTACTATCGCTACGTGCAACGGGCGCTGAAGCCCGAGGGCCTTCGCCCAGGGAAGACATATAAAACGGACCCGGGAGATCGGAATGCATCCAGGGACGTTGCGCGCCGCTCGTTGCTGCAAAGACCCGATCCTGGACGTGCGTGAAAACGTCGGTGATCTCGCCTTCGTCGTCCGCGAGGCTCTCAAGCAGTGCGCTTGTGAACGGACTATGTTTGCCGGGCGTGTCATATGCAAGCTCGCCCGGGCTGGCGGCGAACGCCACAAACGCGCCCTGCGGAGCTTTGATGTAGGCAAGTCCCGAGCCGCTACGCCCACCAGACCGATAGTCCGTATTGAGCGATCGCGTTGCGCTACGTTGAAAAGGGTTTTCCTGACAGGCGTCAATGAGTGCGACGGAGACACCGGCGCGATCGACCATGCCCTCAAGGATGTTACCGAGGAAGAACGAACGCCGATGCACATGATCTTCAAATTCAATCCGTGCATCCACGGGAAGCAAATAGTTTTGCCCCCAAATATTGGTGCCATGACCCGCAAAGTAGAAAAGGGCCGCGGCGCAGCCCTCCATCTTAACGCGAAAGGCATCCAGAGCGTCTTCCATGGCGCCACGGTTCAGATTTTGCCGGACACTGACGTCCCAGCCCATGCGCTTTAGCGCGCGGCTGACCTCGACGGCATCATTGGCGGCATTGGCGAGAGGCGCCGTGCGCTGATACTCCGAATTTCCGATCACGAGCGCGCAACGCTTTCCGCCTCGGGCCGCCTGCGAACCTGCCATCGCCATACCATCCGTCTGTTTGTGTAATTCCCACTCTGATGACAACTCAAACTGCGATTCGTAATTCTGCGAAAGACGGCGACCTGGACAAGTCCACATGCCTGAAATTGGTGTGGGTTAAATTGGCTGAGATCATCTGCGTCCATTTGATGTCTCCGCCGGTTCGCCAAAAGATGAGTGGGTTTGGCTACGCTTGTCTTTGCCCTTTGTCCGCAAACGCGGCATTGTCCGACGCGGCGTAATCTAGCCGGTGGTCGCCGGCCCCACGCAAAGGGAGACAGAAACGCACATGCGGTTGGTTCGCTTTGGCGCACCGGGCGCCGAAAAGCCTGGTATTCTTGACGATGAGGGACGTATCCGCGATCTGAGCGGCCACACCGCGGATTTCGCCAGGGACGGGTTATCCCCCGAACGTTTGGCGCATATTGCTGGACTGGACCGCCAGAGCCTGCCGATGGCTCCTGATGACGCGCGGATTGGTCCGCCGGTCGGCGATGTCCGCAATTTCATCGGTATTGGTCTGAACTACGCCGACCATGCGGCCGAAGCAGGCTTGCACATTCCTAGCGAGCCCGTGGTCTTCAACAAGTTGGCCAACTGCATTATCGGTCCCAACGACGACGTTATGCAGCCTCGCAATGTGCAGAAGATGGATTGGGAGGTCGAACTCGCCTTTGTCATTGGACAGCGTGCCCGTTACGTCGAGAAGGCGGATGCGATGCGGTATATCGCCGGTTTCTGCATCTGCAATGACGTCTCCGAGCGCCACTTTCAGCTCGAGCGCTCCGGTCAATGGGCGAAAGGCAAGTGCTGCGAGACATTTGGCCCCCTCGGGCCGTGGTTGGTAACCCCGGACGAAGTCGACGTGGCGAATCTCGGCCTTTGGCTCGATGTCAACGGCGAGCGCCGTCAGACCGGCTCAACCGCAACGATGATCTTCGACGTGCCCTACATGCTCTCGTACGTCACACAATTCATGGTGCTGGAGGCGGGGGACGTCGTCACGACCGGAACGCCGCCAGGCGTTGCGCTGGGCATGAAAGAGCCGAAGTGGCTACAAGCCGGTGACGTTATTCGCCTCGGGATCGATGGCCTCGGAGAACAATGCCAGAGAGTCGTGCCCTTCAAGCTGTGATGTCGAGACAGCAGACGGCCCGCCCCGGAGATGCAACGGGGGCGGGCCGATAAACGCGCCGGTCTCGGGCCCTTGGGGTCAGAGGGCTGGGCACCTGCGCACGACCATTGTCGGCACTGCCGGCGCGTTTGAGTGCTTCCGGAAAAGTGGGCACCGGTCTTCCGATAGGAAGCACGGTCAACAGAGCCCCTAGTAGGACTGCTGCCGTTTGGCCTTATGCTGCTCGTAACGCATTGTCTTTCGCGTTTTGCTCCATTCATCGCCATCAAGATTGCTGGCCGCCTCCGAATTTTGCGCTTCGAGTTGGTTGAGCGTACCGACGATCGAAGCGGAAGCTGCCCCTGGGCCGCTACCGTATTGCGCGCGCGACTTTGCGAGGTAAGCCGCGTTGTCCTGTAGCAACTTGCGAGCGGCCTTCACGTCACCTTTGTCGCGTAATTCCACCGCTCGTTCGGAGGTCTCCGTTGCGATCTGAGCCGCGACCTGACTCATGACAGCTTTATCGATGCTGTCTTCCTGCGCTTTTTGATCGGTCGAAAAGCTGACGCTGACATCGGCCTTCGCATCGCGTCGCGAACCGGCATCGAGATCGATATAATTCACCGAGACCTGCGCAACATCGTCCGGTTCTGCACGCGTATTGGCGTCGGCCTCCAGTTCAACCACGAGATAGCGTTCGTGACCGCCTGTCAGTTGATTGAGTTTGAGCTTGATACGATTGCCTTCGATATCGGCGGTTCTGCCGAGAATACGTCTGGGACGGAAGCCCTTACGGCATTCGATAATGATTTCGATATCCTGTGCGGCAATGGACAGCGCATCGCCAAATTCGGAGTTGAAGATCTTCACGAGGTCGCTCGGCGTTTCAGCAAATGCGTGGTTGCCGTCGCTCGCCAGCGCGAGCCTTTGCATCAGGTCCTCATTGTAGCCGAGGCCCAATCCGATCGTCGTTACGGAAATCCCTTTGCCGCCGAGCTTCTGGCCAAGCTTTGCAAGTTCGCCTGGGCTCGACGGACCGACGTTGGCCTGCCCGTCGGACATCAGGATCACGCGATTGATACGTCGCTCGGAAAGCTCTTTTTCAACTTGGCGGCCGCCTTCGACGACACCGGCAAAAAGCGCTGTCGTCCCGTCTGCACGCAATCGGTTTACAGCCTGCTGCAAGTCTTGATGTGAGGTCAGCCGTTCGGCAGCTTGCAAAATATCGACGTTATGATTGTAGGCGATGAGGGCCACAATATCGTCCCTGCCCAAACGGCTCAGCGCCATTTCCGTCGCCTCTTTGGCAGCCTCGAGGCGCTTACCACGCATTGATCCCGACCGATCGAGCACAAGCGCGACGTTGACCGGGGGGCGTGACTCTCGGACCTCCGTTTCGACGGGCTTTAAGCTGAGCCGCAAATAAACTTTGCCGCCCTGGGTGGGCAGCACCGATTGACCGAGATCCGCCGTAACGTTGACTTCTGCGGCGAAAGCAGGCGTCCGGATCGCCAAAAACAATCCAATGAAAAGGGCGAAAAGGCTAAGCCCCAGGACCAGGGCCGCTGCTTTCGCAGCCGCCTGAAAAGTGTCCAGTACGGACATGTCGGACGTCTCCTCGCTGATAATTAAAACAATCACGACAAGATGCCGCATCGTTTCGGCGGAAACGGGCAAGGCATTGGGCAAAACCTGGATCAATGGCGGCAGGAAAAAGTTCGCGTGCATCTGTGACCTTGGAGGCACACGAATTGTCGGCACACACGAGAACGAAGATGGGTCTGAGAACCAGGAGGCCGTCGCACCGTCTTGTGTGAAAGTCTCTCGGCGATCATAGTGACGCCGCTCACAAAACGTGGAGTCCATTCAGAGTCCCGCGAACTCAGAAAAGAAAAGTCACGAGGAAATTTGCCCGGTGCAGATCAGTATGACGCTTGGCAGCGCTATCGCTTTGCTCGGGTCCATGGTTGTTCTTGCGGTTGTTCCGAGCGTGAGCGTCATGACGGTAACCGCGCGGGCGGCGTCGGCCGGTTTTCTTCACGGCGTCTTCGTCACGCTCGGCATCGTTGCGGGTGACGTGATCTATATCATGTTGGCGATCTTCGGCCTTGCGCTTCTCACCGAAACGCTGGGAAGCGCTGCCTATCTGATCAAATATGTCGGCGGCGCATATGTGCTCTGGTTGGGTATCAGCCTATGGCGTTCGACGGGACGCGTCACGGGCGAAAGGCACGAGGACGGATCCTCGCTTCTGTCGAGCTTTATGAGTGGCCTGCTTCTCACGTTGGCCGACCAAAAGGTCGTGCTCTTCTACCTAGGCTTTCTTCCGGCTTTTCTGAATCTCTCGAAAATCACGGGTGTCGATCTGGCGATCATTATCGCCATCACAGTCGTTTCTGTGGGAGGAGTGAAGCTCGGCTACGCATATTTGGCGGACCGTGCCGGATTGCTTTTGGGAGCTGGGGCAAGCGGGCTCCTGAACAAGGCCGCAGCCGGTATCATGATCGCCGCCGGCGTCTACCTAATCCTCAAGCCGTAGCAATAAAAACCTCCTAGCGCTCGTCCACGCTGATCAGAGCTTCCTCGACCATTTGCCACGCCTCGACTTCGCTGAGATCGAGATCCGCCATGACCTGCTGAACGTCGCGCAAGCGATCGAGAAGCTCTTGCTCGTCGACGGTCAAGCCATTGGCATAAGCGGTTTCCAATTCGGCGATGATGTAGGAGATGAGGCCGGTTTCTGGGAACAGCATGAGGATCGGGAAAAGTTCGTTCACGTCCCGGTCAGCACGATCGAGAATATCAGCGCGTTGGCCGTTTCCGTCGATCTCGCTGCGGAGACGGGAATATTCTTCACTCAGCGCCAAATTATGCTGGTTCTGGTATTCACCCATCAACTCGTGCAGCCGCTGGTTACGATCGGCATTACGCTTGAGCGCTTTCCAAGCGTCGATCGCCGCCTCGCGCACGCCTTCTGTTCCCAGACGTTCTTTGATGACGACATCCGTCAGGCCGAGCGCCTTTAGCAGCCGGCTCTCATAGTACGAGCGCAATTTCTCGGCTTGTTCAGGCGATAGATCATCACTCTCTGCGGATTTCTTGTCGCGCGCATTATCGGCATACGTCAGATATGTCGGGAGATCCTGCGGCACACTTGCCGGGGCGGCGTTCAGCACGCCGCCTTCCCGCACTTCATCCTTGCCTCCTATCAGCAGCGGATGACCACTTTGCCAAGTTGCCGTAATGGGGTTCGCAGATGAGATTTTGGCGATCGTCTTGTAGAGGTCCTTGTGAACGTAATAGCGGTCGCGTTCGCCCGAACGGACATCTTGCATCACGTAGCGCAAGGTCGCTGCAGCGTTGAGCGCCCGCCGCACGATGGGGTGATGCGAGGGGCTAATTTCTTTAAAGAGAACCTCGGAGGAAAATCCGTCGCGTTCATTGATCGGTTGAAGGTTGTGCAACACGATTGCCGCGTGATCACCAACATGAGGCTGCAACGCAACCGTGACCAGCTGCTTAAGCTCTGCCAGACGCCGATGCTCTTCGCTACTTTCATACTGCTTGCGTGCCACGATCGACAGGAACTCGAAGAGTTCCGGACGCACCAGATAACGGCGCGGTTCCATCGGATCTTGTGCCACCGCCCCGATTGTCGCCCCGGCGTTCAGAACTTTGCGAACGCTGGCCCTGTCACCTGTCTCATTGTCCGAGAGTATGACTTCTTGCGTAAACCCATCGACGGGCGTGATTGGCTGCATGGCCTCAATCACCGCATGCGCCGTCTCATAGGCATCGGGTGCGAGTGCATTTTCAATGATCGCCTCAAGCTGCTTGGCCGAACGTGGCTTGTAGCTCGGCACATCCTGCAAAGGTGAGCGCAGCGCATTGGCACCAAACAACCCGGTCATCAGAACCAGGAGATCGATCGCGATCGCATTGGCAAGCGCCAGATAGGCGAGCCGGTTGCCGTCCTGGAACGCATTCCAGCTCACGACGAAGTTGTGCGCTTTGTCGTCCCGGTTGAGTTCGGCGAAATTGATCCGCTTGCGCAATTGATCGGTGGTTTCGCTGGGCAGCCCGGAATCCGCGAGACAGCCGCGCGCGAAGTCGAACAACTGATCCGTTGTCGAATGCCGTTCGAGCTTTTCGCCGCCAACGCAGTTCTGCGCGAAGACCTTGGCGCCAGCGTTGAGGGTAAACAGTGCGGAAGCGGCATCCGTTGCCCGTTTGGGATCGCAGTCGACCGTTCGAATGCTTTCGCGTGTGGCTGGCGTGGCCGCCATGGCACCGAGCAACTGCGCACATTGCTGCTGAAGATCAGTGAGACGTTCCAAAGTCGGCTGGCGGCGGAAGGCAGCCTTGGCGCGCTCAAATGCAGGAAGTACGTGCGCTGGATCGACATTCAGCGCGGACTCTTCCACGCCGGTTGTGCGTTCGGCCGCGGAGATGCGTCGTTCCGCGGTGGCTGCTTCCCCCTTGAGTTGTGCAAGGGTGCCTTCGATTTGCGACAGCTCCGACTTGATAGAAGCGATGCGTTTATCGATCTCGCTGACGCGCTTTTGGGGGCCGCGCAGGCGTTCGTTGGCCACCTGCAGCTCGGCAGCGACGCGGTCAAGCGCGGCTTTCTCGGCACGCCACATCTGACCGCGACCGGCTTTGCCAGAGCCTTCTACGCCCTTCTCTTCAGCGAGGACCTTGGCCCGCTGCTCATCCATACGCCGCTCGATTTCCGAGACGACTTGCTGCTGTTCAATCACAGCCGTCATGGCGCCGGGACGTTCCGCTTGCAGCTGTGAGAGCTCCTCATTCAGCTGAACGTTCTTGCCTTGCAGTCCGGCTTGTTGGCTTTCCGCCGAGGCGCGACGCTCCTGCTGTTCGGCTATGGTGCGGCGGCGCGCTTCCATTTGTTCGACGAAGTAAGCTTCGATGGCAGATTGCGAGCCCTGGGCTTTTCCGGCGAGCTCGTCGAGCTGGTTCTCATAAGCGCCCCAGCCCTCGGATCGAAAGAGCGTTTCAGTTTCGGTTTGCTGCCGCGCAGAAAGCGTACGTCCGATATCGGCGACAATTCCGGCAACCTGATTCTGCGCCCGCAGCACGGATGCGCGCGTCCGTTCCTCTTGCGGAAAGATCGCGGTGAACCGCGAGTCGAAGGCGAAGAAGACAGAGGTCCCCATGCAGGCCAGAAACATGACCCAAAGAACGGCGTTTCGGACGATCACCTTCGCGCCCTGGAAGTAGGGTCGAACGAGATCGCCCTGCAGGATCGCAAGAAGCAGGATGAGCGCCAACCCGACGCCCGCGAACAAGATATGGTTGGTGGTGAGGGGGAGGCCGCCGGTTGACGCCAGCGCGATGACACCGCCGACAATGCCGAAGCCAGCAAGCATACCCACGATGACGCCAGTGAGACCGTAGACCCGGTTCCGCGAGCGGCTATGCATACCTGTTGCAAACGATTCACCGATCAGCCAGGCGGCGATCAGCATAACGCCCTGTATGCCGAAGGTGATCAAGCCGGACAGAAGCGGTTCGCGCGTGAAATTGCGCATGCCGTCCCACGTTGTCCAGCCAGAGGCCATAGACAAAGCGAACGCGGCTAAACCAAGCAGCGCCAGCCGCCAATTGGAAAGGATGTTGGCTTCGAGCGCGGCCCACATGCGCTTCCAGAAACCCTGCGTAAGCCAAAAAAGCAGAAAGGCGCTCATCAGAGCGAGCAGCGTCGGCCAAGCCGGGCCGATCGCATCTTTCAGCGGCTGCAACCACCCGGTGATTGCGTCTGGGCTCAGATTTTCCATCACCAAATCCGTTTCAGCTCGTCCCCGCTTGCTGACACGGCTTTATCCGGAAGCAGTGTCGGGCGATAGGGATGCTGCGCTCCGATCCGCTGAGAGCCGCGTACACAAACAAATCAATTTGGGGATATTTGCTGCCGATCCTGGCGATAAAGCGACGAATGCGGCGGCAATGGACCGGCGCCGGGGCCTAATTTTGAATAATTGTTCGCGGACCCATCCACATGTGCCCCGACTTTATGCCGAGAGCCTGTCGCTCAAATTGCTTCGAACAAAGCGGCCACGCCGATCCCGCCGATCGCACCTAGCGCCGCAATTCCCAAATTTGGTTTTTTATCGTCGCGTTGACGCACCATGCGGGTGAACAACCGTACGACGAGAACAGCACCAGCTGCCGCCAAGGGATTTCCCCGCACGATCGCTCCACCGTCCGGATTGACGAGATCATCTTCGAGGCCGAGTGAAGATGAAAAAGCGATCGCCTGCGCAGCAGAGTTTTCGTTCAGCTCAACAAGGCCGATGTCTTTCGAATTGAAACCTTCGAGGCGGCCATAGAGCTTCTTCATCGCCTCCATTGGCGCTCCGGCCTCATTCCCGTGGACGACCCCCTGCGAGACGCTCGCCACAAATCGTAAGGCCGGGGGCTTGCCGAGCTTCTGCCAGACCGCCTCGGATACGATTGCGACGATGGCGGCGCCGTCATGCATGGCGCTGGTGTTGCCCGGTGTAAGGGTACCTGTGGGCGGAAGAAACGGAGGAAGTGCAGTAAGTTCGTCCAGAGACGGATCAACGCCGGCGCTCTGGTCACGGGCCTCCTCAGCATTGCCACGCAACGGCACGATCTCTCCGACAAACGTCCGCTTGTCCTGTGCCGCGTTTGCCTTCAGGTGGGACCGCAGCGCCCATTGGTCCTGCTGATCGCGGCTGATGTTCAGGCGCTGGGACAAAACCTCGGACGCTTCAAAAAGCTGGGCGTCCTCCCCTGTTTCTTCGCTCGCGGCCTCCAAGCCAATAAAATGTGGCGTTTGATAAAGGCTCTTCGGCTTAGCGATGCGCCATGGAGCCGTGGAGATGGATTCGGCCCCTCCCGCGATCACGACCTCGGCTTCACCGGTTTCGATAGCACGGCAGCCTGCAACGATGGCATCGAGGCCGGAGGCGCACTGCCGGTCAACGGTAATGGCGGAAGCTGTCTCTGGTAGTCCGGCAGCTAGGCCAATGAGCCTTGCCGGATTTCCGCCCTGCATCGTGTTGCCGAGGATGACTTCGTCAACCGCCGCGGCCTCAAGTCCGCTATCTTCGAGCACCGCAGCAACGACCGGAGCCACGAGGGCCTCAATACGACGGGAGCGATGCAACCCGCCGACACGCCCCAACGCCGTACGTTTCGCTGAAATGATATAAGAATGTCCCGAGCTGGGCATATTGGCTAATGACCCGACCATCGCTATGTGAATTGAGAAAGAGCGACTTGCCTCTGCTGTAAAATGCGGGAGGCCGCCGAAGTGCGCTCATGAAAATAGAGGAAAGTTTACCAAAGTAAGGCGATGCGGAGGGATTACGGACTGTGCATAGTAGGCGCGGCCTGCATCAGGTAATAGATTTGAACTAAGTTTATTGTATTGTGCGGTTTGGGGCAGGAAACAGGCAATGAACCACATGACAAAATCGACTGAAAATTCAGTGGAGTTGACTTTAGAGCCGAACGAACTCGCTAGACTGAACAAGACGCTTGAGCATGCCCGCGAGGCGTTCGACTCAAAAAATCTACGTTTCACAGACCTCCGCGAACAGGTGTTTACGGAGATCGCCTCAACACGCGGGTCCATTGGCGCTTACGACATTCTCGAGCGACTGGCCCAGAAGGGGACCCGGCTCGCACCGATTTCCGTTTACCGGTCCATCGATGCCTTGATGGATGCGGGCGTGATCCACCGCCTTGAAAGCAAAAATGCTTACTTCGCTTGCCGTCGCCATGAGCATGGCGGTAAAGGTCGTCCGATCTTTTTAGCCTGCGAGAACTGCGGCACAGTTACCGAGGTTTCCGCCCAGCCAATTTTTGATGCGATAAAGGAATTGGCTGAAACTGCTGGCTTTGAACCGAAAGTAAAGTTTGTCGAAGTTTCGGGTCTTTGCAGCGAGTGTAAGTCCAACAAAGGGTGATGCTGGGCAGGGCGCGCCCCGATGCCGTTCGTTCAAACATCGCGCCCTCAGTCCGTCGAGCTAGCTCATGCATCAGCCATCGTCGTCTTGCGATGCGCATCACGATCATCCGCCGATCGTTCTTCGCCCCGACGCTCTGCTGAGCGCGGAAGGTTTATTCTATTCTCGCGGTAGCCGGACGATCCTTTCCGACGTCACGCTGGATATCGTTGCTGGCGAAGCTATCACGCTGATCGGTCCCAATGGCGCTGGCAAGACAACGCTCGTGCGTCTCCTGTTGGGTCTGGATAAGCCCGATCGCGGCAGCGTGAACCGCCGCCCCGGCCTTTCGGTCGGGTACGTGCCGCAACGTTTTGATATCGATAGGGCGCTCCCCATAACGGTTGGCCGCTTTTTGGAATTGGGGCTTGCTCCGCGCGTGCACTCTTCCGTCATCACGGAGGCTTTGTCCGAGGTAGGGGCAGACGGTCTGGCTCAGCGGCAGCTATCGTTATTGTCCGGCGGTGAGCTGCAACGCGTATTGCTCGCTCGCGGCCTGTTAAGAAACCCGCAGCTTCTGGTGCTCGATGAGCCCGTTCGTGGCGTCGACTACCTGGGTGAGGCGGAACTTTATGCGCTGATCGGCAAGCTGCGCGATGAACGTGGGTTCGCTGTCTTGATGGTCAGCCATGATTTGCACGTCGTGATGGGCTCCAGTGATCGAGTGCTCTGCCTTAATCGTCATATCTGCTGCTCAGGTGTGCCCACGACCGTTGCCCGGCATCCTGAGTACGAGCGATTGTTCGGGCGACGCCTTGCTCCGGCGTTTGCTGTTTACGAACATCACCACGATCACGCCCACGACTTGTCCGGACGCTCCATAGAACCTGCTTCGGATTCATCAGGTGGCGCAGCTGACACGCCACACAAGGCGCACCCTCGCGATGAGGACGTCGCAAAGTGATTGAGCCGTTTCTACTAAACGCGTTTCTTGCCTCAGTCGGCCTTGCCGTTTTAGCCGCCCCTCTAGGGTGCTTGGTTGTGTGGAATCGCATGGCCTATTTCGGTGAGGCGATCGCACATGCCGGTCTCATGGGGGTCGCACTCTCCCTCGCATTTCAAGTTGATTTGACGCTCAGCGTGTTGCTGGTTGCGCTTGCTGCGGCAGTTTTCGTTCTGGCATTAAGTCGTCAGCGCGTTGTCCCGATCGATTCCGTTCTCGGACTTCTGCACCACGGCGCGTTGTCTCTCGGTATCATCGCGACAGGCGCACTCTCGGGACCTTCGGTCGATTTGCGCAGCTATCTCTTTGGAGACATTTATGCGGTGGTGCCGAGCGATCTGTACTGGCTGGCTGGAACAGCCGTCTTGGTGCTTGGCGCATTGGTCTGGTTATGGCAGCCCTTGTTGCGTATCGCGGTTCACGCCGAGCTCGCCGCTGCCGAGGGCGTTCCGCGTCAACGAATACGTGCGGCCTTCATAATCTTGATGGCGCTTGCCGTCGCGATGGCGATTAAGTTCGTCGGCATTCTGCTGGCGGTCGCTTTTCTAATCGTTCCAGCGGTCGCCGCCCGACCATTCGCGACAACTCCTGAACGAATGGTGGTCATTGCTTTAGCGATCGCGGTTGCGGCCGTTGTCGCGGGGCTATACGGATCGTGGACTTGGGACCTTCCCGGAGGTCCGTCCATTGTGCTGGCGATGGCTCTGGCTGCTGCGACTTCCTTGTTCTGGGTCGGCGCACGCGACAACGGTTGAAGCACCGCTTTGACTGCTAACGTTGACAATTGGCCGGGATTGCCGATTTGAGTACTGCGCCGAAGCTGAAGAAGGCTTTGCGCGAAGCGAAGTTTGGGCGCGAAGGATTTAACATGACGGCATCACGCCGCCTAAGTGCAGCTGTAAACATCGATGGTGTCATCGTCGGAGGCAACGCCCCCGTCGTCGTGCAATCGATGACGAATACGGATACGGCCGATATCGCTGCCACGGTCGCGCAGGTCGCTGCGTTAGCACGCGCCGGTTCTGAGCTCGTCCGGGTTACGGTCGACCGGGACGAAGCCGCCAAGGCTTTACCGCATATCCGCGACCAGCTGCGCGCACAGGGCTGCCAAGTCCCGCTGGTTGGTGACTTTCATTACAACGGTCATACGCTGCTTTCTGAAAATCCGGCGTGTGCCGAGGCGTTGGCAAAATACCGCATAAATCCCGGCAATGTTGGCTTTAAGGACAAGAAGGACCGTCAGTTCTCGGCCATCATCGAGTTGGCGCTGCGCTACGCCAAACCGGTCCGCATCGGCGTCAATTGGGGTTCTCTCGATCAGCAGCTTCTCACGCGTTTGATGGATGAGAACGCCAACAGTCCCACGCCGAAAGATGCGCGCGCGGTGATGCACGAGGCCATCGTGCAGTCTGCGCTGCTTTCAGCAGCCCGCGCCGAGGAACTCGGCATGAAGCCCGAACACATCGTGATCTCCGCGAAGGTGTCTGCTGTACAGGATCTCATCAGCGTCTACACGATGTTGGCTGAAAGGTGCCAATACGCTCTGCACGTTGGCCTCACGGAAGCCGGGATGGGTTCCAAAGGCATAGTCGCTTCGTCGGCCGCGATGGGTGTGCTGCTTCAAAGTGGAATCGGCGATACGATCCGCTTCTCATTGACACCGGAACCGGGCGGTGACCGCACGTTGGAGGTGCGCGCCGCACAAGAGTTATTGCAGACGATGGGTTTGCGATCGTTCGTGCCGATCGTTGCGGCCTGCCCCGGCTGTGGTCGTACGACGTCGACGGTGTTCCAGGAGTTGGCGCGCGATGTCCAGGATATGATCCGGGACCGCATGCCAGAGTGGAAGACCCGCTATCCCGGTGTCGAGACGTTGAACCTCGCCGTCATGGGCTGCATCGTGAATGGCCCTGGTGAATCCAAACACGCTGATATCGGCATTTCATTGCCCGGCACCGGCGAGCAGCCCTCCGCACCCGTCTTCATCGATGGCAAAAAGGCCCTGGTGTTGCGCGGTCCCAACATCGCGGAAGAGTTCAAAAATATCCTTGAAGACTATATCGAACGCCGCTTCGGCGCTGCGAACCGTAAAGCGGGCTAACGCCGGCCCGACGAGCATACCTTGTACTCTTGGTGGCTAATTCGAAGCGCTATGGAGCGCAACGATCCCTCGTGATCTTCCGCGTGCGGAGCCCACTGTTTTGCCATCTAAAATTGCGTCCCTGTGGGCACACTCCCGTTGAAATCCAATAAATTGAAGTCGCCATTCAGAGGCGAATCAACAATTCATACACATGCTGCTTGAGCGACGCTGTAAGCGGCGCAACGGAGCTTTAGCGATCCTGGACGTTTAAGCAGGGCGAGCCATGCGAACCGCATCCCGATGATGCGCATCTGCCCAAACCTCGAATAAGGGATGAAACAGCATGTTGTTCTCAAGAAGCTCAGGCGAAGAAGCAAACCAATTTCACGCTGATGTGACGGAGGGGCACACGGGGGCCTCTGCACCAGAATCTCAATCGGCTGGTAAGGAGCAGACGTTGAACAGAATCGACAAGGGAAAGTCCACCAGTTCGGTGATCGACGAATGGCTTTCGATCACGGGCAATCTGCAGACCGACGGTGACGTACTCGTCAACGGCAAGATTCATGGCGATGTGCGCTGCAAACTTTTGATCGTCGGTCAACAGGCCGAGGTTGAAGGTCTCGTCGTTGCGGATGAAGTTGTCGTCCGTGGCGCTGCACGCGGGGTTATTCGCGCTAATCGCGTGCGCATCGAGAAATCCGCGCGTGTCGATAGCGAAGTATTCCATCGCGCCCTGTGCGTGGAAGAAGGAGCGGAGTTCGTTGGTATGTCGCGACGTTCTGACGACCCCGTTAACGAACTGGCGTCCACCGAAAGCCAATCCGCTGCTTTGCAGGAAGTCGCTGAGAAAATGAAGAAGTCGGGCTCCAAGCCTGCAGCTGCGAGCAAGAGCGACACAGACAAGAGCGCTGCCGTCGCCTGATCCTCTCGCTCAAGCGAATAGAACTGCTTTCAGCCTGATAGAGAATGCAATGAGGCCAGCAAATGCGCTGGCCTTATTTTTTTGGTCATGCCGTCGCGGCGACAAAAAAAAGCCCCGGCTCGAGCCGGGGCTTTCAAGGTGGCAGTAGTAACTCTTAGCGACGGTCGCCGCGAACGTGCGCCGCGCGGGGTGCACGATTGAAAAGGCTTGCACGCGGAGCACGTTCCGTGCGCGTGAACAGCGGACGTGCGGGACGCTCAGCGCGAACATGCGAAACACGCTCTTCGCGAGGAGCAAGCTTGAACAGCGGATCGCGCGGCGGAAGCTTGAACATGTCACGCGTGAACAGCGGGCGGCGGACGCGCTCAGTGCGAACGTGCGAAACACGCTCAGCGCGAGGGGCGAGCTTGAACAGCGGATCGCGCGGCGGAAGCTTGAACATGTCACGCGTAAACAGCGGACGAGCTGCGCGCTCGGTGCGGACGTGCGCAACGCGTTCGCGCGAGTGAGAGAACATCTTGCAGATACGGCATTCGCGCGCACCGTCGCCACGCGAACCAGCCTGCGAAGCAGCGGGAATAGCCACAAGTGCGGCGGTCACGACGGCCGCACGAACGAAGGTCTTCAGCATCTATAGTTTCCTCTTTCCAGTCTCTGGCGCGGACCGGTTCTCAGCACACGCCGCTGCCACCATTTAACCGTTTTCAAGCCTGGCGGCATGGGTCGCCTTTGAGATTGGTTAGGTCGAAAGGTTAACGCCCGTGAAATAGCTGTATCGACGGGGAGGTACAACAAGCGAGCGAGCCCGAAAACAGGCTTTGGTGCGTATGCATGTCAATGGTCGCGGCTGGCAACGAATTCCGCGGCTGCAATGAGGGTTTCTGCCCGCTTACCAAACATTTTAAGCTCCGCTTTGGCCTGGTTAAGAGCCCTGGTGAGAGCCTCCCGCGCTGCGTCGATACCCATAAGGGAGACGAGCGTCGCCTTGCCGGCCTCTGTGTCTTTGGCAACAGCCTTGCCGACGCGCTCAGCGTCTCCTTCCGCATCCAGAAGGTCGTCTGCGATCTGGAACGCGACGCCCAGATGCTCCCCGAACTGGCGCAGGGCCGCACGTTCAGGGCCCGTATGGCCAGCCAGAACTGCGCCTGCCTCGCATGAAAACCGAATGAGTCGTCCGGTCTTCATTGCCTGCAGGTTCGTGACGTGATCGACGTTGGGTGTCGCCGGGATAGAGAGCTTTTCAGATTCAAGGTCAATCGCTTGGCCGCCGACCATTCCAGCCGCGCCCGACGCAGCGGCGAGTTCGCGCGTCAACGTTATCGCGCTGAGCCCGTCGCAATTGCCGGATATAGCGGTATCTGCCAGAACCTGGAACGCAAGGGCCTGCAGAGCGTCCCCCGCTAAAATGGCCGTCCATTCGTCAAAAGCCGCCCACACAGTGGGTTTGCCTCGCCGGAGCTGATCATCGTCCATGGCTGGAAGATCGTCGTGTATCAGGCTGTAGCCATGAACAAGCTCGACAGCTACCGCGCACGCCAGCGTGCGTTCTGAAGGCACATCAAACAGGGCAGCGCTTTCGATGACAAGGAAGGGGCGCAGCCGTTTTCCGCCCCCGAGCATCCCGTGGCGCATCGCCGCGACTAGGCGTTCCGGTGCGCCAGTTCTATTAACGTCGTTGAGCAATTCCTCAAGTTTACTCTCGACCAATTGGCCGTTGTGGCGAAGCTTCTCTGCAAAATTCATGGAAGAGGTACTCTTGAGCTGTCGACGAGGGCGGGGGATAACCCAGGGGTGGGCAGGTCACCGGCCGCGCCCGACACAGACGGGAACCCAAAGCAGCCGAGTGTCAAGGCCGTATGCACGACCGAAAGCTGACAGTCTGCGTTGATCGCGCTGGCCCGGAGATGACGAACGAACCTGTAAAGGAAACGTCGACCTCCGAACAGCCGCCGATGCCGCATGAGGCCGCGCGCCGCGATATCCTGGCGCGTTTGGTGCTGGCAGCCACGGAAGTCGCACAGGTATCACCGGAGCGCGTTGCCGAAACAGATGGGTCCGATCCTGCGGTAAGCGGGGACAGGGGCCTTCCCCCAGCGAGGATATCCGAACCGGCCCGAGAACTGCTTCCATCAGTCCCCGCTGCTCCTCTGCCGTTGGGTAGACAGGGAGCAGACGAAGAACCGTGCGAGGTGGGAAGCGAGCCGCTGTCGCAAGGCCAGTCAGAAGGAGAGGCTGTATCGGAGCCCGAGCCGGTTCTCCCCGCGGAACCAGTTGAAAACACAGGAGAGGGACAAGTCCAGGAGGCGCCGGCTACCGAAGTCGATACTGCTCCAGTAAGCTCCGAACCTGTCCTTCCGGCCAGCGCCGCCAACGTCGAAACCGGCCCCGAACCGGCGGCCGAGATAAGTGCTCAGTTAGAGGCACAGGCATTCCAACGTTCGGCCGCGCCGATGAGCCGATCCTATTATGCAGGTCCGACCGCTGGCGCGATGGACGCACCAGTTCCGTCTCAACTGCAACGAGAGACACGCACCGAACCGACGAAACGTCGCAAGATAACGCGAATAATTGGTCGTGTGGCTCGGTATATGATGCTCGCACTGGTTGCATGGTATGTGGCGATGGTGGTCCTGGTCGCGGTGCTTGGCTTCGTCAATCCACCCACCTCCGCCCTAATGCTGATCCGCGCAGCGCAAGACGTCGACATCGATCAGCGCTGGGTTCCGCTCAACAAAATTTCCCCCAAACTCGTGCATGCGGTGATCGTGTCGGAGGACGGGCGTTTCTGCCGCCATTGGGGCATCGACCCGAGAGAGATTCTGGCGGCCATTCGGCGTGCGAACGGTGGTACACCGCGTGGCGCCTCCACAATGACCATGCAACTTGCTAAGAACATGTTCCTGTGGCCGCAGCAGAGCTATGTCCGCAAAGCACTTGAAGTCCCGTTGACGCTGACGATAGATGCGCTGTGGTCGAAGGCGCGTATTGCCGAGATTTACCTGAATATTGTCGAATGGGGACCCGGTATATTCGGTGCCGAAGCAGCAGCGCGTCGTCATTTCGATAGGTCGGCAGAGAAACTCACAACCCGCCAGGCCGCACTCTTGGCGGTCTCGTTGCCAAGCCCGATCAGACGCAAGCCTGGCTCTCCGAGCCGCCTGATGAATAAAATGGCATCCACGATTATTGCTCGTATGCGCACCATGTCCAATGCGGATGCCTGCGTCACCGAAGCTCGGTAGTGTCGGGCAAAGGCCCCGAAGGGACTGGCGTTTCCGCGATTTTACGCGTATATAGCCCGGCAAATGATCGGGGGAAGTCGCCATGCTGAGCGGCCGCCCGCGTGAAAAGTTATAGACAATCAAGCCTGTTAGCGGTCTGGGGCACACCTCCGACGCCAGCGGGTCATATGCACTTTGGAGTCGAGAAATGGCAGTTCCAACAAAGAAAGTATCGCGGACGAAGCGCGGCACCCGCCGTTCGCACGATTCGCTCAGCGCCCCGACCTATGTTGAAGACAAGGAATCGGGTGAGCGTCGCCGTCCGCATCACATCGACCTGAAGAGCGGAAAATACCGTGGTCGTCAGATCTTGGCCCCCCAATCTGACGTCTGATAGATTGACGCTACGCAATTTCCCCATGATCGTCTGACCACTATCGAGTCGCGGCCGAGCTGATATGAGCTTGGCCAGGACGTTCTGCGGGGCATGGACCTGATTGCCACGTGAAACGTTCAGCTGTCATGTACTGATGCTATTCCAGCCTGCCTCGGGCTATCACGGGAGATGTAGTAGATGTCGATCCGGTCCCTGCCGCTAATCGTTTTCGCCTTTATTTTCTATAATATCGTTGTGTTGCTAGGCGGCAGCGCGGCGCCTGACGACGTTCTGCGTCAAGAAATCTTCCAGTTGCCGTCCTTCCGCGGTGGCGAACGGGTGTGGAGCTTCAACTGGGGCGATCTTATTTTGCTCGTCACCATGCTGATGCTCTTCGCTGAGATCTTGAAGGCGACATACACGTCGACGGCGTCGTTGCTCGATCACGGATTATCGATGGTGGTGTTCATCGCGTGCCTTATCGAGTTTCTGCTCGTGGATGCGGCCTTCACCAGCGTGTTCTTCCTGATCATGGTTGCAACCCTGATCGACGTGGTCGCTGGATACACAATAGGAATTCGTGTGGCGCGCAGGGATATTGGCTTTGGTGGCTTAGACCACTAGTGACGACGGTCGTCCTTTAAGCGAACCGAACATCGACGCGCCAACATCTCGTTGGCGCGTCTTTTTTTATCTTGAAGCGTTATGAATTCTGCAAAGGCGTTCGGCTCACGGTAGGAACCGTCTGAGTAACGGGGGCCAGCGTGGGGGATATCCGCCACCTGTTCAGCGTGAACTCAGTCCTGGTCGCGGGAGAGTTTCTCGATTTTCTGCTGCATCGCCGCCAACTGAGACTTCAGCTCGGCAATATCGTCGAGAGAAGCGCTATTTGTTGCTGACGCGGATCCACTTTCCGAGGACTCCGTCTCTGAGCCGGGCTGTGGGGTGCTTTGGGCCGCGTCCGCACCTTTCGGTGAAAAAGGCGTCCACATCGACATGGCCTGCTCAAAAATTGCCATGTTGCGCCGAGCTTGCTCTTGGTATGCCTCGAACGCAGCGGAAGGATTGCCGAAGGCCGTTGCGAACTGACTGCGGAAGCGCTCTTGTTCCTTCACCAGTGCCTCAAGACTAAATTGCAGGTAGGTGGGCACCATCCGCGCAATACTGTCATCGTAGAAGCGGATCAACTGCCTGAGGAACGGAATAGGCAGCAGCGTCTGTCCCTTGCTTTCCTGGTCGACAATGATTTGCGTTAAAACAGAATGGGTTAGTTCATCGCCGGTTTTAGCGTCGTAGACAACGAAATCGCGATCGGAGCGCACCATGGCCGCCAGATCGTCGAGCGTTACGTAGGTGCTCGTTTCGGTATTGTAGAGGCGGCGGTTGGCGTACTTCTTGATGACGACGGTTTCACGCTTCTCGCCGGACGCTTCAGGTTTGTTCAGCATATTCGAAAAATCCCGATGTCCTGCATTGTTGTGCGCTGCATGAAAGTAACATAGCAGCCGGTGCTCTTGAAAGCCGTTTGTGCTGATTGATTAGGCATACTGAGACAATTGACCCTCGTTAGTCCCGATTGCCGTCGTGATCGACTAACTGCTATCACCGCTAGAACGGGTTTCCAGCCAATCGTGTTACGACGCTTGGTCATCACGCCCCGATCCGATTAAATTTATCATTAAGCGGCCGGCATAGACCCGGCGAAGGAGACGCTACATGAGCCAAGATAATGAGACGATCGTAATTGCTAGCGCGGCACGCACGCCCGTCGGTTCGTTCAATGGCTCGTTAGCGGCGGTTCCAGCCCACGAACTCGGAAAAGTCGCCATTACGGCGGCGTTGGAGCGGGCTGGCGTTCAACCCAACGAGGTCTCCGAGGTTATTCTCGGTCAGGTTTTGACGGCCGGTGCCGGTCAAAATCCAGCCCGTCAGGCGTCCATCGCGGCGGGTCTCCCGATTGAAACAACCGCTTGGGGTATGAACCAGGTCTGCGGCTCCGGTCTGCGCGCCGTGGCGCTCGGCGCTCAGCAGATCATGACTGGGTCGGCTTCCATTGTTGTCGCCGGTGGCCAGGAAAACATGAGCATGTCGCCCCACTGCATGCATCTGCGCGACGGTGTGAAGATGGGCGACGCCAAGATGATCGACACCATGATCCGCGATGGCCTGTGGGACGCCTTTAACGGCTATCACATGGGAACGACCGCTGAAAACGTTGCCCGCCAGTTTCAGATTACTCGCGAAGAGCAAGACGCCTTCGCAGCTGCGTCTCAGAACAAGGCGGAAGCAGCCCGCAAAGCCGGTAAGTTCAAGGATGAAATTGCACCGGTGACGGTCAAGACGCGCAAGGCCGAGGTGGTCGTCGATCAGGACGAGTACATCAAGGAAGGCGTCACTGCGGAATCGATTGCGAAGCTGCGTCCGGCTTTTGATCCTAAGGAAGGCACCGTAACGGCCGCTAACGCATCCGGCATCAACGACGGTGCGGCGGTTGCACTGCTGATGACGGCGGCTGAAGCCAAGCGTCGTGGCTTGACCCCATTGGCGCGCATCGTGTCATGGGCAACGGCCGGCGTCGATCCGTCCGTCATGGGTACCGGCCCGATCCCAGCAGCCAAGAAAGCACTCGAAAAGGCTGGCTGGTCAGCGGATGACCTCGATCTTATTGAGGCCAATGAAGCCTTCGCGGCGCAGGCTTGCGCGGTCAACAAGGGACTCGGCTGGGACCTTTCCAAGGTCAACGTCAACGGCGGCGCTATTGCTATCGGCCATCCCATCGGAGCTTCGGGCTGCCGCATTCTCAATACGCTGCTGTTCGAAATGCGTCGTCGTGATGCGCGCAAAGGCCTGGCAACCCTGTGCATCGGTGGCGGTATGGGCATCGCTCTTTGCGTCGCCCGCGATTGAGGGTTCACGCAATTACTTTAGGATTCCGGAGGCGCAGCTTTGCCCTCCGGCATTTTTCAGTTTGAAAAACATAAGCGTTTACAACTAGGAAGAGGAAGAAAACATGGCAAGGGTAGCCGTCGTTACAGGTGGTACGCGCGGTATCGGTCACGCCGTTTCTGTTGCACTCAAAGAAGCCGGATATCGTGTTGCCGCCAACTACGCCGGCAATGATGAGGCAGCTGAGAAATTCAAGGCGGCAACTGGTATTCCGGTTTTCAAGTGGTCGGTTGCCGACTTTGACGCGTGCGCCGAAGGCATCAAGCGCGTTGAGGCCGAGGTCGGTCCTGTGGATGTCCTCGTCAACAATGCCGGCATTACGCGTGACGGCATGTTCCACAAGATGACACGTGAGCAGTGGGACGCGGTCATCGGCACCAACCTCAACGGCTTGTTCAATATGACCCGGCCCGTCTGGGAAGGCATGCGTGATCGCAAGTTTGGCCGCATCATCAATATCTCGTCGATCAATGGCCAGAAGGGCCAGATGGGCCAGGTGAACTACTCAGCCTCGAAGGCCGGCGATCTCGGGTTTACGAAAGCGCTCGCACAGGAAGGTGCATTCAAGGGCATCACCGTCAATGCGATCTGCCCGGGCTACATCGGCACTGAGATGGTGCGCGCCATCGACCCTGCGGTACTTGAAAAGAACATCCTGCCGTACATTCCTGTCGGCCGATTGGGTGAGCCTGAAGAAATCGCACGTATCGTAGTATTCCTGGCCTCCGAAGATGCTGGTTTCATCACCGGTTCGACGATCTCGGCCAACGGTGGCCAGTACATGGTCTGATCGTTTTTTCTCGATCGAGAATCCACGTTGGAGGGAGCCTCAGGGCTCCCTCTTTTTTTGAAGGCGGCCTCGGATCTCACGGATGTGCGATGCGCTCTTCGGGAGGGTTGCGCTTATCGCCCCGTTGATTGCTTCTCCGGGAATAGGTGATCATCGCTTCGGGATGAACAATCTTCGCCTTAAGGGCGGCGACGAGCGCATCTTCCGCCTCAACGACAACGTGGTTCGCTTTCCCCTCAAGTTTGAGGCCGACAGTGAATTTCTGGGTCACAGGGCACCTCTCGATCAAAAGCATCGCCGAAGTGGCACCCGAGAGTAGATCAAACAGCCCGGTAGTGCATCTTCAACGTGCCGGAGCCGCGAGGGAGACTAACCGCCTCACCTCTCAAACAGTCGAATACGGACAACGGCAATCCCATCAATTTGGTTCGGCAGCCCGTGAAGCGTTGCTCAATGCGCCGCTTCCCAGTTGTCTGCAGCCTTCGCGTCGACATGGATTGGCACGCTAAGCCTGACCGCCGGTTCCGCTGCACCCTCCATCACAGAGCGCACGGTTTCGATTGTGCGATCGACGTCCGCATCGGCAACCTCGAAGATCAATTCGTCGTGGACCTGCAGGAGCATGCGTGCGGAACGCAGGTTCGCGTTTTCGAGTGCCGCGGGCATGCGCACCATGGCGCGCCGGATGATATCGGCGGCCGAGCCCTGTATCGGCGCGTTGATCGCCGCACGTTCCAAGAAGCCACGCATGGACGGATTACGCGTATTGATCTCGGGATAATGGACATGACGGCCAAAGATCGTGGTCACGTAGCCATTCTCGTGGGCGAACTTCTTGGTCTGATCCATGTAGTCGCGAATGCCGGGGAAGCGCTCGAAGTAGGTTTTAATGTATTGACCGGCTTCTTCGCGTGAAATTCCGAGCTGATTGGCGAGCCCGAACGCCGAAATCCCATAGATGATCCCGAAGTTGATCGCTTTGGCGCGCCGCCGCACTTCGCCGGGCATGCCTTCCACAGGCACCCCGAACATCTCGGACGCAGTCATCGCGTGAATGTCGAGGCCGTCTGCGAACGCCTGCTTCAACTGAGCGATATCCGCAATATGCGCGAGAACCCGCAACTCGATCTGCGAATAGTCTGCCGAAATGAGCTTAGCCCCCTCCGATGAAATGAAGGCAGTACGGATTTCACGTCCTTCTTTCGTCCGAATCGGAATGTTCTGGAGGTTGGGATCCGAC
This sequence comes from Candidatus Filomicrobium marinum, assembly GCF_000981545.1. Classification (NCBI taxonomy): domain Bacteria; kingdom Pseudomonadati; phylum Pseudomonadota; class Alphaproteobacteria; order Hyphomicrobiales; family Hyphomicrobiaceae; genus Filomicrobium; species Candidatus Filomicrobium marinum. The sequence continues at coordinate 1,468,667 of NZ_LN829119.1, forward strand.
GAAGCCAGGCGCCCAGTCGTCGTCGACGCCATGGCATACGACGTATGAATGCGACCGCTTTCGGGATGAATGTAATTCGGCAAGGCGTCCGTATAAGTCGATCGTAGCTTTGAGAGCTGCCGCCACTCCAGCATTGTCAGGACTAGACGACGAGCATCTTCAGGAAGGTCCTCGTTGTTCGCGAGATCATCCAGCAGGCTTGCGCGCGTTTCCCACTGTCCGTTTTTCGTTTTCTTCCCGCCTGGCAACTTCAGTTTGTCGAACAGCAGAACGCCGAGCTGCCGCGGGGACCCGAGATTGAACGTATCCCCCGCCAATTCGTGGACCTCAGCCTCTAGAGCCGCGATCCGCTGCTGGAACGTGCCGGACAAACGCGAGAGGATCGTTCGGTCGACCTTGATCCCAGAACATTCCATGTCGGTGATGATGCGCACGAGAGGTCTCTCCAGCGTTTCGTAAACACTGGTCATGCGTTCGGCGACGAGACGTGGCTTCAGCTTATGCCACAGCCGCAGCGTCACCTCAGCGTCTTCCGCGGCGTACTCTGTCGCTTTGTCGATCGGCACCGCTGCAAACGTTTTCGTCGCCTTTTTTCCGCCTGGCGCCGTCTCAATTACTTTTGAGAATGGCACGCAGCTATGGCCGAGATGGCGCATGGCCAGTTCGTCCATGCCGTGGCCGCCGCGGCCGCCGTCGAGGGCATAGGAGATCAGCATCGTATCGTCGAAGCTGTTCAACCGAATGCCGTAACGCTGCATGACGAGGCAGTCGTACTTTAGGTTCTGCCCGATCTTCAGAATGCTGGGGTCTTCGAGCAGGGGTTTGAGCAGGTCGAGCGCCTCGCGTATGGGCATTTGCACGAGGTCGCTCTCACCACCAAAATCGAGCCCACCGCCCGCCGCGACGTGACCCAGCGGCACGTAACAGGCCGCACCTGGTTCGGTGGCGATCGAAAGGCCAACGAGATCCACCTGCATGGCGTCGAGCCCCGTGGTCTCCGTATCGAAGGCGAAATGGCCGGTTTCATAGGCGCGTGTGATCCAGTCGGACAACTGTTCCGTCGTCGTCACCGTCTCATATTTAGTCCTGTCGATCGCGGGCTCTGTCGCGAGCAGATTTCCATGCGCAACCGAGGCGCCAGGTGTGCCCGCCCCACCTGGAGACGACGCAGCACGCGATGTGTCGTCGACCACAGTAACGGTCTTCACTTTCGCGACCGTCACGCCCACGGAAACCTTCAAAGCGGGCGGTGGCTCCGCACCGAGCTTCTCTGCGATGCGCCGCGTCAGCGTGTTAAATTCCATCTCCTGGAGGAAGCCGAGCAGGGATCCCGCCTCAGGATCGCGAACACCAAGGGCTTCCAGCTTGACGTTGACGGGAACATTAGCGTCGAGCCGAACGAGATCGCGGCTGACCCTGGCCTGATCGGCAAACTCGGTGAGCCGTTCACGCCGCTTTGGCTGTTTGATCTCTCCTGCACGTTCCAACAAGGCATCGAGATCGCCAAACGTATTGATCAGTTCGGCCGCCGTCTTAACACCGATTCCCGGCACCCCCGGAACGTTGTCGACGGAATCCCCTGCAAGCGCTTGCACGTCGACGACTTTGTCGGGCGGAACGCCGAATTTTTCGCGCACCTCGTCCGGACCGATGCGCTTGTTTTTCATGCCATCAATCATGACCAGGCCGGGTCTGACGAGCTGCATCAGATCCTTATCGGACGAGATAATCGTAACGTCGGCACCTGCGTCGAGCGCTTGCCGTCCGAATGTCGCGATCAGGTCGTCCGCCTCGTAGCCTTCCTGTTCGATGCAAGCGACATTGAAGGCCTGCACCGCCGTTCGGATAAGCGGAAATTGCGGGATCAGCTCTTCCGGCGGTGGCGGCCGGTTGGCCTTGTAGTCGGCATAAATATCGTTGCGAAACGTCTTGGCGGAATGGTCGAACACCACCGCGATGTGGGTCGGAGCCTCCGACGCCTTGCTGTCGGCGAGCAGCTTCCACAGCATTTGACAAAAACCGTGGACCGCTCCGACCGGCAACCCGTCCGAGGGACGCGTCAACGGCGGCAAAGCGTGAAAAGCTCTGAAAATATATCCGGAGCCATCGACCAGATAGACGTGGCTGCCCTTGATGACGGGCACCGGCTCGCCTTCCGGCACCGTACACGTCGTGGTGATGGAGTCTGCTATTTTGGATGTGCTCATGGGCCGGGACTATAGGCTGAAACCGAAGCCCCGGTCACCTGCAGTCCGCTAAACTCTTGCGTCAAATCGTTGGACCCTGTTTCGCGGCCCCTCGCTGGCCGCGAATCGCTCTGGAGAAGACGCCGGATTAGCGGTTTGATCCAGCCGGGCGGTCGGCGTCCAGGGCTTCGCGCGCCACTTCGGCGACATCGGACCAATTCATCGGGGCATAGCCCGGCACACCTTCGGCCGCAGTCAGGATACGTTGAAGCGCGCGGCGCATGCGCGTTTCACGTGCCCGGTTGCGGGCAGCTTCAGCCTCGATCAGGCTACCTTGGACAGAGCGGAACTCCATCATCGTCGTCGTGCTCCCTTAGCTGTCGCGTAACAGTCGCGATAAGCCAAGTGTGACGCAAAAAGGCTTGCTGCATGAAGATGTTAGATGGCAACAGTGGACGGTCTGTGAACATCCTGTTGGCAACTGATCCGCAGCCCTCAGTCGATTCTGACGATGTCTCCGATCGATAGCCGCCATGTGTTGACCCTATAATGATGACAGGGTTCATTTGAATCGTGGGCCGAATTTGACAAGGTGACGATATGGTCGGCTGCTGCCAACACGATACCTGCTCGTCCAGCAATCCAAACAATAGTCCGCAGTGGCGGCAGGCACTTTGGATAGCGCTTGCTGTCAACGCCGGTATGTTCCTCGCAGAGATCGTGGCCGGCGTCGCAGCCGGCTCGGCCTCACTCCAAGCTGATGCCATCGATTTCCTGGGAGATTCCGCCAACTACGCGATCAGTCTCTGGGTCGCGGGCATGGCACTCGCGTGGCGAGCACGTGCTGCGCTGGTCAAGGGGTGGTCGCTCGCGGTACTGAGCACCGCCGTGCTGGCCTCCACCGCATGGCACTCATATGCGGGGACGTTACCTGAAGCCGGTACCATGGGAGTTGTCGCCGTTCTCGCGCTCCTTGCCAACGCGGGCGTGGCGATGATGCTTTACCGCTTTCGGACCGGGGATGCGAACATGCGGTCGGTCTGGATCTGTTCGCGCAACGACGCGATTGGCAACATCGCCGTTCTGGCTGCCGCTGCAGGTGTTTTCGGGACCGGCACGGCATGGCCAGATCTGATCGTCGCAACAATCATGGCGGCACTTGGCGCCAGTGGCGGATGGCAGATCATCCGGCAGGCGCGAACAGAGTTGCGCCAACCGGAACTGACACCGGCGCAAGCGGCGAGCTAGTCGCCTCGCGTAAAATTAACGCTCTATACAACATGCCCGTTAGGGTCGCTGTGCGTCTGGATAGCTGTCCGTCGTCGAGAAGTAGGGTTTGAGATCGAGAAGAGGCGTCCCGTCGGCGCAATCGATATTGCGGATGGTCAAAACGTTGTCCGCGACATCAACAAGTTCGATGACGGACAACCCGATAGGGTTGGGTCGTACAGGCGATCGAAGCGCGAAAACGCCACGCGGGGCATCGAGATGGCTCGGCGATTGGACGATCAGATCACGTCGTGACTGGTCAAGCCAATAAAGCGCAATGAGATGGTCGAACAGCGCAATATCTTTCAGGCCGGGCGCGAACAGCGGCGACACTTCAATTTTTGCCTCCACATCTTTCCGTTCCGCGGAGTTCTTCGGGCAGTCCGATGGTGTGGGCCACGGGGTCCGGATCACCCCGATGAACTGCAGTCCGGCATCGATTTCGGGCGGCAGTTCGATTTTCAATTCACCCGGCCGCAGCGGCTTGAATTCTGGCATTGACGCTTGTCTCCTGCGCTTTTTGGCCCGTCCGGGCCAACCCGATTTCGGCTGGAGACTATTTACCGGCATCTGCTCAATTGCGCACGCGGTCCGGATAGGCTATCTACGTGCCTTCAAGCACCCGTAGCTCAGCTGGATAGAGTGTCGGATTCCGATTCCGAAGGTCGCAGGTTCGACTCCTGCCGGGTGCGCCATGAATTCTTTGGCTAATTTTCTGACCAATTTTATAGGCGCTGGGCTCGGGTTACCGACGGGCTACCAGGACGAAGCACCTTCCTGCCGTAACAATCCGTACTCTTACTGTGATTTGCGGGCTGAATTTATTACGTGCGGCACGCGTTGCATGTTCGCTGTGGTTGTTGCGCAACTTTCAGTTTCGAAAGTAGCCTGGGAGGAAGCGCTTGGGGAGTGCGACACGGGACAAAGATGGGTGCAAGGTAACCAATGGAGACTTTGTTATTCTTGTTAGCCTACCCGCATTTTTGACGACAGACCTCGCTTACAGAGATGTGCGAGCGATTGAATCGCAGATAGGAACCACCCTAAAGGTCATGGGTATCAATGATATCGGCTGGATTGAGCTTGAGTTCACGGGGGATGATGGCGTGCTTCGCACGATATGGGTCGAAGGTGAACACCTGAAGCGAGCTTAGGCTCAGCAGACCAGCAGGTTCCGTTGCATTATGGCAACCACCGACGAGCACCTTCGGGATATAAGCTAAGCAGTTGGGAATATTCAGTTTCGTGCGTACCCGGTGTGTTTGCAGTGTCAGTTTTGCGTCAGTTTTGGATCGCAAATGCCGCTTTTATTCTCGGCACTCTCGTGCTGTCAGCTAACGCGACAGCTCAGGAGCCTGACTGGACGAAGCCCTATATCGGCGGCCAACTCGGATACAGTTGGGACAATATCGACGTTTCCAGCAATCCGCCCGGAGCTTTCAGCAACCTCGGTGATTTCGGGGGAGCGATCGGTGGGATTCAGGGCGGCGGCAACTTCATTCAACAAGGCGGCCTCGTCTTAGGCCTCGTGACCGATTTCAACTGGCTCGACGGCAGCGCGCATGCGTCAACCTCCCAGTCCGCCATGGCGATTGTAGATGTCTGCGGTGACGGCTGCCTTGAGGAAACAACGGTCGAGAGCCAAACTGCGGTTGGGCTGGATCTCGAATGGAAGGCCAGTGTTCGCGGCAAAGTCGGCGTCCTCGCTGCCCCCAACGTCCTCCTCTACGCCACCGGCGGCATAGCGTTTGCCCGGCTTGAGGCAAACGCTTCACAATCCACCACTGTCACGACCATTTCGCCTTCGCAAACAACGACGTCAGCGGGCTCCGATAATGCGATCCTGACTGGCTTTGTGCTGGGCGCAGGAGCAGAAGTTTTGGTGACCCCTGCCATCGGCGTGTTTGCGCAGGTGCTGCATTACGAGTTCGAAACCGAGAGCTTGGATCTGCTCGGATCAACCGTGAATGTTGATCTCGATGAAACGGTCGCAATGTTTGGCGTGAGCTTCTATCTCAACTGACGGCCGTCCGCCGGACATACGACGGAATGAGGCTCCTGGGCCTCCTCAGAATTCACTCAATTTCTGAGATGGGCCCGACGGCTCCCGCAATATCAAACACTCGCATTTTTCACGCGTTACACTCGGAACAGAAACTCTCGGATATCTGCCGTATGAGCGCCCTGTACAAACATTTGGGAGCGCTTATGACGAATTTTGGCAGATTGCACATCGGCTCCCGCTCCGTCGCAATGCGCCGCGTTGCGACGGAGCGGGAGGTCATGCTGATGGATCTGAAACTTAGGCCGGGCAAACGAGAAGACGCGGACGTGCTGGCCAAATTGGTCAACTACGCAGGCGAGGGGCTTCCTCGCTACCTCTGGGAGCAATTGGCCATGTCGGGTCAATCGGCGTGGGATGTTGGCCTTGAACGCGCGCGGCGCGACGACGGTAGTTTCTCCTATCGCAACGCCACGGTCGCTGAGGTGAACTGGCGACCGGCCGGATGCCTGATCGGCTATGAAATCAGCTCGGCGCCAGAACCGATTCCTGACGACATGCCAGCGATGTTTGTTCCCCTGCAGCAGTTGGAGAACCTTGCCCCGGATACGTGGTACGTGAATGTCCTGGCGGTGATGCCAGAGTACCGAAATCAAGGTCTCGGGTCTGCGCTCCTCGATTTCGCCGACACCTGCGGTAAACAGAGCCTTAGAAGTGGCATGAGCGTAATTGTATCGGACGCCAACCCATCAGCACGTCGATTGTACGAACGCCATGGCTACGTCGAGAAAGCACGCCGGCAGATGATCAAGGAAGGTTGGCAGAACGACGGAAGTTCGTGGGTGCTACTCGCGAAAACTTTCGGCGGAAACTCGACGATCTAGGTTCGCAGACAAAATGTGCCGCGGTGGTGCGATCTACGCGGCCCTAATTGCCGCCAGGACCCAGGCTGGAGGACGAGGTGCTAAACGTCTCTTGGATCAGGCGCTGGGAAGGGCAAGGGGAGGCGACCGCTCGTCCAGTATGCGGATCAGGTTGGTCGAGGGCGAAATGTTGTCGTACCTGATCCTCGAACACATAGGCACAAGCCCATACCGGCGAGGCGGCGTCCACCACCAGATCAAGGTTCAGCTGAGAATTGCAGGCTCGGGGAGGTGCAACGTTGCCGACAAGACGTCAGCCAATCGCTTTGGTGGAAGCTCGAAGAACGAGTTCGGTATCGAACTGATTATGGACGAGCGGCGTGCTATCCGGATCGGCGATATGTGCCGTGAGCAATCTTCCGGCGACTGACCCAATTCGGTTTGCGGGAATGCGGACGGTGCTCAATCCAGGCTCGATAGCCGATGAGGCTGCATAGTCCCCGATACCCATAATGGAGATGTCGTCAGGGATGTGGAGACCGGCGCGTTGTGCAGCATAGATTGCAGCGTGGGCGATAACGTCATTGCCGCAGAGGAGTGCAGTCGGGCGGGGCCGCGCGGAAAGCACGTCGAGGCAAACGCGCTTTGCGATATCGAGAACATACGGTGAGGTTGCGCTCCACATATCACGTTGGCGGACTCCGTACTCTGAAAACACCTCCAGCACACCCCCTATGCGGTACCGCGCGCGGTCATTGTCTAAGGTCTCTGCGAAGATGAGACCGATGTCGCGATGCCCGAGCTCGCAGAGGTGCCGGGCTGCCACTGCACCGGCATGGCGGTTATCAGCCCCGACGCAGGGTAGCCGAGAGCTTTCATCGTACGTCCAGATGGCGATGGCCGGTATTTTCTGCTGTGCAATGAGTTTGTAGGTTGCGTCGTGATGATCGAAGCCGACAAGGGCGATTCCGTCCACGCGATACTCAAGCAATTTGCGCAAATGGCTATGCTCAAGTTCGAGGTTATAGCTGTGTGATGCGATCAGGATCGTGAAGCCTTCTGCGTCCACCGCGTCGCTGAAAGCCTGGATCAGTTCCGAGAAGATCGTGTTGTCAACTGTCGGGACCACGAGGGCGATGGTTCCGCTGCGCTTGCCATGCATCGCATGGGCCGCACGGTTGCGGATATAGCCAAGATCTTGAACCGCTTGTTCGACGGCTTTCCGCGTTGAGCTGCGTACCAGATGAGGATGGTTAAATACTCTCGAAACGGTAGACGGTGAAACGCCTGCAACGTTTGCAACGGAAATGATGCTAGCCTTATCCATCTGAAATTCCTTAGTATTTTTGTTGAATTATAGCGTCTTATGAAAACGTTTGCAATATAGTTTTCATTCATTACCCTCCGCTCGATAAGAGGCGTTAAGCGTCCAAAGGGAGGGAAGATGGAATTTGTTCACTATCTGGGCAATGTCTTTGAGCCTGTGTCTTTTCTGCTGTTGGTCGGTGGTACAATCGGCGGTCTGATTCTGGGTGCGACGCCCGGTCTATCGCCGACGTTGGCAGTCGCACTGCTGATCCCCTTCACATTCCATCTTCAGCCCGCGCAGGGGCTCATCCTGCTTGGGGCAGCCTACACTTCGACTGTTGCTGGGGGCGCCATCAGCGCCATCCTTCTCAAGATTCCTGGTGCGCCGTCCAATATCGCGACGACCCTTGATGGCTACGCGATGGCGCAAAAGGGCGAGGGGCGAAAAGCTCTACAGATCTCGTTTATCTCTTCACTAATTGGCGGCGTTATAGGTGTGTTCCTCCTCATCTTCCTGTCGCCGGTGTTGATGAAATGGGCGCTGGCTTTTGGTCCCTCGCACCTGTTTTGGCTTGCGATCCTTGGTGTCACGATGATCGCGACGCTGGACTCCAAGTCTGTCGTCAAGGGATTGCTGTCCGGATGCATCGGCATTTGGCTTGGCACCATTGGCTTCGATGACGTCATGGGCGCGCAGCGGTTCATTTTCCACGAGTCATTGAGTGGCGGCATCAACATTATCGCTGCGCTGGTGGGGCTGTTTGCCATTCCCCAGGTTCTCACGATGTTTGCGATGCAGGGAGCCGGCGGCAGCAGCGAGGTCATAAAGGTTGCTCCGCATCCGATAATGAAGGCGGTTCGCGAAGTTCTGTCGCGCACGAGGGCGCTAGCGGTCGGGACGATTGTGGGCAGTATCGTCGGTATCATTCCAGGTATCGGGGGGCAGATCGCTGGTCTCGTCGCCTATGATCAATCTCGCCGTTTTTCTCGTGAACCTGAAAAGTTTGGGACGGGACATTCTGAGGGGATCATTTCCGCTGAGGCAGCCAACAACGCGATGGTCGGACCTTCGTTGGTGCCGCTCCTTACACTCTCAATTCCTGGCAGTCCTACTGCGGCGGTTCTGCTTGGAGGCTTGCTGATCCACGGCATTTTCCCGGGTAGCGATCTTTTCAATAATTACCCAGAGGTCGCTTGGACCTTCATCAACTCGATGTTGGTTGGCCAGTTCCTGATGCTCATCTTCGGCCTTTATATCGCCGGCGTAGCTGCGCGCGTCGCCATGGTTCCAAGACCGGTTATGGCGGCTATCGTCTTGGTTCTCGCGGTCTTCGGATCCTACTCAATCCAGAGCTCAATGGACGACGTTTACGTCATGGTCTTGCTGGGTATCGCGATGTTCTTCCTCGAGCGATACGGATTTACGGCGGCGCCTCTGGTGCTCGGGCTGATCCTGGGGCCAATCGCGGAAACGAACTTCATTCAAGGTTCGATGATTGCTGACGCCACAGTTGGGCGCATGGCCTACTTCCTGACGGGAACTTTGAACCTGGTGCTGATTGCAATCATCGTTGTTTCGGTGGGTTACACGCTGGTCATGGAGATGAAGCAACGCCGGAAGTCCACGAAGGAGGTAGCGGCCTGATGCAACTTCAACGAGTCCTTCCTACGGCAATTGTCACCTTTGTTGGCGTGTGGGTTTGCTGGCTTAGCTACACGCAGGAGCCGGCTGCTGCCTACCTTTTTCCGCGCATCATTTCGACAGTGTTTGTGGCCCTTTCTCTGTGGTCGCTTGGCCGCGCATTGCTCGGCTTGTCTCAATCCGGCGATGGCCTGTCTGCTGAAATGATGAAGGCCATTGGGCCCGGTTTGCTGATCGTGCTGGTCTATATCTTTTTGCTGCTGCGCACACTTGGCTTCTATTCGGCCAGCGCGGTGGCAGTTCTGGCGGTCCTGACCGTCTACGACGGGGCGTCACACCTGCAAGTTATGACATGGGTGAAACGTCTCATCATCTCCGCAGCCTTCACCGCGGCGATGTACCTGATCTTTGGCATCGCGCTGAAGGTCTTTACGCCCAACGGGCTAATTATCTGAAAACGTTTGCAAGAATTGTAGAGAGGAGACGATCTATGCTCGGAAGGGCGCTAAAGTTGCTCGCTTTGCCAGCAGTGTGCACGCTGGCCATGGCCGGAAGTGTTTCAGCTGACACGAAATATCCTGATCGGCCGATGACGCTGATGGTTGCCTACGGTCCTGGTGGGGCAACCGATTTCCAGGCTCGCATTGCGACTATGAATGCGATCAAGGAAGATTATCTCGGCCAGCCGATGGCAATCATCAACAAGCCGGGTGCCGGCGGTCGTGTCGCCTTTAACTGGTTCAAGAAAGAGGCCGGCACGGACGGTTATGCGCTCGGCACGTACAACGTTCCTCATTTCATTGCTCAGTCGATCGAAGGTGGCGTGAGCTACTCTGCTGACGACTTCGAGCCGATCGCGAATTGGGGTGCGGATCCGGCCGTCTTCGTAGTGTCCAAGGACAGCAAATTCAACACGATGCAGGAAGTGCTGGACTACGCCAAGGAGAACCCGGGCAAGTTCACGTTCTCCGGTGCAGGTCTCTATGTCGGCCATCATATCGCTGCCCTCCAGATCCAGAAGGCAGCAGACGTCAAGCTCGCATACATTCCAAATTCCGCGGGTGCAGTCGGCGCTCTGAAGTCAGTGCTTGCCGGTGAAGTTATGGGCGGCGTCAACAACGTCTCCGATGCCTACCGGGCGCAGAAAGCCGGCAACGTGAAGATTCTCGCGATCGCCCATCTGAAGCGCAGTCCCTTCCTTCCTGACGTTCCGACGATGAAGGAACTGGGTCTCGACGTCGACAACTCCTCCGTTCAGTACCGCGGCATCATGGTCCGCAAGGGGACGTCGGAAGAGCACATCAAGTTCCTCGCCGACCGCGTCTACAAGATGTTCCAGGATCCAAACGTCAAAGACAAAATGGAAGCTGGCGGCGCGGCCTTGGAAGTGATGAACCGCGAAGAGGTTCAGGAGATGTGGAAGCAGCGTCAGGAGACGCTGAAGGAACTTCTCGCCGGCCTTTGATACAAAAACTCTCCGCTGGCGACCGCCCGGTCGCCAGCGGGTATCCGCGAGATCGCCCTGGGCCATCGGGCGATGCGGATCTTTGTGCACTTCGCCGACTCCGGCACATCCAGACAGGACCAACAAATGACGAACAGCCGAGAGCAAAAGGGACAATTGCCGTTGAGCGGCATTCGCGTGATTGAGATCTGCCAGATCGCGGCTGGACCCTTCTGCGGTATGCTGATGGCTGACATGGGGGCGGACGTAATCAAGATCGAGCCGCCGAGTGGAGATGCAATGCGGGCGTGGCCGCCCATCGTAGACGGCTACAGCGATAACTTTGCTTCGATTAACCGGAACAAGCGCTCCATAGCGCTGGACCTGAAGAACGAAGACGATCTGAACGTTGCCTTGGACCTTATCCGAGGCGCCGATGTGTTGGTCGAGAACAGCCGCCCCGGCGTAATGAAACGGTTGGGATTGGATTACGATACGGCTGCCAAGATTAATCCGCGCCTCATTTATTGCTCGATTTCCGCATTCGGGCAGACGGGGCCGCGCGCTTCGCAGGGCGCTTTCGACGTTACGATGCAGGCGATCGCGGGCATCATGAGCGTCACTGGCCATGAAGGTGGCGAGCCCGTAAAGTGCGGTGTGCCGATTGCTGACTTCGCCACGGGCCTCTACGCAGCCTACAATATTTCCACGGCATTGCTGGCGGCACGCGAAACCGGCCAGGGGTGCCATATCGATGCGTCGATGCTGGGCTGCTCACTTGGCATTGCGGCGCTTCAGACCAGTGAGTATTTCGCGAATGGCAAGGCTCCCAAGAAACTTGGTTCAGCCCATCCGAGAAATGCCCCTTATCAGGCATTCCGCGCGCAAGACGGATTTTTCGTTATCGCAGCGGGCAACGACCGCCTTTGGGAAATGGTCTGTGACGTAACCAATCTTCCGGAACTGAAAAGCGATCCGCGTTTCACCACCACGACGGATCGCGCTAAGAACCAGGAAGCACTCAAAGAACTTCTCGAGGAGAAGTTTGCTGCCGATACCGCTGAGACATGGTTGACGCGTTTCTCTAACGCTGGTGTCCCGTCGGCGCCGATCAATGATTATGGGGCCGCGCTCGCAGATCCTCAGGTCGACGCGATGGGATGGATCGAAACGATCAGCCTGCCGTCGGGACGAGAGATCAAAACCTTCGGACCGCCGGTCGCCATGTCCGGGCAGGATTTCCGGATTCGTCGTGGTCCACCAGCGCTCAACGGCGATCGCGACGCGCTGCTGCACGAAATAGAGACACAGCGGTCACAACAACTGGCACCGCAGTCTTCCTGATTTTGGTACGTGCGTAATCCGCCGTCGCTGTTCGCGACGGCGGATTTGTATCGTCCTGCGTGCGCCGCGAGACCAGGGCAAGCACTCACAAATTGAACTGATAGCTGGCTGGTACCCAGCGATAGCCTTCAGTCGTCTTCTCCACGAAGCCAACGGCTGGGAACGGCATGTGATAGCCAATGGCCGGGATAGCATCGGTCGCGACCATATCGAGGATACGCCTGCGTGTAGCAACGGCATCCTCTTTGGAGTGGTCAAAAGAAACGTGCCACTCGGGTTTCATGAGAGACATCACGTAGTGGTTGGTGACGTCGGCCCAAAGCAAGAGGCGTCGCCCCTCGCTTTCAATGTTGTACGCTAGCATCCCCGGCGAATGCCCGAAGGCATCGACGGCGGTAACGCCTGAGACGACGTTTTGGCCTGGAGCGATGAACGTGGCCTTATCCGCAATGGGTACAGCAACCTTGAGAAAAAGCTCGCGGTTCTTCTGGCGGGCTTCGGGGACATCTTTACCGGCCTTCCAGTAGTCGAACTCGACTTGGCCAAAAACGTAGCGCGCGTTCGGGAAGGTCGGGCGACCGGCTGACATCAACCCGCCGATATGGTCGGGATGCCCATGCGTTATGACAACGATGTCCACCTGTTCCGGCTTATAACCCGCTTGAGGCAAGAGCTCAGCGAGCATGCCGACATCGCTGCCGCGCGCGCCACCGTTCCCCGTGTCGAACAGCACAAGGTCGTTGCCGGTGTTCACGAGCGTAACGATGTAGGGGTTCTCTAGCGTCGTGTCGGGAAGCTGGTTGGCCCGCGCGAACTCCTGGACGACTTGCACGGGCTGGTCATGTCCGAAAATGGGGTGCGGACCCGAGCGCTGCAGGACACCGTCCAGAATATTCGTGATCTCGAACGCGCCGAGTTTGAAACGGTAGATCTTTGGCCGTTTAACGCCGAGCATAGGCGCGGCGGCAAAGGCGCCGGTCTGCTCCCAACCCAGAGTGCACAGAGCTGCAGATGCCATGCCGAGCGAAAGGGCGCGACGCGTGACGTGAAGTGATCCTCTTTTCATGAAAGCGATACTCCAAAGACCAATAATTCCTCGTCGGCCATTTGGGAATGCTCAACTCAATGCGCAAACGCCGACGCGCTATTGAGTAGCGCGTCGCTGGTTTCATCTGGGAGCAGTTTTTCCGAAGGGCACTCAACCCTTGGCCCGTTCAATGACCACAGGCACCGGTCGGCAGACGGTATTGCAAACCGGTGAATGCTGTTGGGCATAGGTCATGAGGTCTTCCAGATCCTTCTCAGAGCAATCAGCTTCGACGTGCATGCGGATGCGAATCTGCTCGTAGCCCGGCGGCACACTTTCATCGATCCCTAGCAGGCCTTGGAGATCGATATCGCCTGCAAGCTCCGTCGAAAGGTCGCGGATGTGGATGCCGCGCGCCATCGCATGCAAAACGAAAGTCGTCGTGACGCAACCGGCGAGGGCATGCAGCAGGAACTCAACCGGGTTTGCCCCCTCGTTGTCACCGAGTAGAACGGCCGGCTCTCCGTTGGTGAATTCGAACGTCATAGTACGTGAATCGTCCTCCCGCCCTACTCCATAAAAATCTCGGATCGTCGAGCGGTTCTCGCCGCCGCTAATCCACGTGTTGCGCGCACGAAATTGAAACCGTGCCAAAGATTTGTCCGCCTGGATGGCTGCAATAGTGTTCCGGGCGGCCGTAACGTCCAATCCGTTGATGAGTAATGCTTCCTCGGCGATCATCGCATGCTGTTCCATGGTCATGCTCCTTTGCATCTGGATCACAAATCGCGCAGCTCACTGGAAGGAGGGCAGCGCTGATCCTGAAACATTGCGCTTGACACCGTCGCGACATCAGATCGAGTTTCGCCAAAAGCGATCTTTTCATGCCACGAACGCGGATGAAACGTGGAGCAGCCTGAGCCGATCGAAGCATTCATAATAGCTTTGCCGGAGACGGCCGGGTCCGCGCTCTATGGGATCGTCGACGTGCTTTCAGCCACGGGAACGCTCTGGCAGGAATTGGTTGGAGAAGGGGAAGGCGGTACGTTGATACGCCCTAGAATTGTTTCGCTGAACCGAAAGCCCTTCTGCTGCGGCAATGCCATTCCAGTCAGTCCCGATCTAGACTTGGCGACCGCCGCCACAGCCGAGCTGATAATACTGCCCGAACTTTGGCTCGCCCCAACTGACGACCTTAGCGATCGCTACCGGGAGTTAAAGGAATGGCTCGTGCAGCGTTATCACGATGGCAGCACGATCTATTCGGCCTGCTCGGGTTCCGTTCTGCTCGCGGCGAGCGGTTTGCTTGAAGGTCGTGAGGCGACGTCGCACTGGGGCTATGAGGATCTGTTCCGCAGAAGTTTCCCACGCGTTCGGTTCAAACCCGATCCCAATCTCGTTTTCGCCGACCCGTCAGGACGCATCGTTACGGCAGGCGGTGCCACGTCGTGGCACGATCTCGCCATTCATATCATTTCTCGTCATTGCAGCCCGGGAGAAGCAATGCGGATAGCGAAGGTCTATCTGTTGAAATGGCACTGCGAAGGACAGCTTCCCTATGCGAGCCTCATGCGCCGCCAGCCACACGCGGATTCAGCCGTACGCCGCGCCGAAGACTGGCTCGCCCGTCATTTCCGCGAAGCGAATGCAGTTTCAGGAGCGGTGGCAGCATGTGGGATTCCCGAACGGAGCTTAAAGAGGCGCTTCAAAACTGCCACGGGCGCCACCCTCATGCGTTATGTCCAGAACCTGAGAATTGAAGACGCCAAACGATTGCTCGAAACCGAACGCGGCCCGTCCGAAGATGTTGCCTCCGCAGTTGGATACGAGAACGCTGCGTTCTTTCGGCGACTGTTCAAAAGGTGCACGGGGCTGACGCCGGGTCAGTACCGGCAAATGTTCCAGCCGGTGGCGCATGCGGCTAACGCTGCAGCGGATTAACCAAACGCGCTCCACCTGAGTTTCAGGAGCTTGAACACCAGCAATGTCCATTCGGCATGGGTAACGCATCGCCAACACAAAACCAAAGTCGGCAGCGTTCAGCTTTGCAAGTTCCGGCGCACCACTGCATAATCTACCACGCTATTGGTTCGAGAGCTTCGATGCACAGATACCTGACCACGAAAGAAGTCGCCGATTTGCTGCGCTTGAAGGAGCGCAAGGTTTACGACCTTGCCGCGTCGGGTGGCATTCCATGCACGCGCGCAACAGGCAAATTGCTGTTCCCGCGCGACGGGGTGGATGCCTGGCTGTCCAATAATACGGACGCCGGGGCTCTCGGAGCCGCTGGCCAACGCCCGAACGTGTTCCTTGGAAGTCATGATCCGTTACTGGACTGGGCATTGCTCGAGTCCCGCTGTGGTATCGCGACGTTTTTTGATGGCAGCAGCGATGGCTTGGAGCGGTTTTGCAGCCGCCAGGGCATTGCAGCGGGTATTCACCTTATCGACGCGGCGACCGGCGACTGGAATGTTCCGATAGTCAATGCGCGCCTTGGTCTTGCCAGCTGCATCCTTGTGGAATGGGCTTGGCGTCGTCGTGGCTTGATCGTTGCCAAAGGACAGGCGGAAAAGTTCGCAACGATTGGAGACCTCAAGGGACACCGAGTCGTTCCGCGTCAGCCTGAGGCCGGCAGCCAGATCCTTTTGGAGCACGTGATGGCCGAGAACGGGCTATCCGACACCGACGTCCAATTCATCCCCGCTGCGCGGTCGGAAACTGATGCGGCCGTCGCCGTTCTTGAGGGCAAGGCCGACGCTGCGTTTGGTTTGGAAGCCCTGGCTGCCAAGTATCGCCTCGACTTCGTACCGATTTGTAACGAGCGCTACGATCTTCTTGTCGACCGTCGCGCTTGGTTCGAACCGCCGATGCAGAAGTTGCTTGCGTTTTGCCGATCATCAACCTTCACCGAGTGTGCCGCCGATTACGCAGGCTATGACGTAAGCGGTTTTGGCCGCGTCCACTTTAATGGTTTGAGCGCCTGATCGGCCCGAATAGAAGCAAATAGAAAAAGCCTGGAGCTCCGCGAGGGAACTCCAGGCTTTTTGGATTGAGAGATCAGTGCTCGCCGCGATGTGGCTTAGCCAGCCTTTTGCATGGGTTCGGCTTCAGCGTTAGGGAAGAACAGCTGCTTGCCATCGAGCTGGAATGAGCGGATCGTGTTCTGCCCGTCAGCCGACAGGACCCAATCGATGAAGGACTGGCCGGCCTTTGCCTTCACGTTCGGGCACTTTTCTGGGTTCACGAGCATGATGCCATACTGGTTGAATAGCGACTTGTCGCCTTCAACGAGAATTTCGAAATCGCCTTTGTTCTTGAAGCTGATCCAGGTGCCGCGATCCGTCAGGGCATATGCGCCCATTCCTACAGCGGTGTTCAGTGTCGCGCCCATACCGGAGCCCGTTTCCCGATACCACTGACCACTCGAATCTTTGATGTCGACGCCTGCGGCCTTCCAAAGCTTGATCTCCGCTTTGTGCGTACCGGAGTTGTCACCGCGCGAGGCGAAGTTGGCTTTGGCCCCCGCAATCTTCTTCAAGGCGTCGCCCGCTGATTTGTCACCTTTGATTTTGGCTGGATCGGAAGGCGGCCCGACGATGATGAAGTCATTGTACATGACGTCACTGCGCTTCAAGCCGAAGCCGTCGGCAACGAATTTTTCTTCGGCTGATTTGGCGTGAACGAGCAGCACGTCGCCGTCGCAGTTCTGTGCGTTCTTGATCGCTTGGCCCGTCCCAACAGCGACGACGTTGACCTTGATGCCCGTCTTCTTCTCGAAGATTGGCAGCATATAGTCATAAAGACCGGAGTTCGCTGTCGAGGTCGTTGACTGCACGATGATCGATGCATCGTCGGCGACAGCTGGTACTGAAATACCTGCTGCGAGGACAAGGGCCATTGCGAAGCGCATACCCGCTTTTGTTGTGGTCATGAGGACGTCTCCCTAACGTTGATTGATTTAAAGGACGATGCGGCCCGCCAGGAAATCGACTCCCTTGGCGGTCTGGGGTTTTTCGAAGAACTTCTCAGCTGGCGTGTGCTCAAGCACACCACCGCGATGCATAAGGACAATGTCGCCCGCGAGCCTCTTGGCCTGTCCGAAATCGTGGGTGATGAAGATGATTTTTGTGCCGCTCGCGTGTGCACTCGACACAATTTGCTCAATCCGCAGAACTGAAGCTGGATCAAGACTTGCTGTCGGCTCGTCGAGAAACAGAACGTCGGGTTCAAGCGCCAGAGCACGAGCGAGGGCCAACCGTTGCTGCTCTCCGCCCGACAGCAGTCGGGCAGGTTGCTTCGCGTGCTCCAGTAACCCGACATGCTCGAGAATGTGGTCGCGTTTGGCCTTGTCGGTGGGGCCGCGCAAACTCAGCACAAAGTCGACGTTTGCAGCCACGGAGCGTCGCAAAAGCACGGGCCTTTGGAAAACCATAGCCTGGCGTCGCCGCATGCCTTCATTCAGCTGTTCGCCGGACCACGTTATGGAGCCGGAGGTCGGCGTGATCATTCCATGCAGAAGCCGGATGAGTAGACTTTTGCCGGCGCCGTTCGGCCCCATGATCATTGTGATGGAGTTGGCGTTCAGATCGAGATCGACGGCATCGACCAACCGTTTGCCGCTAATCGCCAGCGTCAGGCCGCGAGCCTCCATCGGCAACAAGCCGCGCGGTGCGGCCTTTGACGCAATGATCCGTTCCCCCGCGGTTGTCCGGTCCACCGCATCAAGCATAGGCATGCCTCGCAGCCGTTGAGCGCAAGGCCATGACCGAGGCGTTGACAAGGATGGCGATCGTTAGCAGCACCATGCCGAGTGCCATTGCGAGGGCAAGATCACCTTTCGAGGTTTCCAGGGCAATCGCCGTGGTCATCACCCGGGTAAGATGAGCGATGTTGCCGCCCACGATAATAACCGCGCCGACTTCGGCGACGGCGCGCCCGAAGCCGGCAAGGGCCACTGTCAGGAGGCTGTAGCGGGCATCCCACAACAACGCCCCAATGGCGGTATGCGTTGGCACGCAAAGGGAACGGAACTGTTCGGCGTACTCAGAATAGAGGTCTTCAAGAACCTGTCGGGAGAGCGCTGCGATGATCGGCGTGATGAGGACCGACTGCGCGATAATCATGGCCGTGGGTGTGTAGAGAAGCTGCAAGAAGCCAAGCGGTCCAGCGTTCGACAGCATGAGATACACCACAAGGCCGACGACGACTGGCGGCAAGCCCATGAGCGAATTCATGAGGACGATTACCGCGCCCCGCCCCGGAAACCGCAGTACAGCTACGGTCGCCCCGATCGCGAGTCCGAAGGCGCAGGAAATCAGCATCGCCGAGAGACTGACGCGCAGCGACAGACCGATAATTTCCAGAAGGTCTGGATCTCCGGATAGCACGAGTGTGAATGCTAGCCGAAACGCTTCTGCAAAATCCTGCAAAATTAATCTCTTTATTGCAAAGTTGCCATTTCGACTGGAACTTTGCATGAAATAAAGAGGCGTATCAAGCAGGATTGCCTACCTTGCAGGCGTTTGCCTGCCACGATAGGGGCGCCCCGAAAAAGAAAAACCGGATCGCGTCAAGAATCGGGAAATATTGCAGAAATATGCAGTTTTGGGGCGCCGGCGGAAAAGCGGTCAAGCCTCCGTCATCAAACGAGACCGCGCTTAGCTCGCGTGACCGACCGGGAAGCTCTGTTGCCAGCTTACTCCGTCGCTATCGCTGATCGTGACGTCCAACGCATGCGCCCCATTCACGCGATAATCGAAATCGATTGACGGATTCTGAGAAAGCGTCATGGAGCCAGCCATGGAGAACACGAGTTCATCGCCCTGCCGCACATCGACCTGGCTGACGATGCGCAACGGGATGTAGAGCAGCGAGATCTGATCCAAGACCATGCCGGTGTGGTTCGGATGCGAGATGTCGAGGCGCGCCTTGGCCTCGATCTGGCTCATCGCTGCGGGAGCTGAAGCGTTGGCGAGCTTCATCTGTCCCATGGTGGCCCGGATTTCCTCTGGGTCACCTTGCGGCGGGGCCGAACAAGACGCCTGCCCCCCTGCAAATTTTACATGGCGTTCCACCATATAGAGCTGCCCGTCGCTCGCTTCGATTACGGCACGGACATCCGTCTCGGCATTAAAGCGGAAATTGGCAGCGAGTCGAACATGGGGCCGTTGTCCTCCAATGGTGAAGACGGCTGCCACCGGCGAGGGGTTTTCATCGACAATAATGCTGACGGATTTGATCGTCCGGCCGTCCTGGAAGCGGGCATTGACCGCAACAGGCACCGCGCTTTGGTCGTCAGGTCGCGTCGGTGCGGAAAGTTCAACAACCTCACGGCCATCGAGGATCGCGCGATCGCCAAATACATCTGGCTTTAGGCCATCCCACGTCGGTCCGGCGAGTGCGGCGGCTGGCATAAGCAAACACGCGACAGTCAAGCCCCAAGCGCTGGTCCACACGGAACGTCCCTGCCATCCTGCCAAGTGCGCGCTGCTAGCCATGATCCAATCCCTGCCGCATCCTTGCAATTTTCTGCATGTGTGCGGAGAGTCGTGGAGTGCGGATAATTTGTCAACGTCCACGAAAGAGCTATTCGAACCGCGCAGCACGCCATCCCGCCGCGATGGCCTCTGCCTCATTGCAGAACCAGCGTTCGCCGCGTCCTGTGTCGATGCTTACCCTGTCGTACCAAGGGCTCCACGGAAGGTGATAGATATGGCCCGCGTGTGAGATGTTGCCCTTGATTGCGCAGCCGGCCGGCGCGGTTTGCTGTGCGCTTTGCCAGCGTTGTTTTCGATAGTCCCAGGCCGGTTTGACGGGCTTATCAGCCGTCCAGATTCCGACCTTTGCCGCCTCGGCTTCGCGCTGTTCTCCAGCATAGACGTCCGAGTACTTGGTAAAGGCCCAGGCATAACCCGCGCGCACCATCTCGGCGTTGATGTCCCGCCCTTCCACAAAACAGGTTCCAATGAGACGGCCATAGCTGTCTCGTTCATGCCCCTCACACGTAACCGTGCGCATCTGTATGATCTTGCGAAGTTGATGGCCAGCGGCATCTCCGCAGCGCCAGCTGCCAAGCCAGCGGCTAGGGCAGGATTGACTGGTTTCCGGCGCGTCTATGCCGTTAAGACGAATGCGTTCGCCTTTGATTTCGATCGTGTCGCCGTCGATGATTCGCGCGGCGCCAGAGATCGCTTCCGTTCCGGAGACACGCGCTTTCAATTTCGCAGGCAAAATCTGCAGAGTGAGACACGCGATCAGTGCGCAAGCGAGCGCAAACGCCACCCGCAAAGTTGCGCGACGAAGAAGAACAATTTCACCCATAGGTTGAAATTGCTTGATTCGTGGGTCAGTTTTACGGCGAAGGATGGATTATAAAATGACATAATTGAATCAGTTTTTTGCGCGCTCTTTCGCGAGAGAGGCTGGAGGTATGTGTGCAATTAACAGTTGCGTAGGGAGTATTGCTTAGGGCCGTGTCCGATCCGTTGTGATACGAAGCGGGCTCTGACGCGCCGGTGGGTTCTTAACCCCTAGTTTTTGCGGGATAGAGCGGGACCGTGACATAGTCCGGTCCTACCATGATGGTATCCCGCGCCCGCGTTTGCACGATCAAGCACCCATCTAAGGGAAATCCGAGGCCGACCATGACCAACCGAAACCCGCCCCCGAGTTTCCAGGATTATCGGCCGAGTTATGAGCAGGATGGCCAAACGCGACGCCGCCCACCGGCGCCGGGCGCCGGTCCATCGCGCAGATCGCCGCAACGCCAGCGCCGGGCACATCAGCGGTCATCCGGCGGCTTCGGCACCATTCTCGTTTTTGTCCTCGTCGCAGTCGTGGCTGTGATCGCGGCAGGACTCGCGTTTGTCGTTATTGCACCGCCAACGGACTTGATCCGCAGTCAACTGGTGGCGCAGGTCAAACAGAAGACCGGGCGTGATCTGACGATTGCCGGTCCGGCATCATTTAAAATATTCCCGGCGCTTGGCGTATCACTTGGTGACGTTAGCCTCGGTGCCCCGCCACAAATGGGCGGCGAACCGTTGGTCACGATGGACAGCCTCGATGTCCGGGTGAAACTGCTCCCTCTGCTGTCGGGAAAAATCGCGGTTGATACACTGGTATTGACCAATCCCGTCTTTGCTCTGCGCGTGGATGAGAATGGAGCCAAGTCCTGGGAGTTTGCCTCACAAGAGCGATTGCGTCCTGTGCGGTTGGCTCAAGCGTCCACCAGAACGACCTCTGACGCCCCTTCGCTTGTTCCCGACAGTGCACGAGGGTTTTTAACTGGTGCGTCCCCTTCGGAAGCGGCGCCGATATCGATGTCCGAGATCGAACTTGGCGAGGTGCGCATAGACAACGGCACGATCCACTTCGCTGACGCGCGTACAGGCGCGCGCGATCAGGTCGAGCAGATCAATGTCGCTTTGGGTCTGACGTCCCTTGCCGATCCGCTTCAGCTGCGGGGTGATTTTGCCTGGAAAGGTGAGAAAGTTGCGACGACAGCGACATTGGCGTCGCTTGATGCAATCCTGCGGGATGCACCCGCTGATCTAAAAGCTACCGTTGAGGCTGCCACGGTGCTGGCGGGCTACGACGGTTCGATCGCTTTCTCCGATGCTCTCGCGCTGGATGGTGCCACGATTTTGGAAGCTAAGTCGCTGCGGGAGCTTGCGGCTTGGCTCGGCACGGCCCTACCGCAATCCTCTGGCTATGGTCCACTGAGTCTTCAAGGGCGGCTCAAGGTTGCCGGCAACAGCATCTCTTTACTGAATTCCAAGTCGACTCTCGATGGTTCCGAGATTGCAGGCGATATTGTTGTGACGAAGCGGCCCGGGCGTCCGCACATCAAGGCGAATTTGAAACTCGCTGAACTCGACCTCAACAAGTACATCGGCAGTCCGCAGTCACCTAGCGCTATCAAAGTCCGCCCCGCATCCACGCAAACAACAAAGGGGAACTCGCCGCAGTCCATAGAGGATCTGCTTCGCGAGCCGGGGCCACGGGTCAAAGGCTACACAAAGCGCAAGGGGTGGAGTAGCGAGCCGATCGACCTCACATTGTTGTCCGCAGCCGACGCTGATCTGGCGCTGAGCGTCGATCGTCTTCTTTTCCAGGGCCTCAAGGCGGGACGCTCACAGCTGGCCGTCGCACTCCAGGATGGGACGATGCAAGCCGATCTGCAGGAGGCCGTTCTTTATGAGGGCACTGCGCGCGGCGTCATCACGCTGAATGCGGCAAACCCGACGCTAGGTTTCAATGCCAACATCGTCGCCGATGGTGTTTCAGGCCAGCCCTTGCTGACGGATGCCGCAGATATCGATTGGCTGGCAGGACGCGGAAACCTCTCACTTGCCCTTGCAAGTCAGGGCGGCAGTGAACGTGAGATCGTTGAAGGGCTGTCCGGGACTGCGGATTTCCGATTTACGGACGGTGCGCTTGTCGGATTTAATTTGGCTCAGGCGATCCGTGGATTAACCCAGGGTCGGGTGTCGGACTTCAATCGCGTCCCGACTCAGAAAACCGATTTCAGCAATCTCTCTGCAACATTTAAGATCAAAGCCGGCGTCGCCGAGAGCGACGACCTGAATATGGCGAGCCCGCTACTGCGTCTGACGGGAGCAGGCAAAATCATGCTGCCATCGCGCGAAGTCGATTTTACGCTTCGGCCCAAATTGGTCGCTAACCTGACGGGACAAGGCGGCCAGACAGGACTTGCCGGTATTGAGGTCCCGGTGCGCGTCCACGGTCCCTTCGACAACTTGAATTACACGCCCGATCTCGGCGATGTCCTGAAGGATCCCGATAAAGCCGCTGATGCAATCAAGAAGGTTGGAGAGCAGTTTAAGGGCAAGAGCGCGCAGGAAATCATCGACGGCTTCGTCACCGAAGATGAGACCGGCAAGAAGAAGATCGACACCAAAAAGCTACTGAACGGGTTGTTCGGAGGTCAGTAGATGTCGACATTGACCCCCGAATTTTAGGGCAGGGATTGATTCGGGGGACCGCGGGACCATATGAACGCGTCGGGTTGGCCATTAGAGCGCCTTGTGTGCTGGCACGTCCGAAAGTAGCCGGAACGCCTCTCGTGAACCTATTGTTTAAGCAAGAGGAAACACGAGAATTTTTTTTCTCCGCGACCTCGAATTTTTCTTGCATGCAGGGGGCGATCCAGACATAAAGCCGACTTCCGTTCGTCCACCTGCCCCAAAGGTATCAAAACAACCCCTAAGGTAAGGAGCGGACGGGTCACATCTATCTACTGGTTGGGGAGGGTCCGATGGCCTATGACGACACCCTCTTCCAATTGGGGATGGACTTGACTCGTTCAAGCACCGCCCAAAAGGAAGATCTGAATGAAATTGCGCCCGTAGCGCAGGATGAAAGAAAAGATTTCTTCATCGAGCGTGACGGCGTTCGCTTCGCTGGTACCCATTTGATCATTGATCTATTTGGCGCCCGGCGGCTTGATGATCTCAAGTATGTAGAGCAGACGCTGAAGCGTTGTGTTGAAGTTGCTGGTGCTACGTTGTTGCACATTCATCTTCACCACTTCACGCCGAATGGCGGTGTCAGTGGTGTGGCGGTTCTCTCAGAGAGCCACATTTCGATCCACAGTTGGCCCGAGGCGGATTACGCTGCTCTCGACGTCTTCATGTGTGGCGAGGCGAAACCGCATCTCGCGATCGATGTGCTTCGCAAGGCTTTCCACGCTGAAGATGTTGTCGTGAAAGAGCATCTTCGCGGCGAGGAGCTGGAAGAGATGAAGTGGCAGACAGCCGCTTCGCGCAAGGCACCCGTCCGCCTTATGAAGGTGACGGCAAAGCAAGCCGCCTAAGCTGCAACAGATTTTTGACGAGCGGGGTGGCCGGTGTACGCACCGGCCACTTTCATTTTGAAACCGTGCAGGTGACTGTGCGGTGCTCCTGCTCGTTTCCGGAAAAGTGGGAACCGGTTTGTCGATCAGAAGCACGACCAAGCAGAAAGCCAGGTGCTTTCCGTCTTTCAGTGACGATCGGAAAGACCCTAGTCCACTGCGACTGTCATCGTACTATCATGTGAACGCAGTTTAACGCCGCCAGATTCTGATCGCTGATCGTCAGCACCGGAGAGCCAAAAAGATGAGTACCCGCTGGATTGAGGAAACCTTCCACCCCCACTGGCGCGTCGCGCTTGAGGCGTCGGAAGTGTTACATGAGGTCAAGACCGAGCATCAGCATCTCGTAATCTTCCGTAACGAGACCTGGGGCACGGTGCTGATGCTGGACGGCGTCTGCCAGCTCACGACCTCGGATGAGTTTGTGTACCATGAAATGATGGCGCACGTGCCGCTGATGGCGCTCGAAAAGCCCAAGAATGTCCTCGTGGTCGGTGGCGGAGATGGTGGTGTTCTGCGCGAGGTGCTCAAGCACGATTGCGTCGACAAGGCCACCATGGTCGAGATCGATCGCACCGTTATCGATACGGCCCTCGAACACTATCCCGAGATTCCGGGTGCGGCGTTCGATGACCCGCGCGCCGATGTCGTGATCGCCGACGGCCTCGAATACGTCGCCAAAACGGAAGAGAAGTTCGATGCTATCATCGTAGACTCCTCCGAGCCGATAGGGCCATCGGCCGTGCTTCACACACGCGAGTTCTTCGCCGATTGCAAGCGCGCGCTCGCCAAAGGCGGCGTTCTCGTTACGCAGAATGGTCTGCCGTTCTTGTTCCCGGACCATCTCGCGGGAACGACGCGCGTGTTTGCATCGCTCTTCAAGCGGGTGGCACCATATATGTGCACCCAGCCTTGCTATTTCGGCGGCCCCTTCGCGCTCAATTTTGCGACCGACGACAAGTCGATCCTCAACCTGGAGCAGAAAGTTCTGGCAAAGCGCGTGCGCAAGCGTGGTATTTCTGACCTGAAGTACTGGACGCCTGCGGTGCATTCAGCGGCGTTTGCGTTGCCCGCTTATGCGGAGGCGGTGGTCACCGAAGCAATTGCGGCGGCAAAAGCCGGCGACGATAGTGCATACGCAAGCACCCCCGCTCCGGCACCCACGAAGCTGGCAAGAAAAACCAAAAAGAAGCCCGCTGAGAAGAAGCCTGCGGCAAAGCCCACGCGCGCGAAATCCGACTCGCAAGCATGATATTCGACGGGGGTCGGCTGCATGATCTAGCCGACCACCACGATATCAGGCGGTGGGCGTGTCAACCTTAGGCGAGACCCCTAATAGAGAGTTTTTTGGATTCGATCCGGAAGCTCGGCATCGTAGGCTGTGTCATCGAAGCCGGTCTCTACACCGGCGAGAATTTGGCCCGCTGTGGGGAGGGCTGACGCGTCCTGATGACCCGCCGCATCCCACAACTTCGCACGTGTCAAAGCCCGAGCACACTGAAAGTAAACTGAGTCTACGGCAACGATCAGCACAGTACGTGGAAGTTTTCCATCGATTGAAAAGCGCGCCAGTAGATCCGGGTCGATTGAAATTTCTGCGCGTCCGTTGACGCGCACGCACGCATTGAGACCGGGAACAACGAAGAGCAGCGCGACCCGCGGATCCTCAATTACGTTGCGCAGTGTGTCGATGCGATTGTTGCCCGGCCTATCCGGCATCAGCAACGTTTTGTCATCTGCGATCTGCACGAAGCCTGGCGCATCTCCCCGGGGCGAGCAATCAAGCCCAGTCGCCCCGGAGCTGGCAAGAACGGCAAAGGGAGAAGCTTCAATCCAGGCACGGTATTCGGGCGTAATCCGGTTGACCTCTTTGATGAGGGAAACACGGCGCGGTGAACCATAGATTTGCGTCAGCTCTTCGAGAGATCTGATTTTGTAATCGCCCGTCAACGTCTATCCTCTTTTCAGGCCTTTCTGTTCCAGTTCTGACAGATACTCTGCCCACCGCGCATCTTTCTCGCGTCCGAGCAAATCGAAATAGGACCAAGTGAATAGACCTGTGTCGTGCCCGTCGTCGAAGGTGATCCGCGTCGCGTAGTTGCCGACGGGCTCGAGCTTTGTGATCTTCACATTCTTTTTGCCGCCAACCGTCACGCGCTGATCCGGCGAATGTCCCTGCACCTCAGCCGAAGGGCTCATGACGCGCAGCATTTCCGCACTCAATGTGTACGCAGCGCGGTCATCGAACGTGACATTGAGCGCCGCGCCGCCATCAGCGATGTCGAGCTTGGGAGGGTTGAGACGGTTGCCGTGAGTGGCTTCGAGCTCTGACCAGGTTTTGGCGGCGATATCTCGGTAGATCTGCGCATGTGCGCTCTCCGGGCTCGTCGCCGTGATCGGCTGGCCTGAATCTGATTTAGCGCGGATATCCATGTGCAGAGGGATGCCACCGAGGAACGGCAACCCGAGCTTTGAGGCTTCTTCCTCTGCGCCGCCATGACCGAAGATATGGCTTTCTTCCCCGCATTTCGGGCAGATGAAGGTGCTCATGTTCTCGATGATGCCGAGCACGGGCACGTCCACTTTGCGGAACATGTTGAGCCCTTTGCGGGCGTCGATAAGAGCCAAGTCCTGCGGCGTCGAGACGATAATCGCCCCTGACAACGGCACCTGTTGCGCCATCGAAAGCTGCACGTCGCCCGTGCCAGGCGGCATGTCGATAACGATCACGTCAAGTTCGCCCCAGGCCACATCGCGCAGCATCTGGTTGAGCGCCGAAACCACCATGGGGCCACGCCAGATAATCGGGGTGCCCTCATCGACGAGGAAACCCATGGACATGACCTTGAGGCCATAACCTTCCATCGCCTTCAGCGTATTGCCGTGCGCAACGGAGGGACGTCCCGTAAGGCCGAGCAGGCGTGGTTGTGAGGGGCCGAAGATATCTGCGTCGAGAATGCCCACCTTCAGTCCGAGGGACTGGAGGCCGAGCGCGAGGTTGACGGTGGTCGTCGATTTGCCGACGCCCCCCTTTCCGGAAGCTACGGCAATGAGGTGCTTCACGCCGGGCAAACCCGCGCCTCTTGTCCCGCCACCTGCTCCAGCTTGCGGACCTGCCGGAGGTGCATTGCCGGCCATACGCTGACGGGCTTCCGCTACACGCGGATGTTCGTGAACGTTGCTGCCCGATTGCGGCGGCGGTGCTCCGTTGGCAGTCGGCGCACTCTTAGTGTTCGCCTCGGCGGTCAAAACCGCTGTGACACCTTTAACGCCCTCGACGTCCTTGACGATCTTCTCGGCGGCTTCCCGTAACGGTTCGAGCTCCTCAGCGCGTTCGGCCGGAACGGTAATGGAAAAATACACTCGGTCATCCTTGATCAGGATTTCCGACACCAATCCGAGATCGACAATGTTCTTTTCGAGGTCCGGGCCTTTAACCCGCTTAAGCACTTTGAGAACCCGGTCCTTGTCAACCGACATCCAAATTCCTCTCCCTGGGATTGCGGTGCGGCCTGCTCCGTTGAGCGGCGCCAAGCGGATCTTAACTGTCCGCCTCGGCGGCACAGATGGTCGACGCGCGAGTATGAGATACGTCGATACTGGCAGACGATCGCGGTAAAGTCACGGGGCTTGGCAAAGAGAATTGCAATAAGGATTGCAAGGCAATAGTCGGATGCTCTTTACGAATTGGGCCAGGCAATCGAAATATTTGTGGCGCATCAACGAAAGCTGCGCCCATACACCCGGCTATGGGATTGAAAACCAAGGTACAACGCCTGTCCAAGGACCGCAGAATTCGGTCCTCACTTCTGCAGGCCCTTTACCCGCAGCGGACGAACCCCCATTGTCGAGAGATCCAGACCGCGACGACATGGCTGGTCAAAAAACAGGTCCAAGGAGGCCGCCAACGTGAAGGAATTCCAGGTTCGACCGACTCCTGACGATCCACGTCTGTCGGTCCCTGTCACCGGCATCGATCATGAAGGTCGCTCTGTAACCACCGATGTGGTGGCGGAACGGCCTCTGACGTTGTTTCTCAACGCTCGCGAAATCGTGACGATGATGACCATCGGCGATCATCCGGATTTGCTGGCAATCGGCTTTCTGCTGAACCAGGGCATGCTGCGACCAGACGATGAGATTACCGGGATCGACTACGACGACGATATTCAAACCATTGTTGTCCGCACGGCACGTGAAACGAATTACGAAGACAAGTTGAAAAAGAAGGTGCAGACGTCCGGTTGCGCTCAGGGGACTGTCTTCGGCGACTTAATGGACGAACTGGAAGGCATCGAACTCCCCGCCGACGCGCGCATCACCACGACATGGCTTTATCAGCTAACACGAAAGATCAATACGGAGCCGAGCCTCTACCTGAAGGCCGGTGCCATTCATGGTTGCGTGCTGTGTGAAGAGGATCGGCCCCTGGTCTATATGGAGGACGTCGGTCGCCACAACGCCATCGATAAGATTGCGGGCTACATGTTCCTCAATTCCGTCGAGCCCGGAAACAAGATCTTCTACACCACCGGCCGGTTGACCTCCGAAATGGTCATCAAATGCGTGAAGATGCGTGTACCGATTCTCGTGTCCCGTTCAGGCTTCACGGCCTGGGGCGTGGAGTTGGCGCGTCAGTCAGGTCTGACGCTGATCGGCCGCGCGCGTGGCAAACGTTTCGTGTGCCTGTCCGGAGCGGAGCGTGTCGTCTTCGATGCCGATACGACGACAATGGATGAAGAAGATCGCAAACATAGCCGCAAGGGCAGCATGAACATGGCCGACTGACCAGTCCACCAACGCGACGACAATGCCAAAAAACCAAGCGGGTGCCGGATTAATCCGGCACCCGTTGGCGCTAGGGGACGAGGAACGAGGTCTTGAACTAGTTATTGAAGGCCCTGCGGAAGATGCGCTTCGCGACGCGCTTCTTTTTCCAGTGACCATGGGCGTGATGCCGCTTGGTGAAGCAGCGACCGATGCGGGTCTTCGAATAGACACGCCCCGTATGGCGGTTTTTGCGGACGAGATACTTGCCGCTGCCGATGCACTGCTGAACCGTAACGACGCGCTTGTAGCCGCCAGAATGAGCCGAAGCCGTTGTCGCGGTGCCTGCAGCTACTACGGTGAACATCGCTGCTGCGATCAGAGTCTTACCAAGCATGTTGCTTATCCTTACCCGTTTCAGTTTGTTGATCCGTTCTGCAATTGCTTGCATGACTGAACAGATCGCATGGCGTGGCTGAACCAATTTGGAAGGACTTGTTCATGCTGAATTCATCGAGCGAGACCAGACAGATAACGGGTGCTGATCGCTCCATATTTGCGCACTACCTGACGGCTTGGGCGTTGACGCCGGACGGCAATCCCCTCCGCACGCGCAGTGGTCATCTCCTGCCGGTCCGACATCGAGGAAGCGCTGCGATGTTGAAGGTCGCCGTCAAGGCGGAGGAGAGGTTCGGTGGCCGCCTCATGAAATGGTGGGAAGGTCAGGGTGCGGCACGCGTACTGGCTCATGATGGAGAAGCGATTCTCTTAGAGCGTGCGGAAGGCAGCAGCTCTCTAATCGAATTTGCGTGCTCGGGACGCGATGACGAAGCTAGCCGAATAATTTGTCGTGTCGTCGCAAAACTGCATACGCCTCGCAACAAGCCACCGCCGGAACTTGTGCCGCTTTCACAGTGGTTTCGCGAACTCGAAACCGGAGCCACAACACATGGAGGGATTTTGCGACGATCCGCCGATACGGCGCGCGCCTTGCTCGCAGAGCCACAAGACATTCGCGTGCTTCACGGCGACATTCACCACGACAACATCCTCGATTTCGGTTCGCGGGGCTGGCTCGTGATCGACCCCAAGGGATTACTTGGAGAACGCGGTTTCGATTACGCCAACCTCTTTTGCAATCCAAATGCTGGCGTTGCGCTCGCGCCAGGTCGTCTAGAGCTGCAAGTCTGCGTCGTCAGCGCGGCAGCTGGACTTGCCCCCCAACGCTTGCTGCAATGGATATTGGCTTGGGCAGGGCTTTCGGCTGTGTGGTTCCTATTCGACGGCGAGGATCCGAAGCTTCAATTAGCAATCGCTGAACTGGCCGCTGCCAAACTCGACCGCTAACGATCAGCGCTTCGTCCAAACGGCGAGTTCGTAGCCGTCAGGGTCAGTGAAATGAAAACGTTGGCCGCCCGGAAAATCGAAAGCCGGTTTGACGATCCGCCCACCTGCCGCTTCGACGCGATCCTGCATGGCAACGAGATCGTCTCCATAAAGAACGACGAGCGGACCGCCTGGGGTTGGCTTTGTTGCTGTGGTGAACCCGCCGGTCATGCGGCCATCGGAAAATTCACAATAGGTCGGACCGTAGTCGGTGAACGTCCATCCAAACGCATCGCCGTAGAATGTTTTCGAGCGCGCAATGTCGGTGACGCCGAATTCAATGTAGTCGATACGGCTATCGTTATCCGATCGTGTCATAGGTGTGCGCTCCTCATGGATCTGCTTAGCTGACCTTGTCGGCTACCCGCTTGATTGTTTGATACAGAAGCTCGAGATCCTGTGGCCGTGACATGCGGTGCTCGCCATCAGGGACTTCGGTCAGCTCTGCCCATCCGCTTTGGATGAATTCGACGAGCTTACGGGAATGAGCAGCTGGCACGTCTGGGTCGAGCAATCCCTGCAGGATGACGACAGGCCGCCCTGGGTCAAAGGGTTCTCCCTTGAACAGATGATTGCGTCCTTCCTCGATGAACTTCTGCGTGATCGGATAAGGATCACCGTATTCGGAAGGCCGATACGTCACGCCTTTCTCCATGATTTCGCGCTGAGCCTCCGCAGGAAGCTTCTTCCACATCAACTCTTCCGTGAGATCCCAGGCTGGTGCGATAAGAACGATTGCGGCGATACGATCCGCTGCTGCGGGGTCACGACGCATCAGGTCGCGCAGAAGCAAGAGCGCTAAGTGGCCACCCGTCGACGAGCCGATAAGAATCTGGCGGCCATGCGTGACTTTGGTGAAGACGTCTCGAGACTCTTCGAGCCAGTCGCCAATGGTGGCTTCGGTGAATTCACCGGACGACGAACCATGCCCGGAGTACTCGAACCGTGTCAGGCCGAAGCCGTTGGCGGGTGCCCACTCCGCGAGTGCCGTCGCCTTGGTGCTCACCATGTCGGACTTGAGACCGATCATCCACACCAGCCCAAGCCCGTTGGCGGACGGAGGCGGGATTGTCAGATAGGCGATTTTCCGCCGTTTGCTTCCATCACCCACATCGAGGAATTGCGGTTCGCCTGAGCTCATCCTATTGAACGTCCTTAAAGTCTGAATGTCTTGCCGTAACACGAGAAGGCGACCCTTTGGCCGCGACCCGCCCGACCATACTTCAAATCATCCCTGAACTCGACACCGGCGGTGCCGAGCTTTCAACCGTCGAGATTGCCCAGGCAATTGTCGAAGCGGGTGGCCGAGCCTTGGTACTGTCTCAGGGCGGACGCCTCGCCGAAGACCTGGCGCGCGTGGGGGGCGAATTGATGCTGTTTCCCGCAGCCACGAAGAATCCGGTACGCATTGCTCGTAACGGCTATGAGATCGCGCGAATCATAAAACGCGAGAACGTCGATCTGATTCACGCGCGTTCCCGGGCTCCGGCGTGGAGTGCTCTGATCGCGGCGCGCCGAACAGGCATTCCATTCGTGACCACCTATCATGGCGCGTATGGTGAAAAGGGGCGTCTCAAGAAGCTCTACAACTCGGTGATGGCGCGCTCGGATCTGATTATAGCCAATTCGCATTATACGGCGGGGTTGGTTGCGAGCCGCTACCGGACGCCTTCTGAAAAGCTCCGTGTGATTCATCGTGGTGTCGAGGCAGCGCGCTTTGACCCCGCCGCTGTCGCCCCGGAACGCGTAACGGAGTTGCGCAAGGCGTGGGGTATTGGCCCGGATGTGCCCGTTATTCTCCAGGCGGCCCGCCTCACGAGCTGGAAGGGTCAGGATGTCGTAATCGAAGCTGTCCGGCGGCTCGCTGATGAAGAGCGCCTGGGCGATGCCGTCATCATCTTGGCCGGGGATCATCAGGGCCGCGCGGCTTATCGGGACGCGCTTCAGGCTCAGATTGCGGCGGCGGGCCTGACTGGGCGTGTCCGTATGGTCGGTCACGTTAGCGATATGCCCGCAGCGCTGGCGACATCTCTTCTGGCGATCGTCGCATCCGTTGAACCGGAAGCTTTCGGGCGGACGGCTACGGAAGCGCAAGTCATGGGATGTCCAGTAATCGCCACCTCCATCGGGGCGCCGCCCGAAACGGTTAAGGGAGGCCCTGACGTATCGCCGGGGCAAGCGACTGGGTGGCTTGTCCCCCCGGGAGATGTTTCCGCCCTTGCTCAGGCAATTGCCGAAGCCCTGGGGTTGAGCCCCGACGCACGGCGGGAAATGGGTGAGCGGGCCCGCGCGCATGTCATCGCATCTTTTTCACTTAAAGCCATGAAACGATTGACGCTGGCTGTTTATGACGAACTGCTGAACAAGGGGATGGTTGATACTTGGTCCGAAACAAGTCGTTCATGAGTTCCCCATCCATGATTTTCAGCGCTTGACTTGGAGACACTTGTTATCGATTCTTCGATCGCTTGTGCTATTGCCGGGTGACGATCGCCTTCATTGGGTTTAAGTGAGCGCCCCAGGCCGTTAATTGGCACAGGAATTTTTTTGAGGCATCCAAGGGAGACCAGCCATCCGCCGCCCACACCGAGCAGCGCCCCAGCGCGAAGATACAGGCCCGAAAATCAACGACGCCATTAGGGTCAGAGAAGTCCGTTTGATTGATGAGAACGGAGAAAATGTCGGGGTGGTAAACCGCCTCGAGGCGCAAGATCGCGCCAATAACGCCGGCCTGGATCTCGTTGAGATTTCTCCGGATGCTCAGCCGCCGGTCTGCAAGATCATGGACTACGGCAAGTTCAAGTTCGAGCAGCAGAAAAAAGCCGCCGAAGCACGCAAAAAGCAGAAGACCGTCGAGATCAAGGAGATCAAGATGCGTCCTGCGATTGATGAGCACGACTACGACGTCAAGATGCGGGCCATCAAACGTTTCTTCGACGACGGCGATAAGGTGAAGGTTACCCTGCGCTTCCGTGGTCGCGAAATGGCGCACCAGCAACTTGGTATGGCTGTACTTCAGCGGGTCAAGGGTGAGCTGGAAGAGATTGCAAAGGTCGAGAGCGAACCACGCCTCGAAGGCCGCCAAATGGTTATGGTTTTGGCGCCGCGCTAACGTCGGGTTTCCGGATCGCGCGCTTTTTGCGCGATAGGAAGAACCCGAACGTTCACGAATTGAACACCGAAACGAGGCCGGCCTTTTGGGCCGGCCTTGCCGCTTCTAGAGTGCTTCCGGAAAGCGGTTTCCCATAGGAAGCACGATCAACAAGGACTTAGCGCAACGCGATTGTGTAGTCGCGCAGCACGTTTGCCTGCAGTTCCAATTCGCCCATCCGGCTCTTGAGAACGTCGCCGATACTTATCACGCCGACAAGTTTATCCCCGTCCTGAACAACCGGAACATGTCGGATACGGCGCTGGGTCATAGTCTTGGCAACGCTGGACACGTCATCGTTTGGCGAGCAGGTAATGACGGACTTGGTCATAAGATCGGCGACGGTAAGCTTGTCGATCCTTCCGGCGTTTTCGGCGAGCCCACGCACCACATCCCGCTCGGAAATAATGCCATCTATGGTCCGCCCGCTTCGGCTCACGATCATACAGCCGACGTGCGCATCAAAAAGACGCCTGGCCAAGGATGTAATCGGCTCGGTCGGAGCGATCATTAGGATGCGATATTTTTTGTCCTGCAACAGGTCAGCGACAATCATTTGAGTGCCTTTCGTTGAGGTATTTTCCCCCCCACATCGGCTTTCTCAGTCTCACCCCTTTTCCTCTAGAACCAGCCCAGCCTGTTAAGCCGGACCATCCCTCGAGCAGCGATTAAATATTATGGTGACGTCGGTTGCCGCCGTCCAGAGCGCGTTGGCGCTTTTCCGATTTAATCGGAAGATCTTGTTGGAAACGCCCCCGGTGGCTAGATTTATAAACATCTGTGTGTGCGGCGTACGACCGAGCCAGGCAGGCCTGAGCTTAACGTCGTTCATGCCTCCCGCCCCCGAAGCAGTTCGGCACGTGAGGTTCATAGGTAGAGGCCTGCTCTAGAGTTAATGTGTTTCCCGCTCCGGTCGGCTGAGCCGCGATTTGCGCGACAACTGCCGTTTGTCAGGAGGAAACCATGGCTATCTCATTGACTCTTCAGCAATATCTAGACGACAAGCATATCAAGTACGATGTGCTGACCCATGATCGCAAAATGACTTCATCGCAGATTGCAGAAGCGAGCCACGTCCCGGGAGATCGTCTAGCCAAAGCGGTCATTTTAAGCCGAGAAGGTGGTTTTGTGGCTGCTGTCATTCCCGCCTCATGCAAGGTCCGCCTCGATGCTGTGGGAGAACTGATCGACGGGCCCATCTGCCTTTCGACTGAGGATGAAATCGAAGTCCTCTTCCCGGACTGCGATCTTGGAGCTATTCCCGCGGTCGCGCCTGCCTATGGGCTGGATGCCATCGTCGATGAGCGCTTGGGTCAGGTTGACGATGTTTACTTCGAGGGCGGTGACCACTGCAGCTTGATACATCTGTCGGGAGAGCAATTCCGCCAATTGCTGAACCAAGCCCCGCAGGCCAGCATCGCCGAACATGCCTGATACGTGGGCGAGGACATAGATGCATTAACCGTTTTCTGGGCGATGGGTTTATCGGTTCCGTATCCTTCAACGGGATGCGCCGACCCCATTGCCATAACGGTCAACGGCCTGTATAACGCGCGCTTCTGAGCCGCCCGGCGGGGCATGCCGTGGCGGTTCAAAATGCTTTGCAAAAATTAACTCATGGGCTTGTCGTCCAGGCAAAGCGCCCCTCCCAAGACAATCTTGGCCCGTTGGGTCGAGAGCGTGGCCACGCTTTTTGTGTGTGCTGTCTACAACGAGGGCCAGCGTCTCCAAAAGGCGCGGGACAGTCCGTGAGTGAACCAGGAGAAGCAAAATGCCCAAGTTGAAGACGAAGTCGAGCGCCAAGAAGCGCTTCAAGTTCACAGGGACTGGCAAGGTCAAAGTTGCCGCCGCCGGTAAGCGCCACGGCATGATCAAGCGTCATGCGAAGTTCATCCGCAATGCGCGTGGAACCATGGTGCTGTGCGAAGCTGACGAAAAAATCGTCAAGAAGTACATGCCGTACAATCGCTGAGCTAGATCTCAGAGATTCTATCCCGAATACTTGAACACTTCTTAGTGGAGCACGACCATGGCACGCGTTAAGCGCGGCGTTACCGCCCACGCCAAACACAAAAAAGTTCTCAATGCAGCCAAAGGCTATCGCGGCCGGCGCAAGAACACGATCCGTATTGCGAAGCAGGCTGTCGAACGCGCCCTGCAGTATCAATATCGCGATCGCAAGAGGAAGAAGCGTACCTTCCGGGCGCTCTGGATCCAGCGTATTAACGCGGCAGTCCGTGAGGCAAGCGCCAACGAGCTGACATACGGTCGATTTATCGACGGCCTGAACAAGGCTGGAATCGAGATCGACCGCAAGGTGTTGGCCGATCTCGCCGTAAAGGACGCGGCAGCCTTCAAGGCGCTGGTAGACCAGGCTTCGGCTGCGGTTGCCAACGCACGAGCTGCCTAAGGCGAGCGACCTGCGATAGTCCGTTAGACTCCGTACCGAGGGTCAAGCCGCATTTTTGGGCTTGGCCGGAGGAGTGGTCGCCGCGACGGAACGCTTCTAAGGAGAGGGCGTCGGTCCGTGGTAAGGCCGCCTCGCCCACCTGATGTTGGCGAATGCGTGGACTAAGGGACATCAGTCATGGCTGAAACCATTGATCTCGAAGAGCTGCAATCGGAGCTCTTGAGCGAAATTGCCGCCGCGAAAGATCTCGGGGCGCTCGAGCAGGTGCGCGTCTCCGCGCTTGGCAAGAGCGGGCGCGTATCCGCCGTGATGAAGCGGTTGGGCTCGCTACCTGCCGAAGAACGCAAGACGTTCGGCGCGGCCGTTAATGCCGTAAAAACGCGCGTGAGCGAGGCTCTGGATAGCCACAAGACGATCCTTGAAAGCGCTGCGTTGGAAGCACGGCTCGCGTCGGAGCAGGCGGACATCACACTTCCTGTCCGCCCCGGTCCGGTCTCGGAAGGGCGCATCCACCCTGTCAGCCATGTTATGGATGAGCTGGCGGAGATCTTCGCCGATATGGGCTTCGCGATCGCCGAAGGTCCTGATATCGAGAGTGATGACTACAACTTCACAAAGCTGAATATTCCGCAGGAGCACCCGGCTCGGCAGGAACACGACACGTTCTATTTCCATCCCGACTCTAACGGCGAGCGTCTGGTGCTGCGCACCCATACGAGCCCGGTCCAGATCCGCACGATGCTGTCGCAAAAACCACCGATCCGGATCATTGCTCCGGGCCGCGTTTATCGTTGCGACAGCGACCAGACACACACACCGATGTTCCACCAGATCGAAGCGCTGGTGATCGACGAGTCGACCCACATGGGGCATCTCAAATGGGTGCTCGAAGAAATGTGCAAAGCCTTCTTCGAGGTCGATGAGGTAAAGATGCGTTTGCGCGCGTCTCACTTCCCGTTCACGGAGCCGTCCGCCGAGATCGATATCGGTGCGGAAGCGATCGGCAAGCCGGGTCAATGGCTTGAAATCGGTGGCTGCGGCATGGTCCATCCCAACGTGCTGGTGAACTGCGGTCTGGATCCGCAACGCTACCAAGGGTTCGCCTTCGGCATGGGCATCGATCGCATGGCGATGCTGAAATACGGCATCCCCGACCTGCGTGCATTCTTCTCAGCGGATCTGCGCTGGCTGCGCCATTATGGATTTTCCATGCTGGACGTACCGACGCTCGCCGGTGGCCTGTCGTCGTGAGACAGGCTCTGGACCACCGATCCGCCACGACACAACAATGTCGTTAGGTTTGGATGATGCCGGCGCTGATAAATATGTCCGCGTCCGTCATCATGGCGATAGCTTTGTCTATCGCCATGATCGTCATGGCGATCCTGACGTGGTTTTTTCACGACACCAAGCATCGCGATCTCGACGATTGGATCCAGTACGGATTCAGCGGCGACACGTTGCGTCACGTGCTCATCTACTACCGGTCGATGGGCATCTCGATGCTCGTCTTCTACATTCTGTTCGTCGTCAGCTGCCTGTTTCTGCAGTCCGATGGAATCGGCCTTTTTGTCGACAGCGACAACAATCCGATTTCGGCAGGTCCGATTGGCGCGGCGCTGTTTGGCCTCGACCTTGTCTTGCGGGGCGGTTTCTTCGACATCATGGAGCACTTCGAGATATCGGTAACACCGATACTCATGGATCGCTCCAACCAATGGTTCGTAATTTATTGCTTCGTTTTCCGAATTTACTACGGCTTGACGCTCATTCGCATCGCGCTGTCCTTCGTATGGATCTGGGCACGGATGCGCCGCGTACGCAGGACACTGTACGGAGAGGTGCGACAGCCGCGGGAAAGATCGAAACGTCATGGCTTTCGGTTGAGGCTGCGCGAGCGCTTGGGCGGCCGGAAAGAAAGCGAAGACAACTGAAAAGTGCTATGACACCAAGTGGTGACTGGGAAAGGCAACCGGCATGAAGTTCACGCTCTCCTGGCTCAAAGATCATCTTGAGACAGACGCATCGCTGGATCAGATTTCCACGACACTCTCGGCAATCGGCCTGGAGGTTGATGGCATTGAGAATCTGGGCGAACAGCTCGGTGCCTTCCGCATTGCCAAGGTGCTTGAAGCAAAGCCGCACCCCGATGCGGATCGCCTGCAAGTGCTGCAAGTTGAAACCGAACCTGGCAAGCCACCTCTTGAGGTCGTTTGCGGCGCGCCCAACGCGCGCGCTGGCATGCTCGGCGTGTTTGCGCCCATCGGAACTTACGTGCCGGGCTCGGGCATTACGTTGGAGAAACGGCCCGTCCGCGGTGTCGTGTCCAATGGCATGATGTGCTCCGCAGCCGAGATGGAGCTATCCGACGATAGCGAAGGCATCATCGAGGTGAGCGAGGAATTCGCGGGTCAAGTCGGAACAGCTTATGTCGCGGCGCTGGGCCTGGACGATCCGGTTATCGAGGTTGGTTTAACGCCGAACCGGCCTGACTGCACCGGCGTTCGCGGGATTGCGCGCGATCTGGCTGCCGCTGGATTAGGCGAGCTCAAGCCTGAGCCCAAGCTGGGGGGCGTCGAGGGTGATTATGATTGCCCCGTCGCAATCGATCTCGAGTTCTCTGAGGCCGACGCAGATGCCTGCCCGGTATTCGCCGGTCGCTACGTGCGCGGCGTCAGCAATGGCCCGTCGCCTCAGTGGCTGCAAAACCGGCTGAAGTCGGTCGGCTTGCGTCCGATCAATGCCTTGGTCGATGTCACCAACTACATCTCATACGATCGCGGTCGGCCATTGCACGTCTACGATGCCGATAAACTGACAGGCGGTGTTCGCGCCCGTCTCGGCCGCGAGGGCGAGAGCTTCCTCGGTCTGGACGGGAAGACCTATGTGGTTGATGACACCATGTGCGTGATTGCCGACGACAAGGGGCCGTTAGGTTTGGGTGGCATTATGGGTGGCGAAGATACCGGCTGCACCGAAGCGACGCAAAACGTGCTGATTGAAAGCGCGTGGTTCGATCCCTTGCGGACAGCCGCGACGGGCCGCAAGACCGGTCTCGTAACAGATGCGCGCTATCGCTTCGAGCGGGGTGTCGACCCCGCGTCCGTCCTGCCCGGCCTCGACCTGGCAACCGACATGATCCTCAAATTGGCAGGCGGTACTCCGTCACGTGCCAACGTGGCAGGAAAGCCGCCGGAACCCGACGTTAAGATTCAGTTCGAGACAGCG
Organism: Candidatus Filomicrobium marinum; assembly: GCF_000981545.1. Lineage (NCBI taxonomy): Bacteria > Pseudomonadati > Pseudomonadota > Alphaproteobacteria > Hyphomicrobiales > Hyphomicrobiaceae > Filomicrobium > Candidatus Filomicrobium marinum. Next base: position 1,507,570 of record NZ_LN829119.1, read on the forward strand.
CGCGTTGCTAAGTTGACAGGGTTGGAGCTCTCCGATGCTGCGATCAAAGCGATCTTGGATGCGCTAGGCTGCGAGGTCTCGGGCAAGGGCGGCAAGCTGACCGTAAAAGTCCCGTCCTGGCGTCCTGACATCTTCGGTCCCGCAGATCTCGTCGAAGAGGTTGTCCGCATCGCCGGTATCGATACCGTGCCGTCGACACCGCTTCCGCGCATGCACGGCGTTGCTCGCCCGGTATTGACCAGCAACCAGTCTCGCGTCCGCCGCACACGGCGCACGCTCGCTGGCCGTGGGCTCACAGAGGCCATAACCTGGTCCTTCATCACGAAGGAAGAGGCCGAAGCCTTCGGCGGCGGTGATGAAACGCTGACATTGGCCAATCCGATTTCGGTCGAGATGTCGGTCATGCGCCCAAGCTTGCTTCCCGGGTTGCTTGCTGCTGCGCAGCGCAACCGCAATCGCGGCAATCCCGATCTGGCGCTCTTTGAGTTGGGCCAGGCCTATGCCGGACCTAAGCCTGATGAACAGATGCTTATTGCGGCAGGCGTGCGCTCGGGAACGGCACGACTGATCGGCGGAGGACGGCACTGGGACGGCGCGGCAAAGCCAGCTGGTGTGTTCGACGCTAAGGAAGATGTCGCCTCTGTCCTTGCAAACCTCGGGTTGGACGTCACAAAGGTGCAGGTCACGCGGGACGCGCCCGCGTGGTATCACCCTGGCCGTTCAGGTGTATTCCGGTTGGGACCAAAGGTCGTGCTTGCCCACTTCGGTGAGCTTCATCCGGGCCTGCTCAAGGGGCTCGATGTTGAAGCGCCTCTGGCGGCCTTCGAGTTATTCCTCGATCGCCTGCCACCGGAAAAGAAGCGCTCGGGCCTGACGCGTCCGCCCCTGGCGACGGCTGATCTGATGCCCGTACGGCGCGATTTCGCGTTCGTACTTAACGCAGACGTTGCTGCGGGAGATGTGGTACGCGCTGCGCAAGGTGCCGATAAGAAGCTGATAACGAGCGTCAACGTATTCGATGTCTTCGAAGGTGGAAATCTAGCGGCAGAAGGTAAGAAGTCTCTCGCAATCGAGGTGACACTTCAGCCGATGGATGCAACGCTTACGGATAAGGAAATCGAAGTGGTCGCCGAAAAGGTTATCGCGGCGGTCGGAAAGGCAACGGGCGGAGAGATCCGCGGCTAGAGGGGAAGGTATCGATGAACGAGACGGCAATCGCCACCTCCGGTGATCCAACCGAACCTATGATCGTGCCGGGCCCCTCCGACAAGCACCGCATCGTCGTTGTTGGCGGTGGTGCGGGCGGCCTCGAACTCGTCACGGGGTTAGGCCGCAAACTCGGCAAGCGTGGCCGGGCTGACATTACGTTGCTAGATCGTGCGCGAACCCACGTATGGAAACCACTGCTGCACGAGATCGCCGCTGGCAGCATGGACATTTCACGCCACGAACTCGATTACCTCGCGCACGCGCACTGGCACGGCTTCCGCTACCGCTACGGTGAGCTGACCGGCCTCGATCGCGAGAAGAAGCTGGTTTACTGCAGCGCCACGTATGATGAAGACGGCCGCCAGATCACGCCAGCCCGTGGCTTCGGCTACGATACGCTTGTGATCGCCATCGGCTCCGTGTCGAATGACTTCGGAACCGAAGGTGTGGCGGAGCACGCCATCATGCTCGACACCAAGGAGCAGGCGGTGCGCTTTAACCGGCGTCTCGTCAACGCGTGTTTCCGCGCCAACGCGCAGCCGGGCCCCGTTGAGCCGGGCCAGCTCCATGTCGCGATCATCGGCGCTGGCGCTACCGGGACGGAACTTGCTGCCGAGCTTCATCACACTGCGCGTGGTGTCGTCGCCTTTGGCATGGATCGCATTGACCCGGAAAAGGACATCAAGATCACTTTGATCGAGGCGGCACCGCGCATTCTGCCGGCGTTGCCGGAGCGCTTATCGTCGGCGACGACGAAGATCCTCGAAAAGCTCGGGGTGGAAGTCCGCGCGAACGCGAGGGTGACCTCCGTTAGCGAAAAAGGCGTGTTGCTGCAGACAGGCGAGTTCATTCCGTCGGCGCTTGTCGTCTGGGCAGCAGGCGTGAAAGGCCCGAACGTGTTGGCAGATCTCGATGGCCTTGAAGTCAGCCGCTCAAACCAACTCGTGGTCAAGCCAACCCTTCAGACGACGCGGGATGACGACATTTTCGTCATTGGCGATGCCGCGTATCTCGTGCCGGAAGGAAAGACAACGCCGATCCCACCGCGCGCGCAGGCGGCGCACCAGGAAGCCTCGCACGTCTTGCGTCAGATCCAGAGGCAAATGAAGGGCGAACCTCTGCGTCCCTTCAAATATCAGGACTTCGGTTCACTAGTCTCTCTAGGTGAATATTCGACCGTCGGCAGCCTGATGGGATTTGTTTCTGGCCGCAGCATGTGGATCGAGGGGTTCTTCGCCAAGGTGATGTATCGCTCGCTATACAAGATGCATCAGTGGGCACTGCACGGCCCCTGGAAGGTCATGCTCGATACGCTGTCGCGCACCATCACACGGCGTACCGAACCCGAGGTGAAACTTCACTGACAACGACAAATGGCCGTTGTCAGTGAATGCGAGCTGCTGATCCCGTGCTTCTTAGGGATCAGTGGTGGTGCGAATGATTGTGGCCGGAGGCGCCAGCCTCAATCTTGACCTCGACCTGAACATCGCCCTGTTTCTCGAACGTGAGGGTCATCGGAAACGATTGGCCCTCTTCGAGTTTTGATTTCAACCCCATGAGCATGACGTGCATGCCGAGCGGTTTGAGTTCGGCTTCGCCATCGGCGGGAACGGGAATGCCGTCCTTAAGCGGCAGCATCTTCGCGACGCCGCCTTCGTCAACGCTTTCATGCAGTTCCGTGCGTTCCGCGATGTCGGCTTTTGCCGATACCAACCGGTCTGCAGCCTTACCCGTGTTCTCGATCTTGAAATACGCTGCGCTGTTTTTGGTTTCACCGATCGACGGTCGCGCCCAAGGATGGTCGATCTTCAACGCGCCGGCCTCGTAGTCATGGGCAACCGCGATACCGGCCAGGGCGGAAGCCGCCAGCGTAGCGATCGCAAGCAATCGGAGTTTTTTCATCGAAGGCTCCTGTTGAAAGTCTCGTGCCCCGTTGCATTGGACCGCAACAACACTGGAGGCACTCGGGCATTCAAGATCCCGCGTGCCTCCAGGTAGAAACGGCGTTCACATCAAGCGGCAAAAGCCAGTTGTGCCTTCTCCATCGCCTGCGCCGGGCGTTCGGTAATATAGAAGTCCCCAAGAACGAGAACGTCCATTTCCGTTCGGAGGTAACAAGAGATGGCTTCTTTCGGCGTGTTCACAATCGGCTCTTGACGATTGAAACTGGTATTTAGAACGACCGGAACGCCCGTCAACTTCGCATACTGTTCAATGAGCGCGTAGTAGCGGGGGTTAGCCGTCCGTTCTACGGTCTGGAGCCGTCCCGTGCCATCGACGTGTGCCGCAGCTGGAATAACATCGACCTTGTTCGGGCGGAGTCGCGGTGCCATCGTCATGAACGGGTCAGCCTGATCGAACTCGAAGTATTCGCTGACCTTCTCGACGAGCACTGCCGGAGCAAATGGCCGGAACGCCTCGCGGTGTTTGATGCGCGCGTTGATCAGATCCTTGATCTTCAGGCTGCGCGCGTCTGACAAGATCGAGCGATTGCCGAGTGCGCGCGGGCCGATTTCTGCGCGCCCCTGGAACCAGCCGACGATCCGGCTGGCGGCGAGATCTTGCGCGACCGTGCGGAGCAAGTCCGACTCGCTGAGGCGCTTATAAGGTAGTCCCGCAGCATTAAGGGCTTCAATGATCTGATCGTCAGTGAACTGGATGCCGAAGAACGGATGGTTCATCGTATACTCCCGGCGATGGCCGAGGGTTTGATGGTGATAGTAGAGCGTGGAACCCAGGCAAACGCCCGAATCCGAAGCGATGGGTGGCACCCAAACGTTTTCATAATCAGTGTCGCGCAGAATCCGAGCATTCGCGACGCAGTTCAAAGCGACACCGCCCGACAACACCAGATTGCGCGACGGATGCCGCCGCGAGAGCTCCCGCACGATGTGGATGATGGCTTCTTCCACGACCGCCTGCAGAGCAAACGCGAGATCGCGGTGATGGTCCGTTAATGGATCTTCGCGACGGCGCGCTGGTCCAAACAAGCCGACGAACTTTTCCGCAAACGGCCGCATGAAGCCATGCGTATCATAGCCGATGTAGTCGCGGTTGATCGCGATCCGCCCACCGTCGAGCAAGCGCACGACATCCCGGAACTTATCGAGATATGTAGGACCGCCACAAGCCGCCAGGGCCATGACTGTGCCTTCTTCGAATACCTTGAAACCGAGATGCTCCGTGACGCACGAATAGAGCATGCCGAGGGAATCGAAGAAATCGTCCTGCCATAGCTTTTCGATACGGTTACCTTTGCCGGCATAGGCGCTGGTCGCGGATTCGTCACCGTAGCCATCCATAATGAGAATGGTGGCTTCTTCGAAAGGCGAAACGAAAAATACGGCAGCGTGAGCGTTATGGTGATTGATCTGCACGAGCCGTGGCAAATTCTGGAAACCGTAGCGCCGTCCGAGCGCTGTTTTGAGCCGGAGCGGCATGTTCGCAGCGCCGAGCGCTGTTGTCTTACGCGCTTCAGGCCAAAGCAGATTGAGGCTATGAGGGAGCTTACGCGTAAGAATGCGTCCGATCGTGCGCCGATAGGAATTCATATTCCACGGAACGGTAATGACGTCGATGTCGGAGAGCTTGAGCCCGTAACCGTCAAACGCTGCAGCCAGCGCCTGTTGCGGGAAGCGCTTGGTGTGTTTCTCTCGATTGAAGCGCTCTTCCTCGTAAACAACGAGAGGCATCCCGTCGCGCAGGATCGCCACGCCGGTATCATGCGTTTCTGTAGTTATTCCGAGTATATGCACACGTAATCATCCCAACTATTATTCAACGCCCCAATCAGCACGTTCCGCGATATGGTTCAGCGAGACGAGCCCTCACATTTCGCCTGCGGATGCGCCGCAAGGCGCCAGCTAGAAGTAACTTGCTGGGAATTCGACTGGCGTACCGGGGGAATGCAAGCCAGCCGCTGCTTAATTGCCTAAACGAAACCTTTTTTCAACCATGCCAATAGGTTTCAGAATTTAGATCTAGCTAAAGATGAGATGAAATATTGCGGGAATAAGGCGTAGACAGTAGGTCTGGAACGACTTTTTCGTTGAAGTCTCAGAACCTGCGCTAAAATGTAGCTCACCAGTTTTCTTGGTCGATATTTGAATAACGGCAGCGGCGAGGGGTTAACGATGATACTTTCGTTTACCCCTCGAAAATGCGGTGCTTAGCCCCCCAATTGTCTCAAAAGATCGATCGTTGGGTAGCTATCGGCGGGCAGGTTGAACTTCAACTGCATTTCTTTCACCGCTGCGCGCGTCTTGGCTCCGAGAATGCCGTCGATTTTACCGACATCATAACCGCGGTCCGTCAGGCTGCTTTGCAGGGCTTTCATTTCCTGACCTGAAAGAGAAGGTATATTGCGATCCTGTCCTTTCATTGGATCCGCGCCGCCAATGCGCGTCGCCAAATAGGCCGCGGTGGTGGCGTAGTTGAGCGATTGGTTCCACTCTAGGTAGATATCGAAATTATTATACGCGAGGAAAGCTGGTCCGGTCCGCCCCATCGGGAGCAGGAGCGAAGCAGGCAGATTGTCGTTGGGCAGCGCTTTTCCATTTGCCAGCTTCACGCCCCAGCCAGCCCACTTTGATCTAGGATGCTTAATAGCAAGATCAGCCTCTTGCCACGGCAGATCACGAGCAACGACGACCTCCTGCAGCCAGGGCTCATTAGGTCGCCAGCCGAGATGCTTCATGTACGCTGCCGTCGATCCGATGATGTCCGCATCACTCTTGAACAAGTTGGCATGTCCGTCGCCATCGAAATCGACGGCGTGATTGAGGTAGTGCGTCGGAAGAAACTGCGTCTGACCGAGTTCGCCCGCCCAAGACCCGATCATCTCACCGGGATCCAGATCACCACGGTCGATGATCTTCAGGGCGGAGAGCAACTCCGCGCGGAAAAGTTCGTGCCGTCGGCAGTCATAAGCCAGCGTCGCGAGCGCCTGTAGGACTGGATAATCACCCATGCCCACGCCAAAATCGCTCTCCAGCGCCCAGAATGCGGTGATTACTTCCGCTGGTACGCCGTAGGTAGCTTCCGCGCGTTCGAATGTTTTTCGGTTCGCGGCGATCTTCTTCCGACCGGCTTGTAATCTGTGGTTTGTTGCGAGCTTCTTGGAGAAATCATTGAAAGATTGAGAGAAGAACCCTTGCCGGCGGTCGCGCTTGATAATGCGTTCATCAAGGGACACACCATCCAGAGCCCGCGAAATCGTGCGTTGGGAAACGCCGTTCTGTGCGGCTTCTTGTCGAAATTCTTTCATCCAAGACGAGAAGCTGCCCCGGTTTGTGCAACTTGCCTCCAGCGACCCGACCGGCAGGGCCGCGGCACACAGCAACCCCAAAGCAACTCCGGCCAACGAGCGCTGATATCGCATATGAACTCTCCCCGTCTATATGATTGCAAAATGTGGGCGGCGGCACCTCGCCTGATCGCTCAAGATCAGTCAAGTCCACCGAGTGCCTACACGTGCGAGCACGTGGGCCTTCGTGTAGGCAGGTAACCTCGTTTTTGGGTATTAATCGGGCAGGTCGGTAAGCTGCCCCGAGGCGGGGAACGATCAAAAGCATCCGCCTTCATGGGCGGATGCAAAGATCACTCGGACAAGAAACCGGCAGTCACTCAGCGGTTGCGTTTGTCAGAGGCGCCGCCGGTCCACATCGACATCGCGGAAGCCATATTCCGCTGCCACATTTCGGCAGCCTGCATCCACATCTGGAACGGAGCCATCGCCATACCTTCGAACCCACCGGTTCCTGGCATGTTGCCGAAGCCCAAGCCCGACGTGCCGGCGTTCATAGCGCCAGCCTGCATCCGTTGAAGTTGCTCCATGAAATCTGTAGGGGTCGGCATGGCAGCTGTCGGAGAATTAAGCTGCTCCGACCAAGCCTCCATCACCTGATCCATCATCTGGAGCTGCATTTGAGATGCGTTTTGCATCTGCATGCGAGTTGTTTCGATAACGTTGTCCGGCCAGCCCATCGCCCGTGTCGCTTGGGCCATTTGATCGAACACCTTTGTCGAATAACGCTCGTTGGCCGCCGCCATATCATCGCGCCATTGCGCAAGGGCATCGAATGCAGCCTTTGCCGCTTCCCGGGCCTCCTCAGTCAGAGCATGGTTCTTGGATTTAGATGAGCTTGCCATGTGGGGCTCCTTGGCTCGGCCAGAAAACTCTGGGGGATGAGTTCTCTCCGCCGGAAATCAGTCTAAGAAACGAACCAAACCGTAGCGTGCCAGAGGTAGAAACGCGAGCCCCAACTGTCGGGGTCACCCGCAAACTTGCACGTTCTGAAAGATTTCAGGCCTTCAGATCTGCCTCCGGCCACCAATATTAACCATTCGGTAGACCGCATCTCGCGTTCGACAAGGGCAAGAGGCACGGAAAAAAATGGATATGTGGCCTTGGATGCGGCTTCCAATCTGCTTGGCACCGCCACGAAGCCGGTGCTAATGAGCCGCCATGACAGATACATCGTTGATCCGAAACTTCTCGATCATCGCTCACATTGACCACGGCAAGTCCACGTTGTCCGATCGGCTGATTCAGTTGACCGGCGGCCTGACCACGCGCGAGATGAAAGAGCAAATTCTCGACTCGATGGACATCGAGCGTGAACGCGGCATCACAATCAAGGCTCAAACAGTGCGCCTTGATTACAAGCATACCGACGGCAAAACCTATCAGTTGAACCTGATGGACACGCCAGGCCACGTGGACTTCGCTTACGAGGTCTCGCGTTCATTGGCGGCCTGCGAAGGCGCTATTCTGGTCGTCGATGCATCTCAAGGTGTTGAGGCACAAACGCTTGCCAACGTTTATACCGCGCTCGACAACGACCTTGAGATTCTGCCTGTCCTCAACAAGGTCGACCTGCCTGCAGCCGACGTCGATCGGGTTAAGGAGCAGATCGAGGATGTGATTGGACTGGACGCCTCTGATGCGATCCCCATCTCCGCCAAGACCGGTGTGAATGTCGAGGCCGTGCTAGCGGCGGTTGTCGAACGCTTGCCGGCTCCTGAAGGCGATGCGACGAAGCCTCTGAAGGCGATGCTGGTTGACAGCTGGTACGATGCTTATCTCGGCGTCATCGTGTTGGTCCGCGTCATTGAAGGCACGATGAAGAAGGGACAGAAGATCCGTCTAATGTCGACGGGCGCCGTGCATCCGATCGAGCGTGTCGGCGTCTTCCGACCGAAGCAGGAAATGTTAGACCAGCTCGGTCCGGGCGAGATCGGCTTCTTCACCGCAGCGATCAAGGAGGTCGCGGATACCCGAGTTGGTGACACGATCACCGACGACAAACGCCCGTGCGCCGAGCCATTGCCTGGCTTCAAGCCGGCGCAGCCGGTGGTGTTTTGTGGTCTGTTTCCAGTTGACGCTGCTGATTTTGAAGATCTGCGCGACGCCATGGGGCGCCTGCGCCTTAACGATGCCAGCTTCTCATTCGAGGCGGAAAGTTCCGCGGCATTGGGGTTTGGGTTCCGTTGCGGTTTTCTCGGCTTGCTCCACCTGGAGATCATTACCGAGCGATTGGAACGAGAGTTTAACCTCGATCTCATCACCACAGCTCCGTCCGTTGTCTATCAGATCCATATGACCGACGGGACCATGATCGAGATGCATAATCCAGCGGACATGCCGGACCCCGTCCGCATCGACCGGTTGGAGGAGCCCTGGATCAGCGCCACCATCATGGTGCCGGACGAGTACCTCGGTTCGGTTTTGAAACTTTGCCAGGACCGGCGAGGCCGCCAGAAGAACCTGACATATGCCGGCTCGCGGGCCATGCTGGTATACGAACTGCCACTGAACGAGGTCGTTTTCGATTTCTATGATCGCTTAAAGTCTGTCAGCAAGGGGTATGCGTCGTTTGACTATCAAATGATCGGCTATGAAGAGGGCGACCTCGTCAAAATGTCGATCCTGGTCAACGCCGAGCCGGTCGACGCGCTTTCGATTATCGTCCATCGCTCACGGGCCGAGAGCCGCGGCCGCGTCATGTGCGAAAAGCTTAAGGATCTCATTCCGCCACATATGTTCCAGATCCCCGTGCAGGCGGCGATTGGCGGCAGGATTATCGCGAGAGAAACGATCCGCGCTTTGCGCAAAGACGTTATTGCCAAATGTTATGGCGGCGACATCACGCGCAAGCGCAAGCTCCTTGAGAAGCAAAAGGCCGGTAAGAAGAAAATGCGCCAGTTCGGCAAAGTCGAGATTCCGCAGGAAGCTTTCATTGCCGCTCTAAAGATGGACGAAAACTGACGCCGTGAGCATCCGTGTCTAGAAACGGCTAAATGCTCAAAATATCTGAATATAAAACAACCTCGGTATCGTAAGGCAGATACCGAGGTTCATAAGGCAGATGTTCGCGCTAAGATCTCAGTGGTGAACCATTGTCGCTGTATCGAGCCCGTAAAGGGACGCGCGCAGATCGAATTCAATGAGTTTCGCCTGCTTCAGCGAACCGGCGAGCATGTGCACATGGACTTCATTAGCCCCGAGAAGAGCGCCCCTCTGGCGAATTTCCGCGAGGTTGAGAGATGGTGCGTGGTGGGTGGCAAGACCAACGCCAAGCACCGTGCGCTGCCCGCTAATCTCGTCGCGCTTTACGAGCAAGTAGTTTGTCTTCGGAAGTTCTGGGCATTCGATCAGGGAATAGATCGAATGAACATACCGGCTGCCTGAGGCGCCGCGCCAGAAATAGAAATTTTCGCAATGGGCGACAGGTTGGGGAGCAACCTTCGCGGGGCGCGAGCGACGTCCAGCGCGTTTTGCGCGGACTTCAGCCAGCTCGATAATGCGCGCACTCATTACAATACATCCTCGGACCACGCGGTCACAACGACACCAAGGGTAGCGCAACAATAACAAGTTTAGTTTGATTATCGCGCTGAAATAAGGCTAGTGCCTACTCTTTTCAACAATCGGTAAACATCACGTTATCTGCGCAAACCAAATAGCTTGTTCTTAGCGTAACTTGCACGAAAAAACTCCATGGACGGACTTGTCGATGCCATCCGGCGAGAATTTTGCTTGTGCCGATTTCCCGCAACAAGTGTACGAGTGTCAAACCAGCGACCGGGTAAACCGGTTCCACGTAAGATGAAAAAGAATTGTTAAAGAATTCGGGTGTTTGAGCTGTTGTGTTACTGCACTCAATCACAACGGGAAAAGCCGCACCGCTGACATTCCCAGCAACCTTCCAAGCGGACGTATTGGGCCGAGCCGCACCGCGGGCATTGAGCGGGAGTTTGATGGGCTGAGAAGCCGGAGGGGGCATCGCCCATCTCCGAGCGCGACGTTGGTGTCGCCATATCAGTGCCCGTTGGACCTTCTGACCCGGCATTCATCAACTGAGCCAGCCCCAGCGAATGTTGCTCCTGATCGCCCGGCATAAAGTCGATACGGCGCATGTGTTCCTCTATGATCTCGCCAATAGCTGCGATGAGGCTAGGCACGTAGCGCCCGCCGATCCAGCGGCCGCCCTGGGGATCGAAGATGGCGGTAAGTTCTTCCGCCACAAAAGATACGTCGCCACCTCTCCGGAAAACAGCACTGATCATCCGGGTCAGTGCCACCATCCAGGCGTAGTGTTCCAGGTTTTTCGAATTGATGAAGATCTCGAACGGCCGACGGCGCCCATCTCGAACGATGTCGTTGATCGTCACATAGAGCGCGTGGTCGCTGCCCGGCCATTTCAACTTATAAGTATAGCCCTGAAGCGCTGGCTCGCGTTCGAGGGGTTTGGCCATGTAATGGACTGCGGCGGCCTTGACCGGGGCCTGTGGTGCCCCGGTCCTGGCAGTCGACCCGCTGACTTCGGTCTCGGTTGGTGCTGGCGGTGACTGTTCCACGCTGCGGCTCAAAACGGCACCACGCAATGCGCTGGGCCGGTATGTCGTGCAACCCTTAAGCCCCAGCTCATAGGCTATCGAATAAACATCGCTGAAGGCTTCGAACGTCATCTCCGCGGGGCAATTGATGGTTTTTGAGATAGAGCTGTCGACATGGCGCTGGATGGCAGCCTGCATTTCCAGATGTGCTCTCGGAGTCAACTGGTCGGCACGTACGAAATAGTCCGGAAGCCCTACATCCTCGCCGAATTGGCGCCGGAAGACAGCGTGGGCGTAGTCTTCGATGGTTTCGCTGCGGGTCCCGCCATGCCGGTCAAGCACATTGCGCTGGTAGATAAAATCGAACACCGGCTCGATGCCGCTCGAAACGTTCCCAGCGAGCAATGAAATCGTACCGGTTGGTGCCACCGATGTCAGGCAGCCATTCCGTAGGCCGTGAGCTTCAATCCCGCGTTTGATATCGTCAGGGAGCCCGATGATGTTGGGGCTTTGTAGGAGCGCCTTCGCATCGCAAAGTGGAAACGATCCGCGTTCTCGGGCCAAATTAACGCTCGTGCGATAGGCCGTAACCTCGATGGTCCGCAGCCAGCTTTCGGCCAGTTTCAGGGCGCGCGTACTGCCGTAGGTCTCTCGGCACATGATCAGCGCGTCGGCAAGCCCAGTAACGCCAAGGCCCATGCGCCGCTTCGCCTTCGCCTCCTGCTTTTGGGCGGTCAGGGGATAGCGGGTAACATCGATCATGTTGTCGAGGAAGCGCACCGCGACAGCAACGCGTTCTTGCAGACTATCGATGTCGAGATGGGCGTCTGCCGTGAACGGATCGCGGATGAACTGCGTCAGGTTCAAAGAGCCAAGCAGGCATGCGCCGAATGGCGGCAGCGGCTGCTCACCGCAAGGGTTCGTCGCCCGGATCGTCTCGCAATAGGAAAGGTTGTTCCGTGCGTTGACGCGATCAATGAAAATGACGCCCGGTTCGGCTTGAGTGTACGTGGCGCGCATAATGCGCTGCCACAGGTCCCGCGCCGGTAGGCGTCGGTAAACCTTCCCGTCAAAAACCAGATCCCACTCTGCATCGTCAGCGACAGCCTGCATGAGTTTGTCACTGACCAGAACCGACAAATTGAAGTTTGTCAGGCGCCCAGCTGTGGACTTTGCTTCGATAAAGTCTTCGATGTCGGGGTGATCATCACGCAGCGTTGCCATCATTGCGCCGCGACGGGCCCCAGCTGACATGATCGTCCGGCACATGGCGTCCCAGACTTCCATAAAACTCACCGGACCTGAGGCGTCTGCGCCGATGCTTTTGACAAGCGCCCCCTTGGGTCGGAGCGTTGAGAAATCGACGCCGATGCCGCCACCCATTTGCATGGTGAGCGCACCATCTCTGACGCTATCAAAGATGCCCCTGAGATCGTCGGGCACCGTGCCCATGACAAAGCAGTTGAAAAGCGTGACCTCGCGTTGCGATCCTGCACCCGCGAGGATGCGTCCAGCTGGCAGAAAGCCGAAGTCGGCGAGCGCCTCAAAGTAGCGCTTCTCCCAGCGTTGGCGCTGCTGCGCACCGCCCTTTTCGACGGACGCTGCCGCGCGAGCTACCCGCGCAAAGGTATCGGCGAGCGATTTGTCGACCGCTGCGCCGTCCGCATCTATCAGACGGTATTTGCCGTTCCAGATCGCTTCGGCGATTGCTGCAAAAAAACCCGGTGTCTTGGCGTGAGGCATCGGTTTTTACTGTCGGTCCAACTCATATAGCGTGCGACCGAAACAGCCGCGCGAGAACTCCCGTTAAAATAAGGTCGCTCTGTACGCGCGTCAATAAATGTTCTCTAAATATTCTTATTTTGTTTCTGCTGTGGTTGGATTTGGGATAGGCGGGGCGTAGCGCTTTCAGCCGCTTCAGCCATCAGCCGCTCCGATGCTGTTTCAATGTCGGAGATAAGCCGTTGACGAAACTCGGAGCGTGGGAGGCCCGGCGGAATAGGGTCTAAAATCTCCACAATGATTGTGCCGGGATACCGGATCATAGAGCGGCGGGGCCAGTACAGGCCGGAGTTGAGCGCCAAGGGAACACAAGGAAGGTCCAGGCCGTCGTAAAGTGCCAGAGCCCCCGGCTTGTAGTCAGGCGCAGCTCCCGGTGCGCGACGTGTTCCTTCGGGAAAAATAACGATCTCCCGCCCCTCTTCGGCGCGGGCTTTGGCATCCCGGATCATCTGGCGTAATGCCGCCGGGCCGCGCTCGCGCTGTATGAGGACGTGTTCGAACTTGCGGGAAAACCACCCGTAAAGTGGGATATTGCCGAGTTCCGCCTTCATTACCATCGCGGGGTCGCGAAACAATGGGATCAGCGCGAAGGTATCCCACGCAGATTGATGCTTGGCGCAAACAAGGACAGGCCCGGACGGCAGGCGTTCGAGCCCCCGCACTTCGAGCTTGGTTCCGACAATCACCCGCATCCACCAGAGGGAAGCGCGCGCATGCGCTTTCAGGCCCATCATCGCCCATCGGCGCGGGCCGAAGAGCAGCGGTGAGCCCAGAATGAGGAACACAGCAGTGTTCAGGTAGAACACCCCGGTAAACAGGATCGATCGGAACATGAGAGAACCGGTTTAGATTTTGGCGGGAGTTTCAGGCTGGCTCTGAGCGACAGAGCCATCCTCCCATCCTGAAAGGACACGTGTAACCGCAAGGCGCATCGCGGCCGGGATTAATTTGACGTATTCGGAAAGCAGGACGCGCGCGGTACGCGGGTTAAGCCACCACTCGTTCTGCTGCAAGCTTTTCGGCATGACTCGGTGCGCCAGCAACGTGACATTCGGAAGTTCGCGCGACAACTCAAGCAGGCTGCGTGGCATGTGATAGCTGGCTGTCACTATGATCAGCGAAGTGTATCCGCGCGCGCGCGTCCAGCCTGCAGTTTCTTCGGCGTTGCCCTTGGTATTGAGCGCCTCGTAGCCAAGATCGACGCAACAGTCGAGTTCCTCCTCGGTCAGTCCGCTCAGTCGGCCGATGTCGCGGCTGCCCGTCTTAGGATTGACGCCGGTGATCAGCAGACGGCCGGCCCGGCCTTGGCGCAATAGCTTCGCCGCTTCGCGAATGCGGGATTCACCGCCAGTCAGCACCACGATGGCATCGGCCTTTTGATTGTCTGGCTCCGGGTCGCGCATCACGATGCTGGCAAACAACACGAAGCCGAACACGACGAGCCCCGCGCTCATCGCAAACAACCCGATTAGCCATTTCAACCCGCGGGTCATTCTGTCAGGCCACCTGCAAATCGAAAGCGCCCAGTGATGATGCCAAACAACAATCGGGCCCGGTCGTCTGAAGACCCGGGTCCATTCGGTTCATTGACTTCGCTCTTGGGCGTCGCCCCTTATCCCCCGAAACGTGCCGAGCCTGCAACCGCCCCGTCCCGCCACGCTTCTGAGTGCCAGAATACGAAGCTGGCAGTGTTGCGGCAAGCACGCGCGCTCCGGCGTTACTAATCGTTGCGGCTGTTGAGAATGCGATAGACCCCGAAACGTGACGTCAGCATGCAAAGCGCGGCAATCACGACGATGACGATGCCTAACAGAACGTAACCAGCAGCATCGAGCGTGCCGGTGCCGATCAGCCGGTTGAGTTCCACCATGGTCATGGAGCCGCCGCCCAAGAGCAGCGTCACGATGGGCATCAGCAAAAACACGAGCATGGCGCACCCGGCGCCAACGACGCCGGCACGAATGCCCAGACGAAGGAAGTGCTTTTCAAACTCACGCGCGATAAAGCCGTCGGTAGCGCCAACAAAGTGAAGAACTTCGACAATCTCCCTGTTTGAAGCCATGGCGCTGCGCGTTGCTGAGACAATGATCGCTGTCGTGGCGGCGGCAACAAGAAGCAGGATGGCGATCCCGCCAAGAGCCAGAGAGCGAGTCACCGTCCGGATCTGTGTCTGCCACTGGCGATGGTCGTCGAGTGTGACGCCTGTGAACCGCGTCTGGAGTTCGCGCGATAGGGCTTCAAAGTTGGGTGGAGCGCCGCGATTCAGTTCGACAGCGATGAGCCTTGGCACGGGCAGGGATTCCAGTGCGTCGGACTTTCCAAGCCAGGGCTCAAGCAAATGTGTTGCGTTATCAAGGCTCAATACCGTGGCGGCTGCGATACCCTGCTGAGCACGTAGATAAGCAGCCACGTCATCCACGACCTTGTTGATGTCGCTGCCCTCGCGGGGCTCTACCTGAACGGTAACTTCGCTGGCGACATCACGCAGCCATGCATCCGCAGATTGATTGATCATGTAAACGGCACCTGCTGTCAGGCACGCAAGGAAGCACATGATCGTAATAACGAGATTGAGTGAGCTACCCGTCACCGACCCGGCGGGTACGACAGCACCCTGGCCGCCGTTCTTATCGATCCGGATACTGCGCGACGGACCGCCGGACGGTTCGCGGCGTCGCTGTGGTATGAGGCGTGGCCGCGCCGTCCGTGTGGGCGGACCTGTCACGACATCATCCAGCGCGTCAGAGTCCGAGAACCGCCGACGAGCCGGTCGGCCTCCTGTGGTGTCAAACGATCCTGACATGACCGTCGTGCAATTCCAATCTTGGCGCCTTGAACTGGCGCATGAGTTGATGGTCGTGCGTTGCAATCACGACCGATGTCCCAAGCCGGTTGAGTTCGATAAACAGCCGCAGAAGCCGGCGGGCCATCTGCGGGTCGACGTTACCCGTCGGTTCGTCGGCCAGAAGCAGTTCCGGCTTGCCGATGACGGCGCGGGCAATAGCGGCACGCTGCTTTTCACCGCCCGACAGAATCGAGGGATAGGCATGCATGCGATCGCCGAGCCCGACCCATTGCAAAAGATCCGTCACGTCCTCGCGATAATCGTCGATCCGTTTGCCGACGACGCGCAAAGGAAGTGCGATATTTTCCCAGGTGGTCAAGTGATCGAGCAGACGAAAATCCTGAAACACGATGCCGATGCGGCGCCGATGTTGCGCGCGCTTGGCTGTCGTAATCTTACTGACATCCTGGCCGAAAAGATGAATTTGACCCCGCGTCGGATGGATGGACATGAACAGGAGCCGCAATAGGGAAGACTTCCCGGCGCCGGAAGGACCAGTGAGGAAGTGGAACGAACCTGGACGCAGGTGAAAATTGACGTCCGTCAGGATGTCTGGTCCACGATCATAGCGCAAAGCAACATTGTTCAGTCGGATCACGTGCTGTGCTCAGTCAGTTCTGCAAGAAGGTTGCGTGCATTGAAAAGGCTTGGCGCAAGGCGCGCCAGACTAGGCTAGCGTTCAATCAAGGAGGAATGTGGCCACCTCGTGTACGCAAGTGTTAATGTGGGCCCCCATTGTGTACGCAATTGCGTGACTATCATATTCCGTCGATACCTAGAGACTGGATAGAAGCGAACCGCAGGTCTGTGCAACAGCCCAGACCACAGTTTCTGAAGACAAGGCAACGAGAAAATGAGCCAACCCACGTCCGCGACCAAAAACCAGACGGCCACCAATCTCGAGGTTGTCTTCACCTCTGACCAAATTGCAACCCGCCTTCAGTCGCTTGCGGTGGAAATTGCCGCGCGCAAGCTTGAAAATCTAATCGTCGTCGCGGTTTTGAAAGGCAGTTTCGTTTTTGCGGCTGACCTGATCCGCGCTTTGAACGCCGTCGGCATTGAGCCGGAAGTCGATTTCATAACCCTGTCGAGCTATCGCAAGAGCAAGGTTTCATCGGGCACCGTTGACATCCTGCGTGACGTAGAATTGGACGTTCGCGGACGCAATGTTCTGATTGTCGACGACGTCCTGGATTCCGGTCGCACGCTGGCGTTCGCGAAAGACCTGATGAGTGCGCGCGCCGCGCGCAATATTCTGACCTGTGTTCTGTTGGAAAAGCTCATTCCCAGGGCGGTGCAACTCGAGGTCGATTTTCGCGCTTTCCAGTGTCCCAACGAATTTGTCGTCGGCTACGGTATGGATCTAGCGCATCGCTACCGTGAACTTCCCTATGTCGCCAGGATGGCAGGTGGATGAAGCTGGCGCGCGCCCTGGTGCCCTATCCCATATGGTAAATATTAGCGTCCTGAGGTGTCCGAAGATGCAGATCCTGTTGGCCGACGACGACACCGCGACGCTAAATTTTTTAAAGCACGCGCTTCAGGGTGATGGCCACGATGTATCGGTAGCTGAGGATGGCAACGTAGCGCTCGAACAACTTACAGCGCCCGGTGCGACCTTCGCATTGCTGATCGCGGATGTTGATATGCCTGGCTTGGACGGGATCACATTATGCCAGCGTGCTGCTACTTTCGCAGCCGATATGCCGATCCTCTTGATGTCGGCGCATCACGCAGAATTGGAACGCGTTAACGGATTGAGCAACGCACGTTACGAGTTTTTACTCAAACCGTTTGCGCTTGAGGATATGCGTGCTGCCGTCCAGCGGCTCTTAAGCTGATAGATTGAGCCGCGCAAAGCCAAACCCGCTCCCGGCCCATCCATTTCTAGCCGCCGGTCACGCTCATATGACGTGATACGGCTGGGCGTTTTGTGCGCCGGTCGATAATGAAATCATGCCCCTTCGGTTTGCGCGCGATGGCTTCGTCGATAGCTGCGCTGAGGACGTCATTGTCATCGCTGGCCCGTAGCGGCGCGCGAAGATCTGCCGCGTCGTCCTGTCCTAAGCACATATAGAGCGTGCCCGTGCAGGTCAGACGTACGCGGTTGCAGCTTTCGCAAAAATTGTGCGTCATCGGAGTGATAAAACCGAGCCGCCCACCGGTTTCCTCGACAGCCACGTAGCGAGCCGGGCCGCCAGTCTTGTAGGGGATGTCATGCATCGTCCAGCGGTCCATGAGCTGAGCGCGTACGAGTGAAAGCGGCAAGTATTGGTCCGTGCGATCGCCTTCGATATCGCCCATTGGCATCGTTTCGATGAGCGTGAGGTCGGCACCACGGCCATGCGCGAACCGCATCAGATCGTCGATCTCTTCGTCGTTGACGCCTTTCAGGGCGACCGCATTGATCTTGATCTTGATCCCGGCGCGTTCCGCGGCGGTGATACCTTTCAAGACCGTTTCTAAGTCCCCCCAGCGGGTGATGGCCTTGAACTTGTCCGGGCTCAGCGTATCGAGTGAAACGTTGATCCGGCGCACGCCGCAGTCATAAAGCTCAGTCGCGAATTTAGCGAGCTGGCTACCGTTGGTTGTCAGGGTCAATTCTTCGAGGTCGCCTGCGTCCAGATGGCGTGACAAAGCTCGAAACAACCACATGATGTTCTTACGGACCAAGGGTTCGCCACCTGTGATCCGAAGCTTGCGGACACCCTTCGATACAAATGCGGAGCACAGCCGGTCGAGTTCTTCGAGCGTCAGCAAATCCTTCTTCGGCAAAAACGTCATATGCTCCGACATGCAATAGACACATCGGAAGTCGCAACGGTCTGTAACCGAGACGCGCAAGTAGGAGACGTGACGACCGAAGGGGTCGATCATCGGCGCAGTTTTTTCAAGCGCGGGCACATGCTGATTGTGACTTTCGGCAGCCATCTTGAGATATTTCTTTCCCTACTTGCCGATCCGGCGCATGATTTTGATCCTAGATTGAACGCATCCAGCGAGCACGATCGGCGATCCAATTGGCCGTTTGCTATATGGTCAGCGCAGAATGTCAGAAGCAGGGTCTGCGCACCGTTTAGGCGACCGTACCTCAGCCTATCGGTGCACGCCGCAAGTGCAAGCCTCAGCATGAATGCGCTGCAGCAATGTGAAAATGCAAATTTGCGCGTTCAATTGATAAATTTACCAGACCTTAGAATACGACGTAAAAAACAGCAAACAGAGCATAATTTATGCATGCTGTGATGCGAGATAGCTTTGAAAAATCAGTGCTTTGGTTCCTGGCATACCAATGAATCTGCCTTGCAGATCGGCATATTTCGTCGCAGTCTGAAGCGGAATTGTTCACACACCTAATGCAGGCGCAAGGGAGGGGTCGCGTTGGTCGCGAAACCGCTGCCCAGGGATAGGCAACAAGATTTCGCACACAGATCCGAGGAGGACCTGCGAGCCGATCTGTACCGGCTCATATGTGCATACTTGACGCAAACAGTCAAGAAATCAGAACTTCAGCACGCAGCACAACTGACTGGCGACGAGAGCCCATTAGGTCAGGCAATATCAAAGTTTGCTAAGGCGGCTGCTGCGACGGATGAAGTCGCTGCCGATGACGACTTCCACGACTTGTTTATCGGTCTTGGTCGCGGCGTACTGGTTCCATTCGCCTCCTACTATTTGACCGGCTTTCTACATGAAAAGCCACTTGCCAGACTGCGTCTGGATATGGCTGCGCTCGGCATCGAGCGCGATCCGTCGGTCAAGGAGCCGGAGGACCATATCGCGAGTGTCCTCGAAATTATGGCAGGTCTCGTCGACGGATCGCTCGTAGGTCCAGTCGACTTGGAGCGCCAGCGGAAATTCTTCGAAACTCATGTGGCGTCTTGGGCACCATATTTCTTCAAGGATCTCTCTGAGACAGATCAGTCTTCGTTCTATGCCGCCCTGGGCCGCATAGGCGTCGAGTTTATGGAGATTGAAAAACGCGCGTTTGAGTACGTCTAACGCGCTTTTTCCTAAGGCCGAAGCTGACCAGTGTCTCTGCAGCTTCAACCCTGATGCCTCTGGGCGTCGAGAGGCACGCAATGCACGAAGGAGGCCCGGTTGTCGGACCGGGCAAAAGGAGGAGCGGACGATGCAAAATGACAAGAAGGCCGCGGCAGCCGACCGGCGTAGTTTTCTTAAACTTGCCGGCGCGAGCGTGGTCGGTGGTGGCGCGGCAGCAGTGGCTGCGGCAAGTCCAGCACTGGCAGCTGAGGTCGAGGCTGAACCAAAGCCCGGCCAGACCTACCGTGAGAGCGAACACGTAAAGCGCTACTACGAACTCGCAAAATTCATGTGATGAATTGAGCTCGGGAGCACGCGTCGCGCGAACCCTATCGCGAACGCGCGGGCTTCCGCTCATGGGAGAAGAGATATGCTCAGGAAAAAGGTTTCCGGTGTAACGCCTCGCCAAGGTATTACGGCGGTGCTGCGTGATGCCGTTCCCGGTGGCGCGATCGACCGTCGGTCCTTCCTCCGCAATTCTGGACTTGCCGTTGGGGGCGTTGCGGCCGCGACTTCGTTTGTCGGAGGGCGCGTTCAGCGCGCGCACGCGGCTGCTCCAAAAGCAGCCGGCAAACTTGAAACGCGTAAATCTGTTTGCACCCACTGCTCGGTGGGCTGCACGGTAATTGCTGAAGTCTCAAATGGTGTTTGGATCGGGCAGGAGCCCGGTTGGGACAGCCCGTTCAACCTCGGCTCGCACTGCGCCAAAGGCGCGTCGATACGTGAGCATGCTCACGGCGAACGACGCTTGAAGTATCCAATGAAGTTGGAAGGCGGAAAGTGGAAGCGGATCACATGGGATCAGGCGATCGACGAGATCGGTGATCAGATGATGAAGATCCGTGAAGAGTCGGGTCCAGATTCTGTCTACTGGCTGGGTTCCGCGAAACATTCTAACGAGCAAGCTTACTTGATGCGCAAGTTCGCGGCCTATTGGGGCACGAACAACGTCGACCACCAGGCGCGCATCTGCCACTCGACCACGGTCGCAGGTGTTGCCAACACCTGGGGCTATGGCGCGATGACCAACTCCTACAACGATATGTTGAATTCGAAGGCGATGTTCTTCATCGGCAGTAACGCCGCCGAAGCGCATCCCGTCGCGATGCAGCACATCTTGAAGGCCAAGGAACAGAACAATGCGCCGTTAATCGTCTGCGACCCGCGCTTTACCCGCACCGCGGCACACGCAACGGAATATGTACGTTTCCGCCCAGGGACCGACGTCGCTCTGATCTGGGGTATCCTGTATCATATCTTCGAAAATGGCTGGGAAGATAAGGAGTACATCCGCAAACGCGTCTGGGGCATGGATTCCGTTCGCGAAGAAGTGAAGAAGTGGACCCCGGAAGAAACCGAAAAGGTGACCGGCGTTCCCGGCTCGCAGTTGCATCGCGTCGCGCGGACACTCGCCACAAACAAACCCGGCACGTTGGTCTGGTGTATGGGCAGTACACAACACGCGAACGGCAACGACAACACACGCGCTTACTGCGTGCTCCAGCTGGCGCTGGGCAACATCGGTGTCGAAGGCGGTGGCGCCAACATCTTCCGCGGCCACGATAACGTGCAAGGTGCAACCGACTTCGGCGTGCTGATGGACAGCTTGCCGGGCTACTACGGTCTGGCGACAGGATCCTGGAAACACTGGGCCCGAGTCTGGGATACCGATTACAACTACCTCCTCTCACGTTTCGAAAATAAGGAGATGATGGAGGCCAAGGGTATCCCCGTCAGCCGGTGGTTCGACGGTGTACTCGAAGATAAGGAGAACATCGAGCAACGCGACAAGGTCCGTGCGATGGTTTTCTGGGGTCATGCTCCCAACTCGCAAACGCGCGGGCCGGATATGAAGAAAGCGATGGAGAAGCTTGATCTCCTCGTCGTAGTTGACCCCTATCCGACGGTAACAGCAGTGATGCATGGCCGCAGCGACAACGTTTATGTCCTGCCGGCAGCCACGCAGCTTGAAACGTCGGGTTCCGTGACCGCGTCAAACCGCTCGCTGCAATGGCGCGAAAAGGTTTTTGAGCCACTCTTCGAATCCAAGGTCGATCACGAGATCATGTATCTCTTCGCCAAGAAGTTCGCATTCGACAAAGAGATGTTCAAAAACATCAAAGTCGAAAACAACGAGCCGAATGTCGAAGACACGACTCTCGAGTTCAACAAAGGCATGTGGACGATCGGCTACACGGGACAGAGCCCCGACCGCCTGAAGCTGCACATGGCCAACCAGCACACCTTCGACAAACGAACGTTGAAGGCCAATGGTGGCCCATGCGACGGCGATTACTACGGTCTGCCATGGCCATGCTGGGGCACCGCCGAGCTGAAGCATCCTGGCACGCCGGTGCTCTATGACACCTCGAAGCCGGTTGCCGAAGGTGGCCTCTGCTTCCGCGCCCGGTTCGGTGTTGCTGCGCCAGAGAAGTGGGCGAAGGGGAACCCCGACGCCGATAACTTGCTTGCAGTCGAATCCTACCCCGAAGGCTCGGAGATCAAGGATGGGTATCCGGAGATTACCTATGCCATGATCGACAAGCTCGGCTGGGCAGGTGACCTGACGGCAGAGGAAAGAGCTGCCATCGAAAAGGTGGCCGGAAGCAGCGATCCGGAAGCTATGGGCAAGGTCAACTGGAAGGTGGATATGTCCGGTGGCCTCCAGCGCGTTGCCATCAAGCACGGCTTGGCGCCGTTCGGGAACGCTAAGGCCCGCACAGTGGTTTGGACCTTCCCCGACCCTGTTCCGCTTCACCGCGAGCCACTGTATTCACCGCGGCCAGATCTTGTCGCCTCTTATCCAACGTTCACGGATCGTAAGCTGCATCGCCTACCGGTCCTGTTTGAGACCATCCAGAAGAAGGCGATGGAGGAAAAGCTCTACGACAGCTATCCGATCGTCCTCACCTCAGGGCGCCTCGTCGAGTACGAGGGCGGCGGCGACGAGACCCGTTCGAACCCGTGGTTGGCCGAGCTCCAGCAAAACATGTTCGTCGAAATCAATCCCAAGGATGCCAACAATCTCGGCATCAAGGACGGCGAGACTGTTTGGGTGGAGGGCCCTGAAAAGGGCAAGGTCAAGGTTATGGCTTTGGTCACCGAAAGGGTCGGGTCTGGCGTCGCCTTCATGCCCTTCCACTTCGGTGGTCACTTCCAGGGTGAAGACCTCAGGTCGAAGTATCCTCCGGGTGCAGATCCCTACGTATTGGGTGAAGCCAGCAATACAGCGCAAACCTACGGCTATGACGCCGTCACGCAGATGCAGGAATCAAAGACCACGCTCTGCAAGATCTGGAGGGCCTGATCCATGGCACGTATGAAGTTTCTCTGCGACGCCGAACGCTGCATTGAGTGCAACGCTTGCGTCACCGCCTGTAAAAACGAGCATGAGGTGCCGTGGGGCGTAAACCGTCGGCGTGTCGTCACAATCAACGACGGCAAACCGGGTGAGCGGTCGATTTCGGTCGCGTGCATGCACTGCTCTGATGCACCGTGCATGGCCGTCTGCCCCGTCGACTGCTTCTACCAGACCGACGAAGGCGTCGTTCTGCATAACAAGGACCTGTGCATCGGCTGCGGCTATTGCTTCTACGCGTGCCCGTTCGGTGCGCCCCAATATCCTCAGGCGTCTAACTTCGGATCACGCGGCAAGATGGACAAGTGCACGTTCTGCGCAGGTGGGCCGGAGAAGGCGAATTCGGACATCGAGTTCAAGAAGTACGGCCGCAACCGTCTCGCCGAAGGCAAGCTGCCGCTCTGCGCAGAGATGTGTTCGACCAAAGCGCTGCTCGCAGGTGATGGCGATATCGTCTCCGATATTTATCGCGAACGTGTCGTGGCCCGCGGGTTCGGTTCCGGCGCCTGGGGTTGGGGTAAGGCTTATCCTGGTCCTCAAGGATAGGTCGTGCCCATCCGACAGCATCGAAGTAACGATCGGGGCGGCATAAGCCGCCCCGTTTCGTGCCCGAAACCAGAAACATTACGGGATCATACTTTTTGATCTGGCCGCCCGCGCACACAACTATGGAAATTCCTGAACGCTTGCGCGATCATGAAGCAGAGCGATCTATGGAAAGCCCAATATCGCTCGCAGCCGATCGGTATGACCCATCATGAACGACATTGAGCGTGGGGGAATTCGGCAATGAAGTCGGCGACGTATTTGGCACCATTTATTGCGGCAGGGCTCGCGCTGTCGCTAACTGCGTGCCGCGAGGCGGAGCAGAACCGCCCCCTCATGCACACGCCTGGCGTTTATGCCGGCAAGAAGGATGAGAAGCTGAGCAAGCAGCAGGTCGAAGAACTGCGGGCACGTGCTCAGAACCTACGGGGAAATTGAGGGGTGTGAAGGAGCGCAGGCCAACAGCCGGCTGCGAGAACAAGAATAATTCAGCGGCTGCGCAGCTTGGTCTGAGGAATAGGTGGAGAAGGCTCTAGGGAGACAGCCATGGCTGAGTTGAAAAATAACGGGGAGCGTGGGGCTGAGCGTTGGGCATTGTGGAATGCGCTGATCGCTCTGCTGGCACTATTCATCGTGGCCGCGCAACCGGCTTTTGCCCAATCCTCCTCGGGCAATCCCAACGTGCGCCCGCCGGCCGGAGCAGTAAACGGTGGCGCCACAGCTCCTATGGTCGTTCCTGAAAAAGGTGGAAGCTACGACATCGAGCTTTGGACGAAACTACGCCAGGGCGTTCAGGGTCAGGTCTCGATCATGGACAAGAAGGCCGGCGTGCTGGTCGATTCCTCTGGCGAAACTTGGCGTGCCGTACGTAATGGCCCGTTGCCCACTTATGGTGCCTACGCGATGGCCGGAATCCTGGGCCTTCTGGCGCTGTTTTTCCTCATCCGTGGCCGTATCCGTATCGAACATGGCAAGTCGGGTGCCACGATCGAGCGCTTCAACTATCTCGAGCGTACAGGCCATTGGCTTCTAGCGACGTCATTTATCATTCTGGCGTTGACCGGCCTGAACGTGCTGTACGGGCGCTACGTACTGATCCCTGTCATGGGTAAAGAAGCGTTCGCAAGCATGTCGATCGTCGCCAAGTGGCTGCACAACTATGTCGCCTTCGCCTTCATGGCCGGCCTCCTAATCACGTTCGTCCTCTGGTTGCGCCATAACTTCCCAAGCAAGGAAGACTTCATTTGGCTGGCCAAGGGCGGCGGTATGTTCTCGCGCGGCGTGCATCCACCGGCCCGCAAGTTCAATGCAGGTCAGAAAATTCTCTTCTGGCTCATCATGTTGAGCGGCATATCAATTACACTTTCGGGCCTCTCGTTGATGTTCCCGTTCGACATGCCGATGTTCTCAAAGACGTTTGCGGCTTTGAACATGATCGGCTTCGATTTGCCGACGCAGTTGACCGCTAATGAGGAGCAGCAATTGGCCTCGTTGTGGCACGCGATCATGGCGCTGTTCCTGATCTGCGTGATCTTCGCCCACATCTATATCGGAACGCTTGGCATGGAGGGTGCGTTCGATGCCATGGGAACCGGACAGGTGGATACAAATTGGGCCAAGGAACACCACAGCGTTTGGGCGGAAGAGGAACTGGCAGCCGGAAAAGCGCACCGTCCGTCAGGTCAGCCAGTACCCGCCGAGTAGCCGGCTATGAGGCACAATAGCCTGCAAGCGCGCGTCCTGCGCAGCAAACGGCTGGCCATTTGGTCGGCCGTTTGGATGCTGGTGGCGCTGGGAACGTTGGCAGGACCGGCCGTCGCAACGGGCGGGGCCGCCGACTCTCCCGCGACAGGTACATCCTCCGCGAAGGCTATGCAGGCTCCGGCTCCAAAAGGGTTGCCAGATGCATCGGAACGCCGATCCGCGCATGGCAATCTGGTCGGACATGGCGGTCCCGTCAAAGCCATAAGCGTCGACCGAGCGCATGAACGCGTCCTGACGGGTAGCTTCGACTACGCGATGATGCTGTGGGATGTCTCCGGCGAGAAGGTTGACGAGGGACGGCGGTTCGACGAACACGACGGTGCCGTCAATGCCGTTGCCTTCGTAGGAGAAGAGGGCAAAAAGGCGCTCGCTGCGGGCGACGACGGTGTGCTCGTCCTGTGGGACCTTGAAAACGGTAAGGCGTTGCATCGCTTTTCCGGTCACAAGGGAAAAATCGTGGGGCTTGCAGTCTCGCCGGGTGGCCGCTGGGCGGCGACGGCGAGTTGGGACCATACGGCCCGGCTTTGGGATCTGGAGCGGCTCGTGCCCGGCCCCGTGCTCGAGGGGCATCGCGGGCCAGTCAACGATGTCGAATTCTCCGCGAACGGCGCAGACGTCTATACGGCTGGCTATGATGGCGAGATCCGCCTTTTCAAGGTCACGGACGGCGCGTACCAGCGTCCCATCTACAGGCTGGGCTGGGGGATCAATGTTCTCGCGCGTCTTCCCGGCACTGAGAATCTGGCCTTTGGCGGTCTGAACGGCACCGCTGGCGTCGTATCGGCGCGCACAGGGGAAGTCGTTGCAGAATTAAAGAGCTCCGAACGCCCGATCCTGTCTCTTGCTGCGACAGACAAGCCCGGCCTTTTGGCGACGGGGGGCGCTGACGGCACTGTCCGGGTCTATCGCTCAGCGGATTTTACGTTGATCGAGGAATATCAAAATCCCTACGGTCCAATCTGGGCCATGGATTTCGCGTCCGATGGAAAGAGAATATATCTGGGCGGTCTGGATGATTTTGTGACGGCTTGGCAGATCACGCCGCGTCAACCCTTCGAGCCCATCGACAGTCCCTATCCGCGGCGGTTTCAGTTGAGCGAAGCCAGCGACGATCCTCTTGCCCGCGGCCGTATTCAATTCGCGCGGAAATGCAGCGTCTGCCACACGCTGAAACCTGATGGCAA
Source organism: Candidatus Filomicrobium marinum (assembly GCF_000981545.1). NCBI lineage: Bacteria > Pseudomonadati > Pseudomonadota > Alphaproteobacteria > Hyphomicrobiales > Hyphomicrobiaceae > Filomicrobium > Candidatus Filomicrobium marinum. The sequence goes on from NZ_LN829119.1 coordinate 1,534,142, forward strand.
AAATCGCGCTGGTCCAACGCTCTACGGCATATTTGGGAGAAAGATCGCAGCGCTCCCGGGATACCCGTACTCGGAGCCCTTGAAGGACCTCGACATCATCTGGACCGAGGAAACCGTCTCCAAGCTTTTTGAACTCGGACCGGATGTCTTCACGCCGGGCTCAAAAATGCCGCTGCAGAAGATGACCGACCCTGAACAGCGCGATGATCTAATTTCATATCTTAAAGAAGCGACCCGCCCCGGCGGATCGGATAAGCTTGACGAGAAAAATAGCGATCCGAAGAAGCCGAGTGCGCCAGCAAACGAATTGGGAGTAGACAAGCCATGAAGGCATTTCTTTCGAGCCTCGTTATCCTTGCGGTCATTACAGCTGCGGCCGCAGTGACGTTGAATTACACACGCGTCTCCTCATCGGATGCCTACGCGGATCGCAACGTTCGTTTGTGAGGCTGATTATCTTGGAGGTGCGCGGACCGGACAAATGCCTGACCCCGCGTATCGTCACTGCGCAGCAGGCCATCGAGATGATGTCAAAGACATCATACGCGAGAAAGCCCGTCGTTCCCGCGTGCCGATAAGGCGCAGTGTCTCAATCATGCAAATGAGAGACAAGTCCCGATCTCTACGTATAAGAGGATGTGAAATGGACGAAGAAAAGTTCAACCTATCGATGCGCAAGTTCCTCAAGCAGGTTGGCGTAACGTCACAACACGAGATCGAAGCGCTCGTTCGCGAGCGCGGATTGACAAGTGGCAAGTTGAAGGTTCGTGTTGTTTTGACTTCGGAGAATACCGATCTCAATCACGTTGTTGAGGGTGAGATCGATCTAGGCTGATCGATGGCCTTATCCGGAGCACGTCCCACCGCGCGAGAAGAGACATGCATTTGCCGGATCCAGAATTTCCCCCGATCTTGACGGGCCATGCCATCAAGGCACCGGCCGAAGCATTCGAGACAGCCTGCCGTCGCGCCGCTAGTGGCGAGCTTGGCGCGGCGGACATCGTTTGGGCGAGAAGTACGCAACGGGCCGAAATGGCTTTAATTTTGGAGCCAGAGGTTTCGCGCCGTGTGGCATTACAGATCAAGCCGCTGTTTTTTTCGGCCATTGCAGACAGCCTCGGCACACTGATGCCGCCGAAGACTGCAGTCCACCTGCGCTGGCCCAATAGCATCCTGCTCAACGGTGCATTTGTCGGACAAGTGAAATTCGCGCTCGCGCAATCTGGTCCGGATGATGTTCCCGATTGGCTGGTCGTCGGCGCGAGCATTCAGGTCGCAAGCCCACACATAGACCGTGAACCAGGAGAAGCAGAGCAACTGACATCAGTCTTTGATGAAGGGGGCGGGGATGTCGATCGTACCCAGATTCTGCGTTCCTTGAGTGCGCATATGCTTTCGTGGTTGCAGGTTTGGCAGGATGACGGTTTCAAAGCTGTCGCGGGTCCGTTCATCGGCCGCGTCGAGGGCTATGAACACGAAGCCGCTTTTAGTATTGGCGGCCGGCTGGTTCGCGGGCGCGCATTAGGTATGTCAGATGAGATGCAATTGCTTGTTCGGCTCGCTGACGGCAAGACAATAGCGCTTGAAAGCGAAGCGGGCGCACCGGCAGCTGGGATGGATTTAACAGGATGAGCGGCCACAAACTGCTGCGTACCATCAACTTCGACATGAGTGATGCGCACGTGTTCGAAAAAGCCGCCGAACCAGACGAATGGGCGATCTCGGGAGCGTTTGAGTTCGCTGATCTCGACAAAAGTGCGATTGCCGGGAAGCTTCGCCAGGCTTTCGCGAATGGCTTCCTCGGTCTGACAAGTTTTGGCCGTTCCACATTCGCGGTCGTAGCCCAGGCGCAAAGCTCGGACTATGATGAAGCTGAGTATCGGCTCGCGCAGCATTTCGTTACCCGATACGGTGCGCCCGACATCGAAGCGGCGCTTCCAGCGGCACGCGGAGAACTGTTTTTCATAACCGACCTCGTACAGGATGCGCCGATAAACACGGTATTCACTGTGCGTCGCGTTCTGGATGCCGACGGAGCCATAAAAGAAGAGTTCCGCACCATTCGCCCGCCGACGGACAAACCTTTGCACGCCCGTGTCTGGAAAGTTGAGCCTGATGAAACGTGATTTTTGGAAATCAGCCGGAATGCACCTGCTGAACGTAGGTGAAGAAGGCTGGTTGGAAGTCACACCAGATTTCATTCGGGCCTATCTGACGCGCCCCGAGATTCATCCGATTGATGAAAGCTGCGCCGAGGAGGTCAAGCTCCACGACGAGCTTATGGAAGATCCCTTCCTGGTCGTTTCCGATGCGCGTCTTGCGACTCTCGCCGATCGTGATGCAGCGGAGAACTATGCTGTCGTTCTCGCTTATCGTGACCTGCTGAAGAGTGCGCGCACGATCGAGGGGGCTTACCTCGCGTTGATGCGCCATCCCACGCCGGTCGTCCCGCCCGTCTTCGTCGATCAGATGGTGCATCTCATTCTGCGCAATATCTTGAAGGATGTGCGTGATCCGATCCGACTGCGTGCTGCGGAGATTTTTTTCCGCGAACAATCAGTCTCGACTGACGATGGCCGTTTAATGCTGGCCGATGAAGAGATCGTCGACATGCATGCGCGCACTGGCACGGACACGGGTCTCGGGCAGCTTTTGGCTGAAACGGGCACTCAGATGAAGAGTGTCACGCTCGACGTTCTGAGCGAGGACAATAAGGACATCTACTGGGGCCGATCCGACCGTTTCGATACCGTCGTCGATTTTCGCTTTGAACAGCCAGCGTTGGATGCGTTCGCCCGTGTGATCGAAGGGTGGTTGAACCACCTTGTCCGTATCGAAGTCACAGTCGAACCGCGTCCGCGTATCGAGGATAGCGATTGGCGTTGGCATATCGGCCTAGACCGCGAGGCTACGGAGATTCTCAATGCGCTCTATGAGGGAAATGCGCCTCCGGCCGACAGTATGACACGCCTGATCGGTTTGTTCCGGATGAAAATACCGGACGAGCGCTTGGTTATCGAGCGCGTGAAGGGGCGACCCATTTATCTGGCATTGGCTCAGACCGCTCAAGATCGGGTCAAGATGAAGCCGCAGAATCTGATCACGAATTTACCCCTTCTCACCTCCGTCTGATCTTCGACGTAAGAAATCTCTGATCAAGGGATCGGGGAGAGGTCCCAGTTGGTGCTGCTCACTGAGACCTCTACCCGTTGGACGCCGGCTCGGGGGGGGGGGAGGGGGAGAGAAGGCCGACGTCGTTTCTCATGTTTCCTGTGTTGGGCTTCGCCTCACCATGCATTGCCGACGAGCCGCGTTTGCGGCAGGTTGTTTCCGCGCTCCGGATCGATTGCGGCAATAACGCCAGCGATCAGCAGCAACCCAGCAGACAAGATAAGCAGTTTGGAAGCCATCTGACTTGTCTCCGAGGCGATTTCTCATCTTGCCTTAAATGCACACGTCAAGCGCCAATGGAAAGGCCCTCTCACGGCCTGTTGAGCGGACGTGAGAGGGCGTGCAATTGAGCCGTATCTGATGAGGCCCGCGGGGCTAATTAAGGAAGTCTTCTGGCGCTTTGCCGGTCCGTGCCGCCTCAGCCTCGGCTGATAGATAATCGTCCGTTGTGCGAACTCGTGGCCGTTCACCTCCGGCAAACGGATCATTCCCGGAGTTGGCGAGGGTTTCGATGCGGCACGTATCGCACATCTGGATGAGGTCAAGTTGCCCAGCATCGCGGAACATCGAGTGCCCTTTCAAGCGCTCGACAACCCGCTCAACAGAAGAACGGGCGCCGAAGGGGGTTCCGCAGCGAATGCAATTGAACGGTTCCTCGAATTTGACCACCGTCGGGGTTAGGGCTTGCGGCGAGAAGTCATAACGCGGCTCGAGTGAAATGACCTTTTCCGGGCATGTGGCAACGCAGACGCCGCATTGCACGCACGCAGCTTCGGTGAAGCTGAGTTCCGGACGTTCCGGATTATCACCGAGGGCATTGGCGGGGCATGCACCCACGCACGACAGACAGAGCGTACAGCCGCTAACATCCACCACGATGCGGCCATATGGAGCGCCTTCTGGAAGCGCCACGAGCTGGGTTGGTGTCGGTGCCCTTTCGTGAAGCTTGGTGAGCGCGATGCGGGCGACTTCGCGTTTGCTACCGAGTGCCGAGAAAGCATTCCGCGTCATCGCGGTAAGCTCGGTCTGGTCATGCAAGCTATTCTCGAGCGAGTCGGGATCATGCTCGTCGATCATAACGATACGGTCGCCCTCGTAGCCGAGTGCCGAAACAATCGTGCGAGCCAGCTGGCACTGCGCACGGAGTGTTTCCAATTCCTCTGGATGCTCAGGTGAACAAAGAATGGCGACCTGATCGGCGCCGAGCGCCAACGCAGCCGCAATCGTATCGTGTCCGATCATGAGTGTGGAATTGACACGAACCGGTATTACATTGGCCGGCAAGCCACGACCGAAGCGGGCTATGGCGCCAATCAATTCAGTCCCGTGTTTCTCATCATGAAACATGATCCTGGGATGCGTTCCCCCGGCGCCGATATAGGTGTCGAGAATGATCCCAAGGCGGTTCACGAGATCACCGCGCCGTGGAACCGCGTAGCTCGCGGCACCGGTCGGACACGCAGCCGCACAGTTGCCACAGCCGCCACATACGGCTGGATCGATCAAAACGCTGTCACCGTTCGGAGAAATTGCTCCCAGTGGGCAGACGTCCAAGCAATTGGAGCAGCCGACCTTGCCGGAGCGGGCATGCGCACAGATACTGGCGTCGTACGCAATGTAGCGCGGCTTTTCAAATTCGCCGACCAGATCCGAAATTTCAAACATCGCGCGTGCGACAGCACCTGGGTTGTTCGGATCTGCACTGATGTAGCCGTCGCGGCGTCCGTGACCTGTAAAGAGTGGGTGCCCTCCGGATATGTCTAGGATCAGATCACACTTTGCGGAAGCTCCGTCTCGCGGCATCGCAAACTCAAGCGAGCCACGCGAAGACGGCAGCACCGGCGCATAACCATCGACGACCACTTCAAAACGGCCCAACGCACCTCGTGCCGCCCGGATCTTGCCCTTGTAAATCGGTTGGGCAACGACGTTCGGTGGTATCGCATCATCAGCATCGCTCAAGAGAACGGTAACCGATAGCCGGCCTTCGAGACTGGCAGCCGTATCAAGTGCCGCCTGTCCGGAACCGTAAACGAGGCACATACCCTTGGATTCAAGGGTGAGCGTTGTCGCCGGCTCTGGTTCGTAGCTGGCATCGGCAAGTAGCGCTGCCATTTTCGGCATGACAGAACTTTTTGCTTCCGACCACCCAGCCGTTTCCCGAATATTTATAAATCGCAATTCCGCTTCGGATTCATGTTCGGATGCGATTTCGAGAAAAAGGGGTGCTTCCTGCGTGCATGCAACATGGAGGGGGGCCCCACTGGCGAGACCGGATTCGAATGCGGAAATTCCGGAGCGGCACAGTTCCTGGTGAACCACTATTTTATCCGAGAACCCCAAAGCCTTGCTCAAGCCTGCCGCATCGATGTCCATCGAGCGCTGGCAGTTGCAGACCAGCAGCTTGGAATCGTTGGTTTTTTGCGTCATATGGGGGCACCGCCGTATGTTATGTGGCAAGGAGCAGCAATTATGACCTTAACTGCTGTAAAGTGCACTTGCGGAAGGTTCAATTGGCAATATACAATTTCTTTTGTCTAGGAGCGTAGGGAGCTGTCGAATAAATGAGCCTTGCGGTCTCCATTCCCCTAGGGGTTGTGATCGCGCGAGAGCGCATTTCGCATCCATGGCAGGAATATCGTTGGCGCCCGATCAGCGTATTTCTCGACGCGCCGTCAATTGACGATTGGCGCGAGCTTCGTCGTACGGATGATGTGGTGCATTACCACGCTGCGACCCTTCCACTTGAATTACATCGGAAGGAAACGACCGCCTACTGCGTAAACCTGGCCAACGGCGAACCGTCTGTGTACGTGGTGACGCGGGAAGATCCAGAATCCGGAAGCGAACACCCGCTGGACGTTCACTTGGTCACGGCCTCGCCTTTCGAGGCGCAACCGCATGCGAGCATGGGGCTCGATTCCGTAGACTGCGTGGCGATGCCGGAGCGGTTGGTCTTCATCATCCGGGATTTCATTGATAAGCACCACGTTGAAGAGACGTTCAAGAAACGTCGACGTGAGCCGCACCTTGAGCCGGAAAAGCATCTCTTTGGACAAGAGCCGATATTCGCTTTGAGCGAGCGGCGTGCCATGATGGGCAAGGTGAATGGTGCAAAGGGTGCCAAGCAAGGAAAGACGGAAAACGAATGAGCCAGGAACGGATCGAGGGCTTTCTCGGACGCTGGTCACGATTAAAGCAGGCGGACAGGACCGGCGAAGCTCAGGTAGATGCTGATATCTCTGAGGCCGAGGCCGGACGTAAATCCCCTGCTTCCGAAATTGACCAGCAGACTTCAGCTGCCCCCTCAGAGGGTGAGGTCCGCGGGGAAGCAGAGGCACAAAAGCCGGAAGTCCGGGACTTCTCGAAATTCGATTTCGACTCGCTCGGCTACGATTCCGACTACGAGCAATTCATGGAAGCCGACGTCCCGGATGACGTTCGCAATACCGCGCTTCGCAAATTGTGGGTCTCCAACCCTGTCCTCGCGAATATGGATGGTCTTGATGACTACTGCGAGGACTATACTGATGCCGCCGTTTGTCTGCCAAAGGGGATGATGAAGACGGCTTATCGGTTTGGCCGAGGGTTCCTCTCGGACGAAGAGGTGGCGGAGTGGGAGGCGTTGGGCAAGCCTGTCGAAGAGACGGAAGTTACGGCGGTTGATCCCGAGGCTAAGCAAGGGGCAGAGGAAGCAGTCGCCTCAAAAACCTCCCAGGACGACTGGTCTGATACAGCGGCCACATCAGGGGCGGCTTGCGCAGCGGCGTTGAAGGCGGAAGAAGCGGAAGCTGAGGCCGCTGACGAGACTGCGGACACCGAAAGCACCGCGTTACCTCCGTCGCAAAAATCGTAATCGTGCCTACGCGGTACGAAGGAAGGTCACTCTGGCTTTGCTGCGAGGTTTGGATCGGCCAGATTCTGCCGTAGCATTTCGGCGTACTGCTTCACCATGGTCTGGACAAATTCCTCATGGTTCTCGACTTCGAGGACCGTATTAGCGACGAAGGCGTTATAACGCGCGGCTGCATAGAGGAACGCATTGTGCAGGTCAGTAGCCTTGACGCGCGCATTTTCACGGTTGGCGAGATCGATGAACTTGTCGGCGACCTTGAGAAAAGCGGCGCTGTCGAGATGACCGGCTTTACGTGCAGCGCGACGCTCTTTGCGATTCATATTGTCTTCGTCCATCACGCTTCCTCCGCGGCTGGCCATCTATACGGCTTTCTTACGGTGATGGCTTGGGCTCGTTGTTTTGTTCGCAAACGGTATCGTACACGTTCTTCGGGCCGTTATCTCCAACCGATGATGCGAACTCCTGGAGGGCCGCCTTCGCAGCGGCGACCTGAGTAAATTCGCGACCGCGAAGCACACAGGTCGTATAGCCGCCAAGAAGCGCAGCCGCCTGCAATCCGTCTGACGGTACGACAACGGGTTGGTCGTTGACCTGCGTTTCGCGCGTCTTGACCCAGACATCGGCCGGGGCCGCGCCTTCCGCCGTATCATTTTCTGCGGAACTGGGCGTCAGCGGAGCCACGGTCAGGATATTCTCTAGATTGAGCCCAACGGGATAAGCCTGGCCGCCGAGCGCTTCATCCGGCATCCCGGCGGGGACAAAGAACAGCACATTTTTCGCCGCAGCGCTGGCTGCTCCACCGAAGCGATCCCATCCATCCTGTTTCTGCGGAAATGTCCCGACAACGGCAACGGTTGCCGGCGTGCGCGCGATGAACATTACGGCCTTCGCCAGAGAGTCTGGCTCGTTTCGCGTTACGCGCACAACGATGAGGCGCGCCTTATCATCGGTCGCTAGGATCAGCTTCGCGAGTCGGGTCCCATCGTCGGTACGGTCGGAGGGAGCTGCAAAGGGTTTGAGATCGTTGTCGACGAAGTCCCACGCGATGGGTTCGCCCTCGCCATCGCGTGCCAAACGTGAAGCGATCGCAGGATCGGTATAATCGACGCCGGTAGAGATTAGCGCAATTGCAGGTCCTCCGGGATCAAGCGCTGCGGGCGCTGCAGGATTCTGAGCCAGCGCCGATCCGCAGGCAAATGTAACAACCGAGAAGATGGAAGCGGCGAGAGATCTCAGAGAAATATGCCCGTTCATTCAGGGTCCTGCATCTGCGCTCCGGCGGAGCTTTCGCTGTTGGCCTGCCTCGGCAGTGGGCCGAGTATCCGTTCAATCAAGTCGGCAATCGCTTCGATATCGTCGAGATCAAAGACGGGCAACCCCTTGCCATCGATCGCATGATCGGTAGCGATCCCGATAACGAGCGGATCATCGTCGGCGAGGGGCTTCGTTGTCAGGGATTTGACACGCCGCGCTTCGATCTTTGCGATAGGAGCTGATTTGTAGCCTTCGACAATGATGAGGTCGGCTGGCTCCAGAGCCGCGATGATTTCCTCGAAGTTGGGCTCCGGCGCGCCGCGGAGTTCTGTCACCATGGCCCAGCGTCGCCCAGAAACAACGGCAACTTGCGAGGCACCGGCACGACGGTGACGCGCCGAATCCGTTTCTCCATTGTCGACATCGAATGCGTGATGCGCGTGTTTAACTGTCGCCAGCTTTAGACCGCGCTTCACGAATTCCTCGACGAGACGAACGGTCAAGGTTGTCTTCCCCGACTTCTTCCAGCCGACAATTCCGATGATCGGTGTTCCGTTTGGTGCGCGCAGCATGGCGTGGTGGTCATCTTGAATTCGCACGATGCGTCTCAGAGCTCACCCAAAATCAAGCGGGCTTCGTCTAGTTCATCGGGCGTGTTGGCGTTGAAGAATGGATCGATTTCGCGTTCTCCAATGCGGAAATATGCAAAATCTACAATGACCGTACCATGTTGATCCGTCCAGTGCAGCACCTTGCGGACGCCGTCCCGGAGCGACTGTTCGAGATCATCAGCCAGTGCAACCGGCCAGAGACCAATGACGGGGTGCAGGTTTCCACCTGAGGCGGCTAGAGCAATGGCGGCATCAGGATCATCTCGCAGTTTCGCTGCGAGCTGGGTAACCAAGTCGGCGGGTATGAGTGGCGCATCGGTCGAAGCGGTGACGATGTATCCGTCGCCACCGACGTTGGCCGCAGCCCAACGCATCCCCGCGAGGACGCCGGCCAAAGGCCCGACATGTCCTTCGATTGTGTCGGCGAATACGGGAAGGTTAAAGGCGTCGAAACGGCCGGGATCGCCGTTGGCGTTAATGACGACGCGGTCAACCTGACCCTCAAGACGCGCCAGGACGTGGGCGAGCATCGGCTTGCCCGCCAACTCCAGCAAACCCTTGTCACCGCCCCCCATGCGTCGGGACTGGCCGCCAGCAAGCAGCACGCCCGTCACTGATTGTGTAATACCAGCGTATTTTACCGCGCTTTGCGCAGGTTCGTTCAATCCAAACCCTCCAACCCAGATTCGAGCGCCATTTCCAGCGCGGCCGGCCCGGCTCGCTTGGCGACGCTCTCGGGTACGATCCACGCGCGCCAGTCGGTGGTGCCGACCGTATGCCCGCAGACTAGTTCGCCTCGGATCAGATCGCACGTTTTGTCGGCTCGGATCAATTGGGTTTCCCGACGATCGTGACGCAGGACCCGCAGATCGACTGGTTGCAGGATCGCCTCAGCAGTTTCCAAATCAATATCCCGGAAAATGCACGATGGTGAAGAACGGCACGAAACGCCCCGTTTGACGAGCGCCACGGTCGGGCCAAAGGCGGCATGCCGAGAGAGCTTTTCGGCGGGCAAATCCGATCCACGGCTCAAGAAACAATGCTCATGCAAGCAGAGCATTGGATCAGCCGTTTTGCTGAGACGTCGCCAGCCTCTTTTGCCAACATCCATGATCAGCAAGATGGTGACATGCTGCTCGGCGCGCGCGGTTGGCTTAGACGGTTTGGTTTCCATTCTGATTGCGGCAGGTGTCACCGTCACCGGCTTGGCCCTGGCCGGTACCGACTGAACGGTAGGCCCGCCGAGAGCGCTGTACTTGTGTCGCGCCTCTCGAAGCCGCTCTGCTAACTCTTGCGCCTCGCGGTCGCTGCTATGATTGGCGTGGATTGGCTCGCGTGCGGCCAGTTCAGCTTCTGCCTCTTTTGCTGTTGCCTCGGCTGCCCATCGCGCAGCTTCGCGGATCCGACGGTCCGCTTCCGCCTGTGTGGCGCGCTTCGTTTCACGGGTAGCTTTCTCCAGAGCGACGCGGGCAACTTCGTCAGCCTTGGCTTTCGCCTCAGTCTCCGCACGCGCTTTGGCTTGGGCGACTTCCTTTGCGCGGTGCGCAGCCTCGACTTCTGCGGCGCGCTTCTGTTCACGCGCAGCTTTCTCCAGAGCGACGCGGGCAACTTCGTCAGCCTTGGCTTTCGCCTCAGCCTCCGCACGCGCTTTGGCTTGGGCGATTTCCTTTGCGCGGCGCGCAGCCTCGACTTCTGCGGCGCGCTTCTGTTCACGCGCGGCTTTCTCCTGAGCGACACGGGCGACTTCGTCAGCCTTGGCCTTAGCCTGTGCTTCCGCGCGTGCTTTGGCCTGAGCGCCTTCTTCAGCTGCCGCCCGCCGGGTCGCTTCCGATTCTTCGCGCGCCCGCTCTAGTAACTCCTGCTCGTACAGGCGGCGGCTTTCAGTCTCTTCTGCTTGGCGTTGGGCGTTCGCGCGCGCACGGGCCTCATCAGCTTTCTTTTTGAGTTCCGCCATCGTGCGCTGAAGCTCTTTTTGTTTCGCGTGCTCCTCATTGGATGCGGTGTCTTCTGCGAACTTGTTGGCGATGGTGTGTGCTGCATCCTCGGCCTGTACCGGGAACCCGAATGTCAGAGCAGCACTCACACATGCGGCCAGCGCCGCTCCATTGAAAATTCGCTCAGCAATAAACGACATCGTTTTAAAACCAATCCTGCATGTCCGGCATCTCTCACCCAGCAAGCCTGACAGCCTCCTGAACTCCGACGCAATAATTCCGGAGCTCAACACCTCGGCCATGGCCTAGCCTGGATGACGGTGAAAATAGGCCTCGATTTCGGCATTATCACGTTCTCTGATTGAACGGCGCCTGAACAAGTTCACTTGTATCGGCGCGCAGCAAGAACGGCTTCGAGACCTGTCCGATAATTGGGGTAGGAGAGATGGATACCCAGATCATTCTTGACCCGGCCGTTGCGCACGCGTTTGCGCTCGTCATAGAAACTCCGCGCCATTGGCGAAAGCTCTGCGTCTTCAAAGGGAACTTCCGGTGGCGGTTGTACGCCCAGCAATTCTGCAGCGTAGGCGACGACGTCTTGTGGTGGCCCCGGTTCGTCATCGGCGACGTTGTAGACGACGTGACTGCCAGCGCCAGTCATTCCGGCTTTAACAATTGTGGCGATATCACCGACATGGATCCGGTTGAAGACCTGATCCTTCTTGATGATACGCCGGGCCTTGCCTGCCTCAATCTGGTCGATTGCACTGCGACCGGGACCGTAGATCCCGGCGAGTCGGAAAATCTGCAAACGCCAGGGTTTGGCGCGTGCGAACTTTTCCCAGGCATGTTCGGCTTCGACCCGCAGTTTTGATCTACGCGACAACGGTGCCGGGGGCGTCGTTTCATCGACCCAATCACCGTCATGATTGCCATAGACGCCGATGGTCGAGAGATACCCGATCCATTCGAGATGTTTGAACCGCGCGATGTCCTCAGCGTGATGATGGAGGATGCCGTCCCCGGTCTCACCGGGCGGAATTGAAATGAGGAGATGCGTGACGTCGCTAAATGCACCTGCTGGCTCTGCGCGCAGAACGTCCCCACCCCGCTCAGCATCGAAGATCTCACCGTGCCAGCCGCGTGCTATCAGTGCGGCCACCTTTTCGGCACTTCGCGCCGTCCCGCTGATCTTCCAGCCTTCGCGCGCCATCTCGTGGGCAAGCGTGCTGGCCGAAAAACCCATGCCAAGACAGACGAGGTGTTTCATGCGGATTGTGCCTCCCACTCGTTTCGGACATCAGGATCAGCTTCTCGCGGCAAATACGCTTTGCGTAGATCGGCAAAGTGATCGGGATCTGCAAGCTGAGACAAAGCCCAGACGGCCATCGCACGCACGAGTTCTGATTCGTCTTTTAAGCGTTCCTCGACAAGCGGGATCATCGTCCGGTCTTGGGAATTGCCGGCTGCGATAAGGGCGTTGCGCACGATCCGGTCACGCCCCGTCCGTTTTACAGGCGTGCCCGCAAACCTCTCGCGAAATGCGCGGTCATCAATCGCGATCAATTCCGCAATGGGTGGATTGTCTGTTTCAACGCGCGCGGCGAACTTTGCCTCCCGTGCCGCCGAGGCGAATTTATTCCATGGGCATACCGCCAAGCAGTCGTCGCATCCGTAGACGCGGTTGCCCATCGGCTTGCGAAACTCAACTGGGATATGCGCCTTCGACTCGATGCTTAAGTAGGCAAGGCATCGCCGCGCGTCGAGTTGGTAGGGAGCTGGAAAGGCTGCTGTCGGACACACATCGAGGCAGCGTTGGCAGCGTCCGCAATTGTCGCGACCAGCCGTGTCGGGGGGGAGCTCCGCAGCTGTTAAAATCGCCCCTAGAAAAAGCCACGAGCCATGTTCGCGCGATACGAGATTGGTGTGTTTGCCTTGCCAGCCAATACCGCCAGCCGCAGCCAAAGGCTTCTCCATGAGCGGCGCAGTGTCGACAAAGACTTTCACGTCTTCCCCGCTGCGCGAGGCCAGATAGCCCGCGAGTTGTTTCAAGCGCCCCTTAAGGACATCGTGGTAGTCACGGCCCTTGGCATAAACTGAGATAAGTCCGCGGGATGTCTGGGAGAGCGCCTCCATAGGATTTGTGTCGGGCGCATAGCTCATGGCCACAGCAATGACGGAGCGTGCGTTGGGCATGAGGGCTTTGGGGTCGCGGCGACGTTCAAGCGTCGTTTCCATCCATGCCATGTCGCCGTGGTGTCCCGCCGCAACATAGGTCTCAAGTCGCGCTCCGGCGAGAGCGATAGCGTCGGGACGGCTTACGCCGAACGCGTCGAAACCAAGCTCACGTGCTCGCTTGCTAACCGCCTCCTTCAGAGCGACCGCTTCGGCAGGCGCAACGTCAGTTTGCTTAGAAATCGAGGTCTGTGTAGTGCGCGGGGGGAGCAGCGCCGGGGACGCGGTCGCTGAGGATCGCTCGAAATGCCGGTCGCGATTTGACACGCGCATACCACTCCTTGGCTTGCGGAAACTCGTCCCAAGCGACTTCACCGAGGTAGTCGACGGAGGACAAATGCGCAGCTGCGGCTATGTCGGCAAACGACAAATCTTCGCCGGCAAGCCAGCGCCGCCCGTGGGCGAGATAGCTGATATAACTTAGATGATAACGCAGATTACCGCGAATTGCCCGCACGATATCGGCGTCGGGTCCTGATGACGGGTTACCTTTAAGGCGCGCATAGACCTTCTCAAAGAGGAGCTCTTTGGTTACCTCGCGATTGAACTTCCCATGGAACCAGTCGACAAGCCGCCGGACTTCGGCGCGTTCTTCACGGTTGCCGGGAAAGAGGGGAACTTCGAGCCCATCTACAGGATGCCGCTTCAGTTCTTCTGCGATGTACTCTGAAATCGCATACGTGCCGCACAACACCGGGCCTGCATCGATTTCCAATACGGGAAGCTCGCCGGCCGGGTTTAGCTGTAACAGATCATCGCTTACATCCCACGGCTGTTCTTCCACGACCTCAACTTGGAGGCCGAGTTCCGCCAGCGTAATACGAATGGAACGGGACAACGGGCAAAGCCTGAAGTGCCAGAGCCTATGCATAGTGTTCGCCTACATCTCGCCGTGGCAGGAAATTCACAGAGCTTCTCCTCCGCGTCGGTTCGCTTCCTTCAAATTCTGGAGCCTTGATTGCATCAAGGACAAGCAGTTGGCGGTACCGCATCTCGCGAACGAATGCCAGTGTGGCCAAGGTGCGGCAGCCTAGAAAGCTTCCTGTTCATCTCTCTGCCATTTGTCTTGCAGAAGCCGCCCAGCTCGTGGTCATTGCCCTGAAGACGACGAAAGATCCCCACATTCTTCCCTGCTGGAGTTCCGATCCGTACGGATGTGCTCTTAAGGGCCCGGCTCCAAGAGCATCTTTGTAAGGTGAATAGCCAGCGGATGGGCACCCCATCAGCAGAGACCTCTTCGGCGCCATAACTGGAGTTCGTGATCATGTCCACATGGCAAGTGGTCCTGCTCGGGTTGATCGAGGGGCTGACCGAATTCATTCCGGTCTCATCCACGGGACACATTCTGCTTGTCGGGCATTTCATTGGCTTTGATTCACCGGGCAAAACCTTTGAAGTGCTCATTCAACTTGGCGCAATCCTGGCCATCCTCAGCGTTTACTTCGCGCGCATTCTGCAAATTCTCTATGACTTGCCGCGCGATCGGAAAACACAGCGCTTTGTATTGGGTATCCTGATTGCTTTTCTGCCCGCCGCTGTGATCGGGGCCTCAGCGCATTCAATCATCAAAGGCGTTCTGTTTGAGAGCCCGATGCTGATCTGCGTGATGCTGATTATTGGTGGAATAATTCTTTTGTACGTCGATCGGTTGGATCTGGAGCCGCGCTATCACGACGTCATGGACTTTCCACCGTCACTGGCCTTGAAAATCGGCTTGTTCCAATGCCTGGCCATGGTCCCCGGCGTATCGCGGTCCGGAGCGACGATCGTCGGAGCTCTTTTAATGGGCACGGACAAGCGATCAGCTGCCGAATTTTCGTTCTTCCTTGCCATGCCAACGATGGCAGGCGCCTTTGCCTACGACCTCTATAAGAATTGGTCTGTCATCGACACCGCAGATGTAACGAGCATCGCAATAGGTTTCGTGACGGCGTTCATCTCGGCCGTCTTCGTTGTGCGATATCTCTTGGCTTTTGTAAGCCGCCATGGCTATGCGCTGTTTGGGTGGTGGCGGCTGATTGTGGGCGGCCTGGGCCTCGGCGCTCTTCTCGTACTCGGTTAAAAGGCTGGCCACCAAAAAGGCGACAAATCTCAGGTTTGTCGCCTATGTCTCCGCGCCATCCTCTTGGCTGCGGACGAAGTCTTAAGCCTAGACTTTCTTTCAGGCTGCGTGTGACGCGGCCGGTGTCGTCAGGATTTCGCGGATGGCGGCTGCATCTTTGGCGTGCCGCAGGCGCTCCAGCATGGTGGGTTCGCGCACAAGCCGAGAAATGCGAGCCAGGGCCTTCAAATGATCTCCGCTGGCATGCTCCGGGGCCAGCAGCAAGAAGATGAGGTCGACGGGCTCGTCGTCATGAGAATCGAAGGGGATTGGCTCGGGGAGCCGAGCGAATAACGCCACGATCTCATTGAGCGCCCGGAATTTGACGTGCGGGATTGCGATTCCGCGGCCGAGGCCGGTGGAGCCTAAACGTTCACGCTGCAACAGCGTGTCAAAAATGTCCCGTGCCTCAAGGCCGGTCACATCTGCGGCGCGTGCAGCAAGCTCTTGCAAAGCCTGCTTTTTACTCTTTGCCGCCAAATCAGGAATAATCCCGTTCGGCGCGAGTAGATCACCCAGATCCATGGTTCTATCCCACCGTGTCATATGACGTCCGTTGAACCTTTAAGCACAAATCGTGCCGCTCTAAGGCCAAAGGCTGTTAACTCACTGGTTTATACACTCCGACAACTTATCGGAGAGCGTGTCCGGTCCCGTTTAAGGACTGTTTCGATGAGTCCGTACTTGGGTCGACCCAGCCGACATTTCCATCGGGACGTCGGTAAACAACATTCAGTTGGCCATTTCCCGCATTTCGGAAAATGAAGAAGGGACTTTCAGCGAGGTCCAAATGCATAACGGCGTCACTCACTGTTAACTCTCGTATGCCGCGCTGGTTTTCCGCGATGATAACCGGGTGATCGGCGTCCACAGCCGAAATGGCTTCTTCGTCGGTAACCTGCAGTACGTAATCTCGCGCCATGACTTCAGCTGGCAACGCACCGTTGCCATCATTCCGACGCTGATGATGATCTTTCAAGCGACGTTTGTAGCGCCGTACGCGCTTATCCAAACGATCCACGGCCATGTCTGCGCTGGCATAAGCATCTGCCCCGGTTCCATGGGCTTCAACAATCAAACCTGTGCGCAAGCGTATCGAGCAATCCGTCCGAAAGTGGCTTTTTTCCTTCTCCAGACGAACATGCCCAGAAAACTCAGGTCCTATATACTTGTCCAAAACGGACGCTATCTTATCGTAGATATAGGTCTGGAATGCATCCCCTGCATCGACGTTTTTGCCGGTGACTTGCAGTATCATTCTGTCGCCTTCGACTTTTCTTTAGACAACCCCAGCCGTTCGGCCGAAGACATCTGCCCTTCGGTTCGAAGTTATGAACTGACCAATATCCCCTAACGTCTTCCCTAGGTCTACTCTGATTTAAGCAGAACAGAAGTGACGGTAGAGCCACCATCAAAACGTGTCAATGTGGAGGACGGTTCGCTTTTTTGCAATGCAACATTAAAAGAAAATTGCTTTTGATTAATCCGATCTAGGCGGTCCTAGAAAGATACAAAATATCAATACCGTATTGAAAAATATGAATATATTCTGGAATTCGCGACGTCACGTCGCACGTGCGGTAACTCCGCTCAGCCTTTTTTCACGCCGCCGCTGCACCGACGAAGGGATTCGCATCGCTTCCCGGTATTTGGCGACGGTGCGCCGGGCGATGTCGATGCCGTCACTGCGCAGCAGATCCACGATTTTATCGTCAGATAAGATCAGGTTTGACGTTTCGCCATCGATCAATTGCTTGATCCGGAAGCGAACGGCTTCGGACGAATGTGCCTCTCCGTCGTCGGCAGCTGAGATGGAGGAGGTAAAGAAATACTTGAGCTCGAAGATGCCGCGTGACGTCGCCATATACTTGTTGGACGTAACGCGCGACACCGTCGATTCATGCATCGAGATCGCTTCAGCGACGGTTTTGAGATTGAGGGGGCGCAGATATTGAACACCGTAGGTGAAAAAGCCGTCCTGCTGGCGGACGATCTCCTGTGCCACCTTGAGAATGGTGCGAGCGCGCTGATCCAAGCTCTTCACAAGCCAGTTTGCCGTTTGTAGGCAGTCGCTGAGATATTCCTTGTCATCACCCGTAGAGGCCGCTTTTGCGACCCGCGCATAGTAACTTCTATTGACGAGCACACGCGGGAGGGTGTCGGAGTTGAGCTCAACAAGCCAGCTCCCGTCGGCTGCCGATCGAACGAGCACATCTGGAACGACAGGTTGAACCTGGACAGACCCAAACATGAGACCGGGTTTTGGATTTAACCCCTTGATCTCAGTTATCATATCCGTGAGTTCGTCCATATCGACGCCCACGACGCGCTTGAGCTTGGCAAAATCGTGCGTTGCCACTAGCCCAAGGTTATCGAGCAAGGCGGCGATCTGAGGATCGTAGCGGTTGAGCTCTTTAAGCTGCAGCTCCAGACACTCACCGAGTGAACGCGCAAAAACACCGGGAGGATCGAATTTCTGCAACGCCTCGAGAACCTCTTCGACCATAGATTCGGGCGCGCCAAGTTTTTCGGACAACTCATCGAGATCCGCGTTGAGGTACCCGGCATCATCGACAAGATCGATGAGATATTGGCCAATGATCCGATGCGCTGGCTCGGTAAGTGCGAGCGGCAACTGCTGGCTGAGATGGTCTTTCAGTGAAATACTGCTGGAGACGAACGCTTCAATGTTGGCATCGTCATCCGACATGCTACCTGGCCCACGACCTTTGAGCCCGGCCCAACCGGAACCGAACATGTCCTGACTGACGTCGGCTGCTGAGGCGTCCGGATAAACGTTGTCGAGGTCGGTGTCGAACGTCCCATCAGGGTCGGAGCGAGGTTTATCGAGGTCGAGCCAATCATCGTCGAGACTGGCGCCGTTAACCTGATCGCCATCACTTCCGGGGCTTTCACCGTTCGCGTCCCCAGAAGCGCCCTCTTCGCGCTCAAGCAGCGGATTGCGCTCCAGTTCGCCGTCAACATACTGTTCGAGTTCAAGATTAGACAGCTGCAAGAGCTTAATGGCCTGCTGCAGCTGGGGTGTCATCACCAGCTGCTGGCCTTGTCTCAGCTCTAATTTGGCCGTCAGCGCCATGCCCTAACCTTCGAATGCGTTCCGAGGTTGGGTATACTCAACGCCCATTAACGAACATATCCCCGAGATAATGGCGACGGACGTCTTCGTTCGTTATGATTTCTTGAGGGTTACCCTCTGTCAGAACTTGACCCTCGTGAATGACATAAGCTCGCTCGACGAGGCTTAAAGTTTCACGAACGTTATGATCCGTGATGAGAACGCCGATACCGCGCTGCGTCAAGTGCCGCACCAATTCCTGAATGTCGCTGACCGCCTTCGGGTCCACACCAGCAAACGGCTCGTCGAGTAGCATGAACGACGGTCGCGAGGCTAGTGCTCTGGCGATTTCGCAGCGCCGGCGTTCACCACCTGACAGGGCGACGGAGGGCGATTTCCGCAAGCGGGTAATGTTGAATTCGTCGAGAAGCTGATCGAGCTGTTCATGGCGTTTCTTCCGGTTCGGCTCGACGATTTCCAGAACGGCCATAATGTTGTCTTCAACAGACAGCCCACGGAAGATCGATGCTTCCTGGGGCAAATAGCCGATGCCGAGACGTGCACGCCGGTACATCGGCAGGCGTGTAACATCCTTCCCGTCGATAGTTATTTGACCGGAGTCTGCCGGGACGAGGCCGGTGATCATGTAGAAGACGGTCGTCTTGCCCGCACCGTTCGGGCCTAGCAGGCCGATGGATTCTCCACGTCGAACGTTGAGGCTGACACCCTTAACGACGGGTCGCTTTTTATAGGTTTTTTTGACGTCAGTTACCGTCAGCCAGCCAGATGCACCGACGATAGGGGCAGGATAGTGCTCAGCGCTGTTAGCACGCGTACCGCGGACGGCGCCGTTTCGGTGATCGCGCATGTTTGCACGATCCGCCCGCGAGTGCGGCAGAGGGGCATCGTTCCCCGTGCGCGATCCAAATGGCAAAAACCTAACCAACGCTCATCCTCATTCCCAAGGCTGTGCTTCCCGCTAGCCCACCAGTATTTTTGACTCATATCGAATGCAGCCGATTGGTCGCTTCGACAAGTCACAACGTTTTCGCACTCACGACGATGACGCGTCGAGAGTGCTAATTGCCTGGAGCAGTCGTCGCGCCCCAGCTGCTTGACGACGGGCTCGAGCCACTCTCGCGTTTTGAGGTGCCGCCGTTTTTGCCGGATTGTTTGAACTGAGTTGGATAAAATACGGCGCTGGGTCTTCCGCCGCGCGCTCCAACCCCGCCGGGAATCGGGACTGACGCCGCGGATCCACCATCGGGCTTCATTGTGGAGGCCCACCCCGCGCCTGCAGCTTCCGGTGCGGTCTCGATAATGCTATTGCCGCTCGTCATATCGATCTTCAAGCGGGTACCGCGAACAATATTCTTCCCCTGGGTGAGAACCACATCGCCACCGAGTGTCACGCTGTTCCCAGCCACGTCGAACTCGGCCCAGTCTCCCGTCGCGCTCTGTCCGCCCGACGAAGCAACGAGCACTTTGCCTCGCGCGGATATCCTTGTGAGTTGAGTGTTCGATCCTTGGTCGCCGCCGGTCTTGTCGTTCGAGGCTGGGTCGAGCAGGCCGCCGTTCCCCGAGTAGTGCGCGATCAGTTTCGCAGTTCGGATTGAAAAGCCACCTTGGACGGCGTGCACGTTGCCGCGAAACTCCGCCGTCTTTACGGCATCGTTGACGGTCAGTTCATCGGCCTCCAGAGCGATTGGTGCGTCCGGGTCGGTCTTGAAGGTGACGGCAGTGAGGCCGGAAACCGCGTTCTTTTCAGCCTCCGGTGCTGCGGCTGCTTTTGGTTTCGCCGGGTCCGCCTGCCGTTGGAGCTTGGCAAAGATGCGGCCGTCTTTCGTGCCAGCCGTTTGAGCAGGGCTCGTCAGATGACTTGTGCCGTGCTTCCGGTCGATCAAAAGCCGTTCGCCTTTGATCTGATTTTCGCCCTGGGTGACAATAACATTGCCGGTAAGCAGAGCCGTATCGTTTTGCGCATTGATCTGGGCCGCATCGCTGCGTGCGCTGCGCGTGAGACCGGACACCATTTCGACGTTGCCTGTCAGCAAAGCGACCTCATTGATCGCGTCCACATCCAGACGCTCCGCCGTAATCCTTTCGCTGTCGCCGCGTGTGATGACAATCGGTGTTTCAGACACCATTCGGGTGACTTGCGCCGAGGTCGCAGCATCGCTGGCAGACGGAGCCGAGCCGCTGTCTGCGTCGTTGCTTTGATAGAAGACGTCGAGCCGCTGACTGTGCAGGGCCTGGTCGCCCTGCACGGCTTGAACGTCTCCAACGAAGCTCGCAGTGTTCTTGAGATCCTCGACCCTCAGTATGTTTGACGTGATATCTACGGGACCGTTGGAGCTTCCTATCAGAGCGGAGGAGCCTTCCTTCTGAGGAGAGGCGGCTTTCTCTTCGCCCGGTTGCGGCGTGAGGCGTGTCTTGACGTTGTCGACAAACGTGACCTTGCGCTTCTTCTGCCAAATCATGAGACGGTCCGCAGAAATCTCACCTTGGCGAACGTTCACAACGGAGCGCTCTTTGCTGAGAATGACGCCGCGTTTCGCGAAAATGCTGGCACTCTTCAATTGAGCTGCCATGCCATCGGTCGAGTTGATCTTGATGCCGTCAAGGAGGTTCAATTCGTTGGTCTTGGTGTGGAAGATGCCGCGAGCGGCGGTCAGCTCTGTTTTCACCTTCTTGGCGCTGAGCATTTCGCCGGAAATTTCGTTGAGGTGGATCAGCTCAGTCTGCTTGAAGTCTTGTCGAGCGGTGCGGGCTTGTACGACATAGGACCCGCCGTCTTTTGTGAAACCCTCGTAACGTGGATTATCCATCGTCACGTTTTCGGCGGTTATCGTTGGCACGGGCAGCTGTGCCAGTTTCTCGACGAGATCGAGAGACGTCATGGCTGAGGCTACGTACAACCCAACGACGGCAACGGTGACCACAGGCAACATCACACGCAGCGTGCGCACCATCCAAGTGTGACGACGTGCACGCGCAAACTGCCGGCTGCTATCCACCGGTCCCGTGACCGGACGTTCCGATCGGCGCCGGGGCTTGGTAGTCGCGTCGAAGGGGTGGTCGAGTGACATTCGCTAAGAGGCCGCTAGAGCTTAGGACGGGTCCGCGCGCTTACGTGGGGTACGGGCAAAGAAAATCAATCTTCGGCATCATCGATTTCCCCGACGCAACCTGGGCGCCACAGAAGAAACCCAAACACCGAGGGTGAAGAGCGCCCTGACATGCGCCAGGATCCAGCCGGCATTCCGCCAGCCAGCTGCGCGAAAGTGTCAATGAATTGGGGTGATATTGGGACTGATCGAAGGACGTAAGGCGCCTGATTAGGTAGTTTTACTCAAAATTGTGCTTAACGCGCTGCGTTGCCAGGAGGGTGTTGCAACTTTACGCCGCGAGCGAGCGTCAATGTGAGAAGATGTCCATCTCCCCATAACCAGCGAGGTCGAGCTGCGCCCGGATAGGAAGGAAGCCGAAGGCGGCCGACGCGAAGTGCGTGCGCCCTTCCCGTGCGAGCATCTCGTCAAGTCGCGACTTTAACGCATGCAGGTGCAGCACGTCGGAGGCCGCATAGGCCATCTGTTGCTGCGTGAGGGTTGGAGCTCCCCAATCTGAACTCTGCTGCTGTTTAGACAATTCAACGCCGAGAAGTTCTGAGGTGATGTCCTTGAGCCCATGGCGATCCGTATATGTCCGCACGAGCTTGGATGCGATTTTGGTGCAGTAGATGGGCGTCACCACCACGCCGAGATATTTGGCAAGCACGGCGACATCGAAGCGCGCGAAATGAAAGATTTTGAGGACGTCCTGGTCCGCGAGCAGCGCCTTGAGGTGTGGTGCCGAATAATCCTTGCCGTCAAACTGGACAAGATGCGCGGTGCCGTCGCCCGCCGAGAGCTGTACCACGCAGAGGCGGTCGCGATGAGGGTTGAGACCGAGAGTTTCGGTATCGATCGCAACGCTTGAGCCGAAAGTCACACCCGCAGGCAGATCGCCTTTATGCAGTTTGATTTTGCTGTCAGCCATACCGCCACCCCGCCATGCTTCGCACTGCACATCCCAGATCAAACGTCCTTCTAACGAAGGAACGAGGGGTATGGGGTGGCAAGCTCTTGATTATCGAAGAAAATTTCGCGCAACGGCCACGTATGTATCACCCATGATATACAGTTTCAATGGCTTAGGCAGTACTCCGCAGTTAAGCGTGAGCTCAACGCATCAAGAGCCATTCAATCCTGCTCCACCCAAACCGTTTCGTTAAAAACGGACGTCAGATGAAGCCTTGGAAGATTGGCACAAGCTACGCCGTCGCCATTTCGCCAGATGGACAACGACTTTCGACGGTCGGGCGAGATGTGTCCATGTGGGATTTGCGGACGAGATCAAAGATATGGCGAGCCTCCCCGCTCGCCGATCCTGCTTGCACAGTCTTCTCTCCGGACGGGAGCACCTTGGCTGTGAAAGGTTCATCAGGACACATCATCGTCGCCGACGTGAAGTCGGGAAGACGTCTTGTCGATTTTAATAATATGACAGATGGCGAGGGATCGAACCTTCGCTATTCGACTTGCGGTGAATACATCGTGGACGCCACTTGGAATGGACGTCTGATGGTAAGAACTGCGAAATCGGGGTGTACCGAGTTTGCGCAGGATTTTCCCGATGAGATGATCCAGAGCATCCACCGATCTGCGGACGGGAAGATGTGGGTTATCGTACACGCTTGCAAGGCGATATCAGACGATGCGCCGCCGGCGCCCGACTATTTCTCCCTTTGGTCATGGCCGTTCCGCTCTGGAGAATTTCGAGTGCTGCCCGAGCGCGTAGCTTTCTCGCGCACGTCGTCCCTTTCGCCTGACGGATCATTATTAGCAGTCGTTCACGGTGCGCCACCTGAAAATCTCTCTGTATTTCAGCTAAGCGACGGTGCGTGTGAGGAAACGGTTGCCATTCAGAGCGGTGGTACGGGACACGCAATTGGATGGTCGGCCGATGGTCAGCTTATCGGATCTGTTCAGGACAATGTGGTCGTGTTCTACGCGTGGCCAAGCCTTGCGAAATGCCATGAGATTGAGTTGGCCTGTCCGAGCGATCTGGCATATTCGCTTCGCGGCGATGTATTAGTTCTCGGCTCTTGGGAAGAAGGCTGGGTGATGTCTCAGAAAGCACCAGACGCCATGAACCTACCTCGGTAGAGGTTGCTTGAACGAAGCCTGCTCCGATGTAGTCTCCTTAAGGCGTTGCGCGGCCTGCGCGACCGCCTCGCCCCTTCGCTTCAGCATGCCCTCGGCGTAGCTACGGAACTCACTAACGACGGCAGGCGGGGCTGTGTCTGGGGAGCCTGCAGTGAAGGGCGGCTCCGGGTTGTACTCCATATAGAGTTGAATCTTTTCGGCGGTCATGCGGTCGGAAAGCGCTTCCGCCAGGAGCAATCCAAAATCAATGCCTGCGGTAACTCCACCGCCCGTTATGCGGTTGCGATCGATGCAGACGCGCGTGTTGACTGGCGTGGCACCGAACGACTCAAGAAAATGCATGGATGCCCAGTGCGTCGCTGCCTTGTAGCCCTGAAGAAGACCAGCGGCTCCCAGTACTAACGCACCGGTGCATACTGAGGTGACAAAGCGCGCATTGGCTCCTTGACGGCGCACGAACGCAAGTACTTCCTCATCATTAAGCAGGTCATTCATTCCTGGACCGCCAGGAATGCAGATCACATCGAGATCCGGACAGTCCGTGAATGTCGTGGTCGGTAAGATCCGCAGGCCGACATCGCTCAGGACCGGATCTAGGTCCTTCCAGATGAGATGCACCTGGGCGTCGGGAAGCCGCGCCAGCACTTCGAAGGGACCCGTTAGGTCGAGTTGCGTCAGTTGCGGAAAGAGAATGAGGCCAATCTGGTGCTTGGTGTCATCCATGACATTTCCCTTACCCTAACTACGCTCTTTCTGAGGTCGGTTCGTCACCCTCAGCGGCGAGCGAAGGGGACGCTACCTCAATGTATCTCGCGGGCTCGCGCGGAGAGCGATCAATCTCGAGATCGAAGATGTCGAAGCGATTGTAATAACCGACGACGTCGTGAAATTGCTTCGGCTCGACGGAGAGCGCCGTATCGATGTCGGCATAAACGATGCCTTCCTCGTCACTGAGCACGGAACTGATGACCGAGCCCGTGGGATCAAGGCACATGGACACGCTCTTCGGAGACCGTTCGATAATCTCGCGGATTCGCTTGTCCTCCTTAGAGACCGCTGCGATCAATGCCTCGTCGGCAAAGGCTGATGAGACGATATTGAAGACTTTCGCCTCAAAAGCGTGCGCGCCCGCCCGGATTTCGATAGCGCGGCGCAGATCATATGCGCCATTGTCGGTTGGTGGGCGTGTCGGCCACACCGGCGGGTAAGTCGAAATATGAACCTGCTCACCTTCAGCCATGAGCGCGTAGCGCGAGAGCGGATTTGTGTTCTCACCGCAAATCAGCATGCCGATGCGGCCAATGTCAGTCGGGATAACCCGCAGGCCTCGAGCATCGCCGTTCGCCCAGACCAGCTTCTCATAGAACGTGGGAACAAGCTTGCGATGGTGATTAAGGATGCTGCCATCAGGACCAATCAACAGGTTCGCGTTCCACAGGCAGCCGACGCTTGCATCCGTGCCCTCACTGATGCCGACGGAGACGTATACGCCGTGATCGCGCGCCGCCGCCGCGAGCCGCGCGATCTCAGGGCCGTCTCGCCGTATGGACTGAGTGGCGAGCGCACGAAAGAAGTCATGGTTCTCGATCGGCGGGCGCAGCGCAGCCCACACCGGAAATCCCGGGATAAAGCTCTCGGGAAACGCAACCAGTGACGCGCCGTTACGGGCCGCCTCGCTGATATAGGAAATCCCCTTCTCCACAGTGGCCGTACTGTCGAGGAAGACGGGCGCGATGTGGCAGGCAGCAGCCTTAAAGCGCGGGTAACTTAGTGGCATACGCGTGTCCCAGTTGGTTAAGTTATTTCTTTCGTTGAAGGTCGATGATCTTGCCGCGGCCGGATCGCTTTCCCGCCGCTGCCGTTGGGCGGCTCGCCGCCCAGAGCGTTTCGAAAAGGCCCGTCTGCATGGCAGCGAACTCGGCGCTCTCGATGGTCATGGCGAAGTTCTCCTTGCGTGAGGAGATGAGCGCCACTTTGTCGTCGTAGATGTACGTCGTCATCGAGAAAGTGAAATCATCTGGAGCGTAGCGCACAATACGCAGGTCGGCTGGATTGTCCGCCCAGAAGGGATGCAAGTCTTTCGTCGGCGAGCGCACAACCCGCAGGGTAACGCCGGCTTCGATGCGGCGACGGACGTTGTCGTCCATCCACTCGCGTCCCGGCACCTCATAGAGATCGCTCATAGAGAGTATGCCAAGAAGCACCTTGCTGCGGCACGTCAGTGTCTCGTCAAGCACGGCCTTTATGCCATCCGGCCCCTGGAAATAGCGCACCTTGGGTTTGGCTGGCGTGCGATTGTGTAATGAGAGTAATTCCGGCATCACCGCGTCGAGCTTTTTCCGGCGCTCATCGACAATCTCCAGCACGCGCTCCGGTGACTCCGCCATGATCAGCATCGAACGATCTGTCGACTGTGGAATCTCGTTGACGAGCCGCTGCGCCAGCAGGCGTGAGAAGACGTCATAGGCATTCGTACGACTGATCCCGGCCTTGCGCGCGATGTCGCGCATGGGCGCCTGCCCGAGTTCGAGCGCCGCCAGATAAAAGCGCACTTCCGTCTCGTGCAGACCTATGTCCATCAAAACGCGATCAATAGCCATCGTGAGATTTTTCCGTATCGCAAGGCCCGCTTTTTTGGGCCGGGAACACCATGCCACAACCTAGTATGAACTGTCGAATAAGATTGACAGCAATTCGATAATTGCCTCAAAAATTCGCTCGTAATGCCGTTATTATCAGCAAAAACTCGTGTTGCATTGAGTGTCAATTCGTGTTGAATTTTATCGGCATCTGGCTGCAAAGCCTCTGTTAATTGTTCGCGGCGCGCTGCGATCGGTCGGGGGAGTTTCTGTTATCGAACTCGTGCTGGCACTTGCCGTGAACGGCCTAGTTTGGGGGTTGATTATTGCGCTGATTGCGCTTGGCCTCTCCATCATCTTTGGGCTTCTCGACATCATCAACGTTGCGCATGGCGACTTCTTCATGCTGGGCACCGTGGCGGCGCTCACGCTGACGGTGGCGAGCGGCTCGTACTGGATTGCCCTCTTACTTGTGCCGATTATTGGCTTTGCTGTCGGCATCGTGCTTGAGCGCCTGGTTATCCGACCGACGATCCGCCAGGCCTCGCTCACTATCGTCACGACGTTCGGCCTCTCGATGATGCTTCAGGAGGGTGTGCGTGCGATCTACGGAGCGCAGCCGCGGCGGATGGAGGCGCCGATCGAAGGCACCCTTCCGCTGTTCGGCATCGATTACGATGTCTACCGTCTGTTTGCCGCGGCATTCGCCGCACTGTGCCTGATCGCATTCTTCGCTTTTCTTACGCGCACGAAGCTCGGCACTTGGATCCGCGCCGTGCGTCATGATCCGGAGACGGCGACGGCGCTCGGTGTGCCTGTTGCGCGCATCTGCGCCATAACGTTCGGTCTGGGCACGGCTATGGCGTTTCTGGGCGGGGTGATCGCAGCGCCCATCACGACCGTCGAATTCCGCACGGGTGTCGACATCCTACCGTTCTGCTTCATGGCGGTGATCATCGGCGGACTGGGCAATTTGCAGGGCACCGTCGCCGCTGCCGTATTGCTTGCGGTTCTGGAAGGACTGGTCACAAGCGTCACCGATCCGACGATCGCTAGAATTATTTCGCTCGCGTTCATGAGCGTGGTGCTGCTCGTTCGACCCAACGGGCTCTTTTCAGGGGCGACGCGATGACAGCAACAAATATCTCTCGTGTTGCGCTCGTGGTCTTCGCCGGCCTCTTGTTGGCTGTTCCCGTCGTTATGCCGATGTTCGTCAGCCCGTTTTGGATCGACATTATTGCCGAGATCCTGATCTGGTCGCTGCTCGCCGCGAGTGTAAATCTTCTGCTCGGGTACGTCGGCCTACTCTCTTTCGGACAAGCGCTTTTCTTCGGCGTCGGCATGTATGGAGCTGCGTTGTCAGTTATTCATTGGGGTGCTGACTTCTGGGGCGGACTTGCCGTCGGCATCGTTGCTGCAATGCTCACGGCCGCCATAGCAGGTAGCGTCGCCGTGCGCCTGACCTGGCACTACTTTGCAATTATCACCGTGGTCTTTTCGCTCATCCTGTACTTTGCGGCCATGAGCGCGAAGCCGATCACGGGTGGCGATGATGGTATTTCGTTCAGCACGCCCAAAGTCTTTTCCTTCGGCGACCTGGAACTCTCCCTCGCCGACCAGTCCGTCCAGTACTACACGATCCTGCTCGTCGTCGCTGCTTGCTACGGGCTTTTTGGCCTCATTGTCCGCAGCCCGTTGGGGGTGCGCTTCATGGCTGTGCGTGAGAACGACCGGCGTGCCGCGCTCGTCGGAATCAATGTCTACCTGACGCGCTATCTCGCATTCGTTCTCGCCGGTGGACTCGCCGGCGCTTCTGGCGCGCTCTTCGCCTTCTTCGGGCGCTATGCGTCGGCATCGTACATGTTCTACCACGTCTCGGGTGAGGCCGTGGTCTGGGCGATCGTTGGCGGTGCTGGAAGCCTGCTCGGTCCCCTGTTCGGCACCGGTTTGCTGATCATATTCCGGGAGCTCATCTCCACCGTCTGGGAGCATTACCTGTTTGTCGTCGGGGCCATCACTGTTCTCGTTGTCATGTTTGCGCCGCGCGGTCTCGCTGGTGCTTGGAGCGACTTCATGAAGGTGATCGGGCGTAACAAACGCGCCGAGACGCCAACTTCCAATCCGGGCCTGTCAAAGCCGGCCGCGGACACCAAGTTGGGGGGCTGACTTGCGCAGTGGGGGAGAAGACATCGTCGCCTTGAGCGTAGCAGGATTGACCCGGCGGTTCGGCGGACTCGTTGCCGTCGATAACGTGAGCTTCGAGCTGCCAGCGGGGCGTTTGAACGCGATTATCGGGCCGAATGGTGCTGGCAAGACCACGCTCTTCAATCTCATAACCGGCGAGATCAGACCAGACGCTGGCCGCGTACGCGTGCACGGCCGGGAGATCACGGGGCTCAAACCGCATCAGATCGTGCGTCGCGGTGTCTCGCGCACGCTTCAAATCAAAAGCGTGTTTTCTGGCCTCACCGTCGCGGAAAACATACGCACGGCGGTCATGGTTCATGAGGGCCTCGCTTCACCGTTCCGGCCCGCCTCCTCCTACGTCGCCGTCAATCGCCGCGTCGAAGAGCTCGCTGCGCAGGTCGGTCTTTCGGCGCATTTGCAGACATGTGCCTCGACGCTCTCATATGGTGATATCGCGCTTCTTGAGATCGCCCTGGCCCTCGCCAACGAGCCGCGGCTCCTCCTACTCGACGAGCCGGTTTGCGGGATGGGCCCGCGAGAGACCGAAGAGACCGTCGCCACCATCCGCAACATCGCGCGAACTGTCGATATCGTGCTCATCGAGCACGACATGGAGGTCGTATTCGCCATCGCGGACGAAATCATCGTCATGGCGCAGGGCGGTCTACTCGCCCGTGGGACGCCCGATGAAATTTGCAATTCGCCCGATGTTCAGGAAGCCTACCTCGGCGCGCCGGAGGAGGAGGACCTATGACGGCGCTCGCGATTGATGATCTCAAAGCCAACATTGGCAAGGTTCCGGTACTGCGCGGCGTCAGTCTCAGAGTCGAACCCGGCGAGACCGTAGCGCTGCTCGGGCGCAATGGCGTCGGCAAGACCTCGACACTTCGCGCAATTCTTGGCCTTTTGAAACGCACCGGCGGTACCGCCAGCTACAACGGGGGCAATCTCGAAAGCGTCGCGCCCCATAAACTGGCCGCGCTTGGTCTCGGGTATGTTCCCCAAGGGCGCGGCATGTTCCCGCTGCTCACGGTGAAGGAAAATCTCACACTCGGCCTGACCGGTACTCCAGATCCGGAAATCATTGCTGACGTATTCCGCCGCTTTCCCCGCCTCGAAGAACGTCTTTCTCAGCCGGCTGGCACACTCTCCGGCGGGGAGCAACAGATGCTTGCGCTCGCGCGCTGCCTCGTCATGAAACCCTCTCTCATTATGCTTGATGAGCCGACGGAAGGCATCATGCCTAAGCTCGTCTCCCAGATCCGTCACGAGATCGATGAGATCGCAAAGCGCGGTATCTCCGTGCTGCTTGTTGAACAGAACCTGCGTACGGCGCTGCGCCTTGCCAACCGCGTCTATCTCATGGAGCGCGGCACCATCGTACACGAAGCGACGCCGGCCGCGTTGCGTGCCGATCCTTCGACTATCCACCGCTACCTTGGCGTTTCTCTCTAGGTTCA
Organism: Candidatus Filomicrobium marinum; assembly: GCF_000981545.1. Classification (NCBI taxonomy): domain Bacteria; kingdom Pseudomonadati; phylum Pseudomonadota; class Alphaproteobacteria; order Hyphomicrobiales; family Hyphomicrobiaceae; genus Filomicrobium; species Candidatus Filomicrobium marinum. The sequence goes on from NZ_LN829119.1 coordinate 1,563,813, forward strand.
TCAGGAAGGAGTCTTCAGTTATGACTAAGCACCCCCCGAAGGTCCGCCCCAAGAAGACTGCTTCCGACAAAGGCACCACAAGCGGCGTGACACGTCGCAGTTTTCTGCAAGTCGCGCTAGCCGGCGGGACGGCTGCCGGTGCCTATATCAGCCTCGGCCGCGACATGTCGGCGTTCGCCCAGGCGAGCGGGCCGATCGTGATCGGGCATCACTGCGAACTGACGGGCGGCTTTGCGTCATGGGGCTACTGGCACAACAAGTGCGCGCTCGCCGCGACGAAGGTGATCAACGAGGCAGGCGGTATCGCCGGCCGCAAGCTTGAGCTTGTGACCGAGGATACGGAATCCAATCCTGCTGCCGGTGCACGCAAGCTGCGTTCGCTCATTCAGCGTAGCCGCGCGTCGTTCATCACCGGCTCTGTGCATTCCGGCGTGATGCTCGCGTCGATTCCCGTCGCAAGTGAAATGAAGACAGTCTACTTCTCAACGGGCGAGGCGACCGAGGCGACCGGCGAGAAGGGGACGCGCTACAGCTTCCGTACCGGGACGGACACGTATGGTCTAGCTGCGGCCGGTGCGCCGTGGGCTTATGAGAACCTCGGCAAGACATGGACGATCATCTCGCCGGATTATGCCTGGGGTCATAGCCACTACAAAGAGCACAAAGCCGTCATCGAGAAGCTCGGCGGCAAAGTCCATGAGCCGATCTACGTCCCGCTCGATGCCAAGGATCTGGTTCCTTATCTTGCGCGCATCCCCGAAGACACGGAAGTGCTCTTCTCGGTGTTCTTCGGTGCGCTCTCGGTCGCCTTCTACACGCAGGCTAAGTCCATGGGTCTTGAGAAGACGATGAAGATGTACTCCGTCTCGGGCACCATCGAGGCGATTGCGCCAGCGGATCTGAAGGGCGCCGCTGAGGGTGTTTATATTGTCGAGAACTTCCCGCGCATGCTGAAGTACAAGGACGATGAATTCCATAAGGAGTTCATCAAGAAGATTGGCATCGACGGCGTAAACGCGCGCGAAGAAGGTTCTGACAAAGTCAATGCCAAGAGCCACTCATGGCAGAGCTGGGAAAATCTCTTCGCGCTGAAGCAAGCGATTGAAGGGAGCGGCTGGAAGCAGAAGAGCGATGACCAGGGTGTTATCGAAGCCCTTGAAGGCCTCCAGATGGCGAACTCGCTCGGCTTTCCGCAGGGCGCCAAGACACTCCGTAAGGAGGACCATAGCGGCATGATCGACTGCTACATCAGCCGCATCGAAAACGACGAATTCCACGTCAAGAAGACAGTTGCTAAGGAAGACATGGCTTCCATGCTGACCCCGCGCTACGACTTCTCCAAGCAGGAACTCTGATTTCGCGCCGCAGACAGCAGGCGCGGACTGCCTTGGTCCGCGCTGTCCCTATATTCGGATGAGCTTGAAGTCGCTTGTCGAAACCGGAAAAAGGACTTCCTCATCCCAACGACGTCCCGATCACCATTTCGTAATGACGCATCATACTTTGAGGCTTGACCGCACGCCACAGTCTGGATCAACTAGCGCCCGGTGAAACGGACTAGTCTTGCAACGATGCGCGGACGCAAAAAAATCCTGGGATGCGTGTGCTGTGCCATCCTGATTTGGATGAATGCCATCGCTGGGCTGTTCCCGGCGGTGACCGCGCACGCCGACCACACAGCGCACAACGCGGCGACCACCGCTGAAACGATCCATCACGCCCACGCGGGATCGGCTGGCCTACACGATCATAGCTACGTGGTGCAGGAGGTTTCCCACCACCAATCCGATAATGAGGCAGACTGCGTAGCGACATGCCTCGACCGGATCTCGGACAAACTCGTCCCTAAAATATCTGACACCGAACCGCGACTGGACTGGAAAGTGGTCGCAGTCCATCCGTTACGCATCCAGGCAGTGTGCGCGGACGGATGCCAGATCAACGCTTACTGGCCTGCCGGTCCGCCAAACTTCGGCGGCCTCACAAGAACCGGCACCGAGCGGCTTGTCGCGTTCAACGCCCGCCTGCGAATTTAAGAACCTTTGAAGAGTTCATTGCGCCGCCCTCGATGAAGCGATGGGGCGGTCGAGCCTTGGCGTTTGCACGCCTGGGGCAGGACCCTCTTCAAGGAATTTCTCATGAAATACCATCGGCTTGTGATCGCAGCCTTTCTGGTCATGTTGCTCCCGCTCTCCAGCGGCTTACCAACGTACGCGACGGAAACCCCGGGTAGCCAACCGTCGGACGCAAAGAAGGGTGACGTCAAATGGACGTGCCCGATGCACCCCCACTACATCGCGTCCGAATTCGGTGCTTGTCCTATCTGCGGCATGGATCTGGTCAAACTTGAAAGTGATGGTGCAGCCGAAGCGGCTTCCGAAGGTCAGCAGCGGACGGCGATCGTGGTGGCTCCAGAGACACTTCAAACCATGGGTGTCCGGATAGCGAAGGCCGAGCAAACGAGCTTCGGACGAATCGTCCGGAGCTTCGGCCGCATCTCCGAGAATGAACGGCTGCAAACGGAAATGTCTGCGCGTACCGAGGCCTGGATAGAGGATCTGCGCATCCGGGCCATCGGCGATGCCGTGAGGAAAGGCGACCTTCTGTTTACGCTGTACGCACCGGAGTTCATCGTATCTCAGCGAGACTATCTCGAAGCCCTGAGCGGCCAAAGCCGCACGCGGATCCAATCTGTAGAGACCCGCCTTAAAGCGTTCGGCATGCAGAAGCGCACCATCGCCGAACTCAGACACAGCCGCGAGGTGATGGAGTTTGTGCCCTTTTATGCCGACCGTGACGGCACGGTGACAATGATCGATTTGCGCCCAGGAAGTTACGTGAAGCGCGGCACGATACTCACCAGAATTCAGGATTATTCGCAGGTCTGGCTAATGGTCAGCGTGTCGGAGAAAGACCTCTCCTTTATCGAGCCTGGCATTCCAGCGCGCGTGACCTTTCCCAACATTCCGGGGCGCGAAGTTTTCGCCAAAGTCGAGTACGTCTACCCGACGATTGATCCAGCGACCCGGACAGGGCAGGTGCGCCTCGTTCTTGATAACAAGGACGGGCAGTTACGGCCGGGAGCCTATGCCGATGTCGCCTTTGAAGTTGGAACTGAGCAGCGGCTCGCGGTTCCGTCGGAGGCCATTCTGAAGAGTGGCGGTGCACGATATGTCGTAGCGTCCCTTGGCGGAGGACGATTTGAACCGCGCACCGTGACGACGGGGCTCATTTCGGGACGTTGGACGGAGATCGGCGGCGAGATCGAAGCCGGCGACGATATCGTCGTATCAGGGCAATTCCTCATCGATTCCGAAAGTGCCCTGCGTGAAAGTTTCCGGAAACTTGAGCGGCTGCAACTGCCACTGTCCCTACTCAAGCTCGATTCAGCGCAATTTGCGATGGTCGATCATTTTGTCGATGCCGCGCTCTATCTCCATGAGACGCTAACGGATGGCTACCAGGTTGAGCCGAAGTTTCTAGATCCAGCGATCGAAGTGAAGACGCTTCTGTGGCCAGCTTTCCAGCACACGAGGCTCGCCTTCGTTATGGAAGATGCCGTGAAGGCGATCCGCGATGCGCAGGCAGCCAAAACAGACAGCGAGGTGAAAGCGGCGCTCGCAACGCTTGTCGACGCTGTTGCGCCCTGGATACGCGAAGGGGCGCCGGACCATTATCGCGAAAAGAAGATCGCGCTCTGGAAAGACGACGGATCTGCCCGCATGTGGCTTCAACTCGAAGGGCGCGAGTTGAACCCTTACGGCAAAGGTTCATCGTCAATGATTTCCTACTCTCAGCCTGCACCTGAAGAGGGAGCGGCATCGGCGAATGCCGCTGCGGAAGAAATGCCGTCCACCAAACCCAAGACCATGCCGGGTCATCAGCATTGATCGCGTCGACGCGAAATGGAGGCGCAGCAATGACCACGCGACCTGACGATTTTACAGGCCATGATCCGACGGAGTCTGCGGTCGCGCGGGTCATTGATTGGTCCGTCAATAACCAACTCCTCGTTCTGGTGGGGGCATTGGCGCTCATCATCATGGGATGGCTTGCAATAGAGAAATCGCCGCTCGATGCAATCCCCGACCTCACCGATACGCAAGTCATTATTCGCACGGAGTTTGCCGGCCAGTCGCCTCAAATCGTTGAGGATCTCGTTACATACCCACTCTCAACAACACTGCTCGGACTGCCGCGCACCAAGGCCGTACGTGGCTTCTCGCTGTTCGGAACAAGTTTTGTCTACGTCATTTTTGAAGACGATGTGGACCAGTACTGGGCGCGCTCCCGCGTCATCGAAGCCTTATCGTCGGTTCAAGGATCGCTCCCGGAAAACGCCAATCCACAACTCGGGCCCGACGCGACTGGCGTCGGCTGGATCTTTCAATATGCGCTTGTTGACCACACCGGCACGCGCGACCTGGCGCAGTTGCGCACACTTCAGGATTGGTTCTTGAAGTACGAATTGGCGACGGTCCCTGGCGTATCGGAAGTGGCGTCCGTCGGCGGGTTTGTGAAGGAATACCAAGTCCTTGTCGACCCCAACCGGCTCCGTGCTTACGACGTGCCTCTTTCCCGCATTCGGGAGGCGGTTAAAGCTGCATCCAGTGAGGTTGGCGGCCGGGTGATCGAGCAGGCGGAAACTGAGCTGATCATTCGTTCGACGGGCTACATCCAGAACCTCGATCAGTTGAAGGACGTGGTCGTTTATTCGGCAAGGGGCACGCCGGTTCTTCTGTCTGATATCGCCAACGTGGTGGAAGGTCCGGAACTTCGACGTGGTGTTGTTGAGCTTGGCGGTGACGGAGAAGTCGTCAGCGGTATCATCGTCATGCGCTCAGGTGAAAACGCCCTCGACGTGATTGAGGGGGTAAAGAAGAAGTTGGCCACCCTTCAGGCCGGCCTTCCAAAAGGCGTGGAGATTGTCACGGTCTACGACCGCGCACCGCTCATCCAAGGTGCCGTGAAATACCTGACGACGAAGTTGGTCGAAGAGGGCATCGTCGTCGCAATCGTCTGCTTCCTGTTCCTGCTTCACGTCCGCTCGGCGTTCGTCGCGATCATCACGCTGCCGCTCGGTGTACTTGCTGCATTCATCGTCATGGCAGAGCAGGGCATCACAGCGAACATCATGTCACTTGGGGGTATCGCGATCGCCATAGGTGCGATGGTTGATGCGTCTATCGTCATGGTGGAAAACGCCCACCGGAAACTGTCGGCACTCCCTCAAGAGACATCTGCGCGAGAACGCAGAGACGCTCTCGTTCTGGCGGCAAAGGAAGTGGGGCCGGGGCTGTTCTTCTCACTTCTGATCATCACCGTATCCTTCCTGCCTGTCTTCGCACTCACGGGGCAAAGCTATCGTCTCTTTGCACCCCTCGCCTACACCAAGACTTATGCCATGGCTTTTGCCGCGTTCCTCTCCGTGACGCTGGTCCCAGTGTTGATGTTGTGGCTCGTGCGCGGGCGCCTCCTTCCCGAGATGCGTAATCCGCTGAACTGGGTGTTCGTTTCAGCCTATCGGCCGCTCTTGTCGATTGCACTCAAAGCACGCTGGCTTGTGATCCTGCTTACGTTGGCGGCCACGGTGTCGATTGCGTATCCGATCTGGAACACAGGCAGCGAGTTCATGCCCGCGCTCTATGAGGGTGAGTTGCTTTATATGCCGACGACGCTTCCTGGCGTTTCAATCACAAAGGCGAAGGAGGTGCTGGCTCAGACCAACCGATTGATCAAAACGGTTCCTGAAGTGGAGCGTGTTTTCGGAAAACTCGGCCGCGCCGACACGGCAACAGATCCAGCGCCGATCTCCATGATCGAGACCTGGATCAAGCTCAAACCACAGGACGAATGGCGGCCGGGCCTGACGAAGAACGATCTTATCGCTGAGCTTGATCAACGGACGAAACTTCCCGGCCTCGTCAATTCCTGGGGATACCCGATCAAGATCCGGATGGACATGATCTCAACCGGGATTCGTACACCGATTGGCATCAAAATCTCAGGCGACAATCTGCAGACGATTGAGCGTCTCGCCTTGGCAATTGAGAGTGCCGTCAAGGATGTGCCGGGCACGCGCTCCGCATTTGCTGATCGCGTGCAGGGTGGAAAGTACCTTGAGATCCGGCCGGACCGACGAGAACTCGCCCGCCGTAATATTGATCTTGCCGTCTTCCAATCCGTTATCCAGACGGCGCTGGGCGGGATGAAGCTCGCCGAAAGTGTCCAAGGACGTGAACGCTACGACATTATCCTTCGCTACGATCGCCCGTTCCGCGAGACGACTGAGCAGATTGGCGACATTCTCGTGCCCACACCTGCTGGACATCACATTCCACTCGCGGAACTCGCTGAAATTGCGTACGTCGACGGCCCGCCGCTCATCCGCTCCGAGAATGCGCGATTGACTGGCTGGGTCTTTGTCGACATCGCGGATCGCGATATCGGCGGATACGTAGCGGAAGCTCAAAGCATCATTGCGGGTTCGATCGATCTGCCGCCCGGCTATGCGATATCCTGGTCCGGTCAGTTTGAGCAAATGCAGGAGGCGCGTGAACGGCTGACGATCGCGATCCCGGCTGTGGTGCTCATTATCTTCGTCCTGCTGATGCTGCACTTCGGTAAGCTCGACCGGACGCTCATCATCATGCTGTCGTTGCCGTTCGGGCTGATCGGCGGCCTCTGGGCCGTTTATCTCGCAGGCTATAATTTCTCGGTCGCCGTTGCCGTCGGGTTCATCGCGCTTGGCGGGATCGCGGTCGAAACAGCCGTTGTGATGTTGCTGTACATTGATCAGCAGATGCGCGAGCGCCCACCGAAAAGCTTCGCTGAACTTCAGGACGCGGTCATTGCCGGTGCCGCCATGCGTGTGCGCCCCAAACTAATGACGGTCCTCACAATCGTGGCAGGTCTCGCGCCGATCTTTTTCACTGAGGGACTGGGCGCCGACGTTATGCGGCGCATCGCGTTGCCCATGCTCGGCGGCATGGCCTCCACCACGCTCCTCACGATGTTCGTCATACCCGTCGTCTATCTCATTTGGGAGGGGCGGCGTTTCAACACGAAACCCAACGACGTTCAGCGCGATAGCGCTGAGGTCCGTCCTCTCGCACATCCCGCTGAATAACACGGCGGATTTCCAGCTCGTCTCAATCCAAAAGGAGGAAGTTTAAATGGTTAGAACGTTCGTTTCCGCTGCGGTACTGGGCCTCTTCATCAGTACGAGCCCTGTCGCATCGCAAGACATGAAAATGGATCATTCCGGCCATGGTCAAATGGAGGTGAAGCCGGGCACGGAAGCTTCTGGCGTTGGTGTTATCAATTCGGTTGATGCTGACAAAGGCATCATCAACTTGACTCACGAACCGATGCCGGACGTAGGCTGGCCGACCATGACGATGGACCTACCTGTAACCAAGCATGTGGAACTCGGCGGCATCAAAGCGGGAGACAAGGTCGATTTCAAAGTAAAGCTCGGCCGGGACAAGCAATACCGCGTAATCGAGATTCTGCCCGCGAAGTAGCGCCAACAAGCGTCTGGACGCGCCAGGTGTCTGGACGCTTTCTTTAGGCCGAACAGTCATCCTATGTTACGGGCGATCAAGAAGCCCGCTTGAGAAAACTACGGAGCTGGAGAAGCTCTTTACAAGGGGGCTCCCCTCAAAGGCGATTTCTCACTAGATTAGGAACGCCTAGGCTTTGTCAGCAACTGGAATTGCAAACCCCAAATGTTGGATCGTGACGAGAAAACCATTTCGATCGATCCCCAGGACATTGCGGTTCTGCCTGACCTGAGCGTTGAGGCTCGGGAAGCGCTATTCCGCGCCGGAGAACTGCGCATCCTCCCTGCAGGAAGTCAGCTATTCGAGCAGGAATCTACCCATACCCATACCTCCTTGATCCTAGATGGGCTCGTGCGGGTCTACTACGTCTCCCCATCTGGGAAAGAATCGACGCTGTCCTATTGGAGCGCAGGAGATCTTGTCGGTGGGCCGGACCTATTCGAGAGGGCGGGGCACGTCTGGTCAGGAAAAACCCTCAGCCGCACGCGACTATTGTCGATCAGCGGTGAAAGGGCAGGGAGTGTGGCGCGGGCCCATCCGGAAGTTCTCTGGTGGTTTCATCGCAGCCTGACAGCAAAGCTGCGTTGGGTATCGATCCTGTATCAGCTACTCGGCACTGAAAACGTCCGAGAGCGGCTCGCGCGGTTGCTATTGCTCCTGTGTGAATCCTACGGCGAGCAATGCGGTCAAGGCACTCTCATCCGTTACTGGGTGAACCAAGGCGATATCGCGACGCTCATTGGGTCGTCACGTCAATGGACAAACCGGGGACTCCAGGATTTCCGGCGCGTGGGACTGATCGATATTCAGGATCGGCACATCATCGTGATCGATATCGAAGGTCTGCAAGACCTCATCGAGGCCGACGACGGCCCCTGCCTCTAGCGCGTTTCTTTTTCGACGAATTCATGCAGCTGTCATCCAATTGACAGGAGCATACCGCGCCATCTGCTAGCTTTTCTTTGCCAAAACATAAGCGCCGAAATGAGCGCATAGAGGAAACGCAAAGAGGAGCGAGTAACCGTGCTCGGCTATACGTCTATTCGACTGCTTCGAGACGCGACCATAGCCCTGGCAATAGCATATCAACTTGCTATTATTATATATCCAATCCATGGCGCCCTCGAATTTTACTACTTCCATCTCGGACTGGTGCTCGCAGTCGTGGGGCTATCGCTCCTGACGGAGTGGTCAGCTTCCGACGCTTCCCCCAAAGCACGCTTGGGGCGATGGCCGCTCATCGCTGTCCTTATCGTTGGCTTGGCGGCCACCGCCTATCTTCACCTGATCGTTGGCGAGTTAGAACTGCGCCAGCCCTTCATCACCCAGACGGACTTCATTGCCGGCTTTTGCGTACTCGCAGCCGTTATTGTGTTGGTCTATCTCGTCTGGGGCAGTGTCCTGGCAGGTTTGATATTCCTGTCCACGCTCTATTTCGCATTCGGGGATCTGCTACCTGGTGCGTTCAACTACGAATCCCCCAGTAGCGACGTCATCATGAGCTACCTCGCTGGCATGGGCGGCGCGCGTGGCGTGCTCTGGGGGATTCCCGTTTCCGCCGATACGTTGTTCCTGATCATCCTCTTCGGTGGACTGCTGAAGGGAACGCGTATTCTCGACATGTTCAACGAGGTCGGGAAGCTGCTCCTCAGCGTAAGCCGCGGCGGGATTTGCTATTCGAGTATCCTGGCCAGTTCGGCTATCGGCATGGTCACGGGACAAGCAGTCGCCAATGTCGCCTTGTCAGGCCCGGTCACGATCACCTCGATGAAGCAACGAGGGCTAAGCGGGGCCGCGGCGGGTGCAGTTGAAGTTGTCTCGTCGCTCGGCAGTCAGCTCATTCCACCCATCATGGGCTTGGGCGGATTTCTAATCGCCGTCAATCTTGGTGTTCCTTACGTCGAAGTCGCTGCAGCTGCGATCATACCCGCGTTCTTGTTCGTTCTGACGGTCTTCATCGCGGCCTATTTCCTGGCGGAAGCCACACCAGGCCTCGAGCGCTCCAACGAGCCGGTCGATGTCGCAGGGATCTTGTGGACGCTGCCGTCATTCCTGATTTCGTTCGGCGTGCTCGTTACCCTTCTCTACCTGCGCTATTCGGCTGGTTATGCAGCGTTCTGGGCGCTCGGGCTCTTGCTTACGCTCTCTTTCCTGCGGCCGGCGCAGTATCGCCCCAGTTGGACAGAGCTTTGGGCTGGCGCGACTTACGGTACGATTTCCGCTCTCCAGCTTGGTCTGATCATGGCAGGCATCGGTATTCTGGTGCAGGTCCTGATCACGACCGGGGCGGGCTTCGAGTTGGGCCGCACGATCATGGTCGCGGCGGGCGATAACGTGGCGCTCGGACTGCTTCTTGGCATGGTCTTATCCATGCTTATCGGACTCGGCCTTCCGACGCCCGCAGCCTATGCGCTGATCGCCATCGTGATGATCCCGTTCTTGATTGATCTCGGCGTCCCGGCAATGGCCGCGCACTTCTTCGGGTTCTACTTCGCGATCTTCTCCGCTGTTACACCGCCGGTCGCCGTCGGCGTTCTGGCGGCGACCCGGATTTCGGGAGCCGGGTTCTACGCCACCGTACGTGAAGCAGCCCGTATGTCGCTTGTCGCGATCCTGATCCCCTACACGTTCGTCGTCTTCCCCTCGATCCTGGCATTCCCCGATGTCGGGCTGAGAGCCACGTTTGCCTGCCTGTCACTGATGGCAGCAATCCTGATGTGGGGCGCCGCGATTTATGGGGTCATGGGACGGCCGTTGCGTCGGATCGAGCGTCTGGCTCTGCTCCTCGGCCCCGCGCTGCACTGCGCCTACCTGGCGACTCAGTGGGTTCTCGTCGCAGCCATCGTCATCGCTGCTGCGATCGTTCTGATCCTCCGTACCTGGCAGGAACAGCGCCGCAAAGAGGTCGGTTCGTCGCCGGTCGCTCTCGGCCCCTACTCGATTTCCAAACCCAGTTCACTCAAACCATAGGAGACTAATATGACTAAGACACTTCTCTTCGATACCTGGGGTACCCTCGTCGATAACTACTCGATCGCCGATGTCATCGAACAGTACGTCCAAGAATCCCACTTGGCCCATCGGATCGCTGCCGATTGGCGCTTCCAACAGAAATGGGCGATGTTCTACACGACCCTGGCCGACAACTTCGTCCCCCACCCAGACCTTACGGAAGCTTGTCTCCGCTGGGCCCTGGAACATCAGGGCGTAAAGCTCAGCTGCGCGACGATCAAAGAGATCAACGGCGAGTATCACCGGCTGCGGGCCTACCCGGATGTCATTAGCGCCCTCAAGTCGTTCAAGGAGCAGGGCCTGACGGTCAAGATCGTCGCCAACCCGACCAAGAAGATGATCGAAGATCACAGTCGCTTCGCGGGAACGATCGACTACATCGATGAGATCATAAGCTCCGGCGAGGAGGCCCGCGCGTTCAAGCCTTCACCAAGGGTTTTCCAACTTGGAATTGAGCGTGCCGGATGCGCCAAGGAAGACATTCTGTGGGTCACGGGCCACTTCTGGGAAGTGGTTGGAGCCATGCGTCAGGGCCTGCGCTGCGCTTGGACCAATAGAGCCCGTCAGCCCATGCTGCAGATCGGCGTACAGCCGACCTACATCACCGCGAACCTCCAGGAACTGGCTGACACGCTCGCCCAGGAATCCAGAAAGGTAGCTTAACCCCAAATGCAGGTGCCCGGCTTTACCGGGCGCCTGCTTACGCACGACCAAACAATCAAAAATCAATTTGGGAGGAAGACGTTATGAAACAGGTGACCCTGCGGACGCTACTCTCTGCGGCTGCGCTTTTGCTTGTCGCCGCTCCGGCGACCGCTCAACAAACAGTCCGAATTATGACGTCCCCCAGTGGCTCAGGCCCCTACAACGCCTTCGCCGCTATCCAGACCCACATGGAGCAATTTTCAAAGACCCTGCGTCTCAAAGTGGAAGAGACGTCCGGCTTCAATTTCAACGTCAAGGCAATGGCGACACAACCTAATCGTCACAAGGATACGCTGTTTGGGTCCGGTAGCGTTCTGGATTGGGCAGCGAAGACAGGGTTGGCGCCCTTCTACCTGAAGCCGCTTCCCCACGCTGAAGACTTCCGTATCGTTGCGGTGCTGGGCCTTTCCTACAATGTGTGGGTCACGCTCAATCCGGAGATTCGCACCCCTTCGGATTTCGTCGGACGTCGGGTCGGAATCGGACTTCTCACGCAAAACGAATGGGGCATGCACCAACGCATGCTACTCGACGGATGGAAGCTGACGCCCAAGCTCACGAGCTTGGATACGCTCGGTACGAGCCCGAATATCGAAGCTCTACTCGATGGACGGACGGACGTCGGAACGCTGTTCGGTGTAACCAGCGCGGATGGCAAGCATACCGTGGTCAGCGGTCCGCACCGGCAGATCGAAGCGTCGAACCGAGACTGGCGCTATGTACAGGTGCCGGCTGAGATGACGGAAGAGTACAATAAGAAAACCGGCGCACCCTTCCGCATCGTTAAATACGAACCCAATGTTCTGCCAAATCAACCCGATCCCCTCGTTACTTTTGGGGACCTGCTATTGCTGGAAGCGCATGTTTCCTTTCCAGAGGAACTCGCAGCGGAACTGATCCGGGTGATGGTCAAGAACTACGACAAGATCGCCCAGTATAACGCGTTCACGAAGGCATGGACGCCCGCGACGCTCGCCTATGGCGCTTCCGAAAATCCAGACGCTTTTCATCCCGGGTCGCTTCGTGCGTTCCGTGAGCTCGGCCTCATGGAAACGGCAGTGCGATAGGCGATGGAAGCGGGAGGGATTTGCTTCGCATGGCGTGGGATGTTGAAACGGAGAGAGGTAAACGTGGTGCTCCCAGTCGTCCGGCGGCTTACGGATCGGCACTTCGTTCGGCCTTCTCCTGGCATGTGGTGAAGCGGTCTCTTCTCATCGCTACAGCGGTTGGGACAGTTCTCAACCTCATCAATCAAGGGGACGCTATTGCAGGCAACGCAGAGGTAGAATGGGGCAAACTGATCCTCACGTTCTGCGTCCCATTTTTTTCCGCCACGTTAGGTGCTTACGCCGCGCAGGGTGACGTTCAGTGCGAGGGTCGCCTTCGTGACGTGACTATGTCGCACGAAGACCTGGGCTAGGTGGTTATCTGTTCATGACAAGCATCATTTTTTCCAGACCAACCGGTTCCCGATACGTCGTGTACTACGCAGGGACGGGCGATTGGGTGCGCGACATACGTGAAGCCGCGCTGGCCCGGAACCGAGCCGATCTCCTCAAAATAAAAGAAGCCGCGCAGAAGGACTGTGACGCGCAGATTGTCGACAATGTCTATGCGCTCAATGTCGACGTGGTCGACGGCCGCCCCATTGTGGCGCCGTTTATCCGCGAGCGCATACGGATACTCCTTGGCTCCGCACAATAAGCTCAGAGTGTGGCTATCCATAATGCTGGGTGGCGGAAAACGTTGATGCGAACGCATGTTCCGCCATCCACGGTTTTGCCATCAAAAAACTGGACACATTGTCTCAATAACTGCAAGAGTAATACTGCATAAAAAAATGGCAGGAGGAAACGTTCCTTATGGACGCTAATAAAAACAAGGGCCTAAATCGGAGAGACGTGCTTGCCGGGGCGACTGCTGCGGCTGGCATCCTTGCGGTTGCAGGAACGAGCACGCGAGCGCTTGCGGGTGCATCAGCCGGGAATGAAGGTCTTCCGAACTCGGTGGTTGAGGCTGGAAAACGCTTCCGTTCCGGCTCTCTGACATCGAAGCAGCTCACAGAAGCCTACCTTAGCGGCATCGAAAAACTTGAGCCGCAGTTGAACGCGTTCATCTCGGTCCTGAAGGAGGAAGCGCTCCGCACTGCCGCGGAACGCGATGAAGAACTTAAGAATGGCAAAGACCGCGGGCCACTGCACGGCATTCCGATTGTCATCAAGGATCTCATGGATGTCGAGGGGACCAAGACAACGGTCGGGTCCGAGGCATTTAAGGATCGCCAGTCGACGTCTGACGCCACTGTCGTTCGCAAATTGAAGGAAGCCGGTTGCATCCTCCTTGGAAAGACGAACATGAACGCCTTCGCGGCAGGCGTTTCAGGAACGAACACAACATTCGGCGATGCTCACAACCCTTGGGATCTTGATCGTTCGCCGGGTGGTTCCTCCAGTGGAACCGGTGCCGCCATCGCCGCCAATCTCTGCCTTGGCGGACCTGGCACCGATACCGGCGGATCGATCCGCGTGCCAGCCTCTTGGGTTGGCATAGCGGGTATCCGGCCAACGTTCGGGCTGGTCAGCCTGAAGGGGCTCTATCCGCGCTCGCACAGCCTCGACACGACGGGGCCACTTGCGCGTAATGTGCGCGACCTCGCGATATTCATGGACGCAATGGTGGGCTTCGATCCTGAAGACAAGAACTCGGCGCTCGCGCAGCCTCGGGTCAGCTACACGGCGGCATTGAAGGATGGCGTGAAGGGCCTGCGTATCGGTATCGTTGACAACTATACCTATGCGGACATCGACGAACCGGTCGCTGCTGCAGTCAAGGAGGCAGAGAAGACGTTCAAGGACCTAGGCGCCGAAATCGTGCCTATCAAGGTCAAGCCTCTGGAGGGGCAACTCGATTACGCAAAACTCTTCAGCGAAATCCTTCTCTATGAGTTCAATCAGATCCTTGGCGATCAGTTTCGCTCCACACCGGACGCGGAACGGCTCTTCGGGCCGATCGTCACCGACAACATCGCGAAGGGATCAAAGGTTACGGCCGAGCAATACGAAAGCCGGATTCGCGAGCGTCCCTTCGTGATCGCGGAAGTCAAAGAAGCCTTCCGATCTGTCGATGCATTTCTGACGCCTTCCCTACCGACAACCGCACCGCTGCTCAAAGCCGCGGCTAAGGACTTTGGACGTGGACGCCAGTTCACGATCCCCTTCAGCTACACAGCTCTGCCGTCGGTCGCCATTCCTTGCGGTTTCTCGCCGGAGGGGCTTCCTATTGGCATGCAGCTCGTCGGCAATCACTTCCAGGAAGCGCTGTTGCTCCGGATGGCTGCAGCGTTCGAGGATGCCACTGCGTTTCACAAGCGTCGCCCGCCTATCTTCTTTGAAGCTTGAGTGGAATTTTTATCGACCCGTTGACGCTTAGCTAGCGGTATACTTTGGGGGAAGGCGACACCAAGCGCCTTCCCCACCTCCAACACGTTTGTGAAACATGGGCTGCGCTTACAAGATTATGGGTTCGCCTGTCGGACAGCTCAAGCTGGTCGCACGCGATGATGGCTTGGCTGCGGTCCTTTGGGAGAACGACGATCCTAATCGGGTCAAGCTTGGAGAGCTGTCCCGGCGTGTTGATCATCCACTCCTGTTACAAGCAGAGACTGAGCTGACCGAATATTTTAACGGGAAACGGACAGCGTTTTCCGTTCCGCTCGATCTGGTTGGTACTGATTTTCAGAAAAAAGTTTGGGGTGCACTTCAAGGTATCCCATTCGGAGAAACACAAACATACGCGGACCTCGCGAAAATTATTGGCAGTCCCAAAGCGTCGCGCGCTGTCGGTGCAGCCATCGGCAAAAATCCTGTGTCGATCATTACGCCGTGCCATAGAGCCATCGGCTCCGACGGCTCATTGACCGGCTTTGCGGGCGGTCTCGATGCAAAGAGATTCCTTCTCGCTCTCGAGGGCTACCGGTTCTTAATTTGAACTCAGGGATGCTGGCTTGTGCTGCGGCGAGTTTGATCTCGTTGCGGCTCGTCGCCGAACGCCCGAAATCACGAGTCATCTGGCTGACCGAGGCTGTTAGGCGCGTCAGCCAAACGATCAAAAGACCTCAGGCGTCGATAGAATTTGGAGTTCGCTTGCCGTTCAAGGCGAGATGGGCGCGAAGGGGCAGGGCTGAAATTTTGCCCGTAACGTGGTGATCGAGCCGAGCAGCTGGTCGAGCTTGTTGACCGAAGCCGTTCTATCCGAAGCCGCTTGAGGTCATTCCCTGTTGGGCGGACAGCGTGCTACGCCGAGCCCTCCGCAAGATCCCTACCGCGGTCTCTCCAGTGTACCTCATCGTTGAGAGTGACAGGCGCGAGTATAGGATCGTCGCTACTCTTTGAAGACGGAGGCAGTAGAGCAATGCGCGGGCTCCGATTGATCTTCAAACGGCAGCTGGAACACGCTTTCTGAACTGATAACTGGATGGGCCTGAACGCTCGTTGGCCGGGCCATTAGCAGCACCATTGTGTAGCAGTGGGGCGACCGATTTCTCAATGATGCTAAAATCGTACGGCGTTGCAGACCCTGAAGAAAGTGCTGGTGCCCAGGAGAGGACTGACAAGATCGCGTCACAAGACATTGAATAATCAAGATAAAATCTGATCGCTTAGACGCGATGTGTAGCACTCCTGTGGGCCAGTTTCAAGAGAGGTGAACGATCCCCCGGATGTTACGAGGGGATAAGAAGGAAGTGTTATTAGGCCAACCGCTGCTTATAGACGGCTTGGTTATCTCGCTCTCCGTGTGGCGAGGCAATTAATGCCCCTATTCGGATGACCGGCGGCAATTAATGCACCCTTTCGGAAAGATCGTGCTGTCGGCTGTCGTTCGCGAACGCTTCCAGGAAGCGGCATAGCCATCTTCGGCGCAGAGCCTTCACGATCCTTCTGAGCGAATTACTGCCCCCCTTAGGTAAGCAGCTCTCAGGAGCCGTTCGTCCCCTCAACAGTCATTGAGCGGAAGCGAGCTATCTTGGCATTCGCTCTGAGGGAAATACTGCCCCCACTAGATAGAAAGTCGAAGGGAAGGTTCACCCTTCTCCCTAAGACAAAGATTTCAAATTTCATTCTCTTATAGGAAGCGAAACTTGAAAAACACAGCAAAAGCAACATGTTAAGATGAGGTTCTGAGTGGTGGATTTCAAGCAAATTTCACTCATTCAAGAAGCCGCATAACCCCTAACCAGAGTTTATGACCCAACCTTCAAATACATCTTCAACCAAGACTACCCCTACAAATAACAAGCAGCAGCGGCAGACGGTAACACCGCGAAGCCCGCGCATTAGGTCTCTAGGCGATCTGCTAAGCGACGACACAATCGAACCCCGACGAAGTCTTTGCGGACCGTGGCTCTTAGAGCGCGGCTTCTCGATGGTCTTCGCTCCAACTGGCATAGGCAAAAGCTGGTTTGCTATGGGTGTTACCGCTGCCGTGGCGAGCGGCGGTACCTATGGGCACTGGTCGGCACCAGAGCCTCGAAAGGTGCTGTACATCGACGGTGAGATGGACGCGGCGGACCTCAAGAGTCGCTTTCACTCCATTGTCGAGGCAGCCGCAAGCGGCGACAGGGACGCGATAGAGCAGAACGTCCTTCTTTATGCCCGCCACGATCAGCCCGAAGATGGAACAATGCCCGACTTTGGCGATCCTGACGACATCGAAGGCATAGTGCAGATCGTGCGGGATGTGCGACCCGATCTGGTCGTGCTCGATAATCTGAGCACCCTGGCTACCGTGGATGACAACAACGCGTCAGAGGCTTGGGACCCCTTTTTAAAGCTCCTACAGCGGATCAGAAGCACAGGCGCGGCTGTTCTTGTCGTGCATCATGCAAACAAGGGCGGCGAGACCTATCATGGGTCTTCAAAAATCCCGGTGATGTTTGATTCGCTCGTTCGGCTCAGGCCAAACAAAAGCCCGTCCTTTGACAAGGTCGGGGCCGCGTTCATTCTGGACTTCGTCAAGCTACGGATGCTCTCTGAGGACGCGAACAAAACATTCGATGTCGCCTTTTCCGATAACCAATGGCACTTTGACACGGTCGTTAGCCCCGAAGTCCTACAGCTGGTGCAGCGTATCCTGGGCGGAGAGTTCACGACCCAGAAAGATGCGGCGGCGGCGCTGGGAACAACTCCCGTGGACGTTACCCGGATGCTGAGCAAGGCATATGCGGCGGGGGTGACGACGCGGGATGCGATAAAAGCGGCGCTGCAACAAGCGCAGGAGGATGCCGATGAAGAGGCGGACCTCCCCTTCTAACCCGCACGGACTACTACGACGGATGGTTGTCGCAACTGACGAGCGCAGAGGTGCGGTGAACTGTCTGACGAGTTGACGATAAGTCTATCCGACGAGACCCGGTGAATTATGCGCTTAGCACCGGGTCTCAAATGTTTTGGTGCGGTTGCCCGAAGTCGGATTTCGATTACCTCCCCTAGGCGTGAATACCCCCCGTGCCGGTCTATTTGCTCAACATTTTAGCGTGTTCATGCTTCGCCCAAAGCTGCCATGCCCCAATCCTAGTGGTTTGCTCCGGTGTAGCGGTGGAAAAATAGAGAGCTTACTCAAGTGGAGAAAAATGCCGGTTGGCCGGTATTGCGATCCATCCAGGCTTCACGGTACGAATGCGGATAATCTTCTCCACAACATATGGGGCTGGGTGGTGTCAGAAGAGTCTCCTCTTACAACCTGTTTTCCAGACGCTAATGCGATTTTTGCGGCAAGTCATAAGCCAATTGGCGACTCTAAGACTGACTGCTTGGTTGCTCTCGACACAAATGTTCTCTTAGCGCCCTACGGATTAAGCGAGCATCCATTAACGCAGATTGCGGACACGTACGACCGATTGGCTCGGGAAGGAAGGCTTGTAATTCCTGCCCAAGTTACGAGGGAGTTTGCAAGGAATAGAAATGCCAAAATAGGTGAACTTCTGAAGACGGTTCACGACCAAATGAGTCGTCAGTCCAGTCCAATGGGCACCAAATATGCATTTCTACGGAACTTACCCGACTACGAAAAATCTCTCAAAATATCTGAGCAGATTGAAGACAAGCAGAAAGAGCTCCTGGCCTCGTTGCGGAAAGTAGCTGACACCATCCGAGGTTGGAGCACGACCGATCCAGTTTGGGATGTTTACCGGCGAGTGCTTCCTGGCACGATTGTAGAGTTAGCGTCAGAGACTAGGAACGCCATAGTGAAAGAGGGGAAGTTCCGCTCCGACAATCATATTCCGCCGGGATATAAGGATGCATCGAAGCCTGATGGGGGTATCGGAGACCTCATAATCTGGAAGACTCTTTTGCAGGTGGGACGCGAACGCAACAAGGATTTAGTGTTCGTCACGATGGACCAAAAGACGGATTGGTGGACGCATTCAAATGGCGGTGCTCTTTTCCCGCGTTATGAGCTGGTAGAGGAGTACAGAGCTGCTACAGGCCAGAACGTTCACCTGCTTCGCTTTTCTGAGTTCCTGGCGGAATTTGGTTTGGAGGAAACTGTCGTCGAAGCTGTGCAGGACGTTGAGGACGAATCTGAAAGCGAAATGCCGAGAAACGCCAGCGATTCAGTTCAGCGAGCTTTGCATGAACATCTCGTCCTCAAGGATTATCGGTCTCTCCAAGAAACCATGAAGAGAACCCAACAAAGGATAGTTGGTAAAAATCATGCTCGAAAGCGCTATTTAGAGCGAGGCGATGAGGACAAGGTCTCTAGGGCAAACGAAGATATGTTTGCATTGCTAAATGAAAAGGCAGCATTAGAAGCAAGCATGAATGTGTTTCGCCAAAGGTTTCCGTTCCTCTTGCGATACGATGACGGCATGTTGAATTTCAGTGATTTAGAGGGAAGTGATGAATAGAGGGACTCCCATTGTACGCGGTGCCTGCAGTAGTTGCGCTACGTAGTTCTGGAACGGCGTAGCAGGCTAGTGTTCCTTCGACTAGCTGTGTTCATAATTGTGTACTTTTTTGGATTATTCAGTTGACATCCAAAAACTCGTCCATAAATATCAGTCCATGAACATCTAGATAAATTTGGACGAGACGTCATGGGAAAGTTCGTTGCATACATCCGAGTTAGCTCGACGGGACAGAACCTGAGTGCGCAGCGCGAAGCTGTTCGTGCGGCGGGAGCAGAGAAGATTTTCGAGGAAAAGCATTCCGGTGCCGATGCCGACAGGCCCAGGCTGAAAGCCTGTCTTGAGTACGTCAGAGAAGGCGACACGCTGATCGTCACGAAGGCTGACCGGATCGCCAGAAGCTCGCGCCACCTCTTTAACCTCTTGCACGGCCTTACCGAGAAGGGGGTATCCGTGCGCTTCCTCGACCAGCCGCAGCTCAATACAGGCGACAAGTACGGCAGGTTCATGCTGACGGTGTTGGCGGGAGTAGCCGAACTGGAGCGTGAATTGATTCGAGAGCGCCAAGCGGCAGGGATCGAAGACGCTCAGAAGCGTGGGGTTAAGTTTGGTCGGAAGCCTAAGGTGACGGAACAGACCGCCAAGTTGGTCAAGAGGCTTCGCGACGAAGGGCTGAGCGTTCCTGAGATAGCAAACCAAGTCGGGCTCAAGCGGTCCAGCGTTTACAACGCGCTTAAGCTCGCCGAAGCGGTATAGCAGTCCTCTTTCAACATCGGGAGAAATGCTAGGGCAACCGGGCGAGACTCTGTGTTTTTGGGGACCGGAGCGCCGATGCCGCCCCTGCAAGGTTGCCAAAAGCTACCCTGTCGGATTTAGTCTCGGCACGGATTTCGGGGGACACACGTTGAACCAGCAAACCATCTCATCCTTCATCTGGTCCGTGGCGGACCTGCTTCGCGGCGACTATGGGCAGGCAGACTACGGCAAAGTGATCCTGCCATTCACCGTCTTGCGGCGGCTGGACTGTGTGCTCGCGCCGACCAAGGAGGCAGTGCTGAAGGAGTTTGCCGCAAAGAGTGCCGCTGGCGTGAACCCAGAGCCGTTCGTCCGGCGGAAGTGTAAGCAACCCTTCTACAACACCTCTGCCCTCCGAATGCGGGCCTTGGTGACGCGGCCGAGGAACGTATCCATCGTCGGCCGCCATCCCGCCGCAGCCATGTCGAGCTCGACAGCTTGCGCCAGCCGGTCTGCGTGGGCGAGCGCGCGCGGCCGCCGGTTCCAGGCCTCGTGCATGGCGTTGACCGACAGGCTGACGACATGGGCGAAAAGCATCGCCTGGCTGTCGCCGTCCCACTCCTGGAGCGCGTCCCAGAGGTCGGCGGACTCCTTCGGCAGCGCCTTCGCCCAGGTCTCGTGCCGGACGCGGATCGCCTCGGCCGAGGCGCTGTCGTTCAGCCCCGGCGCCTGGGTACCGAAGCCGACGCTTTTCAGGTCGAGCTCCAGGCAACTGTCCGAGCCATAGTGATAGAAGGCCTTGAGCGTCAGCGCGTGGAGCGCCGCGTGGAAGGCGATCTGCGGCTGCTCGCCGAGCGCGTGCCGCAAGCCGAGCGTGCGATGAGCGGTCAGCTCCGTCATCAGCCGGTCGGAGATTGGCGACAGCCCTTCGTCCTCGGGCTCCGACGCGGAGGTTTCAGCCTCGGTCTCAGGATCCCCCTCGCCGTCATTGGCGGCGACGACGCCAGGGCCCTGGCCGCGATCGTCCTCCAGGCGAACATAGCCGCGCTCGACGCGCAGCCGCCCATCGGGCGCGATGCTCACGAACGCGCCGGCCTGGCCGATCTCGTCGGGATCGAACGACATTGGCCGCTCCGCGATGGCCTCGAGCGCCGTCTCCAGCTCGCCGAGCCGTTCATCGACATCGTCCGGCAGCTCGTCGGCGTCTTCGTTCTCCGCGAGCAGCCGATCGTATTCGGCCTGCAGGGCGTCGTGCGTGGATTGCTCCTCGGCCGTGAGCGGCACGGGCTCGCCGCGTAGCTGACGAAGGCCGAAAGTATGGCCGTAGGCGAAGTCCGGTGCGACCTCGATCCACTTCCAGCCTTCCGCAGCGATCGCCTCGGATTCTACCTTCAGCTTGGTCGCGACCATCTCGTCGACCAGCGCCACGTCCTGGAGCCATCCGCCGTCGTCGCCCTGGAACAGGTCGCGAAGCATGGTGCCGCCGGCCTCGATGTAGGCATCGACGCCGATGAACTCGGCGCGCTTGTCGGACGCGCGCACCGCGCCCTCGGTCAGCATGCGGCGGATGACGTAGGGCTGCTTGTCGTAAGACGCCTTCAGACGCTCGAACACCTGTTCCTGGCGCTCGTGGTCGCCCGAAACGGTGAAGGCCATGAGCTGGTCGAGCGTCATGCCGTCCTCGGCATAGGCGTCGAGCAGAGCCGGCGACACCGACGCGAGCTTCAGCCGCTGCTTGACCACGTTGACCGAGACGAAGAAAGCGGCGGCGATCTCCTCCTCGGACTGGCCCTTTTCGCGAAGCGCGAGGAAGGCGCGGAACTGGTCGAGCGGATGCAGCGGCGCGCGCTGGACGTTCTCGGCCAGCGAGTCCTCCTCGGCGATGCCGCCCTCGCGGATCACGCAGGGCACCGGCGCCGTCTTGGCGAGGCGCTTCTGCTTCACCAAGAGTTCGAGGGCGCGATAGCGGCGGCCGCCGGCGGGGATTTCGAACATGTCGGTCTCGGCGCCGGTTTCGTCGACAACGGCCCGCACGCTCAGCCCTTGCAGCAGCCCGCGCCGGGCTATGTCCGCCGCCAGCTCCTCGATCGAAACGCCGGCCTTGACGCGCCGGACGTTCGACTGGCTGAGCACAAGCTTGTTGAAGGGGATGTCGCGTGAGGACGACAGGGCGATCTTCTTTGCAGCAGTAGCCATGGGGATTTACTCCGCGACGGGCGGCCGAGAGCCTCTCTCTCAGCCTCCAACCCGTCACGAAGCGAAGCGCCGCCCTCTTCCTCTGAGGACGGCGCCGTCTGCCGGAGTTGCGGAGAGGCGCATCCCCGCCTTTGCGGATGTCAGGACGGAAGGGCGTCACTGCCATCGCGACGAGGCTGCGCCGTGCGATAGAGGATGCGTTCGGCCGCGCGGATGCTCCCGGCCTCGCGGGCGGCTTGCGCCCAGACCGAGATCGGGAAATCGCCGGTGAAGAGGAGGTCGCGCTCGATCCCCATGCCGAACGGCAGGCGGATGGAGGTCAGTTCCTCGAGCGAGAAACAGCCCATCTCGGGATAGCCGATATCGGCGAGGCCGAAGAGCGTATCGCCGTCCGCGTCGAGCTCGGTCGCGAGCCAGACGCCTTCGCCCAGCGGATTGAAGAACTTGACCACCGGCACGTGATCGACATCGCGCTGTCGACCATTGGCGAGCAAGAGATCGCGCTGATCGTCGGTCAGGAGGATCATGCCACCCTCCTTTCGAGAGAGAGTTCTTCCTCATCGCACCGCCGCTGCTCGTCTTCAGGCAGGAAGGCCAGAAGCCAGTCGGCGGCCTTGCTCGCCTGGCTTGCGGCGCGGACGATGGCGCGATCGTCCTCGCGCAGCACCTCCAGCCAGGATCCGACGTAATCGGCATGCCGGACCGTTGGCTCGATGCCGAGCGAGGCGCAGCAGAAGGCGGCGTTGATCTCGGCGATGAGTTCTTCGAAGGCGTATTTCTTCGATCCGAAGGAGCCGGAGAGATCACGGTTAAGCCGGTGGGGCGCACCGCTGGCGTGACCGAGTTCGTGGAGTGCCGTGCGATGCCAGTTTATCGGCTCGAAATAGGCCTGCGGCGGCGGCACCTGCACATAGTCATGCGCCGGCACATAGAAGGCTCGGTTGCCGCCGATGTGGAAGTCGATGCCGGAGGCTTCGATCAGGGCTTCGACGCGCGGTTCTATCAAACCCTTCGGCACCGGCGGCGCTGCGGTCGTCACATCCTCGGGCAGGTTTTCGCACTGATCGGTGTTGAAGACGGTGAAGCGCTTCAGGAACGGGATTGCCTGCGCGTCCTCGCCGGTCTCGCGCGCACGGCGCTTTTCGTCCTCCGGCACGAAGCGGTCGGCATAGACGACGGTAGTGCCGCGTTCACCCTTGCGGACATTGCCGCCGAGCGACAGCGCCTGACGGAAGGTCAGCCAGCTCTGGCCGGAAAAGCCGCGTTCGATGACGGCTCCCCAGAGCAGCAAGACGTTGATGCCGGAATACCGACGATCGGTGGAGGCGTTCTTCGGAAGGCCAAGGGGCGCTTTCGCCGCCGCCGTACCCCATGGCTGAACCCAGGGCACGCGCCCGGCCTCCAGCTCGGTGATGATCTTGTCGGTGATCTCAGCATAGAGATTGGACCGGTCGCGCCTGGCGCCGGATTTGCGGTTCAGTCTGGACATCGCGGGACTCCGCGACGGGCGCCGGAGGCCTCTCCTCCGGTCCTCATCCCGTCACGGAAAACCCGTCCGTACTCTCACTCTAAAGGGGGTGTTGCGGGGGAACCCCCGCTAGAAGGGGTCGGGCGAGACTACAGGCTCGGCCGCAGGGGAAGGCCTTCCCCTCCTTGGCTTGGTGCTCGGATCACGTCGTGCCATGCCTCGACTTGCTGTGACCTTTGCTATGCTTTTGCCGACAAGTGCAGAGGTTTCATCACGAAACTTGTCGAGGTCTTCAGTCAGCCGGAAGTCCGGTTTGTATTTTGTTTGTGTGATACATAACCTCACACGGTGGATGGCAAGGTGAGAGAACAAATATCGGTGGTCCAGCTCGATCTCAGCACGAGTCCTGGACCTCCTTGAGACGCACGGAACCCGTGCCTTGCGGAACCTTGGAATGCGGGAGTGGGGGGAAACGGATAATGAGAATCCGCCGACTGAGACTGTCGAACTTCCGAAGCGTCGCCGACGGTGAGGTGATCTTCCCGGGTCACACGGTCATCATTGGCGGGAACAGCGTCGGGAAATCGACGATGTGCGAAGCCCTGGATCTGCTGCTCGGTCCGGATCGCTTGTCGCGGGCATCACCTATCGACGAGCATGACTTCTTCGAGCGCCGCTACCTCGATGACGATGGTGATCCCATCGTCATCGAATTGGAAGTGGTATTGACCGATCTTACCGCTGACGTGCTTACCAAGTTCCGAACCCACCGCGAATACTGGAACACGACCACGAACACGCTGCTGGATGAGACAGCAACGCCGGAAGATGTCGAGGCCGACGACGTCGTGCCAGCGCTTCGGATCAGGTTCGAGGGCGCATACGACATTGAGGAGGACGAGTTCCGTGCGGAGACCTACTTCGCCAGTCCGCCGCCGGACGACGAAACCCGACGCGCCAAGGTCACGCGTCCCGCAAAACGTCAGTTCGGGTTCATCTATCTTCGCGCGCTGAGGACCGGCTCCAGAGCGCTCAGCCTGGAACGCGGCTCCCTGCTCGACATCATCTTGAAGCTCAAGGACGATGATCGCTCCGCCATGTGGGAGCAGACGCTTGGGGCAATGGAGGATCTGGATCCAGCGATTGACGCCATACCCCAGCTCAGAGCGATCCTGGACGAAGTCGACAGGCGCGTGCGTCGGTTCGTGGGTCTTTCCGATGATGATCGTACCTTCCGCCTGTATCCGTCCGCGTTGACACGAGAGAGCCTGCGTCGCTCGATTACGCTGTTCGGTTCCTCGGAGCGCTCGAACATTCCTGTTCCGTATTGGCGTCTGGGGTCGGGCGTCATCAATTCCATGGTGTTCTCGCTCCTGACGTTCATCGCGGACCTCAAGTCCAACGTGATATTCGCGATGGAGGAACCGGAGATCGCGATCCCTCCGCATACGCAGCGCCGCATTGTCCAATTCCTTCAAAGGGAAATGGATCAGTCGATCCTCACGACCCATTCCCCGTTCGTGCTTGAGCAATACGACCCGGAAAACGTCATCCTCCTGGAGAGGGGCAGTGGCGGGAAGGTCGCAGGCCGCCGGATCGAAGTCACTGGCATCAAGGCCAAGGCCTATAGGGGAAATCTTCGCCGCGTCCTCGCCGAAGCCATGCTCGGCAATGGCGTGCTCTGCGTCGAGGGCGTTTCCGACGGCGAAGCGATCTACTCCGCTTCCGCCATTCTCGAAGAGCACAGTGCTGAGGGTACGTACACGCCGCTCGATCTGTCGGGCGTCACGGTGGTGCAGTGCGAGGGGGATGGCGGGCTGTTGCGGTACGGCGAGTTCTTCTCTGGCTTGGGCCTGAAGACCTACGCCTTCTACGACCGACAGAAGAATGAAGCGATCAGCGAGGAGATAGTCGAGGTCTTCGATGCGGCCTGGGAGTTGGAGCAGACGGGGATCGAGTATCTGCTTGCCGACGAGATAACGGTCGACGTCATCCGCACATTCCTCATCGAAGCTTCGGACTGGGACGACTATCCGTACAACGCGAAGAACGCGAGCCTGTTCGAGTACGACCCCGATGCGGATGACGAAGCCGTACAGGCACTCTGCAAGAGGGTGCTCAAGTCCCGGAAGGGTGCCGGCTACGCGCAGCGGCTGGTCGAACTTTGTACGGAAGCGGATTTGCCGGCCATCGTCGTCGAAGCCTTGGAGCGCATCAGCGAGGATCTTCCCAACGAGCTTTCCGCCGGTGAAGGCGATGATGATGACGACGATGATGGTGATCCAGAAGCGCCCGACGACGAGACATGACAAACCCGGAAGACCGCTTCGACCTCTGCGATAAACGCCGTGCCATTCTGGGTGATGCGGGTCACATGCTGGTGTTGGGCGGTCCCGGGTCTGGCAAGACGACCATCGCTCTCCTGAAGGCCAGACGCATGGTCCTCGAGCGCCTGCAGCCGGCACAGTCGGTCCTCTTTCTCAGCTTTTCCAATGCTGCGATCCGGCGCATTCTGGAAAGTGCGGGGAGCGTCCTGACGCGCGACGTCGGCCGCCAGGTGGAAATAAAGACCTACCATTCATTCGCATGGGACATCCTGCAGTCTCATGGCTATCTGCTGTCATCACAGCGAACGCTTGGGATCGTCGCGGCGCAGGACGCCGCGGTCATTCGAGCAGGGCTGGAAGATGACGAGTGGCTCGCCGAGGAAGATCGGCTGTTTCAGGAAGATGGCCGCGCCACCTACGACCAGTTTGCGCCGCGCGCCGCTGATATTCTTGAAAGGTCTGCGGTCGTTCGCGATTGTTTTTGCTCGGCGCATCCGTTGATCCTGGTCGATGAGTTCCAGGATACCGATGAGGATCAATGGAGACTGGTTCGGGCATTGTCGAAGAACTCCGAGATCATCGCTCTCGGTGATACCGAGCAGCGGATCTACGCCTGGCGCAAGGGTGTCAGCCCCAAACGTCTGAATGAGTTTGCGGAAACGTTGGGCGCGGATACCTATGATTTTCAGAACGAGAACAATCGCAGCCCGGCAACGGGCATTGCCGGATACGCCCGCGGTCTCTTGTCTCCAGACGTCCATCTTGTGCTGCCCGATGACATTGCATTCAAGCGATTTCGGCCTGGCCAGTTTGCGATTGGCCTTCGCGCCGGGCTCATCAAGACGTGGAACGAGACCGTGAAGAGAACGGGACATCGCGACATCACGGTGGCGGTGGCTGCTCGCAGCCGGACGATGGTGCGGCTGATCTCGGATGCGTTGGCACAAAAACTCACGCTGGGCGTGAAGGAGCACGGGCCCGTTCCGCATGATGTGATGTTCGATCAGATGCAGATCACCCTTGCATCGCGGGTGATTGCCTATCTGCTGGCTTCGCAGCAAAACCCGCGAGATGAAAGGCTGGCCGGAGCGCTGGAACGGATCAGTGCCGTTTTCCGGTCCTCTGGAAAGAAGACGGCGATCAAGACATCCGATCGCTTGTTGGGTTGGGCGGAGAAGTGTCGCCACGGAAAGGTGCCGAGCACAAAATGCGTCACCGCGCTGACGGCCGCATTTGATGCGATCGACGCCGCCGGATTTTCAGGCTCACCGACCGACGACTGGCTCCTGGTCCGCCGAGCCCTGGAGCGGGCTGACGCGGACGAATTGAAACGTACAGGAGATCATGCTCGTTATCTCCGACTGCTGAGGCGTGGCTCGGCAATCGAGGATCAACTGGCGGAATTGTGGAAGGAGGCTGGAACCTACGCTGGCGCCGAAGCCGCGTTGGACAATGCGATCCTTCTAGATCAGATGACGGACAGCCATCGCGAAGTCTCGAGCATTAGCGTCATGACGATGCATCAGCTCAAGGGCCGGGAATACGATGCCGTCCTTCTTGTCGAGGACCAGCACAGGACATTTCGGGGAAGAGATCAGGAACCGCCCTACATGGAAACACGGAGACTGCTGCAGGTCTCGCTGACGAGGGCTCGGCATTTCGCCTATGTCCTGTCGGCAACGAAGAATGCCACGCTGGATGTCCTTTTCGAAGACTGAACACCCGTTTCTCTACCGACCGATCAGATCCGTATCCCTCCCGCGCCCAGCAGTTGCATTTACTCGAACGCTCTGCTAGCCGTCATATTTGACGATTAAATGCTAAATGGACATCAGATATGGCGGCTAAGGTAAGTTCCCTGAACGCGCGGCGAGCCCTTGAGGCTCTGGGCGCGAACATCAAGACGGCCCGTTTGAAGCGGCGCATCTCCGTGCAGGGTTTCGCCGAACGGGTCGGTGTGTCCGAGAGTACCATCAGCCGCCTAGAGAAGGGGGACGATGGCGTCAGTATTGGCACGCTGGCGATGGCCTGCCTGGTGCTCGGCGAGATCGGACGGATTTCGGAGTTCCTCGATCCGGGGTCCGACGATACCGGACTGCTGCTCGACAGAGAGGCACTGCCCAAGCGGATCGACCGGAAGCGAGGGGCCAAGACCGCTGGATCAGCCGAAAAGACCGCTCTTCCGGATAGCGACGATGATGAAGGGGTCGGTTTCTGATGCCCGAAGCGATCGTCGCCCTTGGCGAAGGCAAGCGGATTATCGGGCGGTTGCGGTTCGAGACCGACGGCCGCCGCCAGCATTCGCAATTTGAGTATGCCCCCGAGTGGCTAGCGGCGCCCGACCGCTTCGCGCTCTCTCCCGGCCTGCCTCTGCGCGAGGGCGGCCATTTCAGCGCGGGCCGCGGTGACCGCCGTTCGGCGCTGCCCGGATGTTTTTCCGATTCCGCGCCGGATTCCTGGGGACGCGCGCTCATGACCAAAGCCCTCGGCGGCGGTCTCAGCGAGTTCGACTATTTGGTTCTGTCCGACGACCGAACCCGGCAGGGCGCGTTGCGTTTTCTCGGAGACGACATGGAACCTCTGTCCGACCTGACCCCGCCAATCCCGCGACTGGTCGAACTCGACCGCCTGCGAGCGCTTGCACACCGCTTCGAACGCGATCCCGGCGGCGCAGAGGAAGAAGCCCGCGATCTGGCCGGTGTCGCCGGATCGCTCGGCGGTGCCCGTCCGAAGGCCAACGTCGAGGGCGACGGGCATCTGTGGATCGCCAAGTTCACGTCCGCCCAGGACACCAAGCCGGTCGAACGTGTGGAGGTCGCGACGCTGAAGCTGGCGGCCAAATGCGGCTTGCGGGTCGCCGAAGCAAAACTCGAGATGCGCGATAGCGACAGCCCGATCGCGTTGATCCGACGGTTCGATCGCCGCGGTAACACGCGGATCCCGTTTATTTCAGCGCGAACCGCGCTCGACTGGGACAGCGACGAAGGTGGGTTCTACACGGACATCGCCGACGTGATCCGCCAGATTTCGAGCAAGCCCTCCGACGATCTGCACGAACTCTGGCGACGGATCGTCTTCACGATCCTCGTTTCCAACAAGGACGACCATCTGAAGAACCACGGCTTCATCTATGCCGGCGGAGATCGGTGGCGGCTATCCCCGGCCTTCGACATCAATCCCTCACCGTCACGACACAGAGTGCTGGAAACCGGCATCATGCAGGGCGGGTCGTTCGACGCATCCCTCGATATCGCACTGGAGGCATGCGAGTTCTTTGAACTCACATCATCCGACGCTAGGCGGCAGGCATTTAGGATGGCCGAGACGATCACGAACAGTTGGAAACAAGCATTACGCGATGAAGGCTGCTCCGCGACGGATGTGCAGAGCTACGCGGATGCCTTCGAGCATGAAGAAAGCAGGCGTGCGCTGGCGACTTGAGTGTCCCGCGC
This sequence comes from Candidatus Filomicrobium marinum, assembly GCF_000981545.1. Classification (NCBI taxonomy): domain Bacteria; kingdom Pseudomonadati; phylum Pseudomonadota; class Alphaproteobacteria; order Hyphomicrobiales; family Hyphomicrobiaceae; genus Filomicrobium; species Candidatus Filomicrobium marinum. The sequence goes on from NZ_LN829119.1 coordinate 1,593,179, forward strand.
ATACCCAGACTAAAACGCGAGCCAGTCATTCTTGCGAAACACGATAAACCGCAGCATCGAGAAAGCGGGCCAATAGCAGCTTGGCTGCCTTGGTGTTCAGAATCGTGGCGACTGGTTCTCGACGGGAATGCTCCGAATCTGCGGCCTCTAGCTGATCGAGTATTCGCGCCAAGGGATAGCCCGAAGCGGCACCGAAGCCATAAACCGAGAAATGTCCGGGCGACCGTAGTAGGTGGCCCGCCCCCGGCTGTCTTGCGCCATTAGAACAACGGGAACGCCACCGAAGATCGGCATGAAGCTGCTGATAGCACTGGCAGCTTCAGCCCGATTCTGGACGACATGGGGCTTCACCACGACCACAGCGAAGGTCTGCCCCTGTTCGCGGATCACCGCACCTTGCACACGCATAGCTGCCTCCTATGCTGCCATTTTCGAGGAACGGCTGTTCAACCAATCCCAAGCTTCTTGAGGGAGCCAACCCTGGTACTCGCGGGTGACACCGATCACAAGAACGAGGTCATTCTTGTCAACGTGCGGGGCGAGACGGTCCCAGACCCCCTTGGCCGACAAATTGGTATCCACCAGCCACGTTGAATCGAGGAAATGCCACCAAGCGCCACAGCTCTTGATTGCCTCGTACAGCGCCTCATAGTTCTGACCCGGACGCTTCAGGTCGTAGTTGATTGCGTAGATCATTTTCGGGCCTCCTTGAGCCGCCGATTGCTAAAAGAAGGAGCCGGGCAAACCCGGCCCCACATTGCCTTATCCACGTCCTACTTCTTGTTCGGACGCTGGGTGAGGGCCGACGCCGCTGCCGACTTTGCAGCTGGGCTGGACTTCGGGTTGCGGAGCACTTTCGAAGCTGCTGAAGCAGCCTTCGCGCTCGTCACTTCCTTGTTTGACTTTGCCATTTTGAATCACCTCCTTTCCTTGGGATTTTGCCGCCACCTACTCGAGACGGCGCTTGGCCTCTTCGATCAGAGCCGGAGACCCGGAAACCTCGAAAGAGAGGTTATCCAGCGAGCGGCCCGTCACAGTGACGGTAGGCGCTGCGCCAGTTTCGGGATCACGCACGCTCTTCAGCCTCTTCTTGATCCCTTCCTGAACCTGATTGAGCATCGCCTTTTCCAACTGGTTTGCGATGTCGCTCGGACGGACCGACCGCCCGTTCAGCTTGAATTCGACCTTCACCATTTGCTCATTCCCCTAATCCGTTGCCCCGGCCCTATTGACCGCGACTCGTCGATGGGTATAGTAACTATTCTGATAATTGGATCGCGTCAAGGTCCGAATAGTTTTTATTCTCATTTGAAGGAGATGGACATGAAGGCATCTGCACCCGGCCTGCGATGGGGCATAGAGCAGAGGCTGGAGTTCATTGAATTCAGGCTGTTCTGGGAAGGCGGCGTCAATCGCGCCGATATCAGGGGCTTTTTCGGCGTGTCGGTTCCGCAGGCGTCTAACGACCTGAGTCATTATCAAGAGGTCGCGCCGGGCAATATGCTCTACGACAAGAGTCTAAAGCGGTACTATGCGAGCGACGACTTCAAGCCGAAATATCTGGTACCGGATGCGAACCATTATCTGATGCAGATGGTTGCGACGGACCCGTCCCCGTTTACTGCCACTGACTCTTGGGTGTCACAACCAGTAGGTTTTGCGACGATCCCACAGCCGCGTCGCGCCATCGATCCCTCGATGCTTCGAAAGCTTTTGAATGTCATACGCACGGAGCAATCCGTGGAAATCCGCTACCAGTCGCTCAACAGCGAAAAACCAAAGCCGCAGTGGCGACGGATTACGCCACACGCCTTCTGCTTCGACGGAATGCGCTGGCACGCGCGAGCCTATTGCCACGATCGGCATGCCTACCGGGACTTCCTTCTTCCCCGAATTTCGGGCCTGCGAAATACAGCAGAACCCGGAAAACTGGCAGACAAGGATAGCGCTTGGCATGAAATCTATCATCTGAAACTGAAGCCGCATCCAAAGCTTTCGGAGGAACAGCAGAAAGCCATTGCATCAGACTATGGAATGAAGGACGGCGAGTTCGAAATCCCCATGCGCCTCGCGCTGCTGTTCTACTTCCGCAAGCATTATCTAGGGCTAGACTACAAAGAACATGAGAAAAGCCCCCAACAACAACATATCGTAATGGCAGACCCCGATTCGGTTCGGGCGGCCCAAGCCCGCGCCGATGCGCTACCCAAAGAGTGAGTTTGCCAATGTCCGACAAACCCAAGAACGGCTATGGCCCAAGCAATCCGCATCCTCTTTCACAAATGCGCTCCGAGCTCATTTGGGAAGGCAAATATGACGAGTTTGGCAACCGTAGAGAGGTAGATGTGGCGGCACATTCAATGCCGCTTCAGAGAATTGAGACCCTTGATTTACCAAGATCACAGGCTACGGCTCAAAAATCGCTCTTTGATGCTTCGACGGCTTACAGAGACGATTTTCGAAATCAGTTGATATGGGGCGACAACAAACTGGTCCTGGCCTCTCTGCATCAGGAGTATCAAGGCAAAGTTGATCTAATCTATATTGATCCACCATTCGATGTTGGTGCCGACTTTACTATGGACGTAGCCATAGGCGACGGCTCGCAAATGACCGAAAAAGATCAATCTCTCATTGAGCTTGTAGCTTATCGAGACATGTGGGGAAAAGGAGCGGATAGCTATCTTCAAATGCTCTATGAACGCCTGACGCTGATGCGTTCGCTCCTTTCAGAAACAGGTTCAATCTTTGTGCATTGCGACTGGCATATGTCGCACATGATCCGAATGTTACTGGACGTAGTGTTTGGCCGCGATCGCTTTGTGAACGAAATTGTCTGGCATTACTACAACAAGATGCAGGGGAATGTGGGCCATTTCGCGCAAAACCATGACACCATATTCTGGTATAAGAATGGAAGTAAGCACAAATACTTCCCTCAAAGAGAGGAGCGAGACGGAACGACCAAGCAGATCAAAAGAGTCTGGGATAAAGAAAAAGGGAAAATCGTCAACGCGAAGGGAGCAGACGGGAAAGTTATTTACACAGAGAGCGATAGTCGCGGTGTCGATAGCGTCTGGTATCTTTCGATGTTGCAGCCTGCCGATAAGACAGAGAATCTGGGATACGCAACGCAGAAGCCAGAAACGCTGCTCGGACGCATAATTTCTGCGACAACTGAAGAGAATGATCTCGTTGCGGACTTCTTTTGTGGGTCGGGTACGACTCTGGCGGTGGCAGAACAACTCGGCAGACGCTGGATTGGATCAGACCTCGGCCGTTATTCCATTCACACCGCGCGCAAGCGATTGATCGGAGTGCAGCGCCAATTGCACGAGGCAGGCAAGCCCTATCGCTCCTTCGACGTTTTTAACCTCGGGCGGTATGAGCGCCAATGGTGGCAGCAAGAGGCACTACGGGATGCAGAGGACGAGCATCGAAATATTGTTTTGGGTTTTTTTCGTGCGGAACCGATATCCAATGCGCCGTCGCCGCTAATCCACGGGCGGAAAGCCACTGCTTATATCCATGTAGACGGCATCGACAGCATTTTTACTCGGGACGAAGCCAAGGCCGTTGCATTGGCGGCAAAAGCTGCTGGCGGAAAGCAAGTGCATTGCCTTGCTTGGGACTTCGAAATGGACATCCGGCAAGCCATCGCCGGGATCGAAACCGAACTGGGTGTCAAGGTCAGGTTGCACCGCATCCCCCGCGAAATCATGGAAAAGAACCGCACCGAGGTGCCGCCATTCTTTGAAGTCGCTCTGCTTGAAGCTCAGCCTGTAGTCCACAAGGGGCCGAAGGGAAACACTGTCGAAATCAAGCTGACAAATTTCCTGCCTAGTTTGACCGAAGTACCTTCCAAGGAGCTTGAGGCCCTTCAGGAGCGCGCGATGAACAGCGGCTTTGACTTTATTGATTTCTGGGCCATCGATTTCGATTGGGGACCGGACAAGCCATTCAACCATCATTGGCAAGATTACCGCACGAGGAAAGATCGCTCGCTAAAAACCGTAAGCGATGCCGAATTTGCCTATGACAAGCCCGGAAAACACACGGCCTGCGTCAAGGTGGTAGACGTGTTCGGTTGCGATACCAGCATAACTGTGGAGATCGAAGTATGACCGAGACCGCCGCAGACAACAGCATTTCGATCAACGCCGCAGCGCTCGACCCGCTTTTTGCACCTTGGGAAGAACCGAACAAACACCGGGTGCGCGCCAAGAAGGGACAGCCGCCAGAAACAAAGACCTATCGACGCCAATCGCCAATCAGGATGGTGAATCCGCTCCGCGCTGCCGTCAAGGAATGGCGCGAGCTGAATTATTTTGGGGCTAGCGACACTACCCGCGAGTTGCTGGGATATTGGTTCGAGCGCCCCCATCGGCTGATTGGTGGCAACGGCGAGGAGTTCGATTTTCGCTATTATTTCTGCCAGCGCGAAGCCATTGAGACTTTTATTTATCTCATAGAAATTCGCGGACTGACGTCGCTCTCCTCTCTCATTTTCGAGTATGGCGGGCCGAATGCGGAAACCGAAGCGCTTGGCATCAAACCTGAAGATGACGAGTGGGCGCGCTATGCCTTCAAGCTGGCCACGGGCGCAGGCAAAACCAAATGTATGAGCCTCGCCGTTGTCTGGAGCTATTTCCACGCCTTGCGTGAAAGCGGCTCGGAGATGGCGAAACATTTCGTCATCATCGCCCCGAACCTTACGGTCTTTGAGCGTCTGAAAGAGGATTTCAGGCCGGAAGGCGGCGGACCAGACATATTCATGACCGATCCGCTCATTCCACCGGAATGGCGCGGCGACTGGAATTTCTCGGTCGTTTTGCAGGACGAGGCAAGCGGCGCAAGCACTGGTGGGGTTCTCTACCTCACCAATATTCACCGTCTTTTTGAGCCGCGAAAAGGAAGCCGTTCCGAGGCAGAAACCTATGATTGGGCAGGACCAGCGGTTTCCAAATCTAAAGCTCTGGATACGGGCGCGGAACTGCGTGATCGCATCACGTCACACCCGCGTCTCATGGTCTTCAATGACGAGGCCCATCACGTCTGGGACCCCGGTTCGGCTTGGAGCGAAGCCATCCGTTGGCTGCATGAGACTGTTCGTAAGCGTTCAGGCAACGGTCTTGTTGCTCAGCTTGATTTCTCCGCAACCCCCAAGGACAACAAGGGGCGTATCTTCCCTCATGTTGTTTGCGACACTCCGCTTGGCGAGGCTGTTGACGCGGGGATCGTGAAGACGCCGATCATTGGGCGCACCAAAGAGCTAGTCGAGCAAGCGCATGACGACGCCGCTTACCAGTACGAGGCCCACCTTCGGCTTGGGTATGAACGCTGGAAGCGCAGTCGAGCCGAGTGGGAGAAGAGCGGAAAGAAGCCTCTGCTTTTCGTCATGTGCACCGATACAGAGGCCGCGAACCAGATCACCGACAGGCTAAACGCCGATAGCCTCTTTTCCGAACTGAACGGCAAAACGATCAACCTTCACACCAATCTCAAAGGGAAGGTGAAGAAGCGCAATATTGGAGGCCAAACGATTGAGGTCTTCGAAGAGAGCGAAAAAGACATCAGCGACGAAGATTTGAAAGCCATTCGTCGCAGCAGCCGCGAGTTGGACAGGTCGGATAGCCCTTATCGCTGCATTGTTTCCGTGCTGATGTTGCGGGAGGGTTGGGACGTTCGCAACGTTACCACCATCGTCCCGCTGCGCCCCTATAGCTCGAAGGCCAATATCCTGCCGGAACAGACCCTTGGCCGAGGCTTACGGCGCATGACGCCACCGGGTCAGGCCAACGAGCTTGTGACCGTTGTGGAGCACCCAGCGTTCTCTAGCCTCTACGAGCAAGAGCTTGAGCAGGAAGGTTTGCCGATTGAGGTGCTGGACACTGAGAAAGTGCCAGCAACTACGGTCACTATCTTCCCTGATGAAACCAAAGATCTGACTGCTTTGGACATCATGCTGCCAGCCCTTTCGGCGGCGCACGAGATTCAGCCCAAACTTGAAGGCCTCACCATTCAAGACGTGAAGGCAGCTTTCGAGAAATACTCACCGCTCCCCCTTGGTAACAAGGGAGCAGTGGACGTGAAGTATGAGGGGCGTCACCTAATCACAGATGAAGTGATTGAGGTGATGAACATCAATCTTCCGCTTCTACACAACGGCCTCACGGCAATTTCCTTTTATGTTCGGGAACTTGAAGCTGCCTGCAAGGTTCAATCGACACACAAGGTCTTGGCCCCGCTGCTCGGGACGTTCCTCTCGGAAATCCTGTTCAATGAGAAGGTGGCGCTGACCGACGATCGTTTGAAAAGCAGGCTGGCCGATCAAGATGTGCGCGAACACATTCGGGCGACATTCATTCCGCTGATCCGCGCCAGAACTGTGAAAACCGAAAAGCGCCGCGCTGACGGTCTAGGCATGCAGTTGCGAAACTGGAAGCCCTATCAAGCCACCCTTTCGGAACGGAAGCCGGTCGAGAGGGCAAAGCACACGCTTTTCAATCTGGTCCCATGCGATCAGTCTCTTGAAGTAGCGATGACCTCATTCCTCGACAACTGCTCTGACGTTACGGCCTTCGCGAAGAATGCTGGTCCGCAAGCCTTGCGCATCGACTATCTGACCGCCGATCAGCGCCTTGCATTTTATCGCCCGGACTTCTTTGTGCGGATGGATACAGATGAATATGCGGTTGTTGAAACCAAGGGACGGCAGGACAGCGATGTCCCCAGAAAGGCCGCTGCTGCAATCGAATGGTGCAAAGCTGCATCCAAAGGGGCGGTGAAATGGCACTACATCTTCACACCTCAGAATGTCATGGAGCGACTGACAGGGAACAAGTTTGCCGACCTTGCACGAGCGTGTGCCCCGGCGCTTCAAAATCTTCTCAGCGAGGCCACTACACAGCCTGAACTTCCGCTGTTTGGACCTCGACCCGACAATGACGCTGAGGAATTTTACGGCAAGGAAGTATTCGACAGCTTGCCGGTACGTGCGAGGAAGGCGGCGGCGGATGCCTTGGAGCTGTATAGATTCTTTGAGAAAAAAACCGAAGCACCGAATTTTGCACCGGTATTCCAAGCCCTGCTTGGGTCTTTCGATGAAGCGTGTAAGGCGATGATCGTAACCCGCCTCCAATCTTCGATGCCTGCAACAGCGGTTGAGCAGCGCGACTGGTTCGAGCCCTATATGCCGAGCATGGAGAAGGGCAAGCTCGGTCACTTGAACAATATGGCGAAAAATCTGAAGCGTGGCCTCGTCTATGGCAATCCGCATTCAGTCATCGGCCTGCTCCGGTCATGCCTCGATTTTGCGCTCAATGACACAACCAAGATTGATGGCGTGTTCAAAGAAGTGAACACGACATTCCGGTTTGAAGGATCACGGGCGCTCTTTGAGAAGATTTCGGCGGTAAATGAGTTTCGGAACACGTACGTCGCCCACAGCCAAAAAGAACTGAGAGACGCGAAACTCGCAGAACAAAACCTGAAATCATGGATAGTTGCGTTGTCGATAGTCGCTTCGCGTTAGTCGAAGGGGCCAGCGAAGCGGGTCGTCTATAGCGCGTTGGCTTTGGAAGCCAGCTTCTGCTCGCCAATGGCCGAATATGCTTACCTAGCAGCATCGACGAGCATCAGTTCGATCGCACTCTGCCGGGACTGGCGATCCAGGGTGTAGGTGCTGCGCCTGAACTCAACGCCTTCGAGCAGGGCTTTCACATAGCCGGAAACCGTATCCGCAGCCATGATCAGTGTGGAATCCAGCGTATGGACGTATTTGCTCGTGACTGATCCCTTGGCGTGGCCAATCAACGCTGCGATCGTGATCTCGGTGAAGCCCAGGTCGTTGGCGATGCTCGCGAAACTGTGCCGCAGGACATGGGGCGTCACGTCCCAAAGAGGGCTGTCCGAGAAGAGCTTCTTCCAGCTCTGGGGGAAGTTTCCAATCGCGTTATCCTCGCCCTGACCGGGAAAGACGTAGGTGCCGGTTCTCTGAGGCCGTTGCGCCTCCAGATACTCTACGACGGGAAGCCCGACCGGGCGAACCGAGGAGCCTTCCTTGCTATCGACCAGCCGCAGACAGCTCCCCTCAAGATCGACCTCGCTCCATTTGAGGTTGACGATTTCCCCGCGCCGGCAGCCGGTCAGCGTAATCAGCCTGAGGATCTCGGCATGTATCCTGTAGCGGTCGCTTCGCTGGGCCTGACGAAGGATGTCTCCCAAAATACGGTACTCAGCTTCGCTTAGCCGGCGGTCGCGAACCTGGTATTTCGGCTTGCGAAGGCCGTGCGTAGGATTGTGCTCGATCACCCCAGCTTCGACTGCGTATGAGAAGATGCCGCCAAGCAGACCCATCGTCCGGATCGCGGTGCCGCGGCCGCCGCGAACGATGGCCTTGCCGCGGAGCTTTTCGGTCTTCATGGTCACGCGTGTCTTGCCGGCGATGATGTCCTTCATCAGGTTGTTCATGTCAGGCTTGGTGATGTCCCGCACGCGTCGCGTCCCGAGAAGGGGGATGATGTGCCTACGGATACGCCCGACATCGGTGGCGATGGTGGTGTCCTTCTTCGGCCGGCCGCCTTTCCCCAGGATGAGGCCGGCTTCCATGTCGGCGATGTACTGCTCGCACAGTTGCTTGATGGTCAGCGCCTTGCGGTCTTCCTCGCGTTCCTCAGCAGGATCGCCGCCATGGGCGACCTGTCCGAGCAGGGCCTTGGCTTCGCGGCGCGCAGTCTCGGGTGTCCAGACGCCATGAAGGCCGATCGTGTAGCGACGCGAGCGGCCACGGGACCGGTACTGGACGATGTAGCTCCGCTTTCCCGAGGGGTAGACACGCAGACCGAAGCCAGGCAAGTCGTCGTCCCAGAGGACGTGACCTTTGCTCTGCGGCTCGACGGCCTCTACAATCCGTTTGGTTAGTTTGGTCATGCTCCCGTCCCTCGGAAGCCCCGATTTCGAGTAAGCACCACGCAAGCACGCGGGCGGAAATCAAGGCGTATTCACGGATAGAGACTTCGGAGCTTCGATCCTGAAAATCAATAAATTTCAGGTGGTTATCGTACTCTGGCGTGCTCTATCGTGCAATTCGGATAGGTCCTTAGACCAGCTCGACATGCAGAAGCTGATGGGTGATCAGGATAACATCGCCCAAAACCTATTCGCCTATATCCAGGCGTTCTCCCCGGACGTTCGGGACATCTTCGAGCGCTTCGACTTTGCCGCCCAGATCGACAGGCTGACCAAGGCCAAGCTTCTTTATCAAGTCACTGAGAAGTTCGCTGGGATCGACTTGCACCCAGATAGGGTCAAGAATCATCAAATGGGCCTCATCTTCGAGGAGCTGATCCGCCGTTTCGCGGAACTATCCAATCAGACCGCGGGTGAGTTCTTCACCCCTCGCGAGGTCGTCCGGCTGATGGTCAACTTGCTGTTCGTCGAGGATGACGACGTTCTGTCGAAACCTGGCGTAGTGCGAACCATCTATGACCCTACAGCGGGCACTGGGGGCATGTTGTCGGTAGCCGATGAGTACCTTGAGGAACATAACGATAGTGCGCGGCTCGTAATGCACGGGCAGGAGCTAACCCCTCAAAGCTACGCCATCTGCAAGGCGGATATGCTGATCAAGGGGCAAGACGTCAGCAACATCGTCTTCGGCAACACGCTGTCGGACGATGGCCATCCTGGCGCGAAGTTCGATTACATGCTTTCCAATCCGCCGTTTGGGGTGGAGTGGAAGAAGGTCGAGAAAGCCATTCGCGACGAGCACAAGGATCGCGGCTTCTCTGGCAGGTTCGGTCCTGGCCTTCCCCGAGTGTCAGATGGTTCGCTGCTGTTCCTACTGCACCTGATTTCAAAGATGCGCTCAGCTGCCGATGGCGGGAGCCGCTTCGCCATCGTCCTCAATGGATCGCCGCTATTCACGGGGGGGCTGGCAGCGGCGAAAGTGAAATCCGCCGCTACGTGCTGGAGAACGATCTGCTGGAGGCGATCATCGCTCTGCCAACGGACATGTTCTACAATACGGGCATCGCCACCTACGTCTGGGTGCTGACGAACCGAAAGCCGGTTCAGCGCAAGGGCAAAGTGCAGCTGATCGACGGTTCGAGCTTCTGGCAGAAGATGCGCAAGAGCCTAGGGGCAAAGCGCAAGGAGATGGGCGCGGGAGACATTACCGCCATTACGAAACTGTTTGGCAGCTTTCAGGAGGCGCAGCTCGCGACGCTCTTCGACTCCAACGGCAAAGACGTCGGCCGCGAAGTCGTGCTGAATGGCGAGCGTGTACCGTCAGCACCAGTGGGCGGCAAGGTGAAGCTCGCGCCACTCTCGCGCATCTTCCCCAACGAGGTGTTCGGTTATCGCACCATCACCGTCGAGCGCCCGCTCCAGGGCGAGGACGGCAAGCCCGTCCTTATCGAGCGCGGCAAGAACAAGGGCCAGCCGCAGCCTGATAGCTCGTTGCGGGATACAGAGAACGTTCCTCTCGGCGAGGACGTAGAGGTGTACTTCGAGCGCGAAGTGAAGCCTCACGCGCCGGACGCTTGGATTGACCATGAGAAGACCAAGGTCGGTTATGAGATCCCCTTCAATCGCCATTTCTACGTCTTCGAGCCGCCGCGCCCGCTGGAAGTGATCGACGCCGAGTTGAAGCAGGTGACTGGCCGCATTCTCACGATAATCGGGGAGCTGTCGGCGTGACGGCACACAGATATATCCAGTACCAAGAAAGTGGATTGCCTTGGGTCGGTCCCGTCCCCTCACATTGGCAAATCCTGCCGTTGCTTGGTGTTGTTCGGGAGAGAGATGAATCCAACGCCGGGTTGGTGGAGGACAATCTTCTTTCGCTGAGTTATGGGAGAATTATTCGCAAAAACATGTCGTCGAATGATGGCTTGCTGCCGGGGTCGTTTGAAACCTATCAGGTGGTTCACCCGGGCGATATCGTGTTTCGCCTCACGGACCTTCAGAACGACAAGCGCAGTTTGCGAACGGCATTGGTCCAAGAACGAGGAATAATTACGTCAGCGTATCTGGCCGTATGCCCTCAGGGCGTCTCGCCAGGCTACCTGCATTACTTGCTTCGGGCGTACGACGTATCGAAGGTCTTCTACTCGATGGGAGGCGGTCTTCGGCAGTCGATGAAATTTGCGGACCTCAGACGTCTGCCAATCTTGTTGCCTAGCCCGCAAGAACAAGCTGCGATTTCCACCTTCCTAGACCGAGAAACCGGCAAGATCGATGCACTGGTAGAGGAGCAGAAGCTGCTGATCGAGCTGCTCAAGGAGAAGCGTCAGGCCGTAATCTCCCGCGCGGTCACCAAGGGCCTCGATCCCAATATCCGAATGAAGGACTCAGGCGTCGAATGGCTAGGTGAGGTGCCGGAGCATTGGGAGGTGACCAGGTTGGCTCGACTGGCTCGGCCGGAAACGACGATCACTTACGGCATTGTTCAGGCCGGGCCGGATGTTGATGGAGGCGTCCCATACATCAGGACGTCCGATATGTCCGGCGACGAATTGCCAATCGATGGATATCTCCGCACAAGTCCGGAGATTGACGAGGCATATGCTCGCTCACGAGTGCGGACGGGAGACCTGGTAATTGCTATCCGGGCCACCGTTGGGAAAGCGCTAATGGTTCCCCCATATCTCGATGGAGCCAACCTTACTCAGGGAACTGCTAAGTTTAGCCCCGCGAAAGATGTTTCAGCTCGCTTTGTTCTTTATTTTCTTCGCAGTCACGGCGCATCCGGTGAATTTTTCAGAATCTCTAAAGGTGCGACGTTCAAGGAAATCACCCTGGAGATGCTGCGAAAGTTTCCCATGCTACTTCCGCCTCCTGGAGAGCAACTTTCAATATGTGATTGGCTTGATAACGAAACGCAGCGTCTCGCCGACTTGTTGACTCAAGCCCGCAACGCTGTGGAGCTGCTAACTGAGCGCCGGTCCGCCCTGATCTCCGCCGCCGTTACAGGCAAGATCGACGTGCGGGAGATGGCAGAGGCGGAAGGGGTAGCGGCATGACTGCGACCGTCGAGGGCCGTTCCCTTGAACTCTATTTCATTGAGGGCAAGCCGGACGGGATGCTCACGGCGGAAGTCTTTAATTGGACCGGTCACATTCTGATGACGCCCCGAACGCGTATTGGGGCGGCGCTTTCGCGCAAAGAGGCGCGGCATACTGGAGTTTACATCCTGATTGGCGAGCAGGATGGGGAACCACGCGCCTATATCGGTGAAGGCGAGGACATCTCCGACCGAATACGCAATCACGACACGCGCAAGGATTGGTGGACAACTGCGGTGCTGATTACGTCAACCGCCAACAATCTCCATAAGGCGCACGTGAAATATTTGGAGGCCCGCCTTATCGAGGTAGCCCGGGACGTCGGACGTGTCGCTCTTGGCAATGGGACCAACCCAGCAAAGCCGGGGCTTTCTGAGGCCGCGAAGTCAAATATGGAGGCGTTTCTCGATTACCTATTCATGGTACTCCCGGCTCTCCGCGTAGACATGTTCATGCGAAACACCCGGCCCGCAGAGGCATCATCGTCAACGAGATCAGGCACTACGCCAGAGTTCAAACTCGCCAGCAAGAGGCATGGCCTGAACGCAACAGCCGTCCTTCGCGACGGTGAGTTCATCGTGTTGGCTGGCTCGCTCGCTCGCATCCGATGGGAAGGGGTATCCAGCACTTACACGTCACTTTACGAGGAGCTACGAAGGAGCGGCGTGTTGCGCGAGCAGGGTGATCACTGCGTATTCACCGAGAATTATGCTTTTTCTAGCCCGAGTGCTGCAGCCGCCGTGGTCAGCGGACGATCTACCAACGGCACGACGGCTTGGTACCTTGCCGATGGGTCGATGTCCTACAAGGAGTGGGAAGCTGCCCAGCTGCAGCTATCGTCAGGTGAAGCGGCATGACTGGGAGTGCAGAAGTCACGGTTGAACTGGCCAACGTGCTCAACGACTTGGGCTTCGTACAAACCTCTTCCGGGTACCGCTTCGAGATTGATGGCGTGGAGTTTGACGTCGTTTGGGATGGTCTCGGGCGCTATTGCCTCATGGGTTCTGTGGTAGGTCCCCGTACCGCATCTTTCGTCGAGTACTTCATGCCGCGCAAAGTGGCGAGCCACGAGCAAGGCGTTGCGCTCCTCGCCTACGCCCTTCGCAACATCAGCTTCAAGAACCCTCCGGCATGGCTCGTGGAAGGCAACGCCCTTGGCCATACCTTGCCCTGGAGTGCACAACGATGAGCCTTCACAAGGAAATCAGCTTCGAGACCGAAGTCTGCGAGTATCTCGCTGCCAATGGCTGGCTCTACGCGGAAGGCGACGGGAAAGACTACGACCGCGCTCGCGCATTGCTCCCGGCCGACGTCGTTGCATGGATCGAAGCCTCGCAGCCTATCGCGTGGGAGACCCTCAAGAAGAACCACGGGGCTGCCGCTGAAGGCGTCCTCCTGGACCGTATCCGCAAACAGCTCGATGAGCGTGGCACACTGGAGGTCCTACGCCGTGGCGTAGAGATGATCGGCCTTCGGGTGCCGCTCAAGCTCGCCGAGTTCAAGCCGGCTTTCGGCCTTAACGAGGAGATCCTGGCGCGATACAAGGCCAATCGGCTGCGCGTTGTGCGGCAGGTGCATTACTCCATCGCGAACGAGAACTGTCTCGACCTCGTCCTATTCCTCAATGGCCTTCCGGTCGCTACCGTCGAACTCAAAACGGACTTCACCCAGAGCGTTCAGGACGCCGTTGACCAGTACAGGTTCGACCGTCGCCCAAGCCCAAAGGGCCAAGCCGCCGAGCCCCTTCTGACGTTCCCGACCGGAGCCCTCGTCCACTTCGCGGTCAGCAATGCCGAAGTGATGATGACGACAAGGCTGCAGGGACCAGACACCCGCTTCCTGCCGTTCAACAAGGGCAACGAGGAAGGCAAAGGTAATCCGAACAATCCGAAGGGGCACCCCACGGCTTACCTCTGGGAGGAGATCTGGCAGCGCGATAGCTGGCTGGAGGTTCTTGGCCGTTACATGGTCGCCCAGAAGAACACCAAGGGCCAAATTTCGGGGCTTATCTTTCCTCGCTTCCATCAGCTCGATGCGACGCGCAAGCTGCGCGATGCGGTCCTGACCGAAGGCGCTGGGAGCAAGTTTTTGATCCAGCACTCGGCCGGTTCGGGCAAGACCAATTCCATCGCGTGGACGGCTCATCTGTTCGCGGACTTGCACAACGATCAAGACGACAAGATATTCGACAGCGTCATCGTGGTGTCGGATCGGACGGTCATCGACACTCAGCTGCAGGAAGCGATCTTCAGTTTCGAGCGCACGACCGGGGTGGTCGAAACCATCACCAGCGAGAACGGCGCTAAGAGCGCCAAGCTGGCCGAGGCTTTGGCGTGTGGCAAGAAGATCGTCGTTTGTACGATCCAGACCTTTCCTTTTGCACTTGAGCAGGTTCGGCAGCTCGCCGCGACCAAGGGCAAGAAGTTCGCCGTCATAGCCGACGAGGCCCATTCAAGTCAGGCCGGCGAGACTGCCGCCAAGCTTAAACAAGTTCTCTCGGAACAAGAGATCGCCGACCTGGATGATGGCGGCGGCGTCAGCAGCGAGGACGTGCTCGCGGCACAGATGGCAGCGCGGGCTGCTGACAACGGCATCACCTACGTGGCCTTTACCGCGACACCCAAGGGCAAGACCCTAGAGCTGTTCGGTCGTCGTCCCGACCCTGCACAGCCCGCCAGCGATAAGAACCTGCCAGAGCCGTTTCACGTGTACTCGATGCGCCAGGCCATCGAGGAGGGCTTTATCCTCGACGTCTTGCAGAACTACACGCCCTATGGCCTCGCCTTCAAACTAGCCCAAGACGGTAGGGAGGTGGACGAGAAGGAGGTCGAGCGCGGCGCGGCGATGAAGAGCCTCATGCGTTGGGTACGGCTCCACGACTACAACATCAGCCAGAAGGTGCAGGTCGTCGTTGAGCATTTCCGCTCGACCGTGCAGCCGCTACTCGACGGCAAGGCCAAGGCCATGGTGGTGCTTGGAAGCCGCAAGGAGGCGGTCCGTTGGCAGCTCGCCATCCAGAAATACATCAAAAGAGAATGACTACTCGCTCGGCACACTGGTGGCCTTCTCAGGCGAGGTCAATGATCCTGAAAGTGGCCCTGATCCATTCAAGGAGACGAGCAAAGAGCTGAACCCTAATCTTAATGGCCGGGAGATTCGGGAAGCCTTCAAGCTGCCCGAGCATCACATCCTGCTTGTTGCGAACAAGTTTCAGACAGGGTTCGATCAGCCGCTGCTCTGCGGCATGTACGTGGACCGAAGACTGGCGGGTATCCAGGCCGTGCAAACTTTGTCCCGCCTCAACCGCGCTTATCCAGGTAAGGATACGACCTACGTCCTCGATTTCGTGAACAGCTCGGACGAGATCCTAACTGCTTTCCGAACCTACTACCAGACGGCGGAGTTGGCCGACGTTACAGATCCGAACCTCGTATTCGACCTGAGGGCGAAGCTAGACGCCACTGGCCACTATGACGAGTTTGAGGTTGAGCGCGTCGTGAAGGTGGAGCTGGATGAGAAGGCGAAGCAAGGGGACCTAATAGCCGCCATCCATCCTGTCGCAGATCGGCTGCTCAAATCCTACAAAGGCGCTCAGCTACGATGGCAGAACGCTACAGAGGCGAAGGACGAGAAAGCTACCAAGGACGCTCAGGACGAGATGAACGCCTTGTTGCTGTTCAAGAACGACATGGGCGCGTTTCTGCGTCTCTATAGCTTCCTTTCACAGATCTTCGACTATGGCAACACGGCCATTGAGGCTCGAAGTATCTTTTACCGTCGCCTCATTCCCCTTCTGGACTTCGGACGGCAGCGCGAAGGTGTGGACGTATCCAAGATCGTCCTCACCCATCACAGACTCTACAGCAAGGGCAAGACGCCTCTGGTTGTGAACGGCGAGAGTGAAAAGCTGCCGCCGATTACAGAAACCGGCTCCGGCTCGGTTCAGGAGAAGGAAAAGGCGCTCCTCGCGGAGATCGTGGCCAAGTTGAACGACCTGTTCCAGGGTGACGTGACGGACGATGACCAGCTCGTCTACGTCAACAACGTCATCAAGGGAAAGCTGCTGGAAAGCGAGACGCTGGCTCAACAGGCGGCCAACAACAGCAAGGAACAGTTCTCCAGCTCTCCCGATCTGCCAAAGGCTATCCTAGACGCGATCATGGACGCGCTGGACGCCCATACGACCATGAGCAATCAGGCGCTCAGCTCCAAGAGGGTGCAGCAAGGTCTGAAAGATGTGCTGTTAGGGCCGGGGCAGCTCTATGAACTTCTGCGGAAAAAGGGAGGCTGTCAGGAAGCAGCGGGAGATGCTTTGTAAAGTGATGCTGATCGTGTTTGGTACAGACGGTTAACACCGAAAATGTGAAGAGGGCTTGCCTTTGGATCGTCATGTCGGGGGATCGAGTGGGGAACGCTTCGAGTCATAACGATCTTGCGAGATTGTTGATCGGGGCAGGGCAGAAGGTCCTGCAGCGAGATACTGAAGAGGGTGAGCGGGTGCTTCACGAGGGCTGGCCCCATTCTGGGGCTATCCGAACGGGCCGAACCATAAATGACCTTCGAAGGCTCCGCGTGTTTAAAGCTGACGGCTTTCGCTGTCGTTATACCGGCGACCTTATGCTGCTCCCAGCATACTTGAGAGTTCTCTCAGCGCTTTGGCCGACGACCTTTCCCGTGCACCCCAACTGGAAGTCTGACGAAACGCATGAGGCGTACTGGTCCCATACGGCAAGCCTGGAACACATCGACCCGGTGGCAGTCGGCGGCACAGAGACAGAAGACAACTGGATAACGACAAGCATGGCACGAAACCAAGTTCGGAGCCGCTATACGCTGGACAGTCTTGGTTGGAAGATCATGCCAAGGGCTCTGCTTGCGGACTGGGATGGCGGCGTCCGGACCTTCGTCGATCTGCTACACGCCAATCCTGCACTTCTTGAGAGTGCACACGGGGCATATCTACGACGGTGGCAATTGACGGTCACTCAGGCGGAGATAATCGATCAACAATAGGCTAGATGCCTTGCCAAGCCACTACAAAGACCGCTACAAAGGTGCGGTCTAGCGAGCGAAAAAGCTTAGCGTTTTCAATGTCCCCTTTGCGTGGGAGCGGTTTCCCGCCATCCGCGCCACGCTGATTGATCCCCCATCCCGTTGCTTGGTTCAACACGGGATAGAAGCTGTGGACGGAGATTACGCGTCGCCGGTTGTCTGCTTCCCCGTTGGCACCGGAATCTTATCGATAGCCTCCGCCATTTTGTTGAGACTGATCTTGCGATAGCCAGCGGCAGCGCTTTGGTCAGAATGCCCTTGGATCGCATCGGCGACACTGTTTGAAATATCTAGATCAGCGCACTTGGTCTTGAACCAGTGACGGAAGGCGTGATTAGGAGCCTTGCGGGGTTCGTTGAATCCATTAGAGCGTATCCATTCGCGAACGCGATTGATGGGACCGTCGGAGGCGTGGCCCGACGCATTGGGCTTTCGGGGGCGGGGCTTCGCTTTGTTGCCGCCGTAAAACAGTGGGCCGCCGCTGCGAGTGGCGGCAAAGTCGAGGAAGCCGCGTTCGATGAGGGCAGAATGAAGGGGAACCTTGCGCTCAGAACTGGCTGTTTTGAGAGTGCCGCCGTCAGCGGTTGGCGTGATGTGTATGACGTGAATCCCTTCGATGGATTCGACGTGCTGCCCCCATAGTTGAGCGATCTCCCCAACACGAGCTCCGGTGAGGGCAAGCAGCCACGGTATCCAATGTAAGTGTGGGACGGTTTCAGCGTCAGCAAGAGCGAGTATGGCTGCGACCTCATCATCGCTATAAGGAAGCCTACCCTGCCCGGCCTTTTTCTTCTGAAGGACGCGAACCCTCTCAACGGGGTTTGCCTCTATCAGATCGTTTCGCTTGGCGACGTTATACAGTGTGCGGATGCTGGCGAGCTAGCTATCGTTGATGGTCTTCGCCGACAATCCTTTGTCGATAAGGGCGTCCTTCCAGGCGATCACATCGGCCCTTGTAACTTGCCGCGCATCCTTGTGGCCAAGGTGTGCTGCGAGGGCAGCGACGCTGGCTCTAAACGAAACTTTGGAACTTGCAGCCTTCTCGCTTTCTTTCTCCCAACGTGCCAACAAGTCGTCAAAGGTTAGCGAAGCTAAGGATTGAGACGGCTTTGGGCTGTTGTTATCCCATTTGGGAAAGCGATGAGCGCAAGCATCGGGACTGTAGTCGCCTTCCGCGTTCCTCTTGAGCTTTTTAGCGACATCGATGAGAGCCTTTGCAAAGGCTTCGAGAAGTTCGAGACGCTGTCCGTCGTCAGCAATGACACCTTCGCGAACGAGTATCGCGTCAAGGAAGGGGCCGACGTGTCGTTCAAGCAGTTGCAAGCGGTTTTCATTAGGCCCCGCGATAGTGAGCGGCTTGCGGCCTTCGATTGACCGCGTAAGTGTCGGCATTGGAACGTTTGCCGCATCCTCGGTGACACCCTGAACAATCCGCCACCACTCCGCACTGACCGGCTCATCTTCAAAGGCAGCCGCAAGATCACGATAGAGGACGCCAGCGAGCGCGTGGCGGTCTTGGTTCGAGAGACGGCGGGGGCCATTGCGATACGCAGCACAAGCGCGTTCAAACTGCTCCAGCGCCGCGCTGTGTCGGAGCTTCGCCAGAGATATGTCTCCCGTGCGAAGTGAAAAGGAAATTTCGTTGCCTACCGTGGCAGACACGAGGATGCGCTCGTCATCAAGGTGCGTCTTAGGCAACGAGAACGATATTCGTTGTCCGCGAGCGACGTTGAGCACGTCGGCGGGAACACGCTTTCTGAACTGACGATTGGATGATCTTGAACGCTTTGTTGGCCGGGCCATTAGCAGCACCATTGTGTAGCACCCCTGTGTAGCAGTGGGGCGACCGATTTCTCAATGATGTCAATTTCTTATGGCGCTATAAGCACTTAGGAAAGTGATGGTGCCCAGGAGAGGACTCGAACCTCCACGGTGTTACCCGCTAGTACCTGAAACTAGTGCGTCTACCAATTCCGCCACCTGGGCATTGGGTGGGTCAGGGCGCATGAGTTAGTTGGCGCCGCGGCCGTTGTCAATTGGTACGTGACCTTTCGCAGGCTTTCCGGTTGTCGCGACGTCGTGTAAAGCCACGAGTTCGGAGTTCGCCACGACATCAAGTATAAGATAAACACAGCAATCAAACTATCACGAGCGGGATCAGACGATGCAGCTTCTCCACGGTGGCTTGGTCACGATCTTTGGCGGTTCTGGCTTTGTCGGCCGCTATGCAACGCGTCAATGCGCTGAGCGCGGATGGCGTATTCGGGCAGCCTGCCGCCGTCCGGACTTGACTGGGCATCTACAACCGATGGGCGTTGTCGGGCAAATTCACGCAGTCCAATCGAACCTGCGTTATCCCCAATCGATCGCCCCGGCGATCGAAGGTGCTGAGGCAGTTGTCAACTGTGTCGGCATACTGTCGCCGACCGGCCGCCAGACGTTCTCCGCCGTGCATGTTGAGGGGGCGCGTGCCGTCGCCCGGGCGGCGCGTGAAGCGGGCGTGCGCCGTTTGATCCATGTCTCAGCGTTGGGGGCTAATGCCAAATCGCCCTCGCAGTATGCGCGAACGAAAGCCGCTGGCGAACAGGCAGTGTTGGAGGAGTTCCCGAGCGCAATCATCTTGCGGCCATCGGTTCTCTTTGGAGCCGAAGACGAGTTCTTCAATCGCTTCGCGGGCATGGCACGAATTTCGCCGTTTCTGCCGTTGATCGGCGGTGGGCGGACGCGCTTCCAGCCGATTTTCGTCGGTGATCTCGGTACGGCGATTGCGAACGCCGTTGAGGGCGCCGGAGCCCCAGGTGAGGTGCATGAGCTTGGCGGTCCTGACGTGTTTACGTTTCGCCAAATTCTCGATCACGCCCAGCATTGGTCAGGCCGCCGCCGCCGCTATCTGAACCTGCCTTTCTGGCTCGCCAAACTCATGGCAGTCGCAACTTGGCCGCTACCAAATCAGGTTCGGCCTTTGACGCTCGACCAGGTTCGGCTACTGCAAGTCGACAACGTTGTAAGCGAGGCGGCAGAAAACGAGCAGCGCACGATTGAAAGTCTGGGCGTGGAGAACATCCACGCGGCGGGCATCATCGTTCCCACCTATCTCGAGCGCTTCAATCCAAAGGGGCAGTTCGCTCACTATCGCGGTTGAGGCGGCCAAAAACCGAAAGGCCCCGACATAGGGTCGGGGCCTGGAAAGTTTCTCAATTGTTGCGAGATTGCACCTTAGTGAAGGCTGGCAATCTCCAGTTCGTCTCCAAGTGCATGGCCAAGCGCAGCCTGCATCGAATCGGTAAGGGCCAGCGGCGTGCCATCTGCCGCGTGCAGGGCATAGAGATTAATACCCTCAGGCAACCCCTCGATCGCGGGAAACATCTTGTGAGCTTGATCTGAGGTGAGCGTTTTAATGTACGCCACCTCGCCACCACCGAGTTCTGCGAACTCACTGGTAGTCATAGATTTCTTCAGTTGGTCCCGATGTTCAGTCATGACGCAACTCCCTTCATCCGCCTTTGCCAAATCACCATGGCTCCAAGGCCATCATGCCCGACTACCGCGGCGGGACTGGAGCGCGTATCCAACCGCTCGACGCCAATAGCCTACATGATTGCGCGATTCGCGTGATCAGGCCACGCTACTTGCTTGCTCTACTCTTGATCTTAACGGTCGGGCCTAAGGCTTTCCGTTGCCGATATCGATCTTTCGGATCGTTTTTTCCGGCTCTAGCCTGACCAGATCTATTGAGAGGAGACCGTTCACCAAGTTGGCATTCTTCACTTCGATCCCTTCGGCCAGGACGAAGGTGCGTTGAAACTGCCGGGCAGCAATGCCGCGATAAAGATAGTCGCGGGCTTGGTCGTCCTGTTGACGGCCGCGAATGGTAAGCTGGTTGTCCTCTAGAGTGATCTCAAGCTGGTCGCTCGTGAAACCCGCAACCGCGAGCGTGATGCGAAGCAGCTCAGCGCTGCCGTTATCTCTCACTGCCACGCGTTCGATGTTGTAAGGCGGGTAGCCGCCATCGGCACCCTTACCGGCTCTGTCGACCAGACGTTCGATCTCTTCAAACCCAAGCAAAAGCGGGTGGGAGAGCATACCCATGCGTGTCATCTTTGAATCAAGTCCTTGTATTAAGCGACTTTTTTCCGGAAAAAACCGGCCCTTCCTTGGAGCCCTTACAGTTGGGCCTCCATGCCTCTTGAGTGCTTCTCTAAAGCCACCCGAAAAGCATCTTTAAGCAAACATATGGGGGGCAGCAGGGTGAGTTCAAGCAGATCTACTGAACTCCGCATGCGCATAGCCGCCCTGCACTGAGCGGCGTCCTGAAGGGGAGTTAACTTGAATAATCAACCTATGTTCCTTATATGTTCATGCAAGAGAAGGAACACAAGAGAAATGAGAAAGAAAAAGCAGCAGCAGACGACGACGTTGGCACCAGGTGAAAAGGTCAGGCATTGCCTCGTATGCCATGAGGAGTTTGTCAGTGCCTGGTCCGGAAACCGTGTATGCAATCGCTGCCGGTCTACGGCGGTTTGGAAGCAGGGTGCGTAAAAACGGAAAACCCGCGAGGCCGCTTGTCCACGCCTCAGGCGGCCTCGCGAGTCAGCCTTCCAGTTCCTCTCGCTTCATTTCCAGTTCCAGCCATTCTTCCTCAAGCTGGGCGAGTTGGCGTTCGGCTGCGGCCAGCCGCTCGCTTGCCTGCGTAAAGCCGCCGGGATCCTTCGCGTAAAAATTGGCATCAGCGATGCGCGCATGAAGGCCCTGGATCTCACCCTGTAGCGCATCGATTTGGCCGGGAAGCTTCTCCAGCGCGTGCTTTTCCTTGAAGGACAGCTTGCGTTGTGCCGCACCCCGTTCGTTACCACTCTTCTCAGAGACTGATGATTTTTCTCGCCGCTCGGGTGCAGGCATGCCTTTGTCAGGCGCAATATCCATTGCCCCACGGCATTGCGCGATCATATCCGAATAGCCGCCCGGATATTCCCGCCAACGGCCTTCTCCCTCTGGAACGATAACGCTGGTGACCACGCGATCCAAAAAATCGCGATCATGGCTGACGAGCAGGATTGTGCCCGGATAATCCGCGAGCAGTTCCTGCAACAGATCGAGAGTCTCAAGATCGAGATCGTTTGTCGGCTCGTCCAGCACGAGAAGGTTGGAGGGCTTCGCCAATGCACGTGCCAGCATCAATCGTCCACGTTCGCCACCCGAGAGCACATATAGGGGGGAGCGCGCCTGCTCCGGCAGGAAAAGGAAATCCTTCATATAGCTCGCAACATGCCGAGCTTTGCCGTTGATGATGACTTGGTCGCCACGTCCGCCGGTCAGAGCATGGGCGACGGTGGCGTTGGGGTCGAGGTCGTCGCGCTTCTGATCAAGCATGACCAGTTCCAAATTGGTGCCGAGGCGAAGATCGCCACTGTCTGGCGTGAGCTCGCCCGTAAGCATGCGAATCAAAGTCGTTTTGCCCGCGCCGTTCGGTCCTACGAAGCCGATCCGATCCCCTCTCAGCACACGCAATGAAAAGTCCTGGACGACCGGGTTGCCACCATATGACTTCGTCAGGTTCTTTGCCTCGATGACGAGCTTGCCCGACAGCTGACTCTCCGAGGCCTCCAGAACCACATTGCCTTGTGCGCGGCGGAATTCGCTGCGCTCATTTCGCATTGCGCGGAGTTCCGCGACGCGGCGGACGTTACGCTTGCGGCGCCCTGTAACACCCCCATGCATCCATTGCTCTTCTCGAACGATTTTGCGATCGAGCTTATGTCGCTCGGTCTCCTCCTGTTCGAGAAGTTGATCACGCCATGCTTCAAAACTTGCAAAACCTTGATCGAGCCGACGCGCAATTCCCCGATCGAGCCAGATAGTCGACCGGGATAGGTTCTCTAGAAACCGCCGGTCGTGGCTGATCAGGACGAGCGCCGCTTTCGTCGTCTTGAGTTCGGCTTCGAGCCACTCAATGGCAGGGAGATCGAGATGGTTTGTGGGCTCATCAAGCAGAAGAACGTCAGGTCTTGGCGCCAAGACGCGCGCAAGTGCCGTCCGTCGCGCTTCGCCACCGGAAAGTTGCGCGGGGTCTTCCTCACCCGAAAGCCCGAGTTCAGAAAGCATGACCTGACCACGATACGGATCATCCGTCGGGCTCAATCCCGCTGCGACGTAGTCACTGGTTGTTTTGAAGCCAGAGAAGTCAGCTTCCTGCGGTAGATAACGGATCACCGCTCCTGGATGTGCAAAACGGGTTCCGGAATCAGGTTCGATCTGGCCGGCAGCGATCTTCAGCAAGGTTGATTTACCCGATCCGTTGCGCCCAACGAGACAGAGCCGGTCCCCTGCGGCAACGCTGAGTTCTGCGCCTTCGATCAGTGGAGTTCCACCAAACGTCAGATGGATATCTTTGAGTGTGAGAAGAGGTGGATTTGCCATGTGTAAAATTATGCGTTGTGCTGAGCGAGAAGCGCGCTGTAGGCACTGCGAATGCCTTCCTGCACGTGTTCCAGTGTGAAGCCGGACAAGACGCGCTCCCGCGCTGCCTTGCCCATCTCCACGCGCAAATTAGGCTCGCGCACGAGCCGGGCCAAAGCCGTTGCCAAAGCCTGTGCATCGCCTGCGGGGACGACATAGCCTTCCACCGCGTTGCGAACGAAGTGCCGGCAGCCGGGAACGTCGGTGACGATCAAAGGCCGAGAGCACGCTGCGGCCTCTAGAACTGCCCGCGGCATACCTTCCCGCGTGATCGCCGGCAGAACGCATATATCAGTATCGGCCCAGACGTCGCGAACGTCCGAGACATGGCCGTGCCAAACAAGGAGCCCCTCGCGTTGCCACTGCGCGACCTGCGCCTCTGAGATGGCATCAGGATTGTCATGATCAATCTTGCCGTAAAGCTTCAACGTGATCTTTGTTCCGTCATGGCGCAAGATACGAGCCGCTTCGGCGAGTGTTTCCAGTCCTTTGGAACGGATAATCCGGCCCACAAAAGCCGTTGATGCAACTGTCGAAGTTGGAGGAGGAAGAGCGGGGTAAGCTTCAATATCTATGCCCGCTCCGCCCAACACGGTCGAGCGCGTTCCAATCTTTATGCCGTTGTTCGTGAGGTAGGCGCGGTCATCGGGGTTTTCCGCTAGGAGCCACGTGTCGGGCCGGCCGAGAATACCGCCGAGTGCGGCAAATGCCGCCGGTCGAATAACCCGAGCAGCCATGCCTTCGGAAATTCCGAGAAAGCCAAGCCCTGTAAGGTGCATAACGACGCGACACCGTGGAGCCATTCTCAGGGCAAGGGCGGATAGCACCATGGGCTGCATCGCGACCACATGGACGACGTCAGGCTGCTCTTGCGCAATGAGCTGCGCGAGGCTCCGCACCGTTCCGGCCTGACGAAGGGGAGACAGCGAGGAACGACGGAAGTCGAACGGCACAACACGGGCGCCAAGCGCCTCGAGTTCATCGAAGCGCCCGGAGGATCGGGTCGCAATCACGACCTCGTTGGCAAACTCTCTCAAGGTCGCAATCAGCGGCTTGAAATGAGAAAGCGCGAACCAATCCTCGCTGATAAGCAGGAGGATCTTGCCGCTGTGCTGGTCGTTACGATGCCGTTGCATCAAATTTAGGTCATCCCCGATTGCCATTCTCCGAGCGTTTCTCACACTCGGGGCGACCTATATCAGATATTTGGGCCTGTGCAGCGCCCGCGCTGCGATGCCGCCACCAGGTTCCAGGTGGACAAGAACAAGCGGATATCAAAGCGAAGGGGCGTCTTAGATATTTGTCCAAACCAGAATGATCCCGGACACGCCCAGCAATGCCAAAATGATCTCTTTGAAACGCTTATCGTTGACGCGGGCATACAAGGCAGACCCGAGGAACGCACCGGCGAATGTTCCCGGCAGAGCGGCAGCTACGGCGATGCCAAGTTCCTTTGTCACGAGCCCGGCAGCAAAATGCGACGCCAGAGCGGCGCTGCATATGGTGATATTGAAGACTTGGAACACACTTCGTCTTTGGTCCTTCGTCCAGCCTCGGACATCAGCCCATATCGTCGGCAGTGGACCTGACAGCCCAGCCAGCCCGCCCAAAATTCCACCTCCGAGACCAACAGCGCCATCAGCTAGGCGACCACCCCACGCGACGGGGCTCCGAGACCGGTGAAGAAGGGAGTGCGTGGCGTACAATAGCAGCAAGCATCCAATGCCAAGCTTGAATGTTCTGACATCGATCGACGCAAGGAGTGCGGTGCCAAGGGGCACGCCGATCAGGCCGGGCACGATAAAAGGGACAACACGCTTCAACTCGATGGCGTGACGAATTTTGGGAAGAGTTTGAAGTTGAGCAACCAGAGAGCACACGATGACCAGTGTCGCCGCGACGGTTGGTGAGACCGCATAGAGCCAAATGCCCATTGCAGTGATGCCGGTCCCGAAGCCGGCAAGCCCGTTGACGAACCCCCCGGCGAGGGCCCCTGCGACCAGAATGACAACAAAGGATTCTAATCCCAATAGGGCAACTCCTGGTAAGCGGCCCTTATTGGTCGCTCAGACGCCAAGTTTTTATTGGTGCTCACACGTGAATCCGCGCGCGACCTTCCGAGCCGCGCGCGGACGTGGGGGCACTTCGGCCCTTATCTATAAACATAGACCGGGCTGGTCCATGCACGCGTGCCATCCTCTTGTGTAACGCGGATGTAGATGGCGTTGTCGCCGTTCGCATGCAGTGGAACATCGCGATTAAAGCGGAAGCTGCGGTGTGGGTTGTCTTCCGGCAAGCGGAAGACCTTGACGAAGCGTGGCAATTGTCCCGACGCGTCGTAAACACGGTCTTCCATTCCGATGTCAGCCACCGGCAGTTCGAACGAGACAAGCGGTGTCTTCAACTCAAGAACGCCTGCCTTCGCATCATTCAGCGTCACATCGAAGCCGCCGAAGTTACCCGTCGTCAGCGCCTTCCACGTCAGCCCGTCTGTGCCGTCCTGCTCCAGTTTCTTGTCCCGGTTCAGGAAGTTCACGGGGCGCGCTTCCACGATCCCGTTGTCGTTAAATCGTGCGCTTCCATCCCAGATCACTTCCCGGAAACGCCCGCGATATTCGGCGCCTTCCCAAAGCACCCGGACACGGGCGCCGAGATCGGCTTCGCTATAGGGACGCAACGTCTCTACAAGTTCGCGGCCGTTGAAGATGTCGATTCTCTCGATAGGCGAGTTCGAAGCGACCGACACATCGAGGTTAAACGTGCCATCCGGCAAGTGTACGATGTCGCCCATCAGAGCTTCGGTCGCAGAGTGGCCTTCCGCCGGTCCGAGCTTCGGATCGTCATGATAGAGCGTTCCCGCTGCGCTGAAGCGCGCTTTGAGGTCGATGATCATACGGCCGCCCGGACCACCGGTCGTGCCGTAGTGGTGGCGCTTTCTCAGGCAATCAAGCAGTGCAGACCGCGAGAGCTCTTCCATCAGATAGCAGGAAAGTCCACCGATAGCGCCGAACTTTCCAGCACCAGGATAGCTTGCGCCCGGGCGCCCCTTGTGTCCATCCGAGTTTGTCACAACACCGACTCGGTAGCCTAAGTCCAACGCATCATGCAGCAGCCACTCGAACGTGCCCCATGATGAGTGAACTTCGACCGACCGTTCGAAACGTCCGTCATGCGCGACCTTGATATCAGCGTAACGCCCGCCGCAGTGCGCAAAGCAAACGACGTCGAATTCACCAGCTTCAGCAAAAGCTTCAAACAGTTTGCCTGCGGTCGTGCAGTCGTATTTGGCCGTCGCTTGGTCTTCGATCAAAGCATGCGAGGATCGGCGGATGATACGGTCTTCGACAGGAAAATAGACGTTACGGTCGCCACCAAGCGAAGTGTTTCCCGACCATTCGTATCCGGGCAGGGCAATAAAGCGGCCGGGTTCGTCGAACTCGGCTGTGATACGATTGAGTTCTGCCCAAAATTCGTCGGTAATCTGGAAATCGTTGCCCTGGTGGCCGCAGGCATCGACGAACGCGCGGTCGCGGGCAAAGGCGAAGTATTCGCGCGCGCTGCCCGTGCCGATCGTTTCTTCCGACTGTCCGTGCAGATCAGCCCAGAAATGGACGAGCTTCGTATCCTCGATGATGAGCGGATTGGTCTCCGCAACGACTGCGCCGGAAACATCGCGAACGAGGACGGAAACTTCCCCCGGTTTAGCAACAGAAAGTCCGTCCAACTCGAAGGCAAAACGACCGGGTTTCATTTCGAGCGTCTTTGGAAGACCGTCGATGGCGCCGCGTGCCTCCAACGTAAGCGCGGCGTCGCACTGATCTGAGGGGTTACCCCACTTGTCTTCGCCCTTCACTTTCAAAGCGAAACGCTCGCCGGGGCGCCGCCGCGTCGGCAGTACGGCGACATAGCGTTCCGGCGCGCCCGGAACGATCGAGATCATTGGCTGATCTGGAAGCGTCTGAAAGTTGAAGGTTGCGATCGGGTCGACCAGTACGCGGAATTCGAACGTCTGCTCACAGAAGGTCTGAAGCCGCATGCCGGGACCGCCATGATCCGTCACGCCAAAGCGGATCACAATGCGATCGCCCTCCTTGAGGTATCCCTTCACGACCTTGATCCATAACGTACGATCCCAGGGGCGCACGTTGGCCTTCGGATCCCACCGCACCTGGAGTACGGCGCCGTTGGAGGCTTCGACCGTGCAGTAGTTAGGGCCTTTAGGGTCGTCGAACTGCGGGTTACTTTGGTCCGAAGCGAAACGGAAGCAGACGCGGAGGCTTCCGGAATCATCGACGCCGAACACGCCGGCAGTGTAGGTCAGCGTGAACGATGCATAGGAACCGGCTTCGAAACGGCCTGACGGTGAGATCTCGGCGTGCCCGAGTTGATTGTCGGCGATCGCACGCCGGATAACACCGCTGTCCATTTCCTCCCACGGACGGTTCGAGGTCACGTCGGCGTTTGTACTTGTCATGGATCTTCCAGTCCTTCTTATCAGTAGATTTGGGCGCGCCGTTTTTTGCATCAGCGCGCCAGTTTCCTTGTGGATCGGTCTAGCGCGACCTCACTTGAAGACGTTCACCAGGAACGTGGAGAGCGGCGGGCAATAGGAGATCAAAAGGAGGTCGATGATCAGCACCAAGATGTAAGGCCAGATCGAAACGACGATCCGTTCCACCGAGACTTTCGTGATGGCGGAAGCAATGAACAGATCGACGCCAAGCGGCGGTGTGACAGTGCCGATGCTCAGATTCACCGCCATGATCACACCAAACACGATGGGGTCGATGCCGAAGCTCATCGCCGCCGGGTAGAGGATCGACGTGAATATAACGATGGCCGCGGCGGCGTTCATCATGCAGCCCACGAGCAGCAAGAAGACGTTGACGAATAGAATGTAGAAAATCTGATTGCCGGCAGTTGCCGCGAGATACGCAGAGATGCTTTGCGGAATCTGGTTGATGGTAATCAACCAGGCGAAGACGCCGGCCGCGTTCATGATGAACATCACGATGGCAGACGATATCACCGCCTTGAAGAACGCCTTATAAAGCGAGTTCAGCGAGAGCTCGCCGTAAGCCCAGCCAACGATCAGCCCGTAAAGTACGGCCACGACCGCAGCTTCGGTTGGCGTGAAGATACCGCCATAGATGCCCGAGAGAATGATGACCGGCATGAGGAGCGGCCAAAACGCCGCTTTGAACGTTCGGACGATCTCGCCAGCACCTTGAAACTCCGCTTTCTCAACTTTCTCCCGAGCAGAGAGGAACCAGTTAAGGAACAGCATGCTGACGCAGATCAGGACGCCCGGAAGAATTCCAGCGAGGAATAGATCCGCAATCGAAACGCCAGTAACGACTCCGTAAAGGATGAGCAGAATGCTCGGCGGAATAATCATGCCCGTGACGCCGGCGGCGGCGATTGTGGCCGCGGTGTACTGCGGGTCATATCCCTTCTCCGCCATTGGTCCGTTCATGACACTGCCAATGGCGGCTACGGTCGCAGCATTAGAGCCCGAGAGCGCAGCGAAGAAGCTGGAGCCGAGAATGGCGACTGCGCCCAAGCCTCCGCGGAAATGACCGACGAGAGATCCCGCGAAATCCACGAGGCGGCGCGACATACCGCCTGTCGACATGATCTCACCGGCAAGAATGAAGAACGGGATAGCGAGCAGTGGAAATGAATTGTTCGTCGAGAACATGCGCTGGGCAACAATCTCGAAGCTGATGCCGCTCAACGCGAGACCTGCGATGCTTGCCAGCCCGAGTGCAACAGCGATCGGCGTTCGGATCATCATCAAAGCGATGAGTGTGATAAAAATTGTAGCGGTCGTCATGTCGGAGGTCCCTCGTAGGCCGCTTTCGGCGCAGGTCTGAAAGAAGTGCGTCTAAGAGCTCAGCTTCCGCTCGAGACGAGTTCGGAAGCTGGGGCCGTGAGTTGCCGTACGAAAAGCTCCACGACATAGATCAGCATGAAGGCTGCACCGACCGGCACCGCCGCATACACCCAAGCCATCGAAACCTCGAGCGCAGGTGAGATTTGCGGCATCACCCGGAGGGTAAGTTCTCCGCCCTTTACGACAAGGATGGTGAAGAAGAGCGCGCTGGCCAATGATGCGAAGAGGAGCGCGACACGCTTGGCCCCATCGGGAAGTTGATCAATGAAGATTCCGATTGCAGCGTGGGAGTTGCGCCGAAGCGCAACAGCTGATCCTAAGAACATCACCCACACGAACAGATAGCGTATGAGTTCGTCGGGGAAAGCCAAAGAGCTCTCCACGACGAAGCGAAAGAACACCGTAGCGACGCCAAGCACAAACATCGCGGCGAAGCAGACGACACAAATGGCCGCCAGGATATGCTCGGAAAAGTCTAGGATTTTCTGGACGATTTTCATGATGATTTCTCCGGTAGTCGTTCCTGGCGGCCCATCCTTTCTCACTTGGTTTCGACAACGCTCGAGATCAGCTCACTGCCGAGCTTGCCACGGTACTCGTCCCAGACCTTTTTCATCGCGGCCTGGAAGGCTTTGGTCTGTTCGGGCGTCAGGCGGGTCACGGTCATGCCGCCAGCTTCCATTTCGGAAAGATATTTTGCCTCTTCTTCGTTGAGCGTTTCGCGTTCCCAAGCCTGCGTGTCTAGCGCGGCATCCTGGAAGAGCTTCTGAACGGCTTCAGGCTGCTTCTGCCACATCTTGTCGTCGGCGAGGAACATGATGCCGGCCCACTGGTGGTTGGACAGAGTGATGAACTTCTGCACCTTGTCGAAGCCGAAGGCCTTCACGTTGCCAACGGGGTTGTCTTGACCGTCGATGGTGCCCTGCTGAAGCCCGGTAAAGACTTCTGAGAGCGCCATAGGTGTCGGATTGGCGCCGAGTGCCTTGAAGGTCGCAACGTTCAGCGGGTTGTTCACCACGCGGAACTTGACGCCCTTCATGTCGTCCGGCTTCTCGACTTTTGTGTTGCGCGTCGTGATGGTACGGAAGCCGCTTTCATACATCGCGAGTGTACGAATGCCGGTCTTTTTCAACATGTCTTCATAGAGCTTCTTGCCGACAGGACCGTCAGCAACGGCATAGGCGTGCTCACGATCACGGAAAATGAATGGCAGATAGAAGATGTCGAGCGGAGCATAGAAGCTGGCGACATTGGTCGTGGGCACCAGTGCGAAATCAACAACGCCGCCAATCTGGAGACTTTCAACGAGATCGCGCGACGAACCAATGGTGCTGTTGGGGTAGACAGTGACAGTGATCTTGCCGCCGCTCTTTTCCTTCACGATATCGGCGAACTTCTGTGCACCGCGAGACAGAGGGTGAGCCTCGTTGTAGGGATGCCCGAATTTCAAGCTAAGCTCCGGCATGTCTTGTGCGGACGCAGGCAGGAAGGACATCGACGCCATACCGACGGCGCCCACCAAGGCAGCGCTATATCGGGCGAATTTGCGTGCGAGCCGCAGTGGATTGGGTGTCGTCATATCTTCTTCTCCTATGCTCAAACTTGAAAAGGGTTCCGGCTCAAACCGGCGAATGCTCTGGCAGACTTTGTCCGTCTGCGCTTGTTTTTGGCCCGTGCTCAATCCCCCGAGTTTCCGAGCTGTCTGCGACCGTCGAGACCTTCGGGAAGAAGAAATAAAAAACGCTATTTTGTAGAAGCTAGCCCCCACTCTTGCTGGCCCCCTCGTATGGTGCTCCGCTTGCGATCTCCAACATTCGATCGCTTGGAGGCAGGAAGATGCGTTGCCATGTGATGGGCACGTCGCGGTAAGTCATCCCGCAGATCGTCCAGACAATTCCGTATTGCCCAGCAGGCACTCCGATAATGCGCGTTACGCGCGGAGGAAGGGCCTGACAGAGCATTGTTTGACGCGAGTTGAGTGTAGGCGCGTTGAAGCGCTCGGCGAGCATGTCGCGGATAGAGACACCGTCGAGGTTTACCCGCTTCATACGCGCGAGCTGCCCGAAGCGGTCTGCCGGCAGGTAGACCTCGCTAAAAGCGTCGAATTCCTTGTTGATTGATGCGAGCCGCCGGATGCGGATGAACCGGTCCTCTTTGGCCTGGAGGAAATCCCGCCAAGGCCCGCTCTCCTGAGTCTCTTCAGCGTCAAGAATGGTGAAATAGACAGGCAGGAGTTGTTCCCCGCCGTCGGCCTTGAAACGGAAATGGCGCAGATGGCGCTCCGGTGCGCGTGCGCCGGATACGAAAGTCCCCCGCCCTTGGTGGCGTTCAACAACACCCATGTCGACGAGATTGCGGAGAGCACGCTGAACGGTGCCAAGGCTCGCCTTGGCTTCCTTGGCAAGTTGCTCTTCGGACGGAAGCTGACCGCCGGGCTTCCAGCGCCCGGATTCGATCTCGCTGAGGAGTTGCTCCGCGATCAACCGATGCTTCGACTTCGCGGATTCCTTGGGTTCCGAAGGTCCCCTGTTGTCGTCCTGTGCGTTCATTCTCGGGACCCGCATCAACACGATGTCCTATGGTGGACTTGCTGCATATTGAGATTAATGCCCCAGAGAATGGCGTCAACTCCTATATAGGAGATGGGCATAATTTCTACACAACGCCAAAAAATCAGGCTTGCGCGCTAGAAAATCCGGCCACAGCTGGTTTCCGCGATCTGGTGACAGATTGGGATTGACGGATGGCTACATTTCTGGATATCTCGATATATGGATAAAAGTGATGCTCTGCTCGCCCTCGCCGCGCTTGCTCAACCGACACGGTTGGACGCCTTTCGCCTGCTCGTTCGGCATGAGCCTGAAGGGCTTCCTGCTGGAGAGATTTCACGTCTTCTGGATGTTCCGCAAAACACGATGTCCACGCACTTGGCGCATCTTTCACGTGCGGGACTTGTCAAGTCCGAGCGGCATAGCCGGTCGATAGTCTATCGGGCCTCTCTCGAAGGCTTGCGGGCTTTGACGGTGTTTATGCTTAAGGATTGTTGTGGCGGCAGTCCGGAAATTTGCACGCCCATCATCAACGAAATCAAAAAAAGCTGTTCGCCGAAGGAGAGACGGCGTGCCTGGTAAGAACTACAATGTGCTGTTCTTGTGCACGCATAATTCCGCCCGTTCAATCCTCGCAGAAAGCGCAATGAACCGGTTGGGGCAGGGCAGATTCTTTGGATACAGCGCCGGCAGCCAGCCAAGCGGACGCATCCATCCCTACGCGATAGATCTCCTCGGAGAACTTGGCCATGACGTAGACGCTTTGCGTTCCAAATCCTGGGATGAGTTTGCCCAGCCAGGGGCTCCGCAGTTCGATTTCATATTCACCGTTTGCGATGCCGCTGCCGACGAGGTTTGTCCAGTATGGCCGGGTCATCCGGTGAGTGCGCATTGGGGAATAGCCGATCCGTCGCGCGTCGAAGGCGCACCTGCGGCCCAACGCCGTGCGTTTTCTGAGACTTTGCAGATCATGAGCGATCGCATCCGGAAGTTCATCGCTTTGCCGTTTGAAAAGCTCGATAGCGAGACGCTCAAAGAGCAACTTCGGGAAATCGGTAAAATCAAATTATAGACTGTAGGGCTCATGAACTCTTTCGAACGATACCTGTCTCTTTGGGTTGCGTTGTGCATGGTGGTCGGCATCGCTCTGGGCCATGTCATGCCCGAAGCGTTCCAGTCGATTGCTGCGGTTGAGGTGGCGCAGGTCAACCTGCCTATTGCCGTGCTCATTTGGCTGATGATCATTCCGATGCTCATCAAGATCGACTTCGCTGCGCTTGGACACGTGAAAGAGCACTGGCGCGGCATCGGTGTGACGCTCCTGGTCAATTGGGCGATCAAGCCGTTCTCGATGGCTGCGTTGGGATGGCTCTTTATAGGCTATCTCTTCCGGCCCTATCTGCCAGAAGATCAGATAACATCTTACCTCGCCGGGCTCATTCTACTGGCGGCCGCGCCGTGCACGGCCATGGTATTTGTGTGGAGCAATTTGACGAAAGGGGAACCGCACTTCACGTTGTCTCAGGTCGCACTCAACGACACCATCATGGTGTTCGCATTTGCGCCGATCGTTGGACTGCTGTTGGGCCTCTCAGCAATCACCATTCCGTGGAACACCTTGGTTTTGTCGGTGGTGCTCTACATTCTGGTCCCGGTACTGATTGCGCAAGTCTTACGAAGATTGGTCTTGGCGCGTGGAGGCGAGCCGGCTCTCGCAGGTTTACTTTCTGCGCTGCAGCCGACATCGCTGATTTCTCTCCTAGCGACGCTAGTGCTCTTGTTTGGCTTCCAGGGCAAACAGATTCTGGAGCAGCCGTTGGTCATTGCGCTGTTGGCGGTGCCTATTCTTTTCCAAGTCTACTTGAATTCCGGTTTGGCCTATTTGCTGAATCGCTTCGTGGGCGAGAAGCATTGCGTTGCCGGTCCCTCCGCTCTGATCGGAGCCAGCAACTTCTTTGAGTTGGCCGTAGCTGCAGCGATTAGTCTCTTCGGGGTCAACTCGGGCGCGGCACTTGCGACAGTCGTCGGCGTTTTGATCGAAGTGCCGGTGATGCTGTCCGTGGTCTACATCGTGAACGGAACGAAAAACTGGTACGAACGCGATCTGAATCCGGCGGCCGATGCGCGCCCGACGCGGCAAGAACTATGATACCTGCCGGAAAGAGAGATCTTAAACTAAACTGAAATTGTTAGCCATGCCGCCACGTTGAAGTGGTTGTCATTCAGCACCGATGAAATAGTCCCGCTCTGCGTCTCAACGACGGGGCTAAACAATTCATAGGTGGCAGGTATGAGGTTCCAACAATCCGTCTTGCGTCGCAGCGCCGACCGCAAATTATATCCCGCATTGGCACTCATTCTGGCGCCTCTGTTGATCACCTCCTCCACTGCGGAAGCTTGCACCCGCGCCGTATATTTGGGTGCAAACGGACAGGTCATTACAGCTCGGTCCATGGATTGGAAGAATGATGTTGGGACCAACCTCTGGATTTTTCCACGCGGTATGGAGCGTACGGGAAACGCTGGTCCTAACTCGATCAAGTGGACGTCAAAATACGGAAGCGTCATTGCCTCCGGCTATGATGTGTCCACTACGGATGGTGTCAACGAGGAAGGGCTGGCTGCCAACGTCCTTTGGCTCGTTGAGTCCGAATATCCGACGCGCGACAAATCAAAGCCTGGCTTGACAATCGCCGCGTGGGCTCAATACGTGCTCGACAATTTTGCGACGGTCCAAGAGGCGGTCGACGCATTGAGGAAAGAACCCTTCACGATCGTCACGGCGAACGTCCCCGGCGAAACCCGGCTGACGACCTTGCACCTGTCGTTGTCGGATGCGAGCGGTGATAGCGCAATTATCGAATACATTCAGGGAAAGCAGGTTATCCATCACGGAAGAGAATATCAGGTGATGACCAATTCACCGATATTCGAACAGCAGCTGGCCTTGAACGCATACTGGAAGCAGATCGGCGGTACGGTTATGCTCCCCGGGACCAACAGAGCGGCCGATCGCTTCGCGCGTGCTTCGTTTTACATCAAGGCCGTCCCGCAGGAGCAGGAGCCCAATCGCGCGGTTGCGAGCGTGTTCAGTGTCATTCGGAATGCGTCTGTGCCCTACGGCCTAAACACGCCCGAGGAGCCCAACATTTCCTCAACGCGCTGGCGCACTGTCGTAGATCACAAGCGTAAACTCTACTTTTTTGAATCCGCTTTAACGCCGAACACGTTCTGGGTTGAGCTGAACCAGATCGATTTTTCCGCCCCAAATTCGGTTCGCAAACTTGATCTCGGCGCGAA
This sequence comes from Candidatus Filomicrobium marinum, assembly GCF_000981545.1. Lineage (NCBI taxonomy): Bacteria > Pseudomonadati > Pseudomonadota > Alphaproteobacteria > Hyphomicrobiales > Hyphomicrobiaceae > Filomicrobium > Candidatus Filomicrobium marinum. The sequence goes on from NZ_LN829119.1 coordinate 1,628,500, forward strand.
CCAGGATCGCACGTATTCGGGAAATGCGACGAGCGAGTTCAAGGCGGCAAAACCGTTTGAGTTTCTTGGACTGCCGTAATGCTAGACGGTCGTCTCAGCCGCGTTTCGAGCTTCACTCATCAAGTCGAGAAAAGCCTGCGCCGCCGGATTTTTGGGCGCGCGGATGTGCAGATTGCCGGCAAAAGCGACGACCAGTTCCCAGCAGATTTCGGGCTCTTTCAGTTCCGCGTAGCCGATGCTGATGCCACTGGCTTCCGCAGCAGACGCGATCGCGATGGGTTCCGGCAGCAGGGCGACGCCGAGGCCGCGCGAAACAAGTTCCAGCATGACCTGAAGATCACTAACCTCGAACGCAGTCTGCCGTAAAACGCCGGCTTCTGCGAACGTACGGTCTATGAGGCGACGCGTTCCCCAGTCGACCTGAAAGTCGACGAACGGTTCTCGTGCGAGCTCGTGAAGTGAAACGTCACGGCGTTCGGCCAGAGGATGCGACGGAGGACACGCGATAACGAGAGCTTCACAAGTGATCAACTCCGTCGTGATGCCTTTGGGAGGTTCGACGAGAGGCATAAATGCAAGGTCAACGCGGCCGTCCTGTAGTTTTTCCATCAGGGTGCCCATGCCGCTCTGACATAATTTGATCTCGATGGAAGGATGCTGCGCATGAAAGCGGCCCAACAGTTCCGGAAGATCAATGAAGGCGCTCAAGCTTTGCACCGTGCCGATCGCAAGAACGCCGCGCTGGAGACCGTTGATCGCCGCGACTGCCTCCCGTGCATCTTGCGCTGCAGCAAGAATGACCTTGGCCTTTTCATAAAGAACCTGGCCAGCAGCGGTCAGCTCTACTTGTCGGGTATTGCGAAAGAAGAGCTTCGTGCTGAGCCCCTCTTCAAGCCCGCGAATAGAGGCGGAGAGGCCGGATTGCACGATGTTCATGCGGCGCGCAGCCCGCGTGAAGTGCTGTTCTTCGGCCGCGGCCACAAAATGTTCAAGCTGACGGAGATCCATGCTCACCATCTCTAATTCAGAATAATTTGATCTCAAAATTCTATTAGAAAGATCAGTATGGCGCTTCCATATACGCACTGCAACATGATGGAGGTTCCCCGTGGGTCAGAGCGCATCCCGTCCACACGCAACGACTGCGCTTCCGACGCGCAGACTCGGGCGGACGGATATGGAGATTACCCGCGTTGGCTTCGGAGCGTGGGCGATTGGCGGTCCTGATTGGGCCGTTGGGTGGGGCAAGCAAGACGACAAGGAATCGGTCGCCGCAATCCGTCATGCCGTCGATGTCGGGATCAACTGGGTTGATACGGCAGCCATCTATGGGCTTGGCCATTCCGAAGAAATCGTCCGCGAGGCGTTGGCCGAAATTCCTGAAAATCGGCGACCGTACGTTTTCACCAAATGCGGGCTTGTCTGGGATGAGGCTGATCGGCTTGCTCCGCCACGTCGCGTGGGAGCACCCGACAGTATTCGCCGCGAAGTCGAGTTCTCCCTGCGCCGGCTCAATGTCGAGCGCATTGATCTTTACCAGATGCACTGGCCGGCTAACGACGGCACGCCTTTGGAAGTTTATTGGGAAACGCTGCTGGATCTGAAAAAGGAAGGGAAGATCCGCGCGGCGGGATTATCCAACCATGGCACGGCACAATTGGAAGCCGCAGAACGTATTGGCCATGTCGATACGCTGCAGCCGCCGTTCTCCGCAATCCGGCGCGAGGCTGCCAAAGGGGAACTACCTTGGTGCGCGGCTCATGAAACAGGCGTCATTGTCTACAGCCCGATGCAGTCAGGCCTATTGACGGGTTCGTTCTCCGCGGAACGTGCGGCAGCACTGCCTGCGGACGACTGGCGTTCCCGAAACAGCGAGTTCTCTGGCGAGCAACTGCAACGCAACCTCAGGCTCGCCGATGCATTCGGGGCGATGGCGGCCGAGAAGGGCACAACCACTGCAGCTGTTGCCGTGGCTTGGACGCTGGGTTGGCGTGGGGTCACTGGCGCCATCGTCGGCGCCCGGAACCCGGCACAAGTTGATGGCTGGTTGGACGCAGCCCGACTCGAATTGAGCCGCGACGACATGAAAACAATCGCGAAGGCGATCGGAAAGACAAAAGCAGGAAGCGGTCCGGCTGGGCCGATGTGATGGCGCTTGGTCGACATGCTGCCGCTTACCGGCGGCGACGAACAACATCGCACTTTATGAGCAGGAACCTCGGATGACGACAGTCACAGTAAACGGCAAAGAGATGCAGTTCGACGGTGATCCCGAAATGCCTCTCCTGTGGTTTCTGCGCGATATCGCAGGCATGACAGGTACGAAATTCGGATGCGGCGCAGCGCTTTGCGGGGCGTGCACGGTGCATCTGGATGGGACGGCTGTTCGCTCCTGTCAGACCACGTTGGCCGATGCGGCCGGAAAGCAAGTCACGACAATCGAAGGCCTGGATCCCGAGGGTATGCACCCCGTTCAGGTCGCATGGCGAGAGTTGAACGTCGCTCAGTGCGGCTATTGCCAGTGTGGTCAGATCATGCAGGCAGCATCGCTTCTGAAGGATACGCCACAGCCGACGGACGATGACATTGATGCCGCTATGAGCGGGAACATCTGCCGGTGTGGCACCTATCCACGCATTCGCGCCGCCATCAAACTTGCCGCTTCCAAGCTGGGAGATGCACGATGACTACAGTAGCCAATGACGTCCTATCAGACATCACGAACGTCAGTCGTCGCGCGTTCACGTTGGGCTTGGGTGCTGGCGTGTTTGTCCTTGCGGCCGGCTTGAAGCCGTCTTTTGGGGCTGACGGGCAAACGTACGGTGGCGATGCGATGCCACACGGTCTCAAGGAAGATCCGCTTGTCTTCCTCAGCGTTGCCGAAGATGGGACGGTGAGCATCATCTGCCATCGTTCGGAGATGGGTCAGGGCATCCGCACGAGTCTGCCCATGGTGATGGCCGACGAACTGGACGCGGATTGGTCCCGCGTGAAGATCGTGCAAGCCCCGGGCGATGAGCCAACGTATGGCAACCAGAATACCGATGGTTCGCGCAGTATGCGCCATCACTTCCAACCGGCGCGACGGATGGGAGCTGCCGCGCGTCGCATGTTGGAGGAAGCTGCGGCGAAAACCTGGAATGTCCCCGTCGACGAAGTCGAAGCGGTGAACCATGAAGTGATTCACAAAGCGACCGGCCGCAAGCTCGGCTACGGTGCGTTGGCTAAGTCCGCAGCAGAGATGTCCGTTCCTCCCCGCGAGAAGATCAGCCTCAAGAAGCCGTCTCAGTTCCGGTATATTGGGAAAGGCAAGATCGGGTTGGTCGACAACTTCGACATCACGACAGGGCGCGCGAAATACGGCATCGATACCCGGTTCGACGACATGCTCTATGCCGTGATTGTTCGGCCGCCCGTATACGGTGGCAAAGTCGCAAAATTCGATGCCACTGAGGCCCTTAAAGTGCCCGGAGTCGTCAAGGTTGTCGAACTTGAATCGCCGCCGCCACCTTCAGAATTCCAGCCGCTCGGCGGCATTGCCGTCATTGCCTCAAACACCTGGGCGGCAATACAGGGGCGAGACAAGCTGGACATAACATGGGACCACGGTCCCAACGCATCGTATTCCACCGATATCTATCACGCGGACATGCGAGCAACGGCACAAAAGCCGGGCAAAGTCGTTCGCAGCTATGGCGACGTTGATGCCGCGATGAAGACGGCGGCTAAGCGCATTACTGCGGACTACTACATCCCTCACCACGCGCACGGCACGATAGAGCCGCCGGCAGCGGTCGCGCGCATCGTGGATGGGAAATGCGAAGTGTGGGGGCCCTTGCAGGACCCGCAAGCGGCACGCGATCGTCTCGTAAAGCTTCTGGGCATTGCCTATGAGGACGTTACCGTGAACGTCACCCTCCTGGGCGGTGGCTTCGGCCGCAAGTCCAAGCCGGATTTCGCTTTGGAAGCCGCACTTCTCTCGAAGGCGGTGGACGGGCGTCCCGTCAAAGTCACCTGGACGCGTGAGGACGACCTCATGCACGATTACCTCAATACGACGGCCGTAGAGCACCTGGAGGCTGGGCTAGACGCCGATGGTAAGCCGGTCGCCTGGCTTCATCGCAGCGTCGCTCCAAGTATTACGTCGATCTTCAAGCCGGGCGTAAAGTATGAAGCCCCATTTGAGCTCGGCATGGGCTTGGTCGATGTTCCTCTCGACGTACCAAACCTTCGCGTTGAGAATGGAGAGGCTGAGGCGCATACGAGGATCGGCTGGTTCCGTTCGGTGACCAATGTCCCTCATGCATTCGCGATCCAGTCCTTTGTGGCTGAATTGGCGACTGCCGCGGGACGTGATCCAAAGGATTACTTGCTCGAGCTCATCGGCCCGCCGCGACGGATCACGCTCAAGTTGCCCGAATTAAAGACGGATGATCCGTGGTGGAACTACGGTGAACACCCTGAAACCTATGCAATAGATACTGGCAGATTACGTCGCGTCACGGAGGTCGTGGCCCAAGCGTCGAAGTGGGGGCGCGAGTTGCCGAAGGGGCGGGGACTGGGCATTGCGGCACACCGTAGCTTTGTGACCTACACGGCTGCGGTCGTAGCAGCAGAGGTCGACGGTGGTGGGCGGATAACGATCCCACGTGTCGACATTGCCGTCGATTGTGGACCTCAGATCAACCCGGAACGGATACGCTCTCAAATGGAAGGCGCCGTCATCCAGGGCGTCAGTCTCGCGACGGTCAGCAACATCACATTCCGTGACGGGCAGGTTGAGCAGACCAACTTTGACGGCTTTGAGCTGACACGGATCGATGCGGCGCCGCGCGAAATTCACGTGCATCTTGTTGCACCTGACGAGACATACGAAGAGCCATTAGGTGGTGTTGGCGAACCGGGTGTGCCTCCAATAGCTCCCGCCTTGGTCAACGCGGTATTCGCAGCGACCGGAAAGCGCCTGCGTGAGCTGCCGATCCGGGATCAAATGGCAAGCTAAGGGGAAACAGCGCCGCTATAACGCGGCTGGCAGGAAGCTTTCCGATTGTACTCGTATAAAGAGGCCGCTGGTGCCGTCACCGGCGGCCTCTCACGTTTCGAAGCACACAAATGCGCCGTACCAGATCGCATCAGCAATCCATGATCGCGATGTGCGGGTGAGCCGACCGGCCTCGCTACCCTGACGATCGGGGGCCGAAGGTGCTGGATTAATTATTCAGCACAACGCCTAGCAGTTAAGCAGCAATGGGTTTTCAACGAGCGCTGAAGCAGCGCGAATAATATCTGGCAACCCGCTGATTTTTATCGTGAAAAAATCACCTCCGCGGTCCTGGCACGCATGTTGCTGAGAATTTATTGGTCCGCATCGTCGGCAGACGAAAAGTTCTGATTTATCCGTATGTTGCCGCATTTTCAGGGAAGGCCTCCAGACCCGTTGTGAGCGAAATTGTTCAATCGAGCTGGAGGCCATTCGAATGGCCTCGGGGTTCTGCTCAGGAAGACGGCAAATGAGGGAATTTCGGTCGGAACTAGATCGGAACGAGGGGCTAGAAGCGAATGAAAAATCCGAACTTGAGACGATCGATTTTCGGCGCCGTTGGAGGGTGGCGCTGAGGGTCGCGTAGCGACTCGAGAAAGAGTGGAAGCTCGTTCTGCAAACGGAACAATTCCGCCGAGAATGAAAGTCAGCCGTGTCTGGAGGAAGCTTTATGGTTTTCCATACGTTACGAAAGTTCGTGCGTCTTATGAGTATTGCGTTGCCGATCGTCGCGTCGGCAGCTCACCACGCAACAGCCGAAGAGACGATCAAGGTCGGCATTTTGCATTCGCTCTCGGGCACGATGGCCATCAGCGAAACGACCTTGAAAGACGTCATGCTGATGTTGATCGAAGAGCAGAACAAAAAGGGTGGTTTGCTCGGAAAGAAGCTCGAGCCGGTTGTCGTTGATCCCGCATCGAACTGGCCGCTCTTCGCCGAAAAGGCACGTGAACTCATTGCTGGAAACAAAGTCGCGGCCGTCTTCGGTTGCTGGACATCGGTATCCAGAAAGTCTGTCCTTCCGGTTTTCAAGGAACTCAACTCTATCCTCTTCTATCCCGTGCAGTACGAGGGTGAAGAGAGCGAACGTAACGTCTTCTATACGGGTGCGGCTCCGAACCAGCAGGCAATTCCCGCCGTTGATTATCTGATGAGCGAAGAGGGCGGCTCAGTGAAGCGCTGGGTGCTCGCCGGAACAGACTACGTCTATCCGCGCACGACCAACAAGATTCTGGAGGCATACCTCCTCGCCAAAGGTGTGGCGAAGGAAGACATCATGATCAACTACACGCCGTTCGGTCATTCCGATTGGCAGACGATCGTGTCGGACATCAAGAAGTTTGGCTCCGCTGGCAAGAAGACGGCTGTCGTCTCGACGATCAACGGCGATGCCAACGTTCCCTTCTATAAGGAACTCGCCAACCAGGGCATTTCCGCAACCGACATTCCCGTCGTCGCTTTCTCGGTCGGTGAAGAGGAGTTGGCTGGTGTCGATACGACGAACCTTGTCGGCCACCTTGCGGCTTGGAACTACTTCATGTCCGTCGACACGCCGGAAAACAAAGAGTTCATCGAGAAGTGGCAAGCCTTCACGAAAAATCCGAAGCGCGTCAGCAACGACCCGATGGAAGCTCACGTCATCGGCTTCAACATGTGGGTGAAGGCCGTCGAGAAAGCAGGCACGACCGATCCTGACAACGTAATCGACGCCATCGTAGGCGTTGAAACGCCCAACCTCACCGGTGGTGTGTCCAAGATGCTGCCGAACCATCACATCACCAAGCCGGTGATGATCGGAGAAGTTCGTTCTGACGGACAATTCGATGTCGTCTGGGAAACGGAAGATCTCGTGCCGGGTGATGCATGGTCCGACTTCCTCGACGGTTCCAAAAACCTGGAGTCGGACTGGGTTGAGCTGAAATGCGGCCAATACGACACCGTGAAGAAGGCGTGTCTCACGCAATAAATTCGGAGCCACCGGGTGCGTTAAAACTCACTCGGTGGCCTTCCAATAGAAAGCGGTGCGATGCGGGAAACCTTCTTCTTTCTTCTAATGCTTTGCTTGAGCTTGGCTGCCGGTCACGCGTTAGCGCAGGAAGCCGACAGTTTCGAAACAGGCTTACAGCGGCTGTCTGCGAATTCGTTTTCAGAAACCGAGAGAGCTATCGAGGAAATAGCGGCCTCCGGCCATCCTCAAGCGTACAAAATTCTTGATGCAGCTTCTTCACGTCGTTTGTTCTACAGCAAGTCGCAAAACGTCGTTGCCTGGAAAGAAGATTCCGGCGCCTATGTCGATGCACGAACGGGGGACGCGACCACTTCTCCGCCAGACGATCTGAAGGCGGTCCGGCTGAACAATAAACTGCGCGGCCTCGTTGACGCGGCCATGGGTGGCCTATCGTTACTTGCCGATGATCCGGGCAAACGCCGTGATGCGGCGGCGAGCGTTTTCAAAACGCGCGATGTAAAGAATTTGCAATCAGTCAACGCGGCGCTCGCGAAGGAGCAAAACGCTGAAATTGCGAAGATGCTCACCGAGGCAAAAGCCGCGATCATCGTAACAACGACGGGTCACCCCGACGCCGAAGTTATTGATGCAATAAAATCGCTGGAAGCACGTGGCGATCAAGAGTCCCTCGGGCTGATACGCGCAGTACCGGACACGGCATCAGAGGCTGTAAAGAAAGCAGCCGCCAGTGCTGAGGCATCGGTCGAGACGAAGCTCGCGCTCTGGGAAACAGCGCAAAATCTTTGGTACGGGCTTTCGCTGGGTTCTGTCTTGCTGCTCGCCGCGATTGGTCTGGCCATCACCTTCGGCGTCATGGGCGTCATCAATATGGCCCACGGCGAAATGGTGATGATCGGGGCCTACACGACATTTGTCGTTCAAGAGTTCATCCGGTCCTCCGCGCCAGAGCTTTTTAATTATTCCCTGGCGATTGCTGTTCCTCTTGCATTCGTTGTTGCGGGCGTTGTCGGCGTCGCCATTGAGCGCGGTGTGATCCGCTTCCTCTACGGACGCCCCCTCGATACGCTCCTGGCCACATGGGGTATCAGCCTGATCCTCCAGCAGACCGTGCGTACGATCTTCGGGCCAACCAACCGAGAGGTAGGCGCTCCGGATTTCATGTCGGGCGCTTTTGAAATCGGACAGCTGTCCATCACATGGAACCGACTCTGGATCTTCATCTTTGCCGCGTTGATCTTTACGGGACTTCTTCTTGCCCTGCGCTACACCAGCATGGGACTTCAGATGCGCGCGGTCACGCAGAACAGACGCATGGCGGGCTCGATGGGAATTCGGACGGGACGCGTCGATGCGCTGACATTTGGTCTGGGTTCGGGCATCGCAGGCTTGGCAGGGGTTGCTCTCTCCCAAATTGACAACGTCTCGCCGAACCTCGGCCAGAGCTACATCATCGATAGCTTCCTCGTCGTGATCTTTGGCGGCGTCGGCAACCTCTGGGGCACTCTGATCGGCGCAATGTCTCTCGGCATCGCCAACAAGTTTCTCGAGCCGTTTGCCGGCGCAGTCTTGGGCAAGATTCTGCTGCTCGTCCTCATCATCCTATTCATTCAGAAGCGGCCGCGTGGGCTCTTCGCGCTAAAAGGGAGAGCGATAGAGCAATGATCTCACGGGCGATATTTGAAAACAACGTTGGCGGGACGATCTTCCTAGGCATCCTGGCAATCCTTGCCGTCATGGTCCCGGTCCTTCATTTGGCTGTTCCGGAGGATTCGTTTTTCCACGTCTCCACGTCGACGGTCGTCGTCTTCGGCAAATACTTAAGCTTCGCGCTCCTTGCCTTATCCCTCGATCTGATCTGGGGTTATTGCGGCATTCTCTCGCTCGGCCATGGTGCGTTTTTCGCGCTTGGCGGGTATGCGATGGGTATGTACCTGAAGCTGCAGACCAGTGGCGGTGCGCCGCCGGACTTCATGGTCTTCCTGAATTGGAAGGACCTCCCGTGGTACTGGTGGGGCTTTGACCATCTCTCGTTCGCCCTCCTTATGGTCCTCTTCGTCCCGGGCATCCTCGCGTTTGTCTTCGGCTACTTTGCGTTCCGCTCTCGCGTAACCGGTGTCTATCTCTCGATCATCACGCAGCTCCTGACCTACGCCTTGTGGCTCTCATTCTTCCGTAACGACATGGGATTTGGCGGCAACAACGGACTGACGGACTTCAGCACCATTGCCGGCTACTCGGTGCAGGCTCCGGAAACACGAGCGGCTCTCTTTTCCACAACAGCCATCGCGCTGATGGCCGGCTACCTGATTGCCAAAGCGGTCGTGGAGTCCAAGCTTGGAAAAGTGCTCGTCGCAATCCGCGACGCCGAAAGCCGCACACGCTTCATCGGCTATCGTGTCGAGGCCTATAAGACGTTCGTCTTCACGCTTGCTGCCATGATGGCCGGTGTCGCGGGTGCCCTTTATGTGCCGCAGGTCGGCATCATCAATCCCGGCGAGTTTCATCCGGCGAATTCGATCGAGATGGTCATCTGGGTTGGCGCCGGTGGGCGCGGCACGCTTACAGGCGCCGCGCTGGGGGCGGTCCTGATCAACTATTTCAAGACGATCTTCACGACAGGTTTTCTGGCGCCCTACTGGCTGTTTGCGCTGGGTGGGATCTTCATACTTGTCACCGTCTTCCTGCCGAAAGGTATCGTTGGGACGCTGGCTTCGGTTGATTGGCGTCGATGGATTCCCGCGAAACGCGCACCGGCGGACGAAGCCCAGTTGAAGCCGGAGCCGGCAGAATAGGAAGGGCGATCTGTGGATCAAGTTTCTGGAAACAAGATCACGCGCGCTTTGCTGTACCTAAGCGGTGTCAGCGTGAGCTTCGAGGGCTTTCGCGCCATCAACAACTTATCGCTCACGATTGATCACGGTGAGATGCGCGCGATCATAGGACCCAATGGTGCCGGTAAGACCACGATGATGGACATCATCACAGGCAAGACCAGACCGGACGAAGGCGACGTTTTATACAACGATGGGAACGTGGACCTCACCCAACTCGACGAGACCTCGATCGCGAATCTGGGCATCGGACGCAAATTCCAAAAGCCGACGGTTTTCGAGCAGCACACAGTCGAGGACAATCTGCTGCTATCGTTGAAGGCAGACCGTGGCGTTTGGCCAAACCTCTTCTGGCGTACGACGGAAGCCCATCGCGAGCGTATCGACGAAATTCTTGAGATCACGAAATTGACGGCGCATCGCTCGCGCATGGCAGGTGCCCTCTCGCATGGCCAGAAGCAATGGCTCGAAATCGGAATGCTTCTCGGGCAGGACCCGAAGCTGCTGCTGGTTGACGAGCCGGTTGCTGGCATGACCGATGCGGAGACGGCACAAACGGCCGATCTGTTGCGCGACATCGCGAAGGATCACTCCGTTGTCGTCGTTGAGCACGACATGGATTTCGTGCGCGCCCTCGATGTGAAGGTAACGGTGCTGCACGAAGGGTCTGTTCTCGCGGAAGGCCGCCTCGATCAGGTGACGTCGGACGAACGTGTCATCGAAGTCTATCTGGGTCGATGATCAACGAAGGAAGAGGCGCGCGATGCTGAGCGTTGAAGATATCGATCTGTCATACGGAGCAGCGAAAGCTCTTCGAAATGTCAGCATCACGGCAAATACGGGCGAGGTCATGTGCGTGCTTGGCCGCAACGGCGTCGGCAAGACGTCTCTCTTGCGCGCCATCGTAGGCCAGCATCCCATTCAATCCGGTAAGATCATGTGGGAAGATAAGGACATCTCCACGTTACCTTCCTACGAACGCTGCCGACGTGGCATCGCCGTCGTGCCCCAAGGCCGTGAGATCTTCCCGCTGCTGACGGTGCGCGAAAATCTCGAAACGGGTTTTGCTCCTTTGAGCCGCGGCGAACGTAAGATCTCAGATGAAATCTTCGAGTTGTTTCCAGTGCTCAAATCGATGCTCCACCGTCGCGGCGGTGATCTGTCGGGTGGCCAGCAGCAGCAGCTCGCCATAGGTCGCGCCCTCGTGACCAAACCACGTCTTCTGGTGCTTGATGAACCGACCGAAGGTATTCAGCCGTCGGTGATCAAGGACATCGGCCGCGCCATCGCCTATCTGCGCAACAAGGGAGAAATGGCGATCGTTCTCGTTGAGCAATATTTTGATTTCGCCTGCGAACTTGCGGATCGCTTTGCGGTAATGGAACGCGGAGCTATCGTCATGTCGGGCGGTAAAGAGGAGCTACAATCTCCCGATGTTCGGCAGCGCGTCTCAGTTTAGCGCGCCCGCGAAAGACGGAATTGATGTTCCGTCTTATGTGCGCGCCCACAGCGAAGTACAGGCTCAATTCACCCGTGTTGGTCACGCGACGCGGCTCGCGGATTGCTTTGAGACCGGTGGCCTGCGCCTCAAGCTTCCAAACGCCGAAGCGGTCTGCGAGGGCGTTCTAATCAACACCGCAGGTGGTATGACCGGCGGAGACACCGCGCGCATTACCGCCGCCGCGGGCGCCCATACACGCCTGAGAATTACGACGCAATCCGCTGAAAAGATTTATCGCGCCGAAGAGATCGCGGCGTCAGTAGATGTCGCTATCAGTTTGGGAACGAAGTCGCGTTTCACATGGATGCCACAGGAAACGATCCTGTTTGATGGCGCAGCATTGTCACGCACACTTACCGTGAACATGACGGAGTGTGCATCGGCCATGTTGTTTGAAATGACCGTGTTCGGGCGCGTCGCACGTCACGAGCAAATGGGGCTGGGTATTTTTCGCGATCGCTGGCGCGTACGGCGCGGAGACAAGCTTGTCTTTGCCGAGGACACGCACCTCGATGGGAATATGTTTGAAACGCTGGCGCATAAGGCTGTCGGGGATGGCGCACGTGCCGTGGCGACGTTTCTCCTCGTAGCGCCCGACGCTGAGGCACGTTTGAACCATGCGCGGGAACTGCTACGCAACGCCGGATCCTATTGTGGGGCGAGCGCGTGGAACCGAATGTTGGTGGCCCGCTTTTCAGCGCGAGATCCGCACGACCTTCGCCAGGATGCGGCACAATTCATTTCAAGATTGATGCGTACAAAGCCGCCACGGGTGTGGGCGTGCTGACGGGTGGAAACAGGTAATCTGGAAGCGCAATGAATCTGACGCCGAGAGAAAAGGACAAGCTGCTGGTCGCAATGGCAGCGATGGTGGCGCGCCGTCGTTTGGAGCGAGGCGTGAAACTGAACCATCCTGAGGCTATCGCGCTCATCACCGACACGGTTGTCGAAGGCGCAAGGGATGGCCGCACAGTAGCGGAGTTGATGCAACTTGGCGCGCGGGTTTTGTCAGCGGACCAGGTCATGGATGGCATTGCGGAGATGATCCATGACGTCCAGGTCGAAGCGACATTTCCCGATGGCACCAAGCTCGTCACGGTCCATGATCCAATACGTGGCATGAAGAAGGCCCCATCCGTCGTGCCTGGCGAGATCGTGACACCCGACGGCGAGATCGAGCTCAACAAGGATGCTCCAACAATTACGCTGACCGTCGCGAACACCGGCGATCGGCCGATCCAGGTCGGCAGCCACTACCATTTCTATGAAACAAACCCCGCGCTTGAATTTGATCGGGAACAGGCGCGAGGGATGCGGTTGAACATCGCCGCGGGCACTGCCGTGAGGTTCGAGCCGGGGCAATCGCGTGAAGTTTCGCTGGTGCCGTTTGCGGGCGGACGCGAAGTCTACGGATTCCGTCAATCGGTGATGGGGAAACTTTGATGGCAACCCGTATGTCCCGCAGCGCCTATGCCGACATGTTTGGCCCAACGACAGGCGACAAGGTGCGTCTGGCCGACACCGCACTTTTCGTAGAAGTCGAACAGGATTTCACCATCTACGGCGACGAGGTCAAATTCGGCGGCGGCAAAGTCATTCGCGATGGTATGGGCCAGTCGCAGCGAACGCGAAGCGACGGCGCCGTCGATACGGTCATCACCAACGCGCTCATCATCGATCACTGGGGCATCGTCAAAGCCGACGTCGGCTTGAAGGACGGTTTGATTGATGCGATTGGCAAAGCCGGAAACCCGGATATCCAACCCGGCGTTAAGATCGTCATCGGTCCCGGCACAGAGGTCATCGCCGGCGAAGGTAAGATCCTGACGGCTGGCGGTTTCGACGCGCACATCCACTTCATTTGCCCACAGCAGATCGAAGAAGCCTTGATGTCAGGCGTCACGTCGATGCTCGGGGGCGGCACGGGGCCTGCCACCGGCACGAATGCAACGACGTGTACGCCTGGACCTTGGCACATCAGCCGCATGATTCAGGCAGCCGACGCCTTCCCGATGAATCTCGGATTTGCCGGGAAGGGTAACGCGTCACTGCCCGGAGGTCTCGTAGAACAGGTTGAGGCTGGCGCTTGCGCTCTGAAACTGCACGAAGACTGGGGCACGACACCGGCAGCCATAGACTGCTGTTTGACCGTCGCGGATGACCACGACGTTCAAGTCATGATCCACTCTGATACGCTCAACGAGAGCGGCTTCGTCGAGGATACGATAGCGGCCTTCAAAGGCCGCACCATTCACGCGTTCCATACGGAAGGCGCCGGTGGCGGGCACGCACCGGACATCATGAAGGTAGCGGGACTGAAAAACGTTCTGCCATCCTCAACCAACCCAACCCGGCCGTTCACCGTCAATACACTCGACGAGCATCTCGATATGCTGATGGTGTGCCACCATCTCGACAGTGCAATTCCCGAAGATCTCGCTTTCGCCGAAAGCCGCATCCGCAAGGAGACGATCGCCGCCGAAGACATACTTCATGATCTCGGCGCGCTGTCGATGATGTCGTCCGATAGCCAGGCCATGGGTCGCGTCGGCGAGGTCGTCATGCGCACGTGGCAAACGGCCGACAAAATGAAACGACAGCGTGGCCAGTTGCCCGGAGAAAATGGCAACGACAACGTGCGTGCCAAACGCTACGTCGCCAAATACACGATCAATCCGGCAATCGCGCATGGCGTGTCGCGATATGTTGGTTCCATAGAGATTGGGAAGCTTGCCGATCTCGTCCTCTGGACGCCTGCGTTCTTCGGCGTGAAACCGGACATGGTGATTAAAGGAGGGTCGATAGCAGCTGCCGCGATGGGAGATCCCAATGCGTCGATCCCGACGCCGCAGCCTGTGCACTACCGGCCAATGTTCGCCTCCTATGGAAAATCCCTCGCCAAAAGCGCGTTGACGTTCGTCTCCAAAGCGGCACTCCATCGAGGCATGGCGGGAGAACTGGGCGTTGAGAAACAACTCGTGGCCGTCGAAAACGTCCGCGGTGGAATTTCCAAAGAATGCATGATCCACAACGGCGCGACTCCACACATAGAGATAGATGCCGAAACGTACCGCGTAACTGCAGATGGCGAATTGCTTGTGTGTGAACCCGCCAAGGAGCTGCCGATGGCGCAGCGTTACTTCTTATTCTGAGGGAACTATGATCCGGGCAATTCGACATGAAAGCCAAGGCGCGGACCACGAGCCGGTCGATGATGAGGTGACACTGGATTTCGACCAGCGCCATCGCCGGCGTATGACATTGATGGGAGCTGCTGGACTCGAGTTTCTGCTTGATCTTCCAAAGGCCGAGCGCCTTCGCGGAGGCGACGCACTGATCCTTGATGATGGCAGGCGCGTTCGCGTCAACGCGGCACCCGAGCCGTTGGCCGAGATCGCCGCACCATCTGCGGATGCGCTCGTGCGCATCGCATGGCACCTCGGCAACCGTCACTTGCCGGTGATGCTTGCACCAGGCCGTCTGATCATACGGCAGGATCACGTCATAGAGGACATGGTGCGCGGCCTCGGTGCGACCGTCACTCAAGTAGAGGCACCCTTCGATCCTGAGAGCGGTGCTTATGCGGGTGGTGCGCATGGTCACCACCATCATCATCACGATGAGGGCCACGGCGATCAGCAGGCGTGAGCGGACAGAGGCCGGTCCATGGCCCACCCGGTGGGAGGATGCTTCCATTAACGTGCCTGCGGCGGAGACGTCGCAAGGCCATTCGGCGTTGCCCCTCTTTGCATGGCTGTCTCCGTCCTTCCCGGTGGGCAGTTTCGCATTCAGTCACGGGATGGAATGGGCCGTACATCAAGGGACGGTACGCGATCTGGAAACCACGAGGGCGTGGATTGGCGCACTGTTGACCCATGGATCGCTTCGCAATGACGTCATTTTGGCGAGTTGCGCGTGGTCATCCGTTCGCGCGACGGATGCAGCAGGATTGCGAGAGGCTGCAGAACTGGCGGTGGCGCTTTCTGGGTGCCGAGAGCGCCATTTGGAAACGTCGGCACAAGGTACGGCGTTCGTCACAGCTTTGAAAACAGCATGGATGACGCCGAAGATCGCCTGGGCTCTTGAGGCATTGAGAACGGAAGAGATTGCTTATCCCGTTGCACTCGCGATAGGTGGCGCGGGACATGCGATTGAGCGTCATCCGCTTTTGGAGGCCTTTGCTCTAGCCCTTGTGCAGAATCTCGTGTCTGCCGCGATACGATTGAGTGTCATCGGGCAAAGCGACGGTCAACGCGCAATAGCTTCATTGATGCCGTCCGCGCGCAGGCTTGCTGCTGAAGCGGAAGTCGCAACTCTCGACGATCTGGGCGGTGCCGCGTTTCACTCCGATATCGCCGCTATCAAGCACGAAACACAATACACGAGGCTTTTCCGCTCATGACACAAACGACAAACGGTCCTTTGCGCGTCGGCATAGGCGGCCCTGTCGGATCGGGCAAAACGGCGCTCATGGAAGCGCTCTGCAAAACATTCCGTGATCGTCTCGATATCATCGCGATCACCAATGACATCTACACCAAGGAAGACGCCCTCATCCTGACACGCGCAGCAGCGCTCCCGGCGGAACGGATCATGGGGGTCGAGACCGGCGGCTGTCCGCATACCGCCATCCGTGAGGACTGCTCGTTGAACCTTTCGGCGATTGCCGAGATGTACGCGAAGTTCCCGAACGCGGATCTCGTGTTGATCGAATCCGGTGGCGACAATCTCGCGGCGACGTTTTCACCCGAATTGGCTGACCTCACGATTTACGTCATCGACGTTGCCCAAGGTGAGAAGATTCCCCGCAAGGGCGGTCCAGGCATTACGAGGTCCGACTTGCTCGTCATCAACAAAATCGATCTGGCACCACACGTTGGCGCCGATCTCAAAGTGATGGATCGCGACGCCAAAAAGCAGCGCGGCGAACGTCCGTTTGTGTTCACCAACATACGCGACGGCAAAGGCGTCAATGACGTCGCGGCATTTATTGCGCGCGCGGGCGGTCTGCCTCACGCGTGAAGACTTAAGGTGGGAATTGCTACAAGGGGTGAAGAGATGAAAAGTCACGTGAACAGGATCGTCGTGCTGGGATTTGCCGGATTGCTCGCAACCACGGTTCCGGCATTGGCTCATGTCGGCACCGGCGTCCATGATGGATTCGCGCACGGCTTCATGCATCCGTTCAATGGGCTGGATCATCTACTTGCGATGGTCGGCGTGGGACTGTTTGCGGCACAGCTTGGTGGCCGGGCGCTGTGGTTGGTGCCATTGGCTTTCGTGTCAATGATGGTTGCCGGAGGTGTCTTGGGCTTCAACGGAATTGGGCTGCCATTCGTTGAACTGGGCATCGTTGCTTCGGTAATTGCTATCGGCGTGCTGCTGGCCTTTGACGTGCGGTTGCCAGTTGCGATCGCCATGGCATTGATCGGTGTCTTTGCCGTGTTTCATGGGTACGCCCACGGGGCTGAGCTTCCTCCGGGCAACGATGCCATGACCTATGTCGGCGGGTTCGTTCTCGCAACCGCGCTATTGCATGTATTCGGCGTCGGTATTGGACTGGCGTTTCACAAATTGCCATCCGCATCGCGCGTATTGGCAGGCCGGGCTATGGGTGGAGCCATGACCGTTGTTGGTTTAGTCCTCCTGTCATAGGGAGCAACAGATTGGCACAGAATGAGAGCGGCCGGATTCTGCATCTTGCAGCCCGGCCGTCTTGTTATCTTTGAACATTGGCAGGATAGACGGCGTTCTCACGCTTGCGCAGATCGTCCGACAATCAAGTCATCCTCCGATGTCGTAGGCTCAGCCGTTTCCCGAGGTCGCCGCGTATCTTGCGTTGTCAACAACGGAGCCTGACGGGTCTGGTTCAAGGAAACAGAAAAGACATCGAGCCTATTATAGTAGCCCGCCATGTCGTGATGTTGCTTGAGCTCCGTGAGATGCGACATGTCAAGGTCGGCGACGACGAGCCCCTCTTCGTCGTCGCGAGATTCAGCGAGCGATGTCCCGGCGGGGGTGACAATCATGGATGCTGGCCGAGACGACCGCCGAAGGAGATCGGCGGATTGCCCGTCCTCCCCGCAAATCCCTGTCACTGTGGCGTCATCGAGAACGCCTGCCGAGACAATAGTGTAGACCTTAGCCTCGAAACAGTGGGCAGCAGCACGGATGCGAATGGCTTCGCGCAAGTCATACGGTGGCGCGGCTGGATCGTCACGGAACGGCCAAACGGTTGGATAGTTGGCGCAATGGATCTGCTCACCTTGCGCCATCAGCACATACCGAGCGAGTGGATTGCCGTTCTCGCCGCAGATCAAGCCGCCAACCTTGCCGAACCCCATATCGACGACCTTGAGACCAGCACCATCGCCGCGATTCCAGGTCAGCTTTTCATAGAACGTAGGCACGAGTTTACGGTGGTGGTTGACGATGTTGCCGTCGCGATTGATCAGGACCGTGCTGTTCCACAAACAACCGGCACTGTAGTTGGCTACCTCGGAGAAGCCGAGCGAGACGGCCACGCCGTGCTTGGCGGCAGAAGCTGCTATGGCGGCGATAGCAGGCCCATCGACTTCCAGCGAGGAGGCCGCAAACCGACGAAAAAGCGCGTGGCCATCAATAGGGCGAAGGAAAGCGTTCCAGATCGGAAAGCCGGGAATGAAGCTTTCCGGGAAGACGAGGAGCTCAACTCCGCGCGATCCTGCTTCCGCGATGAACTTACAGGCCTTCGCGACCCCTGCTTCAGGATCGAACATGACGGAAGCCACGTTCGCTGCGGCCACCTTGACCGAAGTAGCCGACCTGCCGTTGAGGACGTGGGAATTCATTGATGTCTCCATATTGAATGAGGCGCGCGATGCTACAGGTGTCAGCCTGTTTCGACGGCCGTGCGTTCGGAGCTGGCCAAGCGGCGGCGATAGGCAATCCAGAAGATGAGGACTGCGATGCATCCGAGCCCGATCGGCATTAGATGCGTGATGAGGTAAGCAAGGAAGAGCGCCGGTCCACAGATGACGAAAATCGCGCGTTCGATTCGGCTCAGCGAATATCCGAGATCCCCGTAGATCGCGCCGGCCAACATCGCCGTGGCAGCCAGATAAGAGAAAATTGCGACGACGGCTTCAGCTCGGATCTGTTCGGGATCGAGCATGGTCGGCAAGGACACAAAGAGGAAGGGCACGAGCACACATATGCCTCCGAGCTTGATCGACTCTTTGACCGTGCCAGCAAACGACCCGCCGGAAATTCTCACGGCCACGAGTATGCCAACGGCGACCGGTGGCGTGAGAGAGGAAAAGATCGCGAAGTAGAATCCATACATATTCGCAACCAGCGGCGACAGGCCGGCATCGATGAGACCTGGCACCACGACAATCGCGATGAGAGCGTAGGCGGCGGGTGTGGGCAGCCCCATACCGATGATCAAGCAAACCACCATCCCTATCATCAGGGATAGGAATAGAGAGCCATCTGAATAGAGCGTAACGAGGCGGCCCGCCGAAACGCCGAGCCCCGTGGTGCTCAACGATTGGACCGCGAGGCCGATGGCCGAAAGAACGACCGCGAGTTGAACGGCTGTTGCCAGTCCTGTAAGGCCACCGGAGAAAATCTCGGATAGGTTCGGGCGGAAACGCTTCGGCCGGAGTAGTGAAAAGCCAACAACGATGACACACGCCCAGAACCCGGCGAGCGCAGGCGAATAGCGCAAGACGAGCAGGACAATGAGCGTGAGAAATGAGAGTGCGAACGCAGGCAGGGTCCACCACACCATGTCCCAGTTCACGGCCATCCGATCCGTTTTGGGTCGTTCGCACTGACCCACCATGGCATAGACGCCGATGGCGACGGCAGCCATGTAAAGCAACCCGGGAATGAAGCCGGCGATGACGATATCAACGTAGGAAACGCCGAGGTTCACCGCCATGAGAAACGCACCCAGACCCATGATGGGGGGCAGCAACTGACTGCCGGTCGATGCAAGAACCTCAACGGAGCCAGCTTCTTCCTTCGTGAAGCCGTTGCGCGCCATCGTCGGTATCGTCATGACGCCGGACAACGCGATGTTACTTACCGCCTGCCCCGTGACCATTCCGATCAACGCGCTCGCCACGATCGCTGAAAACGCCACCCCGCCCCGCAGTAGGTTGCCGAATGCGGTGCCGATTTCAGCGAACATGTCTATGACACGTGTGCCGTGAAGTAGCCCGCCATAGATCAGCAGAAGAAAGATCATGTCTGCGGATAATGGCATGTACGTCAGGACGCCGCGCGGCCCCCCGATACCGGACAGGAACGTGATGACGACGTTAAGCGGCTGGCGCTGAATTCCAAATGGACTAGGCAACAGGTGACCAGCCAGGAAATAGAGCGACGCCAACAAACAGACGAGCGCAATGATGGCACCCCACCATCTCCAAGCAGCGAGTAGAACGGCGACGATCAGCAGGCTTCCCATAACGAGCGGCACGGCGCCGACGAAGGGTTGCATGATTTCGAGCATCTCAGCGTTGAGATAGAGGTAGCTGCCGGCGCTGACGGCAAAAATCCCGCAGACGATCCCAGATAGAACATCGGCCCAGTTGATCTGTCCTGACTCAGAATGGAGGCCGCGCCGCGCAATCATAAAAGCAGCCAGAACCAGCACGCCGACGAGATGCGACATGTAGTGCTGCATAGCGCCGTGGACGCTCCACCATACGGTGATCATTTGGTAGAGGACGAAGACCGATCCGAACACGGCAATGGCGAAATCGATCGGCACTTTCCTTGCGGTATGGCTTTCTGATTGCGACATTGTGAAGGCCTCGTTCTGAAGGGCACGACTGTGAAAGAAAAAGCTCTTCAACGGCTCTGCGGAACGCGATGCGCCTGATAGGCGTAGACCCGAGCAAACAGGCGCATCGCATGACGAAGAACTTCTAAGAGAGATGATCCAAGTCCAGGGAGCTCGGTCTCACTTCTTGACCAAGCCGGCCTCGACGTATGCCCGCATGGCACCAGGATGGATGCGTTCCGGAGATGTCCGAGCCATGATTGAAATCGTCTCCGGGTCCCAGATTTTGGCGATGGCGCTATATTTGCCGAGGCTCGGACCGGAAGAAATCCAAAGCTTGGCCATTTCATATGCGAGATCGTCGGGAAACGATTTGTGCGCTGTCAGGAGTGTGTAGTTTCCAAAGCTGGTGAACTCGCCAGTCTGGCCCGATAACGTTTTCGCTGGAACTTTGCGAATGGCGAACGGAGCTCCCTTTGAAGAATTGTATTCCTCAATCTTTTCTGCGGGAATGTTGATGTAATGCCATGGCCGGCCAGCGCTCTCCAACGTCTTGAACGGAGCCGCTTCGAGGTTTGATCCGAAATTCAAGCTCGAGTGCACGACGAGCGTACCGATGTCGGAACGTCCATCGAGCATCGCATCTATATTCTGGCCCGGCCCCAAGGCATCGAACGAACGAAGCTTGGGTGTGATCCCCCAGGCGTCGAGCAGCATCCGCTGATGCATGCCCCACTCATTTTGCGTCAGGAGACCTACGGCGACACGTTTGCCAGCCATGTCATCGATCGTCTTGATCTTGTCGTCCAGTGTGACGAACACGTTTGTGCTTTGGCTCATGACGCCAATGACGCGGAAATCTTCAACAACCTTGAGCGGTTCTGGAAAAAATGGCTTTACGCCGTTGGCTGCTGCCCATTCGACCACTTCGCCGGAACCGATGAGCGTGTTCTTCCAAAGCTCGGGAGAGGACGCAAGAAAGCGGACGTTATAAGTGAATCCTGGCGTCTCGACCGCAATCGGTTGGATAGCTTTTGAATAGTCCGGTGCATAATTTTGCATGGTCGCCCAGGCCAAATACGGGCCCGAACCTGCTGGAGACACAAGTATATCAACCTTTGCGGGGTCAGCTTGAGCGGTAGCTACAGTCATAAAGGAAAAAGCAGCAGCGATTGCCGAGCATACCGAGATTCTATTCATAAGCTTTTCCTTAAGATGATTTCAGTTCAACTCGAAAAAAGCGGTAACGCCTAATTTATAAGTCAATTGCTCGCCAGTTGTGCACAGCAACAAGCAAGACAAGTCTTGAATTAGACTACCTGTTCGTGGTCAATTGGGTAAATATTGTTTTACGTTCTAGTGGATAGGAAAAAGCTATGGATGTCTCCATTCGCTTCCTTCGCTATTTCGTTGCGACGGCGGAATGCGGCAGCGTCACGAGCGCCGCCACCAAGCTGAACATCTCCCAGCCGAGTGTGTCAGCTGCCATAGCCCAGCTTGAAGCTGACCTGGACATGCAGCTCCTTGTCAGGCGGCCATCACGGGGCGTCATGCTGACGCCGCAAGGCTCGGAAGTTTTGCGCGCCGCACGGGAGCTCATAGAGCGCGTAGAACAATTCAGGGCGGCCACCGGCGCCGTAAACGTCGAGATGCGAGGCGAACTTTCGATCGCCTGTTTCATCAATTTGGGCGCCACCTATCTTGGCCAGCTCATACGATCCTTCGGAGAAAAGTATCCCAACGTCGACATCCTGTTTCAGGACATCGATCAGCAGGACATTTTCTCAGCTCTGACGAGTGGAAGGGTCGAGCTGGCATTGACATTCGATCTCGATCTGCCGTCAGGTCTCGACGCAACGATCGTTGCGCAGCGACCCGCCATGGCCATTCTGGCAGAGAACGACCCGCTGACGCGTCGCAAGACAGTGACCATGGAAGCTCTGTCGGAACGCCCGTTCGTTTTGATGGATCTGCCGCACACGCGTGACTATTTTCTCTCGCTCTTCACGGCCAAAGGTTTGAGCCCGAATATTCGACATAGGACGCGATCCTTCGAAACGGTCCGCAGTCTCGTCGGAAATGGTCTTGGGGTGTCGATCCTGAATTTGGAGCCGAAAACGCCTATCACCTACGACGGCTGCGCGATTGTCACGCGGCCAATCACGGGATCGCCGAAGCCGTTGCAGGTCGTCATTCTTACGCCTCAGCGCCTGCGTCAGAGACGACTAGCCCAGGCCTTCACCGAGCATATTAGCGATTATTTCTCCGCTCCGTCAGGTAGCCCCGTCCACTGATCATTCTCATCGACTTGCGGCGATGGAACGTCGGAACAGCAAGAGGCTGGTGCCCAGGAATGCTGAACCCAAGATGACGACGGCCAGAAACTGAGGCCAGACTGTTTCGAAGCCTGCCCCGCGAAATATGATGGCCTGCGCATAGGCCATGTAGTGCCGCGAAGGTAGAAGCAACGTCAAAGGCTGCAGCCACTCGGGCTGGCTCTCGATGGGCGTCACGCCGCCTGACAGCATCATCATCGGCATGACGGTCATCAGCAGCAGGAGTGAGAATTGCGCCATGGTGCGCGCGACAGTGCCGAGGAATATGCCGATCGCCGCGGCGGAAAACAGATAGATCGTCGTCCCGAGCAAAAGCAGCGCGCGAGAGCCAGCGATCGGCACGCCAAGGATGTACTCGACAACAACGGCCATCGAAATGGCAAAGGCGATCAGGATCACCAAGCCGTTGGCGAGAACCTTTGCCATTGCGATTTCGAAAGCCGTAAGCGGCATGACGAGCAGGTGTTCAATGGTGCCATGTTCTCGTTCGCGTAACAGGGCAGCCCCCACGAGTGCGATCGTGAGAATCGAGAGTTGGTCGAGGAGCGCGACGACGGACTGAAACCAGATCTGCTCACCGTTGGGGTTGAATGCCCGCCGAGACACAAGGTCGATCATTGATATGCTCGCGGCATCGGAGCGTTGTGCGAAGTTCGCAATTTCCTGAAGAAGGATTGCATAGAGATACGACGCACCGGTCGCTGCCTGCATAACAGCGGTCGCGTCGATGTTGAGTTGGAGTTCAGGCTCCAATCCTTTCGCAATGTCGGCCTCAAATCTTGGTGGGATGACAATCACGAAGGTATAGAGGCTCTCGTCCATGCCTCTATCGATCTCGGCGGCGGAAATGATCTTCGGCGTCTGGAAATAGGGAGGCGTGATTGCGTTGCGCAACTTGCGGGAAAGTGCGGAGTGATCTTCGTCGACGATGGCCACACTCGCGTTGTTGACGGGCTCTTTAAAGCCGCGCGCCCGTTCGATGATGCTCGGGCCAAGCGCCCACACGATTAGTACGATCATGAGGACGTCACGCATAAGACTGCGTATCTCCTTCGTCCCAAGCCAGAAAATGTTGGAGAGCATCTGCACGCGGTCACTTCTCCTGCTTGCGGAGGCCGACGACCGCGATCGCAAGGAACACGGGAACGAACAAAGTGAGTGTCAGGATGTCCGGCAGAAGTTCATGCCACCCCAGGCCCTTCGTGAAGGCGCCGACACTCATGTGCATGTAGTACGTGGTAGGCCAAAGCGTGCCCATGATCCGCGCGCCACCTTCGAGAGAGGAGACCGGCTGCAGAAAACCTGAAAACTGCATCGTCGGCATCATGGTGAGGATTGCCGCAGCAAACACAGCCGCCACTTGGCTTGAGGTGAATGTTGCAATGAGCAAACCGTAGCCAGTCGCTGCAGCGGCATAGATGAGCGCGCCGGCGGCTAGAGCGAAAAAGCTGCCGTGGAGTGGCACATTGAAGATGAAGATCACAACAAACGTCATGATGAGAAAGTTCGCCATCGCAAGCCCGATATAGGGAAGTTGCTTGCCGAGCAGGAATTCCAGCCGCGATGTGGGTGTCACATAGAAATTTGTGATTGTGCCGATCTCTTTCTCTCGCACCACGCTAACGGCCATGAGAATTGCAGGAAACAGAATGAGCAGCATCGCCGGCACCGCGGGGGCTATCGCGTAAATGCTCTCGAACGTGGGATTGTACAAATAGCGCATCTCAATTTCCGCAGGTAAGGCGGCAGTGGCCATTCCCGTCTCATTGATCCTTTGCTTGATGAAAAGGTCATTCACGCTGCTGACGTAGCCGGACATTGTTGACGCGCGAATCGTATTGGCGCCATCGATCCATGCGGACACCTTTGGTCGGCTGCCTCGCTTCAGGTTGCGTCCGAACTGCGGGGGGATTTCGAGCGCAAGGGAGATGGCGTTGCCTGTGAGCCGGGCCTCTAGGTCCTGAATGTTTCGCAAAGGCTTAGCTTCGCGAAAGTAGCGCGATCCCCGAAATTCCTCGATGTAGGCGCGGCTTTCGGGGCTTCGGTCGTGGTCCAATACAGCAAACGTCACGCGATCGACGTCGGTCGTGATGCCATAGCTGAATATGAAAAGAAGAATGGTGCTGCCGATGAAAGCAAACGCCAGCCGCACGGGATCGCGCAAAACCTCCTTAGTTTCGCGCAGACTGTAAGCAAAGAGCCGGCCGAGGCTGAGTGAATGATGGGATGCTGATTGTTCCGTGCCTTGAGGCTCAATAACAGGAAGAGAAGTATCTTGCACCTTCTCGGAAGCCACGCTTTCCTCCGTTGCTCCTTCGCGAAGTGCGCCTTCCATGTAACTGATAAATGCATCTTCCAGGGAAGACGCGCCGCGCATATCGATGAGTTCTTGCGGCGTACCCACAGCAAGGACTTTGCCCGCATGCATGAGCGAGATGCGATCGCACCGCATCGCTTCGTTCATGAAGTGAGTGGAGATGAAAATCGTGACATTGTCCTTCCGGGACAGATCAATTAGGAATTTCCAGAATTCGTCGCGTGCGATCGGGTCAACGCCTGAGGTTGGCTCGTCGAGAATAAGAAGTTCGGGCTCGTGGAGCACAGCAACCGCAAGTGATAGCCGCTGACGAAGGCCAAGGGGAAGACCGCCCGCCAAGTCGTCGATATGCTCGGCCAGGCCGAAGCGGGAAACGAGGTCGCTGATCCGTGCGTTCGCCTTCTCCGTACCGAGATGAAAAAGCCGAGCATGGAGGTCGAGGTTCTGGCGCACGGTCAATTCGCCATAGAGCGAGAACGATTGCGACATGTACCCCACGCGTTTGCGCATGCTGAGACTGCTTGCGTCCATGGGTTCGCCGAACATGAAGGCCGTCCCCGAACTCGGAGGAAGCAACCCCGTCAGCATTTTCATGGTCGTGGTCTTTCCGCAGCCATTTGAGCCGAGAAAGCCAAAGATCTCACCACGGAAAATAGTGAAATCCACGTTGTCTACGGCGACGAAGTTGCCAAATTTTCGCGTAAGACCCTCAGCGCGAATTGCCGGTTCACCATCGTCCACAGTCCGCGGTGGAATGACGATCTTGCCCGTTTCCCGGTTAAGCGATTCCGGAAGAAGACCGACGTAAGCGCCTTCCAAATTATCGCTGCCGGTTCTCTCCATGAGCTGTTGGGGGGTGCCGGAGCCGATCTCGCGCCCATCGTTGATGGCAATAAGCCAGTCGAAAGCCTCTGCTTCGTCCATATAGGCCGTCGAAACCAGCAAACTCATGCTGGTTCGCTCCGCCTTGATGGAAGCAATGAGTTCCCAGAATTGACGGCGCGACAAGGGGTCGACGCCCGTCGTTGGCTCATCGAGGATCAGAAAGTCGGGCTCATGGATCAGCGCGCAACACAGCCCGAGCTTCTGTTTCATCCCGCCCGAAAGCTTACTAGCTGCACGGTCAAGAAAGGGATGCAGTCCGGTCGCACGCGTGACCCGGTCAATGCGTGCTTTGCGCTCTGCCGCCGACAAGTCAAAAAGCCTTCCAAAGAAATGAAGGTTCTCCGCAATGGAAAGATCGCCATAAAGGTTCTTTCCCAGGCCTTGGGGCATGTACGCAATACGGGGGCAAACGGCGTTGCGGTGGGCAGCCTCAGCCATGTTGCCGCTGAGCACGTCCAGATCACCTAGCTGTAATTTCCGCGCGCCGGCAATCAGTCCCATCAGCGTCGACTTGCCGACCCCGTCTGGACCGATAAGACCCACGGTAGCTCCTGCCGGCACGTCAATATCCATGTTATCGAGCGCCAACGTCTTTTTGTAACGGTGCGATAAAGCCCGCGCCCGGGCCACGAGCTCAGGCCCAGTGTCCATGATTACGATCCGCTGACCTTTGGTTCGGGGGGCACAAAGCGCTTTTCAAGCCAAGCGGGCCACGGCGGCGGATTAATCCCGGGCCGGACATATGCAACGCCACGAATGCCCGTTTTCACGACATTAATATGCTCTTCGATGAGCTCCGGCGGGATGCGCACCTTAACTCGAAACATGAGTTTTTCGCGCTCGCTGGACGTCTCAACCTGCTTCGGTGTGAATTGCGCTTCGGGCGATACGAAGGTGACCTTCGCAGGAACCGCGAAGTCGGTGCCATCAACGATGATACGGGCCTCCGAACCGATAGAGAGCCGATAGGCGTCCTCCGCCGGAATAAAGATCTCCATGTAAACGTCGGCGAGATTTACAAGTGTCAGCACCTTGCCGCCCGCCGCCATAACTTCCCCTGGTTCGGCAAGCCGATAGAGCACGCGGCCAAGCGTTGGCGCGACGAGGACGCAGTCATCAATCTGCGTTTTCACCTCTTTCTTGACGGCCACTGCAGCGTCAACTCCACGCTGTTTGGAGACGAGCGTTGCTTGGGCCGCTGTAAGATTGGCTTGCGCAACGTCGCGCGTATTTTTGCGCGTGTCGTAGGCCTCCTGGCTTGCATGCCCTTGCTCCAGCAGTCGGCTGGTGCGGCCGAGCTCCGTCTCTGCAAGTTGGAGCTGCGCCTTCGCTTGGGTGATTTGCGCTTCAGCCTGAGCGACTTGGCTTTGAGCGCTTGCAATATCAGCTTCCGATCGCGCGAGCTGAGCCTGAAGTTGTGAGTCGTCGATCTTTGCGAGGACATCCCCGGGCTTTACGAGGTCTCCCTCTTGCGCCTGAATGCTTTCCACGCGTCCTGGTATTTTCGTGGAAATATCGACCTGGACAGCTTCGATCCGTCCATTTCCGGAGACGATGCCGGACGGCAGTTGATTACTCCCGCCATGGAAGAACACAAGATATCCAAATAGCCCGGCGAGCCCGAGCACAGCAGCCAAAACTTTAATGTTGAAGCTCATCGGCTCCTCGTAGCTATCCAGCAATAAATAGCCTGACATCGCGGAAACGCAGCATAGTCTATATCGCAAGGGGAGACGCAATCGACCTGTCAAAAGGCGTATGCGGTGTCTTAGTCGGCTCACGCAGTAACGTAGACGGATATTCTCGGTCCGTTATAGCGTCAAAGCGATCTGACTAAATAGGAGATCCCGATGTTTTAGGGATAAATTCTGGACATCGTAATATCCAACAGGATATATCGAATGGGGTGGCGGAGCTTCTATGCATCTGCGGGAGAATGCCGGGAGTTGAGCTGACGATGAGCCCTCAAAGGCGAAAGTGCTCAGTTTGTAAAGGAAGAGGCTACCTGGACGGTCCATCGCTCATTGCTGGAATCGGGACCCATCCGGACTTCTGTCTCCAATGCAAAGACGTGGCTCCCTTTGAGGGAAGTCGTATTCTGAAACTGCCCGGTAATCACATCGGACGGCCTATTCTTCGGATCGCGGCAGGCGCCTATCTGGCTGCTGCGTTGCTCACGCTCGCGGGGCTAGCGTGGAAGCAGTGATGGCCGCTCTTCCAGTCAGACAGGAACTGAACGCCTACGTTGACGGGGAACTTCCACCCGAGCGAGCGGCTGAGATTGCTAAAATCGCTGAACGTAACGCCGATATCGCACAAGCCATCGCCGTGATCGCAAGCCTGAAAGTAGCATTACACCAGATGTTTGAGCATGAGGTGCGCGCGACGAGCGCCAGCCCTCTGCTCATCGATCCGGAACGTTCATTCTGAAAGGAAAGGGCTTGGGGTGACTAAGCAATTTCAAATCTGGTGGAGCCGAGGGGAATCGAACCCCTGACCTCTACAATGCCATTGTAGCGCTCTCCCAACTGAGCTACGGCCCCGACCGGTATTGGGAATGTACTCTTACAAGTAAGCCAAACGGAGCTAGATGACCGAGTCTCCGTTTAGAGGGCGTTCAATAGGGCGAGCCGACGTAAACATCAAGCCAAAATTGAATGCCTTGCACTTTCCAGGGCAAGAGCGGTTTTTCCGCGCCTCGCCCTGGGTGGTTTCTGGCCCCGCCTAGCCACGTCGCAGGCTTAGGTTTCGTCCTCGTCCCCATCGTGGGCGCCGCCAATAATATTGGAGACATCACCGCCGTCGGTTTCCTCATCTTCAAGGAAAGTATCATCGTCGGCATCGGCGAGATCATCGTCGGCTTCGACATCGACGAGATCTTCCTCCTCGTCCTTCTCATCCGCTTCACCATCGGCGCTGGCGAACTCGGACTTCTTGGTCTTACGTGCAGACGCTTCGTCGACTTTGTCGATCACCGCGCCCGGAGGGGCATGCGCGATTTCGTAGATCGTGCCGCAAATCGGACAAACGATCGGATCGCGATTGAGATCATAAAATCGGGAACCGCATTCGCTGCTCTGGCAGGTGCGTTTTATCCCGCGCGCGTCCTTGGCCATGGGGTGTTGTGCCTTTGTCGTCTGGAAAAAGAGCGTGCCCTCTGCCATACCACCGTCGCTCTGTCAAAACTAACCTTCGGTGACAGCGAAAGTTCTCTAATATAGATGCGAACGCAAAAGGGCGATCCGTTCGCGTTCAGGGGTGAAAAAAGATCCCTGAGCAACGCCGATTGACATGAGCATGGCCGGCTTGCTCTAAGACGCCAAGATTTGCGCGCTTCCCGATTATAGAGCCCGGGCTGCTGCGTCCCCAATCCCGGCAATCCCAGCATAACCGGTGCCAAGCCGATGTCTTACGTTCCGAAGCCGCTTTCGTCTACTCGATCCGGACCATTGTCCGGCCAACTCACTGTTCCCGGCGACAAATCGATTTCCCATCGTGCGCTGCTCTTCGGTGCGCTCAGCCTGGGAACGACACGGATCACGGGATTGCTCGAGTCGGAAGATGTGCTCAACACGGCCAAGGTCGTCAGCGCATTGGGCGCGCCTGCAACTAAGACAAAGGACGTATGGCAGGTGCAGGGCCGCGGGCTCGGTGGGTTCCAGCAGCCTGATGTTCCGCTCGATTTCGGCAATTCGGGAACTGGAGCACGTTTGGCCATGGGCGTCGTCGCCGGCCAGGCGGTTAGCGTCGAAATGATTGGGGACGAGTCTCTTTCCCGTCGTCCCATGAGCCGCGTCCTGAACCCACTCAAGCAAATGGGGCTCCAGGTCGAGAACAAGGATCGCGAGACGCTGCCACTCAAATTGCGCGGTACCGTCGATCTCGTACCGATTGAATACGAACTCCCCGTTCCCTCCGCGCAAGTCAAATCTGCGGTTCTAATCGCGGGCTTGCAGGCGACAGGCACGACGACGGTCATAGAGACCGAACCGACCCGCGACCATACGGAGCGCATGCTCCGCTTCTTCGGAGCCGAAATTACAACAGCGGCCGGGGGCGACGGGAAAACGCGGATCTCAGTAACGGGCGGTCAGCAGATGCAGGGCCGCGAGGTTGCGGTGCCAGCTGATCCCTCTTCAGCAGCCTTTCTCGCCGCCGCTGCGGTTTTGGTGCCGGGATCAGACGTCACGATCGAAGGCGTCCTTATCAACGATACACGCATTGGCTTCTACAAGACCCTCCAGGAAATGGGGGCCGACCTCACGTACGCGAATAAGCGTGAGGAGGGTGGCGAACAGATTGCCGACATCCGTGTGCGCCATTCCGCGCTGAAGGGCGTTCGGGTGCCGCCGGAACGTGCTCCGTCTATGATTGACGAATATCCTATCCTGGCCGTGGTGGCAGCTTTCGCTGAGGGCGAGACCGTCATGGAAGGCTTGGCCGAGTTGAAGGTCAAGGAAAGCGACCGGTTGGCGGCAACTGCGGCGGGCCTTGAAGTCAACGGCGTTAACGCGCGCGTTGAAGGAGATGCTTTGATCGTGGTTGGGTCGGACCGCGTTTCAGGGGGCGGGGTGGTCGCCACGCATCTCGATCACCGTATCGCAATGGCGTTCCTGGTCATGGGCTTCGCGTCCGAAAAGCCGGTCAAGGTGGACGATACATCCATGATCGCCACCAGTTTCCCGGAGTTCATTGGTCTTTTAGAGAAGCTGGGAGCGCGGTTCGACGCGGTTGCGGAGTGACCGTTATGATCATCGCGATAGACGGGCCAGCGGCATCGGGAAAAGGAACTCTTGCCCGGCGTCTCGCCGCCTATTTCGGTTACCACTATCTTGATACGGGCCTTCTTTATCGCGCTGTCGCCCGCGATTGTCTGGAGCTCGGCCACGATCTTAACGATACGCGCGCAGTTACCACGCTAGCCTGTTCGTTGGACCCGGTGCGGCTGGACGATGCAGGGCTGCGCGCCCCCGGTATCGGCGAGGCAGCTTCAATTGTCGCGAAAATCCCCGAAGTTCGGGCAGCGCTGCTGGAATATCAACGCAGTTTTGCGAACCGGCTGCCGGGGGCCATACTTGATGGACGGGACATAGGCACCGTGGTATGCCCGGATGCGGACGCCAAGATCTTCGTCACCGCGTCTGTCGAAGAACGTGCCAAGCGCCGGTTCCGCGAGTATGAGGCGGCGGGCGAGAGCCCGGATATGGAGAAAATGCTGGAGTTAATCCGCGCGCGCGATGCGCGCGATGCTGGGCGCGGAGCGGCCCCGATGCGCCGCGCCGAAGACGCGGACTTGCTCGATACCACCGAAATGGA
Organism: Candidatus Filomicrobium marinum; assembly: GCF_000981545.1. Classification (NCBI taxonomy): domain Bacteria; kingdom Pseudomonadati; phylum Pseudomonadota; class Alphaproteobacteria; order Hyphomicrobiales; family Hyphomicrobiaceae; genus Filomicrobium; species Candidatus Filomicrobium marinum. The sequence goes on from NZ_LN829119.1 coordinate 1,659,472, forward strand.
TATAGAAACGGCATTCGACGCCGCCGTCGGATTGATCAAGAGGAAGATCGGCCAATAGGGTGTATGCAAGACGTACGCCCCAAATCTTATTGGCAGGGTGCGATACTCATCGCGGCGGCAACAAAATTCACCAATCGTATGATCGAGCCGGACGTGCTTGTTGCGGCGGCGGGAACGCTCCCGCTGGGCCAGCATTAATCCGTTGGGATCATTGACTAAAGCAACCGATGCCACGACCCGGATTTTATCTACGGGGCGGCATCAAACCCCTATTACTCAGGAGCGCAACTGCGTATGTCGCAAACCGAATTTTCAAAAGATCTTAACCCCACTCAGGACGAGTTTGCCGCCCTTCTGGCCGAAAGCCTAGCCAAGGACGACATTTATGAAGGTGCCGTCGTCACGGGTAAGGTGGTCGGCATCGAGAAGGATCTAGCCGTAATTGACGTTGGTCTGAAGATGGAAGGCCGCGTTCCTCTGCGCGAGTTCTCCACCAGCGGCAGTTCCGAAATCAAGATCGGCGATGAGGTCGAAGTCTACCTTGAGCGCATCGAAAATGCGCTCGGTGAAGCAGTTCTGTCCCGCGAGAAGGCCCGCCGCGAGGAAAGCTGGAACCGTCTTGAAAAACAGTTCGAGGCTGGCGAAAAGGTGACGGGCGTCATCTTCAACAAGGTCAAGGGCGGCTTCACGGTCGACCTCGATGGTGCCGTGGCCTTCCTGCCGGGCAGTCAGGTCGACATTCGCCCCGTCCGCGACATTGGCCCGCTGATGCACCAGCAACAGCCTTTCCAAATTCTTAAAATGGACCGTCGCCGTGGCAACATCGTCGTGTCGCGCCGCTCCGTTCTCGAAGAAACGCGCGCCGAACAGCGCGCCGACATCGTCGCCCGCCTGGAAGAAGGTCAGGTTATCGACGGTCTGGTCAAGAACATCACCGACTACGGTGCGTTCATCGACCTCGGTGGTATCGATGGTCTCCTTCACGTCACCGACATGGCTTGGCGCCGCGTCAACCATCCTTCCGAGATCCTCAACGTCGGCGATACCGTGAAGGTGCAGATCATCCGCATTAATCCGGAAACGCAGCGCATCAGCCTCGGCATGAAGCAGTTGCTGTCCGATCCGTGGGAAGGCATCGAAGCCAAGTACCCCGTCGGCGGTCGCTTCACCGGAACCGTAACGAACATTGCCGATTACGGTGCCTTTGTTGAGTTGGAGCCAGGTGTTGAGGGCTTGATCCACGTCTCCGAAATGAGCTGGACCAAGAAGAACATCCATCCAGGCAAGATCGTTTCCACGAGCCAGGAAGTGGAAGTTCAAATCCTTGAGGTCGATTCCAACAAGCGTCGTATCTCGCTGGGTCTCAAGCAGACGCAAGATAATCCTTGGGAAGTCTTCCTGGCTCAGCACCCGCGCGGTACGGAAGTCGAAGGCCCGATCCGCAACATCACAGAATTCGGTCTGTTCATCGGTCTCGAAGGTGGTGTCGACGGTATGGTCCACCTCTCCGACCTCGACTGGAACCGCGCTGGCGACGAAGCCATCAAGGACTTCAAGAAGGGCGACAATGTCAGGGCTGTGGTTCTCGATGTTGACAGCCAGAAAGAACGCATTTCGCTCGGTATCAAGCAGTTGGGCGGCGATCCGGCCGAAACCATTGGCGGATTCAAGAAGAGCGAGATCGTAACCTGCGAAGTGATCGGCGTTCAGGAGAACGGCATCGAAGTCAAGCTGGCCGATACCGACCTGACCACGTTCATCAAGCGTTCGGACTTGTCGCGTGACCGCTCCGAACAGCGCCCTGAGCGTTTCAGCGTAGGCGACAAGCTTGATGCTGCCGTTATCAGCCTCGACAAGGCGGCGCGCCGGATCAACGTTTCCATCAAAGCGCTGGAGATCGCCGAAGAGAAGAAGGCTGTTGCTCAGTACGGTTCGTCCGATTCAGGCGCATCACTCGGCGACATCTTGGGCGCTGCGATCAAGAAGAGCCAGAGCGACGACGACTCCGACGAGGAAGAGCAGGACTGAACGCACAATGCATGAACGTCGGGGTGTCTTAAACCGCCGTTCTGTGATGTGAATAAAGTTCGCAAGACAACTTTGGAAGGCGCACGATAGGGCTAGCCTATCGTGCGCCTTAATTGTAAGATTCCGGTTTCAGTGACCCGAATAACGATTATTGAAGACGGCCCGATACTTGCCTAACGTGAAAGGCAATCAGAAACAGCGCGTAAGTCCACCTAGCGGGCGACACGTGCGCACCGGAGTCTATCAATGAGCGTTGAGACCGAAGTCGTCCTTGATCGCCGCCGTTTGCGCCGCAAGATGGCTTCCTGGCGTATTCTGGCCGTACTCGCCCTATTGCTGGCAGTCGGCGCGCTACTTATGAGCGACAAGAGCCTATCGGGCTTCTTGAATAAGCCCCAAATTGCACGGGTTTCCATAGTTGGCACAATCCTCGAGGATCGCCGCCAGCTTCAATTGCTACGCGAAATCGCTAAAGCCGACCATGTCGCCGGCGTCTTGCTGTTCGTGAACAGCCCTGGTGGGACGACTACTGGCGGAGAAGCGCTTTACACGGCCTTGCGCGACGTGGCCGAAAAAAAGCCAGTTGTGGCCCAATTCGGTACAGTTGCCGCGTCTGCAGGCTACATCGTTGGGTTGGCAACCGATCACATCGTTTCCCGCGGCAATACGATCACGGGGTCCGTCGGCGTCCTGATGCAGTGGCCTGAGGTGACCGAACTCCTGGGCAAGATCGGCGTGAAGATGAACGAGGTCAAGAGCGGTGCGCTGAAGGCTGAGCCCTCTCCCTTTAAGGTAGCGGATCAGGAAGCTCTCAACGTCACGGCCGAGATGATCGATGACGGCTTTAAGTGGTTCTTGTCTCTTGTCGAAGCCAGGCGCGGTATTACCGCTGCAGAGGTGCCAGGATTGAAGGAAGGCCGCATCTTTTCGGGGCGTCAGGCTCAAGATTACAAACTCGTTGATGAGATCGGCGGAGAAGACGAGGCGGTTCGCTGGCTGAAAGAGAAACGCGGCGTTCCGGCGAATGTTGAAGTCGTCGACTGGAAAGTGAAAGACGACTCGGGTTGGGGGCTGTCCGCTTCTCTCTCTAATTTGGCGGCCGGATTGGTCGGTGCGGGCGTGGCGGGACTGACCCAATTCGCCAGCCGTGACGGAAACCTTTCTTCACTAAGTCTTGACGGTCTTGTTTCTGTTTGGCAACCTGCCAAAAATTGAATAATTACAACAACTTTCCTCATGGGAGGCAGCCGGTGATAAAGTCCGAACTGATCCAGCGGATTTCCGCTGCAAACCCTCATCTCTATCATCGCGATGTCGAGCGCATCGTGAACGTGATTTTCGATGAAATCGTTGATGCTCTGGCACGCGGGGACCGGGTCGAACTGCGTGGCTTTGGCGCGTTCACCGTCAAGCACCGTCCGGCACGTGAAGGCCGGAACCCACGTACTGGAGAGCCTGTACCAGTCGAGGAAAAATTCGTTCCGTTCTTCAAGACTGGCAAAGAGCTGCGTGACCGCCTTAATGTGCCAAAGAAAAAGGGTCACTAACCTTCTCTCACGCGGGCTGCCGTCGCCGGAAAAAAAGTCGTATAGATTACCGCAAAGGAAGGTTCACTTCTGTGTCGGTTCGCAGGATGTGGGCCGTTATGGGAATCTACAACGGCCAGGGCACTCCGAATTATGATCCGGGGGCGCTGGTAGTTATCCGGGGCGCTGACCGTGCTGCAACGAATATTTACGATCGTAATCGCCTTCCCAATGGCGCTGGTCTTGATTGCACTAGCCGTGGCTAACCGCCATGATGTGCGTCTCGTGCTCGATCCATTTCGACCAGACACTCCGGCACTATCTCTAGTGCTTCCCTTTTATGCCTATCTCTTCGGTGTCCTGGCGTTGGGTATCATCGCGGGCGGTCTGGCTGTATGGTTCGGACAAGGCCACTGGCGTCACGCAGCGCGCGTGCGAACCCAAGAAGCGCGACGCTGGCAGGCTGAAGCCGACCGGCTGACCCGTGAACGCGATGCCGATGCAACCGGTGGCAGCCGACAGCTTATTGCCAATTCGCGATAAGTGTTCCTCGGCGTCCGTTATCTCAACGGATGGCATGGACCTAAGCCAATGCAACCAAAAGTAAAAATCTGCGGCTTGACCACGCAGGAAGCCCTCGAAGCTGCGATTGCCGCTGGTGCGGACTTCGTTGGTTTCGTGATTTTTCCGAAAAGTCCACGCCACGTAGATATCGCCGGTGCGAAGGCGCTCGCGAATACGGCGCGGAATCGTGCGCGCTCGGTTGTTTTGCTTGTTGACCCGGATGATGAGCTGTTTGATCGGGTGTGTGCAGAAGTGGCCCCCGATCTTATACAGCTGCACGGGCATGAAAGCCCTGAACGCGTCGCCAAGTTACGGGCGCGTGGCGATACAGCCATCATGAAAGCCATCGGCATCAAAGCTCCAGGCGATGCGGAAAAGGCAGAGCCCTATCGGCGGCCTGGTCGCGCCGACTTGATATTGTTCGATGCTGCTCCGCCCCCGGATGCAGGCGATGCCCTGCCAGGTGGCAACGGCCTCAGTTTCGACTGGAAAATTCTGGACGGAGTTTCGCGCCGATTTGACTTCGCGTTAGCCGGCGGGTTGAACGCTGAAAACGTCCGCGAAGCAATCCGCCTGACCGGAGCCGCGATCGTTGATGTGTCCTCCGGCGTCGAAAAGGCGCCAGGCATCAAAGACCCGCAACGTATTGTGCGGTTCCTTGAAACGGCAAAATCGACTAGCGTCGCGGCAAGATAGCGAGGCCATCGGGAAGATCTGTCGGCCGGCATGATGAAAAAGCGAACGGAGAGGTTCGCTTGGAGCGTCGCCGGGAATAGGCTACCCATCGCCGGCACCGGCAGTGTGAACTGCGACGGCAGGCACGACCAACAAGGAGCGTATACCAACGATATGGCGACCACCAACCAGCCTAACAAACTCAATAGCTACGTGACCGGTCCAGACGAGCGCGGACACTTTGGTCTCTTCGGCGGTCGCTTTGTAGCCGAAACCTTGATGCCGCTAATCCTGGAGCTGGAGAACGCGTATAACGCTGCCAAAGCAGACCCGGCATTCGCGGAAGAGCTTACCTACTTGATGACCTATTACGGCGGCCGTCCCAGCCCGCTGTACTTTGCCGAACGATTGACCGAGCATTTGCGCGGTGTCGCAGGCGGCGACAAGGGCGCGAAAATTTACTTCAAGCGCGATGAGCTGAACCACACAGGGTCCCATAAAATCAATAATTGCCTTGGCCAGATCCTTTTGGCCAAACGCATGGGCAAAACCCGCATCATCGCTGAGACGGGCGCTGGCCAGCACGGCGTCGCGGTCGCAACCGTCTGTGCGCGTTTCGGCCTGCCTTGTGAAGTCTACATGGGCAAGACCGACGTCGAACGGCAAAAGCCTAACGTCGTGCGTATGCACATGCTGGGGGCGAAGGTGAACCCCGTGACCAGCGGTGCCGGCACTCTGAAGGACGCGATGAACGAGGCGTTGCGCGATTGGGTCACCAACGTCCATGATACCTACTACATCATTGGTACCGCAGCAGGACCGCATCCCTACCCGGCAATGGTTCGCGACTTTCAATCCATCATCGGCCGCGAGGTGCGCGAGCAGATGATGGCAGCAGAAGGTCGTCTGCCGGATACGCTTGTCGCTTGTATTGGCGGCGGCTCCAATGCCATTGGCCTGTTCCATCCATTCCTGGATGATGAAGGCGTCAAGATTTATGGCGTCGAAGCCGGAGGATACGGTCTTGAGGTGTCGAATGGCCATGCTGCTTCGATGAATGGAGGGCGCCCTGGCGTACTTCATGGCAACCGCACGTATCTCTTGCAGGACGGCGACGGCCAGATTCTCGAAGGGCACTCAATCTCTGCCGGACTCGATTATCCCGGAGTGGGGCCAGAGCATTCTTGGCTGAAGGATACAGGGCGGGTCAAATACGTCTCGGTAACGGACAAGGAGGCGTTGGATGCATTCCAGCTTTGCACGCGTCTGGAAGGCATCATTCCGGCTTTGGAGCCATCGCATGCCCTTGCACACGTGGCCAAGCTTGCGCCGACGCTTCCTCAAAATGATCTATTGGTCATGAATATGTGCGGACGCGGCGATAAGGATGTTTTCACTGTCGCTGGCCATCTCGGCATGGACATCTGAACCTTGCCTCAGAAAGGCATTCGCTAAAAAGATTCGAAGACACGATCCTTGATGCAAAAAATTGAGCTCGGGGTGCTGAAAATGCAACTCGAGCTTAATATTTTTTGAGTATCTGATTGTTTATTCCCCGCAATAGGGAGGAAAATTGGCGGATTTGATTATTGGTTTCCGAATAGCAGTCGGTAAAAATTTATAAAAATGAATTTCTAAATATTGTATTTTAAGTTTTGGCGTTGAGTGGTGCCCATGAAACGACGAACGTTCTTAGCCGGTTCCGCCGTCGGATTGGCGACAGCCTCCGTAGCCGGGTTTGTTGGCGGATCGAGTTCTCGCGGAGCCAAGCAAGATAGGGTTGCCAACATCAAGGCCCCCGCGGTGGTTTCAGGTAGAGAAGTTGGCACCACGTGGCGGGTCCAGACGTCATGGCCGGCCGGCATCGGTCTTCAGATCTTCGAGGACTGGTGTAACGGCATCGTCGAAAAGACGGGCGGTGAGCTTGCATTCCATCCCTTTGCGGCGGAAGAACTCGTCGGCGGCTTCCAGCTCTTCGACGCACTCAGGGACGGCACTTTGGATGCGATGAACTCGTTCACGCTCTATTGGGCTGGGCGCATGCCGACGGCTGTCTTTCTCTGTTCGTACCCGTTGGCCATGCGACACGCTAACGAGTGGGATGTCTTCTTCTATGGGCTTGGAGGGCTGGAACTGGCCCGCGAAGCCTTCGCCGAGCACGGGATGTTTTATGTCGGGCCCATCCAACATGGCCCCAACATCATCCACTCCCGGGTACCCATCAGATCGATTGATGATTTCCGCGGTCGCAAGATACGCATGCCCGGTGGCATTGTAGCCGAGGTATTTCAGGCGGCGGGAGCTGCAACGACAATGATACCGGGTAGCGAGATCGTTGAAGCGCTGCGTTCCGGCGTCATCGACGCAGCGGACTACGTCGGACCTTCCGTCAACTACGCGCTGGGCCTGCAGGATGTGACGAAATACATATCCATGGGGCCACCCGGTTACCCATCAATCTACCAGTCGGTGGACCTTATGGATCTCACTGTGAGCATGAAGCGCTGGAATGAGCTGCCTGACCATTTGAAGAAATTCATCGAGTCAGAGCTGCGCTGCTATTCGGACTTCCATCACGCAACGATCCAGGCGGCTGATGTCGCGGCGTGGAAAAAATTTGCAGAAGCGGGGTCGACAATCAATCGGCTTGGCCAGGAGGATGTCGAGAGGTTTACGAGACTCGCGATACCTCGATGGTTTGCCTGGGCCAATAAGGGGCCGAAAGCGGCGCACATATTCAAAATTCAATTGGATTATATGATGTCTAATAGCCTCGGATATGTAACCCCAGACATGATCAAAGGCCTGCGCCTGAATTACAGCTAATGTGAAATTTAATCGAATTTCAATAAAAGTGGCTCATTGAAAGTTTCCTTTGAGATGTTCATGCATCGGTACAAGTGTATTGGATTTTGGGATCAAGGAAATAAATAATAATTTGACCGTAGGCTGCACGCCATGAGGTTGAGCCAAGACGCCAAACTACTCCTGTCTACGTTGATTGTGATTGTCGCGGCAGTCGCAGCAAGCTGGGTTGCGCTGGGCAAAGCCCGTCATTTCATCCTCAAGAAGGAGGGGCGGTATACGGCTGTACACTGGGCGCAATACCTGGAGAATAATCTTCGAGGGCTGGATGGCCTCCTATCGGCGGGCCTCATCACCAACGAAGACCGGATGACGTTTGATTTTGCGACGGCAACCGGCAATGTCCTCAATTATCAAATCCTCGATGAACGCGGTGCGGTTGCATTCTCCTCATGGTCAGGAGATTTCCGCCTGAGCATTCCAACGGATCACGTGCAAGCCGCCATCCGTAATGACAAGAGCTACACCGAACTCATTGAATACGAGGGTGGCGAATCCAGGCCCCGCCTTGTCGCTGAGGCCTACGTTCCCATCGAAAGCACCGCGGGTTACAAAGGGGCCGTCAACGTCAAAATTGACCTAACCGAACGTGCTGTGGAACTCGAACGGCGCAGCATGTTCGCCTTCCTCGGGCTCTTGGGTTTCGTAACGTTGATTAGTACGTTTTGCGGCGCGCTCGTGTGGCGCAACATCCGAAATAGGCAATGGGCTGAAGATCTCCAAAATAGCCGGAGCGTCGTACTTGAGCAGCTTGCGACAGGAATGCCGCTCAAGCAGGTGCTTCTGACACTCGTCCAATCTGTTGAGCGATTGAAGCCGGATACCGTCTGCTCCATCTTGCTACTGGATGAATCCGGCACCCGCTTTAAGGACGGTGTCTCCCCCAGCCTTCCCGAGTTTTTTAGGAACTCAATTAACGGAGTTCAGATCGGGCACGGCGTGGGGTCATGCGGAACCGCTGCTTACACGCGAGAACTTGTGATCGTATCGGATGTGTTAACTCATCCGTATTGGGCCGGTATCCGTGACCTCGTGGCGCGAACCGGCCTTCGCGCATGTTGGTCGCTGCCGGTAATCTCTTCCGACGATGAGGTTCTGGGCACAATTGCCCTTTACTACCGCGAGCCGCGTGAACCGACCGATGCCGAACTCGAATTCTTTCGGACGATATCGCATCTCGTTGGGATCGCCGTGGAGCAACGCCGTTTTCAGGCGCGTATCGCGCATCTAGCACATTACGATACCCTCACGGGGCTCCCCAACCGCCGAAAACTTCAGGCGCGTCTCCAGCAGTATGTGAGTGAAGCGCGAATCGCCAATGGAACCATGGCGCTCGCGATCCTCGACATCGATAAGTTCAAGACGATCAACGACACCTATGGGCATCCTGTCGGGGACTCCGTAATTCGCGAGGCGGCGCGGAGAATTGCTGCATGCGTGCGCGAGGATGACATCGTCGGCCGGCTGGGCGGCGACGAATTAGCGATCGTATTCCGGAAGGTCTCGGATGTGCGTGAAATCGCTGAGGTCTCCGATCGTATCGCGGAGGCCGTTCGGCTCCCGATGTATATCGATGGCAAGAGCATCGCCACCTCTTCGAGTATTGGCGTGAGCTGCTTCCCTCAGCACGCATCCGACTCGGATGAGCTTTTCATCAAGGCAGATCATGCGCTGTATCAAGCGAAGCAATCCGGTCGCGCGACGTGTGAAATATATGACGAAGAATTGCACGAGTTGATCCGCGAAAAACAAATTCTGGAACGAGACGCGGCTCTCGGTATCCAGAAGGACGAATTCTCGTTGGTCTATCAGCCACAGATCGACCTCAAGAGCGGCGCACTGATTGGCCTTGAAGCACTGGCGCGTTGGGAGCATCCGGTTTTAGGCCAGGTGCCGCCGAATAAATTCATTCCGATCGCCGAAACTTCGCCGATTATCATTGAGCTTGGAGAACGTTTGCTGCGCCAGGCCTGCACGCAAGCTGCGCGTTGGCGGCAGGGCGGGCTGACCAACGTCAAAATCGCCGTAAACGTCGCTGCGAGGCAATTTAAGGACCCGCTGTTTGTCGAAAAAATAAAAAACATACTTGAGCAAACAGACTTGAAGCCTTGCGCGCTGGAACTTGAGATTACTGAGACAATGCTCATTGACGACTTCGATGTTGTCGAGAAGACGTTGGGCGAGCTCAATGCGTTAGGCACCTCGGTTTCGATCGATGATTTTGGTACGGGCTATTCTTCGTTGTTGTATCTATCGAAGCTGCCGTTCCAAAATCTCAAGATTGACCGTTCTTTCGTGCATAACTTGCCCTCTGACTCCAACAGCGTGGCGATTGTGACATCCATCATTGCGATGGCGCGGCAGCTAAATCTCTCCGTTATTGCTGAAGGAATTGAGACCTGCGAGCAGGCGGAATTTCTGCGTATGAACGAGTGCGTCGGAGGCCAAGGATATCTCTTTGCGCAGCCGATGGACGCGCTGCAGCTCGAAACGTGGCTGCGCGATGATTTCGTGAATACGTTTCACGGTCGGCTAGGTGCGATGAACGGACAAATGGAAGCTGCGCGCGTCGCGTCTCTGAAGCACAGTGAGCTACGTTCGGCCTGAGATTTGTGGCCGGAGGTACGGTCCGCGCACTTCTTTCTACCACTAACCTTCCGGGAGTGCTAAGGGAGGGAAACGACGGTCGCGAATTGGCCGCATGCCCCCGAATTTCGGGTTGCTTTTCCCGCAAATCGACGCCGCGCCGCTGCAATCCCGCAGTATCGTCCCGCCATAATTGATATACACGAAACATGACCGAAACACGCATCGACAAACGCTTTGCAGCGCTGAATCAGGAAGGCCGAGCAGCACTCGTAACCTTCGTAAGCGCAGGCGATCCCGACCTGGAAACCGCACGTCGCATCCTGTCAGGTCTTCCTGAAGCAGGTGCTGACATCATCGAGTTGGGTATGCCATTTTCTGACCCAATGGCCGATGGCCCTGCAATTCAGGCCTCTTCACTACGTGCACTGAAATCTGGCCAGACCATGAAGAAGACGCTTGAATTGGTCGCAGACTTCCGCAAGCAGGATGCCGATACGCCAATCGTTTTGATGGGATACTACAACCCTATTTACGTCTATCCTGCGGAAAGCTTCCTCGATGACGCGAAGGCCGCTGGCGTGGATGGACTGATTGTCGTCGATGTTCCACCCGAAGCTGACGAAGAGCTTTGTCTGCCGGCCATCCAGCGGGGACTGAACTTCATCCGTCTGGCGACCCCCACCACAGATGAACACCGTTTGCCCGCGGTCCTCGCCAATACATCAGGTTTCGTCTATTATGTGTCCATTACCGGCATTACCGGCGCCGCCGCGCCAGTTGTTGATGAAGTGCACGCACAGGTAGCGCGCATTAAAGCTTCAACGAAATTGCCGGTTGCGGTGGGCTTCGGAGTTCGCACGGGCGAACAAGCCAAAGCCTTGGCGAAGGGGGCCGATGCCGTCGTGGTCGGTTCAGCACTTGTCACGGCCATCGCGCAGAGCCTTGACGATAAGGGTGGAGCAACTGACGGGACGGTACCAGCCGTCTTGAATCTTGTGAGGGATCTAAGCGCGGCTCTGCGTAACTGAGTTTGGTCGCGACAATCTGGCAATATATTGCAGCTTGTGACCTAGAGGCCGTAAACCGGCCAGGCGACGATGTCGCACTTGCGTTACCTTATCTAGAGGGATCGGCTAAGAGTCAGGATAAAGCCGTGCTAGGATTTGAAAGACCGTCAACCCATATGCTCCAATAAGCGAGGAGCCGTTTAGCGTGAACTGGATTAACAACGTCGTCCGCCCCAAAATCCGCAGCTTCTTAACCACGAAGCGCGAGGTGCCGGACAACCTGTGGCGCACATGCCCGGTAACGGGGAACATGGTGTTCCATAAGGATCTGGAAGCCAATCAGTTCGTCTTTCCTGGGTCGGACTATCATGAGCGTGTGAGCGCCGTCGATCGCATGAAAATGCTATTCGACGCGGGCGTTTATGAAAAAGTGCCGGTTCCCGGTGCGGCGACTGATCCGCTCAAATTCCGTGATGGCCGACGCTACCCGGACCGTTTGCGGGATGCCAAGTCCGCGACGGAGTTGGATGATGCTGTTGTCGTCGGCGAAGGCCTGCTCGACGGCCAGAATGTTGTGGCCGCTGCACAAGATTTCCGATTCATGGCAGGCTCTCTCGGCATGGCAGCTGGTGAGGCCATCATCGCCGGTATGTTGCGTGCCGTAGAGCGAAAAACGCCCTTCATTCTGTTCGCAGCATCGGGTGGCGCGCGCATGCAGGAAGGCATCATGTCGTTGATGCAAATGCCGCGCACGACCATTGCCGTTCAGGCGCTGCGAGACGCCAAACTGCCTTACATAGTCGTCCTGACCGACCCCACGACAGGGGGTGTAACCGCGTCCTATGCGATGCTGGGCGACGTTCATATTGCTGAGCCGGGCGCATTGATTTGCTTCGCTGGGCCGCGCGTGATCCAGCAAACGATCCGCGAACAGCTTCCGGAAGGCTTCCAACGCTCCGAATATCTACTTGAGCATGGCATGATCGACATGGTCGTGCATCGTCACAAATTGCGAGCAACCATCGCCCGCGTTTGCAGGCTCCTGATGAAGCCCGCCTTGGACAAGGCAGAGCGAGAGAAAGCCCCAGCTGCCCCTAAGCGTATGAATGGGAAAGCATATGCCAAGGCTGACGCTGTAGCGCCTAATGAGCGCATTGAGGATCCTGCCGCTTCCCAAAATGAAGCCGAGAGTGTGGTCGAAGCCGAACCGGTGACGGAGGCTGAGCGTTTCGAGCCGAAACGTACGGGCACCAAGGCGCAAAAGTCCGAGAAAGCAGCCGAGCAAACACAGGCTCAGCCTCCGAAATCGGACGCTTGATAGAGGGAATGCTCATCGTCGCATCGCGGGGACAAGCCTAGCCTTCTCACAAATAGATTTTTTCGATTGGCACTATTTCACTATGCGAGCGCATATAGATGTGGCAGGTGAAAGTGCGATCTCACCTTGAGAAGGCCACAGGACGAAAGTCATAACAAGGCGGTTCAGCCGCAGCTCGGAAACTCCAGCGCGCAAGAAAACCGGCGTGGGCACCAGATGAGCGAGAACTCCAGAAGCACGCAACTCCTTGCCGAGTTGAAGTCTCTGCACCCAAAACTGATCGATCTGTCCTTGGGGCGGATTGAACGCCTTTTGGCCAAGCTCGGAGATCCCCACAAGCGATTGCCTCCCGTCGTCCATGTTGCCGGCACCAACGGCAAGGGATCTACGACGGCGTTTCTGAGGTCCATCTTCGAGGCAGCGGGCCTGCGCGCTCACGTCTACACGTCACCGCACCTTGTTCGGTTCCATGAGCGCATCACGTTGGCTGGGCGTTCTGGTGAACCGGCGCAGGCGATCTCTGAAGCCGATCTCGTGGACGTTCTGAGCCGGACACAGGCCGTCAACAATGGCGATGACATCACGCAATTTGAGATCACGACCGCTGCTGCGTTCCTCGCATATGCTGAGAATCCAGCGGACGTTCTCCTTTTGGAAGTAGGCCTTGGCGGTCGGCTCGACGCCACCAATGTGATCGCCAAACCCGAAATCTCTGTCATCACGCCGATTTCGCTGGATCACGCTGACAAGCTGGGCGACACGCTGGCTCAGATCGCGACCGAAAAGGCAGGTATTATCAAACCAGGTGTTCCGGTTGTCGTCTCCATGCAGCCCGACGAGGCTCTGTCCGCAATTGGGGAAACGGCCGAGCGTGTAGGCAGCCGGATGATCGCGTGGGGACGTGATTTCGATGCCTACGAACAGCGTGGCCGGCTGGTGGTGCAGCGTCATGAACAGCTTTTGGACCTGCAGATGCCGAGCCTGATCGGCCCGCACCAGATCGTCAATGCCGCGACGGCCGTGACAGCCGCGCTGGAAATGCCGCGCTTCGCGCTGTCAGAGGAAGCGATCGAACAGGGGGTGATGAACGCCGTCTGGCCGGCCCGCATGCAACGGCTCCATGATGGTCCGCTCCCGGATATGCTGCACAGAGGATCGGAACTCTGGCTGGATGGAGGACATAATCCAGCTGCTGGGGCAATGATCGCTCAGGCCTTGGCCGATCTGGAGGAGCGCAGTCCACGCCCACTCTATCTCGTATTGGGAATGATGGGTTTGAAGGACGTGACCGGCTTCGTCGCGAATTTCCGCGGCCTTGCGCGCCAGATTTACTCGGTTCCTATTCCCGGCGCCCATGAGGCACCGCATACGCCTCAGGCCGTTGCCGAATCAGCACGTTCTGCGGGGATCTCGGCGGAAGAGCAAAGCTCTGTCCCTGCCGCGCTCGCAACCATCGAGCGCCTGCATCCCGGTCCCAAACGCGTGTTGATTTGTGGATCCTTGTATCTTGCGGGCCAAGTTCTGGCCTTGCAGGAGGGCGTCGAAGCCCAATCAAACTAATCCTCGAATGAAAAAGCCGCGCACTTATCGTACGCGGCCTTTTCAAGGTAACGCCGGATGTAACTTACGCGGCGATTGACGCGTTCAGCCACTTCTCGAGAGAAGCGCGCTGCGTAAGCGCCCCAACGTGCTGCGCCGCAACTTCTCCACCCCGGAACAACATCAGTGTCGGCATGGCGCGAATGCCGTACTTCTGCGTGATGCCGGGGCTTTGGTCGACGTCAACCTTTACCACGGTAACGCTGTCCTTCAGGGCTTCGGCGACCTGCTCAAGCGCGGGTGCCATTGCCTTGCAAGGGCCGCACCATTCGGCGAAGAAGTCGACGAGTACCGGCTTATCGGACTTCAGAACAACCTCGTCGAACGTGGTGTCGGAAACGGTCACGGCCATGTATCGATTCTCCAGTTGGATTATTGCGCGGGCGTAGGACACGCCCCCACGGCGCCAGAAAAGACGCAAGACTTCAGTTCGTCGATAAGTAGGTGTCTGGCCCTGAGGCGTCAAGATGAGGTCGCAGACAGTTCCCAAAGTCGTAATTCAGCCTGTGCAACCTGAGCGTCCGGAATCTCGAGGATGCGCGGGCCGAATGTCCACAGGAGGGCCACCCTAAGCTTTTTTCCAGGATAAATAGATGTGAGCGCCAGACGGTAGGCAGCAAGCTGCAAAAGATAGGTTTCAGCCACGTCCGTGACATCGTCGGGAGCCGTCCGGTTGGACTTGTAGTCGACGATCATAAGATCGTCGCCAACCTCCGCGAGCCTATCGATCTTGCCCGTCAGTCGCAACGTTGGGCCCTTGCCATCGGGGCGCGGAATATCTGCCGCAATCGCGACTTCTGCCCGGCTGCGGGGGCCGAACAACGGTGCAAAGCGTGCATCATTCAAAATGGCCAGCGTCTCTGAAATGATGCTGTTTTGCACGCTAGGCGGCAAATCTGCCCCACGCAAAGTGAGATAGCGCTCCGCCATTTCCGGTCGTCTGTATTCCGGCACCAGGGGGAGATGCTCTAAGAGCGCATGCGTCAGCGTACCTCGCAAGAACCGGTAATCCGGCTGCGCAATGAGTGGCGTTGGCGTTGGAGGATCATCGGGCACCTCGTCCAGAGATACGGCTGGCTTTCCCGGCTCTGGATCGCCAGCCTCGTCGACATCATAGGGGGTGAGTTTTGAGGGTGCCAGGGGCAGGCTGACGACAGCATCGCGAGCGGGGGCACGGTGCGCCCATTCGGGCATCGGGACATTTGCTACGGCCCCGGAGCTTTCTGTCTTCGCTTTCTCAACCGGAGCTGCCTGAGATGACGACACGCGCCGAATAAGACGCCCTTCGGCATCGTTGAACTCGTCACTTAGCTCCGCGAGCCCATCACAGATGATATCGTACCAGCAGTTATCGTGACGCCCGTTCTTGCCCTCAAAACCCGCGATGTAGAGACGGTCTCGCGCCCGCGTCATTGCGACGTAAAGAAGCCTATTCTGCTCTTCCAAATCGGCTCTTGCCTTGGCTGTCCTCGCAGATTGGACGGCCTCGATTTGACTGGCGCCCTTAATGCGCCACGCGCGTAACGGTGGCGCCTTCTGGGAGGGAGATATTGTGATCAGAGGTTCCTTGTCAGGCCCGGAAGCAGCGCCACGACACGTGTCCGCGAGGAACACGATCGGAGCTTCGAGCCCTTTTGAGGCGTGCACCGTCATCACACGCACCTCGTTGCTCCCCTGCTCCATGTCTCGTTTGACCTGGCGTTGCCCGCTCCGCAGCCAGGTCAGAAAGCCGGTAAGGGAAGGAGCGGCGTCATCGTCATAACTGATCGCGAGATTGAGAAACTCGTCGAGAGGGTCGGCCGCTTCGGTGCCCAACCGTGCGAGCAATCGCCGGCGCATGCCATCTCGATCAAGCACCTGCGCAAAAAACTCGAACGGCGGTTGGAAGTCAGCGCGTTGCCGCCAACCCTTGAGAAGGCTGGCCGCTTCCAGATAGCGCGCATCGCGTCCCTGCGCTTCGATCAAAGATCTCCACAACGAGCCGGACCGCTTATATGCGAGATCGAAGAGATCATCGTCATCAAGACCGAACATTGGACTTTTAAGGACGTTGGCGAGCGCGAGATCATTGTCCGGCAAGGTGACAAAATCGCCGAGCGCTACGAGATCCTGAACGGCAAGCTGATCATTAAGCTCCATGCGGTCGGCACCCGCCACAGGGATGCCGAGAGCTTTGAGCGCGGCCACCATGGGCGCGGCAAAGGGCCGTCTCTTAGAGACGAGAATAAGGATATCGCCAGGAGTAATGGGCCGATCCTGCGAGACTAAGCGTTCCCCCGACTCAAGCCAGCTCTTGATCGTTCGTGCGATGCGGCTCGCGAGTTTGTCGGCAGGCGCGACCGCAGCCTTCTCACCCAGCGGTATCCACGCGTCGGTCGTGTCAGCATCTTCTGGTGTCTCGGTCGGCCAGATTTCGACGAGGCCGCCGTGGCCAACGCGCGCCGCGGCATGACGGATCTCCGCGCCTATTGATCCCAGGCCCGGCGTCCGGCCCGGATTGGCGAACACCCGATCCACCGCGTTGAGAATAGGTTCTACGGTACGAAACGACAGATCAAGTTCGACGCTGTGCCAAGTCTGACCTGCGGTCTTGGACATGTCGGAAAATTGTTTGCCCTTCTGCGCGAACATTTCCGGCGCCGCGCCTTGGAAGCTGTAGATGGATTGCTTTTCATCACCCACCGCGAAAAGCGTCCGCACGTCCTCCCGCGCCCCTTCTCCTGAGTAAAACTCCCGCGCGAGCGTCTCGACCACGTTCCACTGCGCCGGGCTGGTGTCCTGCGATTCATCCACCAGGATGTGATCGATACCGCCATCGAGTTTGTAAAGAACCCAGTCGGCTGCACCACCGCTCCCTTCGCCAAGAAGACGGGCGGTCTTTTCGATGAGATCGTCGAAGTCAAGCGCCGCGCGCCGTGCTTTGGCATCGCTGTAACGCTGTAGGACGTCGCTTGCTAGAACCATGAGGGCGACCGTTGCTTCAACACACGCGAGCCCCTTGCGCTCCGTATCGAGCTTCGCAAACTTATCGCGAGCGTCTGTGAGCTGATCGCATAAACCGGGCTCGGTATCCTGGATGGCCTTCGTCGCAATGCGCGCACGGGGGCCCCCCGTCGACGTCAAAAACGCACGTTGAAAGCCGCCCAACGTCCCACGGATATCTTTCGCCCCCTTAGCCTGAGCCAAGGCTTCCGCAATCTTTACGTCGGTCGATTTGCCTTGTGACCAGACTTCGACGATGCGGCCTAGTGTGCCCGAACTCAGGACCTCAGCCATATCCTTCTCGATATCGCTGACACGTCCCTTTCGCCTGACGCCTATAGCAGTCCGTAGGTCGAGATCTGCCGCTGCGAATGCGGCTTCCGCGTCTCCAGCGTCCATTCGGCTTGTACGATCGATAGCAGCCAGCAGCCAGTCACGTGCGGCAATCGCTTCGCTTAGGACTTTGTCGAACCGGTCTTCGGCAGCATATGCGATTGCGGTCTTAAGCGCTTGCCCGATGCGACGATCGTTATGCTTCACGGCTTCCCGCAAGGTGCCGTCGATGGCTTCGCGTTTCAGCAAGCGGCCAAGGTCATCATCCAGTGTCGAGAAGCCCGGCGGGACGCCAGCCTCCAACGGAAAGCGTTGCAACAGGCGCTCGCAGAACGCGTGGATCGTCTGGACCTTGAGCCCGCCGGGTGTCTCGATAGCCCGCGTGAACAGGGTGCGTGCACGCGCTCTTTCCTCGTCGGTCGGCGTACGTCCCAGAAGCTTTTTAAGACTGGCATCAAGATCACTGCCCGTCGCCGTCACCCACTCCGACAGTCTGTCGAAGACACGTGTCGACATCTCTGCCGCGGCCGCCTTCGTGTAAGTGAGGCAGAGGATGCGTTCAGGGGCCGTGCCTGCAAGCAGCAATCGCAACGTCCGCATGGTCAAGACGTGCGTCTTGCCCGTGCCGGCATTAGCGCTGACCCACGCGGATACGCTGGGATCGGACGCCTGACTTTGACGCCGAGACGTGCTTTCGAGTTCGGCGACGACGTTTGACAACATTACGCAGCCTCCCCGTCCGCTTCACCGAACTGCGCCCACTCAGCCACGCGGGCGAGATGCGCATAATCGTCATAGTCATAAGAGAAGGCCCCGCGCCGAACAGCAGCGTAAGCCATCGTTGGATTGTCATAAGCAGCCACCAGCCGCTTGAGACCCTCAAGAGCACCTTCCGCGAGCTTCGGCAGGTCGTCGGTTTTGATGATGCGCTCTTCCCCCGGCGGCTCACCGCCTGACGCACGAATATAGCGAAGCAGAGAGACGTTCTGTTCGGACACGCCGACAAATCCCCCTTCCAGTGCGATAGCCGCCTCGAGCGGGAGCTGCGGTCGCGTGTTGTCTAACACCGCTCTGTCGTTAGGCGGTGCGCCGGTCTTGTAGTCGGTAATGGCGACGCCGGCGTTGGTGATATCGAGACGGTCGGCGCGGGCGGTCAGCTTGAATGACCCACCGGCGCTTTCAAATGAGAGTTCACCGCCGATCTCAGCGAGCGTCTTTTGCAGGCCGTCGCGTCGCTGTGGCTCCGTTTCGGCAAACCACGTCGCAAACCGTTCGAAACGTGGCAACCAGAAAGCCGCGATCCTCGGATGGCTTGCGTGTTCTCGCATCACGTCGTTTGCGATGCGGAAGAGTTCGCGCGCTGTGTCATCTGGCAGACGAACCGGATAAGTCTTGGCGAAACGGGACATCGCTTCGTGGATAATGGCGCCACGCAATGCCGCATCCGGTTCGGCGCCGAGGAGCTGCAGCGGCTCCAAGCGCAGAACATGCCGTGCGTAGATCGCATAGGGATTGGCGATCCAGCGCTCGACGCCTGACACGCTGATCTTCCGTGGGCGAGCCTCAACGGGCGGCGTTGGGCGCGGCGGTTGCGCGGGAGCACGCGGAGGCGCGAAATCACGCAGGCGCGCCCAGGCAAGCCAAGGCTCGTTCGGCTCCAGCGCATCGTTCAGTCCCAACCCAGCGACAAGAGCCTTGAGTCGCAGGAGCCAGCGCGAGGGCACACTTGGCACGCCGTCCACCTTGCGCGCACGCGTCATGATGACCTTTGGGGCCGCAAGGAAAGACGTAAAGTCGTGCGCCGCCCGGCCAATGGCTTCCTCAGGCTGAGGCAGGCCGAGAGCCGCGCGCATGGGCCGGTTAAGCCAAGGTCCCGGATCGGCGGCATCCGGCCACGTCCCGTCATTGAGCGAAGCAAGGATCGTCACGTCGACTCTGAGAAGGCGCGCCTCCAGAGGCCCCCAGATTGAAAGCCGCGGATGCGGAGGTACCTTGGCGACGACATTGAGCCCAAGAATGAGACTGCGGTAGAGGTCTGGATAGTCGGTCGCTTTAACGTCCGGCGCGTCGTCACCGCTCGCCAGAAGTTTTTCGAAGAATAGCGCAGCCGTCTGTCCGGCTTCGCCGGCAAAGAGAGGTTCGCCAGGAGCTTCCAAACGTTCTTCTTCCGGCAGGCGCGTTAGGGCGAGGGCACACTTTAGGTGCGCTTCTGCTAGATCGGTAAGCGGGAGCTCCCCCTCCATGGCGGCCGTAGCCGTGAGCGGAGCGAACGCTTCGGTCAGGCGTGCCACAAGGTCTCTTGCACGCTCCCAGTCCTCATCCCAAAGTCGCTGTGCGGTCCGGGGCGCTTCGCCGCTTGCTGCTTCAATGCGCGCCTTTGTGAGTGCGGCTTCAATCCCGGGGATGCCATCGCCAAGATAGAGCTTTCGAAATACCGCATGCTCCAGCGCGTGTGCCGCAAAGCGGACTTCTCGAGCACTCAAACCAAGGCGTGCCAGCGGGTGCTTGAGCAGCGCCATGGTTTCCGGAGGTGCGAAATTGCGGGCAAGGCAATTGATAACCAATTCGAGAAATGCACCGGCCGCAGTCTTCGCGAAGGGGCGGCCCGCACTGTCGTCGACCCGGATACCCCACGCTTCAAGTCGAATAGCAACGCGTCGTGCCAGCAACCGATCAGGAGTGATAAGTGCCGCCGTTTGGTTCGGCGTTTCGAGAGCATGGCGCATGATCAGCGCGATGGCTTCGGCCTCGTCCTGCGCGGCCGGTGCTTCAACGAGGCTGACACCCGATAGGGCCTCAGCCACGTCCGTCCGATCAGCCGTCGCAACCCAATGATGCCAGGCACCTGTGGTTGCTGTCGGTCGCATGGACTCGCTGATAAGCGTTTCACGCATCGCGAGGCCGGGCGTTAGTTCGGAACCCGGCAGTTGACGCACGTCCGAGCGATTGAGACCCAAGCCATCCAGAAGCTTTCGCAGTGCGAACTGCGGGTGCTCAGGGTGCTCGGGGATGACATTCCAGCTTGCATCATCCAATCCAAGATCAAGCGCAGGCAGGACGATAGCACCCTGCGGCAATTGCAGGACCGCGCGCATGAGCTCAATCGTTGCCGGAATGGAACCGGTCACACCCGCAACGATGACGGGATCGGCTGGTGGCAAGTCGGTAAGGCGGCGTGCTTGCGACAAAATCAGTTGGTTCTCGCGATCCTTTGGAGAAAGACGGCCACGTGCAGCCAGGATCGCCGGCCAGTATTCCGTGATGATCTTGAGGAAATCGAGAGATTTCTGCCAGTGCTCGGAGAAGGTGTCAGGCACCAAGTCCGCAATGCCATCGAGGGAGCACCCTTCGCGCTCCACAAGGTCCATGAGATTTGCGAGGTCGCGCGCCATGTTGGCGGCTTGCGCCGGTGTTCGGGCCCCGGCTGATGGCACCATCCCGAATGCGAGTTCGCCGGTGGGATCGCTGCCGGGCTGGCGCATCGCAGCCGACCATTTCTGCACGAGCTGCGTCAGCAGCAGAACCCGTTCCATCTCGGCGATGGCGGGGGGGATTTCCAGTTCGTCCGGGTTCGCTCCGACGGCCAAATCCGAGAACAGCGCTCCGTCGTCATCACCCTGAGAAACAGGCTGAATTCGAGGTAGCAAAAGCGCGCGCGCCTGTCCTGCCCGCATAAAGGCTTCGCCGATGGCGCGTTCGGCTCTACGGGTTGGAACCAGAATGGTAAGAGCCGTAAGATCTAGGGGATCGGGTTTCGGTCCGTGAACGTGTGGCAGGTCGCCATTCAGAACCGCTTGCGCGAGAACATCAAGAAAACTAGCCGCCGCGGGGACCGTATAAACTGCTCCCGGCTTGACCACCCCATCGGACATCCCCACCCCTCATTTTTTAAACCCGCTTCGCCGCATCCTCGATCCACGCTTCGGCGTCGTTCAGTGCGTCGGGTGTCCCAACATGCATCCACCAACCGTCGAGGCGAAGGCCGTAAAGGCGGCCCCGCGCAATTGACGCGTCCCAAAGCTTATTTAGGGAAAACGACCCTTCTGGTGCGCCTTCAAATAAACGCGGGTGAGCGATGGATACGCCTGTGAATACAAAGGGTGAGACATCACGTTCAGGACGGCGCTCCAACAGCCCGTCCGGTGACATCGAGAAGTCCCCAAATCCATGATAGCCTAGAGAATGCGAAGCCAGCGCCACAAGCAATAAGCTATCCATGCGCTCAGGGTCCCAGGCTTTGATGAGCCTGTCTAGGTTCCGGCCGACACCTTCGATCCAGGTAGAATCTGAATTGTGGATAAGAAAGGGCTCGTTCCCAATCAGCGGCAGAGCCCTGACGATGCCCCCACCGGTATCAAGGAGACCATGGCGCTCATTGGAAATGATAATTTTAGGCGTTGTGCGGTGACTAAGATGGTTTTCGAGGACATCGGCGCAATAATGCACATTGACGATCGCACGCTCGACTCCCGCCTCGTGGAGCCGATCCAAAACATGATCGATCAACGGTCGCCCTGCCAACTTCACCATCGGTTTCGGAATTGAATCCGTAAGGGGGCGCATGCGTTGGCCAAGGCCAGCGGCCAAGACCATTGCAGTCGAAACTTTTGACGTCATGTCAGAACTCGGGTCATGAATGCTGAGAAATGGTGCGAACGAGGGTGTCTAACCTAAGTTTCAAAAGGCTGGAATTTTCTCACGGATATTAGGTGGGAAGGCCGCATCATACCATTGCGCCAGCGCCGCAAGTTCGGGATGGGCCAAGTCTCGGGTTAAATAACGCCAGACGCGGGGAATGTGAGCCAGATAACGGAGTTTGCCGTCGCGCTTCGCGAGCCGCGCGAATATTCCCAGGATCTTGGTGTTTCGCTGCGCGCCGAGCGCGGCATAGGTGAACCGAAAAGCGTCGGGATCAAAACCGGGCTCCGACTGCTGAACTTTCGCGAGGTAGTGTGTCAGCAAACGCGCTTCGATAGCCTCATCGACGTGGATACGTGCATCTTGCAGAAGAGAGACCAGATCATAGGCCGCTGGCCCCGCCAGCGCGTCCTGAAAGTCAATGAGCCCGACACGCTGCACGCCGGGGCGATCTGCCAGCCAGATTAGATTAGGTGAATGGAAGTCACGCAACACCCACCGGTGGGGCTCACGCGAGAGCGTATCGAAAATCTCAGACCATGCAGCCTGATAGGATTTGCGTATGTCAGGTGGGACCTCTGTCCCGCGAATAGCGGGCCAATACCAGTCGAGAAGCAATTCCGTTTCGATGTCCAGAACACCCGTGTCGAACGGGGGCAGGACATGGGCCTTATCGGCGGTAGCGGAAAGCTTGGTTGGGATGGGGACGCCACGTAAAGCAATCAGCACGTCTGTCGCGGCACGCCACAACTCCTCCTGACTGCTCCCCTCCATCATAGCATGTTTGAACTCATGCTCCCCAAGGTCTTCCAGCACGAGAAATCCGTTGTCGAGATCGCGCGCAAAGATCTGCGGTGCGCTGAAATTGGCTGCGCGTAGCGCCTCCGCGATGGCAACGAACGGCATCGTGCCTTCGGCCAAATGTGCAATCTGACTATAAGCCAGCTGGTCACGGATTGGCGGCCCGTCCGGCTGGCGCGGCCAATCCATAACCAACGCCCGCTTATCACCCGTGATGGACGTAAGCCTTGCATAGTGCCGCGCGGAAGCATCGCCGGTGATCGGGGTGAGGCGAACATCGTCGTCGACGAAACCAGCTTCCCGCACGACCCTGTGGAGGGCGACGAGGCGTAAAACGCGCGTCTCCCAACTCCCGTGGCCTTCCAAGCGGAGAGAACGCGTTTCGCAGTCACTGACGACGGCACCGTCGTTGAGGAAAATGTCGAGCCGGTCTGCAGGTAAAGCATCCTTGGCACGCTCTGGCCACTCGATCAGGGCCGCGCCATGTGTGAGCGCGTGCTCAAGTCCCAGCTCATCGATCTCCTCAGGCGCACCGAGCCGGTAGAGGTCGAAATGTGCAATGCCGAGCCGTGCGGTTTCGTAGTTTTGCACGAGGGTGAAAGTGGGGCTCGGAATGTCGAGATCATCGTCATTGGCCACTGAGCGGATCAGGGCCCGTGCGAACGTGGTTTTTCCGGCTCCGAGATCGCCATGGAGGCAAATCGTGTCTCCCGGGCGCAGCAAAAAGCCCAGTTCCTGCGCCAAACGCAGCAGTTGCGGTTCGCTGAGGTCAGGCAAGGATTGAGTTTCAGACAAGCAAGTTTCCATGAGGCACAGCACAAAGGTCGTTGAGCAAAAAAGCCCGAAGGCTGGCCAATGTGACCCAAAGACCGGCGCAAAAATCAGGCGGGACCGCGGTAGTATTAATTCGGCCTGATGGAAAATCCGATTAAAGCGTCCTTAGCGTTGCCTTTTTCTCGCTTCAACAGCCGCGCGTGCCTCCGCCAGCGGGTCGATTTCGAGATCCTGCTGCAGGCTGCCAACACCATGTTCCGGCAGCCGTACGGTCACGCGAGTTCCCTCTCCAGGCGCCGACTCGAGGGAGATCTCGCCGCCATGAAGCTCAACGAGGTTCTTGACGACTGCCAGCCCCAAGCCAGCGCCACGATGCTTGGAACCCCAGCTGTTGCTCTCAAACGGCTCGAACACCCGCTCTAGAGCGTCCTCGGGGATGCCGACACCGTTGTCCTCGACCTGAAACACCATTGTTCCGTTTTCTCGCCAGCAACCGATCAGAACGGTCCCGCCGTCGGGAGAGAAGCCGACGGCATTGGACAGAAGATTGTAGAGCACCTGGCGCACGCGTGCCTTGTCGGCCACGAACGTCTTGGCGTCGTCTGCGATTGCAATATCGAGGATCAGGTTGGAACGCACTGCGCGCTCGTGCACGCCCAACGCCGCAGCGTCGATCAGCTCGCGCACGTCGACTTCTTCAAGCTTCAGTTCCAAGGATCCCGCATCGATCGTTGCGAGGTCTAAAATACCGTCGATGATGTTCAGCAGAGTTTTCGACGACATGGAGATATCGCCAACGTACTCGCGCTGCTTGGGCGTCAAGTCGCCAAAGAGCGTGGTGCCGAGCAACTCCGTAAAGCCGATGATGTTGGTCAAAGGTGTGCGCAACTCGTACGAGACGCGGCCGATGAACTGGCTCTTGAGACGATCGGCAGCGACAAGCGCTTCGTTCCGCTCAACGAGCGCCCGTTCGTAGCGCTTGGAATAGGTCACATCGGTAAACGTGATCAGCGTCGCGCCGTCCGGTAGCGGCATCGTCGCATAATCAATCACGGAATTATCGACGCGCACCATCTGGCCATCGATGGGAAGCCGTTCATCGCTCAGTGCAGTAATCGCAAGCTTGAGCTGCTGCCAAACGTGCGTGTCCTGATAGAGCGCGCGTGCATCGGCAATAATGTCATCGATATGCGGACTGCTATCGAGCTTCTCGCGCGACAACTGCCAAACGCTGGCGAAAGCTGAGTTGAACAGTTTGAGACGGCCATCAGTCGCAAACACCGCGACACCCTCTTTTAGGCTGTCGATCGTTTCGCTCTGTACGCCGATGAGCTCATTGAAGCGGCTTTCCAAGGCAAGCCGTTCGGTTTCGTCGACGAGCAGCTGGGTCATACCGCCGTCCTGACGCTGCTCGCTGACGACGTGAAGCACCCGCCCGTCCGGTAGATGCCACCAATCCTCGCGTTCACCGCCTGTACTGTGCATGGCGAGCACGCTGGCCCGCCATTCAGGATAATTCACGACTTCCGGAAGACGTCCCAGCTCACGAAGCCGGTCCAGTATATCAGTGTCCTTCGGTGCCGTTTTCAGCCACGTCTCATCGAATTCCCAAAGGTTGCGATAAGCGAGGTTGAAGAACACCAGCCTGCTTTCGGAATCAAACACCGCAATTGCCGAAGAAACGCGATCAAGAATACGGTCGAACGTTGCACTTTGCGATCCGGGTGCGCTGTCCGAGGTTGCCAATGCCGTCAAATCGATGGCTGCGGCGGCAGAGGCATCGTCGAGCTTGTGAACGATCACCTCGTGGATGCGCCGATCACCTCGCGTGATGAGGTTAAGCTGGCGGCGGAAGGTCGGCGTGGCGCGCACCGCGCGGGCGACGGTATCGCGTTGACGCAATTCAAGCAGCTCGATCTGCCGGTCGATAACTTCGTCGTTGCTCGTTGCTTCCACGGCCTCAACATAGGCAGCGTTGACCCAAATGATCCGACCTGCAGCATCCATGAGCCAAACCGGAAACGGGAGCGCGTTGATCAGCGCGCGACTTGAGCGGATATCGCGGGCTAGGCCTTCGTGGCCGTCAATGATGCGTGAGATATCGCGCTTGTATCCGGCGATATCCCGCAGCCGTAGCACAGCGCGGCCCGAGGATGCGCGTCCGTCGGCTTCCAAATGGCCGCCCACGGACGTCCTGATGATCATGTTGAAGGGACGGCCAAGACGCAGCAGCTTATCGACGGAGAGCCGCAACTTTTCGGCTGATCCGCGCTCCAGCCAAGACCCAAAGCCGAGAAGCTGCACATTGTCGTGCGGAAGACCGCGAATACCACGCAGCGTGTTGCTAACGACCGTAGGTTGCAGCCCTTCGTCCCATAGAACGAGAATCTGAGGCTCGCCGCCAATCACGGCTTCTGCGACGCCCAGTTGCTTTTTAAGCCTTTCTGATTCTTCACGAGCGCGACCAAGGGCGTGCCGGGTCGTCGTGAGAATCCGCCAAAGAGCCAGAATCGATCCGCCCGCAGCGCCTAAGAACACGGCAGCCGTCAGGAACATCGAAAGGCTCGATTCGGCAAACAGCATACTGCCGCCGTAAACGACGCCGGCAGTAATCATCACTGCGCTGGCTAGGCTAGCTACCAGCAGCACGACAAGTTCCGCTCGCGCGTTGGTCTCCCTGACATTTACCGGTGAAGACATCGCGTTCCAAATCAGCCGAATTCGTTGGCCTAGTTTGAGACTAGGTCGAAGGCAGCCTCCCACCCCGCGTGGACTGCGCCGAATCGGACAAAATTATGGAGTGTCGAGAAGGACCTGACTATAGGTTAACGAGACGTATACATGGCAAATTATGCACGAAAAAGCGCCGCAAGGTCGTTGCGGCGCTTTTTAAAGTTTGACCTGTGGCTAAGCTGCAGGATTCCCCTGTACAACGCTTAGTAGCGGTAGTGCTCAGGCTTGAACGGCCCTTCCGATTTCACACCGATATAGGAGGCCTGCTCATCCGAGAGCTTTGAGAGCTTCACGCCGATCTTTTCGAGATGCAACTTGGCGACCTTCTCATCAAGAAGCTTCGGCAGAGTGTAGACCTGCTTTTCATATCGGCCACCATCACGATGAGCCCACAGTTCCATCTGAGCCAGCGTCTGGTTGGTGAAGGATGCTGACATGACGAACGAGGGGTGACCCATGGCGTTGCCCAGGTTCACGAGGCGGCCCTCGGAAAGAAGGATGATCCGCTTGCCGTCAGGGAACTCGATTTCGTCGACCTGCGGCTTGATGTTGTCCCACTTGAAGTTCTTTAGGCCTGCGACTTGGATCTCGTTGTCGAAGTGACCGATGTTGCAGACAATTGCGCGATCCTTCATCGCCCGCATGTGGTCAATGGTGATGACGTCCTTGTTGCCGGTCGCGGTGCAGAAGATGTCGGCCTGTGGTGCGGCTTCTTCCATCGTGACGACTTCGTAGCCTTCCATGGCGGCCTGAAGCGCGCAGATGGGGTCGATCTCAGAGACCATAACCCGGCAGCCGGCGTTACGCAGGGAAGCCGCAGAACCTTTGCCGACGTCGCCGAAGCCTGCGACCATGGCAATCTTGCCAGCCATCATGACGTCGGTGCCGCGACGGATACCGTCGACGAGCGATTCACGGCAGCCATACAGGTTGTCGAACTTGGACTTCGTGACGCTGTCGTTGACGTTGATAGCAGGGAACAGCAACTTGCCCTGTTTAGCGAGCTGATAAAGCCGGTTGACGCCCGTCGTCGTTTCTTCCGACACACCCTTGATATTCTTGGCGAGTTCAGCGAACCAGCCTGGCTTTTCGCCGAGCGTGCGCTTGATGAGCGCAAAGAGAATTTCTTCTTCTTCCGAACCTGGCTTCTCGAGGAAGGCCGTGTCGCCCTGCTCAGCGCGCAGACCGAGGTGAACGAGCATCGTGGCATCGCCGCCATCGTCCAGGATGAGGTTGGGCGTGCCACCGTCAGACCATTCGAGGATCTTGCGGGTGTACTCCCAGTAGTCGGTAAGGCTTTCACCCTTGATGGCGAATACGGGAATGCCGGCAGCAGCAATCGCTGCAGCTGCGTGATCTTGTGTCGAATAGATGTTGCAGGAGGCCCAGCGAACGTCGGCTCCGAGCGCTGTGAGCGTCTCGATCAGCACAGCTGTCTGGATGGTCATATGCAAGGAACCGGCGATGCGCGCGCCAGCGAGCGGCTTGGAAGCGCCAAACTCCTCACGGGTCGCCATCAAACCCGGCATTTCGGACTCTGCGATGCGGATCTCTTTACGTCCGAAATCTGCAAGCGAGATATCCTTGATGGCATAGTCGATGGCATTGGTCATACACAAATTCCTTTTTCAGCGGTGATTGGCCGGCCGGCACAAAAAGGCGGCCAGCCTTAGAAGGGCGCGCTCCATAAACCGAGCACACCGAGGCGTCGCGCCGGCAGAAATCCATCTGACTGCGTGCGACGCGCCACTCCCCGCCCTTATATCGAGGCCTCGCAAAAATCGCAATAACATATAAACAAGTCTTTATGTCTCTCTTTTCAAGCGTCAAACGCGGAGAGCACGCTTGGGGCGCGTATGGGAGCGCCTAACGAACTAAAATCGGTGGGGAAGCTAGCAAATGAAGGCGGCTCAGCGCTGCCTAGTCTTAAATCTCTTCGCACATATCTTCGCCGAAACCGGCCTCAACGAGTGCGACCAAGGCCTCGATGGCCTCTGGGCCTTCTGCCCCTTGCGCGCTCATATGGAGCGTTACGCCGGGTCCGGCGGCGAGCATCATCAAGCCCATGATTGACGTGCCGCCAACACTCACACCGTCGCGGGTTACCGTGACGTTTGCCTTGAAGCGCTCAGCGCATTTCACGAATTGGGCGGAAGCGCGTGCGTGGAGCCCCTTGCGGTTGCGGATTGTGACGACGGCTTCAGGATGTTTGCTATCGATAATTTCAGGCATGGTCAGATCAGATCGTCCCGCAATTCAGAAAAAGTGAGGGCGGGACTATGCACGAATTTAGGACTCACCAGACAATTCCTGGCTTGCGATCTTGATGTATTTGCGGCCGGCATCCCGCGCAACGATCACAGCTTCTTTAAGCTCCATTTCCGAGCGCACTGTCGCGAGCCTGATCAGAATGGGCAGATTGATACCCGCAATGACCTCGGTATCGACTTCATCCATCACTGAAATAGCCAAGTTAGACGGCGTTCCCCCGAACATATCAGTAAGAATGACGACGCCATTGCCGCTGTTGGTCGCCTTGACTGCGTCGATGATTTCCCGGCGTCGCTGCGCCATATCATCGTCAGGACCAATAGAGACCGTCTCAAGTTGTTGCTGAGGACCAACGACGTGCTCAAGCGCAGAGCGAAATTCCGCAGCGAGGCGACCGTGGGTCACGATAACAAGTCCAATCATCGCACTTGTACCGATATCCTGTCCGTTTCCAATCGCCGACCTTTCGTCAGGCCGGTGTTGTAATCGCGGGCTGTCGTGAAGCGAAACTGCACGAATCAGTCCCATGGCCCGGTGCGGGGCCGCCAAAGTGGCAAGGGTTTGCAGCAAGCGCAAGAGTCAAAGTACGAGATCATCCTTTTTGCCGTTCGCGCAGCCAAATTGTGCTAATTCTAGCAGTACCTTGCATGCCGCCGAAGCTTCAAATCCGGAGATCTGCAGCAGCGGGAGCGATATTCCGGCGATTTCGCGCCGCGGCCTTGGATCCGGCAGGCGTTCGACCTGATCCGCCGACACAAGTTCAACGATGAGCACAAGCTCGGCATTATCAAGAGCTGGGACCGTCACAATGCCGTGCCCGCGCACCTCAAGTTGGTCGCGTATTGTCTCAGGCGCGCTCAGGATTACCGTGCCGTTAACGACCTGGACTACGGCATAGTCGTCCGCCACGAGACGGACGTCACCCTTTACCAGCGAGTTCGGTCCCTGCATGAGGCAACGTAGTGCCAGATCTGATTTGCCTGAGCCTGATGGCCCGCAAATCAGTGCGGCTAGACCGTCAAGAGCGATAGCGGTCCCGTGAATGACATTAAGCCCGCCGGCCACTGGTCTTGCCTCCGCGCGCGGGTGGCTCCTGAGTAGGTAGCCGCACGGTGAATCGGGAGCCGAGCGGTCCGGCATTGGGATCGGCAGAGGGGCGGTTCTCGGCTGAGATCGTTCCGCTGTGCGCCATGATGATTTCGCGCGAGATGCTCAATCCGAGGCCGGAATTGCTGCCACGGCTCGAATGCTCTGTCGGCCGGTAAGTGTAAAACCTTGAGAAGATTGTTTCCAGCTTGTCTTCTTCTATGCCGCAACCGTCGTCTTCGACCCGGATTTCTATCTGGCCTCCCATCGCAATGGCCTTAACGACCACGCTGCCACCAGAAGGTGAAAAGGAGATCGCATTGTCGACCAGGTTGGTAAAGACCTGTGCGAGCCGACCGGCGTTGCCATTGACGATAAGACCCCGCGCTTCTGGATCATCCAGGATAAATTTCAGCTTGCAGTCGTATTTCTCGGCTTTGTCTTGGAAGATGGAGAGAACCTGACTCAGGATCTCCGACAGATCGACCGGCTCCTGCGACTGCAAAGCGAGTTCCGCATCAAGCCGAGACGCACGCGAAACGTCGGTTATGAGTCGGCTGAGGCGCGTGAGTTCACCTTGGATCTGCTCAACCAACATATCGCGCTGTTCATCGGTTTTGGCGTACGTGAGCGCCTGCGCTGTCGAACTTGCGGCGGTTAGAGGGTTTTTGAGCTCGTGCGCGACATCTGCCGCAAACTTTTCGCTGGATTCAATGCGCCGATAAAGAGACTCGGTCATTGCCCCGAATGCTGAGGCCATTTGCCCGACTTCGTCTTTACGCCCTGTGAAGGCTGGCAAGGACTGTCGTGCTTTAATATCGCGGCTGACGTGCTCGGCGGATTCCGACAACCGTTTCATCGGACCTGCAACGGTGCGGGCGAGCATGAAGCCGGTCAAGATGCTGGCAACCAGGGCAATACCCGCCAGGGGCCAGAGCCCATCACGCCAATCGCTGAGGATCTTATCGACCTCGCCTGGCGGCGAAGACAACAGCAAGACCCCCAATACCGTGTTCATGCGCTGGATCGGCACGGCGATGGAGACAATCTGTTGTCCCTTCGCATTCAGCAGGAGCATCGCGGCGTCATCGCCCTGCAATGCCTGACGCACCTCCGGATAGTACTTGCCGTTGGCTGAGCCGATTTCTTTGTAAACCTGTACTTCTTTATCGATCAGCCAATGCTGCAGCCGCGTCCAGAAGTCTTTAGTCGTCGGGCGCTCAGCCTCGGTTTCGGTTGTCTCCTGGACGGCGAGGCGTTTGATCTGGCCCGGCTTTAGAAGGTCATCTGTATCGACGACGAGATTGCCGCTGCGATCATAAATGCGCGCGCGTGTACTGGTGGGCTGCGTCAGGCGACGAAAGATGGGAGCGACTTTTTCCGGACTGATGGATAATTCGAGAGCGGCGAAACCGTCGTCGCGGAAGGGTATCCGTGCATTCTTGTCCGTTGGCAAACGATCGGGGTCGACGACGATCATGCCCCGTTCGATCTTGGCTTCCCCCGCTATAGCCGCAGCGATGATCTGCCCTTGGATGCGCAAAGCCTCTCGCTTGGCATTGATAAGCCAGCCGCTGTTGAAGCTAAGGTACACCATGCCGCCGAACAGGATGACGAAGCCAAGCAGGTTCGACACCATGATCCGTCGCAAGAGCGACGCCGAGATGAAGCGGACGAGCGGCTGGCGATTGAACCAGTCGACAAGCGCTCGGCGAACCGGGCCACCTTTCCGGAATGCAGCAAAGAAGCTTTTAACTCGTCCTGGAACCGGGATCGTGTTTAAGCCGGAACGTTCTGGTAGGTTTTCGAGCGCGGGACGAGCAAGATCGGGCAGCGACATAACGTGGCGCTGGACGCTATCACGAACGCCCATGAGCCAGTTACCTGAAGCCTCGCGGTCGCCCCCGAACGCCATTTCGTCTCCAAATTAATGGAGGAACCGATGAAGCGAACATACTTACCACCGCGGTCCCTCATACCCCCTTTATGGCGGTTCGGTCTCAGGCTTCTTTGAAGCGATACCCCACGCCGTAAAGCGTCTCAATCACATCGAACTCTTCGTCCACCTGCTTGAACTTCTTGCGCAAGCGCTTGATGTGGCTGTCGATGGTCCGATCGTCGACGTAGACTTGATCATCATATGCCGCATCCATCAAGGCGTCTCGTGTTTTCACGACGCCGGGTCGTGCGGCAAGCGCCTGAAGGATAAGGAATTCCGTAACGGTCAGCGTGACAGACCGGTTATCCCAATGACAAGTATGACGTTCCGGATCGAGCTTCAGCTTGCCCCGTTCCAGGACTTTCGCGGCTTCCGTCGGCGTCTGTTGACCGTCTTTGACACCAAAGCGGCGCAGAACCGCTTTAACGCGCTCGACAACGAGGCGTTGTGAGAAGGGTTTGGCGATGTAGTCGTCGGCACCCATCTTGAGGCCGAACAATTCATCGATTTCTTCATCCTTTGAGGTCAGGAAGATAACGGGCATGTCCGACTGCTGTCGCACGCGGCGCAGCAATTCCATCCCATCCATGCGCGGCATCTTGATGTCGAAGATGCCAAGATCGGCTGGATCTTCACTGAGGGCCTCCAGCGCCGAGACCCCGTCGTTATAGGTTCGGACCTTATAGCCTTCGGCTTCAAGCGCCATCCGAAGCGAACTGAGGATGTTGCGCTCATCGTCAACCAACGCAATCGTGCTCTTTTCTTTCATCTTTGTTTCTCGCCTGTAACCGAGTGAGTCGGCGATCCCTGCCTGAGGCGCTGTATGGCGCTATGTTGTGTGAATTGTGGCAAGCGGAAAAGTGCGCGCTGGCGTCTGAACATAATCTGAATGGCTATTTCACCGAGTGAGGCGAGGTGCCGTACCGAAATTCGCTCGACGAAGTCATGGGAGCGTCCGGAGCTGTCCCGCTTGATCAATCCTGAACACAAGGCTCCTGAAGGTAACAGTCAAGGTGCTTTGCATGGGCGTGGGTGTTTGATCAACAGTTTTATTGCGATGTGCCGAGATATACTGGCATCGGTGTTTGTTGCGCGCCTCGGCCTAGCCTGCCTAGGCCTGCCCCGTCCGTTGAAAGACTAAAGTATGCCTTCCCTTGGCAGCTATGAAAGTGCCTCAATCTTGCACCCACGGCTGCCGGAGCGTACCTTTTGGCAACACGCAATTTTTTGCGTGCTTTTGCATCGGTAGCCGGTTTCTCCGCCAGGGAGCAATCGAAGATGCGAGAATGTCCATGAAAACTTTGAAGTTCGCCCTGAGTTCAGAAGGTAAGGGACGCACCAACAATTCGGCGGCAGAGCTTGTCGAACACGCTGTGCGCCGGAACGAGGGCGCGCTTGCGGCCACGGGCGCCTTTGCGGTCCAGACAGGGCAGCACACAGGCCGATCGGCCAATGACAAGTACATCGTTTCTGATGACGAAACCCAATCTCAGATCTGGTGGGAGAATTCCAAAGCGATTACGCCTGAGCAATTCGATCGTCTTCTGGCGGACTTCCAAGCTTACGCCAGCGGGAAAGAGCTGTTCGTTCAGGACCTTTTCGCTGGGGCTGATCCAACCTATCAATTGCCAACCCGCATCGTTACGGAATTGGCCTGGCACGCACTCTTTATCCGACACCTTTTGCGCCGCCCTCTGAAGGCGCAGCTGGAAGGATTTGATCCGCAGTTCACCGTTGTTAATTTCCCGGGCTTCCGTGCTGATCCGCAAATCCACGGCACGCGGTCGGAGACGGTGATTGCGTGCGATTTCACCCGTCGAATGGTTCTCGTGGGCGGTACGGGGTATGCAGGTGAAACCAAGAAGAGCGTATTCTCCTTCCTGAACTATCTGCTGCCGTCCAAAGGCGTTATGCCGATGCACTGCTCGGCGAACGTCGGAAACGACGGCGGTTCTGCCGTGTTCTTTGGGCTATCTGGAACCGGGAAGACGACGCTATCGGCAGATCCCAGCCGGACGCTGTTGGGCGATGACGAGCATGCCTGGTCTCCGGACGGCATCTTCAACTTTGAGGGCGGCTGCTACGCTAAGACGTTGCATCTTTCGGCCGAAGCAGAACCGGAAATCTTCGCGGCGTCCAACCGCTTTGCGACGGTTCTCGAGAACGTTGTTCTCGACGAAGATCGGATGCCGGACTTCGAGGACGGCAGCCTTACCCAGAACGCGCGCTCTGCTTATCCGCTGGAAGCCATTTCCAACGCGAGCGAGACTGGCCGCGCCGGCCATCCTAAGTCCGTCGTTATGCTGACGGCCGATGCATTTGGCGTTATGCCGCCAATCGCCAAGCTAAATCCCGCCCAGGCGATGTACCATTTCTTATCTGGTTACACCGCGAAGGTTGCCGGGACGGAGCGTGGCATGGGCAGCGAACCCCAAGCAACGTTCTCGACGTGCTTTGGTGCGCCCTTTATGCCCCGTCACCCCTCGGTCTACGGCAACTTGCTGCGCAAGCTTATTGCTGAGCACGGTGTCGCGTGTTGGCTCGTTAACACCGGTTGGACCGGTGGCAAGTTCGGTGATGGCAAGCGTATGCCGATTAAAGCAACGCGCACGCTGCTGAATGCCGCGTTGTCAGGTGCGTTGGCGAATAGTCCGATGCGGGCAGATCCCGTATTTGGCTTTATGGTTCCGACCGAATTGGAGGGCGTGGATCCGAGTATTCTCAACCCACGCCAGACTTGGTCAGATCCGTCGCTTTACGATGCTACGGCTGCGCAGCTTGTTGAGATGTTCAACAAGAACTTTGCGGCCTTCACTGACTACGTCGACCAAGATGTCTTGGCTGCCGGGCCTGTGCTGTCCGCCGTCCGGGCCGCGGAATGAGCCTATAACGAAAGAGATTTTAAGCACTTTCGCCACCTGCGTTCCAAGTCCACTTCAGAATTGAACCAATTGCGCGTTTGCGCGTTGTTCGAGTCTTCGAAGGGACTTCGGAATGCAGGTGGCGTGCGCGTTTTTATGATGCGTTGCGCCACAAATTTTGCGGGCCTGCCCATAACGTGCTACGTTCTCGAACCTAGCTAACAACTTAACAAATGAGGTCAGACGCACACGATGTGCGGAATCTGCGGCGAAATTCATTACTCAGGCGGATCCGCAGATCCGTCTGCGCTCGCGCGCATGACAGACGTCATGCGTCCCCGTGGTCCCGATGCCAGCGGACAATTTGTGCGCGGCTCTGTTGGTTTAGGCCATCGACGGCTCAAGATTATTGATCTGTCGGAAAGGTCTGCGCAGCCGATGATCGATTCCGAACTCGGACTCGAAATCGCATTCAATGGCTGCATCTATAATTATCCCGCGCTCCGCGAGGAGTTATCCGGTCTCGGTTACCGCTTTTTTTCTCACGGCGACACCGAGGTTATCCTCAAGGCCTTCCACGCGTGGGGCCCGGCTTGCGTCGAGCGCTTCAATGGCATGTTCGCCTTTGCGATTCACAATCGCGAAACAGGCCAAGTCATTCTCGCGCGCGACCGTTTCGGCATTAAGCCGCTCTATCTCTCGGAGACTAACGGTAGATTACGGTTCGCATCGACGCTCCCGGCGTTGGTCGCAGCGGGCGACGTTGACACCTCGATAGATCGCGTCGCGCTCGCTCACTACATGTCGTTTCACGCCGTGGTTCCGCCACCGCGTACGATCATTAATGGGGTCAAGAAACTGCCGCCAGCGACGGTCCGTGTCATCGAAGCGGACGGCAGGTCGACAGAGCATCGATATTGGCAGCCATTCCTTGCTCGGCACACTGAAGACGCCGGTTTGACGGCGGAAGACTGGACCGACCGTGTGCTGGACCAGCTTCGCAAGGCGGTCAGCCGTCGTATGGTCGCTGATGTCCCCGTCGGCGTGCTGCTGTCTGGTGGTGTCGATTCCAGCGTCATCGTGGCGCTTCTAGCCGAGGCTGGTCAGCACGGCCTGATGACGTTTTCGGTTGGCTTCGAAGAAGCGCACGGAGAAAAGGGCGACGAGTTCATCTACTCGGACTTGATCGCAAAACGTTTCGAAACCGATCACCATAAAATCATGGTGCCGTCCGAACGTTTGATGGAAGCGCTGCCGGGCACCATCGCTGCGATGTCCGAACCAATGGTTTCCTACGATAACGTTGGCTTCTACCTCCTATCGCAGGAGGTCTCAAAGCACATCAAGGTCGTGCAATCGGGACAGGGCGCTGACGAAGTCTTCGCCGGTTACCATTGGTATCCGCCCCTCGCCAACTCCAATGACGTGGCAGGCGATTACGCCCGTGTCTTCTTCGATCGCGACTATGCGCGCCTGAAAACCCACTTGAATGAAGATTGGCATGCGCCCCGGGATGAGGCCTTGGAGTACGTCGCCACTCACCTCGCCCAACCAGGTGCGGATACTCCGGTAGATCGCGCACTACGGCTTGATACGAACGTGATGCTGGTCGACGATCCGGTGAAGCGCGTGGACAACATGACGATGGCTTGGGGCTTGGAAGCTCGCGTTCCCTTCCTCGATCACGAGCTTGTCGAACTCGCCGCGCGCATTCCCCCTGAACATAAGCTCGCGGATGGTGGCAAAGGAGTTTTGAAAGCGGCCGCGCGGCGTGTCGTGCCGTCAGAAGTAATTGATCGCAAGAAGGGGTATTTCCCCGTTCCTGCGCTCAAGTACATCGATGGCCCTTATCTCGACATGGTTCGCGATGCGTTGACATCTGACGCAGCAAAGCAACGCAACCTGTTTCAGCAGAATTACTTGGACCAGCTATTTGCAGATCCAAAGGCGCACATTACGCCGCTCAGAGGTTCCGAACTCTGGCAGGTTGCGCTACTGGAGATGTGGCTGCAGGCCCACCACCTTTAGACCCAAGATATTCTAGGTAAAGGAATGAGTCGTGGCGCAGAGTATACAACTTTCGAACCGCCCCCGCGAGGATGCGCAGGCTCCTAGCGGGGTGGAAGCCTCCGGTGCCATCTCTGAACAGAGCGAGACAGGTTTAGCCCCAGAAGCGAAACCCATTAAAAATGCACTGATTGATTGTGGCTGGGGGCGTTTGCTGTTTGGCCAGACTTTTGAGGATCCAAGTGCCCTGGCCGAGGCGATGCGTGCAGAGCGCCCTGATCGGAGAGATATCGCAGCCTACGTAGCCGACCCGCATGTCGTGCTTTCGACCGCACCACAAGAGCTGTTCCTCGACCCCTCCCATACCTATCGGCTGGACCTGACAAATTACGAGTCTCCACCGACCAAATATGCCGGCTTTTTCGTGCGCCGGCTTACATCCCTGCACGACGCGCAGCAGGTTAATGCGATCTACTCAGCGCGCCACATGGTTCCTGTTCCGCCCGAATTTTTCTGGTCATTGCGGGACAGCCGAAGCCTCACAGTCTTCGTTGCTGAAGATGAAGTGACCGGAGATGTCCTGGGATCGATCACTGGGGTAGACCACTCCCGCGCCTTCAATGACGCCGAGCGTGGGTCGTCGCTCTGGTGCTTGGCGGTTGATCCCCAAGCGCGCCACCCGCGCATCGGAGAGGCTTTAGTACGTCGTCTCGCTGATCAGTTCCAAGCGCAACGAGCGCACTATCTCGACCTGTCCGTACTTCATGACAACGAGCAGGCTATTGCACTGTACGAAAAGCTCGGCTTTGTACGCGTCCCCTACTTCACCATAAAACGTAAGAACCAGATCAACGAAAAGCTGTTCATTGGATCCGAGCATATCGAAGGGCTCAATCCCTATTCAGAAATCATCGTCAACGAGGCTATGCGGCGCGGCATCAACGTGGAAGTGACGGATGCCGAGGGCGGTTTCTTCCGCTTGACGTTGGGAGGCCGCAGTATTCGTTGCCGCGAAAGTTTGTCGGATCTCACGAGCGGTGTCGCGGTTCAAATCTGCGACGACAAATCCGTGACGCGTCGTGTTGTGGAAGCGGCGGGAATTTCTACACCCGCACAGATGTATCAACGCAGTAGCGACTCTCTGAAAGACGGCCGATTGGACGGGTTCTTGAAGGACCACAAATCCGTTGTCGTGAAACCGGCCCGCGGTGAACAGGGACGGGGCGTGGCCGTCGGCCTGACCAGCCGGGAGGAAGTTGAGGACGCCATTACCGCCGCACGCAAGATCTCGGACGGGATCGTTATTGAAGAAATGGTCGAAGGCGTTGATCTGCGCATAATCGTGATCGGCTTCGAAGTCGTCGCTGCGGCAATACGCCGACCGGCACGTATTGTCGGGAACGGTGAATGCACAATCGAAGAGCTGATCGAAAAGCAAAGCCGCCGCCGCGCCGCCGCGACACACGGCGAGTCAAGCATTCCTCTCGATGCAGAAACATTTCGCACGGTTCGTCGGGCAGGCTTCAATATGGATGACGTCCCAACTCAGGGGCAGGAGCTTGAGGTTCGTCGGACCGCTAATCTGCATACGGGTGGCACAATTCACGATGTTACCGACGAATTGCATCCTAGGCTGATAGAGGCGGCCGTTGGCGTGGCCCGTGCAATTGACATCCCCGTTGTTGGCGTCGACTTTATCGTGAAGTCGCCGAACCGGCCCGACTATGCTTTTATCGAAGCGAACGAAAGGCCGGGGCTCGCTAACCACGAACCGCAGCCGACAGCTGAACGCTTCGTTGATCTGCTTTTCCCCCACTCAATCCCAGCCGCCGCTCGCGCGGTTTTGGCCAGAGGGACAGATGCCAAGACTTAACATCGACACGGAATACCTAGGCGACACACTCGCGAGACTACTGCAAATACCTAGCCCGACGGGCTACACGGACATGATTGTCAGGATGGTCTGTCGTGAGCTCAAAGAGATTGGCGTACCCTTTGAGTTGACGCGCCGGGGTGCAATTCGCGCCACCTTGAAAGGCAAAAGTCCTCATGGCGCGCGCGCCATTATTTCTCACGTCGATACGCTCGGAGCACAAGTCAAGCAACTTAAGGACAATGGGCGACTGGAGGTCGTGCCAATCGGCTGTTGGTCGGCGCGCTTCGCGGAAGGTGCGCGCGTTACGATATTTTCAGACGCGGGAAGCTACCGCGGCACCGTCCTGCCATTGAAAGCATCGGGCCATACCTACGCTGACGAAGTCGATACTGCGCCAGTCGGCTGGCAGCACGTTGAGGTCAGGATCGACGCTTTATCCCGAAATGACACTGAGCTCGAAAAGCTTGGGATTGAGGTCGGCGATATCATCGCGATTGATCCTCAACCTGAGTTTTTGGAAAACGGCTACATCGTTTCGCGTCATCTCGACAATAAGGCTGGCGTCGCTCTGATGTTGGCGGCACTGCGCGCAATGCGCGAAGAAAAGATAGAGCTCGAGCTTGATGCGCATTGGGTATTTACGATCGCCGAGGAGGTCGGCATCGGGGCCGCATCTGTGCTGACGAGCGATATCGCATCGATGGTGGCCGTGGATAACGGCACCTCAGCACCAGGCCAGAACTCGTCCGAATTCGGCGTGACAATCGCTATGGCCGATCAAAGTGGACCTTTCGACTATCATCTCACCAAGAAGATGGTGCGGCTTTGCCAGGAAAACGACATCCGCTATCAGAAGGACATTTTCCGCCACTATCGCTCTGATAGCGCATCGGCTCTTGAAGCAGGCCACGATGTTCGAACGGCTCTGATAACTTTCGGCATCGACGCCTCCCACGGCTATGAACGCATCCATATGAATGCGCTACGATCCGTGGCGGAACTGGTGACCGCGTACCTGTCCAGCCCAGTCGAAATCAGGCGTGATGCCCACGAAACCGGCAGCTTGGCAGGATTCACGACGCAGCCGATGACAGAGGCTGAAGCGGACATCGAACTGCCTGAGAAGGCGGAAGAGGAAGCCTGAACGAGAGCTCGGCCGTTTTTATAGCGAATACGCAGTAAAAATGGGCTTGTGTTGCCACTATTGCTCGTGCCAAGCCTGAGCGAGAATCCGGTCTCGCATCCCTTGGTGATCGGCACGACAGCACTCAGGCGAGGACACTGCCTCTATGTTCGATCCCGAATCTCCACCAAAACTTGATGTCGCGGGCTGGCTGAATGTCGACGACGAACCGACGCTCGAAAAACTGAAAGGGCGCGTGGCTGTCCTTTACGTGTTTCAGACTCACTGTCCTGGGAGTCTGAGCCATGCTTTGCCGCAAGCTCAACGACTCGCAGAAGGCCTTGATCCTTCGCAGGCTGTTGTTCTCGGCCTCAATGCCCCGTTTGAGAACAAGGAGGGGCAAACGCGCGAAAAGCTTGAGGAGTTCGTCCAGAACCAGGGGCTGATCTTCCCGATTGCGCTTGATCGTGACGTACCAGGCTCGGAACGCACCGCAACGATGGCGGCCTACGAGCTGCAGGGAACGCCCTCAATTTTGATTTTTGACCGCCAGGGACGCCTCCGCAGAGCGTACCTTGGTGAAGCAACCGATATCCGGATCGCTGCCGAGGTCATGGGGCTGGCAATTGAACATCCCAACGCACCGCGCGAGACGTCGATCGCGATCGAACGGATGCTGCGTGCCACTCTGGTGGAACCGCATCAACACCATGATCATGACGGCAATTGCTGCGGCCACGACCATGACCACCATCATCATCACGACCATGCGCACCACCATCACCATGATGGGGAGTGCTGCAATGATCCCGATTGTAAGGGCTGAAGCCAGCTCAGGTGGATAAAGGACGTCTTCATTCCGCCCTCCGAATCGGATGAGCTTCGGGAGGCGGTTCACTGAAGATACCGGATGCGGGGGCGAGCAATGACAGAACGCGCGAAGGACGACATAGATTCGCACGTGGCTGGCGAAGCCCCCGAGCGGCCTCGCCGCGGCAAGCCGAGCGCTTCATCCAAATCGGCATCCAAGGCAACCTTTTCCAAAAAGATCATCGCTCTCGTCTACGACTTCGATGGTACGCTCTCCCCGCGCCCCATGCAGGAATACGCGTTTCTCCCTAAGATCGGAATTGATGCGGCGGAGTTCTGGGCCGAGACGAACCGGCTGGCGCGGGAGCATGGCGCGGATCCGTTGATCACCTACATGCACCTGCTCTACAAAAAGGCGAAGGCAGCTGGCGTCAGGATTGATCGCGAAGATCTCGTGGCGCAGGGCAAGGATGTCGAACTTTTCGAGGGCGTCGCGGAATGGTTCGCCGCCATCTCCGACTACGTTTCCTTGCGCGCCGAGAGCAATGGCGTCACGCTTCGTCATTACCTGATTTCTTCAGGCTTGACCGAGATCGTAGAAGGCACGCCGATCTATTCGAACTTCCACAATGTATTTGCGTCCGAATATTGGTTCGAAGCTTACGATCTGCCCTATCCGAAACGCGTCATCACGGACACCGGCAAAACGCAGTATCTGTTCCGGATCAACAAGGGCGTCGAGGATCTTGGCGAAAACATCAATCAGCACATGGACGAGGACAGCCGTCCCATCCCGTTTTCCAATATGATTTACTTCGGCGACGGTGACACCGACGTGCCATCGATGGCCGTGATGCGGAAGAATGGTGGTCACGCCGTCGCGGTCTATCCGCCGGGGAAATCGCGCAAGAAATGCGTTGACCTCTTCAAGGCCGGGCGGATCGACTTCTTCGCCTCGGCCGATTATCGGCGAGGTTCAGACCTGTTCAAGAGAACATGCCTGTTGATTGATCGGATGCTCGCCGACATCCGCGTGCAGGAAGAAACGTGGCGCTTGAGCCGTCTCATTGAACGGTCCTGACGGCACTCACAGCCTCCCTCTCCAGTCCCGGCCAAGCTTAGGCCGCTGCCGGCTGCGTCTGTAGGTCCTCGGTCGTCGGCGGCTGAGGTGTAACCTCTTTTAGCCAGCGCAGCGTCGCCGCATATTCCGGATCGTTGCGGAGGACTTCGTTGGGTTGGAAGCCATCGAGCTGGCTAACGGTGACCGAGACAAACTTACGGAATTCCGGAACGTCGAAATACGATGTGTGAATAAGTTCACGCCAGGTCAGGAAGTCGAGCGCCTTGGCAATTTGCCCTTCGTTACCTTCTGCAAAAGCCAACTCGCTGATGGCGTTACGGAACTTGCCGAGCGAAGTCATCATTTCACGGTTGCTGCGTTCCGTTATCTTTCGGGCCAGCTCAGGGGGAAGCGTCCGCGGCATACGGTCGATCCAGGACGGGTGCGCATTGGCCCCAACGGCGATCTCGGCTTCGGCATCATTGCCAAGCGCTGAGCGCTGCACTTCGAACCACGTTAGGTCATCGAGCCGCCGGCTGGCGAATGAGCTGAACAACCCCGCCAGCAACTGCACCAGCAGCACCATCAAGACCGCGACGATACCGAACACGACCGGGACCAACACGATAGGCATAGCAAAGCGTATAAGGTTGCCGAACGCGCCTTCCCGAACCTCTTCGTCGACCAGCCAACTCGAAGCTTCGTCAGTGACGAGGTGATACATCAGCCTGCTGTTAAGCAGTATGTCATGGCCGCCACCGCAAAGCGTCCCGCCCTCGCAGGGTTTTCCGTCACGTTCAAGGAAGCGTCGATGAAAACGTCGGGTGCGTTGCACTTGTACGAGGTTGGGATAGTCCTGGTGCAGTTCCTGCCGGATACCCCGAAGCTGCTCCCGCAACTGCTTGATTTCAGTCCGGGCATTGAGAACGGCCCTAAGGTCCGTATCAGCGTTATCCAACTTGTCCTGTGCCTGCCGGATCTGGCGTCTTAGATCTCGTATTTTTCTTCGGGAATCCATCATCGCGGCTTCGGTGCGCTCGAAGTTTTCGGTCGCGTAGACATTGTCCCGCAGAAAGTTGGTAATCCCCACCATGTGGGTCGGGGAGGCGATCAGATAAAAGTACGCGATCGGAAGAATGAACACCGAGGCCAGCGAGAAAAATGGCACCGCAAACGTATTGTGAAAGATGTTGAACTTCACCGTGCGCAGAGAACTAAGCCCATGCACCGCTTCATCGTCCGGGTGCAGAAGTGGCAGCCAGCGTTCGCTGAACTTTTCCCGCGCCCTCTTGATGACCCCCGGGCGATAAAAGAAAAGTTGCCGCCTGTCCAAATACTTTGTGATCCCGACAAACACGACAAACGGCAGAGCCATCAAGCCCATGGAAATACCGTATCGCTGTAATTGACTCTCGAGCGTGTCTTCCCACCCGCCGTCGAAAACCTCGGCCACGCTCGAAATGGAGAACATGAGCAGCAGCATCAGGGAGGCGATGAAGATCGCCTTCAACAAGATGGGAAGCCGGAGGAACAGCAGCCGCTCTTTGCGCAATTCCACGAACGGCGTTCCAACAGTGATCCATTTCTTGAGGTGTTCCAGAGGCACGCGTTGCGCGGCGCTCTCCATCAGCGCTGATGCGATCACCGATCCGCCATGGCTATGTCCGATAACACAATAGGGTTCCTGGCGATC
The DNA here is from genome assembly GCF_000981545.1 of Candidatus Filomicrobium marinum. NCBI lineage: Bacteria > Pseudomonadati > Pseudomonadota > Alphaproteobacteria > Hyphomicrobiales > Hyphomicrobiaceae > Filomicrobium > Candidatus Filomicrobium marinum. Next base: position 1,702,630 of record NZ_LN829119.1, read on the forward strand.
TTCCAGTTCTTTCATCTGCTTAAGCAGCCGGGTGCCAGCAGCGCGCCGCGCTAACTCACTGTTGTCGCCGCTCCAGACGAACGGTGTGAACGTGACATCGCTGGAATCACTACTGACAAGCTGCTGAGCATGCTTCGCAAATGTGCTGCCGGGTTGCCACCATTGCAGGCTGTCTGCCGCCGTCGCAGCATCATGCTCTAAGCCCGTCGTGTAATGAGCAAAGGTGCCATGCACCGTTATGATAGTGGCCATACCAACGATCCCCCCGGAACTACGGGCTAAGTCACGAGTGTTCTAAGAAAGGAAATGCTCAAATCTGTGAGGCGCGGGGCTCGAGCTGTCACGCGAGTCCAGTTTTTGCGCGTCTGAAAAAAGCGGGCATCGCACGTGCACCTCCGGCGTTGGAGTGTCAGATCCATCGATACACACGGCCCGAAAAGAGGCCCCCCGATTTATGCTGCAATCCCTGTAGCGTTATAGCTGGGCAACAAATTGAACAGACGCACATCTCACGGGACAGTGATAGGCGCTGCCCCCACCCAGCGGCAAGCGGACAGACGCGGATTTGCGGTGCGATTTTGACTGAAGCATCTGTATTTCTGATCAGAAAGAAGACAGAAGTTCAAAGTAAATGCGCAAGTTATTATGGTCGAATTGGTCGATAATCGGTGATAAAGTTATTTAAGAGAGCACTTGATAATGAAGTGAGAATCCAGAGTACGTAGATTTGATCGCATGTGCGGGAACTAAATATACATACAGAAATTGAAGATAAATTAGCCGTGCAGGGTTGCATGCTCGGTTGAATTGTTAAAAACTTCACCGGATATCGAAATTTGTTCGAGAAAGTTAGCTTCGGTCCGATCCTAGGTGGGTCGGACTCACCCTCGCCCGTCCAACGTCGCCCAATCACATGTGGACGGATGGTCCGGGCTTGGTCATGCGCACCTCGCCGGCGAGGCGAGCCTTTTGATGGAGAACCCCGCATCCATGAGCGAAGAACTGACCGAAGACGATTCTGGCACGGTCACCTATGACACGGATTATGAGGTGGGCCAGGACAACGTCGAGGTCATGGGATTCGACGTCCATAATCCCGTTTTCTTCGTCTCGGGTGTGGTGGTTGTGGCGTTTGTTGCGTTCTCGCTGCTGTTTCCAGAACTCAGCGTGTCCGTGTTCGAAACCCTGCGCAACCGCGTTACATCGGACTTCGATTGGGTTTTCGTTTTCACGGGCAACGTTTTCGTTCTTTTTGCGCTCTATCTAATTGTTTCGCCGTTCGGGTCCATCCGCCTTGGCGGCCCGGACGCAACCCCCGATTTCTCCCGAACCGCTTGGTTTGCCATGCTGTTCGCGGCGGGCATGGGCATCGGTCTGATCTTTTTTGGTGTATTCGAACCGGTCGCTCACGCGCAAAATCCCCCGCTCAACGTCTTACCTGAAAATATCGAGGCAGCGCAAAGCGTCGCGATGGCGGCCACGATTTATCACTGGGGGCTGCATCCCTGGGCGATCTACGCCATCGTTGGCCTGTCGCTAGCGTTCTTTAGCTACAATCGACAACTCCCACTGACCGTACGCTCGGTTTTCTATCCGCTCTTTGGAGATGCCGTATGGGGGTGGCCAGGGCACATTATTGATACACTAGCGGTCTTCGCGACATTGTTCGGCCTCGCGACATCCTTGGGATTTGGTGCTGAGCAAGCTCTCGCTGGCATGAACTATCTCTTTGGAATCCCCAACACGGATCTCACGAAAGTCCTGCTGATCGCGGTTATCACCTCCGTCGCCACATTGTCAGTCGTGGCCGGCCTGGATGCCGGCGTGAAGCGGCTATCGGAAATCAATATTGTGCTTGCCGCGGCGCTACTTGTGTTCGTGATTGCGGCAGGGGCGACGGCAGAGATCTTCATCGGCTTCCTGACCAATACGATTTCTTACCTCACGTACTTGCCTGCACTTTCGAGCCCGTTTGAACGAAATCCAGAATTCCTTCACGGTTGGACAACATTCTATTGGGCGTGGTGGATCTCATGGTCACCGTTCGTCGGTATGTTCATCGCTCGCGTTTCGCGAGGAAGGACGGTGCGAGAATTTATTCTATGCGTATTGATTGTACCGACTTTGATTTCCATACTCTGGATGACCACATTTGGCGGTACGGCACTGCACCAGATCGCTGTTGACGGCTACACCGGCGTCGCCGCAACTGTCGAAAACTGGCGTCCGGAGCTGTCACTTTTCAGAATGTTGGAGCCGCTTCCATTCTCGGGAATCCTGTCCTTTCTTGGCATCGCGCTCGTGCTGATGTTTTTCGTCACTTCGTCCGATTCAGGATCGCTCGTGATCGATACCATCACCGCGGGAGGGAAACTCGATCCGCCCGTAGCACAGCGGGTCTTTTGGGCTGTCTTGGAAGGACTGGTCGCGAGCGTCCTATTGTTGGGCGGAGGATTGGGGGCGCTGCAGGCCGCGGCTGTGACAACGGGCTTCCCCTTTGCGTTTGTCCTTCTCACGATGTGTGTCTGCGTCTATCTGGGGCTGCGCCAAGAGCTCAAATTCTTACGCGCGTCGACGGTCTGATCATTAGGATCGGTCCATGACGGTCCAAGAACCCGTTCCGCATAGAAAACGTTTTCTACTGCTGCACAATCCTGTCGCGGGCGTGCGACGCCGCACGCTGGCCCGCCGCGTGGCGGTCGAACTCGAGCGGCGCGGCGCTGAGATCGTCATGTTGCGTTTTTGGGGTGCCACCTCGACAGCCCCTGGTGCCATTGCACGTGATGTCCAGCTTGACGGGTTCGATGCCGTCATTGCAGCAGGGGGTGATGGTACGGTCAGAGCGCTGGCGACAGCGCTTGGCGAGAATACCACCATACCGATCGGCATCATCGCCACGGGCACAGGCAACGTTCTAGCGAACGAAATCGCAATGCCAAAGAAGCCTACGGAAATTGCCGAAGTTTTGATGACAGGCCCTGTCGTCAACGTCGCCGGAGCCCTTGCAAACAAAGACCCTTTCTTCCTGATGGCCGGAGCGGGCTTCGATGGCGAGATCGTTGCTGGCCTCGACCTCAGCCTCAAACGGCGTATCGGCAAACTCGCTTACGCCATGCCGATCCTTAAGGCGCTGGCGAAAAGGCCGAAAATGTTCTCCCTAACTGTTGATGGAAAAGCCTTTGAAGCCTCATGGCTCGTTGTCGCCAACGGTCGCAATTACGCCGGAACGTACGTTATTGCCCCGGAAGCCAGCCTTTCTGAAACCGGCTTTCAAGCGCTCTTGTTCGCGGCGCGAACCCGCCGCGGACGCTTGCTCGAGCTACTGTCAGTCGCTGCTGGGCTGCACATGCGTTTGCCGAGCGTCAAGATCATCCCGTGCCAGCACTTGACCGTTGCTGGCTCCGATATTGCTGTACAGGCTGATGGGGATCAGATCGCAGATAGCCCGTTGACTGTGACGTCCGCAGGGCCTCGTCTGCGCCTGATCGCGCCGCCTGCATTTGCAAATGGTCTGGTTGTCGCTTGAAGCGTATCGGGAAAAAAGAAACGAAAGATCAGGCGGAACTTGCTGGCCGCGCTAGGGTAACGCGTCGCTTGGGTGTGCCTTGCCCCAGTCGCGCAAAGAGCGCTGTTTCGATGTTCGCGATGAAGAGCCGAGCCGCGGCTTCCCAACTGTAGTCGAGCGCGCGCTTTCTGATGATGTCACGATCCAGTGACATGGCAGCCTTAGCAGCGGCAGCTAGATCCTCTGACAAAAATCCCGTCTCCGCTTGGCGAACAAGGTCGAGCGGACCCGTGACAGGATAAGCGGCAACAGGCAGCCCCGAAGCCATCGCCTCCAGCAATACGATACCGAAGGTTTCAGTCTGGCTTGGCATGACGAAGACGTCTGCCGAGGCGTAGCACTCCGCCAAATCCTCACCGATCTGTTTGCCGGTAAAGGTAACGTCAGGATACTTGACCCGTAGTTCTGCAAACTGCGGTCCGGACCCAACCACAACCTTTTTACCAGGTAGGTCCGTCCTCAAAAACGCTTCGATATTCTTTTCGACAGCAACCCGCCCAACGTAAAGGAAAACAGGCCCCTCTCCGAAGCGGCGCACGTTGCGTGGTCGGAAAACATGCGTATCGACGCCCCGCGTCCAGGGCATGATGCGGTCAAAGCCCCGTGAGTCGAGTTCCGTTGCGAGGCTCGGCGTCGCGACCATGATACCCGCGCCCGCATTGTGAAACCGACGCAGGATTGACCAGATCCAGCTCTCAGGAATGCCAAAGCGCCGGGACAGATAGTCGGGAAACCGCGTGTGGAAGCTGGTCGTAAAGGGAACACCGCGCCGGATGCAGTGTGAGCGCGTCATCCAGCCCAGCGGTCCTTCGGTCGCGATGTGAACAGCGTCCGGTCGGATCAGTTTCATGCGTTCGATAATGTAGGCATAGCCCGGGAGAGCCAGACGAATCTCCGGATACGTGGGGCACGGCCATGTCTGGAATTCCGCCGGCGTCAAGAACGTGAGCTCGACGTCCAACTGCGCAGCTTCCTCCGCCAGACGCTCGTAGGTTCGCACAACACCGTTGACTTGCGGTCTCCAAGCGTCGGTGGCGATGAGGATCTTCATTTACGCCGCCTTTAAGTCTTCCTTCACGAGGCTCGCTTCCGATGCGGCTGTCCGTGCCTGTACGACATCCATCCACCGAATAAGCTCGAAACGGCCATCTTCTGTTTCACCGATCGCCGTGCAACTCTCGACCCAATCACCTGTATTCAGATAATGGATATCGCCAAAGTTTCTTGAGGCGGCATGGTGAATATGTCCGCATATCACCCCGTCCGCATCTCGCCGCTGTGCCTCGCTTGAAAGCTTGCGTTCAAATTCTCCGATGAAATTGACAGCGGATTTAACGCGCAATTTCAGATAGTTGGAGAGGGACCAGTATTCGAGCCCTAGGCGCCGACGTACGAAATTCACCGGGGCATTAGTCCACAGGGCGAGCTGGTAGCTGCGATCCCCGAGCAACGCCAGCCATTTAGCATAGCGCACCACGACATCGAATTCGTCGCCATGCATGACGATGTAGCGTTTGCCATCCGCCGTTTCGTGGATGAACTGCCGCTCGATCTCAATGCCGCCGAAGCGCTGTCCGCAATACTGTCGCAGGCCATCGTCGTGGTTGCCGGGAATGAATACAATCCGGGCGCCCTTGCGTGCCTTGCGTAAAAGCTTTTGCAATACGTCATTGTGTGACTGAGGCCATACTGCACCGCGCTTGATGCGCCAGAAGTCAACAATATCGCCGACGAGGTAGATCGTATCGGCGTCATGTTCCCGAAGAAAATCGAGTAACTGCCCAGCTTGGCACGCTCGAGTGCCGAGATGGACATCAGAAATAAACATTGCGCGGTATCTGGTCATCCTCAGCTTTCCTGCAGACCGGTGGCCGATAGACTAGTGTATCCCCCGATCGCACCATGAGAAGATTCAAGTTTCAGGAGTATGACATTTTAGAGCTTGATAACCGCGCAAGGCGATCATCGTAGGGCAAAGTTGTGTATCTGAACCGTTTGTGCGCATGCAACCTGCGGTGTCAATAGATACGGAACGGGAAATAGCGTGTGACAAGTTCGACAAATCGTCCGCTCGAGCGAACCTGCTTCAAGGCGTCATCGAGTTCAGCCTTAAGCTGACGATCCCCTTTCGCAACCGCTATCGCGACGCCATCCCCAAAGAACTTGGGCTCGAGAAACGCCTCTCCTTTGAATTCACAGCACTGGTTGGAGGCGGTACCGTTCAACCAGAAGGACAAACTGATAGCGTCACCAAATATGGCGTTGACGTCCCCCTTTTTGAGGGCCTCACGCGCGGCATCCGCATCCTTGAACGTGACGATCTGACTGCCCCGGAAAAATTGCCGGATGAACGCCTCGTGCGTGGTGCCTTGCGCTACACCGACCTTCCGCCCCGATAAAGCTTCGGGCGTAGCTTCCAGCCCTGTGGCATCACGACGTCCAGCAAAGCGACCCGGGGTATGAAAGTATCGGTCGGTGAAGTCATAATTGGTGAGCGCTTGAGCTGTCACCATCTGCGAGGCGATAACTGCATCACCTTCCTTCCGAAGGAGGGAGGGCAGCAAATTCTCCCAGGGCTCGACCTTGATCTCGCATGTAACGTCCAGATCCAGGCATATGGCGCGCGCCAAGTCGACATTAAAGCCTGTTAGCACGCCGTCTTCGTCATAAAAGTTAAACGGGGGAAAGTCGCTGGTCGTGAGAAAGCGCAACACGACCCGGCGCGCTGCTTCACGTTCTGCTGCAGCGGGTTGTTCCTGCGCCTGAGTCCCTTCGTATGAACCCAGCAGAACCAAACTCAGGCAAAGCCACAGCGCAAACACAGCCAAGTGCGACCGAGGTCGGACCTGGCACCATATCGCCGTATCTATTCTCATCTGGATTCTCAACTTCCAGTTGTTTTAGCAGGGCCGCAAAAGGCAGTGCCTTGAAATCAGATTCTTTCAGCGGATCGCAAAACCCAAACTTTGCCGGTATTGCCATTTCCGCAACACAACTCAAAAATTGTGTGGATTTTATCTAACGGGTGCCTACCTGCGGGGGAGGTCAGCACAACTCTACAACTGCACACCGTGCTTGTGATCCTGATTTAGCGTGCATTTTCAGAGAAATACACACGTTTTTAATGGGTTCTCTCTATCCAGGCATACCAACTTTTGTCCTGGAAATTATCGTACATGTATAGCGTTCTCTCGTGCATCGTCGGCCAGCACAATGTCTGGCTCGTCGGATTGGCTTCGTTGGTGTGTCTAGCCGGCGTGGGCGTCACCTTGAGCCTCCTTCACCGGGCCGCAACCACCGGGGGATTGCAGCGGTACGGCTGGAACTTCCTGACCGGCGTTGCTGCAGGCGCTGCCATCTGGTGTACGCATTTCATCGCAATGCTCGCCTATAATCCAGGCGTCCCCGTGACGTTTATGCCGGTCTTGACGGTCGTCTCACTGCTTGTCGCGGTTACGGGGGCTGGATTGGGGTTCGCCTTCGCGACCAGCGGCCTGACCAGTGCAGCACCTGTGATTGGTGGCAGTGCGGTGGGACTAGCGGTCGCAGCCATGCATTATACGGGCATGCTGGCTTACCGTATCGATGGTATCGTTGCCTGGGATGAAACCTACCTCCTCACTTCAATTGCATTATCGATCATTTTCGCTGGCGCTGCGACTCGCTCCGCTTTGCGCGCAGACACGATGACGGGACATTTATCAGCTGCTGCGCTTTTCGTGGTTGCCATCGTGAGTCTACATTTTACGGGCATGACGGCGCTACAAATCACTCCCCTCAATGGAGCGGTAGAAGTTGCAGACGATCCGTCGACAGCCATGGCGCTTGCTGTTGCCGGCATGGCTTTGGTCATTATTGGAGCTGGTATCTCCAGCTATCTCATCGACGATCGCGCCCGTTATGATAGCTATCAACGCTTGCAGCACATGGCTTTGCATGACCCCCTGACGGGGCTGCCGAATCGCACGAGCTTCACGAATTATCTCGAATTCGAACTCGACCGGGCGGAAGGCGCAAAGCGGAAAGTTGCGGTCCTTGAGATTGACCTTGATCGGTTTAAAGAGGTCAATGACCTTAGAGGTCACCAAGCCGGTGATGAAGTTCTCAAAGTTATCGCAGACAGAATGTCCAATCTTCTCCGAGAAGGCGAAATGGTCGCTCGCGTCGGTGGAGACGAGTTCACGGCCGTCAAAACGTTTATAGATCCGGTGACGCTCGTGGAGTTTCTAGAGCGGCTTCAGAAGGTCATCTTCGAACCAATAGAGATATCCGATTTCGAGGTGTCGATAGGTGCCAGCATCGGGGTGGCGATTTATCCTGATGATGCAAGGGACCGCGAAAATTTATTGAGCAATGCGGACTTGGCGATGTACCGGGCCAAGGCAAGCGCGACGGAAGACATCTGCTTTTATGAGTCCTCGATGGACGAACGCGTGCGGGCACGCCGGGTTCTGGCGAGCGATCTTCGCGATGCCGTTAAAAAGAATGAGCTTTCCCTGCATTATCAAGTTCAGACGTCGATCTCGACGGGAGAGGTCATTGGCTACGAGGCCCTTCTGCGTTGGCATCATCCTGTGCGTGGGGCCGTTCCTCCCGTAGAATTCATACCCATTGCTGAAGAAACAGGGCTCATTCTGGAGCTGGGCGAGTGGGTGTTGAAAACGGCGTGTGCCGCCGCCGCAAAGTGGTCACAGCCGTTGAAGATCGCGATCAACCTTTCTCCCGTTCAGTTCATCCATAGCGATCTGCCAAAGCTTGTGGAGGATGCTCTTAAAGAGAGCGGCTTGGATGCCAAAAGGCTTGAGCTTGAACTGACGGAGTCGACCATTGTCGAAAATAAGGAACGCACACTCGCGATCCTGCAAAAGATCAAGGAGCTCGGTGTCTCGATCGCTTTGGACGACTTTGGAACTGGATATTCGTCTCTCGAAACTCTGCGATCTTTCCCGTTTGATAAAATAAAACTCGATCGCTGCTTCATGCAGGATATCGAGGTGAGCCCTCAATCTAAGGCGATTATTCGCGCCGTCCTTGCACTAGGAAAAAGCCTTTCAATTCCGATCCTCGCTGAAGGCATAGAAACGAACTGCCAGTTTATGATCCTCAAGGATGAGGGCTGCGACGCAGCTCAGGGTTACTATATTGGTCGGCCAGGTCCCTCCATCTCCATAGAGACCGAGCAAGAAGACCTTCTCACGGCTTAGTTTGGAAGGAGCATGCGGTATATTGCGCCGTGGCAACACCGTTGGCGCAATATGCGTTAATCCCCTGAGGACGAGACGCATACTGTATTTCAGACGGCGTATTTGATTTACGATAATCGTCGCTTTGTCGAAGGTGCCTTGCGACGGGCTCGCGTAGCTTAAGCTTCGTCGAATGTTGACCGGCCTTGCTGGTCACGGATGACATGAGCGATGGATTGGCAGCGCGAGCATTCTGCAGAGGCGATACGCCAAGACGTGTCGCAATGCCCTGGTGGAACCGACACAGGTCGGCCTGATGCTGAACCAGAGCTTCAACGGCTAGACCATGCCGTCAATCATCTGCGGCGAACAAGACCTGAGCTGTCATCTGCCTACAGTGTTGTGGGATGGCAAGCCGCCACGCTTGTCGTGCTGACGGTAGCATTGGTCATCGGCGCGGTCGCGATGCCGTCGGTAACGCACACCGTTGTCTTCGCGACAATGGCGCTGTCTTTCTTTTGTATCGTAGCCATCCGTATTCTGGCGATCGCGACCCTGCTCAGCGTACGCGCGCCTGCACCTGAATCCCCTAACGAAAAATCCGGGCTCGACGAGGTGTTTCCGCGTTATGCCATCCTGGTGCCCCTCTACAAAGAAGCGGAAGTTGTCCCGGCCTTGATTGAGGCCCTGTCGGCGCTCGACTATCCGACCGATTGCCTGGAAATCTCGCTTATAGTCGAACGCGAAGACCGCGCGACGCGAATGGCGCTTGAGGCGCAAGTACTACCAACGCACATGCGCATTGTCGAAGTTCCGGAAGGCCAGCCTCGCACGAAACCCCGCGCCCTGAACTACGCGCTGGCCAGTGCCCGCGGCGATTACGTCGTGGTCTACGATGCAGAGGATATGCCCGAACCTGACCAACTGCGCCGGGCGCTCAAAGCATTTCGTTCCGCCGGCCCCGAACTCGGCTGCGTTCAGGCTTGCCTCAATACGTACAATCCGGAAGAGACGTTTTTCACGCGACAGTTCACGATCGAATATACCGCTTTGTTCGACGCTATCGTGCCGACGTTGGCGCGGCTCGATCTACCAGTCCCGCTCGGCGGAACATCCAACCATTTCCCGCGCCGTATTCTGGAAACCTCTGGCGGCTGGGATCCCTTCAATGTCACCGAAGATGCAGACCTTGGTATTCGCCTCGCGCGACAAGGTGCGCGCGTCGCAGGTTTGGCGTCCACGACATGGGAGGAGGCGCCCGAAACCTTTCGGATTTGGCTGGGCCAGCGTACGCGCTGGCTGAAGGGCTGGATGCAAACTTACATCGTGCACATGCGTGAACCTACCCGCCTTCTGCGAGATCTGGGGTTGAAGCGTTTCGCAGGCCTGCAGGTGCTCATGGGAGGAATGATCCTCTCGTGCTTGGTTCATCCCTGGTTCTATGTCGTCCTAGGGGCCAGCCTGCTCTCTGGCCGTTCCGATCTGCTTGTTCCTTCGGACGAGTGGCACGTTCTCTATTGGGCTGGATTGTTCAACCTGTTCGCCGGATATGTCTCGGCGATCGCGCTGGGCGCGATCGCTGTCGCACGCCGTGGCCGCCCGGAACTTGCCATATCGGTCTTAGCAGTGCCGATCTATTGGCTGCTGATTTCCTGGGCCGCATATCGAGCACTATGGGAACTGGTATCGGCCCCGCACCACTGGGAAAAGACGCAGCATCACGCGAGAAACGTTGTGGCCAACAGCAACCCGCCCCTTGTTACTTGACCTGATAATGGATCGGCAGGGTGAATTCGAACGCGTTCCCAACGAGCTGAGACGGCGGCGTCGGAAGTGGTGACGCGCGCTCAAGAATATCGAGGGCAGCATCATCGAGAATCTTTGCGCCCGAGCCGTTGACTACGGCGTGCGCTACGACGCGGCCTTCGCGGTCAATGCTGAAGCTCACGATGACCTTGCCCTCAATGCGATTCCGTCTCGCAGCAGAGGGATAGCGTTTATGACGATGGAGGTGGTGAGCGACTTTCTTCTGCCAAGTCGCAATCGTCTTTTTATCGGCTTCGGAGAGCCCGGGCGTGGGGGCAGCGGCCTTCTCAGCGCGCGGAGCCTTGATTGGCGGAGGAGCCATCTCCGGCGCAGCCTTAGCTGCCGGAGTGGGTTCCTGTTCCGCTTCCTCGACTTCTTTCTCCGGCTCTTCCTTTTCCTCTTTTTCCTCGACCTTTTCTTCGGGTTTGTTTTCCGGCAACTTCAGGTCGGGGTCTTCCGGTTCATGCTCAGTTTTTTCGACTTTCGGCGTTTCTTCTGCAGCAGTCGGTTTGGCTTTTTCCTGCGTCTCCATCATCTCCGGAGTCGCGTCAGAACGAGGGCCGATGATGGGAGCTTTCGTGTCCTTGGGAGGAGCAACAGCAAGCGGAGCAAGGTCGAACAAGAGAGGCCCGGAATCGGCGGTCTCTTCTTCGTGGGGCTCAGGCTGCATCAGGACGAGACTGGCGGCGCTCGCGTGCAGCACAACCCCGAAGAATATAGCGACAGCCCATCTGCTGGTGCGCGTAAGGCGCGACTCGAAAGTGTATGACATACGGCTAAGGCCCCGCGGCGGGAGAAGCTGATGCCGGAAGAGCGTTGGTATCCGCAGACTCCAAACCCACGAGCCCAACCTTCAAGTACCCCCCGATGCGCAGCGCGTTCATGAGCTTCATCAGCTCACCGTAGGGCACATCCTTATCCGCCCGTACGTAAAGCCGCGTGTCTCTCTTCGACTCCGTGACGTCATCCAGGGTCGACACAAGTGCGTCGCGCGAAATCGTCTTTTCGCCGATCGAAAGCGTCGTGTCGGACTGCAGAGTCAGAAAGACGGGTTTGGAAGGGCGAGGCTGCGGCTTCGCGACGGCGACGGGCAATTCAACGGGAACATCGACCGTCGACAGAGGGGCGGCAACCATGAAGATGATGAGAAGAACCAACATGACGTCGATGAACGGCGTGATGTTGATCTCATGGTTGTCCGAAAGATCGTCGTCGTCACGAATTCGGCCGGCCATGACCTACTCTCCCGCTTTCAGATAAGGTGTTCTCGCGGCTTGGCGATCGAGATCGCGCGATACGAGCCGCTCCACCATTGCAGCACCATCTGCGAGTTTCGCTTTGTAGCCCGATATCGAACGCGCAAGTTGATTGTAGAAAATGACGGCTGGAATAGCGGCCACCAGACCGATGCCGGTGGCGAGCAGCGCCTCCGCGATACCCGGCGCAACGACAGCAAGGTTTGTGGTCTGGGCTTTCGAGATGCCGATGAAGCTGTTCATAATGCCCCATACCGTGCCGAAAAGGCCGACAAACGGAGCCGTCGCACCAATCGTAGCGAGAAGGCCGGTGCCGGATGTCATCGCGCGACCAGCGGTTGCCTCGATACGCGCAAGGTGTGATGTGACGCGCTCCTTGATGCCGTCAGCTGGCAAGAGGCCATTGTCAGAACGGATAACTTCATCGCGCGCCGCCGTGACCATTAAAGAGAGCGGATCAGAGGACGTCTGCCGTCGATCGGCTGCAGCCGCGAGGCTGGCGTCTCGCTGCAGGCGGGACATTTCACGCCGAAGGCGACCGGAGGCGAAGCCGAGGTGCGCCAGTTTGGCAAACCAGATTGTCCAGGAGAGCACGGATGCAATGGCAAGCAAGATCATCACGCCTTTGACGATGATGTCGGCGTTGAGAAACATATTCAGCGGCGACAGATCGTGCGGAAGATCCTGCCTGTCGTCCTCACTCGCCGGGGCTGCGGCAGCGGTTGCTGGATTTTGACCCACCGCAGTCGGCACGTCGATTGGAGCTTGATCTGCACCGGCAGATTGGTTCCCCGCCGGAGGAACATCGTCATTCGCAGGTGCGCCCGGGGACTCTGAGGCTGGCGCCGTAATAGTGCTGTCCGTCGCAGAGGGCGAAAGTGCCGGTGAGGTCTGCTGGGCTAGGCCTTGAGCCGGGGACATGGATGGCTGAGCCGTCGCCGGCGGCGTGTTGTCAATTGTTGGAGCAGCCGGAGATTGCGGCTCAACGGCTAAGGGAGCAGGCTGATTTGGCTCGACTGGTGGTGTTGGCGCAGAGTCCACAGCAGGGGGATTGGCGGGCGTCTGAGACGTGCTAGCCGGAGCTTCTTGGCTTAAAGCCGAGGGAGCGAGGCCTGCCGCAACAATGCAGATAGCCGCGAAAAGCGGCCACGTGCGCGCGGCAAACATCGAAGAACGGCTCAATCTCATCTGTATCATCGTCCGCCTTTTGCTTTGCGGTCAGAGTTGGCGGAAAGAATCCGCGGGGGGCGCGTGTCGCGCCAGTCTGCTGCGTGAGTTGGCAAAGTCTCGTTGCGAAGGGCCACCGCACGCTGCGGGAACGTGGTCACGAACGCAGGCCACGAACATGAGCGACACCGCGCGCTCTCAAGTGGCCACGATTGACATCCGTATAAGTATAGCCCCCGTAGCCGGTCCTCACATCTACAATGATGATTTTTTATGTCAAGAATTAAGCCGGGAGTGTCCTCGAACGATGAAAGGTTTTTTGCGCGACAATATGTGGGATGCGGAGCAAGAATTGCGGCGTTTCGCCACGCAAAGCTCAACCGTAGGACCTCGTCGCATCCCTTCAATGACACTTCTCTGACGTTAACACGAACCATCCGCAGGCCATTGGGAAGTCGGTAATGACGGCCTTCAGGCAACGCCCCAGACGGGCAATCTGAAATATCGTGCAGTCGCTAAATGGCAGTGCAGCCCGACCTGAGAGATTGATTCTGCTAAAAGAATCGTTGCCGATTGCCGCATGATTGAGCACGCCATTCTACGCGAATCAGATAACCACAGAGCCTGTGGACAAATATATTCGCAGGCGAGCTATCCAATGACCGGCAGCATCTCAATCAAGTCGCGCTTGGCGTTCAATCAGATCGACGACGCGACCGCCACGCTCCTTCGAGAGAATAAGGAGTTGATTATGGGGGCGCTGCCCGCGGCTCTTGACGCGTTCTACGCCCATCTCAGTAGGTTTCCTGAGACGGCAGCATTTTTCAAGACCTCGGATGTCTCGGCACGGGCCAAAGCGGGTCAGATCCGGCATTGGTCTGTTCTACTCGATGGACGCTTCGATGACGCCTATGTGGCATCGACGGATCGCATCGGGCAAACCCACCACAAAATCGGCCTCGATCCCAAATGGCATATCGGCGGCTATAGCGTTCTGGTTTCTAATCTTTTGGGCGAGCTTTCGAGTCGGATGACGCCGCAGGGATCCACGGTAGTCAGCTATCGCGGCGCGTCCAAGCCAGCCGAACGCAGAGCTCCGCTTGAAGCCGCGATCTTCAAGGTGGTAATGCTGGACCTTGAACTCTCGATCGCTATGTATCTTGAGGCAGGCCGCCGAGACACCCAAAGTCTCGCCTCCACCGTTGTCGAAACGGCAAAATCCGTTGCCCGGACCGCTGACGAACTTCGGACCGCCGCTGAAACGGTAGCGTCCGCGGCGGATACCTCGAGCAGCCAGACCGCCACCGTTGCCGCCGCAGCCGAGCAGGCCTCGGCCAATGTCCGCACAGTTGCCATGGCGGCCGATGAACTAAGCGCTTCGGTCAAGGAGATCGGACGGCAGGTGGCAAGCTCAACGGAGATCAGCCGCAAGGCAGTCAAAACCGCCGATCAGACTTCGGACAAGGTGCGTCAGCTCACGCATGCGTCGCAGAAGGTTGGTGATATCATCGAGATTATCAGCAACATTGCACGTCAGACAAACCTGCTGGCGCTGAACGCCACCATCGAAGCCGCGCGTGCTGGTGAGGCTGGCAAAGGCTTCGCGGTTGTCGCGCAAGAGGTGAAGTCGCTCGCGAACCAGACTGCAAAAGCGACCAGCGAGATCAGCGCGCAGATTGCGGACATCCAGAGTTCTACGGCCGACGCCGTAACCTCGATCGCATCGATCGGAGACATCATCAAGTCGATGGACGAGGTCGCAACCATTATCTCGTCCACCACCGATGAGCAGAACGCAGCGACGATGGAAATCGCCCGCAACGTTCAGGAAGCCGCTCAAGGTACGACGGATGTCGCCGCGAACACCGTGGGGCTTAGCCAATCTGCGGCATCGGCGGAAATGGCAGCGAGCCAGATGCTGAATGCTGTTCTCGAACTTGGGGCCAAGGCAGACGAACTTCGCAAAAACGCTGAAGGGTTCTTGGCGAAAACACGCAGCGCAGCCTGACGGAGACTAACTCCGCCAATGACTTGAGCTGCGCCAGACCTCGATGAGCTGGTCACCACGGTGATGCGGATTCCGATCCGCGTCAGCGGCTCTTCGCAGACACGCATAACGAAGCCAGAAAGCGTTCCGGGACTATTCCGGGACCGTCCTGGTGTCGTTGTCCGTTCGTTCGCGCTATGTCTGATTTTCGACCGGCTGAAAAATGCTCGCAGAGCACTAAAGTATGGAGCGGGCGAGGAGAATCGAACTCCCGACATACAGCTTGGGAAGCTGTCGTTCTACCACTGAACTACGCCCGCATCGCCAAGAGCGTTGATCTAGCACGCCGGCCCGAACTGGAAAAGAGGTCGTTGCAAGTCAGCCGGGTGCAGTTCACTTCGCCCTGATGCTTTTGTGACTTAGGTTCCGGCAGAACGGCGTGATAGGTTGTCCCCAACTGCGTACCCCACAGATGAGCCCCTGAGATCAACGTGGGAACGCGCCCGGATGACGACGAGGACGCCGAATTTGTCGACGACATTTGCTACGCCATCGGCAACGGAGCCACTGGCCAAGTTTACCGATCCCGATGTGACCGCGACCGGCGAACCCCGCGCGCGTGTCGCACTCAGGCAGCTTGAAACGCTTTGGTTCAATACGGGCACGCTCTGCAACATCACGTGCCGCAACTGTTATATTGAATCGAGCCCGACCAACGATGCACTGGTCTATCTGACGGCGGCAGAAGTCTCGCGCTTCTTGAACGAGGCAAAGCAACTCGGAACACGTGAAATTGGCTTCACGGGCGGTGAGCCGTTTATGAATCCGGAAATCCTGGCGATGCTGGGCGAAGCTCTCGCAATGGGCTTCGACGTCCTGGTTCTGACCAATGCGATGACGCCGATGCAACGTCCCCGCATCAAGGAAGGGCTGATGGATCTCCATCGGCGTTTTGGCAGCAGGTTGTGTTTGCGTGTCAGCCTTGATCACTACACGCAAGCTCACCATGAGGAAGAGCGTGGATTGAACACATGGCAGCCGGCAATTTTGGGCCTGGACTGGCTCTGCGCGTCCGGCTTCCGCACGGCGATTGCCGGGCGAACGTGTTGGCACGAAACCGCAGACATGGCACGTCAGGGTTACGCGCAATTGTTCAAGGAGCGTGGCTGGCCGATCGATGCCGATGACGCGGGCCAGTTGATGTTGTTTCCCGAGATGGCGGAAAGCGACACAGTTCCCGAAATCACTACCCGTTGCTGGTCCATTCTCGGCAAGTCACCGGACGAAATGATGTGCGCGTCTTCGCGGATGGTGGTGAAGCGCAATGGCGCCGTCGCACCCGTTGTGTTGCCCTGTACGCTGCTGCCGTATGATACGGCGTTTGAAATGGGAACGACTCTTGCCGACGCCGGAAAGGCAGATGGCGGCATGTTTGACAGCGGAGCGGTCAAACTCTGCCACCGCCATTGCGCGGAATTCTGCGTGCTCGGCGGTGGCAGCTGCTCGTAGTCTTTACGCGCTCTTCTTACGCAGTTCGTCGCGAATTTCAGCCAGCAACGCTTCCGTTGCCGTCGGAGCTGCCGGGGCGGCTTCCTGCTGCTTCTCGAAACGCTTGCGCAGCTCATTGACGGCTTTGACAAGCATGAACACCGCGAAGGCCACGATCAGAAAACTGATCATATTGTTGATGAACAGCCCAATGTTCATGGATACCGGTTCGCTTCCAGCTTCAGCGGCTTTAAGCGGAATCTTGATATCGGAAAAATCAACACCGCCGAGCAGGAGCCCGATCGGGGGCATAATGATATCGTTAACCAGAGACGTTACGATCGTGCCGAACGCGCCACCGATGATGATGCCGACGGCCATGTCGATCATGTTGCCCTTAATGGCGAATTCGCGAAATTCTTGGATAATTCCCATTTTTCAAAGTCCTCTTCGCCGCATCGCTGAGGGCCATTCAGAATGCGGAAATCTTGAGTGGTCAGCGCTCTGAACAACCGAATTTAATCTATACGGTAGGCCATACGTGCCAGCAACGGTGCGATGTGCCAGACAAGCGCCACTTAGAGGGCTTTCCCCATTTTACGGCGGTCTTTGCCGGACATAGAATAGCGCTGCCGGTACTTTAGTTCCTGTGCGCCTTATTCAAGACCGACACCATGCCTGTCGGAGCTTATGGACAAATCCGCTCAAGGCTGGCCAAAGTAGGTTTCCGTCTCGCGAAATCGGCATGTTGCAAGGGCGCTCCGGTGCTCGATGCCCACTTCGCCAGCGGCGTATTCTTCGTTTCGGAGTGTTCGACCGTCGATGCTTGATGCCACGATGCTCATCGTTATTGCGCTGGCTTACGTCGGCGGCTTGTTCGTGATCGCCTGGATCGGTGACCGCGTCCTGCTGCGTTCTCCGCCCGGCAGCGGCGGGCGACCACTTATTTATTCGCTTTCGATCGCTGTCTACTGCACGTCGTGGACGTACTTCGGCAGCGTTGGCCTGTCGGCGCGGACCGGCTACGATTTCATACCGGTGTATCTCGGTCCCATCCTGATGTTCACCCTCGGCCTGCCTGTGCTTATGCGCATCGTCCGGGTCGCTAAAGGTCAGAACATCACGTCGGTCGCCGACTTCATTGCCGCGCGATACGGCAAGAGCCAGACCGTCGCCGCGCTTGTCACGGTCGTTGCCGTGGTCGGTTCACTCCCCTACATCGCGCTACAACTTAAAGCGATCGCCGTAACGATGGAAACGCTGATCGGCAACCACGCGCTGCTGCCGGTAGATCTGCCGCGGTCTATCTTCAACGACACGGCGTTCCTGATCACGGTGGCGCTGTCCGCATTCGCCATTTTGTTCGGGACCCGCCATGGTGATGCGACGGAACACCAGCAAGGTTTGATCCTCGCGATTGCGACCGAATCCCTCGTGAAACTGGCGGCGTTCTTGGCGGTCGGTCTCTTTGTCACGTTTGCGATGGCCGGTGGACCTCAAGCTCTGCTAGCTCAGGCTGCCGCGCATGAAGAAATAGCAAAGATCTTCGGGCAGTCATTTCATGGCGGCACGTGGTTGACGGTCGGTTTGCTAAGCGCGGTATGTATCGTGCTCCTGCCGCGCCAATTCCATGTCGCGATCGTCGAGAACAACTCCGAGTCCGAATTGCGCCGCGCGGCTTGGATGTTCCCGCTCTATCTTGTGCTCATCAATATTTTCGTAGTGCCACTGGCAGCGGCCGGATTGTTGTTTGTCGGATCCCAGGGCAACGACCCTGACTTTTATGTGCTGACGCTGCCAGTGAGCGCCGGCGCGGAATGGATGTCGCTGGTAGCATTTATCGGCGGGCTATCGGCGGCAACTGCGATGGTCATCGTCGAATCTATTGCGCTCGCGATCATGTTGTCGAACGGCGTCATCATTCCGCTGCTTGTGAGGTATCACGTTGCGGATATCGTTGCGCATGGAGACATGGCGCGGCTGTTGCTGACGATCCGCCGCGTCGCGATCGTTGGCGTCCTTTTTCTCGCCTACCTCGTCTTTAGCGCCCTCGGAGAATCTCAGGGGCTGGCCGCCATCGGTCTGGTGTCATTTGCCGCCATTGCCCAGCTTGCGCCCGCTTTCTTCGGAGGTCTTTTCTGGGGCAAAGGGACCAGTAGCGGTGCTCTCGCCGGCATCTCTATCGGCTTTCTCGTCTGGGGCTATACCTTATTATTGCCTTGGGTCGCGAAGGCTGGACTGATCTCGCACGGCATCGTTGAGAATGGCCCGTTCGGGTTTACGTTCCTGCGTCCGCAGGCACTGTTTTTTCTGGAGTTCGAACCGCTCACACACGGCGTTTTGTGGAGCATCGGCGCGAATATCATCGCTTACGTTATGGTATCGTTGGTGCGCGCGCCCACACCGATCGAACGTATCCAGGCCCAGCAATTCCTAAGCGACGAGCAATTTCGTTCGACGCTGCATTCTTCACCGTCGCTGCGTATGTGGCGCTCCCCCATCACGATCGATGATCTCCAGTCCACGGTCGCCCGCTATCTGGGAGAGGAACGTACCGTACGTTCGTTTAGCGACTATGCATCCGCAAACGGCGTGATGCTAATCCCGTCGGCCAAGGCTGATATTCAGATTATGCGTTTTGCCGAACGGCTTCTTGCGAGTTCCATCGGGGCGGCGTCATCCCGTCTTGTGCTCGCGCTTCTCCTGGCGCGCGCAAATGCGACTGGGCCGAACGCGTTGCGTCTTCTTGATGATGCCTCCGAGGCGCTTCACTACAACCGTGACCTGCTGCAATCCGCGATTGACCAGGTTCGCCAAGGGCTGAGCGTCTTCGATAAGGATATGCGTCTGATCTGCTGGAACAGACAATTCCGCGAGATGTTGGATCTCCCCGCGGATCTTGCCCAGGTCGGCATCCCCCTCGATCGTGTTCTGGAAGTCCTGGCAGAGCGCGGAGACTTCGGCCAAGGCAATGTCAAGGATCTGGTGAGCCAGCGTCTCATTCGGCTGGCGGTGACCCGGGAAACCTTCCAGGAGCAGGTTGATGGCGGGCGCCGCATCGTTGAGATCCGCACGAGTACGATGCCGCAGGGCGGTATCGTGACGACATACTCCGACGTGACGGATCGGATCGCCGCAGCCTCTGCGTTGGCGCGCGCAAACGAAAACCTGGAACGGCGCGTGCGCGAACGGACAGCCGAGCTTCTGGACGTCAACGCAGCTCTAGCGGTGGCCAAGACCAAGGCTGACGAGGCCAATCTCGACAAGACGCGCTTCCTGGCGGCAGCAAGCCACGACATCATGCAGCCTCTGAACGCGGCACGCCTCTATGTCCAGAGTTTGTCCGAAAGCTCTATCGATCCTCAGTCAATGAAACTTGTGAGGAACGTTGATGCATCCCTGAATGCTGTCGAGGAAATCTTCTCCACCCTTATCGAGATCTCGCGAATGGACGCGCGTCGCGTTGATGTCGACATTACGGATTTCCCGCTCTCCGATATCTTCGAGCAGCTTAAGCTTGAGTTCGAACCTGTCGCGCGCGAGCGAGGGCTGGCGTTTACGGTTTTACCGACCAACGTTTGGGTCCGCTCCGACCGGCGCCTGCTGCGGCGCGTCCTGCAGAATCTCGTTTCAAACGCCGTGAAATATACGCGCACGGGTAAGGTCGTTTTGGGGCTGCGCCGGCGTGGTGAAGTTGTGAGTTTGCAGGTTCTCGATACCGGTCCGGGCATTCCGGAAGACAAACGCCGCCTGATTTTTCACGAGTTCCAGCGCATCGAGGGCGCGGGCAGCCGCGAGCATGGTCTCGGGTTGGGCCTGTCCATCGTCGAACGCATCTGCTTGATGCTCGGTCATCCGTTGGAGCTGAATTCCGAAGCGGGCAAAGGGTCAATGTTCTCCGTGGTCGTTCCGCTGGCGGTGCCGGTGAAAGAGACGAGAACGACTGTCGTTCCAGCCCGCAAACTGGGATCGCCTAAAGGAAGTTACGTCCTGTGCATCGACAATGAGCCGGCGGTCCTCGCAGGAATGGAAGCGCTGCTGGGAGGTTGGGGGTGCAAGGTGACCACGGCGACCAGCATCCCGACATCTGTTCAGGCCGCGTCGTCCATGCCGGCCTTGCCGGACGTGATCCTTGCCGACTACCATCTGGATCTTGGCACGGGCTTGGCTGCGATCGCGGCCGTGCGGGACAAGCTGAAGGTGGATATTCCAGCCGTCATCATCACTGCCGATCACTCGGCAGAGGTCGAACGCCATGTCCGCGAGGCGGGGCACGCGATTCTGCGCAAGCCGTTGAAAGCAGCGGCACTGCGCGCACTGATGACTCGCCTGCTCATGCAGACGCCAACAGCGGCGCAGTAAGAGAGCCGAGAGCGAAAGGCGAACTATCGGGTCGCCGGCTGGCGCCAACCGTCGTCGATCTTGTTGATCGCGATCACTGCTTGAGTGCGGCTGTCCACGCCAAGTTTCTGCAGGATTGCCGAGACGTGTGCCTTGATGGTGGCTTCGGACACCGAAAGCTTATAAGCGATCTGCTTGTTCAGCAGTCCCTCCCCAAGCATCATCAACACGCGCACCTGCTGCGGCGTTAGTGTGGAAAGCCGCGCCGAAAGCTCTGACGTATCGTCGTCCGCCCCGACGGAAAGATCTGTGCCAGAGGGCATGTAGATTTCACCGCCCAAAACTTGGCCGATGGCCTTGCGAATAGCTTCAGCCGAATGTGATTTCGGAATGAAACCCGAGGCACCGAACTCGATACAGCGCCGTATGGTCGTGGGTTCTTCGCTGGCCGAACAGACAACGACCGGTATCTCTGGGAATTGAGCCCTCAGGAACAAAAGGCCGGACAACCCCTGAACTCCAGGCATGGAAAGGTCCAGCAAAATCAGGTCGATCGCCCGATTGGGCATCAGGCGCATATTAAGTTCGTCGAGGGATCCCGCTTCGTCGATTGTACAGTTAAAGGCTGCGCTCAGCGACTCGCGCAGCGCACCCCGAAACAGCGGATGATCGTCAACGATTATGAAGCTATAGGCTGACATGCGGATTTCAAATACTACCTGCAGCGATTTTGAGCAAACACCAATCGTCGGCGGGTCAGCTATTTGGTCTAGCCGCCAGCCTTGGCCTTTGATCAAACTGAAGTTTCCATTCTGGTCTTAGATCTGACACATGCCGCTATTTAAGCAAGCACGGGTTAAATCAGGCAACGATCTTGTGGGGACTGCCGCACGATAGACGGGCCCCGGGCGTCCATTGCCTCGATTTTCCTGTAGACTGGTTAATGACTGAAAGACGGGAGAGGGGTGAACAGCCATGATGGAACGTAAGGAACGCAAGCCGTACTGGCGCCATACCAAATGGCAGATGCTGGCTAGCCTGGTTCCGTTCCTGTTCGTGATCATCGTGCTTCCACTTTACGCCGAGGGGCTCAATCACAACAAATTCCTTGGTTTCCCACTGGGATATTTCCTGACAGCCCATGGGCTCGTTGTCATTGCTTTGGTGACTGTTGCCAGCTTCGTTAATCGACAAGACGCCATTGACCACTGGCACGGCGCTCATGAGGACAGCTGACGTGCAGCCTTATTCAGCCGTCGGCGCGGTGATGCAGCAACTTTATAGTTTCGCACGGGGTTGCCCATGAGCTTCACACCGCGCGCACGCCTCATAAACCCGCGCCTCGGGACGTACTTCGCCATCTTCGCGAGCGCTTTTGCCGCTCTGGTTCTGATGCTGCTGATGCTCGAGCAGCTTGGCGCCGACGATGGATTGACGCGAGCTGCGCTGCTCTTCGGTATGCTGACAATGGTTGTCGGCATCGGTTTGCTCAGCTTTACGCGCGATCCCTTGGAATATTTCGCTTCAGGACGCCGTGTGCCGGCCGTGTACTGTGGAATTGGTCTGGCGATCTCTACGTTCGGGGCAACGGGTATAGCCTGCTTGACCGGTGTGCTTTTCATCATCGGGTACGATGGCCTCTGGATAATCAACGGGGCGATCGCGGGATTTGTGGTTACCGCCGTGCTGTTGGCGCCGTTTCTCCGTAAGTTCGGTACCTTCACGATTCCCACATACCTCGGTCGACGCTTCGACAGCCGCATGTTGCGCATTGTGTCGGCGGCCCTGTTGGCCGTTCCGACGCTCCTGATGTTTGCTGCCGAACTGAGTATGGGATCGCGGGCCGTCGCGTGGCTTTCGGGCGGAGGCCAAACTCTCGCGATGCTTGTAATGGTACTCGCCGTTTTTATCGGGCTCGTGCTGGGAGGTATGCGTTCGCTCACCTGGAGCAATGTCGCGACTGCCATTGTGGCCGGCGCAGCGCTGTTCGTACCTGTGGCCATTGTCGCCGTGTTGCTCGGCTACCTGCCTTTACCCCAGTTGAGTCACGGGCCGGTGATCCGAGGGGTGGGGCGCGTAGAGGCCATCCAGGGGCTGCCAATTGTCGCTCAGTCGTTCTTGACCTTGAACCTTCCGCCCGATGCGATGCAGCCGATTGCAAAACGATTTTCGGAGCCGTTCGGAGCCATATCGCCGCTGGCGTTCGTGCTGGCAACCCTGACCACGATGGCGGGCGTCGCGGCGGCGCCGTGGCTGTTGCCGCGCATGGCAACAGCGCCGGGTGTCTACGAAGCGCGGAAATCTCTCGGCTGGGCGACATTCTTCTTCGGCGCCATCATGCTGACGTGCGCGACCATTGCCGTTTTCATGCGGCACTACCTCCTTGATGTCACCGGGACGTCGCTAGCGAGCCCGCCCGAATGGTTGCGGACGTTGAGTGCGGAAGGCTTTGCCGAAATCAGCACGCGCGGCACTCAACTGGCCATGACAAGCGTCAACTTCGATCGAGACAGCATTCTTCTCGCCCTCCCTATGGCCGCCGGCTTGCCCATGGTATTCGCCTATCTTGCTGCAGCGGGCATCGTAGCTGCGGCATTCGCCGCCGCAACAGCAACAGCGCTAACGCTGGCAAACTTGCTGTCGGAGGATATCGTCAGCGGCCTCAGCTGGAAGCCGCCCGGCGATGCCTTTCGGCTTGGGGCGGGCCGCATCATGTTGGCTTTGGTCATGACGTTTGGCGGGGTGGTCGCGGTTGTTGCGAATAGCGACGCTCTAAAGCTTTTGATGTGGGCACTCGCACTAACGGGAGCCAGCGCATTTCCGGTTCTGATCGCGTCGATCTGGTGGAAGCGCATCAATGAGTTCGGCGCCTTTGCCGGACTCGTCACAGGTTTCGCCGTCGGCGTGTTGATTATTTTGGCGGGCGAAGCGGGTCTGATTTCTGTGTCCAGCGCCCTGGCTGCGGTCCTCGCACTGCCCTCTAGCGTTCTCGCCATGGTCGTCGTCTCGCTTACGACCACGCCACCGTCTCGTCACGTGATGGAGCTTGTATTGGACCTGCGTGTTCCGGGCGGAGAGCTACTTTATGATCGCGAGATGCGGATCATGAAGCAGAAAGAACGCAAGCGTCACTGAACACCCGCGTCCGAGAAAAACGTTCCGAGATAATGTAAAGCAATCTCGCGGCTATGAGGCCGCGATCGATGCTCAATGACGTAAAGTCCTTGCCACGTGCCAAGGACCATGCTGCCGCCCACCACGGGAATGCCGAGTGACGTCGACGTCAACATCGATTTGATGTGGGCGGGCATGTCATCAGGCCCTTCGGTATCATGGACGTAGTGGGGCCCCTGCGGTGCTAGTTGATCGAGCGATCGAAGCAGATCCACTTGCACGTTGGGATCTGCGTTTTCCTGGATCGTCAACGAGGCTGAGGTGTGCCGTATGAAGGCCGTCAATAAGCCGTTCTCAGCCCCGATCTCCGTGAGCCAGTTCGCGAGGTGCCGGGTCACATCCTGAAACCCCGCACCATTCGTTTCGACAACGATATGGCCGTGGGCCTGCGACAGCGGGTGGCGAACGGTGTCCTGGGCCAACATCGTGACTGCTCTAAAGCTGTTCTTACAACGGGGTGCCGCCAGGCTTCGCGCCTGGGAGCGAGTTAGGTGTCGGCGCCGGCGTGGAATCTGGAGACGGGGTTGGGTCGGGTGTAGAGTTGGGGGGCCTATGGTCTGGTTGGGTTTTGTCGCCGAAGTGTTCGAACCGTTCCCGAAACTTTTTGATCATGCCCTCTAGATAATCGACGGCCTGATCGACTTCCTCTTCGCTGGGGAGCTGAAATTCCGGCTTCGGTGCGCCGCTGAGCCCGCGTTTCCCGTCGATGAATTCATCCTCCAGGCGCCGCAATTCTGCGCGAAGCTCAGCGTTTTCCGATTTCAATTTATCGATGTCGCTTTGCGGGTCTTTGCCGCTGTTCTCCATGGGCTTGCAGGACCAGCCTGCATCTCCTTTTGAACAGAGCGACATGGCACCCGTAACCGTGTCCAGGCGCACAAAACCGTCGTCTGTCGGCGCCATAGTGTAACGAGTGGAATCCGATTGGGCGAAAACCGCTGGTGCGGTAAGCGCGACGAGGGATATGGCCCCTGCCCGAAGAATAGCTCTGTGCACGGCCAACCTCCTTTGTGAGAGCAACAATAAAACGGCGGCTAAGAGCTTTCACGCACGGCCTTAGCCGGTCCGCCGTGTGGGCCGTCATGCCCACCTTTAGGTGCGATAGCACGGGCTGCGTTCGTACTTATGGCAATTCGCGCAGATGCCCGCTCGTTCCGCCCGGAGAGTACGGAAACGGCTGCGATTTTATGGTGCGCCAGAGCAATGTCCAAGTTTAATCCGATATTTAACCGAACATTTACTGGGGGATGAGAATTTTAGTCTGAACGGTTCCCAACTTGTGCCGATTTTTGGACCGGCTCGCGCTCGCCCCTTGCAGATTATCGAAGGATGGCTGCACCCATCGGCCATTCGCCGCAGTAGTCGGGCGCGCGAGCGCTTCTTGATTAGCCAAGTGAATGGATGTGAGATGTCGAACCGCCAACAGCGAATCCCGTCGCCTGTGAACCAGCAGGGTGGCCGGTCGTCTACGCACCCAGCAGGTTTGACCGAAGAGCTGACGGCGGTCCTCAAGCTCATCGCAACGCAGAACGCCAAGGCGCGCGACGCAGAAGGCCGAATTCCGCCGTCAGACAAAGACGAGCGCGGCTCCGAAGGCGCGGCGCACGCACCCGCTGCCTGGGATCATTCGTCGGCGATCGACCGGATACAGGACGAAATTGGCGCACTAAGCGAACGGTTTGCGGGCGCAGGGCCCGATACCGCTGGCTTTGACGAACCGCTTGCGCAAGACAACCGACAGGTGGCCCCAAAAGTTGCCGAACCTTCGGCGGATGACGAGCCGTGGGACCTAGCCACGGCTGAAGCGCTGACGCGCGTCTACGAAGTCGCGGCACTCGCCGGGGCACCGGCTACGCACGGTGACGCCATAACCAATCATCCCGCAGCGGTAAGCGATACAACGAGCGAAACCAACCGCGCAAAGCGAGATTGGTTGGAAGAACGCTTTGCAGGCATCGCTGCAAAATTGGAAAGCTCGCTGGCGGACGAGCATGAGAATAAGACCGTCGAACATCTCGACAGCCGGCTCGAGCATCTCGAAATTCGAATCTGCGAAGCCCTCGAAGGCCTAGTGACCCGATCTGATATCGAGCACCTACGTCCAGCTAGTGCACAATTCGAAACGGTTGCGGATCACTTGGACCGCACGACCGTCCAACTTTCGCGGCTCGACACAATCGAAGGCAATCTCAAAGCCATATTGGATCGTCTCGCCAATGAACGCTTCGACAACGAAGGCGCGGTAGCGAGCGAGCCCGTTGATATCCAGGCCGTTGCTGATGCGACGGCGAACAACATTGTCGCGCGCCTGTCCGACATGGGGCTCGGTCATGTCAACAGCAAAGAGCTTGCGGAAATCCGTCAGTCTATTGATTTGCTGATCGAAGAGCGCCGCCGTCACGACGAAGAGGCGGTCACGATTCTCGATACGTTGCAACAGGCGATGATTGGCGTGATTGATCGCGTTGATGCGCTCGCTCAATTGCAGAACACAATTGCTGAATTCGAAGATCCTCTGCCCGCCTATCCCGATAAGCTTATGGACGGCGACGAAGACGCACAGTACGGCGAAGCGGCAGGCATGGTGGATCCATACGCCGCTATGCCCGAACGGGAGAGCGACCTATCGCATTCGGCCAACTCGCTGCATGCAGCTTCGTCCTTCACCGACGAGCCAATGCAGCAGGCATCCTTAGCGTCCCAGGAACGTCTGCCGTCCCAGTCGGGTCCCCACACGTTTGAAGACGCGGACGACACCAGGTTCAGTGATGCAGCTCCTTCTGACGTGAGTCCTGTCGATCGTATTCGTCAGGAACTGATCGCGGACGCAAAGCGCGCCCGGCAGCAGGCGAGCGAACAGGCATCGAAGTCGACGATGGCGGGCATTGTCGATAAGATTCAGAAAACGGCCAACGCTCGCATCAAGCGCGGTGATGGCGATAAGCATGAAGCGAATGCCAAACTCGCGGCTCCCAAGGCGGTAAAGCGCAGCAAGAAGCCCGCCTCGGCTGCCGCTAGCGGAGCGTTGTTCGGTCGGCGGCGCAAGCTTCTGGTCGGCGCCGTTATCATTCTATTTGCCACGGCCGGTGCGCTGATGATGTTGCGCGCGACGAAAACCGATGCCCCTAAGGCTCCAGCTGTGAGCATTGAGCAGAATACGGGGTCTGCGCTTTTTTCAGCTCCAGAAGCATCAGCTCTGAACGAGAGCGATTTGGAAACCGATCGCGCTCAGCATGAACTGGAAAGTCCCGCTTCAGTGCCGGGTCAAACGGGCGAACTCGAAACGGCACCGCTTGAATATGATGGTCTCGCGGCTGATCCGGTCCGCCCTGTCGCGTCCAGCCTGCACGGAATCAAAATCCAGAATTCGGCCCGCGCTTTGACGCCAGACCAGATGGCGCAGCTCGATGAAAAGCGAGCCATGGCGCAACTCTCAACCAAACTTGGCGAAGCTGCCGCCCACGCCGTTCCGGCCGCGCTCTTTCCCGGTTCAGGAACGAGCACCGCCGCCGTGGCACCGATTACGAAAGCCCAAACGGCAAATGCATCCGGCGGAATGGTCAAGCGCACGCCTCTGAACCTGCCTCCGGCAACCGTTGGGCCGATGTCTCTCCGGATGGCCGCAGCCAATGGCGATGCGTCAGCCGAATTCGAGGTCGGAGCTCGTTTGGCCGAGGGTAACGGGACCGATCAGAATTTCGAAGAAGCAGCCCGCTGGTATCAGCGCTCCGCTGCGCAAGGTTTCGCGCAGGCGCAATATCGTTTGGGCACGTTCTATGAGCGCGGCCTCGGCATGAAGAAAGATCTGGCGCGTGCCCAAATCTGGTATCAGCGCGCCGCCGAGACCGGCAACATCAAGGCGATGCACAACCTAGCGGTTTTGAGCACCGGAGGGGACACAGGAACGCCGGATTACAAAACGGCAGCCAAATGGTTTTCTGAAGCGGCCGAACGTGGTCTCTCTGATAGTCAGTACAATCTCGCTGTTTTGCATGAGAATGGCTTAGGGACGGAAAAGGATTTGCGTCTCGCCTATCTTTATTTCTCGCTAGCCGAAAAATCTGGTGATGGAGAAGCGAAACGCCGTCTTGAGATACTCCGCCCACAACTTTCGCCAGATCAATTGGAAGTGGCTGAAGGGATGGTGAAATCGTGGCGCCGCAAGCCGACGGATCGTCTCGCCAATGATGCACGTGCGGCCGGTGAAGATTGGAAATCACGTGCTGATGTAGGCTACGGGGGTTAACCTGGAAAATTCAGGTTAGCCGATTTTCGTCGCTGATTTTTGCTGCGCTCATCGCTTCAATTTTAATGCGAGAAATTCGAAAAGATGTGCTCAAAAAATTTGCCTGTTCCGATTGGTCGCACGTCTTCCTACCGTTTAGTCGGGGAATGCGTCTAGCCAACGCGGTTGCGATGTCTTATTCAGACGGCCCAGCATAATTAGCTCAACAAAAATAACGAACTCGATCGGCGGGAATGGATCTCTATCTGCCTATTGCCGAGTTATCGGTAAACGTATTCGTATTTCTCGCCATGGGGGCCGCAGTTGGGTTCCTGTCGGGGATGTTTGGGGTTGGCGGCGGGTTCCTAATTACACCGCTCTTGATATTTTCCGGGATACCGTCAGCCGTTGCGGTTGGCACAGGAGCTGCTCAGACAGTCGCCTCATCCGTATCCGGTGCGATCGCTCAATATCGCCGTAATAACGTAGACGTGAAGATGGGCTTCCTCCTCCTTATGGGAGGTATCGTCGGTGCAGTCATCGGTGTGCAGGTCGTGAAGCTGCTACGCCAGATTGGCCAGTTCGACCTGTTCATTTCGCTGGCTTACGTGTTCTTCCTCGGAAGTATTGGCACCTTGATGATGATCGAGAGCCTGAATGCTGTCCGTCGCTCATTTAGTGCGAACCAGGCCACAACGGCCATTAGGCGAAGCCACCACAATTGGATTCACGGGCTGCCGCTGAAGATGCGCTTTCATCGCTCGCGGCTTTACATCAGCGCCATACCGCCCGTAATGATCGGCGCCTTCGTGGGGCTGCTGGGTGCTATTATGGGCGTCGGTGGCGGGTTTATCATGGTGCCCGCGATGATCTACCTGCTGCGTATGCGCACCGGGCTTGTCATTGGCACTTCGTTGTTTCAAATTTTATTCGTTACAGCGGCCACAACCGTTCTTCAAACGACGCAGAACTATAACGTAGATATCGTCCTTGCCTTAATTTTGATGGTTGGAGGCGTGATAGGAGCTCAGTTTGGCGCAGTGGCTGGTGAGAAGCTCAAAGGCGAGCAGCTCCGCTTTCTGCTCGCGGGACTTGTCATACTTGTCTGTCTGCGCATGGGCTGGGATCTTGTCGTGATGCCGACCGAATTATTTTCCATTAGCGGCATCACGGGAGGGAGTCACTGATGGGGTTGAGGGAGCTGAACGAGAGCGTACGCGTTTGGTGGACGGAAGTCCGTGCAAGCGAGGTCGGCCGCATTTTTACAGTACGTAATATCGCGCTGGCCGTCGCCGCGGTTTTGATCGTTCTCGCCATTGCGTTCAGCTGGCCCAAGAGCGAAAAAGCTCCCCAACCTAAATCTCCAAGTGAGAGTGCGGCGAAGGCACCTGCCAAACCGCAGCCTGCACCCGAAACGCAACCTAAAGCCAAATCCGAGCCCGGTACCATCACGACGACGCCACCGCTGGCAACTGCGCCAGCCCGTCGTGGAACTTCGGTGGGGCGTGAAACGGTTGAGGCTGACGTCTCGACTCGGTCGGTATCGATTACCTCGAACTTCTCCGGCACGGAAATCGTGGTGTTCGGCGCAGTTGACGACTCGCATCAAGAGACGGCCGAGGCAGGCATCTACGATGTGGTCGTGGTGGTCGAAGGCACCCAGGTTCCACTCGTTGCACGTCGCAAATCCAACGTCGCCGGTATCTGGATCAACACTGAGTCGGTGAAGTTTGAGAGAGTGCCGAGCTACTACGCAATTGCGTCGACACGGCCGATCGAAGAGATCGCCGATGAGCGGGTTTTGCGAACCCAGCAGATCGGCTTCACGCACGTGCCGATGATGCCGGATCCGACCACAAAATCGCAGCTCAAGGAGAAAGAGCTTGAGCAATTCCGGGATGCGGTCATTCGCCTGAAGAAAGACGACGGCCTGTTTATCAAGAAGCCCTATGGCGTGGCCTTTATCGGAAAAGCGCTCTTCCGGACGAGTATCGATCTTCCGGCAAACGTGCCGGTCGGACCGTTGACCACGAAGGTTTATCTGTTCCGCGATGGGAGCCTTCTGGCCGATTACGAGGCGCATGTAACGCTGCAACGTGAGGGCATGGAAGCGTTCCTGCACTCGTTCGCCTTTGACCGTCCTTTTCTATACGGCTTGTTTGCGGTTTTCCTCGCGGTGACGGCCGGCTTAGCGGCTTCCGCATTCTTCCGGAGGCGTGGAGGTGCACACTAGGGGGCAATCGGCGGGTGCACCGCGATCAATCTTCGCGAAGCATGGCCACCGGAACGGGATAAACCCCATCCTGACCCAGCATCCAAACGCTAAAGCCTGCCTCTTCGGTCCACAGCGGTAGAAACGCCGGATCGAGGACGTTGAGACCACCCGTATACGCGCCGAAAGCTGGAAGGACGAGCCGCGATCGGTCGCCGACAAAGCAGGGGCGGCGGATCGAGCATCCATGCTGTACAATTCTCGCGGCAGGATGCAGATGTCCGGCGATTTCGTAACAATCACGCGCTGGAGAGGGGGCGTGACGGAGCACCAGTCCGCCGATTTCCACAATATCGGTGACCCGCCCGCCCAGGCTGATATCGACGACCGGGTCGTGGTTTCCACACACCCATAGCCAGTCGCACACGGCCTGCAATTCGCGCAGCATTGCGAAATCGTCAGGGGCCAAACGTTGATGTGCCGAACGGTCATGTAAGCTATCGCCGAGAGCGATGAGCGTGCGCGCGTCGTTGTAGCGCTTAAGGAGAGCTGCTAGACGTTGAAGGGTGTCGCGAGTGTCGTAGGGCGGCAGAAATTGGCCATGCCGAGCGTAGGACGACCCTTTCTCAAAATGAAGGTCGGCGACAATAAGTATTTGGCGAGCAGGCCAGTAGAGTGCCCCGGAAAGGTCTGCGATCAAGGTCTCACTGCCGATCACGATCGGTTGCCTCCCGAACGCATCCGCGCTTGCATTCCGTGCCGCCACCCCAGGCATGCTCCCCCTCCAAAACTAAGTTCGTCCGCGCGATACTGTTAGGCTGCCAAGCAATGCCGCCTGAATTCAAGCGATATTGAGGATCGCGAGGTCGGGCTAGTCGCGGGCCGGTCCTTCTGTCGCCTCGCGGATCAAGGCTTCCGCAGCATCGCGCAGTATATCCTCCCGTCCAGCTTGTCCGGCAGGCTCCCGGCCGATTTCCAAAAGAATTGGTACGGACAGCGGCGACACGCCCCCCAGCGAGCGATGGACGATATGCCCGCGTACCCGTTGCAGGAAAGCCCCGAGACGCGCAATGTCGAGAAGCCCTGAGGCGGCATCGGCCCATGCCGCTTCCAGTAGAACATGGCCAGGCTCGAACTTGCGCAAAACATCATAAATCAGATCGGTCGACATCGTAACTTGTCGTCCTGATTTTCTATGTCCGGGATGGCGTCGTTCGATAAGTCCGGCAATCACGGCGCACATGCGGAAGGTGCGCTTCATGAGACTGGATTCTGCGAGCCACGCCTCCAGATCATCTCCGAGCATGTCTTGTTCAAACAGCTGGTCCAGGCTGAGCTTGCCGGCCTCAATCATTTGGGAAAGCTCGCCAAGTCCCCATACGGCTAACCCGTAGTCGTTCGCCACAAAGCCAAGGGGACGCGCACCGGCACGCTCGAGCCGCCGTGTGAGCAACATGCCGAGCGTCTGATGGGCCAGTCGTCCCTCGAAGGGGTAGGCAACGAGATAATGGCGGCTTCCGCGCGGAAAGGTCTCGACCAGCACTTCATCGGGGCTGGGGATCAAGGAGTGAAGATCCTGGAGGCCCAGCCATTCCGCTACAGGAAGCGGTAAGTCAGCCCACGCGCGTCTATCATGAAGCATCGCACGCACGCGCTTCGCAAGGTGTGTCGAAAGTGGAAATTTACCGCCAGGGTAGCTGGGTATCATGGCATCTGTTGCGGTGGCGCGTGATACGAAGGCTTCCGTGTCGCGCAGTCCCTCAAAGCGCACGATCTCGCCAGCGAACACGAAGGTTTGGCCAGGGCTCAACTGGTCGATGAAGTCTTCATCCACCTCGCCGAGGACGCGCCCGCCCATGAGGGGGCGCTCTCCGCCGGGCCGACCGGTTTTGCCAGCCCGGGGCGTACGTCCGCGCCCAACGAGGCGAACTGTAATCAGTGGGCTTTCAACGATGGTGCCGACGTTGAGGCGGTAGGCTTGCGCGACACGGCCGTTGGCGATGCGCCAGCGGCCGTCCCCCGTTGGGCGCAACTTTGCAAAACGCTCGTAGGCTGCCAGAGCGTAGCCACCCGTGGAGACGAAGCTGAGGACGCGATCGAAGGTCTCCCGTTTGAGCCCGCTGTAAGGAGATGCCGACCGCACTTCGCGATAGAGGTCATCGGGGGCAAAGGGCGCCTGGCAGGCCATCCCCAGAACGTGCTGCGCCAGAACATCCAGCCCTCCCGTTCGCGCTAGAACCACATCCTGCTCCCCCGCCCGGGCGGCGTCGAGCGCGGCGCGGCATTCGAGAACCTCGAACCGGTTCGAGGGAACCAGAAGCGCATGCGAAGGTTCATCGAGCCTGTGGTTCGCGCGTCCGATCCGCTGCGCTAGCCGACTTGCTCCTTTGGGGGCGCCGACGTTGATAACGAGATCAATATCGCCCCAGTCGATGCCGAGATCGAGCGTGGAGGTCGCGACAACCGCATCGAGACGTCCTGCCGCCATCGCAGCTTCCACCTTGCGCCGTTGCCCGACGTCCAGCGAACCATGGTGGAGCGCGATGCGCAGGTTGCCTTCGTTGATCCGCCAGAGTTCCTGGAAAACGAGTTCGGCCTGCATGCGCGTGTTGACGAACACGAGTGTCAGCCGGTGCTGTGCAATCGCGTCGTAGACAGCCGTCATTGCATAGCGCGTGGTGTGGCCCGACCAGGGGACCGGGGTTTCGAGTTCCAGAATTTCAATCTGCGGTTCAGCGCCTCCTGCCGCGACGACGAGATCTGCAAGCTCTAGACGCGCGTCGGGTTTATGCTGGCCCGTTAGATAAGCTCTAAGTTCACTGGGCCTGGCTACCGTCGCTGAGAGCCCCAGGGCAACAAGATCCGGAGCGAGCGAACGCAGGCGCGCGAGATCAAGGCTGAGCAAATCCCCGCGTTTGGAACCGCAGAGTGCGTGCAACTCATCCAGTATGACGGTTTTCAGATCTGCAAAGAGAAAGCCAGCATCCGGGTGCGCGAGCAAAAGAGCCACTTGCTCAGGTGTCGTCAAAAGAATGCTGGGTGGTCGGCTGCGCTGCCGTGCGCGGCGGCTGGCTGGGGTATCTCCTGTGCGGGTTTCAGCAACAATGTCGAGCCCCATTTCCGCAATGGGAGTCCCGAGATTTCGCGCGATATCGACGGCGAGCGCTTTGAGCGGTGAGATGTAAAGGGTATGCAACCCTGAACCCTTCACGTCTTCCGGTGTCCGCTGGGAAAGTTCGACGAGGCTGGGCAGAAAGCCCGCCAGGGTTTTGCCTGCGCCGGTTGGGGCAATCAGGAGCGTCGAAGTACGGGCGCGCGCCTTTTTGAGTAGAGCGACTTGATGGGGCCGGGGCGTCCATCCGCGTGTCTTAAACCACGTTTGAAAAACTTGAGGTAGTGAGACGTCGCGGCGTGTTCGTCCGCGGCGGGCCGGGGGCTTCGAAGAACGCTTGAGAACTCGGCTGGGTTTCCGCTTGTCGTTCATTGATCACTATAAGGCGGTGGACCAGAACCAAGCAGTCGCTTAACCAGGACAAGTATGCTAGAGGCGGCCCGGTAGCTGAAGCCGACGCTGCGTTGAGCCAGTTCGTCTGATAAGGCACCCGTTTTATCGAGAAGTGAGACCAAGATCATGGACCGTAATACGCTTTTCGGGGGCAACCCGATCAGTGTCATCATCCGGCTCGTTGTACTGTCGATCGTGGTAGGCATTGTCCTATCGGCCATGGGCATTACCCCACAGAACTTTCTCGCGCGCCTCGACGCATTGATCCGCCACATTTATGACCTCGGGTTCGGCGCCATCGACTGGATCCTGGGCTACTTGCTCCTCGGTGCGCTTGTCGTTGTGCCGATCTGGCTGATTGCGCGTGTGTTCGGCCTCCTGGGTACGCGCTCGTCAGATGACCGCAACCCCTAAGGCGGCGCAAGCGTCGATCAACGTAACGCATACCAGCGTATTAGCGATTGCGCTGCCGATTATCGCGTCCAACGTCTCGACCCCGCTCATAGGTCTCGTCGATACGGCCGTCGTCGGTCAGCTTCCTGCGCCCCATTACATCGGTGCTGTCGCACTCAGTTCAACGATATTTACTTTTCTGTACTGGGCGTTCGGTTTCCTGCGGATGGGCACGACGGGGCTGACGGCTCAGGCTGATGGTGCTGGCGATTCCGTCGAGGTAGGCGCAGCCTTAGGCCGCGCGCTGCTAATCGCTGCGGTCGCGGGCAGCGCGCTGATCCTGCTTCAGGCGCCGCTTTCCTGGTTCGCGTTCCTGATGGTGGAGGGGTCCAAGGCCGTAGAGGGCGAAGCCCACAATTATTTCGCCATCCGCATCTGGAGCGCGCCGGCTGCCCTGGCAAACTATGCGCTACTTGGTTGGTTTATCGGCCTTGGTCGCGCCCGTATCGCTTTGTTGCTTCAGGTGCTCTTGAACGGGCTCAACGCCATCCTCGACGCGTGGTTCGTACTCGGGCTTGGCTGGAATGTAGCTGGCGTTGCGCTGGGCACGGTCATCGCCGAAATCGCAGCGGCTGTCGTCGGATTGGTCATCGCGACGCGGGTATTGGCACGTATTGGCGGATTTCCGGATTTCACCGCTGTGTTGGCTCCAGAACACTTGCGTCGTGCGATTGCGGTCAACACCGACATCATGATCCGCACGCTTTGCTTGCTGACGGCGTTCACCTGGTTTGTCTTTCAGTCCGCAGCGTCTGGTGACGTAGTCCTCGCCGCGAACGCCGTACTCATGCAGTTCGTGAGCTTTATGGCCTACTTTCTGGATGGCTTCGCTTTTGCCGCGGAATCGTTGGTCGGTCGTGCGATCGGAGCGCGCAATCGCTCTCAGTTCGACGCTGCTGTCAGGCTGTCGAGCCTATGGGCCGGACTGATCAGTCTGGCTCTTGGCACGGCTCTGATGCTTTTGGGCGGAACGCTCATTGATCTCTTGACGATCAGTCCCGACGTACGTGCGGCGGCGCGGGTTTACCTGCACTGGGCAGCGCTCGTTCCGGTCGTCGGTGTCGTCTGTTTTCAGCTTGACGGCATCTTTATCGGAGCCACGCGTTCTGTCGATATGCGCAACATGGCTTTAATCAGCCTCGTCGTGTTCATGGCGGCTTGGGCGATATTGCATCCAGCCTTCGGCAACGACGGGCTATGGCTGGCGCTTATCATTTTGAACGTCACGCGCGCGATTACGCTAGCAGCGCGTTACCGGTCCCTCGTCGACGATGCGTTTCCCGTCGAACGTGCGGCGCGTCAAGCGATCCCAAGCTAAGCGTCGAGTGGTCGGTTAGCCCACGTTTCCGCCTCTATTCCAACAAGCCCTTGGATCGAACTGACCTGCGCTGCCTCGCACGCCCGCGCCAACCGCTGCGTGATGCTTTTGATCAGTCCTGGGCCGTTGAATATCAATCCGGTGTAGAGCTGAATGAGCGTGGCGCCGGCACGTATCTTGGTGAGAGCCCGTTCTCCGCTGTCGATTCCGCCGATTCCTATAAGCGGAATTTTGCCTTCAGTCGCAACGTAGACACGCCCGAGCATAGCCGTCGACCGGTCGAAAAGAGGTCGCCCCGAAAGCCCCCCGCCCTGGCGCGCGATCGCACCGGAAATGCCAGGTCTTGCGAGCGTGGTGTTGGAGACGGCGATGCCATCCACATGGTGTCGGACAAGCTGATCGCAAATTCCGGCGATATCTTCTTCTGCGATGTCTGGCGCGATTTTTACAATCACCGGTCGTCGCGGCTTTCCTTGAGCGATGAGCTTGGCCCGCATGTCCATGACGCGCCCGACAAGGTCGTCGAGAGCCGCCGGGGCCTGCAATTCGCGTAAGCCCGGCGTGTTGGGGGACGAGATGTTGACCGTGAAATAGTTCGCCACATCATAGAATTTTTCAATTCCTGCGACGTAATCTTCGGCGCGGTCCTTCGTGTCCTTGTTGGCACCGATGTTTACGCCAACGATGCCGCCATCCCGCCGTTGCTGCAGACGCTTCAATGCCGCGTCGTGACCGCCATTGTTGAAACCCAGGCGATTGATAACGGCACCTTCTCTCGGCAGCCTGAACAATCGCGGTGTCGGATTTCCTGACTGTGGTTTTGGAGTTACCGTGCCCACCTCCGCAAAACCGCAGCCCATAGCCAACACGGCGTCAACGACGCGGGCATCCTTGTCGAATCCGGCGGCGATCCCCAACGGGTTGGGAAATTTCATTCCCCAAACTGTTTGTTCCAGTTTTGGATGCACATGGGCGACATGACGGGGGTAGCACCCCATCTCCAACGCCCGAAGCGTCGTTTCATGAGCGACCTCAGGCGGTAGTGCCAGCAAAAGCGACTGGCCGGCACCGAACAGAGTTTCCATCATGATACAACGACCTCCGGCAAAACAGGGATGCCGTCGGCATCGAGCGGCAATGCATTCTGCTCCCGCGCAAGAACCGTCGGCAGAGAGCCGTAAAAATGCGGGAACAATTCTCCGCCCCGTGACGTTTCCCATCGCAATCTCGTGCCGAGATCGCTGGCCTGGAAACGCACAAGTATCAAATTACGCTGATCCTTAAAGTGCTTGCGGGCTGTACCCGACAATTGGTGGGCTGCGGAAAGATGAATGAACCCATCGCGCTTATCGTCCGCGGATCCCAGATAGACACCGGCGCGGCATGCCGCTGCCCAGTCATCCTCTCGGACAATCTTGTAAACCGGGTCAGTCTGCTGATGATCGTGCGACTGCATGTCTCTGCCTCTTGTTCTCGCCGGCGTCACAATTCCGATGTGTCCAATCCGC
Source organism: Candidatus Filomicrobium marinum (assembly GCF_000981545.1). Lineage (NCBI taxonomy): Bacteria > Pseudomonadati > Pseudomonadota > Alphaproteobacteria > Hyphomicrobiales > Hyphomicrobiaceae > Filomicrobium > Candidatus Filomicrobium marinum. Next base: position 1,739,818 of record NZ_LN829119.1, read on the forward strand.
AATCCTTCGTGGATATTCAAACTCGCACATCGCGGACGTCAGGACAAAAGATTTGGGGGCCATCAAAGGGGGCACTATGCTACATTACGGAACGGTCCGTGAACCTCGCCGATCTAAGGGATCCGGCTTACGGAGAAATTGCCTCGGACGGGGACGACCTAATCGCCAGGAGGCTTTCGTTCGATGTTGATATGGCAGAATACTCCACCTGCGTCGCTACGCCGTTAGGGAATTGTCTACCTTGACATTGTGATTTGGTGTTTTGTCGCGTGCCCCTTTTAGGGTGCTGTCGGCCCGCGTTACTTGTATGGCGTGACGGTAAAAGGAAAAATTGATGAGTTCGACGCCGAGTGGTCCGGCGGATGCTTTAAGCGACCCGTTCCCCCATCCACGATCCGCATCGAGCGACCCTCCCGTGCGCGTTGAGCTGCTGGCCGTAAGCGAGTTGCTGTCGGGCCGCTACACATTTCGCCTGCCTTGGTTTCAGCGCGCTTATGCATGGCAGACGCAGCATATCAGCCGTCTGCTAGCCAACGTCGTCGCTGCAATGCGTGGAGGGGCGAGCCACTACATGCTCGGCAAAGTGATGTTGGCGACCAGCGGAACGGGCACCGACACCGCGTTGGTTGACGGTCAGCAACGGCTCTTGTCTCTGACGATCTTGTTTGCAGTACTCCGCGATCTTGAAGCCGATGCTAACGAGCAAGAATGGCTGCAGGCTCTGATCGCCGATCCGATATCTGATGCGGATATGACGCGTCCGGCGTACCGGCTTGCGCCGCAGGCTGCGTTGTCTGAGTTTCTGGAAGCTCATGTCCAATGTCCTGGCTCAACCTCCGTTGAGCCCGAAGAAGACCGCATGAGCCTCTCCGAAACCGAACAGAACGTTGTCGAAAACCGAGACCATCTGAGGTCGGAATTGACTTCAGGCGATGTGTCGGATGCTGAGCGGCGGGACTTGGCAAGATTTCTAGCCAGCAAGTGCTATGTCGTTGTCTCCACGACCGATGGCGAAGAACAAGCCTGGGAAATGCTCCGCGTCGAGGAAGAGACGCGTCTCGCATTTAATGAAACCGCATACGCTAAAGCATCGTTGCTTGGCGTCATGCCGGCCGATCATCGGACGCGCTCCAGCGTTCTTTGGGATGAATGCGAACATATTCTTGGATCGGCTGACACACACGCGCTCCTGGGTCACGTTCGTACGCTCCATATGCGCAAACGCTCAAGTGCGCCCCTGGAGACCGACATCTGCCGGAACTTTGCGCTGAATCGTGCAGGCGCGGCGTTTATGGAAGATGTGTTCCTGCCGCACGCACGTAGCCTTGCTGCGATAAGGCTGCCGAATGCGGCCGCGCAGGCCCTGGCGCCAAAAATCGTTGCCGCGATTACGAAGATGTCGTGGGTCAATGATCAGGTGTGGGTGCCGGCGGCGTTACATTGGATGTCGACACGGGGCGTTGATGATCCGGCGGCAGAACTATTCTTCCGGCGTCTTGAGCGTCTCGTCTGGGTTATGCGTCTGGCAGGCGTCGATCCTGATCGGCAGGAAAATCGAATAATCCGCCTCCTCAGGCAGATAGATACCGTCGCCGATGTGACCGCGATGCGCGAATTGGATATTGAAGGGAGGTTACGGAACCCGGCGCTCAAGGCTCTGCGTAGCGTGAGCTTCCGCGCTAAGAAATTTTCTCCCGTCGTGCTGCGTCGTCTCAGCGTCGAACTAGGTGACGACATTGTTGAGCTGTCTAACGATGAGACGCTGACGATAGAGCACATCCTGCCACTCAGTCCGCCACCGGATCGGCTGTGGCATCAGGATTTTCGCTCGCGGGCATTCGTGAAGGCTTACACGAACAGGCTTGGAAACCTCACTCTGCTGACATTCGATGAAAATCAGCAGGCGGGCTCGTCGGATTGGGACGTGAAGCGGACGGTTCTGGCAAACTCTCGCGTCGCGTTGTCCCGCCAGGCGGCTGAGCAAGCGCAATGGCGGATTGCCGAGATTGATGCGCGCACAGAGCGCCTGATAGCGACACTGTTCACAGCTTGGGAACTCCCATTTTGACCTGTTATGCTTGACACATCGCATGCATCGCCGCACCCATGCAGAATGGCGGGGCTGCGAACTGCGATTCTCCAAGCATGAGCTACACGCTTAAGTCAGAAGATACGGCCATTGGCCGATTGCTGAGCGGTCATTCTGCTTTTCAGATTCCCGCCTTCCAGCGCGATTATTCCTGGCGCGAGGAACAAGCGGATCGGCTTCTCGACGACATCATCGCCGCTGCGGAAAATGCTGCGGAGGTACAACCCGCGCTGCCGCTATTCCTTGGCACCATGCTGTTTGTCGGCTCGGATGATCCGGAAGCGTCTGTGCGCACGAGCATCGTCGTTGATGGCCAACAGCGTTTGCTGACACTCACGATCCTGATCGCGGTCCTGCGAGACTTTGCTCCGCTTGAAGAGCAGCCTGAACTACACCGGCGCATTGCATTGCTCCCGGGTGTCGGGCGATTGCAGACCGATACGTTCCACGTCACGCCGCGTGAGGCTGATGCAGCGTTCTTCCGCCGCGCCATTCAAAGACCGGGCGCAACGCGCAGCCCGCGAGGACGCCCCGTCCTCGAGCCAGGCAATGAAGCGCAATCGAATATGGAGGAAATACGCAGCTTCTTTGTTCGGCGCATCCGGCCAATGTCGGCTGAGCGACGTGCAGGCATCGCCGAGTTTCTATTTGAAAGCTGTAGAGTTCTGACTCTCTGGACGCACGATATTGACTATGCGCACGGGATATTCCTCAGCATCAACAAACCCGGCCTTCCGCTTACCGAAGAGGATGTCATCCTCGCGGAAGTCATTGGGCCCCTCCATGCTGAGCAACGCCGCCGCTATCAGCCAATCATCGCTCAGATGTCGCGTTATCGCGAACCGCGCAAAGCTGGTCGTCGTCAGGGCAAGACGTTCTTTACACACCTAGGGCTCGCGCAGGAATGGTCTAACGACCGCATGATCACGCAGTTGCGCCGAGCGGTCGCGCGCGCTGGAGGTCCGCAGCGTTTCGCGCAGTCAATCTTTGAGCCGATGGCCGACGCCTACGTTGTGACCCGGGGTCGTGAGGACGGACATAATACAATGCGCGAGGCTGGCGAATTGTTGGGCCGTCTGCGCGTGTTGGAGCGTTTCTGCGATGACGAATGGGTCCCCGTCGCAATGCTGGCATTGATCCGCTTCAAGGAGGATCAGACGGCCCTATGCGCATTTCTGAAAGCCCTCGATCGTTATGCCCTGGCGCTCTCCGTGCTGCGCCCCATCCAGAGTGAGCGACGCGCGTCTTACCGGCGGATTATCGCAGAACTGCATGCCAGCGACAGCGTCCGCGATCCCGAAAGTCTGTTTGCGCTGGACGACCATCAACAAGCCGCGCTTTTGCGGCGCGCGGCTCTGAGACTCAAGGATGCAGCCAATGGTGCGTCGAAGGCCATCCTGATACGCCTTGATGCGCATTTCAGCGGTCTGCCGATTTCGCATTATCTTGGCTTGCTCGAAAACACTGCGTACACCGTCGAGCATGTCTTGCCGAAAGGCGAACGTTTGGCGCGTGCGAGTGGCTGGAATCAGGCTTTTCCGGGTGCGGAAAATCGTCAGGCATGCGCCTGGTCCATTGGGAACCTTCTCCTGATGGAGGAAAGCCGCAATGCCGATGCGCGCCAGCATGACTTCAGGGCCAAGCATGACATCTATTTCCCCGACGCGGAGGCGCATGCACTGCATCTGACTGAAGAGTTTCGCAGTCTGGAGGATTGGACGCGGGCGACGCTTGAAGCGCGCCATATTCGATTGATGGAGGCGTTCAAAACAATTTGGCGGATTGACGGACCGATCCCAGAACTCCCCGAGCGTGGCCCGTCGATCCAACGCATCCGTGCGGCACGTGTACGTCTACCTCAAGCGAATGCCGAATACGATGAAGACACCGCCGTGGGCGATGACACGGCTGAACATGACCCCCAGACATCTGCAGACCGGCCCGATACCACAAGACCGTCCTCGGACAATTCGTGAGGTAAAGGGGACGGCATTGTCCTGAAATCTTATTTGATCAGTTCGCCGTTGAGGCCTTTCGCGATCAGAGTACGGGTGTTGTCGATCCCGTAGAGTTCGACAAACGAACCGAAGCGCGGTCCCTGTGATGAGCCCAGCAGCACTTCATAGATCGCCTTGAACCACTCGCGCAGCGTTTCCTTCGTGTAGCCGTTTGATTTGCCCGCCTCGTAAACGAGATTTTGCAAATCGGCCCCGCTGGCATCGGCAGGGGCAGCTGCCAACGCAGCATCGAGAGCACTGAGCGCTTGCCGTTCCTGCTCGTTGGCCGCTCGGAACTGCTTGGTCGGCGCAACAAAATCTCGATAGTAGGTGAGCGCATAGTCCGCGAGCTCGTCGAGTAGAGGATGGTTTTCAGCCGTCGCCCCGGGGGCGCGCCGCCGGATAAATCCCCAGAGCACCTGTTTATCCTCGGCATTGGAAGCGGACACAAGATTGAGCAACAGCGCGAAGCTGATCGGTAGTTCTGCTGCTGGCGGATGCCCGTCGTGCAGGTGCCAGACCGGGTTTTCAAGTTTCTGCTTCGCGTCCTGTCCTTCGTAGGACGCGAGAAACTGCAGATACTCATCCACTGTCTTCGGAATGATATCGAAGTAGAGCCGCTTTGCGGTCTTCGGCTTCTGGAACATGAACAACGCCAGACTCGCTGGCGATGCGTAAGTAAGCCATTCATCAATCGTCAGGCCATTCCCCTTGGACTTGGAGATCTTCTCTCCCTTCTCGTCCAGGAACAGCTCGTAGTTGAAGCCCTCTGGCGGCGTGCCACCGAGTGCGCGTGCGATCTTGGACGATAACGTGACCGAGTCGATGAGGTCCTTCCCTGCCATTTCGTAGTCGACGCCAAGCGCGACCCATCGCATCGCCCAATCTGCCTTCCACTGACACTTGACCGCGCCGCCGGTGACCTTGGTTTCAACATTCTCCCCAGTCTCGGGATCGACGTATGTGACTGTGCCCGCTTCGACGTTGCGCGCGATCATCGGCACCTGCAGGACTTTTCCGGTACGAGGACACACAGGCAGAAATGGTGAGTACGTTGCCCGACGTTCTGCCCCGAGTGTTGGCAGGATGATGCTCATCACGTCGTCATAGGCGGCGAGCATGCGCAGCAGTGTCGCATCCATCATGCCGCTCGTGTAGCATTCGGTCGCAGAGTAGAATTCGTAGTCAAAGCCGAAGCTGTCGAGAAAGGCTCTGAGCCGCGCGTTATTGTGCGCGGCAAAGCTTGGATGCTCACTCGAAAATGGATCGGGCACACGCGACAACGGCTTATCCAGATACTCTTTCAGCATCTCCTGGTTCGGCACGTTGCTGGGGACCTTCCGCAAACCGTCCATGTCGTCCGAAAAGCAAATCAGGCGGGTCTTGCGGCGCCCCTCTGTCAGCACGTTGAAAGCATGCCGCACCATGGACGTGCGTGCAACCTCACCGAACGTGCCGATGTGCGGCAGGCCCGAGGGACCATAGCCGGTCTCGAAGATGACCGTTTTTTCTTGCCCGTCCTTATTCCGCTCAAGCCGTTTGATCAGGCGGCGCGCTTCTTCAAATGGCCACGCCTTAGCGGTACTGGCGGCTGCCAGCAGATCCGGGTCAATGTCGATGCTCATAGTTCGCTCTGGTAGGTTTTGGTCCGGGTGAAGAGGCGCGCTGGGCTGTCGCGCAAGACGTCTGATACGTAGGGTATTAAGCCACCGAAACGTTCGCCGGAACCGGAAAGAACACGAAGTCAGCGGCAACCTAGAGTGCTTCCGGAAAAGTGGAAACCGGTTTTCCGATGAGAAGCACGATAAAAACAAACAACTAGGGTCATTCCGTCATTCAACGAAAAGCGGAATGACCCTAGTTGCCAGCGATCGTATTCGTCAACGCATCTAGCATTAGCTCATGCAACTTTAGACATTCTTTGCGATAACGAGCCGGTCAGCTACATAGAGCCCGTCGGGGAACAAGAGGGATAACCATGAGCCAAAAAATTTCGCCCCAAGCCGCATTGATCTACACCATGATTACCACCTCGGCGGTGGATAATCTTATGTCGGACCCCGAATTGAGACGCATCGGCTGGATCGTCAAGGAGTTGCCAGTTTTCCGCGATTTCGACGAGACGAGCCTGATTGAGCACGCTCAGGCCTGCGGCAAGTTAATGTCAGGCCCGGATGGGTTGATCGCAACACTCGAAACAATCGCTTCGGCGCTCCCCGAGCATCTTCGCGAAACGGCGTATGCGCTTGCATGTGAGGTTGCTGTAACCGACGACGTCGTAATTGAGGAGCGTCGCTTCCTGCAATTGCTCCGTCAGCATCTGCATCTCGACAAGCTAACGACGTCCGCGATCGAACGCGGAGCCCTTGCGCGCCACCAGCCGCTGTGACGTTTAGTCTGGTCGCACACAGGTGAACCGGCCGGTCGTGGTTCACTTGCTGAGGCACGCTAGGAACGAATGTATGGCTTCGGCGGCGGTCTCCAGATTGCCTGTTCGCGTGAACCCGGATTTGACTCGGGGCGAGAGGTCATGATCGCCGTCGCCCATCCACGCGATCTGGATCGCCGGCGATAGGGAATAGCTTGAGACGTCCTCACGCGTCCCGAATGGATCGCGCTCGCCCTGCACAATGAGTCCGGGCGTTTGTAAGTGTACGAGGTGAGCGGTGCGCAGCGTGTCGGGCTTCTTCGGCGGGTGAAAAGGATAGCCCAGACACACTAGGCCGGCGATGGCGCCCTTAGTGAAAAGATCATCTGCGATCATGCTGGCGGCGCGTCCACCCATCGACTTGCCGCCAATAACGATGTGTGGCTTGGAACCAAGGATCTCGCGCAACGTGGCTACGGCGACGCGGTATTCATCCAGAAGTACCGGCATCCGGGGCGGCGGTCGTCGTTTGCCATCCTGCTGGCGCGCCGCCATATAAGCAAACTCGAAGCGGGTAACGCCGATCCCGCGCGACACAAGCAGGCCAGTGAGCGTTTCGAAGAACGGGCTTGCCATGCCTTGCCCCGCTCCGTGTGCCAGTAATAGATGCGGCAGTGCGGAACGAGACTTGCTCGATTTTTCCGGGGCACAGGTCAGTAGATTGATCATGGTATTGCCTGTTGGCCGAAGTGACACGCGCACCATCCCCGAAAGGCTTTTCACAAAGCTTCTTGAGGGAATGTGCGCAATGGGGTGCGCCAGTGTAGTCTCAACACTCATTCGAGCGAGGCAAAGCCAGTGGACGTTTTTCCCGGCATTTCTGAACCAATATTTCGCCTTTCGGCATTCATTTCGATCCTTGTCGTGCTGGCAGCTTGCGAGCTATGGGCGCCGCGCCGGAAGCTGGTGGCCTCGAAGGCTCGGCGCTGGCTGACCAATATCTCGATCGTTGCTCTCGGTAGCCTCGTCGTACGCGCGATGGGAGCCTTGGCCGTTCCGCTTGTTGCGGTTGCCGCGGCGATATTCGCGGCCAGTCATGGCTGGGGCATCCTGAACATGGTTGCGTTGCCGGGATGGCTTGAGATCGTGATTGCCCTTCTGGTGCTTGATCTGGCCATCTGGTTCCAGCACTTGATGTCGCACAAAATCCCCGTGTTCTGGCGCCTGCATCGCATGCACCACGCGGACCGAGACATAGATGTCACGACGGCGTTGCGATTTCACCCCATCGAGATCGGCCTGTCGATGCTTTGGAAAATCGTTTGCGTCCTGGCGTTGGGCGCGGCGCCTCTGGCTGTCATCCTATTCGAGGTCATTCTCAACGGATGCGCCATGTTCAACCATGCGAATCTACGTTTGCCCGCTTCGGTTGACGGGTTTCTCCGTCTGTTTTTGGTGACACCGGACATGCACCGAGTCCACCACTCTGTGCTGAATCGCGAACACGATTCCAACTACGGCTTCAACTTGTCGATCTGGGATCGGTTGTTCGGAACTTACGTGCCACAGCCGAAAGGCGGCCATGAAGGAATGACCATTGGTGTCTCGCAGTATCAAACCGAGGATCCGACGCGGCTATGGTGGAGCCTGAGACTACCCTGGAAGCCACTTGCGCGCCGACATGAACCACCCAAAGATCAGCCAAATCCCAACGTGAAACGTGTCTGAACGAGACCACAGAAAAGGCTTGCCTCAATTTCGTCGCACCAGAGACTAGCATTTGCTAACCTCGTTCAAAATTGGCCTACGGGGGCTGAGAAATGCGAGCTTTTCTATTGACACGGCTCGTTGCAGCCGGTGCGATCGTCGTTTCCTGTGCAGCAGGTACGGCTGCATTTACGCCTGCCGCCATCGCTCAGACGGCCGTTGCAGACGTGATTGTGCCTCCGGCCCCTAAACCAGCCGTGCCGAAGCCGACACCGGCAAAACAGCTGTTTGGTTCCAAGGATCGCCCCGCTGACCTCAAGCCACGTGCCATTGGGTTTTACTCACGCGGTTGCTTAGCGGGCGGTCAGGCCTTGCCGATTGACGGGCCGGCGTGGCAGGCGATGCGTCTGTCACGCAACCGCAATTGGGGCCATCCAAATCTCATCAAGCTCATTGAAAGGTTGGCGACGGACGCCAAGCGGGAGGACGACTGGCCTGGCCTCCTTGTGGGCGATCTAACACAGCCGCGCGGCGGACCGATGCTGTCGGGTCACGCGAGCCATCAGATTGGGCTTGATGCCGATATCTGGCTGACACCGATGCCGGATCGGCGACTGAGCTGGGCGGAGCGCGAAACGACGTCAGCCGTATCAATGTTGGCCGATACCTTGTCCGTTGATCCCAAGGTATTCACAACCAAGCACGTGAAACTTATCCAACGCGCTGCTTCCTATCCCGAGGTTGAGCGGATTGGTGTGAACCCTGCCATAAAACTCGCCCTCTGCCGGGCGGAAGGCGGAGACAAGCCCTGGCTGCAAAAGATTCAAGGCTGGCCTGGGCATCATTATCATATGCACATTCGCATCAAATGCCCGGAAAATTCAGACGGATGTACGGGACAAGGGCCACCAACCCACACGAGCTGTGCGCATGCCGAAAAATGGTATCGCGACACAAAGGCGTGGCTGGAACAGCCGAAAAAGCCAAAGCCGAAGACTGAGGCCAAGAAGCCGTCGAAGCCCAAGCCCGAGGTCACGCTGACGGATCTGCCGAACGCTTGCGAGGATGTTCTCGCGGCGGCATCGGCCGGTAGCCCGAAAAACCAGATCGAACATGTTCTGGCGCCCGCACGGAAACCGGTGTCACGGGCTGCGGCCGTATCCCCCACGCGTTGACCGTCGTTTTTTGCCCGCGCGAAGCGCAGGTTCATGCGCCCTGCGACACCCCTGTGCCGATCGGACAGCTGACGCCCGTGCCACCCAGTCCGCAGTATCCGTGCGGAACTTTTGCTAAGTATTGCTGGTGGTCAGCTTCGGCGAAGTAGAACGCAGGCGCGTCCTTTATCTCGGTTGTAATCGGCCCATATCCCTTCGCCTTTAGCGCGGCTTCGTACATTTTCTTCGAGGAGTCCGCCGCGTCTCGCTGCGCTGGCGTGAATGCGTAGATGCCGGAGCGATATTGCGTGCCAACGTCGTTGCCTTGTTGCATCCCCTGCGTTGGATCGTGGCTCTCCCAGAATGTCTGCAGCAGACGTTCATAGGAAATGATCTCGGGCCGATAGACAACGAGCACCACCTCGTTATGCCCGGTCAGGCCCGTACAGACCTCGTGGTAGGTCGGATTCGGCGTAAATCCGCCCGCATAACCAACGGCCGTAGCGTAAATCCCTTCGCCCAGTTCCCAGAATTTCCGTTCTGCGCCCCAAAAGCACCCCATGCCGAACAAGGCCTTCTCGGTGTCGGTAGGATAGGGCTCTTGCAGCTTCGTGCCGAGCACGTAGTGGGTTTCGGCTGTTGGGATTGGGGCGGGACGACCCGGTAAAGCCTTCGACGGCTGCGGCATTTCAATCTTCTTTGAGAACGAAAACATGATCGCAAATCACCTTCAGATTGCCTTTTCCAATGATATAGTCCGCCCGGCCACCGTGCGAAGGTCAACGTGCGTGAGAATAGTCTGTAGGACAACACGACTTCGCGAACTCGGGGCAAATGCCCCGAAAATATGGGGCATACCAGCGTCGTCAGGGGGCGTTTGAGGTAACGGTGTAGGAGGGATGTGATGGTTGAGGCGACATCCGGCGCGGAAAATGCGCCCCAGAAAGAGACTGCCAAGGCGTCACGCCCAAAACCCACAGGGGCTCTGACCGAGGGGCGAGAGAGGTTCCAGGCAGGCGCTGGGCGCACGATCTCCTTCTCGTTGATCTTCCTTCTCCTTTTACCCTTCTTCGTCAGTCTCGGACCTATGCTGTTCTGGCGTGTGTCCCAAGGGCATTGGGCAGGCACTGTCGGTCTCGCCATACTTGCCGTCGCGTTCACGGCAATCATGTATTTAATTTTCGTAGAGCTGATCTTCTCGATCCGTTCGCGCGTGGTGTTCGGCGAGAAGACGGTCCGACTGAGCTTGCCCCAGGGGCGGGGGCTCATGTCGCCGTTCAGCTATGAACTCCGTGACATCCCCTATGAAGATATCGCCGCGATCGAAATCAGACGCGAAGTCTACGGTGGTACTTTGGCCCCCGTTATGATGAAGGGCGCACGCATTCGATTGAAGGACGGCAGTTATTATCGTCTCGGGTATGTCAACGAAGCCAATGTGGACCCCTGCTTGCCGTTCACCGAGATCGGCGAGAAGATCGCCGCGCGAGCCGATGCGGAAATTATCGACGGCGGCGACGTGCGTCGGTCGGCCATGAAGAAATTCCTTGGTTTGATGGCTGTGGGACGCGAAGTCGCGCCGATTGAGCCCGAAGAAATCAAAGCGCTCAATGCCCGCCATAACCTCATGATGACGATCATGGTCGGCAGCTTGGTACTGTTGGTTGGCCTGGGTATCGCGTCTGAGCGGGATGACAGCCATATCGGCCATGCAGCCTTGCTCGGCAGCATCTGGTCTGGCCCCGCGACCGTGCCACCACCCTCGACAGGCAGATAAGCTCCAAGAAGAGAAAGCTCAGTTGGCGTAAACGTCGATCTGTTTGCGTCGACGGCCTGCATAAGCGGCCCATGTTCCCGCGAGCCCGAAAAGCAGGAATGTTGGAAGCCCGATAAGCAGGTTTACACCGTAGGTCCAGACCCACGGATAGGTGGCTTCCGACACGGCCTTCTGGGCCGCGATCAGCGATTGTGGTGCAAGCTCGGCAATGTGCTCCGAAAATGGTGTTCCGCGGAACGCGCTGATGCCGCTCAGCGCAGGAGTCGCGTCCGCGACGAAGGCGATAGCGGCGACGAGCAGCAGAACATAGGCGAGGAATCGCAGCGCGGTGCGCCCAATGTTTCCGATCAGGCGTACAAGTAGCGTTGCGAAACGCACCACGAGCCGCACGAGGTAGGTCGCCACATGCACCGGGATCATCAAAATCCGCGAGATGAGGTGAGCAAGCTGGCGTATGAGCATCATTGGGCGGGCACCTGCCGACAGTTTTGTCCCCTCTTGGCTAGCGGGGAGATGCGGCGCGCGCAAGGTCAACAATGGCGAATGCTATCTTCAACACAAGAGTTCGCCATCCTGCGCCCTGTCGCCTCTGGGCATTCCGATTCGACGAACCTCTAAATTCCGTTGAAATCATTGAGGCAATCAGTGTATTGCGCTCGCTCACGATCTCGCTATAGTGCGCGCCTTCTCTTGCGAGATCAGTCCGGAGGGGTGGCCGAGTGGTTGAAGGCGCACGCCTGGAACGCGTGTAGGCGGGCAACCGTCTCGAGGGTTCGAATCCCTCTCCCTCCGCCATTTTGCATTTGCCTGCCTGAACGCCTGCTAACGCCTTGAAGGGCAAGGTGGTTTGCGGGGTTCTAAATCCAGATTTCCGGCAGTAGGCAAGGCGGTCCGCGAAGGTCAATTTCAGCACCAGTTTCTTGTGTTCGGAAGCTTCGGAAGCCCATAGTTCTTGCGGGTTTTCGAGGAAGCGGAAGGCGCGTTCAAACTGTGCGCCAGAGTCATGCTTCGGGAAGGCGTTGCCGCGCAGCTTTTCGATTGTAATCAGCTTGTCCTTTTCCAGCTGCGCGATGCGCCGCTCATAGGCCGCGATGACGGATGCGGTGGATGATTCCACGATCCGGTCCAAGAGCTGCTCAATTTGCTTTTCGGTCTTGCGGAGATCGTCCCGCAGCGCCTTGGCGATGTCCTCGGCTCTGCTACCGCGCTCATCCCACGCTTTGAAGAACAGCTCTTTGAACAGGCTGGCGGTTTGTGCTGCCGGGCGCAGGCTTTGCAGAACTTCGCCGAACTGCCCCTCGATCAGATCACGCTTGATGGATTTGCCCCGGCAGGCGCAGCCCTTGGTGAAGCAGAAATAATAAGGGTGCTTCTTCCCGGTCTTGCTCTTCGACCAGCCAGCGGTGAGCGGCCCGCCGCATTCGGCGCACACGGCATAGCCGCGCAGCGGGAAATCCTCGCCGATATCATTGTTTGTGAAGACGCGCGCGCCGCCCTTGATGCGCTGCTGGATGCGCTCAAACGTCTGAAGGTCGATCAGGCCCTCATGATGGCCCTTGCGAAGCGAGACGCCCCAATGCGGCACTTCGATATATCCGGCATAATGCGGGCGGCTGAGGAGGCGCAGCACCTCTTCGTAACGGACAGTGCCCTGCTTCGTCTTGCAGGGGTATTCCGGCTGGGATTCGAGGAAGCGCTTGACCTCGCCTTGTGTCTGGAAGCGGCCCGATGCAAAGCCCTCAAGTGCTTCTTGTACGATGGAAGCGAGCGGCTCGTTGCGCACAAGCAAGAGGCCGTGCCCGGCAACCCGCTTGTATTCATATCCTGTAGGGGCGTGAAACACCCAATAGCCGTTCATGGCGCGGGCGCGCATGCGGTTCTTGGTTTGCTCGCCGTTCTTCTGGCGCTGATGCTGGCTGGCGCTCGCCAGCACGTTCTCGACAAAGATCGAATCGGAATCATCGCCGAAGGTGATCGAGGGGCTTTCCAGCTTGCCGCCCGCCAAGCTGATGGCAAGGCGCAGATCGGTGTGGACGCGGGTATCGCGCGCAAGGCGGCTGATATCATCGATAATGACGGCAATCTCGCCGCTGCCGCTGTGGTGCTTCAGGAAGGATAGCATCGCCATGACGCCGGGGCGTTCGGACAGGGAGCCTGAGATCGCTTTGTCAAAGAAAGTCTCGACAACCTCATAGCCCTTGCGCTCCGCATATTCCCGGCAGCGCATGGCTTGGGATTCAAGGCCGTGCCCCTCCTCCACCTGCTTGGCGCTGGAAACGCGGGCGTAGATAACGGCGCGCGTAGTTTGCGAGTGTTTGTTGTCGTTGGCGCTCATGCTTTCTTCCTTCGCGGGCGAGGCTCCTTCTGGTTATCGTTTGCAACCGTGCTGCTGTTTTTTGGGGTGATGGGAAAGTCTATCACATTGGCGGCATCAAAGCCCGATTTGAGTGAGGAAACATCCACATCCGTACGTGCGCTGTACGCGTCATCGACGAAGCATTGCGCGATCAGCCAGAGCGTGCGGATGAACGCGATCTTCTCAGCTTCGCTGAGGTCCATACCATCAAGATGATGGAGATATGCTCTAGCATCGAATGTCATGGGCCGCGCGCATCCTTCCCCGCAGAGTCCAGCGTGTCCTGCACTAGGACAGCACTGTTCGCGATTATGAAAACACTATGCACGCTGCCCGGCTGGCATGCGGGAAGAAGGCATATGGGCGAAAGGCAAAAACTAGGGCTAGCACTAGCATCACTAGCAATAAGAAAAGGGGTTCGCATGAACCCCTGCCCCTCGGCGAGAGCGGGGGTAGCAAGGGCAAGGAGGCTCCGGACGCGGGGCCACACCAAAGGTGGGGATACGTCTGGATGCCTTGCCCGCGCGAGGGGCAGCGCCCCTTAGCTCTTCACTTCACTTCCCGCGTCAAGGATCGAAGCCCGAAGGGCCGAGACTGCCCGTGCCTGTCATTGCCGTTCCATGGGCAGGCTCGGTTCACGAGAGCCTGACCCCGGATTGAAGAGACGGGGGACGCCCAGAAACTTACACCTCTTTTGTGGAGATAGATTCTCCGCGCTCTTGCCAAGCCTGGCGCAAGATATGAAACGCGGATGACAGGAAGATGCTTGCCATCATGGCTGCTACAATGAGATCGGGCCACGCGGAGCTTGAAGCCCAGACGGCGACAGCAGCCAGCATGACCATGACATTGCCGATGGCATCGTTGCGTGAACACAGCCAGACAGAACGGACATTAGCATCGCCATCTTTGTAGGGCAGCAGCAAAAGAGCGCTGGCAAGGTTGGCAGCAAGGGCAAGAAATCCGATCACGCCCATCACTTCAGCATTCGGCAGGCAAAGAATCAGGACCTGATAAACTGTCGATCCCAGAACCCAAAGCCCCATCAGCGAGAGACTCAAGCCCTTGAATAGGGCTGCCGTTGAACGGATAGACAGGCTCTTGCCGATAACGGCAAGACTGATGCCGTAGGTAAGCGTATCGCCCAAAAAATCGAGGGCATCGGCCTGCAAGGCGTGCGATCCAGCCAGTTGCCCGGCGAGCATTTCGACAGCGAACATCAGAGCATTGATCGCGATGACAATCCAGAGCACACGCATGTAGCGCTTGTCCAAGCCGTCAAACCGCGCATTCCCGCAACACACCGATGTCTGGCAGTTATCGCTCACAGACGTCACTTTCCTTTCCTGCTATCCAGCCTACATTCTCTAGTGACTAGAGGAGCAAGAACAAAATGAAGAAGGATATTTCGATAGGCGCGCTCTCATCACGCGCGGGCGTGAAGGTGCCAACCATCCGCTATTACGAGGAGATCGGGCTGCTACCGGAGCCGACACGAACGGAGAGCAACAGGCGTATTTATGACGAGCAAAGCGTGGACAGGCTTTGCTTCATCCGTCATGCTCGTGAACTCGGCTTCGAGATCGAAACAATCCGCGAAATGCTGGCGCTGGCTGACAAGCCGCAGCGCTCCTGCGCCCGAGTGGATGCGCTGGCGCGCGGCCACCTGAAAGTGATCGACAGCCGCATTGAGCGCCTGACGGCGTTAAAGCACGAGGTCGAGGGCATGATCCGGTCATGCTCGCGCGGCAGGATCGCCGAATGCCGGATTATCGAAGTGCTGACGCATCCGGGTTGAGTTACCTAGTGCGTGATGGCTCTGACTTGTTGGAGCCTGCCTTGTACCTCGCGCCACCGGGCCGGGGGGATGGAACGGGGGCCAGCATGGCCCCCTTCCCGAGGCGGGCGAAAGACCGCCGAGACCAGATGGTGCTGTCATACAGCACACATCTGGCGGTACGCCTTAACTCTGCCTTCTGACGTCCCGGTTCTTTCTCCCGGTAATAAAAGTTGCGGAGCTGAGGAACCCCGACAAGCGAAGTCAAGTCCTTCGTTGTTGGCGTGGACGACCGATGCTACCTATATATTTGTTAAGGGCTTTGGCTGGCGCTGACTGAGGAGGCAGGCATGGTAGGTAAGCAACTTCACGGTCCAAGACATCCTTTGAGAGGCGCTGCTGCCGAAGGTGGCTACGGCAAAATCGTGGTTTCACCCACTGGCAGAGCCGTACAGGTTCAAACTGCTCAAGAAATGTTGCGTTCAGTAAAAAACATCACTACACTGAGCAATATGACTAAGCAAGAATCAAAAATAGTTTCTGACTGGCCTGAACCGACCAAAGAACAAATTGATGCCGTCCGTGCAGCGGCGGTGATAGGTGTCAGGCATGCAATGGAAGACGTTGCAGCTATACGTGCAGAAGTATTCGGTACGGTCAATAATAAGGCTCCTGCCACCGATGCTGATGATGCAATAGGACAGAGAGCTACTAATAAATTAGACCCGGAAATATCCTGAAGGTCTGACTAGGTTGTGGCTTCTTTATAGCTTCGCAAAAATTTTCAACCAAGTTCAAAATGCTGACAATTTTTGAGCAACTGCTTCTGGCGCAAGTTGAAAAGTCAAAGCTCGACCCAAATGCTGACGCGAGTGGGGAAGTAAAGTTGTTAATTACAATAGGGCTAGCGCATGTGTATGCAGACAGACATTCGCGCGAAAACAATCCGTATTACCCGCGTGAGTTTGTTGAGATTTACTTTAATACAGCTGCGCCACCTAATCTTACCCCTCAAGAACTTTATAGAACAGAAATTTATGAAGAACTCAGAAATGAGGCGAATAAGCTCTTTAGGCAAGCAACTCGCAATTCTCATCTTCAAGAGGGTGTCGAGCAAGTCAGCAAAAAACTTAGTACTGTTCACAAAGCGCTGGAGGACGATGCCAAACGACGCGGGAGTCCCTCACGGCAGATTTTCTGGAACATAGTCGGCGGCGGGGTCGTCGCAGGCTTAGCAAAGCTTTTGGAGCGAATTTGGGGGCAATAGACCTAGTCTTTTGATCCCCTAGCTGACAGAAATGCAGCGTTCAAGCAGACTGTTCCAAGCCTTTAGCTCATCAGCCAGCGCGTTCAAATCCAGTCCCTCTAAGCCCGCCATAAGACGCCGACGCAAACTGACGGCTCTTCTCTTTGCCTCATAAAATTGGCACCTGGGACACTATTGTGTCGCGAGACGTGGTTCTCGCGCCCGCAATTAGGCGGGGACAGCGCTCGACTACAATTACCGATCACATGCTGCAGACCGCCTCCGCTCGTCGCGGAAGGCGCCCACTGCTTCAAGGGTGGGGTGCGCCAGTTCAATAACACTTAGCAAGTTGACGAAGTTTCTCTTGCGCGAACAGCCGCGCGGATGATAGTTAGCCATATGACTAAGCATTATCCGGAACTTTCGCTGCTCTTCCACGCTCTGGCCGATCCGACCCGTAGATCGATCCTGACACGGCTTGCGGAAGGGCCTGCGCGGGTCACGGACCTGTCGGAGCCCACCGGCCTGCGCCTGCCCACGGTGATGCGGCACATTTCGGTACTTGAGGAGGCAGGGCTGATCGCCACCTCCAAGGATGGGCGGGTACGCACCTGCGCCATCGTACCCGAGGCCATGGAACCGATTCAGACATGGCTCGATGAACAGAGAGCCATATGGGAAGACCGCCTTGACCGGCTGGAGGCGTTTGCGATGAAAGCGATGAAGGAGCGCAGGGAATGACATCGAACTTCAATCCGGATGGGATGCTCGCCGCGGCGCGCGATCCTGCGAAGGGCCGCTTTGCAACTCTGACCTTCGAGCGGGACGTGGCCGCGCCATTGTCGGTGCTGTGGCAGACATGGACGGCCCCAGCCGCGCGCGCGGTCTGGTCTGCTCCAACGCCCTCGGTCATTGTGGAATTTTTGGAGGCCGACAGCGGAGTGGGTGGGCGCGAAGTCTCGCTCTGCAAGGTCGAGGGCCAGCCGAATATCCGCTGTGAGTGTGGCTGGCTTGAGTGGCAGCCAGCGCTGCGCAGCGTGAATTACGAAGTAGTCTCGTCTGAAGGAGTGACGCAATCGACAGCGCTGGTGACGGCTGATTTCTCCGGCACGGACGAACGCAGCCGACTGGTCGTGACGGTGCAGCTTTCCTCGCTGGCTGACGGTATGGAGGTGGGCTACCGACAGGGCCTTGACGCGGGGCTGGACAATCTCGCCCGAGCGGCCAAGCGAACCATGGTACTGCAGCGCGTGATCCAGGCACCGCGAACCACTGTCTGGAACACTTGGATGAATCCTGAGGCGCTGCCGCAATGGTGGGGGCCGGACGGGTTTTCCTGTCGCACCAAGAGGATCGACCTGAGAACGGACGGCGAATGGGTGTTCGATATGATCGCCCCTGACGGCACGGTGTTCCCGAACCACCATCTCTATACCGAGGTTCGTCCTGAAGAGCGGATCGGCTATACACTGCTATGGGGCGAGAACGGGCCGAAACACGCCGACGCTTGGGCCTCGTTCGAGGATCAGAATGGAGCGACGAAGGTGACGCTCGGCATGGTGTTCAGCACAGAGG
The DNA here is from genome assembly GCF_000981545.1 of Candidatus Filomicrobium marinum. Lineage (NCBI taxonomy): Bacteria > Pseudomonadati > Pseudomonadota > Alphaproteobacteria > Hyphomicrobiales > Hyphomicrobiaceae > Filomicrobium > Candidatus Filomicrobium marinum. The sequence goes on from NZ_LN829119.1 coordinate 1,757,864, forward strand.
CCGAGTTTCGACAGGCGAAGGGATTCGGCGCAGTCGAACTGGGCTTGCAAACGCTGGGTAAGCTGGAACGCTTCATCAAAACCCGAGGGAATGCTGCGGCTTAGCAACCGAGTTCATGGATTACTCGAGAGAGCAATAGCGTAGACGTAGTTCGACGTTTCGTCTGTTCTGGTAGAGCAAGGTTTAAAGGTCAGTCAGACCCAAGGCTCGCTTTCATTCGCGAAATCATCAGATCGAGTTCGCTGGCGCGCCTGTGGTCTTTCAACCTGACGGCCCAGAAGGCGGGCATCGCAAGACTGTGTTCACTGACCCGGACCAAGTCGCCCTGTCCGATATGGTCTGCGACCAGACACTCCGACAGCAGCGCCACGCCAAGACCAGAGACGGCGGCCTGAATGGCAACGCTTTCTTCGCTGAAATCGCCTGCCGACGAAAGATCGCCTGGCGCGCATCCTGCTTCGGCAAACCACCTCTTCCATCCGAGCGATTGGCGGTGATCCAACGTCCAGCGATAATGAATAAGCGGAACCCGCAGCAAATCCTCTGGCCGGTTTGGATGCCCGTGCTGGGAGAGAAAGCTCTTCGTTCCCACCGCGATCAGGCGATCGTCGAACAGGTGGAACCACGCCTCGTCCAGACCGCGTTGTTCCCGAGACCGGATCGCCAGATCGACGTCTCCGGCACGGAGATCGACCGGGCGATTGTCGGCATGAACGGTGATGTCGAGCTCGGTTTCCGATTTCAACCGAGCCAGGCGAGGCGTGAACCACTCGGCCGCGAAGGCCATCGTCATCGAAATGACCAAGGGCCGACGTGTGTCCTGTCTGACCTCTTCGCTTGCCGCTGCCATCCGGTCCATCGCGTCCCGCAGGACCGGGAACAGTTTGGCACCCGCTTCGGTAAGCCGCAGAGGACGGGGGCGCCTGTGAAACAGAGAAACCCCGAGCAGATCTTCCAGCTTCCGGACCTGATGGCTGATGGCTGTCGGATCGAGGTGCAGTTCCTCTGCTGCTCGGCCGAAATGCTGATGCCGCGCAGCTGCCTCGAAGGCCCGCAAGGCGTGTAGCGGCGGCAGTCGACGCATTACGTTTTACTCCGCTCTTCATGAATCTTATTCATCATATGCATGAGAGATCGCCCTTCGCCAATAGCGGCCGCCAACACTATTCCGTTGATCAGACGAAGAAAGATACGTCTCCAACCGATGAGGCTAGCCCATGAGCACGTTGCTGAAGATCGACGCGAGCGCGCAACTCCAGGATCGATCGCTGACCCGAAAGCTGACCGCCCTTTTCGAGCGCACGTTTGTCAACGTCGCTCCCCATACGCAAGTGGTCTCACGCGATGTCGGTCAAACGCCGCCGCCTTTCATTGATTATCGCTTCATCCATGCCGCGTTTACGCTTCCGCAGGAGCGTGAAGCCTGGATGGGCGATCACCTCGCCATATCGGATGAACTGATCGATGAGGTCGTCGCGGCCGATATTATCGTGATGGGTGTGCCAATGTATAATTACGGGATGCCGGCATCCTTGAAAGCGTGGTTCGATCAGGTTGCCAGGATCGGCAAGACCTTTTCCTTTGATCTCAATCGCGGAGACTTCCCGATTGAGCCCATCCTGAGCGGAAAACATCTCGTTGTGCTGTCCGCCCGCGGGGAGTTTGGCTTTGTTCCCGGCGGTGTTCGCGCTGACAAGAACGCGCTCGATCCGGCTCTGGCCGCCTGCGCCCATTATCTCGGCGTATCGTCCAAAGCGATCGAGACCGTCACGATCGAGTACCAGGAATTCAAGGATGACCGGCATCGCGCTTCAGTTGCCGAGGCGCAAACACGAACCGCCGAGATCGCTCACCGTTTGGCATCGAGTTTTGCGTTTAAGCCCTCGTCTGAACGAGGCGTTTCCCATCATTCTTGTCAGTAAGTCGACAGCCGCTCATTCTTACGGCTCTGACCACTTGGGTGGAAGTCGGCAGAACACACAATTGGCTAGCCTCTTGCGCGAGCCGTAGACTGCAATGTGGAAGATGCGCATCACGCGCGGATGGCACGGCCTGAAGCAGCCGTGCCAATGTCAGGCATCGTTAGCCGAACCGCTTAGCAGCCGTGGCGCACCATGCAGCGGCGAAAGCGCCAGCCGCCACCCCAACGCCAGCGGCATTCACGCCGCCACCGGCGGCAGTGGCGACGCCAGCTTCCTCCCCATTGCGCTTTTTCGAGGAGCGATGGGCCGAACATGGTTTGCTGCGTTGATTGTATTTGTGTTTGCGATAACGTTGCGGCTTGAGCAGCGGGTATGCCGACGCATAATGAACCAGCGATCGCGATACCGGCTGCGATGGAGGTTAATCTCATCAAGAATTCTCCTTTAATGAGCCCCGGCAGCAGCAGCAACTCGTGAGCCCCAGAAAAGGTTCAATCGAACAGTAAAGATGCCTAAACTTTGATGTGAGGGGTACGCGCGATGTACCCAGAATGTGCCAAATCCCAATAGTGCAGCGGGAGACATTTCCGCTGCACTGTTGTTTCCTTAAGCCCGGATCAAATGCGTGACGACGGGCGGGTCTGAGCCACGATGCAGTGCGAGGATGCGGTCTTGTACGGCGTGGTCTGCGCCGGTCACGCGCTCGTGGTGACGCAGATGGTAGAGCCACGAAACCTCGCACCAGGTTTCGACGAACCGGGACGGGTCGGCGGCATCTTGCATGAGCGTCCAGCCATATCCCCCACCCCGTCGCCGTGCGGCCGAGAGTTCGTTCATGAGGGTGATGAAGTTGGCGCGATCTTTTTCCGCGATTTCGTAGGTCACCTGGATCATGACCGGTCCGCGATCGTGTGTGGCCTCGTCGGAAACGAGCGGTTGAGGCCAATGCATCGATGGCGTGAGGTCGAGCGTCTCACCTTGGTTGAGTTTTGCCCGCCATGTCAGTGGGATCATGAGCAACGCGCCTGCAGCCGCGACGAGGAGGGTCGTGGGAATGCCGACAAGCGTTGCAACCTTACCCCAGATCAGACTGCCTCCGGACATCGCACCAAAGAAGACGGTGAGAAAAATCGAAAGCCCGCGTGCGCGCACCCAGTTGGGCAAAGCGGTCTGCGCTGAGACCTGTAAACTTGAGAGAACGGCAATCCACGAAACCCCGGCGAGCCCACAGGCGATCGCCGCAAGAATAGGATTGTCGGTGAACGAGAGGATCGCGAGGACGGTAGCGGTACCGATAGATCCCGCCGCGACCGTGATGTCTGGCCCGAACCGTGCTTTCAGTTTTGGTAGAGCGACCGCTCCGGCGACTGCGCCCGCGCCAAGGCACCCGAGAAGAATGCCATACAGAGTGGGGCCGCCCTTTAAAACGTTGCGTACGATAAGAGGAATGAGCGCCCAAAAAGCACTGGCGAAGATGAAGAAACCCAGAGCCCGAATAAGCGTCCACGCCACGGGCCGGCTGTTGAGTGCATAGCGCAGGCCGGCAACAATCGCGGAGCCGACTTGCTCAGGGGGCAACTGACTTTCAGCGATGCGCGGCTGCCGCCACCATAAAAGCGCAGCAATGATGCCGACGACACTCAGCGCATTGATAAAGAAGGGTGTCGCAAGGCCATACGCCACAATAAGAAAGCCTGCCAACGCCGGACCGATTGCGCGGCTGACGTTGATCCCCATGGAATTAAGTGCAATTGCCGCCGTCAACTCTTGCCGTGGCACGAGCTGCGGCACGACGGCCTGCCACGCCGGGGCCATGAAAGCGGCGCCCGTACCCATGATGAACGTAATGAGAAGAAGCAGTGTCGGGGTCACCATCCCGAAGCTCACAAGGAAGGCGAGAATTCCGGCAACAACTCCTAAGATCGCGTTGACGATGAGCAGCAGTTTGCGCCGGTCAACGATGTCAGCAAGCGCGCCCGCCGGAAGGGCAAAGAGAAACACCGGCAAAGTCGTGGCGGCCTGCACGGCCGCCACTACGAGCGGAGACGGTGACAAGTCCGTCATCAACCATCCCGCACCCACGTCATGCATCCAGGTGCCGATGTTGGACACGATGGTGGCGGTCCACAGGACGGCAAAGGCCGGTCGTGCGAGCGGGGCCCACGCCGACGGAGCCTTCGCGGATTCAGTTGTTTTCTTGGCATCCATTGCGTTGGCTCCGAATGTGAGGGTTCCACCGTCGACCTAGACCGCGAAGCAGGAGCAGCCCAACGCTCCCCAAAAGGCCTTCTTGTCCCCGACCGGGATCGGCGTGTTCCAGGCAATGCCGTGATCGTGGCCGTGGACACCGCAGCTATGACGGCATCCGTCGTGGCAGGAATGAGCGAAGTGTGTCCCCTCGCCAGCATCTGCACGTTGGGCAGGACTTGGTATCGCGCCGACCGGGCTCCACGACGGTGATGCCGGTGGTACGGGAGGCGACAGGTCCGCGTAGTTGCCTTCTCCGTAAACAACCTTGCCACCGACGATCGTGAGCACGGAATTGATCCGACGGATCTCCTCAGGCGGAACGCTCATGTAGTCGGCGGAGAGGACTGCGAGGTCCGCGTATTGCCCCTGTGCGAGCGTTCCTTTGACGTCGGCCTCGCCCGAGAACCACGCCGAACCCTTCGTCCACAGTCGCAAGGCGGTTTCACGATCGAGAACATTGTCCTCTCCGTAGAGCGGAAGGCCTCCAAGCGTCTTTCCGGTTGTTAGCCAATAAAGTGCGACCCACGGATCGTAGGAGGCAACACGCGTCGCATCGGTACCTGCACCAACCGGCAATCCAGCCGCCAGCATCTTGGAGATCGGCGGCGTGTTCCGCGCGGCTTCTGCGCCATAACGGTTGACGAAATACTCGCCCTGAAATGCCATGCGATGCTGGATCGCAATGCCGCCCCCCAACGCTTTGATGCGATCGATATTGCGATCACTGATGGTCTCTGCGTGGTCAATGATAAAGCGTGTTTCAAAGGGGGCTCGGCCGTTGACGCGTTCGAAGACCGAAAGAAAACGATCGATCGACTCGTCATATGTGGCGTGGATTCGGAACGGCCATCTGTTGGTGGCAAGCAGCTCGACAATAGGCTCGATCTCGCTTTCCATCGTGGGGACAAGGTCAGGGCGCGGTTCGAGGAAGTTTTCAAAGTCTGCGGCCGACCAAGCGAGGTTTTCACCTGCACCGTTCATGCGCAACATCGCATCACCGGCGCCGGGCTTCGTGAGCGTAAGCCAGCGTTCATAGTCATTGAGTTCGTCACCGGCTTTTTGCGCGAAGAGATTATAGGCGATGCGTACCGTCAGCTGATCGTCATCATGCAAGCGTTGAATGACATCGTAGTCCTCGGGATAGTTCTGACCGCCACCGCCAGCATCAATCACGGACGTGATGCCGAGCCGGTTCATTTCGCGCATGTAGTGGCGGGTGGAATTGATCTGATCTTCGATGGGGAGCTTGGGGCCACGCGCCAGCGTCGAATAAAGGATCAGTGCTGAGGGCTTGGCGATGAGCAGGCCCGTCGGGATTCCCTGCGAGTCCTTCTCGATAAGTCCACCGGGAGGATTGGGGGTGTTCTTGTTGATTCCGAGAACGTTGATCGCCGCTTTGTTGAGAAGCGCCTGACCGTAAAGGTGGAGAATAAAGACCGGGGTATCGGGCGCGGCCGCATTGATCTCATCCAGAGTTGGCAGACGCCGTTCTGAAAATTGAAACTCAGACCAGCCGCCGACCACACGAACCCATTGCGGTGCCGGTGTCCGTGCGGCCTGTTGCTTCAGAAGCCGCAGCGCATCGGCCACTGACGGAACACCTTCCCAGCGTAATTCCATGTTGAAGTTGAGCCCGCCGCGGATCAGATGAGTATGGCTGTCGTTCAAGCCCGGAATAACGCGCCGGCCACCGAGATTGACCACCTTCGTCTTGACGCCCGCTGTGCGCATGACCTCGTCGGTTGTGCCAGCCATCTGGACGAGCCCATCCTTGATGGCGATGGCCTGCGCTTCGGGGATGTTGCGATCAAGTGTCGTGATGCGCCCATCACGCAAGATGAGGTCGGGTGCGTCTGTCATTGGCTGGCTCCACGAGGTTCGCGGTGTCACGGTGGCAAGAGCGCCCACGGAGGCGAGGCCACGAACGAAAGTGCGGCGGCGAATATTCACGGCGCGTATCCTTTTGGAAGGGCCGGCGCCGTAGCGACGCCGGCTAAAAGCTCTTCGAAAGTCGCGGCTTAGGTGGCCGGAACGGGGGCAAGTGTTGGCCCATGTTTCGCGCGCTCTTCAGCCTTGTGCACCATCGTGTAAGCGTAATCGATGCCCATGCCGTAAGCACCGGAATGTTCTTTCACAACGCCGGTAACGGCATCATAGGTGTCGCGGTGCGCCCAATCACGCTGCCACTCGAGCAGGACCTGCTGCCAGGTGACAGGAACCACACCGGCCTGCACCATTCGCTGCATGGCGTAGTTGTGAGCATCGAGCGAGGTGCCCCCGGACGCATCAGCGACCATGTAGATCTCATAGTCCGCATCATGCATCGCTGAGAGCGCGAACGTCGTGTTGCAGACTTCGGTCCAGAGACCGGAAACAATCACCTTGTTGCGACCGTTCTTGGCGAGTGCATCGCGCACCTTCTGGTCATCCCAGGAATTCATCGAAGTGCGTTCCAGAATGGGGTGTTCTGGAAAGACGCTCAGGAGCTCCGGGTAGGTGTGGCCGGAGAAAGATTCCGTCTCAACCGTCGTGATGATTGTCGGGACGTTGAAGACCTTTGCCGATTTGGCGAGCGCAACGACATTGTTTTTGAGCGTTTGGCGGTCGATGCTCTGAACGCCGAAGGCCATCTGCGGCTGCTGGTCGATAAAAATCAGTTGCGAGTTCAGCGGCGTGAGCACTTCGAGCTTCTGTTTGGACATGAGGTTTTCTCCTGGTGAGCGATGTGGCTAGAGCGGCTGTGAATTCGTCATGACGGCAAGCTACATCGCAGCCTATGAAGTGACAATTATGAAAATAAAGACCAAACTGCATCCAAAATGGAACCAATAAATTTGAGGTTCAGGGCAGCATAGGGAGCGCGGCGGTGGGATGGCGGACCTCGCCACGTCTGCGCACGTGCAGAGGCAAAATAGGAAGCTTCAGAAAATCATCCAGATGAGGGGGAACTGCCGCAGCTATCCGTAAGCGCAGGGGGCAACCCAACTAGAAAATATCAAGAATCGTGGCGCTGTTCTTTCAAGGTCTGTCCTCGCTGAACAAGCCTGCGGTTAAAGTCTTTGGAGAGAGCTGCGAGCGTGACGGCTTCCAAGTGAGCTAAAAACACCGCTTGCACCTCGCGGAAGGCGCTATCGAGAGCACGATTAACGGACTGCTCGACGAGACAGGCCGGCACTTCGGAGCGATGACCCATCGCGACGAGCGTCGGCTCTCCCACGGCTCTATAAATGTCGGCAAGCGTGACCTTTGTTGGATCGCAGGCGACGGTCCATCCCCCGCCATGGCCTTTCGCTGACGTCACAAATCCTTGGTCTCTGAGGCCGGCCATGATGCGGCGCACGACGACAGGATTTGTGCCCATCATCCTAGCCAGCTGTTCGGAGGTCGCCGGCTCATCAGAGCCGAGCATGTGAAGAAGAACGTGGAGGACGCCCGAAAGCTTGCTGTCTCGTTTCATGTAACTTTATATGTCGCTGTCCGAACGGATTGCAGACTGATCTCGGAAACGGGCCCAAATTTAAGCTGTCCCATCCTTTCGGAGAGCCTTGCGAATTTTGCGAATATGGGTCGCCGCAGCTTCCGCTGAGAGCTTTTGCACGGACCTGTAATGCGCAACGATTTCCCTGCCATGATCTGTCAGTTCCGCGCCGCCACCTGCTTTACCGCCATGCTTTTTGACGACGACGGGCTGCTCAAACATCTCGTTGATTTCATCGGCGAGATACCAGGCGCGCTTGTAGGACATGCCCATGGCTTTGCCCGCGGCGACAATCGAGCCGTATTTCTCGATACCCTCAAGGAGCTCCACCTTGCCGGGCCCTAAAAAGCTGCCTTCTGAGAATTTAAGGCGAATGAAAAGCTCAGGTTTTGAGACTTCACCAGAGCGTGCAGGTCGCAGTGATTTCGGCACGAGATAGCCTCCCCACATGATGGCGTTGACCCGCCGATCAGAAAGCTGGGTACCGCGCCGATCACGGGTTCCCGCCCCGTGCGGGAACATCGAGATAGCATACAGGATACAACGTCGAATCACGGAAGGGAAAGGTCTCTTCAAGCCGGTCTGGAGGTCCGGCTTGAAGAGCGCGGTTTCGCGCGTGATAGCACCCTAGAACTTGGCTTTCACGTTGGCGAAAAACTGTCGACCGGGTTCCGGAAATCCTTCGGCCAGTTGATAATCTTGATCGAGTAGGTTTGTAGCGCCGATTGCCGCGGTGAAATTCTCATTGAAGGCATACTCGGCCTGCAGGTTGAGCAACGCGTACGACCCAATTTTGACGTAGTTTGGCATCGGGTTTGATGCCAAGAGCGTGCTCGTCGAGTTGGTCACCAGGCTGTTGCGATCGCTGGCGAGTTCGAGACTAGGGGTTAGCGTTAGCTTGTCCGTCGCCTGCCAAGCCAAATACAGAAATGCTTGGTGACGCGGTGTGCCTTCTGGACGCGGACCTGCCGACATATAATCCAACTCGCGTTCGAGATATGTGTAGTTGCCGCCGATCCTGAGACCCGGCTGGATATCCCAATCGAACGAGAATTCCACACCGTAGTTCTCACCCTTTATGTTTTGGTTCTGGATTGCATTCCTGGCGACGAAAACGGGCTGAATCGAGTTCTTCAGATCCGAATAGAAAATGGCCGAAGACAGCTTGAGCTTGTCGATAAAAATGTCGGCCCAGCCGATTTCATAGTTGATCGTCCGCTCTGGGGCGAGGTCCGGATTTGGAACCGCGAACCCAAAACGCGTGCTGAACCGCTCGAAGACTGTTGGAAACCTTGTCCGGTCAGAGACAGACGCGTGCACCTTGCCGGTATCGCTGAAGCTATAGATGGCCGCCGCTTGGCCATTCCAGGCATCGTTGTTCGGAGTATCGTTTTGGATGATGACGCCGTTGTCGAAATCCTCAGCTTTATGCACGACGTTTTTGTCGTAGCTGATGCCGGTAACGATATCGAGACGGCGGGTCGCGTGAAATGTGTTCTCGACGGCGAACGACCAAGTGTCTTCGATGTTATGATGCCACGGCTCACGAACGCTGCCCGGGAGATCCGGACGGCCGAGCTGGGCTTCAGCGTGATTATCGCGGCGGAAATGAACAGCACCTTTGAGTGTGTTCATTGGAATGAGGTTTGTGCCAGCTTCGAGAAATCCCCCGATGGCATAGTCATCGTAATAGCTGTCGAAAGCCCGCCCCATCGTTCGTGATGAATAGCTCGCGTCATCGTAGGTCGAAAGAAGGTTTTTGAAGGTGTTGTAGTAGGCGTTCGTCTTGACGTACGAGGCCGAACCGACTTGCGTTTTGGACAGCCACGACGTGCTTTGAATGTCCCAATAGGGCCACGTCCAATAACGCGGGCCTTGCACTTCCTGCCCAATAACATGAAGGGGCGCACTCTTCTCACCGGACTGCGACGTATAACTGAGGCTGTACTCATCGGTCGCGTTCGGCGTATAGCCGGCCTTGACGTTGATGCGCCAGTCACGGATATCCGAGTGTTCGCGGTCCCCGCCATTCTCGTTGGCGAGGTTGATGGGCGTGAATCTGTCTGACAAATTCCAGTGGTCCTGATCGAGAATCGTCCCAGAAATTTGCGCGTAGTATTCGTCCTGGCGTGTGCCGGCGTAGCCGTAGCTGTTCCATGCATTGAGCGAACCGGAGTTGCCGTTCAACACCGCCCCCAAGCGGGCTTCTGTTTCCATGGCTTTCGTCGGCTTCCGAGAGACGAGATTGATCGCACCGCCCATGCCGCCGGGACCGTTCAAGACCGACACGTAGCCTTTCTGCACTTGTACTTCGGCAAGGTCAGACGTGAGAAAGCGGTTGAAGTCGAGGCGATTGTCGGCTGGCAGATAAATGCGCACACCATCGATGGATAATGGAACGCGAAGCCGGTCGAAGCCTCGCACGGATATATCGCGCTCGTTTCGGCTGCCCCCGGTGTTTTGCATCGTAACGCCGGGCAAAATGCTGACGGCCTGATCGAGCGAGTTTTTGTTGAAGGTCCACATCGCCTCGTTGGTAATGGTGCTGCCTCCGATGGCATCCAGCTGCCCGAGTGTGAAGACACCGACGGCACCTCTGCCCGAACCGCTCGAGGCTGGCAGAGGGCCGATGGGTGCTCCGTCGACATCGGCCACGGATGGAGCGGGTGCAACCTTGCGGACGGGCTTGGAGAGGGGCTGCGATGGGGACACCACAACTATAGGTGGGAGCACTGTGGCGTCGGAAGCTGTCACGTCGGCACCAGGTGTCGGAGCGGCGTCTTGAGCAAAAACCACAGAAGATTCAAACGCTATGACAGCACAAGCAAAGGGCGCAATACGCCTCGTTCTAATCACTGATGTTCCCTCCCACATGAACGAGTATTACGCCAACGTTATAGCCGTTAAGCTATATAGATAGTCAAACAATAATGCGCAAAAAGGCCTCACGTTGCGCCATGCGTGGCGCAAATGAGTCCATCAATATATCCTATCGAATATGTTGAATGAGTGCGGCGGCGACGGCGTTAATCCAGTCCATGGTCGGGATTGCCGGCTCGCATCTGAGGTTGAAGAAGGAGTGTCTAAGTTTATCTACAGCACAAGGAAGATCAGCTTAAAAATTATGCAAAGGAACGTTCGCATCGAGCAATCTATCCGGCGTATGAGCCGGACGGCAATAAAGTCAATAGATAGAAACGCATGAGATCAACGAGCGATGCTGGGTTAATCAAACGCTAAAAAGATAGTTTGCCGCTTCACAACATTGTGAGTATTATGTTAATTCCAACACGGATGTGTGGAGCATTGAGGTGTCAAAAATTTCTGTGGCGTTTATCGACGGTCATCCGATTATGATGGATGGCCTTATAAGTGCATTTTCTCGAGTTCAAGATTTTCAGGTTGTAGCAAGGGGAACTTCCGCAGCCGACGCGGTGAATAGCGCCGTTGTGCATAAACCGGACGTTCTCGTGCTGGACTTAAATATTGACGGCAACGCATATGAAGCGATGTCGAAAATCCACGGGAAATGTCCAAATACAAAAGTCGTCGTTTTTACGGGATTGGTCGGGGTCGAGTACGCATTGCGAGCGCTTGAGCTGGGTGCGAGTGGTTTCGTTTCCAAAGGAAGCACAGCTGAAGAGCTATGCAAAGCGCTGGTCGCGGTCGTGGGCGGTGAGACCTACATCACGCAAAGGTTTGCGACACAAGTGATATCCGCGTTGCGCGATGCGTCGCTGCGCAAGCGTGCGGCAGCTGCTATCAAGCTGAGCATCCGGGAGGAGCAGATCGTCCGTTTGTTGCTGCGTGGTAAAACGAATAAAGAAATAGCAAATCAACTCGCAATCAGCGAAAAAACGGTAAAGCATTATATGACAATTCTGATGCAGAAGCTAAATGCTCGCAACAGAATTGAAGTCGTATTAGCCGCTCAGAATTTATCTGCAGAGCATAAGTACGGCCCCACAGCCTACCGGAATTGATTCCGGAATACGGCAAAAAACTATTCAATTTTATTTCTCGATGAAAAGGGAGGCCGTGCCTCCCTTTATTGGTTTGCGTGCGCCTACGGTGGAAGCAGGGAACCATCATTCTCTCGCATGACAAAGTACGGGCGCGACTTGACGTTTTAAGATCTCAATTGCGGCACGCGTGCCGGCGTTCGGCGCAGCAAGGTCTACGCTGTCATAGAGAAACTCAGACGATGGTCTGGTCACCCATCAGCCTTTAGTCCGATTGGTTCCCGCCCGATGGTCCAATGTCTAGTCGGATCTTTGGTCGGACCCCAAACTGGACCCAAGTCCGAACATTGAGTCCGACCTTCTCCCCTACTTGCGCATCGATTTCCCATCCATCCTGGAGCTCATGATCGCAGGTCTGTCTGCAGACCGCATTGCTGTCGGCATCGTCGACAGCTTCAACCGTTGCCGATGGAGACCGAGATGGGCGTCACGTTGAATCAGCATGATCTGGAATTCATCCTGAAGCAGATCAAGATCGCCGAAGCGCATTCTAATGGTGCGGCCCTAACGGAGATCCGTCTCGACGCGAACGGCAACGTGATCACAGACCCAGCCCTGTACGGGCCAGATGGCGTCTATCTTGGCGACCCCGCCGCGCCGCGCGCGATACCTGATCCGAAAACACCGTTCGGTCTGCGTACAGTCGATGGCAGCTATAACAACCTCGTTGAAGGACGCGAACTTTGGGGTGCTGCGGACCAGGTCATGCCGCGCATGCTTGAAGGAAGCTTCCTCGATGACCAGGACGGTGATCAAATGCCGCTTGGTCCTCCGGGCGGGCCAGTCGTCACGAACACCGATTACGGGCAACCGGGTAACGTTGCTGACGCAGATCCCCGGATCATCTCAAACTTGATCGTCGACATGAGCATCAACAACCCGGCTGCCATCGTGGCCTGGTTCAACAATGAATTGGCTACAGCTGCATTTATCGAGAAATACGGCAAGGAGCCGGCTGCACCGGGTACTCTGGATGTACCGGCGGTGGACGGCATCGTTGAGACTGCGACCCACCGGGAGATCACGAATGAAGATCTTTCGTTGATTCCCAACATAGCGCCCGACGAGGGTATTTCCGCATCGTTCAACGGCTGGATGACGTTCTTCGGCCAGTTTTTTGATCACGGTCTCGACCTGATCACGAAGAGCGACAACGGTACGGTCTTCATTCCCCTAAACGAAGACGATCCGCTCGTGCTCGGCGCGGACGGCGTGTTGGGCACCGCCGACGACTTGCCCACTCACTTGCGCTTCATGGCGCTCACACGCGCTCAACCTGTCGAAGGACCCGACGGGGAGGTCAACCACGTCAACACGACGACGCCATTTGTCGATCAGAACCAGACGTATACCTCGCACGCGTCGCATCAGGTCTTCTTGCGTGAATATGCGATCGTCGACGGAGTACCCGTTGCCACCGGCCGCTTGCTGAACGGCGAGAATGGCGGGCTCCCCACGTGGGGCGACGTCAAGGCCCAGGCTCTAGAGAAGCTTGGGATCGTTCTGAGCGACATCGACGTCTTGAATGTCCCGCTCCTGCGTACGGACGCCTACGGTGAGTTCATTCGCGGCGCAGATGGATTCCCGCAGGTTATCGTCGGCATTGGCGCAGACGGCATTCCAAATACGTCAGACGACATCGTCGCGAGCGCAACCGTTGACATAAATGGCATCGTCCAGCCCGTCGTCATTGCAGATGTGAACGGTGGCCTGGGCCCGGTACGCACAGCGCACGCATTCCTCGATGATATCGCGCACAACGCAGCGCCCGGAATGTTTGACAGCAACGGCGATGGTATCCCGGATAGCATGAAGGTCGCTGACAGCGACACCGATGTCAGTGGACCTACGGACGCCCAACCAGCCGGAACCTACGATGATGAACTTCTCGATCGCCACTTCATCACCGGCGATGGGCGTGGAAACGAGAACATTGCTCTGACCGCAGTCCATCACGTATTCCACTCGGAACATAACCGCCAAGTAGCGCTCAACAAGAAGACAGTTCTTGAATCGGGTGACATCGATTTCATTAACGAGTGGCTGCTGACAGATCTCACGCCAGCTGAAGTTGACGCGATTCCTACGGACCCGGCAGCGTTGGCGGCCTATGCTGAAACCCTCAATTGGGATGGCGAGCGGCTGTTCCAAATGGCGCGGTTCGCGACTGAGATGCAGTATCAGCATCTCGTGTTCGAAGAGTTCGCCCGTAAAGTGCAACCAGCCATTGATCCGTTCGTATTCAACAGCGTGACGGACATCAACCCAGCCATTTTCGCGGAGTTTGCCAACACCGTTTACCGCTTCGGCCACTCCATGCTGACGGATACGGTCGGGCGCATCTTCGTCGATGAGAACGGCCAGCCGCTGGTGGACCCCACGACGTGGGAATCCGAAGCTGATCTGGGCTTGATCGAAGCCTTTCTCAATCCCGTGGAATTTGACCAGAACGGTGCCATCAGCCACGAAGAGGCCGCAGGCGCCATTGTTCGCGGCATGACATTGGTCCACGGTAACGAGATCGACGAATTTGTCGTCGGTTCACTCCGCAACAATTTGCTTGGGCTTCCGCTCGACCTCGCAGCTATCAACATTGCACGTGCCAGGGATACGGGCGTTCCCACACTTAACGATGCGCGTGCTCAGCTCTTCGCCGCGACAGGATCTAGCTTCCTCAAGCCATATGAGAGCTGGGTAGAGTTCGCCGCAAACTTGAAGAATCCGATCTCGGTGGTCAACTTCCTGGCCGCTTACGGCACGCATGACACCATTCTTTCCGCGGGAGATAGTCTTGCGGGCCGCCGCGACGCGGCGATCAAACTTGTCTTCGGCGACCAGTCAATCACAGATCCGACAGAGCAGGCGGCTTTTGACGCTGATCGGAAAGCGTTCCTCAATAGCACCGGCTCATACAGCGCCGAGAATACGGGCCTTAACACCATCGATCTCTGGATCGGCGGTCTCGCCGAGCGGATTCTGCTGTTCGGCGGCATGCTGGGTTCGACGTTCAATGCCATCTTCGAAGCACAGCTAGAAAACCTGCAGGACGGCGATCGCTTCTACTATCTGACGCGTACCCAAGGCCTGAATTTCCTCAATGAGCTTGAGAACAATGCATTCTCAAAGCTCATCATGGCCAATACCGATCTCATTCAAGATCCCGGCCCTGATGGCATCAAAGGTACGGCTGACGACACCGTAGCCCACCACATCGGTATCGATGCATTCCTGAAGTATGACCACATCCTCGAAGTCAACCAGGCTATGCAGATCGGCGACGATCCAGTCGGAAACGATCCGGTGCTTGAGGCTCTCGGTCTCGGCAAAGTCGTTCGAGAAAATCCAAATGGATCACCTGGCAACTATCTGCGCTTCTCTGGCGGCGAGCACGTCGTGCTCGGCGGCACCAATGATGCAGACACGCTCATAGGCGACCTTGGTGACGATGCGATCTGGGGCGACGGCGGCGATGACCGTATCGAAGGTGGCCAGGGCGTCGACCTCATTATGGGTGGTGCCGGTGACGACATCATCACGGACGAAGGCGATACCGGAGACTTTATCAAGGGCGATGAAGGCGACGACGTAATCGCCAATTCGAACGGTTTGGACATCCTTATGGGTGGCGACGGCAAGGACGTATTCTTTGTCGGCGTGGACGATACCGAAGTGTTCGGTGGTGAAGGTGACGATTTCATCGTTGGTGGCGATGGCGTCGACTTCCTGTTGGGCAACGAGGGCGATGACTGGATCGAAGGCGGCGGCGGCTTCGATACGATCGCTGGCGACAACTCGGAGCTCTTCTTTAACTCGACCATCCTTGGCCACGACGTCATGTTCGCCGGATCCGACGAGCAGGATTTCGACGCTGAATCCGGCGACGACATCATGGTCCAGGGCGAAAGCGTTATGCGTAACGAAGGCATGTTCGGCTTCGACTGGTCGACCTTCCAAGGTTCGCAGATCGACGGCTACGCCGATATGCGCATCAAGATCTTCACCACGGAGCAGCAAGACATCCTACGCAACCGCTTCGACAAGGTTGAAGCGCTGTCGGGTTGGGAGCGAAATGACACGCTGATCGGTGATGATCGCGTTGCCGCACTGCCGGATGGTGAGGGTGGCATCGAAGGCAACACGACAGCGGCGAATGAAGCGGTCTTCTTCAACGACGAACTGACCCAAGCTGGTGTCAACCGCATCGATGGATTGCGCGAACTGCTTGGCAATCTAATCGACGCAGCACCGCCTGGCGCGACTGCGGCAGAACTCGAAGAGATGATCGCATTCAACAGCGGCAACATTCTCTTAGGCGGCGGCGGTAGCGACATTCTTGAAGGCAACGGCGGCGACGACGTCCTCGATGGCGACAAGTGGCTGAACGTTCGCATCAGGATCACGGGCAACGGTCAGGAGAACTTGGCGGAAAATGAAATCGCCACGGTGACGAGCCTAAAACATACGTTTACGGATGATTTCGCGATCGTGGCTTGGCAGGGCAAATCACTCTTCGATTTGCTCATCGCACGGGAGATCAGGCCGAACCAATTGCACATCGTCCGTGAAATTCTCGATGGCGGCCAAGAGGGTGATGTTGACGTCGCCGTCTTCAACGACGACTTGGCGAATTACACGATCACCTACAACGACGATGGCAGCATAACCGTCACCCACGTCACTGTGACGGCTGAGATCGATCCGGCAACGGGAACCAACATCGTTTCCGACGGTGTTGATACCTTGCGCAACATCGAGATCCTTCGCTTCCGGGATCAGGACGTACAGGTAAGCCAGCCGGCCACGGGTGTTCCAGTCATCAGCGATCTCACGCCGACCGAAGGGCAGACGTTGACGGTGGACACTAGCGCCATTCAGGATCCTGATGGTCTGGGCCCGTTCTCCTTCCAGTGGCAGGTTTCCGAGGATAATGGCACGACCTGGGTCGATATCCCTGCTGGGCTCGGAGGGACCAGCGCGTCGTTCACGCCGAATGAAGGTGTACTCGGATTTGGAAGTCAGGTCGGCGATATCCTTCGTGTGGCCGTCAGCTTCACTGATGGGTCAGGCGAGCTCGAAACAGTCTTCTCAGAACCAACCGGTGTCGTCGGTGACAATTGGAACGCTGTGCCCTTCCTGGCGAATACGTTCAACGGAACGGCGGGTGATGACATCGCAACCGGAACGAACGGGTTGTTCAATATCGGTGCTCTTGGCGGCGCCGATACGTTGAACGGCAACGCCGGCGATGACATTTTGAGCGGTCTCGGTGGAAACGACACGCTCAATGGTGGAGAAGGTAACGATACGCTCAACGGCGGTGGCGGAACGGACGTCGCTGTCTATTCTGGTAGCGTTGAAAATTATGCCTTCTCGCTAAACGGTGCCAACCAGCTCACCGTGACGGACACCGTCGGTGCGGAAGGCACGGACACGCTGACCAGTATTGAGCAGCTCCGTTTCGCAGGCACGACCTACACCTTGTTTAACGGTACAAACGGTGGCGCGACCACGGGCGGTACTGGCGGCTCAGATATCCTGCTGGGACATGGTGGTGTCGATACCCTGAATGGTAACAATGGTGCGGACGTCCTGGTTGGAGGCGCAGGCAACGACACGGTCAATGGCGGCGGCGGCGACGACCTGACGCTTTGGCGTGTCGGCGAGGGCCGGGATTTCGTGAACGGTGGTGCGGCCACGGACACAGTCCACATCACCGGCGATCAGACCGCGGAAACTTTCCGTATCTATTCGCGAGCTGAAGCGTTGGCAGCGGGCATGACCGGGCTTAATGCCGCCACGGAAATTGTCATCACCCGTAACGGCACCGATAACGCATCGATTATCGCCGAACTCGACAACATCGAAGAGATCCACATCACGGGAGCTGGCGGCGGCGACACGTTCATCCCGATCGGAGACTTTACTCCAACGAGCCTGAGTACCAGCACGATCACAATTGATGGTACGCCTGGGGATGACACAATCGACATGTCGACCCTAAGTTCGGCCCATCGGATTGTGTTCAAGTCGAACGGCGGGAACGATACGATCCTCGGCATGATGCGTCCGCAGGATGTAATCGAACTGCCGCCGGGCGCAAATCCATCCGACTATAACATCGTCGATAACGGCGACGGCACCGTGACGATGTCGAATGGCAGTAATTCGATCACCTTCTCGGATGACAACATCACGCAGGTCGTTCCCGGTGGTTCGGGTCAGGGCAACTTTACGCTCACTGAGAGCGACCTGGCGGGACTTAAGGCTCTGGTCAACGGACTAGAAATTCCTGGTGACGACGATTCCGTTCCTGGCGTACGTACCGTATCGGGTCATGGCAACAACATCGCCAACCCCGATTGGGGCGCAGCAGACGAGCCGTTCATTCGGCTTACCGGAGCTCGCTATGGAGATCCCGATGCCGATGGAAATCGCGCGATCAACCCGATCTTCGATGGCCTCGATCCGCGCTCCATCAGCAACATCCTGGGTGAACAGGAAGCCAATCTGCCGAAAGCTCAGGATGCCAACATCTTCTTCATGGCATTCGGTCAGTACTTTGATCACGGCCTCGACTTCATCCCGAAGGGTGGGAATGGGATCATCGAGATTGGCGGCCCCGGCGCCGAGCGCGCACCAGGCACGGACAACCCGGCCGACCTCACGCGAGGCACGGTTGCTGGATTCGACGAGAACGGCGTGCCAATTCACATCAACAAGACGTCGCCTTACGTCGATCAGAACCAAGCCTATGGCTCACATGAACTCGTCGGACAATTCTTGCGCGCGGGCGACGGTTCAGGCGGTTTGGGTAGCCACCTGCTCGCAGGAGGACCAGATCCGTCGGCACCAGAGTTCAATCTCCTCCCCACCCTGCGTGAGCTGATCCAGCATCACTGGGAAAACAACACTATCTTCTATTCGGACTCCTTGCCGAACGGATCGATAGCTTTCCGGGATTACTATACCGACTATCCATTGGAAGGCGGTGCCACTGGCACGCTGCTTAATGCAGAAGGTGCCTTCGATCCGATGGTCGTTTCATCTATCGCCTCCAATTTCATGGGCAGTGGCCACTCCTTGCTGCTGGACACGAACCCCTTCATCAATCTGCTGGATCACTACGTCGCCGGCGATGGGCGCGCGAACGAAAACTTCGCCCTAACCTCGATGCATACGATCTGGGCTCGTAACCACAACTTCCACGTTGAAAATCTCGAAGCACATGGCTTTGAAGGCACGCCGGAAGAAGTGTTCCAGGCTGCCAAGATGATGAACGAAGCGGAATATCAGCGTGTCGTCTTTGACGAATTCGCAGACACCCTGCTTGGTGGTATGCGAGGATCAGGATCGCACGGACACGACGGGTACAACCCGCAGGCCGACGCAGGCATCTCTCACGAGTTTGCTGCCGCAGCGTATCGGTTCGGCCACTCACTCATCGGTCAAACCATGACGGTCATCGATGAGAACGGCCAACCTACGCAGGTTGCCCTGTTCGATGCGTTCCTCAATCCGAGCAATGAAAGCGGTGTGTTTGCCGGACCATTGCCTCCAGGCTACGTGCCTCAGCCAGGTTACGAACAGTTAGGCGTCGACTCCATTCTGGGCGGTATCGTTCAACAGCCCGCTGAAGAAGTTGACTTCAACATCGTCGATGCAGTGCGGAACGACCTCGTGCGCATCAACGCCGATCTCTTCTCCTTCAACGTCGCACGCAGCCGTGACCTTGGCCTGGGTACGCTCAACCAGATCCGAGCGGATCTGATGATGTCCCAGAACCCATACGTCATGGAGGCGGTTGGGTTCGCAGGTGATCTGTCGCCGTATACGTCCTGGGAAGACTTCCAGGCCCGAAACGGACTGAGCGATGTGGTCATCGCGCAATTTAAGGAGGCATATCCGGATCTCGTTTTGTCACCTGAGGAGGTTGCGGCCTTCCAGGAGGTCAACCCGAATATCCAGCTTCTGGATGGTGCGAATGGATCCAAGGTTGTCAAAGGAATAGATCGCCTCGACGTGTGGGTTGGTGGGCTGGCCGAGAAGCACATCAATGGCGGTGTCGTCGGACAAACCTTCTGGGTCGTGATTCATGAGCAACTTGACCGTCTGCAGGAGGGCGATCGCTTCTACTACACCGATCGTTTCGACAACTTCGACTTCTACGAGACCTTCATCGATGGTCAGGAGTTCTCAGACATCATCGCGCGCAACACGGGGCTGACCGGCCTGCCGGAGCACATTTTCGAAGTCGATGATGAAGATAACGGCACCGACACCGGAACGGGTGATGGCACCGGTACTGACACTAACAACAATGATGACGACACCACCGGTAGCGGTGATGACGACGACAGCGAAACTGTTGACGATAACGACGACGTGCAGACTCCCGCTCCCACGGCACACATCGGTGGCGAGGGTACGGACGTCCTGACCGGTACGTCGGGCGCTGACACGCTGCTTGGTTTCGGCGGTGATGACGTTATCTCGGGTGGCGCTGGCGCTGATATTATCAGAGGTGATAGCGGCAACGACCTCCTGAGCGGCGAAGACGGGCGGGACGTCATATTCGGCGGCATCGGCGATGATGACATCTTCGGTGGCAAGGGCGCCGATATGCTCTACGGCGATGATGGTAACGACCACATCTTCGGCGGTGCAGGCGGCGACCTCATTCAGGGCGGTGCTGGCAACGACACCGTTTTCGCGGGAGCTGGTGACGACCGGATCGTCGCAAATGCAGGTGACGGAAACGACACCTACTACGGTGACGAGATGTCGGGCGGAACGGGTAATGACACCCTCGACATGAGCGCGGTCTCGGCCGACGCGACCGTCGATCTCGGCAGTGGCTTCATGGGTATCGGCAGCGCGTTCAGTGCTGACAGCGGCCAAGATACGCTCTGGGGCATCGAGAATGTCGTAACGGGTTCTGGTGACGACGTCATTACCGCAAGCAGCGCCGCCAACGTGATGGACGGTGGAGCTGGAGCCGATACGTTCCGCTTCTTGTCTGGAGGTGACGCCGACGGCGACACGATTATGAGCTTCCAGCCCGGAGACAAAATTGATCTGAGCGCAATCGACGCCAATGGTGGCTCAGCTGGCAACCAGTCGTTCACCCTCGTGTCCGGTGCATTCACCGGTGCCAGCGGGGAATTGCTGGTCAGCTATGAAACGAGAGACGGTGAGGAATTCACCGTCGTGGAAGGCAACACCAGCGGCGGCACCGATTCTGACTTCAAGATCAGCATAAAGGGAACGCAGAACCTCACCGAGAGCGACTTCAATCTGTAACGCCTGTTGCCCGCGGGCTCGGCGAGAGCCAGCCCGCGGGAGAGTTCTCGCATAGGCAGTTAACCCGAGGAATAGTTCTCCATGCGCTCCGAGGCTGCGAAGTCAGCGAATAAAAGAAAGCAGGCCGAACAACTCACGCAAGGGTTTCGCGGCATACTCGTTTTCCTGTTCGTCATGTCCGGGATCATCAACATCCTGGCCCTGACCGGCGCTTTCTACATGCTGCAGATCTACGACCGCGCGTTGACGAGCGGCAGCATTCCAACTCTGGTCGCGATATCTGCAGTTGCGATCGGTCTTTATCTCTTCCAGGGAATGTTCGACATCATCCGTTCGCAGATCCTCGTTCGGATTGGTGCGCGGCTCGACAAGAACATCGCTCCGATCGCTCATCAGGTGGCAATAGACATGCCACGCTTCGGCTTTTCGACGGCCGAAGCACTCGAACGCGGACGCGACGTTGATACGGTGCGCGGCTTTCTGGGAAGTCAGGGACCACTAGCCCTCTTCGATCTGCCTTGGATGCCCGTATTTCTTGTCTTCGTTTATATGCTGCATCCCTATCTCGGCGCCCTGACGATTGGTGGAGCTGCAGTCTTGGCGCTCCTGACGATCCTTGCTGAGATCCTCACCCGTCGCTTGACCAAGTCAACGCAGCAGGCTGTCGTGGCGCGCAATGCGGTAGCCGATTCCAACGCGCGCAATGCCGAGATCCTGAAGGCTATGGGCTTCGCGAAACGAGCGGTCGCACGCTTCAACGAGGCGAACGACGAGCATCTCGAACTGCAAACGCGGGCCACCGACATCAGCGGCACGTTCAGCGCAATATCGCGGGTATTGCGGATGCTTCTGCAGTCCGCCGTCCTCGGTCTGGGCGCGCTTTTGACCATTAATGGAGATCTGACGGCAGGCGCGATTATTGCGGCTTCTGTCGCGTCTGCGAGAGCATTGGCTCCGATCGATTTGGCAATCGCAAACTGGAAGAATGTGGTCGCGGCGCGTGCTGCGTTCGGACGTTTGAAAGAGACGGTTGTTTCGCTCGCGGGAGCGGCACCGAGGATGGCTCTGCCGGATCCAACAAAATCGCTCAAGATCGAAAATGTCACCGTGGCGGCGCCAGCGGTAGGCCGCGTGCTGCTCAGCGAGGTTAGCTTAGAGCTCAAAGCCGGAGACGCACTCGGCATCATCGGCCCCAGCGGTGGCGGCAAGACGACGCTGGCCCGGGCGCTCACCGGACTTTGGCCTGTGCTTCGCGGGAATGTTCGGCTCGACGATGCTGATTTATCCCAGTGGGATGACGAAGCGTTGGGGCGTCATATCGGATACCTGCCGCAGGACGTCGCACTGTTGGATGCCACGATCGGTGAAAACATTTCGCGACTGAATCCCGATGCCGATCCTTCGGAGATCGTCGCAGCAGCGCGTGCTGCCGGCGTTCATGAGATGATTGTGCGGATGCCGGATGGCTACCAGACCCAACTTGGGCCGCAAGGGGCATCGCTATCGGGCGGCCAGCGTCAACGCATCGGGCTCGCGCGCGCGCTGTTCGGCAACCCATTCCTGGTGATTCTCGACGAACCGAATTCGAATCTGGACGGCGAAGGCGAGGCGGCACTCACCCTGGCGATGCGAAGCGTGCGCGAGCGCGGCGGCATTGTGATTGTGATAGCTCATCGCCCAAGTGCCTTGGCCGCCGTCGATTTGGTGGCTGTCGTTCAAAATGGTCGCGTGACGTCCTTCGGTCGAAAGGAAGATGTTGTCGCGAAATTTGTTCCACGCAGCGTAAACACCGATCCGCAGCCCGTCGAAAAGCCGCTAGAGCGGCAAGCGCAAAGGGTGCCGGCATGATCGAAATCAAGGGTACGAAGACATCACCCCAAGAGAATGATCCTCACGAGCGTTATATCCATAAGAGCATGGACAAGAACTCAAAGACGCCAGCGTATGTCGTGGTGCTACTCGCTGCCGTAGGGCTCTACCTCAAGTCAATCTTCCCGAGTGCGAGTAAGACGCAGGAAGATCCCCCGGCCGACACCCCTCCTGAGCAGGACGAAACGGAACTCGCAACCTCACAAACCACGACAGGTCAGGTCGCAGGCACGCCCACCGGAGAAAACACCGAGAAGGTGGGATCGAGCACGTCCTTGGCGGTGCTGGATTTGCCGCGTCCATTAAGTTTCACGCTATCTGAGTCTCCAGCATTTCAGTTTATGGATCCTTCACCGAAACTAGAGTGGTTCTCGCCGAAGACCATTATTTTCCAACCGGTAGCGGCCAACGACAACCCCAATGTGAGTGGCAAGATCTCCGCCTCGGGAGGCAGTGGTATTGGAGGTGGCGGGGGCGGCTCCATTTCGACACCCGGATCATCTGGACCTGATGGTGGTAGCGATACGGAAACAGGTAGCGGTCCTGGTGCCGGTAACGGTGGGTCGCAACAGGCCAACAGAGCACCCCGTTTGAGCGGTCCGGTCTACCTGATGGATATCGCGAGTTGCGCCACGCTGGCAATCGGCCTCAGCGACCTCCTGCGCAATGCCGTCGATCCAGACAACGATCCGTTGACGGTTCAGAATCTGCAGGTATCAACAGGAACCTTGAAGCCTCTTGAGAACGGCTGGCTGTTCGAGACGGACACGTTTGAACTTGGTCCGGTGATCGTCTCGTATGCGGTCAGTGACGGCCAGTTCGCCGTTGAGCAATTTGCGTATTTCTGGGTGGTCAAAGAGGCTCCGATCATCGGGACCGATGATGCCGACATGTTGCTCGGTACGAAGTGCGCCAACGAGATCGATGGCGCGGGCGGCGATGACATCATCGACGCTGGTGCGGGCAATGACGTAATCACTGGAGGGAGCGGCAACGACCATATCGTCGCGGGCGACGGTGATGATGTCGTCTACGGAGGAACCGGCCATGACATCATATTTGCCGGCTTGGGCGACGATTATGTCTCAGGCGGCGCCGGCAATGACCGCATCTTCGGCGAAGGCGGCAGCGACGCGTTGTTTGGCGACGACGGCCATGACCTGATCTTTGGCGGCGATGGCAACGACCGGCTGTTCGGCGGAACCGGAAACGACACACTGTACGGCGGTGCCCACAATGACATCTTGTTCGGCGAGGCCGGACACGATGTGCTCCACGGGGATTCCGGCGACGATAGGATCGACGGTGACGCAGGCAATGACGATATCCATGGTGGGGACGGCAACGATATCGTTATGGATGGCTTCGGCAACGACACCGTCGCAGCGGGCGATGGAAATGATATCTTAGTAGCGGCAAGCGACGGTGACGACGACCACTATGACGGAGGCGAAGGTTTCGACCGGCTGGATTATTCCAGCGCCACCGACATGGTGACGATTAACATCATGTCCGGTATGGCGAGTGGGGCCGAAATCGGCAGCGACAGCTTCAGTAACTTCGAGCATTTCCGCACAGGTGGTGGTGACGATCACTTCATCGTTGGCAGAAACAACGGTGTCGTCATGACCGGCGGAGATGGGAGCGACGTGTTCGAATTCAGCGCGCCAGAGAGCACCCCGTCAACATTGATGACAATCGCCTTCGAAATTACTGACTTCCAGCATGGAGACCGCTTACGGATCTCCAAACATGACTTGTTCAAGGAGGTCTTGGATGAAGTCGAGGACCGGTTCGAGAAGGTTTATGGCGAAGAGGTGGACGATGACGGCATACGCCTTCGCTACCACGATGAACGATCCGAAGAACTGGGCCACACAGTAATTGAAGCTGATCTCAATAAAGACGGTGTCTGGGAAACGACCATAGAGATCGCGGAACTGCAAGTGCTTGTCACTGTCGAAGGCGTATAGGAACACAGAGGAATTGCCGTGAGCAACAAAGCAGACAAGGCGCGCAAGTCCAGGTTGGATGATGAACAAGCTTTTCGCGTTGGCACACGCATGGTGACAGGTGCCGCCTTAAGCATGCTGCTCGTTCTTGGATTGGGCGGATGGGCTGCGACAGCCGAACTTGCAGGCGCGATCATCGCGTCAGGTTCTGTCAATGTTGATCGCAACTTGAAGGCGGTTCAGCATCGTGATGGCGGCATCGTCGGCGAGATCGCTATTCGCGAAGGCGATTTTGTTAAAGCTGGCCAAATACTTCTACGCCTTGACGACGCCCAGACGCGAGCGGAACTCTCCATCGTTCGATCGCAGCTCGCGGAGCTGGCGGCGCGTCGCGCGCGCCTGAGCGCAGAGAGAGATGGTTTGGCTACGCTCGACTTTCCTGACGGCTTGGAGCACGAAAGCGAAACCGCATCTGGTGCTATTCGCGGCGAAACTCACTTATTCTCCGGAAACCGCACACATCGGGATAGCCAGAAGCAGCAGCTCGCGTTGCAAGTCGATCAAATTGGTGAAGAGGTGAGAGGACTGGAGGCGCAGCGTAAAGCCAAGGGCGATGAACTTGCACTGGTCGAAGTGGAGTTCACAAAGATCAAAAAATTGCTGCAGAAAGGTCTTGTCGAGGCACCGCGCCTTTACACGATTGAGCGTGAAATGACAAAATTGCTGGGAGAGCGCGGAGAAATTGATGCCGGCATCGCCCGAGCTAAAACGCGGGTTGGAGAAATCCGCCTTCAGATCATGGCCATCGATGAAAACGCGAGAACCGAGGCGCAACGGGAACTGAGCGTGGTCAACACCAGGATCTCCGAACTTCAGGAACGTCGTACCGCAATTGAAGATCGCCTGGCGCGTACGGATATTCGCGCGCCGATATCCGGCACCATCAACGAACTGAACATTCACACAATCGGTGGTGTGATTTCTCCGGCTGCAGTTTTGGCCACCATTGTGCCGGAAGGCGCCAAACTCAAGATAGAAGCGAAAGTTTCCCCGGTAAGCATCGATCAGGTTGCGGAAGGGCAGCGTGCAAGGCTACGCTTCTCAACGTTCAATCAGCGCACGACACCTGAATTGGAAGGCCGCGTGGCACGCGTGTCACCGGCAACGACGCGCGATGCGGCCACAGGTGAGGTCAACTATATGGCAGACATCGAAGTGCTGCCTGACGAACTCGCCAAGCTCGGGGACAAGACGCTGCTTCCGGGCATGCCAGTTGAAGTCTTCATCACGACAGAAGACCGCACGGCCCTATCTTACATCG
Organism: Candidatus Filomicrobium marinum; assembly: GCF_000981545.1. NCBI lineage: Bacteria > Pseudomonadati > Pseudomonadota > Alphaproteobacteria > Hyphomicrobiales > Hyphomicrobiaceae > Filomicrobium > Candidatus Filomicrobium marinum. Next base: position 1,783,978 of record NZ_LN829119.1, read on the forward strand.
TGAAACCCATCACCGATCAGTTCACAAAGGCGTTCCGCGAAGAGTAAGCGGAGGCGGAAGTTCCCACGCTATACAATTGTGGGCCATTGCGCTTGGGCGGTGAATTCCGAGGTCGGTTCGTAGGCTGAGGCGGCCACGAACAGCAGGGCATCGTCGTGGGCCCCGGCCACGATCTGGAGTCCAACGGGCAATCCATCACTCGTCAGCCCGGCTGGGATGGAAGCAGCAGGCTGTCCCGTCAGATTAAAGGGATAAGTGTAATACACCCACGAAACGATGCTTCTGTCCTCGTACCCCGGCGGCGTATTCAACCCGACCGGGAACGCTGCCGTCGGCAACGTCGGTGAAAGAAGCAGATCGTAGTCCTCAAAGAACTCACGCATCTTTTCACGGAATGCATACCGTGCGAACACGCGGTCGTAGTAGGACCGCATATCTTGAGAAATCGCCTCTTTGAGAACTTCCAAAACGGCCGGATCAATCAATTCGGGTGCTGTTTCAACGGTTGCACGCAGGCGTGTCCCCACGCCGGCATAGAATTCTGCCGTCCAGATATCACCAGGGTCGTCCATGACGTGATCGACAACATCCACGTGGTGACCGAGAGCTTCAAAAGATTTCGCGGCTTTTTCACAGAGCGAAAGCACTTCCGCATCGGCTCGCGCATAACCGAGCGTTGGGCTCCAGGCGATCCTTAGAGGCCGCCCGGCGGGCTGACCTGGCGCAAAGTCAGGCACCGGTCCGGCTACGGTGAACGGATCACGGCGATCATATCCGCAAATCACCGAAAGAACGGCCGCCGCATCTTCGCAGGTCCGCGTCAATGGACCAACGTGCGCCAGCGTCGGTGTTGCGGAAACCGGAAAAATGGGAATGCGAGCAAACTGCGCTTTGAAGCCAACGAGGCCGCATAACGCGCCAGGGATGCGTAACGATCCTCCGCCATCGGTTCCAATCGTATAGGGAAGTAGACCGGAGGCAACGGCCGCAGCCGCCCCGCAACTCGAACCGCCGGGGGTCATTTCAAGGTTCCAGGGATTCCGCGTTATCCCTGTGAGCGGGCTGTCGCCAACAGCCTTGCAGCCAAACTCGCTGGTTGTCGATTTGCCCAAGAGAACGGCGCCTGCGTTGCGCAAGCGCTCTGTGACGGGAGCGTCAAGCGCGGCCGGGGTATCCGCCGAGGCCTTCGACCCGGAACGAAGCGGAAGCCCCTGCATGGCGATCAGGTCCTTGATCGACGTCGGGATGCCATCAAGTATGCCGATGCGCTCGCCACGCATCATTCTTTGTTCAGAGGCTTGGGCCAGTTTGCGTGCGCCCTCAAGATCGAGGCACGCAAACATATTCAGTTTGGGTTCGAGCGTTGACAACCGGCCGATGACATCATCGAGCACTTCAATTGGCGAGGCTTCTTTGCGGGCAAAAAGGCCCGCCATTTCGCGCACACCCATGAAGGCAAACCCGGTCGCCATCCGCTCTCTCCCATAGTGTTTTGAGATTTTTTGCGGGGGAAGCGCGCCGCCTCCCCCAGCGTGTAAGAATTACTCTTCCAGGATCGCCACTGCACGAACTGGAGAACCCGATCCGCCTTTGAATTTGATCGGTAGGCCGATGAATTCAAACTCGCCTTTGCCGACGAGTTCTTCAAGATTGACGAGCCACTCAAAGTGCGAAATGCCGAGGTCGCGGCACAGCCTGTGCTGAGCGAAAATATTGTCGGAAGGCTTGTCCGTTGAAGGGCCTTCGACACCGTGCATGCGAGAGCCACGGTCGTGGAGCCAGCGAGTAGCCTCGACTGTGAGGCCGGGGTTACCCCACACGATCTTGTTGCGATCTCCCCAGTTGCGCGCATGGAAGCCCGTGCACAGAAGCACGATGTGCCCATCAACCTTCACACCAGCTTTTTGCTCGGCTTCGGCCATATGTGCTTCGGTGATGTCTTCTAGGTCTCCGATGTGACGCAGGTCGAAGCAAACCGCCTTGCCCATGAACAGGTCAAGCGGCATCTCGTCGATGGGCGCGCCCTTGGGATTAACGTGCAGGAACGCGTCGACGTGCGTGCCGACGTGATCGAGCATTCCGATGTAGTTTGTTTGGAACGTCATGGCGTCGCCGGGCACGCCCAGGCCCATTGACTGAGTCGCTTCGTGCGACAAGGCTTTCAAGTAAATGGGGCTCTGGAATAGCTTATGAGCCGGCATATTATCTTCGACGGTCAGACTCAGATCGACGATTCGGCGTGCCACGGGCGTACCTCCGGTAGTTGGCGTTGATAGTAAGGGGGGGCGGCTGCTCACTGCATGAGCGATGGCAGCCATGTTGCGAGAGCGGGGAAGGCCGCGACCAGGAACACCAGGATCAAGAGGATGATCCAGTAGGGGATCGAGCCTTGGAATATCCGCCCGAGAGTGGCATCGGGATCGTTGACGCAGCCTTTGACTGTATAGACGCACAGGCCGAGCGGCGGTGTCAGGAGGCCTGCCTCGATCGCGACGATTCCGATAATGGCAAACGCGATAGGATCGTACCCGGCGCTCAGCGCGAGGGGCGCGAAGATGGGAACCGTGAGCAGAATGATCGAAACGGAATCGATGAACATTCCCAGCACGAACCAGACCGCGACCATGATGAGGAGAATCGTCAGTGGAGAGTCGCCGACGCTGAGGAACAGCGTCTGGATGAAGTCTACGATTCCGCCGAGTGCAAGAAGGCGGGAATACATCTGCGCTGTGATGAGCAAGAACAGAAGCGGCGCGGAGATACGTCCGGTTTCAAGCACAGCCTCTTTTAGCCCCGTAAGCGGAACGCCTTTTAGGACTGCGAGGACAAGAGCAAGCAGGGCACCGATGCCAGCAGCTTCCGTTGGCGTAAAGGCGCCCAACCAAATTCCGCCGAGCACGGCAAAAATGAGAAGCGCAACGCCGAGGCCACCGAACACTTCATTGAGTCGGCTTTCGCCGTTTTCATCTTCCGCGATCGCCGTATTCGCGTGAGCGCCGCCGAATGCGGAAGGCCGAAGTATGGCGAAACCAATAATGAAGACGAAGAACATGGTCGCCAATAAAATGCCAGGTAGGACACCTGCCACGAAAAGGCGGCCGATCGACTGCTCGGAGATCACACCCCAGACAATCAGCAGGACACTCGGTGGAATGAGCATGCCGAGAGAGGCACTGCCCGCGATTGATCCCAGGGCAACCGACTTGTCGTAATTGTGCCGAAGCATCTGCGGGTAGGCGATCCGCGAAAACGCAGCCGCCGATGCAATGCTCACACCCGTTACGGCACCAAAGACGGCGTTTCCGCCAACGGTCGCGAGCGCCAGACGGCCGGGCAACCGCTTAAAGCCGCGGTTGACCAGATTGTAGAGATCCGACGCCGCGCCGGATCTCGAAATGAATTCACCCATCAACACGAAGAGCGGAATGACGGCGAACACGTAGTCTCGGATCGCTTCATATGTCGTGTTGGCCAGAAGCGAACCAGCTATCTCGAGGCTACCGGTAAGATAGGCAAGCCCGAAGAAGCTGCATAGCCCGAGTGCCAGGACCACTGGAACGCTGCACATAACCAGCAAAAGAAGGACTGCAATGATTGCAATCGCGAATTCAGGCCCGCCCATTAGTGTGCTCCCACTTTGCTGCTTTCGTCTGCAGGGACCTCATGGGAGGTGTGTGCGGTTTCGCCTTTAAGGACAGCCTTTACGGCGAGAAGGACGTAGTTGACGACTGCGAAAATAGAACACGAGACGATGATAACGCGCAGGGGCCACGTCGGAAGCTGGAATGAGGCATGTCCTTCGAACTCGCTGGTCGCAATGGCGCGCATCATCGGCGCATAAGACGACCAGGCGATCAGGCTAAAGAGACCAATGCCGAGGATGGCGATTACAGTCTCAAGTACGATCTTCCCGCGAGGCCCCAGCCAATTTATGAGTAGTTCCGAGCGCAACATCGCGCCGATACGCACAGTATAGCTGAGCTGTAGATAGGCGATGATGACGATGCCGTTCGCGACGATTTCGGCGATGCCGATGATCGGTTTATTCAGGAGAGAACGCATCACCACGTCAGTGGTAATGAGCCCCGCGATCAGAAGAAGAAGGATCGCAGCCAGATATTTCAAAGCTTCGCTGATGCGCTCGACGACTGTGTCGATGGTCTGCAACACCTGGCGTCACTCCTTGGAATGTAAAAGAAGGGTGTGGGCGTCACGAGGTGGATGAAGAACCCAGTGACGCCGCAAACGTATTATTTTACTTCGTAACGGTAGGGCCACTTGTGGCCGAGCTCTTCGAGCTTCGTCATGTAGAAGTTCATGACTTTGGCACCTGATAGCCCGCGTGACGCCGCATCAGTGGCCATGCGCTGAGGGAAGTCCTTCAACGCTGTTGCCCATTCTTTGCGAGCCTCGTCGGAGATTTCGCGGACATCGACCTTGAGCGCCTTGAGCTGTTCAAGGCCACTTGCGTCGTTACGCTTGCAGACCTCGGCCGTAACGCCGGCCCACTCCTCACCCATCTCTTTGAGGATATCCTGCACTTCTTTTGGCAGGCGATCCCACTTTTGCTTGTTGATGGTGACGGCGTTGACGTACTGCGCACCGAAATCAGCTTTTGTGAAATACGGAGCGACCTCATTTAATTTGAACGCTTTCCACCATGTCGAGGCGCTCACATAGCCTTCGTATACGCCGGATTGGATGGACTGGTACGCTTCATTGAGGTTTGAGGCGACAGGAGTCGCTTTGACGATCCAATCGAGATTGGTGCCTGCGCCAGCGATTTTATGACCTTCGAGATCCGCGAATTTTTCCCAGGCGAAGTTCGTGCCCAGGCCATAATTAGCCAAGCATGACCCGCCGAGATAAACTTGATTGTGCTGCTTCTCAAAGACGTCCTTCATCTCAGGGAACTCTGCGAAGGTCGCCTGCGCCGCTTTGGTCACCACTTCGGCGTCCGGGCTGCCGAACGGCAGAAACAGCGAGAACGTCTGCAAGAAACCGTTCGAGGGTTCAAAAATCAGGCTGATAAAGCCGATGTCGAGAAGCCCATCGCGCGTTGCTTCCAGAACCTCGGTCACCTTTGCGACTTGACCGGCGTGCAGCTCCTGGATTTTGACTTTGTGCTCTGTACGCTCTTCGATGCGTTTCTTCAGTTCAGGCGCGAACCACTTGTGCGCCGTCTCCGTGTACGCGAGAAGGCCTATGGGGTGCCCTGAGCCCATTCGCAGGCTGATCGTGTCAGCATGAGCAAGGCTTGATAGAGCCATTAATGGTAGCGATAGGCAAACAGCGGTAAACCCGCGCCGCGCGATCATAAGATACCCCCGTATACTGTTTAGATTCACAACAAAACGGCATGTGGCACGGTTATTACATCGGCCATCATCGTTTGATTACGCTATTGATTAAAAAGGCGTATTGACAATACGAAAAATAGATATGTTAGGTATAAATAATATTTATATCAAAGAAACGATGCTATAATTATTTGCAGTACTTGCAACTGTGTTGTGCAGCACAGAGGGGGCATATGGAACTGCGAGATTTAAGGACGCTTATCGGCATCGCGGAGTCGGGGAGTCTTTCGGGTGCCGCGCGCAAACTCAATCTAACGCAGCCAGCGTTGAGCGCCTCACTAAAGAGGCTGGAAGATGAGCTTAAAGTTCAATTGGTTGCGCGGCATTCTCGCGGAGCGGACGTCACAGAAGAGGGGAAGTTCGTTCTGCAGAAAGCCTATGCGATTCTGCATGATGTAGCTGATATGACCACGGTCGCGCAGGACCTCATCGAGGAGCCGATCGGCGACGTCCGTCTCGGCCTTCCGACTACTGTAGCGGGCGGCATTACGGCGGAACTTGTCCATAGATTGTGCACACGCCACCCGCTCGTGCGTCTTCATGTCATTGAAGCGATGAGCGGCGTGCTGGTCGAGCAGCTGCAGTTGGGGCGGCTCGACATGGCAATACTCTTCGACATTCAACCCATGGCGGGTTTGCGTAGTGAGCCCATCCTAATCGAAGAGCCCAGGCTGTTGGTTTCAGGCTCGCATGAATTGGCGTCGCGCAAGCAGATCCGTCTCGATGAGCTCGACCAGTTGGAACTCGTCATGCCGAGCCAGGTCCACAGCATTCGGGGACTAATCGATCGAATATCGAAGTCCGAGGGGGTCAGTCTCAAGATCATAGCCGATGTGGATTCGTTTCCTGGCATCGTATCGTTGGTGCAAAAGGGATATCCGACAATCTTTCCCACCTACCTCGTCCGAGAGCACATTGAACGGGGGACGATCGCCGCGATACCGCTCGTTCAACCGCGGATAGACTGGACGCTTCATCTCGCTACGAGACAGGATAGCGTTCGGCCACGGGCCAGTCTCGCGACGGCGCGATTGCTTATAGACCTCTGCTCGGAATTGGTCGTGAATGGAATTTGGCCAGGTCGGCTACACCCACGCCGCGCGCCCTAGGTCTTGCGCGCCAGCGCTTGGAACGCCATAAGCCAAACAGCTTCCAAGTTTACGAACTGCATCGTCCTTCGTCCTGAAACACTCAGAGGAGCACGGAAATTATGAGCGGTCTGCTTGCCCTTCTCGACGATGTCGCGGCCCTCACAAAATTGGCGGCTGCTCAACTTGATGACGTTGCGACCCAGGCCGCGAAGGCTGGCACGAAAGTCGCCGGCGTCGTGATCGACGATGGCGCCGTAACGCCGAAGTATCTGCACGGGCTCCCCGCCGCCCGGGAAATTCCCATCGTGATGAAGATTGCGCGCGGCTCTCTTTTCAACAAGATCGTTATTCTTCTGCCCGCTGCACTGCTGTTGAATGCGTTCTTTCCCTGGCTGTTGACGCCGCTGCTGATGTTGGGTGGCGCCTATCTCTGCTTCGAGGGTGCCGAAAAAATACTACACTGGCTCGTACCGTCGAAGGATCACGGCCCCAAACCCGAAACACTGGATGCCGCGCGTCTGGAACGCGAGCGGGTCGCTGGTGCGATCAAGACCGACTTCATCCTATCAGCGGAAATCATGACGATTGCGTTGGCGACTGTCGAAGCTGAAACTATCTGGATGCAAGCCGCCGTGCTCGCCCTCATCGCCGTTGGAATTACTGCCCTCGTCTACGGAACGGTTGCGATTCTTGTGAAGGCGGACGATTGGGGTTTAAAGCTCAGCCGGACCGGCGATTGGTCGGTGACCCGTGCCATTGGTCGAGGAATTGTGAGAAGTATGCCCGGCGTGATGGCGTTCATCTCGACAGTTGGCACTGCGGCAATGCTATGGGTAGGCGGCTCCATCGTAATTCACGGAGTCGAGGTGTTTGGCTGGACCGGGATAGGACACATCATTCATGACGCAGCCACTGCCGTCAGCCATACTGTGCCGGCGGCTGGTGTAACGCTGGAATGGATTGTGAAGGCAACACTGGACGGCTTGTTTGGTCTCGCAGTGGGTTTCGCGGTTATGCCTATCGCGCATTACGTGGTCACACCGCTGATCGAATTTGGGAAAGGCCTGTTTCGTCAGGGGCGTCCACCTGTCGAAGGGTGACAGGCGGACGCAATAATCAAGCTGATACCGTTGGGCTGCCGTGCCACCGACTGCCTTTGGGCATCGTCTCACCCTTCATGAGCAGCGACAATGGCCCCAGAACCGCACCCGGCTCCATAACGGTGTCGTAGAGAACAATGCTCATGTTGCCGATTGTGCAACCTTCCCCAATGTGAAGCTCTGACGACTTCATCACGCGATCTTCAAACAGATGGTTCTGGACCACGGTGCCGGCGTTCAGTGACGCGTGATCGCCGATGTTGACCAGATCGAACTCTGAGAACAGCGCCGTTTCGATGTAGCAGTAGCGGCCGATCTTGCAGCCCATAAGCCGAAGAAGTACGGATGCGAACGGCGTACCGAAGAAGTTCGTGATGAGCGGCGCCAAGAGCGTTTCGTAGAGGCCGTTGATCAACTCGTTCCACCAGACATAACGGCTCCAAAGTGGGACAACCTCGGGTTTGAAGCGTCCCATCACAAGCCATTTGAGGCCGACGACGGTTCCGATGCAGGTCATCAGCGCGAACCAGGACATCACCGGAATAGCGGTATATGCGCCCCAGACGCCGTACCAATTGTAGACGGCCACGACCACGAGCAGGCTCGCAATCCCGATGCCGCCAAAGACGTATCCCGGCAGAACGACGCGGAGGCCGTCGATGAGTGCACGCTGGAAGTACAACCAAAACGAAGGTTTATATGTCAGCCGCTGATCGAAGCACGTCACTTTCTGACGATTCGGCAGGCGGAAACCCGGTGAACCAAGCCAGTCCGTGCCGTCAGGGATCGCATCCGACGTATGCGGCGATGATGAAAGGACGCCCAGAAGGCAATCGCTGCCGAGATTCACGCCGGTCGATAAAATGGCGCTGTTTCCAAGGAAGGAGCGGTCGCCGATTTCGTTGGTCGCGACTTCGAAACGGCCAAGGTGCGTCCGCGTACTTCCCGTCATGCTTCCATCGGCGAAGAATACGCCGTCACCTGCGATCAGCATGTCAGGATTGACGCGCCAGACCGTCGACATCTCGGTATGTTTTCCGAGGCGTGCTCCAAGGTAGCGCATCCACGCCGGCAGATAGAGGGTCGTGAAAATCGGCATGCCGATAACTTGCGCAATTTGCATCACAAGGCTGGATAGCCAATGCTGCAGATAGGCAATTGAGTAGACTTTATAAACGCCCGGCTTCGGATTGGGATAAACGAGGTTCTTGCAGAGCCCGACCCAGAGAGCGAAGAAGATCATCGTTGCGGGTATGATCGCAAGAAAGCCCAAGGCGGCGACATTCGCAGGGTAATGCAACACCAACATCGCGGTGAGCCATGCTGACACGGCGACGGGGGCCACTGTCACAAGCGTGACGATGAAACCCAACGAGAGTTGCAGCAATGTGAACGTCGTAAGACGGAACCAGCCAAACAGGACGGGAGCGCCCTCGGGTGTCGCAACTTCGCTCTGCTGAGCTGGCGAGCCACGAAAGGCAGCGCTAGCCGGGACGATGGATCCGTCGGGAAGCATCGACTGATCGTCGAGGCGAGAATCGGCACCCATTTTGACGTTCAGGCCGAGAGCGGAGTGGCAGCCGATGAAACAGCGTTCGCCAATCTCCACGTTGCCGACGACGAGTTCGCCATCCTCCATTCGCAATGCAGGAAGCTGCGCGTCAACGCCGATGCTGACGTCGTTTCCGATTTTGATGCAGTCCCACGCGTAGATGAGGCTCGGGTTGAGGACGCAGCGTCGTCCAACGCGTGCACCCATGAGTCGCCACATGACAGGCGCTAACGGCGTACCGTTGAGAGCCGACATCCCGCTCAGGTGCTGCAGACGAGAGACAATCCACCAGCGGAGGTAATAGCTGCCCCACAGAGGATAACGACCTGGGCGGAACCGTCCGATAATGGTCCACTTTGCGGCGATTGCGATAACAACCAGCGCCAGCCAGGTGGCCAGGACGACCGCAAGGCTCGTGATGGCCAGTTCGACAACGGAGGCACGTTTCTGTAACGCCTCCATGGCGAGCGGCAGAATATAGACGATCGGCAAAGCCAGTAGCGGCACAATCGACAGCATATAAAGGACTTGAAATAGTACGGTTGACCAGGGGCGCTTCGGGGCGATGGCCTTGGCTGGAACAGCCGTAGCAGCCGTGGCCGCCGTTTTGGTCTTGGCCTGAGCGCTGACCTTTTCAATATGGGCCGCTAACTGCCGAACGGTCGGATGCGCATAGGTGTCACGAACCGGTACGCTTACGCTTAAGTCAGCACGCAGCGCCGTAACGAGTTGAGCGGCAAGCAACGAGTGTCCGCCAAGATCTGTGAAGAAGTTCTGCTCAGGCCCAACCTTGGGGACCTTCAGAAGCTTCGCCCAGACCGCAGCGACGCGCTCTTCAAATTCCGACATTTCAGCGTCGGTCGAAGCGTCCTCTGTCACCAGCGCGCGCGTTGGTGCAGGCAGACGATTACGGTCCACCTTGCCGCTGGTCAGCATCGGGAACTTGTCTAAGACGTCGAGATAGGCGGGCACCATATAGGTGGGAAGCCGATCCCGAAGAATGGCAAGCAAGTGCGACCGGTCCAGGGCGCCTGCGCCTTCTGTTAGCAGCACATATGCGGCAAGGCTTTGAACACCATCGGCATCATAGACTTTGACAGCAGACGACGTGATTTCTGACTGTTCGACGAGAATTGCTTCGATTTCAGACAGCTCGATACGGAAGCCCCGCAGCTTGACCTGACTGTCGATGCGGCCGAAGAATTCCAGTTCACCGTCAGAATTCCAGCGGACCTGATCGCCAGTCTTGTAGAGGCGGAGCGTCTGAGAGGTCGCTAGCTCATCGGAGACGGCATCAGACGGCGGCGCCCACGAGATGAAGGCACGCCCAGTGAGTTCCGGTTGATTGAGGTAACCGCGAGATAAGCCATCGCCGCTAACGTAAAGCTCGCCCTTTTCCCCATGCGGAACAGGCCGCATCTCGCTATCGAGAATGTGCAGGTTATAGCCCGGGAGCGGACGCCCGATGGTTACCGGCTTTCCGGCCTCAAGTACGCTCGCCGTCGTGTTGACCGTCGCTTCCGTTGGGCCATAGACGTTGCGCATCGTAAGGCCTGGACGGCACCAGCGGTTCACGAGGTCAGCGGGGCAAGCCTCTCCGCTAACAACGAGCTGTCTCAGAGAAGGAATGTTCTGTGTCAGAGTGGACAGCAACGTGGGAACAGTCGACAGGAAGGTTATCTTCCGGGACTTGAGGTAGTCCGCGAGATCCGCACCGAAACGCGGCGTGGCCTTGTCGCCGCAGACGAGCGTCGCGCCGTTCGAGAATGCCATCCACATCTCTTCCACGGAGCCATCGAATCCCAGAGAAAAACCCTGGTAAACGCGATCGTCGGCCGTCGTGCTGCACGCTTCATTGAAGGCTTCAACGAAGTGAACGACATTCCGATGTTCCGTAACGACGCCTTTCGGACGCCCTGTCGTGCCGGAAGTGAACAAGACGTAGCAGATGTCGTCCGCTTGGACGCGCGACTCGCTACGCGATAAGCGCGTGTCACTATAGCCACTCGCGGACATACGATACTGCTCGACGGTCACGACTTTGCCAGCGCTGATCTCTGACAAGCGCGCCTCGTATTCAGCCTCTGTCACGACAATCGCCAGATCTGCGGCTTCCGCGATATAGCGAATGCGGTCGTTTGGCAGTGAAGGTTCGATCGGAACGTAGGCGCCGCCTGACTTTAGGACAGCCAGAATCGTAATAATGGGCCACTGAGACCGGTCGAGTGAAATCCCCACAAAGCGTCCGGGGGTAACACCAAGAGCGCGCAGGTAGCGCGCCATTCTATTGGCTTCCTCTTCCAGCTCGAGATAGCTCAGAGCCTTATCGCCGCATTCAAGAGCAATTGCGTCGGGTGTGCGGTCAGCCTGTCGCTCGAATATTTCGTGGAGGCAGGGCGCCATCCGCGTTGGCTTCCATGATCGACCGGAACGAGACAATTGATCCAGTCGAGACATGAGAGAGTCGGATTTGGATTGAATGCGCGTTTCTCGCGATTCAGTCCGTGCGTCGATACCAAAATCAGCAGCGGCGAGCGTATCACCGGCCGCAAGTGCCGCATCACGCCATTTATTCTCTTTAAGAACAGAACTCATGAAAACCGCCACATGCGCGAAAAAATGATTGGTGCTTGTGTCGGAACGCAAACTTCGTGCCGATTATAGCCAGAAAAAAGCAAACGGATCTGTAAATACTTTTTTAACCACTAAGAGGAGGAGCGTCGAGCTTAACCAGGAATCGGTCTGTGATTTGCGCAGGGTATGGCCAGTTGTTCAAATTTGATACGAATTTGAGGCGGAGTTGAACCATGCCCCACACCGACATCCTGGGCTTTGAGAATACGTCGGGGCTCTATGCTGCGACTGATAAGTCAGAATTTCTTGATCATAAATGGCAAGATAAGAATTCGGTTTTCCGAATTGATCAGCTTGAGGCAGCGCTTGGAAATGTCGCGCCGGAAAGCTTTGTTAACGAAATGCGCGAGGGTTTGAAAAAGGTCGGCATGTCAATCCGGCTTAATCCATACATCCTCGACTTGATTGACTGGCGCAATGCAGAAAGCGATCCAATTCGCCGGCAGTTCTTGCCGATGCTCTCCGAGCTTGAAGAAGATCATCCATGCACGTCAGTAGACTCGCTGGACGAGCGTAAAACATCGCCGGCTCCGAACCTGATACACCGTTATCCCGACAAGGTTCTGTTCCTCGTCACCTCTGTTTGCCCGGTATATTGCCAATACTGCACGCGCAGCTATGCCGTAGGCCAGGCGACGGAGTCGTTGCAAAAAGATACGGTTACAAGTGCAAGCGGCTGGTTGGCCGCCCTCAACTACATCCGCTCAAACCCAAGCATTGAGGACGTTGTGGTTTCCGGCGGCGACATCGCCCGCCTGAAGCCAGCGAATATCAAACTCATCGGCCATGCGCTCCTCGACATCGAGCACGTAAGGCGTATTCGCTTCGCAACCAAATCGGTTTCCGTTCAACCGATGAAGTTCCTTTCGGATGATCCTTGGTACGAAGCGATCAATGAGGTGGCGCAGCGTGGCCGCTCCTTATTCAAGAGCGTCTTCGTTCACACCCACTTCAACCATCCGCGCGAGGTTACGCCGCTGGTTGAGAAGGCTATGCGTCGGCTCTTTTCGGATGGCATTCACGTTCGCAACCAGGCGGTTCTCCTGCGCGGCGTAAACGACAATCCCAGCACAATGATCGAACTGATCAAGAAGCTGAGCGCCGTGAACATCCAGCCTTACTATGTCTACTCATGCGACATGGTCATGGGTACAGAGCACTTCCGAGTTCCAGTAAGTGACATGCAAATGCTGGAGCGTGAGGTGCGCGGAGCGACCGCCGGATTCAACACGCCATTGTTCATCGTGGACACCCCAGGTGGCGGTGGCAAGCGCGACGTCCACAGCTTCGAGTATCAGAACTCGAAGTTCGGAGCGACGGGCTACCGGTCGCCGTCGGTCGATCGGAACCGGATGTACTTCTACTTCGATCCGCTGAGGACGCTTGATCCCGCAGCGCGTGCCGAATGGCGTGCTCCAGGTGGCCGCGATGCCATTTTGGCACGTCTTCCTTCGGTACTCCCCACGGCGAAGCCTTCCGTGATGGCCGCCGAGTAACAACCCCAAAGGACTGGCCCGCGCCCGGCTTTCAACGCGCGGGAGTGAGCCATGACCCAAATTCGTGTGTACGGGGCGGACCTCTGCCGTTTAACGGCAGAGGACTGCTATCCGATTCTGGACTCCAGTGAAGCGCAGAGAGCTGCCTCGATCAGCCATCTTCTGGTGCGAGAGGAGTTCGTCAAAACCCGTGCATTACTCAGAACGGTTCTCGGCGCATACACAGATAGAAGTCCGAGAGATTTCACGTTCACCACAGGTGTGAACGGAAAGCCGCGCCTTGTCGGAGACGATCAAATCCATTTCAACGTATCGCACGCGGCCGGCCGTGCCTTGATCGCGATTGCTCCGGGCGCTGTCGGAATCGACATCGAGCGCGCCGACAAATCCATCAATCATTTGGAAGTGGCGGCTGAGATCTTCAGTCCCGAGGAATATGCAGCCGTCGAGCGCGCTCCACGGCTTGACCGCAGCGAAATCTTCTTCACCATCTGGACCCGCAAAGAGGCATACCTCAAAGCGACGGGCTGTGGTTTTTCTGCCAATCTTGAGCGGATTTCCTCGATGACGCCGGACCGCGAGATCGAGGATACGAGCATGCCTCAAGGATCGGAACATTGGTTCGCTTATGACCTGCCCGCGCCGGAATTCTTTCGCGCGGCGTTGGTTACATCATCTGATAGCTTGGAGATATCGATGTCAGATGTGTCCGGCATTTTGCAGGCTCACTAGGCCAGCAATTCTAGCCGCGTCAGCTTGTAGGCTTCTCGTCAAGAACGCCCGTCCGACGCAGAAAAGCAATGATGTCGTCCGTTGCCTGTTTCTTAAGAGACCATGAACCACCGCAACACGTCACGCCTTGGATCATGCAGGAGTCTCTGGCCCAAGAGTGCCAATCATCCTCGGGCAGGAGCTCACCCGTGTGCGCGGAGTACATTTTGCCGTCATCCTCAATCCAGACACGACATTTCGAGTAGTTCTCGGCCTCAGGATCGTGTTCAGGCCACCAGCCAAGTTCCTCCCACGCGTGATGCGCTCCTTTATACACTTTGGTTTCAATGCGTTCGTTTCCCGCGTTCTTTATGCGCAAGGATTCTGCCAGGCAGGGTTTGGCCGGCGTCTGATCATCAAGTTCAGCCAACATAAATAGTATGGGCGCCCCAGTTGTCTGCGCGTTGCGCGTAATCCAAGTGCAGTCGGGAGAAATGGCAATGTGTGCTGCAAAGGCGATATCGTCTACGCCCATCCATCTGCGCCGGATCGTCAAGGCTGTATCCATTGCGACGGTGCCGCCTTTCGATACACCCATAATCGCAATGCGATCCGGAATGAAACGCTCGTCTGCGACCAGTTTGGCAAGGCCAGCAATAGCGTCGTTTTCGACATCCCATTGCTCCAACACGCTCTGGTCATAAAGAGAATCCGTCAGGCCGCGCGATGCGAAGCTGTCGATGATAAGCACCGCAGCACCGACCTTTGTTAGCTCCCGCGCGTAGTACACCTCACGCGTTTCTTCGACACCACTGCTCGAGGGCGTGATCACGACCGCGGGAATGGGAAATTCTACGGCCTTTGGAATGTAGAGCGTAGCTTGGACTTCGACGGGTTCGTCATTTGTCGTACCCGGCACAACATTGGTGACAAACCTCATTTGCTCGGTCGTGAAAGGCTCCTTTGCTGGGCCCCGTGACAACAAAAAGCTAGCTAATATCAAAGTGACAATGGAAGCCAGCACTAGGCTTCCCCACATGAAGCGCTGTCTGCTCGCTGTCGTCCAAATGCGCTTCGCAAGTGGAAAGGTCATGCGATGAACTCTGTCTTGTCGCAGAGGAAATTTATCGGGTAATCAATCCAGCCTTTTTTGCGCTCTCGTCGTAACCAGAAACTCGCTGTTTGCTGGTCTATATCGACGATAGCTCGCGCGATGGTATTGCGATTGAACAGGCTTGAAACGGCGCCCCGGCTTTCGTCACTCATCAGCTCTTTCATCGAGGCCATGTCCATGCCCGGCCGGGCGAGATCGCACGCGCTGTCGTAACGTCGGAATGTACTTTTGCCGTCGGTCTCGTCTTGGAAACACCTTAGCGTCGGAGAGAGTAGATGATTTGTATGAATGCTGGGAGTGTCTGGATACCGCACGCTGTGTCGCATAGCGGTACACTCCACAACGCAAACATCCCCATCGCTGCCTACGAGATTGTGAGCAAAGCCTGAAGAGCGCGGAACAGCAAGAACACCGTTGAGCTCTGCATCTAAACTACGAATTTCGGCCATTCTGCGGGCGATCACGAGCTTAGGAACGCCGATCTGCCAGTCCGTATGATCCAAGCTGTTGATGGCTTGCACATAACCGTTCGAGCTGATGGACAAGGCCGTCCCCCCTAAGGGGCAGCCATAATAATAAAGCTCTAGAGTTGTCGTGTCTCCGCATCTCTTTTTCAGGATGCAGATATCGTCGGATGCATCCGGATCCCAATCTTCATTATGAGCGATTAAGCGGCCGTTGTTGGTAACGACCGTCGTGCATTTCTCATAGTCGTCATCGCCAAGTTCATCCTCGATGCTCATCGCCCACAGTTCGATTAGAGGAACACCAGCCGCATCGGCATAGGCGTCCAATTCCTCGACATAAGCGGGAAAGTAACGAGCGGTTTGCTGGAGCAGCGGCTTGGCTTCATTCAACAGCTCCTGCCAGTCCTCGTCTTCACGGGATTCGGCGAGGTAGCCCCTAATGATAGATCCAAACATTTTACCAAGCGCGCGACCGCAGGCCGAAGGGCTGTTGGCATCAATTTCGTGATAGTTACGGTGGGCCATTTCGTCAGTGTGTCTCGTGCTGGAATGAGAGCAGTTCGATGCAGAGGTGTTGGGTGCGAAGCGACGAATTATTTACTGAGCAAACAAAATACCAAACCCAATTGGCATCACAGGGCACATTGTAAATTTTTTATTACCGCGGCAGGTCATGCATTTATTAAACGACCGAACTCACGAAATCCGTCGTTCTGCACCTGGCATTGGAATTGCTTCTGTCCCCTCATTGGCTCTCAAAATTGTAAAACCTGCCTTTAGAGGACAGTATGTCGAATCCGATTATGATCCAGACGCCCCAAAATGGTGCCCGTCTATTTAAGACTCTTAACCTTCGTCAGCACGTTAAGTTGGTGGCGTCTATGGCCTTTGCGGGGCTCGTGTTGGCGTGTGCGCCTGCGCAAGCCGTCGAGGCAACAACAAATACCACACCGAACCGCGGTTCCTGCTCCGGTGTAGGCTTTATCTGGTGGAGTGAATTGCTCGCCCCAGAAACGGAAAAGCTGACAGACTTCTATTCCAAGGTAATGGGTTGGAATACGAAGGTCGTTGATGCTGATGATCAGACCCAGGAGCCCAGCTCTCCCGAGGATCGCTATACTATTTTCCTGAACGGCAACCAGGAGGTCGCCGGACTAATGCGAGCCAATCATCCGGTTGCGCCGCATACAGGATTAGGTTGGTTCACTTATATGGAAGTTGAGGACGTGGACGCGACCATCGAGAAGGTGGAGGCTAATGGTGGCACCATCCTGCGCGATCCAATGGAGACCGAGAACGGTGATGTCATCGCAGTTGTGAACGACCCGATGGGCAACGTCTTCGGCATCGTGACGCCCGCTCAAAAGCCCAACTGCTGAACCGAGCGCTCCAGCAAAATACGCGTTCAGGAGGAAGCAATGAAGGCCTACTTAGTCAAGAATGAGAATGGCGGCGTCGCGAGCGGTTGGCTGCTTCGCGAGGGAGTATCGATAAATTCGGCCATGTGCCGGCCTCGTGGAACGCAAACGGAGCCGGTCAAGGTCGAAGAAGCGTCGGTCGAAACTGTTTTGCGTGGGGCGGCATCTCCCCAAAACGCAATCAGCCACCAAGAACATTCCTGAGTTTTGAGAAGATTAGGATCTAAAAAAAGCCGTGGCGGTAAGCCACGGCTTTTTTATTTGTAAAGGCGCAAGTGAACTTGCGGATATGTCGCTAGGTCACTTCATAGGAAGGCCGCGACGAGGTTCACCAAGAGCCATCCGGAATTCAATGGTGGCATAACCACCTTCTTCACCGAACTCACCTGCAAATCCGTCATCAGCAAACTGGTAACCGCCAGAGCCGATGATCGTGGTAGCGACAGTGCCAATCTCAAAGTCTAGCTTCAAGAAGCCGCCAAGGCGCTGTGCATCACCGGAATCGTCGCCCAGAGCCCAAGCCTCAGGCCCAATCGTGAAACGGTCGAAGCTGTAGCCAACCCGGGCAAGAGAATAATAGTTGTCGAAAGCTGTCGAGTAGCTACCGCCGAGAGCGAAATACAGGGGCGAATTGCTCAGGTCGTTGGATTCGATATCGGCAACAACCTTGAACCCGAATTCATCATCCTCATCACGACCACGGAAATTGGGGTTGGGATCAGACGTAACAGATTCACGATCGTAGTATTCAGCACCAACAAGCACCGAGAGGTCGAAACCGTTACGAACCCACAAATAGCCGAACATGATGTCGCCGGTCCAATAGTCACCGTCAACGGAGCCGGGTCCATTACCGAACGGTCCTTGCCCAGGGCCATAGTCATAATCGTAATCGCCGATCGAGCCGTAAATCCGGCCAATCCAGCCGGACTGGCCTAAATCCCGATTGAAGCCATAGTAGATGCCGGAGTAACCCTCGCGAGCGCCATTGGTCAGTTCACCACCGGAAAACGTGACGATCGGGTATGCCAGATCGCCGTACGACGGTTGATAAAAGCCATCGTCACCTGCGAATGCTGAGGTTGCGATGAGGCCGGCAGTAAATGCCGAGGCCAGAGCGATCGTCGATTTCTTTATTGCCATAGCTGTTACGGCTTCCCCCTTGCCGGAGCCAAAATCCAAGAAACATTGCTAGTAGGATTAACTGAGTCGCGGGTTAACAGCACATAAACAGGTGCGCATACCTGAGACATTGTTGCGAATTTGGTACAGTTCGCCACCGTGAAGCCGACGTAATGGTGATTCACAGAAAAATTTGGATGTGAAGAAACGCGGAACCGTATCGCAAAATGCTTTTACTTCAGCGCAGTAAAGCACGAAAAACGATTCGTTAAAATGGACCCAACAGAATGTGCGCTGAGGCCGGATGCCGCGACGCATGGTGCTGATGGTCCCATCTTAAGGGCCGTTTGGACACAGGACACGAGCGGCTCAAACGGTTCACGTATGACAGCAAAACAAGGCGAGTAAGGACGGGCTTGGATGACAGCCGGCTTGGCAATCATTGAACATATGTATGCCGGGGTTTCACGGCCGTTAGGGCCATCAGGGGCGCTTAGTGCCATCGATAAGTCAGCTGTTGCCGGTCCCTGGCGCGTTACCCGCACGGGGTTGGTTGGCGACGAGCAAGCTGATCCCCGGCATCATGGCGGGCCAGAGAAGGCGCTGCATCATTACGCCCGGGATCACTATGCGACGTGGTCAGCGGAGATACCCGAAATTTCGCCATTGCTCGATGAGCCTCCTGCCTTCGGTGAAAACATCTCCACTTATGGATTGACTGAAGCTGATGTCTGTCTGGGGGACACAATGCGTCTGGGCGCTGTGGTGTTACAGGTGTCCCAAGGCCGGCAGCCATGTTGGAAATTGAATGCGCGCTTCGGCGTGGCGGACATGGCCATGCGCGTCCAACGTTCAGGGCGTTCGGGCTGGTACTATCGAGTTCTCGAAGAGGGGAGCATTGAGCCGGGCGACACGCTTTGCCTGATTGAACGCCCACATCCCGAATGGCCGCTCGCTCGCGCGATTTCGGTTCTCTATCAGCGCACGCTCGCCTTCGAAGAACTGACCGCGCTTGCCGCAATCCCAACACTTGCAGAAAGCTGGCGCCGCCTGATGCAACGCCGCCTTGAGACGTCCAAGGTTGAGGACTGGAGCAAGCGGCTCACGGGCGTCGATAAAGAAGAGACATCCTGAGGTCTCCGGTCTGAGCGTCATCTAGGCGGCGGGAAGGGCTCAGAAGGACCCAAACAACGAGCCCAGGAGGATTACGGCGACGAGGGCGATAATGGCGCCGACGATCGCCACCATGACGATATCTCGATAGCTGTCCCCGTGCGTGGTCCCGCACACGGCAAGCAGGGTCACGACGGCGCCGTTGTGCGGGAGGCTGTCGAGAGTGCCCGAGCCGATCACCGCCACACGATGCAGCAGCTCCGGGTTGATACCCAGTTCATGGGCAAGCTGCATGTATGTTTCGCCAAGCGTATCCAGCGCAATCGTGAGCCCACCTGATGCGGAGCCGGTGAGCGCAGCCAAAACATTGGTCGCGACCGTGAGCGAGACAAGAGGCCCGCCCTCGATAGAGAGGACCCAATCCCGGACCAACGCAAACGCCGGCAATGCGGCAATGACCGCGCCGAAGCCCACCAGGCTTGCAACACTGACGGCAGGCAGCACCGCGGCGTTGGCGCCTGCGTCCATGCTTTCGCGCAATGCCGGCAGCCGTTGCCTGTTTGTGAGGATCAAAATCAGTGTTGCGGAAGCCAGTGCGACGGCAACAGACCAGACGCCACCCACCGCTGACAAAGACGTTGCTCCCCAACGCTCCTCTGCCAGGAATGAGAAATCCAGCGACGGCAAGATAAAGATTGCCATAAGCAGGTTGATGCCGACGACCGCAACAAGTGGCAGCACTGCGAGTCCAATCGGCGGAAGGCTGTCGCTCTGTTGCCCATGTCGCAACTCTGCGGGGTCAAACTCGCGCGCGGTTGTTGCCCGTTCTCGAATAAGCTGATCGTCGGCCACTGTATCAAGCGGGCTCGCATTGTCGCCGCCAAAGCCCTCACCTGCTTCTCGCGCCGAAGCCTCCACGCGGTTGAGCCACCACATCCCGAACCCGAACATGATGAGCGCGGCAACAATTCCAAGTCCAGGTGCCGCAAACGGGGTTGTTCCGAAGAACGGCATCGGAATGGCATTTTGAATGGCCGGTGTTCCCGGCAACGCCGACATTGTGAAGGTCGATGTCCCGAGCGCGATGGCTGCGGGCATCAGCCGGCGTGGGATGTTCGCCGCGCGAAACAGTTCCTGCGCCATGGGGGCCAGAACAAAGAAGGCGACAAACAGACTAACGCCGCCATACGTGACCATCGCCCCAGCAAGCACGACCGCCAACATGGCGTGGCTCGGTCCAAGACGCTCAGTCATGAAGCGCGAAATGGCTCGGACCGATCCGCTGTCGTCCATCAACTTGCCAAACAGCGCGCCGAGGAGAAATAGAGGAAAGAATTGCGCGAAGAAGTTTGCAGCGCTGCCCATGAACGTTTGCGTCCAGTGAGCAAGTAACGGCTGATTTGAAAGGGCGGCTGCCAGGAGCGCCGCTGCCGGCGCCAACAGAAGAATGCTCCAGCCCCGGTAGGCAAACCAGATCAACAATCCCAGGGCGATCAGGATTCCGAAAAGCCCCATGACCTAGCACTCCGCCAAAAGAACATCGAGATCGGCCGTGGAGCTCTGCCCGATATCGTTTTTGTGCACATCGAGAAATTCTGAAGCGCAACGTCGCCCTTCATCCCGCAGCATGGTGAGGAAGGCCCATTCGGCGTTTAGCTTTGACGAGTAACCCAACGTCACCATCATGTCGCTCATGATCCGATGGGTTCGCATACTAGCCCAACGCGCACCTTCTCCCGAGCCAGGGTCGGCCACCTGACGCAAAAGCGCGATCATCCTCAGCTCTTTCATGAGCGTCGCATTGAAGGAGACCTCATTCAGTCGATTGAAAATCTCCGCTGCGGTCCTGGGCGTTCCCGGGCGCTCCCGAGGGTTGATTTGTACGAGGATCGTATCCTGCGCATCGCTTTCACGGACCAGGGGCGTAATTGTCGGATTTCCCGCAAACCCACCATCCCAGTAGGGTTCACCGTCTATTTCCACGGATTGAAACAGTGTTGGCAGACATGCGGAGGCGAGTAGGACCTCCGGCGTAATTTCCGCGTTCCGGAAGATGCGGCCGCGCCCGGTTCGGACGTTTGTAGCCGTAACGAACAGTTTGATCGGCGCGCGGGAGAGCCTCTCAAAATCGATACTCTCTTCCAGGATCCGGGTAAGTGGATTGAACCCTTGCGGATTGAGGTCGTAGGGCGAGAAAACTCGCGACATCAAATCCATCGCGATGAAGGCTGGTGAGGTATCAAGCGTCCAACGCCCGAGCATCCGATCGATTGGAGTTCGTTGCAGGGGGCTTAAGGCGGCGGCCCGAGATACGCGATTCCAATAGGCATCAAGAGCCGCGCGTGCACCAATCGCGCCGTTGTCTGTCCAGCCATCGGCGAGGACGGCAGCATTCATCGCGCCGGCCGATGTGCCAGAGATGGCGTCAATCTTGAGGTCAGGCTCTTCGAGAAGCCTATCCAATACGCCCCAAGTAAATGCGCCATGAGACCCCCCACCTTGCAGCGCGAGGTCAATGAGCTTCACCGTCGTTCGACGGCGGGAACCAGATCTGTTGGTCGTCTTGCCCCCACCCGATGGCATCCGTTGCTATCCCTACTCCCAACATACCCTTCTGGTTCGGCAGAAGTCCGGAAACGTCACGCTGGAACGGCGCGATGGTCATGCCGCATGCGCCAACCAAGCGAAATCCACCAGAACCCATGGATGAGCAGATCCACGCCCACGACGAGGCCAAGCACCCATAGGCCACTGATCGGCCACTGAGTGAGGATGACTGCACCAGCGGCGATGCCGACGACTCCGGAAAGTAATAGAAGCCATCCGGCCCAGTCCCAGTATTGAAAGGCTTGGAAAAGACGCACGATACCGGAAGCGATCAACGCGATCCCGAAAACGAGCGTGAGGGCGATCGAAGCGCGCAGCGGGTCGGCGACAAGTAGGACACCACCGGCTGCGTACAAGAAGCCGACCAACAGCCTCAGCAGGAAGCCGCGCCAATGCTGTGCGGAGAAGGAATGAATGATTTCCGCGATACCAGCAACAAGCAGAACGATACCGATCAGCACAGCACTGATAACCGTTGCAAGGGCCAAATCTCCGAGAATGAAAAGCCCGGCGATAACAAAGACGACCCCGAGCAGAATAGCGCCCCACCAACTCGCACCGCCAGAATCGGTATAGGTAATTGATTTGTCCGCCATGATTTAATCTCCAGGAATTGGGGTTGCAAAACCTTATCGAGTTCGCGGCCATGCGATTGCACGACCGCGTCGAACACCATTATTTTTCCGGAGTGGTCATCTTTGGGACCGCACCGCTCATATTTCCGGTTGCAGGAAGTTTCCCGGCTTCGTCGCCCATGGTCTTAGCGGGGCCTTTGGGGCCGACAGATCCGGTTTCCATTTCGGGGGAGGGGCGAGGAGTAGCTCCCATTTCTGGGAGACGCTCGCTCATGGTCCCGGTCGCAGGCAGTTTTCCGGCTTCATCGCCCATGGACTTGGGCGGACCACCTTTCGTATTGTCCTGAGAGATCGCTGGTGAGGATATTGCGCCGGCCAAGAGAATAAGAAGTGCCGATGTCAGATAAGGTCTCATTTTTAGGTCTCCGCAGTGAATGAATCCGCTATGAGACCCCCCATTCTCAGTGCCACTATAAAAGAAAATTTTGCTTTGGCGTATCAATTAATTTTCGAGGCGCGGCAATAGTTAATGGATAGCTATAGAGATAATTTCGAAATTCATGCGGTGGGCGCGGAGTTGCAAGGTGTTGATTCATTGCGTTTTGCAAAAGTGGCAGGAGAAAAATAGTTCAGCCGACGGAATATGATGGGCGGAATTAAAAATTAAAAGGCGCGTGAGGCGTAAGCTTGAGTAACGTGGCTAGGGAGCCGCAAAAGACGCAGAGCATCATGGAGGCGTCAATGCAAATGGTAAGGCTCGATGCTGCCGAACAGAGAGCCGCTTAAGAGGCGCAAATAACACTGAAAATTTAAGGCCCTTAATAAGATGTCTTCCCCGGCCTGATGACCGGGGAAGCATATTTGCAACTCGGTATGCCGTGGTTAGTGTCTGGCCAATTTCTCCTTACGCTCCACGAGAATACGCTCAGCAGCCTCGAAGGCCTCGCGCACGGCTACGTTGACATCCTCAGCGGCTTCACCGCGACTTGCCTCACCTGTGACGTTAATATCCGGACCAGGAATTGAGAGTTTCAGGTGGACCTTGAACTCCCGGCCTGTAACTTTCCGTTTTTGAGGAGCTTCTATCACGACTTCACAGGCAACGATCCTGGGATAGAGCTTCTGAAGATCCGTGAGACGTTGTCGGACTTGGTTCTCGACCGCCTCAGAAGACTCTAGATGCCGAAACGTGATGATGAGTGGGTCTTGCATAGTCTTGCCTCGCGAAGTGAAGCCTACAGCGTCAAAGCTGGATGCGACGGAAACGGATGGATTGTGTAAGTGAAACCCCCGCCGTGAAATGTTCCAAACTCTTTGCACTGCATCAAAGCCAACGAGTGTTGGTCCTATTTATTTAGGTATGGAAGCGGCCACGGCCTAGACCGTCAACAGCGAAAAATTGACTGCAGGGTGTGCGCATGAAGGCAATGATTTTCGAAAAGCTTGACAAGCCTCTGCAACTTGTCGAGCGGCCAGATCCAACGCCCGGCGAAGGTGAAGTACGTGTAAAGATAGAAGCATGTGCGGTGTGCCGGACCGACCTTCATATCGTTGATGGTGATCTGTCAGAGCCAAAGTTGCCGTTGGTGCCAGGGCACGAGATCGTCGGCATTGTTGATGCCGTCGGACCGGGTGTTTCCGCAGACCGAATTGGACACCGCGTTGGCATACCCTGGCTGGGCCAGACTTGTGGGCAGTGCGGTTATTGCCGGAGCGATCGTGAAAACCTCTGTGACCATCCTTTGTTCACTGGTTACACGCGCGACGGAGGATTTGCCACGCATACGGTGGCCACGTCGGACTTCGCGTTTGACCTCGATCCCAACGCTGATCCGATAGCAACGTCACCTCTCCTGTGTGCAGGTTTGATTGGATGGAGGTCGTTGCGCCATGCCGGTGAAGGCAAAATGATAGGGATCTACGGTTTTGGTGCGGCGGCTCATATCATTACTCAGATATGTCTGTGGCAGGGGCGTGCCGTGTACGCCTTCACCCGCCCCGGAGATACGGAATCGCAAGAGTTTGCGCGAAGCCTTGGGGTCACATGGGTGGGCGGTTCAGATGAACCTTCGCCGGAACTTATCGATGCTGCGATAATTTTTGCACCGGTGGGCGCGCTCGTCCCGGCCGCTCTTGCGGCGGTCGCTAAAGGTGGAAGGGTCGTGTGCGGTGGCATTCACATGAGCGACATTCCGCAAATGCGCTACCGCTTGATCTGGGGCGAGCGCGAGCTTGTATCGGTGGCAAACCTAACGCGTCAGGATGCGCGGGAGTTCTTCCCTGTAGCCCGCAAGGCTGGGGTGAAGACGCATACCACGGTTTATCCCCTGGACGCGGCCAACGACGCGTTGGCGGATTTGCGCTCCGGTCGACTTAATGGAGCAGCGGTACTGGTGCCGTAATGTTCGGCCGATATGGGTACCACCGATCCAACAAAGCTCTTTCCAAAAGAGCATGTTGTCACGATGGCGAGGTGAAGCTCAATGACAATCCGTAACCTCGAACATGCGGTTCGCCCTAAGTCGATTGCCGTCCTGGGGGCCTCCAGTCGCGAAGGCTCGCTCGGCCACATCTTGATGCGAAATATTATTGAAGCGGGGTTCGCCGGAGAAATATGGCCGGTCAATCCGAAGTATGATGAAGTCGCAGGGCGTCGTTGCTATGCACGGGTGAGCGACATTTCTAGCATTCCCGATTTTGCAGTCATCGCCACGCCGCCTGGAACTATTCCCAGTCTCATCCGCGAGCTTGGTGAGAAAGGTACCCGCGCAGCCGTTGTGATAACGGCTGGCCTTACGCGCGAGAACGGTTTGCGACAGGCGATGCTCGATGCTGCCAAGCCGTTCCTTTTCCGCATTATCGGGCCGAACACGGTGGGGTTGATCGTCCCAGAGGCTAAGCTGAATGCTAGCTTCGCGCACATGTTTCCGCGCCCTGGCGGACTGGCACTTCTCTCTCAATCCGGGGCAATCGCGACCTCCCTTATCGATTGGGCGGCTGACGAGAATGTCGGCTTCTCACACATCGTTTCTCTTGGTGACATGGCGGATGTCGATGTTGGCGATTACCTAGACATGCTTGCGGGGGATGGGAAAACACGCGCCATCCTTATGTACCTTGAGACAATACCCAACCCGCGCAAGTTTATGTCTGCTGCCCGTGCTGCAGCCCGCATAAAGCCTGTCATCGCGATTAAGTCGGGTCGGCATGAACAGGCGGCCAAGGCGGCCGCAACGCACACGGGGGCATTGGCAGGCGGGGATGCCGCGGTTGACGCAGCCTTGAATCGGGCCGGCATTCTTCGCGTGCACGATTTAGGCGAGCTCTTTGACGCGGCAGAGGTATTAGCGCGGTTCAAGCAGTTGAAGCGCTCTCGGGTCGGCATCGTAACGAATGGCGGCGGCGCAGGCGTGCTTGCTGTAGATCGTCTGGTCGACTGCAAGGGAGAGCTTCCCGAACTTTCGCCCGAGACCATCGCAAGGCTAGATCGGGCGTTGCCGTCCAACTGGTCCCGCGCCAACCCGGTTGACATTATCGGTGATGCACCCCCCGGCCGTTACAAGGAAGCTGTTGCTGCCGTGGCTGCGGACGCCAACATGGACGCCCTGTTGGTTTTAAACTGTCCGACAGGACTGGCGTCAGCGAGTGATGCTGCGAAAGCGGTAGGGGCACTCGCTAGCAGCGGCACGATTGCCGGGAAGCCGGTTCTGACGTGTTGGCTAGGCGGTAAGTCCGCCATCCCGGCGCGGCATATTCTGCAAGATAGCGGACTGGCGAGTTTCGAGACGCCGGACGATGCGGCTGTCGCAGTCTCATATTTGAGCGACTGGTCACGAGCGCAGAAGGCGCTGATGCGTGTGCCGACCCACGGCAGCGAGGACGTGCACGTCAATCGAGAGCGCGTCTTCGAGATCTTCCAGAAAGTTGCCAATGAAGGTCGCAGCATACTTACCGAGCCTGAAGCCAAAGCAGCTCTGGCAGCCTACGAAATTCCAGTACCGGATATGGTCGAGGCGCCTTCGGTTGATGACGTCGAAAAGCTGGCATTGAAGCTGCTGGAAACGTCGGACAAGATCGTCGTCAAGCTACTATCGAGGCAAATTTCCCACAAATCCGATATCGGAGGCGTTGCGCTCAACATCGATACAGCTGCAGCTGCGCGCGCTGCTGCAGAGAAAATGGTGAAGAGAGTTGCAAAAGAGAGGCCCGACGCCACCATCGACGGCTTCACCTTGCAGCCCATGGTTGTCCGTAAAAATGCGCAGGAACTGCTGCTCGGGATGAGCCGTGATCCGGTCTTCGGACCAGTCATCTTGTTCGGCGCCGGTGGGACAGCCGTCGAGGTCGTCGCCGACACCGCGACCGGCCTGCCTCCATTGGATGACGTCCTTGCTGGCGATCTCATAGATCGTACGCGGATCGGCCGCCTTCTGGCTGGCTACCGCGACCGCCCGGCAGCCAACCGCGAGGCGATCAGCCGTGCGTTGAATGCGCTTTCACGCATGATCGTTGACTTTGCCTGCATAGTCTCATTGGACATAAACCCGCTGATTGCCGATAGCGATGGCGTCGTAGCTCTCGATGCGAGGATCGAGATCAATCCAGAAAATATCGATTGCCCCACTCCCAATCCTGATCTTGCCGTCCGTCCTTATCCCTCAGGTTGGGAGAAAGATCTGATCCTCCACGGCACGCGGTATCATGTTCGTCCCATCAAGCCCGCGGACGTCGCCCTTTATCCGACTTTCCTGGAGAAGGTATCGGCAGAAGATTTACGTTTGCGGCTCCTTGCGCCGCGCAAGCACTTTCCAAACGAGATGCTGTTGCGGCTTACACAACTCGACTACGAGCGGGACATTGCCTTCGTCGCGATAGACGTAGCATCTGGCGAATTGGCGGGCATAGGCCGTCTGTCTTCGGACCCGGACAAGGAGATGTCTGAGTTCGGCCTCGTTGTGCGAACGGATCAACAAGGACGAGGGTTGGGATACGCTCTTCTGGAAGAGCTCATCCGCTTTGCAAAGGCTGACGGCATTTCGCGGATCGACGGGTTCGTTCTGAGAGACAATACGAAGATGCTGAAGTTGTGCCACGAGATGGGATTTCAGGCGCATCTCGATACGGGCGATCCGGGTCTCTCGATCGTGTCTCTCCAGCTGAAGTAGGCGGAATACTTTAGTGTACGGCAGCGCCAGCGCGTCGCAGTTCTCCGTTGATCAAGATCAACGTGAACTGTTAGCCGCGGTGACTACTCTAACATTGAGTTGGGAGCTTCCAGGTCGCACGGAACAGTTGCTCTTGAATAGCAAGTGCAATGCACCTGTGAGGAGAGAGGCTTATGACAGCGAGATTGTCGAAAGGCGGAGGCCGATCCAAGATTGAGATCGGGAACCTGGAGGACCACATAGTGTTAGACAGACCAGATGGAACGAAGCCGCAGAGAGCAATGATGAATAGAATGAACGTTTTTACTCAGCCGCAAACAGCCTTATTCGGTCAGCAGGCTTTTCTGGCACTTGGCCGACTCCAGGGGCATGCGTTCAAATCCATGATGAGCTACCAGATTGAGGCTTTGGCGTTCCTCAAGCATCGTTATGAGCAGGATGTGAAGCTGCTCGAAGATTTGAATGCTAGCAAGGAAATCGATGACGCCGTTCATATCTACACCGATTTCTTCCAGAACGCCCTGAACGATTATTCGAGCGAAGCCGGGAAGATGGCGAATATAGGTTCGAAGTTTGCGTCCGAGACAGCCGATCGGATCCAAAGGGAAGCCGAAGCACTCGCCGACGAGTTGTCTTCGCCGAAGGCGGCCTGAAATCATATGGTGGCAGGCGTGGTTGCCAATTTGCGCAAGGTGAGTGCGCAGAGGAGGACTAATGGGGGCGCCCGTTCCACGGGAAAGTGACGTTGCGGACCTGTCAGTTGATGCGCAGCTGCCTAAAGACATGAGCGCAAAGGATCGACGGCAAGGTGGGCTTGTCGCGTATCCAGCATCCGAGAGCGTCGTTGAGAGCCGCACAGCGCAAGAGCAGGAAAGTGTCTTTCGACTAGCCGATCGGCAGTTTCATGCGGCGTGGGCCCCACTGACGTTTGGCCTATCTCCTATAAGCTTGGCAGGCGCTTGGTGGGACTGGGCTTTGCACTTGGCCACGTTGCCTGGCAAGCAATACGAGCTTCAGGTCCGAGCAGTCGAAAACTGGTCGAAGCTTTTTCATTATGCGTGGGAATGCACATGTCAGGGTCAAGGCGCGACGCCGTGCGTTTGCCCACCACCTCAGGACCGGCGCTTCCAACATCGCGGATGGCAGGTCTTCCCGTTCAATATGCTCCATCAGTCCTTCTTGTTAGGACAGGACTGGTGGCATGATGCTACCACAAGCGTACATGGTGTGACGGCTCGGCACGAACGGCTCGTCGAATTCTATAGCCGGCAGTTTCTCGACATGATGTCGCCTGCGAACTTCGTTGCGACGAACCCCGAAATTATCGAGCAGACCGTCAAAGAGCACGGCGCTAATTTTATGCGTGGCTTAGGCCATGCGACAGAGGATATCGGCCGATCCGTCAGCGGCCAGCGTCCAGCGGGTGCCGAAGACTTTGAAGTTGGGAAACGCGTAGCCGTTACGCCGGGTGAAGTCATTTTCAGGAATGAGCTTATCGAGCTCATCCAATATAAGCCGAAGACCGAAAAAGTCCGGCCGGAGCCGATCCTTATCATCCCGGCCTGGATCATGAAGTATTACATACTCGATTTGTCGCCTCACAATTCGCTCATTCGCTATCTTGTTGCGCAAGGGTTCACGGTCTTCTGTATTTCCTGGCGCAATCCAGGGCCCGAGCTACGCGATATGTCGATGGACGATTATCGCAGGTTGGGAGTTATGGCAGCTCTCGATGTGGTCGAAACAGTAACCGGCAGAGAAAAGGTGCATGCCGTCGGCTATTGCTTGGGCGGCACCCTTTTGTCGATTGCTGCGTCAGCCATGGCGCGTGATGGAGATGCTCGTCTCGCCAGCTTGTCCTTCTTCGCGGCGGAAGTGGATTTTGAGGAGCCGGGGGAACTTGGCCTTTTCATAGATGAAGGGCAGGTTTCGTTTATCGAGGACATGATGTGGCAGTCGGGGTACCTCGATCAGCGCTACATGGCCGGGGCATTCCAGATGTTGAGGTCGCAAGACCTCATCTGGTCCCGCATGGTTCACGAGTACCTTATGGGTGATCGGCCGGACATGACGGACCTTATGGCATGGAACGCCGATGCGACCCGCATGCCTTATCGGATGCAGTCGGATTATCTACGAAAGCTTTTCTTGGGCAATGATCTCGCGCAGGGTCGTTTTCGCGTCGATGGGCGTCCCATCCAACTCGAATGCATTGAGGTCCCGGTGTTCGCAGTCGGCACAACGACTGATCACGTGGCGCCCTGGCATTCGGTGTTTAAGCTCGTTCATCTTCTCGATGTCGAGGTCGATTTCGTCTTGACCTCAGGCGGGCACAATGCCGGTATCGTTTCAGAAATTGGTCATCCGCGTCGTTCGTATCAGGTGCTCCGCCACCCACGCGCAACGCCAAGCCCAGACCCGGATGCTTGGGCCGCCAGCGCCCCGCGAAAGCCCGGGTCCTGGTGGCCGGAATGGACGGCTTGGCTCAGCGATATCTCGGGAAAACCCACCACGCCGCCGCCACTCGGTCGAGTGCCTTATAAGCCTATGTATCCAGCGCCTGGAACTTATGTTCTGGAACGCTGAGATCGCGATCCGTAGGGAAGCCAGCGTCCTTACGTATTGTAAGGAATGGCCGGCTTCTGATTACCCTTTTGAGGCTTGGGGAGCAGTGCCGGTCCCGACTTAGCATCACGCAAAGAGTCCATATAAGCGATCAGATCATCCATCTCGCCACGTGTAAGCTGCATGTCCGGCATAGGAACGTGAGGCATCATCAAGACGTGCCGGATATTGTCGGCGGTTTGTCCCTTACGATTGGCGATGGCGCGAAATGTTGGCACGCCGGCCGGGACGGTTGCGTTGCTATCGCTTGCTATTACGTGGCAACTCACACACCAACGTTCTGCGATTGCTTTGCCACGCGTCATATCGGGAGGGCTTTGCGGAGCATCTGCTGCAAAAGCCATTTTAGCGCAAGCTGATGCAAGCATGACGCCGACCAAAATCCAAGTTGCGCGATGAGCGTCGGTCATGGAAATCATGAATCAGGCCTATGTGAAGGGATTAATCGAGATCTGAAACAGCGACGACGTAGAATGTCCGCATTTCTCCGTCGCTCTCTCGGAACGATATATATTCTCCTGGCACGAGCTTGTGTTTGTCGAGTTTGAAGCCTGCCTCGTCATCGTCACTGCGCGTTGTGTCGTAGTCGAACGCCCAGACACCACCTGGCTTATGGACCAGATGGCCAATTGGAGAAGGTTCGTGGGGCCAGATGCGTTTGACGCGACACCGATCCCGATTCTGCCGCCACTCTTTGGCATCGAGATGTCCATTATCATCGAGCGGAGCGACAAACTCGTAGCCACGGTCTCGACTGCCGTTGGGAAAATCTGGGTCTCTGGCGAGTTCCAAGCGAACATGCTTCAGCGCCATTGGCGTACCTCACAATAATATTTATGACGCGCTGGGCATGGCAGGCGTCTCCAAACAGATGATCGAGACTAGCAGAGAAGGTTTTCTGTTTCGAGACGGTGGACGATCTCTACGTTGGCTGCTTGCGTGAGATCTGCGGCCACTTCAGCGATAACCTTGACACGCATCCCATCGTCGAACGAGGCATGCAGATCTGCGATCATAGAAGGCGGCGCAACAATCAAAAGCCTGTCAAAGTCTCCCCTCGTGGAGCGCTCCTGCAGGAGGTCGGCGAGCTTACAAGCAAACTTCGTTTCCGGAGAGCAGGGTCGCCGGCACAAAGGAACAGCATCGTAATTCGGATCATCTGCGCATTCGCAAGGAAGTTCCCGGCAAAGTGGAACATCTTCGTCAAATCGGTATGGCTCAAGAATACGCGTGTTCCGCCCCGTCCCGAGCCGTTCAACAATGCGGGCCCTTGCGTTACCCGCAACTAAAATCCATCGCTTAATCCGCTTCATGACGTTCCGCACCCAGATCTTATCGTTAATCTTGCGGACTACGAGGCTATGCGGAATGCTGCGTGCTCGTCCTTGACTTGGGTCAAACCAGACCCAAGCCTTCTCTCTCTACCTATTATTTAAATGCAAACTGAGCCGGCGATGGTCCGTCTCACAGGGGGGCGTTCGAGGCAGTCTTCGAAGACCGACGGCAGCTTTCCAGCAGCGAAATGATAGGGCAGAACGCGGCGGGCTCACCGCCGTGAGGCCAATTCTCAAGCCATTCCAAACACTCGGCTGCGTTGGTGCAATGCAAACATTTTGTACGAGCCTCCGCATACGCATTGCCCTGACGCAGGCGAATAAGGCTTAATGTGTCGACATCGAGTTTCTCGATCATGTCGCTCAAACGGCGGGCTTGCCGCTCGACGTGGCGGAACCTCGGCCAATCCATGATATCCTCCACAACTTGAGTTCATCCTGCGAAATGGCATAGAGCGATTTCGTGCGGCGTTGACTTGACGCAAACATGCACGAGATGCCGCACTCATCTTGGTGCGACAGATTAGATGCGTCCTTCACCGACGAGGTCTGTCGCTATGTATACGTCAGCGACCGCTGCTTTGAGTGCAGCACGTTGCGCACGGTCCAGACGCGCCGTTGCGACCTTGTTCCCCGGCGGTACGCCATCCGCAATGTCGGTGATCTGCTGTTCAAGAATAGATCTGATGATCGTTTCGTGTGCGACGAGTAGACGTTCGATCGCATCAGGCGAAGCCGCGCCCTTGGCCGCAATTTTGCGAAAACGCTCAGGGGTGCTCCTCGCACGCGCGTCATACTTGATCGAAAGAACGCGTGCGGCTGTGATGATCGGAAATAAGCCGACCTTCTTAAGATCAACGCGACCCTTCTCATCACGCCTGAAGCCACCAAAAAGCGTAAAAGCCTGACCACCTGGTATCCGAGCAGCCTCGGTCAGCAATTTGATGAAGGGGGTGGATTGAGATCCGCACGCATATGCGTGCTCCCATATAGCTTCACCGAGAGCGACATCACCAAAAACTGGGATGCCGTCAAAGAAGATGTCGACGTTAAGCAGGTCTTTCGGGCGCTGCCGGCGCACCCAGCTTTCGATCATGCCTTTCCAGTCAGCGAAACTCATGCGCCAGGCGGCATTGCGTGCCATCACGCCCCCTTTGCAGTAAGGAACGCCGACCTCATCAAGAATATCGGATAAATGCCTTCCAAGTTTTTCGAACCATCTGTCTTCAGGTCCGCCAGGCTCGCCGCTGTTGAAGATGATGGCGTTGTCTTGATCTGCCGCGAGGAGGCTTTCCCCACGCCCTGCCGATCCTAAAACCAGAACGGCATAGGGAACTGGCGGCGCACCATGCCCAGCGTCCTTCATTCGTGCTTCAGCAAGTTGCGAGGCGCGTCGCGTCAAAACCCGCAATTCAGAACTGATGACATTTGCGATCGTGAAGGCACGAACGTCTTCGGCGATCAACTCTTTCGCAATGACAGGTAACTTGGCCCAGGCCTGACTGAGTTCGCCAACGGTATTCGCGACGTCGATTTCATCGCCAAGTGCAATAGCGGAGGAGGCGCGGTATCGCAGCAGATCGCGCATGGTCAAAGCGCCAATGATCTCGCCATTGGCATTACGTACGCCGAGGTGACGGAAGCCGAACCGCTGCATGCGCGCGATCGCGCGATAGAGAAAGGCTTGGTCGGAGATTGACTGCAGCGGTGTATTCATAATGTCAGCGACCGGTCGAGCAAGAGCGTCGGCTCCGCGGGAAGCGATCGCGCGCATGATATCGCGTTCCGTCACGATCCCATGCCGGCCATCGCCAATTTCTACGAAAGCTGAGCTCACTTTGCGATTAATGAGCGTGCGGGAAACCTCGTGCATGGTGTCGTTTGGAGAAACGCGCACCGGTGGCATGCCCATGACTTCGTAGACGCAGTGACGATAGGGATAAGTGTCGGTCCGCATCAGTGGACCTTGAACCTTGTCATCAGGCTCGTCGGTGGCCTTTCCGGTCGGAGCATCTTCAAACGTCGCCATGAGCCCGCCCGCAGCTTGAGCATCACGTTCAATGGCGTGGCGTGTCGCGGCTTCTGCTTCGGCAAGGGTCCGCACATTTTTCGCGCGGAGCAGCGGAAGTAGCGCTAAGAATGCTCTCGCTGTGGCGGTGGCATCGCCGAGCGCCGTGTGCCGTCCCTCGATCTTGATATCCAGCCATGCACATAAGCTGTCGAGACTATGTCCGGCGAGAGTAGGGGCAGCGATTTGCGCAAGTGTCCGGATGTCTAGGGCGTGTCGTGGCCGCCATTCGATTCCGGCGAGCTGGCACTCGCGCTGCAACACGGCAAGATCATATGCAGTAGCATGCCCGACAAGTATGGAAGTCCCGATAAAATCGCGTAATTCAGGCCACACGTCTTTAAACGGAGCAGCGGTGGCGACGTCGGCATCTGCGATACCGTGAATGGTCGTCGAAGACGGGGGGATCGGGATGTCCGGATTGACAAGCCGATTGAAGCATCGATACTTGTCGATCACGCCGCCGTGAACTTTAATCGCACCTATTTGCACAATTCGCGCGGTGGTTGAATCAAGACCTGTTGCTTCAATGTCAAGAACGACCGCGTCCAAGCCGACAAGCGGCGTGCAATAACTGGTTTCGGTCATGGGAGCAATATTATCTCCTGATGAGAGGAATACTGAGACGGCCGAAAATTATTACGAACTGGACGTTTTTGCTGCAAAATTACCTTGCCGCAAATGGTATTAGATGACGCTGAAGATTTACTATAGAGTAATTGAAGTAGTTGATGCGGGTATTATTGCGGTGCACACTATTTAAGTGTGGTAATTATTCAATTATGCATAGAAGTACGACTTAAGTTCTCTATGCGTGGCGTTTACTGAAGATTAATCTCCCAATTTGGGGCGGTTTGCCTGAGCCGATAGCGCTGCGGGCTGCTTACATCCGTCCTGTATCCCGCGCGATCGCGCGATAAAGGGAGAAACGACCATGCAACAGGACGGAGCAAGACACTGGCGCAGAACCAGTAGGCTCATGTGGACGATGTTCGTGTTGTGGCTGTTCTTCAGCTTCATCATCCACATGTTCGTTATTCAACTTAACACCATCGTCATCCTCGGCTTCCCGCTCGGCTTCTACATGGCCGCGCAAGGGTCGTTGATCGCGTTCGTCATCATGCTCTTCGCGTTTGCGAAATTGCAGGACAACATCGACCGCGAAGAAGGCTTCGCTGAGGAATAGGGGAGGTGTCGATGGCACAAGTCGATTCAAACAAAGGCGGTGGAGACTTTATCTCCAACCTAGGCCGAATATATACACTTTATACGGGCGGCTTTTTTGCGTTCGTTGTAGTTCTCGCAATCCTTGAACAGATGGGAGTCCCGAATAAGTTCATCGGGTACGGCTTCGTGTTCTTGACGATCGCCGTCTATGCTATCATCGGGATTATCTCACGTACGGCTGAAGTCGGCGAATACTATGTTGCCGGTCGGCGCGTTCCTGCGTTCTACAATGGTATGGCGACAGGCGCCGACTGGATGTCGGGGGCTTCATTCGTCGGTATGGCCGGAACGCTCTTCTTGCTCGGTTACGATGGCTTGGCTTTCGTGCTGGGATGGACAGGTGGCTACGTTCTCGTCGCGATTCTGATTGCACCATTCCTGCGCAAGTTCGGCGCTTTCACTGTACCGGACTTCTTCGCCGAGCGTTTTGGCGGCAACTTCGCACGGTTTCTCGCCGTTATCGTGCTGGTGTGCTGTTCGTTTACTTATGTAACAGCGCAGATCTACGCGACCGGTATCATCGCATCCCGCTTCTTGGGGATGGACTTCACCGTTGCGGTTTACGTCGGTCTGTTGGGCATCTTGCTCTGCTCGATGTTGGGCGGCATGAAGGCCGTGACCTGGACGCAGGTGGCACAATACATCGTTTTGATCGTTGCCTACCTGTTGCCCGTGGTTGTTCTCTCGACCCAGAAATACGGCATCCCGATTCCTCAGCTGACCTATGGACAAGCCCTGCAGGATATCACGGCACTTGAGCAATCGATGGTCTCGAGCGGTCTGGCGGACGCGGCAACGCTGAAGCCGCACATCAAACCCTTTGTGACGTATGATCCTCTCAACTTCTTCGCTCTGATCTTCTGCTTGATGGTCGGTACGGCATCCTTGCCGCATATCCTCATGCGCTACTTCACGACACCATCCGTGCGTGAGGCTCGCAAGTCGGTGGCTTGGTCGCTGTTCTTTATTTTCCTCCTGTACTTCACGGCGCCGGCCTATGCGGCATTCGCGAAGCTTGAGGTCTATTCCGACGTTGTGGGCCGCGATCTGGATAGTATCCGTGAGTGGTTGTTCAACTACGGAGCGATCGGGCTCATCAAGGTCTGCGGCGTGGACGCCGTGAACCTCGAAGCGGTTAAGGCCGCTTGCAGTAATATCGCTGGTCATCCCGGCGTGTTGCGGCTTCAGGATCTCACGATCAACCCTGACGTGATCGTTCTGTCGACTCCTGAGATCGCGGGGATGCCTTATGTGATCGCAGGTCTCGTAGCAGCCGGTGGTCTCGCCGCCGCGCTGTCGACAGCTGACGGTCTGCTTCTTGCCATCGCCAACGCGCTTTCACACGACATCTACTACAAGATGATTGATCGGAATGCGCCGACGTTCCGCCGACTTTTGGTCGCTCGCATACTGCTGGTCATCGTGGCGGTGTTCGCGGCATACACGGCATCGACGAAACCGGCGGACATCTTGTCGATGGTGGCGTGGGCGTTCTCGCTCGCGGCGGCCGGCATATTCCCAGCCCTCGTGCTCGGAATCTGGTGGAAACGCGCCACGACTACGGGAGCGGTACTTGGCATGATCTTTGGTTTCGGGATCTGTCTCTACTACCTCGTCGGAACGCGCTACTTCGCTCCGGGCTTCTATGAGATGTGGAGCTTCCTGTCGAATGCGACGCCTGATCAAATCGCAAAGTTCGCGCAGCTTCAGGCCGCGTGTGCTTCAGATGCGGCACAGTGCGCCGCCTTTGATAAGCATGCGCAGTCGATCGCCAACTGGTGGGGTGTGAGGAACATTTCCTGTGCTCTGTTCGGTCTGCCGATTGGCTTCCTGACCATCTGGATCGTCTCCTTGTTCACGCCGGCTCCCAGCCAGCGAATCCAGGATATGGTCGACGCCACACGTCAGGCATCCGGCGAAGCCATCATCCGTGATAAGGACGCGTTGAACTTGCCTCATTGATGGGCAACAACTTGATTAACGAAGACGGCGGGGTCTCGCACCTCGCCGTCTTCTGTTCGCCGAGCCTCCCTTCCGCGCCATAGTAGGACCTGCCATGACCCCGGCCGATAGTTTCCTGCAGAACTGGTGGTTTCACGTACCCAATCTCGTGATGTCCGCCCTCATCTACACTTTGATCGGTCGGTATATTCTGGATCTCATCTTCGGTTCCAATAGCAAGGCCGTCGTTCTTCACGTATTCCGCCGCGTCACGGACCCGGTCCTTAAGCTTGTGCGCTACATTACGCCGGCGATCGTTCCCAATGGACTCGTTCTGGTCTTCGCTATTGTCTGGTTGATGGCCGGGCGCATGTTCTGGTTTCTAACCGCCGTGGCGGCGGGCATGAGTGCGTCGGTGGGGGCCTAACGGATATGAACGATCTGCAAGACCGCGAAGAGCTTCTCCGCAAGGACGTCCTTCTTGTGGCCACCGCGGCATTGTCACTCGTCAACGGGATGCATTTCTCCCCTTGGTTCGATCTGGTGGCAATTTTGCTTAGGCCGTTCGTCGCGGGGACATTCTTGGCGTCTCCGTTGGCTTTTCTCTATTTGACGTCGGTCTTCATCTCTGCATGTACGCTGATTACTGCCGGCGTACCCGCTGCGATCTACGAGCGGATTCGAGGAGAGAAGTCGAGCACGTCCATTTCGCTGGGCATCTGGTTAGCGGGGACGGCCCTCCTCACGGCACCTGCCTTCATGGCTGCGGCTGGGGGCTGATTTCTGCGCAAGCTGGGGTAGCTTGTACATTCAGAATGAAAATCACATACTTATAGCTTGGCCAAGAATGCAGCCTACCTGTTCTGGCGTCGGTTCAGGACAAGCAAGATGTTGAAGCGTATTCATTATCTCGCCGGCGTCTCCGTGGGGCGGGCGTGCGGTTTTGGATTCCTGGGTCTCGCGACGACGGTTGTCGGCCTGTCGGACCAGATGGACCTTGCATTGTCGGCGGGTGGCTTCCTTAGCCTAATCGCATGTCTGACATTGGCGCTGAAGGCTCTGTACGCTGACAAGAGACCTTACAAGAACACCGAACTCTGGCTCATGCTGGAGCCTAACGAGCGTCCGCATGCGGCGATTGCGCAGCAGATAATATCAGCGGCTCGGCGACAGGCGTTTTATTGCTTCGCGCATTATGCCGCTTGGCTGGCGGCTGGCATGCTTGTCGCCTCCTTACTATGGCGCATTCTGACCCTCCGCTAAAAATATCACCGGACAGACCGGCAGCCGCATCCTAGCGAGTATTGTCGTCCGTATTTTGTGACTGTATGTTGACGCAAAAAGTAATGTTTGCGGGGTCGCAGGTGCAGAGCAATCATTGTAACGGCATATGGCCTGCCGCTCGCCATGTTAGGCTCAGCCTACGCATTTTTGGCGACCTATCCTGCTGGTGATCCGGTGTCATGGACACCGCTCGCGTTCGTCATTGTCTCCGCCGTGGTCATTTTAGCGGGGATCCTGATCTCTAACCCTGGCCGTCTCGGTAGTCTGTTTGCCTGGCTCATGGGCCCCGCACTCTTCGCCCTACCCATCGTGCGAATGACCCTTTCCGGGCAAGGTTGGAATGAAGCCCTGGCGGCAGGCAAGGTGGACGTGATCGCAATCGATCTATGCCTGATGATCGCAGGCCTGTGCGGACTGTGGTTCGCATGGTCAAAGAGCGCACGCAGGCAGGTTAAACCGGCTGGACAACAAGTGGGTACTCTGAGCGAGGGGCCGGCCGAGTGAACATCCAATCTATTGTTGCGGTCGCAGGCATGATCACCATCGCAGGGCTTATCGTCCTCGCGCTGACGGACTCGAAACGACGACGGACGCGTCATAGGCCCAGAGCTGCGGCGACGGTTGTCCGTTATTTGGTATCAGCTGTAGCTTTGCTGCCGGGCATATGGCTGCTTGGCACGCTACAGGCCGCATCTCTGTTCATCTGGTTGGGCGTTGCCGCTCTGAGCGGGTGGGGTCTCACGGTGATCCTGCCGCGCACCAGCATGAAAGAGTAAGAAGACCGCCTCCCGTCGGGAGCTTATTGCCTCGGCTAAGGTAATAAAAAATGGCGGCAAGCGCGTTGTTACCACGCTTGCCGCCGCGATGTTTGTGCGAGTGCTTTAGCCTGCGAGCGGTGCGTATCCGCTAACATAGGTCGTCGTTGTCTGTGCCTCTTCAGGCGTACGTGCGATGCCGTGACGTCGCATCCAGGTCCCAAATTGCGGAGAGGACGTCAGGACGGCAAATGGTATCGCCAGAAGGAGGCCGCAGAGAACTGGTGCAGCCCAAGGCAAAGCCTGCGGAGCATAGTGCGCGAACACAGCAGTCAACACTGCGCCGAACAACGTCTGCGGCCACATAGCCCGTGCGGCTTCTGCCCAGCTGAGCCGGTAAGCATCCCGGGTCTGCCCGCCCCATGAGATGCGCGCGCCAAACAACAATCCGACCATGAAAATGGAAACGCGGAAGGCAACCACCGGAGCCATCAAGAGAGAGAAAAGGAACTCGACGAGAAGCCCTGCGGCGAATCTCATAGGCCCGCCAAGCCGCGCCACGCCGTTCGGCTCCAGTGCTATCTGGATGGCGCCTACGATTTTGGGCATGAGGCTTAGAATGAACATCGAGACGTAGAGACCAACCGCGAGTGTGGGATCGAACGTCTCCATGGTTTCCGTCGCGGCCTTGACCGCCGCCAGCGTCATCATCAGCATCCAGGCTACTGGCGCGATATACATCGCGATCGCTTGCGCTATCTGAAAGCGGCTGACAGTGGCCAGCCCCGGCATTCCGAGAAGCCGCCAGTACTGCATGTTTCCATTACACCAGCGTTGGTCGCGCTGCATATAGTCAAGGATTGTGACTGGGTTCTCTTCCCAGCTTTCCGTCTCTTCTGGAATAACACGCACTTCATAACCCCCGCGGCGCATAAGAACCGCTTCGACTTGGTCATGAGAGAGCAGATGACCGCCCAACGGAGCGCGACCTGGCAATACCGGCAGGTCGCAATGACGGGCGAACGCTTCGACCCGAATAACGGCGTTGTGGCCCCAGAACGGCCCGCAATCTTGCTGCCACCACGCACTTCCCAGCGTGAAAGCGCGCATGCCCTGCCGCATCCCGAACTGGAAGATCCGAGCAAATCCGCTTTCAGTGGGAGCACCAACAACAAGACTTTGCAGGATGCCGATTTCAGGATGCCGTTCCATCGTGGTGACCATGCGCACGATTGTGGAGCCGGACATCAGACTGTCGGCGTCGAGCGGGATCATAAGGTCATAGTTGCTACCGCGCGTCTCAACGAATTCCCAGACATTCCCAGCCTTGAAACCCGTGCGGGCGCTCCGTCTGCGATAGTAGGCATTTCCAAGCCCGGCAAACTGGTGGCGCTTGTCGGCAAAAAGCTGCTCTTCGCGCTCGGCAATCGCCGGGATGTCCGTATCGGACAGTACAAACAGATCGAAAGCCGCGCTCTGCCCCGTCTGTTCGAGGCTTGCCCGTATGGCCTCCAGCCGAGCGAAAGCCCGATCAGGGTCTTCGTTGCGAACAGTCATGAGCAGTGCGCAGCGTGACTTGATAGGAGCTCGAGGTGAGGCGTCAGACCAGAAGGGAGCGACAATCTTCGCCGGATCCCGGTAGGCTAGAGTTAGAAACAATCCGATAATCGCATTCCATGATGCAAGTACGGTCCAAGGCGCGCTGAGCACCACACATGCCATGATCAGGACATCGACCAGTGTCCAGCCGTCGCCGCCTAGCACTGTTGCTACGCCGGCAAACAACGCAGCCAGTGTCGCAATGTTCAGCCCGACCATGGAGAGGCGCCGAGCCGGCACAGTCCACCAACGAGGGTTGGATCGCGTATCTCGCGCAGAGAGACGCTCGCGCAGAACCTGCACGTCTTCCGAAGTATATTGCATTGTCGCTCTGATTAGCTGGTGTTTCGGGACGAATGATTGCCGCAGAAAGCGCCTCAGCGCCAAGTTGATTGCGAAACTCTAAAAGCCTGCGCCTAAGACCGTTTACGGTGTGCCCGGCAAGTCTGACGGCAAATCACGGTGGTAACTTTTGCCACCGCTTTGGACGGAAAGATGACAGAAAAAGGCTCTTTGCGCTCAGCGACATATTTGCACCACCGCTAAAAAGAAAATGCGCGCTTGTAGCAGGCCCTTTTTGATCGCCGGGCGAGTAATTTTTCAAAACGCTCAATATCAGCAATGTGCACTATTCCGCACTGCGACATTTGATACATACGTTTTGTGTCAGCTTATCTGTTCCTGCGCTCTTTCTAAGTTTACGCCGGCCTTCCGCGAGACAGGAAGTGGCGAAGAGAATTCGTTAAAAATTATGTAACAACAGTGTGTTGGCGGGAGACTTGTAGCTTGCACAACTTGGCCGTTATAGAAAGGTTGCTGGGATCGCCGGCGGAAAGAGATGCACCGGCAAACACGCTTTTGAGTTCAAGCCGTCCTGGCCATTCGAAACACGAAACAGGCGCTGCAAAAGTATCTGCTCATTTATTGTATTAAAAGAAGAAGACGCGAGTTTGAGGGTAATCTCAAAAGACCGCGAGACAGTTTTTTATTTATATTTTCTGGGGTGTGACTAGTTATCGTTTTAGATGTCAAACTATCGCCGTTTTGCGGAGATTGTGCAAAAATTGCGGCGGTCGAAACGTGTATTCGCCAAGGGACTACGCCGGCCCAGATTAGCTTCTACAAACGGCGACACAACAAAACGAAGATTATGCTTCGCCAGTTTAAAAGTGCCGCCGGCCAAGCAGCAAGATCCATACTTGGCTTTCTGCAAGGGCTAAGTAAGGTCTGGCCACTACTTAACAGTCGGCGGTTGTCGCCAAAGCCTTAAAAAGTTCCGCATGCTGATCTACTCAGTTCGAGTGAATTCAAGAGGCGAAACCTACGTTCCATCAGTCAACTGATTGAAATCATGCGGAAAATCCACTGAGATTGCTCAAATCGGCAACCCGTGGTTTAAGATTAATCGACCGACCGCCACGGCGAAATCCAGCTCAGATAGAGGTAATGGATGAGCGAACACGCTGCGTCCCAGAGTTTCACCAATGTGCCTTGCCCGTTTTGCGGCATGCTGTGCGATGACCTGGAAGTTGCTCGCTCGGATGCGGGTAGCTTGAAGGTCATAAAGAATGGCTGCCCGAAATCCAGCAGTGGTTTTGCCCGGTCTGTCTCCGGAGCAAAACCACAAATCTCCGGCCGCGACGTAGAGCTGAGCGAAGCTATCCAAAAGGTGTCGGAGCTGGTGCGGGCCGCGAAGCAGCCGCTCTACAGTGGGTCAGCGACCGACGTGGACGGCATGCGTGCCATCATGGCGCTGGCGGATCGCAGTGGGGGTACCGTTGACCATGCACTCAGCGCAGCTCTGGAACGCAATCTGAGCGTGCTCCAATCAGCCGGCTGGATCATGTCTACGCTCACGGAAGTCCGCAACCGGGCCGATGTGATCGTGATCGTCGGGACCGATGTGCAAAAAATGCATCCGCGGTTCTTTGAGCGGATCGTTTGCCCGCCGGAGTCGATGTTCGACACCACGCCCGAAAAACGGACGATAGTTTTCATTGGTGAGGGACTCGATACGTCGGGCGCAGTGGGGCCGCGCATCGGCGATGTCATCACACTGCCCTGCCCGAGCGACCAGATTGGAGATGTTGTGTCCGTCTTGCGGGCCCGCCTGCGAGATTTCCCGGTTTCAGGGCAAGACGTGGCGGGGATCGCGATAAGCGATCTTGAATCGTTGGCCGCACTCCTGCGAGACGCACATTATAGTGTATTGGTGTGGTCTCCTGCGGCGTTTGATTTCGCCAACGGCCACCTCGCCGTGCATACGATCAGCGAAATCGTCAAAGACTTGAACACGACAACGCGTTCAGGCGGTCTGACGCTCGGCGGCAACGAGGGCCTGACCACGGCCAGCTCGCTGTGCAGCTGGCAAAGCGGCTTCCCGCTCCGCGTAAGCTATGCAACCGGGAAGCCGGATTACGATCCGGCGATCTATTCGGTAGATCGTATGGTGACCGATGGAGAGGGGGATTTGCTTGTCTGGGTCGCCTCCATATCCACTCAGCTAGCCCCGCCTGAAACTAATATCCCTACGGTAGTGCTCGGTACGCCGGGACTGCAAGTGAAACGCCAGCCCGAAGTGTTTATTCCGGTAGGTACGCCGGGTGTAGATCACGTTGGGCGCTTGATCCGCGTCGACAGCGTCGTTTCGCTTCCGCTGCAGAATTTGCATCGCTCCGAACTCCCGCGCGTCGCTGACGTACTACAGGCCGTGCGTGCAACACTCTAATCTCCGGGACGCTTAATAATGCTGATAAAGCTCGCTAACGCGAAGGTCTACGATCCGGCTAATGGCATCGACGGAGAAGTTCGCGACATCTATATCCAAGATGGTCGGATTGTTTCGCCGCCGGCAGATGCGCGCGTCGATCAGGAATACGGGCTTCGTGGAAGGGTCGTAATGGCTGGCGCCATTGATCCCCACACGCACATCGGTGGTGGCAAGATGACCATCGGCCGGATGATGCTGCCCGACGACCATCGTGGTCATGAGGTTGCGCACACCGACATTACACGAGCTGGCGGCGGTCACGCGGTTCCGTCCACGCTCACGACCGGCTACCGGTACGCAGAAATGGGCTACACCGCCTGCTTTGAGCCCGCCATGCTGCCTGCCAACGCGCGCCAGGCCCATATGGAAATGGGCGACACGCCGATGGTCGACAAGGGCGCGTTCGCAATGCTGGGCAGCGATGACTTTTTCTTGCGCCAGCTCGCGGGACGGCAGGATTTCGCAGCCATCAAGGATTACATCGCTTGGACGATGCACGCGTCGCAGGCAATCGCTGTCAAGGTCGTCAATCCGGGCGGGATCAGCGCGTTCAAGTTCAACCAGCGTAAGTTAGACCTGGACGAACAGAACTCATACTATGGCGTCACGCCACGCGATATCCTCGTCACGCTTGCGCGCGGATTGAAGGAACTGGGCGTCGCTCACCCCCTCCATGTCCATGGCTGCAACTTGGGCGTTCCTGGTAACGTCGAAACGACCCTCAACACCATCCGGGCAATGGAAGACCTGCCCGTCCACCTGACCCACATCCAGTTCCATAGCTACGGCACGGAAGGGGACAGGAAGTTTTCCTCAGGTGCGGCACGCGTTGCCGAAATGGTCAACCAACACAAGAACGTCTCGATCGACGTCGGTCAGGTCTTGTTCGGCCAGACGTGTACGGCCTCCGGCGACAGCATGCGC
This sequence comes from Candidatus Filomicrobium marinum, assembly GCF_000981545.1. Taxonomy (NCBI): domain Bacteria; kingdom Pseudomonadati; phylum Pseudomonadota; class Alphaproteobacteria; order Hyphomicrobiales; family Hyphomicrobiaceae; genus Filomicrobium; species Candidatus Filomicrobium marinum. Next base: position 1,828,030 of record NZ_LN829119.1, read on the forward strand.
CAGTACGGCAATACAAAGAGCGCGCATCCCAACAAGTGGGTCGTCATGGACATCGAGTGCGATGCCGGTTGCGGTGTCGTTCCCATGCGTTATCGCGACAAGAGCTTCGTCAACGCTCTGCAATGGGCGATTGGCCTTGAGACCTTCCTCTTGATCGACGATCCCTGGCGCATCTTCTTGACCACAGATCACCCGAATGGCGCACCGTTCACGTGTTACCCGCATCTTATCAGGCTGTTGATGGACAAGGGCTTCCGCAACGACATGATGCAGAAGATCAATCCGGATGCGGCCGCGTCCAGCACGTTGAGTACGCTGGATCGTGAGTATACGCTTTACGAGATTGCGATCATGACCCGCGCTGGGCCTGCACGGAGTCTGGGCTTGCGGGATCGCGGCCATCTTGGCGTTGGTGCATGTGCGGACATCACCGTCTATGAGGATAACCCAGATCGCGAAGCCATGTTCGCGACACCACTCTTCGTGTTCAAGAACGGCGAATTGATTGTTCGCAACGGCAAAGTCGTCCACGTCACGCAAGGCGCAACGCATGTCGCGCGGCCTGACTATGATCCGGGGATTGAGCGGTCGTTGAAGGACTACTTCTCACGCTACGGCACTGTGGCGATGGAGAACTTCAAGCTGTCAGACGAAGAGATCATTGGCGGCGATCATGGCAGCATCATCATCCAGCCGACGGGCGCGCGCGTTTAGCAACGCGTCGCCGCTTACACGTTCGGTCGTTACGATAGTCCAGACCGCCGTCTTAGGCGGTCTGTTGCGCCATTTCGTTCAGTGAAGCGAGAAGACCGTCTTCAATGCTGACACCGTCGCGAGCGGCGGCTTCACGCGTCTCGCGACGGCTTGCACCCGGCAGGCGGGTCCCTGTATCGGCTTCGATCGTGCTCGCAAGAAGCTCGATTTTCTGAGCAGCCGCCGGACCTCCAAAAGCTCCCGGATCAATTGCGATGAGGAATTGCCCGATTCCGGGAGGATTGCCCTCGCCGTCAAAGAGGGAGGTCGCTTCGAAGGCTTGATTGGCGCCGGTCAATGAGCCCGCGAGGATTTCTACCATCAGCGCGAGAGCCGCACCCTTCGGGCCTCCGATCGGCAGAACAGTCCCCTTAAGCGCGGCTTTGGCGTCCGTCGTCGGGCGGCCTTCGGCATCGTTGGCCCAGCCCTCAGGAATAGGCTCGCCGCGTTGAGCTGCAGAGAGGATTTTGCCGCGCACAACTTGCGAGAGAGCCAGATCGATAATGATGGGCGCACCGTTGGCGCGCGGAGCCGCGAAGGCAATGGGGTTGGTTCCGAAAACGCCGCGCTTGCCGCCCCAGGCTGTCATCGCGTGCGGGGTATTGGCGAACATCATCGCCATCATGCCGGCATCAGCGAGCCGTTCCACCGCTTGCCCGAGCGCACCGGCGTGATGTGAGCGTACGAAGCCGGCCGCCGCGATCCCGGTCTCATGCGCGAGTTTGGGCAGTTCCTCGGTCGCCAACTCGAAAGCGCGAAACGCAAAGCCGTTCGCGACGTCGATCATGAGACTGCCGGGGCGCGTTCGCGTCATCTTCGGCTTCGCGTGACCATCGACCTTACCGGTCCGCGACTGGGCGCTGTAAGTCGCGACGCGTACGACGCCGTGTCCCTTCTGCCCGTCGATGTCCGCTTGCACCAAGGCTTTGGCAACGGATTGGGCATTCCATTCGCTGGTATTGGCCGCGATGAGGCAACGCTCGGCAAGCGCGCGCAGCTCCTCGACTGGAACTCGGGTGGTTGTCATGGTGTCTCGTTGTTGTTCAGGACGTTAAGAACGTTTTCGACCGTCACAGCGCTGATGCGAATATTAGCCTCGCGTGTCACGCCGGCGATATGCGGCGTTAGAATGACGTTCGCAAGTCCTTTGAATGCAGCAGCAGAATCCTTGTCTATCGGCTCAGTCTCGAACACATCCAGCGCCGCGCCGGCCAAATGCCCGCTCCGCAAGGCTGCAGCAACGGCGGCTTCGCTGACAATCCCACCCCGCGCGGTATTGATCAGAATAGCACCGGGCTTCATGGAATTGATTTCACGCTCTCCGATGAGGCCGCGCGTGTCATCCGTTAAAGGGCAGTGCAGACTGACGACATCGGATCGCGCCAGCAGGTCGTCCAACGAGACATGTTCCGTTTGCGCCCAGGCGGGACTGTCCGCTGGCACGAAGTCATCATAAGCCAGCGTGACAAATCCAGCATTGCGCGCAAGCTCGCCGGTTGACTGGCCGATGGACCCGAAGCCGATCAGGCCGAGAACCTTACCGGAAATTTCCTGGCCCTGGCTCATTTCTGCGCGCGGCCACTCACCGTTTGCGAGCCGCTGCGAGCCAAAAAATGCGGTCCCTCGCAAAAGTAACATGGAGGCACAGAGCACATACTCCGCCACCGAAACGGCATTACCACCGGTTGCGGGAAGCACGGCGATATTGCGGGCACGGCAGGCGGCAAGGTCGATGTTGTCGAGCCCGACGCCAAGGCGTCCGACCGCGCGCAGCCGGGGTGCCGCCACAATGACCTCTGCGGTCACCCGGGTGCGGTTGCGCACGATAATGGCTACGGCGTCGGTTAGGGCAGCCTTAAGTTCTGCAGGCTTGTCCCACAATGTCTCGTCGGACAGCACGTCGTACTTTTCTCGCAACGCTGCCACGGGAGCGGCGTCGATGAATTCGGAGATAACGATATCTGGCATGGCTTAGTAGTCCAACAGGCGGCGGATCTCGCTGTACATCTTTGGTTTCAATTCGATGCCCAGGCCGGGATCTTCAGGAAGGGTGGCATAGCCGTCGACGATGGGAAGTTTGTCGGCAAAGCCACCATAGGGCTGGAACACGCCCGGGTAGCTCTCCGAGCCGCCCATCTGCAGTCCGGCAGCCATATTCAGCGCGAGCTGGTGCCCGCCGTGCGGGATGAGACGCCGCGGCGACCATCCATGCGCTTTTACGACGTCGAGGAAACGGAGATATTCGCTCAGGCCGTAAGATAACGCCGGATCGACTTGGATCCAGTCGCGATCCGGACGCATGCCGCCGTACCGCAGAAGATTGCGCGCATCCTGATGTGAGAACAGGTTTTCACCCGTGGCGATTGGGCCCGCGTAGTGTTCGCACAAAACGGCATTGAGCCGGTAATCCAACGGGTCGCCAGCTTCCTCATACCAGAACAAGCCATAGGGCTCCATTGCCCGTCCGTAGGCGAGGGAGGTTTCGAGATCAAACCGGCCGTTGGCGTCGACAGCCAGATGGCTTCCGTCGCCGACGACCTCAAGCACAGCTTCGATCCGCTTCACATCGAGAGCTAAATCGGCCCCGCCGATCTTCATCTTGACGTGCTTGTAACCTTGCTCCTGGTAGCCGTGCATCTCGGCCTTGAGGCCGTCGAGTTCTTTCCCAGGGTAATAGTAGCCACCACCCGGATAGACGAGTACACGCTCATCAAACTGTCCTCCGTTGTACCGTTCGGACAGAAGGCGCCAGAGGGGCTTGCCGGCAATCTTCGCGGTAGCGTCCCACACGGCCATGTCGAGCGCGCCGGCGGCGTGAGCCCGATCTCCATGGCCACCCGGCTTCTCGTTTGACATGAAAGTACGCCAGACAGCTTGCGGATCAATTGTTCCGTTTGCTTCATCCGCATAGGTCGCCGGGTCCGCCTCCAGGATGCGCGGGATGAAGCGCTCCTTGATGATGCCGGTTTGCGCATAGCGGCCATTCGACGAGAACCCGTAGCCAATGACGGGCGCGCCATCGCGAACGACATCTGTTTCGACCGCGACCAGATTGATGGTCATGGTCGAGAAGGAAATGTACGCGTTGCGTATGTCGGACGCGATCGGTCCGATGCCCGTTCGGATATTCGTGATTTTCATTGCGTCTAGAAGCCTGTCCAGAGTCCAGTGGGGAGGGGAACTTGAAGTGCGCGCGAAAAGAGAAGGTAGAAACCTCCAACGATCACCGCGCCGGCGACGGGATAGACGACCAGGCGATAGGGCGTCCAGGGATCGTACATCGCAGTAACGAGGATCACCGCAAATGCGATGAGGCCAGCGAGCAGAAAGCCGAGATAGGGCATCGCCAGTGCTCCGCCCAACATTGCCGCGGCAAGCACGATCCGCCGGAATGTTGAGGCGCCGGAGGCGGCTTGTCCATTCGTTTTACCAAACCCGAAAAGCCACTGCAGCGCGAGGACGATCGAAAGCGCCATAAGCACGATGGCAATCGTCCGTGGGAAAACGAAGGAATCGGCATCGGTGTAGCTGGTCGTGTCCCACAGGACTAGGGTGGCAAGACCGGCAAAGGCGGCAGCCATAAAGGGCGTTGCGGTATCTCGGGCCTGCGACTCAGCCGTCATTTGGGCGCTCCTTCTTGCCGCGAATGAATCGAACCAGAGAAGGTCCGAACAGCGAGAGGACGATAAAGAGGATTATTGCTATCGAAATTGGCCGGCCAAAGAATATGCCGCCAAGGTTGTGCGTGGCCGCCCCGATGGTCCAGGCTTGGACGAAGCCTTGCTCGGCAATAGACCCAAGGATTAGGCCGAGAACGATCGGTGAAGCGGAAAACCCGAACCGGCCGAGAACCCACCCGATGCAGCCGAGAATAACCATGATTGCCACGTCGGAGGTCGAGTTCCGTATGGAATAAGACCCGATCAACGTCATGAAGGCGACCGTCGGAACCAACAGAGCCTTCGGAATGGTAATGATCGTTCGATAAGCGTAGCGACCGATCAGCAAGCCGACCGGCAGCATGAGAATCGTCGCGAGAAACAAGCCCCATATAAACGTGTAGACGATCGAGCCTTGGCTCGTGAAAAGGTTGGGCCCGACTTTCACACCTTGAACCAGCAATGCACCGAGGATAACCGCGTCAGGTGGCGTTCCGGGAATGCCGAGAACCAATGTCGGAATGAAACCTCCGCCGACAGTGGCATTATTTGCGGATTCGGAAGCCTGGATGCCCTCAGGTGCACCTTTGCCGAATTTCTCGGGATTTCTCGACGAGCGCATCGCTTCCGAATAGGCAACAAGACCTGCGATCGAACCGCCAGCTCCTGGCAGGATGCCGACGAACGTCCCGACAATCGATGAGCGCATCAAGTTGAATTTGTGTTTCCAGGAAAGCGCGAGGCCTTCGCGCAAACGCAAACCCTTGCTTTCTTGAGTCACCTTAAGATGACGCGCTGGCGTTGCGACCAGGTCAATCAAAACCGGTATACAATACAGCCCGATCAGTGCCGAAACAGTCTCGATGCCGCCAATAAGCACCTGGGAACCGAAGGTCAGCCGGATATCCGCGCTGACTTCAGCGACTCCCACCGTTGAAAGCAAAAGCCCCAGGCAACCACCCATAAGCGCCTTGAGCAGGTTCCCCTCGGAAAGGGAAGCAATCAGCGACAGACCGAAGACAGCGAGCCAGAAGTATTCCACCGGACCAAAGGCCAAAGCCACACCGGCGAGCGGCGGGGCTAGCACCATTAGGAACAGGGCGCCGACTAGGCCGCCGACAACCGAAGCGAGACACGCAATCGTCATAGCGAGATCGCCGTCGCCCCGCTTGGCCATCGGGTAGCCATCGAAAGTCGTGGCGATGGCGGAAGGTGTTCCGGGTGTGTTGAGAAGTATCGCGGCATACGCGCCGCCATAGATGGCACCCGTGTAAATCGCACCCATCAAGATAAGTGCCGAAGCGGGCTCCATCGAGAATGTGATGGGAACGAGAACCGCCACGGCCATCGTCGCGGTCAGCCCTGGTAGGGAGCCGACAATTGTGCCGGCTATTACGCCTCCCAAGGCCAACAGGACATTGAAGGGGCTCAACGCCGCTAGCAAGTGCTCTATCGCGGCCATGAGTACCCCCTCAAGCCTGCTATTGGACTAGACGCAAAAGCTATTTGATAACGTCGGCTTCCTTCGCAGCTTCGGCATATCCTTTGGCCTTTTCTGCGAGAAACGCTTCCATGCCATCGACGCCGACATCAACGAGCGAGAACCCGTCAGCTTCCATGCGCTTGCGGAATTCCGGATCGGCATTGATTTTGCCAATCATATCCGAAAGCTTCTTTTGGATTTCTGGTGGGGTAGATTTGGGTACTGCGATTCCGCGATAGGCACCGGAGACGATGTCGAACCCGAGTTCCTTAAAAGTAGGAACGTCAGGGAAAGCGGGATGGCGCTCTTCCATGGCGACGGCAAGCATGCGGGCCTTGTCGGCATGTTTGGCACCCACGGATGTGTAGCCCCAACTTGCCACAACCTGATTGCCAAGCAGGGCCTGAACCGCTGCACCCGTCCCCTTAAACGGTACGTAGGTTGTTTTGACACCGGCAAGCTTATCAAATGTCACCTGTGCCAAGTGATTGGCCGTGCCCTTGCCCGATCCGGAGAAGGTCAGCTCACCCGGCTTTTCCTTGGCGAACTTGATGAGGTCGTCGAGCGACTTGAACGGGCTATCATTTGTGACGACGATGGCATCCGGCGTGTAGTGGAACATATAGAAGCCGGCGAGGTCTTCTGTCTTGAAGCCAACATCCTTCTGCATCGGCTTGATGATGATATGCGGAAGGTTGATGCCCATGATCGTATAGCCGTCATTCGGCATCGAATTGAGCTGGGCCCATGCCGTTGCACCACCGCCGCCGGGTTTATAGGAAATAACCAGGTCCTGGCCGAACATCTTCTTGAAGAACGGCTGCTGATGCCGTGCGGTGATATCGGATTCACCGCCGGGTCCGAACGGAATGATGTAGTTGATGGGTTTAGAAGGAAAGTCGTCAGCTTGGCTAGCTACCGTGCCAAAGCCGAGAGCCAGTGTCGCCGCAGCGATTGTCTTGAAAAGAGATTTGGATCCAGACAACATTTTGAGTTCGTCCTCCCTTGGCTATTCACCTGGAGAAGCTAGGAAGCGATATCGCCGAGCCCAAATAAGAATTACTGCTGAGCTTTTTCGCTTCCCAGAACCTGGTGAAGTCTTATTGGACAGGAGAACCGGCCGTATCGGCTCTTATTTCTCCCGCGTTTCCTCAAAAGTGCTCGTGAACTATGCGCTTCTGTACAGTTTTGTCATGACAAATTCACGGTGGCCGAGCGCTTCTGCCGCCGTATTGCGCCCGTTCGCCGTGCGCACGATCATTTCGATTAGCGCATCACCTGCATCATCAAGCGTCATGTCACGACGAAGAATTCCCGAGACGTCTACATCGATATGTTCGCTCATCGTCCGTACGGTTCTTGGGTTGGCCGAAATCTTTATGACCGGAACAATTGGATTGCCGACCACATTGCCCTGACCCGTTGGGAACGTATGTACCGCATACCCACCAGCCGCCATCAGTGTGACGCATTCCGCCGCCGCTGAGGATGTGTCCATATAGTAGAGGCCGGGGCCGGAAGCTGGAGCTTCAGCAGGCTTCAGTATGTCGATGTAGCGGCTCGTGCGTCCGATCTTCTCAAGGTTGCCGAGTGCCTTCTCTTCAATCGTGCTCAGGCCGCCTTCTATGTTTCCCTTTGTCGGCTGGCTTTCAGACAGGTCATCGACCTTGTTCGCTTCGATGACGTCATCCAGGTAAGCCTTCCACATTTTGTACCAGCGCTCGCCAACCTCCGGATTGATTGCACGGGCTTTGCAGATATGTTCTGCACCTGTGATTTCCGACGTTTCGCCGAAGACACCGTAGATCCCTTCTGGCAGAAGTTTGTCGTACATGTTGCCGACGGTCGGGCAAGAGCCAAGCCCGGTTGTGGTGTCGCTTTCACCACACTTCGTCGACACCCAAAGCTCGGAAATACCGCACTCCTCACGTTGGAGTTCTGTCGCATAGTGGACAAACTCCTTAGCTTGGCGCGACGCGTCCATGATCGTCTTGAAATCACCATTCTGCTCGATGGAGAAGCCCGCTACGGGTTTCCCTGTCTTCGCGATTCCGTCGACGATCCGCTTGGTCCAGCCAGGCTCGATACCAATAACGACACAGGCCGCTACGTTGGGGTTGGAGCCTGTGCCGATCAGAGTGCGGAAATGAAGCTCCAGATCTTCGCCAAACTGAAGCCGTCCGTAAGAATGCGGCAGGGCGAGCGTGCCCTTGACGTTATTGCCGACAGCTTCGCAGGCGGCATTTGAGATATCGTCAACCGGCAGAATCACCACGTGATTACGGACGCCGACGCGGCCGTTGTCACGCCGATAGCCTTTGAACGAAAGATTCGAATATTGCGACGCCATTCCCTTGGTCCTCACCAGCGCTTGGTCTTTAGGTTGTGAACATGAACGTGACCGCCACAGCTGGCGTCTCCGACCATTTTTCCGATGTCCTCGCCGTACTTGATGACGGTGCTGCCAGCTGCGAGATCGTTCAGGGCGACCTTGTGACCGATCGGAATGTCATGAAGCGCGGTAAGATTGAGAGTCGTATTCGTCTCAGTGATTACGCCGAGCATGTCCGTGCCGGCTTTGAGCCCTTCGATGACAACGACGCCAACGTTGTCCTTTGGGCTGTGAACCAGGAAATGGGGAACTTCTGCCACTGTCCGTCCTCTGTTTCGCTATGTGAAATAAATTGCACACACATCGACCTCTTGTATAAGACATAAGACATGAGCGCAACCCGCAAGCCGAATTCGAAAGAAGCTTCCCCATCGGGCGCCGAACTAACGACGGCGCTCGCGGCACAGCCTCTTTACGCTCAGGTAGAGGCGATCTTTGTTGATCGCATTCGAACGGGAGTATGGCGGCCAGGTCAGCTCATTCCGAGCGAGTTCGAACTGGCGCGAGAGATAGGTGTCAGCCAGGGGACCGTGCGTAAGGCGCTCAATGCCTTGGCCGTCGATAATCTCGTAGAGCGCCGTCAGGGCCGCGGAACCTTCGTGGCGGAACACACGCCGGACAAGATGCTCTTCCGCTTCTTCAACCTGTTTGAGGATGGGGGGGGGCATATCGAGCCGGACTCGCAAAACACACGCATGAGTATTGCGCGTGCCAACAAAGAAGAGCGGGAACGGCTAAAGCTCGATGTGGGCGCAGAGGTCATCCGGGTCTCACGCGTGCGTACCCACGCCGGTAAGCCTATGATCTACGAAACGATCGTGTTGCCACGCCAGTTTTTTCCTGGGCTCGTCAAGGAAAAGACCATTCCCAACACGCTCTATGATCACTTCCAAAAAGAATACGGTTTAACAGTTTCTCACGGTGAAGAGCGGATTACGGCCGTCGCTGCGGGGGAGCGAGAAGCGAAGGCGTTAGAAATTGCGCCGGGCCTTCCTTTGATCCGGCTCGATCGTACTATGTACGCTTTGAATGAGGCTCCGATCGAGTGGCGCGTGAGCATTTGTTTGCTTTCGGGCGCGCATTATTTGGTGCGCCTTAGGTAAGACGTCGCAAGCACCTAAATTGGTATTTTTTCGAAATTGTGCGGGAGGCCATACAAGCGTCCGCATGCGGGAGTCTGTGCAACTTATATGGTTTGATGTTGTCCGTGGTTAGAGATGTTTTGCGGCAGATGTCACCCGGACTTCTGCTTGGGTGTCAACGATAGGCACCAAAAAGATATGGACATTTTCAAAATTAAATACGTCGGCGAGAAATAGCTCTCGTTTTGAAGTGGGGCTGTGCACCGTACACCTCGAGCCTCAATTGAATCGGATGCAAAAGCCCGCAATTACGGGAGTTTAGCCGGTAATAGTTTTCCTTATGGCCGAACGTTGAGGATGTAGGGAATATTTCGGTTGCCTAAGCCACAATGAGAGCAGAAAAGCGTAACTACCTATTTTCAATATGCATATTAAGTCATTTTTTATCGTGATTCCTGTAGTGATCAGGAAAGGGAAGGATTGGGGGAGAGTGATGATGAGAAATTTCGCATTTATTCCACTCATGTGCTTGGCTGCATCTTCGTCATTGGCTCAGGAGTTTCCGGGGCGTGTTGAAAGCCTGATTACGCCGGATGTGATCGAAGAGATCAAGGGTTGGTCAAGTCAGCCCATCGTCAAGCTGGCTGTCGAGGCCCAAAATCAGCGCCATGGTGTCTTGACGCAGGATGAGATTGACGAGCTCGATAAAACGTGGCGCGAGGAAGCGCAGGCTGATGATAAGCCGCTGATTTCGGCAACGATCGCGAGTCCGCTTTCGAATTATCTCTTGAAACGCCAAGCTGCGTCCGTTGGTCTATATAAAGAGATCTTCATAATGGATGTGAATGGACTCAATGTGGGCCAAAGCTCCATTACGACAGACTACTGGCAGGGCGATGAGGCGAAGTTTCAAAAAACCTTCGCCATTGGGCCGACAGAAATCTTTATTGACAAGCCGGAGTTCGACGACGGTCTGAAGATCTGGACATCTCAGGTCAGCATGACGCTTGCCGACAAAGACAGTGGTGACGCGTTTGGCGCGATCACCGTGGAAATCAATCTGACGGAGCTTTCACGGCGCCGTACCCCAGCGTTCTGATAGGCAATGCCATGCTCAACAATATCTCAGTAACAAAAAAAATGGTTGGCGCTTTTGCAGCGCTTTCGCTCGTAGCCCTCGGGTCGTTTGCGGTCGTGAAGGTGCAAACAGATGAGGTGGATAAAGCGTCGCAAGTAACGTTCGACGTCATCGCGGCACTGTCTAGGATGACTGAGCTGCGGGATGGCTCTAACAAGCTGGTTGCCGACCTTCGTCACTTTCTCATCACGGGCGACCGCGCAAAGGTGAAGAACTTCGAGAAGGACGTTAAGAAGGTTTCTACAGATCTCGAAAGCGTGCGCCGTTTGACATCGACGTTCTTCGCGGGTGTCGGTGCGTCCTTAGACCGGTTTAGCGATGCGTGGAACACGTGGGTAACGGATGCGGCGAAACCGCAGATTGAAGCCATGCGGGACCCAATGACCGTTGATCTTGCGCATACCATCGAACTGCAGGCGCACACGACGGCCAGCCTGGACGAGGTTTCGACTGCATTGAACGAAGCTGAAATGGCGCTCTCTGTGATGCTGAGGGGGGCGTCAAAAGGGGCTGCCGCCGCGGCAGAGCGACTGAATCTTGCAGTTGCCGTCGCAGCATCCGTCATTCTGCTGGGTACCGTTCTCTTGGGTGCACTCGTTTACGTGAGCGTGTCGACGCGTCTGAAATCCCTTGCTGGTGTGACGGAACGTCTGGCGAAGCACGATATGACTGCTGAGCCGAAGGGTATAACGGATCGCGACGAAATCGGCCGCATGGCTGCCTCGCTCAAGGTCTTTAAGGACGGCATCATCCGCTCTCAGGAACATGAGCGTGAAGCCGCTGCGGAGCGCGAGAAGCTGCAGGTCGAGAACCGTAAGGCGATGATGCATCTTGCCGATGAGTTTGAAACCAAGGTTGGTTCCATCATCGAGTTCGTCGCCAGTGCATCCTCTCAGTTGCAATCGGCGGCAAGTACAATGGCGGCGGCTGCGGAAGAGACAAGCGCTCAATCGTCGTCCGTTGCCGCAGCCTCTGAGCAGGCCTCGGTAAACGTCAGAAGTGTCGCTAGCGTCACGGAAGAGATGGCAGGCGCTGTCCAGGAAATCGGTCGTCAGGCTGACGCGTCGTCTCGCAAGGCAAGCCACGCTGCCAAGGAGATCGACAATACGGTGGAACGCATTACGACATTGTCGCAAGCGGCCCATGAAATCGGTTCCGTCGTGACATTGATCCAGGAAATTGCGCAGCAGACGAACCTGCTCGCACTCAACGCCACGATCGAAGCAGCACGTGCGGGAGAGGCCGGCAAGGGCTTCGCCGTCGTCGCTCAGGAAGTGAAGGCTCTCGCCGAACAGACTGCGAAGGCAACTTCGGATATCTCCACGCAGATCCAAAACATCCAAACGGCAACGGAGGGCTCCACGGTGGCCATCAGTGCCTCGACAAATGCGATTGGCGAATTGAGCGAAATCGCGGCGTCGATTGCTGCTGCGGTCGAGGAGCAGGCTGCAGCGACGTCGGAAATCTCCCGCAACGTCATGCAGGCTGCGGAAGGAACGCGAGAAGTTTCCTCCAGCATTATCGGTGTCAATCAGGCTGCCAATGATTCTTCGTCAGCTGCATCGCAGGTCTTGAGTTCGTCGACCGAACTGTCGCGCCAGGCGGTGCATCTGAAGACGGAAGTCTCGAGTTTCCTCGATACGGTCCGTTCGGCAGCGTAGCTCCCTCGAAGAGATAAAAGGCAGAAGCTATCGGGAGGACCCGGCCATAGGCCCGGGTCCTCTTTTCGTTGGGGAACATTCCAGCCACACGCCAGACGTGTGCCCTTTCCGCCAGTCTCGAAGCGAGACTCCACATGTTGCGGCCTCGCGCAGATTGACTCTCCTACAGCCAACTGATTTGTTGCCTGCGCTATTGGTGTTCAGCGGGCTGAAGCCCACTGAATGAAAAGGGAACGCGGTCTCGCAAACATTTGCGATAAGCCGCGGCTGCCCCCGCAACTGTAAGCGGCGAGCGTCATCCTCAATCCACTGGGCTCTCCACTGTGTTTGGAGAACTGGGAAGGAAGGACCTGATGCGTCTGAGCTGCAAGCCAGGAGACCTGCCAGTGGCGTGTCGCCCATTCCTCGCGCGGGGCGCGCTTGGGAGCGGATGTCCGTTGTGGCGACCCATGTGAAGAGAAGCACGGGTTGAGCAATGGTTCTGCGGAGCAAGTCCGACTAGCGTGAATCTCGACAATGCGGCGTGAGCTTTGATTGCACCGACGCACGACGAGATATTTGTTGCCGGCCGAGAGCCGGATACCGATGACGTAGTCCACTTTCGATCGCGATTTCATTGATTGGCTCTGCCGCTTTTCGCACCGATCCAATGCGGGAAACGGAGTGGTCACGATGTTGATGAGAAAGAGTTTTAAAGGCGGAACAACAAGCGCCAATACGCTCAAGTGTTCTAGTTGGTTGGCGCTTACGGCGATAGTCGTTTTGCCAGCGTTAGCCAGTGAAGCGGCTCTCGCCCAAGAAGGCGAAATCATGCTGCCCGGAATCGTCATTTTTTCCGCGAACCGTACACCGACTGATGCAGCCGCTGTTGGTTCGTCGGTTTCTCTTATCACGCAGGAGGATCTTGAAAAGCAGTCGCGACCGTTTCTGCAGGACTACCTGGAGACGGTTCCCGGCGTGAATTTCACCCGCAATGGTCCGGCGGGATCCACCACCGGTATAACGATGCGCGGCGCCAATCAGAACTATGTAAAAATTCTGATCGACGGCATGGATATTAGCGACCCCTCCGCACCGCAGACGTCAGCAAGATTCGAGCACCTTCTGGTGGACGATTTTGCACGCATTGAAATCCTGAAAGGTTCGCAAAGCACGCTTTACGGTGGCGATGCCGTAGCTGGTGTCGTGTCCATAGATACGCGGCGCGCGACGAAGCTGGGGTATTCTCAATCGGTTGCGGCTGAATACGGCGCCTACAACACTTGGCGCGGCGCGACCACCGCGGGCTATGCGACAGATCGCGGAGATATCTCGTTCAGCCTTTTGGGAATTGATACCGAGGGCTTTTCCGCAGCGGACAATGCGCCGGAGGACGACGGCTACAATAATCTGACATTTTCCGGCCGCGGTGAAATGAAAGTCGCTGACGGCATCACAGTCTTCTTCGCAACGCGCGCCTTTAACGCAGAAGGCGAATACGATGCCTCTGGTCCGGTCGACAGCCCCATCGAGGAAGGTAAGACGTCTCAGTTCGCCGGTCGGGTCGGCACCAACATCGAGCTGTTCGAAGGACGCTTCAAAAATACCTTCGCGCTGCAAGGTATGAAGATCGAACGCGATGATGTGAGCAGCTCGGTGTTTGCCCCGGTGACTTGGTACAATGGTGACCGCGTTAAGGCCGAGTACAACGGCGTCATCAGCTTTAACGAGTCTCTTTCGCTTCTTGCTGGCGCCGACTGGGAGGAAACCGGAGCGGAGTCTTTTAACGCTCCTGGAAAGCGCGACGAGGCCAACATCTTCGGCACCTTCGCCCAGCTGATGGTCGAACCCATCGACAACTTGACGCTCACGTTTGGCGGCCGCATTGATGACCATAGCGAATTCGGCAACTTCAATACACATCGGCTCACGGCCGCTTATCTCTTCACAGAGACCGACACCAAAATTCGTGCCAGCCACTCAACGGGCTTCCGCACGCCCAGCCTGAATGAACTCTACGGTCCATTTGGCGCTAATCCCGATCTAAACCCGGAAGAAAGCGTGAGCTGGGATGCGGGCATCGAGCAGGGCTTTTTCGATGGCCGTGCCACTCTGGGCGTGACCTATTTTGAACTCGATACCGAGAACCTGATTGCCTATACGACCGGATATATGAACGTGCCGGGCGTTACTTATCGCAACGGCGTGGAGATTGCGGCGAGCGCCTTCCTGACAGATCGCGTGGCCATCAGTGCGGCCTATACGTTTACGGAGACGGAGCGGGAGAATGGACTTCCGCTACCGCGTGTGCCACGTCACAATTTTGCATTCGGCATCGATGCGCAGCCGCTGGATAAGCTTAAGCTCAATGTCACAGCGAAATACGTGACGGAGAACGTGGATGAGATCTTCGGATTGGGCATCGTGCCACTCGATGATTACCTGCTGCTGAATGCAAAGGTGTCTTACGAATTCCGGCCTGGCATGGAAGCGTACATCCGCGGCGAAAACCTGCTCGACGAGGACTATCAGACCGCCTATGGCTACGGCACATCCGATCTGGCGATTTATGGCGGCTTGCGCATGGACCTTTGGCCGGACTGAACGCTTGGGGGCAACCATGCGCTTGCGTCAGCTAAGCGCATGGTACGCGGCGCTCGGTGTGCTGCTAGCTCTTTCCTTCCCGCTCCCGGGAATAGCGTCCGCTGAGAGCGATAACCGTGACCCGACGGCACCTCGTCGGGTCATTTCCATGAACCTCTGTACAGACCAGCTCGCGATGATGATCGCGGCGCCGGGACAGCTCTACTCAGTATCGAATTTGGCCTCCGATCCCAGCATGTCGATGATGGCCAAGCAGGCGCGCGCCTACAAGCCTAACCATGGCCTGGCTGAAGAAGTCTTCTTGATGCGGCCCGATCTCATACTCGTTGGTGCCATGACGACACGAACCACAGTGGCGATGCTGGAGCGGCTGGGTTTCCCAGTTGTCGAGTTTCCCTTCGAAAATTCGTTTTCCGACATGCGTGCCAATATCAAACGAATGGGCGATGCTTTGCATCGTCCCGAACGAGCGCGCGAGTTGCTCGCCCGGTTTGATGCCGATCTCGCCCAGCTTCGAAAGCGTCCGGGACCCCGCCGAACGGCGGCGCTGTTCCACGCCAATAGCTATACATCTGGCGTGGGTACGCTAGCCAATGAGGTCCTGAAAGCCGCGGGCCTGGATAACATAGCCGTCCAATTCGGCTTAAGCGGCACCGCTAAGTTGCCCTTGGAGAAGCTCGTCATGGCTGCACCTGATTTGGTCGTGACCGATACCACTTGGGAAGGAGCGCCAGCCCTCGCGCAGCAGGTATTTGCCCACCCGGCTCTGCGTGCTCTCGAAGCGACCTCGGCCAAAGCGATGTCCGCAACCAACAGATGGATCTGCGCCACACCGCATTTGATTGATCTGATCCGTGATCTTTCCGCTGCCCGTGCCGCCGTCACCACGATTCATGATCGGAGTGCGACGAGGCAATGACCGTGCCGATGCCCTACCCAGCCCTCATCGCGATACTCTCTGCACTCGTAATCCTCCTGTTCGGAGTATCGTTGTTGACCGGCCCAGCCGCCATTGGCTTTACCGATAGCCTCGTAGCGCTGGTTTCGGGAAGCTCTACCGACGCAGTGACACTTGTCATGCGCGAGATTCGCCTCCCACGCGCCATATTGGGGGTGATGGTTGGTGCGAGTCTGGGGCTGACGGGGGCCGCGCTTCAGGGCTATCTGCGGAACCCGCTCGCAGAGCCGGGTCTGTTAGGTATCAGTGCGTCCGCCTCCCTCGGTGCCGTCTTGGCGATCTACACCGGTCTTGTAATTGTTCTGCCGCTCTCTTTGCCGGTGCTTGCGCTATCAGCCGCCATCGTGGCCGTCTTGGTTGTGCGCTTGTTGGCAGGAGGAAGGAGCGACGCCGCAAGCTTAATCCTCGCAGGTGTAGCGGTCACAAGTTTTGCTGGTGCGATGACGGCGCTCGCACTCAATTTGTCACCGAATCCGTTCGCGGCACTTGAGATTGTATATTGGATGCTTGGCTCCCTGGCGGATCGCTCGATGAGCCATGTGTGGCTTGCCGGACCGTTCATGCTTGTCGGCTGGGGCATGATCGCCATCCTAGGTCGGTCCCTCGATGCTCTGACCCTTGGCGAAGCGACAGCGAAAAGTCTCGGGATACGTCTTGATCGCGTTCAAGCGTTGGTGGTGTTCGGTACGGCTATTAGCGTGGGCGCTGCCACTTCTGTTTCCGGGGCGATCGGTTTTGTTGGCCTTGTCGTCCCACATCTCATGCGGCCGTTGGTCGGTTCCCGGCCAAGCCGTTTGCTCTTGACTAGCGCGTTGTCTGGCGCGGCCTTGCTGCTCACCGCAGACATCGCCGTCCGCCTTATAGCTCCTGATAGCGATCTCAAGCTTGGCGTATTGACCGCACTTGTCGGCGCACCGTTCTTCCTTTGGTTGATCATCAAGACACGGCGGACCCTCTTATGAGCCGTCTCTCCCTAGACAATGTCACCGTCACGCTAGGTGACCGCAAAGTGCTTGATCGCGTTTCGCTCAACATGGAGGGTGGTGAATTCGTTGGCCTGCTCGGCCCTAACGGTGCGGGTAAATCGACACTCCTACGCACGATCACGCAAGAGATTCCTTATGAGGGGGCCATCCGCCTCGGCGGCAAGCCGCTCGCCGATCTAGGCGCAGAAGGCCGCGCGCGCAGTCTCGCCTATCTCCCGCAGATCCGTGATATTGCCTGGCCGGTGTCAGTCACGGAGATCGTTGCTCTGGGCCGCCTTCCCCATTGCCGTCCCTTCGCGAAAATGACGATGGCCGACGGTGCAATTGTTGCTGACGCCATGGAGCGCATGGATATTACGGCACTTGCCCATCGCCGCGCCACAGAGCTGTCAGGCGGCGAGATGGCACGTGTGCTCATGGCACGCGTGTTGGCTCAAGAGACACCGATCATCATCGCTGACGAGCCGGCAGCAGGTCTTGATCCCGCACATCAGATTGCCTTGGTAGAGACGTTTGCGGCGATTGCGAAGAGTGGACGGACTGTCATCGCGTCCCTCCATGAACTCCCTCTGGCGGCGCGCTGGTGCCAACGCATCATCCTCATTTCACAGGGCAAGATCGTCGCGGACGGGCCGGCGTCTAAGGTTGTGACCACAGAAAATTTATCTCGCGTCTATGGGGTTGAGGCTATGCTAATGGAAGACGCGCAAGGTTTGATCGTAGCCCCTATCCGACTGACTCCCAGGACGTCCTAAGCCGTTACCATCTGAAAACCTATCCTTGCTGAATGGAACCGTTCGCTCCGTTGTATGGTTGTCGTCAGGGTTGTTTTTGCTCAGGGTCACATCAATCCTCTGGATTGGCGCAATTTCCGCAAAAGTTAAACTCCACCTCAAAGGAGGGGACCCATGGCCATCACATTCAACGTCAATGGAGAACCGCGGGAGGTCGATGTCGACCCTAATACGCCGTTATTGTGGGTCCTGCGCGACGAACTCGGACTGACGGGCACCAAATTCGGCTGTGGCGTGGCTCAATGCGGAGCGTGCACCGTATTCGTTGATGGTATGCCGCAGCGTTCGTGCGTCACGCCCGTCGAACTGATCAACGGCAGCGATATAACCACGATTGAAGGTGTCGAAGGCCCGGAAGCAAGCGCCATTCAGAAGGCCTGGGTGGAAATCGACGTCCCTCAGTGCGGATACTGTCAATCCGGACAGATCATGTCCGCAGTCGCCTTGCTTCGAGACATTTCCGATCCCACTGATGAAGACATAGACGGCGCCATGACGGGGAACATCTGCCGATGCGCCACATACGTACGCATTCGCCAGGCGATCAAGAACGCTGCGGCTGAACTCAAAGGCTGAGGAGGGCGTAGAATATGTTGAAATCCGTGATCGAGGCCGATCGCCGAACAGTTTTGCGTGGGGCCGCCGCAACTGGCGCCGGTTTGGTTTTAGCAATGGTCCTGCCGATGCGTGCGCGCGCCCAATCGGGGGCTGCTGCCGTCATCAAAGGAGGCGCTACAGATACTGCATTCGCACCAAATGCGTTCGTGCGCGTCGCACCCGATAGCACCGTGACCGTTCTCGTCAAACATATAGAATTCGGCCAAGGTCCCCTGACGGGATTGACGACATTGGTTGCTGAAGAGATGGATGCCGACTGGTCGCAAATGCGCGGAGAGCTGGCTCCTGCGAATACGGCACTTTACAAAAATCTCGCTTTTGGCATTCAAGGCACGGGCGGTTCGACCGCCATGGCCAATTCCTACGAGCAAATGCGCAAGGCCGGCGCCGCCGCCCGCGCGATGCTTGTCGCGGCCGCCGCTGAAACCTGGCAGGTCCCTGCGGAAGAGATCACCATCGAAGCCGGCATCATCTCCCACAAGGTATCAAACAAGACAGGAAAGTTCGGAGACTTCGCGGACGCCGCGTCCAAACGGTCGCCCCCGGCTGAACCTAGCCTGAAATCGCCCTCTGACTTCAAACTCATTGGCACGGATCGGCCGAAGCTCGACACACAGGACAAAGCAACGGGTAAAGCGGTATTCACGATGGACGCCACGCGCCCTGATATGCTGACGGTCGTCATTGCGCGGCCACCGCTGTTCGGCGCCAAGGTGAAGTCGGTGGACGATACGGATGCCCGCAAGATCAAGGGCGTCGTTGACGTCAAGAAGATCCCGCAAGGCGTCGCAGTTTATGCAAAAGGCTTTTGGCCCGCAAAAACCGCGCGAGATGTGTTGAAGATCGAGTGGGACGAGACGGGGGCCGAGACTCGATCTACCGATGAGATCGTTGCCGACTATAAGAAGAAGGCCGCGACGGTCGGGCGCGTCGTGAGAAAAGAAGGTGATGCGGAAAAGGCGTTACCTGAAAATGCTAAGACGCTTCAAGCGGAGTACGTCTTTCCCTTCCTCTCACAAGCTCCAATGGAACCCCTCGATTTTTTAATCGAGGCGGATGCGTCGGGTGGTGAGGCGTGGGCCGGCACTCAGATGCAAACCGTCGATCAGGCGGTAGCGGCTCAGATCCTCGGTTGTCGCCCAGAGGAACTGAAGCTGAACACGATGATGGCGGGTGGAAGTTTTGGTCGCCGCGCAACACCGAATGCGGATGTGGCTTCGGAAGCGGCGGAAGCGGCGAAGGCGCTGGGCAGAAAAAAGCCTATAAAACTCGTCTTTACACGCGAGGATGATCTCCACGCCGGATACTACCGTCCGCTCTACGTTCACCGATTGAAGGGCGCGGTCGACCAAGCCGGGAACATCGCACTTTGGGACCAAGTGATCGTCGGCCAATCGATCATCGAAGGTACGCCGTTCGCCGCGCAGATGAAGGATGGCATCGATCCAACAGTCGCCGAAGGTTCCGAAGATATACCATATCAAATCGGCAATCTTCGCATCAGTACGCACCAGACTAAACTCGCTATCCCGCCGCTTTGGTGGCGCTCCGTTGGTCACACACACAATGCCTACGTCGTCGAGACATTCCTCGATGAACTCTTGGCGATGGCCAATAAAGATCCCGTCGAAGGCCGTCTGGAGCTTATTGGGGAGAAAAATCCCCGTCATGCTGGCGTGCTGCGGGCTGTTGCCGAACTGGCCGGGTGGGGAGCCGCGGTCCCTGAAGGCAGGGCACGCGGCGTTGCCTTGCACAAGTCTTTCAACACATATGTCGCTCAGGTCGCCGAAGTCTCGGTCGGAAAGGACAAGCTTCCACGTGTTCACAAAGTTTGGTGCGCCGTTGATTGCGGTGTTGCCGTCAATCCCAATGTGATCCGTGCGCAGATGGAAGGGGGCATCGGGTACGGTCTGGGGCATACACTCTACGCCGAGATCACCTTGGACAAAGGGCGTGTCGTTCAGACCAACTTCGACACCTATCGCTCTCTGCGCATCAACGAGATGCCGGACGTCGAGGTCACCATCATCAAGTCAGATGAAGCTCCGACAGGGGTGGGTGAGCCGGGAACGCCGCCCATTTCTCCGGCCGTCGCTAACGCGTGGCGAAAACTCACCGGCACACCTGTGAGACATTTGCCGTTTACCCGCCATGTGCAGTCATAAGCGACAGGAGAATGTCTGACATGCGTCCGTTTACTGTTCCGACGCTTTGCGGATTATTCGCGACAGCAATACTGGCCGCCGGCGCAAGCGCCGCTGAGCTCAAAGACAAAGCCACATTCGAGGCCATTCCCAATGCTAAGGAACGGGCCGTGGCGATATTTGAGGAAATGGGCAAGGTCCTGCAGCATCCTCGTTGCGTGAATTGCCATCCGGTTGGCGACAGTCCTCTCCAAGGCGAAGCCATGAAAGTGCACGAACCGCCCGTACAACGCGGCGAAGCTAACTTTGGCGTTACAGGCATGTACTGCACGGTCTGCCACATGTCGCGAAATGTCGAACCTGCGGGTGTGCCGGGTGATCCGGCGTGGCATCTCGCGCCCAAGAGCATGGCCTGGGAAGGCAAGACGCTGGGTGAGATCTGCCATCAAATCAAAGATCCGGAACAGAACGGCGGGAAGGATCTAAAGGCCCTCCACAAGCATATGGCGGAAGACAGCCTCGTCGGCTGGGGTTGGCACCCTGGAGGTGACCGCGCTCCGGTTCCGGGCACACAAAAACAGTTCGGCGAACTGGTCGCACTCTGGATCGAGGCTGGAGCTGAGTGCCCTTCTTCCTAACGGGGCGGCGATGGATGTGTTCAACTGATCCTTGCTCTGACAGCGATTTCGACGAGTTTTGCCATTTAGTCCGGCGTCACGTCCAACTCCATGGATGAGGCTACGCCGTGTTCTCCTGGTCTGACATAGCTTAATATCCCCATTCCCTGTCATGCTGGCTCGCTTCGAGTCATCCCGATACACTGTGAGGCAGGGGCCGTTTCGGCTGCTTGTCGGCAATGTAAAGTTCTGGAGATCAGCTGCCTGAAACCCGCCGTTGGTCGGGCCCGCTTGAACAGACAAAGGGGACGGCTCTCTTGGTAATCGCTCTCGTACTTATCGCTGGTGTTTTCGCGCTTGCCTATCTGCCGCAGCTGTGGGTGCAAAGGGTGATCGAAGCCCATTCCGATGAGCGGTCCGATTTTCCCGGCACAGGAGGTGAATTTGCACGCCATCTGCTCGATGGGATGAATCTCACGCATGTTAAGGTGGAGCCCACGAACCATGGCGACCACTACGACCCCGCCACGAAAACTGTAAGACTTGTGGCCCAGCGTCTGAACGGACGCTCGCTTTCAGCTGTGGTCATCGCCGCTCATGAGGTTGGCCACGCGATGCAGGATGCCACCGGATATGCCCCGTTAGCTGCGCGCACACGGATGGCCCGTCAGGCGCAAGCCGTCGAACGGATCGGCTCCATCGTTATGCTGGCCGCGCCTGTTGTTATGATTCTGACAAAGGCGCCGTTTCTTTTGCTGATGCAGATGGTGGCGGGCGTGCTCATCCTCGGAAGCACAATTCTCATGCACGCCGTAACGCTGCCGGTGGAGTTCGACGCTAGTTTCTCTCGCGCGTTGCCGCTCCTGAAAGCCGGACGTTACGTTCGCGAGGAAGATTTAGGCTCCGCGCGTAAAATCCTAAGGGCCGCCGCCTTCACCTATGTCGCAGCGGCAGCCATGAGTGTCCTTGATGTGATGCGATGGTTCCGCGTCCTGAGGTTCTGACGCAGTTACTGCGCTGGCCTCAATTCAAGTGCGGCTATACCCGCTGCGATGTTGAGCCCTTGTTGGGCTTGCACGCTGAGCGGTTGCAGCACGATCGACTGAGACGAACCACCGATGAGCGCATTGGCACCGACGCCGACACCCACGGTCGCTTCTCCCGAGACGCCACCATAATTTCCTGACAGTGCGCCCCGATTGACCTTGCTGGTTGGGGCGAGTACGGCCCAGGCAATAGTGCTCTGCGTGGTCGATCCGATATCAATCCCGTATTTTGAGATCTTGCCGATGTAACGTTCGTCGGCGCCGGGACGTTGGAATCTGCAGTCGAGACGTTTCGTCGATCCGAAGATGAAACCAGATCCGCCGGAGACATGACAATTCAGCACTCCTACCTCGACCTTTGCGGGCTGCGCCGAAACAGGGATTGCGATGGCACTGCAAATGAGCGCTGCCACCCCACATGCCGTCAGGTTCCTCAGGTCATGGGCGATACGGTAAATCGTCGACGTGGCAGGCATGCTGTCCTCCCCGGTTGGGCTATCGAGCGGTCGCGCCGGTTGGCGCAAACCCACTGTGGTGCTCTTCGTCATTTGCGGCCTAACTAAGGCTGGTTGACGGCAGCAGCTCTAATCCTTGTGCCGGTGCGAAAAGACAGAGCGAGAGATTAGTCGGCGCGCTTCAGCATAACGCTGACCGTAACCGGGATATCGAGCGACACCCAGGCCCCATCGGCGTCCGATCCCTTGCCGATCCCGAAATCGAGCCGTTTCAGTGACGCAGTGCCCTCAAGGCGGGCGTCCTGTCCTTGATCGATAAAGTTGAAAGTCAAGGTGACCGGGACGTCGACGCCCCGGATGGAGAGCAAGCCTTCTGCGTTGAACGAGCGTCCATCCGCCGCTTGCGAAATATCGGTGGTCACGAATTTCGCCTGCGCTATCTGGGAGACATTAAACCAGTCCGTCGTCGGCAAGGTTTTGTCGTAAGTGGCGTCTCCAGTGATAGCAGAAGCCAGATCCACGGTGACCTCGGCCCGCGAGGATGCGAGGTCTGAAGGGTCAAAGGAGATATCAGCCTCCCATGATTGGAACGTTCCGGTAAACGGACGCCCGGCGTGCGTGCCTGCAAAACCGATGGTGCTTTGATCGTCGATGACGTCCCAGTTTTGTGCAGCGAAAGAGGGCGCTGCCGGAAATTGCGCTGCGGCGACAGCAACGACGCACGCCGCAAGCGCGCGTGCTGTGCGTTTGAAAATGTTCATTGAGTTTCCTCGTTTGGAACGCGGCGTGCCGGCAAAAAGGGCAGCATTCGCGTCAGCACGTGATCGCGGTCCACAAAGTGGTGTTTCAAAGCCGCCAACACGTGCAGGACGAGAAGCGCTATCATGAGATAGCCACCGATGCTGTGCGCTCTTTTAAGAGCTGTTTCCACCGGCGCCTTGTTTTCAAGCTCGGCAAACATCGGCATATGCGGCCATTCGAATAAGCCAAACACGATGGTTGGGAGGCCAAAGACACTCGCCGACACCATGGCCCATCCGAGCAGCGGCATGCCGATCATAAGAACGTAAAACACGACATGGGTCGTATGCGCTGCGAGCCGTTCAAGCCGTCCCATTTCAGCGGGAAGTCCCGGGGGCGGATTTATCAAACGCCATGCGAGACGAGCGAAACTAAGCACCAGAACAGTCAGGCCGAGCGACTTGTGCCATTGATAAACAGCAAAAGCGTCGGCCCGAGTATCCGGCACCTCGATAGCGTCCGTCATCCACAGACCGCTGATCAATAGGAGCGAAATCGCAGCGGCAATCGCCCAATGTAAGGCTATGGCCGCTGCACTATATCGCTGCCGCCCGGGATCGCGCATACCGGCACCCATCGCGTTCCTCGCTTTATTCAGTCTGGAACTCGGTTTCGATCAGCAACTGAACCTCGTCCCCGACCAGAGGGATGTACTTGAGCATGCCGAAATCGGAACGCTTGACCATGCCAGTCGCGGAAAAGCCGATCGCGGGCTTTTTCGTCATGGGATGTTCGATGGCGGCGTTGAGCAAGACATCCAGAACGACCGGCTTCGTTATGCCGAGCATTGTGAGATCGCCGGTCACCTTTGCAGTTGTATCGCTGGTCATCTCGACGCCGGTGGAGTTGAAAGTGATTGAATCGTACTCGCCGGCGTTGAACCAATCCGCGCTCATCGACAATTCGGTGTCGAAATCCTTCTTGTCTGGGAAAGGATAGTCGGTCTTGATCGATTTTGGGTCGATGCTCACGCTGATTTTCGACTTCGATTTGTCGTCGGGGTTGTACTCAAGGGTGGCGTCAATTTTCGTAAACCGCGCCGTATAGTTTGAAAGCCCCATATGTTTGACCTTCCACGTGACACTGGCGTGGGTGGGGTCGAGCTTGTACGTTGCTGCTGGAACTTGAGCGTGCGCCGGCGCAATAAGAGCCACGACGGCAAGCGAGAGAGCTGCTGCGGTGAGCGCGGACTTGATCATCTGACCTCCAGAAGGGGGATTAGTTCGATAAATCGGACGTAGTGAACATGATTTAGAATTGCGGCGGGCAACGTCCAGATCGGCCACAATCACGCATTGTTGAGGCGGAAAAGGAGCGGCAAAACGTCAACCGCGGGCTCGGGCGAGCCCCTCGGCCGAGTGCCGAGGTGTCACGCTGTATCGGCGGGGCATTTGCGTTACAGCCATGTCCAGCCGCGAGCTCAGGATTCCGCAAGAACATGAGCGGTGAGGCAAGCACCAGCCTGCCGCGCCAGACAAGTTGATCCAAGGTACATTTTTATGACAACGAACGAGGCGCCTGCCGCTAAAACTGTCGCGATGCCTGAAAAGCTCGCAAACCCACCGAAGGTTGGTTTTGTGTCGTTGGGCTGCCCGAAGGCTCTCGTCGACTCAGAGCGTATCATCACGAAACTGCGGTCTGAGGGATATGCCATCGCGCCAAATTATGAAGGGGCCGATGCAGTGGTGGTCAACACCTGCGGGTTCCTTGACTCAGCTAAGGCTGAAAGCCTCGAGGCCATCGGTGAAGCCTTAAATGAAAATGGCCGCGTCATCGTAACAGGCTGCCTTGGGAACGATGCGGATCGCATTCGCTCAGAGTACCCCGATGTCCTCGCAATCACCGGCCCTCACCAATACGAAGCTGTCGTTTCTGCTGTGCACGAGGCGGTGCCGCCACTGCATGATCCCTACCTGGATCTTGTGCCGCCTGAGGGATTGCGCCTGACGCCGCGCCACTATGCTTATTTGAAGATTTCCGAGGGCTGCAACAACCGCTGTACGTTCTGCATCATTCCCGGCATTCGAGGCGATCTAAAGAGTAGACCCGCATCACATGTGCTGACCGAAGCCGAGCGTCTCGTTGCCGCTGGGGTTAAGGAGATCCTGGTAATCAGCCAGGACACCTCAGCCTATGGTCTGGACATCAAGTATGCTGAAAGCAATTTGAGAGGCAGGCCTGTCAAGGCGCGTTTTTATGATCTTTGCGCTGAACTGGGAAAATTGGGAGCCTGGGTCCGGCTGCACTACGTCTATCCCTATCCGCATGTCGACGAGGTAATCCCGATGATGGCGGACGGCTTGATTCTTCCGTATCTCGACATCCCTTTCCAGCATGCCTCCCCATCGGTGCTCAAGGCCATGCGCCGTCCTGCACATCAAGAGAAAACGCTCGAGCGTATCGCGCGCTGGCGAGATATGTGCCCAGATCTAGCACTACGCTCGACGTTCATTGTCGGCTTCCCCGGTGAAACGGAAGAAGATTTTTCGCTCCTGCTCGATTGGGTCCGTGAAGCACGCCTCGCGCGTGCAGGATGCTTCCGGTATGAGCCTGTCGCCGGAGCCATCGCCAATGATCTGCCTGGTGCTGTGCCGGATGAAGTCAAGGAAGAACGTTGGCACCGCTTTATGGCGGTCCAGCAGGAAGTATCCCGAAAACTTTTGGCAAAGAAGGTCGGCAAAGAGATCGAAGTCCTGATCGATGAAGTGGACGAGGAAGGCGCGCTGGGCCGATCGAAGTGGGATGCGCCAGAAATCGACGGAAGTGTTTTTCTCAACGGTGATACGGATGTAGCTGCCGGCGATATCGTAACCGCGCGTGTTGCTCATGCCGACGAGTACGATTTGTGGGCGGAACGTACCCCCTGACTGCGGCCCCGCTATCCGGTAAAGAGCCAAGAGTGCTTTTGACCTCTTCGCTACGCGTCGAGAGTATTTTTTTAACCTCAGCCACAATAATGCGCGAGACACGCCCAATACTGGGCTAAGCGCAGTCCGATTTGCGTCGAACGCTACGGATTGACGAGATCTTGCCATGGTTGGAAGAGGCCACGCGGCCGGTTTGCCGGGCAGCGTATTATCGGGGGAACGAGCTTGCCAACCCTTGAGTGTATGCTTAGCAGTGTAGATCGCGCGGGATGGCGTTGGCCTGTGCCGCACGTGGCCGATACGGTGAGGGGCGGCACGTATGAACAAGCCGGATAAGTCCAGTACAGATGATCTCAAGCGCATGCTGCGTCGTCTTGAACGGATCGAGGCGGAAAAGGCTGAGCGGGCGCAGACACGAACAAATGCGTCCTCGCGCGTGCGCGATCTTTCGTCATTGCCTGCTGGCAGACGGCGAGCAGGGCTTTCGGATGGAGAGGCCGTCTCAGATCCCGCCCAGATAGTCCAAAGAGCGACGGCCTCTTCAATTGCAGTCGCTCCGGAATTCCCCAGACCTGTTCCAACACCAAGCGAACCTGCACCAGCGGATCGTCAGAGGGTTGGAGCCCCTGTCGTTGCAGCCGCGATCACAGCCGCGATTGTCTCAACCTTGGCCACCGTAGCTGTCACGATGTGGCTTATGGGTGGCCTCGACCGCTTGCCATTCGACAGTAAGTCTACAGATATGGCGGCATCCAACACGGATGGTGGAGACAGCGCGGGCCCCACGTCCGCGCCATCAGCGGCCCTTGAGCAAACGACGCCGCCAGAGGCCACAACGACGCCATCCAAGCTTCCACAGGATGACGGAACGACGAGCCAAAACGTTGCCCGGTTCAGCGGCGATGCCCGCATCGCGCCGGAGGGCGAGCCGTCCAAGTCTCCGGAATACGTCCTGACGCCATCCGCCCCGGCCCCAGCAAACGAAGCAATTCCTGAAAGTGCTGCTTCTGCTCCCGAAACCAAGACAGA
The DNA here is from genome assembly GCF_000981545.1 of Candidatus Filomicrobium marinum. Taxonomy (NCBI): domain Bacteria; kingdom Pseudomonadati; phylum Pseudomonadota; class Alphaproteobacteria; order Hyphomicrobiales; family Hyphomicrobiaceae; genus Filomicrobium; species Candidatus Filomicrobium marinum. The sequence continues at coordinate 1,855,096 of NZ_LN829119.1, forward strand.
GAGCGAACCTGAGGTGCAGGCACCCAGCCCGGAAGCAACTGAACAGACACCGCCGGTTGCCAATTTGCAGGAACCACAGCCGTTGCAGTCGGCGCCCGCGCCAAGAGCCTCTCAGCCAACTGCCCCATCGGCACCGATCTCTCCTGAAAGCTTGAAACTCGAAACGCCGGCAAGCGTGAAGGCTGAACCGGGTGTGCCCCTCGATTTTCCGGTCACCGTCGGTGCGGATCCCAGCCAATTGACGGGCTATTATCTTGTCGTTTCAGGATTGAAGCGCGGAACCAAATTCTCACATGGCATCGAGCTGTTGTTTGATACTTGGCAGATTCCCGCACGCTATCTTTCGGGCCTGAAGCTGACTGTGCCCCCCGGTTTTGCAAGACGGATGAAGCTAAATGTCGAACTGCGCGGTCCGCTTGGCGACACCCTAACGCGTAGCATTTTGACCGTAGAATTACCGGGAGAGGCACGCCGCGCAGTGGGCCTCGAAGGATCTGATGATGGCGATGGAAGTTTCGCTGCGACTGACGCACAAGATCTGATCGACAAGGCTGAAGTTTTCTTGGACAACGGAAGTCTGCAAGGCGCGCGGCTATTGTTGGAACGAGCGGCAGGTCATGGTTCGGGATCTGCGGCGATGCTGCTGGGTGCAAGCTACGATCCAAAATACGCCGGACACTTTTCTTCTGATGCTCCCAATCCCAACGCCGCCGAAGCAAAGCGCTGGTATGAACGCGCCGTGGAATTGGGAGTGAACACGGCTCAAGAACACCTAAATGCGATCAGTACCACGCCTTGACGCTTGAGGAAGCGCGCGTGAGAGCTCCATTGAGCGGGGTAGGAGTGCGTCTTCTACGCCGCTCCCAAACCCCATCCAGCGAGCAAGCCGTCGACGCACTTTCCAACGTCTCGCGCATGCAATCGATTAATACTCCGCGTGATGACATTGCGGCATAAGAGCTTTAGCGAAAAAGAATAGATTGATGGGCAGCCAGCGTTGCTCACTGTGGGGTTCGACCGGTTGGTCCGAGCCCGTGATGCAAAAAGAGCGGACTCTCTCTGCCGTTAACCGGACCGGTTAATTTTATTAGCGAATTTGGATTGCCGACATAGGTTCGCCGCTCGTGTTGATGGCAGTCGAATCGGCGCAACGCGGATTAATGATTCGCTTTGACAAGATGCATTTCTGCCGCAATTAAAGCTATCCTTCGCCGTCGTCGAGTGGGGGAGGCAACCTAGTATTGCGGGGAGTATCGACGATGGGGGACAGCGCGCACGTGATTGAGTTGGCGACCGCTCCTGGCGACGCGAAAAGCGACGCTCCAATGTATGACCCGCGACGCCACGGTGGCATCGGTAAACGCCTTGAAAGCCTGAGACGCGAGCTTCTCGAAGCAGGAGAGCGTTTGCAGTCGATCGTGGAACCGGCGGGTCAAACGCTTGTCAGTGAAGCATCCAAGCTGCTCGAGAAGCAGGTTTGCCGCATCGCAGTGGTCGGACAGATCAAGTCTGGCAAGAGCACCTTTGTGAACGCATTCGCGCAGATACCTGCGCTTCTGCCGACAGACGTCAATCCTTGGACGACTGCGGTTACGAATTTGCATTTCCGCCGGCGTCAGGATGGTGACCCCGCAGCCAAGTTCAACTTCTTCACCGAAGAGGAGTGGCAACGTATAGCGGACGGCGGCGGTCTTCTCCGTGAATTGACCGAACGGCTTGTTCCGGGATTCGAACCTGATCTGCTGCGTCAGCATGTGGTAGCGCTCAAACAGCGCGCCGCCCAGCGTCTTGGTAACGAATTCACGAACCTCCTCGGTCAGTCGCACAGCTTCTCCGAGTTCGACGCTGGTCTGATGCGTGGCTATGTTTGTTCCGGCGATATGCCGCGTGGGCCTGTCGACAATGATAGCGGCCTGTTCCCCGGCAAATATTCTGACATCACGTGTTCTGCCGATATCCATTGCGACGGCGGTCCGTTCGAATTTCCTGCGATGTTGGTCGACACGCCAGGCACCAACGACCCCTTCCTGCTGCGCGATGAAATAACGCGCCGCAGCCTAGAGGCCGCTGACCTTTACATCGTCGTGCTTACGGCCCGACAGCCGCTATCGGAAGCCGATGTTGCGTTGCTGCGGATTTTGCGCGGACTGCATAAAGAGCGCATTCTCATCTTCATCAATCGCATCGATGATCTGTCCGAGATTTCAGCTGATCTGGCTGATGTCACAGCGTTTGTGAGGAAGCGGATTGAACGCGAATTCCCCGATTCCGACATTCCTATCATTTCGGGCAGCGCGCTTTGGGCGACAGCGGCGCTTCGGGCTGACACGCCGACGACCGAACGCGCTTTTGAACATCGGTCGCTCTCCTATTTCCTCGAACGCGGTCTCATCCGGCGAGAGGAGCTGCTCAAGCCTGCTCCGGCGGACGGAACACAGCGCACCGATCTGCTGAACGCGCAGTTCGTCTGTTCAGGAATGCCGGCAATTTATTCCGCCATCAACGACATGATGGGCGCGAGCCACTGCGCACATGTTCTGCGCCAAGTAGCTCAGTGTTATGTGGAGCTGGCACGTGCTAGCGAAAATTCCGCGCTTAGCGAGCTGACGCATCTTGAGCGGCTGCACTCCGCAGCGATTACGACGGCAGAGCGTGCTGGTACGCAGATGCGCCAGATCGATGCGGAGCAGCATCAGCTTGAGGAAATCGCTGAAATCATCGAACGCTCCGGGCGTTCGATTGAAGATCAGATGGGCGAGATCGTCGCTGAGGAGATCGGTGACCTGCGCTCCCGTCTGTTCGCCGAAGTCGACGTGCACGCCGCAGAAGAGCGCGATGTACTCATCGATACGCTTTACCGGGGGCGTGCTCCGCGCGAGTGGCAATGTGAATCGATCGAGCTGCGTCGGAGCTTGGCGGAAATTTTCACCGAAGGGTTTCAGAAGTCCGCTCGGCGAATTTCTGACTTGCAGTCACGCGTAACCCCAGAACTGCGTCAACTCATGTCCATGATTGCGCCACGGGAGCGTGCCCCCCGCGAGCCGGACTGGAGCCAGTTGACGATGCCGACGCCAACGTTGACCTCACTGTCAACGTTCGTCGCCGTTGATCTCGAAGTTTCCTGGTGGGCCGCCTTTTTCTCAAAACGCCCGACGCCCGAAGAGCGTGGTGCTGAGGTTGAAGCTCTCATCCGTTCGGAATTCGAAGCCGTTGTCGAAGAACTCGTCAGCGGCGCCGAAACCGAGTTGCTGGCATTCAGCTCGATGATGACGCGATGGTCCTTCGGCGTCTGCAACAGCATCATCGAAGCTTTGCATCGGCGCCGTCAGGAGCTAAGCCGCACACACGAGAGTCTCTCCAAGACAGTGGATGGCACGGCCGACACAGAGACCGTGACGCACCAATCTTCCGAGATCGCACGACTACGCAGCCGCTTGGCACAATGTGAAACCCTGAATAGGCAACTCGAGCAGATCGCGACCTCCTTGGCGCGGTCGGCCTCAGCCACGTCTTCCCGAACCGGCGAGTAAGTAATCATGACCGCAAGGCTTGAACTCACGATTCAATCGATTGAGGCAGCCCGCCGCCAATTGTCGTTGCCGGTATGTGATGTAGCGGACCTGAGTTTCACGCGCCTGGCATTGGAACGGTTGGCCGACGCGTTGCGCCGTGTTCCGTGTGTGGTCGTTATGGGAGAGGTCAATTCGGGCAAGACGTCTGTTGCCAACCGGTTGATAGCCTCTTCCGTACTGCCTGCCGCCGTCATAGCTAATACGGCCATTCCCGTGCGCTTGCATTACGCAACCTCTGTTAGCGTAGCCATGCTGACAGCAGACGATCGGCGCGTGATCGATCCACTCGATCCGGTCCTCGATCTAGAAGACTTCAATGTGGAGGCGATCGAAGTCGGATTGCCCGAACCAAGGCTCAAATCCTTCGACCTGATTGACACACCTTCAAAGGGCGATCTGACGGCCCTTGCTGATGAGTCAGACATTCTCATCTGGTGCACCAATGCGACACGCGCTTGGACCGAAACCGAACGTCGAAAGGTCATGGAATTTCCGGCGCGTTTCCGTCGCTCTAGCGTTCTCGTCGCAACGCATGCGGACGCATTATCCGCCGAAGAATGTGATCGTGTTCTTGAGCGCCTGAACGAAGCGACCGCCGACCTGTTTTCAACGGTCGTGCTCGTCAGTGCTGCCGAAGACGTCCTCCCACCTCTCCAAGTCGCGGGGCACGCTTCACCACAGATCGCGGCCCTGCAGGCACGTCTCGATTTCTTGATCTCTCGGTTCTCGAACCGCCGGGCGAGAGTTGGAGAGCAACTTCTACGGCGCGTCGCCCGTATGTCACTGAAGACGCTTCCGGAAATCGATGCGAACTCAGCAAATCAGCAAGCCAATCGCGAATGTGAACTCGCACACGCTCTCTTGAGCCGACTGGCCAATTACACGGCTCTTCACCGCCGCGTCGCATAGATTAAAGCGTAGCGCGCGTTCTACCGTGGACAACGTCTGTACAGGATCGGCCGACCGTTTGCGTAAGTCATGACGATCGCATTGGCATCTATCACATCGATCACAAAGCGACGGTGTTCTTCTCGGTGTCCCTCGCCCTGGCAGGTAGCGTCAACCGAGTAGCGGCGCGCATCATTCCTATCGATTTTGACGAACCGGCACATGTTCTCCAGCCCGTGCAGAGCACGATCTTCAAGTTCTATAGATTCGTCCTTACAGGAAAGGTCTGCCGCGGCCCATTTGCCGACATAAGGGGCATCGGCGTGCGCCGCATCTGACAGGATGCCTACCAGGGCTACGATGGCAAGAGGCGAGACAAGGCGAAGCATCATGAGGCTTATCTTCCGCAGATAGCTTATTCCAACGCGAATCTAAGGCTACCTTGGCGATTGGGCCAGCCATATTGAGTTATCCAGCCCCCATCACGCACAGAACAGTCCGCACTCTCCCCAAAACGAAGCGAATCTGCTCGAAAGTGAGAAGTGGCGCAAAGCGCGTTTGGCGCGAGCGACGTCGCTCGGCACGGATTGCAGAAGCTGGCATTTTTACGCGAGGATGAGACCCATGGCGAACTATGCCACCCATATCGCCGTCGGCACCGTGGCATCGGGTGCGCTTGCCACCCTGACGCTCGCCGCAAATGTCATCGACCATTCGAGCCTGATCGCCGTCACCCTTGCCGGGGTCGCAGGGTCCGTGCTTCCCGACATTGACCTGAAAGATTCACGAGCGAGCCGGATATTGTTTTCGGGGATCGCGATTTTCGCTTCTTTCTGTGTGTTGTTTATTGGCGCGACGCGCTACTCAATTGCAGAACTCTGGATACTCTGGCTCGGCGCACTGATTTTCGTGCGCTATGGGGTGCATAACGTCTTCCACTACTTTGCAATCCACAGAGGCGTTTGGCACTCGATACTGGCGGGTGTGTTTTGGGGCTTCGTGACCGCTATTCTCTATCGTTACATGTTAGGGTTTCACGAAGGAGTGGCTTGGCTTGGCGCGGGCTTTATGCTGGCCGGGTATATTGTTCACCTCGTTCTGGATGAGATGTTTTCGGTCGATTTCATGGGGAATCGATTGAAGAACTCGTTCGGTACGGCATTGAAAATCGTCGATAAGCGATATCCAGCGCAGTCGACTGCATTGGCTGTTGCAACGCTAATGATTGCCTTTCTAACCCCTTCCACGTCGGCTTTCGTTGAGCACATTACGTCGCGTGATATGTGGTCAGGACTGCATGAACGCATGCTGCCGCACGACAAATGGTTCGGCCTGATCAAAGGGCCATTGCTGCTGACAAGCGCCGGATACGAAGGTACTTCTGACGCACTGCCATCTACGAAAGATTCGCTCGTTACAGGCTCTGTGATGCCCGCGGGAGCGGACACGCCATCCCGTCAGGCGCCGAACGCGGAAACGGAGTGAGATCCGGCCGCAGCCACTTATTGGCAGCTTACCGCGCAGTTATTTCCTTGGAAATCGACGCAACCGTGCCGCGGGCTGTGTGTCGCCGTTTGCTCCCACGTCATGGGCGGAAAAGCCGTTTTGGTAACGGCCATCGGAATATATCGGTAGGATGACTTGACGACGATGGCGGTGCTGTCCTCAGTAACGATGCCTGGCGGTAGTTCGTAGGGTGTGCACTTAGGCTTCGAGACTGTGATGGACCCGTCTTTTTCACGTTTATAGGCCGGAGCATAAGTGCGTGTATCGGTCCCGTCGGTGCCAAAGCCCATGACCGGGATAATCTCAACTTCCAACGTATCGCCTTGTCCGACGCCCATCACATGATCGATGACGTTCATGATTCCTTTCACAGTTGCGGCCGGGTCTGAGCCCATGTCCTGTTCGCGCGATACAAGGTCACCCGTCATCGACGTAACGAGGTTGAAACGCCGGTCGAGTTCAATTGCGCGACTGCCTTCCACCACAACCATGAGCAACACGAGCAAGAGTGGCGCGATGACAGCGAATTCGACCGCCGCGGCGCCGCTGGTGCTTAAGCCGGCCTTACGGAATAGCGCCGTGATAGCGCGTATGGGTGCCCCGGCAGCGCTGCGGCCTCCAAGCAGTGAAACAAACCGTTCAAAGCCAGGCATCATTGGTAGGGCTCCGTTCTGAACGTCGTCGCGGTACGGATCAACGACGACCCATTCGCCATGTTGCCGAATCCCAAGAACGCGAGGGGCTGCGCTAGATCCCACTCGTAGCAAGCCGTAACGAGAATGACTTCACCGGCCCCACTCGCGTAGTCCTGGACACTGTCACTAGGGCTGCCGGTTGGCGGCGTCAGACGTCCACGCCCGTCGAGACACGCAACAGGAACAAGGTCCGTCCAATCGGATGATTTCTGGATGTGAAGATTGAGATGTCCCGACTTTATCAGGCCCGTGCCTTGATCAGTAATCATCTCTTTGAATTCGGCAAGGGTGACGCCGTCTGTCTGAGCTTGTCCGGTGCGAATCTTTCGAGAGGCGCTTTCAACGGCTTGCTCGAGCGTGCTTACGGTGAAGAAGTGTAGGCTCGTACCGATGATGCCAAAAATGAACAAGAAGAACGGTACCGCAATAATCGCGAATTCAATGGCAGTTGCGCCCCGGACGTCAGTGCCCCATCGCTGGAGCCCCGCCGCAGGGCGTCGAAACAGCCTATGCAGACGATTGTCGCCACGCATCACATTGGGCTCGCTCGGTTAGAAGGTTCCCCTCAAGGTGCTGAATGTGGATGCGAAGAATGAAATAAATCTTGAAAAATCGAGCAGTGACGACGCTTGGTTAAAAAAGTAAGAGTATGGCCGGTGGCTCAAGCCAGCTCTGGCGTTAAGCTCAAGCTTAGCGTCCCCAAGAAACGCAATGCTCCGCGTTCTTACTGCAGGCTGTCGGCGCTCGCTCCGAGACTCTGCTCGGAGAATTTCATCTTATCCTTCGCATGTTTTGAAATCGTCTCGAAGTAATCGCTGTCGTCGCCGATGGTGATCGTCGGTGTGCAGTTGGGTGAGCAGGTAAACGATTGCCGTTGGCTGCCCTTATGTAAATTGACGACTCGGGCTTCATCGCGCTGGACGATGATACGCTGATCTTGAATGACGTTGCGTTGCTGATCCAGCGCGATGACGTTGGTCACACCGAAGGTCTTGCCGGTCACGACAAGCAGATCCGGCCCCTGGACGGCCACGTCTGCGATCGACGGATTTCCAATGATCACCTCACTCACAGGCCTAGGCAACCGCAGGAGTTGCGATTGATCATAGCGAACGATCAAATCGCTACCGGCCCCCGCATGCGGAACGCTGATCAGTGCCGCCAGGCAAAACGCGACCACCGCCCCCATAAAAAGAAGCGTTCTCTCAACCGGCGATGCTGGCAGTGACATGATCTTTAAACCTCCGCGGTGCTAGCGCGGATTAGAGCCGCAAAAAGTGAAGGATTAGCAAATGGGCGTCTCAGGTTGGACCGCATCTCGTAGATGACGACGTGAGGGAACATCGAGCTCATCGTCGAGCGATCGGAATAGACCGATCTTTCCGATGGCATGACCACGCGGCGGTCTGGAATTGCATCAGGCAAACATCGCTGCCATTGAGCGAAATATGTATTTAATTTGAAGCTTCATGAAACACCATCGTGGATGATCTTACTTATTTCCTCGCTTAACGAAAAATTATGGATGAAATTGCGAAAAAAAACTAGAATTTTCATGTAATGATTATGAATATGATTTTGTGCTGAGGTTGGTTTTAATGGAATTACAGCGTTGGTTAATATGAATACTGGATGTGTTATTATTTAACAGGCGTTCATGTATTTGATATGCTGTGATTTTAACTTGGGATTAAGAGCGCGCCGGTTAATGTCCCAGAAGTTCGAACGCAACAGGCATCGCCTCGTTCGGGCACAAAATAGAGAAATGAGCATCTGTACAGTTGGGAGAGTAGTCATGAAGAATTTTGTTTCGCGCTTCGCGAACGACGAGTCCGGCGCCACGGCCATTGAATACGGTTTGATCGCAGCCCTCGTTAGCGTCGGCATCATTGGTGCCCTGAATATTCTGCAAGGCGAACTGACCGGAATTTTCGGACGTATCTCTGACGCGCTGAAAACCGCAGGCTGATTATTTACGACAGCCTCTCAGAACGAATCTGCCGTCGGTTGAATGGGAGCCATCCGCCCCGCGGCGGGTGGCTCGGTGATCTACAGATCGATGAATAGGACACAGCATGATATTGAAGTGCCTAAAGCAGTTCTGCAGATCGACCGAAGGCGCTACGGCCATCGAATATGGTTTGATTGCCGGGATTATTGCAGTCGGAGTTGCCGGTGCTATGTCGCCGCTCCGTCAGCTTCTCATAGACATGTATGGAACGGTCATCGCGGCATTCCCGGGCTGACCCTTCAATAGAGTTCTCCGGTGCTCGGTGAGCGTGGAGTTACACGGAGTTTTCGGAGTGTCCCTCGCGTACCTGCTGTTGCTCGCTTTCCCCGCGGCCATGATTCTGGCAGCGTTGAGCGACCTGTTCACGATGACCATCCCAAACCGTATTTCGTTGGTCCTGTTTGCCCTCTTTCTAGTTATCGCTCCGATTGCGGGCTTGAGTCTGGAAGAGACATTGATGCATTTGGCGGCTGGCTTCGCCGTCCTCGTTCTGGGCATCATACTGTTCGCCACGGGCACCTTTGGCGGGGGCGACGCAAAGCTGATGGCAGCCGGGGCGCTGTGGTTGGGCATCGGTCAAATAGTGCCTTACTTCGCTTACATTACAATCCTTGGTGGCGTACTTGCCGTTGCGATACTGCTCTATCGCCGCATCCCGGAAATGCTTTTCCCACCGCTTGTTCCTGTATGGGCAACACGCTTGCGCCAGCGCGATTGCGGCATCCCTTACGGCATAGCCATCTCTGCGGCGACGCTTATCGCCTTCCCCGCGACCAAGCTCTATGCATTGATCCTCGCCTGACGTTAACCCGGCGTTTACAGACACATAGCCCTGGCCGGTGAGCTGATACCGATCGCTTCGAAATAGAACGACGCTTAATCCTCCATTGACGTTTGTGGCGCAAAGTCGGCTTTGAATCGAGCTCAAGCTCGTCGGCCGAGAGGATCCACTGCGCAATGAAGAAGGCTCAGATTATTGGTATTGCGATTGCGGGCGTTGCCGGCCTTACCGCCTTTATGATGATGCGCGGAATCGTCAATCGTGAGCCGGAGACCAGGACCAAGGAAGTCGCGATCAACACCACCCAGGTGCTCGTCGCGCGCAATGATATACGTCTCGGCGACATCGTGAACGAGCAGAGCTTCGAGTGGCAAGCCTGGCCCGCCGACGGAGTTCGTGAAGGCCTCATCACAATTAGCAACAAACAGGCGAAGAGCGAATTCTCCGGATCCGTCGCCCGCATGCCGATCATTGCCGGTGAGCCGATCACCGCGAAGAAATTGATCAAAGTCGGCGAGGGCGGTGTGTTGGCAGCGATCCTGCCAGCGGGCATGCGCGCGGTCTCCACCAGCATTCAGCAGAAGACGGCGGTGGGCGGACTGATTCTGCCTAACGATCATGTCGACGTGATCCTCATCCGGCGCGTTCGTGGGCGCACCAACACGGATGAGCACGTCAGTGACACCCTCTTCCGCAATGTTCGCGTCCTGGCAATCGGCCAGCAGCTTGAGCAGGTCCCCGGCAAGAAGACGGCGGAAGCAAGCAACAATACGACTGCGACTCTGGAGCTAACGCCCAGGCAAGCCGAGCTTTTGGCTCTCGCCAACTCGATGGGCGAAATCACGCTCTCCTTGCGATCAATCGCGGATCTCAATTCGGAAGGTCAAAATTTGACGGGCAACGCCCTCAATCGCGACCGTTCCAACTCAGTTCAAGTGCTGCGTTACGGAGTGAAGTCACGTGCGTATGGCGTCAACTAGTCACCCCACCGGGGAGCTCGTGAAAAGGCCTTGAGAGAATATGCAAGTAACGCTGAAAGAAAATTTGAGCTCAGCTCTGACGGTGTTGGTGGCACTTGTTGCCGCCTGCTTCGTCGTTGGAGCCATCGGTGATGTGCAAGCGAATGGTGACTACGCGAACGGAGGTTTTGCGCACAGCTCCGTCATTAGTATTTCTGATGCCGACGTGGGGCCTGTAAGACGCAATATTCGGCTTGGTCTCGGCAAGTCGGTGCTCGTTGAATTTCCCCGGGACGTTCGCGACGTACTCGTGTCCAACCCCCAGGCCGTCGACGCCGTTGTCCTTTCAAGCAACCGCGTCTTCTTGCTGGCACGGCGTATTGGTGAGTCCAACGCATTTTTCTTTGATGCAAACGGCGAGCAATTCGCCACGCTGGAACTCTTCGTCGAGCGCGAAACCGCTGGCCTTGAAGACATGCTCAACCGCTTGATCCCAGGTTCGGCGATCAAAGTGGAAATGATCAATCAGACGGTAATTCTCACGGGGCACGTCCGGGCTCCCACCGATGCATCACGTGCCGCCGATATCGCCAGGCAGTTCGTAACGGCTCAGTTCGACACGACGACGATGTCGAAGGTAGAGGGCACGACGCAGACGTTTGTGCAGAAGAACGACGAAAAGAGTGGTGTAATCAACCTTCTCCAGGTCGAAGGTGAAGAACAAGTGATGCTGCGCGTCGTTGTCGCGGAAGTGCAGCGCTCGATGCTGAAGCAGTTCGGTATCAACATCGGTGCTGCGATCAACTCCGGAAATTTTTCGACCAACATTCTCACTGAAAATATGCTGCCGTTGACGGTGGCTGCGGGTCTTGGTGGGTTGCCAATTCCCGGGTTCTCAACTGAAGGGGACCCGAGTAAGCCGGATGTGGCGTGCGGTGTCGGTGCGCTGTGTAATTACGCTACCAACGGTCCCATCAACGGTGCTTACACCAACAATGGCGTATCAGGTGGCTGGTCGGCTGGTGGTAACCGCATCACACACGCTTTGCGGGCTCTCGAACGCAACGGGCTGGTCCGCACATTGGCGGAGCCGAACCTGACCGCGATCTCCGGCGAGCCAGCGAAGTTTCTGGCGGGCGGCGAATTTCCGATCCCGGTCGTTGATAGCCAGGGCCAGACCAGCGTCGTCTTCAAGGAATTTGGTGTTGGTGTCTCCTTTACTCCAACGGTTCTGTCGGAAGGCCGCATCAGCCTCAAGATTGAAACCGAAGTTTCGGAGCTGAGCAACCAAGGGGCTGTGGTAATCTCTGGGCTTCAAATCCCAGCCTTGCAGAAGCGCCAAGCGAATTCGACGGTGGAGTTGCCGTCGGGTGGGTCGTTGGCACTGGCCGGCCTGTTATCGGAGAGTACCCGTCAGAATATTGATGGCTTTCCCGGTCTCAAGGATGTGCCGGTCCTCGGCACGCTGTTCCGCAGCCGCGATTTCATCAAGGAAGAAACCGAGCTCGTCGTCATCGTTACGCCCTACATGGTGCGTCCGACCGCACGGAAGGACTTGGCACGTCCGCTGGACGGCCTAGGCGACGCAACGGATCGTCGGGCCAACTTCCTTGGACATGTAAACCGTATCTACGGCCGCGGCCCCGAGATCCCGTATGGCGGACTGAAGGGCGATTACGGATTCATCGTTGAATAGTGGGCACGCGAGGAGAACGACAATGACGTCTTTCAAATACACGATGCCCCGCGGTGCCGGCGTGGCGTTGGTCGCAGCGATGGCGACGCTGGCGCTCGCCGGGTGCCGGCCGAGCGATCCCGGCACGCGTATCGCCGGGTGGGCAATGATCGATTCCGCACAACGTCATCCAATTATGGTGTCGCAGGAACCAACGAGCATGAGCATCCGCGTTCCACGCGGCTCGTCTGGCCTGTCGCCAACACAGCGGGCGCGCGTCCTGAACTTCTATGCGCATTTTCGCGCTACGGATGCCGGTAACAGCCGCCTCGTCATAAATGCTCCGAGTGGAGCACCCAACGAGGTGGCCGTTATGAATGCGGTTCAGGAAATTCGCTACATTCTTACGCGGGAAGGGATCCCCGACAGCGATATTTCGGTCGAGGCGATCCACGTTGAGGGCAGGGGCGATCCGCCGATCCGCTTGTCATATCTTCAGTATGTCGCACACGCACCGGAATGCGGAGATTGGACGACGAACCTGGCTCGCGAACCCGCCAACCTGCCGTATCCAAACTTTGGCTGCGCCACCCAACGCAATTTCGCTGTCCAGGTCGCTAACCCAGCCGACCTTCTGGGGCCGCGGAATATGACACCGCGTTCTTCCGAACGCCGCGATACAACGTGGGCCAAATACGTCAAGGGCGACACGACAGCCGCGAAGAAGTCGGAAGACGAAAAAATCTCCACCACGGGTGACAACTGAGGCGTAACGTTTATGTCGAACCAGGCCCATTCTCTGCAACAACCGCACGTTTCTCTGGATATCGACGAAGTGTTGGATGCAGCGGACCGCGCTCGTGATCTGCTCGCGGATCGCGCGCGTCCCATTCCACGCATTTCGATCCAGGCATTCTGCGAGAGCGCGTTGGTTGCCGAGACGCTCCAGACCGCAGCAGAAGATCGTCGCCTGTCGAAGGCGCACGTATCGATCAACATGGGTGGTATTCCCGCCGCCATTGCGCACTTCGAGGAAAACCCGACCCCGAACCTGATCATCATAGAGTCGGGCGCGGAGGGCGCCCAGCTATTGGCCGAACTCGATCATCTTGCCGATAGTTGTGACGCCGGAACAAAAGTCATCATCGTTGGTCAGCTTAACGACGTCATACTGTACCGCGAACTCCTCAAACGCGGGGTCAGCGAGTACCTGCTAGCCCCCATAGGGGCGCTACAGGTGATGGAGAGCATCTCTAATCTCTACAATGATCCTGACTCCGATCCCGTCGGCCACGTCTACGCGTTCATTGGGGCCAAAGGCGGCGTCGGATCTTCGACCGTTTGCCATAACACAGCGTGGGCATTGTCTGAAGCGCTGCAGTCGAGCGTCATCATCACAGACATGGATTTGCCGTTCGGCACCACCGGCCTGGATTTCAACCAGGACCCTATGCAAGGTGTGGCCGATGCGTTGGTGACGCCGGAACGTCTCGATGAGGTTTTGCTCGATCGCCTGCTGACGAAATGCTCCGAGCATCTTTCGATTTTCTCAGCACCAGCGGTTCTTGATCGCGATTTTAATCTGAACGCGGAGGCCTGCGATCAGGTCGTCGACGTTGTTCGCCAAAACGTTCCTTACGTCGCCATCGACATACCGCACACTTGGACAGATTGGAGCAAACGTCTGTTGTTGCAGGCCGACGAGGTCGTCATCACCGCTTCGCCCGACCTTGCCAATCTACGCAACGCTAAAAACATCGTTGAACTGCTCCGTGCCGAACGCCGTCACGACAGCCCGCCGCAGCTTGTCCTCAATATGACGAAGATGCCAAAGCGTCCTGAGATTTCTACGCGTGACTTCGAACAGGCCTTGGAGCTCGTCGCGACGGCTGAAATCGAGTTCGATACCGAGACTTTCGGTCAAGCAGCGAACAACGGTCAGATGATCGAGGAAATGAACGCAAAGGCAAAGTCCGTGCAGAACTTTCGCGATTTGGCCATGCGGCTCGCCCACCGGCAGGAAGTGCGTCACGAGCGCAAATCGCCTTTCGCCCCACTGTTGGAAAAGCTCAAGCTCGGTCGCTGAGACCTGAGTGCCACGTGAATCCCAAGGAGAACGACCGGTTATGTTCGGCAAGCGGAACCATGATACGCCAAGTACGCAGCGCAAGATCGCGCCGCAACCGGCGTCGCCCGTGCCGCATGCACCAGCGCGCCAGGCGGCGCCTTCCCAAACTGCAAAGGTGGCACCTGCGCCAAAGCCCGCCGCACCAGCCGTCGATATGGAAACGAAGCAGCGCCGGCATTCCGACGAGTACTACGATGTCAAGACCACGGTCTTCAACGCGCTGATCGATACCATCGACTTGACCCAGCTCGCCAAGCTTGATGGAGCCGCAGCACGAGAAGAAATCCGCGATATCGTTGCCGAGATCATCCAGATCAAAAACGTCGTGATGTCGATCGCCGAGCAGGAGGAATTGCTCGAAGACATCTGCAACGACGTGCTGGGTTACGGCCCATTGGAACCGCTCCTGGCGCGCGATGATATCGCCGACATCATGGTCAATGGCGCGTCGACGACGTATATCGAAGTCGCCGGCAAGGTGAAGATGACCAACGTTCGCTTCGCGGACAATTTGCAGTTGATGAACATCTGTCAACGCATCGTCAGCCAGGTCGGACGTCGCGTCGATGAGTCGAGTCCGATCTGCGACGCGCGTCTGCCGGATGGCTCACGCGTCAACGTTATTGTGCCACCGCTGGCGATCGATGGCCCGGCACTCACCATTCGTAAATTCAAGAAGGATCGTTTGCGGCTTGAGCAGCTTGTTCAATACGGTTCGATCTCTCCTGACGCGAAAACCATTTTGGAAATCATCGGCCGGGTTCGCTGCAACATCCTCATTTCAGGCGGCACGGGCTCCGGTAAAACGACGTTGCTGAATTGTCTAACCGGTTCCATCGATCACGACGAACGCATCATTACGTGCGAAGATTCAGCAGAGCTTCAGCTCCAGCAGCCACACACGGTACGTCTCGAAACGCGCCCGCCCAACCTTGAGGGCGAGGGTGAAATCACCATGCGCGATCTCGTGAAAAACTGCCTGCGCATGCGCCCCGAGCGCATCATCGTCGGCGAGGTGCGCGGCCCCGAAGCGTTCGATTTGCTGCAGGCGATGAACACCGGCCACGACGGTTCTATGGGAACCCTCCACTCCAACTCGCCGCGCGAGGCGATTTCCCGACTGGAGTCCATGATCATGATGGGTGGCTTTGCGCTGCCGATTCATACGATCCGTGAGATGATCACCGGTTCGATCGATATCATCATCCAAGCCTCACGCCAACGCGATGGTTCGCGCAAGGTGACCCATATTACCGAGGTACTCGGCATGGAAGGCGAGGTTGTCACACTACAAAACCTCATCGTCTACGATGTGCTGGGTGAAGACGCCAACGGCAAAATCACAGGTCGTCACAGATCGACGGGTATTTCCCGCCCGCGCTTCTGGGAGCGCGCGGAATACTATGGAGAGCATCATCGCCTCGCAGAAGCTCTAGCCAATTCCGAGGTCAAGGATGAGCATGGGGCTCCTATGGGAGACGCTCATGCCTAGTCCGGATCTCGCAATTCCTCTGATCGGTGGCGTGGCCGTCGCCGCGTTGATGTTCGTCTTTCTCTATCCGATGTTTGGAGGCGACCGTAAGACGGAAAAACGTTTCGCGACCGTTGCGGAAGGCCATGTCAACAGGATTGGGGTGCGCAACGCAGCTGAGCAGGCGGCCAACCGGCGTAAACAGGTGGCCGAAACGCTCAAGGAGTTAGACGAACGCCAGAAGAAAAAAGAGAAGATCTCTCTCCGCCTGCGCTTGCAGCGGGCCGGTCTCGACATAACCCCGCAGACGTATTGGATCACAAGCGCCGTCGTTGGCTTGGTTTGTGCGCTTGCGGTGATCTTGTCATTCCGCATGACCCTATTGATGCAGATCGTTGCCTTAGTTGCAGGGTTTGTCGGATTGTTCGGCATCCCGCGCTGGTTTGTCTCCAAAATGACAAGCCGGCGTCAGCAGAAGTTCCTTACGGAATTGGCCAACTCCCTTGATGTGGTTGTACGCGGTATGAAGTCCGGTCTGCCACTCAACGAGTGCCTTCAGATCATCGCGCGCGAGAGCCCCGAACCAATCGCAGGTGAGTTTCGTGAAGTCGTCGAGCAGCAACGTATCGGTGTCACGCTAATTGACGCCCTGGAGCGTTTGGCGGAGCGCATGCCTCTCCCTGAAGTTCGCTTCTTGACGATCGTTATCGGCATTCAGCAACAGGCGGGCGGAAACTTGTCCGAAGCGCTAGGGAATCTGTCGGGCGTTCTGCGAGATCGCATCCGCATGAAAATGAAGGTCAAGGCGCTATCGGCAGAGGCAACGACATCGGCTGCGGTTCTTGCGTGTCTGCCGCCCGGTGTCATGATCATGACCTACCTCGCATCGCCCGAATACATTCAACCGCTTTTCACCACCAGGATAGGCAATTTCTTCATCATCATCGGCCTGCTCTGGATGTCGTGCGGCGTGCTCGTCATGCGCAAGATGATCAACTTCAAATACTAGAGTTTTCCCTGCGGACTACGAACGACAAAGGACTTTGATTTCGCCATGATGGATTTCATTGATGTCGTAGCGCGCCCGCAGTTTATCGTGACTGCGCTTGCGGCCATCTCAGCCTTTGCAACGGTCCTGACACTCACATTGCCGATCTTGTCACGCGATCGCACGTCGCAGCGCATGAAGGTGATGGCAGTTGAACGGGATAAAATGCGCGCGCAGCGCATTGCCGACCTGGGCAAGGACCGCCAGGGCGGCGCAATGCGTCGGCAGGCCCCGAAAACTTACATGCAACAGATTGTTGACCAGCTCAACTTACGCAAGCATTTCGATAGCGAAGAGCTACGCGCCAGATTGAAGATGGCGGGCCTACGAGGACAGGCACCACTGGTGACCTACATGTTCTTCCGCGTCGCGATGCCGATCATTTTGTTCCTGGTCGCGCTGTTTTACATCTTCATTGTGATGAAGCTGTCATATCCGCCAATGGTCAAGTTCTTCATTGCTCTGACCATCGGATTCATCGGCTATTACGTGCCCAACCTCTTCGTTCAGAACATGATTCAGAAGCGTCAGCAGGCGATCAAGCTTGCCTTTCCCGATGCTCTCGACATGCTTTTGATCTGCGTTCAATCCGGTATGTCGATTGAAGCTGCCTTCGGGAAGGTTTCTAACGAGGTTTCAGCCACGTCGCTCGAGTTGGCGGAGGAATTGTCGCTCACGACCGCGGAATTGTCCTATCTCGGTGAACGTCGGCAGGCCTTCGAAAATCTCGGTAAGCGCACGGGGCTGCCCGGTGTGAAGGCCGTCTGCACCGCACTCATCCAAGCTGAACGTTATGGTACACCGGTTGGGCAGGCGCTTCGTGTGATGGCGAAGGAAAACCGCGATATGCGCATGTCCGACGCTGAGAAGAAGGCCGCGTCTCTGCCACCTAAACTCACGGTGCCGATGATCGTATTCTTCCTGCCGGTTCTGTTCCTCGTCATTCTCGGCCCTGCGGGCATCACGCTGATGGAAATGAAGTAGGTTCGGCCTTCGCTAGGCAAAAACAGGAAAACCGAAAGGCACCCGTTGCTAATCATCGGGTACCTTTCGGCTTGGATTGTTAAATACGGTTTCTGAAGCGCAATACGCTCAGCGTAGAAACTTCTATTGGCGCGCGTCCGCCGCGACGACCTGCGAGTTCCAGCCTGATAGCGCATCGTTGGGCAGAGCGCTTCCCTTGAATTGCACCTTGGCAACCTGCACATCGCCACCTTTGGAAGGGGCTACAGGCGCTAGCTGCGTAAGCTTGCGTAAATACGCCGTGTCGGCTGCTGCGGTATCCGCTGGCATGTCGCGGGAAGCGATCTGTGTGGATTCTTGATATTTGCCCTGAAGGCCCAGGACCAATGCGAGATTTTGCCGGATCTTGGCTTCGCTAGCACCGGCATCGGCGGCTTGGCGCAACAGCCCCTCGGCCTTATTCGCATCGCCTGTCATAGCGTGGGCAAGCGCAAGGTTGTTAAGCAGTGAAGGGTGATTCTGCTTGAGCGTCAGAGCGCGATCGAAATAGGGTATTGATTCTGCATACTTACCCTGTTTGGCCAGCACCGTACCCCGGGCAGAAATAACGCGCCAATCAGGTTTTGCCGGATCATCGGCGAAGGCCAGCAATTTTTCGGCGACGTTCATCTGGCCAAGATCGAGCGCGAGCCGGCCATATTCACCGGCGAGTTCCCGGCTATCGGCGTGGAACATGCCTGATTGTTGCAGCACGGCGAGGGCTTGCTGCTTGCGGCCCATCGCCTTCAAGTTCTTGGCATAATTTAACGAGACTTCCAGATCGGTGGGAGCTTTGGCGTAACGCTCGCCCCAATAGCCCGTAGCTTCCGCAAGTTCCTTCTCAGTGACGACCCCATCTTGCGCAGGTTTGGGCGCAGGGCGTGTAAAGGCCGTTGCCTCACCCAGTAAATCGGCCCCTGGCATTGCACCGTTCTGAGCGCATCCGCTCACTAAAAGTCCGGCCGCAACGGCGCACAGAATTGAGCCGGTTGGGCGAGGTATGATCAGCCCCCAGGGGTGCACCATGTACTTGATCCTTTGATGAACATCACGCAGATGCGAATCACTGTGCTTGTTCGTCAGGATCTGAGACGCCGGTCAACAAAGGCTTAATTGTACTCGGGGCGAGCATGGCCGCGTCCACATGCCCCTCTGCCATTGCGAGTCGTGCTAAGACTGCGCGCACGAAACAAACCGCAGTGGTCAGCGGTAAAGGCTCAAACAGAGAAGCCGGAATACCGAGGCTACGAGTTAAGGCTGGAGCACGATTATGAGCGCAAACGAACTTGGCGGGTGGCAAATCCCTGACGTTGATGGGGTTTTTTCGGCGGAAGGTGCCGAGCTCACGCCAGGAACGCCGATTTGGCTGACTTCCGATGATGCTGCGTTACCCGATAAAGTGGCGTCCAATGCGGCTCATGTCCGATGGCTCGAAGCGCAGCGCTTTAAGGGCACCGTGCGGCGCCAAGCGTTGCTTCCGGCGGACAACGGATCACTTGCGGGCGTCGTACTTGGCACAGGAAAAGCCGGCGGCAAACCGGGAGAGCCGTGTGGCCCCGCGGATCTTCTCGTGGGGCAGCTTGCGGCGAGTTTGCCGCCAGGTGACTACGCGCTAGCGGGCACCGGCGAGGCGGATGAACTAGCGGCCATCGCCTGGGGTCTGGGGGCGTATCGCTACCGGCGCTATCGTGGTGGTGAGTTTGATCCCGCACCGCGTCTGCAAATTCCGGTCGGCGCGGACGCTAAAAAGGTGCGCGCGATCGTCGAAGCGGTTTGGTTGGGGCGGGATTTGATCAATACGCCACCCAGCGATTTAGGCCCGGACGAACTGGAAGCAGCCGCACGCGCTCTGGCCACGCGCCACAAAGCTGAAATTTCAACGACCGTTGGAGATGACCTTCTTTCCGCAAACCTGCCGATGATCCACGCCGTTGGTCGTGCAAGTACACGAGCGCCACGGTTGATCGATCTGCGCTGGCAACCGCCCACCGCTGGCTCCGACACACCGTTGATCTGCCTGGTCGGCAAGGGCATCTGCTTCGATACTGGCGGCCTCGACCTCAAACCGGCAGCTGGTATGCTGTTGATGAAGAAGGACATGGGAGGCGCAGCGACTGCCTTGTCCATCGGCCATATGATCATGTCGGCAGGACTCAATATTCGCCTACGCATCCTTATTCCCGCCGCCGAAAACTCTGTTGCAGGCAATGCCTTTCGCCCTAGCGACGTACTCACAAGCCGTTCAGGTCGCACCGTCGAAATCGGAAATACGGACGCCGAGGGGCGACTCGTCCTGGCCGATGCCTTGAGTCTCGCTGACGAAGAGTCGCCGGACCTCACTGTTTCTCTTGCGACTTTGACCGGCGCGGCGCGTGTCGCATTAGGGCCAGATTTGCCGGCATTATTCTGCAATGATGACAGATTTGCCCAATCCGTGTTGGCTCAAGGGCAAGCTTTGGGTGATCCTGTTTGGCGCATGCCGTTCTGGCCGGGTTACGAACGCAACCTCGAAAGCGAAGTTGCCGATATGAATAACGTCTCAGATGGGCCCTTTGCCGGAGCAATCACGGCGGCTCTGTTTCTGAATCGCTTCGTTTCCCGGGCCCGTCGCTATGCCCATATCGATCTGTATGGTTGGCGGCCCTCCGCGCGACCATTGGGACCGAAAGGCGGCGAGCCGCAATCTGCACGTGCTGTGTTTGAAGCTCTTAGACGGGAGACGATCTCGTGAGCACGACGACCACCACCGATTTGGTTGTGAAGCCGGAACCTCAGGTGCCTGCATCCGGTGAGAACATGCTCGATCCTCGTCGCAATGCTTATCGCGAGGATCTTGCGGCGAACAACATACGCAATCTGGTCCAAGCCCCGCGCTACGTCGATGGCGACTGGGCCCAGGTCCGCCACACCAGCGTAATGGTGCGGCGCCATCCGCAGCCGAACGCGCCGGTCGACACAGAAGCGCTGTTTGGCGAAGTGGTCGTCGTCTATGACGTTGCGGATGGTTGGGCGTGGGTGCAACTCGTGCGCGATCGTTATGTGGGCTATGTGCGCGCCGATGCTTTGTCCGAGAACGTCGAATGGCCTACGCACAAGGTCCGTGCGCTTGGCACGTTCATCTATCCCGAACCAGACATCAAATCACCGCCGTTGACCCATCTCAGCCTGAATAGCGGTTTCGCCATTGCCGACATGGACGAACAGTTCTGCAAGCTGAAAACGGGCGGCTACGTAGTTTCGCGGCACGTTGCCGAAGAAGGTGCATTTTCACGCGATTTCGTCGAAGTCGCCGAGCGCTTTATTGGCACGCCTTATCTTTGGGGCGGCCGAACGCGATTGGGAATTGATTGTTCGGGACTGGTTCAATTGTCCCTTGAAGCGGCAGGAATATCCGCTCCGCGCGACAGCGACATGCAGCAGGCGGAACTGGGTGCCAACGTTTTGGTCCCGGAGGATCTTGATGGTCTTCTGCGCGGCGACCTGATTTTCTGGGCAGGCCATGTCGGCATCTTGGTGGACGGCATCATGCTGCTGCATGCCAATGCGCATCACATGGCGGTCACCGTCGAAACATTGCCTGAAGCCGTGGAACGGATAGCCAGAGGCGGTTCGAAGATTACTGCCATCAAACGCCTGACGTCTGTCACGGCCTAAACGCTCACTCAGCCGCGAGCTTTGCCAACAACGTTTCTTCTTCCGCCGTGGTGCGGGCATACTTCGGCCGTGCACGAACGCGCGCAACGTAGCTGCTCAAAACGGGATCCTTAGGAAGCAGCCCGAAGTCGCTTAGGTATCCAACACCCGCGCCAAGCATGACGTCGGCAGCCGTAAAACGCTCGCCCAAGATGTAGGGGCCTGAACCGATAATGTCTTTCAGTCCCTCGATCATCGATTCAAATGTGCCATAGCCGACTTGGCTAGAAGGTCCCGGCTCACGCTTCAACGCACGATCCCCAGCGGCCGGTTCGACACAACCCGAATAGAAGAACAGGGCTCTAAAATAGCGGCCCCGTGCCGGATCATCCGTAGCAGGTGCTAAGCCGGCAGCCGGAAACGCATCAGCGAGATAAGCACAGATTGCTGGGGCCTCGGTAATAACAACCCCCTTGTGAACCACGGTGGGCACCTTGCCCATCGGATTGATGCCCAGGAACTCTGGCGTCTTATGGTCTCCTTTGGCCAGATTCATCAGCTTGAGGTCGTGCGGGACGTCCAGTTCTGCGAACAGCCAACGGATCGCCCCCGATCGGGTTCGCGGGGCATGGTAATGGATTAAATCACTGCTATTCCCATCCATCGTTATCTCCGGCGGCTCATCTACGAAAACTGCGGAGCAAGCTTAATTGTCGCTCAAGGCTTCTTCGTGAACGACTTCAAGATTGAGCGCTGCAGCGAGAAGCGCACGGGTGTAAGCTTCCTTTGGTTCTTTGAAGACCCGCTCGGACGGCCCCTCTTCCACCACTTTCCCGTTGCGCATGACTATGATATAACTGCACAAAGCCCGAACGACCCGAAGGTCGTGGGATATGAAGAGATACGCGAGATTGCGCCGCTTCTGAAGATCTCGAAGCAGATCAACAATCTGTGCCTGCACACTCATGTCCAACGCGCTCGTTGGTTCATCGAGCATGACGAACTTCGGTTTGAGCACCATGGCCCGCGCAATCGCGATGCGCTGACGCTGCCCGCCTGAAAACTCGTGTGGGTAGCGGTCCTGGCTGTTTTCATCGAGGCCGACCTCTTCCAGGGCTTGTCCGATACGCTCGCGCCGCTGGTCGTAATTCAAACTCGGCTGTTGAATGAGCAGCCCTTCTTCGATGATTTGGCTCACCGAGAGGCGCGGTGATAATGAGCCGTAGGGGTCCTGGAAAACAATCTGCATGTCTTTACGAAGGGGGCGCATCTGGCGAGAGTTCAGCCCGTCAATCCGTTTGCCAATATACGCTATCGGGCCTTCAGATGAGATGAGCCGCAGCAACGCCAATCCCAAGGTCGTCTTGCCGGACCCTGACTCCCCCACGACACCCAACGTCTGGCCTTCGCGCAGTTTCAGAGACAGCCCATCGACAGCCTTGACGTGGTCAACGGTGCGCCGGAGCAAACCCGACTTAATCGGAAACCAGACCTTGAGGTTGTCCGTCTCTATCACCACCGGAGCACGCTCGTCCGATGGGGCGGGTTCACCTTTGGGTTCGGCGGCGAGCAGTTGCTGCGTGTAAGCGTGTTGCGGATCATTGAACAGAGCTTCGGTAGGGCCCTCTTCTACGATCTTGCCAGACTTCATAACGTAGACGCGCTGGGCCATCTTCCTCACGATCCCAAGGTCGTGGGTGATGAGAAGCAGGGCCATACCCATTTCCCGCGATAGGCTCTTCAGGAGTTCGAGGATCTGGGCTTGAATCGTAACGTCGAGGGCGGTCGTTGGTTCGTCCGCGATCAGGAGGTCTGGCTCGTTAGCTAACGCCATCGCGATCATGACGCGTTGACGTTGGCCACCCGAGAGCTGATGCGGATAAGCGTTGAGTCGTTTTTCCGGTTCGTTGATCCCGACCTTGTGCAGTAGCTCTAGCACGCGGGCACGCACCGCTTTGTCATCCATTCCACGGTGAATCTTGAGGACTTCGCCCACCTGCTTTTCGATCGTGTGCAGCGGATTGAGCGAAGTCATCGGCTCTTGGAAGATGATGGAAATACGGGCACCACGAATGCCATGCATTTCATCTTCGGAGGCAGCCAGCAGGTTCTTGCCGCGAAAGAAGATCTCGCCCGTCGGATGCGATGCTGCCGGGTAAGGCAGGAGGCGAAGAATAGACAGTGCCGACACCGTTTTACCGGAGCCGGATTCTCCAACGAGCGCCACGGCCTCGCCCTTACCAATCTTGAAGGAGACGCGGTCGACGGCGACCTTTGTCTCCTCTCCGGACTTGAAGGCAACGGAGAGGTGGCGGACCTGAACAAGGGTTTCGACGTGGTTCATGTCGTTGGCCACTACCTGAAGGTTTTTCTAGGATCTAAGGCATCGCGCACGGCTTCACCGATGAAGATGAGCAGCGACAGCATGATGGCCAGCGCAAAGAAGCCCGTAAGTCCCAGCCAGGGAGCTTCCAAATGCTTCTTGCCCTGCAAGAGAAGCTCCCCGAGCGAGGCAGAACCCGGTGGTAGTCCCAAGCCCAGGAAGTCCAGCGCGGTCAGCGCCGATATTGATCCGGAAAGTTGGAACGGAAGGAACGTGAGCGTTGCGACCATCGCGTTGGGCAGCATGTGTTTCCACATGATGCTGACGTTCGAGAGCCCAAGCGCACGCGCGGCTGTGATGTATTCGTAGTTTCGGGCCCGCAGAAACTCGGCACGCACCACTCCCACCAGTGACACCCACTGGAACAACAGCAATGTACCAAGAAGCGTCCAGAACCCGGGCACTAGAACCGACGAGATGATCAACAGAACGAACAACGATGGGATCGACGACCAGATCTCCAGCATGCGTTGAAAAATGAGGTCGACTCGGCCACCGAAATAGCCTTGTGCCGCGCCGGCCCCCACGCCAATCGCGGACGATAGGATGGTGAGGATAAGCCCGAAGAGCACTGAAACCCGGAAGCCGTATATGACGCGCGCCAACACGTCTCGCCCTTGGTTGTCGAGCCCCAGCCAGTTTGTATTCCAAATATTATTGAAGCGCGCGAGCTGCTCCGGCGTCGTCTCACACAAGGGTGCGCGCGACGCCCAAGGCGGAGGTGCGGGGTATCCGAGGCAGAGGCCGTCTGGGCCCTGACGGCGCGGATAGTCCCGATTGATGGTGTTGTAGGAATAGCGGATCGGCGGCCACAGCATCCAGCCGTGAGCTTCGATCTCTTCGATGATTACGGGGTCTCGATAGTCGGTGATCGCCAAGAAGCCCCCGAACTTCTCTTCCGGATAGTCGATAAAGATCGGAGCCAGCAACTCGCCTTTGTAGCTGACGAGGATCGGTCGGTCGTTGGCGATGAACTCTGCGAAGAGCGAAATGAAAAACAGGACCAGGAAGAGCCAGAGGCTCCAATACCCGCGTTTGTTGGCTTTGAAGTTCTGCCAACGACGGATGTTGACTGGCGTTGGCTTCAGCCGTCGCGAGATCGGCGCGAACAAGGCGAATGAGCCGCCCGTTGGTGTCGCCGCTGCGACGTCGCGTTCTTCTTCGTTGAGTGCATCCACGGCCTATACCTCCCGGCTTTCGAAATCGATGCGGGGGTCGACCATGGTGTAAACGAAGTCAGAGATGATGTTCACCACCAATCCAAGCAAAGCGAAGATGTAGAGTGTCGCGAACACCACTGGGTAGTCGCGTTTGTCGATGGACTCGAAAGCTAAAAGGCCGAGGCCATCCAAGGAAAAAATCGTTTCGATCAGCAGGCTGCCCGAGAAGAACGCGTGAATGAACGCGCCGGGAAAGCCAGCGATGATCAAGAGCATCGCGTTGCGGAAGATATGCCGGTACAGCACCTGATGTTCGCTGAGGCCCTTCGAGCGCGCGGTCAGCACGTATTGCTTTCGGATTTCATCGAGGAACGAGTTCTTGGTCAGGAACGTCATCGTCGTGAAGGCGCCAATCGCCATCGCGATGATTGGCAGCGTCAGGTGCCAGAAATAGTCTAGAATTTTACCCCACAGCGAAAGCTGAGCCCAATTTTCCGAGAACAGCCCCCGCGAAGGGAACCACTGGAAGAATGAGGAACCGGCAAAAAGAACAAGCAGGAGAACGGCAACCAAAAAGCCCGGCACGGCGTAGCCGATGACGAGAACGCCGGAGGTCCAGATGTCAAAGGGTTCGCCGTCTTTCACAGCCTTACGGATGCCGAGAGGAATGGAAATCAGATACGTCAGCAGCGTCATCCAGATGCCAAGCGAGATCGATACCGGTAGCTTTTCAGCAATCAGATCCAGCACAGGTACATCGCGGAAATAGCTGTTCCCGAAATCAAACCTCAGATAGTTCCACATCATCATCAGAAAGCGTTCATGCGCGGGCTTGTCGAAGCCGAACTGCTTCTCAAGGCTCTTGACGAATTCGGGATCTAACCCCTGCGCACCGCGATATTTCGATGAAACGCTTTCCGAGGAACCGTGCCCCGTCTGGGTGCTGCTGGCGCCACCCAACCCATCTCCGCCGGTTCCCGAGATGCGCGAGGTCATCGACACATCCGTTCCAGTCAATTGCGCAATCACCCGTTCGACTGGCCCGCCAGGAGCGAACTGGATGATGACAAAGCTAATGAACATGATCCCGAACATCGTCGGCAGGATCAGAGCGATGCGTTTGAGAAGATATGCGCCCATCGTCTGTGATGCTGTCCTTCGAATGAGGGTTGGAGTTATTTGCGCTGCAGCTTGGCAGCTTTCTCGGCGTCATACCACCACGTTGCGATAACGCCTCGATCGTATTTCGGTTTGATTTTGGGCCACGAGTATTTGTCCCAGAAGGCTAGGTTGTGTTCGGCCTTGTACCAGTGCGGGACCCAATAATGATTGGCGCGCATGACCCGGTCCATGGCTCGCGTCGCCGCAACCAAATCTGCCCGCGACTTGGCGGTGAGCGCTCTGTCGATCATCGCATCGACAACCGGATTGGCTATGCCCGCGAGATTGGGCGTTCCTTTGGTTTCAGCGGCTTGGGAGCCCCAGTAGTTCTTGATTTCGACGCCCGGCGTGAGCCGCAAGACAAGACGTTGTGTCGTTATATCGAAATCGTAGTCCTCGATACGCCGCTGATATTGCGAGCCGTCCACTAAGCGCGTGGAGGTGTTGATCCCCAGCAGTTTCAGATTTTCGGCATAAGGGCCGATGATCCGCAAAAACGCTTCCGAGAATGTCAGGAATTCAATTTCCAGCGGTTCACCCTTGGCATTACGGCGGACACCACCCTGGAGCTTCCATCCGGCTTCATCGAGCAATGCCGCGGCCTGCCGCAAAAGCTTGCGGTCCTTACCCGATCCGTCACTGAGGGGTGGGACGTAAGCCTCCTGGAACACCTCGGGCGGAAGCTGGGCTCGGTAGGGTTCAAGGAGCTCGAGCTCCGTTGGGCCTGGCGGTCCAGACGCCTTCATGTCCGAGTTCTCGAAGTAACTCGTGGTGCGTTTGTAAAGATTGTAAAATAGGTTGTTGTTGGCCCACTCGAAATCGAAGGCCAGTGCTATTGCATGTCTGGTTCGCGGGTCGGAAAATTTGCTCCGTCGCGTATTGAAGAAGAAGCCCTGCGTGCCGGAAGGCCGGCTGTCTTCCGGCGACATGCGTATGATCTTGCCCTCTCGCACGGCGGGAACATCATAAGCCGTTGCCCAGCTAACGCTCGTAAACTCTTCGCGTAAATCGAAAGAGCCGTTGAGAAGAGATTCAAGCTCCGCTTGCCGGTCGCGATAATACTCGTAGCGCAGTTCACCGAAATTGTACTGCCCGCGATTGACGGGCAGATCTTTGGCCCAATAGTCCTCGCGCCGTATGTACGTGACGAATGTACCGGCCTTGAACGGACCGATCTTGTAGGGGCCCGAGCCAAGCGGCGGTTTGAGCGTCGTTTGGTCGAAGGGTTGTGTCTCGTAGTATGCCTTTGAAAAGATTGGCAGCGCCGCGACTGTCATGGGCAGATCGCGCGTGAGTTCGCCTTGGAACGTGTACTTGACCGTCAGCGGATCGAGAGCCTCTGCCTTCGTAACGTCGCGCAGGCTGATGCGGTAGCTGGGATGCCCTAGCTTGGTCAGCGCTTCGAAGGAGTACACAACGTCTTCGGCCCGGACAGGGGAGCCATCGGTGAACTTTGCTTCTTCGCGAAGATGGAAAACCACCGAGAGATTATCGTCGGCGACCTCGGCGGATTTCGCCACCAGTCCATAAACGGCGTCGGGTTCATCAAGGGCACGCGCCATCAAGCTATCGAACAGGTATTCGAGCCCTTGCGCCGGATCGCCCTTCAAAATGTATCCATTGAAGCTGTCAAAGGTGACGCGCGCGGCCGTGCCGATCATGGCAAGGCGCCCCCCCTTCGGAGCGTCGGGATTGACGTAGTCGAAGTGTTTGAAATCAGGCGGATACTTGAGCTGGTCGAAGGCGGATAGTCCATGGGTCGGACCGCTGGCGCGGGCCGGTTCCGCAACCGCGGTCCCAATCACCGCGATCAGAATGGCGAAGCTTACCCACGTGCTGTGCCGCCCAGGTCGCCTCCAGTTTGCCCTCATCCGTTCACCTCTTCCTGTGCCCGTGTCCTGGTTTGGAGATAACGATCTTCACATGCCGCGTTGCGAGGCCAGAGCCTTCGCCTTGTCGGCATCGACCCACCAATTTGTGGTCGCAGCCGGGAACTGGGAGGGAAGCACCTCAGGCCGTCCGAATATGTCCCAGAAAGCAACGCGGTCGAAGGGGTAATGCCACTGCGGCACAACGTAGTAGTTCCACAGCAAAACACGATCAATCGCGCGCGTCGCGGCGACAACCTCTTCACGGTCTTTGGCCTGAACCAAATCCTCGATTAGCTCATCAAGGGCCGGATTCTTGATCCCAATGATATTGCGGCTACCGTTCTTATCGGCCGCAGCTGAGCCCCAATATTCACGTTGCTCATTGCCCGGAGAGTGCGACTGCGGGAAGGACGCGACAACAACGTCAAAATCAAACTCCTCAAGCCGTCGCGTGTACTGCGTTGAGTCAACGAGACGAACTCGGGCATCGATACCCAACTTTTTCAGATCGTCGATATAGGGCAGCAGCACCCGCTCAAAGTCAGGGCTGACGATTAGGAACTCAACGGAGAGCTTATCGCCTTTGGCGTTGGTAAGAACTCCGCCGTTCGTTTGCCACCCGGCCTCCTTCAGCAGCTTAGAGGCAGCACGCAAGTGGTTCCGATGGGCCGTAGCGTCTGGTGACGATGGCATTTTCCATTCTTGCGTGAATACTTCCGGAGGAACCTTGTCTCGAACCTTTTCAAGAATTTCCAGCTCACGCCCCGTCGGTAGTCCGGTCGCTTTCAGCTCCGAATTATCGAAGTAGCTGCTAACGCGAACATACATCTCGTAGAACAGCGACTTGTTCATCGCTTCAAAGTTGAACGCGAGATTGAACGCTTGGCGGACACGTGGGTCTTGGAACTGCGCTCTGCGCAGGTTGAATGCGAACGCTTGCATCGGTGCGACGCGTTTGTGCGGCAGAGCCTCTTTCTTGATCTGCCCGTTCTTGACAGCGTCGACGTTGTACTGAGTGGCCCAGGCGTTGGCACTGGACTCCGTCCAAAGATCAATCTGCCCTGCCTTAAAGGCTTCGAAGGCCGGTACGCGATCCCGGAAGTAGATGTAGCGGATCTCGTTAAAGTTATTGAGGCCGCGCGCTACGGGCAGATCCTTGGCCCAATAGTCGTCGACCCGTTCGAACGCGACCTGACGACCGGCATCGACCGATTTGATTCGATAGGGGCCGGAGCCCAAGGGAGCTTCGAGCGTAGACTTGGTAATGTCGCGGGGCTGTCCGTTCGCTTGCTTGCCTTCCCAGAAGTGCTTGGGAAGCACGTAAAGCTGCCCAAGGATCTGGGGCAACTCGCGGTTGCCTTTCATATCGAAGCGGAAGGTGACCTCGTGATCTCCGGTCTTCTCCGCACTCGTGACGTTTTTGTAGTAGAGCGCGAACAATGGATTGGCCGCTTTTAAGGCCTCCAGACTGAAAATCACGTCCTCTGGTGTGATAGGCTGGCCGTCATGAAAACGCGCGCCCTCACGCAGCTTGAATGTGGCGGAAGAATAATCTTCCGGGTATGAGACCCATTCAGCGACCAAACCGTATTCGGTTGATGGCTCATCAAGACTTGTCGCCATCAGCGTGTCGTAGACCAGCCCGGCAACGCCATCCGCAGTCTCTCCCTTGATGCTGAAAGGATTAAGGGTGTCGAAGGATCCTAGGGAAGCACGGCGCACCGTCCCACCTTTAGGGGCATCGGGATTCGCCCAGTCGAAGTGCTTGAAGTCTGGCCCGAATTTCGGTTCGCCAACCAGGGACAGCGCGTGGTGATGAGCATCCTGAGCGGACACGTCGAGCGAGAGAGGGCCTGAGATCAGGGCCATGAAGGCTGCTGAGATCGCAATCGACTTCGAAATCCAGGTCATGGCCGTCATATGCGCTTCGGCTCCATGTGTTTGATTCGGCGACATGCGCCCCGAGACTCAGTATCTCCGTAGGCTGTCCATACAGATCTACACCTGCTGTAACGGTGGAGAGCGCCGAGGGCGAGTTAAGTCTTCTTAAGGTTCGCCACATTTGGCCAGATGTTTAAGGCTCAAAGAAGCACTTTGGTCTCAAAATAATCATAACAGAACGGCCCCGCTGGCAAAGCAGCGAGGCCGCATTAATAGACCGTATGACGTACAATCGGCGGATGCCGAACGTCATTGGGATCGTTACTTCAGGCTATTCAGGTAAGCCAGAAGGTTGGTGAGGGTTTTTTCATCCGAAACACCCGGAAACACCATCTTGGTTCCCGAAACAAAACTTTTAGGCTTGTGCAGGAAATGCGCGAGATCTTCCAGCGTCCAATCCCCGCCCTTTTCCTTCAAAGCAGCCGAATAAGTGAAGCCTTCGTGGCTCGCTTTCGGCCGTCCGACGATGCCCCAGAGGTCCGGACCAACCTTATTGGGGCCACCCTTTTCGGCGGAGTGGCAGGACATGCATTTCTTGAAGGTCGCTTCGCCGTCCGCAACATCGCCAGCGGGTGCATCTGCCGCGACCTTGGCAAAATCGAACGCTGGAGCAGCTGGTTCAGCCGCTCCGCCACCAGCTTCTTCAGGCGCAGGAGCGGGCAAAGTATAGCCCACAATGGCGTGCTCGCCGTGGTCACCGCCGTGTCCTTGGCTCAACTCAATCAGTGTCTTGCCACCAAAAATCAGTAATAGCGCCGTCAGTACGGCCCCCGCGATCTTGCTCAGCTCAAATGAGTCCATCGATAAACAACCCTGCTGTAGAAGGCCCTTGCCCCGGCGTCAGGACCGACCGACGGGCGCGCCAGCCAGCCTTTGGATTCGGCCGTCACTATAGGAATTCCGCCTGTGCTTGCAACACGGCTTGCCTACCTATAACAGCGTTGTCTCCGAGACTATTTGTCACCATTGCTCCTTGTGACCCGTGAAAGGCCCTATGTCCACCAGCACTTTGATCGTAATTCCGGCTCGCATGCAGGCCTCGCGGTTGCCAGGCAAACCGATGGCTGACATCGCTGGCGAACCCATGATCGTCCACGTCTGGCGGCGGGCTCATGCCGCGGGCCTCGGGCGCGTTGTTGTTGCCACCGACAGCGAAGAGATACGCGACGCAATTCGCTCAGTCGGCGGCGAAGCGGTCATGACGCGCGCTGATCACGCATCAGGTTCTGATCGGGTGTATGAGGCAATCAACAAGGTCGATCCGGACAGCGAAGCCGAGTACATCGTTAATTTGCAGGGCGATCTGCCAACGTTGGAGCCGCACCTCGTTGACGCGTGTATAGCGCCGTTGCGCAGCAAGGGGCCGCACATCGTGACCCTGGCTGCCGAGATCAGCGAGGAGGCCGAACGCGACAACCCCAACGTCGTTAAGGTGGTCGCAACGCCGGTCGGATCACCTAACTTGCTGCGAGCACTATATTTTACCCGAGCGGTGGCTCCCTATGGGGAGGGTCCTTTCTATCATCATATTGGTATCTACGCTTATCGCCGTTCGGCGCTCGAACGTTTTGTGGCTCTGCGGCCTTCGCCGTTAGAGCAGCGCGAACGCTTGGAACAATTGCGAGCCCTCGAAGATGGCATGCGCATAGATGTCGCGATCGTTGACACGGTTCCGCTCGGTGTCGATACTCCCGCCGACTTGGAACGTGCACGCCAGCTTTTGAACAATCGTGCGGCCGATATCGCGGCGCGTGGGTCTTAATGTTTCGCGCCGCCCGCTCCAGTCTGTCTTTATTCCTACTTCCAGCTACGTTTGAACATGGCCCCAACTGAAAAGCCTGCGCACTCCGCGCAAAACGAGGATAAACCAGCCTCGGCACGCGTTGCATTCCAAGGTGAGCCAGGGGCCAATTCGCACCTTGCTTGCAGCGAAGTCTTCCCAAACTTCCAGGCCGTGGCCTGCCCGACGTTTGAAGAGGCCTTGGTCTGCGTCAAGAACGGTGACGCGGCTTACGCGATGATTCCGATCGAGAACTCGGTCGCTGGACGCGTTGCCGACATCCATCACCTTTTACCTGGTGCGGATCTCTATATCGTCGGTGAGCACTTTCTGCGTGTGCGTCATCAGTTGATGGCAAAGCCGGGTGCCAAGCTGTCGGACATCGAGAAGGTTCTGAGCCACACGCATGCGCTGGGTCAGTGTCGCAAGACATTGAAAAACTTGGGGCTCCGCCCGGTTCCGGAGGCGGACACCGCCGGGTCAGCGCGTATCGTATCCGAGTCTTCCGAGAAGGGGCTTGCAGCTATAGCCACGACGCTGGCTGCTGAAATCTACGGTCTCGAAATCCTGAAGAGCGACGTCGAGGACGAGGTTCACAACACGACGCGGTTCGTCATCCTCTCGCGTGATCCCGATGATGCCGAACCGGAAGACAGCCCTGTGGTTACGACATTCATCTTCCGGGTCCGCAATGTGCCGGCCGCCCTTTATAAAGCGCTGGGTGGCTTTGCCACCAATGGCGTCAATATGACGAAGCTCGAGAGCTATCAGCTTGAAGGTTCTTTCAACGCGACAATGTTTTACGCGGACATTGAGGGCCATCCAGCGGATCGCATGGTGCAGCTCGCGCTTGAGGAGCTGTCGTTCTTTTCAAGCGAGGTAAAGTTGCTGGGCACCTACAAAGCGAGCCCATATCGCGCCGAGGTGGTAGCACAACAAAACGGTCCGGTGACGCTACATCAGCCGGGGTAACATCGGCAGGACGTATCCGGATGGGGAGGAAAAAACGCGATGCCACGTCTTGAAGGGAAGATTGCTGTCGTCACCGGAGCCGCCTCTGGCTTCGGACGGGCTATAGCTGAACGCTACGCCGAGGAAGGCTGTAAGGTTGTAGTCTCTGACCTTAACGGAGAAGGTGCTGAAAGCGTTGCACGCGCGATTGGATCATCAGCGCTCGCAACGCGAACGGATGTCACCCAACGCGCAGATGTCGAAGCCATGGTTGCTGCCGCTGTCGACGCTTTTGGTGGCCTCGACATCATGGTCAATAACGCCGGTTTTACGCATCGAAATCAGCCCGCGCTAAATGTGACGGAAGACGACTTCGATCGCGTCTACGCCGTCAACGTCAAAGCGATCTACCTCTCGACACTAGCCAGTGTTCCACACATGGAGCGGCGTGGAGGCGGTGTCATTATCAACACTGCGTCAACCGCCGGCGTACGGCCGAGGCCCGGTCTCACTTGGTACAATGGTTCGAAAGGTGCAGCGATTACCCTGACCAAGTCGCTAGCGGCCGAGCTTGCCCCAAAAAACATACGCGTGAACGCCATCAATCCGGTGATGGGCGAAACGGGCATGCTGGAACAGTTTATGGGGGTGCCGGACACACCCGAGAACCGCGCGAAATTTGTTTCAACGATCCCGTTAGGCCGGATGTCTAAGCCTTCAGACATCGCCAATGCTGCGGTCTTCCTCGCCGAGCCAGCCTCTGAATTCATCACCGGAGTTGCCATGGAAGTCGATGGCGGCCGCTGCGTCTGAACGCGCTCGTTTGAGAGAACCGTACCGACGCAGCACACGCGGCTGTCATCCCGGGGCTTGTCCCCGGGATCCAACGTTCATCGAGCACCAGCGGGTTCTCATTAGGAAATCGATCGTACCCTACGCCGCGGGCGCAAATGTCTTTACGCCTTGTCCCCGACAAGGCGCTTGATCTTCGCCTCGCGCGTCGCTCCGTCTTCCTGCCAGCTCAGCGTCGATTGTAGCGCGCCATTGGCATCGAACAGGAAGACCGTCGCCGTGTGGTTCATCGTGTAGTCACCGCCCTCTTGCGGTACCTTTTCGTAAAAGGCGCGATAAAGCTTTCCGACCTTGGCGATCTGCTCGGGCGTGCCGGTCAACCCGATGATCCGTGGGTCGAACGAAGACATGTACTGGGCCATCAGCTCTGGCGTGTCGCGCTCAGGATCAACCGAAACGAACAGCACCTTGAGATCCTTTGTGGCAGATCCGATTGATTCAAGATGCTTGGTAATTTCAAGCAAAGTCGTCGGACAAATATCGGGGCAGTGGGTGAAGCCGAAAAACAGAATATAGGGGTGGCCTTTCAACTCGGAGCTTGAGAAGGTTTCTCCGTTCGCCCGAGTCAATGTGAAGTCGCCGCCAAGTCGCTTGGCCCCCGGCAGCTCAGCGCCTTGACGCACTGCCTGCTGCGCCTCTCCTAAGAGTATCGCACCGCCCACAATTGCCGCAAGAGCGACGGCGCCCCAAAGCACGAGTCTGAGTTTCTGAAGAGACGACTTGCCCGCCATCGATCTGTTGATCTCCGTTCGGTGAAAATAGGTTGGTCTAAGCGCGGCGCGGTCTTTATGCGGTCGCGTTTACAAACCGTGAGATAAGCAGGTGTGCCATCGTTTGCGAGCCTGGCAGCCACAATCCGTCGGGGTGCTTACCCGCCAACATTTGCGCTGCCTCGGACCGCGTAAACCAGCGTGCTTCGGCAACTTCACGCGTATTGACCTTGAGGTCGATGGATGGTGCACGCGCCATGCAACCCAGCATGAGCGAATGCGGAAAAGGCCAGGGCTGCGCGCTGACCAGTTCGACGTCGGTAACGTCCAAGCCGACTTCTTCCAAGGTTTCACGCCGTACGGCGTACTCAATGTCGTCACCCGGTTCGACGTAGCCGGCGATGGTGGAGAACATCTTGTCTGGAAAGCGCTCTTCATGAGCGAGCACGATGCGTTCGCCATCGTTGACCGCCATGATCACCACCGGATCCATGCGCGGAAACACTTCGTGTTTGCAGGCCCAGCACCGCCGTTTCCAGCCGCCGTCCTTGTTCGACATCGAGCCGCCGCAACGTCCGCAGCAGCGGTTGTTATCGTGCCAGTTCGCAAGTGAGATGGCTTGCGAAACCAGCGACAACTCCTCTGGCTTCATGGTGCCTTGCGCGGCGAGAGAGCGTAGATCCACGATCGGAGTGAGAAGCTCCTTTGCCACGGGAGCATTGCGTGCGTAGTGCTCAGTTGTCGCAACGGCAAAGTGCCCGGCGCCGCTTTTTGGATCGGTGCCCATGAAAATGGCCTCATGCACGGCCAGCCCCATATCGGCGATTTGCTTTCCAGAAAACCACCGGATCGAGGCCTTTGTACGCTCCGCATCCGACACAACCACGGGCTTGCCATTGGCCATGACGAGGAAACGGACATTATCGGCGCCCAGCAGCCCGTCAATGTACTCGCGGTCTGAGCGTCTGTCGCTCGCCCGGTCGAGTCCGGTTGCAGGTCCGAGTGTTGGGGTCATCCGGGTCTCCCTCCTAATGGCCACGGCGTCATGAGCGCCGAGCCCGGCCGCGGTTGGCCGTTTGGCATTCTTTGCCGATCCTTATATCGTCGAGATAACGGGGAGTTGCCAATATTGCAACGGAGAGCGAAGCTTCCCTCGCGAGACAATCGGCTCGGCGCACAGTAGACTGACACTTTATCTGGATTTGTGGGACGATGCACCCTTGCATACAGAAGCCCAACCCGTCATATAGCAGATGGGCTGGCGGCGGACGCATCCCTCGCCAACCGGGTCAGGTCGGGAACGAAGCAGCCCTAACGATTAGGACGCGGGTCGTCCGCCAGCCTTAAATCTCCCTTTGCGGTCGCGTTCTCCACAAGCGCCAGGGCACGTGTGACTTTTGGCGACGTGACGCCGGTACGTGCATCGCGATCATTCAGCGGCTAAACTCCCGCGCGATGACGCAAAAGAAAACCGGCATTATGGCAAGCGACGGCACTCCAGCATCGGAAACGACGACCAAACCCTACGTGGTGTTGGCCCGTAAGTACCGTCCGCAGACGTTTGACGACCTGATTGGGCAGGATGCCATGGTCGCGACCCTGAGCAATGCTTTTGAGCAGGGCCGGATCGCGCAAGGCTATATGCTGACCGGTGTCCGCGGGGTTGGTAAGACCACGACGGCGCGCATCATCGCCCGGGCGCTCAACTTCGAAGTTGACGGCGTCAGCAAGCCAACGGTCCGGTTACCGACCGACCCTGCGGCGTTCGGCCGCCACTGTCGGGAGATTATGGAAAGCCGGCATGCCGACGTCATTGAAATGGATGCGGCGTCGAATACCGGCATCGACAACGTACGCGAGATCATTGAAAGCGCCCGTTACCGGCCACTGGTCGCGCGCTACAAAGTCTACATCATCGACGAAGTCCACATGCTTTCGAAGGCTGCCTTCAACGCGTTGTTGAAGACGCTTGAAGAACCCCCGGAGCATGTGAAGTTCATCTTCGCGACGACCGAAATCCGCAAAGTACCGGTTACAGTGCTCTCTCGTTGTCAGCGGTTCGATCTGCGCCGCGTCGACGTACCCCAACTCAGTCAGCACTTCAAAAAGATCACCAAGGAAGAGGGGGCGAGCGCCGAAGATGAGGCGCTTATGCTTATCGCTCGGGCTGCAGGGGGATCGGTTCGCGATGGCCTGTCGATTCTCGACCAGGCGATAGCGTTCACCAACGGTGAGGTGAAGGCGGCCGACGTCCGTGCCATGTTGGGCTTGGCGGACCGTGGTCGGATCTTCGACCTTCTTGATCTGTTATTCGCCGGGCGCGCTGGAGATGCGATCAACGCATTATCGGCCTTGCACCGCGATGG
Source organism: Candidatus Filomicrobium marinum (assembly GCF_000981545.1). Lineage (NCBI taxonomy): Bacteria > Pseudomonadati > Pseudomonadota > Alphaproteobacteria > Hyphomicrobiales > Hyphomicrobiaceae > Filomicrobium > Candidatus Filomicrobium marinum. The sequence continues at coordinate 1,891,640 of NZ_LN829119.1, forward strand.
GGCCGAGCCCGTTCAGGTGCTCACCGATCTCTCCGAGGCTGTGCATCTGGCGACGCGGATTAAAGCGGTGGGCGCAGAAGCCGCGCGCGATGCCCTTTCGGCGGAAGAACAACGGCGTGCCGGCAGCGTGGCCGAGCGACTTTCAGTGCCGCTTTTGTCTCGCGCTTGGCAAATGCTTCTCAAGGGCATCGAAGAAGTCGGACGCGCGCCAAGCCCGATTGCCGCCGCCGAAATGGTGCTGATCCGAATGGCTTACACCGCGGATCTGCCTGGGCCTGAGGAGGTTATCAAGGCGCTGGGCGGAGAGAGCGTGCCGGCACGCCGTGCAGCACCGGCGCCCGCAACAGCCGATACAGCCGCGCCGCGGAGCCAATCAGATTATGGCGATAGAGCACCCGCGATCCCCTCGGCCGCGACCGGCGACACTGACCAAGGGTCCGTGGGCGAGGACCCAGGTTTCGCAGGAGGCGGGCTCGATGAGAGCTGGCTGGAGTCTGCCGAAGGTTTTTCCGACGAGTTCGATACCGATGATCCGGCAAATGCCTCGGACCTGATGCCCGTTAGCGGCGGATTGCGTCCCGATCCCGGCTCGTTCGAGGAAGCTCTTGATATCATAGGTCAACATCGTGATCTGAAGCTCAAGGTTTTCCTGGAAGAGCACGTCAGTCTCGTGAAATTCGACAGAGCCACGCACAGCATCGAGTTACATCTGCTCCAGGGTGCGCCACCAACAATCGCCAACGAATTACGCGAGCGGCTCAACCAGTGGACCAGTCATCACTGGATGGTAGCGCTTTCAAAATCGCCGGGCGCTCCACCCGTTGCCGTGGTGCGGCGAGAACGGCAAGCTGCGGAACTCGAAAGGCTTAAAGCACACCCGACCGTAGCAGCGGCATTGCGGGCCTTCCCCGATGCGGAGATCGCCGCAGTCCGGCCAATTGACGGTGCGACGGATGAAGACGACGACACGGGCACGCGCACCGGTTGACCCCACGTAACTTAAGGAACCTCAAATGAAAGATCTAATGGGCATGATGGGCAAAGTTCGGGAGATGCAAACCCGGATGCAGGAAGTCCAGGCCGAACTTTCCGAAATGGAGATCGAGGGTCGGTCCGGTGCGGGCATGGTGGAAGTTGTTTTGAACGGCAAAGGCGACATGCAGCGGATCAAGATTGATCCAAGTCTCGCTAAGCCCGATGAGACCGACATCCTTGAAGATCTGATCGTGGCAGCCTTCCAGGACGCGAGATCGAAAGTCGAAGCGACAGTGCAGGAGAAGATGGCCTCTGTAACTGGAGGCCTGCCGTTGCCTCCAGGCTTGAAGCTTTTCTAGGCTCTACGGCTTCGCACACCGTGTCACCGAGCGAAGTCTCAATTTTAGATCGTTCGATGCGCCGAAATCCGCTTTGGCGCATCGCGATACTGATGGCCCTCCTGTTTGCGATATCTGCTGTGGGCCAAAGCAATCCGAGCTTCGCACAAAGCCTTGTAGGCGGTGAGGCGAAAACCGAGGCAATTGTAATCCTCGTCCCGGCAGACCTTTCGGAAGCCGTTGACCTTCCCGCCACCTCATCCGGACATCGTCCGACCGCCCGAACGCTCGGATCGGCATTAAAGCTTGCGAGAACGCTGCGGCGGCAATCTGCCGAGCCCGTCTCCATCGTTATCGAGTTGAGCGCCGGTGTTCATCGGCTCAAGGAGCCAATCGAACTTACGTCCGATGACGGAGGCACCGATGCGGTCCCATTGATCATACGCGGAACAAGCTCCGGCACCGCGACCCTGCGCGGCAGCGTTGTCCTCGAGCTGACGAGCCTGCCGTCCAGTCATCTCACGAAGTTGACGGACAAAGCCCGGGCCGCCGTCCAAGCCTATCGGCTCCCGGAGTTCGTCCGCAGCGCCACCCGCGTCGATGTCCCGCGTGTCCATGATCGGCTGCCGGATCTGATCCCCTTCGAGGTTTTCGACGCGGCAGGTCCGCTGATCCCGGCACGGTGGCCCAATGAAGGATTTGCTCCGGCAACCAGCCTGTCTGTCGACGGATCGGGCACAAAGTTCGCATTGAAGGGCGCCAATTATTCAGCCTGGGCGGACGAGCCGGACCTCTGGGCCAATGGCAACTTCCGCTGGAACTGGAATTATCAGACGATCCCGATTGTCCGGGCAGCACCCGCGGACGCTGCCCTCGAACTCGCGGCTCCTCCGCAATTCGGATTTGGCTCCGATTTTCGAATTTTCATCTCGCACGCGTTATCCGAACTCGACATGCCTGGAGAGTGGTACCGCGATCGGGACACGGGAACGCTCGTAGTCTGGCCGCGCCCCGAAGGAGGACCCCCGCTTGAGATATCTCTCGCACCGCACCTGTTTGAAATACTCGGTGCGCGAAACATCCAGATTGAAAATCTCGCGTTAGAGCGCGTGCGTGGAAGCGCGATCAAAATTGAAGGCGGCGCCAACATCGCAATTCGAGACGTCACCATCCGCGATACGGGTGGCGTTGCGGCAAGCATCAACAACGCAAGAGAGAGCGGCATCGAGAGCTGCAACATCGCGCGCACTGGCGAAGGCGGTGTGGTCCTGAGCGGCGGCGACAGGCCGAGCCTTACACCTGCGAACCTTTATGTGCGCGATTGTCGTATTCGGGATTTTTCCCGATTGGGGCGCATGTACCGGCCAGGCATTCGGCTTGATGGCGTCGGCAATACCGCGCGCGGCAATTACCTTTGTGATGCACCGCACACAGCCATCTCATTTTCCGGCAACGACCACCTGATCGAACTCAACGAGATCACCTCAGTCCTCACGGATACCTCCGATGCCGGTGCGATAGATACGGGACGTGATTGGACTGGGCGGGGCACCATCATACGCAATAACTTCCTGCATGATCTCCGTGGTCAGGGGGAGGGCTTCGAGGTCAAGGGCGTTTATCTCGACGACTTCACCAGCGGCACCACTGTGGAAGGCAACGTATTCCTGCGCGTCGAGCAGCCCGTGTTCATCGGCGGTGGCCGCGACAACGTTGCGCGCAAGAATGTGATGATCAACTCAGAGCCGGGCGTGCACATCGATGGACGCGGCATGACGTGGAATGGCGAGCTGGTCTGGAATACGGACCGTGAGTTGCGGCAACGGCTAGCCGCGATGCCCATCAGCTCGGCACGCTGGATGAAGCGCTATCCGCATCTGGCGGATATTCTCAGCGATGATCCCGCTCGCCCAAAGCGCAATACCGCTGAAGGCAATCTCTTTGTCTCAGGCGTTCCATACCGGATTTATCCCGAGGTCGAAGAGTCCGGGCAGGCCCTCCAACAACCGTTGACGCCGTCTGAAATAGGCGTGTCATCCCCTGCAAAATCACGCCTGGATGCTCTCAAGACTGCACGCGATATCCCAACCATTCTCGGAGAGGATATATTGAGCGCCGCACAACTGCAGGGCCTTCCCTACGACCGGATGGATCGCGGAATCATCTTGCCGCAAATTAATGCGGATGAGGGTTCAACCCGCTAACGGATCTACAACCCGTTTCCTGTAAAGCATGACGACAGGCGGAGTGTTGTGTGCCGGTGATCACCCTGGGATAGTGAGCTGCTGGGCACGCCTCGCACTGCCAGGAAGCACCTTTTTCTCAAACGCGAACCGTCCGGACCCATGTCCCTTGCTATCGTCACAGGCTCAGTTGCGCCTTACACCCATCGGCTCTACGAGGCATATGCGGAAGCCTCAGGCGAAGAGGTAACGGTCCTAGCGTGCGCCGCGATCGAACCGCAGCGCGCCTGGCAGATTCCGGAAGCGAAACACTACAAGCTCGAGGTTTTGTCGGGATGGCGCCGTCACGCCAGCTACACGAGCCATGCGTACTTCAATCCGTCTGTGATCACGGCGCTGCGGCGTTTGAAGCCTGACATCAGCATCCTGTGGGGTGGCTTCTCTCCAACGATGGCGCTCGCCGCCGGATATGCTCGTGCGACTGGGATACCCTACGGCGTCGCCACCGATGGCGCACTCGCAACAGATCCCGGCGAGACTTCTCGGGTGCATGGCCTCATGCGGCGTCTTCTGGTGCCATCGGCATCATTCGGTGTTTGTGCGAGCCAAGCCAGCGTAGATCTGCTCGCGCGTTGGGGCTTGTCGCGTGAGCGCGCTGTCGTCGTCCCTATCGTCGTGGCTTGGGACAGTCCGGTGGAAAAATTGAGCTATGAAGAGCGCCCCTTCGATATTCTGTTTGCCGGCGCGCTTAACGAGCACATCAAGGGAGCGCTTTTTTTTGCAGACGTAATCGATTGCTGCCGCCGGAAGGGCCTGACTCCCAAAGTACGGATTGTCGGGGATGGCCCGCTCCGCGATGAGCTACAATCACGATTGACCCGATCCGGTGTCACAGCCCAATTTGATGGATATCTTCAAGCCGATGCGTTGCCCGCCGCATACGCGTCCGCAAAACTTTTGATGTTTCCATCGCGTGGCGACACGTGGGGCTTGGTCGCCAATGAAGCCGTCCTTTGCGGAACGCCCGTTATCGGCTCGCCGCACGCCGTCTCATCTCAAGAACTGATTGAGCCATTCGGTGTCGGTCTCGTTCGCCCGCTCGATATCGAAGCGTGGGCATGTGCAGCTACCGATATCCTCTCATCGCCGGAACGATGGGCGCGGTTCTCGCGCGATCGCGAAGATGCTGTGCGCTGGTTCAGCTTGGAGAAGTCTCTCGCGGAATTTACGCGCGCTGTTTCATTCGCGCGCCGTCTTCCCGGCCTCGCCGCCAACGTTGAACAAGCGACCTGAGCCTTGGTTTAATCGACAGGACCCAGGGCAGTTGTTGAACACTTTCGTTGGTCATGACCACGCGATACCAGATGTCTTTCGCGGGTCGCTCGCTATTGTGCCGCGCATGTACGAGGAAAATGCCTCGGTGATCGCTCGAACGGATCGCGGCGAGCGCTTCTGGGGTGGCGTCGTCTTCGTGCCCCCACGGAAACGAAAAACCACGAACCGTTCGGCCGGACATCTCTTCCAGCTCGTCTTTTGCGCTGACAATTTCCGAGTTGAGCTCACGGGCGTCGAGGGCTCTGCATCGCACGTGTGAGCGCGTGTGGTTTCCGATCTCTATGCCAAAGTCCGCAAGGCGTTTGAGGTCGTCAGGCTCAAGAAAAAGACCGAGGTCGCGATGAAGCTGCGCTTGAGTTTGGCCCAGCTTTGCAAGGATCACCGCACTCATGTCCTGCAACTCGGTAGGGGCGAGCCGCGAGGCATAGCCACCGATCAAGTCTAAGAGCGTTTCAGCTTCGAAGCGCCCGTTCGAAACGAGACGGCTCAAGTCGTCGATCCCCCACTGTGCGGCACTTAACGCCAACATGTTCTCGGGTGGCACGAACGCATCGCGAATCGGCCTAGCATTGGCGAACATGACAGCCGGCAGCCTCCGTTCGGCAAGCATAGGCGCGGCATTGGTTAGTACCGACCGGTAAGCATCGTCGAACGTAATCAATAAGGGCCGTTCAGGAAGTTCGCCTGCAAGGATGGCATCAAGCCCAACGACGTTGTAACGAGAGGTGAGATAATCGAGATGCTCGGCAAAGGTGGTGGGAGTCGTTGTGATCCCAAGTCCGGCTGTCGCAGCGCTCTCGCGGGCGGCGATATCGTGATAGCACACGCACGTCAGTGCAGGTCGTCGCGCGGATTTCATGAAGCAACTCCCGCAATTCTACACTTTTTATTCTGAGCAGCAGTGACAAGCCGTGCGTAAGTTGAGGTCATGAGATCACAAACCGCCGCCTCGCTATACTCTCGTTCAAAGATCTCGCGCGCCCGCTGACCCATTCCAGCTAAGGTGTCAGGAGCAGAGAGCGCGGCAAGCACCTCGGTCTGCATGTCGATGGGATCACCTGGCGCAAACAGGTGACCCGTTTCGCCGTGTCGAACAATCTCAGCCAGACTGCCGATGCGTGAGGCTAGAACCGGAAGACCAGACGCGTAGGCTTCCGCGATAACCATCGGAAAGTTCTCGTAATAGATGGACGGGATGATGAGGAACTGTGCCCGTGCCATTTCCCGCCGCACCTCATCGGACCCGATCCGCCCGACAAATGTGATGTTTCCCCTCGCCTGCGTTTCCAGCTCTTCGCGCAGCGGCCCGTCGCCGCAAATCCTAAGAGGAACATCAATACCGACCCAAGCAGCGACCAGATCGCGGACACCCTTTTCCTCGCTTAGCCGCCCGACGAATAGCGCACCATTCCGCGAGCCGTGAGACGCCGGTCCTGGATCAATGGCGAAATTGGGTTTTACGACAATACGCTCTGCGGGAAGCCCCGCGGCGATGAACCGGCTCTTGGCGAAGTCGCTCAGCGCAAAATAGAGGTCGACTTTCTTCGACCACGTCCCTGCGCGCTGGTGGCTGTCGATCATATGCGCGACGGCCAGCGATCCGAGGAGTGAACCGCGATAGCACCGATGTCGTACGGCCCAATAGGGTGAGCCGCCCAGACATTTCTCGCAGACTTTATTATCGCGAAGAAAGAATCCGCCGGCGCAACTGACGCGAAAATTATGGAGCGTCTGTACGACAGGCACCCCAGCCTCCGCACACGCATCGTATACGGCGGGTGTCAGCAAGGGAAAGACGTTGTGGACCTGAACGATGTCAGGCTGAAACGTGGCAATCCTCTCTGCCATCCATTCACGGCCAGCAGGATTATAGCTGACGCGGCGCGCAGCCGCGAGCTTCGCCATCGTCCCGGAAATAGAGTCGTTGGAGATCGTCTCCAGTTGAACGCTATGACCTGCCCTGCGCAGCATAGCGCACTCGTTCTCGGCGACGATGTCTTCGCCGCCGAGTTGCTGGTATTGGTTATGGGCAATCAACACCCGCATGCTTGCGTCCGATACTCTCAGGATCTGGTCAGCGCTAACGTGACCGCGTTACGCAAAACCGGATTTTTGCAGTAGAGCCAAAGCGGATCGGATTGCTCGAGTTTGCGGGAAATTCGCCGTTTAAACTGGAATGTCCCGTAGTTGCCGAAGGGATCGATGCCCGACAGGTCGAAGGAGGTTAGCCCCTCCGAACAAGCGTATTCGAAAAGCGTCCAGATCGCGAGATAGCTTGCCTCGTTCGCACGCGCGAGTTCGTTGGAGGCGGCGACCAGACCGATCATGCGTTTCGCAGCCTGATGTGCAATGTAAAGGGAAGCCACTTCGCCATCGACATGTGCCTCGGCGATAACGTATCGATCGTCATCCCCGACGATCTTGCGAAACGCGCTCGTATTGAAACCCTTCTCGAAGTTCTTTCGAGTGGCGAGATCGTCATACATGGCGGCAAGCCGGTCTATGGCGGCGCGCCGCTCGCGCGCGCCGCGCACGATATCGCAACTGAGCTTTGGGTTCTTCAGCCCAAGTTTGACGTATCGCCGTGCAGTCTGATTGAGCTGAGCGCGCACGTCATCCAACCCCTTGGACAGATCCATCACTAGTGTGAAGTTCCTCCGGTTGAGGATCGGCGCAAACCCTGAGGCGAGGATCCCCATGACCGTTTCATCGGTGCGAAAGCCGTAGAAATTGATGCCAATGACCACGTTCCATCGCACATCGATCTGCTTGAGCATGACCTCCACGATCTTGGAGATCTTGCTGTAGGTCTCGCAATCGAAGAACAACGGTCCGCCCTGAATAAGCACCCGTCGAATTCCGCAGCGTTTCTGGGTTTGTGTCTGATACAGCGCGCGCGTTACGCCGGCCGCATCGACAACTCGAAACCTCTCGACGTTCCATCCCGAGCCGCGCTTATATTCACCCCACCCCCACGAAGTGTAGGCGCTGCGCAGCGGATGCCGGGCGAGCAAATCTTCCCAAACGTACTCATCGAGCACGCGCTCGGCGCGATATCCGTCGACTTCGGCTTCCACCGCAGGCTCAGAAAGAAGATCTTCAGCCCCGCGAAGTCTATTAAGCATTAGGGTCCCCAAAATTTCCGCCATTTAGCGCGTTAGCCTTGGCGAGACACCCACAGAGTAAAGGCGTTCGCATGCGGCTATGGCACAGCAAGAACCGGGCCTTAACTTGCGACCTAAGGATCTGCGTACCTAGAACAATCAGTGGCCTCACAAATACCCGTAGTTTCGGGGGATCTGGAGAAATTCGTCCAGCGCCGTAAACGTCGGGGCAGCTTGGCTAAGAGCTAACGACTACTTGCTGCCCCGATTTGGAACACGGCGAACGATCACGGGTGTTCCTCCACGAAGTTGAGATCGAAAAATCGCAAAGGCACTAGAGTGGCGGCCACCCAGATGTCCGGCTGCTAGGCTTGGAATACGGGTTCCGCGACGTGGCGCTGGATTTCGTAGATGCCGTGTATCGCCATAACGAGATAGGCTGCGAAGATAGCCAACGGCGCTGACATTTCACCCAAGAAGGATTGGGTCCCAAAGTAGGTGCTCATCGCGGCGATGCCTCCAAAGACCGACTGAAGCATGATCGCACGCGATTTGCGTACCGTATTGAGGTAGTGGCTGGTCAGCGAATGAATGATCATCGCCACGTGTGCCAGTGCAAACATGAAACCGAGGTCTGCCGGATATTCTTTGTTGGTAAGCCATGGATAGAGCGGCTGAGCGATAAGCCAAAGGGTCGTGGCAACGGCAACGGTGCCCAACAGAGCGCCAACGGCCAACAGCGGCACTAGTTTGCTGCGGTCGATGCCGGAGTCGTTTTCGAGTTGATAGATTGCGCGCGGCAAAAAGTAATTCAGAGACTGTTTGACGGGATTGAGTGTGCTGAAAGGCAGCTCTGCCGCGCGCAGGTGCCCCGTCGCGTTCAAGCCAAACCTTTGCGCGACGAGAAGCTGCACGGCGTCGATATGAAAAAAGGAGATGAGTACCGACGGCAGCAGATGCCGTGCATAGAAGAAGTGAGTATGCCACACCCAAGCCAGGCGGTTGAAAGTCGCGCGCCATCGCAGCAACACCATGAGTGCGCCACTTGCAGCTAAGCCTGTTACCCCGTGGACGAGAAGAAGCAGATAGACGTCGATATGTCCGCTCCAACCGAGGTAGGCGACGGCGCCGACGAGGACAATCTGCCGTGCAACCTCGATGAAAAACATGGCTTGGTGCTGATTGTTCGCGGTCGCCTGCAGCTTGATGTTCTCGACCGTGGTGAGTGCAAAGACGAAAATTGGGATGGCGAAAAAGCCAATCGTTTCTTTGACTGGCACGAAACCGAACGTCGCCGCGCTGAACAACAGCGAGACCACGGTAACGGTGATGAGGTTGAGACCATTGTAAGCGCATTCGTATACGCGCTTGATGCGGGCGAAACGCGGTACGCACAGATGGAACACAAGGCCCGTGATCGACGAGGTGAACGCTGCGCTGGAAGCGCCGATCACATAAAGCAGTCCCCACGTGCCAAATTCGGCAATGGGCAGAAACCGCAACAACAGCACCGACACGACGAGGTTGCCCGCAGAAGACAGCGCCTGCGCGCCTACCGAATAGCCGACAGCCTTGATCATCCGCTCGCTACGGCGGATCAGATCAAACAGGTTAATGCTGCGTACACGTGCGAACAATCGGTGCATGTCCCTGCATCTGGCCCAGATGAATCCGGAGCCATGAAGTGTGTCGAAATAGACAGTGATCAGACTGGCTGGCCCCCGTCAGGTCTTCTTAAGCAAGATCCGAACCATTCGATACAAATCGTTTCAGATTTGGTTTCTTGGAGCCGACCTCAGGGGAGCGAGGTCGAGCGCATCCCGATGCCACCCTTGAAACATGTAAGTGAAACTCAGAATGCTGTCCAAACGCATGCCTCTGCCCCAAGCTGTGGCCGTTAAGTCTTTGCCGCACAAATTAATTCTAGGTGTGCCGGTGGCCGTAACGACGATGTCGGAGGCGGTGGATACCATCGGCAGGTGGATCGCTGGAAGGGAAAGCCGCTACGTGTGCGCCAGTGATGTGCATAGCATCATGAGGGCCCAGGAAACCGCCTCGCATATGGAGGCGCTCAATGCTGCCGATATGGTCGTTCCCGATGGCATGCCGGTTGTCTGGGCCTCACGTCTCTATGGAGCAGCGAAAGCGCAGCGCGTGTGCGGTCCTGATCTTATGCTCGCTGTCTGCGAGCGTTCCTTAACCACCGGTTGGACGCACTATTTTTACGGCGGCGCGGAAGGTGTCGCGGACGTGCTCGCCGAAAAGCTGAGAACACGTTACCCGGGACTGAAAGTGGTCGGAACAGACTGCCCACCCTTCCGGCCTTTGACGGACGGCGAAACGCAAGCTGCCCTGCAACGTATCAATGATGCCGCCCCTGATATCGTCTGGGTCGGTTTGGGATGCCCCAAGCAGGAAGCCTGGATGCTGAAGCATCGTCCAGACCTTCCAGGCAAGACCCTCGTTGGCGTTGGTGCCGCCTTCGACTTTCATACGGATCGTGTAAAGCGCGCGCCCGTCTGGATGCAAAATTCCGGACTGGAGTGGGCGCATCGCCTGGCCAGTGAACCGCGTCGGTTGTGGCGGCGATATCTCCTTCAGGCTCCCCGTTTCGTATTTGCCAGTCTCCGCGAGTGGATCAGCGGCAGCGCCCGCACTTGATGCTCAATCTTACCCGTAAGCGCGCGATGGCCGCCAAGAGAGCGCGAACGCAATCATAAGTGCGACTGGTATCTGATAGAACAGATAGATCATGACGTTATCGGTCATCATCAGCACAGCGGTGGCGAGTCCTAATCCAGCGGCTAATGCTGACGTGGCGAAGATTGCAGCCAAGCCAATGGTCAGCACGATCGAGCCGATCGATCCGTAGTCGACCAGGATTTTGAGCCAGTCATTGTGGGTGAGCGGCACACCGCCTGCCGTGACCTGAACCGTGATCGTATCGGCACTACCCGCGCCTGAGCCGAACAGAGACATCAGGATCGGACGGGCAGACATCTCATGATAGATCGCAGAAGAAATCTTGTAGCGGCCGGCCATGAACTCTTCGATGGGCACCGTAATGTGCGCGGCTCGAAATACTGTCTCCACAATCCAAACCAGATAAACGGACAACACATTCAATCCTGCAAATGCAAGCAATAAGATGACGAACCGTGCCTTTGGTCGGTTCAAACTCGGTGCTCTCAGTAAGAACCAGATCGTGAGAACGCCAACGAGCATTGCCGCAAGTCCAATGCGCTTTCCCCCGAGAAGGCACATGGCAAAAGCCAGCACGGTCTCAATCCGCGCGCCGATGGCGAAAAAGAAGATGACGTAGATCGCGCCAATCAGCCCTTCATTGCTGTCGAACGATTGAGACAGGGAGGCCGACCGTAGAAAGTGCAGGCTGAACCCGCCGTGGTCGATGGTGGCGTAGCGAAACGCAAAAAGCACCAGCGAGACATAGAAGATGAAGCGGATATGCTGTTCCCGCACGTAGGGAACAATCGCGTAGCAAACAAGCACACCGCTGATGATGATGTAATCCCGCAGGAAGAAATCCGACAGCCCGGGTGACACCATCCAACCGATGCCGCCAAGCGCCAAATAGAAGAGCAGCAGCGCGAGGATGTTAGGTTGCAATCTCGTGTTGTGAGAAACGAGCGGTGAGACGAGCAGAATCGCGGGAACGAGGTACATCACGTACCGCAGCGAAGTGAGCTGATCGACAGTCGAGATCCCAATATATCCGATCAGGTAGACGCCGATCAGCAAGCCGGTGAGAACCGGCTCGCTGCGGTGAACTGAGGTGGGATAGACGCTGGCCATCGAAGGTGTTCTTGGATCCAAAGTTTCGACGCGGACTTAGGCTGCCACGATCACGGCTCGCCCTTTTTCAACATGCCACTTATGCAAGGCCTGAAATGCGCTCCGAAGTTGGGGTTTGTCGGACTGACCTTCCCGGGCGACGACAACGATCTGCGAAGCCAGTGAAACGAGGCCCCGCAAGGACCGCTCGCGCATCAGGATGCCGCCGTCCAGAACGATGAGATCGAAGTCGTCTTCCGCGGCCACAATGACCTTACGAATTGCTTCCGGGTCCAATGCAACGCCCAGGCCTTGTGGTCGTTTGCCCAGAGCCAACACACTGACCGAGCCGATAGCGTTCGCGTTGATAGCCTTTCCAAGCGCCAGATCGCCCTCGGCTACCTCGATGAGCCCGTTCCGATCGGCGAGCTGAAGCCTTCGGCTGAGCAAGGCAGTATCAGGGTTGGCGTCGATGAGCAGGACGCGATCGCCATCCTCTGCGGCAGCGACAGCCAGATTAGCCGCGAACGCGGATTTCGTAAGACCGGCGTCTTTATCCGCATCTGCGGACGTAACGAGTACAGCAGCACCACGATGTGGCCCGATGGCAAATCGGATCTCGCTCGCAAAATCGCGCAAGCGCGAAGCCGCATCCGGGCCTCCGTCATCGTCATTGGTTGAAGCCGTTTGACCATCCTGCGGAAACACTCCGGCTGCGTTGGGTAATGGCGCAACGGTCCAGCCGTCCGATAAGGTTGCGAGCTGCGTGTCGCTGCGCAGCTTCTTATCCGCAATATCGCGCCACAGCGCGGCACCGACGCCCAACCCAAGGCCGGTGAGAAGACCAGCTATGCCGACCAGTGCAAGCGGTAGCCCCTTGTGGCGGCGCGGCGGCACGGCTGGAGAGATGACCGTCACCATGGACGAGTCGACGCGCTGCTGTTCAGACAGCTCACGCGAGCGCAAGAGGAATGCGGAGTAGACTGAGCGACGTGCCTCGGCTTCCCGTTCCAACTCGCGCAATTTTACGAGACGATCATTAGTTTCTGACGAGATCTTTTTGGCCTCAGCCAACTTGATTTCCAGCTTGCGCTCGTTGCCCATGGCGCGATCAAGGTCAAGCTGCGCCGTCTGCTCGATACGTTTTAATTCGTCATCAAGCTGCCGCTTGGCGATAGCCACCTCTTGACTGACTTGCCGCATGGCCGGGTGCGACGGAAGCAGTTGGCTGCCGAGCGCGGCTTGGCGTTGACGGACCGTCGCATACTGCTCTCTCAGTCGCCGGATATTCTCTGAGCTTAGAGCTTCTAATGTTGCGTCCGGGCCGAGGCCCGCAGATGCGAGAGAGCGGATTTGCTCAAGCCGGGATCGGGCGCGCAGCGTTTCCGCACGCGCGTTTCCTAATTGTGTATTGAGCTCACTGAGCTGCTGTTCGGTAACGAGCTGACCGGAAGCGGTGAAAATGTCGTACGCGCGTTTGAAGTCTTCGACTTTGCTTTCGGCAACTTCCACATCATTGCGCAATTCATCGAGCCGCCCGACGAGGGATTGCCCAGCCCGTGCCGTCGCGGTCGCCCGCGTGCTAAGACGAGTCGTGAGGTATTCCTCGGTGATCCAATTGGCGATATCGGCCGACTTTTGCGGGCTCTTGGTCGCGATGCCGATATCGACGGTGTAGCTGGTTGGTTCCCGCATGGCGAAGATCGATTCACGCAGGCTCTGCAGCGTAATCAGTTCCGCAGGTGGATTGCGAGCCTCCATACCGAGAGCAGATTCGACGCCAGCACGAACGGTGGCGATGCTATCGGTGATGAAGGACAATGGCCCCCCATCCGTCCCATTGAATTCAGGGTCGTCAACCAAATTGTGCTTGGCAATGACTTTGGATAAGACACTGTCAGAACTGAGAAAATGAACCTCGCTCTCAACGAGCGCAGACCCCTGTTCTACCGTAGCCGGACCAGGCGTAACACCTTTATCAATGACGTCGAGGCCCCGCGGGTCGATGAGCATCCGCGTCGAGGCTTCATAATATTTAGGAAGAGCCAACGCTATGGCGGTGACGACGACGGCTGTGCCGATCGTCGTCATCCCAATCATGCGCCAATGCCGTTTTGCAAGACCGACGAACTCGCGTGGGTCGAGCTTCATAAAAGACTCTGCCGGTCCCGCAGCGTTTACATTCGACGGTCTATGTCCCGCTTGAGGGTCGCGGACGACGACATCCCAGATCCGTGTCTCATTCTGACGCATTTGCTCACCAAGAGTGCCGCTGCTGCCATCCCAATGATGGCGGCACTTGGCAACGGCCCAGCCGCTCACAGTTGTTCTGCTACGCGATTGTCAGATCTGATGAAGCAATCACCGTGCCAGCAAATGCACGGAATTCTGGAACACATGAGGCTGTTCAACTCCAAGTGGAGACGTCATTTCAATGACAGCACAAAATATGAGCAAATTAACGTAAGTTTCTAAAGTGAAAATAGAAAAACGGAATGTCGCAATTGATCAAATTCCGTAACGTGTTATTCAGCACTGTGTGTGTGGCCCTCGAACTTGACAAGACAATCGCGAACCGCTGCTGAAAATCAGCACGCGGGGAGTTGGCGCGATGTTTGCGTGTTGGTCGTTCAGGTGTTGCACCGCAGTGTTAGCGTAGCGGGAATTACAGATGAACATTCACGCTTCTGTGAACCAGGAAGGCTTTGAAAGCACTCCTGATACAGACGATTGTGCAGAGCCACGCAGCGGCCTCTCCGGGCTGGCTGTCGGTACGCTAGCCTGCGCGGTTGAGATCCTCGCGATCCTCGCGACGTCGATCACAACCGACCTCATCTATCACAGCACGGTTTACGGGACGTGGGGCAGACAGCTGGACGCAACCGCCGTCGGGCTCTTCATAGCGCTTATCGTCACGCTGCCATTCATCTTTCGGGGAGATTACCGGCTACACGCATTAATTGAAGGTGCTCGCCGTCCGAAGGATGTTTTTCTCACCTGGAACTACGCTTTCATTTCGCTCGTTGTGCTTTGTTTTCTCACGAAAACAACGACGATCTATTCCCGCGGCTGGTTGATCCTGTTCTACTTAACGGGATTAATGGTTTTGCCGATGGTGACGAGCTTCACATCGTACGCAGTGCGTCAGGCTATCCGCCAGGGACGCGTTGGGCGCAGGCGTTTGATGTTAATTGGCGAGGACGAGCCGATACGAGCCTTTATGCGCCAGATTAACGGCAGCGGGACCAGCGTCTCCATTACGTCATGTGTGAATATCGACAACTGCATATCCGGAGATCAGGATCTTGCCGCGACGCTGACGCAAGCTATCCGTACCGCGCGTGAGCGTGCCATAGAGGATGTGATTATCTTGGTCGATTGGACGCGTATCGAACTTGTCGATCGCATTTCCGAGCGGTTTATCGAACTTCCTGTTGCCGTGCAGCTTGCAGCGCCGGCACCGATGGCGCGTCTTCTTCGGTCACGCTCGATGCACTACGGCCGGGCGGCAACCTTTGCTTTGTCCAATCCTCCGCTTCAGCCCTATCAGGCGTTACTCAAGCGAAGCCTCGATGTCGTGGTGGCGGGATTGGCATTGATCCTGTTGCTTCCAGTTTTCGCGATCATCGCGCTCACGATAAAGCGGGATTCACCCGGCCCCGTTTTTTTTCGGCAGCATCGTCGCGGCTACAATCACAAGGAATTCCTGATCTGGAAATTCCGTACCATGACAGCGTTGGATGACGGCGACACCGTCGTCCAGGCGCAACGCAACGACAGCCGCGTCACGCGGATCGGACGGTATCTGCGCAAGTTGAACCTGGATGAGCTGCCCCAGCTGATCAATGTGCTGCTCGGCGACATGTCTCTGGTCGGGCCACGTCCCCATGCTGTGGCTCACGACCGCCATTTTGAAGAGCGCATTCAACGGTACGGGCAGCGCCTAAATGTTAAACCCGGCATCACCGGATGGGCTCAGGTGAATGGGTTCAGGGGGCTGACGGAGACGGAGAACGACATGAAAAATCGTGTCGTTCATGACCTCTACTATATCGAGAATTGGTCGATTGCGTTTGATGTGTACATTCTCGTTCGGACCGTCATATCCCCGCGGGCTTACCGGAACGCATTCTAGGGCAGCGCCCCGTCCGGCCCTTAAAGTACGGCAATCCCATAACTTCCTTGGGATAGGCACGAGATCTATCTCGCGGCCCCTTGAAAATACATTCAAAGAAACGAATATAAATAGCGCTGGGCGTTGCTGAGGTCGACGAGGTTGCATGTGTCGATGTCGAACCGATCACCGGGCCGAGCGGTTATGCTGACAGACGATTGAAGGCTGTCAGATGATAAAGGGGCTTTGATAGTAATGACGGAATTTACGCCCGTTTCGGCCTTGATAGGCGGAACCCTAATTGGCCTAGGCGCAACGATGCTCATGTGGTTTCTCGGACGTATCGCCGGCATTTCCGGCATCGTGTCGGGAGCGGCGTTTCCTCAATCGTTTTCGGACTGGTCGTGGCGCGCCGCCTTTCTGATCGGGATGATTGTCGCGCCGTCGCTTTATGCGGTTTTCATGGGACATCTCCCGGACGTCACGCTGTCGCCAGATCTGCTCAAGACCGTGGTGGCGGGACTCATCGTTGGCGTGGGCGTTACCTTCGGCGCCGGTTGTGCGAGCGGCCATGGCGTCTGCGGGATCGCACGGGTCTCACCGCGTTCGATCGTCGCCACGGCAACGTTCATGGCCGTAGCTCTCGTCACGGTTTTCGTCACCCGGCATGTTGTGGGAGCCTAAGCCATGCCAATCATCGCTGCTCTGTTCGCCGGTGTAATTTTCGGCCTGGGAATCACGGTTTCGGGGATGATCAATCCAGCCAAGGTTTTGAACTTCTTCGACGTCGCAGGGACTTGGGATCCCAGCTTGGCACTCGTTATGGCGGCTGCGCTGCTCACTACGGCTATTGGCTACCGGCTCGTGTTCGCGCGCGGAACTCCCCTGGTGGAGCCTCGGTTCCTCGTCCCAACCCGGAAAGATGTTGACGCCCAACTGCTCCTTGGATCGGCAATCTACGGGCTCGGATGGGGACTGATCGGCTACTGCCCAGGTGGTGTAGTTCCTGCCCTGGGCCTGGGACGCATCGAACCATTCGTCTTTGTCGCGGCGCTCGTAGGCGGAATGGGGCTTGCCCGGCTGTTGAGCCGTTTACGCACCACATCGCAACCGGCGTAAAGGCCTGAACCACGTTTGCGCGTGGACTAGAGGGAATATATTCTATTCCTGCGACAGATTTTGAAAAATCAGACCGCCAATCGGTGTCGAAACAATAAAACTGAAAGGGAAGGCCAACAGATGTCTAAGGATTATCCAGTTGATTTGTCGGTCCGACCGGAGGTGAAGGGCTTCTTTGATGAAGCCACCAACACGATCAGCTATGTCGTGAAGGACCCCACCTCCAATGCTTGCGCCATCATAGATTCAGTGATGGACATCGACTACGCGGCGGGGCGCTTGTCGCATCAGTCCGCCGATGAGATTATTGCTTACGTGAAGGAGCACAACCTCAAGGTTGAGTGGCTAATCGAAACGCATGTCCATGCCGATCACCTGTCGGCGGCACCTTATCTGCAGCAGGAACTCGGCGGCAAAATCGGGATCGGTGAGAAGATCACCGTCGTGCAGGACGTTTTCGGGAAGGTCTTTAACGAGGGCACCGAGTTCCAGCGTGACGGCAGCCAATTCGACAGGTTGTTCACTGATGGTGACACTTACAAAATCGGATCCATGACGGCGTTCGCCATGCATACCCCTGGCCATACCCCGGCATGTATGACGCATGTCATCGGCGATGCTGCTTTCGTGGGCGACACGCTCTTCATGCCGGATGGAGGCACCGCGCGCGCTGACTTCCCCGGTGGCGACGCACGCGAACTCTATCGTTCGATTAAGAAGGTTCTGGCGCTCCCGCCGGAAATGCGCCTGTTCATGTGCCATGATTACGGGCCGAACGGCCGGGAAATCCGCTGGGAAACGACAGTCGCAGCCGAACGCCGAGACAACGTCCATGTGCGCGATGGCGTGACGGAGGACGAGTTCATAAAGATGCGGACCGAGCGGGACGCGACCCTCTCGATGCCGAAGCTCATTATCCCATCTATCCAGGTCAATATGCGCGGCGGCAATCTCCCCGAGGCCGATGAGACAGGGAAGCGCTTCCTGAAGGTGCCGCTAAATGGTCTTTGATCGCGGAAGCGATCTTTAAGAAAGACTAGGATCAATGCCCACCGCGTCTCGGCGTGGTGGGCATAAAATTATAGGGACACGGCCTGAGAGCTCCGGCGATTGCCAACCTCCGTGACAGCGCGCCGCTGGCGTGCCAATGTCCCGCGTTTGCTAGAGAGAGTCGGGGATGAAGAAGGACATATGTCGGCATGAGCAAGGCGATAGCCGGCCCGGAAATCGAACGCATGATCCAGCTTCTGAGCCGATTGCCTGGGTTAGGTCCGCGATCGGCGCGTAAGGCGGCGCTATCTCTGCTCAAGCGACGTGAAGATTTGCTCATGCCGCTCGCCGATGCGCTCAGCGCCGCTGTTGACCGCATCACCCATTGCTCCGAGTGTGGAAACGTCGACACGGTTTCCCCATGCAGCCTGTGCCGTGACGGACGTCGTGATCGATCAGTCGTAGTCGTCGTCGAAGAGGTCGGAGATCTGTGGGCGCTGGAACGGGCCGCGGCAATTAACGGCGTTTATCATGTTTTGGGCGGGCATCTGTCGCCCTTGGATGGTGTCGGTCCCGACAATCTGAATATTCCTCGCTTGCTGGAACGGGCCTCGTCGGGCGAAGTGAAAGAGGTGATCCTTGCCCTCAACGCTACAGTGGAGGGCCAATCCACCATGCACTACATAAAAGAAAGATTGGCGCCAACCAATGTCGCCGTCTCTGAAATTCAGAAGGGCGTCCCGATCGGCGGCGAACTCGACTATCTCGATGACGGCACGCTGGCCGCCGCTATTAAATCTCGTCGCCGCATCTAACGAAAATTCGTCGCCTGACGAGCAGGGCTAGCCGCTTGGTAGCCAACCCTGCCGCCGGGCTTAAAATAAAGAAACGGTTCGAGGGAATGGAGTCCATAACGCCTGAGGTGGCCCGTCATCCGCGGGTGCCGCCCCGCCGTGTCGCGGTGGAGCCACCCAAGTTCGTTAGCGGCTCCCTCTTGCGCCACATCCTAGTCATGACAGGCGCTGGAGCACTTGGGCTTGTCGCAATTTTCGTCGGCGACCTCGCAAACATTTATTTTCTCAGCCTGCTCAACGATCAGGCCATCGTGGCTGCGATCGGCTATGGCAGCTCAATCGTAGCGCTCACGATCTCTATCGGTCTCGGCTTGCTCATTGCAACGATGTCACTCGTGTCGCCCGCGATAGGCGCAGGACGCTACGTGCGTGCGCGTCGCGTTGCGGCGAGTGCCCACTGTTGGACCTTTATTGTCGCGACCATCCTTGCCGTTATCATCTGGTTTTTGATCCCCACCTTACTGACGCTTCTGGGGGCGACCGGCCGAACTCACGAACTGGCAACAAGATACCTGGAAATCCTCGTGCCCGCATTGCCGCCGCTGGCCGTCGCGATGGCATCGACGGCCGTCCTCAGGTCAGTCGGCGATGCGCGGCGTTCGATGAATGTGACGCTCTACGGTGCGGTGGCCAACGTCATCCTTGACCCTGTTTTGATCTTCGGCTTCGGTCTCGGAATCGAGGGAGCGGCCATCGCCAGCGTTATTGCGCGCCTCGTGATGCTCTGTATTGGCCTTTACGGGGTGATCCGCGTTCACCGCTTGATGAGCCGGCCACGCTGGCGCGCAATGGTATCGGATGCACGTCCCTTGGCCATGATCGCCGTCCCAGCCCTCGCCACAAATATCGCAACGCCCTTCGCCAACGCCTACGTGACGGCCGCGATGTCGGGGTTTGGGGATGGCGCAGTCGCGGGCTGGGCCATTATTGGGCGCATCATGCCAGTCGCATTCGGCGCAATCTTCGCGTTGTCCGGCAACGTAGGGCCCATCATCGGACAAAATTTCGGAGCGAAAAAACCAGACCGGATGCGCCAGACCTTGACGTTGGCATTATGCGTCGCGGCGGCCTTCACGACATTTTCCTGGATTGTGCTCGCGATCCTGGCGCCATTCATCGTGCAGGCATTCAAAGCCGAGGGGCAGGCCGCCGAACTCATTTTGATATTTTGCTACTATCTGGCGCCGCTCTTCTTCTTCCTCGGCACCTTGTTTGTGTCCAACGCCATACACAATACGCTCGGGCGGCCCCAAGTTTCGACGGCGCTAAATTGGGGCCGTGCCACGATCGGGACCATTCCATTGGTCTGGATCGGTGGCGAGATCGCTGGGGCCTACGGGGTGCTGGCTGGCAACTTGGGTGGGGGGATCGTGTTCGGCTGCATCGGGGTAATCTTGTCTTACCGGCTCATCGATCACATTACGCAAGCGCCGGTATCGGGGACCTTTAAACTCGCCCGCGCGCCTCGAAGTTGGTGGATTCGCCACAGAATTCGGCGCCGAATGGATGAATGATGCCTTCCGGCAACGCTGTCGGCTCGTGTCCTGCCCTTGCGATGATATCAAAGTGTGGATATCGGAGTGTGGTTTCGTTACTGACAGGGGAATTCCGTTACGGAATTTGAATACATGTGCACCGGGCTTTCCATGTATTTATAACGGGCATCTAAAGGGCTGAATCATGCCTGTAATGGATAGCTGGATACGACCGCGCGAGGGGCGCGACGGGGTGGAGAGGGGAGAAATTGGCGGACAAGGGTAACGAGGACGCGCGCACAGCTCACGTGCGCAAGTGGCTCATTGAACTGCCACGCTCTGCAAAGCGGGTGGTTCTTGTCTTGAGCGACTTCCTGCTGTTGACCGCCGTCCTCTGGACCGCGATGTCGGTCCGCTACCAGACATTTTACGTTCCCGATGATTGGCTGACAGCGGCGTTGTTCTTCTTGGGGCCAGCCATCACGATAGGCACCTTTGGGTCCTTCGGGCTTTACAGGCTTGTGACGCGCTTCATCGGCTATCGTGGCATGCTGCGCATTTTCTTGTGTGCAGCCCTGTCGATGCTGATTTGGGCAATGGCTGTATTTATGCTCGGACAGCACGGCATCCCACGCACGGTTATCCTGGTTTATGGCGTGTTGGGAGCGCTTGCGGTAAGTGCGAGCCGCCAGATTGCGGGTCTGTTCCTGCAAAGCATTGGCATTACCATTCCAAAATTGCCAATCGATATGAATCGCAAGCTCGTGCTCATCTATGGCGCGGGCCAAATGGGCGTCGAGCTGCTGTCTGCGCTGCGCCGCAGGGTTTACGACCGCGAGCCCGTCGGTTTCATCGACGACGAGCCGTCCATGTGGGGTCAGTACGTCGGTGGGCTCAAAGTCTATCGGCCGGAGAAGGTGGGCTTCTTCATTGAACGCCGCGACATCAAGGAAGTGCTGTTGGCAATTCCTGAATCGCAGCGCGGCATGCGCCGACAGATTGTCCAGAAGCTGGAAAACTACCCCGTTGTGGTCAAGATCGTGCCTGCGATCGATGAGATAGCGTCTGGCAAAGTCGGCATTACGGATGTCCGCCCTCTGGAGGTCGAAGATCTCTTAGGCCGTGAACCCGTACCACCGGATGCTCAATTGTTGACGCGCGTCATTCGCGACAAATCAATTCTGGTAACGGGGGCTGGTGGGTCGGTCGGGTCGGAATTGGTCCGGCAAATTCTCGAGCAGTCGCCGGAGCGCTTGGTGCTCATGGATATTTCGGAACCGGCCCTCTACGAGATTGAGCTCGAAATTCGAGAGACGATCGCAGCTAACCCGGGTCAATACGAGGATACAGAACTGGTCGCGGTGCTGGGCTCCGTGCTCGATGAACGGCTCGTTCGCCACACGATATCAAGCTACGATATCCAGACAATCTACCATGCAGCGGCCTATAAGCACGTGCCTATCGTGGAGCAAAATATTGTTGCTGGGATCAGCAACAACACGTTCGGATGCGCCGTTATGGCTGATGCCGCACGGGATTTGGGCGTTGAACGCTTCGTGCTGATCTCGACCGATAAGGCGGTTCGTCCGACGAATGTTATGGGAGCTACCAAGCGCCTTGCTGAGCTTGTCCTGCAGGCGCATGCCATGGACGAGGACGTCAACACCGTCTTTACGATGGTTCGCTTCGGAAATGTGCTCGACAGTTCTGGATCGGTCGTTCGCAGGTTCCGGCAACAGATCAAGCAGGGCGGACCGCTGACGGTGACCCACCCCGATGTCATCCGCTATTTCATGTCGATCAGAGAAGCGGCCGAACTGGTCATCCAGGCAGGGTCCATGGCGACGGGCGGGGAAGTCTTCGTTCTGGATATGGGAGACCCCGTCAAGATCGACGACCTTGCACGCCTTATGATCCGCCTCGCGGGTCTCGATCCGAGGAGTAGCGAAAACCCTGGTGGCGATATCGAGATCGTCTACACCGGCCTGCGCCCGGGCGAGAAACTCTACGAAGAACTCTTGCTCGGCGCCAATACGACCGGGACGGAACATCCTCGCATTATGCGTTCCGGAGAGCCCTGGTTGCCATCGAACGAGCTCTGGCATGAGCTGGATGGTTTGAAGGAAGCCATGAAGACGCGGGATCTCGATGCCATCCGCGCAGTGTTGATGCGCACGGTAGAAGGATATCAGCCCGGGCCCGTGCTTCCCCCTGAAGCCGATCAGGACGGCGAGGAGAAGGCCTGGCCGCCTTTGTCTCGTATGCTGCATTGAGGCGGGCTCAAATGAGCCGTCTATAGCGTCGTCGATAAGCTCTTGGATTTCGACAACACCATGCCGCCGCGTATTCTGATTACCGGAGCTACAGGTTTCATTGGACGCTTTCTGACCGAAAGCCTTCTGGCTAATGGCTTCGAAGTCCGCGCCGCTGCGCGTGACGTATCTCAGATCTCGGCCCGTCCAGACTTGGACATCGTTTCGTTGCCCGACATGTCGGAGCCGCACGATTGGCACGCCCTGTTGGGCGGCGTGACCCACGTGGTCCATCTCGCAGGCATCGCCCATGCGACCAGTACAATTCCCGAAAGCCAGTATATGGCTGTGAATTGTGAGGCCACGCGCGCCCTCGCGATTGCTGCCCGCGAGGCAGACCTGAACCGGGTCGTGCTCATGTCCTCTGTGCGCGCGCAATCCGGCCCTTCCGCGGAAGGTGTCCTGACGGAAAGATCGCCTCCTCATCCAACAGATGCGTACGGCCGCTCCAAGCTCGCCGCAGAACAAGCACTTGCTGAAGAGCTGGCCGATAGCCGGACGGATTGGGTGGCACTCAGGCCAGTGGTCGTCTATGGCCCAGGCGTGAAAGGGAACATGGCCGCGCTCGTCCGGCTCGCCCGCCTTCCGATCCCGTTGCCGTTGAAGACCGTCGCGGGACGCCGCTCGCTCCTCCACATAGATAGCCTCATGACCGCAGTCCGGCATGTGCTGACCAGTCCGCAGGCCAGCCGGCGAGTTTTCCTGGTCGCGGACGAAGAACCGGCCACCGTGCCTGAGATCCTGGCGGCTTTGCGTAGCGGCCTCAGCCGCAGCCCCGGATTGGTCCCGATCCCAGCGGGAATCCTCGCGAGTCTGGCCCGGCTGGCTGGGCGTACAGGCCAATGGCAGCGGCTCAACGCGGACCTTGTCGTCGATGCAGCCCAATTGCAGGGCATCGGCTGGCATCCCTGCCACGATACAGCAAAGGCATTAGCCAGCTGCCTAAACGCAGAATGAAAAGAGCACACTATGGGGTGTACGCAGCGTTTCGGGACCCTACATGTCTATGGCTCGTGTACGATGCGGCCGCGCACGAGTGCGCCTCGAAAGTAATAGCCGCGTTTGTGCGGACCTGCGCTGGGAGATGCGAATGCGTAACGGCTACGCTGTCGGCGTTGTTATTCCGGCGCTCAACGAAGAAGCGGCCGTTAGTAAAGTCATTGCCGCTATTCCCAGCTGGGTCGACGCCATTGTCGTCTCGGACAACGGATCACGAGATCGAACGGCCTATGTTGCCCGTGCTGCCGGAGCCCGCGTCATAAGAGAACCGCAACCTGGCTACGGTGCGGCTTGTCTTGCCGGGATTGGTGCCTTGCCTCCGTGTGACATCATCGTTTTCCTCGACGGTGACTATTCCGATCACCCTGAAGATATGCCGAGCTTGGTTGATCCAATAATCGCGGATGAAGGAGAACTCGTCATCGGGTCGCGTACGCTCGGGCGTAGGGAGCTAGGAGCCCTGACGCCTCAGCAAATTTTCGGTAATTGGCTGGCGACGTGGTTGATCAGACTAATCTGGGGGGCACGATTTACCGATATTGGACCATTTCGCGCGATTAAGCGTTCGGTCTTGGAGAGACTGGCCATGGCGGATCGCGACTACGGTTGGACCGTCGAAATGCAGGTTAAAGCGGCACAGCTAGGTTTGCGCACGCTAGAAGCGCCAGTCCAATATCGCCGCCGCATCGGGATATCGAAGATCTCCGGAACGCTTGTGGGATCAGTGAGAGCGGGTGTCAAAATCCTGAGTTTGATAGGCCGTGAGGCTTTGGCACGCCCTCGCCAGCCATGCCCCGAGCGCCCATTGCAATAGCCACGTGTCGCGCCCTATACATCTCAAGATAACGGACCGCGACATTGTCCCCTCAGTGTGCCGATTGACCAAGCATCGGCGAATGCGTATTTCAAATTACTATGGCAAAGTTGGAAATTATAAAAATTCCGGATCCGATACTGCGCGTGGTCTCTGAACCTATTACGCAGGTCGATGATGCTACGCGTCGCCTCGCCGACGATATGCTGGAAACTATGTACGCCGCCCCCGGAATCGGTTTGGCCGCTATCCAGGTCGCCGTGCCCAAGCGGCTTGTGGTGGTTGATGTCGGAGACGAAGACGCACCCGCGCCGCTTTGCCTGATCAACCCTAAGATTGTCCATTTCGGCGACACTCCAAACGTACATGAGGAAGGCTGCCTATCAATCCCGGATGTGCATGTGGAGATCGAACGACCGGGTTCCCTGACGCTCCAGTACATCGATCGGGATGGAAGAGAGCAGGAGCTTGAAGCTGAGGGATTGCTGGCGACGGCGATCCAGCATGAACTCGATCATCTTGATGGCAAATTGATCATCGACTACCTGTCGCGGCTGAAGAGGGACATAATCGTTCGCCGTTTCCGCAAGCAGCAGCGTAGCGTGACGACCTCGTAAGCGCTCGGACCGCCGTCGCAAGGCGAGTTCGTGGACAATCGAACAGACATCGAAGTGGGGACAGCAAGGTGCGCATCATCTTTATGGGCACGCCCGATTTTGCCGTGCCAACGTTGTCGGAAATTCTGACGGCAGGGCACGATGTTGTGGCTGCTTATTCGCAGCCTCCGAGACCTGCTGGTCGCGGGATGCATGAGCGGCCATCGCCGGTACACGCCTTTGCCGCAGGCCGGGACATTCCGGTCCTGACGCCGCTAAGCCTGCGTGATGACGCAGCGTTAAGCACGTTCCAGGACTTCAAAGCAGATGCCGCCATCGTCGTCGCTTATGGCCTTCTGCTGCCGGGTGCAATTCTGTCTGCCCCATGCCACGGCTGTTTCAACCTGCACGCCTCCGCGTTACCGCGCTGGCGCGGAGCAGCGCCGATTCAGCGGGCCATTATGGCTGGCGACAGAGAAACCGCCGTCGCCATCATGCACATGGAGGAAGGTCTCGATACCGGACCAGTATGCATGAGCGCACCGGTGACGATCGGCGATGAAATGACAGCGGGCGAACTGCACGACGTGCTTGCTGAACGCGGCGCGGATCTGATGGTCCGCGCACTGGCGGCGCTCCAGCGTGGGGAGTTGAGCGAGGCGCCTCAGTCCAACGACGGAATTACCTACGCGGCAAAGATCGACAAGGCTGAATCGCGGCTCGATTTCGCCCGTTCTGCGATTGAGATACACAATCAGATCAGAGGGCTATCCCCCTTTCCGGGAGCTTGGTTCGAGGTCGAGCGCGAAGGCCGGCGCGAACGTGTGAAAGCGTTGCGTTCGCGCTTGGTCAGCCAGAACGGCGCTCCGGGCGAGGTACTTGGTTCAGGCCTCACGATTGGCTGCGGTGACGGCGCGGTGGAGATGCTGGAGGTTCAGCGGGCGGGTAAGCGCCCTTGCTCCGCATCGGAGTTCTTGCGCGGCTTCAGTCTGCCGCCCGGCACGCGCCTCCCGTAACGTGTATTAAGCATGCCCCGCGAAGCTCTGGCAAATGCATGCCGCTTGTAGTTTAGTGAGCAATAACAGGCGCATTGCTAGGGAGAATTGATGTGTCGAGTAAATTTGCGATTGCCGCGCTCGTGGCTGCATCTGCGTTGATCGCACCCGTAGCGTTGGCGCAGCAATCTCATACGACCCGCATCGAACCGCGTGCTTACTATGGTGCCGTCGTTACCAAGGAAGCTGGCGTTCGCGTATTCCGGCCGCTGCCGCCTGATCGGCACGTCATCATCAACCCGGATGGGAGAACGCCGCTCGCGCTCGGTGTCGGGGAAACGAATGTGTACGACTATCCCGGCTTTTACAACGATCCCCGCCGTAGCAGCGACTACTAAGAACACGCGTCTTTTATGACGAGGGTTGAGCAACCGCGGTCGACGCGATAGGGATTGCGCCCCTTCCCGTTATACGGCCCGACCTGAATGCCCCGATACCGCATTACGATAGAATACGACGGCACGCCGTTTGTCGGCTGGCAGACGCAGGCCGTGGGCAAGACTGTGCAGTCGAGCCTGCAAACCGCAATAGCATCCTTCTGCGGCGAAACCGTCAGCATCCGTGGGGCTGGCCGCACGGATTCCGGCGTGCATGCTCTGGGGCAAGTTGCGCACTTTGACCTTGCGCGTGAACAAGATCCTTACCGCATCCGCGAAGCGCTCAATCACTTGCTTCGGCCAAATCCAATCGCAGTCTTGGAATGTGTAGAGGTCGGTCCTGAATTTGATGCACGGTTTAGCGCCACCGCGCGTCACTATCTCTACCGAATATTGGACCGTCGGGCTCCACCGGCACTCGACCGCAACCGGGTTTGGTGGTTACCCGTCGGGTTGGATGCGGAAGCTATGCATAACGCTGCCCAGTGCCTCGTTGGCCACCACGATTTCACGACCTTTCGCGCCTCCGCCTGCCAGGCAGCGTCACCTGTTAAAACGTTGGATCGGCTGTGCGTTTCGCGTGTGGGGGAGGAAGTGCACATAACGGCGTCTGCGCGTTCATTCCTGCACAATCAGGTGCGCTCGCTCGTGGGCACGCTGAAGCTTGTCGGAGCCGGCCGCTGGACGCGCGCCGATGTCGCCGAAGCGTTGGCCGCACGCCGCCGCGCGGCATGCGGACCGGTAGCGCCGCCCACGGGGCTCTACCTCGTGGGCGTGGACTACGATAAGCCGGAGGCAATGCCCGGCTCAGTCGACCATTGAAAGAAATTCCTGCCGGGTCTTGGGGTCGTCGCGGAATACACCGAGCATTCGGCTTGTGACGAGGTCCGTGCCGGGCTTGTGGATGCCGCGCGTTGTCATGCAATGATGCTCGGCCTTGATGACAACACCCACACCTTGCGGTTCCAGAACGGTCTGGATCGCATTGGCGATCTGCGCCGTCATTTTCTCCTGGATCTGGAGGCGCTTCGCATAGACGTCGACAATCCGTGCGAGTTTTGAAATCCCGACGACGCGACCGTTGGGAATGTAACCAACCCAGGCATGACCGATAATCGGCGCCATGTGGTGCTCACAATGGCTTTCAAAACGGATGCCGCGCAGAGCGATCATCTCGTCGTAGCCTTCAATTTCCTCGAAGGTCTTTTGGAGGATGGCCTCCGGGTCTTCTGCGTACCCCCGGAAATACTCCTCGAACGCACGCACAACGCGCGATGGCGTTTCTATGAGGCCATCGCGTTCCGGATTTTCTCCCGTCCAACGCAGAATCGTACGGATAGCGTCTTCAGCTTCACGACGATCAGGGCGCTCAGCCGCCGGTAGCGGCTGTGAATCTGAGGCATTCTTTTTCAATTGCGAAGGGGCTTTCGTTGACTAATGAGCGGGCGTCTTTGCCACACCAATAAAAACTTCACCGCGCTCAGCAGCACGGCTCGCATAGGTGACCGAAATAAAGTGCACATAGCGATATTTGGAGGCCAGATAATAGCGGATCGGCGCGCCGCGGCAAGTCACGTATAGAGCCCGTTGTCGCAGAGCCAGTCACGTGCTTAATGACGCGGGGCGCTCGCATACGGGCGACAACTGAGGGTGAAAGCAACATGCATTCAAGCGAAAGCGATGCCGTCCGCGGCCCCTTTGCGAACCGCTTACCCAGTGCGGCTTTGGGGACTGTCATTCTCGTCGCCGTCATCGTTTCACTCGTCAGTGCCCGCACGCTTCCTTTTCTGCTCGGCATCGTTTTTATCGCATTGCTCACGTCTGCCGCTTTGTCTGGGCATTTGCGTTATGGCTTGCCACGTTGCGACGTCCTGACCGGTGCTTTGAGTGCGTTTGCGCTATGGGCCGCTGCCACGGCGTTTTGGGCTGAGTCCCCCACTCTCGTATTGGCAAAGTCCGGCCTCACTCTCTTCATACTGCTGGCAACGCTTGTCATGTATCGGCTGATCCGGCGCGAAGGCACAATGAACGCGCTTCACCTTGCGGACGGGGTCTGGATGGGGTTGTCGATCGGGCTAACATATTTCTTGATCGAACTCTTAAGTGACCAGTCCCTAAAGATGTGGATTTACAATACGATCGGCTTGGGGCCGGAGTCGATCAAACCTCTCCGTCATTTCAAGTGGGAGGACGGCCGCATTATCGCGATTTCGCCGGTCGATCTAACCCGCAACACCGCGCCCATTTCACTGCTTATGTGGCCGGCGGCGGTCACGGCGTTTGCCACCGCGCCACGCAGCCTGCGCACGCCTATAAGCCTGGGCCTTCTTGCTCTGGCAATTGTCGTGATCTTCCTGTCGACGCATGAGACATCGAAGTTGGCGGTGGTGATCGGCCTGTTTGGCTACGCGTTTGCACGCATATCTCACACATGGACGTACCGTTTGATGGCTGTAGGGTGGGTGGCTTGCTGTCTGCTCGTCCTGCCGGCTGCGATGCTCGCGCACAAGGCCGATCTTCACAACGCATCTTGGCTGCAGCGTTCGGCTCAACACCGCATCATCATATGGAACCACACCGCTGAGCAGGTGCTGCAACACGATCCGCTGATCGGCATCGGCACCAACATGACCTACATTCTCGGCCCGCGCATGCGCGCGACGACGAACAATGCCGAAGGGGAAAAGATCGAGCGCACGTTATCGCGCCATGCCCACAATGTATTTCTGCAGACTTGGTTTGAATTGGGGGCTGTCGGCGCTGCGCTGTTGGCGGTTGCCGGTGTGGCGGTTTTGGGTGCGGTTCGTTCAATCGACCGTAGGGTACGCGCGCCTGCATTCGCGATGTTTGCGAGCGCATCGGTCATGGGGTTGGCGAGCTACGGTATGTGGCAGGTTTGGTTTATGGCGATGTTCGCCTTTTCTGTCGTTATGTTCGCCATCGCCCACCGTATAGTCTGTGGTCCAGATATAGAGACAACTCCGGGAGGTTCTACTCGGTTGTGACCAAAGACATGTTCTGCTCAGTGAGCACAGAACATCTTGCCTCCTCATTCCAAGACTAGAAAAAACACATGCGATTCGTTCCGCGTCACGCGCCATTTCTGGAACACGAGGAGGAGTCCCCAATGAAGATCTTGTGGGCCATGCGCACACTGCTCATCGCGATAATTGCCTTTGTGAGCTTGCCCTCAGCAAGCTACGCAGACAGCGGAACCGTTAGACTGACGATCTACAAGGCAGGATGGATTATCGGCGGCTCCGGCGGGAGTGGCACTCTCAATTTTCACGGGAGGCGCTACGCGCTGTCGGTCGGCGGTCTGGACTACGGGCTAGTGTTCGGCGGCTCAAAGACGGTACTGCGCGGCAGGGTAAGAAACATTGATCGCCCGTCAGACATTGCTGGTGTCTACGGCGCCGCAGGAGCGGGCCTTGCGGTCGGACATGGCGCGCGCGCGATTGTGTTGACCAACCAGAAAGGCGCTGTGCTGGAACTGACCGGACGGCAGGTTGGATTGCTAGTGAACGCAGACCTGAGCGGATTAGCAATCACGCTGGATTAGGGCTGCTCTACTCTAGATTCTAGCTCAAAACATTGGAGAAGCTTCCGCAGCGTCCCTAGTCAGAACCTTCCCTCGGTGGATACCTGCCAAGAGGTTCTTGATCCGCACCTCAGATGAATTATCTTGCCACTGATAGTTTTATGCGTTTGGTGGGGGGGTCGTGTTTGAATTGGTTCTCAAGACTTTTTTGGAGCTAATTACAAAGGTCGCGGACGCTTTATTTCTCGATGTCTATTTAGGGGCCGGAGTTCTTTATTGGATTAAGGCGGTCACCATCGTTGTCGGCCTCTGTGGTGCATTATTTTATGCATACTATTGGGGTAAGAAAGCGATCCGGGAAAAGATCCACCAAGTGCTCGTCGATCCCGAGGCGTTCTGGAGCAAAGGCACATCTCGGAACGCGCATAAGAAATATGCCGACCGCTTAAAGAATACGATTCCGATAATCGCGGTTGCGAACTACAAGGGCGGCGTTGGCAAGTCGATGATTGCCGCCAATCTGGCCGCATATTTCGACAAGTCCGGATATCGCGTTCTCCTGATCGACTTCGATTATCAAGGGTCGCTCACGGATATCGTGCCCTATGCTGATCCCAATCAACTGACCTTTTCGGCACACGAGATACTGAGAGGTGAGAAGCCCCCAGCGGAGATCACCAAGCCCCACAGTCTGGGTCGGTCATTTCAGACAAGCGCCATTCATCCTGCTGAAGCAAATCTCAGTCGTATAGACAGTAGCTTGGTCTATCAGTGGCTGACCGGAGCAAGGAAGGACGATATCCGGTTCAATACGCAGGCCTATCTTGCAAGCGACGAAATTCAAAATACTTACGATATCATCATCATTGATACGCCACCTCGCATCTGCGCAGCTACCGCCAACGCGCTTTGTGCTGCGACGCATGTCCTGATGCCAACCATCCTCGATACCGTATCCAGCCGAGCGGTGTTTCGTTCCGTGGAGATGTTTTTAGATTTCCGCGACAAGCTAGGCCTGGGCTTCAAGATGCTGGGCGTTCTTCCTTCGAAAGTTGCCCAACGCAGCGGTTATAATGATCGCGAAAGCAAGGCTTTATCCTATCTTCAGGACGAGCTTCATTGGAATTACAAAAGCCGGGTCAATCACTTCTACGGCAATGTCGAACCCGTCGTCGTTCTCGATCACCTGCCGATCATGCATAAGGTGGCCCTTCTTCACATCGAGGGCGACGATCTGGCAATTTTTGAGCCGAACCCTAGTCCGAACAATGCCGTAATACATGAGATGTTCTCACACCTCGGCGATCACATCCTTAGAAGTGTCGGGATGCCCGTCGAAACTGAACCGGAGATCCTTAGCGATGCAGGTTTCAGAACTACGCAAACTGTTGTTGAGCTTCGCCAAAACACTGAAAGAAGCACAGGCTAACAAGACAACGGTATCTGAGATCGAAAAACTCATCGAAGGTCTCGGCCCAGTGGACGAGCTCTCGATTACACAGCTTGTCAAACTTCTTGAAAAGCGTGATGGGCCAGCAAAGAAAGCTGGGACTGCGAAGCAGATAGACGAAGATGTCGTATCACGTTACGTAGATATGCTTGCGAAGAGCCACAATGATCCATCCCGCTTTGACCTAGTTTTTGATGAACTACAGACTGATAAACAAGTCAGGCTACCGGAGATCGACGCAATTGCTCGGCAATTTGTAGGCGGTACGAGAGCTTACAAGAAGAGAGCCGATGCCTTGAAGGACATTCGGTTGAGATTTGACGCAGGCCTCGCCGCTCAGAGGCGACGCGAAGCGTCATCTGGGATATTCTGAGCATAACGTATTCTCATTGCGTCCTTGATCATTCTGTCGCGGCCCACATCAAGAAGGCATTGAGACTGGCCCTTCACAGAAGACCGCTGCAAATGCTTGCGGTCTTTCGGGCCCTGTGGCAGTAGTGTGCCCCTCGCACGATTCAGGGTTGTCGAGGTCACGGACACTCCCTTGGTAAGGGAGTGCCGAGATTGGCATTGAAGATTACAGCCGGCTCCAGTATGGAGCTTCGATATTGGCGATCCGCTGCCGTAGCTCAGGGGTAGAGCACTCCCTTGGTAAGGGAGAGGCCGAGAGTTCAAATCTCTCCGGCAGCACCAGTTTCCGCGATATGTGCTTGAGCAGACTTTTTACCCGCACACCTGGCGCTTTACGGCCTCTGCGAGGGCTCACACGCGTTTCCAGAACGTGGTGCATCAGCCTACGAGCGCCGCGCCATCACAGCGTACGCCATGCACTGTGATATCTGCCTCACCCAGCGAAATACCGAGAGCGTCGAGAACGCCGCTGAGAAGTCTGTCGAGAGCGGGCGTTGCGGCAGATAGAAGGTTCGCGACAACGGTCCCCAAATTACCCGGCAAGCCTATTCCAAGGCCGAGAACTTCGACCCTTAGATCCAGATCGCGGAGTAACGAGTTTAAAAGCGTGGTGGTCGGTTCTCTCGTGGACGTGGACTTGGTTTCCTGAGCCTCAATCTCAGCCCAGTTAAAACTCAAGACCGTCTCTGACGTGTTGGTGACCGCAGCGTGCGCCTTGCCCGAGACCTTGGCGAGGGGTGTTTGTACGAGGTTTGCGTTCTCGACGGGCAGAGTTCTGCTGAAATTGTCCAGATTGTTGACGTCAACCTCGCCAAGCCAGAGTTCGGCAACCCCGGGCAGGGCGGCAATGTCAACGCGCGCGTCGCGAGCAACGTCGTTCCCGCACACGATATTGTCTAGTCTTCCTTCAGCATACGCGACCTCAGCATAAAGTGGCACGCGCACCGAAACGAGACCCTCAGCGCCAACCGTTGCAAGCAGTCTGATACGAGTTTGAGCTGTTCGGACAATTACGTCGCGCTCACCCACGGAGAGCCAGGGCGAGTCCTGCTGAGGTTCCCCGATCGCGACGTTGACCTGAACGTTCGTTAGCCCAGGAATTGTGGCGCCGAGATTGAGGGAAACCTGATTGGAGCCATTTGCGAGAGAAGCGGCCGTCGTCACCATTTGCATGACGTTAATCGAAGGGTCAAAGCCTGGTGCCGATGAGCCCGTACTCAGGTTGCCATAAGGGCCGAGATCAACCAACGCACCGAGGGAAACCATCGCGTCTGCGGCGTGAGTCGTGGCACCGATGGAACTAAGAACATGCGCGGCCGCACCTTGTCCGGAATCGGCACTTACGTTGGTTAGGGCTTCAAGCACAGCGCCAACGCTGGCGTCCATAGCGAGCACATCGTTATATGAGGCGCCATCGACATCGAGCTCTGTGGACAGAGCATTCATGAACTGGAACAGCTTTACGTTGGCGTCCACCAGTTGCTCATAGTCCATGACGGACAGGTTCACGCTCCCGCCGAGTAGGCCCTCCAACAGGGCATTCAGCAGCCCACCCTCGAGCCGTAACAGACGGGAACCTATGGAAAAGGCAGCCTGCGCGGTCGTAACCGCGATGGCCTGCGTCTCGATCGTCATGTTCCGTTGCCCCGTTAGAGCACCGGCCAAATAAAGTGGTGCGTTCTGCGTGAGCTGTACACGTACGGCGTTGAAAGGCTCCACATCTGCAACAAACCGCTCATCGGGGGCCTTTGAAGGATCGGCACTGTAATGTCCCGGCGTCACGACCAGGCGCTGTACGTTCCTGATGTTGTTCGCTTCAATCGTAGCTGTTGCGGCAGCGTCTGCCGAGGCAATGTTCTGTGCTGCAGCAATAGCAGCAAGATCCACAGCACCTTGAGCCGTACGACGTTCGAAATAGAGAGAGCCGAAATCCACAGCGAGAGCGGCACACCACAAGAATACAATCAGGAAGACAGCGCTGAGGATTGCAACAGAACCACTCTCCTGCTCCTTCGCGTTCTTCAGCACGCCGAGGAGTCTCTGACCACAATGACGCAACTCAATACCCCCCGCGTCGAATGGTGGAAGTTCGACGGATTGTCGGAGATGGGACAGGCACGAGACGGTCTAGGCCAAAAATCGGAAGCTCCGAAGCGTCGTACTCAACCGTGACCTCGAACTGATCTGCATCCGCCTCCAGTGGCCCGGCCTCGACAGTGACCTTATCGGGAGAAATCAGAGGATAGCTGGTAGCGTTGGTCGTGATATGCGTTTGGGCGATCGACGCGCGTTCCGTGTCGCTCAAGCCGGCGACAGAAGCCCTTGCAGCATCAGCGGCAAGTTGTTGAACTGAGTGTGCCGTTCCAAAATAGAGTCCGTAGACAAGTATGCCCATGGCCAGAACAATCAAAACGGGGGCAACAAGAGCAAACTCGATGGCACTGGCACCGCTGTTGTTGCGCGTCAGTGATGTGAAACTTCGGGTTGCCTCGGATACAATTTTTGCGAACAAGTTGAACCACGCTGGACCAAGCGGTCCCCTAACAAAATCTATTAATGCTCAGTGTTGCACAAACTTCTAAATAAAATGCAACCGTAGGGATGCAATCTTGGCGATATACTCTAGCTTTAATGGTGGCATACCAGGTGCATATCACTGAGTGGAGCACAATGGGGCGAGGCACGACATGGCAGGAGATGAGACAAATCGGGCTAGTCGCAAAGACGGGCGCAATCAACGTCTGGAAGCCCAGCTTCGCGACAACCTGCGAAAGCGCAAAGAGCTGGCCCGGGCTAGAAAAGGCGCGGGTGCAAAGGCGGTTGATCCCTCTTTGGACACGCCCGAGGCTCGTCGGGAAGAAAGCTGAGGATCTGCCGGCGCGAGATGGCTTCCCACTTGCCGCGCCGTACTTTTAACGATTATTGAGACTATTCGCTTTGCGCCGGGAACAGGGGCCCGGCAAACAGCAACGCCATTACCACTATTCCGCGAAGTCAATGCGGGTCTCTACGGCACGCTCCACCATTATTGCGTGCAACACGCGATAGGACTCCACGACAGGGCAGGCAGATGGATCGTATTAAGATCGAAGGTGGCAACTCGCTGAACGGCGAGATTCCGATTTCCGGCGCCAAGAACGCGGCTCTGCCGCTGATGATTGCGAGTCTCCTGACGGCGGACCGCTTGACACTGAAGAACGTACCCAATCTCGCGGACGTCAATCTTCTTGCCCGTATTCTGCGCAATCACGGTGTTGATTTGGCGGTTGATGGAAAACGTGCCGGCCCGGCTATGCATTTGGGCGAAACGTTTCACCTGACCGCACGCGATATTGTCGATACGACGGCGCCCTACGAAATGGTCAGCCGTATGCGGGCCAGTTTTTGGGTTCTGGGGCCTCTGATCGCGCGCATGGGCGTGGCCCACGTCTCTTTGCCTGGCGGCTGCGCAATAGGCACGAGACCCGTCGATTTGCACTTGGAAGGCCTCAAGGCGCTGGGCGCGGACATCGACATCGACGGCGGCTACGTAATTGCTAAAGCGCCGAAGGGTTTGGTCGGTAACCGCGTTACCTTTTCTAAGGTCTCTGTCGGAGCGACACACAACGTCCTGCTGGCTGCCGCCCTCGCAAAGGGTGAGACGCTGATTGAGAATGCCGCCCGCGAGCCTGAGGTTGGCGATGTTGCCGAGTGTCTGACGAAAATGGGTGTCAAGATCGAGGGCATCGGCTCATCGACATTGCGCATCCAAGGGCGCGACAGTCTGGAAGGTGCCGTACACACTGTTCTACCCGACCGCATCGAGACTGGCACATTTGCGCTGGCCGTCGCGGCTTGCGGAGGCGATGTTCTGTTGAATGGCGCGAGGCGGAGCGATCTCAGTGCGGCATTCGACATTCTCCAGAAAACTGGGACCCATGTCACTGACACGAACGAAGGCGTGCGTGTGACGCGCAACGGCGGTGGAATAGAACCGGTGACGGTTGAAACGCAGCCGTTCCCGGGCTTTCCGACAGATCTTCAAGCGCAAATGATGGCCTTGATGACGCGCGCCAATGGCACCAGCGTTATACGGGAAACGATCTTTGAGAATCGCTTCATGCACGTTCAAGAGTTAGCCCGCCTCGGCGCTGATATCCGCCTGCATGGCGATACCGCAACTGTGATTGGGGTCTCTGGATTGAGAGGCGCGCCCGTGATGGCGACCGACCTTAGGGCCTCAGTGTCACTGGTGATCGCAGGCCTAATGGCCGAAGGCGAAACCGTTATAAACCGCGTCTACCATTTGGATCGCGGTTTCGAACGTCTGGAAGAAAAGCTGTCGCGCTGCGGCGCCAATATCGAACGGGTTTCCGCCGGCTGAGTACCCTTTAAGGTGCGCTCGCACCAGCAGCTTGGAGCTCATGTCGTTAACCCGTGGTGTCGAAAACGCACCCGCCGGGCGCGAACTCTTTGATAAGAGCTGGGGCGTTTTGTTGCACTTCGCTCGACTGCTCGCTATCACTCGCGATAGGCCGGAGTTATGCCGTTGCCGCCTCTTATGCTGGGTAGACCGTCAAAAATGGCAGACCTAAAACTGATTGCGCTCGATGATGAGGACTTGAGTATCCTGTCGGCTCATCTTCAAGATGCCGTCGTTCGCGTTGGAGACATCGTCTACGAAGCGTCGCAGCAGCGCTTTTTGTTATTGCTCAACCGCTTTGACTGGTCGGAGCCTGCGAACCAACCGCGAAAACTGCTTCGAACCTATAAGCGTTGCCGTACCGGTCTACGTCTGCAGCGTGTCTCCGGCGTTCGTAGCCTCAACATCGACCGCGCAAGCAAGGACGATGTCCTGTCATTGCTCGCCATAACGTTTGATGAAGGTGAGGCTCCTTCCGGCACGATCACGCTGCATTTTTCCGGCGACAAGGCGATCGAATTAAGTGTCGAGTGCATCGAGGCGGAATTGCGTGATCTCGGAGCGGCCTGGGAAACAGATAAAAAACCGAGGCATCCAGGCGGCGTCGACAGTTCGACGCGATGAACCCATATGACGTAAGCCCGAGCCCCCAGAAAAAAGAACAATACAGATGGCAAAACGACTGAACGATGTTGACCCGGAATTCTCTTCCGCGTTCGACTCAATGTTGGCTGAAAAGCGTGAGGTCTCCGCTGACGTCGATGCCGTGGTTCGCGATATTATCGACCATGTGCGTGTGGAGGGCGATGTTGCCCTCGTCGACTACTCGCGCCGCTTCGATGAGATCGACCTAACCGCTACCGGGCTGGAGATCACGTCAGCCGAGGTCGACCAAGCGGTCGAGACAGTGGAAACGCAGACGCCAGATGCGCTCGAGGCATTACGCATCGCGCATGACCGGATTGAAGCGCATCATCGTCGGCAACTCCCCGAAAGCCGGACATATAAGGATGCAGCGGGAGTCATCCTGGGTGACCGGTGGACTGCAGTTGATTCCGTAGGGCTCTACGTTCCCGGCGGGCTTGCCTCCTATCCAAGTTCGGTGCTGATGAGTGCAGTTCCGGCCAAGGTCGCCGGCGTTAAACGTATTGTGATGGTGGTGCCCGCGCCACGCGGAGCAATTAATCCGCTTGTGCTCGCGGCAGCGAGGATGGCAGGCGTGTCGGAAATCTACCGTGTCGGTGGAGCACAGGCTGTCGCCGCGTTAGCCTACGGAACCAAGACCATCGCACCCGTGGTCAAAATCGTCGGGCCAGGCAATGCTTATGTTGCGGCGGCCAAGCGCCAGGTGTTTGGCGTCGTCGGAATAGACTCTATCGCGGGCCCTTCCGAGGTGCTCGTCATTGCCGATGCGAACAACGATCCAGAGTGGATCGCGGCTGACTTGCTCGCTCAAGCCGAACACGATACGGCCGCTCAGTCCATATTGATGACAGATGACGCGGCTTTTGCTGACAAGGTGGAAGCCGCAGTTGCCCAGCAGCTCGCAACTCTGCCGCGTGGCAATATTGCCGGTGAGAGCTGGAACGTGTTCGGCGCTATCATTGTGTTGCGATCGCTGGACCAGGCCCCCGCGTTGGCTGATCGGATCGCGGCAGAACATCTTGAAATCGCCACGGCCAATGCCGACGAACTGGCGGAGCGGATCAACAACGCAGGCGCGATATTCATTGGTGCGCACACGCCCGAGGTGATCGGAGACTATGTTGCGGGCTCCAATCACGTTCTACCGACGGCCCGCAGCGCGCGCTTTTCTTCAGGACTGGGTGTCTTTGATTTCATGAAACGTACCTCGATCCTGAAGCTCGATGCAGCAGCGTTGGAAGAGCTGGGGCCAACAGCAATGACGCTTGCGCGTTCCGAAGGTCTCGAAGGCCACAGACGGTCCGTGGAATTGAGATTGGGAGGCTCGCGTTGACGGGGTTGGCACATGTCTGAATTTCTCCCTTCGCCGCATTCGACCTCGCGTCTCTACGAGATCACGCTCGATGAAAAATCGATCGCGCGGAACAATTCAAATGTCGATCATGAGCGCGAAGTGGCCATCTTTGACATTCTTGAATGCAATGAATTCAAGCCGGTTGAAGTGGATAACGGTCCCTACAGACTGCACCTGTCGATCATTGATGACCGTCTGAATTTCAACATTGGCAACGAGGCGGAGCACAATCTGGTGGTGCACGTCCTCTCTCTCACGCCGTTCAAGCGCATCATCAAGGACTACTTCCTTGTGTGCGATAGCTACTACGCAGCGATCCGCAACGCGCCCCCTTCACGCATTCAGGCCATCGACCAGAGCCGCCGCAATCTGCATGATGAGGGCAGCCGCGTTCTTGCGGAGCGCCTTGAAGGAAAGGTCAAGGTAGACTTTGACACCGCACGCCGCCTGTTTACGCTAATTTGTGCGCTCCATTGGAAGGGCTGAGAGTGTGCCGGAACCGGTCGCCGAGCTGCCCGGATCGGTTTTGTTCGCGTGCAGCCTCAATGTTATCAGATCTCCCATAGCCGCAGGCATCCTTGAGCATCTCGCCGGCAATCGTCTGCGGATTTCGTCCGCGGGCGTGCGTGCGGGCCCGCCGGATAAATTCGCCGCCGAGGTCATGCAAGAGATCGGTATCGATATAACCAAGCACAAACCCCGCGCCATTGCGGACCTGGAAGACGCATCCTTCGATTTGATTATTTCGTTGTCGCCGGAGGCCCACCACCAAGCCCTCGAATTGACACGCACCATGGCCGTGGATGTCGAATACTGGCCGACCTTTGATGCAACGGCTTCAGCCGATTCACACGACCATGAAAAGACACTTGAGGCTTACCGACTGGTGAGAGATCAGCTGTTCCGTCGCATCAAGCAGCGCTTTCCTTTAAGCACTTTGCCTTCAGTCTAAGCTTTCGCCCTGATCGTTGACGTCTCTCTCGGTTCCTCTTCCATTGCACGCTTCCGCATGTCGGGAACTAGAAACCAAGTTTCTTGCAAGCCCACGCCCTTGATCTCAATTTCACCGTGGCTTTCGAAATGGAATTCGTCTTCGAGACGCGTTCGACATGTGGGGCAGATCAGTATTCTTCCGGGCCGGCTTTTGTTCTCAAGCCGCGCGGCGAGGTTCACCGCATCTCCCCAGATGTCGTATGAGAACTTCTTGGTACCGATCACGCCTGCTGTGACCGGCCCCGAGGCGAGACCAACTCGCATCTGGAGATCGTAGCCGGTTTCCGCTCGGACACGCGCGACCACATCCAGCATATCAAACCCCATACGAGCGAGCCGCTGGGAGTGATCACTGACCGGCGTCGGAACACCCGCCGCCACCATGTAAGCGTCGCCGATCGTTTTAATTTTTTCGACGCCATGCTTTTCGGCAAGCGCATCGAATTCAGAGACAATCCGATTGAGAAGAGAGACGATCTGCGAAGCACCGAGCTCACGGGATAATGCGACGAAGCCGGAAATGTCGGTGAAGAGGATGGAGGCCTCCGGAATGCTGTCGGCAATAGCCGTGCCCGGATTGGCCTTGAGACGCTCGACAACATCATCAGGCAGGATATTCCGTAAAAGAACGTCCGTTTCAGCCTTGGCAGCTTCAGCCAAGCTGAAGGCATAGTAGATGGCGGCCGCAATAAGAGCACCCGTTGTAACGGCGGCCTGAATGTAGATACCGTCCAGAATGTCAGACGGTGCATCAATCAGCGCGGCTTCGCGCGGAAAATTGAACCATGCGTAAAGGTGCAGGGCGACCGCAATGATGACCAGCGGCAAGATGAGGCGCCAACGTTTGACACCGAACACGACGAACGTCGCCGCCGCCGCAATGAAATATTGAAGATGCAGGCCTGATGTATGTCCAAGGTAGGCAGTGAACGCCAACAAGGCCACATACTCGGAGCCGATAATGAGGAAGGCCCCGGCAAGTTCGTTGAGACGGTGCGAAAATGGAACAAGGCAAGCAGTCAGCAACAGCGCCAAGTTCAGCCCAATGACCGGCCCATATTTTTCAAAATCAAGAAAACTGTGTTGGATCGCATATCCGGCCGTCGAGAACGCGATCAGGTAGGCGATGAGGTTCATAACGACGAGGCGGCGCTTAGTATCGGGCGGATAGCCCTGCGTCCCGGCCTCGACGATCCAACGCACCGAACTTCGGAGCCGGGCCAATCGTTTTGCGCCGAACCCTTTGCGAAGAGCGGCACCAGCCCATTTCAGAAAATTGCTCAACCGGTCCATCGTGCGCCCAGCCTGCAAAAAGCAAGGTCGTGCTCGGGCGGTTCTGCCGCACCTCCTGCCGATGCGCCTTCGACACGCTGCCCGATCGCGTCCGCAAGCTTCCTAGCCCAAGCCAGCGATGTTCTCTAGTTCATCGACGTTACAGAAGATCGAATTCTTGCCCCGCTTGATGGCACCGCTGGCTTCAAGCAGGGACAAAGCCGTGTTGACCTTCGGTCTGCTGGCGCCGATGAGCAACGCCAACTCGCTTTGTGACATCGTAAATGCAACTTCGACGTCGCTGTCCAGTGCGTCAGCCTCCTTGGCGTTGACGGCGGCGAGGAAGAAACGAGCCAGCCGCATCTCGATCGGACACAATGCAATGGCTTCCAACTGCTGATCCGCCTCGCGAATCCTTCGGCACAGGAAGCGCATCATGGCATCGCCTACGGCGGCTTCCTTCTCGATAACGCGCAGGAACGCGCTGC
Organism: Candidatus Filomicrobium marinum; assembly: GCF_000981545.1. Lineage (NCBI taxonomy): Bacteria > Pseudomonadati > Pseudomonadota > Alphaproteobacteria > Hyphomicrobiales > Hyphomicrobiaceae > Filomicrobium > Candidatus Filomicrobium marinum. The sequence continues at coordinate 1,932,628 of NZ_LN829119.1, forward strand.
GAGACAGAGAGTACGCAGAGACCTTTGTGGCTGCGGTAGCATCAGCAGATCGGGGGCCTTCGTCGACCATAGCAATTTCGCCGAAAATAGCGCCGCGCTCGGCATGCGCGAAGGAAAGTTCGCGCCCCTCGGCGGTGAGCACGGACAACCGCACGCGTCCTTCCGAAACGAGGTAAGCATCGCGCCCTTCATCACCACGCGTGAAGATCAGCTGTCCCGAATCGAATGACACAGGGCGCATTTCCTGAGCGATAGCCTCTAACGCCGCCTCGCCGAGGTCCTCGAACAGATAGGTGCCGGAGATTAGCTCGGTTAAGCTTCCTTTTGCGCCCATGGCTCCTCCTTGGAGGCTCGATCTTTATGTGAACTGATTTTATCTGGTCCTGAAGCCCGGATGGCAACGAATTTGTATGCCACTTGCTTTTCGGTAAACCGCTTTGCATTCTCCGCCCGCCATAGTGGATGCTCAAAGCGGGCATTTAGGGGCTGTGCACGAACTCATCGGGAATATCAGATCATGTCGTCATCTATTAAGACGTCCCTGTTCACAGCCATCAGCCGTACCGACGGGCCTCGGCGCGATACGCTCCGCCGAGAGTTGGCGCGCGCGAACGCAGCTTCCAAGCTCGATGCCGGCCGGCCTAAGCTTGTTTTGGCGAGTGGCAGCCCACGGCGCATGACGTTGCTCGCACAAGTTGGGATAACGCCCGACGCATTACGCCCCGCGTCGATCGATGAAACCCCGAAAAAAGGTGAGATGCCGCGCGGCTTGGTGTTGCGCCTGGCACGCCACAAGGCGGAAACAGCTCGCGATCAGATCGCCAACGATACCGACATCGCCGATGCTTACATCCTTGCCGCCGACACGGTCGTTGCCGTCGGACGCCGCATCCTGATGAAGCCACAATTTATGGAAGAGGCTGTAGCGTCCCTGCAGCTACTCTCCGGCCGCACACATCGCGTTTTGACGGGCGTCTGCCTGTTGACGCCAGACGATCGCGTACGCACAAAGATTATCGATACGCGGGTGCGCTTCAAACACATCTCGCGGGCGGAGATCGAGGCTTACATCGCCTCTCGTGAATGGCGCGGCAAGGCCGGTGGCTACGCCATTCAGGGGCTCGCTGGCTCATTCGTGCAAAAAATCATCGGCTCCTACACCAACGTAGTCGGGCTCCCGCTGACAGAGATTGTGGGCATGCTGACCAGTGAGGGCTTTCCGATTCATTATGCATGGTTGAAAGCCGCCGAAGGTCGCGATGAGATGTAACCCCGCGCGTGGACATGACCCGTGACAGGGCCGCGCGCAGGTATGTAAAAAGCACGTGTGACCTGTAAAACTCGAACCACCCTGATCAGAACCGAAGGAAAGTAATGTCGAGCCGCGTCAAAGGTCAGCGCAAATGCCCAATTTGTGGCTCTGCCACGGAAGAGCGCTGGCGTCCGTTTTGTTCGCGTCGTTGCGCCGATATTGATCTGGCGCGTTGGATGTCAGGCAGGTATGCGATTCCTGGTGGGGATGCCGATGCCGACGAGGACGGCGACAAGGTCCCACCGGCCCCCCTGCCGCGCGACGAAAACGCCGAGTGAAACCTGGCGGCTCTTTGCATGCGGTGTGGAAATCGAAGGGCTTTCTGCCGCAGCCAGGGCCGACAATGTCCGTAAAATGGGCTTTGGTGGGTGTCACATAGGTTTCGCACTTGACTCCATTCGCGCGGAACGAATACACGTGTCTCGTCAAGACGGCGCACTGGCCGCAAACGGCCATCAAGAGCGCGCTATCCTCTTGAAAGCCCAGGTAGCTCAGTTGGTAGAGCACGTGACTGAAAATCACGGTGTCGCTGGTTCGATTCCGGCCCTGGGCACCATCCCGAACATGTTATCGTTCGATCCCTCAATTGCCTTAAAAATACAGGCAGTTGGGGCGGTTCGATAACCCCCGTTCCGGTGGTAGGGGAGCTTGTCGGTAAAGACGAGCTTCAGGAATAGATTCCGGTCTGCAGGATCGTCAGAATCCCACAGTTCGCGCGGGTTTGCGAGGAAGCTGAGTGCGGTTCGATAGGTTTCGTCGAAGCTGCTCTTCTCTGCGGTCCCTGATTTAAGTTTTTCGCTCAAGATCAGTTTGCGCTCCTGCAGCTTGCGGAGCTGCGCTTCGAACGCGCTCATCAGTGCGGCATCGTCGGTTTCAATCAGCCGCTCCATGACACGTTCCATCTGGCGTTCGATCTTGGCCCGTTCGGCGCGTGCGCCGGTGGTCTGAGCGGTCATGGTGGCCTGCCGGTCGTCGAAGGCGCGGCGCAGCAGCTCGCGCATCAGCACGAAGGCTTTCGGATCGGGCCTCAGGCGGGCGACAAGGTGGTCGAAGGCTTTCTCTACGTCTTCCTTGCGGATGTTTTTGCGGAACGCGCTGCAGCCCTTCTGCTGGCAGAAGTAATAGCCGTAATGCGCGTTGCGCCCTTTGGAGAAGGCCGCGGTCATCGGATGACCACACTCCCCGCAGGTGGTAAAGCCGCGCAGGAGGAAGTCTTCGGTCGTGGATTTCCGCACCGGGGCCTTGGGCGGGCCGGATAACCGCTCCTGAACTTTCTGGAAGGTTTCAAAGCTCACCAGCGGCTCGTGCCTGCCCTTTTGCAGGACAATGCCCCATAGCGGGATGTCGATGTACCCGGCGTAGATGGGCCGCTCGAAGACTTCGCGGATGCGCTGGAGATAGATGCGGCCCTTGTGCCAGAGCGGGAAGTCGGGGAAGCGCTCTAGATAGCGGGCAACCTCGGCTTGAGATTCCAGCCGCCCATCGGCAAAGCGTTCAAAGATATCGCGGATGACGGAAGCCGCAGGCTCGTCCGGCACCAGCATCTTGCCGTGGCCTGATACCCGGTCGTAGCGGTAGCCGAGTGGCGGGATGAAGACATAATACCCGCTCTGCGCGCGCGCGCGCATGCGGTTCTTTGTTTGCTCGGCGTTCTTCTGGCGCTGATGCTGGGACACTGATGCCAGCATGTTCTCGACCAGCCTGCTGTCGGAATCCTCGCCGAATTCGATGGACGGGCTTTCCAGCTTGCCGCCCGCTTCGCCGATGGCGGCACGCAGCTGGATATGGGCCATCAGATCACGGGCAAGGCGGCTGATATCGTCGATGATGACGATATGGCTATGGTGGCGCTTGTTCTTCCGCAAAAACCTCAGCATGGCCTGCATGCCGGGGCGGTCAATCAATCCGCCGGAGACACCCTCATCGGCAAAGACCTTGACGACCTCATAGCGCCTGTACCCGGCATATTCGCGGCAGCGGGTTTCCTGCGAGCCAAGGCCGGAGCCGCGCGTCACCTGTTTGGGGTCTGAAACGCGGCAGTAGATAACGGCTTTGGGGCCTGTTGAGGGGAGCGGAGTGGCGGCGGTCACGTCTTAAGCTGTTCCTTTCTTTGCCGGTGATGGAGCGTTGTCGTTCGCGGCACTTTCGCGCGCGATCCGGACACAGCCTAATTCTACCATCACGTTGTTGGGATGGCCATTTTTACGATCAGAAACTGTCCACAGTTGCTGGCCCGGCGTGAGGTCGTGCGCGCGGTCGGCCAAGCCCTGCGCCACCACCCACAGCGTTTCGATGACAGCGATCTTCTCCTCATCACTGGCGTCAAAATCGTCGAGATAGGAAAGATAGGCGCGGGGATCGAAGGACATGGGCGGGCAGCAGCCTTTCTGCCCCGCACGGAAACAATCCGCGCCGGAGCGTATCGCAGAAGTTGAACACACTCCGCGACTGTATCGATGCGACGATCGAATATTGGGTGGAAGAGGCAGCTATCGTGTGCAACGAAATCCAGACTGTGGACATTCGCGTTAGCGAGCGGCTCTGTATCTAAAGAAAACGCGAGCCTCCACCGCTCTGTCCAAAAGGGGCGCTAAGCCTGATGTGCGGTAACGAATAGGCCACACGCTGCGACAAAGTTTATTGCCATTGACCAACTGGTTGACAAAGACATTCAATCATCGGCACTTTCCACACTATGAATCGGTTAGCGCACATCGTTGGCAAATCCGTCATGCGACGCATTTTGGCAATCTTATTGATTTGCCTGATGGTCCCTGGCGGCGCAGCCGATGCGAGCTCGCTCGTATGGTGTGTTTCTGGTTCTGGTCATTCTGCCATTGAACTCTGTGGTGGTTCTAGCTGCCATTATGAGGAAGTGAGCGTAGACAGCCAGCAAAGAGCTAGCGCATCCGATATCTACGCTTACGATCCGCATAGTGAAGATTGCGTCGATCTGGATTTACTTCCGACTGGATCTCTCAAAGATGCTCGACGTAGCGCCGACTGTGAGATGGTTCAGGATGACGTCAGCAAATTTACGCTCGATCTAGCGTTTCTTAATACGCTTCCCCGACAAGTAGATCATTTGGCTGGCGAAACTGTTACGCTTGTAACGCCCGTACTTCGCAGGGAAGATCCCGCGGTCAAACTGCGCCAAGTCGCGGTTCTGCGCATTTAAGAAATTCTCTCGTCAAACACGATCCGTTCGCTTTGCGCGTCTTTAACGCTGCGGCAATTGCCGGGGTTTGCGCAAAGTGTTCCTGAAGGCGTGCCGCTGGGAGAAAATCGTTGCAGAGCCGTCTCTTGCCAACGCACATATTGGTGTGCGCTGCGCTATCTAGCGTGGCCGGATGTTCAAAGCCTGAGATCAAGAGCAACACGACCGCCCAGGTGGCCGGCGCGGTCTATCACGCACCGCCACCGCGAGAGGTTCTTGTTGCTCCGCATCCCGCATCCACACCTCCCTATGACGATGTACTCACGCTAAAAGAGGCTATTCACCGGGCACTTCGCTTCAGTCCTGCTCTCCAATCAGCCTCGTTGGAAATCGAGGCAAAGTTAGGAGAGGCCGCGCAAGCGGCGGTGAGACCAAATCCAGAATTGGCACTCGACCTGGAGAACTTTGGCGGGACTGGTGATGTCCGCGGCTTTCAATCGGCCGAGAGCACACTTTCTTTATCTCAACTCGTGGAATTGGGTGACAAGCGCTTCAAGAGGCTGGCTGTCGCGGACTTAGATCGTGCCGTCGCTGTTTGGGAGTTTGAGGGTGCGCGACTTCAGGTCATCCGTGAAACAGCGGAAGCATTCATCGATGTCCTGGCAATCCAGGAAACGATCGAACAAACGAACGAAGCCAACCGAATTGCCAAGGAATTGGAACGGGACGTCAAAGCCCGCGTCGATGCAGGCGAAGCGAGCCCGGTTGAAATCCAGCGCACCCGCCCGATCGTCGCCAACACACTCGTCCGCCTCAAGGCCGAACGCGCAAGACTGGATCCGACCAAACGGCGGCTCGCTAGCATGTGGGGTCAATCCCGCGCTGACTTCGGCAGGGTAACCGGCCGTTTTTCAGACGTGGATCAATTTGTGTCACTGGACACTCTACTAAGCGACCTAGAGCGCAATCCCGAGGTGGCGCGCTGGAGTGATGAAGTCGCGCGGCGGAATGCCATCGTCGAACTGGAGGTAGCAAAATCGATCCCAGATTTGACGCTGGGTGCTGGTGTTCGCCGGCTTGGTGAATCGGAAAATACGGCAATCGTTGCCAGTGCTTCCGTACCGCTTCCTATTTTTGATCGCAACGCAGGAAATATAGCGGCCGCAGAATCTCGCCTGCTTAAGGCAGACTATGAGCGAAGCACATCGCTAGAAGCGCTGCGGCGGGCAGTATTGTCTGCCTACGCCGATCTAACCAGTGCCGCTGCGGAAGTACGAACTCTCTCAAAGGACGTCGTGCCACCCGCGCGTGAAGCTTACCGCGCAGTTCAAAGCAGCTTCAAAGCTGGGGCGTCCCAACTTCTGGAAGTTCTGGACGCCCGACGCGTGCTGTTTGAAGCGGAACTAAGTCTCATTCGGGCTCAGGCTGATTTCGAAAAAGCAAAGGTCCGAATTGAAGGCCTTGTTGGCCGGAAAATCTAAACCTCAAAAGGAGACAATTATGAAGTTGCCAAACATTCTAGCGGCCGGAGTTACTGCATTCTTTTTGACCTTCTCAACCACCCCCACGCTCGCAGCCGATAGCGCAAAGGCAGTCGAGGCGCATGCGCACGACGACAATTCAAAAGATCATAAGGATCACGAACACGACCACAAGGAAGGGGAGGCAACACATCACGATGAAGCCGGACACACCCACAAAGAGGGCGAGGAAAAACACGACCACAAGGATGGGAATCATAAGTAGGGGCTGAGAAATCCGAGGGGCAGTCCAACCAAATCCCGACGGGGCCAGATATTCGCCGGCCTTGCCTTTAATCCAAGAAGTCAAAGAGGTTATGGAGCAAATCCGCATGGAGCTGCGTAAGTCAATTTCAGGCCTGGGTCTTCTGGCCGTGGCAGCATGTGTGTGTGCGGCCCAACCTAGTTTGGCGGAGGTGAGGGAACTGCCCTCGTCACCACTTCTATCCAAGCCTACCTCTAAATCGGTGGTCCCCGTTATCTACAATGGGAATTGGGACCGCCACGGCGGCGGCGCGCCCCCCGAGCGCGCCGTTCGCCTCCCAAAGGCGCGAGCGACAACATTCGATGTCGCACAAGCTGACAGTGGCGAAGAAAAAAATCCGCCCGGACGCGCGGATGACCATGGGCACGAGCACGCGAAGAAACCTGCGGAGGAGAGCAAGGGTCACGATCACAAACACGAGACTTCGGGCAGCAAAGGCGAGGCTGAAGAGAAGGCCCACAATCACGGAAGCGGCGACGAAGAGGCTCCTGGGAATCATGGTCACGACCACGGCAATGAGCCAAAAGCAGAGAAACGAGCCGATCAAGAAAAGGATGGCGACCATACCCATGGTAATAGCAAGGACGATGGACATGGGCATGGCGGTGGCGGTCACGACGAATCCGTAACACTATCGGCCGATCAGAGGAGCGAGTTCGGCGTTACGGTTGAGCCTGTTGCGGGTGGTCCGCTCCCGATTTCTATCGTCCGCCCCGCTGAGGTTTCGTTCAATCTCGATCGATACGCACATGTCGTTCCGCGCGTTTCAGGAATTGTCCAATCAGCAAGCGTCGCGCAAGGGCATCACGTAAAAAAGGGGCAACAGCTTGCGGTACTTGAGAGCCGGGAACTCGCTGACGCGAAGGCGGCGTATCTCGCCGCTGTAGAGCGTCAGACCCTGGCGAAAGACAATTTCGATCGGGAAAAAAAGCTGCAGGCCAAAAACATCACTTCAGAAAAATCTCTTCTCGAAGCTCGCACACTACACGCGGAGGCGCGTATCGCCCTACGAGCTGCGGAACAAAAGCTGCATGCACTGGGAATTTCTGATCAGAGACTCGCGGACGTGTCCGCTGAGCCCGACATGGATTTTACCCTCTATACGATGCACTCTCCTCTGGATGGCATCGTGGTCAATCGGCACCTAGTGTTGGGCGAGGCCGTACCAACGGATCGAGAAGCTTTTGTTATCGCGGACTTGTCCGACGTATGGGTTGACATCAGCATCTACCCCAAAGATCTCCCGATCATAAAGCCCGGTCTTACCGTGCGGATCAAAACCGAAACAGGCATCACCGCCGAAGGTCGGATCGCACACATAACGCCTGAAGTATCCGAGGCCACCCGCACCGCAAAAGCCCGCGTTGTTCTGAAAAACGACGAAATGAAATTTCGGTCGGGGATGTTCGTGAATGCGGAAATTGATGTGTCTTCAAAGGACGTCGCAGTCCGCGTACCAAGGGGCGCGATCCAAACATATGAAGACGGTGACGTTGTGTTTGTTTTCGCAGACGGCAAGTTCAAGCCGCGCCCTGTGAAGCTTGGCGATAAAAACGGTGATTTCTTCGAGGTTCTGTCGGGCTTAAAGCCTGGCGAACAAATCGCCGTAGAAGGTGCCTTTGTCATGAAGTCCCAGCTCTCGAAGGAAAGCTTTGGCGACGGACACAACCACTAAGCGGCGGACTAGATTTATGCGAACATTCCTCGAAGGATTATTGCGTCAACGCTTGCTAATTTGCGTCGTTGCGCTCGGCGTTCTAGCCGCTGGCTTCCAAAGTTATCGAAGCTTACCGGTTGACGCCTTCCCTGATGTTTCCCCCACATTGGTCCAGATTTTCACGGAAACTGAGGGACTGGCGCCGGAAGAAGTCGAACGATACATCACCTATCCCGTCGAAGTGGCGATGAATGGGATCCCGGGATTAAAGGAAATTCGTTCGATTTCGAACTTCGGCCTCTCGGTCGTAAACGTCTATTTCGAAGACACGACCGACATATATTTTGCACGTCAGCTTGTCGGCGAGCGATTGCAGCTTGCACGAGATGAAATTCCAGAGGGTTTTGGTGATCCCGAAATGGGGCCAATTACGACCGGTCTGGGTCAGATTCTATTTTATTTTGTCGACGACACAACGGGAAAAAGAAGCGGCGAAGAGATTAGAGAAATCCAAGACTGGATTATCAAGTTTAATTTGCAGACGGTTCCCGGTGTTACCGAAGTCCTCTCACTCGGCGGGAACGTCAAGCAATTTCATGTCAATGTACGGCCAGATGCGTTGTTGCGCTACAAGCTCAATATCTCCGACGTGGTCGAGGCCGTGAAGCAAAACAATGGGAACGTCGGCGCACAATATATCGTCAAGAATTTTGAACAATTCGTGGTTCGCTCAGTCGGTCTCGCGCAGGACATTAAAGATATCGAGAGCGTTGTCTTAAAAGTTGCAGGCGGAATATCGGTAAGAGTTCGAGATGTTGGCACAGTGGAGATCGGCGGCGAGGTACGCCAGGGTCTCGCGACGTTGAACGGTGAGGGAGAGGCTGTCGCCGGACTCGTCCTCAAACTCATAGGCACCAACACCTCTAACGTCATTGCTGACGTGAAAGACCGGCTCGCGAAAATCAACGAGACCCTGCCTCCAGGAATCAAAGTTGTTCCCTACTACGATCAATCCAAGCTCGTGCTTCGAAGCGTGGATACGGTCAACGAGGCCCTGGCACAGGGTGTTGGACTGGTTATCATAGTACTATTGGCTTTTATGGGCGGCTTCCGACCGAGTCTTGTCGTAGCACTTGCTATCCCCTTTTCCATAGCAGTGGCCTTCATCGTAATGCAGGCCGTTGGTCTATCTGCGAACCTTATGTCCCTTGGCGGAATTGCAATTGCAATCGGTATGATGGTCGACGGTGCGATTGTCATCGTCGAGAATGTCGATAGATACCTGCGCGAAGATCATCCCGCGCTGTCCAAGCATCAGCTTGTCGCGAGGGCATGCGCAGAGCTTATTCAGCCGATTGGCTTTGCCATCGCGATCATCATCGTCGTGTTCTTGCCATTGTTCACACTCCAGGGCTACGAGGGAAAAACCTTCCGGCCGCTAGCCTTCACCGTGTCTCTCGCAATGCTCGGCTCGCTAATCTTTGCCGTTGTGGTGGCACCGGTGATGGCGGAGATGCTGATGAAGCGTCCAAAGAACGACGGTGATGGACAACGCCCAAGTTTCTCGGACCGAGTTGTGAGCGGGTTGATCTTTGCCTATCGCCCGCTTGTAACGTTGTTCGTCAAGGCTCGTTTACTTGCAGTTCTTCTCGCCTTCGGATTGTTGGCGGCGGGTCTGATTATTTTTCCGCGCCTGGGATCGGAATTTGTCCCAAGGCTAAACGAGGGAGACCTCCTTGTTCGCGTAACAATGGCCCCGTCTATCGCCCTTGAAGAGGCACGCGAGGTCGTCACGCGTTTCGAGAAACGGTTGCTCTCTCGGTTTCCCGAAGTCGAACGTGTCGTAACCCGCGTCGGCAGGGGCGAGGTCGGTGCACACGCTGACCCTGTAAACAGCGCGGAGGCCTTTGTTGGGCTGAAGCCGCCCCAAGAATGGCCGACGAAACGCACGCCGGATCAATTGTTCGCGGCCATGAGTGCTGCCTTTGAAGATTTTCCTGGCGCGCAGTTCAACTTTACACAGCCGATTGCCGCCGCGGTTGACGAGCTGGTGACGGGGACCAAGGCAGAGCTTGCCGTAAAACTTTTTGGACCGGACCAGGAGGTGCTTCTAGAAAAGGCCGGTGATATCGAGCGCGCAATCCGGAGTATCCCGGGCGCTGCCGACGTCCAGAAGGATCAGGTTACAGGCACGCCGCAACTCAGGATCATTGTCGATCGCGAGCAGATCTCCCGCTACGGTTTGAACATTGATCAAGTTCAGGCTGCGGTCCGCACTGCGGTGGGCGGCGAGAAGGCAGGGCAGATCTTTGAAGGGATCAAGAGATTTGACATTCTAGTTCGCTATACGGAAGAAGCGCGGTCAACAGCGGATGCGATCCGCGAACTCGTCATCCGCGCCCCATCAGGATCATTGGTCCCACTTGAACAAGTCGCAACGATCGACGAGATCGTGGGACCGCGGCAGATCACGAGAGAAAACAATCAGCGCTTCATTACAGTTCAGACCAACGTTCGCGGTCGGGACATCGGATCATTCGTTGCGGACGGGCAAAAAATAATAAGCGAGACGGTTCAACTGCCATCGGGCTACTTCGTCGAGTGGGGTGGTCAGTTCGAGCTGCAGCAGGAAGCCAATAAGCGGCTTGCGGTCGTGGTCCCAATCACGTTGGCACTGGTCTTCCTCTTGCTGTTCATGAACTTTGGATCCTTGCGAAGCTCTCTTCTCATCATGTTGAACATTCCTCTGGCCCTCGTCGGTGGAATCATCGCCCTCTGGCTTGCCGACCTAAATCTTTCGGTTCCAGCTTCGGTAGGTTTCATTGCGCTTTTCGGCATTGCGCTCGGAAACGGCATGGTTTTGGTGACCTACCTCAATGAACTTGTTGATGGGGGAGAAAGCATAGACGACGCCAGCATCAAGGGGGCATGCATGCGCGTTCGCCCTGTGCTCATGACGGCACTCACCACAGCGTTGGGCTTGATACCTCTGCTCTATGCAACGGGCGCAGGTAGCGAAGTTCAGAAGCCCCTGGCGACAGTCGTCGTCGGAGGCCTGGCAAGTTCCACAATCCTGACGCTCCTCGTTATTCCCGCCGTCTACAAATGGTTTGTGCCCAAGCGCTTGGAAGAACTAATACCGGAGGATGATTCAAGCGCTGAGCGGTCGCTTTCGTGAACAATTCTAGCGGTGAGAGAAAGCGAAGGAGTCCACAAATGCGAAAAGGCTTAGTATTGGCAATCTCATTTTTTGCTGTGTCGGGAGATGCAGTGTGCCACGAAATCCCATGGCCACGCGGTATGTCACGAAACGTTGGATTTGGTGCGTGCGCAAAGGGGCCATGTATGAGGCGGACCTCCTACAGCGCAACCGTACCGCATAGGCACATGGAAGTTGGTAAGTGCATCGGGATGGGTGCCGCTGGATATACTAAAGGATCGCGTTTCGACTGCCCGCCGGACAAGTGACCAGAAAGCACGTGATGTCAGAAGTTTATTGGCTGGATTCGTCAGTAGTTCTGCGCCGAACCACCAAGCGTAATTTAAATGGTTCAGTATGTAGTCAAAAGCGAATTAATAAATTCGCTCTACTTAGTCAAACGCCTGACCCATTGCAATGTGAGGATCGAATTTCGTGACGCCAATCAGCCACCGTACTTTTGCCATGCAGTCGCAAAGAGCCGTGCCTATGCCTTAATCTCATTTGATTATTTGTTGCTCACCACGTGGGACTTGAATCGCAACGCCAAACCGGCCACGTTGATCTCGCACAGGTTCAATGCGGCCGCCAAGTTCCTCCATAATTCGTCGCGCTATAGTAAGACCGAGCCCTGAGCCGTAGATCGCATCGCTGTTTTTTTGCAGCCGCCGAAATGGCTTTACGGCTTCATCCCATTCGGCTGGGCTCATTCCAGGTCCGTCATCATGGATCGCGATTGTCACGTCCCGATCCTTGGTCAAAAGGCTTATGTTGGCCTGCTTTCCATAACTTGATGCATTTTGCGCAACGTTCACGATGGCCCTTCGAAGCAGTGTCGGCTTGGTTGTCAAAATAATTCGACCTTCTGCCCGGAAATCAACGAGTCTACCCATGTCAGTAAGATCAGAAGAAACGCTCTCTACCAGTGTCACGAGATCCACTTTTTGGGCCTTCTCGGAGTCAAAGTCCAATCTCGTGAAATCGAGCGCCCCAGCAATCATTCGCTGCATCTGATTGAGATCGGACAAAATGTGATCTCGGACGTCGGTGTCTTCAATCTCGTGTGCGCGTAATCTCAATCTGGTAACCGGCGTGCCTAGGTCGTGCGCAATTGCTGCGGCAGTTGCTGAACGGTCTGATATCAATTGTTTGATGCGTGTTTGAAGCCCGTTGAAAGCCGCCGTAGCGCTCCGCACTTCGAGAGGGCCAGTTTCCCGCAAAGCGGGCGAGTTGATGTCTTCGGCAAGGCGTCTCGCAGCTCCTTCAAGCAGTACCAAAGGTGCGATGAAGCGACCAAGAAGCCAGAATGCGATTACGAGTGCCGAAGAGGTCAACGCGAGAAGCGAGGGGGACATTTGAGCCCAGGAAAAATGCGGTACGGCAAGGAGGCGCCCGGTCATCAACACCCCAGTCCCGTCCGAAAGCTCTGTCGCTACTTTAATATTTCCTTGGAAATAAACATTCTGCAGGACGCGTTCAATTGGCTCCTCTGTAACCAGCTTCAGTCTTGCTGGAAATACTGGCGCGGAATTTTTAAGATCATCGTTGTCACTCTCGCCGAACCGAACTCCTATAGGGTCACTTGGTGGGCGATCTAGAAAGGAGTTGATCAGACGGGTTATTCGGCCAGCTCGCGCGTGCTCCTCTTTTGGCGTTGGTAGTGGTTCAATGTTTTCCGTAGAAACACCTAGCATGGTGCCTGTTAGCGCTGTCGCGACTTCCGGGCGATGGCTCGGAGGCAATCGGTCCATGAGCTGGACCACTATGGCCACTTGTTCGGCAAACATCGCATCGTGCAGAGCATCCATCGCGTCGTTGTGTCGGTATGAGTAGAGCACAAGGGCTGCCGCGTTGGAGGCTAGAAGGAGTGCGAAGATAAGGATAAAGGCTCGGCCCCGAAGAGTGTCGAGATTCCGTATCATTCATCAGCCTCCACCACATCCGCGGAAAACATGTAGCCCCGTTGCCGAATGGTTTTTATGAATTCGTTCGCGTCGGCATAGGCCGCAAGCTTGCGGCGTAGACGCGCAATCTGCATATCGATGCTCCGGTCGAAGAGACCTGGCTGTCGGCCGCTTGTCAGGTCGAGGAGCTGATCGCGATTTAGCACCACGCCAGCGCGCTCAGCAAAAGCTTTAAGCAGGTCAAACTCTCCGTCTGTCAGAGTGACGATTGATCCATCTGGTGCTGTCAGCCGTCGTGCCCGTCCATCAAGTGTCCATCCTGAAAAACGCAGGCGTCGATCGCGATAGTCGGGCGTGTTAATCGGCAGTTCGTTAGCGCGCCGAAGCACTGCCCGGATGCGGGCAATCAATTCCTGGGGGTTGAATGGCTTTGGGATGTAGTCATCGGCTCCCATCTCCAGACCCACTATTCGGTCCGTCTCAGATCCCAGAAGCGTTAGCATGATCACGGGGATATTGGAGGTTGTTCTCAATTCTTGGCAGAGGGTGAGACCATCCTCGCCGGGCATGATGCGGTCGAGCACAACGAGGTCGATACGCGCAGTTCCAAGGATGTTGCGCATCTCTATTCCATTGGCGGCCACATCTACGACGAAGCCATGTCTGCGCAGTTGCCTCGCAACAAGTATGCGAATTTCCTGATCATCGTCTACCACGAGGATGTGCGAGTGACTCTTCTTCATTCCTGAATTGGTCTCGATGCAGTGAGAAACGCATGTGTATGCGGCAGTTGGCAACGAACAAATAGATCAATGGTAACATCCTGTAACAACTCAGGATCTCGTTACCAGCCGTTACCGTTTCTGGAGAGCATTGTTGTCCGATTTCACCTATCTGTAATTTGTGACCAACGACCGGACTTAAATAGGTCTGCTGGTCAAATTGAAGGCAGTAGCATAGAAAATATGGAGATCGGATCATGAAACAGATCTTTATTGTAGTCGCTATGTTTGCAGTGTTAGCGGGAGCAACCGTGGCGCAGGCCGATCATACGTCAACACCTACCCCGTCTCCCATCGATTCTGACGTCTTTCAAGGCGATTAAAGCAACGGGAACCAGAAGCCCCGGGCTTCTGGTTCCCGTTTATTATTGATATTTGGAACATAAGAAGCGGTTTAGCAGATTGTATATATTGTTGGTGTTTGTTGCTGAGTGAAAGCATTGCGGTTATACATCAATCCCTTTAATGTATTGCATCTCACGCACCTGCGCCGATGTTATTTGATTATGGAAGTTATCTGGCGACCTGCGTGGTTAAGGGCATTAATATGCAGGTGTATGGAAACGAGCGTGATGATCGTTGCTATGGAGCTGAAAAGATAGAACTATTAATCGGCTCATTATTTTTACACCATTAAAATGTTTGTCGTCCTGGAGAAATTGCGGAACCTGCTCAACTTCTGGCCGTCTTTAGCCGCGAGCACGCGACAGCTTGTGCGCGATGCCGTAGCGTGGGCCATGCAGGCGTGGGTTCATAACTGATAAGCGACTGGTGCTTGCCTTAGATGCTTGTTAGCTCCCAGCTGGACGTTGCCGAATATGTTATCGTTCAGCGCCTCAATTACCCCAAAAATACAGGCGGTTGGACGGTTCGATAGCCCCCGATCCGATGGTAGAGGAGCTTGTCCGAGAGGACGAGCTTCAGGAACAAATTCCGGTTCGCCGGATCGTCAGAATCCCACAGTTCACGCGGGTTGGGATTGCCTTTTTCCGGTCAGAAACTGACCACAGCTGTTGACTAGGCGTGAGGCCGAGGGCGCGGCCGTCCTGCGCCACCACCCACAGCGCTTCGATGACCGCGATCTTCTCGTCGTCGCTGGCGGTAAATTAGCGCCGCTTGATGCCGGATTGTAGGTGAGCACCGCCCTTAGACTTATTGCTCTTGGTTCCTGTGGCTTTGCTAAGGCAGTCGCCGGGATGCTCGGTCCATCAGAACCGAGTTGGCCATCTTCGTGCGCTTGGCTTTGTGTGATTGCCAATGGGTTCTCCACAGAGCATCGAGCCTCAATCTACCGGAATGAACAAAATGGGTATTCTTAAGCTCAGAAATTATGATTCGGACGCGGGGAAGCATATCAATGCGACGCACGGTCCATTTTGCCGTATCGCCTAGATTGACCGCCCTGCTCGGTGAAACCTACCGGCAGACAGAAGCAGCGCTCAAGGAACTCGTCGACAATGCGTGGGACGCAGATGCGGGAAACATTTGGGTGACACTACCGGCGCCCCTGACCGCTGAGCCGATCGTCGTTGCCGACGATGGAAGCGGAATGTCGCCTCATGAGATAGAGAGCGAATATCTCGACATAGCCAGGGACCGCCGGTCGACAAAAGGGGAATATTCCATCCACCTCAAGCGCCGAATCAAAGGGCGAAAGGGCATTGGCAAGTTCGCCGGGCTTGCTGCAGCGCGGAGCATGCGCATCGAGAGCGTCTGCAAAGGCATCAGGACCGTCGTAGACGTCGACAAAGGCGCAATCCTGAATGCTTCGCATGATCTGGAACAAGTACCGCTACCACTCACTGAGACGGAAGCATCTAACGCGGTTAATGGCACGGTCATAACGCTCTCAAACCTCGATCAGGCATTGAACTTTCCAAGTGCGGATAAGCTGCGGACGCTTTTGATTTATGAATATGGCCGGGAGAGTGGGATCAAAATATACGTCAATGGCCGCGTACTCGACGTTGAGGATCTGCCTGGGGAAACGGAGAGCACGAGCGCTAGCCTTCCTAACGCCGGCGAGGTCAAGATCCGCTTCACCATCGCGGAAGGTAAGCTGCCGAAGCACCCGGGTTTTCTGCTGCGGGTCGGCGGCAAGGTGGTCGGTCGCCCTCAGTGGTTCGGACTGGACAAAAACCAGGACATTCCCGATGCTCTGCGTAAGCGCGTCTACGGAGAGATCGAGGTGGACGGACTTGATCAGGTCGTGACGGCGGACTGGGGCGCTTTGGTCGAAAACAGCAAGGCGCGGGAGGAGATCGCACACCTGGTCGCCGAGCGGACTACAACCAAGCTGAAGTCGGTGTTCACACGCGAGATGAATCTTCAACAGGCACGGTTGAAGCAGGAGATTGCGCGCCGTCTTCAGAACCTTCCCGAGCACCGCCGAGCATTTACCGAAACCGCGCTCGGAAAGATCCTCACCCGGTTCTACGGCGAACGTCAGGATCGCATAGACACCATCGCATCGGTCATACTGGATGCAATGGAGCGGGACGAATACTGGCAGGTTTTGCGCAACATCGACGAAGCTAGGCACGGCGACGTTGCGAATTTTGCGGAGGCCCTGCATCAATTCGGTCTAGTCGAGCTGACATTGATGGTAGAACGCGCGAACGGGCGCCTGCATTTTTTGTCCGACCTTGACGCGCTGTTGGTCAATCCGTCGACAATTGAAATCCAAATGCACAAGGCGATCGAGCATAGTCTTTGGATACTTGGCGCACCCTATCACCTCATGAGCTCCAATGCGACGCTGAAAGGCGTCGTCGAACGATATACCGATAAGAAATATTCGGGAACGCGGGCTGCTAAGCGTCCCGATCTACTGCTCAATACCGACCCCGGCGAGGCTTACCTGCTGATTGAGTTCAAACGGCCGACTCATCCCGTTTCCCGGGCGGACGAAACACAAGCCCAAGTCTATGCCGATGAGCTACGCGAACTGTTACCGGCCAAGCCGATCCATGTCGCGCTCATTGGCGGGAGGCGCGCGGCTAAGTCCAACCCGCAGAACGATCCGCCGAACCTTAAGGTCTGGTCATACGCTGACATCATTAGCCGCGCCCGTCATGAAGTTCAGTGGCTACTGAGTAATGCTGCCCCCTCACACTGATCGAGATTCTATGCTCAACCGCAACTGGGACGACAATGCAACTTAGGCGCAAAACTGTGATCGCCGTCGCAAATTTGCACAACTAATACGTCAATGGGCTGTGCGTCGGAGACGTCATACGTCCTAAGATTAAATGGATGTCTGACCGATGCTCGTCTGGTGAAGCGGCCTGAATCGATCAGCACGCGTCGCGCGGCATAGATGTGCCCAGAACGGGCGGGACCCGCCAATCGATCGGGGTGGATAATGATGCAGCTGCTTGGTCCGCGTCGAGGGACAGGTACGCCAAACTTGGTGGCGGCGCAGGGAGATTTGTTCATTGCTCCCACGTTCAACCCACGATCCGCGTTGTTGCCGTCCGCCGGCACAAAACTGACCTTGGTGATCGGATGCAGCGGACAAAAACGAAAGAAACGCACGACGGCGGCGGAACTCTACACCTCTTCGCGGTTCAAGAGGGCTAGGGCTATCGCGGAGAGCCTCAGGGCTGAGTATCTAATTGCGTCCGCTAAACATGGCATCCTTAAGCCCGACCAGATCATATCTCCCTACGATATGAACCTCAGTGACCTGGATGGCTCTGAACGTCGAGACTGGGGGCGGAAGATCGCTCAGCAGTTGAGTGAAGTTCGGGGACAACTTTGCATTCTATGCACGGCTGAATATGCCGATCCAATCGTCGAGGCATACGAAGGCGTAGCTAAACTTGTTAGCCCATTGAGTAAAATCGTGCCACGTCATCATGCTCAATGGCATGAGCAAGCACTTGCCTTCAGTCGACGCGTGGAGGCAATGCGCGAGCTCTATCAAGCAATTGATAAACGCCGACGTACAGGAGGCATGTTCACACTCAGTGAGCTGGGCATGAAGAAGCTGCCAGTCCGTGGCGTCTATATCTTTATTGATAAATCAGAGCGCAATTTCCTCGGTCGACGAGGTCGCATTGTTCGGATTGGCACGCATGCCGTCAGCGAAGGTTCGAAGTCGACACTTCGAAATCGGCTGCGAAATCACGCTGGGCTGAGGGACGGGACGGGGAACCATAGAGGATCGATATTCCGGCTCCACGTGGGGCGCGCGGTCCTGGAGCGGGAGAACGCGTCTGCAGCACTTCCTTCGTGGGGAGAGGGTCAGGACGCGCCCATTCACGTGAGGGCGCACGAAGTGTCCATGGAGCAGCTAGTGAGCGACTACCTCAAGAAGCTCGAGGTGTTGGTCTTGGATATTGACGACACGCCGAGCAAACACAGCTTGCGGGCAATTGTCGAGCGTCAGCTCATCGCGTTGTGCTCGGAGTCTTTGATTCCTATCGACAGGCCAAGCAAAGCTTGGCTGGGCCTCTCGTCACCGATGCGCTTGATTGCCGAATCTGGGTTGTGGAACCTCAGGGACGTCGGACGCGCCTATGACCCACAGGGCCAAGGCTCCGTCAGAGACTTGATTTCGTTGGATTTATTGTGAATGTCGAAATTAGTGAACGCCATAGAACGCCAAATACGGCTCGGCCGTTTCCTGAGCCATCTTTTTCAGAGATTAGCTGACGGTCGTCTTAATTTGGTCGTAGGCGCCGGTATCTCCATTGACGCTGGCGTGCCTGCTTGGACGCCCCTACTCAAGCGACTTGCAACGCGCTCTCCTGACCTGGCGGCCGATCTGGATCAACATCACGCATCAGGACTCGCCCCCGAGTATCTGGGGCAAATCATTTATCACCGTCATTGCAGCGACTGGGAGGGAGATGCTGAGCCGCATCTCAAAAACGCGGTTATCAAGCATGAGTGGGTCAAATCGATACACACGGCAATCTACCAGGACGTCCCAGATACGACGGAGAAGATCTTAGCCGAACATCCATACCTTTCAGGGTTGAGGGACTTAGTGCGTAAAGTACCGCTCGTCATTAATTTTAACTTCGACGACATCCTGTCCGACGCACTGAGTCATCAGGCAGTCCATACCACTGCAACAGGCGATAGATCCTTCACTGTAACTTGGAATCCCCCGTTGGTTGACCGTCCAAAGACTACGACCATCTATCATGTCAACGGTTACTTGCCCCGCGTTACGTTAAAAAAGCGGAGTCCGGAGTTAGTTTTTACAGAGGACTCGTTCGCGGCAGCGTTATCAAGAGCCCCTGAAGTCAGTGGAGAATACCTGTTTCTCCGTTTTGTGCAGAACACGATGCTGATTATTGGTCATTCCCTTGGCGACAACTCGCTCAAGAACTACTTAAGGCGCAATCGCAATCAGGCGCCGGCCAATCATCACTACATGATCCATTGGCTGAAATCTGGAGATGAGATATCACCAGCGCGCCAAACTGATATTTTTGAAGCCAATCTCGAACTTTACAACCTCATTACGATCTTCCTGACATCTCAGGAGATTTCTGAATTGCTGGATCTCTTGAATAGCGAGTCTCGGGACGTGCGGGACTTTCTGGACGACGCCTGTCCAGATCGGCGGTCCAGGTTTCACTACTATATCGTAGGGCCTGTAGCTGCCGGCAAATCGACACTTCTAGAACAGCTGCGCTGTTTCGGAACGTTCGAGGAGTGGACGCGCCCACCTCCAAAAGAGATGTTTCTTTCGTTTGATAAGCTGACGGCCGAACAGCAAAATGAAGTAAGCAACTTTCTCTATGCAGAACTCAAAGAGAAAAACATCCGCATGACCAACGTCGATGTCGGGTTTTACTTCATGGATCGCGCGCCGTTGGATTTGTACGCCTTTTCCAAGGACGATCTCGAGCGAATGCAAAAGACAAAAGAATTAAAAGACTTGGTCACACGCGATAAAAACCTCCAGGGGGGACAAATCGTATTCGTAACCGCCGAGGGGCGTGAACTTGTAGCGAGGAATTTAGGTCGCGGACGGCTTCCAGATAGCTCTGGAGATGAAATTTATCTCGAAGATCAATCCAGCTATTTGCAAGGCCTCTACGAACCGAGTTGTGCGATCGTCACTACCGGCATGAACCGCGGTGACATCGCGAAAAAAGTCGCTCGTGAGGCCCTTCTCGGCGAATATGATGCGTGTAATCTCTCCGCTATAATGGAGCGGTTTGAATGAAAAGGCTATCTCGCACAAAGGCGTATTTGGCTTCGCCACTATTCAATCCGCAGGAGCGGGAATTCAATCTAAAGCTGTCGCGCCGTTTGGAGGCGTACCTTGATGTCTTCTTGCCTCAGCGTGACGGCGAACTACTGACCGAGTTAGTCTCCAAAGGCAGGTCTGTTACTGTCTGCCAAGAGCTGATCTACGCTAAAGATACGGCTGCCATAGAAGGATGTGACTTCCTAATTGCCGTCCTGGACGGTCGAACCGTTGATGAGGGGGTCGCCTTCGAGCTGGGATATGCAAGGGCGTTGGGAAAGATCTGCTTAGGCTTCAAGAGCGATGATCGTGTCATGGTTTCGACTGGCGACAATCCGTTGCTTGTGTCGGCATGTCACTACCGGGCTTCTTCGGTTGATGTGCTCATAGATCAGGTGCGCTGCCTGTTAGACCAAGAGACCATAATACCGAAAGACACGGGTGAGGGGATCGATACAGATGCACTGACGCCATGACGCGAATGCACCTTCGCGTGATGAGCCGCGAGTTTACAAGTCGTTAGCTTTGCGGATTTGGTGAAGCAGGCCTCCCTCGCGCTAGTGCCCATAGATGTTGTTGAAGTATTTGGGGTCGCATTTATTCATCTGGATGATCGAATATCGACACTTCTGCTAATGAACGTCAACCTGCCAACGGTTCGCCCGCTAATACTCTCCCGGCAGGTCGAGGCTCGATGTTAGCTTTCTCGGCACAGGAGACGCTGCTCTTCCTCCCCAACCATGGTTTCGTCCCTGAGGCTAACCGCTCTCAAAAACTGTACTAGCAGAAGAAGAACGGATCGGATCGAGAAGCCGACGTGAGAAAGTTGGGAAGCCAAAGGCTTTTGACCGGCCGTAGAAACCTGGATAACGTAAGTGCGGGTTGGGTAGAAATTCGTACGATAGAGTTTTGAGGTAGGGGGCACCGGTGACCATCCGGATGGAGTGTCAAACGTTGCCGGTAGGCGAGCTGCTGTCCGGTTCTCGAATTTATAGTATGCCAATTTTTCAAAGGCCTTTCGCATGGACTGCCGATGAGGCAGGCCAGCTACTAGACGATCTGCAGACTGCTTTCCATAACTCGACAGATTTAAATACCGACAAAGCTTATTATTTTCTCGGGCAGCTAATTGTATCTCAGTCGAACCCAAACGCGCCCTTCGAGGTCGTCGACGGCCAACAAAGGCTCGTGACACTTTCCGCCCTCTTGGCGGTGCTGCGCGATCTCCTACCTCCGGGTGATGCTAGGGAACACTTGCAACACCATATTGAGAGGCCTGAAAATGCGGCGCGACACTTGCCGCGTTGTCCGCGCGTGAGGCTTCGAGAAATCGACCGTGATGAATACACGAGGTGGATCGCGGAACAGGGTGGCTCATTCGCGCTACCTGACGCGGGCGACACTGATGCCACGGAGCGGCTGGTCGAGGTAATTTCTAGGATCAAGGACGATATCGCCACGCCCCACCAAAAATTTATCACCGATTTCGCCAGCTATATACTGAATCATTGCTATGCCGTGCTCGTGATCGTTTCAAATACGCTCGACGCTTATCAACTCTTTCGTAGTATTAATGCGCGGGGACAACCGCTTACAGATATCGACATTGTTCGCGGAGAAGTTATTAGCATCTACCAAAGTACCCGGCTTGCCGACGCGTGGAGCCAAATAGAAGATCAAATTGGCGTCGAACAGCTTAGTACATATGTCAAATCCATCCTTGCGTTGGTGCATCCACCCACTCAGCAGATGGCATTTAGAGATGGACTGAACTCCGTCCTAAGCCATCCCTCAAAGGCTCTGCTTTTCACCGACACACTAAAGAAGTTCGTCGAGATCTATGATGAGCTCGAAAGCTGCGAACTAACCGTGGCGGAAGGTAATGAGGAGCTCAATCGGATTGTATCGTGCGTCAAAGCCCTTCCTTTCGACGATTGGACCCCTGCCGCCCTACTGTGGTTAGCGCAAAATCCTTCTGAAAAAGCTACGGTAGATTTCTTTAAGGCACTCGACGCTCTGGGGTTGGGCCTTCTGATCCTTGGCGCAACCTCCAACACCATCGCGAACCGAATGCGACGGGTGGTTCAGCGTATCGTCGCAAAAGACTGCCTTAGCAGCGCAAATAGTGAACTGTATTTGACGGATGCTGAACGAAAGAAAATTAGAGAGAAGCTCGCAAGGCCAATCGGCAACAAGTCGCGGTTCATTCGACCACTGCTTTTGCGTTTAAATGCTGAACTTCTGGACAAAACAATCCCAACCTACTTTCCGACCAAAGTGACCTTGGAGCATATCCTTCCACAAAATCCTGGCCCCCGGAGCCTCTGGAGGCAGAAATTTCCAGATTCAAAAGAGCGTCAACAGTTCAGCCAAATGCTCGGGAACTTTGCAATATTGTCAACCAAGGTGAATCCGAGGGCAAGCAATTTTGATTTTCACAAGAAAAGAGAAAAGATTTTCGGAGCGAGCGATAGCAACATTTTTCCTCTGACCGCACAGCTTATTAGTTATGAGGATTGGACTCCTGACGCCATCAAGAAGCGTCATGACCAGTTGACCGAAATTGCGCGAGATATATTAAAGCTCTGAATTTCCATCCTAGCGACGGCGAATACGTTTATCCGCATTTTGAATGCCGTGGATAAATTGTTTCTGACATTCGGGCCGGGGGGATGCAACGGGGGCCAGCAAGGCCCCCTTGCCGAGGCGGGCGAAAGACCGCCGAGCGAAGATGGTGCTGTCATACAGCACACATCTGGCGGAACACCTTATTCCTGACTTCTATGGTTCCGGTTCTTCTTCCCGGTAATAAAATTGCGTATCACCGGAGCGTTTGTGATGTCAGTGCGGCTGATCCAATCCTGCCCATTTGAACCCGCGCGTCAGGGTGGCGTGACAGACGTCCAGCCGTTCGGCAACCTCGCCTATCGGGATACCCAGCTGCGTTACATGTCGATGGCCTTCGAGGATGGCATCAATGCCGAGCGCTCTCGGTCTTCCAAGGATTGCGCCGCTCTGCTTGGCGGCGGCTAGGCCTAGCATCGTATTCTCGCGGATAATGTCGCGATGAAACTCTGCCATGGCAGCAAAGAGGTGATAGACTAGCTTGCCGCCGGGCGTTGCCGTGTTGATTCCCTCTGCCAGAGAGCGGAAATGTATCCCTTCATTCCCGAAATGCACTAGCAGGTCGGAAAGGTGCTGGACCGAACGGCCCAGCCGGTCCAGCTTTAAGACCACCAGCGCGTCACCGCGCTTCAAGGTCTTGAGGGCTTTGTCCAGACCGGGACGGCTGGCCTTGCCTCCGGAGACGCCCTGATCCTTGAAGATGCGCTCGCACTTTTCGGCTTTCAGGGCGTCCAGCTGCATGCGCAGCTTCTGGTCCTGAGTGGAAACCCGCGCGTAGCCGATCTTGCGCCCGGTAATTTCGATGCTTGGCAAAAAGAGGTTCGTCATGACGTCACCTCGTCAAAATCGATCGTTATTGTAGAGGAGGAAAAACTAGCCCGAGAATGATCGAACGACACTCGCAAACCGGCGGAACTCCGCCAACTGATAGCGCTAGCACTAGCGCGTATCGCACCTCGGCAAAAAGGATCGTTTATGTTGAGCAGGAAAGCACTAGCCCTAGCAAGCCTGTGTACCATCGTATGCGCGCAAGCCAGCAGCGCCGATGAAGCGTTCAAGAGTTCGAAATTCCTGACGTACCCTGTGGACTCTCAGAAGAGCTACATTGGATCGTCAGTGATGATGGCAGGCGTGATCGCAGCTCGGAACGCGCCGCAGCAGGCGCGCTGCATCGATGACTGGTCCGCCAAGAATTCATCAGCCAGCTATCCCACCGTTGTGGAGGCGATGAGGCGGTTTCCCGACCATCATCCGACAGGCGTCATCATTGCCGTCCTTCAAAAAGCCTGCGGCTCATTCGATTATGTACGGAAATAGCTACAGATCCGGGGATGCGATACTCGCAATAGAAGGCATCTTCTGGTCGGGGACCGGGGATGTGGTCGCCATGTTCACTTCGATCTTGTGCTGCCGCATCCCGTTCTCGATCTCTTCTTTCCAGCCTTCCATCTCGCGTTCCGATGGCGGGTTGTCCTGATCGCTCATGCGGTCGCGGATGCGGCCCAGCGTATCAATGCGGAAGCCTTGAAGCTCCTCAAGGCGCATGGCTCTGTCTGTGACAGCCTCACGCTCTTCTAAGAACTGCTCGTAAGCGGGTTCATCACCGCGCCATTCGATGGAGGCGGCATCGGCATCGCTAACGGGCTCTCCGCGTTCGTTCCAGACTTTCCCCCGCGCATCGCGGAATACCCGCGTACCATCCGGCAGCTGGGCGGCGCGGGACAGCGTCTGTTCCAGCTGGGCCTGCGCTTCTTCCAGCGCTACCTGCGCTTTCGCTATGGCGCGGTCGGTAGCGCTTTCCGCATCGCCCAAGAGGGCAAACGTGTCGTTGTACAGTCTGGCATAGGCGGCATTGCTGGCGAGCAGGGTTTGCAGGCGGGTGAAACTCTCGTTGCGGCGGCGTTCGCCTTCGCCCGTATGTTCAGCCTTGCGCTTCTCACGGTCTTCAGCGCTTAGGAAGCGGGCCGCCCTGCCGTTGCTGATGCCGGAGACTTCGGCTGCGAAATCGCGCTCGTCCTCGCGGCGCTCAAGCTCAAGCTTGGCCTCTTTGAAAATTGCGCGCAGATCGTGCGTATCGTAGCTCAAATCCCTTCCACACCCCGTTTTATGGATATTATACCGTATACGGATATTTTCTGTCAAAATTGCTAGACCTGCTCATCCGGGTCGTCAGCTATCGGATCGGAGAAGCCGGGCGGGAGAAGCGGCGCATAGCGCTGCATAGCCTCCCGCATGGGAGGGGAGGGCTGATAGATTTCTAGTAATGCGGTGGAGTTTGTTCCGAATGCTCCTGCATGCGCTTCGATCTCTCTTCTCAGCAGGAACTGCCAGATTTCCGTGGCGATGCGGTTACGCTCCGACGCATCGGTCGAGATGGGTGCGCAAGCCGAGGCAAGGCACTGTTGATGGTCCAGTATCAACGGATCACGCGAATAAGAGAGTTTTGTCCAGCGGGCGCGCTGCCTGTCATCAAGCGTGGTTTGCGGAAGCAGATCACCCAGACGTTTGATATCGCCAAAACTAGAATCGGCGAGCCAGCGGACCATCTCGGCATCCGCTCGTTCGGCGGCAATATGAGTGGCTGTAGCGCCCGTTGCCGGATCTTGGGTGTTGATATCAGCGCCGTTTAACAGCGCCAGCAAGAGAGCAGGCAAATCGCCCTCCGTAGCGGCGCTCAGCAGCGCAAAATCGAAGGCTTGCTCTTCAGGGCTGCGTGAGAGCGAAGGCGATGGCTGGCGAACATGTCGCGTTTCCCTGAGCCCGCTAATCGGGCCTTGGCGGGGTGTGGCGGCCTGATAGCTAAGGCGCTCTCCTGCCCGCCAGCTTTGCGGAGATAATCGGTCAAGTGCAATCGGCGGACGGGCTTCGTGATGAAGGATCATGGTAGCGCCGTCTACGCCGATCCTGTGCAGGCAGCATTCCACGTTACTGTCGGGAAGCGAGACCTCAACGATCATTGTCATGTCGGTTGGCATAAGGAAGATGCGCCCCTCGAAAAGCTTTCCGTCCTTGGCCTCCTGACCCGCGTTTCCAGCCAAGCGAAGCGTGACAAAGGGTTTGGAGCGACCGGGCGCGGCGACCCAGAGGCTTTGCGCTTGCTCCGCCGCGCGGTATTCGCCTTCCAAGCTGCGGCGGTATCGTTGAAGCCTCGCATCGCTGGGGGCGATGCCGCTAAACTGGCGGGCCAGCTTCAGGTTCGGATGTCGCCCGCAGAGCGCAAGAGCCTCGGCGCTTAAGAAACCTTCAGAGCTAAGAAAATTGCCGATGAGCATGAGGTTGTCATCGGAGATGGCGGAGGCTTTCCGGGAGAGGAGGTTATCGACTGTGCTGTGTTTGAGCGTAAAGCCTGCATCGAAGCGTGTGCCGTCTTCATCTTCACGCTCGTCATAGGCGTAAGGCGCACCCTCGTTGGCGTCCGAAAGGGCAATATCTTCGATCAACCGCCGCACCGAATACGAACGTGCAGCTGATCTCCTGAGCTCCCAAAAGAGGATCAGGCGCTCGCGGATTAGGATCGCCTGCAAGGCGTTGAATGTTTGCTCTGTCACCTCGCTCCCCCTTCGCGGCAAACCGGTCCCATAACACAGGCCAGCGAACGTGTTTCCAGCTTTAAACCCCTTGGGAGCTGGGAAGCCTCCTTCTGTACAGGCTTATTGAGAGTGTCCCCGAAATATTTTGGAGACACCCTCATGAGCAAGGATTTTGATGGGCTGCGCGAAGAGCTTCCCGGCACGGCTGCGCCGAACGATCCGGCCCGCACCGTTGTTGTAGCCTCGGATACGGCGCTACGGAGCCCTTCGCATTTTCAGCGTCTTTCCATTGCCACGGCTGCGCTGGAGGTATCCCGCCGCGAGTTGCCGAACCTGATCGCCGATACAATCTACAATTTCGAAGGCAAGATCGTCTGGCCCAATGGCACGACTTACGATCTGCCGGACGTAGACGATGCGTTCGGCGGTGAGGGTTCGTTCCGCTGGGTGAGCGATTTCATCCGCTTTGCAGAAGTGCCGCCGCGCCAGCATCCGCAGCGCCGCGTGATCGAACGGCTGCGCCTGATCGATCTTTACTTCCGTATTGCGTATCCCGAGCGCGCGCGGCTCATTGCGGAATAAGCGCTTTCAAGAAATGCTGCGCCCGGCCGTGAACGCCGGGTGCTTCCCGCAGGGGAAACGAACATGTAAAGAAGACATCGACCAGAGGTATTAATGAGCGCGATGGGCAGGCCACCAAGCGGAAGCAGCTATCTCCGGTTGCGAACGCATTACATGTGCCATGCTTTCGTAAGATTTTGTGACACAGACACTATCAGTCATTGCCTACGGAGGGAGAACGATGTCACGCCAAAGCGGCGATCATGATTGGGGCGCTACTTACTCAATCGTATTAACGGGAATCCTAGTGGTTGGGTTCATTGGGATGGTTCTTTACGACAAAATGGGAAACTTTTTCTCTCGCACCAGTATTGCCACCTCTACAATGGAAGCCATTAATGGAAACGCACCTAAAGAATTAAACGCAAATTGGTCCAAAAAATTTCCGTTACAAAACCCGAAAAAGCTGACAGAATTCATAGAAACGGCTCATCGAGACCATGCCCCGCTTGACGGTCCTAATTATCCGAAGAACGAAGCACTTCAATTCGTAGGTGCCTCGTCTATACGCGGAAAGGATGTGAAAGGAACTCCTGAAAGTATGCGAGGCTACTACAAAAGCAAGACTGGGCGTGACGTGCTAGTTGAAACATTTCTCTGTGGTGGAGATATTTGTGGAATCGACATAAGGTGGAATTAAAATAAAAATAACTTTACCTTCGATTATTCCTTTTGCTAATAATTATCATTAGCAAAAGATCGGGGGTGAGTAGGTTTGAAAAGGAGTTTTTTGTTTGCAGCAAGTGTTGCTGCAGTTCTGTCCGCAGGCGCTTGGATATTTGAAGAGCGGACGACATGGCAAGAAATAGATAGCGATGGAAATGTTCGGCGCTGCCGCACCATTCCTGGGCCATACGTGCATTGCGTACCAGAGACTGGCGATGTCCCATCGCCCTAAGTTTTGAGGTGCTATTTTTCTCAGCTCGTGCGGTCACCTGCGGCGATTCAAGCTAGCTTGTATTTGTTGCCGCAGGTGGCCGCCTGTCATGTAGCTGACGGGCTAGCGGCACGCATAGGCCAGCCTCCGCTCGTCAATCTCGATGATGGCAAAGTCTACCGACAAATCGCGGGCGATGGCTTCATAGTCGATGTAGCGGGCAAGGTGCTGAGGGATTTCGCCGTAGAGGCCCTCATCGACAAATTCCTCTGCCAGGTCGCGAAGCGTGTCCACGTAGTAGAGATCGATTTCGAAGCCGTAAGGGTCAACGGTTGCCGGATCGAAGCTATATCCGCACTCGCCAACGGCGATGACAAAGCGCAGCTTCTGCTCATCGTCCCAGTCATTCGCTGCCTCAAGAAAGTGCGCGAAATTGCACTGGCTAAGGCCCCATGCTCTCGCAAGGGCGGCGTCAAGCAGCTCCCCGTCAATGAACTGGATCTCAAATTCTTCCACGGGCTCGCCATAGGCGTTGCGCAGCTCTGCTGCCTTGTGGGCGTAGCCTTCGGCATCATCAAAATAGTATCCGCTTGCTGTGATGTCATAGGGTTGGGCGTAAAGTCTGGTCATCTCGGTTTGGCCTTATCAAAAAGGGGTTCGCATGAACCCTTGGCCCTCGCCGAGAGCGGGGAGCCAAGCGCAAGGAGGCTCCGCACGAGGGACCCCGCGCCAAAGAACCAAAAACAAAATGAGCGGGGATACGGGGGGATGCCTTGCGCGCGGCAGGGGCGGAACCCCTTAGCTCTTCTCTTTCCGCGTCAGGGATGGAAGCCCGAAGGGCCGAGACCGCTTCTACTATAGCGGGCTCGGCTCGCGACAGCCCGGCCCGAACGAAGTGACGGAGACGCCCAGACACTGCGCTCAGCGCAGCGAGCTATGATAACTATTTATTTGTATACGGAATAAATGTATAATGGAATTAGCTGGGATATTTCCAGCCGGGGTGTCGAAACCCCTTACACTTTGCGGTTGGCATCAACCGTGATTGGTGCGTTTTCCTCATACCCACGATGGCGAAGCGCGCCATGGATGTCGCTTCTCAGGTCTTCGGACCGGGAGGCGGCAGTGCATGTTCAGGCTCACTGCCTGCGCTGTGCCTTCGGGCGCAAACAGGTGCGCGGCTAAAGACTGCCGCACCGTTTTCAAAGTGTAACGGTTTCGAACTCCCGGTCACCAAGAGCCTTCGCTCGCGGTGACCGTTTTGCTTTTTTAACGGGGGGACGTTTGCAGAGGTTAGTATGTTTCATAGTTTTTATCTTGAGCCTTCTGGTGAACCCACAGAAGACATTTGCCGATTGCGTTGGCCCGACTGGTGAAGAGGGCGTCCTCCTTTATAATCCCGCCTACAAGATCATGCAGTTTTGCGACGGTGAGAAATGGATTTCCGCTGCGGGCGGCATATCGCAAAACCACCTCAGCCATGGTGTTTCGCCATGGGAAGATATGGACCTGACCGATACGGCAGATTTTGACGGAGCTTGCGAATACCGGTTCGATATCGGCAGCGGCTGGGCTTACGCGCACACCGTGCACCCCGACTATCTGTTGTTCGATGCCTCAACTGCCGGATGGAAATTCGGAGCCATAGAGAAGGGCACAAAGGATCAGTACTGGCATCGGGATGATGGAAATGTAGCCGCGACCGGCGGTTCGCCGATGCCGATTGCAGGCATGCAGAAGAGCTGCATGATCGATGCGGAGCCGGACGCCGTCACCTTTGTTGATGTGGCAGACGCCGCGCCGGATACGCAGATAACGTCCAATGTCGTCACCCTATCTGGCTTCAATTCCGAAGTGTTTATGACGATAGACGGTGATGGTGCGCCGGAGCTTTCGATTGACGGCGGACCATGGGTGACAAGTGGCACTGTAACGAATGATCAGACAGTGCAGCTTCGCCTAACTTCCGACAGCGGGTTCGAAACAGCCAGAACCGCGACAGTGATATTAGGCGGCGCAAATTATAGCTGGTCCGTGATCACCGGCCCCGAACCCAGCGACTGCACCAGCACCACGATCAACTGGTCGCCGGGATGTTCAGCAACTTCAGGGGCTATAACCCATGGCGAGACCAAGAGCGTGAATAACAGCGCATCTGGCTATGCGGGAACGCGCGATCTATCCTGTAATGACGGCACGATCAGCCAAAGCGGCGGCAGCTGTACGGGCACCGATAGCACGCCGAACGCCTTCAGCTTCACCGATCAGACGAACCAGCAACTCAATACGCTGCGGACCTCGAACACGATCACAGTTTCCGGCCTGACAACGGGGGCAAGCGTATCCGTAAGCGGCAGTGGATCACCGCAGATATCTATCGATGGCGGGGGCTGGACGACATCCGGCACGATCACGAACGGCCAGACGCTCGCGGTACGGCTCACGTCGGCGAATGCGTTCTTAACGGCCCGCAGCGCGACAGTGGATGTTGGCGGCGCTACCACCGCATGGTCTGTGACAACGCGTGCGGCGGTTAACTGCTCGAACACGACGATGCGCTGGACGAATGCAAGCTCCGGCCCGTGTCAGGCCGCATCGGGGAGCATGACGCACGGGCAGAGCAAGAGCGTGAATAACAGCGCCTCCGGTTATTCGGGATCACGCGATCTATCCTGCGATGATGGTACGATCAGCCAGAGCGGGGGAAGCTGTGCGACTACCGGTGGAACGTGGAAATCGCTGGCTCCTGACTATAGTTGGAATGGCTGCGGTAGCTCTGTTCCTACTCCAGGGACGCCATGCTCTCCTATCGGTAAAAAATGCACCGGTCACAATGGAAGCACGGTGCGGTCGTTTAGATGTCAATAAGAGCAGGTTGCCTGAATTTAAAATCTGCGTCAGTGCTTCCTCTAATTACGCTAGAATGAAACTGGGGTGGAGGGTTTGGAGACAGACTGCCTTGTGTCCTCAACGGGTTCTTGAGCAGATAACGCCTGTAATCCTCATACAGCCGTAACTCAGGATGCGCATGCGGCTTTGCGCCGGGGATAAGTGCGGCCAGCTTCTGCAGCGGCGCGCGCGGATGAAGGCGCGGAACGGCTTCGGCGAGCCGTAGAACGATCTCCCGCACGGCGCTTCCATCTTCGTGAAAGCTGACCTCACGCAGATCGAGCGCGCACAGGAGCCGCACGGTGATTTCATAAACGTGTTCCAGTTCTTCATCCGGGCATTTCAGGCGGGGCGCATGGCGGCGGCGGTGCCGCCGGAATACCGGGCTCCGCCGTGCCGCATGGAATAGTGCGGGCGTTTCGTGATGGCTCAGCACCAGCCCTGCGCCGCTAAACCGTTCCGGTTGCGTGGAGATGGCTACCGGCAGATGCGCGCGCAAGGTCGCGTACGTCGCGCGAATCGTCTTACCGCTTACATGCGTGGTCGGTGCCAGCGCCTGTATCGGCGTGCCTTCGGCATAGCCCTGCAGGATACGCAGAAACTTGTGCTCCGACATTTTAGCGCCCGAGTAATAGCGGTTGCGGCGCGGGCTAACTCCCGCGCGTTTTTGTTTTTTCAGATCACTCAATACCCTCGCTCACATTCTATCCATGATTGTATTTGTGTGCGCGTTCTTCCCTTCGATTTTGCAGAATGCGGCACAAAAACACTATTGTTTCGGTATGCGCGGAATAAATACTTCTACTTATGCGTGTGCATAAAGAGGGGGCGCTGCGGTTTTTTGAAACCGCCAACAAGAAAAAGAAAAGGAGACTTGAGTAATGACTTACTGCCAACGCTGCGGACGCGATGTCTGCAAACCCTGTACCCCTAAACCCGTCAACGACAACAAGCGCACCGTCATCGTGGCGAGCGATGATGAGCTGCTGCGCCGCTCGCACTTTCAAAGGCTGGCAACCGCCACGCGTTCGCTCGGCATGTCACGCCGCGAGATCCCGAACTGGATAGCCGATACGATCTACGGCTTCCGCGGCAAGATCGCATGGCCCGGCGGCAAGCCGTTCGAGGTGGACGATGAGGATATCGACGCCGCGTTTAACGACGACGGATCGTTCCGATGGCTGTCCGGCTTCATGTACTTCGATGATGTCGATCCCAAGCAAAACCCGCAGCGGCGTATCCTCACTCGCCTGCGTCTGATCGATCTGGCGTTCCGGATTTCCAACCCGGTGCGCGCGGGCTTCATCGCCAAGTGAGGCGCGGAGATCTTCCCAAGTTCGGCCCGGTCTCTATCCCGGCCTCACATAGCCTTCCAGTCATGCCGCGCGGCGCGTGGAGCCATCCCGGCCCTTCGCGCACCGCCATGAAAGGAGCGCTGAAATGAAATTCAACCCGCACGATCACCACCAGAAGCGGCAGCAGGTTTTTATGAGCTCGGTTGAGTGGCTCGCCAACCTGTTTGCCCTGCTGGTGGCTTTCTTCCTTACCCCTGAAATCTATGTGCGCACGGTCGATTGGATCGTGGGCTTCACCGCTAGCCGCTACGGCACCGGTTTCGAAGACCTCACATCCTTCGCCTGGTTCGCCGTGTCGGGCTTGCTGGTCTTCTTCACTGCCCGCGCCACGCTTGCCACCGCCATCGTGGCGGGCGGTCTCGCCCTCGCTACCCGCTTCGTCTGATCCCACACCTGAAAGGAACAAACGCCATGTCACGCACCCCTGAAGTCATCATCAACAAGCCCCTGCAGTATGTGAAGCGCACGCTCGTGGGAGGCGGCCTGTTCTTCTCCGGAGCCAGCTTCATTCACTTCGCCGTGGGCAACAACGGCATCATCCAACTCCTGATCGGAGGCGCGCTGTTCTGGCTGGCCTCCAAGGTCAAATACAAGTGGGTCAAGGAGTTCGAAGTCGGCGGCTTCAAGCGCGTCTAACCTCAGCCGTCGTAAGGGGCCGCTAGCAATGGCGGCCCCTTTTTCTTTTCAGACATCAGCGAGCCGCCATGCACTCTTCATCCTTCAACGAACACTACCGTTTCGGCAGCGCGGGCTGGGCCGATGAGAATCAGATGCGCGCGGCGGGCCTGTTCTCAGAGCGCGGCCTGCCTATCGGCTATATGGGGCGCCGAAAACTTCGGCTTGATGGCGATGCGCCGCTCATTACCTTTGGCGGTGCAGGCACAGGCAAGCTTACAACCGTGCTCGGCCCGGTGTTTTGCGGGGTGGCAGACCGCTCGATGATCGTTCTCGATCCGCGCGGCGAGATGGCTGCAACATTCGCACCCGCGCTGGCTTTACGCGGCATCAAGACATATCGCTGGAACCCTTACGGCTTACATGGACTGCGCGCTCACAGGTGCAATCTGCTCGATTTCATTGATCCGAAGCGGCCCACCTACCATGCCGACTGCAAGCTTGCGGGTCACGCAATCCTGACAGTCGAAAGCAAGGGGGACGGAAAATACTTTGAGCGGCGCGGCAGCGGATGGGTGGAGGCATTCATCAAGTTCGACGTCGAAACCAATGGCAGTGCGAACCTTTACCGGCTTATGGAAATGGTCAATCTGGCGGAGTCGGCTAGCCCGTTATGGCCCGGTCTGATCGAGGCGATGACGCACTCTCAATTTGCCGATGTGCGCCGCACGGCGGGCGAGATCATCACCAAGCAACAGGAAAGTTCGCGCGAGTTCGGCTCGATCACGGGCGAGATTTACGGGGCGCTGTCCTTCCTCGATGATCCGGTGCTTGCCGCCTCTCTGGAAGACCCGGAATTCTCACTGGCTGAGATCTGCGCATCCAGCCAACCCGTTGTCGTGTTCATCATGATCCCGGCGGAATACCTGCACCAGTGTGCTTCGGCGCTGCGGCTGTTCCTGACGGCCTGCATGCTGCATAAATCTCGCCAACCGGGCTCCCGGCGCTTGCTGATGCTGATTGACGAGGCGGCGCAGCTTGGCACGTTCCCTACGCTGCTCTGGCTCTACACCTATGGTCGGGGCATCGGAATCCAGCCGTGGACGTTCTGGCAGAATGTCGGTCAGATTTCTCATAACTTCGGATCAACCGGTCCTGAGTCGTTTAAGGGATCATCGCAGATGCGCCAGTTTCTGGGCGCGCGCGATTATTCGACCGCAAGCCTGATTTCAAACATGCTCGGCACGGAAACGCTCGAATATACCGATACGCGTCTTCAAGAAGAGGCGCGCCGCCGAAAGCGGCAGGCCGCGCATCGGGCGATGATCGGCGACGATGTGTCATCTGCGGTGATGGAAGCCGCGCATTTCGGCAAGCTTGAACGGATGAAAACCAAGCAGCAGCGCAAGTTGATGACCGAGGATGAAGTGCTGGCCCTTAGCGGCGACAGGCACATCCTCTTTATCTCCGGGAACGAGCCGCTCGCCGTACTGGCGGATCGGAAGCCGTATTTCACGCAGCGTGAGTTTGCGGGCTTTTACCTGCCGAACCCCTATCACCCGCCGCATGACAAGGTGCGCGTCGCAGGCCGCTTCGGCTCAAAATGGGCGCGCGTGATCCGCGAAGCCGCGCCGGAAGAATTTGCGTCTTTCGCCCAATATCAGAATGGAGATTGGGCATACGTAGAGGGGTACAAACCAACCTGACACGTAAGGAGATCAGACCATGAGTAATGACAATGAAAGCAAACGCCCTTCCCACATCGCCTATCAGGTGCGGGAGGGTGAGGAGAACAAATCCTACTTCAACCGCATCGGTTCGGTGTGGCCCCACAAGGACGGCGAGGGCTACAACATCCAGCTCGATGCGGTCCCGGTAGACGGGCGCATCACCATCCGTTCGGTGCAAGAGCGCATTCAGGAGGCAAAGGAAAGCTCGCGCGGCGGTGACCGCCGTGACGAACGCCGCAGCGAAACGAGCCGTTCCGGCAGGGAGGATCGGCAGTCTCGCGATAACGCTCCCCGTTACGAGCGATGACCAAAGAGTTCGGTCGTGCCGCCGCCGGCGTAGTCACAAAAGCGGAACGCGACCAGCGCATTGCAGCTCGGCCCAAGCCGCGGGCCGAGCTGCATCTTACTCCCAACGGGTGGGAAGCAACCGAAGTGCGGCGGCAGATCGACCAAGAGTCCGAACGCCGCATCCGCCATATCGATGAGCGTCTCAAGACCGCTCGTGACAATTTCAAGAACGGCCACTCACGCGCGCTGAGCCGAGGCCGCGCCAAACAGGATTTCGACCGGGGCCGGTAACACCGCCCCGGTGTCTTCAATCAGATCGCGGGGGCCCCATGACCAAATTCACCAAGCTGGACGCCATCCGAAAACACCTCCGCTTCAGCCAGCCGGAGCCGCAAGCAGCGGCACGCAATTCCACGCCCGCTCCCGCAACCGGCAAGCGCGTGCAGAAAAACCTCTCCATTCTTGAACAGGACGCCGAACGTCTGAAGGCACTCGCCAAGCGCGACGGTATCAGTCAGGCACAACTGCTATCCGCCGCGCTGGATGTGTACGAAAGCCACCATGAGGCTCTGGGACGCTAGTACAAGAATTCATCATCGTCGTCATAGCCTTGGATGCCGCGCCGCACGCACCAGAACTCATGTTTGATGAACCACGCGTGCGCGGTGCGGCGGCTGATGCCGAAGATCTTGGCGAAATTCTCGAACTGGGTATGGCACATCATGCGGGGTTCCATCCCGAAGCGTTCAGCCACGTCCTTACGGATCAGGGCCAACACGTGGGGCGGCAGAAGGTCCGTGTCCGTTAGATCCAAAATTTCTTCGTAGTAGCGGTAAGCCGTCACAACCCACGGCATGCTGATATCGGCGATGTGGAAGACCTTCTTCTCTTCCGGGGTGATCTCACACCAGTCAGTCCCCTCGTAGTTGACCTTGCGCTTTACATCCCTGCGATATGCTTCGTGCAATGCCTGCCACGCTCGTTCGGTGCTGATTTTGTTTTCGCTCATATGCTCACCTGCTGCATTGGTTTGTCAGTCTCTCATATTGAGGCAGCAAGCCGGATAGACCGGGGGATTTCGGCGGCGCGATAGGGTGAATTGTTCTCCCAGCTCTGCACCGGATTTATGCTCCAATGTCCTCCTTTGTGTAGGGAGGTGATGCGGCATTGCGCGGCATTTTTTCAACCATAGGCATCTTTGCCGTGCTTGTTCTGTGCGTGGTATCGGCGGCGATGAATTACCTGTTCCTCTCATCCCTCGGCAAGACGCCGCTGGAGGGGCAGGTGCTGGGCGCAGCCTCTGCGGCGGCAGATGTGCTGAAAGCCTTGCTGCCCTTCTTCATCGCGTGGAGTTGGCAGGCAAGGCGGCCCATGGCGGCAGCATCGGGATCGCTTGCCTTCACCTTCTTCGCAGGCTTCTCTCTCCTGAGTGCTATCGGCTTTGCTGCCGATAATCGCGGCGCGCTCGTTCAGAAGCGTGATGATCTCTCCAGTGCATACCAACGTGTGCATGACATGCGGGAGTATGCGGAAAGGCAAAGGCAGGTTCTGCCTGCCCATCGGGCGGGCGATATCGTCGTGCAAGAGATCGAACGCCACCGACAGCACCGCCGCTGGGCTTCCACAAAGGGCTGTACGGATGCCACCGAAACCCTGAGCCGGGATTTCTGCGCGGAATACTTCATGCTGCGCGCCGAACGGGCGGCGGCGCAGGAAGCGGACCGCCTTGCGGATGAGATCAACACGCTGGATGGCAAAATCGATCAGCTACGCCGTGACGGCGCAGGGCAGGATAGCGACCCGCAAGTATCGCTCTTAAGCCGCATGACGGGGCAGGAAAAGGATTTCGTGCACCTCACCCTCATCATCACCGTGGCGCTCCTAGTCGAGATCGGCGCGTCGCTGGGACTGTTTCTGGCGAGCGGCCATGTCAGGGGCAGAAAGGACTCCCCTTCGCCACAGGTGGAAATGCCTTTGGGATCGGTCGAAGATTTTGCTCTGGAAGCATTGGTGGCCTCATCCGGCGCGCTGTCGGCGGAAGCCGTTGCCGCAGCTTATGATGCGTGGTGCTTGGATCGCGGCTACCGCCCGTTGCCGCCCGCTGCGTTCAACACTGCCTTCCAAGATCTGGCACGGCAGGCCGGGATCGAATGCCGGAACGGCTCATTCCAGCGCATCGGCGTGGCAGTACCCGCCTTCAAGCAGGCTGCCTGATTACCGCTCCCGGTCCTTATCGCGGCTTCGCTCACGTTTCTCTGGGCGTTCGCCTTTACGCATCCGCTCAATACGTTGTTCCACGGTCGGCCTAGCCTGCGACGGCTCACTCCGTTCCATCTTGCGCACTTGCTGTTGATCGGTGCGCAAGTCCTTCAGCAGGGCGGCATGACGCTCACGCGCGGTCTTGATCCGGGTCTGCAAAGCCTGACGGTCTTTCATCTGGGCTTGGGTCAAAGCCTGACGCTGCGCGCGGTCACGGGCTAGCGCGGCATAAGCCTCTCGTTCGTTGCGTCGGCGGATTTCAGCATGCCTGCCGGTAATGGCGCTCCAGATCCCTTTGACGCCCTTATCAAAGCGTTCCGCGCGGGCGCGGGTTTCCAAGGTCCACCGCTCTCGCTGTCTTTGCTTTAACCGGCTCCGTTCGATCCGCTGGCTTTGCGCCATGGCGCGCCGCTCCGCCTCCAGCGGCGTCAGATCACGCTGCTTCTCTTGAGCCGCCTCCCGGCGCAGGCGCAAATATCTCTCGCCAAGCTCCCGCGCCAGCCGGGCTCTGGCATCCTCGATGCCCGGCAGATCGTCCGGCGCACCGAGCCGCTCTCGGACTTCCTTTGTCTTCTTTCCGGTAGCGCGCGCCACGGAAAACACTTCGCCTTCCGGTGTCAACGCGACATGGGCACGCCGATCACCCTTGGCGAGGGTGAAGCCCCGGCTCTTGAGGGCTTGGACGAACGCGGCCTTGGAGTCCGAGACCGCCCAGCATTCCTGCAGGATAGATTTAAGGTCCCGCGCATCGTATCCGGCGCGCTTCGCCTGATGCCATTCAGCCAGCGTAAAATTGCGCGGGTCGGCCTCACGGCTGTTCATAAGGCCGCGCGGCATCTTCCAGCCGTTCTCGATGTAAAGCTCGCGCGATAGATCGCGCAGCTTCACTTTAAAGAAGGGCAGGTTCTTCGCCGTCATAGTTTCGGCATCAATCCGGCTCCAGACGGCATGGGCGTGCCGCCGCCCTTCCTTTTCATGGAAGACGATAATGCGGGGTTGTCCGGTAAGGCCGTTCTTTTCCTCGATGCGGGCAATCGCATTCTCGAAGGTCTCGATCGGGACCTGCTCCTGAGGCGGCGGGTTGAGCGAAACCGAGAACAGGAACTGTTTGCACCGCGTGCCCTTGCTCACCGCGTGTGCTTCTTTGAGGGCGCTCACGATATCGTCTGAGAGAAAACCTTTGATCTCATACAGCTCGACATGATCATTGTCGTCTGTCCGGGTCAGGTGGACGCCCAGCTGTTTGCCGCCGCCGCGTTGTGAGGCTTTGAGGATCATGCCGGGCTAGCTTTCCCGGATGCCAAGCGCCGTCATCAACAGCGTCTTGATGTCCCTAACATCGCGGCAGGCCCTCTGAATTTCAGCTTCCGTTTCTGATGTGAGGGGCAGCGCACCGAGGCGCGCAAGCCGCGCCATCTCGCGCAGGCTACCTCCGAGATCCGTCTTACCGAGCTTGGCGAGAACTTCAGCTATTGCTGCGTCATCCCGCACAGGGGCCGCGCCGCGTGTTCGGACCGAAGGGGCAGGCTGATTGTCATTCGCCGGGAAAAGCTGTGCACGCGCAAAGGCGCTCAAAGGCGCACGCCCGGCACGCCGGGCAATATCCGCCATCTGCTCCGGCGTCAGCGGGACAGAGAGGATACGGCGGGCTTTAGAGTTTGCGGGCTTCGGGCGCTTTTCGGACATGATGCCGCGAAGGGTGCCATTTAATCCACCTCAGCTTGGGCGGAAGGCTGCCGAAACCCCGCCATCGCAAGACCCAACTCTGATGCAAACTACCGGCGGAAGATCAACCGGCGAGGGCCATAGGCGTGACCGCAACCCATTGGATTTGTCTTACAGCTATTTTGCTATGCGCCGCGTGTGCGCAACCTGATCACCGTCCGATTAATGTCAGCGACGATCATCACAAAACCCTCGGCCCCGATGATGTGACACCCATCGTGACATGCGCTGCCGAAGGTTCGTCTGCGGGTTGCGGCGGCACTAATTAGAAGCGCCGCACAAAATCAGATCACTGACGTATTGACTGATATTTGTAACATTGTTACATATTAGTATCCGGTCCCGGTTCAGTGTCGATCAGAAGCATGCGCCATTGCTCCAAAGTCGTGAGCAGTTGGTTCAACTTTTCTCCTGAATAGGGCACCATACCCTCAAAATGCCATTGATTTTGCTTAACTTTTTTGCCTCCATCTCCAACAATCTGCAATCTGCAGTCCCGAGTGGGAAACTTTTGTTCACGATTGATCTTCGTTCGCGCGTGTCAGCAACGTCGTCGCGTTGGCGGCGAGACGATTTCTCTCAGCCTTGCGGGTGTAGAGTTCGGCCTGTTTCGGATCGAGCCAGCCGAAGATTGACATAAGCTGTTTGGTGGTCGCGCCGTTTTCAGCGGCAAGCGTTGCGCAGGCCATGGGCTTGGCCCCTGCGGGTTCGTGTTGATCGACGCCTGAGTGCGTTCGCCACGTCGCTGCTGCCTAGTGGCAGTTGCGCGGTCCGTCCAATGTATTCTTTGCAGAGGACCAGACAAAATCCGCCGCGCAGCACGATGCCCCTCCACCCTTTTAATCGATGCCGCAGGATACCCACTCGGAGCCGGCAGGACTGTCCTGAAATGCCCATTTTCTGGGCCATGAAGGTCATCTGGGAACTGAGTACCCATGGATCGATCCCCTGAGCAATCAGGAGGCTCCCTTTGGTCAGGAGCCGCTCGTCGCTCGCTGAAAAGAGTACTGAGAGCTTCCCGGCGTTGCGGAGATGATCACCCCCAGCTGGCACCTCTTCAAGATTTGCAGAATGATTAAGTCCGGAGCGGGCGCAACCGCGGCCGGCATGGTGTATCTGGCGCCCGAACGTGACCCTCGTCCACGTTCTGAAGCGGCTGCAAGCCGACTTGATAGTTTATTCCGAAAGCCCCTCAGCGAGTCCGCGGACGTGTTCTCGGCGTTCCGCAGCCTAGCAATCGAGATCTGGCCAGGGAAGCCGAAGGTCAGAAGCTTAGTCAAGCGGCGCTGACTCAAACATGAAGATTTCCATGAGACATTTCTAGAATAGAAATGAAAGTCATCAAGTTAGTAAAATGCTGTCAAAATATAAATTCTGGTTGTTTAAATAAACAATAGAAATTCAATAAATTTTTTATTGTCGCCTGTCAAATCAATGCTAAAGTTTACGGGCCTTCAATCGAAAGCGGCCCGCCTCGGTGTTCCAGCACCTGAGCGGGCCTGACCTCAATCATGGAGAAAAGCATGACCAAGGCTGTGGAATTTTATCACAATAATACTTGTCACGTCGCCGCCCTAGCCGTCGAGGCTACGCGCATTGTCAACGAAATCGAAATCAGCGGTGGTGGTTCCACCGAGGGGGACCGATTGCTCGAACTTGAAGATATCGCCACGCGCATTTGCGCGAACAGCCTTGAAGGCGTCATTTTCCAGCTGGGGCTAATCACGGCATCCGCCGACATAATTGTCGGGAATGAGGACTTGGACGAAGCTACGCGAGAGCTTGAGGCGATCAAGCGGATGGTTGTCTCGATCGCGCGCTATCTGCAAAAGACACCGGCGGTCACGGACCAGATCTTTGACTATTACTTGTCGACATGTCCTTACAACACTGCCGCGGCGCACTGACGCCGACGGGCCTGCCATTGCGGCAGGCCTCTTCGCTTTTAGGGAGCATCATCGTGACCACTATGCCTCGGTTCAGGAGTTCAATCGCAGGTACGTCGAGGAAATCCTGGCGCCGCTCGATCCGCAGCGGGTGGTCGACGACCTGCTGGCGTTGACCGATGGCCGGGTTCCGACTCTCTTGTGCTGGGAGCAGCGCGCATCCTTGCCAAGGCTGCGCGCTGGATTTAACGGAGAGAGAAGATGACCTATTACGCGGGCATTCTCGACGGTAGCGGCGATGTGTGGGGTGTAACGATCCCCGACGTGCCCGGCATGAACGGCGGCGGAAAAACTCCAGACGCTGCAATCGCTGACGCGACCAGCGCTTTCCGCGAAGTTGCGGCCATGATGGTGGCAGACAGGACACCGATCCCTAAGCCGCGCATCCTGGACCAGCTTCTTGAAGATCCCGGGGTGGCAGCCGATCTTGCAGGCGGGGCGGCCACGGTGATGATCCCGCTCCTTCTCGATAGCGGCCGGCCCGTGCGCCAACATCTCTCTCGACGCCAGCATACTCAAGGCAATCGATGAAGCTGCCGCCCGGCGCGGCCTGACCCGCTCGGCGTTTCTTGTTTCAGCTGCCTTGGACAAGTTCACTCACGGCTAGTGGGGCCTGCTGCAGCCAAGGCCACGAAGGAGGAAAAGCGATGAGCAGGATCAAGGTCACAAAGGGCACTGGGAACGTCTATGCTGATATCGGCCTGCCTGATGCTAGCGAGCACGCCGCAAAGGCCGATTTGGTTATTTGCATCGCGAGGATCATCGGCGAGCAGAACATCACTCCGGCCGAAGCGGCTCGACGGGTAGGTCTTAGCCCGTGTGACATGGCAAGGATACTGGACGGCCGTTTTCGCTCGCATTCGCTCGAGAAACTGACGTTCATGCTCGCGAAGCTCGGAAGCGAGCGGACAGTATGATTTTGACCTCCAGCTGGTTTACTCCGTTGCCCGCAGACCACTTGCACATTGGAATTTCGCGCGGTGTGCCGCGCGGGATGAAGGCGGGTTACAAGCGTTATTTGAAGCTCAACCCTGGCCCCTGGTTCAACAGCTGTCGGACCCCGAAGGAGTATTTCGACCGTTATTACGGCGAGATACTGAAGCCGCTCGACTCGGCCAGGACGGTCGAGGAGATCCTGCAGCTCGCTGACGGGAAGATTCCGGTGCTCGTCTGCTTCGAGAGCATCAAGCCGGAGAGCGGCTGGTGCGACCGGGCGCTCGTCTCGACTTGGCTGCACGACGAACTCGGCATGGAGGTTTGCGAGTTCGGGCACGAGCATCTAGGTCACGGCTGGCAGCATCCGAAATTGGACCCGGCGCTCAGAAAACCGTTGGCGCCATAGGCGCTAGCACATCAGGTCGAGCAGGTCGCACTGTTGCGCGCGCTCGGTGCGTAGAGCCATGGTTTTACTATTGAATGTTCCGTAAGCAACACTGTCCTCTTGAAAAACCCATCGCGATAGGTTACATGGCATATGGTCACTATTCATCGCGCGCACGGGCTGCGCGTCATCATCTTCACGGACGATCATGAGCCAGCCCATGTGCATGTGTTCGGTGACGGGCATGCCAAGATTAATCTGATCGGCCCTGATGGTGCTCCGGCTCTTGTGTCGACAGAAGGCATGAAACGAAGCGATGTGCGCCGCGCTATGCAGATTGTCCGCGACCAGCAGGAGCAGTTTCTGGCCAGATGGAGGCAAATCCATGGTTGAACTGACAGACGCTGAGTACGAAGCCGCAGTGGAACGTGGCCGGATAGCCCAGCAAACGGAACCGCGCGCGGCAGCCGCGCGCTATGACAAGCGAAACAGCCGGATCGTTGTTGACCTCACGAACGGTTGCACCTTTGCGTTTCCTCCGCATATGGCACAGGGTCTGGAGACAGCAACGGATAAGGAACTCGCCACCGTCGAAATTCTCGGGGCAGGTTATGGCCTGCATTGGGAAGAACTCGACGTGGACTTGTCCGTGCCCGGTCTGCTGGCGGGGATATTCGGAACCAAAGCCTATATGGCCCGGCACGCTGGCCAAGCCACATCGCCGGCGAAGGCGGCAGCGGCCCGCAAGAATGGCTGCAAGGGTGGCAGGCCCCGGAAAACAGTAAACGGTTGAGGGCAAGGCCAAGAAGCCCCCAGTGCGGCAGAAACACGACGCCTGAGCAGCGCCACATAAGAGTCAGTGTGATGACGCTCGATATTCGACAGATCAATTCCGAGAGTGCTGTTTACCCCGCATCGGCGAACAGTTAGAAGCGATCCAGACCAAACAACTCATGGAGGCCGTCATGTCATAGGTACCAACAATGGAGCCTAAGTCATGGCACACTTTAAGCGCGGCAAATGCCGCTACCATCTACACAAGGCCGATCGTGGCAGCGAGGCTGCTCGTCTCGCTCGGATGGGTCGCCGTCCGGTACGCCCTCGGGATGGACTGGAGCGCTGGCAGGATGACGAGTTCTGGAATGCCCTTTGCGACTGGCGGTGGCTTTCGAGCTGGCCGCGTTCGCACGATTATATCTATCACACCCGTCCGCACCGAAGCGCGACCAAGCGTCTTGAACGCGAAATTAAAAAAGGTGCGGATCCAGACGAGATAGCGTGGCCGCTCGCCAAGAAGCCGCATCATTACTTCTGGTGATTAGAAGCGTGCGCCTTCTGTTTCGGGTGTAACCACACGAAATTGGAGCTGGAAAATTAAGATTAATCCACAGGCCCTATAAAAAATAGGGCGATAAAGGCAAAAGGGGCATTGACGATCGATCGATCGCAGAATTATAAATCTGAAATCATGCCCATGAAGCGCCTGGCGAGAAATCCGCCGGGCGTTTTTGTTTGGAGGAGAGTTCAATGAACAAAGCCTCGGGATCGCAATTGCAGCTACTCAAAAAATCACAAATAATTCGAACGCTGAATATTTCATCTCGTGAATTTGAAAGAAAATTAGCAGACGGGTTAATTCCTATGCCGATCGTTTGGATCAGTGACAATCCAAAGGGCCGTCGCTGGCATCCT
The DNA here is from genome assembly GCF_000981545.1 of Candidatus Filomicrobium marinum. Taxonomy (NCBI): domain Bacteria; kingdom Pseudomonadati; phylum Pseudomonadota; class Alphaproteobacteria; order Hyphomicrobiales; family Hyphomicrobiaceae; genus Filomicrobium; species Candidatus Filomicrobium marinum. The sequence goes on from NZ_LN829119.1 coordinate 1,976,111, forward strand.
GACCATATTCGCCAGACCTTCGGTATCGAACTCGCGAAGTAGGGGAGTCGTTGTCCACAATTCCCTTTGCAGCTTTGTTTGAGATTAACATATTGAAAGCTCAGGGCCAACTCGCGCTATTGCTAAAATAGCAATAGAAATAGTGGCTTGTGGCTCATCATCGTATCGCTCAACATCGGCGTGTTGATGCCGATCTGGTTGCGTGTCTAACGACTGGTAGACGGTCGAATATCCAAACAGTTGCGTAAATAAAAAACCGCCCCTGGGCGAGGGGCGGTATTTCAATCCCAATCCCCGCAGTGACGTTCCAAACCACCAAGAGGAGAAGTAAAAAATATGCCAAATACACATGATTTGCAAGCGTCTTCACCGATCGAAGGGGTGGAAAATAACGTCGTTCCTTTTCCGCAGAAAGAAGGTTTGCGCGGCGGATGGTTTCCCCTAGCCCGTTCTTGGCTTTCACATCACTTGGTCGGCGCGGGTCAAGTCGTAAAACCGAACGATCCGAAAAAGCCCACGCTCTCGAGAATGGAAGCTTGGCTGTGGCTTTTTGGCGAGGCGAAATATCAGCCTACTCGAGTTTCCAATAAGGGCGTTTTTATCACGCTAGAGCGCGGGCAGCTTATGGCGTCGCATAGCTATCTCGCTGAAGCGTGGAACTGGTCGCCGAAGATGGTTAGGACGTTCCTCAAAAAGCTTGCACATGAAAACATGATCCACATTTTTGCCATAAAGAATCCGGGCAAGCGAACGGGCAACTTGATTCAGGTAATAACCATCTCAAATTATGATGATTTTCTGGCTCAGTGCTTCGGTCAAGGTCAAGCAAAAGGGCAGGCGAAAGGCGTGCAAGGGGCAAGCGAAGGTCGAGAATCTAACAAGGGAACACCTCAAAAAACTAAACAACCTCCCCTTCATCCCCCGCTTGCGGGGGAAATGGGAGCGACTTCGCCTTCTTCTGATTTGATGGAAGGTGAAGTGCGGTTTAGCCCAGCCACAGCCGTCGCGCCTGTCGCGTCGAATGGCGGGCCCGCGGGTAGCATCGGAAGCAGGCGCAGCCGGAGAGCGAGGACGTCTGATTTGAGCCTCGAGCAGCGGGCTGGAGCAGATGCTGCGATTGATGCATGGAATGTATTCGCGGATGAGCACGGACTCGACCAGTGCACCATTCGAACGGGCCGGCGCCTGTCCCTTGTGGCCGAGCGCCTATCCGACATCGGCGGGCTCGAGAATTTCAAGCTCGCGTTGAGCCAAATCCCGGCCGATGATTTTCTGATGGGCCGAGTTGTGCCGCGTGATGGCGGGGACCGGTTCCGGCTGCATATCGATCGACTGCTTTCGACGGGGTCTGGCATGGGGGACTTGCTGGCTCGCCTGATCGATAACGCGGCGAGCAAGCCTTCGGCTGAAAATCACCATCCGGAGAAATCTGGCAAGCCACCTCCTCCGCCGTATTGGTGGCGTAGCCCCGAAGCGGCTAAGGCGGCACGCAATGCCCCTGCCGAAGGCTGGGAACAGTTCGTCAAGGAGCGAGCCAACGGGATCTGGCCGGTCGAATATTTGGGCCCGCTACCCGGCTCGCCAGACTGCCTCGTACCTGAGCCCGTGATCAAAAAACTTAATCTTATCGAACGCTATGGCGCCAGTGTTTGAGTGCGCGTTTAAGCCCAGGCGGATCTGTTTTGTGTGTTCCGTCTGGGCCGTTGGCATCACACCTTGATTTCGAGTTCTTCCGTGGTCAGAATCTTCACGATTTGGAGTGCTCGACGATGGAATTTCTGACCGGTGAAGTCTTCGTCGCCTGGACGAACGAAGAGGTTGCCAGCGGACGAACTGAAGAAGAGGCGATCGAACGGCTCTTCGGCGATAAGCCGGTCAAGCCGTTCCTGACGCAGCGTTTCGTTCTGCAGCTCCCGATGATTGAAGCGATGAGAGACGGCGTTCTCGCCGTCAGCAGCGCTAGGCCAAGCCTAAGCGTGGTCGGCGGATCGGAAGCGGACGACTCCTAAGCGTCCGCAGTAGTCGCCAGGAGCCTCCCCAGCGGCCTCGCTCCGCTCCTGACTCCAACACCACCCGCGACTCGTTCGCGGGCGCTGGTGGCCTTTCCAAAACGTTTTTGTGTGCGTGTCTGCAACTCGGCTGGTGGCGGCTAACAAGCCACCGGCCGAGGGTGAGCCTGCACATATCCCAGACCAACACGGCGCCGCTGATGGCGCCGTTTTCGATTGGAGTCGCCCATGTCCGGTTTCAACGTTCAAATTTTGCTCAAGCTCGTCGATCAATTGACCGCGCCGTCTAAAAAAATTGCTGCCAGCTACCGCCAAATGCAGCAGAACATTACGGCGTCATCCACGAGCCTGAACGCCGCCACCAACAGGTCGATGGCTGGCCTCAACCGCATGGCCGGTGCAGCAAACGCTGCCAATGCGAGCGTCAGCCGGCTTGCAACCAGCATGCGGAACATGCGCGCGCTGTCGGCAGGCTTCACCGGGCTCGGTCTTGGTGGTGGCGGAGCGGCAATGGTCGCCGGGTACCCTCTTTGGCACATGCTGAAGAACGCGGCGGATTATGAGTCGAAGCTAATCGACCTGCGGAAGGTATGGACAGGCGCTGAGAGCGACTATCAGCGTCTTGTCAAAGGACTCAAGCCGCTGCATGGCCAGTTGCCGCTCTCCCGCATCGAAATCGGCAAGGTGCTTGAAGAGGGCATCAGGTCCGGCGTCTCGATGATGCCCTCGGAGCTTCTCGATTTCACGAAGTCAGCCGCTGCGTTCTCAGTCGCGTTTAGTCTTCCGATCGAGGAAGCCGCGACAAAGCTCGCAAAAATCAAGAGCTCACTTGGGCTCACGATGAATGAGTTCACCGGAGTTGGCGACACGATGAATACGCTCGCCAATACGATGAGCACGAATGAACACGAGATGTTGGAGTTCATTCGGCGCGTCGGCGGCTTGGCGAAATCAATCGGAGGCAAGGACGGACTTAACGACGTCCTCGCGATTGGCGCTGCACAAATGGCGGCGGGAACACCGAAGGAAGTCGCGGCTACCGGCTTGCGCACGCTCTTGGCGCGCCTCTCGACTCAGCCTTCGGATACCAAGAAAGCGCTGAACGCACTCGGCCTGGATCCCGAAGAGATTAAGCGACAGCTTCCGAAGGACGTGTTTGGCACGGTGTACGATCTGATCGACCGCATTTCCAAGGCGTCGAAAGAAGATCAATCCGGCTTGCTCTCTCGACTGGCAGGGATGAAGTCGTTCGACGCCTTTGCTCGCTTGCTGACCAATACCGAACTCATGACGCAGGCGCTCAAAACCGTCCGCGGCGAGTTCAGGCTCACGATGCAGTCCGAGCTGATTCGACGCGTCAATTCGCTCAATGCTGTGTTTCAGATCACCCGAAACTTGCTGGGCGACTTGAGCGACAGCATCGTTATGGCTTGGCGGCCGCAGATCGTCTCAATTCTACAGACGATCCAGAAGTTGTCGTTGTCAATGAAGGACTCGCCCATTCTGCAGTGGACGGCGGCGTTTTTCGCCGGTCTTGCGGCCTTCTCGTTGGTCCTGATGCCGCTCGGTGTTCTTGGTGCGAGCTTGTACGGCGTGCGTCTTGGCATGATGACCGTCGCCGGTGCGGCGGGGGGCTTGCTGCGCATCCTGAAGCCGTCGGCGCGTCTTCTCAGCATTTTCGCAGCCGGCGAACTCATCGGCCTATTCGGCGCGCTTGCCGGTGGCGCTCGGCGCTTGGCCGTATTCACGCGCGTCGCCTATGCAGCCGGCGGCGCCGTTGGTGTCGCGGCAATGGCTTTCCGCGCGCTGAGAAATGCCATGGGCATAGGTCTCGCGATCGAGGGTGTTCGGCAAGTTTATTTGAACTGGGATCGGTTCGCAGCTATCGCCAAAGATCCAATCGAACTGAAGGTCTTGTGGCCGAAAATGCCGGAGCAGTTCAGCAGATTCATAGACTGGTGGTCCGAAACTCACACCGGTCAGATGGACCGGCTGGAAAGCAATCGGCTGAGCCTCGTCGACGATGTCAAAAAATGGCGGCAGAATTACCTGCCTGAGTTCCTCGGCGGCGCGCCGGCTTGGACGAAGAACGTGCCGGTGCCCGTCAAGTCGTCGATCAAGGTCCCGCTGCCTGAGCGGAACCTGGGAGTGCCCGAGGCCATCGCCCGAAAGATTCAACGCGAGGGCCAGGTCGGAGCGCCGACAGGCATTAACGTTCAAGCCAACGGCCCTAGCGTCACGTTCAAACAGGCGCCGCCCAACATCATCAACAATGTCTCCGTCCACGTCATGCAGAGCAATGCTTCACCCGAAGCAATCGGCGCTGCAGCGGCGAGCGCAATTGGGTCGAAAGTTCGAGGGGCATTGAGCGATGCTGAAATGTCAATGCCATAGGGCGAGGTTAAAAATGGCATCAAGAAAATCTAAGACCACGAAGAAGCGATCTCCGACCGGACGGCCTGAGAGGTTCACGCCGGCCCAGGTCATCGCCGCGCTTGAGACGTCGGCCGGCCTCATATGTGCAGCCGCCCGTAAGCTGCGCTGTTCGCACTCAACGGTAATCGACTACATCGACAAACATCCGGAGATCGCCACGCGTCTAGATGAAATCGTTGAAGAAACGTTGGACTTTGCAGAAGCCTCACTGTTGCAGCTTATGAGGGACTCAAAAAGCCCAACGGTCCAGTTGAACGCCAGCATTTTTTACCTTCGAACGAAGGGTAAAAAGCGCGGCTACGTGGTGTCCGCCGAGGTCACTGGCAAGGACGGCGGTCCCATCGAGACGAACAACAAGCAGACGCTCGATCTGTCGAACCTCTCTACGGAGGAACTGGCCGTGCTTGAGCAGGCGGCAATGGTCGGCCTCGCCAAAGCAAACGTTCACCGCACCCACTGAGGTGCCGCTGATGCGCAAATTCAACCTTCAATACCCTGTCCGGCTTGACGACGGCTCGATGATCCGCGCCGTCACGATCGGTACTTCGATCGCACACCTTGATCGCGCCGCTCCGGAGTGGCGATCGTGGCCGCACCCGCTTGACGCTTATGCAGTCGTTGCCGCGATGACTGGCTTGCCACTAACGATCGTCGAGCAATTCGATGCTTGGGATCTGCACGACCTAGCTTGGCTCGTGCACGAGGCGATCGGCAAAGAAATTCGGCACAACAGACTAGCAAGAAATGGAGAAAAGAACTGATGCTTCACGGTGAAAACTTACCAAAAACCACGTTTGATATCTACGATCTGCCCGCCCAGTTCAGGCTGATTTACGAATACTTCGAGCCTGGATTTTACCGCCTGACAAACGGCGGCCAGGCCCTCAATTGGGTTCGCACGCAGCTTCGCGAAGACGGCCGCGTCAGCTCGCGGAAGAACTTCTTTGCAGAGATCGCTTTGGCTGACTGGCGGAACGCGCTTTCGGTTGCCACTGACCAAGAACGGCGTGAGCTGATCAAAATGGCCAGTGCCAACCGCCTCAAGATTAAGACGGAGAGACGAAATGAACCACGCGGATCCAACCGGTTTGCCGAAGCTGATAGAACGTTTCACGGACGTGCCCGAGCGTGATCGCCACGTCTACCAGCTCGGGGCTGACGGCTATGAGCTGACGGCTGGCGGCAGTCAGCTCCGCAAGCTGCGCCAGGCACTCTCCGACCACCGCGTCTTAGAGAGTATCCCGCCCCAAATTTGGGGGAAAGAACCGAGCGAAATTTCGCTAGCCGACTGGCACAAGACGTTGACCACGGCGACCGCTCCAGAACGCAAGGAACTTTTAAAGTTGGTCGCGGCTGGCAAGCTTAGCATCAAGCGTTGACGGCCGACGACGGCTTCCGAAAATAACCCTGCCAATATATTCCGATTACCTATATAATCAGAATATAATTTGGAGCGGATTTTGGAGGCAAAAATGGCCCTCGTAACGACGCCAGCGAGCGAGCCCGTGACCATCACCGCACTGGCCGCCGGCACCCGCGCGAGCAGCGATCTTGAGCTTGTCGCCTCATGGGTCGACGGGCTCGCGTCCGAGCACTCAAAGCGAAACTTCGAGGCGACGGCCTTGCACTTCCTGGAAGCGCTGCCCGTTAGTCTTCGCGAAGCCAAGGTCGAGGATGTCCGGCAGGCGCTTGCGATGCTCGTTGAGGGTCGCAGCTCTGGCACGGCCAGGCAGTACGTCCTTCGCGTGAAGAGCCTGCTCGGCTACGCCCACCGGCTTGGCTACACGCAGTTCAACGCTGGCGCCGTCCTTCGCGTGAAGGGCCCGCCCCGCGGTGCCGAACTCGCGAAGCGTATTTTGCCCGAGTGTGATGTCGCGTTGCTCATCAGAGCCACACGAAAGCCGCGTGACCGAGTGCTCCTGGAGGTCGCCTACGCCGGTGGCCTTCGGGTCTCAGAGTTAGTCTCCCTGACCTGGGCCGACGTCCTGGCCGGTAAGGGCGACAAGGCGCAGCTGTCAGTTCTCGGCAAGGGCGGGGCCGTGCGCCAAGTGCTCCTGCCGGAACGCGTCAGCGAGGATCTGCTCGCGCTGCGCGGCGACGCGGGCGCCAACGATCCCGTCTTTCCGGCTCGCCACGGAGGGCACCTTACCGAGCGAGCTGTTCACGGGCTGATCAGGCGTCTGGCGAAGCGCGCTGGCATCAACGATGCCATGTCACCGCACTGGCTCAGACATGCGCACGGATCTCATGCGCTTGACCGCGGCGCGACGCTGGCGGAAGTGCAGAGCACATTGGGGCACAGCAACGTCGCAACGACCTCCGGCTACCTTCACGCGCGGCCGGATTCGTCATCAGGCTTGCGGCTCGACGAAGGCATATTTCGATAGTCGGAGGACTGACATGGCAGGACTGGCAGATTTGCGCTGCGGAGCCGAGACAAGGAAGGGGACGCCTTGCGAGTCCAAGGCACTCTCGAACGGTCGCTGTCGGAATCACGGAGGCCTCAGCACCGGTCCGAGAACGGCCGCCGGACTCGAGCGTATGCGCCTGGCCGTGAAGGCGCGCCGCGCTGCAGAAAGCACGACGGCAGCGACCCCATGACGCGCGGGCGCGCGCACGCGTTGGCCCGTCGGAAAGGGGAAATGCCTCCAACTTGTCCCTGCTCCGCACAGTGCTGAAGGCCTTAAAGTTTCCAAGGCGAGCCTAATTTTTCAGGGCAGGATGCTCCCAGTAGTCATCCGCAAAAGATGGAAGGTTGCTGGGGAGGACGTTGTCCCATCGAATCTTTACATTGTTCTTTCGCGAGATGGTCACGCGCGCGACGATCTCTTCCGAGGTATTGCCACGGATGTCGACGAGTTCCGATCGAGCAAGAATACGCACCTTGTCCATGTCATTGACATTGTTGAACATCACGGGAAAGAGCTTGACGGCATCGTGCTTGAACGATTTTGCGGTCCAAGGTCCATCCCATGAAGCCTTCAGTTGATACTCAACATCGATGAATTGGCCGCGTCTCGTAGCCTTCGACTTTGCATCGGCCCCGAGCACGAGCGCGGCAATCTCTGAGGGATCAGTGCTCGCCCGCAGAGCGGCCTCTCGCTCTTCCACCGAGTTGCTGCCCTGCCAGCAGCCGTAGAGGATGACGCCGATCACGGCCAACGCGATCAGGCCAGGAATCGGATTCTCAGTTTTCTTCGCGGTCATCAGCCCCCTCCCCGCGCCCCTTGTGTCAGATAATCCGTAGACATACAGTGCATCGAGCATTTTGGTCTGTCGAGTTCTTGTATGCGTGTTGTGTTGATTCTCGCAGTTCTGTTTCTGTTCGGGGGCGAAGCGGCTGCTGACGAATACTGTCAAGGCTGCGGCTGCAAAGGTGGACCGGGCTATCGTGCGCCGAACGGACGATGCGTAGGTTGGAAGCGACTCGACAAGATCTGTGGCTCGCCGCCTACAACTCGATGCACCGCGGAGGGTCCCGCTCTCTTAGCAAGCCAAAAGCTCGGGATCGCGAGCATGGACAGTGGAAACGACGCTGTTGCGCCCGTGACCTCTAACCAGCTTCAACTCCTCAAGGATGGCTTGGTCTGTCGATCGACTGACTCGCTAGTTGCTCTCCGTGTTTGTGGCGAAGCGAAGCAAGACTGTGGAACAGAGCGTGCGCAGTTGCTTGCCTCCAAGGCATGCGTTGCGATCAGGGCGGGGACACCGGTACAGGTTGAGGCAAGTTCTCGCTCATTTGAGTGGCTCCGCGTGCGGATTTCGGCCGACGGCGAAGCCTTGTGGACTGAGCGGGCCTTAGTCCTCGGCGGTCAGTAGGTCTGGCTGCCTGCCCAGATTGCTTCCTACGGAAGACAAGTGTCGCGCTCAGGGCAAAAATCGGAATTGCTTCGTTAATGGCTTTCCTGATAGCCTGAGTTGTTGCTCTCAACCAAGCGCTCTACCTTTCACGCAGCTGCTCCTGCTGGAGAAAGCCGGCCCCCCTAACCCCATTGTCGACGAGGATATCGGAAATTAGCGAGATCATCGTGCGGTGTGCGGGTGTCAATTCACTAGTCTTCTTTTCGAGTAGCGCTTTTAGGAGCTCAACCGTTTCATGCCCATTGGCATCCCAGAAAGCCCTATCTTGCTTGCGGTCGACAACGATTTCTGCAAGCCAATCAAGGCTAGGTTCTGGCAGCAGATCAAACCCTCCCTCCTTCATGAAGCGTAAGACGACCAAATATAGAGTGACGTTCATGCCGAAGCGACGAACTGTCTTCTCGATGGTGGGCAAGAATGTCCTAAGCGTCGGCGATCCCTCCTTGAGACCGCAGATAAGGGGCTGAAAGTCGCCCTGAACGCAAAAGAGGGTCGAAGTAACGCAACTGACAATATGGCGATCGATGTAGCTTCCTCCATATCGCCCCTCTGCGTGTTCAAAAATCCAATCGGTTGAAGCATTCCATATTTCGATACTGTCCTGCGACACCTCGGCGGGTAGCAGTAGCGCATAAATCATGAACGACCGCATGAAGCACTGCATTGCAAGCAGACCGGTTTCGGTGTCGGCCGCAAAAATTGGTCCTAAGATTGCCTCCCGTACTTCTGCAGGTGTGAGACTGGCAGCGATGCTTCCGGTCCAACCGAAAAGACTGTATATCCATTCGTAAGGAGCATTGCTTTGCCTGTGTCGGCGGGTGCGCGCAAAAGGCGGCATTGCCTTCTGTATTGAAAAATCCACGAGCTGGCGGATGAGACGCATTAATTGGCGGCGGCGATAGTTATTGAGAAGTATGGATTTAAAGTCGGCAACAAGGATGGTCTTCTCAGCTATGGTCCAATGAAAGCTGAGGTCATTACTGGCATAGCGGGCCCGCGCGTTATCGTCTGAAGGCGGCGCATCGGGCCGAACCACCCACGGCATCGGTATCTCAGGCAGGTTAGGCCGAGTGCCCTTATCGATGGCCGCTTCGGCTTCCTCGACAAGAGCAAGGTTACGTTTCGCCTCAGCCTCGTCCCAAATGAGGGAATGGTAGTTCGGCGCAGCATCAGTTACGAAGATGCAATGCCTCACAAGCAGCTGAAACAGGATCCAGTAAAAGTCAGCATGGTCTGATGCGTACTGGTCGGAGGCGGTTGCGACGGTCTGAACGACCTGTTCAAGCGGATCAACAGCGAAGTTCAGCAGCGCGCTCTGGCAGTCTCGCGACCGATAGCCCTTTGCGAGCAATGCCGAAAAGCCATGTACGGCAAAGATGAGAGGGTGCATCGATAGCGCGGAGCCACGGTAAGTGATCGAGTCAGCGTCCGGCGGCATGGCACTCGTACGACTTAAAACGTCGAAGCACCAAGCGGATGTTTCTTCATTCCACATGTCGGAATTTGCGAACCGAGCCAGGACACAGGCCGCTCCGGCCACAGCGGACTTGCGGTACAAGCCGAGAAGCTCCGAATGATCGACCGGACAGTCGAACAGAGTATCTTCATCGAGCCGCTTTGCTTCGACAAGTGCTGTCTCGAGGGTGAACCGAGTTTCCAGTGCGCAATCTTTGATGCTTTCGTGCGCCCAGAGCGCTAAGGCCATACAACGATTGAGGAGCGCGTGCTCTTCAAGCTGCCGCACACGTTCCGGATCATTAGCTGATGGCGGGGCGTTCCAGATTTTGATCTTGCCGTCATCGGTTGGTTCTGCGTGCCAATACTGAGGGTCCGCCTGCTCGACGAACCAGTTCATCTCTTCGCGCAACGCCCGGGTATGTGCGTAATTCTGCTTGGCTTCTTCGTACTGATAGGGAAGACGGGCAGTGAACGATCGAATGCCCTCGACGTAGCGCTCGCGGATAGCCGGATCATGCCAGAATACAAAGTGAGGGACGAGATCGCGGATGCATCGCGATCTGTGCGGCTTCCTGTTCAGCTGGCGCACTGCCGTCAGATAGTACCGGTCGCGATGCCAGTTGCCGATTTCATTTGGACATGGACCACCTTGATCCTGGACAGCGCGACGCAAGTCCCAAACCCAGATATGGGAACATGTCACCAAGGGTAGGGTGCACTCAATTGACTTATCCGGATGCGCCAGGGCCAGGCTGGTCGCCAAACCGAGGGCGGCGACGGCCTCGTTTCCTTCCAGGATCTTACGGAACGTCGTAGCGAAATCATCGCCCGCCTCGACGCGTTCGAGCGCCCACTGTTCAAGGGCCATCAGCGCCGATCCGACAGCGCTATTCCCCCATATTCCACGGAACCACAAATAGACCTGATCATCGCCCCAGAAGCTCTGCCGACCCCAGGGGAATTCAACTTCGACAGGTAATGGCGTCAGCGGCTGACCATTGGCTCTGCTGCGCCGCTGCTCCGCCCAACGCCACACCTCGATTGAATGGTTACAGAGCGCGCGGATAAGCCTCAACCCTTCCGCCTCGTTGTTGCGTAACAGCACGAGGAACGGCGGCTGGAGAGGGGAGGCCGGATAGAATGCATGATGATCTGAGATGCCGAGATCGTCGGCTAGCATATCGGAGTGCGAGCCCCACCGATCTTTCTTGCGTTGGGGATGTTCCAGAAATGCCTTGAGAATGTAGTCGACCAGTGCCGTTGGGATGCTGCGGGCCAATCCGGCACAATTTCGGATTATTTCGTCTCGAAAGATATGGCTGAGCTTGTGATCGGCTTTGTCCGATAGATAACCTTGCACGAGTTGAGGAATGTCACCGGCTGATGAAAGGACAAGCGAACGAATGTCCTTCTCAAGGTTTTCTTCCACGTCATGAGGGAAATCCACGCCGAACGGATCGCGACGGTCTGCAAACTTGTCCGGATGTCGTGCTTCCTCAAACTCCATCAGCCAAGCGTGCGCAATTGTACCAATCCGGCGGCAGTGGCGAATGTTCTGGCCACCGCAGCTGGATTGCCATGTCGAAAAGACAGGCACTAACTCGGGAATCAATGTGGGCGAAGGATTGCCTGCGTGGGGGAGGTACCAGTCAAGAAATCTGACCCAGGTCATGATTTTGGGCAACGCCGCGTGGTTTGCGTACTGAACCCGCTCTTCGGGGTCGAGATCGGGAAACGTCCGTTCATCTAGAAAAATCGGATTGGGTATGACCTCTAGCGTGCGAAGAGCGATAAGGAGTTTCTTGAGACGATCGTCATCGTCTTGGTGGAGATAATTCGCCAATTTGGCCAGAATCTCTGTCGTGCGTGTCGAGCGAAGACATGACGTCAGCACCGCTCGCTGCCACACGGGCCTGAGCGCGGGATCACTTACGTCCTCGTAGATGGCCAGCCATTCCTGTTCTGTCGGATGGGATTCAAGCGCAAACGAACCGAGCAGCTGTATCGGGCGAACGAGTGCCTGTGGTTCCTTCAGACGCATCAGCAATGCACTGATTGGGCCGAGCTCACCTATCAGCAGCTGGCATAGCGCCCATTCCTCATAAATGTCGTGGGTGAAAGCGACCGTATGGCCGAGGCGGACGTCCCGGATAATGCCCGCCGATTTCAGGTCACCTATCGGTTCGGGTTGGATACCTCGAATTGAGATCGGCGTATCAGGCGCGGCGGCAAGTCTGCTGGCCAATTCGAGGAGAGCGCTGCGCCGTGTCTGCGCAGGCGTGAAGTCCGAGCGGTCAGCCGCGCCGAGCTCCCACCACAGCTTCAGCAACTCGACTTCGGTCGCAGGAAGGGACGTTGTGCCATCCCGACCAGCGAGACTGAGCACGGCTTCAAGAAAGAATGGTCGCTTGAGAATGACGTCGACAGTTCCTGCCTCCAGCATCAGAGGCCGCAGGCGGGGAAATTTTGTAGTCACGGATCGCAAATCATCGGAGCCGAAAGGTGAAACGGTAACCGTTCGAACCGGAAGCTGCTTCAACGCGTCAGGGCTGAGCCATGTGGCGATATGCTGAAGATTCTGCTCGCGGACTGTGGCAAGCACTTTCCATCGCGCGAGGGCAGGCTCGGTTGCGATGGCAATAATCAAGTCGTTGACGGTAAGTTGGGTCGCTTGGTCACTGATCTTGTCGATGCCATCGATGAAAAGGATGGGCTCGGCGACGGTTCCCAGCTCTACCAAGAGCGATGTCAGATCGGAGGATATTCCAAGGAATGCGGCCTGGGCCGACCAACCCCGCGGCTGAATCCGGCTGTCTTTAAGCACGAAGATGGTGCCAAGCTGAGCAGTTTCCTCGGCAATTTCCTTGAGGAGAGCAGATTTGCCGGTGCCGGGCTCGCCATCAATCTGTATGAAGCGACCCGCAGACAAGGCAGCCTGCACCTTGTCGTACGCTTCGGACCGGTGCAACCGCAAACCGTGAAGATCTGCTTTGATGGTAGAAAGTGCGCGCTTCGATTCTTGATTGATCGCTTCGATATCTTTCAGAAACCTGCTCGACGTACCTACCGGTAAATTGTCTGCCTCCAGATGTCTAACAAGGGTGGTGCGAGTTGCGCCGCCGCCGACGGGAATGATCTCACCGGCTTTGGCGACGAGATATGCCCAGACGCTTGAAGCCTGATCCTTCTGTTCGACAGGAAGATGCCCGCGCAGGCGGTCCTCTGCACCTTCCACATCACGTGAACCCGTCTCCGCTGAGAAATCGAAGTGGACGATCTCGAAGCAGCGAAGAAACCGCCACAGCGTGTCGTCATCGATGATGTGGCCCGCATAGCTGGCAAGGACCGTGCGGACGGAAGTGACGAAGGTCCTCTTGTCCTGGTGGGAAAATGCTTCCTTTGTGACGCGCTCGACAAAATTGGCGCTATCTGGACTGTGGACCGCCCAATTTAACACTGCTCGATAGTGTTTGTCGGCACGTGCGCTGTACGTGGCAATGGCAACTCCCAAACGATCTCGGCTGTCGTTGAACGAACCTTTGAAGGTCTGCCAGGCTTGTTGCAGGACAGAAACCCACTCTTCGTCATTCTCCGTGAACGTTAGATCGCTTTTCACCTGCAGATGAAGTCTCGCCCGTGTGCCATCGGCGAGTTGTCCCACGACGATGACGTCGTCGAGAGGATCACCGAAGGCAGCGCGCTGGGTGAGAACCTCGACAGTCCGCAGGCCCGGAACGCCTCTCGCGGGCGCGTCGGTGAGGGTCGCCGCCAGATAGTAGGCAGTAACGCGCGCCTCGAAATGAGTGCCGCCACCGCCAGTGGTATAGGGGCTGATCATCGCCATGACCGTAGATGATTCGTTGAGAGCCATAGCCCGGCTAGGAGATATAAACTAGGAGCACAAATGCGCTTAAGTCTCAGAAAATCGAAGCGTCAGCGATCCCAACAGCAGGTTGGATCGGCAAAGAGACTGAGCGGGTATCGAGGTCAGCAGTCATGTTGCTGCGGTCGGAGGAGCTTGCACATCTACTATCGTCCACCCCGACAAGGTCATCAGATTTCTATGCTCTTCACTGATCTGCGAAGTCTCAGCAGCGACCGCCAGCAATCTTCTGGGGCGGCTTGCCGCTACGTAGAAGTTGGCCAACAAGGTGCTTTCCTTAGGACCCCACGATTTCGCAGTCGTTGCTTTGAGGGCTTCGGCGAACTTGCCGAACGGCTTCATGTTAAAAAAAGCCGTTTGCAGGATGAGAGTGGCATCGTGAGTTTGCCCCTTAATGGAGGCGATTGTTCCAACATTGATCGGGATATTCGCGCCCTCGACGTTAATGAGGACGCGTGATCTGTCGCTCGCGACATCGACCGGGGCAGAGGGATCCGTGCAAATGCTGAGCTGATGGCACGTGGTAACCTTGAGACTGGCAGGGTTGAGCGGGCCTAGGGCCGCCAGCAGTGCGATCTGGGCGGCCTGCCACTCTTGTTCGGTTATTGGAGGGGACCCCAGATACGTCGAAATCCATACACGTAGGCTGGCGGCAAGGTCGGGAAGGCGACGATCCAGTGCCTTTAATAGCCAACCCTGTCTGAAAACCTTCTGCTGATCATCGGTCAAATCGCAACAATGCTGAACACTCTGACGAATGGCATCTTCTACGACGTCAAGCCCGCAGCCGCCCCACCCGAACTGGATAATCGCCTGATGCAACGTAGGCCCCAGCGGTGCCGAGCTGGAGGGGCTAAGGTTCGGAAAATAGCTGCCAATGACGAGCTGCTTCTTCGTAGCCGTCTCGCTTGGGTTTCGCCTGTGACCGGCAGCCCAGAAATCGCCGTCTGGACCAATATCCTTCGCGATGATCTTTGCATATTCGTTCGGGACGAGATGTTCGGCACCATCCGGGAACAAAATTGCATACAGCAAGCTATCTGGCTCCTTAGTGGAGACGATCTGTTGGGGTCGATGAACCCCAAGCTTGCTGGCTACAGTGGCAATCGAGGGGCCAAATCTCTTGCTTTCGTTGAGGTCCAAGGCGCTGCTGTCCAGGTTCCACGCCGGCGAAGCGCCGTCCGTAAGGATGGCTTGGTTCACGTCACCGATGCACTGCAGGACTGAACCGGCATCACGAACAGCGTGGAGCATTTGGAACGCTTCGGAGGATGTGTCTTGAGCCTCATCGAGGACAAGCATCGGAAAACGTCCTGCGACCGCTTGGGAGAGCCCTGAAATGTTTTGTAGGGCATGGTTGGCGACCGCCATCATGTCCTCATAGCTGAACAAGCCTCTGGCGTTTAGGGACGACTTTACAGCCTGAAGGGCTGCGTAGGTTGGTGTGCCTGTGCCAAGATTCTCAGGTGGCGCAAGTGTCCAGGGGTTGTTGGCGTCGAGTGTTAGTACTGCCGCGATCTTCTCGGCTCCGGCGCGTACGCGCTGCATATAGGGCGCTTTTATAGGAAGCCCAGAACGACCAGCCAACCAGCCATGAGTGTTCGATGCACCCATGAGTGCCTTGATGGCTGCCGATCTGAATATACCCGTATCGATAGTTTGGATTTCGAAGCCCAGACCGGAGCAGGTGGGCAAGGCCAGGAATTGGTGGGCAAACTGTGTAAGGGTACCGATGAAGTGAGGATAGCGGAGAAGGCACTCGGCTTCTGGGTGGTCCTTAAGTTGGTCTTGGATTTCGCGCTTCGCCACGTTGGTGTGGGTCACCACCGCGACTGCGCTCATGGCGGGATTCCAGCGCCGACCAATCAGACGCAGTTTCAGGCCAAGAAGTGTCGTCTTCCCTGCGCCAGGTGCTGCCTGAACATCCTTGCTGCCCATTTCGGTGAGAAATTGCCGTCGGACAGGATGGCTTAGGTCAAGCCCACCGGCTGAGATTGCTAGTTCCGCAATCTCTTCTTCCGTCACATCAGCCAAGCTGGGCAGGGGCATCGGAAGAGCCTTGCGTGGCTTGTTGGGCGGGGGCTGGAGCTGAGGCGGTGAGGGGGCTCGTTACGTAATCAATCGCCTCTACAAGGTAAGCGGGCAATCTCGCCCGCATTTGCTCCGGCGTATCGGGGAGGTTCCGAAGGATTGAAGCCAGCTCATGGGCAACAGTGGGTTTGGATAGGTTGCTGCCGTTCTTCAACAGAGGCTCACAAACCTTCACCGCCTTTTCCCGAACAGTGCCCGTCAAGCTGTCGAAGAATGTCTTAGCCTCCTGGTCGAGGGTTTCCTCGGTTTTGGTGCCAGTGTGTCTGGCACGCGTGATGGCGCGGTTCATCTCATCGAGGAGGCCCCCTTCAGCGAGGTCAAACTCCAATGTCCAGCAGGGAGAGACAAATGTTTTGACAGGTTCTCCATCCTTTGCGGTCTTCTTGGCGATGTGCGTTTGGATTTCTGTTTGCTCAAACTGGTCCTCGGTCTTGCGGCCCTCTCGCAAGAGAGAGGCGGCAGCGGTAGGTGGCACATCTCGATCTGTAATGCATGCAACGGGCACCGGTAGCACGGGAGGCTTCTGGCGTTGAAAGATGCGGGCATAGCGGTAGAAGCCCACCGTACCGACGTTGACGATGGAAACGCCATGCTTTGTGAATGGCCGGCCGATCTTTTCGGCCAGCGCCGGCAACAGGAGAACTTCCGCGTCGCCCTCGACCATCACCACGCCCTTCGCGAAGAAAAGGTTGGCTTTGGTTGCATCAAGGAACCGGCGCAAGAACTTATAGTCGCCTGGTTCAAGCTTCGTATGGCTGGAGCTGAGCGGGAAGGTTGTGCCTGCGCCGATCATGATGACATTCTGAGGATCGGCGCTGCCTGCTAGAAGTGGGCTGTGGGTGGTCAGAAGAATCTGAGCTTTGCGTCGATTTGTAGCCTGATTATCGAGCATGGCAATAACGCTTGACTGCATCTGAGGATGCAGGTGGGCCTCAGGTTCCTCAACCAGGAGGAGAGGCAGTTGGGCCGTCGCTTCGGATTGCAGCAGAAGCAGCTCCGCACACATGAACAACACATTGTCCAGACCCAATCCGCGGTTTACCGCCAAGTTCACCCCATTCGGGGGGTGAAGCTCCAATTGTAGCCGTTCAATGACCTGCTCGAACGAGAATTTCACGCCCATACCGAGCTTAGGGAGCAGGCTTGTACCAGTCAGCGCGGCATCTGCCAGATATTCTTCGCGGAGGCGCTTCTCGATGTTCTTGATAGTTTTGTTGTCAGAGATGTTCTTCTGGCTATCGACCATGATCTTGGCGAGGGTATCAGCGACCGTGGCATCCTTCTCGGGCCTCATTTCTGGCAAGGTCTGAAGAATCTGCGCCAGTCTGCTTCGCCGACCGGGACGGAGTTCTGCAGAAGCATCGCGAAGGGGCCGCAGATAAGTAGCCTGCAGGTACTCGCGGAGCTTCCCGTCGACGTCTTTCCCCGAGCCTGTGCTGCGTTCCGGATATACTGATTCATCGGCTTGCAGCTTGGCGGTTAGAGAAACCTGCAACTCGCTACGGCCGGGCTGACCGTCTTCGCCGGGGATGTTGGTGAGCCACTCTGCGAAATTTCCAACTTCGTCCGGTGTAAGGCCGTCGAATACGCAGCGGATCGAGAACTCCTTGGACTGCTGCCCGTCGCCGCAAAAGAAATCGCTGATGGTGATCCGCTCGTAGTACTGGCCGCGTGTGCCAAGGCAATAGCGGATAGCATCAATAAGCCCGGTTTTGCCGGCGTCGTTCTCCCCAACGATGAGGTTGAGACCCTGCTGAAACGGCACGCAAAGCGGTTGGCCATTGCCAACATTCCTAAAGTTCGTAACGTGTAGTTCCTTAAGGTACATTGTCAGGAGCCGGTCCTTTGGACCTGTTGAATTGTCATGGGGCTGACAATAGTCGATATTCGAACAAGGGAAAGAGTACTACCCACTCCGCATGGAATTCTGCGCGCGGAGCCCGTTATGCGCCGCTGCATCCATATCTGCCATATTTGGCAAAACGAACCCGACAAAAAGCCAAGCCCTTTGGTGGCTAGAAGGCGTGTCCGAAGTCTGGCACGAAGTGAAGGATAAGATCAGCTGAAACAGGACCCGCTCGGGGTACACCTGGAGCGAGGGAATGTGGTCTCAGCGGCGGGCTGGGACAGTAATGTGCGAAATCGCCCGAAACATAGTGGCGCAATGCTCTGTCCCACTGGCCTCTAAGCTTTTGAACTAGCTCAATTGTTATAGTTCTGCCGGGATCGCCAGCTCTTAGATCTGCCGCACACTTAATTGGCGATTTCCCGTCAGGCTCCCTGCTTGAGGGTCGCCTTATCGGTCGATCTCGTCGACGCTTTCAACCGCGTAGGCCAACACGAGAGGTAACGCAGTGACGAGGTGCGAGTGCAACTTAACCCCGGGGGGCATGTGCTTGGACAATTGCAACGCTCGAGATTCATTCCACGGGCAAGCGAGCGACCAACGTCAGTGTGATCAAATCGGTTGGCGGAGCAGCAATGTTCGGGGACTTGCTGTAATAAGCGGGCGCTCAAACGCCTCGACCGAAGGAGATTCCCCCAACACACATCATTGGGTGGGGAACTAGGCATCGGAAAAGCCTGTAATGGGGTAGAAGATTTCGGTTCCCCACCGACTGCTAAGTCATTGATGCGGCGCGGATCAGGTTCCCCGGCCCTGGGCACCATCCCAAACATGTAATGATTCCCCCCAATTGTCTTGGTGCATGGCGGGGCGGGTGTTCCCGCGTTAATCCGGTGGACGACGGAGCCGGTCGAGGTAGCGTCCGAGGGGCAGCATCAATCCAACACTCTCTTTCCGAGTAGATGTCATTACCGCCGAGGTGGGGCGATTACGCCCTGTGCCTTACGTGTGGCCCAAGAGGCACATGCGTCTACCATCCGTTGTTCCGAGTTCGTCCCAACGCTTGCTTAAACTCTATATTTAATTTCTGTTAACGCTCGACGGTTTCCTCAAAGGAATGAAATGGGAATCCGGACGGGAGAGATACCCCAAAGCCGGAGCTGCCCCCGCAACTGTGAGCGGTTAGCTTTCCATCAAATGCCACTGGGATTTCTCCTGGGAAGGCGATGGAGCGTAAGTCCGCGAGCCAGGAGACCTGCCGTCAGTCGTGGTCACGCGCGAAGCTCATTGGGCGGGGTGTTCCAAGGGTGGCACATTTTTTCGGCATAGCCGGAAGTGTGCGGTCTAATTCGCGCTGACGTGCCACCTACGAATGCACGCAGGTATCAATGTTTCCGGGATCAGTATCGCTCCTCAAGCGAGCGGATAATTGCGGCTGGATAACGCCGCTCACCGTCACCTTCATTTCTCTCATCGCCAGCCACAATACTGCCTCCGCCCAAGAGGCGGTTTCACAGTCGGCCACGCTACCTCCTGTAACGGTTATTGCGCCTGCCAGCCAAACTCAGCAGCCCTCTCCATCGGTCAATGCGACGAGTTCCGCGAGCACAGCAGCTCCCACGCAAAGCTTTGACCAGATCAACGATTCTGGTCTCTCAAACACTGCACCTCCGCAAAATCGCAACGACCCAGGGACCTCGGGATTCGTCGCGACGATGAGCGGTGTCGGAACAAAGACGCCAGGATCGGTTCTCGACACGCCGCGCTCCATTTCAACGGTGAGTAAAGCGGAGATTGAAGAACGCAACGCACAGAGCGTGTTAGAGGCACTGCAATACACGTCCGGTGTGAATAGCTATTATTTCTCGGGAAATTTTCTTACCCGAGAACAAGCTCTCGTCCGGGGTTTCCTCGTCTACCAATACCTCGATGGCCTGAAGCAGCATGATAGCAATTGGGCTATTGAACCTTATGGTTTGGAACGCGTGAACCTCCTTAAAGGACCCGCGTCGATGCTCTACGGACAGGGGAGCCCCGGAGGCTTGCTGGACCTGACGAGCAAGCGGCCAACCGATGAGGCTTTCACGGAGGTCGTCCTACAGGCTGGGACTCACAGCAAGTTTCAAACCGGGGTCGACTTCGGTGGTCCGATCGGAAACGGCCGTGTGCTCACCTATCGTATGACCGCTCTCGGAAGGCTGGCCGATGGTGAGGTCGACTACACGGAAAACGATCGCCTCTACGTCGCTCCGGCGCTTACCTTTAGGCCGAACGCGGACACGACCTTCACGCTGCTTTCAAGCTATCAGCACGATCCGAGTCTGACGGTGCAACAGGCGCTGCCACGCGAAGGCACAATCCTTCCTGGACCGAACGGCCAATATATCCCGCGGGAACTGTTCCTCGGTGAACCCGGATATCACGACACCAGCAAGACATCCTTCAAGATCGGATACGAGTTCAAACACCGCTTCGATAACGTTTGGTCGTTTGAGCAAAATGCAGCCTACCGGCACATCGACATCGCATTGTCCGAAGTTATGGGAATGGGCAGCCCGAGCGGCCCAACGTCAACACGTCGGCAGATGTTTGACGCTGATTACGTGATCAATACCTATCAGGTTGACAGCCGCCTGCATGGTAATTTCTCGACCGGTCCACTGGACCACAAATTGCTGGTTGGATTCGATTACGCGGCAATCCCGAACTATCAGGGGCAAGGCGTAAACCGGGCAAGTCTCTATTCGCTTGATCTATACAATCCGGTCTATGGTCAGCCTCTGCGATCCAATCCGATTACCTCGAAGCGTTATCAGGATCTCACGCAAGCGGGCCTGTATCTTCAAGACGCCATTTCCGTCGGTGGCCTGACAGTCACCGCAGGTATTCGCCATGACTGGGCTGAGCTCAATCAAGAAACCCTGGCGAGAGATCCCGTAACAGGCAACTTCGGGGCCCCGATCCACACTCCAAAAGAAGATAAGGCGTTTACGCATCAACTCGGTGCCATCTACCGCTTTGCGAACGGGTTTGCGCCATTTGTCAGCTATTCAGAATCGTTCTTTCCCCTCACGGGGTCCGATGCTGGGGGCAATCCGTTTGAACCGACAACGGGCGAACAAAGCGAGGTGGGGATCAAATTCATGCCACCCGGTGTGAACGCTCTCTTCACCGCGTCGGTGTTCGACATCACGCAACAGAACGTACGAACGCCGGACCTTGCGAATCCGGGGTTTGCGACGCAAACCGGCGAAGTCGCGGTGCGAGGGGCGGAACTCGAAGTCCGCGCATCCCTTGAGAGTGGTTGGAATTTTGCTGCCGCCTACACCTATCTGGACAGTGAAGTCACAAAGACAAACCAAAAAGGGGCAGGCGGTAAAAGCTTTACCTCCGTTCCAGCGCATCAGGCGTCACTATGGGGATCGTACACGTTCTTCGAAGGGGCATTCCGTGGCCTGACAATTGGAGGCGGTGTCCGATTTTTCGGAGAAGCGGCAGGCGATACTCTCAATACGTTCTATGTGCCCGCGTTTACGCTCTATGACGCTACGGTGCGTTACGATCTCGGAACGATTTCTCCAGAGTTCGAGAACTGGGAATTCGCTGTCAATGCCAAGAACCTGACAGACGAGCGCTACGTCACAAACTGCGATTCCACCTACTCTTGCTATTACGGGGTTGGCCGTACCGTCGACGCGTCACTTCGGATGCGTTTCTAGCTTCTTCGCGGGGCGAGCGTCCAAGGTTCGCCCTGCGAACGTATGTGAGGATGAGGCGGGCAATGACGGTATTGAATTCACTTGAAACGTTCGGCAAATCTCTGGACGCCATTTTCGTGGGCGATCTGGAACACCTACGTCCTCACCTTGTCGTCGGGCGTTCGGAGCAAGCGAGCCGTTCAGTACGGGACGCGCTGGACGATTGCTGGTTGGATGCGATCGTAGAAAGTTTCAACCAAACGTATGGGAACACCCCGCGCACAGCCGTTCTTTCGATTTGGTCGAAATGGTATTTTGCGACCGCTCTCCCGCCCTTGATCTGCTCCAACATTCTTCTGGATCAAACACCACCGCTGGAGCTCGAGCATTTCCGGATTGCCTTTACTCCTGACCATAAGATCGACAGCGTTGCGATCCCCGAAGGAGAAGTCGCGCCGGTGCAATCACGCCCCGGAAACCGGCTGCTACCGATTGTCGAGAAGCACCTCTATCCGTTTGTAAAACTCTATCATGCGAGGACCGGCGTCAGCCGTCGCATCCTTTGGAACAACGCCGGAACTCTCGTGGAAGGTCTTCTGACGTATTTGGAGCGGGTGCAGATCGGGGGAGCGGCCCGAGACGAGTGTAGCGACTTCCTCCAACTACCTAATCTTCCGAACGGCAAGCGAAATCCCCTGTTCCAACCGGTCGCATACGTGTTGCTTGACGAGGTTCCCGCAAGACGCCGCCGTGTATGTTGCTTGAGGTTTCAGCTTCCAGACGGAAAGCTCTGTTGCGCGTGCCCCAAGCAAGAAGAACGCGTTGAAAGTAGCTCCGTGCCCGACGTGGAGGACGTGAAGGGGTGAGATCGGTTTCACGCGCAGGGTTGCGATACGCCTCCTCATATTTTTTGGAAACGTGGAAACTCGTACCGCTCATCTTGCTAGCAGCGGTCATTGCCTGCCAGCTTGGCGTTGTCGCCGCGCAAGTTGCGATGAACTATTGGCGAAACGATTTCTTTCAATCTCTACAGGACAAAAATTGGACGGAATTCGTTCGGCAGTTTTGGGTTTACATTCTGATTGCCGCAGCGCTGATTACAGCAACCGTTTATCAGAAGTATTTTGCGCAATGGTTGACCATTCATTGGCGCGACTGGCTTACACAACGTTTCCTTGATCTCTGGCTGGCGAATGCAAACTTCTATCGCGCGAGATTGAAACCAAAATCTGAAGACAACCCAGATCAGAGGATCGCAGAGGATACCTACAAGTTTGTATCGCATGTGATTTCGATCAGCGTCGGTCTGGTCGGCGCGACCGTCACTCTTGGGTCGTTCGTCACCATATTGTGGATCATATCACAGTCAGTGCCTGTCACATTGTTTGGTGAAGAACGTGTAATCCCGGGACTTCTCGTCTGGATATTGGTTTTGTACTCCGCTGCCGGGACGCTACTGGCGCATATGATTGGTCGACGACTGATCCCATTGAACTTTGAACAAGATAGAAGAGAAGGGGATTTCCGGTTCGGATTGATGCGCGTACGCGATAATGCGGAAGAGATTGCACTGCTAAACGGAGGAGCCCCTGAAAGGGGAGAGCTCAATAGCAGATTTAAAATGCTAGCTGAAAATTGGTATGCGCTCATGGCGCGCCAGAAGATGCTGAATTTTTTCACCGAAGCCTACAAACATTCCTCTCTTTATATTCCATACCTGTTGCTCGCACCATTGTATTTCTCTGGGGGAATTCAATTCGGAGCCTTCATGCAGGCAGGCTCGGCGTTTGCTCAAGTTCGCGGTGCGCTGTCATTTTTCGTAACCGCCTATGAGGAATTGAGCGAGCTGATTGCCGTGACACAACGGTTGAGCCGACTAGAAAATGATCTCGGAACGGCCCAGGAAATAGAGCCTTGCATACCATCGGAGAATCGCGAGGGGGATGTCCCTCGTCTGCATATCGCTCAACTGCGTGTGCTGGATCCAACAGAACGAGACACCCTCGGCCAGCTTGAGAGCCTAAATCTGGCAAGGGGAGAAGAATTCAAGATCGCGGGGCCGTCCGGCAGTGGAAAGACGAGCCTCGTGAAGGGGATTGCAGGGATCTGGCCATATGCACGCGGAGACGTTGCCTCGAATTTAGAGCGCACTTTGGTCCTTCCACAGCGTGCATACATGCCTCTCGGAACATTGAAGGATGCCGTCTCTTACCCGATGACGCGTGACGAAGTTGACGACGACATTGCGCAAGCGGCACTGCGCGATGTTGGGTTGGCTGCTCTAGTGGATAACTTGCACGATAAGACGATTGTGGAGCGGCTTTCCGGCGGCGAACTCCAACGCTTGAGCGTCGCACGTGCCCTGCTCTACAAGCCGGATCTACTCATACTCGATGAAGCAACATCTGCCCTTGAATGGACGGCTCAGTGTCAACTAGGCAACCTTGTCCGCGAGCGTTTGCCAGATACGATCATCATCGAAACGTCTCACGCTGAATAAAAGAATTCCCGCTGATTGAGATTCGGAGAAGCAGTCATCCTGAGACCATGACGGATATGCGCCGCGATGCGGATGCGTAAGCGGGTCTTGCCTTGGAGAACTCTAGGGTTGAACTGCGGAAACGCTGTTGCTCCATCTGTCACCATCTTGGCTCGGCGGCGAACAGGCAACCCGCCAATATGACGACGGAGGTCTCCGTTAAGCTTAATAAAATGTAAAAGCTCGCATCGATAAAGAGCGTACTAACAATTTGCCCGTGGGGCTTGTTGGTGTGTGGCAAATGATGAACGAGCAGGCGACCCCTATCTTCACAGACCCGACAGGGCGACGGAAACGCGTAACGAACCTGTTTGGAGGCATGCTGATCATTGCGGCCACGATGGCGCTTATTGGTTTGCTTGTCGCACTGATCCACAGTCCGGTTCTACCGTCATTAGAGCACGCGGCAGCTGTCGTCGAAGATGTACTAAGCGCAAAAGCTCCGGCTACGACGGGCGGCCTGAACGTAACCTCCCAACTGCCGACGCTGTTTGTGGCGTCTTCTCTCTCTCAAAACGCACTGCGATTTGCATTTGTCCAGTCCGGCGATTCGCGCAGTATTGGCTCATTGAAGGAGAACGCATCTCATCTCGACGCGATCATCGTTGACTGGCTAGGAGCTGTCTCACCAGATGGTAAAATTGCATTGCGCAATTCTGCCTCCATTGCGACTCTCAGAGAATGGATGCGCCAAACCACGCCTCATCTCGCAATTTTTCCACTGATCAGTGAGGAGTTCGTCGGCCGGAAGTTGGCGGCGGTCCTGGCGTCGGCAGATCTGCGCCGCAGGCTCGTGGGACAGATCGGCGAGTTTGTAAGGTCGCACGATCTTTCGGGTGTCACATTCGCACCGGGCCAAATGCCGAGCTCAAGCCACTACGCGATCGCATCGTTTCTCTCGGACCTTCGCGCTGAGATGCGAACCTCCGGGGGGAAGGTTATCATTCAGCTGCCGAACGCGGATGTTTCCTCACACGATGTGGAACTTGCAAATATTGCCGACTATGCGCTCCTGACCCTTTATGAGGATACTTACGCTACACCAGCAGCGCAGCCTCTCGCGCCCCAATCATGGTTTGAAGCCAAGCTGCATGCCGCGATCCGGAGGCTGGATCGCACAAAGCTGATCGTCGGTATTGGCGCATACGCAAAGGACACGAGTGACGCCGGGATTGCTCAAAGCATATCCATTCAAACAGCCTGGGATTTAATGGCCAGGTCCGGGGCGGAACTGTTGTTTGATGCCAACTCGCTCAACCCGCATCTTATGTTTGAAGACGGCAGAAGGACCAAGCACACTGTTTGGCTTCTCGATGCCGTGACGGGGTATAATCAGGGGCGGGTTGCGCTATCCATCCATCCGGCAGGCATTTCACTGTGGCGCCTTGGCCTCGAGGAGCCAAGCGTTTGGGATGTAATTGGTCGCTCGAATTTGCCGAAAGAGCAGCTCCTAGATCCCATCAAAGTCCCTCAACCAGCCAATGACGTCGTCGATCACGATAAGGGAGCTGTGTTCTCGATCTCCGATGAACGCAAGCCCGGGAAGCGTAACATCACGGTTGATCCCAGGCGGAATCTGATTGTCGATGAAAAGCTTATCGATATTCCGAAATCCAGAAAGGTCGAAAGCTGGGGCCAGAAAAACCAACGCCGCGTCGCCCTGACATTTGATGACGGACCGGACGCCGTCTATACGCCTGAAGTACTGGATATCCTCAAGGAAAAGAAGGTCCCCGCAACGTTTTTCATCATCGGGCAGAACGCGTTGCAAAACCCAAACCTGATGTGGAGGCTCTATGCCGAGGGCCACGAGATCGGCAACCATACCTTCACACACCCAAACCTTGCGGGCCGCAGCACGTCGGAAGCGGAATTTGAGCTCAACGCCACGCAACACGTGATCGAATCCCAGCTGAGAATTCGTACAGCGCTTTTCCGTGCCCCGTACAATATCGACGATGTGCTTACCAACCAGGACGGGCTTGATGTCCTCGATGTTGTTTCAAAGCTTGGGTACGTCAATGTAAGGGTGACTGTGGACCCCAATGATTGGGCCAATCCGACGTCAAAGCAAATCGTAAACCGGATCTTGAAACAGATCGCGAGCAAGGAGGACGACGAAAGCCTGGTCGTGCTCCTGCACGACTCGGGCGGTAGTAGGCGAAGCACGATCACGGCGCTGCCGATGATTATCGATGAGCTTCACAAACGGAATTACAAGTTCGCCTTGGTCAGCGACCTTCTGGGTGTTTCGCGAGACGAGGTGATGCAGTCCATCCATGCGAAGGGAATCATGTCGGTTGCCCTTGCAGAATTAACCGGAACAGGGCTGGGCTGGGTCTCCTTTTTTGTGCGGAGCATGCCGGTCCTGGCGATTGTTACCGCAGTGATCGGGATTTTGCGCCTGGCCGTAATTATCGTCTTCGCACTTCATCATTGCGTGCGCGAAAGAGATAGGCGTGCCTTGAAGTGGCGACCGAAAAGCTTGTCGATCCTCGTTCCCGCTTTCAATGAAGACAAGGTGATCTGCAAGACGATCCGTTCTTTGCTCGTCTCGAGATGGAGAAAGTTCGACATCATCGTCATCGACGACGGCTCGAGCGACGAAACGGCGGAAGTCGTGCGCCGGATGTTTTGGAAAACGCGGCGCGTCAAGGTCTTCAAAAAAGAAAACGGCGGGAAATCGGCGGCGTTGAATTTCGGACTGCGCCAGACCAATGCTGAGATTGTTATCGCACTTGACGCCGACACGATCTTCGAACCGGGCGCTATCGAGAAGCTCGTTCGCCATTTCGTTGATCCCAATGTCGGGGCGGTAGCAGGCCGCGCCGTAGTCGGTAACGAGGTATCGTTAATGGCCCGGTTCCAGTCGCTGGAGTATGTCTCGAGTCAGAACCTCGACCGAAGGGCTTTCGAGCGGTTCAATGCCATCGGCGTGGTTCCTGGTGCCATCGGGGCTTGGCGACGTGAGGGGCTCATCGAGGCTGGCGGGTTCCCGCACGATACACTTGCCGAAGACGCTGACGCTACGGTCGCGCTGGAACGCAGAGGTTGGAAGGTTCTCTACGAGCCCGCAGCCGTGGCGATGACGGAAGCACCGGAGACGGTTCGGGCATTTCTGAAGCAACGCTTTCGCTGGATGTACGGAACGCTTCAAGTGGCTTTCAAGCATCGCGGAGCATTGAAGGACCGCTCAGCGCCCGGCGTAAGATTCATCACCATTCCAAATATTATCATCTTCCAATTCCTATTTACGCTCTTGGCGCCAATCATGGACTTACTGTTGGTGATGACGCTGCTCGTAGGGCTACGAGAGTGGGTTCTAACTGGAGGTTTGATCGTTTCTGACAGCCTGATCAAGGTGTCAGTTTATTGGGCGGTGTTCCAAAGCATCGATGCCGTCCTTGCGGCGTTGGCCATTCGCCTCAACGGGGAGAGGCGGGCATGGTCGCTCTTTCCGCTGATATTCATTCAGCGGTTCTGTTATCGGCAACTTCTTTATGCCGTCGCCATTCGCACGCTGCTCGCCGCTATAAAGGGGCAGTTTGTGGGATGGGGTAAATTGCTGAGGACCGGAAACGTGCAGGAAATTGCGCGCCGACCGGTCCCCATGTCTGAAGCGGCAGCGCCGGCCTGACGCCCTGCGCAAGCTGTGTCCGTTTTTGATTGATTGCAGGAGTTGCAAATGTATTCACGTAAGTATTGCACGCACTGCGGCTCTCGCTCAACACTGCGCGCTAGATTTGATCATTTCTCACGCTTGAGCCGCGGGCTATCCTTACTCACAACGATTCTGGTTCTGGGATCCATCGCAAGCCCTTACGCGAAAGCCGCGGGGCCGCCCATTGATGGGACGCCGTCAGATGCTGTCGAACTTAGTGGAGATAAGGTTTCATTCGGGGACAACTTGAAGCTCCTGTTTTTGGAGCAGATTGGCGGCGTCGCCGCCGACCAAGACCTAGGCTCTTTGAACCTGGTGGAACGAACAGAACTTTCAGGCGAATATACTGTCCAATTGGACGGCGACATCATGCTCCCAATCATGGGGCCGCAGAAGATCGCTGGAAAGACTTACCTTGCCGCGCAGCAGCAGCTCCAGGAGGCTTACAAAACGCTGTTCGCCAAGAACGCACGGGTAAGCCTCACGATACTCAACCATGAGCCGATTTACATTCTGGGTAGTGTTGCGAAGCCGGGCACCTACGATTTTTCTTCCGGCATGACCGTGCTTCACGCGATCGCGCAAGCCGGCGGAATCAACATAGGCAACAGATCCGACATTTACGATCTCGTGCGCGAAAATCAGAGGCTTGAACTTTCTCTTCAGAAACAAAGAAAACTACTTGCGCGACTTGACGTGTTGAGGGCTGAGCGGGCTGAAACAAAACCAAAGCCTTCCGACCGACTTGTGCGGCTGGCGGGAAGCGACGCTGAAAAGCTCGTTGCCGAAGTGGAACATATCCGTGAGCTGGCTGTTGCAGAGCGAAAATTGCGGCTTTCGAGCTTGGACACCACGATCGAGTCCGCCGAACGAGAGCTCGCCGCACAGCGCGAACGTATCACGCACATCCGATCCAACTCGGATAGCAAGTTCGAACGAGCCAATATGCTCAAGGATCTCGCCAAGCGAGGCTCTGGCAATGCCTATCAGTATCTTCAGGCAAAGAGCGAATTCAGCGACGTGCAAGAACGGCTTACGGAGGTTAACGCGCTGATCGCTCAGATCGAAGACCGGCGCGCGCAATCCATCAATGAAAAATCCAAGATCGAAACGGAAGAGCAAATCAATCTAGAGCGGGAGATCCAGTCGGCAGAGGATCAACTCGTCGAGGAAAGCGCCAATGCATCCGCAAGCATGCGAATTCTCGGGCTATTTGATGGAGGAGTATCAAGTTACACGGAAAAGCAGGTAACCCAATTTTCCATCCTGCGCCGGAGTGTTGACGGAACGCACGAAATCGTCGGCGGTGAACTCACAGAACTCAGGCCTGGAGATCTCTTGAAGGTTCAGCTTCTGGCTCGCCCTGGTACCGCAATGTTGGGGCGAGTGGTTCGCTAGTCGCCGCGAGTATTGGCAGGTGAGCGATCCGGCTGCCGAATTCGGGCTGGGCATTCCAGCTCGAAATCAGTCAATGCGTCGCTGTGAAACTTGGGAGCCTCGATATCGTTTGCTTCGGTCGTAAGGAGGCCTGCGAGATCGGCCAACTCAGTATCCGAAAGGCCAAAGGTACGAACGGCCGTTATCGGAATGTGATGGTTCCAACTCCGGACCTCTTTGGCGGATCGCGCGCCGCTGGGAAAGGCATCGATATAAAAGGCCACGTCTCTCGCAAGCCGATCCTGTGGCATCGTTGGATGGGGATGAAGCTGGGCGAGACATCGGCGCGTTGCAGCGTTGCGGGTGGCGGCTTTGTCCTGCGTCTCGATGCAGCTTAAAAGGCTCGGCATTATATCTGCGCTGTCTGGCGGGGCGCCGATAAACGTCGCCCGATCATGAAAGAACGCGTAGTCCACCTCGGTGGGCTCAAGTCCGACCGACCTCCAGAGATCGATATAGGATTTGATCTTATAGCCATCGAAATCTTCGCGCGCGTACACTTGACGATAGGTATCGCGAACCGATTGATGACGCCCGAGCTCGGTTAGGCCATCCTCCCAAATCTTTCTGCGCATGGGATCGACCCACACCGCGCACATAAAGTGTTCGAGCGGAGAGGTCCCGTCGCAGGATTCAATCGGCGGGGGGACAAGCTCTAGAAACCGTAAGACATTTGGGAACTCAGTTCCGAAAGCTTGCTGGGTCAGTCTTGTGTTTCGCCTTGTCGCATTACCGACGATCCACTGCAACTCCCGGCCCTGCCCCGCCGTCGCCCCGCGGGGGCCCCAGGTCAACATCGAGCACGGATCTGTCGAGTTGCGGCACGCAAGAGATGTGTCTTCGGGGGAGGCCGCAACCGCTAACGGGTTTGGGCTATCCTGGCAAAAGTTCCATTCTGGTTTCCGCCCGAAGTCGGTTGCTTCGAATGTGAGCGTCATAGCCTCGATCTTGTCTTCGAGGTTCGGCACGGGCGTGCTTTTAAGAAGGGCGTTCCAAACGGAAACCGTCAACGTGCCTTTGACTGCTTCGCGGGACATCTGCAGTTGTTTGAAGTTCGGACATGCGGCGAGCGTCCGAATGGCATGAGCGGTTCTAAGGCTGAAAATACCTTTCTCCTCCCGATCAAGCTCCTGAACGGCCTCTTTGCGGTGACAATCGATCAGGGCTTGTCGTAGTGGTTCACGCAACTCAGCAAACGTCGAGTACGCACCGACACGAACTGGCGTGCGATCGACGTGTAAAATTATGGGATCAGACTGCTCGGCTAATGCGATGGGCGAAACGAATAAAAAGATGGCGCCAACCAACGGAAGCCACCGAACCGTCTGACACAGGAACTTTCGCGCGTACATTCATGCAATATAGCGGATTACGGGTGGCCTCGGAGCATCTTTGCCGACTTTCTAAACGGACGGTTTGGGACGCTCACCAAACCTCCATTACGGGATTGTTGAACGTAGGTTTGGGGCCCATATCCCAAGCAATCGCTCGCTCAAGCATTTCAGGTCATCGCCATAATCCTGTGGGCATGAGGCGAATAGGAGTATTGAGAGGGGGCAAGGTACGATGTTGATCGGACGCAGAACTGTCCTCCAAGGTGTTGGGGCGGCCGCGGTAGCTAGCGTCACTGGGTTGAGTTCGTCGCGAGTGTCCGCGGATCCGATTTCCAAGCCACTTACGAGGACCATCCCCTCAACAGGGGAAGACATCCCGGTGGTCGGACTTGGCAGTTGGATCACCTTCAATGTCGGCAACGATCCCGTACTTCTGGATACATGCGCGGACGTAGTCGCCGCTTTTTATGAAAGCGGGGGACGGCTTATCGATTCGTCGCCGATGTATGGCTCGTCCCAAGCGACCATAGGTTACGCCCTCAAGAAACTCAGCCTCCCAAATCCCATCTTCTCTGCGGATAAAATCTGGACGTCTTATGACTCCGAAGGGGCATCACAGTTCGCGGAAACGCGCGCCCTGTGGGGGCTCAAAACGATGGATCTCATGCAAGTGCACAACCTGCTTAGTTGGCGCGCGCATCTCGACATGCTGCAAAAGAAGAAGGCGTCCGGAGAAATCCGCTACGTTGGGGTCACAACATCCCATGGCCGCCGGCACGAGGACCTCGAAGATATCATGGCCAATCATGATATCGACTTCGTACAATTGACCTATAACGTGCTCGACCGTGAACCTGAGCAACGTATTCTGCCGCTGGCGCGCGAACGCGGAATTGCTGTGATTGTGAACAGGCCATACCAGCGGGGAACCCTGATCCAGCGCTTTTCCGGTAAGCCGTTGCCGCCCTTCGCTGCCGAGATCGATGCCGGTACGTGGCCGCAGCTTCTATTGAAATTCATCATTTCTCATCCCGCGATCACATGTGCGATTCCTGCAACCACACGTGTCCCGCACGTCCAAGAAAACCTCGCGGCCGCAGCAGGACGCTTGCCGGATGAGGGTATGCGCAAAGCCATAACCGATTACGTAGCGGAGCTATGAGGTGGCGGATTGGTCCAGCTATTCGCTCTCCGATTTCCTGCTGTTCTCACCGCAGGTCTACGAGCGGCTATTCGTTTTGCTCAATCGAGATATGTGGCCCTGGCAGCTTGCCGCGCTGGTGGGTAGCGTTGCCGTTTTGGCACTGACGCTTCGTGGGACACTATCGGGTTCACGCGCAGCTTTTGCAATTCTCGGAGCAGCGTGGATCTCAGTGGCGTCCATATTCTTCCTCGGACGCTACGAAACAATCAATTGGCTGGGCGCGTACATCGCCCCTGTGGCCGGACTAGAGGGAGCAATGTTGATCCTGCTCTCGTTTACCGACCGGGTTGGTCTGGTCGATCCGCGCAAGAACAGATTGGCCTTTAGCATTGGCTTGGCCGTCCTCGTGTGCGGCCTTTTCTTGTATCCGTTATTCGAGGCAGCCTTCGGTTTGAGCTTCGAAGGTGCGCAGGTCTTCGGGCTCACTCCGGATCCAACAGCGGTCGCAACACTTGGAGGCGTAGCGCTGCTGAGCGGTAGATTACGGTTTCTGGCAGCCGTCATTCCTGCCGCTTGGTGTATCTTTACAGCGCTGACGTTATGGACCCTCGAGCGGGCAGATTTCTTTCTCGCGCCGGGACTTTTGATCATAGCGCTCATGGCAATCTTTCTGCCGAGAAGCACTGACCAATCTCAGTAGTCCCACTCGAACCCAATGCCGACCTTGCTGTTCCCGTCGGCGCCGACCTCGCCGCGTGCTTTAAGCGACTTCGTTAAATCATGGTCGATAACGACGCGGCTTGAATCCATCGATGTGCCCCCGCGCACGCCGATATAGGTCTTCTCGTCGACATAGCTGCCAGCCGATACCGTTGCTCCGCCATTTTGATCGGTCCCAACGTCGAGTACATCAATACCAACCGAACTCTTGAGTTGATCGAGGACGCTGGGGCCACTCGATAACCCACCGATTTTGTCGATTTCGCTTGCGAGTTGTGCGAGCTGCAGCGGCGAAAGGCCCGCCAGTTCTTTGTTGAAAAGGAAGCGCGCCACGACTTCGTCTTCGGGAAGCTCCGGAATGGACGAAAATTTGAAAGTCGGTTTGGACGCCGCGCCCGTCACAGAAACGATGACCGTCACATCTCCGGCTGGTCCGGACGCCTCCATATCGAGCTGCGGCTCGACAGAGCCGTTGAAGTCGAGGTTGCCACGTTTGAAGTCAAGCTGCCGGCCGAGAATGGCCAAGCGCCCCCGCTCCATGGCGAACGCACCGACAGCCATGGGGCGGGCCGCGGTTCCCTGCAATCGCAAATCGCCGCCAAGCTGCGCATCCAGCCCGCGGCCGCGAACGAATATCCTGTTTGCGGCCTCGATCCGGATGTCGAGCGCCACGTGCATGGGTTCGCCTTCGCTACCCTCTCCCGAGCGCGCCTTTTCACGCTTTTGAATATGGGTGGGCGCGTTGACATGCTTCAGCTCAAGTTCGGAAACGGAACGTGGTAATTGGTTCGGCACGGTGACATCGAGACGCTTGATGTAGATCGTTCCGCCTGCCGTGAGGGCCGAGGGCGTGCCGCGAATATCCAGAGCCCCGTCCACCTCTCCAGCCATGAGCTGGCGATCGTCAAACTTGAAGCCCGACAAGCCGAGGGCAAGTTGAATGTCGACAGGAGCGCTACCGTCGATCACAACATTACCGTTGGCGTTTAGGGTGCCGCCCTTGGCGCTCGTGGCTTCGAGCTTTTCTATGGAGATCTTGCTTTGGGTGAAGCGGACGATCCCCTTGGTATCCGTTAGTTTCAGGCCCGTTCCGGGATCATCCACCGTAACGTTGGCGAGACTAAGCGAGCCTGCAATTGCTGGCGCTGCGATGGTGCCACCAACCTCAGCCGCAAGGGTTGCGCGGCCACCAACGCGTGTCGCCCGCGCTCCTAAAATACCGTTCGCTAAAGCTAGTGGAAGGTCGCCCGTGATCTGAGCCTTAACCTCTCCCCGGTCATTGGTTATGGCGGATCCATCAACGTTGACCTGAAGGTGATCGGGTCCACGAACCGTAACGACACCACTCGCCTTCTGGCCGGCAAACCGGCCCGTCAGGTCGATGTTAACGGGAGGCAGGTGCTGCGTTCGGCTGCGGCCTGCCGAGGCATTGCGCCAAGTAAGCTTCGTTTCTGCGACGGGTGAAGCCGATGAGCCGCGTACAGCAACCCTCCCGTCAATGACGCCCTCAAGTTCGAGGTCCTCAGTGAAGGCATCGGAAATATTCGCGGGAACAGCCTTGAGAACAACGTCTAAAGCGAGAGCGTCTGGCCCCGTGCCTCCCGCGATCTCAATGAGGCCGTCTCCTGCCGAGATCGCGATCTTCTGAAGTTTGGTTGCGCCATCAGCTATAGAGATTTGCGTAGGAGTCTTGAGGCGGAGTGAGCGCGCGCCCTTCCTTAACTCAGCCTCGCTAATCGCGACATCAAAAGCCGTGTCGCGCTGGGTAAGTCCGCTGACAAGACGGAAGGTTCCGCCATTGATGTTGCCCGCTCCGGTCACACGAACTGAAGCGTTCTCTGTGTTGTGCGCATCAACGCGCACGTCACTCACGTTCAGTCCATCGGTCGTAAGGTCCTGCAGCCGGAGTTCAGCATTGACCTGCAGTGCTGCCAGATAGTTCTGCGCACTACCAACGGCTTTGAAGCCGCGCAGCTGCATGCCCTCGTAACGGACACGATCAGCTTCCGCCCGCAAGACAACGGCGGGGGTGCCGGAGTTTTCAGAAAGCTCCAGGTGCGCGGCAAGCCCACCTTCAACGGGCTTGCCCATAATCACCGACAGGTCGGAAAGTGACGGTGCGGTAACCGACAGCTTGCCGATGGGTACGCCACTTGCTGTCGTGAGGATGTTGCCTTGCGCCTGTATCGCCCCAAACGAGATCCTCAAATCGTCGACAGCCGTAGCACCGTCCGCCGAAAAGGCGAGCCTGCTATGCCCGGATAAAGCGCGCTTCGCAATTTGCGCACCAATGGTGAATGTACCGGCATGTGCCGCAAATGAACCCTGCCCCGCGAACTTAGCGGTCGGGCTGGTCACTGGCTGTCCATGCAGTGTGACCCCTTGCCCATCAAGTGAGATATTCGTGGTGAAGCCGTTTCGCGGCCCCTTCAACTGTGCGATGAGCCGCGCTTGTCCTTTGAGTGCGTTGTCGAGCGAAGACAAATCTGCGACCTGGGCCTCGAAATTCACGTCGACCTTGGTGTCGTCGATTGCGCCGCTTGCTCGGCCGTTCAAACCCGCAGCGGTGAGTGACACATGGTTGATGGTAAGTTTGCCCGACGTCGCACCGTCGATTTTTCCTGAAAGGCGCGTCGTTCCTTTTAGTGCCTTGGCGAAACTTGGATTGACGGCCGCAAGGTCCTGGCCCGTTGCATCGAGCGCAACGGAAAAGGAACCGGTGCTCGGCGTAAATGATATCTCGGATTGTACGGTGATCTGCCCACCAAGTGGTTGCCCGGCAAGTGCGGACGTTTTGGAGAGATCTTGGGCCTCCAATTCAGCGGAGGCCGACAGGATGCCTCGTTTAAACGTGCCGCGTCCCCGAACAACACCAGCGGATGTGACGATACGTAAACCGTCAATCTTTCCTTCAGTTGAGGATAAGCTGCCCGTCAATTGCGCTTCTGGAGTTGGGCCGATTACATCTGAAAGACCCGGCGTGAGCGGCTGAAGGCCCTGCGGAACTATGCGTACGTCGATACGCCCTAGCGCGAGTTCGGACTCGCCAGCCGGGTGTTGCTGGATGCCTTGGCCTGTAACGTCCAGGCGTTCAAGGCTCCCCCAATCGCCAGCCAGATCTTTGGCAATGAGCGAGGTCTCGACGCGGCGCTCTGACTTCGTCTCGGGCAGCAAGAGATGAACTTCGAGATCACGAAAAGAGAGCGGAGCGTCCGGGCCGAGCGCGATCTGAACGTTTTGACCGTCAGCCCGCGTCACACGCGCATCAAGACGCCCAAACGCATAACCTTCGTCCGGTTCAAATCCACCAGCAGCCGTCACGCGCAACGCGTCGCTCGCGAGCAGAACACTTTCAGCATCAAATCGCTTAATCCCGGCCCAGGCTCCCTTGATCGTGCCTGTAGTTTTTCCGGCAAGTAAGCTGGAAAGCGCTGGCGGGACGAAAGCTTGCAGATATCCCTCAAAGCGCGCATCGAGATGATGGCGTTCGCCGTCTCGATCGATCTGAACCGTACCCGCCGCAAACGGCTGGTCCGTCGCCGCCATTGACCACTGCGCACGCCATGCGTCCAACAAACCAGTGCCATTGAAAACAAAGCTGAGCGGTGGTGCGCCAGGGATGTCGAGCAGCGTCGCCACGAGCCCTCGCCCCGGTTCGGAAGCCTGCGCGACCAGATCAAGAGAGCGCTTGTCGGGACGGTAGGATAAGTGCGCCTCTAATTTGCCGCCGGGTACATCGAGCCGTCTGATCTTGATCTGAGCAGAGAGCCCACGCTCAAGATCAACGAGGTCTGCGCGGCCGGACACATGAAGGCGAGCCGGAACATCTGTAGCCTCGCGGAGCACGATCTCCTTGATTTCTAATCGCTGTGCGGTAAGCGCGACGAGCGAAGAATCCGATGAGGTCGAATTGGTTGAGTGTTGAGACGCGGGTAACGGAGTGCGTTGAATATCGACCATCCCAACCGTGAGATTGAGGATTTCCAAGCGTCCGTGGATCAGAGCCAAGGGGCGCCAGGAGAATTCGACATTGCGAACGTCGAGCCAAGTTCCATCCCGGTCCTGAACGCCGATACGGTCGATGCGGCCTTCCGACAGCAGCGATCCCTCAAGCGTGCCGAAAGTAACGCCGCCGTCCGCCGAAGCGATGGCGTATTCGGCAATGCGTAGCGCAAAACGCTGCCCCGTGGTGGTCATCAGCGTCAGAAATGTCACCAGAGCGACAACAATGAATCCGGCGAGGATCCGGCCGGCCCATATGGCGGCACGGCGCATCAGAACGCCTGCCCGAGACCGACATACAGGCCAAAGCCCGGACGGTCATCGCGTTCGGTCAGGGGCACGGCAGCATCGAGCCTGATCGGCCCGATAGCCGAGAAATAGCGCAGTCCAATCCCCGCGCCGACATAAAGGGGATCCGAAAAGTCGAACGTGCTTTCGGAAGAAACCGCTGCAACGTCGATGAACGGCACGAGCCCAATTGTTTCTGTCACGCGGAGCCGCAACTCAGCCGAAGCCTCGGCAAGCGCGAGGCCGCCAGTAACTTCGCCGCGGTATTCTGGTCCGAGACTGCGATATTCGTAACCGCGAGCCGAGCCGCCGCCACCTGCAAAAAATCGCGACGTTGCCGGGACATCGATCAGGGAGGCGCCAGCAACGCTGCCGACGACAACCCGACCTGCAAGAATAGCGCGGCGTTCTTCGGTAAGCGCAAGATAGCTGGCGAGTTGGGCACGGCTCTCGACAAACGCATTTCCCCCGGCCACGTCGACCGTAGGTGCACCGCGTAAGAAGATGTGCACGCCGCTTGCCGGGTCGAGTTTGTTGTCGCGTGTATCGTAATCAATCTCTGTTGGCAGGGAGATAAGGGTGAAGTCCCGGTCGCCGAACGCATCCTCAACGTAGGCCTGACGTCCTTCCAAAGCGATCGTTCCAGACAAGTGGTCGTCAAACCGGCGAGACAGCCCTCCCTTAATGCGTCCGGAATAACTGTCGTACGTATCGGGGGCTTCCCGCTCAAAGCGAAATTCGAGAAAGAGATCCGTGTCGATATCGAGAATGCCCGGCTTCGAGAACACAGCGCCGGCGTTGTACTGGAGCTGATCAATAGAATCGGCACCGAGCCGTGAGACTGACCCATCCACGCGCAGTCGCTCACCCTCGCCGAATAGGTTTCTGTGTCCCCAGAAGGCTCCAACTTCCGCGCCATCGAGCGTGGAAACGAAAGCGGTCGCGCCAAAAAAACGAGGTTTGCGCTCGGTGACATCGAGCGTGATCGGAATGCCCCCGCTTGCGTCGACGTTTTCACCCTCAACAATGCGGACGCTCTCGACGGCTTCAAGCTTGCGCAAGCGCTCCCGCGTTGTCTTGAGATCCTTCGGGTCGAAGCGTTGTCCGGGCCTCAGCGCGCTTTGGTCTGCGATGGTGTCGCTACTCATGTCCTTCGTACCGACAACACTAATCCAGCCGTAGACAGCCGGTGTGCCGGGATCAACAGCAACCTGGACATCGACCATAGCGCGGGCGTGGTCGGCGCGAATGTCCTTCTGAGCCACGCGGGCGAAAGGATATCCGGCCCTGCGCCACTCTTCTGCAAGCCGGTCAATTGCAGTGATGATGATATCCGACCGTGCAGGCGCGCCACGCACAAGTTTGTAGAACTCGGGCTCTGTCGGAGGTTGAGCGCGGGTCGGGGCGGTTTGTGTGAAAGCCACCTGCCCAAAGTGGAAAACCGGCCCCGGCGCGATGCTTATCTGGACAACGATGGGAGCTGACGGTGTTGCTTCGATTGCGTCCGCGTTGAAGGTGCCGAGAGGAATGCCAGCGATGCGAACATCAATTTTCGCGCCGTAGTGCGCTTCGGCGTAGAGCGCTGCGGTTAGCTGTTCGATATCAGCCTGGGCACGTGCGGCAAGAGCGCCGGTATCAGCCGCGCCTTGTTTGGCGTTCGTTACGAGCAGGGAAATCTGCGAGAGTTTGTCCTTGAGGCTGCGGTCTTCTCCATCGATTCCGATGGCCGCCGTATAAGCCAGCGCCCCCTCCGGTACAGCATTCTGTTCACCGATAAGTGACACACCAAAAAGGTCCACGGCATGTGCATAAACCGTAGACAACATCAGCAGCAGCGCTACTGCCCCCAAAACGCGGGTCAATCTGAAAAAGGAAGAGAACAATAGTGATCCGATTTGCGTTTGTTTTCAGGTCTTTACGCAAATACACCTGCACAACGACTCTGTGCACAGCCACTATACAAGGGGAACTGATTCTATCAATGTTTTGAGCTTGTTGACTGTGCACAGGCCCTGCTGCGCGGTACCGATCCACAGACCACAAGTTTTAGGTTGAGCATAAGCGGCGCAAGGTTGTCCTGCGTGGGGTGGTCGAAGAGCCATCAACCTTGCCGAATTCTAGCGAGAGGGAGAATTCGGAGCGGCCAGAGCACTGCCAGATTTCGCAGCGATCAACGCGACGCTCTTGATTTGCGCGAATACCTGCGCGCCTTCGACCATTTCGAGGGCTTCTTTGGATTTGCGGGTAATGCGGCCGACGATACGCGCGCCGTTGCCATCCTCCCCGAGTCCGGCAATGACGTTGACTTGTGCGGCGTTGCCACCACCATGGCTTGTGATCGAGAGAATGCGGGCGGGCAAGCAATTCAAAATTGTCGTCTCGCGCGGGATAACTCGAGTGAAACTTACATCTGACGCGCTGATACGCAGGCGCCGAAGACCGCCGGCCGCGCCCTGATGGCCGGGCACCACCAATTCTCCGCCCGCAACGGCTAAGGTCGTGAGGGTGTAGGTTTCATCAAACCGCATAACCTGCCCCTCGATGGTAACCGATGCCTCCGGAGCTTGTAGGAGAGGCAACTCGGGATCGGACTGAAGCGTGTAAAGCGGCCCAGCCGCAACAACGCGGCCGTCTTGCAAGAGGACGAGTGTATCGGCTAGGCGCTCCACCTCCGTGATATCGTGACTGACATACACGATCGGGATGAGCAGGCTTTCGTGCAAAGCTTCGAGGTAAGGAAGGATTTCTTCCTTCGTCATGCGGTCCAGCGCCGCCAACGGCTCATCCATGAGCAGAAGTTGGGGTTGGGAGAGAAGCGCGCGGCCGATGGCAACGCGCTGACGTTCACCGCCAGAAAGAGCCAATGGCGCCCGCTCAAGCAGATGCGAGATGCCAAGCAGAGCGACAATGTCGTCGAACTTCAATGCGTTTGCGGCGGCTTTTTTTGAGGCGCGCCGCGCTCCGAAAAGAAGGTTGGAGCGGACGGACAAATGTGGAAATAAGCTTGCTTCCTGGAATACATACCCGATCGGTCGGTCATAGGGTTTGCGGAAGGTATTCGTCGCGTCATCTTGCCAGACATCGTCGCCGACCGTGAGTTTTCCCGTCAGCCGATTAAGCCCGGCCATACACCTCAGAACGCTTGTCTTTCCGCACCCCGAGGGTCCGAATAACGCGGTGATGCCCTTCGTGGGGGCTTGGAAGGAGACATCGAGAGAGAATGCTCCGAGCGTGCCCGCGAAGGCGACGTCTATGCGAGCTTCACCAGCGTTCACAATCCCGGCCGCCCCATCCTTTTTTCCAGCACCATCATGGTCAGGATCACGCTGAAGGAAAAGACCAGCATGCCCCCCGCAAGGATGTGGGCCTCCGTCCATTGCAAGGTCTCGACATAATCATAGATCGCGACCGACAGGACTTTGGTTTCTCCTGGAATATTGCCACCGATCATAAGTATCACGCC
Source organism: Candidatus Filomicrobium marinum (assembly GCF_000981545.1). Classification (NCBI taxonomy): domain Bacteria; kingdom Pseudomonadati; phylum Pseudomonadota; class Alphaproteobacteria; order Hyphomicrobiales; family Hyphomicrobiaceae; genus Filomicrobium; species Candidatus Filomicrobium marinum. Next base: position 2,015,981 of record NZ_LN829119.1, read on the forward strand.
GAACTCCCCCACCGTGTGGGCAAATCCCAAAACGGCGCCCGTCATAAAGCCGGGGCGAGCAAGCGGAACGGCCACCGACCAGAACGTATCCCATGGTGTCGCTCTCAAGGTCGCTGCAACCTCGAGCGGCCGCTCTCCGAATGCTTCGAACGCGTTGCGGATCGGCTGAACAACGAAAGGCATGGAGTAGATCACCGATCCGATTACCAACCCCTCGAAGGTAAAGGCTAGAGACCGCCCCCCTGCCAACCCGGCCAGCCAACCGCCGGGGCCGTTGGGCCCCAGCGTAACGAGAAGATAGAAACCCAGCACAGTCGGCGGAAGAACGAGCGGCATAGCGACAACAGTCGCCACCGCCTCCTTCCACCGCGCCTTCGAACGAGCAAGCCACCACGCGATGGGTGTTCCGATGATGAGCAGCATCACCGTCGTGATAGCCGCGAGTTCGAGCGTGAGCCGGATGGGAGACCACAGTTCCCCAAGATCGAGCATGCGTTAGAGCGCCTTTACTTACCCGCGCCGTACCCGAATTTCTCCTTAACTTCGAGCGCCTTGGGGCCTTTCAGGAATTTCACGAAAGCAACAGCTGCTTCGTTCTTTTCACCACCTCTTAGCAGGACGGCGTCCTGCGCGATCGTGGCGTACAGATCTTCTGGAACAATCCAGCGGGATCCTTCCGTCTTGGCAGCCACCTGTGAGAGCGCAACAAAGCCGAGTTCGGCGTTATCGCTGTCTACGAACTGATACGTCTGGGCGATATTATTGCCCTGTACGATCTTATCGGAAAGATCATCGTAGACACCAAGAGCTTTCATCGCTTCGACTGCGGCAGCGCCGTAAGGTGCGGTTTTAGGATTGGCGATGGCAATTTTGTTGAACTTCCCGTCCTTGAGTGTCGCTTCGCCCTTCACAAAATCCGGGTTTTTGCTGAATAGGACGATTTTCCCGGTCGCATAGGTGAAGCGGCTGTCCGGAACGGCAAAGCCCTCCTTCACCGCCTTTTCAGGACGCGCTTGGTCGGCGGCAATGAAGACTTCAAAGGGAGCCTGCTGAGTGATCTGCGTGTAGAGCTGACCGGTGGAGCCGAAGCTGAAGACCGCTTTGTGCCCGGTCTCCTTCTCGAATAGATACCCAATCTCCTTGGCGGCTTCGGTGAAATTGGCCGCCACTGCGACCTTCACGTCCGCAGCCTTCGCAACCGTTGAAAGCATGACGGCAAACAGGACTGCGGGGAACCACGTGGCCGCAGACCATATGCGCGTACGAAGTGGTGATTGGGGCATCGAGAGTCTCCCTCCGTTATTTTCAATCAGACATACCGCTCATATCCGTCTGGGCCCCGTTGGTGCAAGCTTTATTTTCAACGGGAAATATCGATTGATAGTGTGGCCGTCTATCGGCAGGACAAATTCATCGGCAATCGTCATATCATCGACGTGCCCAAGAAAGCTGTCGCATCACAGGATGCTCCAGCGGCACAAAGGAGGAGGATGCCTAACAAGGAGTGTGAACGAGAAGCGGCGTTGTCTCAGCTGGCGTAGGTCGCTCTCTCAAGCGTTACCGTCGATACGGCATCGACACGACCATCTGTCCCCGCCAGACCAAACTCGTTGCCACGAAGGCGTCGGCGCAATCGGTCCCTGCCGAGAACCCGGAGTAGCCTGCCTGACGATCTCGCGCAGAAGTCACAGTCAGCGTGGACCGATTTTTGGAAACGGTAAGAAAAAGAGTGGGGACCGCTCAAGTCTAACGAAAAGCGTCAGACCACTTCCAGCCCATCTGTGACGCTCCGGATGACTCGAAGACGGGCTGGAAGAGTAAGTTAGGTTTCAGACGTAGCTCGGCGGGCTGATCACAAGCTTGTCTTGAACCGCAACAACGCCGGGCGTGACTTCCGCGGCAATGCGCGCAGCCCTCTTCTCATCTTCATTTTTGACGATACCCCAAAGGTCGACCTGGCCTTTGTGTACGACGACATTGAGCATGAAGGGGCACCACGGTTCAGATTTGAGGCCGGAGAGCACGCGCTCGCGAATATTGGCGTCATCGGGATTGCCCGTAGCGAGCAGGTCTTTGGCTCCCGCCGCAAGAGCGCGGACAAGATTAGACCGGCTGACGATGCCGACGAGCTTGTCGTTTTCGACGACCGGAACTCGTTTGATCCGGTGGCTTTCAAGAAGGTTTGCAATCACATCAAGTGATGCGTCAGGGCCGACGGTAACGACGTTCTTCGTCATAATGTCACGAGCGCGCTGTCCGTGCTCCTTGATATATTCCCGCGCCAAAGCCTCTGGGCTCGAAAACATCTCCAGCCACCAGGAATGGCGGCTTTGCGTGCCGATTTCGGCGCGACGGACGAGATCGCCCTCGCTCACGATACCCACCAACTTGCCTGAGCCGTCGACGACAGGCACGGCGCTGATGTGGTTTTGCAGGAGCAAATTGGCGACATCCGCGATGCGGCTCTCGTCATTCGCAGTAACCACCTGCGTGGTCATGATATCGGCAGCTTTCATGGCGTCCTCCTGTCGCTATATGCCCTATAGTACCTACCAAAAGACGTGGGTCTGGCCTTGATCCGCATCAAGATGGAGGCGTGATTATCGGGGGACGGAAACGCGGTGGTGAAGGGGATGCTTCAGGAGAAAAACAAGCAATTACAAAAAGAAAGAAGAATGCCTGACTCGCAGATGCCGCAGGAGACTAATCATGCGGCAGCGCGAATCCAACATGCCGCATCAAGTTTTGATGCGTGTCAAATCTCGTCCGCCAACAATACTTTAAGTTGTGAAGGCTACCAAAGCCGCCCACCCTCGGCGGCGAGCCCTCACCCCCCGGGGCCTGTAGCAAAAGTGGACGCTGGCTTTCCCCCCGGGCCAGCGTCCCGCTCGTTTCTCAAGCTAAGACAATTTCAGCTCAGTCCTGACTGATAAAAGTCAAGTACATAAGTGTGAGGTAGACCGCTGGAATAACAAGAAGTACGCCGAGCTCTACAAAAAGTGGTGCAGAACACTCGCCCGCGTACATTCGTCCGCCGACAAAGGCAACAGCGGCGAGAGTTATAACCAGCCCAATATACCAGGGAGTAAGCCGGTTTCTTTTCGGGGGGCGCTCCATCGCGAGGTCTCCTTTACTCAAACATCATGTGCGATTTCGGATTTTGCCATAAATGGTCGGTTGGTGGTGAATACGGAGGCTATGGGCCTTAAAGGCGCGATTTCCGAAAAGGCACAGCGCGCTTAGGCAACATCCAAGACAAGTTTCAAAGAAGAGTATGAATTTGGGAAAGTGATGTTGAAAAAAATAAGTTAGCCCTGCTGAATTGTGGGCAGGCTCCGAAGACCTCTTCAGGTCTGCGCGCCTGCCCGACAATGAAGCCATTAGCCGACTGTGAGCGTGCCGGCGGCTGGGTCTACGGCGACAGGTTCGCCGTTTTTGATAGCGGTCGTGATGTCAACATCGAACCGGTCGATTAGAGCCAGGTCGGCGAAAGCCGCGCCCTGAACCATGATCGTATTCGCGAAGTTCAGGATGAGGGCCGCCGGTGCGCGGCCACAGGCCTTCATATCTCTCAACATCCACGCCGTCGCAACGCCACCCTTGGCGGCGTTCAGGATCAGGATCTTGCCTACATAACTTTGCCCATGCAGAGCATGTGTTGGGCGCGAGAAAATTCCGGCAACGAGATCCAGATCGTAACGTGCCGAAAAGTTGTCGCTTGCTACGAGCGCTTCGCCCGTAACGGGCGCGCCGGTGCCGACGTGACCTTTGTAAACCCGAGTGCTCATGCGCCGATCCTCCCCGCAACAGCAGCATCCACGCAGGCGGCCATATCCGCCAGGTGAGTTTGATATCCGTATCCGCCAAGAATGTTGACGAGCTTTGCTGAGTTCGAAAGCAAATTGCGCCAGCCGTTGGCTTCGCCGATCTCACGCGCATGCATCTGATAGAAGCACACGCCCTGCAGAACGATGCCGCCGGCGCCTTCAATCATGGAGGTGAGGCCCATGCGGTCCGCCGCAGACTTCATCTCGGGCGATGTCGTGGCAATGAGCGTAACTTTGTCATTAACCTTGCGGCCCTGAAGTAGCCGCGCGAGAGACTCAAGCTCGAACAATGATAGCTGCGGTGCTGCAAACACCACGACATCGAGCTTGTCGTCTTTGGGGCCGAAGTCTTTGTAGAATTGCGCGAGGTCACTATCGCCAATGCGGCGCGGTTCAGGCGCCGGACCATCGAAGACTGCGCCGAGATCGGGAGCTTCCGGCGTCACCCCAATCATGTGGAAGAGCGGTGTCGAACCAAAGCTTGCGAGCGCTGCGCCGAAGTGTTTGATCTCGTCAGAGGTAGGTGCAGAGGTAACGCCCTCAATGACAGGGACTTCCCAATAGGACTTCATCTGCCGGCCGATAATACCACCTAATGCACCCCAGTCGCTAAGGCCATTAGGCTGAACGTCGATGACGAACCGTGTCGAGCCGCGGCGGCAGGAGTCCAAATGGAAACCGTAGCGCGGGACACGGCCTGTGAGCGCCGCGGCGAGTGCCGAAGGGCCGCCTTCAAAGTTCGTGCGCGCGCCCAAGACGGAATTCGCATAGATCGAAGAGCCTGTATCGCCGAATGCGAGGTGCTCTCCCTGAACAGGCGGATTAATCGTCTGATAGTTGATGCAGGTGTCTGTCATCATAAAGCCGAGCGCACGAAACGCGGCGTCAGCCCGCCGTTCGAGTTCGATGAACTTTTCCGGCTGTTTGATCCGCTTATATCCGGTGAAGTCGGCACCGCGGGGATCCGTTACGGCCGGAACGCGCACCATGGATTGCGAAGGCTCATGTGTGCCGATCCATTCGACGAAGCGTACGCCCTCTTCGCCGGTGGCTTCCGTGTCCGCCATGAGATGGACTTGGGAAATCTCTACCAGGTCTTCCGCGTCGAACACGGTCCCGACCTTCATGAGCATTTCCATAGCCCACTTGCGCGGTGGTCCGTGGAGCCCTGCGGCCATTTCCTGCTCATGCTCCGTGAGGCGCATTGTCATTTCTGGTCACCTTCTTCGTTATTGCCAGGATTGAGCTGTTCATTTCATGGAGTGGGGGAGCCAAAGGACGATCTCGGGGAAGAAGTAGACGATGTACAGCATGCAGATCTGAATGAGGATGAAAGGGATCACCCCGCGTGCAAGCGTCCAGAGACCTATTCCCGAGATGCCATGGATGGTGAAAAGATTGACGCCGACAGGAGGCGATATCTGCGCGATCTCCATGGCGATGACGGCAAAGATACCGAATACGAGCGGATCCATGCCGGCTGCTGCAGCGACAGGTGCGAAAATCGGAATGGAGATGAGCAGCATTGCCGCGCTCTCCAAAAACGTACCGAGTACCAGATAGGCTAGGATCATCAGCGTGATCGCCCAAACGCCAGTGGCGTTATCGGTAATCGCGTGAGCGATCGACTGTGGCACCTGCTCGAACGTCAGGAAGTGCGCGAAGTACTGACCAAAAACGATGAGCATGAACAACATGCCTGTCGTTGCTGTGGCGGTACGCAACGCAGCGACGAACTTGCCAAACGTTAGTCGTTGCTGAGCGAGACCAAGGATCAACAAGTAGATTACCGAGAGCGCGCCGACCTCTGTCGGCGTGAAGATGCCAGTATAAATTGCGACGATAATAATGATGGGCAGTGCCAAGACACCGCTGCAACGCAACGTCAATGAAAGACATTCGCTCCATGAAACGTCCTGCGTTCCTTTGATCTGGGGGCGGGAGAAGTAGACCACGAGCGTAAATGCCGTGAGCATGATGATCCCGGGAACCACGCCCGCAATGAACAACTGACCGATAGAAGTTTCGGTTAGTACGCCGTAGAGGATGAGCGGGATCGACGGCGGAATCACAATGCCGAGCGTTCCCCCGCCAGCCACAAAACCGCCCGCACGGGTTTTCCCGTAGCCTTCTTCGAGCAGAAGCGGGATAGCGACCAAGCCAACCGTCGCGGCTGTTGCGATACTGGAACCGGAAATCGCAGCAAAGATACCGCAAGCGACGATCGTTGCGACGCCGAGCGAGTTCGAGATCGAGCCGGCCCATGCTTTGGTCACGGCAAACAAGTCTCGCCCGGCATCCGTTTGCTGCATGATCGTGCCCGTGAGGATGAACAGGGGCAACGCAACCAGTTCGAAAATTGAAGCGCCCTGCCACACGGTCTGGATGAACGTCCGCGCCACAAGCTGGAAGTCATCGATGAGTAGTGCTGCAGCAAAGGCCGCGAGGCCCATCGAAACAAAGATGGGCACAGCCAGGAGCATCATGAGGAAGAGAAGGGCGATCGAGATGTAACCCGCCCAGTCGATAAGATCCATGGGGGGCTACTCCATAATCACTTCTTTGCCTTCCGGCATCTTGCCTTCACAGATGTGAATCAGCGTCTGCAGGAACAGGCCGACGCCGCCAATTGGAATGGCAAGTTGCGGAATCCAAAGTGGAACTTCGAGCAAAGTGGCCGACAGGATGTCGTTCGACCAACTATACCAGACGAAATATGAGCCGGTTCCGATCAGTAGGATCGAGAACAGAAGAGTGAGGATCAATGCGAGCCAATCGAGTGCGGGCTTCAAGGAGGGGAAAGCCTGAGCGAGGATCATGACTCGGAAGTGCGCACCCGAACTCATGGCCAGCGTATTCGCCAGAAAGCCGCCTGCGATGAAGAGATAGAGCGTTGTTTCGAACACCCAGATTGTGGGTTTTCCGAAAGCGCGCATCGTTGCGTCGTAAGCAATTGGAAAAGCCAAAAGCCCGAGCAAAATTATCGAGACAATTGACATAAAGCGGCACATCGGTTGAAGCACCTGGATCAGTCCGCGCATGCTAGACCTGCTTGATTCCTGGATTGGTAGACGCGGACGGGCACTGGGCCATACACCTCGTATGGGCGCCGGTGCCCGTCACAGTCATCGGTGGAATCGGACGATTATTTCGTCTCGATAAGCTCGACGAGTTCTTTGGGATACGTGCGGCGCGCTTCGTCGTTCACGCCCTGAAGGGCGTTGCGCCACTCGTCATAACCTGGTGTCCCCGCCTCGAGCACCGTCACGGTGTTGCCGTGCTTGCGCACCTGGTCAACAAAGTCACCATACTTATCGATGATGTAACCCTGCATGGCGTCCCGAGCTTCCGCGGCAGACTCCATAACGATCTTCTGCAAATCCTCCGGCATGCTTTCGAACTTGTCTTTGTTCATGACATACGCGTGGATCAGCGTTCCCAGAGCACCCATGGGAGCGAGCATGTACTTTGTTACTTCGAAGTGCTTAAGGCCGACAGCGCCCTGGAGACCGCCAATAGCACCGTCAACCGTGCCGCGCTGCAGAGCCGAATAGACTTCGCCCACGCTCATGGTCGTCGGGGCGGCCTTGAGTGCCTGCATCATTTGGCCAGCGCCCTTCGAGTACACGCGGATCTTTTTGCCCGCGAGGTCGGAGGGATGCTCGATCGGGAAGCTCGTCGATAAAACCGGAGGACCGATATCAAAGGCGCAGAGCAATATCGCGCCTTGTTCGCGGAGTTTCTTGTCGAAGTAGTCAAAGATCGGTTGGCCCGGCTTCAAAGCCCCCAGCGTGTCCTTCATGGACCGAGTCCATAGAGGGGTCGTCAGGATCGTCACATCGGAAATGCGGCCCGACCAATTATCCAGCGTCGTCAAGGAGATGTCGACGGTTCCTTGAGGCACGGCCGTTGGCACGAACTGCTGCTTGACCATCTCGCCGCCTTCGAACGTGCGGAACTTAATCCGTCCATCCGAACGCTCTCCGACGAGTTTGGTAAATTCAGGAACGAAGTGGCTAACTTGTGGATGTTTGGGGCTGCCCCAAGTGGACAGCGAAAGGCGATATGAGTCCGCAGCTGCGGGCCCAGCTGCCAATGTCAGGCCGATTGCAGCGGCAGCTAAAGGAAATATACGCATTTTTTGTCTCCTCCTCCTTTATAGTTTTATGAAGACGTCTCTTTGCGAGAGCCGCGACCGGCCCACGTCGGAATCGCCTTATTGAGTTTCTTGCTGATGAGAGATCTCCGGCCTGTTCGTTCCGCTGAGGCCGTTCACGCTCACTAGCCGCTCCAAATGAGAAACTGTATAGTTTGCCCCATGATAGATGACCACAGGCCAAAGATGTCAACAGTGAAGTGCCAGCCGGACGACACGGAATCTGCGACTTTTAAGCAACCGAGCGGCCGCAAGAAGCGTGGTCGGAGTCGTCTTGAAAAGTTTTTGCAGAGTGAACTCAACAGGGCCGCTACTGCTAAACTTCCCAAGCATAAGTTGCTGTCAGAAGTGCTGGCTTCAGCCATAGCTAAAGGCATTTTGGCGGAGGGCGAGCGCCTGCCTGCTGAGGCGGATCTCACCACGATGACGCCTTACAGCTTGGGTACTGTCCAGAAGGCTTTAGCCACGCTCGTGGATCAAGGCCTCGTGCGTCGGCGAAAGGCTCTGGGCACTGAGGTGCAGTCCTGGCGCGGCCGTCTGGAGGACCCACTCCATTTTCGCTTTGGCGATTTCGACGGACAATGGCAACCCGTCTATCCGCATTTGTTAAGCCGAAAGCCGGTTGAACCCGGCCCGGCCATTTACGAGTTGCTTGGTGAATGTACGAGCCCGATTTGCCTTGAGCGTAAGATCAACATCGCTGACCAGTTCAACGTCCACAGTCTGTTCTATGTCGACGCCGATCGCTTTCCGATATTTCTAGATCGCACGGATGCGGAGCTTGAGGGCGTAAACCTCAAAAAGCTCATGCAGAGCGAAACGCCGTTTCGGCGGATCACACAACGCCTTCGCTTAGTCCAGCCTGAGCGTCGCGTCGCAAAGCATATCAAAACAAAGCCAGGGGAGACTGCGTTGTTGCTCCGTGCGACGGTGTACGGCGATGCAGATCAGATCATTTACGTCCATGACGTAACCATCCCGCAGTCTGCCAGCGACCTGTGGATCGAGGGCAAGCCGAGCACTCTTCCGCACTCGGGAGAATTTTTTAAATTTTAGAATTCAAGCGTTAGACGGTGCAGTCGACGTGAGAGTTTCGGAGTACACGTCAGGCCACAGCAACGTTGACGATGTGTGGTGCGACGGGGAGCGGCCTACGGCAACGTTGGTCCACGCGACGCTGGAGGGTGATAACGCGAAGCCTTGGGTCCTCCTCTCGCGCACAGGAAGAATATCGCAGTTAGGCCAGACACCGGAACTCAGCGCATCGGCATAGCCCTGCGGTAGGTTTTCCAGTTCCATCATGCGAGCCGCAGTCTGATGGTCATAGTCGAGCGCGCGGTGTTCGATCCGCAGCCCGGAAGTCTCTGGAATAAGCAGGCTGTACCACACACGCGCCGTGCCGTCGTTGGCGGGCATGCCAATCACGCCAGGATTATGCCAGAGCCGCCCACCGATCAGTTCTGTAAACGGCAAACCGCAGTGCCCACCCAAAATGCCATCGCATCCGACGAGATCCAGTTCCTGGCGCTTAAGATCGCTCGGCGATGTCGCGAAAATAAATTGATTGATGGTGCTGGGAGTGCCGTGGACTACGGCGAGGCGGCGACCGCCGATCAACAAGTCAATCCTGTATGGCAGATCACGAAGCCAGTGCCGGTCTGTCGTGCTTATGTGACGGTTTGCATACGAATACCAAGTGTCGGAAAGGCGTTCACAGGCGCTGCCCTCAGCAAAGCCACAGCCGCATGTGTCCGCGCCCTCACCTAACTGCTCATCGCAGTTTCCTTGCACAACTACGATACCGCTCTCGCGCATAAGGGCGATCGTCGCGGCAGGCTCAGCGCAATAAGCCGCCAAGTCGCCCGTGCAAACGATATGTTCAGCCGGAATGCTAAGGCGTTTGGCTTCAGCCAGCAGGGCTCGCGTAGCCTGCAAATTACTGTATGGGCCGCCAAAAATGAGAGCTGGGCCATCAGCTTTAATCTCCGGGGGCGTATTTTGCATTTTGTTTTAATCCCAGCGAGACGGGGCTCAACGTGCGCGTCACTGCACATGCGCCAGTTCAATTATATGAAACACTCAGTGAGCTGAATCGCTCTAGCGCAGAGACTGGCGCGACACGCGCCGAGCTTCGAGCCGTATTACTTTCACATGCTCACCCCCGATAAGCGGAACTTTTTCCCTCTATTTGCGTTGCAGCCGCGCGGAGGATGACTCTGCGTTAGCCACTCATGATTTTATTGTCTGGCCATGTGAACGGGAGTCTCCGGCCGTCACATCGGGTTCCTGACACGAAGGAAGCCCGTTGCGCGACAGTAATGTACTGCGTCAATCAGGAGAAAGAGATGGCACGTTATTCTCTCACGCCTTTGCGTAGTGGAGCGATGAGCAACGACCCCTTCCAGTCGTTCCAGCGTGGCATGAATAGGCTTTTCGAGGACGTCTTCCAAGGTGTGCCGATGTCGGTAGGCGGCGATCTGGAGCAGAACGGCGGTGTATTGATGCCCCAGATTAATGTCTCCGAGACCGACAAGGAAATTATGATCACCGCAGAATTGCCCGGCGTCGCGGAAAAGGACGTCGACGTAACGCTTGACGATGACATGCTGACAATCAGCGGCGAGAAAAGGCTCGAAAAGAAAGAGGAAAAGGAAAACTACCATTTCGTCGAACGGTCATTTGGGCGCTTCCAACGTTCGTTACGCATTCCCCATTCCGTGAACCCGGATCAAGTTAAGGCGCAAGTCGAAAACGGTGTACTGACGATCACGATGCCCAAGAATGCAGAGCAGGAGCGGGTGCGCCATATTCAGATCGAGGGAAGCAAACACTGACGTTTCCGTTATCTGAACTAATTTTCGTGTCCGGAGGAGCGGTAACGCATAGCGCTCGGTGCATTATAAGCCGTCATTTTCTGCCTCCCGCGCCCTCCGGATCCGACTTAGCTTCCAATGAGGTCGACGATGACAAAGACCATGGTGAAATCCGTGAAGCGTGGCGATGCGCGCCGGGAAATGAGCAGTCAGCCGTGGCTGCACCAACACGGTCGGGAAATTCAAAAATTTGGGGACGTCAGGCAATTCCCGTTAGGGCTCTCTTTTGATGCCCGCGGCTACGCGTGCCAGCGTTTGAACCAGCTGCTCTGCGACACGGCGATTCTGTACGCGCTGTATAAGAAGCATCATTGGTTGGTGAGGGGTCCCACCTTCTACCAGCTACACCTGCTTTTCGATAAGCACGCAGGTGAGCAGGCGGCACTCATTGACGCAATCGCTGAACGTGTCCAAACCCTCGGTGGCATTGCTGTCGGCGATCCTCGTCATGCTGCGGAGATCACGCACATTCCTCGCCCTCCCGATGGCTGCGAAGAGGTCCCAGCAATGCTCTCGCGATTGCTTGAGGCGCACGAAATAATCTTGATCGACGCGCACGAGGCAGCCGCGAAGCTGGCGGATATGGGGGATGACGGCAGCAACGATCTGATCGTGTCCAGTCTCATCCGCACGAACGAGTTGCAAGCCTGGTTTTTAGCCGAGCATCTCGTGGACACCCCCCTCGTACGAGCGTAAATTGCTCATCAGTGTGCACACGAAATAGTCGAGCTTTTGAATGGAAAATATGCAAAAAATGAAAGCTGCATATTTTTTGTTCAAAAATTCATCTGCGTGGCTACACACCTACGCGTGCAAGATGACGAAACTGGGCCAGTTTCAACAGCTTGAGAAGCCCTATATCGAGATGGCATAAGTTTTGTTTCTTGTCGGATGGAGTGCGTCGCTCTTGAAGCATTCTTGATGTTCTCGGCTGAGAATTCGGTAGGCCCCGAGCATTGTCCGTTTGGCCCTGAAAGGGTGGTGCGGAATGAAATTGGTGTCCGCGATAATCAAGCCGTTCAAGCTCGAAGAGGTGCGTACTGCACTTTCAGACCTCGGCATTCAGGGCATGACGGTGACAGAGGTCAAAGGCTATGGCCGCCAGAAAGGCCATACCGAAATCTACCGCGGCGCGGAATATGCCGTGGACTTTCTACCCAAGCTCAAAATTGAAATTGTCGTCCAATCTCCCGATGTCGATAAGGCCGTCGAAGCGATCATTGACGCTGCGAAAACGGGCCAGATTGGCGATGGCAAAATTTTTGTGTCGAGCATTGAGCACGCCGTCCGCATCCGCACCGGAGAGACGGACGACAGCGCCCTCTGAGAGCCCGTTTAGGACTCCCACCAATCCAGCGCTATTCCAAGATTAAGGAATATTAGAAGATGCGATTCGCTTCCTTTGGCCGGATTATTCCGGCTCTAACGTGTGCGGCTGCGCTCGCTCTCGTGAGTGAGCCGGCATGGGCTGCGGAGACCCCGAACAAAGGGGACACCGCCTTTATGTTCATCTCCACGATCGCCGTCCTACTCATGACCGTGCCGGGTTTGGCATTGTTTTATGGTGGCCTTGTCCGCACCAAGAACATGCTGTCTGTTCTGATGCAGGTCTTCACGATCGTCTGTATCGTTGCCCTTATCTACGTCACCTATGGATACAGTCTGTCGTTTACTAGCGGCGGCGTTTGGAATGACTGGGTCGGAGGGCTCTCGAAGGCCTTCCTGTCAGGCGTCACCCCGGAGTCGGTGGCGGGCACGTTCTCCAACGGTGTTGTCATCCCGGAATACGTCTACATGGCGTTCCAGATGATGTTCGCATGTATCACGCCGGCTCTGATCGTAGGAGCAATCGCCGAACGCGTTAAGTTCTCTGCAGTCATCCTGTTTGTCGTCCTCTGGGTAACGTTTGTCTATTTCCCCGTCGCGCACATGGTCTGGTATTGGGCTGGCCCAGATGCCGTGGCTGACGCGGCGCGGGCTGCAGCCCAGGCCACAGGCGATGCGAAAGCGCAGGCCGATGCCGCACTCGAGGCGGTGCTGGCGGACTCCGGGAAGATCTTCCAGTGGGGAGCGATTGACTTCGCTGGCGGCACGGTTGTTCACATCAACGCGGGTATTGCCGGTCTCGTTGGCGCCATCATGATCGGAAAGCGTACCGGTTACGGCAAGGAGACGATGGCTCCGCATTCGCTCACCATGACGATGATCGGTGCTGCGCTTTTGTGGTTCGGCTGGTTTGGCTTCAACTGCGGCTCGAACCTGGAGGCGACGGGCGTCGCGCTCCTTGCGATGGTCAACACCATCGTCGCGCCAGCCGCCGCCGCGTTGTCGTGGATGTTCGTGGAATGGATCACGAAGGGTAAGCCCTCCCTGCTGGGTGCTGCGTCGGGTCTGGTTGCCGGACTTGTTGCCGTCACGCCGGCGGCGGGTTTCGCCGGACCAATGGGCTCCATCCTGCTCGGGATCGCGGCAGGCATCGTCTGTTTCATCTTCTCGACAGCGATCAAGAACACGCTTGGCTACGACGATAGCCTCGACGTTTTTGGGATCCATGCCGTTGGCGGCATCCTCGGCGCGATCCTCACTGGCATCTTGGTGAATCCGGACTTTGGCGGAACGGGTATCGGTGATTACGTCGCGAAGCCTGGCGAGGTCGTTGTGGCCGCATATTCTATGAGCGCCCAGGTGATGGCGCAGTTGTCTGCGGTAGGTCTTGTGGTCTTGTGGACCGGCCTTGGCTCGCTGATCCTCTACAAAATCGTAGACCTCATTGTCGGCTTGCGCCCATCTCAGGATAAAGAGCGCGAAGGGCTCGACGTTTCGGAGCACGGCGAGCGCGCATACAACTACTGACGAGGGCTCTGGATTGGGCGCGCACGCCTAGCCCGCTGGGAATGCCATTAGCAAGGTGAGGGACCAAATTGCGGGAAGGACGGAATTTCGCCCTTCTCGCAAATTTTCGCCTCCCCAATAACGTTTCTGCCAGCATTTGCGATAAATAAAGAGACGCGAGCCGACGATAGGGTCCCTGCAGCTCCAGGGAGCAAAGGAGCTCATTTTTCATGCCCCCACTCTTCGATCCGCGCCTTGGTGATATCGAGGACGACGCATCCAGTCCAAAGCGTCGCTCGCTCTTTGCTATCGCGGGAAGCCTGTTGGCGGAGATCAGTTTACCCAAGCTTCTTGCCGCTTGGTTACTTCTGATTGTCGTGCCTGGCGTGCTGCTAGGCCTTGCCCCACTCGTTGCCTCCGGATGGGTGGCACTTCTTTCTCGAAAGATCATCACGCCCCTTGACGGTATCTGGCCGCTTTTTCTGATTGTGCTCGTCATCGCGCTGGGTTGGTTCGGCTGGCGGCCTCTTTTTCGGATCGCGGAACGAGGGTTTTGGTCACTGAATTCTTTGGTCGTTCAGCCCGGCTATGCGCTCTGCCGTGAAGGACTCCGCCACTTGGTCGAGCACATGCTGATGCGCGACGCTGACGCCGAGAGCCGGGCGCGCCTCCGCGCAACCACGGCCGCAGGTGCTGGAATTGTCCTATGTGGACTGGGCATATGGATTGTTATGCTTGCCTGGCCATCTTCCCGTTGGGTCGGCGGCGTCGCCGACCTCACCTCGCCACATCGCCTCATCGTCCCGGCACTTGCCAACACGGTCGTCGTGCTGGGCTCATATTTGGCGGTGAGCGCGCTGGCGTGGGGAATTGCCGACGCTGTCATGGCCCAACCCCGTGACTTGCCAGCCTTCGATGAGATGCCTGAGAAGGGCCGGATATGGCGCGTTGCACATCTCTCGGATTTGCATGTGGTTGGGGAACGATTTGGGTTCCGGATCGAAAGCGGACGGTCTGGGCCGCGCGGCAATGACAGACTGGAACAGATCCTCGAAGAACTCGCCAAGATCCATTCTCAAGAGCCGCTTGATCATGTGCTCATTACAGGTGACATGACCGACGCTGGTCGCTCCGCCGAATGGGCGGAGTTTTTCGCGGCACTGGCTCAATACCCGGAACTGGAGGCGCGCACGCTTGTGCTTCCAGGCAATCACGACGTCAACGTTGTCGACCGCGCCAATCCGGCGCGTCTCGACCTTCCAACAAGTCCTGGGCTACGCCTGCGCCAGATACGAGCCTTATCGGCGATTGCCGCTGTTCAAGGCGAAAAGGTTCACGTGGTGGATTCCGCGATGGGCCGGATTGGCCAAACGTTATCCGCGACGCTCGCTCCCCACGCCATGTCCATCGCTGACTTCGCTAACTCCGGGGCGCTTCGCCATTCGTCAGTCCTGTCGAGGATTTGGACGGATGTCTTTCCGATGGTCCTCCCGCCTGACGACGAGGACGGCTTGGGCGTTATCCTGCTGAACTCCAATGCCGAAACGCATTTCTCGTTCACCAACGCGCTTGGCTTCATGTCCGCCGAACAGGCAAGCGATCTAGCCGCTGTGACCCGTCAATTCCCGCATGCGCATTGGATCGTCGCCCTGCACCATCACATTGTGGAGTACCCCGAGCCGGTCACTGATTTCTCGAAGCGAATTGGGACCGCATTGATTAATGGCACTTGGTTTGTGCGACAGATCCAACCTTTGGCGAGCAGGATTGTCGCCATGCATGGCCACCGGCACATGGATTGGGTCGGAGAATGTGGTGGTGTACGGATCATATCGGCACCTTCAGCGGTCATGGCTTCGACGGGTAACAATACCGTCCATTTCTATGTCCATCGCTTCGGGAGGGGGATGGCCGGCCGGCTTAGCCTGCTAAAGCCCGAGCGTGTGGAACTTCCGGGGATGAAGACTTAATCGAGCCTTGTCGGTGAGTGCGGCGCTCAGCCTTCGGGAGTTTCAACCGGTGCGCCGAAGAGATCTGATACCCAGACGGTGGAAGGATGCTGCGCGCATAGCGTTAGCAGCGCTATTGTAATCGGCACGCCGATGAAGGCGCCAAAAAAGCCCCACAGATAGGTCCAGAAGAAGACAGAGAACAGGACAAGGAAAGGCGAGATGGCGAGTGCGCGACCGGCAACCCGAGGTTCGATGTAGCTGCCGATAACAAACTGGATAATGTTGAGGCAGATAAATACGAGGACCGCAGACTGCCACCATTCGAATTGCGCCAGTGCAAATAATGTTGGAAACATCGTTGCGATGAACGGGCCGATAAACGGTATGAAATTCAGGGCAAACGCAATGACGCCCCACTCCTTCGCGAACTGAAGGCCAGCCGCGGCTGCCAGAGCCCAGACAAAAGCGCCGGTCGCGATGCTCATCGCCGTTCGGATTAGCATGTAATGCCGGAATTTTTCGGCAATGGAACGGCTGCCTTCTATCAGGACGCGAGCAGCTTCCTGATTTTTTAAATGCCGGATCTTTTCCGTCAATTCATCAACTTCAAGCAGGCCGAGAAGCAGGTAGATCAGTACGACAAGCCAAAAGGTAACAGTCGTATTGAGGTGCGTTGTGATCCCCTGCAAGACACGCATCAGCCATCGGACATCGAGATTTTCAGCCCATAGGCCGGCAATCATGATCCCGTGACCTTCAAGCCATGTGGCGGTCTGTTCGTAAATTGCTTGAAAACGGTCGGCTTCCGCGATCAGCGATCGGCCCACGCGTCCGAACCCCCAGGAAATGAGAGACCCAAAAACGAGGAAAACGATAATCGTGGCAAGGAGCACGATTGCGAGCGCGAGAAGCTTCGGCATGGTCGCCTGAAGCCGCTTCTGGAGAGGCCATACCAGCGCGATAATAAATAACGCGCAGACCACCGGCGCAAATATCGCGTTGGCGTAGTATAGCGCGGCGAAGATCAAAATCGCTGCGATGAGCCACGTGGCAACGCCAAAGTGAGGCTGGGTTGTTGATGAAGGAGCCGCGGACGGCTGGTCAATATTAGAACTCATCGCTCAGATTCGTTGATTGGGGGCAAACTTCACTATTCTAATCCGCGGCCATAATTAAATTGTATTCCTTTTGCGCGGAACACCAATAAAAACTGTAGTAATATAGAAATATACCCAAGAGATTTTGATGGCTGGAGAACGGTTTCGACAGTTGATGAAATTTGACCGCATGGCGTCAATGATAGCGTCGCCGAATTTAATAAGAGCAGAAATTTTAGAAGTGTTTCTAGGTGCGATTAATCATGAAGCAGGATTTCAAGTCGGGTGCGGTTCGAAAGTTTCTCCAGCCATCCTCTCTGGGGTATTAATGGAGAGTTGGAAAGACGCGTTGATGGAATTTCGTGTGCGGGGTTTCAATAGAGGGTGACCTGATGAACGCTTGCGCCCGTCGCAGGAAGGTAGAACTTGGCTTGGGTTCGTGCGGACTAATTGCCTTAGCTACGACCATTTTGCTTTCCGGATGCGGCCAGGAAGCCGAAACCGCGACCCCAAAAGTGCGTCCCGTTCGTACAGTCACAGTTGAGATGCGTGAGACAGGCATGCCCGTCTCGTTCACGGGACGCATTGAAGCCGAAGACGAGGTCACGCTTGGCTTCCGTATTTCAGGAAGACTCCTGAAAAATGACGTGAACCTAGGGGATCGCGTCAAGCCTGGTCAGGTCGTGGCGCGCCTTGAGCCTCAGAATGAGACGAATGCTCTGCGAACGGCCCAGGCCAACCTAGTGGCGGCACAAGGTCAGTTGACCCAAGCGCGCAACACCTTCGAACGCCAGGATACGCTCCTCAAGCAAGGCTGGACCACACGCGTCAATCACGATCAAGCGCAGCAAGCACTGCAGACGGCGGAATCGCAAGTTGAGGCGGCCGACGCCCAACTCAAGAAAGCACGAGATATGCTGAGCTTTACGGAGCTCAAGGCAGACGCGCCAGGCGTTGTGACAGCGACCGGCCCAAGAGCGGGGGAAGTTGTCCAGACGGGCCAGATGATTGTTCGGCTCGCGCGCCAGGACGGACGTGACGCGGTCTTCAACGTGCCCGCGCAATTGATCCGATCCGCGCCAAGCAATCCGGAGATCACCGTCACCTTGACGGAAGACCCTTCTGTCAAAGCCGTGGGCAGGGTGCGCGAGGTTGCACCGCAAGCCGATCCAGTCACGCGGACATTTGAGGTGAAGGTCGGTTTGACGAGCCCACCTGAGGCCATGCGTCTTGGTGCCACCGTGACGGGCACGATGCAGACGGCAGCGGTATCGATGATCGAGATCCCGGCGTCTGCCCTAACCCGTTTCAATCAGCAGCCGGCGGTTTGGGTTGTTGATCCGAAAAGCCAGACCGTTTCGATACGCAATGTCGAAGTGCTTCGCTATGACCAGTCACAAGTCGCCGTCGCCTACGGGCTGGTGTCAGGTGACATCGTCGTCACGGGCGGGGTGCAGGCATTGCATCCCGGTCAAAAGGTACGCGTTCCTGGATTGGAGCCATGACAGGGTTCAATCTTTCAGAGTGGGCACTGAAACAACGTTCGCTCACGATGTATTTCATGATCGTCGCAATCGTCGCCGGTCTGTTGGCCTATCACCGCCTGGGTCGCAGCGAAGATCCGACCTTCGTCATCAAGACGATGGTGGTGCAGGCCGCGTGGCCCGGTGCAAGTGTTGAGGACACGCTCAAACAGGTCACCGAGCGTCTGGAGCGAAAACTTCAGGAAATTCCAAACCTCGATTTTCTACGCAGCTTTACACGCGCAGGCGTGACGACGATTTTCGTCAATCTGAAAGGCAGCACGACAGCCGATGAAGTTCCGGACATTTGGTATGAAGTCCGCAAAAGCATCGGAGACATCCGCCATACGCTGCCCGATGGGATCGTTGGTCCCGGCTTCAACGACGACTTCGGCGATACCTTCGGAACGATTTACGGCTTCACAGCGGACGGCTTCACACATCGGGAACTGCGCGACTACGTCGAGGACGTTCGCTCAAGGCTTCTTCACGTGCCGGATGTCTCCAAGATCGAGATCCTCGGTGCACAGGATGAGAAGATCTTCGTCGAATTTTCGATGCGAGATCTGGCGAGCCTGGGGATCGATCGCTCGGCTCTGATCGCGGCGCTGCAAGCACAAAATATCGTACAGCCCGCCGGCACAATACAAACAGACCATGAGGCGCTTTCCCTGCGCGTATCCGGGTCCTTCGAGACTGAAGAGGACGTCCGCAATATCAACTTCGCCATAGGTGGGCGGATGCTCCGACTGAGCGATATCGCACGCGTGCGCCGTGGCTTCTCAGATCCGCCGCAACCCCTGTTTCGCGTCAACGGCACACCGGCTATCGGACTGGCCATTGCGATGCGCGACGGCGGCGACATTCTTGCGTTGGGCAAGAACATAGAGAAGTCCATGGCGGAGATAACCGCTAATCTGCCGATAGGGATCGAACCTAAGCTCGTCGCGGATCAGGCAGTGACGGTCGAGAGCGCTATCTCGGAATTCATGACCTCGCTCTGGCAGGCGGTCGCCATCATACTAGCAGTCAGCTTCATCAGTCTTGGCGTGCGCCCCGGTCTTGTGATCGCGACCGCCATTCCGTTGACGTTGACCATTGTGTTTTCCGTGATGGACCTCGCCAACATAGATATGCAGCGCATCTCGCTCGGTGCGCTGATTATAGCCCTTGCGTTGTTGGTCGACGATGCGATGACAACGACGGACGCGACGCTCAGCCGTTTGGCAGTGGGCGATACCAAAACGGAGGCGGCGGCGGTTGCGTATCGCACTTACGCGTTCGCGATGCTGGCTGGAACGCTGGTAACGATCGCTGGTTTTGTGCCCGTTGGCTTTGCTGCGAGCTCCGCAGGTGAATACACGTTTTCGCTCTTCGCTGTCGTTGCGATCGCGCTGATCGCCTCTTGGTTCGTTGCGGTCATTTTTGCTCCGCTGTTGGGCGTGGCGATCCTCAAGCCGCCGAAGGCTGAGCAAGACAAAGAACCCGGATTTGTGTTCCGCACCTACCGGAGTTTTCTCACGCAAGCTATGCGCGCGAAGTGGCTCACGTTGGCGGCGACAGCAGCGCTCTTTGTCGGCGCGGTCTTAGCTTTGCCGCTCATACCTCGCCAATTCTTCCCCTCCTCCGATCGCCCTGAGCTTCTGGTGGACCTGAGCTTGCCGCAAAACGCCTCAATCTACGCCAGCGAAGACGTTGCCAAGCGCTTTGATGACCTCCTCGCAAAGGACGAGGATGTCGCGCGCTGGAGTACATATGTGGGCCGTGGGGCGATCCGGTTTTATCTTCCGCTCAATGTGCAGCTACCGAATGACTTCTTCGCGCAGTCCGTGATCGTCGCCAAAGATGTCGCCGCGCGAGAACGGCTCAGAGACAAATTAGAAAAGGCTCTCGCAAACGATTTTCCCAGCGTCGTAAGCCGGGTTTATCCGCTTGAGTTGGGGCCGCCCGTCGGTTGGCCAATTCAGTACCGGGTCAGCGGCCCAGATGTCTCCAGAGTGCGCGAGGTTTCACTCCAACTCGCAGAAGTTCTTGCGAAGAATCCGCAGACGGCCAACGTCAACTTCGATTGGATGGAGCCAGCCAGACAAGTACGCATTCGCATCGATCAGGATGAGGCTCGTCTTCTGGGCTTAAGTTCTGAATCCCTCGCCAGTACTCTGAATACGGTCGTCTCGGGGATCCCGATCACCCAGGTGCGCGACAATATCTATCTGGTGGACGTCGTCGTGCGCGCGACCGAAGATCAACGTGTCTCATTGAACAATCTACGCACGCTTCAAGTGCCGCTGCCCAACGGCAGCACAGTTCCATTAAGTCAGTTTGCAACCTTCGAATACGCTCAGGAATATCCTCTTGTCTGGCGCCGCGATCGCGTGCCCACACTCACGGTGCAGTCCGATATCACGCCAGGCGTTTTGCCCGAAACCGTAGTCGCAGCACTTGCACAGCCGATCGCGGATCTCTCCGCATCGCTTCCTCCATCTTACAGCATCGACGTTGGTGGCACAGTTGAAGAAAGCGCAAAATCACAGGCCTCCGTCGCTGCTGTCATTCCGGCAATGCTGTTGATCATGCTGACGGTGTTGATGATCCAGCTTCGGAGTTTCGAAAAGTTGCTCATTGTGCTGAGCGTCGGACCGCTCGGACTAATCGGCGTGGTTGCGGCTTTGGTCTTGTCGGGCAAGCCGATGGGCTTCGTTGCGATCCTGGGTATTCTCGCTTTGCTGGGCATAATCACGAAAAACGCTGTCATACTGGTCGGCCAGATCGATGCCGAGCGGGCCCAAGGCAAAGACGTAACGCAAGCCGCGATCGATGCCAGCAGCGCCCGTTTCCGGCCCATTATGCTGACGGCCGTTTCCACTGTTCTCGGCATGATCCCGATCGCACCGACAGTGTTCTGGGGCCCCATGGCGTTCGCCATCATGGGCGGTCTCTTGGTTGCAACGATCCTGACGCTCGTTTTCCTGCCGACACTCTACGTGACGTGGTTCGGTTGGCGCGAGTCGCGGGCAGGTCCCGCTGAAAATCCAGTTTGAGAAGATACGAGAGAAAGAAGCCACGTCCGAGTTTGCTGCAAGTCGTGTGAAGCCCACGAGGTGTGAGTAAGCGTCATGCAAGACAAGAGCGATGGTCTAAGTGAAACCCTACGAAGCGGGAGTGTGCGAGCTGCGTTGTTCTTCATTCTCTGGCTGATCATCACCGGAGCAGCAACGGGCGACATGTTGATTGGCGTGATTGCGTCACTCATTGCAGCGGTCGCAAGTCTAAAACTGCTGCCGCCGCGACGGCGCGCGTGGCGTCTTTCCGAAGCAGTCAAATTGGGAGTGCGTTTCCTCCGGCAATCGATCGTCGCAGGAATTGACGTCGCCCGGCGCACGCTTGATCCGCTCTTGCCTTTGCGTCCGGGCTTCGTGTCGTACAAATCCAAGCTTCCACGTGGCCCTGAGCGTGATGCGTTCTTCACCATGACGAGCTTGTTGCCCGGCACACTTCCTTCGGGGCCTGGCCGGGGCGAGGACGTCCTCGTTCATTGTCTGGACGTCGAACAGCCTGTGGCCGAACAACTCGCGATCGAAGAGCATCTCTTTCATCAAGTTGCGGGAGGTGTGAACCGCGATGAATGAATTTCTCTATCTGGCGGCGACCGTGGTTCTTGCGATGGTTGCGTTGGGGCTGTTCCGAATTCTGTATGGGGCCGGAGAAGCCGATCGTCTGATGTCGGCACAGCTCATCGGATCGGGTGGCGTGGCCGTGCTGCTTCTGCTTTCCGTGACAATGGCCAGTTCGGCAATCGTCGACGTCGCGCTTCTGCTTGCTCTGTTGGCCGCATTCGCATCCGTCGCCTTTGTATCGACGGCCGAAGAACTCCGAGCATCTGTATCCGAGAGTGAGGCCGGCGATGACCCTGATTCTTGATGTCTTCACCATCGCCGCTGTCACAGTAGGCGTTTTCTTCTTCGTGATCGCCGCGCTGGCGTTTTTGCGTTTTCCAGATGGGCTGACGCGGCTGCATGCGTTGACCAAAGTCGACAACGTAGGACTGGGACTCATTGTCTTTGGCCTGTTGCCTCAAGCCGGAAGCGTGATGGGAGCTTTGAAGCTGATCTGTGTGTGGCTGCTGGTCCAGTTCTCTGGCGCGATCGTGACGCAACTGATCGCCCGATCAACACGACGCGAAGGGCAGGAGGCATGACGATGGCTTCCGTCTTTGACGTGACGCTTGTCTGCTTGATCCTCGCCGTCGGAGCCTGGAGCACGTTCGCGCGGCTCACCTTCTCCGCTATCGTGATCTTCATCGTCTATGGCCTGCTCCTGTCGCTGGCCTGGGTACGACTGGCCGCTGTAGATGTTGCCCTTACCGAGGCGGCCATCGGTAGTGGCGTAACAGGCATGCTGCTGCTCAACGCCGTTGCCAGATTGCGATCAACTGATGCTGCGCCTACCCCGTCCAGATCGTCTGTAAATATCGCCGCAGGCGTCTTTTGCACATTGATCACCGCCAGCCTTGCCGGATTGGTCCTGGTCCCGCCACAGGTG
This sequence comes from Candidatus Filomicrobium marinum, assembly GCF_000981545.1. Lineage (NCBI taxonomy): Bacteria > Pseudomonadati > Pseudomonadota > Alphaproteobacteria > Hyphomicrobiales > Hyphomicrobiaceae > Filomicrobium > Candidatus Filomicrobium marinum. The sequence goes on from NZ_LN829119.1 coordinate 2,038,783, forward strand.
CCAGTATCATTGGCTCCGTCCGTGATGGAGTCCCTTGGACAAAGCGGCCTCGGCAATCCGGTTGCAGGCGTACTGTTCGTCTACCGCTCGCTTGATACGCTGCTCGAAAAGGTCGTGCTGGTCCTCGCATTGATTGCTGTTTGGTCGCTTGCGCCGGACGGCCTCTGGGGAGGCAAGCCTGCCCTTCGGCCGTTCCCGCAACGCGATAGTGTTCTTATCTTTCTTGCGCGAACCGTCCCGCCCATCGGCATCATGATCGGCATCTACATGTTTTGGGTCGGTGCGGATGAGCCCGGCGGAGCTTTCCAAGGCGGAGCCGTTCTTGCTGCGATGTGGATACTTGTGATGATCGCTGGGCTCGCTGCGGTGCCACCCACGAGTTCGCATGCGTTACGTTTGGCTTTGATCGTGGGGCCGGTCGTCTTCCTTGCGATCGGCATACTCGGAATTTTCCTGACGGGGACTTTCCTTGCCTATCCAGAGGGCTACGCCAAGCCTCTCATCATTGCCATCGAAGCGACGCTCACCTTCTCCATCGGCGTCACACTTGCGATGCACGTGGTCGGTCCGCCGGAGAGGGAATGGCGATCATGAACGCGATTACGATATTCGGGCTCTGCGCTGCAGCTCTCGTAGGCTTGGGGATATTCGGCCTGATCGTGAATCCGCAACCGCTGCGCAAGATCCTAGCGATCAATATTCTCGGGTCCGGCGTGTTTCTGATGTTCGGAGTGATTGCCCGGCGTGGTGCCGCAGCCGGTTTGGGAGGTGATCCGGTGCCACAAGCCATGGTCATCACGGGAATTGTCGTAGCCTTCTCCGCGACTGCATTGGCCGTCGCACTCTTGCTCCGGTTGGTTCTGGTGTCGGGTGCAGCCACTCTTGAGGCCGAAGCTGAACCCAGCGAGAAGGACGGCAGGTGATGGCGGCCGCGGAGACTTCTTCCATCGCCGGCCTCCTGCTCGTTTCAGTCCTGATTTTGCCGGTGGTAGGGATACTGGCTCAGCTTGCGCTCGGCGGCCGTTTTCTTAATTGGATTTGCCTTGCTGTTTTCCCAGCGAGCTTCGGTGTGTCCGCAGCGACATGCGCCGTTGTCTGGTCCCATGGCGAACCGCTGATCTACATCGTCGGCGGCTGGCAGCCGCCGCTTGGAATTGCACTGCGCGCCGATGGAATTTCGGCGGCAATGATGCTTGTCACCGCCATCATTATTTGCGCCGTAGCCATATTTGCACGAGTGGAGTTTACGCAGCCAAGTGGAGCCCCCGAGGCGCGCGCGCCATTCGTATTCTGGGCACTTATCCTTGCGCTCTGGAGTGCGCTCAACGCCCTTTTCCTCGGCTGCGATCTGTTTAATCTCTATGTCGCGTTGGAATTGCTGACTTTCGCCGCTGTACCCCTCGTATGCCTCAAGGGCGGAGAGGCGACGGTCAAAGCAGCACTTCGATATCTTCTTTTCGCGCTGCTCGGGTCGATGCTCTACCTCATGGGAACCGCGTTGCTGTACGGCGCCTATGGCACCTTGGACATAATATTGCTGGCGCAGCGGGTTCACCCTGAACGCGTAACCTGGATCGCAGCAGCATTGATGACGGTAGGGCTCCTGACCAAGACGGCGCTCTTCCCACTGCATCTATGGCTTCCTCCAGCCCACGCTGGCGCGCCCGCTGCGGGAAGCGCCGTGCTGTCGGCGTTAGTGGTCAAAGGCTCATTCTTCCTCATCGTTCGCCTGTGGTTCGATGCGATGCCCGGATTGGGACATACCGCCGGTCCGCAACTGCTCGCCAGCCTGGGCGCTGCCGCAATCCTGTTCGGCAGCGTCATGGCATTGCGGCAGCAGCGACTAAAGCTTCTTGTCGCGTACTCGACCGTGGCTCAGATCGGCTACCTCTTCCTGATGTTTCCACTCGCTATGGCAGCGGAGCAATCGTGGACGAGTCTGGCTTGGACCGGTGGATGGCTTCAGTTGTTTTCTCACGCGTTCGCCAAAGCGGCGATGTTTCTGGCCGCAGGGCTGATTGCCGACGCACTGGGTCATGATCGAATTAATGATCTGGGTGGTGCCGGTCGCTTGCGACCATTGACGTTCTGCACGTTTGGATTGGCGGGTCTGTCGCTGATCGGCGTTCCACCAAGTGGTGGTTTCGTCGCCAAGTGGCTGCTGCTCTCTGCATCTGTCGCAGAAGGACAATGGATTTGGGCGGCGGTGATTGTCGTCGGTGGTTTGCTGGCGGGAGGTTACATTTTCAAAGTTCTAGGTAGAGCGTTCACGGCGGGCAGCGATGCTCCTGTGATCGTCACACCCGTGTCACTATCGCGCGAGGTTGTGGCCTTCAGCCTTGCGGTAGGCGCGGTTCTGCTTGGCTTCTTTCCGTTGGAGCCGGCTGAAATTCTCCAGATTGGCCGCCCTGAAATTTTAGGGAGCACCGTGCCATGACACTGGGCGAAGTCCTGCTTGTCGCAACGCTCGCCGTCCCGCTGGTGACGCTCGTCCTCGCCTTGTCATCCGGATCTCATCGCCGCACGACGATTCTTCTGGTGCTGGCTGCCATCCCCGCTCTGCTCACTGCGCTTTTTGCGGAGAGCGGCACAACCGTTGTTCTTCCCCAAGCTTTGCTTAGCTTGGTGCTGTCGCTCGACCTCCCCGGACGATTGCTATTGGGCGCCGCTGCCCTGCTTTGGATCGCGACGGGCGCATATGCTGTACTGTCCCGCCGGGGACGGGAGAACGACAACCCGTTCCCCATCTGGTGGCTGGCGACGATGACAGGCAGCTTCGGCGTCTTCATCGTTGCCGATCTGGTCGGCTTCTACCTGTTCTTCACCCTCGTTAGCCTGTCCGCATATTGGCTGGTGGTCGATGACGGAGCACCACCGGCAAAACGCGCAGGCGCGGTGTATGTGTCTTTCGCCCTCCTCAGCGAAGCCTTTCTGCTCTTGGCGTTCGTGCTCCTAGCCGTCGCGACGCGAAACGACAGCTTCCTCATCCGTGATGCCGTGGCGGCGATTTCCACGTCACCGCTCCGTGACCCCGCGATGGCGTTTTTAGTTCTCGGCTTCGGAATAAAGATCGGGCTCGTCCCATTCCACGTTTGGATGCCATTGACCTACGCGTCTGCGTCTATTCCGGTCGCTGCGGTCCTGAGCGGCGCGACTGTGAAGGCAGGAGTGATCGGCCTGATCCGTTTTCTACCATTCGGCGTGCCGCTGCCGGGGTGGGGTGAGACATTGACGGCCCTCGGATTCGTGTCAGCGTTTTACGGCGTCCTCATCGGCATCACACAAACTAATCCAAGAACAATTTTAGCCTATTCAAGTGTGAGCCAGATGGGGCTCATTGCAGCCGTGCTCGGCATGGGTCTCGCCACAGGAAATTCCATCACGCCAGCGGCCGCCGCCTTCTACGCGATGTTTCATATTCTCGCCAAGGGCGGCCTCTTCCTCGCGATCGGCGTGGCCCAAAAGACGAGGCATCGCACCGAATGGACGGTGCTGTTGCCTGCCGCCGTAGTTGCGCTGGGGTTTGGCGGCTTTCCAATGACAGGCGGTGCCATCGCGAAATACGCGATCAAATCCCCGCTGGGTGATGGCGGCGTAGCGATGCTTGCTATGGTGTCGGCTGCCGCCAGTACGCTGTTAATGCTGCACTTCCTGCGGTGTCTGCGAGCCAGCAGGTCACACGAAACGCGAACGACTTCGGCCGCGGAGAAATCCTTTATCTGGCTTGCGATCGCGGTCGCCGTCGTAGCGCTACCGTGGGTGCTCTATCCCGCCGTGATACAGGCGTCCGCGCATGATGCGTTATCATTTGATGCGCTGTGGAAGGCCACGTGGCCCGTATTAATCGGCGTGTTACTTTTTGGAGTTCTTGGTCGCGCGCCAGGCATTCTTCCGATGATCCCACCCGGAGATATAATCGTACTTCAAAGCTGGGCTTGGAGCGGCGCTAAAGCGCTGGGTGATGCTACGGAGCGCATTGACGAGTATTTGCGGCGATGGTCCATAGCTGGGAGCTTACTGCTCGTCGTGACACTAGCTCTCATCGGCTCGTTCTACGTCGGTCGCTAACGAGCGAAACGCCATCAAAGTGTAACGTTTGAATTGAGAGACGGGGACCGTTCTCAACGCATAAATCCGTGTGCAGCACGAAAATGTGAACTCATTTGCAGAAGCATTGTGCAGGTTCGAATTTTCGCACTTGAAGATGCCGATACGTTCCCCACGTGCCTCATGCTGAATAACAGCTGCCAAGCGGCTCCAATGCATGTCGAGGTATTCTTATGAAAATTGATCTTTCCGGAAAAACTGCGGTCATCACAGGGTCTACTGCGGGCATTGGTTTCGCCATAGCCGAAGGGCTTGCGAAGGCCGGCGCTACGGTGGTGCTAAATGGTCGGAAACAGGAGGTTGTCGACGCAGCAGTTAAACGTCTTGCCGGGCTTGGAGAAGGTGCGCAGATCCGCGGAGTCGCAGCCGACCTGGGCACGCAGGAAGGTTGCGAAAAGCTCATCGCAGCAGAACCGTCGTGTGACATCCTTGTAAACAACGTCGGCATCTTCGGCCCTCAGGATTTCTTCGAGACTCCAGATAGCCAATGGCAACGCTTCTTCGATGTGAACGTGATGTCAGGCGTACGCATGTCACGCGCTTATCTCCCCGGAATGTCCGACCGCAAATGGGGGCGCGTGATCTTCATATCGTCTGAATCCGCCCTCAATATTCCCGCCGATATGATCCACTACGGTTTCACGAAAACGGCAAACCTCTCTCTATCCAGAGGCCTTGCCAAACGCATGGCGGGCACGGGCGTAACGGTGAACGCGATTCTGCCGGGCCCGACACTTTCGGATGGGCTGGAGGAAATGCTGAAGAAGGCGGGCACGGGCTCTGGAAAACCTATCGAAGAGCAAGCGGCAGAATTCGTAATGGAGCATCGCCCCAGCTCAATCATCCAGCGCGCGGCGACCGTCGAAGAAGTTGCCAATTTGGTCGTCTATACCGCTTCCCCACAAGCCTCCGCGACCACCGGTGCGGCCCTCCGCGTTGACGGGGGAACCGTCGAGACGATTGCCTGATCACGACGTAGAGAACGATAAAAGAGATGAAAATGCGCGGTCTAAAAATTCTGCTTGCATGTCTGGCGTTGGGAGCGGTATCGCCTGCCGCCGCTGATCCAATGCTAACGGGTTTCGCGTATCCCTTCCCGGTCAAGCGATTTACGTTTGAATCTCAAAAGCAAGAACTCTCCATGGCCTACATGGACGTGGCGCCATCAGGGATCGGCAATGGTCACACGGCCGTCCTGTTGCACGGAAAGAACTTCTGTGCTGCGACGTGGGAATCCACCATCCGCGCGTTGCGCGAAGCCGGCTTCCGCGTCGTTGCTCCCGATCAGGTGGGATTTTGCAAATCCACAAAGCCGCAGAGATATCAGTACGGCCTCCATGAGCTTGCAAAGAATACACACAGGTTGTTAGAGGCAATCGGTGTGACCAATCCCATCATTATCGGTCATTCGATGGGCGGAATGCTCGCATTCCGCTACGCGCTTATGTACCGCGACGAAATGAGCGCACTCGTCACGGTCAATCCCATTGGCCTTGAGGACTGGAAAGCTAAAGGCGTTCCGTTCGTATCAATCGACGAACTCTACGCCGGCGAATTGAAAAAGACGGACGCTCAGATCAAGGAATACCAGCGGACAACCTACTACGATGGGCAATGGCGGCCTGAGTTCGATCGCTGGGTGGACATGTTGGCAGGCATGTATCAGGGCGAGGAGGGCGCAGCTGTCGCGTGGAACCAGGCCCTGACCTCCGACATGGTTTTCAATCAGCCGGTTGTTTACGAGTTCCCGAATATCCGGGTCCCGACGTTGCTGCTCATGGGCGCCAAAGACAACACAGCAATCGGGAAAGCGCGTGCGTCGGAAGCCGTGAAGGCCGAGCTCGGCAAGTACGAAAAGCTGGGGCCGCGTACAGCAGAAGCAATACCCAACTCAACGCTCGTCATGTTCGACGACCTTGGGCATTCCCCTCAGGTACAAGAGCCTGAAAAGTTTAATCAGACGCTCATCGAGAACCTGGAAAAGATTCTAGCTCAAAAAGAAAAGTCGAAGACTGCAAAGTAGCTCGCACGATCAGATTAGAATGCGCGCATGAGTGTCTGGACGCGTTGAGCATCCTGACGTGAGAGTTCAGAACCAATTTGCTGTGAAAGCCTTGCTTCGCGGTCGATAGGCCAAAGCAACATGAGTCCAGCGACGGCGATGGCGACCAAGACGGCAGCAAGCACACCCTGCCGATCGATTGTGGCCGTTTCGTTCGCGAAGGAGGCTTTGCTAAACATGGGTACGAGTAACTCCGTGAATTGTCCCGCCAGATGCCTGACGGCTTAAGTGCGCTAGGCAACCTTCCCGCCTGCGGGTTACCAAACTATTAATTTTTCAAAATGCGCCGTTCGGGCTGAATGAAGCGTGGCTTGAGGTAGACCTCTCAGGCGACGCTCGAAGTGCTCGATGTCTTGCTGTTCCATTTGGCGAAGAGCGGTTCGAGTTCGCCTGCTGGCAACGGACGGCTGATGTGATAACCCTGAGCTTCCAGACAGCCGAGCGTGCGCAAGTATTTGAACTGCTGCGCGGTTTCGACTCCCTCGCCCGTCACCGTCATATTGAACACTCGACCGATCTTGATGATCGCGCGGACAATGACGTTGTGTTCTGGACGCTTGTTGAGTTCAGAGACAAAGGAACGGTCGATCTTGATCTTGTCGAAGGGAAAACTCATCAAGTAAGCCAACGACGAGTATCCCGTTCCGAAATCATCCATTGCTGTCCGAATGCCTGCTTTGCGGAGCTTGTGCAGGATTGCCAAAGTATCGGTACTGTCATCCAAAAGCAGAGACTCGGTGATCTCGAGTTCCAGTCGTCCCGGGCTGATGCCAGCCTCGAAAACAGCATCAAGGACCGTCTCAAAGAGATTAGGATCTTTGAACTGCTCAGCGGAAAGATTGACGGCAATCTTGATATCGTTTGGCCACTGCGCCGCTTGCTTGCATGCCTCGCGCAATGCCCAGGCACCCATCGGAACGATTAGTCCCGTTTCTTCGGCAACGCTGATGAACTGATCCGGTGGAATTAGCCCCTTCTTAGGATGGCGCCACCGCATCAGCGCTTCGAAGCCGCAGATCTTGTTCTGACGGAGATCGACGATCGGTTGATAATGGAGTTCAAGCTGGTCTTGCTCCAGCACACTGCGAAGCTCCAACTCGAGCCGACGCCGCACCTCAATCTCATCCGCCATCTCTTTGTGGAAGAAGCGATATGTCCGGCGACCACCCGTCTTTGCGGCATACAGCGCAAGGTCGGATGCGATCATTAATTCGTCAGGATCTAGTCCGCTCTCAGAGCCAATCGCGATGCCCACACTAGCAGTGACAACGATCGTATGGCCCTCAACCTCGAAGGGCTGCGTGATAACCTTGATTAAGGTCTGCGCCAACGCTTCTGCGGAGGAGCGGTCTTTGACTGAAGGTACGAGAATAGCAAATTCGTCACCGCCAAGTCGGCAAACGAGATCAGCCTCGTTTACGACGGAGCGAATACGGTGGCCAACTTCAATGAGAAGCGCGTCACCTACCGGATGCCCCAACGTGTCGTTGACCGTCTTGAAGTGATCCACGTCGAGGGTAAAGATTGCGAATGAATGGTCGGTGCCGTTGTCGGATCTGCCAAACAGTGACGTAAGGCGTTCGAGTTCGTCTCTGAAAACACGACGATTGGGAAGCGTTGTCAGAGTGTCTTGAACGGCCAGCCGCGATACCTCGAGCTGATTACGCACGTTTCGTGCGACAGCGACGCCAATGCCCAGCGTTAGGATGAGGCCGAGCAGGAAGTTGCCCACACGACCGTTCCGAATGTCGGCATAGATTTCATTCTCTTCGATGCTCATTGTGACAGCGAGGGGATATCCACGAACTTTGCGGAAGGTCACGAGCCTGCCGGCCTCGCGATCGATGAAATCTCCCGCGCTGCGTTGATGCAGATTCCGAAGGAGCTCGGAATGCGAGAGGTTTTCTCCGAGTTCGTAGAGGTCTGATACCGGCCCGCCGCTCGCACGTACAATCCCATCCATGCCCACGATCGAGATGAAAGTCGTGTTTCCGAATTTGATAGACCGATAGAATTCCGTGAAGTGCTCTGGGTTGAGCGAGGCCACAACAACGCCCCCAAAGGAGCCGTCCGGCTTCAGAAACTTCCGGGTGATCTGAACAGACCATTTTTTACTAACGCGTCCAACGACTGGTGCGCTGATATAAAGCTCGTCATTCAGGTTATTGACGTGCGCGCGATAATGCGCGCGATCGCTCAGATCCTGCTTCGGTGCTGGCTGTGGCCCTGCGCTTGAAGCATGCATGATGCCGTTTTCATCCATGATTGCGACCTGCACGATGAGGTCGCTCAGGATGTCTTTACTGGCTACAAGATTGTGCAAGTCGACCGAACTGTAGTTGTTCTCGATCACGCGGCGCATATACAGCACAGATTTGTCGACTTCCTTGATCGAGCGTAGGACGTTCTCCTCGAACAGTCGGATGATGTTGTCCTGGATCCTTCGCGTTTCTGCGTAGGCGCTTGAGGACGCCTCGTAGTCGCGCATGACGAGGCCGCCCCAAATCACAGCCACCATTGCAAGACCGAGAAAGGTTGGCCCGCGCCAAGCTGCCTTAACGAAATTGCTCGCGAGATTTGATTTGCTCCGCGAGCGAGCCACTCCGCCTGATGTCGAGGGGTCTGGGCGTGACAGATCAGCACTCACCGCGCTGCGATCGTCGGCAGGGCCAATATTGATCGGCTCCTCCGGCTTTCTCCCCGTGGGATTTTGCTGTTCAGACATAAGACTGCCACGTTCAAATTACTTCCAACTCACAAAAGTAGGTCTCAAGGATTTGAAAGTAGTGAATACTGTGTTGCTATCGGAATTATAGTTAATATTGAATTTACAAACGCGTCAGTCTGGTTGAACGCCATGGCGAACGGCCAGGATATATTCGATTATTCGGGGTTTTGTATGATTTGATGATAAGTTCGAGTGGGGCGCTGTATAGCTTCACTAGAACAAGTGAGCATCTACAATACAATGCCTCTCTCGCTCCGAAATAAATACTCCCTCTTGTAATGAGGTCGGTTTTTATGCAGAGGTCCGCCATCACGTCTCAACTCGTATGACGTGGGTTGCGTTGGGGGGAATGAAGCGGAATGGATCCGGTCTTGTTGGCCGTAGCCGCGTTCGGGTTGTTCTTTGCAGGGGTCGTAAAAGGCACAACGGGGATCGGCTATTCGTCTTGCGCCTTGCCGTTTCTTGTCCCGGTGGTGGGTCTGCAGACAGCGATTGTTTTGATCGTGATGCCGGCCATTTTGAGCAACGTGTTCGTCGCGCTCAACGCAGGTCACTTTCGCGAGATTGCCGCGCGCTTCTGGCCGCTCTACCTCGCAACACCAATCGGTATAGTTGTTGGGATCGCCTTCCTATCGTCCATAGATCAGCGTCTTGCGATCGCGGTGCTCGGCTCAGTTATCGTCGCGTATGCGGTCATCTCTCTCGCTCAACCCAACCTCTCGCTGAGAGAACCTTGGGATCGCATTCTCAACGCGCCTGTTGGTTTCTTCACAGGCCTGCTCACAGGCTTGACGGGGTCCCAGGTCATGCCGCTGCTTCCTTACATGATGGCACTGCATCTGGAGCCAAATCGATTGATACAGGCGATTAATCTCGCCGTCACGATTACGTCCATCTTTCTCGGAGCCGGTCTTATGCTGTCCGGCCTTATGGACATTCCAACTTTGGCTCTTTCGCTGTTTGCCGTAATTCCCGCTTTAGTCGGAGTTTCGCTGGGTAACCGCGCGCGCAATCTTCTGCCCGTGCTTTTCTTCCGAAGGTTGATGCTTCTGGTTTTGCTCGCAATAGGGATTATGTTTATTTTGCGAGGTTGAACTCATTTCGGCATCTGAGGTAGTTAACAATTCATGAACCACGGCTTGGTGCTCGTCCCTTTGCGGACTGAATACATATAGAAAATGGGTAGATTTGAAGGGAAAAGATCCCTTACATCACTGCCGTTAAACGTAACAAAAATAGAAGATCCAAATTCCTGTTCGACGGCTTGTCGCTCGATCATATTCTGCCAATAGTATTCTTCCGCGCCTTCCCGGACGGAGGCCTCACCCTTATACCACTTTCTAGCACTTCTTTCGAGTTTCATAAGAAGATCATCAGAAACGGGTGGCGTTTCTATCGGCGGCTCAAGTCCGAATTTTGCGACAGCGTCGCTCAGTCTGCTGGTTGTAAAGGTTTGGAATGACGATAAGGCTGCGTCTTCGACTTCGAGAAAATATGCATCGATCGCGTCCGGATCATGGCCATTCAGTGTAGCGTGCGTGTCCGTAAATAGCAGGTGGATCCGCCCTCCTGGCGCATAAACCGCAGAAATTCTTTGACTCATACGATCGAGGAAATCGAGGCACTCTCGCTCCGAGTCCGTTATGTGATTCCGTAAACCTTTGCCCCAATATAGAACGAAAGGTATTGGCCGACGTTTTTCCACCGCAAGAGCGATGAAGTTCAACATAAGATCGGTATTCGACGGTTGTTCCCGTTTGAATGACCACGTGTTGAAAGTCTTTAAAATTTTTTCGGCATTCACGATTGTACTCATTACGTTTGATAGGGTGCTCAGAAGTGTTTCCCAATCGATTGGCACGCGTAAACAATGGTTACCCCAATTGCAAGACCATAGAGGTGTGTATTGCAAGAGCGCGCTGGGAGGCGCTATTTGTCTAAATTATCGATTGAGGGATTGGATCACTCACTTATGTGATGTTGATGGAGTAAGATGCGAGCTATTGTCGAGTTTTCTCGCCCTTAAGTGAGCGTCGTCGGTCAATGATCCTAATCACCGCACGTGTGCTGAGCAATAGGATAAAGAAAAACTCAGGCTTGCTTGACACCGTGGGCCAAGCGACTACGGTCGCTGCCGCAGGAACTTATGTACACATCGGTTCATGACTGAAGCATAAAGGTCTTGGTGCGGCTAAAGGCCATCGATGAGCGTGCCCAAATATCCCCGTGTCCTGCCATGCGGCGATGCCGCAATCACCGTAGAATTCGGCGACATCATCGACGATGAGGTGAATGCACGTGTATTAGCATTGGACGTAGCGCTATCCGAGGTCCGACTTCCCGGTGTGACGGAGACAGTACCGACCTATAGGTCGCTGCTCGTTCATTACGATCCTATAGTCATTGGGTTCGATGAGTTGAAGGCGCGCGCCCTCGCACTCGCTGGTGAGAGGCGTCGGTCGAACCGACCCACACGTAGATGGCGTATACCAGTGGTCTACGGTGCAGAATATGGCATCGATCTCGAATTCATCGCCAATAACGTCGGACTTTCTGTAGACGAAGTGGTCGCCTTTCATTGTGCCGGGACATATCGAGTGTTCATGCTCGGTTTCATGCCGGGCTTCGCATACCTGGGTGGTCTCGATCCTCTAATCGCAATGCCGCGACGGCGAGAGCCACGTCAGAACGCCCCCCCTGGCACGGTTTCGATTGGCGGCATACAGGCCGCTGTGCAATCTGTCCCTGGTCCGAGCGGCTGGCACTGGATTGGCCGAACTCCGCTTCGGGTTTATGCACGTGACCGTGAGCCCATGTGCCTCTTGGAGCCGGGTGATCATGTGCAATTCTTCGCCATTAGCGCCGAGGAATGGGACACATACGCTGGCCGGTGTGAGCAGTTCGTAGAGTACGAAGTCGCATGATCGGTCTTCGTGTAATCGATCCCGGCTACATGTCCGTGCAGGATGCTGGAAGGTTCGGAGCGCAGCGGTACGGTCTGTCTCCAGCTGGAGCAATGGATCTTTTTTCGTTGGCGGTAGCGAATGCCTTGCTGCGCCAGAAGGCAGCATCCGCGGCAGTCGAGATTGGTCCCTTTCCAGCAACTCTGTCGGTTGTGGGAGGCCCCGTTCGGCTCGCGCTTGCCGGAGCTGACCGCAAGATTCTCATCGATGGTGATGAGGCAAAACTCAACACGACACTTTTGGTTCAGGAGGGGACCAAAGTCAGCCTTGGGGCGACGCGCTTAGGTATGTTTTCTTACCTCGCCTCAGAGGGCGGGATCGATGCGCCTGCACAACTCGGGAGCCTCTCGGTAGAGGTGCGCGCGTCTTTTGGAAGCCCATATCCTCGCCCGTTACGTGAAGGGGACTTCATTCCGTTGCACGCTGCGAGCCTAGCGCACGCTGAGCAGTACATTGCGCTCGAGGCTCCGCCCCACGCGCCGATTCGCGTCGTCCTTGGGCCGCAAGACGACTACTTTTACAAGGAGACCATAGAAAGTTTCCTACGATGCAGATGGACCGTCTCTCCAACGTCAAACCGCATGAGCTATCGTTTGGACGGCGAAGCTTTGGCACATGCCAAGGGTTATAACATCGTCTCTGATGGCATTGTTATGGGGCACATCCAGGTATCAGGCGCCGGTCAGCCGTTGGTCATGCTCGCGGACCGAGGCACCACCGGCGGCTACCCTAAAATCGCAACGATCATCACTGCGGATCTTGGCCGCTTCGCGCAAATTCCTATCGGCGGGGGCGTCACTTTTGAAAAGGTTTCGGTTGACGAGGCACAACGTGTCGCGCGGGAGTTCAGTCGCGAAATGCAGGCGCTGCCAAGCCGGGTTCGTACGCAAAACGCAACAATCAGCGATTCAAAACTCCTGTTGAGGCTGAATCTGGCTGGTGATGCTGTTGATGCCTTAGCTGACGCTGCCGAGCAATAATCGCACGACGGGACGGAACAGCCTCCTTTATCTTACAGACAATGTCGTGCTGAGACATGTGAGTCCTTGGCGTTACAGGGGACACTCAAAATTGAGACATACCCCGGTATTTTCATTTTCTTAGATTGCGTTTGGGGCCCGTGTTTCAACAGGCTGCCTGTTGCTGGCGGTCAATTTGAACTAGTGTAAGAACCTGAATGCTGAGTCGCTTAAGAGCGACAGGAGACATGTGCGATATGTCCGCTCAAAGACTGCTATGATTTCTACACTATGTCAGAACCGACGTGCGAAACGTGAAGGGCCCGTCTGCTGGAAGAAGGGCGTGGCCGTTGCTTGCTCGCTCGTCCTATTCCCTGTGTCCTTATTTGCCGAAAGCTCTGGAACCAAACTCGGAATATTGACGACGAACCCAGGTGTTTCGATGGCTGATGCTGTCGCATCGATCGGACAGGTGACCTTCCGTGATTGTCCGGATGCCTGTCCTGAAATGGTCGTGGTTCCTCAGGGTAGTTTTGCGATGGGCTCTCCCGCAAAAAAACGAGAAGCCTTGAACAGCGAACTAGGTGAGTTCTTCGCCAACGAAGGCCCTCGCAAAGTTGTAACTATCGCAAAGCCGTTTGCCGTGGGCGTCTTTGAAGTGACATGGGCCCAGTGGGGAGAGTGCGTGGCTGAAGGTGCCTGTAATGGCGCCGCGCCAGAGGCAACCGGCGGCGATAACGGCTGGGGTAAGGGAAAACACCCTGTAATCGAGGTCTCCTGGCATCACGCGAAAACCTATACTGCTTGGTTATCGGAAAAGACCGGTTACAAGTACCGCTTGCTGACAGAAGCGGAGTGGGAATATGCGGCGCGCGCGAAAAGTCAGACGAACTTTTCGTGGGGTGAGAAGGTTGATCGCGCTAAGGCGAACTGCAACGGTTGTGGTAGTAAATGGGATAATCACCAGACTGCTGAAGTCGGCGAGTTTCCCCCGAACGATTTCGGCATCTATGACATGCATGGAAATGTCGCAGAATGGGTCGAAGACTGCTGGGAGGATAGCTACGAATCTCTCCCGAGCGATGGTTCCGCGCGCACAAAGGACAAATGTTTGTTGCGCGTCGTGCGCGGCGGCGCTTGGAACCTTCGGCCCATGTATTTGCGGTCAGCCGCTCGGGACTGCTACCACCCGGGCGATCAGTTGAACACCGTAGGCTTCCGTGTGGCCCGGACGATTTCCACAGAGAACGACTAGGATTGCTTGAAGGTGGCAAGTTATTTCATGTCTTTGATCGCGCGGCGAGCTCCCGCCTCAGAGCTTTAACTGTTTCGAATTGCTTCGTAGCGTCGCGCAGGATTGCAGCGATGCCGATCATTCTTCCTTGGTCATCGAAGTACGGCAACATCGAAAATTCAACGGAAATACGCGAACCATCCTTCCGTAAGGCGGGAACCGAGAGTAGATCACCCGACCCGTAGCGAGTATGCCCGGTAGCCACCGTTTTTTCATAACCATCCCAATGCCGTTGCCGCAGGTTTTCCGGAATGATAATATCGAGAGATTGTCCCAACGCTTCAGATGCAGTGAAGCCGAATATGCGCTCCGCGCCAGCGTTCCAATAGACAATGCGGCCGTCTTTCCCAGCATAAAGGACCGCATCCGGAATATTTTCGACGAGCGCACGTGAAAAGTGGTCGAGGTCGAAGCTGTCGAGCGATTGATCGGTCATGAGGAGATCCGCCCTAGTTGAGGGGTGTCGCAATCGTTCGTGCTACGCGTCTCCGTTATTATGGTGTCCATGGCTATATCGTGTGGTTGCGCGACAAAGTCTGGACACGCGAACATGTCAAAGCCGATACCGATCGCGTAGGGTCGCGGCTTCAAGCTGGCGAGCGTGCGGTCAAAGAAACCGCCACCATAACCCAGTCGGTAGGAACCGCTGAATCCCACGAGCGGAGAGATGACAACGTCTGGCGTTATCTGTTTCTTGATTGCAGGCACCGGTATGTTCCAAACACCGCGCACCATCGGATCTCCCATGGCCCACTCCCAATATTCCAGCGGTGCTTTCTTCTCGACGACGACCGGTAAAGCGAGTTTGATCCCGGAGATTTTCGAGAGCTGGTTGGCCCAGTGACGGACATCTATCTCGCACTTGATGGGCCAATAAAGGCCGAGAACACGACAATCGAGCGTGCGGAACTCACAGTCAAGATTTGCGATAACGTGCTCGGACAGTCGCTCACGCTCAGCCACGGAAAGTGCATTGCGCTGGGCGAGAATCCGTTCCCTCGTTTCGCGTCGCCATGCCCGAGTTGGATCTGTTGTCATCATCGGTCCTGTTACTCAGGTTGTTGGGAGGCAGGCGCTAACGGTGCCCGAAGTGGAGGTATAACGCTTTCACCGCGATGCATGGCTATGCCGAGTTGAAGCGATTGCGCGATGCGTTCGGAGCGATCCACGAACAATGCAGCCGCCGCTGGCGGGCAGATCATTTCCGCTGAGCTCTTGAAGAGCTCAAGCCAACGCGCAAAGTGGGCTCCTGTAATTTCAGGAATGCCCGTGTGGACAACCATCGGTTGCCCTTTGTACTTTCCGCTCATCAAGGTGACCGAGGACCAAAATGCGCTAAGCTTGCGCAAATGCTCGGGCCAGTCGTCGATGGCCTTGTTGAAGATGGGACCGAGCATTTCATCGCGCCGCACTCTTGCGTAGAAGTGCGACACAAGTGCCTCTATCATTGTCTCGGTAATACCCACCGCAACGCCAGGAGCCATCGGATTCGGTGATTTCTGCATGGCTTTAACGTCCACAATAAGATATATGTGAGATGCATCTTATAGCGTGAGCCAGCCAAAGCAATCGCTCTACGACAACATTTACGGATCTCCCCATGCGACTAACGGTCATGTCGGACTATTCATTGCGGGTTCTGATGTACCTCGGCGCGAAGCCGGAGCATCGGGCAACGATCCAAGAGATCGCGTCGGCCTACGGAATTTCCGAAAACCACCTGATGAAGGTCGTGCATGGACTTGGGCGACAAGGGTTCGTTGAAACAGTTCGTGGGCGTGGCGGCGGCCTGCGCCTAGCAAGGCCGGCGGACAAGATTAAAATCGGAGACGTGATAAAAGCCGTCGAAGATGACTTCGCATTAGTCGAGTGCTTCCGCGACGAAAATGTTTGCCGCATATCGAACGTCTGCCGCCTTCGAGGCGTACTCAGGCTCGCACTCGAAGCGTATTTTCGGGTGCTCGATGATTGGACCGTTGCAGATCTCGTGACAACACCAACGAATTTGTTCGCATTGTTAAGTGATCTGCCATCGTCTTCGGAACCTGCGACACGCCGATGACGGGGGGCGACGCGCCATGACGCTTGAAACACGGTTGACCCGTAGCCTGTCTTTGGAAGTTCCGATCATTTCCGCGCCGATGGCATTTGCCGCGGGCGGTCGGTTGGCCGCTGCAGTCAGCGCCGCAGGTGGATTGGGGCTTATCGGTGGAGGTTATGGGGACGAGGCATGGCTGCGCAAGCAGCTCGCATGTGTGCGGCCCAACAGCATCGGCTGCGGTTTTATAACGTGGTCGTTGCAAAAGCAGCCACACTTGTTGGATCTCGTGCTGGATCACAAGCCGAAGGCGATCTGCTTGTCCTTTGGAGATCCGGCGCCATTCGCCGAGCATATCAAGAAGGCGGGCGCGCTTCTGATATCCCAAGTACAGACGCGTCGCGATGCCGAACATGCCATAGAGTGCCAGGCTGATGTCGTGATCGCTCAGGGTTCGGAAGCGGGAGGACACGGCCAACTACGAGCAACTTTCACCCTTGTCCCCGAGGTTGCGGACCTGATCGCGGCGAGATCGCCGGAAACCCTGTTGTGCGCGGCAGGCGGGATTGCCGACGGGCGTGGCTTGGCAGCTGCGTTGATGCTTGGCGCCGATGGTGTTTTGATCGGGTCCCGGCTTTGGGCATCGTCCGAGGCTGACGTCGGCCCACGTATGCACGAGGCAGCGCTTGCCGCAGGTGGTGATGACACCGTACGCTCCCAGCTCATGGATATGGCGCGTCGCCTTGAATGGCCAAGCCGCTATACAGCACGTGTTCTCAAAAACACGTTCATCGAACGTTGGCAGGGGCGCGAAGATGAACTGATGGCGGTCGCCGAAGAGGAAGCCGACCGCTATCGAGCGGCCTGGTCCAACGACGATCCCGATAACGCCAACACCTTCGTCGGTGAAGTCGTCGGATTGATCGATCGGGTCGCCACGGCTGGAGAGATTATCCAAGATTTAGTGGCAGGCGCGGAGGCTCGATTGGCTTCGGCGGTGCAGCATATCGGCGGTCAGGCCGCCTAAGTTTTAACAGGCGGCCCTTCGATGCGGGCCATGCTGACAAATCAGCGCGGCCTTAGAGTGCTTCCGGAAAAGTGGGAACCGGTTTTCCGACAAGAATCACGGCTAAACAGAGAGTTAGGGTGTTTCCACGTTTCAACGAGAAGCGGAATTACCCTAAGGACGCCCATTGACAGTGCAACCGCACTTCGCCCATGCTCACAAAATGTTCTGTCCAGCTGCTTTCCATTTGAAGCTTCCTGCCGAAGGTTCCGCCGCCGCGGGCCTCTAGCCCCGGCTTGGCCGCCGTGCGTCGCTTTCAGGCCGGGGCATGTCCTCAAAATTTCCGCACCCTTAATGACAAGCTTTCCGAGCGCTAATCGCCGCTCGACCTCCTCCCCACCTTGTCCGAACGTCCTGGACTGCAAAACACGGAATTCTGGCGAATGTCGAACTTAATGCCCCATCCCGGCCGTTCCATTCAGTTACTGCCCGGCCCAACACCCGTGCCTGAACGCATTTTGGCAGCGATGTGCCGTGATGTTCTCGACCACCGAGGTCCGGTATTCCAGGAACTCGGGTTGAGTGTTCTCAAGGAGATGCAGACTGTCTTTCGCACGAAAGACCCAGTCATCATCTATGCCTCGTCAGGAACGGGCGCTTGGGAAGCAGCAATCGTAAACACGCTGTCTCCCGGTGATCGGGTTCTGACTATCGAGGGCGGCCACTTTGCTGCGATGTGGACCGGAATGGCGAGGGATTTCGGCCTGATCCCAGACGTAATCCCGACAGACTGGCGAACGGGGCCAGACCCGCAAAAGATTGCCGAACATCTCGCGAAGGATAAAGAGCACGCCATCAAGGCGGTCTTTGTCGTGCACAATGAAACATCGACCGGTGTTCGTGGCGCGATCGCCAAGGTACGGGAAGCGATGGATGCCGTAGGGCACCCCGCGTTGCTCATGGTCGATGCGGTCTCCTCGCTTGCAGGTATGGACTACCGGCATGATGAATGGGGCGTGGACGTTTCCGTAAGCGGATCACAGAAGGGGCTTATGCTTCCGCCAGGGCTCGCCTTCACCGCAATCAGCGAGCGCGCACGCGCGGCCACAGAAACCGCGAAGATGCCGCGGTACTACTGGTCGTGGACGAAGATGCTTGCACAGAACAAGGAGGGCTATTTCCCCTTCACCCCCGCCACCGGCCTGCTCCACGGCCTCGCCGAGAGCATCGCGATGCTCAAGGAAGAGGGCTTTGATAACGTCTTTGCGCGTCATGAACGGAACGCGGAAGCCGTGCGCCGTGCCGTGTGTGCATGGGGTCTCGATGTCTGGTGTCTCGATCCGGAAAGCTATTCACCAGCCGTCACAGCAGTAGGCATGCCGGAAGGGCACGACGCGACAGCGTTCCGCAAGCTTGTCTACGAGCGCTTCGATGTCGCCTTGGCGATGGGCCTCGGCAAACTCGCGGGCAAGGTCTTCCGGATTGGCCACCTTGGGTCCGTCAACGACGTAACGTTGCTCGGCGGCTTGACAGCTATCGAGCGTGCTTTGGCGATCGCAAAGGTTCCCCACAGTTCTGGTGGTGTTGCCGCCGCGATGGATTATCTCGGCTGAGACAATCACGCGCACAGACTTTTTCTTGTGCGTCCTCTAGCAAAAGATGTATCTAATGGGCATCTTTAATGGGCCGGTTTGTGCGCAAACGCGTCGGCCCATACGTGGAGGCAGGATCAGATGACCTATGTCGTCACCGAAAATTGCATCAAGTGTAAGTACACGGATTGCGTAGAGGTCTGTCCCGTCGATTGCTTCTACGAGGGCAAGAACATGCTCGTCATCAATCCCGACGAGTGCATAGATTGCGGCGTCTGTGTCCCCGAGTGCCCCGCTGAAGCAATCTTTCCAGACAACGATCCAGCCGCCACGGAGCACTGGCTCAACGTCAATCAGAAGTACTCCGAAGTCTGGCCAAACATCACGGCCAAAAAAGACCCCATGCCGGATGCTGATGCCCAGAATGGCCAGCCCGACAAAGCGGCGGACCTGTCACCCGAAGGTGGTCAAACCGTCGAAGCTTGACGATAAAATCTTACCAATTTCGGAAAACGTGAGGCCGCGAAGCGACCCCTATTTGGGCATCGCGGCTTTCGCTTATTCGTTGTCGCCTTTAGTGGCCCGCATACAAGCACACTTGGCCCTTTCGGCGTTGTCTCTCCATAAATGGATGATATAACATCCGTTGTGAGTTGAGCGACAGGGCAAAGCACTGCGAAAAAGCAGGCAAGTCAGCGGTGGGCGGATTGGCTTCCGATGTCGGTTTGAAGAGGTTCACCGGGTTTCCAAAGGCCGGCATACCCCTGTCGCATTCCTCGTCTTAGTCTTCAAACGCCTTGAGCCAGGAGGAATACCTTTATGCGCACTTCGACGATCTACGGCGCCACGATCTTATCGGCAATGGCCGTAATGGTGAGCAACGTGCACGCACAGCACCGTGAGTTGGGCGCGCATGAGCACGGACAAGGCATCTTGAACATCGCAGTCGAAGGCCAGCGCGTAAGCATGGAATTGTCTGCCCCCGGTGCCGATATCGTAGGGTTCGAGCATGACGCCACGACGGACGACCAAAAGGCAGCACTCAAGACGGCAAAAGAAAAGCTATCTGAAGCACTGTCATTGTTCCGTCTGAGCGGGAAGGCCGGGTGCAAAGTCGCCGAGACGGAAGTCACCTTCCAGACGGAAGAAGACGGTGATCACAAGGACCATCATGAGCACGCAAGTGAAGCTGCCGCAGGGCATGATGATGCGCACAAGCATGAGGCCCATGCCAAGGAACACGACCACGATCACGCGGATCACAACGACAAGCACGCACACCACGCGGAATTTCGCGCCACATACGATATTAAGTGCGAAACCCCTGCGGCTCTAACCGGCATTGCTTTTGGCTATTTCGACATGTTCAAGAATGCACAACGCCTCAAAGTGAATGTCGTGACCGATAAGGGGCAAACATCATTGCAGGCGACACGCGAAAAGCCGGAAGTTAGCTTGAGCGGTCTGATGTAGGCGAAATTGAGCGTTTGCGACTTCCAAAAAAGGAGAACGACGTTGAGCAATGCGACGCGCCAGCCCGCCGAGCCGGACGTTGTCCGGATTTCAGGGCTGCACTTCACGTGGCCAGGGCGTCATTCATTCTCCCTTACGATAGAAAATTTCTCGGTTTCGCGCGGCGAACGCCTCATGTTGATTGGGCCGTCGGGAGGTGGGAAGTCGACATTTCTCAGCCTGCTTGCCGGGATACTGACGCCGCAGCGCGGCAGCATCGAAATTTTAGGAACGGATATCACGCGTCTGTCTGGACCGGCGCGTGATCGTTTTCGCTCGGAGCACTTCGGCATAATTTTTCAGATGTTCAACTTGCTCCCATATGGGTCGGTGATCGACAACGTCCTCCTACCCCTGCACTTCTCGAAGAGTCGCCGTGAGCGCGTGCGTCGTACCGGCAAACCGGAAGTGGAAGCGCGACGTCTCCTCGAGCACCTTGGACTGGAGCCGGCGCTCATCAGTGGAACGTCGGCCGCGAGCCTCAGTGTAGGTCAACAGCAGCGCGTCGCGGCGGCGCGTGCGCTGATTGGCATGCCGGAGGTGGTCATCGCGGATGAGCCGACGTCGGCGTTAGACCGAAGCCGGCAAACCGATTTCCTCAAATTGCTTTTCGCCAATGCCGAGGCCTCCGGTTCCACGCTCATCATGGTTACACACGACGAAAGCTTGAGTCCCCACTTTTCGCGTGTCGTGCGTTTGGATGACATCGCCCAGACAATGCGGGAGGCGGCATGATCATCGCGCGTCTCGCATTTCAGTCCCTCAGAAACCGGTGGCTCACGGCAACGCTGACGGTTCTCGCGATCGCCTTCAGCGTCATGCTACTCCTTGGCGTTGAGAAAATTCGCAACGGCGCACGCGACAGTTTCGCCAATACGATTTCCGGCACGGAGCTCATCGTTGGCGCTCGCAGCGGCAGCCTGCAGTTGCTGCTGTATTCGGTTTTCCGGATCGGCAATGCCACCAACAACATCACCTTGCAGAGCTATTCTGACATCGCGAGCCACCCGGATGTCGCCTGGATCGTGCCCATTTCCCTTGGCGACAGTCATCGCGGTTTTCGCGTGCTCGGCACCACGAAAGACTATTACGAACACTATCGCTTCCGTGGAGGAAATCGCATCGAAGTCGCCAGCGGCAAACTGGGAGAAGACCTCTTTGACACGGTGATCGGGGCGGACGTGGCAGCCCAGTTAGGATACAAGGTCGGCGACAAAATCGTGATTGGCCACGGCCTCGGCTCGGTGTCGTTCTTGGAGCATGAAGACAAACCATTCCGCGTTGCTGGGATACTCGCGAAAACAGGTACACCCGTCGACCGTACGGTGCACGTTAGCCTTGAGGCGATCGAAGCCATTCATGTTGATTGGCAGAGTGGTGCACCGGTTCCAGGCCAAACCGTCTCAGCAGATCAAGTGCGTGCGATGGATCTCAAGCCGAAGGCCATTACCGCAGCTCTTGTGGGATTGAAGTCAAAGCTCGCCATCTTCCGTGTTCAACGCGAGATCAACGAATATCCCGACGAGCCCCTCTCGGCCATTCTGCCTGGAGCCGCGCTTCAGGAACTCTGGGGCCTTGTTGCAATTGCCGAGACAGCATTGGCCGCGGTATCCGCCATGGTCGTCGCGACGGCGCTACTGGGAATGCTGACCATGATCTTGACCGCGCTGAATGAGCGTCGCCGGGAGATGGCCATCCTGCGCGCAGCTGGCGCGCGCCCGGTCACCATTCTTGGATTGCTGGCCGCAGAAGCCGGTATGTTGACGGCTGCCGGTGTGGCGACAGGGACCGTGTTGCTTTACGCAGCTTTGTTTATTCTGCGCCCCATCTTGGACCGCGAGTATGGTTTGAACCTGTCAATCGCACCGCCGACGACAAGCGAAGGGCTAACGCTCGCTGTTATTGTTTTGGCGGGTTTTATCGCTGGATTGGTTCCCGCCATGCTGGCGTATCGACGCTCACTCGCGGACGGCATGACGGTTCGGATTTGAAGAGGACTAGAGAGCATGGCACGTTTAACGGCAGCGTTACTCGCCGTCGGATTGGCGCTCATGGCAGTGGCGGAGCCACAGGCTGCGCAATCCCCGCGTGATCTTAAGTGGGCCCAATTAGTCCCACCCCAGGCCGTGAAGAAGCCCAAGGAGCTAAAGCCCTTCTTTGGACAGCGTGATGATGCGGCCGACACGCAATCGCTCGCCGATGATGCTCCCCCACCTGCTTACATTCCCGAGGGCAAATGGATGTCGCGCGCCCGCAAACAGCGCGGTGGTCCACCGGCACTTGTCACGGAATTTGACGGTCAGCGTGTCCGTATCGGCGGCTATGTCGTGCCCTTGGATTTCGAAGCAACCAGCGTCACCGAGTTTTTGCTGGTTCCGTTTGTCGGGGCCTGTATTCATGTGCCTCCCCCGCCTGCCAACCAGATCATCTACGTGAAGACGACAGAGGGCTTCAAAGTTACGGATTTGTTCGATCCGGTTTACGTCACCGGCAAGATGGAAGCGAAGATTGCTTCTACGGGACTTGCCGAAGCCGGCTACACGATAGATGCGGACTCCGTCGTCATGCGTACGGAATAACGTCCCCTGAGGAAA
The DNA here is from genome assembly GCF_000981545.1 of Candidatus Filomicrobium marinum. Lineage (NCBI taxonomy): Bacteria > Pseudomonadati > Pseudomonadota > Alphaproteobacteria > Hyphomicrobiales > Hyphomicrobiaceae > Filomicrobium > Candidatus Filomicrobium marinum. The sequence goes on from NZ_LN829119.1 coordinate 2,061,638, forward strand.
CCGTGCGTTTCCTACATCCGGGCAGTCGGTGGCAGCACGAAGCGTTGACCCGTCTTCCCCACGACGTTGGTCGTAACCGGGCAGCGGTACACCGCCGACAGGAGGTCGTCGCGAAAGACCTCGTCGGTATTCCCTGCCGCAGTGATGCGTCCTTGAGACATCAGGATCATCGTGTCAGCGAAGGCGGCGGCTAAGTTGAGGTCATGCAGAACCGCCAGCGCAACCCAGCCCTGTGCCACGCGCCGGCGCACCTCGTTCAAGACCTTCACTTGATGCATAAGGTCGAGATTTGATGTGGGCTCATCCAGCAATAAAATCGGAGCTTCTGTTCGGTTGTTTTCAGCCGACGACAACTGACATAGCGCACGCGCTACATGCACCCGCTGACGTTCTCCACCAGACAGCTGCGTATAAATCCGATCCTCAAAGCCCGACAGGCCAACGTCTTCAAGTGCGCGATAGGCAGCTACAAGCCTGACGGCGGACGGTTGCCCAAAGCCGGGCACCGTAGCGCCAAGCAATACGACCTCGATGACTGAGAACGGGAACGACAGATGCGTGGACTGCGCGACAACGGCCCTGCGCGCTGCAAGAGACGCTGCGCTAATTGAGCCGAGCTCCACGCCATCCAACAAGATTTGCCCGAAGCTGGGTTTAAGCTCGCCGGTGAGCAGCTTCAACAGGGTCGATTTGCCCGCTCCGTTTGGCCCGATAACCACGTTGAGACGACCTGGGGCGAGAGCCACGTTGACCTCCTCAACGATAGTACGGCCCTTAATATCGTAGCTGACGTTCCGGCACTCGAGCATCTGGCCTACTCCACACCACCGATGCCGCGTTTGAGCACGAGATGCAAAAAGACGGGCGCGCCGATAGCAGCCATTACGATGCCGATGGGGAGTTCGGCTGGGCGCACGAGCATCCGCGCGAGAATATCGGCAAACACCATCAGCGTACCGCCGACAAGTGCGCTGGCAGGCAGAACAATACGATGATCGGGACCTGCGATAAGCCGGACGAAATGAGGCACAACAATCCCGATGAACCCAATAACGCCAGCGACCGCGACCGCCGCGCCGACGCAGGCCGCGGTCGTGACGACCACAAATTTTTTGGTCGCCTCGACGTTGATTCCGAGGTGAAACGCTTCCGCTTCGCCGAGAAGAAAACCGTTGAGACCACGAATAAGCCTGGGAATCGCGAAGGCGATGAGGATAGCGAAGGGCGTGACAGCGATGACCTTAGGCCAGCTCGCTCCGGAGAGACTGCCCAGCGTCCACAAGGTCAAATCGCGCAACTCGCGATCATCGCTGACGTAGGCGATAAGCCCACTCATGGCCCCTGCTAAAGCGCCAATTGCAATGCCGGCCAACAGCAGGGTGCCGATCATCAATTGTCCATGCCGGCCGGCAACTGCGACCAACATCCAGGTCGTGATCACACCACCGAAAAACGCGGAGATGGGGAGCGCGTAGGGACCAAACGTGCCAATCCAGGGTGCCGCAAATTCGTTACCCAGAGCGATCGTTGCCACCGCAGCGAGGGCGGCGCCTGATGACACACCGATCAGGCCCGGATCGGCAAGCGGATTACGAAATAGTCCCTGCATCATTGCGCCCGCAACGGCCAGTGCTGCTCCCACGAACAGACCCAAAAGCGTACGAGGAAGGCGGATCTCAAGCAGCACTAGGCTGTGCCGAGCCGCAGTCGCGTCGTCATCTGAGCCTGCAAGCCAGTGCTGGATCGCATCAGGAAGTGCAGCGAGAGTAATTCCCGTAGCGCCGATTGAGAGCGAGAGCACGACAACGATGGCAAGCGAGAGCCACGCGCAGATCATAAGCATTCGTGCCGTCGATGTTCGTGCATCGCGCGGCACGGATCTTTCCATCGGGGTAGCTGGGGCGCTCATTAATTGGCCTGTACGCGGGGAGATCCGGTGCCGCCTTCGGCCTTGTCATAAAGCTTCGTCATGAGGTCCCGCGCTGCGGCCGGCGTACGAAGACCAAACCCGAGCAGATAGGATCCGTCCATGACGATGACGCGGTTGGCCTTGCCGGCCGGGGTTGCGCGAACGCCCTTTAGATCGAGAATGTCTTTGTGCGCATCGTGGCCGTCACCACGCAGCATCATGAGGATTACGTCAGGGGCCAGTTCGATGATCGCTTCATCAACGAGCGGCTTGAAACCCGTAACCGACGCCGCGGCATTCTCACCCCCTGCCAGTTTAATGATCGCATCCGCGCTCGTTCCGGAACCGCCGACGAGGGCGCGGCCGTTCTGTGCTGATAAAATGAAAAGGACGCGCATGGGCTTGTCGACCTTTTCACGATCCTTGGCCAGCGAAGCAAAGTCTTCGTTTATGCGCGCGACAAGCGCCTTGCCTTCACTCTCCGCGGACACGGCAGCCGCGATGGAGGTAATCTTCTGATTAATGCCATCCGTGCTGTTCTCATCGGAAATTTCAACGTAGGGGACCGACGACGACTTGAGCGCCTGGACAACCTCAGCTGGTCCGGCAGAGGCCGATGCGATGATGGTTGAAGGATTGAGGGCTAGAACCCCTTCAGAAGAAAGCGCGCGCATATAGCCGACCTTCTTCTTTTCCTGCAGTACAGAAGGTGGGAACTGACTCGTCGTATCGACGGCTACGATTTTGTCACCCCGGCCGAGCGCGTAAAGGATTTCCGTTACATCCCCGCCGATTGAAACGATCTGGGATGTATCAAGGGACGACTTCGCGTCTTTTGCGTCTGCAGCGGCGTGGATTTGTCCGCCAAGCATTGGAGCAGCGAGCAGAAACGCTGAGACAGTCGCCACGATAGCCCGCGAATACCGGCCGTTAAGAGTTGTTCGCGCCGTCATCGAAGTCTCCTATTTTGTTAGTATAAGCCGGCCGTTTGCGGTGATGCGCAGCAGATAGTCCTGACCGTTGTGCTCTATGATCGCTTCCCGCTGATCTGATAAAATGTCCGTCACCTTGACCCGACGGCGCTGGATTGGCGCGCGCTGCTCATCGGAGTTCTCAGCGCGGGGCTTTTCAGTCTCTTCGTTCATCCCCAACTCACTGATGTTTGGTTCACGTGGCAGCCGGAACGACTGCGCGTTCTGGTGAGCCCAACTTTGCCGCGCTAAGTGGACGCGTCGTCACCAATGAATAAATTGTTGACGCATTAAGTCAAGATACGTAGCGTAGGGACATTCGCCAACGGTGATGAAGTCGTCATCGTGCGTAAAACGGCCAGCCCGCCTGCCAATGTTCGGTGAACATAGGTGCCAGCCAGCTAAATCCGACAAAGATTGTAAATCGGCTTTTGGGGGGCTTGGGGAATGGTGTGGCTGTTAATTCCGACGCTGCTAAGTGCGGCGTCAATTGTAGTGTTGAGTTCAGGTGTCGTGCGTGCGCAGGAAATTCAGTTGGATGGAATCGTCGTGACCGTATCGAAAATCGACGAAAGCGCCATTGATGCTCTGGCCGGTGCCAGCACCGTCTCGAAAGAGACACTCGATACGCAATTCCAGGCAGATAGCGTTTCCAAAATTCTGAACACCATTCCCGGCGTCGCAACACAGGAAACGGCGCGCGATACTGCCCAAGCGGTCAACATTCGAGGTCTACAAGATTTTGGCCGCGTCAACGTCCTGATTGAGGGCGCACGCCAGAACTTCCAGCGCAGTGGTCACAGCGCCAACGGCACATTCTACGTTGAGCCGGAAATGCTTCAGCGCGTTGAGGTAACCCGCGGCCCTACGGCGACGATCTACGGATCCGGCGCGATCGGTGGTGTTGTCGCCTTCGAACTGCTTGATGCGGATTCCATTCTTAAGCCTGGCGAATACGCGGCCATTCAATCCCGCACCCGCTACGCGTCGAATGGCGATGGCAAGCTGGCAAGCGGCACCGGTGCGATCCGCGTCGGAAACTTCGATATCGTTGGACAGATTAACGGCCGCTGGAACAGGGATTATGAAGACGGTGACGGTGTCGTAGTCCCAGGCTCCAATGACGAAACTGGGTCTGGAATGGTCAAGGCGCGCTGGCGCCCGGCTGAGGGCCATGAGATCACTGGAACCATTGTCGACTTTAATTCCAAGTTCGTAGACCAAGCGGAGGCGGGTGGCTCGCTCCGCGATACGGACGTCGATAATACCCAATTCACGCTTGGCTATACCTTCTCCCGCCCCGACACGCCGCTCTTGGATTTCAGCGCAAAGGTCTACAAGAACCGTACAAATATGGAGCAGACGAGATTGACTTCGTCGACGGTTCCCATATTTGGGCCTAACCCCGCGTTCCCACCGGTTCCTCCACCCTTCACTATTATTGGCTTTGACACTTTTCCTGCTGGGGCTTCGCGTAATTTTACTGTCGATACGGAAGGTGTCGACGTGTTCAACACGTCACGTTTCGAATTCGGTAGTGCCAGAATGGCTCTGACGTATGGCGCGGATGCGTTTAGAGACGAAGTGTCGAACTACGATTTATATGAGGGTGGGGACGAACTGACCCCCAGCGGAAAACGTACAGTATACGGGTCGTTCATCCAAAGCCATTGGACATTCTTTGATCGAATCGATCTCATAGGCGCTCTGCGCTACGACAATTATGAAATCAAAGGTGGAACGACCAACCTTTCAGATGATCGTGTGTCCCCAAAAATTACGGCAGGTGTAACGCCTGTCGAAGGATTTACGCTATTCGCAACGTATGCTGAGGGGTTTCGAGCGCCTGCCGTCACTGAAACACTGATTAGTGGACTGCATGCCCCTCCGGCAAACTTCAACCTCATACCGAATCCGAATTTGCGTCCCGAAGTGGCGCACAATGTGGAGGGTGGTGTGAACTTGAAATACAACGGTGTCTTAAAGCAGGACGACGCATTCCGCGCTAAATTCACTGCCTTTCGCAATAAGGTCGATGATTACATTGACCAAGTTTACGTGGAAGGACCTAACCCTGCGCCGGTCTTCCTTGATGACACGCTACAGTATCAGAACGTTCGCAACGCGACGTTGGAAGGCGTGGAGTTCGAAGCCGCCTACGACGCAAGATCCTGGTTCCTGGGGCTTTCAGCTCACCACATCCGGGGAACCAACGACGACACTGGCGAGGGGCTATACAGCGTTCCGGCCGACCAGATCATCCTGACTGTCGGATTCCGGGCCTTTGACGAAAAGCTGACAGCTGGTGCCAGGGCACGTTTCGTCGGTAAGCAGGACCGCTTCGTAGAAGGAGAGACCGCTGCGTCCGCGCACGCCGACGCCTATCAAACCCTGGATCTTTTCGCGCAATACGAAGTCAATGAAATTGCGACGCTGAATCTCAATATCGATAACGTGTTCGATGAGACTTATCGCCAACACACAGATCAGTACAATAGTCCCGGTTTTAGCGCGCGCGTTGGCTTGACCATGAGACTTGGAGCGGATTGAGGGAAGTTCGCTCTGTCGGCGAGGCAGGCAAAGCCAAAATAGGTTTTTCCTGCCTCGCACGAAATTCAAACGAAAATTGGAGGCGTCGGAAAATGTATATCGCGATGAACCGCTTTAAAGTCGCAAAAGGCAATGAAGAGGGCTTCGAGAACATATGGCTCAATCGCGAGACATATCTTGAAGAAATGCCCGGCTTTATCGCGTTCCACATGTTGAAGGGCCCAGAGCGCGAGGACCACACTCTCTATTCCTCGCACACAGTCTGGCGCAGCTATGAAGATTTCGAGGCGTGGACGAAGTCGGAGCAGTTCCGAAAAGTTCATTCCCGAGCCCCAGAGAGCAAGCCGCTCTACATGGGCCATCCAGAATTTGAAGGCTTCCAGGTTATTCAGGAAGTCAAACCGGGTTCCGCGGCAACTCCGACGGCCGCGGAATAAGGACTGCTGCCCGGAGAGTGCTATGGTCCTCCCCCGCTCGGGACTTTCGAGTGCACCTCCGGGCAGTAGGCCTGCTTGAACATTTTGAAGACCCGGCGCCCCGGGTGAACGACGTTGCAGGATTTTAAAAGAGCAATGACAGAAGCTGCACCGCAAGACTCCGTCAACGAACTGCCGTTGGCGGAGCGTTTGGCTAAAAATCCAGATGGCATCCTGGAGCAGATTGCGAAGTCGTATGCCGTAAGTACGCTCGACGTAGTCCGCCATCTATCTCCAGATCGTTGCACAATTGTCGGCGCAGATAAGTTCACCGCTGTGATGCAAGACATCACAGCGTGGGGTGAAATTCTCTTCATTGTCCACACCAATGATATCGTGTGCGAATGCGCAGGAATGCTACCGCCAGGCACATTTGGTCGGGGTTACTACAATCTCCATGGCGATAGTCCTATCGGAGGCCATATTCGCGTCGAAAATTGCGCACGCATTGCATTCGTTTCGCGCCCCTTCATGGGCCGGGAATCACGTTCCGTTCAATTTTTCAACGAAGCCGGTGAAGCGATGTTCAAGATCTTCGTGCGGCGGGATAAGGACCGCAATCTGTTGCCGGAACAGGCTGAGAAGTTCGAAGCGCTACGCCGACGCGTGACGAATTCCGGCGCAGAGCAATAGGCCGTGACAAGACGCGAGAAATGTCTAAGAAACCCTGTCCACTTATGACCTTCCGTATGCACGGAAAGGAATTGGGCGAACAGCCAACCAAACCTCTGGATATCGATAAGGCCGCAGTCTTCTTGATCCGCAAGTTTGGTGAGGATAGTGCTTCCGTCGCCTATTCGAGGGCCTATTGCTGTCGCTGTCGCGGAGATAATAACGCGGCGCAGGAATGGAACGCCGTTTTAAACCGGATCGTGGCATTACTTTTTTCGCCGCGCGAGGGCCCGTTGCACTGAAGGTGCGCGGCCCCATCAACACAGAGTTCGGAGGAGCTGGCATCAGCGGCGACCAATAGTCTGGTTGTTTGCGGTAAAAACACGCGTACGTACTCTTATTCATATTTTGAACGGGGAATGGAGACCGTCAATCCGAGCCGTGTAAGCCGAGGCTCAGTGCGCAGAAGACGGATTCCATTGAGCTAGGTATGCAACTTAAAAAGGTTCACTGGTTTTACGCCGGAACAGCCGCTGTCGCGTTGCATGCTGCCGTCTTCATTGGGCTCAATCGCAACCCTAAACAGGCGGGTGATGTATCGCCTGCGGCCGGCCCCGTCGCGGCAACGCGGAACTCAAGCGGCGGATTAGTCGGCACAGCTCCCGATGACGTTGAAATTGAAATGCTGGAGTCGATCCGGGAGACCAACCCGCATGAGGTAATTGAGCCGACATCCGAGACGGCCGAGGTCGCAGAAGCAACCTCTGAGGTCAATGTCGCAATGTCGGCTCCGTTGGCAGCGCCCGTCGAGGCCGAAGCTGTGATGGAAGTCAAAGCGCTCAAGCCGGCTGAGACGTTGGATGCTAAGGAGCCAACGTCAAAAGCTGAAAAGCCCCGCGAGCCGAAGACCCTCGATGTCAACGAGATTGTCGAACCGGAACGGAACCCGAGACCAAGAGAAAAAAAGAAAACCAACGAGAATAAGGGAAAGGACAAACGTGTCGTCCGAGCCCAACGGCGCGGAAACTCAGAAAGACAAGGCGGTGCGGGATCGGGTGGCGGAGGCGGTAAATCGCAAGCTAGCGCTGGCGCTATCGCGGGATATGCGTCGCGGGTACGCTCAAGGATACTATCGCGCAGTCCGGCCAACGCTGGTCATCGCGGAACGACCGTTGTGAGTTTTGGGGTTACGACATCGGGGGGCTTGAGCTATGCGCGTGTGTCGCGGTCAAGTGGAAACAAAGCGCTTGATCAAAGAGCTCTGGCCAGCGTGCGCGGCGCTTCGCCTTTTCCCCAGCCACCAGCAGGCGCTCGCGCGAGCCAATTGCGTTTCTCTGTCCCGTTCCATTTCCGCTAGGCAGCTTTGCTGCATCTGTTAGACGCGGAGACGCCGCATGTGGTTGTCAAAGGCGATATCGTTAAACGAAATCCGAGACTGTGGCTCTTTGCCCGGAGCTGCGACTTCCAGGATGCCCTCGCCAGAGCTGATCGCGACGGTCTTGTCAGACGCCTCTGCGATCCCGCAAGCGTCCTTCAGGAGAACTTCTCCCATCAGTTCTGCGCGATTGGCATCGAAATGAAGAATGCGGCCGGCGCGTGGGGCCGACACACTCACAATCTCGCCGCCGTTCGTCGCTGATACGGACCCAATGTAGCCTTTCAAGGCGGGACCCATGTGCTGAGCTGACGACACAAACCTGATTGGTTTATCGCGGCTGGTGTACCCGACAAGTTCCGGCGCCGTCTCGATAGCATCTTCCCACTGTCCGCCAAACCACACGCGCCCGCGGGCATCCGCACAGATGTGCCGGATCGAAAGCTTGTGAAGGGCTGGATCAATTTCCTGTCGGGTAACGAGATCGCCCGTGCGGCTATTGATGAAAACGAGCGATGGCTGCATCGTCGAAAGATTGAGCTTTTCCCGTCCGCTTGCGGGATGGGTATCAATACCTCCGTTCGCGACAGCCAGCGTCACACCGTCTTCAAGCAGGATGACCTCGTGCGGTCCTACACCGTGCGCATCGAACTCACCGATACGCCGGTAGTTCGCGCCGACGTCATAGATACCAAGCACACCGCGGCCGGCGTCGAAGTCGTTCTCGGTAACGTACAGCAGACGGCCATCGCGCGAGAAAACGCCGTGGCCGTAAAAATGCCGATCCTCTGGGCTGTCAAAGGCAACAGGAGGCGTTTCGTTTTTGAGGTCGAAGGCTATGGCAAATCGGCCTGGCCGCCGGGCGAAAGCGACACCACGAGTCCCATCGGGGCTGAGCGCCACATCGTGACCACGACCGTCCAGTGGGATCTCGCGCAAGATTTTTCCATCGGCCGTGACGAACGCGAGCGCGTAGTGGCCATCACCACGTTTGCAGGCCGAGATAAATTCTGCCGATCCCGAATGAAAGGCTTTCCCATCCGCCGCGTGCAGTGGCCGTGGAAGCGCCAGCATCGCTGCTGTACCGGCGACAAAAGCTCTACGATCAATCGCCATCTAACTCATTGAACCCCAATGTCAGCCCTGCTGTCGGCGCTATTTGCCGACCGATGATCTGGCGTAAACCATTAGCATAGAATTTGCCGCGCCGAACTCTGTTGAGCCCCTCTGTGTTGCCAAGTGTCGGCCGTGCCGATCCTGGCATCGGCATTTCTTCGGCGTCACTTGCGAGGCTTCGGAAGGCGTTGCCGATCCAGCCGCTAATCCAGCCGACTTTTGAGTCGCCTGCTACGAAATCTCCCAAGCGAAGCGTCTGAGCTAACGCCCCACATGAGCGGATGGAAGCGAGCATGAAGTCTCGCGCTACCCCCGATCGTTCAAACGCGAGGCCTGCCCGCGTACGTCCTCTCTGTTCCGCCTGCAGCATAGCTTCAAAGCCAAGATCGCGGACGATCTGGAGGCCGGTCAGCAGTGCTTTGACGAGTTCGCCAGCAGCCTCAGCATCACTTTTGTACACGGGATTATCCGGCCCCGTTTCAACCATGCGTGTCCGCCAGCCGTCCGGGCGCGTCCACTCCTCGGTGAGTTCACGGGAAAGTCGAGCCACATTGGCACTGATAGCCATCGCAAGCCCGCATCCGTAATCATCGAGCCCGGATTTCGTCTCCGGCCCCTTCGGAAAAAGCAACACCTCAAGGGCAGGCAGTCCTTGGATCGCAGCGGACTGTTGGCTCAACGCGCCAGGTTCCAGCAAGGCAGGGTCTTTGCGCTTTAAAGCAGCACTTAATTGCCGGGAAGCGACACCGCGCGGGTCAGGGAAAAAGGCGAGATGCTGTTGTCGGCTGTCCTTGCGAGCAGGCCCAAAGCGAAGGAACGCCACGCCTCCCCATGCGCTTACGCTCTTTCGAAAACTGTCTTCAACTGTCGCACGCGCAGGGCTTTCTGCACCGCCGCCACCATCCTCGCACCAGGCGGCGATGTTGGCGTTGAGTTTTTCACTCGCTGATTGCAGCGTTTTGTAGCTGGGAATGATGTGTTGATCGATGCTTGCGGCCACAATGGCCGCAAGCTCAGGACGTTGATTGGCTTGTGACGGCGATGGAGCGGTCGCGTTGCTCCAAACAAACACAAGGATAATGAAGCCCCATCGCCTCATCATCTGAGTGACCGTTCCCAAGTCTGATGTGTCGGAATTTATTCTGCGTCGTCCGCCGATTCGGCATTCAACTGGCCGTAGTTGTCTTTGCCGATCGTATCGTACAGGCCAAGCTGCGTTTCGAGGAAGTCGATGTGACCTTCTTCGTCCTTCAGCAGCTCTTCGAACAGCGCCATGGTGACATAGTCTTCCTTGTCGCGGCACAGCTCACGGCCCTTCATGTAGTGTTCCCGGGCAATGTATTCGCCGCGGAGATCGCACTCGAGGACTTCCTTGACGTTTTCCCCGATCATCAAAGGAGCGACATGCTGCAGGTTCGGATGTCCCTCAAGGAAAATGATTCGAGAGATGATCTTGTCTGCGTGATGCATCTCTTCAATCGATTCTTCGCGCTCCTTCTTTGCGAGCTTTCCGAAGCCCCAATCCTCAAGAAGGCGATAGTGCAGCCAATATTGGTTGACGGCGCCCAGCTCCAGCTTAAGTGCTTCATTCAAAATTTCGATGACGCTAGCGTCGCCCTTCATCGTCTTACCCCTTCGTTCCAAGCGTGAGCACACAAACTTTCTAGATGAGGGGTCGGATTCAAGAGCAAAGGAGAGTGTTTGTCGAGGCGCAAATCGGCTCTCCCCGACATCAATGATTATAAATTTCGTCCCACGCTGAGTACGCGCGGATATGAAATAGGCACGAACTATTCAGCGGCTAGCAACGGGAATTCTTCGTCGACGCTAGGCGGAGCCTGACGTGTCGTCGAGCTTCGGCGCTGCTTGGCCTTATTGGCGCGGTCCAGACGAACGAGCCGTTCCAGCGCTTGAGCACAGGCACAAGGAGAGATGAGTCCTTTGGCCTGAAGGCTTTCCATTTTTTCATAAATAACCGAGACCGCGAGCGGCGCGCAGCCGCAGCAGTTCATCTTTTTAGACAAATGCCGCCACACGACGCCCGGCGTAGGAAGCGGGGCGCCGGGTTGGGACATGATCTCCAATACCGCAAGCTCGATATCTTGATCACTGATGACCGCACAGGAACAGATAAGCACGGGAGGTTTCCTGTCAGTGGGGATGCTGCGCGCACGGATCGACGAGTGCGTTGGCATTCACGATCCAATTTGGCGAAATCACCTGATCAAGGCTGCGCATCGTGATCGCAAAGCTATCACTGTGATGCACGACTTCCTCGATCAAGGAGCTCTCAATAAGTGCAAATGCGCATGCGCGCATCGCAGGACAAGTCCTGTGTTGAGAGGCCGCGATCATTGAAATGGCCAAACATTCATCCCGGCAGAAGTTGCAGGCCTCAATGGGCCCAACTTCAACCTTGCGGCGCGCACCCGCCTTAACCGCCTTTGCCCAGACGGACAGTTCCCCGACGACGACTTTCGCAGCGCGTGGGCCGAGGGCGTTGGAGTAAACCTGCCAAACCCGCTCCCAACAGCCGATATTGCCGGTCTGATAACCGGCGATCCATCCGCGAAAACCAAAACCTACAAGTTGTTCTGGGGCGCGCCAACCATCGCCCCCGGCTTCAAGGCCTGCTTCTGAAGGCAGCGCTCGCAGCGCACCGCCCGGCAGTCCGAAATTCGCTGTCATCCCTGCTCTCTCCAATAAACGGGGTTCAAGGCCCCAGTATCGGATCGCGTCATGTTGTCGACGCTCGTCGTCAAGAAAACATGCGATCAGGCGTCGAAGTCAAGCAGTAATTGAAGAATGCGCCAAACAAACTAGTCAAAGATATAAAAGGTTAGAATGGTTCCAATCTAAGTCGTCTTAAGATTAGAACCATTCAAATTATATGATGACGATTATACATTTGAGATGAACTATAATCAGTGCAGCCTAGAGTGCGGATCAGCAGCGCGCACTGCCTTTCGCAGAACGTATGGAGGCTTCGGGAATGGAGCGGACGGCGCGTGTTCGCGGCTTCTTGGCGCTCGCGTTAGGCCGCGGTGCCTGAGCGCTCGCCATATCGGCAATGGTGTGCTGGTTGAGGACGCTGATAAAGGCGTCAAGCGCATCGTCAAAAATGGCCTGCGCGCTCTGCTTCTCGTCGCTGCGTGCGTCGAGATTGGACGCTTCGATAACGCCGACGACCTCTCCAACGCGAATCTCACTGGCAGGACGCGCGAGCTTTACGCCACCGTGGCGGCCGCGCACGGCCTTCACAAATCCGCCGCGGGACAGCAAGTGCACGATCTTAAAGGTGTTTTGCTGCGTGATGTCCAGGCGCTCGGAAATCTCGGCGACCTTGACAAGTTCATCGCCAGACTGAGCGCAGTCCACCAATATCCGGATGGCGTGATTGGTAGTTTTGTTGAGGCGCATTGATTGACCTTGCTGGATCAGAGGTTGAAGGACCCATTATTCACCGGACCGGGCACAATGCAAGCAGCCCAAACCCCTATTCTACGGGCTGTATGGGGTCTCGCTCACATAAATCAACCCCGGACACTCTCAGGATCACCAAGCGGACAGCGCCTGCTTCCCCGACAAGCCGAGCGTCAATTCTTGCTTACCCATGCAACTTTATGTTTCATTATAAAAAAAGTCAACAATTTGGCGTGACAAGAGCTTGTCGCGAATGTCAGTGATGCTATCCATCAGATCGCGATTTGTCCGAGCAAATCAGCCCAGTTCAATGAGCGGTATCCGGATTCTCAATTCTTGGGGAGGCAGCCTCGTGTCGAGGAATGGCATCAGCTTCTTATTTGCGTTCGCACTCTTGGTCACATCGCTCGTCGGCGCTAATTCCGCGAAGACAGCTGAGAACCCCGACGTTAAAGCCGTGCTGGACACGTACGCGAACATCGCAGAAGCCGGATACACAGACTCCGTAACGACCGCACACCGCCTCAAGGAGGCGATTGACGATCTCCTCAAGGAGCCGACGCCTGAAAGTTTGGCAACGGCTCGGGCTGCTTGGATTGCCGCGCGAGTTCCTTACCAGCAGACCGAAGCCTTCCGGTTTGGCAACCTCATCGTGGACGATTGGGAGGGGCGGGTAAACTCCTGGCCGCTCGATGAGGGCTTGATCGACTATGTCGAAACCGAGTTCTACGGCACTGAAAATTTCGAGAACGACCTCTACGTCGCCAACGTCATCGCCAATAAATCGCTGAAGATCGGTGGGACGGATGTCGATACGTCGAAAATCACGAAGGAGCTTTTGCGCGATAAGCTCCAAGAGGCGGGCGGCGTCGAGGCCAACGTCGCGACAGGCTACCACGCCATAGAGTTCCTTCTTTGGGGGCAAGACCTCAATGGAACGGAAGCCGGTGCTGGCGATCGCCCTGCCACAGATTACGATCTCAAGAACTGCACCAACGGAAATTGTGACCGCCGGGCCGAATATCTGCGGGTTGTAACCGACCTTCTGATTGAGGACCTCGATTGGATGGCAAAGCAGTGGGCGAAAGGCGGTGCTGCCCGCGCTGCGTTGACCGAGACGGACGAGAAGAAAGGGCTGTTGTCTCTCTTCATCGGTCTTGGAAGTCTCTCTTACGGCGAGCTGGCGGGCGAGCGCATGAAACTCGGCCTTCTGATCCATGATCCGGAAGAGGAGCATGACTGCTTCTCCGACAACACGCACAACTCGCACTATTACGATGTTATAGGCATCCGGAACGTTTATCTGGCCAGCTATAAACGTACCGATGGATCGACCGTGTCCGGACCAAGCGCATCTGATCTTATTCGCGCTGCCGCACCTGAAATTGACGAGCGCGTCCGCGCGGCTATTGAGAACACCGTGGCCAAAATGACCGAACTCAAAAAGCGCGGTGACACCATCGAGCGCTACGATCAGATGATCGGGCAGGGTAACACGGAGGGGAACGCCGTGGTGCAGGCGGCCATCGATGCGCTAATCGCACAGGCCCGGGAGCTTGAGCGGGCCATGGCCGTTCTGAAGCTGGAAGCAGCGAAGTTCGAAGGCTCCGATAGCCTCGATAATCCATCGTCGGTGAAATAAGGGCAGGGGTTGCGAAAACGAAATGGCCAAGATCGACACGTCCGACATCCCCTCGCTTCGCAGATCAAGATTTTGGCCCTTTGGTATCGCGCTCACCGGTGCCGCTGTCGTTCTGGCGGCGGCATCCCTTGCAGCCCCCGTGGATGACAAGGCTTCCATCGGTAAGTTTGAGCCCGGTGAAGAATTTCCTGGCGGGACAGCCACCACGCGACAGTCCCGGGATCACGTCAATGCGTTTTCTCATTTTTCGAACGGGATCGGCTTCGAGGGCGAGGCGCGCTTCAAGTTAGGTAACGCCATATTCCGTAAGGAGTGGGTATCTTCCCCCGCCTCGACCAAGGCTTCGGATGGCCTTGGCCCGCTCTACAATGCCCGGGGTTGCCAGAGTTGCCACTTGAAGGATGGGCGCGGGCATCCCCCGGCCGCCAATTGGCCGGATGACGATGCCATCTCAATGTTCCTTCGCCTGTCCGTCTCACCTTCAACTGACCAAGAGCGCCAACTGCTCAAGGAGAGGCGTGTGAATGTCATTGCCGAACCCACCTATGGCGGGCAGCTGCAGGACATCGCTATCAAGGGGCATGCAGCCGAAGGGCACATGAAGATCACTTATGAAGATGTGCCTGTTCCGTTCGCTGATGGCACGAGTGTTACGCTGCGAAAGCCGAGTTACGAAATTACGGATCTGGCCTACGGCCCGTTGCAGCCCGATGTCATGACGTCTCCGCGGATCGCGCCGCCCATGATTGGTTTGGGTCTCCTTGAAGCCATCCCGGAGGAGGTTATTCGCGCGAACGCCGATCCTGACGATGCCAATGGAGATGGTATCTCCGGGCGCGCGCAGGAAGTATGGTCGCTTCGAGATCGTGATGTGCGGCTTGGGCGCTTCGGGTGGAAGGGCGGAACACCAAGTGTCGCTCAGCAGAGTGCCGAGGCCTTTGCCGGAGACATGGGCCTGTCGACATCACTCGTGCCGAAATCCTCTGGTGATTGCACGGCGGCTCAGGCCGTCTGCCTAGATGCACCTAATGGCAATTCGCCCAAACCGAGCGACCCCGAGGTCGGCGATCAGTTGTTCGATCTTCTGGTGTTTTACTCCCAGAACCTCGCCGTGCCGGGGCGTCCCAATGCATCGGAACCGCTCGTGCTTGAGGGCAAGGTGAAATTCCACGAACTGGGGTGTGCCGCGTGTCACATCCCCAGTTTCACAACAGGCGAGGTATCCGGCCAACCGCATCTCAGCGGCCACCGCATATGGCCCTACACCGATCTGCTTTTGCACGACATGGGTGAAGGGTTGGCGGACGGCCGTCCCGAAGGTTTGGCGAGCGGCCAAGAGTGGCGAACGCCTCCCCTTTGGGGCATCGGCGCGACTGAGGTCGTGAGCGGCCACACCAATTTCCTGCATGACGGTCGGGCACGTAACGTGGAAGAGGCAATCCTCTGGCATGGTGGCGAGGCGCAAGCCGCACGAGACGCGTACACTCAATTGAGCAAGGATCAGCGAGACGCGCTGTTGGCGTTCGTAAACTCGCTTTGAGATGGCCCGCAATGCGCGCGACCCAACTCCTCACAGGATCGGTGTGACGGTGAGCGGCATGCCGCCTTTGGGTCGCAACGTGATCCGCGAAATGGGCTCGGGCAAATGCTCGCCGTCCCAGTCGAAGCGTGCGCCCCGCACGAACGTTGCAAGAAGGGTGACCGCCTCGATCATCGCAAAGCTCTGGCCGATACAGATGCGGGGACCCGCCCCAAAAGGCATGAATTGCGTGCGCGCCATTTCCGTCTCGCGATCGGGCAGGAACCGATCAGGATCGAAACGGTCCGGATCCTTCCAAAGCTTGCGATGTCGGTGAATGGCGAAGATCGGCACTACGATTTGCGCGTTGGCTGGAACGGGAGTGCCGGCAAGTTCAAACGCTTCCTTAGGTTGACGTGCAACAACCGGCACAGGTGGGTAAAGCCGCATGGCTTCTTTCAGCACACGCGTCGTAAGTACCAGTTTGTCGATGTGTTCTGCTCTGATCGACGTAGGCCCAACAATGCGATTGACTTCATCACGCACGGATTGCTGCCACTCAGGCGCACGCGCCAGCAGATACAATGTCCAGGTGAGAGCCTTCGCGGTCGTTTCGTGGCCAGCCTCCAGCAGCGTCGACAAATTGTTGACGAGCTGATCCTGCGTCATAGGCTCACCCCCGTCCGGGTCGCGTGCATTCAAGAGTCGGGCGAGAAGGTCTGTGCCTTCAACAGCAGATTGGCGCCGCCGGGTTATGATGTCGGAAAGCGCGGAACGCACCGTCTGTGATGCGCGTCGCATTTGCCGCGACGCCGGGTGTGGGAGCCATGTGGGTAAGTGCAACAACGCATGTGCCATCTCCCAGGAAACGCGCGCGAGATACTCAGAGCCACCGCGCATGATGGCCTCGCCCTCAGAGCGATCCCCACCCACCAGCATGGTACGCATAATGACCTTGAAGGTTGAGGTCATCATCTGTTCGTCTATGGCTTGAGAGCCGGCAAAGGCGCGCCGCCATTCCGTGACTTGTTCTTCCGCGACCTGTGCCATGGTTGGCACGTACGAAAGAATTTCGTTGTGTCGGAAGAGAGGTGCCATAACGCGGCGCTGCCACCGCCACAGCGCGCCGTCCGAGGTCAACACGCCGTCACCGAGGGTCGCCGCGAATACTTGCTTCTCCAGCGGGGATTTGACGAGCAGATTCGCTTTCCCGACGAGAAGTTCCTCGACAATTGCGGGGCCGCTGACCCAGAGCACCGTTAGTTTTTTCGTCGGGCGATATAAGGTGAGGTCTTCTTCGTAGACTTGGCGCGGCAGCCCGCGGAGCGGATTGGCAATGAACTGTCGAAGAAAATCGAAAAAACCGAGTGGCTGGTCGGGCGGTGTGATCGAAGGAGGGTAAAGCCCGTTACCGTCGGAGGTAGCGGGCACAAACTGAACGTCGGTGTTCGGCGTCAGTCGCGTCGGCATAGGCATTCTCCTGGCTGTCTACTCTTTTGCAGACCCCCTAGGCACCACCTTGCCGGAACAGATGCCGTCACCGACGTGACAGTTCGCAATATAGCGAAGGTAACGAGTTATTGGGCGGCGGCAGCTTCGCCGCGGCCGGCACGCAGTAAGGACTGCTTCCGTAGGCGCGCGCGCACGCCGGATGTATTGCCCTGAACGCGTGTCTGCTTGGGACGCGCCAGGGTACGACGCTTCTTTTTCTTGCGCGTTTCAATATTGCGATCGCTGCGGCTCGACATGGACGTTGTTCCTTATCTGGTGCTTTTTTCAGGCAGTTTCTGCAGCAACCCGGCGCGTACCTGCCGAAATATCTGACTAAGCCCTCCGCAATAGGCGAACTTGTTGGGTTCTGCAAGGCGTTGGGATGCATCTATCCCATAAGCCGTCTTATGTGAAAAGCAGGCCGATACCGTAACCGGGGGCCAGGAACGCACCTGCCCAAAGGAGGCAGGATACCGGGCTTGCCGTAAGAAATACCGCCCATTTCATGCCTGCGGCTCCGGCGATAGCCGGCACAAAAGGGCGCAAAACTCCGAAGAATTTGCTGAAAATAACGCCCGGTGCACCCCAGCGGGCAACGTAGATGCGAGTACCGGCATACCATTCCGGATGGCGGCTAAGGGGCCACCATTTTCTGATGTCATCCTTGAAGTACCGGCCAATAGCGAAGGTAATGACGTCACCAATAAAGGCACCTGCCCCACCGGCTAATACAACGCTCCAGAATTCGCCCCCCGCTGCGCTATGCACACCGCCGATCGCCACGAGCAGCGCCGAGGACGGGACCAGCAGTGAGACAACCATCGTGCTTTCTGCAAAACCAAGCGCAAAAACAATTGGCTCGACGAGCGCGATGTTCTCATTGATCAGTGTGACGACACTATCCGCAAATTCAGTGAGCATGGGGACCAATCAGATTGCGGCGTCGGGCCGCAGCGGCGTACCGTGACCGGGAATGGCGGCACCGCGATGAGCACACCATGTTTGAGCTCATTGCAAAAGCGGGCAAATTTACGCTCAGCGGCAACGTGGATCTAAGGTAGAGTAAATGAATGACGCTTTTTACGACCTTCAGTGCTACACATTGCCTGTTGGTTGTGCGCTAATTTGATGGCAAACAAGCGGGCCGAACACACACGCGCGACCTTAAGGTCTGACCGCACTAAAGTCATACCCGATGTCTATTGAGCCGGGCGATTGGCCGCCAGTCCGTCAAATGGCGCCGCCGGAACAAGCTTGATCTTGGAGAACACATGCCCCCACTTCCTAACGCAGGCGAAGCAGGTGAAACCGCACGACCCCGCACACGCAATCAGCGTTTGCGCCAAGCTGTTCACCGCCACAAGGCGATATCCCGCCAAGGCGTCCAGGAACGACTGTTCACGCTTGCATTCTCCGGCCTCGTGTATCCGCAAATCTGGGAAGATCCGGTTGTCGACATTGAAGCGCTCAACCTCAAGGACGGTGAGCACGTTATCGCCATAGCCTCTGGTGGCTGCAACATCTTGAGCTACTTGACGGCCGCGAATGTCAACATCACCGCTATCGACCTCAATCCAGCACATATTGCCCTGAACAAACTGAAGCTGGCGGCCGCGCGCTATTTGCCGAGCTATGCCGCGTTCCATCGCTTCTTTGCGGAGGCTGATGCCTCCGAAAACGTCCGCGCTTATTTCTCCTATTTGCAGGAACATCTCGATGCGCCGACGCGTAAATATTGGGAATCGCGCGATCGCCTGGGACGCCGCCGCGTCGGCTACTTTGGCAAAAACCTTTATCGGCACGGACTGCTGGGCACCTTTATTGGAGCCAGCCACCTCCTTGCCCGCATGCATGGGCGAAACCCGCGGCTTCTCCTAAAAGCGAAGTCTCGCGAAGAGCAGCGCCAGATTTTTGAACGCGAACTCGCACCTTTGTTCGAAAAGCGGCATATTCGCTGGCTGATAAGCAAGCCGTCAGCCCTGTTCGGTCTTGGCATTCCGCCGTCGCAATATGAGGCGCTGAAGGGCAATGAGAACCACATGGCAGAGGTTCTTCGCCAGCGTTTGGAGCGCCTAGCTTGCGAATTCGATCTACAGGACAACTACTTCGCCTGGCAGGCATTCGGACGTCGCTATGCCAGTGGTGGTTCCGGACCATTGCCGCCGTACCTTCAGCGCGAGAACTACGACACGTTGCGGGCCCGCGCCGATAACATCGAAGTGGTCCACGCATCCTTCACCGAGCACTTGGCCTCGCTGCCGGAAGCTTCGCGCGATGCGTACGTACTACTGGACGCGCAGGACTGGATGACATCTGAAATGCTTACGGCGCTTTGGACACAAATCGCCCGTACGGCTAAACCCGGCGCGCGTGTGATCTTCCGCACCGCAGGCGAGGATACAATCTTGCCCGGCCAGATCCCGGATGAAATCCTGAATCGCTTCTCATACGACGAAGAGGCCTGTCGGGCCCTGACGGTCAAGGACCGCTCGTCTATCTACGGTGGCTTCCACCGCTATGTCCTGACCAACTGACGGAGAGCTGCATTGTCTGCCGCGCCCCACGAGGATGCTGCCCATCATATGGACGGCATCTATCGCTATCAGCGCTATATCTACGACCTATCGCGCAAGTACTTTCTGTTCGGTCGCGATACGATGCTCGACGGTCTGAAGCCACCGCCGAGTGCGAGCGTGCTTGAGGTCGGCTGCGGGACGGGGCGCAATCTCATCTTGGCGGCGCGGCGCTATCCCGACGCTCACTTCTACGGGTTCGATATTTCGCGGATGATGCTCGAAACCGCAGAAGCGAATATCGCGCGCGCAGGCTTCGAGAAGCGTATCAAGGTCGTTGAAGGCGATGCGACGAACTTTTCCGCTCAGGAATTGTTTGGTGTCCCAGCATTTGATCGCATTTTCATTTCCTACTCACTATCGATGATTCCGCCCTGGCAGCAGGTTCTGCCTCAAGCCATAGATGCGCTGAAGCCGGGTGGTTCGCTCCACATTGTAGACTTCAGCGAACAGACGGGTTTGCCGCGGTGGTTCAAGAGCGCGTTGCGCGCCTGGCTGAAAAAGTTCTCTGTCGAGCCGCGCGCTGAGCTTGAAGCGGAGTTGCGCCGTGTGGCCGAAGAGAAGGGCTGTACGGTGACGTTCGAGCGGCTCTTTGGCGATTACGCGCATCTGGCGGTGGTGATCAAACGCTAGCCGCTCATTCCGCGCCGAAAGCAGTTTATCCGCCGCCGTGGACCAGCCACGCCAGCCCTAGTGAGCCCGGTGCGAGCAACACGCCCGCCCATAGAAACGCCGACAGGAAGTTGGCGATCTGAAATGGCACCATCGGCATTTCCGTAATGCCAGCGACCAGCGGCACGGCAGCACGCAGCGGCCCAAAGAACCGGCCGATAAAAATCGCCCAGATTCCGTACTTTTCAAAGAAAACGTGACCGCGCGGGAGCAAATCCGGATATCGGGACAGCGGCCACATACGTCCAATAGGCTCGTGAAAGTGCTTGCCGAGCCAATACGACAGCCAATCACCGAAGGCAGCCCCAAGACTCGCACAGACCCAGATCACAATCAGATCGGTTGTCGTCCCGCTCGCACCGATGAGAGTCCCGATACCGACGAGCATCGCCCAGAACGGGAGGACAAGCGATATGAACGCGAGACTCTCCCCAAAAGCCAGAATGAAAACAACAAGCCCAGCCCACCCTCTATTGGCCTCGATAAACGCAATAGTGCTGTCCATCAGGCTGGCAAGTTCCATCGTAGTTAAGCTTTCTCGTCGGACTGTTGAGGTATGGGGCGCGTAGCGAGGAACTGCATCCAACTCAGAAGTACGGCAACTGTCAGGACGGCAAGTGCGAATGCGACGAAAGGCTTCGTGAGGGCAAGCACCGCAAGTCCGACGAGCACGCAATTGGCTGCAATGACGCATTTGACGACAACGGAGTGAGATCCTGCCGCACGGGCTGAGCGCTGGTAGAAATGGCTCCGGTGCGGCTCCCAGATGCGCTCACCCTTCCGTAAGCGATTGAGGATCGTCAGGCTGGCATCGGCCGCGAAATAGAGTGGGAGTATGAGCGCTGCCGCGAGAGAGACTCTGACCGCAAGATCGACCATGAGCCAGCCGGTGATGAGCCCCAGCGGAATAGAGCCCACATCACCCAGAAATATCCGAGCCGGATGCCAGTTCCAGAACAAAAACCCGAGGGCCGCGCCAGCCACGGCAAGTGCCAGGCCGAGGTAGACGGAGTTCCAATCGCCTAACGACATCACCACGATCGCGTATCCGCCTGCGACGGTTGCCGTTTCGACGCTCGCGATTCCGTCTATGCCGTCCATAAAATTGTACAGATTGATGTACCAGACGAGCGCGAGAACCGCGAGGAGGCGGTCCAGCCAGAACGGCAAGATATCGCCAAAAATGCTGGCGCTGTAGTGAACGCTCACGACGCAGGCAACCGCGGCGCCTAGATGAACGGCGAACCGCAGACGTCTTGAGATAGGCTGCATGTCGTCGAGGAACGAGACGACGGCAAGAACCAGGCCGGTGGCGATCAATGCGCCCAGCCGAGGGTCGAGCGGCCAGAATATCAAGGTTGTGATCAGTGCCGAGACCAGAAGCGGGATGCCTCCGCCGACCACAACACGGCCTTTATGCATGGTTCTGTGGTTGGGTAGGGCGACGGGGCCGCGGCCGTCAGCCGCCTGGATGTAGAAATGCGTCAGCGTCACGCCGCCGATGAATGCGAGAAAGAGCGTGAAAATCGCAGTCACGGGGCCCCCGGGAAAAACGAACTGCTGCTGACGTCGAGGGCAACTCCCTTACCAGATGCGCTGCACGGCACCAAGGTAATGTGAAGTTCTAGAGTTTTAGGGACCTATTTCCCTGATGGCAGATGTTCGTTCGGGCAACGCCAAAAGCCCGCCAAATTTCCATCCCGATCCATATAACGAGCGGAAGAACATAGGTGACGGCATAAGGCTCGGTCCAGGTGAGGCAGCCCGGAGGACGCGGCAGGTAAAGCGTCAGGCATCCAGGCGTCATGGCCAGCAAAGCCGGGTGAGGTGTCCGTACGCACAAGGCGCACAAAAATGCGAAGTACCAGGGATAGTGGGGCGAAGTCAGAAAAAGGAACGCCGCTCCGAGCAGAGCCATCCGGTTGGGTAGAAATTCATCCGGGCCGCGCGCAAAAACAGCCCAGACTGCAAGGAGTCCGATCAGCCCGCCAGCGAAGAGGAGATATGCGACCAGGCTCGGATCAGCGATCGAAAAATCGCGAAAAACCAAACAATCTGAAAGCCCCAGCCGTCCCGATAGCCTTCATTGCCAAGGTGAGTTCCGAGAAATCCGAACATGTGCCCGCTGCCGGCATACGGAATAAAAAGAAGGCCGGCAGTGACGATGAGAGCCGTAGGCAATCGCCAGTCCCATCGTCGCAAGAGCGTGGGAAGGAGGACAAGCGGGAAGTATTTGACCATCGCGGCACAGGCGAAGAGGGCTCCCGTCAAACCTTGGCGCCGGTGCACGGCAGCCAATATGCCAAGAGAGAGGAAAGCCGTGGCGGCAGCGTCGATATGAGCTTGACTGGCAAACTCCCAATCGGAAGCGGGTGCCATGCGTAGATTAAGACGCGCGACGTAGGTAGCCGCTCTGCTTTAAGCCAACCCAGAAGGGCGATGATCGTGACGGCTTCGAACAGAAGCATCGTGAGCTTTAGTCCCGCAATGCCATCGCGAAGGCCGGTAGCCGCCATAAAGATCATCTCCGCCAGTGGCGGATAGAGGCTTACGGCGACCTCCTTTTGGTTGATGTACGGATAAATCTGTTCGTTGCGCAAATGCGCGAGCGATGAATCTGCTGGTGCAGCGGCATAGGGACTGAAGCCCTCCCATTGGATACGTCCATCCCAGACATAGCGGAAGGCATCCGTCGTCAGGTAGGGCAGCGCCGTCATGGCGAGCCCGCGCAAACATAAGGCGACAACGAGGATGAGGATGAGATCCCGCGTAGATGTCGGTCGGCTCAGCACCCACCACACGCCGATGAGATAGATTGCCCCGTGGATCAGTGCGTTGAGGACAAAACCCTCGACATCACGGTGATCGATATTGACAGCACCCTGGGCCACCACCATCGCGATGCCGATGCCGATGGCGACGAGGACCAGGGCATTGGGCGGAAGAAACCACACGTCGCGGGATTCGGTGGCGACTGGCTACAAGCGCCGGTTAACTTCATCTGGCAGCGGATCATAATCGATTGGCTAACTGCTGCTACAATCATATGTCAGTACTCTGTGGTCCGTCGGATTTTCGCCACCGCGCGACACAAATCGTAAGAATCTCTACGTAAATTACGTATTGTGACCCGGAAAAAGTCGCAATTTGCGGGTGCTACGCAAAGGGAGCCTGAGGAGGTGCGTCACGGTACGGACCTATTTTGGGAGCAAGAAAAAAACGAAATGGCGGTTGGAGCGTTTAGCCCTTATCGACATTGGCTGATGCGGCACTGCGACACATTACTAACGTGTTCGAAAGACGCATATGCCTGGATGTACTCTTGGAGATCCGCATGAGCGTCACTGCCGTCAAGTCCACAGTGTTGGACGTTGATTGGTCTACACAGACTGTCCTCCCCATAGAATTTCGCGGACGCGAAATTCAGTTGGAAGCGCGCGCTTACCAGGGTTGCGATCCCACCTATCAAGCTCTCGTACTGATCAATCGCCCGAAACCGGGCGAAGATGTGAAAATCCCGGTGGTTCGAGTTCATTCAGGCTGCGTGACCGGCGACATCTTCCACTCCTTGCGCTGCGATTGTTACCAGCAGCTTCAAGCGGCGCTGGAGACCATCGTAGATACCCCCAACGGCGTACTGATTTACCTGCCTTATCACGAGGGTCGGGGCATCGGTCTCGTCAACAAAATCCGGGCCTACGCACTTCAGGATAAAGGACTCGATACCGTTGATGCCAACGTAGAAATCGGCGAGCCGATCGACGCGCGTGAGTACGACCTGACGGCTGCGATCCTTTTTGATCTGGGCTTTAACGAAATCCGGCTGCTGACCAACAACCCCGCCAAGGTGGAAGCCTTGCGCCAGGAGGGGATTACGGTCGCAGAACAAATTCCGGTTGTGACGGAACCCAGCATCTATAATCAGCGTTATCTTGAAACCAAACGTGTACGCATGGCCCACAAGCTATAGCGTGCCGTTGGTCCAGAACTAATGCTCGGCAGCGATGGCCGCGGTTCCCATTAGGTGATCCGCGGCCCATTTTTTTCAAAGCTAATCAAGTGTCGCCTTCGGGACCGTGAAGCCGCCGGCAGCCACCATGCGCGCAAAAAGCCCGTTGGCGTTGGCGAGTTCTTCATACGATCCGCGCTCAACGATCTTTCCATGTTCGAGCACAAGGATTTGATCCGCCTGAGTTACAGTCGAGAGACGATGGGCGATGATGAATGTGGTTCGCCCGGATCGGAGGGTGTCGATGGCCCGCTTGATACGGCTCTCTGTCTCGGCGTCGAGCGCACTGGTAGCTTCATCCAGAACGAGGATCGGGGCGTCCTTCAGGATGGCCCGCGCGATGGCAATACGCTGACGTTCACCGCCCGACAGCGATGCCCCCCGTTCGCCAATGACGTAGTCGTATCCTCCAGGCTTGGTCGAAATAAACGACTCGGCTTCGGCGAGTTGCGCCGCATGGAAAACGGCAGCATCGTCCGCGCCAGGCCGGCCGATCCGGATGTTCTCGCCAATCGACCGATTGAAGAGTCCCGCGTCCTGGAAGACGACCGCAATAGAGTGCCGTAGGGAGGATAGCGTCACATCGCCAATGTCGTGGCCGTCGATCAAAATACGGCCGCGGTCAGGATCGCGCAGCCGTTGCAGGAGCGCCAGCGTCGTCGTTTTTCCCGAACCGGTAGGGCCAACGAGAGCGATTGTTTGGCCCGGGTTGACCTCAAAGGTTAAGTCGAAGACACCCTGCGAGCTCCCGGGAAATTTAAGGGAAACGTCATCGAAGACGACGTGTCCCTTCACATCGACAAGGGGCTTGGCATCCGGACGCTCAACAATCGCCGATTTCTCGTCCAACAGTTCAAAGAGCGCCGCGATCTTTGGGGCCGCTTGTATCATCCGAACGGCAAACGCAGAGAGCTGGTCAAGCTTGCCGATCAGAAGGTTCGCGAAAGCGACAAAAGACACGATTTCACCGACGGTGAGTTCTCCGCGCGAAGAGAGATAAGCCCCCATCGCGAAGATCGCGATCATGGCGATCGTCGCCGCGCCCCGCTGCAAGACCGTGAGAATGCCCCACCAAGTGAGAAGCGGGTATTGCTCGTTGAGGAGTTGTCCGATCATGGCGCGTAGCGCATCCGCTTCGGCCACGAGACGCGCGTAGCTTTGCACAATCGTTACATTGCCGATGACGTCTCCGACACGTCCTAAGACGTTACTGTGGTAGCGGTCGACCCGCATCTGGCCGCCCGACGTCTTCGAGATAACGAAGAAATTGAGCGCCGTGAAGCACACCGCCAGAACACCGAGGATGGTGGCCATCCGCCAATCGATGGAAATCGCAAGCGGAACGAGAAACACGATACCGATCAGCGCCGAAAGCTGTTCGCGCAAGGAACTCAGCCACAGCCAGAACAACTCGTCCGAACCGCGCTGGACGGTTCCGATAACGGTGCCGGAACCGCTTGCGGCGTGGTAGCTGAGCGGTAAGGTGATCGCCTGCTCAAACGCCTGGGATAGAGCGATCAATCGGCGCCGGTGCGCTAGGCGGTCCGCAATCACCGCGACGGTGACACTGGCTGCGATCCCACCGAGGCCAAGTAGGGCCCATAAGCCGATGATCCAGGCCGCGGGCTCCTGTTTGGACAAAGCATCGACTACGGCACCAAACAACACGGGTTCCGCAAGCTGCACAGTCGCAATGGCAACGCTGGCCACGGCCAGAGCCGATGCGAGGCGCCATTCCGGTGCAAGAAGCCTGAGGGCACGGCAATATATCTTGAATGGACTCATCGGCTTGGCGCGCACCCTACGGGCTGGAAGCCTGGGCCCCAAGACCCATGCGTCAACTGCTCGATAGCGCCACGAAGCGGCCGGAAATTGAAGCGTACCGAGTGCGTTCCCGCTGGCACGGCGACCGCACGGAACAGAACGTTGGACCGCAGCATCGGAGCAGGCTTTCCATCGATTTCAACGAACCACCAGGGGTGCCAAACATCGTTGAGAATGAGCCAGCCTCCGTCGCTGGACGTTGTGTCGATAACGATCTCACTGTTGTGGTATTCGCGAATGGCCGCCGACCCAGTCGCGTTTGAGGGCAGCGATGGGGTGGTCGGGCCTTCAAGCAGAACAGTATTGCGATAGTTGATGTCGGGCATGCCGCCGCAGCTCAGGAGTTTATCGAAGTCCGCTTGTTGAACACGCGTCGCGAAGAGGACCCGCGGGAGCGCTTTCGGATTCTCATAAATGTATCCGTCGACTGTGCGTGCAACGAGAGGAAACGCACCTGGGGTTACGGAAGGATCGATTTTTTCGAGCGGTACGCCGGACGCTATGTACCGCAGCCCTAGCAGGTTCGCGAGCGGCGACGCATAAGAGGGCATAAGAGGGGAAAATTTGCGCTCGTGCATTCCGGAAGTATCACCCGCACCAGTCGCTGCGCTGTAAAGCGCCAGCCGGACTGGATTGTAACCCAATGTATTCTCCAACCCATAGGTCAAGCTCGCGTTTGGCCAGTGAAAGCCGAGACCGATCAGTTCGACGCGATCGCGCTGCGTTGCCGTTTGGCCACTTTGCACACGGCGTTTGAGATCCACCATGGTCTCGTTAACACTGCCGTGTGCGAGAACCTCATACGTAGATGGCGGTAAGCCTACAGCGCCACCGTGCCCGTTTTGAAACCCCAGGTCGAGCACGGCAAAAGCAACGAGAAGCGCTGCTGCAAGGTGTGGGCGAATGGGCTGGAGCCACCGAACGAGGGCGATGACTGCAGCAGCGCACAAGATGAACGCCACCGAAATCACGAAGGGCTCCAAGGCCTCATGCCATTGATGGAAATGCGTTGCGAGATAAGCGGCGTAGGCAAACCCCAATGTGATGACCACCCCTGCCGATAGCCACGCATCGCGTGAAAACGGCGCCGTTGCAGAACGCAAAAGGCGGTTGGCGCCATGTCCCGCAAGGATCGCGGTTAAAAACCCGATCAGGAACACAGCATCAGCGGGGCGGCGAAAAAGATCGATACCCGGCAGCCACATATGCATGAGCCGGAACACAGGCGTGTACCAACCGAGCGCATAGATGAGCATGATGAGCATCGCGATAGTGTAGAAACGGATTTCGCGGTGCCAAAGACTGCCGCTGAATAGTCCCGCAAGCATCAGCCAAAATGATACCGCGCCGATGTAGAGCACGCCCATGTTTTGCGCGATGTACAACCCAGTATCGTGCCAAACGAAACTCGGCGGACCCCAGTAATCTTCCATATCGCCCGAAGCGCCGAAAAGATCAGGCCCCAGCCAGGTCACCATCAAGGCGGGGTGAAGCGAGCCGCGTCCTGCTCCAATAAAGTCGATCTCCGGACGATTGGACATTTGCGCCAGGAGCCATGTGAGCAGGATGGGGATTGCTACAAGGACAGTTCCCGCGATGCTGCCAGCGATGAGCGGCGGCAGGCTCGACGAAATCCGTCGACCGCTATGGTGCACGCCTGCGCTGAACCAATGCCAGACCACGTAACCGGTCAGAAAATAGACGCTGATCAGCGCCACCTGATCCCGCTCTAAAACCATGAAGCTGGCGGTAATTCCCGCAGCTAGACCGCACAGCCATGACCCACGAGAAAGGGCGCGTGACAGGAGCATAAACGTGATCGCCAGCATCGACAGGCTGACCACCTGCCCGATATGTTGAATACGCCAGCTCATAGCCGCGCCGAAGCAAAACGCCAGAGCAGTGAAGATTGCTGCACCCGTCTCCCACCCCTGATCGCGAGCCCATATGACGAGCGCCAGACCTCCCGCAGCAATTGTAATGAGCGTTGTGACGTCGGCGGACCAAAGACCCGGCGCGGGATCGAAAAGTGCCAGAAGCGCAAACGGCGGAGAAAAAATCAGGGATTGAGGGTCGGCGACCTGCGGATGGCCGGAAAACACAAAAGGCGTCCAGAATGGACTTTCCCCTTGCCATAAGGCATGGGCAAAAAATTGCACCTGCGGTAGAAAATGCGCCTTGGCATCGTAGGGAATGGTGACGTGTCCCGACAACCACGGCCAAGCGAGTACGAACCAGCAGAGCAGGAAAAGGAGCCCAGCGTGCCGCAATTTTACCCCCTCTCGGAGGTCTGCAATTTCAGCCTTTGGAGGAGACACGTTCGGCCGCTACTCTCAAGCAATCCTGGTCAGTTATGCCTCCTATAGCATCACGCTGTCTCGTGCTGTGCATCACTTCGACGCGCGGTAAACACAAGTCACCGAGAAACCTAACAGAACCACGATTAAGGAGCCGAGCCAGGTGAGCGACCCCGCTGTTCCACCGCGTGTGCGCCAGATGAGTGATCCCCTCGCCCCGATCCTCGCTGCGAGCGACGACCGGCCGTTCGTTGTGGCTCAGCTTGGCCAGTCTCTCGACGGGCGCATCGCAACGGTTACCGGCGAAAGTCGGTGGATCAACAACGCGGAAGCTCTGGATCATCTGCATCGCCTGCGCGCCGCCGTTGATGCCGTGGTTGTAGGCGTCGGCACAGTGTTGGCGGACGATCCAAGGCTTAACGTGCGCCGCGTCGCGCTCCCCCCGGGCAAGGCACAGCCGGCCCGTGTCGTGATCGATCCAAACGGACGGATGCCGGCCGGCCTCAGCTGCCTCGCGAACGACGGCACCCGGCGCATCGTTGTGACGGCCTCGGCAGAGGTTGTTGAAGCCGATGACCTGGAAGTGATTCGCCTTGAGCGACAGGACGGCACATTCCGGCCCGGAGAAATCGTCGCTGCGCTCTTCGCGCTAGGCTTGAGAAGGATTTTGATCGAGGGTGGGGCGACCACCGTGTCATCGTTTCTTGATGCTGGTGTGCTCGATCGGCTGCATTTGATCGTGGGGCCAATGATTATAGGCTCTGGCAAGCTTGGTCTCCAATTGCGCCCTATAACTGAGCTTGATAACGCCATTCGCCCCCAGGTAACCGTCTATCCGTTGCCCGGAGGTGACGTTATTTTCGATTGTGACTTGCGCATGCGAAAGGCAGTATAAGCCGTATCTTGGTGTGACCAATCTTCATGGATTGAAAGGTGGGTATCGATGGATAAGCCGAGCAATGAGACCATCGCGACCACGTCGGGTGATGTCGAGATTTACTCGCTGACGGCCAGGACCTTGCACTGGCTTGTCGTCGTACTTCTCGCCGTGCAGATACCCGTGGGCTTTTACATGGCCTACCGCGGCAACGACCTGAACATTTGGGACGCGCTGACGAACAATCTTTACAGCCTGCACAAGCTCGGCGGGCTGGCTATTCTGGCGGTCGTCATATTACGTCTGTTGTACCGGCTGACGGCCGGCGCGCCGCGCCACGAGCCCAGCCTTGAGGGGTGGCAGTGCGTAGTGAGTGAGCTTAACCATTGGGGGCTTTATCTGCTACTCTTGGTTGTGCCGGTCCTCGGATACTTGGGAGTTGCTTATTTTCCGGCACTAGACGCATTCGGCTTCAAGATCCCGGCACTCGTGGCTCCGGACAAAGCGATGTCCGAAACGGTGTTCTTCTGGCACATGGTTGGTGCCTTTGCGCTTCTCACGTTGATCGCCATGCACATCGGCGCCGCGCTCTTTCACTACATTATCCGCGGCGACAACGTATTGGGGCGCATGTTGCCCGGCCTGTTACGGCGAGTCTGATCGGTACAACACCCCGCCCGCACACTCGGATGTTATGAAATCGCGTGTTCTCCACTGCAACGCTCGCAGCATTGTGGATGCACGTCTAAGCGCGCTTGCCGCGGCACCAGGACTCGCGATTGATGGAGTGATTTTTAAATGCGCTTTTGGGGGACTTCATGTTTGCAGAGTTCATTGCCGAACAGGCGCGCCCATTCTTTGATTATTTGAAGTTAGCCGTCGACACCACGTTCCGCCCGATCAAGGTGGCCCATCAGATAAATCTGGGAGACCGAGAGGATTTCAAGTACCGCTTAACGTTCTTTCTTGCGATCTGCGCTTTGTGGATTTCGCTGCAGACGTTCGCCGCCGCGTACCTCGATGTGGACGTGATGCCGGCTCGCATCGATACCTTCTGGCAGTATCTCCAGCCCATATTAGCCGGAAGCATGTTCCTGCTTTTGTATCTGCCCATGCGGATATTGCGGTGGACCCGCCTGAAGTTCTCCGAATATTTCCAGGCGGCCGCCATGAGTATGGGGCCGGGCCTGTTTCAGCAGCCATTCATTTTGCTGCCCGCTTTCCTGGTTGTTGGCATTTACGGTCATCCGAATGCCAATGATCCCGCTATACAGGGCATCCTCAATCAGCCGGGCGCGGAGGCGCTGAGTCTTTGCGCGCCAGACTTCAGTTCGCTCATGTGCCTGAATAGCTTCGGCAGCGTCGCCCCCGAAACGGCTTGGACGGGAGATTTCATTCTTCTGATCAATCTGATTTTTCTCGTTCCCGTCGTGATGCTGATCAAGCACGCGACAGGCATCGCTTACTGGAAGCAAGCCGCGAGTTTCGCGATTATTTTGATGGTCATCGCGGGCGTAGGACTGGCGATCGAAAACCTTTACACATGAACGCCTTGCGGACGCTCAGCTGTCCACGCCCCCTCAGCGCCATTGAGAAACCACGACGATGTACGCCGCATAGACGCCAAGCAGAAGGAGCCCGCGCCAGCGGCCAATGACGCCCGATGCGGGCGGATATGTCAGAACAACCGACGCAAACCCAAGGATCAAGGCCGGCGCGACTTCACTCACAGAAATGCTAATCGGGGAAAGGCCGGCCGCAACGCCGACGACAAGCAAGCCGTTGAAGATGTTGCTGCCAAGGATGGTTCCCAGCCCGACCTCTTCGTGTCCTTTAATCCCTGCGATGATTGCTGTTGCCAGTTCAGGCACGGACGTGCCGAGGGCCACAACTGTCGCGCCAATTATGAAGGCGTCGATGCCGTGAGCCTCGCCGATCGCGGACGCGCTTACGACGATGAGATTGCCTGCGAGGATCAGAAGCCCCAAACCTGCTAATCCTGCGAGAACGGCGTAAACAGGTTTATGTTCGCCGAGCACTGCGGCGGCGGCGCTGCGTTGCCGCCGGGCCTCGTTCAGTACGGCTATGAACCAGCCGGCAAAGAGCGCCAACAGTAGCAAGCCATCGACTCTGGAAAGCTCTCCGTCCGCAAGAAGGGCGGCGATGATGAGCGGAACGATGAGCGCCGCTGGGAAATCGCGGCGGATGCTGTCGCGGGGCACCCGGATGGGCATGATCAGCAGGGCGGCCGCGAGGATCAAGGCAACATTCACCACATTGCTGCCAAGCGCATCCCCGAGTGCAATCGTAGGAGTGCCGTTGAGCCCGGAACTGATCGCAACCGTTAATTCGGGGCTGGATGTTGCAAACGCGGCGATCGTAGCGGCGATGATCCCAGGGGAAATCCGCAAGGCGCCTGCAATACCGACCGTGCCCCGCACGAAGAGCTCGCCGCCCCCACCCGCCAGAACCACGCCGAGTAGCAGTAGAAGATAGTCGTTCACGGCGGCCCCCCAATATGACTAGGCATTGAAAATGGTTACTAGGCGCAATCCGTCAATAACTAGGCGCGTCTTTGCTCATGAATTTCCTACCGGACATGACAGTGCCGCGCGATAAGCACGTTCAACGAAAAGCTCCATGTTCCTTGGGGGACATCCTTTTGCCTGTATGCCCTCCATGATAAAAGCTCAGGGAATGGAGTGTGGAAAATTCACAAGGCGGAAGCAAACAATGACCCGGACAATTCTCGCGATTGCTACGAGCTTGCTTGGCATTTCGATGCTTTTTGCTTCTGCAGCCCAGGCGTGTATCTCATGCAGTTACGTGCCCGAGGTCGTGAACACACCCTCGCCCTATCAGCCGAAAGCCTACAAGCAGAAGCGCGCTTACAACAAATCGGTCGAGCGTCGGAAGGCGCGTCCGCAAAAGCGCACCGTCACGGCAAAGCCCAGCCCCAAGAAGGCCGATACGGCCAAATCTGAGCCTGCACAGACAGAGACAAACACGGCTGAGACCAAAACGTCTACGGCTCCCGCGAATGCGCCGAATGAGGACAACGGCACGCAGACCGCGGCTTCCGGAGAGACGAGCGTCAATTGCAAGCGGTTCTCCGCCACCGCTGGCGTAACCATCACCGTGCCGTGCGAGTAACTCGTCTAATTGAGACGATTTACGTCGCTTTAGCACTCTGATCCGCTGCCACCGACAGGTTGGTGGGGAGTGCGGCGGGCGAGCCCGGCGCTTCGGGCAACTTGGCCGGCAAGAGCGATACAGCGCACAGGATAGCGGCTGCCGACGCGGCCAAAATATAAAACAGCGCGTCGAAACCCCATGAGTGGTGTACCCACGCGATCAGCGGAAGCACCGCTGCCAGCACGCTGAAACTCACGATAAAACGCGTACCGTAAATCGAGGCACGAAGCTCCGACTTCGCGAGCCTGCCGATCATATAATCGTTGATCGGAATCTGCCCGAAGGCCCCCAGCATAAACCCGAGCGCAACGATCAGCGCCGGCCAGTCCGATAGCCCCGGCATCATCAGGAAGAAGGCGATCTGCAAAAGCGCGAGGCCTGAGAACACCAGCCGGGCGCCATAGCGGTCAAGCAAGCTGCCAACGACAAGCTGCGCGAACGATGCAATGCCAAAAACGAGAAAGGCTAGCCAACCCACTGCTGTAGCTGACGCTGCAATACCGCTAAGACGTTCCTCAAAGACCTTCGGCAGGGCAAACGTCGTCCCTTGAAAGACAATGCTGGAGACGGCGGTCGTGAAGAAGACAATGACCGAAATGCGAAGGAGCAGCCGGCGCCAGTCTGCGTCCTCGCGCCCTGCGGACGACGTCGATTTCGCCATCGACGTGACCGCCCCATTCCTCAGGCCAACCCTGTCGCGAAACGTGCCCAAATAAGCCAGCCCGACAAGAATGGAAAAAACACCCGGCAACCAGAATGCGGCGCGCCAGCCGGTTTGGTCGATCAGGAAGCCGGTGATCAACGCCGCGCTGCCAACACCCATGTTGCCCCACACGCCGTTGATAGCGATGTCCATGCCCATCCTTTTGCCGCCGCGCGCAACCATGGCGAGCCCAACGGGATGGTAGATCGCTCCGAACACGCCGACGACAAACAGACCCACGGCAATCTCAAGCGGGGTCTGCGCCAGTGAGGTCGCGATCGCAGCGAGGCCCACGCCGATGAAAAACACCGCCATCATGCCTTCGCGGCTCCAGCGGTCCGCAAGCCAGCCCGCCGGCAGGGCGAACAGGCCAAAGGCGATAAAGCCCGGCGTGGCATACGGGATCAGCTCTGCATACGAGAGGCCCCACTCCTGGCTCAAAACAAGCGCGGCAACCGTCGCGAAGATGAGCATGAACAGGTGATCGAGAAAGTGGCCGACGTTGAGAAAGAGGAAGTGCGTGCGGTCCTGCATGGCTCTCACGTGATGCGCGTATCCGAGATGATCGCAGGCACCATAGCCGTGGCGAATGATCGATGTTATGACAATCATTGTCGAATTCTTGCCAGTATGGGTTTGCGCAATCTGCCATGATGCAGCGATCTACCGATGCCGCCGACTACCAGGAGCTGCCCGTCGCGGTGGCCGTCATGCGCAAGCATTTTCCCGCCGATTGGGTCACACCCTTTCACAGTCATCGCAGAGACCAGCTTCTTCTCGCCTCTTCGGGAACCATGCGCGTGCGCACGCAAACCCATAGCTGGATCGTGCCTCCACAACGCGCCGTCTACATGCCGGGCGGCTTTGAGCATACGGTCGCGATGCGTGATCCCGTGGAGATGCGCACGCTCTACATCGAGCCGAAGGCGCACCGGGATCTTCCGAGCGCGTGCGTCGTCATCTCGCCGAGTGCCCTCCTGAAGGAGTTGATCAACGCCCTTCTGGATGAGCCGGTCGACTACAGCGATAGTAGCCGGGGCCTATGCCTCAGCCAGTTGATCCTTGAGGAGGTTTGCCGTGGCCGGTCGTTGGACCTGAGCATTCCAATGCCTTCGGATCCACGTCTGATGCGCGTCTGTGAGCACGTGCTCGGGAACCCTGGAGATCACGGCAGCCTCGGCAGCTATGCCGATTTGGCCGGAGCATCTGAACGGACACTGGCGCGCCTCAGCCAGGATGAACTCGGCATGGGCTTTGCGGCGTGGCGTCAGCACATCCGGTTTCATTATGCGCTGGAAGATCTGGCCCGCGGTACGCCGGTCGGCAAAGTCGCCCACGCCTGCGGCTATGCCAGCGTCAGCGCCTTTACGGCAGCCTTCCGCAAAAGCCTCGGCCACCCCCCAACCCGGATCTTGGAGCATCTGTCGGAGGTGAGTGGTTTGGAGGGGGCGTGACAGAGTTCCGTCTGTCGAGCCGTCGCCAGATCGCCCAAACGTCGTTAGACTGATGGCTTTCTTCGCCAGTCGAGCGAGACGATGAATATTGATCCGCGCAAGAAGCCGCTCTTCCGCAAGGTGAATACGCGCACGCGCGGGGTTCGCCACCACACCGGCGGAGATTATCGCCACGAACGCAACACCAAGCAGGAAAAGCGGAACGAGGCCGATCAGGTCTCGCGAGGCTCAATGCACGGCCGGACGCAGCGCGGGCTCGATTACACACCGCTCTTCAGGTTTCTGCTCTCCAAGGTCGGAGAGGATTGGCAGGCGGTGCATGCCGAAGCCATAAGCCGGATTGACCGGGAGGAGCCGATTTTCTGGCTCGTCGCCCGCAACGAAGATGAGCAAAAGCCATACGTCAGAATTGGTGAAAGCAGCTATTTCAGCGGCCTATATATCGATGAGAACGGCAAGCTCGCAAAAGTCGCGCCGGACCTGCGCAACGAGGACTTACAGCCGAGCTGTGCCTGCTGCACGCACACGTTCAACGGTGTTTCGTTCGTAAATAGATTTAAGCCTGAGTTCTAATGACCGTCCGCCACTCTCGGCGTTTGAATATTTTCATGCGCTAGTCACGATGGATTGTGGACTTTGACTTCTGCCATTCAACCAACCGAACTGCTACCTCATAAGCATGGTAGTTGCGCCCTATGATTTGCTGAGGAGACAGGGAAAGAGAGGAGAGCAATTCATCAAGAAGCGCATCGACGCCGAAATCGATGATATCTTGTCCTTCCGCGATTACTTCGACATGCAGCCCATGTAATTCTTGGTGGTAGTCTCGTGCATCGAGTCCAAAACTACGACCAGAATCGGTCTGAACTACGCACGCACGACCACCTCCCAACCCTGACTCATGGTACCGTTCGAATTGCAGCGAGAAACGTTCAGCAACTCTCGCAACGTCGACTGAGAGCCAGCCGATCGGTTCAGCCACATCAAACTTTGGCTGCAAAACCTGTCTGATCACGGTGCTCTCCCTCGATCCAAATTGGGACGGCTTAATCAGGGTAAGCTCGAGCTCAGGGCCAAGCAATTACGTTGTTGTTGGCTACAACCCCTCCATGAGTTCGGTTAACGGTGATCGGATGCCCGCTTTAGCGACTAGAGCCGAACTCGCCCTTTACTCTCCGACGAGCTTAGTATGGTGCCATCCAGTTCGGTCAGTCTTGAGGGCATCCAGAACTGGTAACCAGTCGTCCGGCACCTGCAGGACCCTTTGAGCCTATCGTGCTAAGGTTCCATTCCGATGTTTTATGAACTGAGGACGTCGCAATGGGTACAAGAGCTTTCCTCATCCCCATCGTTTGTGTTGCCGCATATTTTGCGGCCGCAGCAGGCACAGCGTGGTCATCGCCCCTCAATCCTGCCGGATGGAAACCATCAACACACGATCTCAATGCCGGGACGCTGACGCTGATCGGCTCTGGCAGGGCGTATGACAGAGGCCGATACCTGGATGATCCCTGGCCGGGGTATCGCGCGCGAGCCTCGCGGCGGGACGTTCCGATATATCCGAGCTACGGCGTGATCGAGGCGCCTCCCAGAGGCGCCGGCTGGTGGTCGAACGGCCGCGGCAGTTTTTATAAGGGATCGCGGTTCTACAGTGGCCCTGCCTTCCGCCCAGGCTGGCATCGCTGGTGACGGTGCGACAAACGCAAGGAGCGTGAACCATAAGCGAAACCCGCACCGTGCATGTTCGCATTGAGGGCCGCGTGCAGGGAGTGGGCTTTCGCGCTTGTGTCGAGAGAAGAGCCCTGACGCTGGGCCTCAGCGGATGGGTGAGAAACCGATATGACGGCGCGGTAGAAGCCGTGCTGCACGGTCCGCCCCGGCAAGTGGCCGACATGCTGCGCGCCTGCGAGGAGGGGCCGCGTGCCTCGCGCGTCACCCGCGTGGACGTGAGAGAAGAAAGCGGTGAGGCCTACAGTGGTTTCGAGGTGCGCCGGACTGAGTAACTCGTGGGTGCCGCTGACGGTGCCCAGATCTGTGCAAGGAGCGGCCCATCACTTTGGCGTTTTGATCGCTCCATCCGTGCTTTGAACAATTCGTGCCGTACGGGAATTAAATCTTCCGGGAGGCGCAGTATGGCCGATACGGCGAACAAAGCGAGGCGGCAGATGGCAGTTCGGATATTTAGCGAAACGCGGAAGCATTGGGCCCAGCAAAATTGGTATCAGCGCTTCGAGGAGATCATTGTCGTCGTCCTCAGCATTATCGTTGCCATCGTCATTCTCGTGGCGGTGCTCAACTTGGTGCTCACGTTGTACAACATGTTGCGCTTTAGCATTCTCGACGCGTCACACCCCGCAGCATTTCAAGCCGTTTTCGGGATGATCATGATTGTCATCATCGCCCTCGAATTCAATCACACCATCCTTGGCCAATTGGAGCGAGGGCTCGGCGTGGTCCACGTCCGCGCGGTGGTGCTGATTGCGCTGCTGGCCGTTCTTCGAAAATTCATTGTGACCGAGATCGGCGAAGCGGACGCAGACCTGCTGTTTGCCCTGTCAGCGTCGACCATTGCGCTGGGCGCCGTCTATTGGGCCATCCGCCAGCAGGATCACACCATGCGCAGCCGACAACCTGAAGGGGAATAGGGGGCATGTGGTGTCCGGCTCTCGTTCGGAAGCTAACATAGTACGGACGTAAGTAACTTCGCATTGACCCTAAGCCGTTACCACCACGACGGCTGCGGCGTCCGTGCGCCCGGCGCAGCGGTAGCTGTGGGGCGCGGATGGGTCAAAATAAATGGAGTCGGATGCATCGAGCGTGTGGTCCTCGCCGTCGATGGTGATTACGAGCCTGCCTTTGAGCACGTAAACGAGTTCAGCGCCGGGGTGGTCATGCGGCTCGGACGGGCCTGCCCCGGCTGGAAACTCGGCAAGGTAGCCTTCCAGCTTGCGATCTTTGACGGGAAAATCGAGGCTCTCAAAGAAATACACCGAGTTCTTTTGGCCTGGCCGGTTGGGTAGACGCAGGCGATCCCCTGCCCGCACGATGGCTGCAACGGGCCTCTCCGAGCTATCTGCAAAGAAATGCTCCAACCCGACGCCGAACACCAGCGCTATGCGCAAGAGGGTGGGTAGCGTCGGAAAAACCTGGCCACGCTCGATCTTCGATAGCATGGCGGGCGAAAGGCCAGTGTGCGTCCCAAGCTGCACTAGGCCGAGCTTCTTTCTCTGCCTCAATGCTCGAATCTTGGGGCCTATGGCGTACTGCTCAAGTCCTTCAGCAAGCGTGTCACTCAACATTTCTGCGCTCATTTTTTCGTCTCGCTCAAATCGTTCCAACATATTTTTATTATAAGTAAAACAGTATTTCATTTCACGAAAATATGACTCGCATTCAAATTGATTTTCTTTGTATGAAAAACTCGTTGGCCGCCGCAATTGGCGGTGCGCGGGATAACCAACCCGTCGAAGTAAGAGTCGAAGGAGGTAGTTATGAAGTCGCACCTGAAGACAGTCATGATCGCCGCCGTGGCGGGCATGGGCCTCGCCCTCGGCGCACCAGTCGCGCGCGCTACAGAGGACGCGCGCGCGATAGAGAAAGACATCGTCGAGACGGCGGTCGGCGCCGGTAAATTCGCCACACTAACCGAGGCGCTCGGCGCCGCCGGGCTGGTCGATACGCTGAAGGGTAAAGGTCCGTTCACAGTCTTCGCGCCTACAGACGAGGCGTTTGCCAAACTGCAAGCGGGAACCTTGGAGTCTCTGCTGGCGCCTGAGAACAAAGAACAACTGATGGCGATCCTCACCTATCACGTGGTGCCAGGCGCCGTTACGGCGGCAGACGTCGTGAAACTCGACGAAGCGAAAACGGTGAACGGCCAGAAGGTTGCTGTGAAGACGAGCGGCGACACCGTGATGATTAACGGCGCCAACGTCATCACGACCGACATCGCCGCGTCGAACGGCATAATCCACGTGATCGACACTGTGATCATGCCGCCGAAGATCTAGGCCGCCGGCTGAAACGAAAACTTGCCGGGCGGACGCTTGCGGTTGCCTGGCTCCATTTCGAAGGAGTGATACGCATGAAATCGTTGAACCTGATTACGCTGGTACTCGTAATCGTCGGCGCCCTGAACTGGGGCCTCGTTGGATTATTCAACTTCAACCTCGTCGCCGCCATTTTTGGTGAAGGTTCGTCCCTGGCGCGTCTCGTCTATGCCCTCGTTGGATTGTCCGCACTGTGGCAGTTGATCCCACTCGTTACCGCATTGAGGACGGACGAAGTTTCCGCCATGCGCGGACGGTCGCCGAACTGACCAAGGATCTCCGCTGCTGCCGCCCTTTCGGCCGCAGCAGGCTAACTTCGTTGTATCGATGAGGCTGGAACTGGCGACGTTGTCGCCTTCAAGAACTCGGCTCACGAGTTGTCTGCTGTTCCCATCTGATTGGAAGCTCGAGGTGCCTGACGTATGACACACCGCTGTATTGTATGCTCTCTCAATCGAGCACTCTTGGCTCTTAGTCGCGACGACGGTTTGCGTCACAGCTATTTGCTCAGGCGATGGCAAAGCCCCGATATCGCATCCTGCAGATATCAAACTTCAAGGGGAACAGTCCTGAAGCAGATGAAGATCGCGGTCGAACGCTCCGCGATCCACGTCAATGAGCCTTAGAGATTAGCATTCGTCGGACGCGAGAGGTCCCCCCGCCTCTTGCCTCCGTCGACCAGGTGGCCAGAGCAGACTACGAGCCAAGCCCCCCGTGCCGGTATGTCGCTCGGCCACCTGGATTCCCTTTACGCACAAGGTGAGAGCATCGCAGGCTCCAAAAGAGATCGAGGTCAGCTCGTGCGCCTGGAGCAGAACGCGCCCGTCACTCCCAACGAGCTTGAGCGCACCCCAACCTACCCCGGCAACGCAAGCGTATCGGTATGGCCGATGATGGCGCCGGTGCGTTTCAGTCCCACCCAACGCTCCAGCGTTTTCGCATCCACGGCCCCGGTTTCGGCCACAGCGGCGGCGTGGCCCGCCTGAAGTTCAGCAATCAACGCCGCGTCCGAGGGCCCGAGGTCCCAGGGGCTATCGCCCTCCAGAACGCTATAGCCGTGCAGCCGGAATTGTTCGCCGAGTTCAAGCGCGGAGGTCGGACCGGCAGCCGACCCAAAACCCTTGTCCCGCATCTGATGCCGGTGGAACGCCGCAACAATCGCGTTGTCGCTCGGATGGTGCGGGCTCCAGCGCTGTCGGCCGTTATAAGTCAGAACAGTATAAAACGCTGCCTTGCGCGCGACGACCGCCGCAGCAAAGCGCTGCATGAAGGCGACCGACGTCAGATCGAAAAATGCGGCTGAGGTCACCAGATCGGGATGTTCCCCGAGCGCGCCTTCAAGATCGGCATTGAGGTCGAACTGATGGAACGTGACGTCGATGTGTTTGCCGTCCTTTTCCAAGACGAGCTGCGCGTCCTCGGACTTTGACGCATCGGCCCAGTCCATGAGCCGCTCGCGTGCGGCCGTCAGGAGATTGGCGTCATAATCGACAAGCCGCCATGTCTGCCGGTCTGGCAGAAGTAGGGCGGTGGCCTTGAGATTGGAGGCCGCCCCGCAGCCGATATCGACGATCGAGACAGCTTCGCGCTGGGCAAGCCGCGCCGAAAGCGCGCTGGCGATTTCCCGATTGCGCGCACGGTGATCGGCAGGCTCTCGCAGCCCGAGCCACTCGGCCGAAAAACCACTCATGTCGGAATATCCAGGATCGCCGCAGCGACGCGTCTCGCAGTTTCGTTCCAAGTCGGCAGCGAACGCCCATGCTCCCACGACGCATCGGCGAGCCGCACCCTCAGCCGTTTGTCGGTAAGCGCCGACTCCAGCGCCTTCGTCAGTGCAGCGACGTCTCCCGGCGGCACTTTCAGGGCTGCGCCATCGGGAACCGTTTCGGCGGCTGCGCCACCCGTCGAGCAAATGATCGGCAACCCGCGCGCCATCGCTTCCGCGAGCGCCATGCCATATCCCTCGAAACGAGACGGCATAACGAAAAGGTCGGTGCTCTCATAAAAGCGGTCGAGGGTCGCAGGAACGACGACGCCGGGCAGGCTCACGCGATCTTCCAGCTTGGCGGCGGCAATCTGCGCGTTGAGCGCCGCCACCGTCTCGCGGTCACGGTCCAACGCACCCGCGATGTTCACCCGCCAATCGAGATGCTTCAGCGGCAGCAGGGCCTCGATCAAAACATCGTACGCCTTTCGCGGCGTCACGGTCCCGACGCAGAGCAATTGCAGTGGTGTTCCGGTGCCGGTCGCCCGCAGAGCTGGATCCGTGCCGGGTAAGGCGACCGTCACGCGGTCCTTCGCCACCCCATAATCGGCTTCCAGAATGCGTTGTGTCGCCGGACTCGTGACGACGACTTTGTCGGCCAAGGCGAGAGCCGCGCGCTCGCTCGCTTCCAATTCCGCGCGGCGGCGTTCCGACAGACCCGTTTCGAGCGCCAAAGGGTGATGGACGAGAGCAATGATGCGCCGGTTGATCTTTTCGATCACCGAAGACGGCATGGCTCCATATGCCAAGCCGTCGATGAGAAGCGTCGAATTCGGAGGTGCCGAGTTGAGAGTATCGACAGTCGCCGCGAGATCACCCTGGGACGGCGCTGGATATGTCCCTGGAAGTTCCAGGTGACGCACATTGACACCGAACGACGGCAGCATTGTCAGGAGCCGCCGATCGTAGCCATAGCCGCCCGTCGGACTGTCGATATCGCCGGGAATGGCAAAGCAGGTTTCAGTCACCGATAGGCCCCTCATAGGATGCCCGCGCAAGGTCCGTTTCACTCAACGTTACCCGGATCTTGGCGAGGCCGCTGGACCCTTCGCCGAGACCGCCGCTGCGCGCAGCCCGCGCGATCTCGTCGAAAATGTGCTTCGCCAGGAACTCCGTCGTCGTGAGCTTGCCGGTAAATTGCGTCAATTCGTCGAGGTTCTGATAGGCAAGTGGTTTCAGCGTGTCGTTCAAAACTTGCAGCGCCGCGCCAATGTCGACAACGACGTTGTGCCGCGTCAGCTCAGCGCGGAAGAAGGCGACATCGACAACGAATGTCGCGCCGTGCATTTTTTGCGCTGGACCGAAGAACGGGTCGGGAAGGCTGTGAGCGATCATGATGCGGTCGCGCACTTCAACGGAAAACATGGGCTATTTGCTCCTATTGGGTTTTCAAGCTCACGCATAATTGAGGACAGGCGCGAGTTTACTCGCCGGTCCGTTGAGAATGGCAGGGATCAGGTCGGCGGCGTCGCGAAAGGCGATCTCATCGTAAACAAGTTGATCAAGCACGGGATCGCGTAAAAGTTTCAAGGCCGTTGCGAGACGGCGGCTATAAGACCAGCGCGCGCGCCGAGAGGCGGAGACTTGGCCGACTTGCGACGATTGCAACGTTAAACGGCGGCTATGAAACGCCCCGCCCAGCGAGACCTGTTGCTGACTCGCACCGTACCATGACAATTCAATCACACGCGCTTCAAACCCGGCGCAATTGATCGCAGTCGTCAGTCCTTCCGAACTCGCGCTTGTGTGAAAAACGACGTCGGCGTCCTGCGGGGCCTGATCAGGCAACGCGAAATCGCCACCAAAGTCCTGAACGAGCGCGCGCCGGCTCGGATCAATGTCGATCACGGTAACCTCAGCATGCGGCAATTGCGCCGCGATCCGTGCGACCAGCAGTCCGACAACCCCCGCACCCACGACCACGATACGATCCCCCGGCCCGGTTGCCGCATCCCAATGGGCGTTCAGTGCCGTTTCCATATTGGCCGCCAGCGTCGCCCGCTTGGCCGGCACATCGTCCGGGACCACCGCCAATGCGGCGATGGGTGCGACAAAGATGTCCTGGTGCGGATGAAGGCAAAAAACCGTTTTACCTACGAGGTCTTCCGGGCCGTCCTCGACGATCCCGGTCGCGCAATAGCCGTATTTAACTGGGAAAGGAAAATCGCCCGACTGAAAAGGAGCCCGCATTCGGGGCCACTCGCTTTCAGGGACGGCTCCATTCAGAACGAGGCGTTCCGTGCCACGGCTTATTCCGCTGTACAACGCGCGCACCACCGCTTCATTCGGGGCCGGAGCTTTCAAAGTTTCAACACGGATCTCTGCGACGCCAGGATTGGTAAACCAAACGGCGCGGCCAATGTGTCGCTTGCCAGTCGATTTGCGTACCGTCATATCGAGAGCCTTTGAAGTTGGCGCGGCCTGGAGCCAGCGCCACGAAAATGA
This sequence comes from Candidatus Filomicrobium marinum, assembly GCF_000981545.1. Classification (NCBI taxonomy): domain Bacteria; kingdom Pseudomonadati; phylum Pseudomonadota; class Alphaproteobacteria; order Hyphomicrobiales; family Hyphomicrobiaceae; genus Filomicrobium; species Candidatus Filomicrobium marinum. The sequence goes on from NZ_LN829119.1 coordinate 2,104,585, forward strand.
GATGTGATCATGAGCGAGACGTTAGACCAGGCGAACGAGCCGCGATTTAGCGCGGGAAAGCCGACGCTTAGCGTACCCAGTGGCCTCCAGTCCATGCCTGAACTTCAGCGCCGCAGAACAATCGTAGCGGCACTGAACGTTGTCACATACGCCGTAATGATGGCGGCGGCCGCATTCTTGCTGAGTGCGGGAGGTTGGACCACGGTCGATCTGGTCGTATTCCTGTGCCTGATGATCGGTACGCCTTGGGCCATACTCGGCTTCTGGAATGCGGTTATCGGCTTATGGCTGCTGCACGGTCACAAGGCTCCCATGGCCGCCGTCGCCCCATTTGCGCGCGCTGCGGATGATCTGACGCCGCTCTACGTCAAGACGGCGGTGTTCATGACGTTGCGCAACGAAGACCCCAAACGCGCCGTTGCGCGGCTGCAGACGATCAAGCGCAGTCTGGATGCCACCGGTGAAGGTGCCACATTCAGCTATTTCCTCTTGAGCGACACCAACGTCACCGAAGTGGCTGAGCTTGAGGAGAAACTTGCGGCCGAATGGCAGGCCTCCGACCCCGACGGTGAGCGCATCGTCTATCGCCGTCGCGCCGATAACGTTGGCTTCAAGGCTGGAAACGTTCGCGATTTCTGTGCGCGCTGGGGCGACCAGTTCGAGCTGATGCTTCCGCTTGATGCTGATAGCCTGATGTCCGGCGACGCCATCGTTAAAATGGCTCGTATGATGCAGGCGCATCCGCGACTAGGCATTCTGCAGAGCCTGGTGGTCGGCATGCCGTCATCGAGCGCCTTTGCGCGCATCTTCCAGTTCGGTATGCGCCATGGGATGCGTTCCTACACCATGGGCCAAGCCTGGTGGGTCGCCGATTGCGGTCCCTTCTGGGGGCACAACGCGATGGTACGCGTTCATCCCTTCTACAACGATTGCGAGCTACCGGTGCTTCCAGGTAAGCCTCCCCTCGGTGGCCATGTCCTGTCACACGATCAGGTCGAAGCGACCTTGATGAGACGGGCAGGCTATGAAGTTCGAGTGCTGCCTTTCGAGATCGGATCGTGGGAAGAAAATCCGCCCACGATGCTCGATTTCGCCAAGCGCGAAGTGCGCTGGTGCCAGGGCAATTTGCAGTACATCAAGCTGCTGAACCTTCCCGGCCTCTTGCCCCTAAGCCGCTTTCAGCTTCTGTGGGCTGTCCTGATGTTCCTTGGTGTACCGGCATTGACCGTCATCATCGCGTTGCTGCCGGCATTAGCGTTAGAGGCGCGCACGATCCCGGATTATCCCGCAGGCCTCGCGATTACGCTCTATCTGGCATTTATGCTTATGCATTTGACGCCAAAGCTCGCAGGGCTTGTCGATGCCATGTTGACCAAGGGCGGAGTCGCGAGTTTCGGCGGGCCGCTTCGCTTCACCTTCAGCGCGACCACGGAACTCGTCTTCTCGTTTCTGCAGGGCGCAGTTTCCGCGATCCGCACCAGCGTCTTCATGTTTGGCCTCCTATTGGGCCGTTCAGTGGTGTGGGGCGGGCAGTCGCGTGATGCATATGGGCTTTCATGGACAACAGCCGCCCTTGATTTGTGGCCGCAAACGATATTCGGCCTTCTTGTGTGCGGCGCTCTGGCGGTCATCTCACCTGAGACGCTCATGTGGAGTTTACCACTGACGGCCGGTTATCTCTTGGCGATACCGTTTGCTGTGTTTACGGCGTCGCCGCGATTGGGCGCTTGGCTGCAGCGCAATCGGCTGTGTGCTATTCCTGAAGACCTCGTCACACCACCCGAGATCGCAACGGTACAGCAGGAAAGTGTGTTCCCGTTGGGAAAAAGCGCTTCTCCTCGTCGCGAACTTGAGACCGTCTAGGAAGGCAAACACCGTCGATGGTTTCCAGCGCTCTGCATGGCTTGTCCCGATCCTTGCGTGTTTATTACGGGGACCAGAAGCGCCAGCGAGCGATGCGGGAGCTCTATGCCACGTTCATCTCTGAAGGAGACTTGGCCTTTGATGTGGGTGCGCATGTTGGGGACCGCACAGGCGTCTTTCGGAGCCTTGGAGCTCATGTCGTCGCGCTGGAACCCCAGCCCCTCCCCGGTCGCGCCCTGCGGTTGATCTATGCCCGCGATCCGGACGTAACCATTGTCTCCGCCGCAGCCGCCGACCACGACGGAACCGTTCGCATGCACGTCAATACGGCGAACCCGACGGTTTCGACCGCCTCAGGTGATTTTCTCGCCCAGGCCGAGGGAGCAGCAGGCTGGGAGGGACAGACATGGGATCAGGTCATTGAGGTTCGTGCAGTGACGCTTGATCACCTGATCGCCCGGTATGGACACCCAGCCTTCATAAAGATTGACGTCGAAGGTTTTGAGGACCGTGTTCTGGCGGGACTGTCGGAGCCTGTGCCCGCGCTTTCGTTTGAATTCACGACCATCGATCGTGACGTTGCTTGCCGCGGCTTGGAACGGCTCGCGGCCCTTGGACCTTACCGCTACGACATAGCCCTAGGTGAGACGCAGCAACTGACGTTTGGCGAGGGCCGTGAGCTGGATGCGCGAACCATGGCTGCTCACGTGCGTGCATTGCCCCACGAGGTTAATTCCGGAGACATCTATGCCAGGCTCGCAAATTAAGATCGAGGCGCCGGTGAGGTTTATGTTCCTCCTGGCGACCGCGCTGATCTCCGGAGCTGTTGCGGTTAAAGCCGCTTCGCTAGACATGCTCGGGGTAAAGGTCGAGAACCTGAGCGAGCCGGTCCTATGCGCCGAAAAGGATAACGTCACGCTGACCTTTGCTTCGCCCGACGTGAAGCAGTTCCGCATCGAAGCAGCGCATCCGGCCTACATCAACGCTCTGCAGAGCGACAGCTTTCAGCCGGATTGGACTGCGTGCGACTTTGCAGAGGAGGCGTTGAGCCAGCCGCCGCCACCACGCAAGGTGACACTCTATGAGGGCATTGATGTTTGGATTACCGGATACACGTTTCCGAATTTTTGGCGGGACCGTAAGGTTCCGGTCCGGGTTGGTGACAAGGTTGATGATGGCTTTCACCTGATCCAGGTGTGGGTACGCCGCAATGAGCGCTCAGAGGAGGTTCTCGTGCTTTATCCGCCGGACGGATACTGGCGAGCACGCCCTTTGCCTCCGAAGCATCTTGGCTGGAGCGCCTATGGTTCATCGTTCCTCGTCGGGCCGGTCAAACAAGACGGCCGGCCGGTCGTAGATCTCGATGAAGTGACGTTCGACCCGGAAACGCTGACGTTCAATCTAAAGTTCTCGGGAGGCGGCAGCGCTAGGTTGAAGATCAGCCGTCTGGACAACAACGCACAGGTCATTGATGTGACTTTCGATAAGCCGATAACGGATCATCCCTTTGCCGCGTTACGCTCCATGTACGTGACCCGCTTCAATAATGACGCCGCCGACGTCGCGGTTCTGGAGAAGGGGGCAAAATCCTGGCTGGAAGAACCTGTCATGTCCTTCTCGGGCGCGAAGAGCGCAACAGACGTCTGGCTCGGCCGCAATGACTTTTCGCGTCACAATACGTCTGCGCCAGATATGGTGTTGGAAGCGTTCTCTGACGGTACGAAGCAGCCAAAGGATTGGGAACGGTCAGTCACCCATTCCGAAATATCTCGCCGAGAGCATCCTCCCGTCGAGTAGCGCGCGCTGCATTTTGGGACGGCTTTACCAAGCTAAAAACGGCATCGCGGCGACGGCGCTGGGCGACGCACCGTGAAGCAAGCCGTCCAGCCGGTCGCGGCAAATCACACCATCCGACATGGTATCTTCGCGGTGTATGCCGCCAGCAATAAACAGCGCGTCGACGCCGAAAATCTCTGCGGCTTTTAAATCCGTGCGCACGGCATCGCCGATCCCTAAAATCCGCTCCTTCGCGATCGACGCGTCACGTAGCTTTTCCGCGAGGCCATGCGCTGAGCCGTAGGCAGAGATGTAAGGTTTGCCCGCCCAGTAAACGTCTCCGCCAAGGTGCGCGTAAAGATCAGCAATAGCACCTGCGCATAGGTACAGCCGCCCCCCGACATCGACGACGAGATCCGGATTCGCACACACAAATGGTAGGTCCCGTGCCCGGGCTTGCTCGAGTATGGGCAAATAGCTTTCGGCCGTCTCGTGAATGTCGTCGTCAAGGCCGGAGCACAAAATGGCGTCTGCATCTTCGAGCGATGAGAATCGTGCCGGTACGGCCTCGAACAGTGCTGCGTCTCGATCGCGCGGGCCAATCGTATAAACCTGCCGATAAGACTGATCCCGCAGATGTGTGAGCGCGATATCACCGGAAGATACGATCGCGTCCCATGCTGTCCGCGAGAGCTTCCGGGAGTCGAGCATCGCCGCAACCTGATGATTGGGGACGGGCGCGTTGGAAACCAGAATGACGGTGCCGCCGGCGCGGCGAAACTTGTTGAGCGCGTCGTCGGCCGCCGGCAAAGCCTTGAAGCCGTCATGCACGACCCCCCACACGTCGCAGAAGAGGACGTCATAACGCGCGAGAAGATCTTCCGCACGATTGAGCACGGGGACGGGAGCACGCTCCGCAGCGGTACCGTTTTGCATGAGTGGAATAAGGCCTTTCCTAGAACTGCAATGTGAGCGCCTGCCCGGATAGCTTTTAAATAGGCCACCCGCGGCGGCGTGGCCTGTTTCACCTTGCCGCAGCACTAGCGCCATTTAGGCACCTCCACGCAAGTGGAGACCTAAACTGCCTAAACTTCGCGAACGGTTGATTTCGCTCTAGCCGTTAACGAGAATTTCTGCATGCTGATCTTTCGCTGTGCAACGTTTCTCTCGAAGCGCTTCCAGAGAAAAGCCGGCACTTCGCTTAGCGGGCATGAGAGATGGGCACCAATAATGCCAAAGGGTGCGACCCATGACGAAGATGCACGAGCATGACCGATTGGGCAGGGTACGACGTTCCGTCGGCTTGGATCGCCTGCGCTACATCTATCATCTGACGGCATTGCGCATTCACAGCGAGATCAGAAACTACAGTCTCGGGTTTCTCTGGTGGTTTCTTGATCCGTTGATCAATACCGCGATCCTCTATGTGGTCACGGCCGTAATTCTCCAAATGCGCAATGAGGATATGGCACTCAATATTCTCATCGGCCTGCTCGTTTTTCGCTTCCTGCAGTCGGCGATCACAAAGGGGGCGGGCTCCTTGCGTCCGGCATTCAAGCTCTCGGAGCGGCTCTATGTGCCCAAGTATGTTTTCGTTATCAGCGATGTTTTGGCGGAGGCGTTTAAGTTTGTTATTGGCACGACCTTTGTCATCGCTCTCCTTTGGCTTTTAGGCCGCGGGGATGTTTCGGCCCCGCAGGTTCTTATCGTAACCGCAGTCGCGTTCCTGTTTAGCCTCGCATGTGCGTCGTTGGTCTCTGTTGCCGCCGGTCTGGTCCGTGATGTCCAGGTCGCCATCCAGTACGCGTTTCGGCTGCTGTTTTTTGTTTCCGGTACTTTCTTTAGTCTCGAACAGGTTCCGACAGAGTGGCAAACCACATTTCTGCTGAACCCCTTTGCGCTGTTGATCCAGGAATACCGGGTGGCGCTGATGCTGCCGGAACAATTGAACTACGCGTTCCTCGGCTTGTTGATGGCGGTTTCACTCATTCTGCTAGCGTTCGGTCAGTGGATACTCATCCGTTATGACCGCGTGCTGCCGAAATATGTGATTTGAGGGGGAAATAACGTGAGGGGGGGAAAGCCGAAGAAAGAAGAAGTGACGTCCGGGAGACCGCGCGAACTTAGCGCAAACGATATCGCTCAAGGCCTAGCCGTACGCGTGACGCGTATGGGCGTGAAGTTACCGTTAGGACGGGGCGCGTCGCGTTTGTGGGGGCGGCGCCACTGGGCGTTGCGTGACATCAACTTCGAAGTTCAGCGCGGCGAAGCGATCGGCGTTCTCGGCAACAACGGCAGCGGGAAATCGAGTCTTCTCCGCGCCATCGCAGGCATCATTTCTCCGGACGAAGGAGAGATCGGCGTGGCGCCGGATCTGTCGGCCGCCATACTCTCACCCGGGGCTGGCTTCCAACCCCACCTGACCGGCCGGGAAAATGTTTACAATTCGTCGCTCTATCAAGGGCATCTCCCCAAGACGGTGGTTTCAAAGTTTCAGGAAATCGTGGAGTTCGCTGGCATTGGTGCGTGGGTGGACCAACCCGTTGCAACCTATTCGGCTGGGATGCGGCTTCGCCTTGGGTTCAGCCTCGCGCTTCATCTTCCGCCGGATGTTTTGATGATCGACGAGACACTCTCTGCCGGAGACACTGCGTTCCGGGCTAGAGCGAAGGAGTTGATCGAACAGCTGATATCGAGTGAACGTACCGTTCTTATTGTTTCGCACAATGCCGATACCCTGCGCGGTCTGTGTACGAAAGGGGTGGTTCTGGATCGGGGTCGTCAGATCGCTGTTTGCGATATTAGCGAAGCCATTGAAACCAGCCAATCCATCTCATTGCAACGCGAGACACCGTCGCTTGCGATTAGGGGCGGATGTTCTCAAGCTAGCAAAGTCACTCAAGAGCTATTGGCACTTCAAAAACAGTTAGGTGCATTGCAAACAAAAGCGATGATGCAGGCGCAAGCGGTTCGTGAGTCTACCGAAGGCTACGTCGCAGCGCTCGAGGAGGTCATCCAGTTTGAGAAAAAGAGGACAGAGCGAGGCCGCGACGTTGCGCCTCCGTCATCTGGAGTAGCGCATGCTACTCAGACCGATGAGAAAGTTTACAGAAAACTGCACGACACCAAGGCCCAACGGCGGGAAGCCCTCGCTGAGGAACAGCGCTTGGACATGCAGTTGGCCGATTTGCGCGAGCACTTAGCCGGCCTGCAGGGGCAACTCAAAGGGCTTTGAGCCTACTTCCAGAGTTTTCTGTCGGCCAATATAATTTTTTTTGGCCCTCAATTCATACCAAAAAGCCCGAATTACGGGCATTTCGGAGAGATAGATAAAATTCGAGCGAAACTTGCACGGCTTAGCTAGCGTGATCGCAATTTGGCACTGTTACAAAGGCAGCATAGCAGACATAAAAAAATACAGGGCACGTCAAATGAGTAACGGTTCAGTAATGCGTCTCCTGGCCAAGCGCCAGGGCGAGGTTAGCGAGTGGCTCGAGAACGAGTCGCCCTACACGATGTTCGATCAGAAACATCTCGAATCCGGCACAGCTGAGCAGGCCTACTGGCACTACGGCTATGTTTCGGCGATCAACGATGTCATGCGCCTTCTCGGCGAGACATCCACGTCCGAAGGAAATTCACGCAGCTCCCACTGAGCGTTGCGTGCTGCGTTGTTGGGGCGGTCAGAAGATGATTCTGATCAGTCAGCGCAGCACGCTCGCCAGATGGGTCGATGAGGGTAACCGCATCTGCGACTACGGTTGCGCAGGCTGGGATAAGTGGCCGGCGCGAACGATTTTTTAGCATGCCTGTAAACTGCCGCACGTTCCGCTCTCCAGACGTGCGGCCTTTTTTGCTGGCCGCGTTATCGGGGCAGCACTAAAGTTCACGATCGGCTGGTCTTGCATTCATCGCCAGCCATGTCGGACAATACCGCCATGTATTTCGATTTTGATCATATGGAGCGGCTCGGAGCCCGTTCCCACTCGTTCGATGCCGGTGAGAAAATCTTCCTACAGAATGAGCACGGCAACGTCTTATACGTTGTGCGCACCGGCCGGGTCGAAGTCATCACGTTTGGCAAAGTTCTCGAAAAAGTTGGCGCAAACGGCATCGTCGGCGAGATCGCGTTTGTCGATGGTGGACCGCGCAGCGCCGCGGCGCTGGCGTCTGAGAAAACCGACGTCATGGTTCTCGACAAGGATGCCTTTTCCGCGATCATCCGCGAAGATCCGGATTTCGCGCTTCATGTCATGCGCGTGATGGCTGAGAGATTGCGCCGCCTTAACCTGGTTGGGCATCACTAATGTCTACACAACACCGCGCCACGTGCCGTAACGCGACCTGCACAGCAGGGTTGCGCGAGAAGATATGTTTCCGGCTCGCCGCCTCTGTATATAAGGCCAGCACAAGCCTATAGTATGATCACATCACGAGCCGCCGTTCGTTAGATGTCGGAGGGCCCCTGCAGCCGCAATGTGCTGGCGCGCGTTCGTGCCGATTGCCGTTTGGAGAATTTGAATGTCGAACGAGTACGAAACGGACCCCGCCGAAACCCGCGAATGGGTGGACGCGATCAATTCAGTGATTGCCTTTGAGGGGTCCGGTCGCGCCGACGATATTCTTGAGCACGTCGTCGCCACAGCGCGCCGCTCAGGTGCCAAGCTGCCCTTCGCCGCCAACACGGCATATATCAACACGATCCCGGTCGGTGAGCAGCCCGAGTATCCTGGTGTTTATACGCTCGAGCACCGCCTCCGTGCCGCAATCCGCTGGAACGCTGCCGCGATCGTCCTAAAAGCCAACAAGGAATCTAGCGAACTCGGCGGCCACATTGCGAGCTTCCAGTCCGCGGCGACGCTCTACGACACCGGATTCATGCACTTCTGGCACGCTCCCAGCGAAATGCACGGGGGCGATCTAATTATGGTGCAGGGGCACTCATCGCCTGGCATCTATGCCCGCGCCTTTATTGAGGGGCGTCTCACGGAAGAGCAGCTCCTGAATTTCCGTCAGGAGACGGATGGCAAGGGCCTGTCGTCCTATCCACATCCTTGGTTGATGCCTGATTTCTGGCAGTTCCCGACGGTCTCGATGGGATTGGGGCCGCTGATGGCAATTTATCAGGCGCGCTTTCTGAAATACCTGCATTGCCGCGGCTTGGCCGATACCGAGAACCGTAAGGTTTGGGTGTTCTGCGGCGATGGCGAGATGGACGAGCCCGAGAGTCTTGGAGCCATCACGCTAGCGGGCCGTGAAAAGCTCGACAACCTCATCTTTGTCGTCAACTGCAACCTGCAGCGGCTCGATGGGCCGGTCCGGGGCAACGGTAAGATCATTCAGGAGTTGGAGGCGGATTTCCGTGGCTCCGGCTGGAATGTGATCAAATGCATTTGGGGCTCTCAGTGGGATGAGCTTCTGGCTGTCGATCACACAGGGCGTCTGCGCCAGCTCATGGAAGAATGTGTCGACGGCGAGTACCAGGACTTCAAGTCAAAGAACGGCGCCTATATCCGTGAGAAATTCTTTGGCCGGTATCCTGAAACCGCGGCGATGGTTGCGGATTGGTCCGATGCCAAGATCTGGAAGCTGACGCGCGGTGGCCACGACTCGCGCAAGGTCTACGCCGCTTACAAGGCCGCTGTCAGCAGCAAGGGGATGCCGACGGTGATCCTCGCCAAAACCGTCAAGGGTTACGGCATGGGGTCTGCTGGCGAAGGGCAGATGATTACTCACCAGCAGAAGAAGATGGGCCGCGCGGACCTGATGCAGTTCCGTGACCGCTTTGAGGTCCCGGTCAGCGATGATGAAATCGATGAGATCCCGTTCGTACGGTTTGCCGAAGATTCCGAAGAGATGCGCTACATGCGCGAGCGGCGCGAAGCATTGGGCGGCTATCTGCCCGTGCGCCGCCCAAAATCTGATGTTGAGCTTCAGGTGCCACCATTGTCGGCCTTTGAAACACAACTCAAGGGCTCGGGTGAAGGCCGGCAGGTCTCTACGACAATGGCGTTCGTACGCATCCTGAATACGCTCTTGCGCGACAAATCCCTAGGCAAGCGGGTCGTACCGATCGTGCCCGATGAAAGCCGCACCTTCGGCATGGAGGGCATGTTCCGTCAGTTCGGCATTTTCTCCCAGGCCGGGCAGCTCTATAGCCCGCAGGATGCCGACCAGCTTATGTACTACAAGGAAGACAAGACCGGTCAGATGCTCCAGGAGGGCATCAACGAACCCGGAGCCATGTCGAGCTGGATCGCGGCGGCGACGAGCTATTCGACGTCCAATTGCCCGATGATCCCATTTTACATTTACTACTCCATGTTCGGCTTCCAGAGGGTCGGTGACCTTGCCTGGGCAGCGGGCGACATGCGCGCGCGTGGTTTCTTGATTGGCGGCACATCGGGGCGGACGACGCTCAACGGTGAAGGCCTCCAACACCAGGATGGCCACAGCCACATTCTCTCGTCCACGATCCCCAACTGCGTCTCCTACGACCCAACGTACGCTTACGAACTCGCCGTTATCATCCAGAACGGCCTAAAGCGCATGATCGGTGACCAGGAAGACGTGTTCCATTACATCACCGTTCTCAACGAGAACTACGAACACCCCGCGATGCCGGAAGGCGCTGAAGAGGGGATCATTAAGGGCATCTACTTGCTCAAGGCCGCTGATCCAGAGGCCAAGGGCTTTAAGGTGCAGCTGATGGGCTGCGGGGCGATCCTCCGTGAAGTCATCGCAGGCGCCGAACTCCTTGAGAAGGACTTCGGTATTTCGGCTGATATCTGGTCTGTAACAAGCTTCACCGAACTCGGCCGCGAAGCCAGAGCCATCGAACGTTGGAACATGCTTCATCCCTTGGAGCCTGCGCGCGTGCCGTTCGTCACTGAAACACTCGCCGGACGCGGTGAAGGCCCCTTCATCGCAGCGACCGACTACACCAAGGCATTCGCGGACCAGATCGGAGACTTTGTGCCAGGCGCCTATCGCGTGCTGGGGACCGATGGTTTCGGGCGTTCGGATTTCCGGCGCAAGCTTCGCCGTCACTTCGAGGTGGACCGCCACTTCGTCGCTGTCTCGGCGTTGAAAGCGCTGGCGGACGAAAACAAGGTGCCCTCTACCAAGGTCGCCGAGGCGATCAAGAAGTACGGCATTGATCCCGAAAAGCCCGATCCCGCTACCGTTTAGTTCCGATCCGTTTCCATCATCGGCCCTTTCGGCCGAACCTCACACAATCGCCCGTCAATGAAAGGCCAGCAGCCAGTGTCCCTGATTGATGTAAAGGTCCCAGACATTGGTGACTTCCAAGACATTCCAGTGATCGAAGTTTTGGTGAAACCAGGTGACGAGGTTTCGCCGGAAGACCCGCTCGTAACGCTGGAAAGCGACAAGGCGACGATGGAAGTCCCCTCTCCCGCAGCAGGCAAAGTCGTCGAAGTTCTTGTAAACATCGGCGACAAGGTCAGCGAAGGCAGCGCCATTATCAAGCTGGAGTCGGCAGCTGATGTCGCAAGTGCGGGCGGCAAGGCACCCAAGCAGAGCGCTGCCCCCCCTCCACCTGCGCCTGAGGTGGTCACACCGCCCGCTTCGCAGAAAACTGAACCGTCCACACCGCCCCCATCCGGCGGCGCCTCTTCGAGCGGACTGCCACCACCGATGGACTTCGGCGGAGTTCATGCAAGCCCGTCGGTCCGTCGGCTGGCTCGTGAGCTTGGTGTCGACCTGACCCAACTGAAGGGCACAGGCGAAAAAGGCCGGGTAACGAAGGACGACGTCAAACGGGCGCTGGCGGGTGCACCGGATGCGGGTATGTCCGGCCGCGGTATTCCCGATATTCCGGCTCAGGATTTCTCCAAATACGGAGAGATCGAAACCATCCCCCTGACACGCCTGCGGAAGCTTTCCGGACCCGCACTGCATCGCGCTTGGCTCAACATTCCGCACGTCACGCATACAGATGAAGCGGACATCACTGATCTCGAAAACTACCGTAAGACGATTGACGCGGCTGCCAAGGAGAAAGGCTACCGCGTTACCTTGCTCGCCTTCCTCATGAAGGCGGCGGTCGTCGCGCTTAAGGCGTATCCGACGTTCAATGCGTCTCTGAGCCCGACCAAAGACTCCTTGATCCTTAAGAAATACTACCACTTGGGCATCGCGGTCGATACGCCGGACGGCCTCGTTGTGCCTGTGATCAAGGACGTTGATCGCAAAGGCATCATGGAGTTGTCGCAGGAGCTGAGCGAAGTCTCCGCCCGCATGCGCGACGGCAAGATAACGCCTGCGGACATCCAGGGCGCAACGTTCTCGATTTCGAGTTTAGGCGGTATCGGCGGCACGAATTTCACGCCGATCGTCAACGCACCGGAAGTGGCAATCCTCGGTGTTGTTCGCGCGGCGATGAAGCCCGTTTGGGATGGGGCCGAATTTAAGCCGCGCCTGATGTTGCCGCTCTGCGTGTCCTACGACCATCGCGTTATCGACGGGGCCTTGGCCGCGCGCTTCACCAGAAAATTTGCGGACGTACTTGCCGATGTCCGTCAGCTCGTTCTCTGACGAACATCCCGGAGACCACAATGGCTAAAGAGACCGTCAAAGAAGTTCGTATTCCCGATATCGGCGACTTTAGCGATGTTCCCGTTATCGAAATCCTGGTGAAGCCCGGCGACACGGTTCAGCCGGAAGATCCGCTCATCGTCCTGGAAAGCGACAAGGCGACGATGGATATCCCGGCTCCAGAAGCCGGCACCGTTGCCGAGGTCAAGGTGGCCGTCGGCGACAAGGTGAGCAAAGGCTCAGTAATCCTGACGCTGAATGCGTCCGGAGAAGCAGCCGAAGCAAAGCCGGCAAAGGAAGCAGGTACTCCCGAAAAAGCATCGACCGCTGCGAGCCCTGAAGCCACAACTCCGGCACCAGCCGCTGCAACATCTGAATATGCGGGCAAAGCCGACGTCACCTGCCAAATGGTTGTGCTCGGTTCTGGACCAGGGGGGTACTCGGCGGCTTTCCGCGCAGCCGATCTTGGGATGGAAACGGTTCTGATTGAACGCTGGCCGGTTCTGGGGGGCGTTTGCCTCAACGTCGGGTGCATTCCCTCCAAGGCGCTGCTACACACGACCGCCGTGATGGAGGAGGCCCAAGCCCTCAGTGCACACGGGATCAAATTCGCCGCGCCCAAGATCGACCTACAGGTTCTGCGGGAACACAAAGATAAGGTCGTCTCTAAACTGACGACCGGCCTCGGCGGCATGGCTAAGGCACGTAAAGTCACGGTTGTGACGGGAAGTGGTCGCTTCCTTGATCCGTATCACATTGAAGTCGCTTTGAGTGATGGATCGGGCACCAAGATCGTAAAGTTTGAAAAGGCGATCATCGCGGCGGGTTCGGAAGCGGTAAAGCTGCCCTTCCTCCCCGAGGATCCGCGTATCGTCGATTCCACCGGCGCTCTTGAACTCCGCAAGATCCCCAAAAAGATGCTGGTGATCGGCGGTGGCATTATTGGCCTTGAGATGGCGACGGTCTATTCCGCGCTGGGCGCGCGCCTGGAATGCGTTGAGATGCTCGACGGGCTGATGCTTGGCGCTGACCGCGATCTGGTCAAGGTGTGGGAAAAGAAGAACGCCCATCGGTTCGATGCCATTATGCTTGAGACAAAAACGGTGTCTGCCGCCGCCAAGAAGGACGGAATCCACGTCACCTTTGAAGGCAAGAACGCGCCAAAGGATCCGCAGGTCTATGACATGGTGCTTGTCGCCGTGGGCCGCAGTCCGAACGGAAAACGCATCGATGCCGACAAGGCTGGCGTCTCTGTCGATGAGCGCGGCTTTATCGCGGCCAACAAGCAGATGCAGACTAATGTCGCGCATATATATGCCATTGGCGATATTGCCGGGGGACCGATGCTGGCCCATAAGGCTGTCCACGAAGGCCACGTGGCCGCCGAGTCAGCAGCAGGCAAGCCGAGTTATTTCGATGCGCGTCAGATACCCGCCGTCGCCTACACCGATCCAGAAATCGCCTGGGCGGGGCTCACGGAGGCCGAAGCAAAGCAGAAGGGGATCAAGTTCACCAAGGCGGTATTCCCCTGGGCAGCTTCGGGCCGCGCCATCGCGAACGGACGCGATGAAGGTTTTACAAAGCTGATGTTCGATGTAGATGACCACCGGATTATTGGTGGAGGCATCGTTGGCACCCATGCCGGTGATCTGATTAGCGAGGTCGCTTTGGCAGTTGAAATGGGCGCTGATGCTGTCGACATCGCAAAAACGATTCATCCCCACCCGACGCTTTCCGAGTCCATTGGTATGGCTGCGGAGGTCTTCGAGGGGACTTGTACCGATCTACCTCCGGCGCGAAAGCGCTGAACCGGCGGCTAATCACCGACCGGTAGCCCACCTAAAGGGAGCCACATGGACGAGAAGCTTGCCGCCGCGGCGCTTGATTATCACCGCCGTCCGAAGCCGGGAAAGATCTCGATACAACCGACCAAAGATCTGACGAACCAGCTGGATCTGTCGCTCGCGTATTCGCCCGGCGTTGCCTACGTCTGTCTTGCAATCAAGGATGAGCCCGCCGAAGCCGCGACCCTGACAGCGCGGTCAAATCTGGTTGGCGTTATCACCAACGGGACGGCCGTGCTCGGCCTCGGGAACATCGGGCCGCTGGCCGGCAAGCCCGTGATGGAAGGCAAAGGCTGCCTGTTCAAGAAATTCGCCGGTATCGATGTGTTCGACATTGAGGTCGCCGAGAACGATGCCGACCGTCTGGTCGAGATCATCGCGTCGATGGAACCCACCTTCGGTGGCATCAACCTCGAAGACATCAAGGCCCCGGAGTGTTTCATCGTTGAGCGCAAGCTCCGAGAACGTATGAACATTCCTGTCTTCCACGACGACCAGCATGGTACGGCCATCATCGTTGCGGCTGCCGTCACGAACGCATTGAAACTAGTCGGCAAGAAGATTGAGGACGTCAAGCTGGCGGGCTCAGGCGCTGGCGCCGCGGCCCTCGCATGTCTGGACTTGCTCGTCAATCTTGGTCTCAAGCGTGAAAATATCACGATCTCCGACATCAAGGGCGTTGTCTACAAAGGCCGCACCGAACTGATGGACGAGTACAAGGAGCGGTTCGCGCAGGAAACCGAAGCCCGAACGCTGGCCGAAATACTGCCCGGAGCTGACATCTTCCTAGGTCTGTCTGCAGGGGGAGTCCTGAAGCCGGAAATGTTGACGGAGATGGCGGACAAGCCAATCATCATGGCCCTGGCCAACCCCGAACCGGAAATACGCCCGGAACTCGCAAAGGCGGTACGCCCCGATGTCCTGATCTGCACTGGCCGGTCAGACTATCCCAATCAGGTCAATAATGTTCTTTGCTTTCCGTTTATCTTCCGCGGCGCTCTTGATGTCGGCGCAACCGGAATCACCGAGGAAATGAAGGTGGCCGCCGTCAAAGCCATCGCGGAACTGGCACAAGCGGAAACCTCAGACATTGTCGCCAGCGCCTACGGGGCGGAGCCGCAGTCGTTTGGGCCGGAATACCTCATTCCGACGCCATTCGACCCGCGGCTTATCGAACGTATTGCCCCCGCCGTCGCCAAAGCAGCGATGGATTCGGGCGTTGCCGCACGACCGCTCGTAGACCTCGAAGCCTATCGCTTCAGCTTATCGCGCTTTGTCTATCGGTCCGGCCCGAGCATGAAGCCGGTTCTGGATGCGGCCAAGCGTGAAAAGAAGCGCCTGATTTTCGCAGAGGGCGACGATGAACGCGTTCTGCGGGCAGCTCAGACGGTCGTCGACGAGGACATGGGGTATCCCGTTTTTGTCGGCGCCCAAGAGGAAATCAACAAACACATTAGGTCGTTGGGCCTTAGGCTCGCCGCCGGCAAGGATTGCGAGATTATCGATCCCTCGTCCGATCCGCGCCAAGCCGAGATTGAAAGTGCGTATTGCGAGTTGATGCACGGGCACGGCCAGAGCGAGGCGTCTGCGCGTCAGACAATCCGTGCGAACCCGACCCTGATTGCCGCGATGTACCTGCGCCGCGATTATGCAGATGCGATGTTGTGCGGCGTGCGCGGCACCTACGACGAACATATCTCGTGTATTCGCGAAGTAATCGGCACGAGACAAGGCGTGAATACGCTTGCGGCGCTCAACATGCTGATGCTGACGGATCGGCAGCTCTTTGTCTGCGATACCTACGTCAATCGCCAGCCGACAACCGAGCAAATCGTAGAAATGACGTTGTTGGCCGCCGAGGAACTGAAAGACTTCGGATTGACGCCGAGCGTGGCGTTGCTTTCACATTCAAGCTTCGGCAGTTCGGATACGCCGGAAGCTCGCGTAATGCGCGAAGCCGTTGCCATTCTCGCTCGCAGAGCGCCGGAACTCGAAGTTGATGGCGAGATGCGCGCTGATGCGGCGTTGTCTATGGCGTTGCTGGGGCAGGTGTCACCCGACTCCCGACTCAAGCACGATGCCAATCTATTGGTTATGCCGAATGTCGATGCCGCCAATATTGCCTACAACCTGATCAAGATGACAGCAGGCAACGGGGTGACAGTGGGGCCTATTCTACTCGGGACAGCCAAGCCGGCGCACGTGTTGGAGTCCACGGCAACAGTAAGACGTGTCGTAAACATGGCCGCCTTGGCCGCTGTGGAAGCGGCCAAGGCGGCCACGAAGAAAGCTTCGCAATGATGTAAAGCTCTTGCGACTACTAGCGGCGGCGTTGTCCACCACCTGGTGGGCCGCCGGCTCCCGCAGACGGCGGAGCCGATCTCGCATCCTTATGTCGGAAGTTGATCCGTCCCTTGGTGAGATCGTAGGGTGTCATCTCGATCGTGACGCGGTCACCAGCCAGGATGCGAATTCGATTTTTCTTCATGCGTCCGGACGTATAGGCGACAACTTCGTGCCCATTGTCTAATATCACCCGACAGCGGGCATCGGGAAGAACTTCGTCCACGACGCCTTCGAATTCGAGCATCTCTTCTTTGGCCATCAAGTCTCCTAATTCTCAATATTTGCGTACAACCGATAATGGGGAGAGCAGTTGCTGCCCTCCCCGCTTAGTTGGCCTGACCTGAGACGGTCTAGACGAATTATTCGGCGCGCAAATTGACAGCTGCGTATTTGCCGTTACGGCCCTTTTCGAGCTCGTAGGCGACCTTCTGACCTTCGTTCAGAGTCGCCATACCGGCACGTTCCACCGCCGAAATATGAACGAAAACGTCGTTTCCGCCATCGTCCGGCTGAATGAAGCCGTAGCCTTTTTGCGTGTTGAACCACTTAACGGTTCCATTCGCCATGACTGCCTCCAAAAGCGTATGGCATTTCCCAGAAGCGGGATTGCTCCCGGGGATCAAATCGCGCGATGGAGACGTCTAGTGCAGGCCGTGTAGTGCCGTGTAGTAGAGTGTACCAAGGCGTATTCGATGGCGCGTATATGGCCCGAAATACAGCGAAGCGCAAGAGTTTTGCAGCATCCAGGGGCATAGTTCGGCCTCAAGTTATAGCGTGCCAAAGTAATTGTGCTGCAGTGCAAATTCGAAAATAATCATAGAAAGGCCGGACCTTAGAGCCCGGCCTTTCGACTCAGATTACAATTGGTAAATCGAAGGTGAACGATCAGCGTAGATACGGACAAACTCGAGTTTCACCACCATAGGTCGTATATGTGCCCGTTCGGCGATCAAAAGAACGAAAACGGTCTTCGCATCGCTCAACGGCCGAAGAACTGGCGCGGCCTTCGCGAATAGCTCCCGCGATCAGCGCTCCAGCAATAACACCTCCGATAATAGCTGCCCCGCGATTACGGTGCCGGTGTCGCCAGCCGTGCCGGTGTCCCCCTCGATGGTGCCGCCATCCGCGCCCCCGATGCCGCACCTGGACGACGCCGGAATTGCTATCGTTGGCGACGGCGTGGTTGAGCTGCTGAAGACCGGAGCTTACGGGGACCGCAGTCGCCGGCGAACTTATGCCTGCACCTGCGAGCCCGAGAGCAACTATACTAGCCATCAGTGACTTATACTTGAGTGTCATGTCATCTCCTTCGTAATTTGTGTCGTCGCACGCTGGCGTTCGACACATGCGACAGACTTTGATGCTGCTGCCGCTTCAAGGAGGCAACGAAAGAGGGAAGCTTCTGTTCCATGATTAATGGTATACGGAGCTAGCTCGCATCATTGTGAGGTCGGCGTACCGATGCTGCGAGACGGCAGATGTACTTGCCGCAGCGCCGTGTCTTGAAGAAAGAATTCGGGCGCGCGTCGGGCCGGGTTCCGGACGAGACGCGGGCCAGTCCACCAGCCGTTGAACAAATCAGCGCAGATACGGACATACGCGCTTTTCGCCGCTGTATGTCGTGTACTTTCCAGTCCGACGATTGAAAGAGCGGAACCGTTCTTCACAACGCGCGACGGCAGATGATGCACTCACGACATTCGGAGCATAGCCATAGTCGTCATAGTCATCGTAGTAATCGTCATAATAACCGTAGCCGCCTCCATACACTATGGGACCGCCATACCAATAGGGACCGCGCCAACCGTGGCCGCCATGCCTGTGGTGACCGCCACCTCCGTGCCACATGCCTCCATGCGGAACATTCGGGCCGCCAATGTGGCCGCCATGTCCGCCGCCACCCATGTGGCCGCCGCCTCCGTGACCTCCTCCACCGTGGCCCCCGCCACCACCGCCGTGACCTCCGCCGCCACTGCGGACTTGGATCACGTTAAAACTGTTGGCGCCCCCGCCAGGGGTACTTAGGTTCGTTAGTCCGCCAGCAGGAGCTGCCAGAGCTTGCGCGCTCACCCCTGCGCCAAGAATACCCAAGGCAAAAACGCTGGCGATCAGCGATTTTGGTTTGAACGACATAATCTACTCCTTCGTTCTGATCCGCATTCGCGGGCGCGAATTGCAGCGGGGCGAATGCGGAGAATGGAGGGATAACTAATCTTCTAGATACGACGTTCCAGGTTTTGACTTGGGGGAGATTGTCCTCCCGAGAACCAAATTAGAAGATCTAACTACATAATTTGACTTATGTATTTCCGAGTGAGGTCTCCCTGGTGACACGGTTCGGTTTGCGATCAAACTCGTGTGACTTTTCTTTGAGCTTTTCGCCACGGGGGCGCCGGCATGCAGACGCTCAGTTGAGCGAGATAAAGGTTGAATGTTTTTAGAGTTTCTACCGCTTGAGCATTATTGATTGTAGCCGCGAGGTTCCTTCCCCCCCCTGCTGCCCGAATATTCAGCACAGTACTGCCAATCAAGCAGGCACAACCTCCACGCTTTTATGAAAAAACATTCAAAATTAAGCCCTTAACAATTGGCATATGTTTTGCCACGAAATCGCCGACGAGGGCGTGTTATGGCGAGGGACGATATGTTCAATTGGCTGTTGGGAAAAAAGAAAAGCCAACCGGCTAAGGCTCAGCCTAAGCCCACTGAAACTGTAGCTAAGCCCAAACTCACGCCTGCGGAATCCGCTCCAATGGCACCGGCAGCGGTGCTGGCGACTGAGCCGGTGGTACCTGAGAAGCCAGCCGAGGTGAGGCCAGAACCCGCCGTTGCCGAGGCTCCGGCTCCGGCCGTCGCTCAGACGCCCTCACCGACACCATCGGAAGCTGAGCCATCCGTCGCCCCTCAGGCTCGGCCAGCATGCGCAGGCATCAGTAAAACAAAGCGTTTGCTCGTACTTGATCGTTCGCCAGTTGAAATCATGCCATCTGCCGGAGCTACTGTCGTCGAACATGCCGGGAGGCGCAAACGCAGTGGCGTATTGGTTGGAGTTCGCGCCGATGGCAGACGCCTACTGGCGAAAGTCGGACCAGCGGGTGGCATTCGCGCTTACACCTTGAGATACGACGGGGCCTACCGCCTGGAGGGGGTGGTCGATGCCCGCGCGCCGGAACTTACGCTGGCGCGCGGGCATGATCAGTAAAATCGCTTTGCGCGAGCAAACTAATCTTGGCGGATCTTTTGGCGGTAGATAAAGCGGCGGCGCTCCGACAGGCGTAGGGGCTGGCGTACGCGGAACTGATTGCGGACCGCCCGGCTGAGGCTTGTCACGTGTGGGCATTGAGCGCCATTGATTGTCTGGCGCGATGCGACGAGCGGCCCGATTAAGGCGAGCAGGCGCTCCAATTGGCGCTCGCGAATGCCTAGGTCGCTCAAATGCGACATGGTGTTGAGCACATAAGTGATGTTGTCACCTGATGTCCCACACGCGCCTCGGATCAGTCGAGCCTGGATCTGGAGCGGCAACCGTGATGCGTAGCTGGGATGTGCGCGTTCGACGACGTAAGTAAGCGCGTGCACGTGCTGACGTTGTGTGTTGAGCAGAGTAATTGGCAACCGCACCTCGCGGTAGACGCCGCTGACCTGTTCGCGCTCACGTAGATAGGCGAGTGTCGCCGGGACATCTTCTTCAGCGATATGGAAAGCCATACCCTCACAGGCGCCGCCGCGATCAAGTCCGAGCACGAGCCCGGGCCGTGTCTCGCAGCCACGATGGTGCATGGAGAAAACACAAAACGACCGGCTAAAGCCGACAAGGCGAGCGTGTTCGGCTCGTTGGAACCGGAACCCCGGCCGCCACATCAACGATCCGTAACCGAACACCCAAAGACTCAAATCTCTCCCCGGTCCTTCTTGTTGCTCACGTAAACCATCCGAATGAGGATCCGGTGTCCACGTTGTCAGCGTTGGTCGCTACCCATTCCGGTTGTCTTTCTAGCACGGCCGAAATCGGGCGCGGAGGTATCCTGCCCTGCTTCGATGATGCCGCGCCGCATCGCACGGGCGTTGGTGAAGAGCTTGAACAGAGTGTCGCCGTCACCGTAGCGGATCGCCTTTTGCAGTTCGGAAAGATCTTCGGTGAAACGCCCGAGCATCTCAAGGACCGCTTCGCGATTGTTGAGGAAAATATCGCGCCACATCGTCGGATCGGAGGCAGCGATACGGGTAAAATCACGAAAGCCGCTGGCGGAAAATTTGATCACCTCCCGGTCTGCGACCCGCTCCAGATGTGCAGCGGTGTTCACGATATTGTAGGCGATCAAGTGCGGCACATGGCTGGTGATGGCGAGCACCATATCATGATGCTCCGGGTCCATGATCTCTACGTTCGCCCCAAGCTTTTGCCAGAACGTCGTGAGCTTGCGTAGGGCTCCTGCGTCCGTTTCAGGCACCGGCGTCAGGATCGTCCACCGCCCATCGAAGAGTTCGGCAAAACCCGACTCCGGCCCGGACTCCTCGGTACCGGCGATCGGATGACCAGGTATGAAATGTACCCCTTGGGGTACAGAGGGAGCCACATCACGCACAATCGCAGCTTTCACGGAGCCGACATCGGTCAAAATCGCACCGGGTTTGAGATGAGCCCCGATCTCCTGAGCTAGTGCCCCGCATACCCCGACAGGTGCGCAGAGAACAATGAGATCGGCACCGCGAACGGCCTCTGCAGCAGAGCCAAACCCTTTGTCGATCACGCCGATTTTGAGCGCTTTCGCGAGGGTCTCCGGCGTTCGCGCGGATCCCACGATGGACTTCGCCAATCCCGCGCGGCGCGTAGCATGGCTGATGGAGGAACCGATCAGCCCAAGCCCGATCAGCGCCACCTTGTCGAACAACGGGGCACTCATTTGCGCAAAGCCTCTTGCGGGTGGAGTTCGTCCTTTGCGGCCCTCGTCACGATCTCTTTGAGAGCCTCAACGACGGCGCGGTTTTCAGCTTCTGTTCCAACCGTCATACGAAGAGCATTCGGCAATCCATACCCCGCAACCCGGCGCAGGATGATACCTTTCCCCTTGAGCGCATCATCTGCGGCGCTGGCCGTAAGCCCGGCAATCCCATCGAAATGGATCAAAAGAAAGTTCGCAACGCTTGGCGTGACTTTGAAACCTAACGCCGAAACCTCCTCCGTAAGCCAAGCGAGCCAGCGATCGTTATGCATGATCGCCGCTTCCATGTGGGCTTGGTCAGAGATTGCGGCAACGCCCGCAGCAATAGCGGGTGCGGATACGTTGAACGGCCCGCGAATCCGGTTGAGCACGTCCGCGATGTCTTCTGGGCAATAGGCCCAGCCGAGCCGTAGTGCGGCTAGGCCGTGAATCTTCGAGAACGTGCGGGTCATCACAGTGTTCGCGGTGGTCGCGACCAGTTCGAGACCGGCTTCGTAATCGTTGCGCCGAACATACTCTGCATAGGCGCCGTCGAGCACCAGGACGACATTTTGCGGGAGGTCCGCGCGGAGCCGTCGCACGTCCTTAATAGGAATGTATGTGCCGGTCGGATTATTAGGATTGGCCAGAAACACGATCCGCGTCTTATCCGTGACGCAATCCAGAATGGCATCGACGTCGCACGTAAAGTCGCGTTCGGCCGCGACGACGGGTGTGCCGCCGTTTGCCCGGATCGCGATGGGATATACGAGAAACCCGTGCTCCGTATAGATGCCCTCGTCGCCGGCGCCCAGATACGCGCTGGTAACCAGATTCAAAAGCTCATCCGACCCGGCGCCGCAGACGATGCGATCAGGGTTGAGGCCATAACGCGCGCCGATCGCGGACCGAAGTGCCGAAGCCGACCCGTCCGGATAGCGTTCAAGACTGTCGGCGGCGGCCCGAAAAGCGGCGACAGCAGTCGGACTTGGCCCGAGCGGCGTCTCGTTCGAGGAGAGCTTGATTGGCTTCACATTGCCTATAGTGCGGCTTTCACCAGGCACATAAGCACTGATATCCAGGATTCCTGGCTTGGGTTGCGGCGCGGTCATGCGTTTTTTAACTTAGGTTGGCAATTCGGGTTTGGTGGCTTCTGCCCCTTGCGCCGGCTCTGACAGCCAAGCGATAAAGGGTGGCCATCGGCCGGGTACAGTTGATAGGCCTCGACATTCGCGAACGCAAAGAAAAGTTGACATTGGGCTGTCCGGCCTAGCAAACGTCGCGAACCGGAACCACTTTCGGATAAATCATGCAGACACCTCCCCATAGCCAACGAGCCTTGGGAGCAGAATTAACGGCCTCAGGACATAGCGGAATGACGGCACCCTTAAAGCACATCCCGGAAGAAAACGCGGCTGCCAAGGCCCGTGCGCATATGCTTGCGCCGGAGTGCGAAGTGTTGACCATCCCGGACTCTGAGCCGTTGAAGCTGGACGGGGAAAAGCTGCTTGCGCCGTTCTCTATTGCCTACAAGACCTATGGGCAGCTCAATGCCGACAAATCCAACGCCATTTTGATCTGTCACGCGCTGACGGCCGATCAGTACGTGGCAAGCCGTCATCCGGTCACTGGGAAGCCGGGTTGGTGGGAAAGACTGGTCGGGCCGGGTAGACCAATCGACACCGACCGCTTCTTCATTATCTGCCCGAATATTCTCGGGGGCTGCATGGGCTCCACCGGCCCCGCATCAATAGATCCCAAGACGGGGCACCCCTACGGCCTGAACTTCCCTGTCATCACCATTGGCGACATGGTCAACGCACAAGTGCGTCTTATTGATCATCTCGGCATCGACCAACTGTTTGCGGTCGTCGGCGGTTCGATGGGCGGTATGCAGGTGCTCGGTTGGTGCTCGCGTCATATGGAGCGGGTGTACTCGGCGATCCCTATCGCGACGGCCGCTTGGCATTCGTCGCAGAACATTGCGTTTCACGAGGTCGGTCGCCAAGCTGTTATGGCGGACCCAAATTGGTGCAGCGGCAACTACTACGAGAAGGGACTGGTGCCGCGCAACGGATTGGGCGTGGCCCGCATGGCGGCGCATATCACTTACCTCTCGGAAGACGCGTTGCACGAAAAGTTTGGCCGCAACCTCCAGAATAGGTCCGAGCGGACGTTTTCGTTCGATGCCGATTTCCAGGTGGAGAGCTACCTGCGCCACCAGGGCTCCACCTTTGTCGATCGGTTTGACGCCAACAGCTATCTCTACATCACACGGGCGATGGACTACTTTGATCTCGCCGCTGAGCATGGCGACGTGTTGGCCAACGCCTTCCGTGGAACGCAGACGCGGTTTTGCGTCGTGTCCTTCACGTCCGACTGGCTCTACCCGACGCGGGAAAGTCGCGACATAGTTCAGGCATTGAACGCCGTCGCGGCCAACGTCTCATTCGTTGAAATCGACTCCATCAAAGGGCATGACGCCTTCCTGCTGGAGGAGCCGGAATTTGCCGCGACCGTTGAAGGTTTCATAAATTCCTGCGCCAAGCGGCGCGGGCTCGCGCGCTAAAGCTCGAGAACACGGGGAAACAGTTTAATCGATGTCATCTGCCCATGCGGATTACGAGCCGACCCATCGCGTCGACCACTTGTTGATTGCGGAAATGGTGACACCGGGAAGCCGAGTCCTGGATGTCGGCTGCGGTGACGGCGCTCTCTTACATCTTCTGACCGAGACAAAAGACGTTGATGCACGCGGCGTCGAACTCGCACGCGATAAGGTCAATGCCTGCGTGACGCGTGGGCTATCGGTGATCCAAGGTGACGCCGATATCGATCTCGACGACTATCCCGATCAAGCGTTCGATTATGCGGTCCTCAGTTTGACGATCCAGGCCACGCAGTATCCGAAAGCTGTGCTGGAGAATTTGGTGCGTATCGGACGGCACGCCATTGTGTCGTTTCCGAATTTTGGGCACTGGCGCATTCGCACGGATCTGCTGCTCTACGGTCGTATGCCGCGCACGCGGAATCTGCCCGAGCCTTGGTATCTGAGCCCCGACGCACACTTGTGTACGATCCGCGATTTCTACGATCTCTGCGAAACGATCGACGCGGACGTCGAAGAGGCGGTCGCATTCAACAGCGCGGGCCGCCGACTACCGATCAAGAGGTCCTTAAGTCTCCAGAACCTGCTGGGAGAAAAGGCCGTCTTTCGATTGAAGAAAGCACAGCCGGCGCGGTGAAATCGGGTGGTTCAGGTATCGGTTTGCGACTTGTCCGAGCGCTTCGCTCCGGCGAGTTGACCCGGAACAGGGACCAGATCAGCCAATATCCGGGCCTTTCGAACTTTACCAATAGGCGCCACAAGCTGCTTGCTAGCTTCAACGATAATGACGCCGGCAAAGCCTGGCGTGATGCGTGCGCCCATGCGTTCCCACGCCACAGCTGTGCGCAAGAGTGTATCGCGGCTGAATGGCGGCACGTAGAGTGCTTCACCCCATTCAATGGGTGTAAAGAGCGCGTCCTTAAGCATTGTTTCGACCTGCCCACGGCTGTAGGGGCGCCCAAAGCCGAAAGGGGTTCGGTCGGTGCGGGCCCACATTCCGCGCCGATTGGGGACGATCATCAGCAACCGACCTTCTGGCGCGAGCACACGCCACATTTCGCGCAGCACCGGGCGCACACGCCCAGCCATCTCGAGCCCATGGACCACCAATAGCCGGTCGACGGAATTGTCCGGTAACGGAAGCATCTCTTCATCGATCAAGACCGATTGCTTGAGACCTTCGCGGGGCCAGACCAGCGCGCCTTGCGGCCCCGGCATCAGCGCGCCGATACGTCGGGCCTCGCCGCGAAAAGCACCCAGATATGGAATGGGATAACCAAGTCCGATCATGGTCCCCGAGGTGCCGTTGCGCCAGCGTGCACGAATACGTCCGGCGATCAGCCTCCGGACCACTTGTCCGAGCGGACTCGCATAGAAATCTCTCAGTACTGCGACGTCGATGTGCATGTAGGCATCAACCAAAAACGATGTCGGACGATCCGCTTACAACGGCGTCGAAATGAATTGATATGATTCGTCCCTGACGATTCGACCCTAAGACATGGAATGATGCACGATTTCAACGCGATGGCGAGCATGTGAGCTGTCTTTTGCTTGGAACAACAGCATCAGCCATAGTGTTTCCAGCTCAAAAGCAAGGTCGTCGAGCCGTTCGAAGTCGGCTCGATGATTGGCGAATAACACTGAAGGAAGCCGCCGTGACCAACCTTGAAACATATCAATTTCCCTGCCGTAGCGATAACTATGGCGTTCTGGTACATGATCCGGCCACCGGGTTGACCGCTTCTATCGACGCGCCGGACGCTGCAGCCGTCGAACAAGCTCTCGATCACACGGGCTGGCGTCTGACCCATATTTTTACAACGCATCATCACGCGGACCACACCGGGGGCAACGTCGTTCTCAAAGCGACGCACGAGTGTGAAATCATCGGCCCACGGGACGAAGCACAGAAAATCCCGGGTCTCGACAGACCCGTCGGTGGCGGTGAAACATTTCGCTTCGGCGATTTTGACGTGTCGGTTCTCGCGACACCCGGGCACACACTGGGCCACATCAGCTATCATATTCCTGCAGCCAAGCTAGCATTCGTCGGCGATACGATGTTCGCGATGGGGTGCGGCCGTGTCTTCGAAGGTGATGCCAAGATGATGTGGGCGTCCCTGGCCAAACTTCGTGGCTTACCCAAAGACACCGTTGTCTTCTGCGGCCATGAGTACACGTTGTCCAATGCCCAGTTCGCACGCACGATTGAGCCGGACAATAAGGCGCTCGAAGTGCGCGCGAAAGAGGTAGAGGCTTTGCGTAAGGACAAGAAACCGACGCTGCCAACCACGATTGAAGCCGAGCTCGAAACCAATCCGTTCCTGCGTGCCTGCGAGCCTGAGCTCAAAGCGGCAATCGGAATGAGTGACGACGAGGACTGGCAGGTGTTTGCCGAAGTCCGTACCCGCAAGGACAACGCCTGAAGGCGGGGCAAGCCGGGCCACGAAGATTGGGGAGGGCGAGGCGATGGACGGATTAACCGCCGACGAAATCATTGTGCTGTTGGGACTGGAGCCGCATCCCGAGGGGGGGCATTTTCGCGAAACCTATCGTGACCCTGCGGGTGTCGCACCATTTCGTGGGGGAGAGCGTGCGGCTTCTACGGCAATCTACTTTCTCCTGCGTGCGGGCGAGGTGTCCCGATGGCACACCGTCGATGCTGCTGAGGTCTGGCATCACTATGCCGGCGCACCGCTAGAGCTGGGCATTGCTCCACCGGATGGCGCGGCGACACGCATGATCCTGGGTAAGAATTTAGCTGCTGGTGAGCGCCCCCAAGGCGTTGTGCCGGCAGGGCATTGGCAACAGGCGCGGAGCCTGGGAACGTTCTCACTTGTTGGTTGCACCGTTGCACCCGGATTTGAGTTTTCCAGCTTCGTCATGGCACCCGAAGGTTTCGAACCGGGGGGCGAATCGCCTAGTGGCGCAGCTTAGGCATGACGAGAATGTTCCTGCACAGAGTTTTCCACGGGTTGTTCAGCTCAATTCTAGTATGTAAGTCTCTGAAAGATATGAATTTTAAATATGGTCTTTAGGGGCTGTACGTGTGTGGCTGGCAGCGCCTTGTTCCGCATGTCCGACTCATAAAGACTGGATTGTGAGGGTTTCAGGGCCAGATGGCGAAGGGGCTGGAAGGTAGCGCGCTGAGTGCTGCTAATTGCCCCGTCACATCCGTTCCGGTCCGGCGTAGTGCATGTGTAGTACACCGGATTTGAGCGAGTGGCCCGAAGCGAAAAGTGTATCGCTAGCGGGGGCGGGTGTCGCATGAATCGGGAGTTTAAAGGGTCGTTGCTCAGTACGGTGTTCGTTGACTACGACAACATCTATCTGTCGTTGAAGCGAAAGAGTGAGGAAGCGGCTGTTCGGTTCGCAAAGGACGCCAGCCGCTGGGTTCAGGCGATCGCTTCTGGCAAACTGATCACGCCGACCAATGGCGTTTCTCTGGATATGCCACGTCGCATCGTGATGAACCGCTGCTACGGTAATCCGGTGCCACGACGGAACGCACAGGACAACGCGACGGATATGAATTCCTTCCCGTTTGTTCGCCACCACTATCTCCGCGCGGGTTTTGAAGTCATCGACTGCCCTCCGCTCACAGCTCAGCTGAAGAACTCGGCAGACATCCGCATGGTTATGGATGTCCGCGACTACCTGCTTCACGACACGTACTTCGACGAATTCATCATCTTGTCGGGAGACGCCGACTTCACTCCGTTGCTGCACCGTCTGCGTCAGCACGCGCGCCGCACCGTCGTATACGCGAACGACTATACGGCCGCGCCTTACACTGCGATTAGCGACGGTGAAGTGCGTGAAAGCGATCTTATCGCATTTCTAATGGAGGGAAGCGCCGAGGCGGAACCGAGCCCGGCAGCCGTCGCTCGCGCGGCGCCCCAAAAGGGGCTGCCAAGCCCCGAGATGCTGGCCGACGCCCGTAAGGCAATCATCGGCGAGGTGCTCGCAACGGTCCGCTCCGCTAGTCAGCCGGTTTTGCTGGAATCTCTGGCCGATCGCGCTGTGCGCGCGCTGGGGCACGAGCGCACTGTCGGTTCGGCTTGGGGCGGAGCTGGAAGCTTCCGCGATCTTCTGGCTGGCGCTTTACCAGCCGGCATCAAGCTGTCTGATTCTGCACCGTTTTACGTCTACGACACAAGCCGTCAGCTCTCACCGGCCCCCAGATCACACGCTGAGGAACGGCAAGAACAGCCACGCCAGCAGTTGCGTGCGGAGCCACGGTTCGATCAGTTGCCTGAAGGCTTCAGCGAGATACCACTCGACCGTGGCCAATCGGGAATGGCGGCTCACCACGCGCCTGAGCGTGAACCCGCACCCGCACAGCAGCCACGCCAGCGTTATTTGCCCGCTGCACAACCGACGTATGACGACCGCGCCCCGGCGCAGGACCGTCATGCGCCTGCACCTCGGGCACAGGCGCCGGCATCACGGCAACCTGCACCATCGCCACAACATCAGGATGCGGGGCGGCATGATGCCCGCCAGGACGCCGTGCGCCCGCAGTCTGGTCAGGTGGAGAGTGCGGAAAGCGCTTCATCTCTACAGCAGTCGATCGCACGTATTCATGAAGCCTGCCAGGCGCCTCCCCTATCGCCTCCCGAATACCGTGCGCTGTTCGATGTCATGGCGAAGGAAATCGAGACGAACGGCCTGACGGGCGCACGCACGCTGGTAAACATCTGCGACCGTGCACGCGAACTCGGCATTGAACTTCGCAAGGATGATGCACGCTTCATTCTCGAAGTTGTGAGCGAAGCTGACCCCTGGTTTGAACAAGGGGCTTCTGCAAGCCTGTTTGCGAGCCGCTTCCGCAACTTCGTCGTAGCGCGTTGCAAACGCCAAGGCCTGCAGTTGACCGCCGCCGAACTTGACCTCATCGAGGCATGGTTCACTGGAGGCGGGCAGCGCGAAGCGGTGCAACGTCCTTCCGGATCGGGAGCGCCACCTTCTGGTGCGGCACCATCGTCGGGAGGGAATCCTCCTGGTTCGATGCGGGGTGCGCCAGCCCCGTCCGCGCCGCAGTACGCTGATGCTGACCATCAATATCAGGCGAGCAGCCGGCAGATGGCGCCGGCCGATGCGTGGTGGCCCGAGGGCCGGGGAAATGAACGCCAGCTGGATTATCGCCAGAACGAGCGCCCTGCTGAGCGGTCCATGGCCGGGTCGCCGAGCACCGGTTACGGTGTAAGCGGCGCGGACCGTTATAGCGAATTCGCCGGAGTCGAGACGGAAGAGGAGTTTCCGCGCATCGTAAGAGGACGTTTGCGGGGCTGATCCCACTTAAGAAACTCCATCGCCAGAAGGCGGGTAAATTCCAGACGAGTGGTGCCTCACAGCGCTGCTCGTCTTTTAGTGGGAGCGATCGCCCCTTCCGTTTGCCCACGACGCAGATACAGCCCCCAGGGGGCCCATCAGGACCTCAAAAAGAAACGGCGCACCGTTTTAACGATGCGCCGTTATGAACTATCGAGAAATGCTACTGAAAGCGATGCCAACAGCTGAAAGCAGCTGGCTTTGCTTTAGGTCGTGAAGCGCTTCCAGGTGACCGTCACGCGTGTGCCTACGGGAACGCGCGGATAAAGATCGAGGACGTCTTCATTGTACATCCGGATGCAGCCCTTTGAGACAGCCGTGCCGATCGTCCAAGGCGCGTCAGTACCGTGAATGCGATAGAGGCTGGAACCCAGGTAGAGTGCGCGGACGCCCAGCGGGTTAAGCGGATGTCCGCCGGGAACGTGCACAGGTAGCTTGGGGTTCTCGCGGCGCATCTGAGGCGTTGGTGTCCAACCGGGATTGACGCGCTTTTGCGAGACGCTGGTTACACCAGACCAACGGCTCTGTTCGCGAGGAACGGCAATTGGATAGCTTATCGCCTCACCGCGCCGATGGATCCAATAGAGCTTTCGATCACCAAAGCTAACGATGATCTGACCGGGCGAGTATTTGGGTGAGAACGAAACCGTATCGCGATAGCCGCCACTCCACAGGAAAGAAAAGAGATCCTGGGCGTTCGCAGCGCTCGAAGCTAGCGCGACCATTGTCAGAGACAGCGCAGCTGAGACCAACGCACGGCCCCCTTTGGTGAAGCATTTCATGATCCAAATCCCCGTCTTTGTACGACGTCAACGTCAAATTGACCTGTAATTTCGCCGAGACGATACCGTCCGGGCGAGCAGAAACGTTGCGCCTACGACATTGCAGCCTCTGAAGCTGCACGACAACCGGCAGGCGACAGAAACCGCGCCATAATCGATCTCGAGCGGGCAACAGTTTGACGGATGTAGTAGAGCCGCAACACTCTGGGGCCAGTCTTGGCCCGATTCGGTATAATATTTATTAACTATATCGGCACTCTAGCGACGTGCGCGCGACGCTACTCCACCGGCTGCACCAATGGCCTGGAGAGGGGCGGTGCAGTCTGCGGAAGGTGCTGCGCGACATTAGCGGTCGGAATGCTGACAGCGCGCACGGCTTTTCGCCCCTGCACGTTCTTGAACCATGCAACAACGTAGGCGGTCGCCAGCAATATCGCGCAGCCTGAAAGGTTGACAAGCGCATATGTCGCGAAGTTCCGGCCAATCAGATTGAGCGCGACGCCACTCAGAAGGGACAGCAGCAAGCCGACCATGAATGTCGCGAGTGCCTGCTGGCCAACCAATTGACAGATCGCCACGAAACGTCCTCTGAGATTGGCCCCGCGATCACCAGCCAACGCATAAGCGAGATAGGCGACGCAAAGGAAGTGCACATAGCGCAAAGCGCTGGCGTGCGTTTTGTCTGTCAGCGGTGATAGCGCCTTGGCTGCAGCCTTCAAAACATCGACGTTACGAACAAGCGGCCAATAGGCGAGCGGAATCGTGAGCAAGACGACGACGGCAGCGATTGTCATAAGTCGCCGATTAACCGGGGGGACGGGGAGCCATCCGCGCGCAAAAGCAAAGCCAGTGAAAAATACAAGCTGCCACGCGAAGGGATTAAAGAACCATTCCCGGTCAGACCAGGGCTCGGCACTAAGTTCGATCCAATTGAGATTTGCGGCGGTCCAGCTGAGCACCATAGCAGAGAATACATAGACGGGGCCGAGCTTCGAGAGCGCAATCACCACCGGTATCATGGCGAGAAGCACCAGATACATCGGCAGGATATCGAACATGTTGGGGACGTATGTAAGTGTCAGAAGTCCCGGCAAGTTGGTCGAGAGATCGTTGACAAACCGAGCCAGATTCAGACCGATCACGTAATCCGCGCCGGCCCCAAGCCATTTGTCGACCATCATCATCGCCGCCAGAGCGACGAAGAAAATCCCAATGTGCGCCCAGTAGACCTGCCAGCAGCGATAGGCGACACGCGCTGTCCCAATGCTGAAGCCGTGCTGATCGTAGCTGCGTCCGAAGGCAAGAGCCGATGCTATCCCGGAGCAGAAGACAAACACTTCGGCGGCATCGGCGAAGCCGAACCGTCCCGGCATGAAATCGCTCCACGCGTTCATCGGCACATGGCCAATGTAAATGGCGAACATCGCGAGGCCCCGGAAGAAATCGAGCCTCAAATCGCGCGGCGCCGCCGGCTGGGAGGTGAAAGCGATCGACATGATGGTGTCTGGTCTGCCTGAAGCTGCGTCTGTCACCGCCCGCTGGGCGGGCGTCGAAACGATGTTGAATGTCCCGATGGATGCGACGCGCCAACGAAGTCGGCATTTGCTCCATGTCGTGTGATTCAATTACACGTTAAAATTGTGTCATTGCGATGGAATGGATTGCAAAAAATGTAGGCATTTTCTCCACTTAGAGATAACTCAAGGGAAAACTTCCATCCCTGAAGACTCTCCTCCAAAGGTGACACAGGAGAATTCGGACGCGCCAATATCGCGCGCCGCGCGCCGCACCAATGCGACACAAACGACAGCGCGTTGACGGGATGGACAACTCGGAGAGCATGTTGCTGCAATCGGAATGAGACCGCACGCCGTGGGATGTCGAGCCGGTTATCGTCGGACAACGTTCGCAAACCTGGAAAACCCACCGTTTTGACGAGGGAAAACCCTAGCTGCCCTTTTCAATAGACGTTGGCTCGGGCTATGGCTGCGCGTCTATGTTCGGCCCCTTTGAGACGATCCTTGCGCCAAAATGTCAGCACGTAACGACAAAACCTCGAAGCCAGACCGTGGGCCTTCCGCATCCGGTCCCGGCAAAGCCGTCGTTACCGAAGCGACGCCATCGATGGCGCAATACCTTGAGATCAAGACGGCAAATCCCGACAGCCTGCTCTGGTATCGGATGGGCGATTTCTATGAGCTGTTTTTCGAAGACGCTGTCGTTGCATCCGAGGCCTTGGGCATTGTTCTCACCAAACGCGGAAAGCATTTGGGCGAAGATATCCCGATGTGCGGCGTTCCTGTCCACAAGGCGGATGATTATCTCCAACGGTTGATCAAGTTCGGCTATCGCGTCGCGGTCTGTGAGCAGCTTGAAGATCCAGCGGAAGCCCGCAAGCGCGGCGCCAAGGCCGTCGTGCGTCGCGATGTGGTTCGGCTTGTAACGCCGGGAACGCTGACAGAAGAAACACTGCTCGATGCGCGCGCGCGGAATTTCTTGACCGCGCTTGCGCTGATCCCGCTGGCGCAGCGAGGTGCTGACGGAGCCAGCGTCGCGTTGGCCTCACTCGATATCTCAACGGGTGAGTTTGAAGTTGGATCGACGCTGAGCGGAGACCTTGCCGGCGAGTTGGTGCGCTTAAGTCCGCGCGAAATACTCGTCTCCGACAGAGACGACGCCGATGAGACCTGCAAACAAGCCGTCGCGATTTCTGGGGCCGCCGTCACACCCGTGGCCGGCGCGTTCTATGATTACCGCGCCGGCGAGCGCGAACTGAAAGCCAAGCTGGGTGTCGCGGAACTTGGCGGGTTTGGTACGTTTTCGCGCGCCGAATTGGCAACCATCGGCGCGCTCTTGAAATACGTCGATCTTACCCAGATCGGCAAAAAGCCGCTGATACGGCCGCCCAAACGCGCCAGCGCGCAGGATATTCTTCTGATCGATGCAGCCAGCCGGGCAAGCCTGGAGCTGACAAAGGCGACAAACGGAGACAAGCGCGGCAGTCTGCTGCACGCCATCGACCGCACGGTGACGGGACCCGGTGCACGCGAACTGGCGGCTCGTTTGGCGGCACCTCTGCGTGATGTCGGCATCATTAATGCGCGTCTTGATGCCGTCGGGTATCTCGTCGAGGCGTCCGCGTTGCGCACGGACTTGCGGAATAGCTTGCGAAGCGCGCCTGATATCGCGCGCGCGTTGTCACGGCTGTCGTTCGGCCGCGGCGGCCCACGTGATCTCGGCGCCGTGCGCGATGGACTATCCGCAGCGCAAGCGTGTGGGCGCTTGTTGGAAGCAAAGTCCGGGACCATCGGATTGCCGAATGAACTGCAAGCGATAGCGGAACGCCTCGCGGCTGCACCGGCTGCCTTGCGTGAAGAACTTGAAAATGCGCTGAATGAAGAATTGCCGCTTCTGAAACGCGACGGCGGCTTCATCCGCGAGGGCTACAGCACAGACCTCGATGAAGCGCGCCGTCTTAAAGAAACCGGGCGTCAGGTGATGCTCGAACTGGAAGCGCGCTATCAGCAGCAGTCTGGCGTGAAGACCCTCAAGGTGCGCCACAACAACATTCTTGGCTATTTCATCGAGGTCGGCCAAGCCAGCGCTCAGCCGCTGATGCAGCCGCCACACTCCGATGTCTTTCGTCATCGGCAGACAATGGCCAACGCCATTCGGTTCACCACGGAGGAACTGATCGCGACCGAAGGCAAGATCGCGACGGCGGGAGAACGTGCGACGAGCCTGGAGCAGGCGATCTTTACCGACCTCGCCCGTCGCGCCGACGAAGCTGAAGTTCCACTGGCAGCCGTCGCCGCGGCACTCGCTGAACTGGACGTAGCGACGGCTTTGTCTGATATCGCGGAGGACGAAGGCTACACCCGCCCGCTGATCGAAGAAGGCACGGCTCTTGAGATCCGAGGCGGCAGGCATCCGGTCGTGGAGCAGGCGCTCAAGTCGGAGCGCCAAGGGCCCTTCATTGAGAATGATTGTCTCCTGGGGGATGGGGCTGCAGGCGAGCAGCAGCAATCCGATGGTGAGGGTGGATCAGAGCTCAGGGCCGCGCGGATCTGGCTGCTCACCGGTCCGAACATGGCGGGTAAGTCGACGTTCTTGCGCCAAAACGCGCTCATATGTCTGATGGCCCAAATGGGAGCTTTCGTTCCCGCGCGTTACGCCCGCATCGGAGTGCTCGACCGTCTTTTCTCGCGTGTCGGTGCCGCTGACGATCTCGCGCGCGGTCGTTCGACCTTCATGGTCGAAATGGTCGAAACAGCTGCGATACTCAATTGCGCCACGCCGTCTTCGCTCGTCATTCTCGATGAGATCGGCCGCGGTACGGCAACGTTTGATGGTCTGTCGATAGCCTGGGCCGCTATTGAATACCTGCACGAGGTTTGCCGCTCCCGCACCTTGTTCGCCACGCACTATCATGAGCTGACCGTTTTGCCGGAGCGGCTGCAAGAGGTCGCCAACGTCACTATCGAGGTGAAGGAATGGCGGGATGAAATCGTCTTTCTGCACAAGGTGCGGCCCGGCGCAGCGGATGGGTCTTACGGCATCCAGGTTGCCAAGCTGGCAGGCCTGCCCCCTCAGGTGACCGAGCGCGCCGCCGAAGTGCTGGCGATGCTCGAAGATGCTGAACGGCGGGGAAGCAACTCACCGGAAGCGATCTTGGATGAATTGCCTCTTTTTGCGGCAAGTCGCGCAGTGGCTGACAAGGGCGAGGGTGCTCGAAGGTCCGCCGTGGAAGAAGCTTTGGATCGCATAGATCCCGATGAATTGAGCCCACGCGCGGCACTCGAAAAGATCTATCAGCTGAAGTCTCTTTGCCGTGATGATGATGCGTGAGCGCCAGCTGCGAGATCTTTACGGGAAGTAGAGCACGTAAAAGTCTTCTCTCTCGGGTCATAACCCTCTAAATCTCGCGCTATGGATACAGTCATAGCCCCAACTTCGGTTGCAGAACGATTTGACAAAGTCGCGGTGCGTGCTGCGCTTGAGGTCTTGATCGAACGCCACGGCGGCTTGGAAGCGGCCCACAACGACATCGTCCAGCACCTGAAGGACATGTCGCAGGTCGCGCGCGCCCACCTTCGCGCACAATTGGAGCGCGATGGCGATGGGCGCCGCTGTGCAGCCAACCTTTGCCAGTTTCAAGACGACCTTATCTGCATGCTGTTTGAGCTGCTGACGTCGCTGGAACTAAAGGGACGCAAACAGACCGCCGCAGACCGTATGGCCGTTGTCGCCACGGGTGGCTATGGCCGAGGTCTGTTGGCCCCCGGCTCAGATATCGATCTGCTCTTTCTGATTCATTCTTCCCGCAAGGCGCGCGGTGGCGTCCCCGAACAGATGCTCTACATCCTTTGGGACATGGGCTTCAAAGTCGGCCATGCGACGCGAACAGTGTCGCAATGCGTTGCGCTGGCGCGGACAGACATGACCATCGCCACGTCATTGCTGGATTCGCGGTTCCTGCTGGGGGACGCGCAGCTGTTCGCAGAGCTTGAAGAGCGCTTCCAGGATGAGCTCCGCTCAATGCAGCGCACATTCATAGACGCCAAGATGGCGGAACGTGATGCCCGGCATGCGCGCTCCGGCGATGCCCGGTATCGCGTGGAACCAAACATCAAAGACGGCAAAGGCGGTCTGCGCGACCTGCACACACTGCATTGGCTCTCGCGCACGATTTACGGTGAGGATGTTGGTGAGAAGACAGTCGCAGCGGGAATTTTTACTGATGAGGAAGTCGCGACTTTCAAACGTTGCGAAGATTTTCTCTGGACCATCCGCTGCTTCCTGCATTTCTTGACTGGCCGTCCCGAAGAACGTCTGACGTTCGACGTTCAGCCTCAGATGGCAGAATGGCTCGGGTACAAGAAGCATGGCGGCCTGCGCGCGACCGAGCGCTTCATGAAGCACTACTTTCTGGTCGCCAAGGAAGTCGGTGATCTCACAACGTTGCTGTGTGGCGCGCTGGAAATGCAGCAACATAAGACCGCGCCCAGCATCAGCGAGATTATGAGCCCGCTGAACTGGAAGGTTCGCAGGCAAATCCGCCAGCGAACCGACTTCCGAGTCGATAACGACCGCATGAACGTTGCCGATCCGCAGGCCTTTGAGCGCGACCCTGTAAACATCCTCAGGCTCTTCGCGCAGGCGGCAAAGACCAACACGTTCCTTCATCCAGATGCCATTCGGCTGCTACGCCAATCGCTCCGGCTGATCGACGATAAGGTGCGCAACGATCCGGAAGCCAATCGAATATTCCTGGAGTTGCTTTGCGACGACCCGTATCCGGGAATCACGCTACGGCGGATGAATGACGCCGCTGTGCTGGGTCGCTTCATCCCGGCGTTCCGGCGCGTTGTCGGAATGATGCAGTTCAATATGTACCATCACTTCACGGTGGATGAGCACCTGATCCGTACCGTGCAAATGCTGACGGACATTGAGCAAGGTGGCGCTGCTAACGAGCTGCCTCTGGCGACTCCGATGTTCGAGACGATTCTGAACCGCCGTGTGCTGTTCGTCGCAGCATTTCTGCACGACATCGGCAAAGGCCGTCGTGACGACCATTCCATAGTCGGAGCGCGAATTGCCCGCGAACTTTGTCCGCGGCTGGGCTTGAGTGCGGCCGAAACCGACACGGTTGCCTGGTTGATCGAAGAACATCTCACCATGAGCAACATCGCGCAAAGCCGCGATATCTCCGATCCCAAGACCATTAGAGACTTTGCTGATGTCGTAAAAAGTCCGGAGCGATTGAAGCTGCTCTTGCTGCTGACTGTCGCTGACGTCCGTGCCGTAGGCCCAGGCACTTGGAACGGCTGGAAGGGCCAGCTGTTGCGGACACTCTATTACGAGACAGAGCTGCTCCTTTCTGGAGGTTACGGGCAGACCGGCCATCGTGAGCGGATCTCCGAAGCACAAGAAGGCGTGCGCGCGGCGCTCCTGGATGAGGGGTGGACCCCAGAAAAGATCGAAAGCGTAACCGGTCGCTTCTATGACGACTACTGGCACCGCTATGACGTTCCGCGGCAGGTCGAACACGCTCGGATGATGGCAAGGACGGACGGCTCCGACGACAAGCTCGCATTCCACTACACGACGGATGAGTTCACGGCGGTGACGGAGCTAACCATCCTGGCGCCGAACCACGCCCGCCTGTTGTCACTGTTCGCGGGCGCATGCGCCGCCACAGGGGCCAACATCGTCGGCGCTCAGATTTCGTCAACGCGCGATGGTTATGCGCTCGATAGTTTCTTGCTTCAGCGGGAGCTGCAAAGCGACGAGGATGAAAAGCGGCGCGCGGATCGTATCGGACAGTTGATCCGGCGCGTGCTGCGCGGCGAGATGCGCCTGCGGCCGATGTTGTCCAAGCGGCGCCCAGCTGAGCACCGTCTGGATGCCTTTAGCGTCGAACCCGAAGTGATGATCAACAATGCGCTGTCGGACGACTTCACGGTGATTGAAGTCGCGGGACTTGATCGCCCCGGCCTGCTCTATGATCTCACCAACGCTCTGTCGGATCTGAACCTCGATATTTCGTCGGCTCACATCACGACATTCGGCGAAAAGGCCGTGGACGTGTTTTACGTAACCGACCTCGTCGGCAAAAAGGTGACGGCACCAACCCGCCAACAGAGCATAACCGAGCGGCTGACGGAGCTGCTGGCACAAGATGACCCACCGCCGGTGACTTAGACCACCTAGCCGCCTCGACACAAAAAAAAGCGCGTCCCGAAAGCAACATTTTCTCCCGTCATCAAGGTGATTGTGACAGCCTGGCGTGCAACGTCCCTTGCACAGGGCACGCCTCCGGGATATTGCGCTGGCCTCATGCTGTATCGTTCTTTCGTGACTGTTGGCGGCTTGACGATGGTCAGCCGTATTCTCGGTTTCGCCCGGGATATTCTGATCGCCGCCGCCCTCGGTTCCGGTGCGATTGCGGACGCTTTTTTTGTCGCTTTCAGATTTCCCAATCTCTTCAGGCGCTTGTTCGCCGAAGGAGCATTCAACGCGGCATTTGTCCCGTTGTTTGCAAAACGCCTTCAGGGCGAAGGGGCCGACGCGGCGAAGACATTCGCGGAAGAAGCAATGTCAGTCCTGCTTATCACGCTGCTCGCATTCTCCGCGATCTGCATGTTGGCGATGCCGTGGCTGATGCTCATTCTTGCGCCGGGGTTTGTCGCCGATCCCGACAAGTATGATCTTGCCGTTCTTCTCACACAGATCGCATTCCCGTACCTTCTATGTATGTCGCTGGTCGCGTTGCTGTCCGGCATTCTCAATTCCATGCATCGGTATTGGGTTGCGGCGGCTGCACCGATTCTGCTCAACATCGTTCTGATCGCCGCCATCTCGCTGGCGATCGCGCTGGGTTACTCTCAGAAACCGGGCGCAGGTATCATTCTCGCCATCGGCGTCTTCATTGCCGGTATCGCCCAGACAATATTGCTTTGGGTTGCTGTGCGTCGAGCCGGCATGCGTTTGTCGCTGCGCCGACCCCGCCTTACTCCGGGCGTCAAACGCCTGATTGGCCTGGGTATCCCTGGACTGATCTCTGGTGGCATAACGCAGATCAACATTGTCGTGGGAACGGTAATCGCCTCGATGCAGGCTGGCGCCGTCTCATATCTCTATTACGCGGATCGCCTCTATCAGCTCCCGCTAGGGATTGTTGGCGTCGCCATCGGTGTTGTCTTGCTCCCTGATCTGTCCCGACGTCTGCAAGCCGGCGATCATCGCGCTGCCATGGATAGCCAGAACCGGTCACTAGAGTTCGGCCTGATGTTAACGCTGCCTGCGGCGGTTGCACTCGCGGTGGCTGCAGAGCCCATCATCCGTGTTCTCTTCGAGCGCGGCGCGTTTTCCCCATCCGATACCGCAGCAACCGCGCCCGCTCTCGCGGCGTTTGCCTGCGGTTTGCCAGGTTTCGTGCTGATCAAGGTCTTCCAGCCGGCCTTTTTTGCGCGTGAAGACACCAAAACTCCGATGCGCTACGCGGCCTTCAACATGATCATAAACGTCGCGGGATCGTTGGCGCTGTTCTACGCTTTTGCCCAGATGGGTTATCACCCGCACGTGGGCATTGCACTGGCAACGTCGCTTGCAGGCTGGATTAACGCCCTGCTTCTATGGGCAACACTAAGCCGAGCTGGCAATTTTCAGGCGGACCGTCGTCTCCTGCGGAACTTGCCACTGATCATTCTCGCCAGCATCATCATGGGTGCTGCCGTGTGGTTCGCCTTGGGGCCGTTGGCGCCTTATTTCTCGGCGGCCAATCCGATCTATCTGCAACTCTCGGCGCTTGCTGGGTTGGTAGGCTTAGGAGCTGTCGTCTTCTTCGGAACGGTCCTGTTGACCGGGGTATTAAGCCCCTCGCAGTTCGTCAGAAAACTCCGGCGGGCCTCCTGAGTTTTGGCGATCATCCAGGATTCTGTGGCATCGACCGGGCTCAAGACTTGCGCTGCCTTGGCAGCCGCGCGATAACCGCGCTCCGAATCTAGGGAACCCGATAATGCCGTTTGAAGAGCGCGTCTTCTCCGGGATGCAGCCGACGGGCAGTTTGCACCTCGGCAACTATCTTGGAGCCATGCTGCAGTGGATCGAGCTGCAAAAAACCCATCAGTGCATCTATTGCGTCGTCGACATGCACGCCATCACAGTGTGGCAGGAGCCGGCGGAGCTGCGCCAGGCCATCCGTAAGGTGACGGCCGCATATATGGCTGCCGGGCTCGATCCGAAAACGAGCATTTTGTTCAACCAGAGCCAGGTCGCAGCCCATGCGGAGCTGGCATGGGTATTCAATTGTATTGCCCGCCTGGGTTGGCTCAACCGCATGACCCAGTTCAAGGAGAAGGCGGGCAAGGACCGCGAGAACGCTTCTGTGGGTCTGTTCGCCTATCCCAACCTGATGGCCGCCGACATCCTCGTGTACAAGGCGACGCATGTTCCGGTCGGCGACGACCAGAAGCAGCATCTAGAACTGGCGCGTGATATCGCCGGTAAATTCAACAATGACTACAACACCGAGATCCGCGCTCGTGGATTTGATGATGGCGAGTTTTTCCCGTTGCCTGAGCCCGTAATCACCGGACCAGCCACGCGCGTGATGAGCCTGCGTGATGGCACCAAGAAGATGTCGAAATCCGACCCATCGGATTTGTCACGCATAAACCTGACGGACGATGCGGACACCATCGCCAAGAAGGTGAGAAAGGCGAAGACAGATCCTGAGCCGCTCCCTTCTGAAGCTGCGGGTTTGCAGGGTCGCCCTGAGGCAGAAAACCTGATCGGTATTTTCGCAGCGTTATCTGGTTCGAGTAAGGATACGGTGTTGGCGGAGTATGGTGGCCGTCAGTTTTCTGAATTCAAGGCAAACTTAGCCGAGCTAAGCGTTGCAAAGCTCGGTCCGCTTGGAGCGGAGATAAACCGGCTTACGAGCGATCCGGCAGAGATCGACAAAATATTGGCTGACGGCGCTGCACGCGCCGCGGCTATCGCCGCACCGATTATGGGCGACGTGAAGGACATTGTGGGCTTTATTCGCTCTTAGGCATCGTTGCGCACGCTGTATAAAAGCGGCTTGCAAATTGAAGACTTGGTCCGTTGTGGCCACGACTATGAGATGGCAGCATAAGCATGATGAAAAAACGCCTTTCATTCGAAGCCGGCCACCGGCGCAAATTTCTCCTCGTCATAGACAACTCCGAGGAAGTCAACGCGGCGTTGTATTACGCGGCAAGCCGTGTGCAGCATTCTGGCGGTTCGATCGTCATGCTGTACGTCATTCAGCCGCAGGAATTTCAACACTGGATGGGCGTGCGTCAGGTCCACATTGAAGAAGAAACTGCCAAAGCAAAGGCGCTCTTCCGCCTCTTTCGTCGCAAGCTCAATCAATCCGGCTTCGAAGATGTGTCGACCGAAGAGGTCATCGGCGAGGGTAATGAGGCTGAAGAGATCGTCCGCGTCATTGACGAAGATGAGGACATCGCCATCCTTGTTCTCGGCGCCGCTACCGGATCGGACGGTCCAGGCCCGCTCGTTTCCTCCCTGGCATCTGGCTCCACCGGGGGACCCTTCCCTATTCCTGCAACGATCGTTCCAGGAAGTCTGACCCTTGAAGAGATCAAATCACTCGCCTAAGCGTGTGATTTTGATGGTCGAATGGGAGTTTTCGGGTTGCGGTTCTCTCCGCAGGTATCGACTTTTTCCATCATCTCGTCTATCTAAGACTAGAATAATTCTAATAACTGCCGTGCAGGCCGGATCGACGTAAGTTATGATAACGTCGGCGCACGGCCATAAATCGGGAGACGATGGACCCATGTTTATCCAGACCGAGCTAACGCCGAACCCCGCAACGCTAAAGTTCATCCCCGGCAGGCAGGTCCTGGCATCCGGTACGGCCGATTATCGGGACCGCGCCGAAACCACAGGGTCGCCGCTTGCTCAGAGGCTGTTTGAAATCGACGGTGTGGACGGCGTTTTCTTCGGCTCCGACTTTATCTCCGTGACCAAGGGCGAAGGCGATTGGCAGCATCTCAAGCCGATGGTCCTTGGCGCGATCATGGAGCACTATATGTCGGATGCTCAGGTCGTAGAAAGTGAAGCCGGCAATGATTCAGCTGTCGGTAGCTACGATCCGAAGGACGAGGAAATAGTTGCTACCATTCGTGACCTTTTGGAAACGCGTGTTCGCCCTGCCGTTGCGCAGGACGGTGGTGACATCACATTTTCCGGGTTCCGCGACGGCGTCGTCTATCTACATATGCGAGGAGCCTGCGCCGGCTGCCCGTCATCAACAGCGACGCTGCGCCATGGCATTGAGAATTTGTTGCGGCATTTCTGCCCAGAGGTTCAGGAAGTTCAGGCGGTCTAGCCTCTCACAGGCAACGGCCTGTCCTGGAAGGAAGTTTGGGAGGCCCCGTCAGATTGGCGGGGCTTTTCGTTTATCAGTCCTACGATCGAAACAACTGGCCTGAGGTGATCCGCTTTGACGCAGAAAAACCCGCTTGAAGACGCCGCGCTCGACCAACTTTTCCTGTCTGCCAGAACCCACAACAAGTGGCAGGATAAGGAGGTGTCCAACGAGGTTCTGGAACGTCTCGTTGACATCGCAAAAATGGGGCCGACCAGCGCCAACTGTTCACCGGCGCGCTTCCTGTTCGTGAAGTCGGATCAAGCAAAGCAGCGGTTGAAACCGTATCTGTCCTCCGGCAACGCCGAAAAGACGATGCAGGCTCCCGTGTGTGTGATTATTGGCTACGATCTCGAATTTTATGAACAGCTACCAAAACTCTTTCCGCACACGGATGCTCGGAGTTGGTTCACCGGCAAAGAGTCTAAAATTCAAGAAACGGCATTTCGCAACGGTTCGCTTCAGGGAGCCTATATGATCCTCGCGGCGCGAGCACTGGGCCTCGATTGTGGCCCCATGTCCGGTTTCGATAACGCGGGCGTTGATAAGGAATTCTTCGCCGGCACAAATACGAAGTCGAACTTCCTTTGCAATATCGGCTATGGCGACCCCACGGGGCTTCGCCCAAGAGGACCGCGTCTCGCATTTGCCGAGATGGCACAGATCATTTGATAGGCAACCTGCACGATCATAGACAGCCGAAATCACTCTATTCGCCGTGCGAAACAGGTGAATTCTGAATTCGGAGAGTATAGGCTCTCCTCCTATGAATATTCTGGCCTTTGATACGTGCCTTGATGCCTGTTCCGCTGCCGTCTTCTCCGACGGCGGCGAAGGCGTGCGCGCGTGCGCGTTCGAACCTATGGCGACAGGTCAGGCGGAACGTTTGATTCCTATGATCTCTGAGGTCGTCGGCACGGCCGGACTTACGTTCGAGGATGTCGATCGGATTGCTGTAACCGTTGGGCCTGGGACGTTCACCGGCACGCGCATAGCGATAGCAGCAGCACGCGCATTGGCGCTGGCGATGAATGTTCCAGTCGTGACCGCCACGAGCCTTGCTGTCGTTGCACAGCAAGTTGCCCGGCATCTGAACAATATGCCGGACGTGGCAGCAATCGCAGTCGCCGCCGACGCGCGTCGCGGACAGGTCTATTGGCAGCGCTTTTCGCGTGGCGGTGGACTTGCAGCGCTCTGCGAACCTCAAGTCCTCACCCCCGAAGAGGCAGCCAGCCAGGCCACAGAGGGAATTTATGCCTTGGCAGGCTCCGCGGCGGATGCCGTCGCTCGTCACGCGCCTGCAAAGTATCGGGTGTTTGCTTCAATTGAGCTGCCTCGCGCCGAGGACTTGGCAGCAATGGCACCTCATATTCTACCCGCTGGTTCGCCGAACCCACTTTATTTGCGGCCGGCTGACGCAAAGCCTCAAGTCGGCAAATCAATAGCCCGAGTTGCGATATGATGTCCGATGATCAGTATCAGCTGGATTTTAAGAACCTAAGTCTTCTGTGGGTCGAGGCCGAGGGGGCAGCTGAAGTTTCCAGCATGCACGCAGGCTTGTTCGATCCAGCCTGGAGCGAGGAGAGCCTGCGTAACTTATTGGCCTCACCTGGCGCCACGGCGCTTGTGGCCAAGCTGCGGTTGCACCCGGAAAACCCTCCGGCGCCAGCTGGGTTTATCATCGGTCGCATAGCAGCCGATGAAGCAGAAATTCTGACCCTTGGAGTATGTGCGCCTTTCCAGCGGCGAGGTATTGCCAAACGTCTCGTTGAAGGCTTGATGCGCGCCGTAGCCGCCGGCGGTGGTGAACGCCTTCATCTGGAGGTCGCCGCTGATAATGTCGCCGCGATTGCCCTCTATGAGAGACTAGGTTTTGAGCAGATCGGTCTGCGCAAGAATTATTACCAGCGTAGTGATGGGACCTCCTGCGATGCTCTGACTTTGTCTTGTAGTCTGTGATGAGCAGGCGATAGACGTGGTCAGACCCACTGGCCTATAACCAATTACGATAAACCCGATTCCACGGAGTTCGGCATGCCGATGGCCGAAACCACAACTTGGCCCTTTGCGCGCGGCATTTGCTGCGGCGCCCAACCTGCGAACGTCCCATGAGTTGGCTCCGCGCCAGCAATATCCTGGTATTGTTTATGGGGCTGACATTGCCGTTGATGCCGCTACAGGCGGTATTTGTCCGGTTCAGCCCGCGTTACGCGAGGCGCTTCCCCAGTTGGTACCATAAAAAAGTTTGTCGGCTGCTGGGCTTGCGGGTTCAGGTCGAAGGCAATATTGCGCGCGACAACCCTGTACTTATCGTATCAAACCACACGTCCTGGCTCGACATCCCCGTCATTTCCTCGGTCGCGCCGGTCTCCTTCATCGCGAAGAAGGAAGTCGGCGCTTGGCCATTCGTTTCCTCATTGGCGAAATTGCAGCGAACGATATTTATCGATCGCGAGCGGCGCGCATCTGTGGGGGACACCACAGAGGAAATCCTGACAAGACTACGTGCGGGGGACTCGCTCGTGCTCTTCGCCGAAGGGACATCGAGTGATGGCAACCGCGTCTTACCGTTCAAGACGTCGTTGTTTGCCGCAGCAAAGCCTTCCGCGTTGC
Organism: Candidatus Filomicrobium marinum; assembly: GCF_000981545.1. Classification (NCBI taxonomy): domain Bacteria; kingdom Pseudomonadati; phylum Pseudomonadota; class Alphaproteobacteria; order Hyphomicrobiales; family Hyphomicrobiaceae; genus Filomicrobium; species Candidatus Filomicrobium marinum. The sequence goes on from NZ_LN829119.1 coordinate 2,149,161, forward strand.
GTGCCGCTATCCGGCGCGACAAAGAGGACGCGACCAGCGCGCCCGCGGCTGGGAGTTCGCCGGAGAACCGTCAGGTTCTCGTGCAAACGCTCACCATTGCTTACACACGGTTGCACGGCATCCCTTTGTCACGCGCAGACCGGCCGCTGGTGGGCTGGTATGGCGATATGGACATGGCGCCGCACGCTTGGCAGCTGTTGCAGGCTGGACCGATAGATGCCGTGATCAAGATTGGGCGGCCGGTACCGCTCGATGCCTTCATGGACCGCAAAGCGCTCGCCAAATACAGCGAGGAAGAAATCCGCAAGGAACACGTACGCATCATGCGCGGTGTAACGTCCGACGAGTTGCTCGAACCAGCCCAAACGCCATCCCAGGCTGAGGGTGCTTCTCCGCCACAGTCGGAAGCGAAACGTAGTTACGGGTAAGAAACGTCGGCGTTTCAGCGTGCCCTGCGACAAACACACGCTATTCACCACCTCAATTCGGGTGCATTGCACCAACAAATTCTTTGTGTCACTAAATCCTTGGTGACGACCGTCACAATGAGGGCAAAGACCTGTTTTTACGGGAATTTACCCATCACAGGATCGTCATGGAAGACCCCGGCGCAAAGCGCTGCAATACTGGAAAATATAAGGGTGCGACGTGTCCAAGCTGACGGAGTTTAATTCTGACTCTGACGGAGAGTGCACAATGCCGGGGACCAAGAAGGTCTTCGTAAAGACGTTCGGTTGCCAGATGAACGTCTACGACTCCGAACGGATGACCGAGGCTTTGGCGCAGTACGGCTATACCGTGGCCGATACGCCGGAATCCGCTGAACTCATTGTTTTGAATACGTGTCACATCCGCGAAAAAGCGGCGGAGAAGGTCTATTCCGATCTCGGACGCATCCGTGAAGTGAAGGAAGAACGGCGCCAGGCTGGTAAGAACACCGTCGTCGCCGTAGCCGGTTGCGTCGCTCAGGCCGAGGGATCTGAGATTATCGCCCGCGCGCCGGTCGTTGATCTCGTGATAGGCCCGCAAAGCTATCACCGTCTGCCTGAACTCGTTTTCCGAGCGCAAAGCGAATCCCGGCGCATTGTCGAGGTGGCTTTTCCAGAAGAGGACAAGTTCGCGAATCTTCCTGCGCGCGCGGCCACGGTTCCTGGAACTCAAATCGCACCCGCGTCGGCATTCCTTACGATTCAGGAGGGTTGCGATAAATTCTGCACGTTCTGCGTCGTACCCTACACGCGAGGTATGGAGTATTCGCGTCCGGTCGCCGCGATCGTCGCGGAAGCGGAAAGCCTCGTCGCGCGTGGCGTTCGCGAGCTGACGTTGCTGGGTCAAAACGTAAACGCCTACCACGGCGAAGGACCCGACGGAGCCACATGTTCGCTTGCCGGGTTGATAAATCGCCTAGCCGAAATCGATGGCCTTGAGCGCTTGCGTTACACGACCAGCCACCCCAACGATATGAGCGAAGATTTGTTTGCGGCCCACCGGGATCAGGAAAAACTGATGCCGTACCTACACCTGCCTTTTCAGTCAGGCAGCGACCGCATTCTGGCCGCCATGAACCGCAAACACACCGCGGATGACTACCGTCGCGTGATCGAGCGCCTGCGCAAAGTCCGGCCGGACATCGCATTGTCCACCGATATCATTGTGGGCTTTCCGAGTGAAACGCAGGAAGATTTCGACGCAACGCTTGCGCTCGTCGAGGAAATTGGTTTCGCCCAGGCCTTCTCATTCAAATATTCTGCCCGCCCTGGTACACCGGCTGCAAAAATTGCAGAACAGGTGCCCGAAGGCGTCAAGACCGAGCGCCTCCATCGCCTTCAGGAACGTCTTGAAGCTCAGGCATCGCGTTTCAATGAGGGCTGTGTTGGCAAAATAGTGCAGGTGCTGTTTGAACGTCCAGGCCGTCAGGCGGGACAGCTCGTTGGTCGTTCGCCGTATCTGCAACCCGTTCATGTTGAAGGGGCTCCAGAATACCTCGGACGTGTCATTCCAGTGGAAATCTCAGCCGCCGGCATGAAGTCGTTGTCGGGTGTCATACGAGCTGCTTGAAAGCGGAGTATGAATGTCCACCTATCAGGTTGATTCGGAATCGCGGCCAGTTATGCTAGCAACTGAAGAACTGGGTGGTTGTGAAGCCAACGTAAGGGCCGGGCATGGGAGACCTCTAATTTGACAGGCTTTCGCGGGCAATCCGTGACCGGGCCTGGGCGCGCCCAAAGATCGCAAGGCGTTTCCAAACGCATCGTCGTGCCCTTTGAAGACAATCGCTTCCTGACACAGTTGTTGGGAGAGTTCGATTGTCACCTAGCTCTTATTGAGGATCGCCTTGGCGTAGAGGCGCATGCTCATGGCAACGTCATCATTCTGACAGGCTCGGAGCCAGCAGTCGGGTTGGCCCGAGACGTTCTGGAACAGCTTTATCGGCGGATCGCGAATGGCGAACCGATCGGCGCGGGCGATTTCGATGGCCTAATCCGCCATGCCAGGCAGGAAACACCAGCAACGGATGGACAAGCTCAGATCGCGACCCGCCGTCGTGTCGTCAAGGCGCGGACACCCGCCCAAAGCACCTATATGCGCGCGATGGAACGTGTCGATCTGGTGTTCGGGATTGGCCCTGCGGGCACGGGAAAAACCTATCTTGCCGTCGCCTATGCCGCCCACTGCCTGGAGCGTGGGCTCGTTGAACGCTTGATCCTGTCGCGCCCAGCCGTAGAGGCAGGTGAGCGTCTGGGGTTTCTGCCCGGCGACATGCGCGACAAGGTCGACCCCTATTTGCGTCCCCTATATGATGCGCTTTATGATCTGCTGCCGCCCGAGAAGGTTGAGCGCGACATCGAGACGGGTGTCATCGAAGTCGCTCCACTCGCTTTCATGCGCGGCCGAACGCTCGCCAACGCTTTCGTTATTCTGGATGAAGCGCAGAATACGACGAGCATGCAGATGAAGATGTTTCTGACCCGTTTGGGAGAGAACGCAAAAATGGTCGTCACAGGCGACCCAAGTCAGATTGATCTACCGCCAGGGCAAACGTCCGGGTTGGAAGAGGCAGTTCGTCTCCTGCAAGACGTCGAAGGCATTCAGTCAATCCGGTTTTCCAATACGGATGTCGTGCGCCGCGATCTCGTGGCGCGCATTGTAACTGCGTACGATAAGGCCTCTGAGGGCCAGCGCCCGCGATGAACGATCCCTGCGACAGTAGACGCTCAAGCGAAGGCAGCGAGCAAGACGGCAGCGAACCTCCTAGTCCAGCTGCGCAGACTATTGAACTCGATGTCGTGCACGAAGCTGGTGATTGGTCCAGCGTCCCCGATATCGACAACATCATACGTCGTGCTGCCCAAGCCGCAGCAACAGAGCCCGAAGCAGAGCTTGCAGGGGCCAGTGCCGCATTGGCTCTATCTTCCGATGAGCATGTAGCCACGCTCAATGCTGCCTATCGTGGAAAGCCAAGCCCTACCAACGTTTTGTCGTTCCCTGTCGCTTCAGGCCTCCCTGTTGGAAGCGGAGCGCAGCGTTTTATTGGCGATATCGTGCTCGCTGCAGAAACGGTGGCGGCCGAAGCCGTAGCCATGCGCATTCCGACAAGCCACCATCTTCAGCATCTGGTTGTCCATGGTCTCCTCCATCTCGTGGGTTTCGATCATGAAACCGACGAAGAGGCGACACGCATGGAAGCACTTGAAACGCGCATTCTGGCGACACTCGATATCGCTGATCCATATGCGCCCATCGAAGCCGATTCCGAAGAATGAAGACGCACACCTGACGTGCTGAGCACGTCCGAGCATCATGAACTCAGTGTGCGATTGTATTGGAAAATAGTGATACGGAAATGAGTACCGACGACACGACAAGCACCAACGGCGACGCGACGTCCACATCTGACGATGCTCGAAGTTCGACGGCCTTTGGATGGTTTAACACTCTGCGCTCACGGCTTGGACTGCCGGGCGGCCAAACACTGCGTGACACGCTTGAATACGCATTGCAGGGCGAGGCAGGACCGAGCGATTCCTTCAGTGCGCAGGAACGGCAGATGCTGCTGCGTTTGCTGCATTTCAGTGCCAGTCGCGTCGAAGACATCATGGTGCCACGTGCCGATATCATCGCGATCGACGAAAGCGACTCCATTGCCGATCTGCTCGAGACGTTCGAGCGCGCGGGCGTCTCTCGCGTTCCCTTGTTCGTAGAGACACTCGATGATCCGCGCGGAATGGTCCACATCAAGGATTTCTTCCGTTGGGTCATGACCGAAGCCGGCCGAGAGGTTACACCGCCTGCGCCAGAGGCCGCAGACAGTGCGAGTGGAGATCCATCTGAAGAAGCGCTGTCATCCACGGTTGCCAGTCTCAATCTAGGCACCATAGATTTGACCCGGCCTGTCTCGGTTGCTCGGATCAAACGCCCGGTTCTGTATGTGCCTCCGTCCATGCCCGCTATGAACCTGCTTATCAAAATGCAATCAACGCGTATTCACATGGCGCTTGTCGTCGATGAGTACGGAGGCACGGATGGCCTCGTGACGATTGAAGATTTGGTTGAGCAGATCGTCGGCGATATCGAAGACGAACACGACGAGGCCGAAGTTCCCAACATCAGCGAAGATCCGAAGCTGGGCCTTGTGGCGTCTGCACGCGCGCCGGTCGCAGAGCTGGAAAAACTCCTCGATCGTAAGATTTTGTCGAGCGAAGAAGAGGAAGAGATCGATACGCTCGGCGGCTTGGTGTTCACGATCGTGGGGCGTGTCCCAGCGAGAGGGGAACTTGTCAAACATCACTCCGGCCTGGAGTTCGAGGTGCTGGACGCTGATCCGCGCCGCGTCAAGAAGCTGAAAATTCACGTTCCTGTTGCGGAAGCCGACTCCGAGCCGAGTCCTGCGACCGCGTCCGTCGGCGAAAGCTAACCGTCCGTGACGGGGAGCGAAACAATCGATCGTCCGCAGCGGAGCGCGCGTAAGCCACCTCGTGTCCTTCGGCGATTGGCCTCTGTGGCTAAGGTTGTCAGAGAAGCCGTAGGATGGCGCCGCCGTGGCATCGCGTTTCTCGCAGGAGCCCTATCGGTGCTCGCCATGGCACCATTCTTCCTCTGGCCGGTACTGTTCTTCACTCTTCCAGTTTTGATCTGGTTGATCGATGGAACATCTGATCAAGCGCTTGCACATGCTGAGGCTGACAAAGCGACACACACGCGGGCATGGCGCACGAGCTTGAAGAGGGCAGCGTTCGACGGCTGGTGGTTTGGCTTCGGTTACTTCTTCTTCGGATTGTTTTGGATCGGCGAAGCATTCTTGGTGGAAGCGCACATCTTCGGATGGCTTTTGCCCGTTGCCGTTACGCTTATGCCAGCGGGCCTTGCGCTGTTCACCGCGGTGACAGCAGCTGCGGCGCGAAGCTTCTGGGTGCCCGGACTATCCCGCGTTGCGGTTTTGGCTGTCGCCTTCGGTGTCGGGGAATGGCTGAGAGGTCATATCTTCACAGGCTTCCCCTGGAACGTGCTGGGCTATGCGTTAACACAGCCGTTGTATTTGATGCAGTCTACGGCCGTGTTCGGCATCTACGGATTGACATTGCTCACTGTGTTGATTGCCGCGACACCGGTGATCGTACTGGCCGACCCACGCACCCCGCGTCCCGGAGCGAAAATTGTCGCGCTTACCGTGGCGCCTTTAGCTGCACTATTCATCTATGGAGCACTGGTCCTCGCTCCAGGTCCCAATTCGTTTGTGGACGGCGTAAAATTGCGCATCGTACAGCCGAGCATTCCTCAGCACGAAAAATGGTTGGCGAGCGAGCAGCCACGAATTTTCGCAGAACATCTGCGTCTGTCGCGCATTTCCGAATCTGGAAAACAGGATGATTTAGAAGGCGTTACGCATGTCTTCTGGCCAGAGGCCGCGATGCCTTTTCTACCACTTTCAACGCCGGACGCGCTTTCTGCAATTGGCACGTTATTGCCTGCAAACACATTTCTCGTAGCAGGCGCGTTGCGCTTGGAAAAGGCCAGCGTTGGTGATGAGTTGCGGCCAAGTACGCTCCCTAAGCGTCAGGTTTATAATTCGATCATCGCTTTTGGACCTGAGGGGGAGACGCGGGCAATCTATGACAAGATTCACCTCGTGCCATTTGGAGAGTATCTGCCTGCTCAAGAATTCCTCGAAGCCATTGGTTTGGAAAGTTTGACGCGGATCCGCGGTGGTTTTTCAATTGGCTCTACGCCACGTCCCTTAGTTTCCGTGCCGGGGCTTCCGCCTTTCTCTCCATTGATTTGTTACGAAGCGATTTTTCCCGCAGCAGTTGTTCAAGGCGAGAATCGTCCAGCTCTACTTGTGAATGCGACCAACGATGGCTGGTTTGGTAATACGACGGGCCCGCACCAGCATTTACATCAAGCGCGTTTGCGCGCGGTTGAAGAAGGCGTGGCCCTATTACGCGTCGCCAATAACGGTATATCCGCTGTGATCGATCCGTTCGGTCGTATTATTGGAAAGCTCGATCTTAACGAGGTCGGAACACTCGATACGCAGCTTCCCCAGCCACGCCCTGCAACCATTTATGCTCAATATGGCGACGGTCTATTTTTACTTTGCGTGCTCGCGTTGAGCCTAACGACGTGGATTATTGTCCAGTATAATCGCTATGCGGCACGATAAGACGTGTCAAAGGTGTGGCTTCACAGCACCGCTTCTACTATGAAACGCAACTTTCATAGTAAGGAATGACCACATCTTGGCACGATTTTGCCGAAGTGGGTGGCATTGATGCACTCTATAGTATAGATCACCCAACAAATAAGAAAGCTTAAATTGTTTGAGCGTGGTCCGTCCTGCTTACTGACGCGATCGTGCTGTAGGCTGTAAGGTAAACTTTGGAGCCGGTATTTCGCATGGGCAACGATTTTAATAACAAGAATACTGTGGAGGAAGAGCGCAATGCGCGCCGGGCGAACCCGATAGACGTTCATGTCGGTGCTCGTGTCAGATTACGGCGTATGCTGCTGGGGATGAGCCAGGAGAAACTTGGCGAACGATTGGGACTGACTTTCCAGCAGATTCAAAAATACGAGAAGGGTGTAAATCGCATTGGCGCAAGTCGGTTGTTCGACATGGCGCGCGTTCTAGGGGTGCCGATTCAGTTCTTTTATGACGAGGTGCCAAATGGAGATTCTGCCGAAGCCACAGGCATGGCGGACGCGTCCGCGGAGTATGTGCCGGATCTCATTACGACCCGCGAAGGCTTTGAGCTCAACAAGGCGTTCGCTCGCATTCCGGACGCGCGCGTTCGACGTGCTGTTGTCGAGCTAGTTCGCTCGCTGGCGAACGAAGAATCGCAGGACTGAGACGTCCTGCGACAAGGCCCCGTTTCAGGGGCTAGCCTTGACCCGCCCCTAAAACCTTGCGACAAGGCCCGCAACTTCCCATCGAAAATGAAATGCAAATGGAGGGAGCGAGCTTGGCACGCACATCCTATTTATTTACCAGTGAATCGGTCTCTGAAGGTCATCCGGACAAGGTCTGCGATCGTATCTCTGATGAGATCGTCGATCTTTTTTACCGTGAAGGGCCCAAGGCAGGCATCGATCCCTGGTCGATCCGTGCCGCGTGCGAGACATTGGCGACGACCAACCAGGTAATCGTTGCCGGCGAGACGCGTGGGCCGTCCACGGTCACCACCGAAATGATCAGCGCGAAGATCCGCGAAGCGATCAAAGACATCGGGTACGAGCAGGAAGGCTTCCACTGGGCCAACACGAACATTGATGTTCTATTGCATCCGCAGTCCGCTGACATCGCAGTTGGCGTCGATGCAGCCGGCAACAAGGACGAAGGTGCCGGCGACCAAGGCATCATGTTCGGGTATGCCTGCCGTGAAACGCCGGAGCTGATGCCGGCACCGATCTACTACAGCCACAAGATTCTTGAGGTTCTGGCAAAGGCGCGCAAAGCGAAAGAGGGTGCCGCTGCTAAGCTTGGACCGGATGCGAAAAGCCAAGTGACCGTGCGTTACGAAAACGGCAAGCCCGTTGCTGTCACGCAGATCGTTTTGTCGACGCAGCACATCGATCCTGATCTCACGTCCAAACAGGTACGTGAAATCGTCGAGCCCTATATCCTCAAGACTCTTCCCGCTGAGTGGGTGTCGAACGATACCGTCTGGCACGTAAACCCAACGGGTAAGTTCGTGATCGGCGGCCCGGATGGTGACTGTGGTCTCACGGGACGTAAGATCATCGTTGATACCTATGGCGGCGCGGCGCCCCATGGCGGCGGCGCGTTCTCGGGCAAAGATCCGACGAAGGTGGACCGCTCGGCTGCGTATGCGGCACGTTATCTGGCAAAGAACGTCGTGGCGGCGGAACTCGCAGAGCGCTGCACCATCCAGCTGTCCTACGCAATCGGCGTTGCCGAGCCACTGTCGATCTACGTCGACACGCATGGCACAGGCAAGGTGGATGAAGCCCAATTGGAAAAGGTTCTCCGCGAAGTCATGAAGCTGACGCCCCGCGGCATTCGCGAGCACCTGAACCTGAACAACCCGATCTATGCTCGCACGGCAGCTTATGGCCATTTTGGCCGTGCACCAGACGATCAGGGTGGCTTCACGTGGGAAAAAGACGATCTTGCCGCAGCCATTAAGTCGGCGCTGTAAATCCAGCCGGCTTAATCTGTCGAACGAACCTGGACGGCCGCAGCGCATGCGTTGCGGCCGTTTTGTTCTATTTTTAGAGAGAAATAGAAATCCACGCGTTCAGCTGTGCTGATGAAACCGAATTCTCCAAACAATTGCGCAACGTAGGTCGGGGCGATGGGCGAAACCACACAAAAGGGTGAAGGAATTCCAGCTGAGCTCCGTTCCTTCGGCCGTCGACGTGGGCGGACGCTAAGTCCGCGCCAACAACAGCTCATGCGAGAACTGCTGCCCAGGTTGGCTCTCGAAGTCACCCAACCGAGGCCTCGGTCACTAACAGAGCTCTTTTCCGCGAATGTCGGTGAAGTTTGGCTAGAGATCGGTTTCGGCGGGTCGGAACACTTGATCTGGCAGGCGGCCCATCATCCCTCTGTTGGTTTGATAGGTTGCGAACCGTTCGAGGACGGCGTCGTCAAGGCTTTGACGGCCATTGAGGAGAATGAACTCCAAAATATTCGTTTGTATGTCGATGATGCGCGCGAGGTTTTGCGTTGGCTTCCACCGGCCAGCATCAACCGAACGTTTATCTTATTTCCAGATCCCTGGCCGAAGCGGCGGCATCATAAGCGCCGTTTGGTGTCCGCATCTCTGATCTCGGAGCTGGCACGGGTCATGGCGGCAGGGGGCGAGTTACGGATCGCCACCGATATTGGCGACTATGCCCGCACAGCGCTCATCGCTTTGCAAGACAGCCCGTTTTCTTGGCAAGCGGCGAGCCCTCAAGACTGGCGCCTACGCCCCGACGACTGGCCATCGACCCGCTACCAAGCAAAAGCCCTCCGTGAAGGTCGGCGATGCTATTTCTTCCGCTTTCTGCGAAATGCTTGAGCAAGTACAGCCGCAGACTGCTTATTTTGTGCCATCAAAATGTTCAAAAAACTTCACAAGGCGCTTGCAAGTGCCTAAGTCTTCACGTAGTCTTGAATTGCTCATGATCATCTCAACTCTGGGAGTGGGCCCTCTGGGTCCGCTCTTTTTGTTTTGGGAATGGCATTTGGGAATTAGCGACAGTATTTGACGAGGGCCTCTGTGGCGGGCGATACGAGCGCGTCGCGCGAGCGCTTTTTCCGGGAGACAGGATTGGCAGCGGCAGTGGCCGAACTTGCTGAACCAGTCCTGGAGGATCTTGGTTTCCGGCTCGTGCGAGTACACATACAAGGACGTGAAGGCAAGATCGTTCAGATCATGGCCGAACGCCCCGACGGTACAATTACGGTGAATGATTGCGAGACGATCTCTCGCCAGCTATCACCGCTGCTGGATGTTCACGACGTTATCTCAGGCAGCTATCGCTTGGAGATTTCTTCGCCCGGGATTGATAGACCTCTCGTGCGTCCATCCGATTTTGAGGACTGGGCTGATCACGAGGCGAAGGTCGAACTGAGCGAAATGGTGGACGGCCGCAAACGCTTCCGTGGGCGGCTTGAAGGCTTCGAGGATGGTGAGATCCGTATGGAGGTCGATCTTCCTGAGGTTGGTCCGACGGTTGTTGGCTTTCCGGTTTCGCTGGTGAGCGATGCCAAGCTGGTCTTGACGGATGAACTTGTGCGCGAAGCCTTGCGTCGGGCGAAGAAGTCAAGGCAAACAGACGATGCCGGTAACGACGTAGGTCCCGGCGACGAAGTGGATTTGGAGGACTAGGCAACATGGCGATGGCAGGTATCAGCGCCAACCGTCTCGAACTCTTGCAGATTGCAGACGCTGTCGCCCGCGAGAAATCGATCGATCGAACGATCGTGATCCAGGCGATGGAAGATGCGATCCAGAAGGCGGCAAAGTCCCGTTACGGCGCGGAAAACGATATCCGCTGCACGATCGATCCCAAGACTGGCGAGACGAAGCTCTCCCGTGTGATCACGGTCGTCGAGAACGTCGAAAATGACTCGACTGAAATTTCGGTACAGGGCGCACAACGCCGTCAGCCGGGCGCCGTAGCTGGCGACCTGATCGTTGAGCCGCTGCCGCCGTTGGACTTCGGCCGTGTCGCTGCGCAGAACGCCAAGCAGGTGATCGTCCAGAAGGTTCGTGAAGCCGAGCGTGAGCGCCAATACGGCGAATACAAGGATCGCATCGGCGAAATCGTCAACGGTACCGTAAAGCGCGTCGAGTACGGCAACGTCATCATCGATCTCGGACGCGCCGAGGCCATCATCCGTCGCGACGAGATGATCCCGCGTGAAAATTTCCGTTACGGAGACCGTGCACGCGCCTACATCTACGATGTGCGTCAGGAACAACGCGGCCCGCAGATTTTCCTGTCGCGTGCGCGCCCTGAATTCATGTCGAAGCTGTTCGCGCAGGAAGTGCCTGAAATCTACGACGGCATTGTGGAGATCAAATCGGTTGCTCGCGACCCCGGGTCACGTGCGAAGATCGCGGTTATTTCCAAGGATTCGTCCATTGATCCGGTCGGCGCTTGCGTCGGTATGCGCGGTTCGCGCGTCCAGGCGGTTGTCAATGAACTGCAGGGCGAGAAGGTCGACATCATTCAGTGGCGTCCCGATCCCGCAGAGTTCATCGTTAACGCGCTCGCGCCTGCAGAAGTGAGCAAGGTCGTCCTCGACGAAGATACCGACAAGATCGAGGTCGTGGTCCCGGAAAATCAGCTCTCACTGGCGATCGGCCGTCGCGGTCAGAACGTGCGTCTTGCGTCGCAGTTGACGGGCTGGGATATCGATATCCTCACGGAGCAGGAAGAAAGCGAACGCCGCCAGAAGGAATTTGTCGAGCGGTCCAACATGTTCATGGACCAACTCGATGTTGACGAGGTGATCGCGCAGCTATTGGTGACCGAAGGCTTCGCCTCGATTGAGGAGGTCGCTTACGTCGATCTCTCCGAAATCGCACATATCGAAGGCTTCGATGAGCATACCGCGAACGAGATCCAGACACGTGCGCGCGATTTTCTTGAGCGTATCGAGAATGAGCGTGATGCGCGTCGTCGCGAGCTCGGTGTCGCCGATGAACTCGGCCAGGTTTCTGGCGTAACGAGCGCCATGCTGGTCGCGTTTGGTGAAAACGGCATCAAGACCGTCGAAGATTTGGCCGACTGCGCCACAGATGACCTCGTCGGCTGGGTCGAGCGTAAGCGCGAAAAAGATAGCGAGCCGGTGCGCCATAAGGGAATCCTTGACGGCATGGAGATCGGACGCACAGAGGCTGAAGAACTGATTATGGCAGCCCGCGTTCAGGCAGGCTGGATCAGCGCGGAAGACCTCGCATCATCTGCTGAGCCGGAAGAAGAGGCTGAAGAAGCCGCGCCTTCCGAAGCAGATGCACAGGCGCAAGAAATTGAAGCCGTTTTCTCTTCAGGTACACCTAAGCCTGCAGGCAAAACGAATGCCGGCGATGCCGGTTCGTCCGACTAGGGCGATGGAGATGTTCAACGATTGGAGCAGCAACGCGTGGTCGCAAATGAACGGCCAGACATTCGAGAGGCCAGCCGGATGGAAGGGAAAGACCTCTTCCGTCAATGCGCCCTCACGCGTTCTGAGCGGGTAACCGGCGATCTGATCCGATTTGTCGCCGGCCCCGGCGACACTATATATCCTGATCTGACACATAAATTGCCTGGTCGCGGCGTATGGGTTACGGCCGATAGGGAAAGTATCTCCGCTGCCGTTAAAGCACGTGCTTTTGCCCGAAGCCTAAAGCGTAAGGTAGAAGTTTCCGAAGATCTTCCCGGTTTGGTTGAGCGTCAATTGACGCAGCGCGTTGTCGAAGCCCTCGCGCTCGCCAACAAGGCAGGCCTCGTTGTTTGTGGCTTCGATAAGATAAATACGCGGTTGGAACGCGAACGCATCGCGACCCTGGTACACGGAGCTGATGCTGCCCGCGACGGTTGTGACAAGTTGGATCGCAAGTATACCGCTATCGCGGCGGACCGTGGCTTTAAGCCAATCATCATTGATATTCTGACAATTGATGAAATCGGCTTGGCCATGGGGCGCTCAAATGTGGTACATGCTGCCCTCACACCCGGAGGGGCGGCGAAGCGATTTGTGGGCGAAGCTGAAAGATTAGCCCGCTACCGTCGAGGCATTGCCCCTCCTGTAACCGCTAAAGCAGCTTCTGGCGAAGCAAAGGTTGGTTCGCCATGATAGGCTGCAAAGAATTGATTGGCTCTCGCGCAGGGGTTATTCCGAGCCCGAGCCCGAATACCGGCAGCGAAACGCTGCGGATCAAGACCCCGGCACTTCTACTATGGGGAGACTATTTCCGCCCTGTGGTGCCGACCAGAACCGATGACGCGATCATCATACGGCAACGCTATTGCCAAACGCGCAACGGCGTACCGTGACACGATCTTAGATCACGCCGCGGATTGAGATCACACGAAGAGAGTTGAACGGATATCGAATGACGGACACGAAAGACTCCACCGACAAGACCATTCGAGGTGGGCGCAAACAGCTCTCTCTACAACGCACCGTCGAGTCCGGTCATGTTCGGCAGAGTTTCAGCCATGGCCGCTCGAAGGCCGTCGTGGTGGAGAAGCGCAAATCGCGCAAGCTCGCTACGCCAGGTCAACAAGGCGCAGAAGAGATAACACCGGCGACCCCGCAGCAGCCAGCCGCGCCTGTAGCGCGCAAGCCGGCCAGCGCACCGCCGCGTCCTGCACCAAGTGCTGATACGGCGTCTGGTGACAAGCTATCCAGCAGCGAAGTTGAAGCTCGTCAGCGCGCTTTGCAGGCGGCTAAGGCGGCACAAGATGCTGAGGAGGCTGAGCGAAAGGCGCGCGAAGAAAGCCAGGCTAAGGCGGAAAAAGAGTCGGAAGCGGCTAAAGAGCCTGTCGCCGAAAAAAGCGAACAGCCGACGGCAGCGCCAGAAGCTCCACCCGAGCCTGTAGAGGTCGCTGCGGAACCTGCGCCACCAGCTGTCGAAGAAGTAAAGAGCGCGCCCGCACCTGAACCGGCGAAGTCTGCGCCTCCGGCTCGCGAACAGCCACGCGCAAAGAGCCCGGCCGCACCGGCGAGGAAGGGCGACGGTCCGCAGCGCGGGGAAGGGCGGCCATCGGGTAGGTCTTCCGAAGGCGATGCGCCTGCACGTCAGCGCGCGCCACGCTCGCTCGACACGCAGTTCCAGCCGCGCGAGCGCGGCAAGCCGAAAGAAATTAGATTGCCCGGTCCGCCTCGCGGTCAGGCCGATGGAGGTGATGAGCCGATCGTCGCCAAGCCGCAGCGTGCGCAACGGCCAGCTCCCGCTCCGCAACAACAGCAGATGGAGGACGAGGACGGTCGCAACAAGCGTGGCGGCAAGCCATCGCGTACAGCGACACGCACCGGTGATGAACGTCGTGAGCGCGGTAAGCTGACGGTTGATCAGCTTCTTAATCGCGAAAACCGCGAACGTTCGCTTGCATCTCTGAAGCGTAAGCGCGAACGCGAGAAGCTGAAGGCGATGGGTATCGCTCAGCCGCGCGAAAAGATTGCGCGTGAGGTGATTATTCCTGAAGTGATTACTATTCAGGAACTCGCCAACCGCATGGCCGAACGCGCCGTCGATCTCATCAAGTACCTGATGAAGCAGGGCGAGATGCATAAGATCAACGACGTGATCGACGCCGACACGGCGGAACTGCTCGTCTCCGAGTTTGGTCATACGTCAAAGCGCGTTTCCGAAGCCGACGTTGAAGAGGGCTTTATCGGTGAAACAGATGCCGATGAGACACTCGTGCAGCGTGCTCCCGTGGTCACTATTATGGGGCACGTCGACCACGGTAAAACCTCGCTTCTCGACGCTATCCGGAAGGCGAATGTCGTCTCGGGAGAAGCTGGCGGTATCACGCAGCATATCGGCGCGTATCAGGTTGAGACGGGCTCCGGCCAGAAAATCACGTTCATCGATACGCCAGGCCACGCAGCCTTCACGGCCATGCGTGCACGCGGCGCCAAGGTCACGGATATCGTCGTGCTGGTCGTTGCTGCCGACGATGGTGTGATGCCTCAGACCATCGAGGCGATCAACCATGCCAAGGCTGCGGATGTGCCGATGATCGTGGCTATCAATAAGATTGATAAGCCGCAGGCCGATCCCAACCGCGTCCGCACGGAGCTGCTGCAGCACGAGGTTGTTGTCGAAACCATGTCGGGTGAGACACTCGAAGTCGAGGTTTCCGCGCTGAAGCAAATGAACCTCGACAAACTACTCGAGGCTATCGCTCTGCAGGCTGAAATTCTTGATCTCAAGGCCAATCCCGAGCGCAATGCGGAAGGTATTGTCATCGAGGCTAAGCTCGAACGCGGTCGTGGTCCGGTAGGCACCGTTCTCGTTCAGCGCGGTACGTTGGCCGTTGGTGACATCGTCGTTGCCGGCACCGCGTGGGGCCGCGTCCGCGCGTTGATTGACGATCGCGGAAAGAACGTCGCTAAGGCGGGCCCGTCTGTTCCTGTCGAGGTTTTGGGCTTCGATGCGGCGCCTGAAGCAGGTGATCAGTTCGCCGTTGTTGAGAACGAAGCTCGTGCCCGCGAGATCACCGACTATCGTGTTCGCAAACGGCGCGAAAAGTTGGGCTCCGCCGGGTCGCCGCGTACGCTTGAGCAAATGATGCAAACGCTCAAGGACGAAGCGGGCAAGAAAGAGTTTCCGCTCGTCATCAAGGGTGACGTGCAAGGCTCTATCGAAGCCATCGCGGGCGCTCTCAAGAAGATGGGCACCGACGAGGTCGAAGCGCGTATCGTGCACTCCGGCGTTGGCGGTATCACAGAGTCCGACGTCGTTTTGGCGAACGCCTCGAACGCTGTCATTTTTGGCTTCAACGTTCGCGCCAACGCCCAAGCCAAACAGGCCGCCGATAGTCAGGGTGTCGAGATCCGCTACTACAACATCATCTACGACCTCGTTGATGACGTTAAGGCGGCGATGTCCGGTCTGCTTGAGCCGACGATCCGCGAAATATTCCTTGGAAATGCGGAGATCCTGCAGGTCTTCAATATCACTAAGGTCGGCAAAGTGGCTGGCTGCCGTGTAACGGAAGGCAAGGTTGAGCGCGGAGCCAAAGTTCGCCTGATCCGCGACAACGTCGTTATCCATGAGGGCAGCCTGTCAATCCTGAAGCGCTTCAAGGATGACGTGAAGGAAGTTCCCGTAGGTCAGGAATGCGGTATGTCCTTCGCGAATTATCAGGACCTACGCGAGGGCGACGTGATCGAGTGCTTCCAGGTCGAGACACTGGCTCGCACCCTGTAGTCACATCCGATCGCTTGGCGATCGTTTGGGGTCGGGCCGGCTGACGGCACGACCCCTTTGACGTCATAGCGGCAATGGCTTGTCCCGCCGCGATGTCATGGATGAAGTTGACCGGCACGGCTGGTCTTCGACCCGTCAACGGAACTGATATGGCGAAACGATCCTCCAAATCTCCCGCCGGAGCGGGCCCGTCGCAAAGGCAGTTGCGCGTTGGAGAAATGATCCGGCATGCGATAGCCGAGATGCTAACGCGCGGTGAGATTCACGACGACGTCCTCGGGGCACATGTCATCACGGTTCCTGAGGTTCGTATGTCACCGGACCTGAAGCTTGCGACGATATTCGTCATGCCGCTTGGCGGTGGCGAGGCGATGGAACCTGTTCTTGCCGCGCTCGATCGGAATAAGAGGTTTTTACGTGGCGAGATTGCGCATGCCGTTAACTTGAAGTATGCCCCGGAACTCCGTTTCCGTGCCGACCGGAGCTTTGATGAAGCGCTGCGTATCGACGAGTTGCTGCACAGCCCCACCGTCCGACGGGACCTGGAAAACGACTGAGCATTAGTCTTCAACGCGCGGCTGGATATTTCACTCTCGGCCGATCAGCAGAGCACCATATGGCACGAAGAAAGAAAGGTAGGGCGGTCAACGGTTGGCTCGTCCTCGACAAGCCGCTCGGTCGCACGTCGACCCAAGCGCTGGGCGCAGTGAAACGCCTGTTCGATGCACAGAAGGCAGGCCATGCCGGGACACTCGATCCGTTGGCAACAGGTATCCTGCCGATCGCTTTCGGTGAAGCAACGAAGACTGTGTCCTATGCCGTTGATGGCGAGAAGGCATATCGTTTTACTGTGACCTGGGGGAACGAGCGCACGACGGACGATACGGAAGGCGAGATCGTAGCAAGCTCCGAGACGCGCCCCTCCGTTGCTGAGATCGAAGCGCTGTTGCCGCAATTCACAGGCGAAATCAGCCAGGTACCGCCGCAGTTCTCAGCGATCAAGGTGGCAGGAAACCGCGCTTACGATCTCGCCCGAGACGGCGAGGTTGTCGAGCTGCAGCCGCGCATTGTTAACATTGACGATCTACGTCTGCTTGGCGCGGTCGATGCGAACTCCGCGATTTTTGAAGCGGAGTGCGGCAAGGGGACCTATGTGCGGGCGATCGCGCGCGACCTCGGACGGGCCTTGGGCTGCTATGGCCATGTAAGTGAGCTCCGGCGCCTTGCCGTCGGCTCATTTACGGAGGAAGAAGCCGTTTCCATGGATGAGCTTGTGGCCGCCCACGAGGAAGGCGGAGCGGAAGCGTTGGACTCATATCTCCAACCCGTCGAGTCGGCCCTCGAAGACCTAACGGAACTCGCCGTAACCCCTTCGGACGCGTCTGAACTGGCCCGTGGCAAGACCATACTCCTGCGCGGTCGCGACGCCCCCGTGTTCACAGGCGGTTTTTTCGCCATGTGCAAGGGACAGCTCGTCGCCATCGGTGACGCGGAAAAAGGTCAACTCAGGCCGAACCGCGTCTTCAATCTAGGGCGGTAATCATCTTATCGTTAATTTGATTGCCCTGCGACGCAGCTTTACCGGGAATCAAGACCGCAGGTGCATCGAAAGATGCTGGTCACGAGCGCGTATTCGTGTATAAAGCCCCCAACGACGCGGGTCCCATGGGCCCGCGTTGTATGTTTGTGACCCAGCTGGACGACATCCCGGCTGTGGCCGCCTAGGGAAAGCTCTGAAGCTTTCCGTATCTTCTCGAATTGAAAGGACGATCCCGATGTCGATTACGGCAGAACGCAAGGCCGAACTCGTAAAGGAGTTCGGAACGAAAGAAGGCGATACCGGTTCTCCAGAAGTTCAGATCGCTATTCTGACCTCACGCATCACTTACCTTACTGAGCACTTCAAGACCCACAAGAAAGACAACCATTCACGTCGTGGTCTGCTCAAAATGGTAAGCCAGCGGCGCCATCTCCTGGACTATGTCAAGGCTAAGGACGTTTCTCGCTATCAGAAGCTCATCGAACGCCTCGGCATCCGCCGTTAATTTGCGCGTTTTATCGCGCGCGGCTTGGCCTAGGGCGCAAATTTTGACACGTCCGCTCATGTGGGATGCTGCCGTCAGGTCTGGCGGCAGCATCTACCGCCCGAGCCTGTCCAAGTGCGAATTCTACAAACACCAACATTTGTGCGGTTCGCTTTTCAGTGAACTTTTTGTGCCTGCAACGCGGGACGGTCTCGGCCGCTCCGCGATAGGGCGCGCCTTGTGACTGGAAACTTTTTGCTATCGCTGAAAATGCGCTAGAACCGCGCTCGTACGAAACAAAGACCGAAACGAAAGACGAAAAGCATGTTCGACATTCATCGCGTGGAAATTGACTGGGGGGGGCGTCCGCTGCGCCTCGAGACGGGCCACATGGCGCGCCAGGCCGACGCCGCCGTTTATGCACAGTACGGTGAGACCAGCGTGCTCGCGACCGTAGTCGCTGCCAAGCAGCCCAAGCCGGGCATCGACTTTTTCCCGTTGACCGTAAATTACCAGGAAAAGACCTACGCGGCCGGCAAGATCCCCGGTGGTTATTTCAAACGCGAAGGCCGGCCGACGGAAAAGGAAACGTTGACGTCGCGGCTCATTGACCGCCCCATTCGCCCGCTGTTCGTGCAGGGCTTCAAAAACGAAGTTCAGGTCATCGTCACCGTTCTTTCCCACGACATGGAGAACGATCCTGACGTTCTCGGCATGGTCGCTGCGTCTGCAGCGCTGACGCTGTCCGGCGTTCCCTTCCTCGGGCCGATCGCTGCGGCACGCGTTGGTCGCATCAATGGTGAGCTTGTCCTCAATCCCATGCTGGACGAGATGGCCGAAAGCGAGCTGGATCTCGTGATCGCAGGCACCGAAGACGCGGTCATGATGGTCGAGTCTGAAGCCAAGGAACTGGGCGAAGACGTTATGCTAAAGGCCGTGATGTTCGGCCATGAGCATTTCCAGCCGGTCATCCAGGCCATCATCAAGCTGGCTGAGACTGCCGCCAAGGAACCCTGGGACATCACGCTTCCCGACACGGGCAAGTACAAGGAAGCTGTCCGCGCCATTGCTGAGGCAGATCTAAAGGTTGCCTTCTCGACGCCCGAGAAGCAAAAGCGCAACGACATGGTTGCCGCCGTCAAGGAAAAGGTCTTCGCGGAAATCGAAGTTCCTGAAGATGCGCCTGAAGACAAGGGTCTGCTTGCCAGCGCATTCAAAGCGCTCGAGTCCGACATCATGCGCTCATCCGTGGTCGACACGGGGCATCGCATCGACGGACGCGATCTTAAGACGGTTCGCCCGATCATGTCGGAGGTTGATGTTCTGCCGCGTACGCATGGCTCCGCGCTGTTCACGCGTGGTGAGACCCAGGCTCTGGTAGTGGCGACACTTGGCACCGGTGAAGACGAGCAGTTTGTGGATTCGCTCGAAGGAACGCGCAAGGAGCGCTTCCTGCTTCACTATAACTTCCCCCCCTACTCCGTGGGTGAAACGGGCCGTATGGGGAGCCCCGGCCGTCGTGAAATCGGTCACGGCAAGCTCGCATGGCGCGCCGTGCATCCTCTGATGCCGACGGCGGAGGAATTCCCCTACACCATCCGCGTGGTGTCCGAAATCACCGAAAGTAACGGGTCGTCTTCGATGGCGACGGTGTGCGGCACGTCCTTGGCACTTATGGACGCTGGCGTCCCGCTCAAGTCGCCCGTCGCCGGTATTGCCATGGGCTTGATCAAGGAAGGCGACAAGTTCGCCGTTCTCTCCGACATTCTCGGCGACGAAGACCACCTCGGCGATATGGACTTCAAAGTCGCGGGTACGACCAACGGCGTCACTTCGCTTCAGATGGACATCAAGATTACCGGCATCACGGAAGAGATTATGCGGGTGGCACTTGATCAGGCCAGAGATGGCCGCATGCATATCCTTCAAGAGATGTCGAAGGCTCTGACGGATGCGCGTTCGGAACTGGGCGAACATGCTCCACGTATCGAAACGATCCAGATCCCGACGGACAAGATCCGCGAAGTCATCGGTTCGGGTGGCTCGGTTATTCGTTCGATCGTCGAAGAGTCGGGCGCCAAGATCGATATCAATGACGACGGTACGGTGAAGATCGCAGCCGCTAAGCGTGAGTCGATTGAAGCAGCCCTGAGCCGCATCCGCTCCATCACCACCGAGCCTGAGGTTGGCACGATCTACAAGGGTAAGGTCGTTAAGGTTATGGACTTCGGTGCCTTTGTGAACTTCTTCGGCGCCCGCGATGGTCTGGTTCACATTTCGCAACTGAGCCAGGGTCGTCCTGAAACCGTCAGTGAAGTGGTCAAGGAAGGTCAGGAAGTTTACGTCAAACTCCTTGGCTTCGACGATCGGGGTAAGGTTCGCCTGTCCATGAAGGTTGTCGACCAGTCCACGGGCCAGGAAATTCCCCGTGCCGAAGGCGAAGCTGAAGATACAGGTGGTGGAGACCGTGGAGATCGTCCGCGCCGTGACCGCCGTCCACGCCGAGATGCGTAAGCCTTCTCGATAAAAGAATAAAAAAGCGCCGTTGAAATCCAACGGCGCTTTTTTCTTGGAAATGTTACGGCCCCAGCGGCTGATCCTTTGTTCGCCACCCGCCAGATGTTTATCGGTTCCTGGGTGAGCCGAAGGGCATAGGTTCGCCGCGAAGCAGCCACGTATCGAGCCACGCATAGTTTTCGTTGACGTCGATGGTATCGTTTTTAGAGGCTAGACCGGTGCGGGAACTGCTTTCGAAAGGCGATTGGCGTTCCCCATCTTCACAAAAACCCTTCGGTGCGGCAGCGACATCCACATACGCTGCTAACAACGGCGACAGAATGGGCTCTCCCTGCGTTTGCTCGAAAAGCCAAGTTTTGCCGAAGCACGTGATGATCGAAACTGAAGTCTGATCCAGGGCTTCGTAAGCTAACGCGTCGAGACCAGCATCGCTATCCGCGGGAGGCAGTGTCCCGTCAAATGCAACTGTGGTTGCGTACAGACACACATTACTGCCCGTTCGCCACGCGTGCGCGCTGACTGCGGCACCAGCAAAATCACGCGTGTAGAATCGCTGGGGTGTGCCATACCGCATGAGATCATTGAGCATGTCGTGATAGACTAGCGAGAAAGACATCCGCGCTGATAGGCGTTGTTCCCAGCTCCAGTCTTTTGAGGCTTCCAGTAAGGTCTCCGGTTGCCCGCTCCGTATCGTGAGTATCTGCCATTTGGGCATCGTCACCGCCACATTTCACCGTTCCCGCGATTGTAGACAAAGACCAGGTGGGCTTGTCGAGCCCTTTCGCTTACAATCGTTCAGTTCAAGTGAAGCGCGCCGGATATGCAACGCAATTGTGGCAAGGAAGCAAGCCTAGGAACGTGTGTACTCTAATGCAGATTCGAAGGATGGAGCATCTGGCCAGAAAACTTGGGCCAGCGAGCTGGCCTCCCGCGCATTGCCCGTCGTCATGAGGCGGACATGGGATTGATTCGCTATGGAGGAACTATCAGCGACAAAATGCGGACGACGGTGAAGATAATCTTCGAGACTATCAGCGACGATCTGCGGCTGGGACAGAATGCGCGTGAATGGGGGCAGATGACGCGCGAAGAGATGCTCCACCAAAGGAAAATGCGTGCAACCTAAAATCGCACGATGCGGCGGCGTGTCGTGGGTCTGGGACAGTAAACCGGCTACCCCCTCTTGCACCAGAGCATCCAGTTCCGCTTCTGGCGCCTCGTGCTCAATCGCTCCAGCTAAGTTCGCGCAAATCTGCTGCACGACCACGACTTTTGGGCAGCGTTTGCGAATCTCTTCTCTGTAGACGTTCGAAGAAATTGTTCTGGTGGTGCCGAACACGGCAATGATGTCGGTATTGTACTTCTGCGGATATTGCGGGGCTGTAACGGCCCAGGGTGTCTGCGTCGCAGCTTCCACCGTCGGCGCAACGATGCCCAGGATGTTGTGTCCGCCCCATTGGGACTTCGGCAGCCAATTCTGCTGAAGCTGCCGGGCAGCCACTGCCGTTGCGGTATTACAGCCCAAGATGACGAGACGCGCACCAAGCCGAAACAGCGTCTCGACACCTTGACGCGTCAGGTCCACGACCTCCTCGGACGACCGGTTGCCGTAGGGTACGTGAGCATGATCGCCGAGGTACGTGAACGAAATCTGAGGGAACCGCGCCGCGAGTTCGCGCAGCACAGTCAGTCCCCCCAACCCTGAATCGAAAACCCCGATCATTGAAGCGTTCTGCGCTCGCCGTGACGATGCGTCAAGTTACTAGCAATTGGAGCCTTATTCGGCCGCTTCCGAAGGTGACCGGCCGGCGGCATCTGCATCTGCTTCTTGCTCCTTAAGAGCTTCGAGCGTCGGCATTGCCACTGTGCTATAACCGCAGTCGACGAAGTGAACTTCGCCCGTTACCGCGCCTCCCATGTCGGACAGCAGATAAAGCGCCGAGCCGCCGACTTCGTCGAGCGTTGGCGTGCGCCGCAAGGGCGAATGATCGCGCTGATAGTTGAAAATGACGCGCGCATCCGAAATGCCGGAGCCGGCAAGAGTTCGCATTGGCCCCGCCGACACGGCGTTGACACGAATGCCTTGCGGGCCCAGGTCGGCCGCGAGATATCGTACCGAGGCTTCCAGCGCAGCCTTAGCGACGCCCATCACGTTGTAGGACGGCACCCATCGCGTCGCCCCACCATACGTAAGCGTAAGCAACGATCCGCCGTTTGGCATCAGCTCTGCGGCCCGCTTCGCGATTTCAGTGAAGGAGAAGCACGAGATAACCATGGTATTCACGAAGTTATCACGCGTCGTATCCGCGTATCGGCCATGCAACTCACGGCGGTCAGAAAAAGCCAACGCATGAACGATAAAGTCCAGGCTGCCCCAGGTTTTTTTGATTTCTTCAAAAACCTTATCGACACTATCGAGATCACTGACATCGCAAGGCACAATGATCTTAGAGCCCACCGATTCAGCCAGGGGAATGGCGCGGCGCCCGAACGCCTCTCCTTGATAGGTAAAGGCCAGATCCGCACCCTGCCCGGCCAATACCCGTGCAATGCCCCATGCGATCGAGCGATCATTAGCGACGCCCATGACAAGGCCACGTTTGCCCGCAAGCAAAGGACCGGGTTTTGCAAAATCAGTCTGGGTCATGCGAGCCCTTCTTTCTGCGCCCGCGGCGCGTCCAACAGTGTCGAACCAGCCAGTGCCGGTAGTGTCGCGTTTCATGTCGGACGAACCTCTAAGCAGGGACCTGATGTCCCCCTATCGCCGCGACATAAGTGAGATCAGGTTTCGGAGCGGCGGAACACCAGACTCGCATTTGTTCCGCCAAAACCGAAACTGTTCGACATTACACAGTTAAGCGTTACGTCGTCCAACCTCTGGCGCGCGATCGGCACCCCTTCGAACTCAGGGTCTAATTCGTCGATATTTGCACTTTCGCAAACAAAGCCGGCATTCATCATTAAGAGTGAATAGATGGCTTCCTGCACCCCGACAGCACCCATCGAGTGACCGGTGAGTGATTTTGTCGCCGAGATGTGGGGGATATTCTCTCCGAAAACGGCGCGAATGGCATCAATTTCGCGTGCGTCACCCACCGGTGTGGAAGTGGCATGTGGATTAATATAATCGATATCGCAGCCCAGGCCTTTACCATCAAGGCCTTGCATCGCCAATTTCATGCACCGCGCCGCGCCCTCGCCTGAGGGGGCAACCATATCAAAGCCGTCCGAAGTGGCCCCGTAACCGACAAGTTCGCCATAAATCTTGGCGCCGCGCGCACGGGCGTGTTCCAGCTCCTCAAGCACCAGCATGCCGGCGCCCCCTGCGATCACAAAGCCGTCTCTATTCTTGTCATAGGCCCGGCTTGCACGTTGAGGAGCATCGTTGTGGCCGGACGACATCGCGCCCATCGCGTCGAAAAGGACGGACAGGGTCCAGTCCAGCTCTTCGCAGCCACCGGCGAACATGATGTCCTGCTTGCCCCAGGCGATATGCTCTGCAGCATTGCCAATGCAATGCGCTGACGTCGAGCATGCCGAGGAGATTGAGTAATTTACACCCTTGATCTCAAAACTCGTCGCGAGAACCGCTGAAGGCCCTGAACACATTGCCTTCGGGACCTCGAATGGTCCGACCTTTTTCGGGCCACGTTCCTGGGTCGTCTGAGCAGCACGTACGATCGCGACCGTGGAAGGGCCGCCCGCACCAACAATAATGCCGGTACGCTCATTGACGACCTCGGAGGACTCAAGACCGGCATCGCGAATGGCCTGATCCATAGCGATGTAATTCCAGCCGACGCCGGCCTCCATGAAGCGCTTCGGCTTACGGGGGACCTGGGTTTCCCAGTCTATATTCGGCGCCCCGTGAACGTGGCAGCGGAACCCGAGTTCGGCATATTTGTCTGCCCTGACGACGCCGGATTTGGCCTCGCGCAAAGACGCAAGGACCTCCTGGGTGTTGTTCCCGATTGAGGAAACGATGCCCATCCCGGTGACGACGACGCGTCTCATCAAAATCCCTTTCCCTCACGGAGCCCATGCATTGAAGAGGCCCCGGATTTGAATTGGTGTCGCAGTTTTGGAGCGGGGCTCCACGGGCGGAGTTTATGCCCTCGCTACCGCGTCCCCTGTCTCGAACAGTCCGACACGCAGGTCGCTGGCTGTATAGATAGTTTGTCCGTCGGCTTTTAGGGTTCCATCGGCGATGGCCAACTTCAGCTTACGTAAAATAACCCGCTTTAAATCGACGATGTACTCCACGCGTTGCACGGTTGGCACCACCATTCCGGTGAACTTCACTTCGCCAACGCCAAGAGCGCGGCCGCGTCCTGGGGCGCCGAGCCAACCCAGAAAGAAACCAGTCATCTGCCACAGCGCATCAAGTCCCAGGCACCCCGGCATGACCGGGTCACCTTCAAAATGGCATTTGAAGAACCAGTCGAGCTTCGGATTGCCTGCCACTTTGAGTTCGGCCACGATTTGGCCTTTGCCGTGCGCGCCGCCGGTTTCAGAGATCGAAGTTATGCGATCAAACATCAACATGGGCGGGAGCGGAAGCTGGGCATTGCCCGGTCCGAACAGTTCTCCGCGTCCGCAGGCGATCAGATCGTCGTAGTCAAAGTTTGGTCGCCGCTCAGCCATGGGCCTCGTTTCGAATCCCCCGTAGTTGTTTCATTAACCTGCCGCTTGTGGCGCGCACCAAGAAGGCGCCGACGCACATGGGGTCAATCTGGTAACACACTCACCAAGACCTTCAAATGGCAAACGGTTGGGTCGTCAAGGTGCTTTAACCTTCCGCTAACTGTCTGTAGAACGCGGCCAAGTTGCAGGACGTAACGCTTGCAGATATATTAAGCAGAGCATTCTATACCGCTTAGCTGGGCAAAAGCCGTCTAAGATTACGTGCTTGGGGCGTCTGTGCGAAAGTGG
Organism: Candidatus Filomicrobium marinum; assembly: GCF_000981545.1. Lineage (NCBI taxonomy): Bacteria > Pseudomonadati > Pseudomonadota > Alphaproteobacteria > Hyphomicrobiales > Hyphomicrobiaceae > Filomicrobium > Candidatus Filomicrobium marinum. The sequence goes on from NZ_LN829119.1 coordinate 2,174,518, forward strand.
CAGGATGCCCCATTGTACGACGAAACCTAAGGAACTCGCCTCGCGCGAGGTAGTGATAACGCAGATATGCGCACGGAAGCCGACCGCTACATAGAAAAGATTCTTCGCCAAGCAGGGCTAAGGCCAACGCGTCAACGTGTTGCGCTCGCTCAACTGCTTTTTTGCGGGCAAGATCGCCACGTCACGGCTGAATTGCTTCATGACGAGGTTGAGAAGGCGGGCGAGCAAGTTTCTTTGGCGACGGTGTACAACACGCTACATCAATTCAAGCGTGCCGGGCTGCTGCGCGAATTGGCGATCGACAGTACAAAGACCTACTTCGATACCAACACCTCGAATCACAACCATTACTTCCTAGAGCCGGAAGGTGTTCTGGTGGACATCCCCAGCCATTCGATTCGGGTCGACGGACTCCCGGAACCGCCGGAAGGCACAAAGATTTCTCACATCGACGTAATTGTGCGCCTCGTGAAAGAATAAGTCGTCACACTCAGTGCAGAAAGCGGAAGATATTCCGCTATTTAATGATTTCATCGGGGTAAACACCCCACAGCTTCTTCTGCGCGACGTACCCCCGATACTTGTCGACGGAAACGAAGCACCACTCGCCGTCGCATTCATGAATGTCCGCGACGACACCCGCTTCAACCATCGCAACCGGTCTCGAACCCTCACTTTCTCGAGACGCAAGTGCAACCTGAGGCCGTTCTTGGGATGACTTTACATCCCAAGGAAGAATCTGTGCCGTTCGGCGCCCGGAGAGAAGCGACCCTAGGACCCATCCCGTCGTTCCTTCTGCATCGCGCACCTGCCGCCAGCCCTCGAATTCTTTGATGATTTCAACGGGAAGGCCCGCTCGGCGAAAGACCCAGGATGTGGGGTAGTCCGTGCCTGGTCCCTTGCGAAGGTTAACGCGGTTGGACTTCAGGCTGACAAAGCGCGGAACCTTAAACTGCGTTCCGCCTTCTTGGGCAGCCGCAGATCCGGCAAAAAGGCCTCCAGCCATCAGGGCCACGGAGAGGAGGAAGGCGGTGGAGACGCCGAATCGGCCGTGCCGTTTGATTCGCGAACCGCTGTTTCGCGCTGTTGTCCCGCTTGCTCGTGCCCGCATTTTAATTCTGACTTCTCCTTGAAAGCGCGTACATGGTGAGGAACCTGCCACCAATCCAGTGTTTAAGCTCAATCTGTCCGCTAGCTTTGTCATTGCGATGACCATCTGTTAGAGAAGGCCGATCCGACTTTCGGACCTACCGACGGCGCCCGTGTCGACCGCGACATTCAAGCCCATCGCGCGACCCGGAAGCTAAACCTCCGACCAGCAAGACACCCATGCCCAACAGCCCCAAAAAGCCCGTTGTCATCGTTACGCGCAAGTTGCCAGAGGTCGTCGAGACCCGCATGCGTGAATTGTTTGAAGCCCACTTGAACGTTGCCGACGAGCCGATGTCGCAAGCGGAGCTTGTCGAGGCGGTCAAAACGGCTGACGTTCTCGTGCCGACGGTGACCGATCGGATTGATCGGGCCGTGATTTCTCAGGCGGGTGAAAAGCTGAAGCTTATCGCAAACTTCGGTACTGGCGTCGATAACATCGATCTTGATACAGCCCGCAACCGCGGCATTACCGTGACCAATACGCCAGGTGTGTTGACCGAGGATACCGCCGACATGACCATGGCGCTGATCCTCTCCGTCCCCCGGCGTCTCGCTGAAGCGACGCAGTATCTGAAAGATCCTGCCAACGAGTGGCATGGATGGTCGCCAACCTGGATGCTCGGCCATCGCATCTATGGCAAGCGGTTGGGGATCATCGGAATGGGGCGCATCGGAAGTGCCGTGGCACGGCGCGCCAAGGCGTTCGGGCTGCAGATACACTATCACAATCGCCGCCGGCTGCCTGAGGAGATCGAACAGGAATACGAGGCGACCTACTGGGATAGCCTGGACCAGATGCTGGCGCGCATGGACATTATTTCTGTGAACTGCCCGCACACCCCGGCGACCTACCATCTTCTCTCTGCACGCCGGCTCCGGCTGATGAAGCCGACGGCTTACATCGTCAATACAGCGCGCGGTGAGGTGATTGATGAGAACGAGCTGGCACGATTAGTTGAAGCCGAAGCAATTGCTGGGGCCGGCCTCGACGTATTTGAGCACGAGCCTGCCGTGAACCCGAAGTTGCTGCGCTCAAGCCGCGTTGTCGCGTTACCGCATATGGGGTCGGCGACGCTGGAAGGCCGCGTCGACATGGGTGAAAAGGTCATCATCAACATCAAGACGTTCATGGACGGTCACAATCCGCCTGACCGTGTCCATCCTGCGATGTTCTGAGGCCTTTTCGAACGATCGAGGCTGAATGCGCTACGTGGCGGCACAGGCCGCGATAGCTTCTGTGCCATCATGCATCGAAAGGTCGATGATGGTCGGATTTTTGCCCGAGAGCTCATTCTCGGGATCCCAGCCGATTGAGACGCTCTCAACACGTGATCCCAGGGCATCGTAGATCAACAAGCGGCCGGCCAGGGTCTCACCGGCACCGGTGATCTCCTTGAGGACTTCGGTTGCCTGCAGAGTACCAATGACGCCAACGACGGCTCCAAGGACGCCGACCTCGGAGCAGTTCGCTACCGTTCCCGGTGGTGGAGCCTCGGGGAAAATGCAGCGGTAGCTCGGCCAAGGTGTCCCGTCCGGCCGCTTCTCGTGCGGCTTGAGTGTCGTCACATAGCCGTCGAATGGCCCAACAGCACCGAACACCAACGTCTTGCGTGCAAAATAGCAGGCGTCAGAGACTAGATAGCGTGTTGCGAAATTATCCGAGCCATCACACACCAAGTCGAACTGCTCAATGATTTGCAGTGCGTTGTCCGATGTCAGTCGAAAATTGAATGTCTCGACGTCGACATGCGGATTGAGACGGTTGATAGTCTTGCGGGCGCTTTCGACCTTCGGCACGCCGACGTCTGCTGTGTCATGGACGATCTGGCGCTGAAGATTGTCGAGCGAGACGATATCGTCATCGATAAGGCCGATCGTACCAACGCCTGCCGCCGCGAGATAAAGCGCGATTGGAGAGCCTAATCCACCCGCGCCGATAAGAAGAACCCGCGCTTTCTTGAGCTGTTGCTGCCCTGGTCCCCCAACATCCTTGAGTACCAGATGGCGCTTGTAACGCTGAATTTCCTCAGGAGTGAGTGCCATTGATCCGTGTCCATCATGATAGAGCCTGACGTGCGGGGTAGGGCACACGCACGTCCTTCAGGCCGGTCTCGTTAAACACTAGCATCTGTGATCAAAAAATGCGCTAGGCCTTGCTCTATGACGGAACTCGGCGGTCTTACTGGGCGTAGTAGTCGCGATACCAGGTTACGAATTTCTCGATTCCGGCTTCCAGTGGTGTTGCGGGAGCAAAGCCCACATCCCGGGCCAAGTCATCCACGTCGGCAAACGTTTTTTCCACGTCGCCTGCCTGCATGGGCAGCATAATCTTTTCAGCTGTCTTGCCGAGAGTGCGTTCAATAGCAGCCACGAAGTCGAGCAACGCGACGGGTTCGTGATTGCCGATATTGTAAAGTCTGTAGGGCGCGGAAGATGTCGCGGGATCAGGCGCCGACCCGGACCATTGTGAGTTGGGCTGCGCGATGGAATGCATCGTTCGCACGACCCCTTCGACAATGTCGTCAATGTAGGTAAAGTCGCGCGCGTGGTGCCCGTGATTGAATATTTCGATGGGCTCGCCTGCGAGTATTTTGCGGGTGAACAGGAACAGCGCCATGTCGGGGCGCCCCCAGGGTCCGTAGACTGTGAAAAAACGGAGCCCGGTTACCGGAATGCGGTAAAGGTGCGCATAAGTATGCGCCATGAGTTCGTTGGACTTCTTGGTGGCGGCATAGAGACTCAACGGATGGTCGACGTTCTGATGCACCGAGAAGGGAACGCTTTCATTGGCCCCATAAACAGAGCTTGATGACGCGTAGACCAAATGCCCGACTTGGGTTTGTCGGCATCCTTCAAGGATATTCATGAATCCGACGACGTTTGAATCGATGTAGGCATTCGGATTCTTAAGTGAGTAACGTACGCCCGCCTGAGCGGCGAGATGAACAACGCGATCGAAATTATGCGCGCCAAAAAGTTCAGCCATGCTTGCGCGGTCGGCAATATCCAGCCGCAGGAAAGAAAAGCGTTCATGCGGCTTGAGCTGAGCCAGCCGGGCCTGCTTCAGCGACGGATCGTAGTAATCGTTTAGATTATCAAGACCAATGACGTCATGACCCTCGTCGAGTAATCGCCGCGCTACAAAATACCCGATAAAGCCGGCGGCTCCAGTCACGAGAATCTTCACGTCCTAACTCCTGAATAGATGAGATTGCTATATAGCTTACAACCGCAGGCGGTTATGTGATGCTCGACACGAGTTTGTAAACGCATTCATGCCTGAGTAGAGGGCGTTGCGGCACTTATATGCTTTGCGTGTACGTCGATCGCCTTTTTCGGGGCAATAGGCAGCGTTTTCGCAACTAGAATCAAAAATACATGCCGCTCACGAAGGCAAAGCCTTTTCCCGTCAGCTATGAAACGCCGAATCATGGTTTCCTGGCTCTCAACTGGGATCCGGATCAACATTCTGCGAGCTAAAGAAAGAGCCGTGAAACCTTCACAACCATCCGGACCGACGGAATCGCGCGTCTGGTATGCGCACGACCTTGTCGTGCCAGAGAAGCGCGAAACCAAGGTGCGCGAGTCGGCGGTCGCTGCGGCCGCCCGACAGGCGTTGGAATCTACAAATTCCATGCCGGTGCGCACGCGGCGTCCGCGGCGCGCGCTTTGGCTTGCCGGTGTGGGGCTCGCCGGAGCAACGGCGGCCCTGATGATGATCCCCTGGTCTCCAGAGCCAAACGATGGGCCAGCAACGGCGACAGGCACATCCTCGGGTGTAGACGTCGCTTCCATTAAAGAAAAGGTTCCAGTCGACGTCGGCGACACCGATAAGCCTTCGGCCCCGGCGATCATAGCTGTCGAAAAAGATCCCCCTGTCGCTCAGCCTGCCAATCAGGATCTGGCTACAGCACCCCGTCCGGCAACCGACCGTACGCCGCCCGAAACAGGATCGCTCGGTCAGCCACGGGTTGCTGGCTATACAGCGACCAATGCTGATCCCGCGGAAACTGAAAATCTAGGCGGCGTAGATCCCAGCCAGCTGCCAGTTACTATCGCGCGTCCCGATAGCGATGCGGGCGAGATCAGGTCGAGCCGCGCGGCTCCTGAAATCGACGTGATAGAGATGGAAGACGAAAAAGGCGAGACCAGTAACAAGAATGACTCGTCTTCCAGAAGCGCTGGCCGTCAAAGAAAGGTTCAGCCGCGCGCCAACAAGCAAGCGGCCGAGTATTATGAGACCGGCGACTGTGCAATGCCGTCCTGGGCGTGGCGTGTGTTTGGATTTAGTGAGCCGGTCAAGCGCAAGCCGTCCTGCTGAGAGCAGACACACGTATCATCATAAAAACCGGAATTATGCCCGCTATGGCTCCCATCGCGGGCGATGTCTTTTTTGAGGAACCGTCTGGTCAGCTGTCAAATTCGGGGCCGCTCGGCCCGTTGCGAAAAGTACTAGTTGTCCGCGTCTTCTGCTTTCTTGTCTCCGCGAAAGCCTGTCGCAAGAACATACAGTTCCGCAGAGTCTGAGCGGCTGGCTGGCGGCTTGATGTGACGCACGGTTTTGAAGTTGCGCTTTAGAAGGTCAAGCAGATCGCGTTCCGCCCCACCTTGGAAAACCTTGCAGAGAAAGGCGCCATCAGGGCTTAGGACATCGCACGCAAAATGCGCAGCCGCTTCGGCAAGTCCCATAATGCGTAAGTGGTCAGTACGCGTATGTCCCACAGTCGGCGCTGCCATATCAGACATGACAACATCGGCTGCTCCGTCTCGCAGCATGGACTTCAGCCGATCTTCCGCGTCTTCGTCCGTAAAGTCCATTTTGACGAAGTCCACGCCAGGGAGCGGTTCGACATCCAGGTAGTCGATGGCAACCACCTGGCCGCGCTTGTCACCTTGTCCGTCTAAAGCCTTCACACGGTCCGCGGCGATCTGGCTCCAGCCTCCTGGCGCTGCCCCGAGATCGATCACCCGCTGGCCGGGTTTGAGGATTCGGTGCTTGTCATCGATTTCCAAGAGCTTGTAAGCGGCGCGTGAGCGCATGCCCTCACGTTTGGCCGCGGCCACATAAGGATCATTGAGCTGACGTTCGAGCCATCGAGCAGACGATGTTGAGCGCTTTCGCGCGGTCTTCACACGAACATGCAATTGGCGCTGCCCGCCTGTCGGGCCGGTAATCCCGCCGCTGCCTTTTTTCGCCAAGGAGTGACCTCGTCTAGCAAGTGCTTTTAAGAGTTAAGATGTGCTGTCAGCGATGCTGGCGCCCGCGCCGTCGCCGTGTCCGGTAGACACCGTCTTCTATCATCAATGTGGTCAGGATGCCTTCGCGTAACCCGCGATCGGCAACCCGCAATCGTTCACAGGGCCACAACCGTATCAGGGCCTCGAGGATAGCGCAGCCGGCGAGCACGAGATCCGCTCGGTCGCGCCCGATGCAGGGCTGGGCAACGCGCTCCTCGTAACTGCTACCGACGAGCTTGTAGGTGATGTCGCGTGCTTCTGCGACTGAGAGCCAGCATCCGTCGACCCGATTGCGATCATAACGCGGCAAGCCCATCTGGATGCCTGCAATGGTCGTCACCGTACCTGACGTGCCGAGCAGATGCGCCGGACGATCACGCAACAGGGGCGCGAATTGGTACTTATCTTCGAAGGGGCGGAGCAAGTTGCTGACGTGTTCGACCATCGCTTCGAAGCGTTCCGACGTGACGAACCGTCCGCCAAATCTTTCAGCAAGCGTCACAACACCGACCGGCAAAGACGTCCATGCAGCCATATGGTTCTGTGCATCGATCCGATCCGCGCCGCGCGAACGCTTGCGTGTTGCACCCGATAGATTGAGCCAGATCAGTTCGGAAGAACCGCCGCCGATGTCGAAAACGAGAACGTAGTCAGATCGGTCATCGATCAGCGAGGCGCAGCCGGAGACGGCGAGACGTGCCTCGACTTCGGGGGTGAGCACTTCAATATCGAGACCGAGGCGCTCCTTAACACGCGCGAGGAAATCCGGACCGTTGCTCGCAAATCGGCAAGCCTCCGTCGCGACGAGACGAGCGCGGCGGACACCATGGCGGTTGAGCTTGGAGCCACAGACTTTGAGTGCGTCCATCGTCCGGCGCATGGCTGGTTCCGAAAGCGTACCGCATTGCGAGACACCCTCACCAAGCCGAATGATGCGTGAAAAAGAATCTACAACGCGAAATCCGCGGCGTGTTGGCCGGGCCAACAATAGGCGGCAATTGTTCGTGCCGAGATCGAGAGCGCCGTAAACTTGCTCAACCGTCTCCTGGCGGGCGCCGCGGTTTAACGCGCGCTCGTTGGCGTTGCCATTCAGACAAGCTTGCTTCTTTTGATCACGAACGCAATCCAGCGCGGCTGTTCGAGGTTCTGGCGCGGGGGAGCCAGTAAGCAAATGGCGCACATCGAGCGTCCTTACGTCGACGGGCTCGCGTTCATGGTGCAGAGGACCTGCAGATACAGGTTTTCGCACCGGGACTTTCTCGTCCACGGACGCAGGGCGGGGCTCTCCCTCGTCTTTAAAATCCTCCACCGCTTTATCTCCAGTGTCTGGCGCTGGCTCCGAAACAACCCGTGCTGTAGGGCACAGGCAGTCGGAGTAAGTTGCGTCATCAGACAGCCGTCTGGATTCGTCTTGAACTGAGTGTAGCAGGTCGCAAGGAGTGGTAAAGCAGGATGCCTGACTTTGTACTCGGTAGGCTGAAGAGCGTAGTATCAAGCGTGTGAACGCCTAATGATTGAGTAAAGGGGAACTATATACTTTACAAAGCACACATACTAACTTAATGTGAGATCAACAACGGGGATTGCCCATGTCGATTGATCTCACAAATCCAATTTTTCATGACGACGCCGCAGCCCGCGCGCATCTGGAAGCGCAGCGCTGGCCGAATGGGCCAATTTGCGCGCATTGCGGCGAGCGCCACGCCGACAAGATCACCAAACTGGAAGGCAAGGCACACCGCGCCGGCCTCTATCAGTGCAAGACTTGCCGCGAACAGTTCTCAGTTACGGTTGGAACCGTTTTCGAGCGCTCCAAGGTGCCGCTTGCCAAGTGGGTGCTAGCCACACATCTGATGGCGGCAAGCAAGAAGGGCATGAGCGCCAAGCAGATTGAGCGCATGCTCGGCGTCACCTACAAGACCGCTTGGTTCATGATGCACCGTATCCGCGAAGCCATGTCTCCGTCAGCAACGGACACCAGCCCCATTGGCGGCACCGACAAGATTGTCGAAAGCGACGAAACTTTCGTCGGCGGCAAGGCCAAGAACGCCAAGAGGTTTAAGCCTGTCCCTAAAAAGTATCCTGTCGTCGCTCTGATCGAGCGCGGCGGGCCGATGCGCGCAAAGCACGTGGCCGATGTGACGGGCAAGAACGTCCGCAAGGCGCTCGTCACCAATGTCAGCCGCAAATCCATGCTGATGACTGACGACGCTGCTGTCTACGAGCGCATCGGAAAAGAGTTCTACGCGCACGGCAAGGTGAACCATTCGGCGGGGCAGTATGCTGACGAAATCGGCTTCAAGCACATCAACACGTGCGAGAGCTACTTTGCCCTCCTAAAGCGCGGCATCATGGGCTCGTTCCACTCGGTTTCCGAAGCACACCTGCAGCGCTACGCCGATGAGTTCGCCTTCCGTTGGAACCATCGCAAGACGGACGATGCCGAGCGCGCCAATGCGATCCTGAAGGCCGCTGAAGGCAAGCGCCTGACCTATCGGCGGTCTGGTGAAGCCGGTCACGCCTAAGCAGAAGTCCCGCCGCTTCCTGAAGTGGAGGAAGCGCCACCGCTAGATATAGTGGCATTCTCGACTCTCAGAGCGAACCGTCATACAAGTGGGGCGTCGGTGAATCAGACCGACGCCCCTGTATCGCGTTCCGCCACATCATCGCCCAGCGGAAGCGATCTCGATGTTTGTCGCCGCGTCATCGCGCTCGCGTCAATCGCTGGGCTCCAGTGCTCCACAGGGAGCAATCAGGAGCCCAACTCATGAGCAACACACTCAGTTCTGCACCTATGTCGATTCCCTGCCCGTCATGCGGCCGGGAGATCAAGAAAACCGTCGGCTATTTCAAATTGCACAGTGACGTCGGCTGCACATCGTGCGGTGCGAGGATCGCGCTCGACAACAGTGAGTTCCGTCGCAACGTGAACCGCGCCGACCGGGAGCTGTCCAAGTTGAATCGCGAGGTCGACAAGTTCAACCGGGAGATGAGGAGGCTCGCGCGGAAGTTCCGCTAGTCTCAATCTCACGCGATGGACGGGAATGACGTCACTCACTTCCCGTCCGCTCCATTCTTCCTCTTCTTCTCATCCTTGTGCGGCTTTGGCGGGGTGCTCAGCATCCGTTTAAGCGCAGCGTCTCGGACCTTCTCCGTCTCGAGATCGGTGCGCTGTTCATCGGTATTCTTACGGGGTTCTTTGGTCATGTCAGGTGAGTGGCTGCTCGATGTAGAAGATAGGGTCATGGCCCAATTCTACCACGCCATTGGGGTTGTCGTCGTCCGGTGGGCGATCGCCGAAGAATCCATGAAAGAGCTGACGGCTGCCTGCTCAGATATACGCAACGAGGTGGCTAGCGAAGCGCTCGTTCTGAACATGCCGAACATGTCGCTTGTGCACATGCTATCAACAATAGCAAAGGAATCGTTTGAGCCAGACCTAGAATACTTTCGGGAGCACCTGCTCTGGGCTTGCAAGGTCTTCGACGCATGTCGAGAGAACCGAAACTTGTTCAGTCATCTCAGCCTAAGTCCGATCCACTTCATGGATCGCAACGGCGTAACTTATACTGCGGAACGAGCAGTTCTCCACCGCGAAACAGCCAAGGGCCAGCGACGATCACACATCCAGGAAGTCCACTTACAAGACATCCGTGACATCGCCGATGAAATTCTCCACCTCACCGGCTTCCTAAGAGACCTGATTGAGGCGCACCACGGGTCTGTGACGTATCGAGGTGGCGTGCTCGTTCCATTGCCAAGTAAACCTCCTCTGCCACATAGGCGTAGCCAAACCCTTCGCCCATGGCGGCAAGCCGGTCGGAGCCCGCCGCTACCATCTGAGGAGTGATCTCTCGGCAATCGCACATTCTGCTTTCTCAGCTACATACTTCCCGAGTAAAGTATAAAAGTATCAATGAATTACGTTGTCATGTTTCTCATGGTTGCGGTGCTTCAGGCTCTGGCGACCACCGCGAATTGCGGCGCCGAGGGGGCGCAGACCCTTAAAGAAATTTCGGGACGGCTAATTGAGACGTACCAAGATTATATTGATGGCGCAGACGAAACGACACTCATTTGGCGGGATGGTACGCGCATGCCGCTTGATGTGGAGCCGAAACCTCCAGGCAGCGCCGAATGGCTTGAAAAACCGAGCGTCGCCGACATGCTACGCGTGCCTTATCCGCTCGGCCAACTCGCGCAGCCACCCCATGCTGGTGCCGATCCAGGGCGGGCACGGAACCAAGCCTTCTTTCGAAAAGTGTACGGGGACTGTCGGTCCGGTGCGGTGAATAAGGAGCTCGTCGACGTTATTTGGCTTCCCAAGAAGTCTAGTCAGCGGCTTCGCGTCACGCGCATAAATGGGGTTGCAGAGCAATTGCAGCGGGTCAGCGACGAGCTAGATAAGCTCTCGTCAAAGTTCGATAAGTTCCTGATCCCCTCAGCAGGAACGTACAATTGCCGTGTTATCGCCGGGACCGATCGCATCTCGGCGCACGGTTACGGCATCGCCATCGACATCGCCATAAAGCATACGGATTATTGGCGCTGGGCAAAGCCGGCCAGCGGTGCGTCCCCACGGTACCGCAACCGAATTCCATACGAAATCGTCGAGATCTTCGAACGTCATGGCTTCATATGGGGCGGAAAATGGCACCACTTCGACACCATGCACTTCGAATATCGCCCGGAATTGCTGCCGATTGCGCGATAGCGCGAAGGGATAGTGCATTCTCCGCACGCCGCTGGTTGCGCCCCGCGTCCGGAATTGTTATATGCCTCGCTCCATTGCGAAGCGCCGTTTCTGGCGCCGTTGGGGAATAGGTTAACGGTAGACCCACGGACTCTGACTCCGTTAGTCCTGGTTCGAATCCAGGTTCCCCAGCCACTTTGTCTTTCCACGCAAATTATCAGGGTTGGACGGCGATGAACTTTGCTCGTTTTGAGCGCCGCCAGTTCCGACCGATATTCCCCCTCACAAACCGAACTTTTACCCCTTTGCGCCAACATCTAGGCCGCAGATTTCGGCCTCCTGTGCATGATCACACTGCCGCCGTTCTGTTCCGGCATAGGGTGAAAGAGGATGCGTGCCGCGGGCTACCATGCATTTCAGCATGATCGAGCGTTGGCCTAACGAGCACGGGGAACACGAAGGACAAAACGTGCTGCGACTGAACCCCTTTGTTGCTTCCGGTATAATTCTGGTATTGACGTCTCCGGCGTTTGCCACGGAGACGCCTCCAGTTCTCGTCGAAGAGCCAAAGTTGGTGGCGGCGCCCATGCGATCAATCGAGATTTCGCAGGATCTGGCGGAAAAGGTCGGCCAGAAGGTTTGGCTGAATGAAACCGGTGGGGATCGTGAGGCGATCACCGCCTGGAACACGACCGAGGATTTTGCCTCTCTCGGCATCGGCCATTTCATCTGGTTTTCCGAGGGGCTTGATACGCGGTTCAGGGAGAGCTTTCCAGCGATGCTGGAGTTCTTGCGCAGCCGTGGCGCGAAGCCGCCGGCGTGGCTGGACGTTTCGCCTGTGCCACCCTGTCCTTGGAAGACGCAGCAGGAATTCCGCCGCGAGTTCTACTCGCCGAAAATGACGAGCCTGCGCAGGTTCCTCCTGGAGACCGTGGATCTACAAGTCCAGTATCTTGCGCAGCGTACGAAGGCAGCGCTCCCGAAGATTTTGGACAGCCTGCCGAATGCGGACGACCGCCTTCACGTGCGCCGTCAGTTCTATAGGCTTGTCGGAGTTTCACAGGATCTCTACCCGCTGATCGACTACATAAATTTCAAGGGCGAAGGCATCAGCGATAAAGAGACGTTTCCCAATCGGCGCACCGGTGAACCCGAAGGCTGGGGTTTGAAAGACGTCCTCCTTGCAATGAATGGGACGTCGGAAGATCCTAAGCAGGTGCTCGCTGAATTTGCAGATGCCGCCCGCTTTGCTTTGAAGCGCCGGATCTCCAACAATCCACCCGACAAGAGATGGCAGCGTGGCTGGCTTGCCCGCGTGGAAACCTATCGCCGCCCTCTGCGATAAGCGGCCGGAACCGCGGCAGCAGGAGGCATCTGCCGCGGAGCGCTTACTTAATTAAAGGATTAAAGGCCGAGATCGCTGAGACTCGGATGATCGTCTGGCCGGCGGCCCTGTGGCCAGTGATATTTGCGCTCGCTTTCAGCGATCGGGAGATCGTTGATGCTCGCGATGCGGCGCGCCATCAGGCCGTCGTCACTAAACTCCCAATTCTCGTTGCCATAAGCGCGGTACCACTGCCCTGAATCGTCACGCCACTCATATGCGAAGCGCACAGCAATCCGGTTTCCGTCGAACGCCCAGAGCTCCTTGATCAGCCGGTATTCGAGTTCGCGGGCCCACTTGCGCGTCAGGAACGCCTGAACGGCTTCGCGTCCTTTGAGGAATTCAGCACGATTGCGCCAAACGGTGTCTGGCGTGTAGGCGAGCGAGACTTTCTCGGGATCTCGCGTGTTCCACGCATCTTCGGCCATTCGGACTTTTTGAGCCGCGGTTTCAGCGGTGAAGGGAGGCAAGGGAGGTCGCATGACGTGCATCCTAAATTCGGGCGATAGAAAGTGAGCATCAAAGGCAATTAGGCAAAAAAAGAGAGCGAGACAGAACCCGCTCCCCTCGTTTCTAACGTGATTAGGAACTTACCAATTCTTGTAGGGCAGGAATTTGCCGCTCATCTTGATCTCGATGCGGTCACCCTTCGGATCAGGGATTTTCTCGACATACATCTCAAAGTCGATGGCGCTCATGATCCCGTCGCCACCTTTCTCCTGGATGAGTTCTTTAAGTGTCTGACCGTAGACGCCGACGATTTCGTACAGACGATAAATGCACGGATCTGTCGGAATGGACTGCTCGAACATCTTCGTCGGAAATTCCGCGAGGACGGGACCAGCCTCTTGCGGAAGGCCGAGATGGGTGGCGAGTTTATCGGCTTTGTCACGCGGCATAGAGTTCATGCCAAGGCACGCGGAAGTCGTGAACACTTCGGACATGCCGATCGCTTCAGCCATGCTGGCCCAGGTGATGCCAGTCTGCTTCTTCTTCGCCAGAATCATTCCGGTGACTTCGGCTTTATTCATTGTGGTTTTCCTCGACGGTTGTTGATCTTGGGGAGCGCTTAAACCGCGACCGACACCAGCGGGCGCGGCGAAGTAGGGCGGCCGTCGGACTGGACCTCATCCAAAGCGGGCCGGACAGTGATCGGGCTATTCGTTGCACCATCGGACTGTGAGCCCGAGAGCTTCTTGGACCGATTGGTCAGGAAATCCACGAGGTGGTTGCGGATCTTGTAGTAACCGGGATCATGAATGATCTCTCCGCGTTGCCGCGGCCGCGGAATATCAACCACCACGCTTTCGGCGATGCGCGCGTAGGGCCCGTTGGTCATGAGAAGAATACGGTCGGCGAGAAGGATGGCTTCATCGACGTCGTGCGTGATCATGAAGACGGTTTGCTCGGAGCTGGACCAGATGCGGGTCAACTCGTCTTGAATCGTGCCGCGCGTAAGCGCATCGAGGGCACCGAACGGTTCGTCAAGCAGCAACAGTTTCGGCTGGATAGCAAACGCTCGCGCAATCGAAACACGCTGCCGCATGCCGCCGGATAGCTGAGCCGGTTTGCGGTGCTCGGCTCCCCCAGTCAGCCCCACGAGCCCCAAAAACTTTTGCGAATGCTCGTAGACCTGTGCGCGTGTCCACTGAGGATGCCGTGCACGAACGCCGAACATGACGTTCTTAAGTGCTGAAAGCCACGGCAGGAGTGAATAGTTCTGAAACACGACGCCGCGTTCCAGGCTCGGTCCGGAAATCTCCTTGCCATCCATGATGATGCCGCCCTCGGTGGGCTCATCGAGCCCGGCGAGGATGTTCATGATCGTGGACTTGCCGCAGCCGGAGTGGCCGATGATGCAGACAAACTCGCCGCGCTCGATAGTGAAGTCTGCGTTCTCGAAAACCGTTAGGGGCTGGCCGTCTTTGGGGCCCGGAAAACGTTTGGCGAGTTGGGAGACTTCTATGAATGACCTGCTCATGAAGCTTATCCTTTTCGTTCGTCCGGCCGATTTATTCTTGGAACCGCACGGCCTTCTGAAGTTGCCCGAAGGCGGCGTCTAAGAGCATGCCTACGACCCCGATCATCAGGATCGAAAAGATCACGCTCGTCAGGTCGAGGTTGTTCCACTCATTCCAGACGTAGTAGCCAATGCCTGTACCGCCCACGAGCATCTCCGCCGCGACGATGACGAGCCAAGCGATGCCGATTGAAATCCGCATGCCGGTCACGATCGTCGGAGCTGCCGCCGGCAAAATGACGAGAAAGGCGGTCTTGAGAGGTGAAAGCTGATGTGTCCGCGCGACGTTCACCCAGTCCTTGCGCACACCCGCCACGCCGAACGCTGTATTGATGAGCATCGGCCAGATCGAACAGATGAAGATTACGAAAATGGCTGAGGCCTGGCTGTCCTGAATGATGAACAGGGCGAGAGGCATCCAAGCCAAGGGTGAGATAGGCCGCAGCACTTGGATGAATGGATCGAGCGCCTTGTACATCAGGGGCGACATCCCGATCAGAAACCCGATCGGGATTGCCACGAGTGCCGCCAGGAAGTAGCCGGTCAGCACGCGGTAGAGTGAATACCCAATCTGGATACCAATGCCTTTGTCGTTTGGGCCGTTGTCGTAAAACGGCTTCGACAGTTCGGAGACAGCTTTCTCGATCACCGCCGAAGGCGGAGGGACGCGCGCCTGCTGCCCCCCGCCACCGGTCATAAGTTCGTATTCGGAAAGCTCTCCCGAAGATTGTGAGTTCGGCGTCGCAAGTTCCCAAATGCCGAGCGTAGCGACGAGCATCAGAACGGAAAGCAGCACGGCCTTTAAGTTGTCTGCGATCGCCATGGCATCAGACCCCGCGCTTGATCGGGAAGCTGGCGACATACTCTTCCGGCTTTTCAGGATCGAACGTCTTGCCCATGATCGTGTAGCTCTCGTAGGTCTTGTCGGGCACAGGCATCCCGAGATCCTTCATGAGCTTGCCGCAGTCGGCCGTCAGATAGACCTGCTCTGCGATCTTCTTGTAGTCGACATCGCCTTCGATATAGCCCCAACGCTTCATCTGGGTGAGGATCCACACGCCCATGGAGTGCCACGGGAACGGATCGAAATCGATGCGATCGGGGACGTTTTTGACATTGCCGAGACCGTCAGCGTAGCGGCCGGTCATGACCTGCTCGATGACGGGCACGGGCTGATTGAGATAGTTCGCGGGAGCGATCGCAGTCGAAATTTCTTTGCGATTATCCTTGTTGCTGGCGTACTGCGTAGCGTCGACCAGGGCCTTCAACAGGTTGCCGTAGGTGTTGGGTAGCTTCGTCGCGAATTCCTGCGAGCAAGCGAAAGCGCAGCAAGGATGTCCGTCCCAGATTTCCTTCGTGAGAATATGGATGAAGCCAACTTTTTCCCAAACCGCGCGCTGATTGAATGGGTCGGGCGAGAGGTAGCCGTCGAGATTGCCGGCGCGCAGGTTGGCCACCATTTCGGGCGGCGGAACGACACGGATCTGAATATCCTTGTCGGGATCGAGACCTGCTTCGGCCACGTAGTAGCGCAGCAGGAAGTTGTGCATCGAGTACTCGAACGGAACCCCAAACTTGAAGCCCTTCCATTGTTTCGGGTCGTTCTTGTCTTTGTGATCGTTGTGCAGGACGATCGCCTGCCCGTTGATGTTCTCAACTGCCGGCATGATGAAAGGCGTCGCTGTGGAACCCGCACCCATGGTGATGGCGAGCGGCATAGGCGTCAGCATGTGAGAGGCGTCGTATTCGCCGTTGAGAGACTTGTCTCTGGCAACGGCCCAGCCCGCCGTCTTGATCACATCAACATCGAGGCCATACTTCTCATAGAACCCAAGTGGTTTAGCCATGATGATCGGCGTCGCACAGGTGATGGGAACAAAGCCGACCTTGAGTTTCGCCTTTTCCGGTTTGCCAAGTTCATCGAGAATGGCAGCCTTCGCAGCGTCCATGGGAAACACGGCTGCGATCGCAGCTGCGAGAGCGGAACCGCCGAGCAGGCCGGCGAAGGATCGGCGTGATAGTTCGTTGTGACCGAAGACGGAGCGGACGACAGCGCTTTCGATGGCGCGCTCAAGAGCTTCTTCGTTGTTTTGAGGAGTGCTCGCGTTGGCGGCACTGTCATGATGATGACCGGAGGTCCCACATTCAGAACAACTACAACCTTTGCCGTGACGTAGATCCAGGTTTGGATCGTAGGGATTGCCTAGGCTCTTTGTTGTCATGGACGACACTCCATCGTTGCTGTTCGTCGGGGATCCGACCTCCGAAACTGGTTAACCTCTCAGCAAGACGTGTGCCAAAACTCGAGATGAGAAAAATTACATTTGAAATCAGCATGATGGGTGGAGGCAGCAGGGTGCGGATGGGTGTTATCTAAATTCATAAATTATCAGTTTTCAAAATCGAATTATGAATTTAAAAAATAGAAATCGAGTTTTATGCTCTTCGGCAGGGGGCTTTGTCATGAATGTAATCCCAACCGATATCCTCGGAGCGGAAGCTTCTCCGGGTTTGGCTGACGATCCCGCGGCGCGGCTGCTTCTTACGGGGTTTGAAGCATCACCCCAGGCACAATTAATCATCTTCCCGTTGGAGAATGCAGTTCTGCGTGCCAACGAGGCTGCCTGCCGCTTTTTTGGGCTGACACGCGCTGAACTCCTGACGACGAGAGTAAGCGACCTTTACCCGGACTCCTTCGGCGAGCTGCACGTGGCCTCGGAAGCGGCGATGGTAAAGGGCCATACGATTTCGCGAGACCTCGTCGCAAAGGCAGCAGAGGATGCGTCGAAGTCGGTGGAGCACGAGTTTGTGGCCTG
Source organism: Candidatus Filomicrobium marinum (assembly GCF_000981545.1). NCBI lineage: Bacteria > Pseudomonadati > Pseudomonadota > Alphaproteobacteria > Hyphomicrobiales > Hyphomicrobiaceae > Filomicrobium > Candidatus Filomicrobium marinum. Next base: position 2,191,821 of record NZ_LN829119.1, read on the forward strand.
CGGAACAGGCAGGGGCGCCGTGCTGATCCTCAAAATTCATGATCTCGATGCCATGCAGCGGCGTGCGGTGGACAACGAAGCCAACGTCACAATTCGTCGTGGTCTGGAAGAGTGGCGCAAAGCCGAGCGCATCTTTCGCGAAATCGAGCAGCGCAATCAGCTCATTCTGTCCGCCGCGGGTGAGGGCATCTATGGTGTTGACGACAACGGCATTACGACCTTCGTAAATCCGGCGGCTGAAAGAATGTTGGGATGGACTGCGGAGGAGCTGATCGGCCGCAAGATCCACGACGTCGTTCACTCCAAGCATGCGGACGGCTCGCATTACCCGGTGGAATGCTGCCCAATCTACAATGCGTTCAGGGAATGCGTCGTGACCTGCGTCGATGACGAGGTGTTCTGGCGCAAGGACGGCAAGCCCCTGTGGATCGAATACACGTCGACGCCGCTCATGCAGGATGGCCGCTCCATCGGCGCTGTCGTGATCTTTCGCGATATATCCGAACGCAAGAGCAATGAAGATAAGCTCATGAAGGCGCTTGATGAGAACGCTGCCCTGCGTGAGCGGCTGGAAAAGGAAAACGCCTACCTGCAGGAAGAAATTCTCACGCATTCGAACCACCACGAAATTCTGGGGACGTCGGCTGGTACGATGCGCATCATTCGCCAGATCGACGTCGTTGCGCCGACGGACGCCAACGTTCTGATCACTGGGGAGAGCGGAACGGGCAAGGAGCTGGTCGCGGTCGCGATTCATAAGGCGTCAGCACGGAAGAACCGTCCGTTAATTCGTGTGAACTGCGCGGCAATTCCACGTGAACTGTTTGAAAGTGAATTCTTCGGGCACGTTAAAGGCGCGTTCTCCGGCGCATTGCGTGACCGCGTCGGTCGCTTCGAACTGGCCGATGGCGGAACCCTCTTTCTCGACGAGGTGGGCGAGATCCCGATCGACCTCCAGTCGAAGCTCCTGCGCGTGCTGCAGGAGGGCTATTTCGAACGGGTAGGTGAGGAGCACACGCGCGGCGTCGATGTTCGCATTATCGCCGCGACGAACCGTGATCTTGAGAAGGAGGTGTTGGCGGGGCGCTTCCGCGAAGATCTGTTCTTCCGTCTCAATGTGTTTCCCATAGAGTGCCAGCCGCTACGGAAGCGGCCGGAAGATATAGCAACGCTGGCTCAAAACTTCCTGAGCGTCAGTTGCCGGCGAATGAATATATCTGAGCCACGTATGACCCGCGCCGACATGGAGGCCTTGCAACGCTACAATTGGCCGGGCAATGCGCGTGAACTCCAGAACGTCATGGAGCGGGCCGCGATTTTGTCGACGCGGGGCAAATTGCAGCTCAACCTTCCGGGAAGAACAGATACGCCGAAAGAGGCGCGCGCGCCCGCCAAGGCAGCGACATCTGTCGATGAAGATCGGATACTGACGGCGCAGGAATTGGATGAGCTTGAAAGAAGCAATCTGGAACGTGCCCTTATGGCGAGCCAAGGGCGGGTGTCGGGCGCAGGTGGCGCTGCCGAGCGTCTCCAGATAAATCCGCAAACGCTCTACTCGAAACTGCGCAAGCTTCAGCTCAAGATCTAAGTGCTTAAACCTTCGTCGCCAGCATCGAAGGACGCGTGCTAACCTCTTCCAGCCAGGGCCCCAAACCAGGCTGGAGGCTACGCCAATCGAGCTCCTTCAGCCGCAAGTCCAAATAGGCGAGCGCGCAGGCCAAGCCAATATCGCCCAGGTCGAAGCGACCGGACGGCGGAGTTGGTACCCTGGGCAAGGCGCGGGTGATAGCGTTACGCTGCCTTTCAAGCCAGGAATGCCACTGGAACTCAACGGGACGGCGCACTTCCAGAACCGATGCCACTGTGGCATCCTTCAGCCCTTGGGCTATTCCTGCGCGCGTAAGGACTTCCAGCCTGTTCGGCTGAACGAGCGAAGGCGCGGCACTAATGTTGTCCAGATATTCGCATATGGTCGTGCTCTCAGTGATGACGCCATCTTCTTTCGTCGCAAGTGTGGGAACCTTGCAGAATGGCGACACCGCAAGCAGGTCCTCCGGGTCCTTCCAGGGATTGACCTCCACAAGTTCGAACGCATCCACGAGCCCCTTCTCATGTGCCACCACGAGCACTTTGCGAGCGTATGGCGAGGTAGGGCTGTAAAACAACTTCATCTAGGGGATCCTGTGGCAAGGCACTGACTGAATGTGCGGGCAGAGCCGGATTTACAAGCCGCTTGATGCCACCTTCGAACTCGCAATGCAAAGTCTGGAGTGACGCCTGAATACCTGACCGCGAAATTCGGCTAAACTGCAGAATAACGTAATTGGCAAGAGCTGGCGGCACCCGCAGTGCGCGGAGGGATGATGCGCTTCACGATCACGCGACGACAATTCACTGGGGGTGCCTCGGCTTTTGCCGCTGCGACAGTCTTGGCGGGGTCGCTGAAAGCGCAACAGCCTTCCACAAATGAACAGGTACGGCGATTAACCGCTAAGCTGGGTGAAGCCGAACTGTTGGAGACAGATGCGCCGCGCACGCCGATCTGGGGCTACGAGGGCCATGTGCCTGGGCCTGAATTGCGCGTTGCGCAGGGCAAACCAGTCGCCATTGATCTCGTCAATTCGCTGCCTCAGCCGACGACAATCCACTGGCACGGCATTCGGATCGATAACAGCATGGACGGCGTTGCAGGGCTCACGCAAACCCCGGTCACTCCGGGCGAAACTTTCGCGTACCGCTTCTCGCCACCTGATGCCGGCACCTATTGGTATCATCCGCATAACCGGACCTGGGAGCAGTTGGCACGCGGTCTTTATGGCCCATTCATCGTTGAAGAGCAGCAGCCACCGCCCTGTGATCAAGATCTGGTCCTGATGATCGATGACTGGCGCCTCGGGGACAACGGTCACATCGACGAGGCGTCCCTTGGAAGCATGCACGACATTTCGCATGCGGGACGACTGGGCAACGTCCTGACGCTCAACGGGCGCGGCGAACAGGATATCCCGGTACGCGCTGGGCAGCGCCTGCGCCTACGGCTCATCAATGCTGCCAACGCACGCATTATCGGGATTACGTTCGAGGGACATGTCCCGATGGTGATCGCGCTCGATGGGCAGCCATTAGATCGTCCGTTTGCGCCGGGCAATAACCTCGTACGCCTAGCTCCTGCACAACGCGCAGATCTTATTTTGGATTGCGACCAGGACGTCGGGGCGCAGACTTCGATCCTGGCCGATACCGGTCGGGAGAAGTTGCGTATTGGCCGTTTTGTCTATCATAAGGAAAAGCGCGAACGGCCGAATATCCTGACCGACATTCCTTTACTGCCCCAAAACCCGATGCCGGGCGCATTGGACCTCGATCGTGCCATCAACGTAGATCTTGAGATGACCGGCGGTGCGATGTCGGCGTTTGAAGCCGCCGAGTACAAAGGTAAGCGCTATGGTGCGCGCGAGCTGGTCCGCGAGCATCATAAAATTTGGGCATTCAACGGAATTGTTGGAATGCCCCAATCGCCGTTGATGCAGATACCGCTTGGGAAAACGGTAAAAGTACGCATTGTCAATCGTACGGCTTGGCCGCACGCGATGCACTTCCATGGCCATCACGTAAAGGAGGTCGCGCACGCGCGGCGAACGCCTCTACCCTATTGGCGCGATACGATTTTGATGGAGCGCGGTGAAGAGGTAACGGTCGCCTTCCTGGCGCATAATCCGGGACGCTGGATGCTTCACTGCCATATGCTTGAGCATCAAGCCGGCGGTATGAGCAGCTGGTACGAGGTCGCGTAAGCCTTCATGACTCTAAAGCGCGGGACGCTCACCAATACAGAATTCCTGTTGAATCCTTATTCAATAAATTCGTTTGAGTTGATGGGTCGTCTTTGCGACTGTCGACCCAAACTGAATTCGGTTTCCATTTCGGGGCTGGATTGCGACGTGCGTCTGTGCTGAAAACGCTGGGCTTTGATCCAGGTGGCAACATGATGCGCACTAAAATTATAGAGCTTGAAAAAGCCGGTTAGGGTGGAAGCGCTTTGGGTTTCGGGGGGACATGGAAGGTCTTGCTGCGGCGGTAACCGCCATAGAGTGGTTTAACGAACGCGTTGGTCGCGTCATCTCGTGGCTCAGCATATTACTAGTCTTCAACACGTGCCTAGTCGCTGTGCTGCGATATGGGTTCAGTCTGGGCTGGGTTTGGCTGCAGGAAGTTTACTTGTGGACCCACGCCATCATCTTCCTTTTGGCATCGGGTTACACGCTTCTCCACGACGGGCACGTCCGCATTGACGTCTTTTACGGCGCCGCAAGCCCAAAAACAAAAGCCCTGATCAACGGTTTCGGAACGCTCGCATTCCTGTTTCCGACACTCATTTTGATCTGGTGGGTCTCCTACCCTTATGTCGAGCTGTCCTGGAGCCGGCTTGAAGGCTCTCAGGAGGCTGGCGGATTAGCCGGCCTGTTTCTGCTTAAGAGCTGCATCCTTGCCTTCGTCGTCCTCGTTGGTCTTCAAGGCTTAGCGTTATTGCTGAGAAGCATCTTGGTGCTCCGTGGCGCCGAAGAATGGAGTCCGGATTTTAACGCCGCGCCTCAAGGCTCAGCTGCAGCTCATTCGGGGGAATAAGATGCCGACAAACGAACTTATGAGCATTCTGCTTCTCGTCGCAGTTTGCGCCGCCATGATGCTCGGCTTTCCCGTCGCCTTTACGTTGGCGGGAGTATCGGTTGTGTTTGCGTTCATCGGGGCTTCGATGGGCGTGTTCGATTTGTTCTTTTTCAACGCAATCCCTGGTCGCCTCTACGGCGTGATGAGCAACGAGGTTCTTGTTGCTGTACCGTTGTTTGTGTTCATGGGCGTGATGCTCGAACGCTCGCGGATTGCTGATGAACTCCTGGAAACGATGGGCCAATGCTTCGGCTCGTTGCGCGGTGGCCTAGGCATATCCGTAACCATCGTCGGCATGTTGCTGGCGGCCTCGACGGGCATCGTCGGAGCAACAGTTGTCACCATGGGGCTATTGAGCCTGCCTGCGATGTTGAAGGCAGGTTACGACCCCAAGCTGGCCTGCGGAACGGTCTGTGCCTCGGGCACGCTGGGTCAGATCATCCCCCCGTCGATTGCCTTGGTCGTGCTGGCTGACTCGCTATCTGGCGTATATGCGGAATCGCAGCTCGCAAAGGGCAATTTCATCGTCGAACCGTTCAGTGTCATCGATCTGTTCGCGGGCGCCTTGATCCCAGGGCTAATGCTGAGCAGCCTATACATCCTCTATCTCGTCTACATGGCTATCTTTAACCCTGAGACGAGCCCGGCATATTATCGCAAGGATGTCGGGCGGACGGAGCTGATCCTCAAGATCGCAAAGGCTCTCGTGCCACCGATCTTCCTTATCCTGGCAGTGCTCGGGTCCATCCTGGGAGGTCTGGCCACGCCAACAGAAGCAGCGTCATTCGGTGGCGTGGGGGCAACTCTGTTGGCTTTCCTTCGCGGGCAACTTAAGATCAGCGTATTGCGTGAGGTCGCAAGTTCAACGGCACGTATTTCCGCAATGGTGTTTGCGATCTTGATCGGCGCGTCGATCTTTTCGCTGACGTTCCGCGGCTTTGGCGGCGATCATTTGGTTCATGAGTTTCTGACGGGCCTACCGGGCGGGTTCTTCACCGCCATGCTCATTGTCATGCTTGTTATGTTCGTGATGGGCTTTGTGCTCGACTTTATCGAAATCGTTTTCATCGTTGTGCCCATCGTAGCACCAGCGCTTTTCATGGCCGATATCAGCCCTGTTTGGCTCGGCGTGATGATGGGTATCAACCTGCAGACGAGCTTCCTGACACCACCATTTGGTTGGGCGCTGTTCTATATCAGAGGCGTGACACCATCGTCGATCAAGACCACGACGATCTATCGGGGTGTGATGCCGTTTATCGCAATACAGATCCTGATGCTGGCCATCATCTGGACCTTCCCCGAAATTGCGACCTGGCTGCCGTCAGTCCTTTTGGGCTAAGACGCGGGTAAGGATGAACGTTTTTCCCGCCGGCCGGATTTGGCCGGCGGCACATCGGAAAAGTTACTCACCGCAGCGGCCAGTCGCGCAATTTTCCGCGCGACTGGTTGAATGCTGCCGATAGCCGTCGTTGCGGTGAATTCCACGCGAGGAACCGCCGGATCGGTTTCGAGGATCTTCAATCGTCCTGAATCGATCGTGTCCTGATGGCAGCGAGGCGGGAGCAGCGTTAAGCCGAGGCCAGCTGCTGCCAGCGAGGCAGCGACGCCGAAGCTTTTGCACGTATCTACGCGGCGGCAATAAGCGTCACCCGAGCGGAACCAATCTTCAATTGAGGTGTAGTGATACGACTCTCGCGATAAAGCGATGATCGGATATTCCTGCATAAGCTTGGGTGTGAGAACTGAATCCGGCACGCCAAGAGACGGACTGGCGACCCACGCGAAATCGACGTATCCGAGCGGCACTGGCGTCGTGCTATAGCCGGGAACACGACCGGGAATCAGGATGAGATCAAGTGAGCCCTGATTCAATCGCTCAATAAGATTATGGGTGAGCGCTTCGTCCAGCTCCACGGTGATGGATGGAAACCGCTCATGGATGAGCTTCATAAGCGCGGGAAGCCACGTGACCGAAATCATCTCAACGACACCGATACGCAAGATGCCGGTCGCGGCGTCTTCTGCCCCAATGGTTTGCTGAATTTCAACCGAAAGCCGCATCGCCTGTTCTGCGTAGGCCATTAGCTCGCGACCCTTGGCCGTCGGGCGCGCTGTGCGTTGACTTCGGTCGAAAAGTTCGACGCCCAAATCGCGCTCAAGCTCTATGATGCGCATGGAGACAGTAGATTGCGTTGCATTGAGCCGCTGAGCCGCCGAGCAGAAGCTACCCAGTTTGGCGGCCCAATAATACGTTTCCAATTGCTTGAAATTCATTGGGCTTCCTCGCGCGATGTTTTGTCGTTCGTACGCGCGGGCGATGTCGGCATACCTTCGCCAGCCTCCAATCCAGAGCCAGAGAGCATTGTCATGAGACTTGTCTCGGCGTCGATTTGCAGTGCCTGATTGAACTTGTTGAACAATGTGCACAAACCGATGCGCACGGTGAGTTCGACAATCTCCCGCTCGTCGAAATGCTTGGAGAGATCCTCAAATACGCTGTCCCTGATGCCCCAGGCTCGTTCGGACACAAGCCGCGCATAATCCCGTACGAGGCGTTCCTTCTCGCTGAGGCCGGGTACATCGGGCTCCAAAATGTTTTCGATGGTTTCAGGCTCTAGCCCGTGCGCAGCCAAGGCGGCTCCGTGATGTCCGACGCAATAAGGGCAAGCGTTGACGCGGCTCGTCGTAACCACAGCGATTTCAATCAGTCGTGGCGAGAGGCTTGGCGATGATCGTAAGGCCTCGATCAATCCATAGAGATGCCGAAACGCATCCGGTGAGTGGGCAAGCACGCGGACTTGGTTCGTGAAGTCGCGCGGAGGGGTTGAGAACGTTTTCCAAAGCGTTTGAAGGTCGGCCGGCAATGCCGACCCGTCTAATTCGCCCACGCGCGCCATGCGTTCAGCCTCCCCGATCTTCGCTGAAATGATTGGGTGTGTATCGACTGATTTTCATGGAACACCCCCGACGTTTCAATTTTATCCTATCAGATTTAATGGAGAGTCTAGATTGAAAATAATCGATTGTAGTGATGCGTTTCGTCTCCGATAGTGTTCGCATGGGATCGTCGAACGCTCCGCGACGCAGCGGCAGCGAGCGTCGGTTCCTGCAAAAAAGGGGGTGTCGTAAAGTAAGCGGGGCTCCCGATAAAAATGATTGTCGGAGGAAATACCCATGCATCGCAGGACATTCATGGTGTCTGCTGCAGCGACAACGGCTGCGGCAGCCGCTGCGACTTTCCCCAAGCCAGCAATTGCCCAAAACAAGCGTAAATGGCGGATGGTGACGACTTGGCAAAAGAACCTGCCAGGGCTCGGCACAGGAGCGCAGTACTTTGCGGATCAGGTGACCAAGTGCACCGGCGGACGTTTGTCCGTTGAGCTCTTCGCTGCCGGCGAAATCGTACCGGCATTTGAATCCATCGACGCGGTGAAGACGGGTACTGTCGAGATGGGCCATGGGTGCCCTTATTATTGGAAGGGCAAAGCACCCGCGGCTGAAATTGTCAGTAACTTCCCCTTCGGTCTGACCGCTCAGGAATACAATGCCTGGTATCACTTCGGCGGCGGTGAAAAGCTGTGCGATGAACTTTATGCCGATGCGTTTGGCTGCAAGTTCTTTCCCTGCGGTAACACCGGCGTGCAGCATCCGGGCTGGAGCCGCAAAGAGGTCAATACGCTCGACGACATTAAAGGTCTGAAGGTGCGTATGCCGGGTCTCGGTGGCGAGGTGATGAAGCGTCTCGGTGCCACCGTTGTTAACTTGCCGGCCAACGAAGTAACGACCGCGCTGGCCTCTGGTGCGATCGACTGGGTCGAGTGGAACAACCCTTACGGTGAAGCATCCTTGGGCTTCTGGCGCCACGCGAAGTACTACTACACCCCGGGCTGGCACGAGCCGGGAACAGTGCTCGAACTCTTCGTCAATAAGAAGCAGTGGGATTCGCTCGAAGACGATCTCAAAGCGATCGTTCAGCAATGTGCATTCTCTGCGAATGTTGTCATGTTGAGTGAATTCCAGGCGCGCTCTGGGCCCATCCTTGATCAGTTTGTGAACAAGCACGGCGTCGAGATCCGGAGGCTCAACGACGAGCAGATCACGAAACTCGGCGAAACGTCTGCTGAGGTTCTAAACGAGATCACGGAACGGGATGCGTTGGCGAAGAAGATCTTTGCCAGCATGAACAAGTTCCGTGGCGAGCAGAAAGCTTACACCACCGTTGCGGAAGGAGATTTCCTCCACGCACGTTCACTGAATTTCAGCTGGCCCGCCTAACGAGCTACTGATGCCGGTGCCCTGCAAAGCATGGCGTGCAGGGCGCCGGCCCTTATTTTACGGCGTTTTGGCGTCATGATGATCAAAAAAATTGATGATATTCGTTCTTTTAATATCGTTTGCGTCGATTGATGGGATGGGCGAGCATGAGCATGAAAGCAACACGGCTTATCACGCCGGAGGGTGGACATGCTTGAAGAGACGGACAGGTTTGAAAACGAGATGAATGAGACGTCAACGGATGACGATCTGGCACGGCGCAAGGAAAAGCGTACGGTACGTGTCGCTAAAATCGAAGACGTTGCAGAAGGCATAAAGACCTTTGAATTCGTCGCTTCTGATGAGACGCCGTTGGCTCCGTTTACGGCCGGCGCACACGTCGAAGTGCATTTGAAGGATGGAACCATTCGTTCCTATTCACTTTGCAACGATCCGGCGGAACGGCACCGGTACGTCATCGCAGTCCTGAAGGAAGAAAACGGCCGCGGCGGTTCGAAGTTGATGCATGAGGCAATCAGCGAGGGCGACTCGTTGGTGGTCAGCAATCCGCGCAATCACTTTCCTTTGGCTGGCCGGGAGGCACGCGCGCATCTGTTGTTGGCAGGTGGCATCGGCGTAACGCCAATGATGGCCATGATAGCGGAACTGGACGCCAAGGGTGCGCGGTGGTCGATGCACTACGCAACCCGCAGTCCCGAGCGGACAGCGTTTCTCAAGCAGCTCGCGCCTTACGTCGAGGCTGGCAAGGTCACGATCCATCACGATGGCGGGATACCTCAGAATGGGCTCGACATCAGAGCTCTTCTCTCCAACTACGAGATTGGAACGCACCTTTATTTCTGTGGTCCCCAGGGGTTCATGAACGCCTGTGGCGAATGCACGGAAGCGTGGCCACCCCATGCCGTCCACCGCGAATACTTCGCTTCAGCCGGCATTGAATACGATCAGTCGGAGAATGTGCCCTTCGAGGTCAAGATCAAGAGCACGGGGCAAACGTTGCCGGTTCCTTCCGATCGCTCAATTTCCGAAGTCCTGAAGGACGCCGGTTGCGTCGTCGATACCGACTGCGAGGATGGATACTGCGGCACCTGCATTACACGTTACCTCTCCGGTAATCCTGAGCATCGCGACACCGTTCTGAGCGACAAAGAGCGCAAGAGCTACGTGATGGTCTGCTGCGCGCGAGCCAAGGGCGGCGTGCTTGAATTGGATCTCTAACCGAGGCCCGGAGCTGCAAGTTACCCCAGAACAAAACAATAAACACGAGCGAGGAAACGAAATGACCGAACAGATTTTTGTGCGAGACTGCTGGTATGTTGCCGGGCTCTCGTCTGACTTTCCCAAAGAGAAGCTGACGGGGCACACGATCGCCAAACGTCCGATCGTGATGTGGCGAACGAAGGATGGCGATGTCGTTGCCTATGACGATCGCTGCTCTCATAAACGCTTTCCGCTGTCCAAGGGCCGCTTGATGGAAGATGGCACGCTCGAGTGCGCCTATCACGGTCTGCGCTATGACACGTCCGGCAAGTGCGTGATGATCCCGTCTCACCCCACCGGGCCTATCTCCCCGCAAGCCGTAGTCCGCGCGTTTCCTGTGATAGAGCAGGATGGCTTAGTTTGGATCTGGCCGGGTGATCCCGATAAGTCTGAAACACGCAAGCCGCCTCGCGTGCCTGAGGTTGGCGATGACAAATGGGAATCGATCTGCGTCGGCCCCATGACCGTCGACTCGAACTATCTGCTTCTGATCGAGAACCTGCTCGATATCACGCACTTCTATCCGCTGCACGATGGCAACATCGGTGATATCGCCAACAGCCGTATTCCGATCGAGTTGGAAGAGGGCGAAGTTGACGGCAACAAGTATGTAATGACCATTCGCAAGACCAACGACTACGCCCAGCCGCCCTACCTTGTAGATTGGTTCCACTACGATGTCGTTGACCGGCACCACACGCACTGCCTTATGAATCCTGGTGTTACGCGCGTGGTTATGCGCAACGCCCCTCCAGGCGAGCTCGCACCGCGTGAAGGCGACCAGGAATACCCCGGGGAGATGAACGTCGAGGGTGTTGAGCGTGGGTACGTGCTGATCCATACGCACACCCCGATTGATGAGCGTAACCACGTGTGGCGCATCATCATCAATTGCCCCGCACATCATATGTCCAAGGGTGATCCTTCCAAATCGACCGCGCGCCGCGCCTCTGAAATGTTCCCCGATGTGGCGGCAGAGGATCTCTGGGCGGTTGCTGAGCAACAGAAGATGTTTGAATACCCTGACGAGGGCTATTCTGAAGTCTTCCTCAAGCCGGATCTTGCCCTGCGTCGCGCACGTAAGATCTTCGCCGATATGCATCGCGAGGAGACGGCCGGTCGCCCAGCCGAAGCCGCGGAATAAGATTGCTTCGGCAAGGGGACAACAAGAAATGGCTAAGAGCAGAGGGCCCAACGGGCCACTCGCCGGAGTGAAGGTTCTTGAGTTCGGTCAAATCGCAGCGGGCCCGTTTACGGGCTCGCTGTTGGCCGACCTTGGAGCTGACGTCGTTAAGGTGGAAAATCCAGTCGGGGGCGACGGCATGCGCGGTTGGCCGCCATTGACGCCGAGCCCGGATGGCGAGGTCTACAGCGAGAACTTCGCTTCGCTTAATCGCAACAAGCGTTCTATCGCCGTCGACCTGAAGGACAAGCCGAGCATCGCGCACCTCAAGGAATTGATGGCTGCCAGCGATGTGATCATCGAGAACTTCCGCGCTGGCGTGTTGCGTCGGCTCGGGCTCGGCTATGATGAGGCCAGTCGCCTCAACCCTCGTCTCGTCTATTGCTCCATATCGGGTTTCGGGCAAACCGGCCCATATGCGCAGCGCGGTGCTTTCGACGTGACGGTGCAGGCTATGAGCGGCCTGATGAGCGTGACAGGAGAAGAGGGACGCCCGCCTGTAAAATGCGGCGTGCCGGTCGGCGACTTCTGCGCTGGTCTGTACGGGGCTTACACGATCCTCGCGGCCTTGATGCGTGCCCGCGAAACGGGTGAAGGGGCCTACATTGATTGCTCGATGCTGGGCTCGCTCGTCGGCGTTGCAGCGCTCCAGACCAGTGAGTTTTTCGGCACCGGTCGTGACGGGCGGCGCCTGGGCTCCGCGCATCCGCGCAACGCGCCTTACCAAGCCTATCGCGCCAGCGACGATTATTTCGTGATCGCCGCCGGTAACAATGAGCTTTGGAAGCAGGTTGCCGAAGCTGTCGGTTTGCCCGAGCTGACCGAAGATCCACGCTTCAAAACTCAGCTTGACCGCGCCCAAAATCAGGAGGCGTTGGCGGAAATCCTAAATACTCCGTTTTCCCAAAAGTCTGCGAGCGAGTGGCTCGAGGAGATGGATCGCCGCGGGGTCCCGTCGGCGCCCATCAACACCTATCGGGAGATCCTGGCTGATCCGCATGTCCGTGAAATGGGACTGATACATGAGTTGCGGTTGCCGAATGGCGTTCAGACGTGCACAACGGCTTATCCGGTGAAGATGACGGGATACGAGTTTGAGATCTCCCGTGAGCCTCCACAACTCGGTGCTCACACCGAAGAGGTATTCGAGGAGTGGCTCAGCTCGCCTGCACGCGTCGTGGCGCAGGGTGGAACCGGTCGTTGAAGCTCGGAAACTCCGAAACGCAACAGGAAAGCTAAGACCTGTCTATGACCATAGATGAACGGCTCGACGCGAACAGCGTCGAGGTTAGCAAGGACGGAACAACGACAACGCTGACGTTGTCACGGCCAGCCAAGCTCAACTCGCTCGATAGCGGTATTGTCGAAGAACTTCTCTCTGCGCTTGAAGTCTGCCGGGGCGACGGAACGCGTCTCGTCGTGTTCCGTGGCGCGGGTAAGGGCTTTTCGGGAGGTTTCGACTTTACTGGCCTGGAAGAACAGACAGAGGGCGATCTCGCTCTGCGCTTCTTGCGTGTTGAGGCACTTCTCCAGGCAGTGCACTATGCTCCGTTCGTGACGATGGCTCTTGTGCACGGACCCTGCTTCGGCGCAGCCGCCGATTTGGTCGCCTCGTGCACGCATCGTATCGCTGCGCCAGGCGCGCGCTTCCGCATGCCGGGCTTGCGTTTTGGTGTCGTGTTGGGCACGCGGCGATTGGCCGAAGTCATCGGCCGGGACAATGCCCGTGATGTGCTGTCGAAGTCCAAGATCTTGGAAGCTAACGAAGCTCTGCGCATCGGCTTCCTAACGGGAATTGCGGAACAGGATAACTGGCCGCAACTGGTGACAGAAGCAACGGAAGCCGCATCCATTCTGAGTGCGTCGCGACTGGAACGCGTCCTGCAACTGACGAACGACGATCGCCGGGATTCTGATCTCGCCGAATTAGCCCGCTCGGTCATGGAGCCGGGGCTCAAAACCCGAATTTCCGACTACATCGCCTCGATGAAGAAGAAATAAGCCGGCCGCTGCCTGCCGTCTCCGGGCAACGGGCATGCCTAAATCGCACGCTGCGGTTCGGCATGCCCGACAACCCGTACAACATCGGGATGGAGCGAACGTACACGCCGCTCCACTTCATCGACAGCCGTATGGGCATCGCTCACCAGCATGTCCGGCGGCAACCGGCAGTGGAAGTTCATGATAAGGCCAAGCTCGGTCGAGCGAATACGCACGTTGTGCACGTCCCGCACGACGCCGCCTTCATCGGCTGAAGCAATGAGCGAGTCTTTCAGCGTGCGATAGCGCTCGTCCGGGATTTCTTTGCCGGACAGCCAGTTCGCTGCCATGGGCTCGATGTGCGTATCGATTTCGATGTCATCGCCGAGTTCTTTGCGGATGGCGGCTTCGAGTTCGCTGGCGGCATCGTGAGCTTGGTCGACGCTGAGATCGGCTTGAACCTCGATGTCGACGCTGATCGAAAGCCGTCCGGCCACCCGTTGGATCGTCAGGCGATGGATGGCGGCGCCGAGATTCGCGGCAATCACGCGCAGGTGCGTTTCAATGGCTTCATCGTCGACCGCGCGCGGCTCTGCAACGACGATCACCTCGGCGTTGGGAAATTCATTCTGGACCGTTTCGACGATCTGAGCGTTTAGCGCCGAGACATGGTCAAGGGGAAGTGACCGGCTGACGGCGACAGCGAGTTCAACAAAGAGCGTCGCGCCTGCGCTACGTACACGGGTTCGCTCAACAGCCAGAACTTCAGGGATCCTTTCAACGTGCGCGGCAATGGCGCGGCTAGCCCCTTCAGGCGCCGTGTCAACCAGCGTGTCAAAAGTCTGACGCCCCAGCTTAAACGCCGCAAAAATAATGAAACAGGCCACAATGAGAGCTGCAACAGCATCAGCCGACATTTGCCCGAACGCGACGAAAATCATGCCGATTAGCACGACGCCGGAAGACAGCATATCCGAAAGGAAATGCAGCGCGTCCGCTTCGAGTGCCGGACTACCCGTGGCTTTAGCGACCTTACGGAGAGCCCGTACGCGCCAGAAGTCGACAATGATGGAGCCGACCAGAACGGCGATAGCCATCCAAGCGCCTTCAATGACGTGGGATTCACCGAGAAGCCGCTTGATCGCTTCATAAGCGATCCATCCGGCAGCGCCAAAAAGCAAAACGACCTGGAATAGCGCCGCCATGCTTTCCATTTTGCCGTGGCCGAAGTGATGGTCGTCATCGGCGGGTTTGTGGCTGACGCGGACGGCCCACCAAGTGATCAGGGTCGCGACAAAATCCGAGGAAGAATGAACGCCCTCCGAGATCAGACCGATACTGCCCGTCATGAAGCCGATCACAAACTTGACGATCGCCAAACCGCCGCTTGCCAGCACCGATATCAGGGCGACGTGCTCTTTTTCCTTTTGCATGACGTTGTCTCGTTGGCGGACAAGACAAACGATATCTGCCCGCATGTCATGGATTTCGGCTGACGGCGTGGCGGCCAGTCTGCTGATGTACGCTTATGCGCTATCTCAATAGCCTTTGTGAGCACTCAGGCAAGACCTTGTGGCACTTTGCGGACTACATAAATTGCCGGGCCAGCGTGAGGGTTAGAGGCATAGTGAGGAAAGCAAAGACGGTCTGCAGTGTCACGATCGCCGCCATGAGTGGCGCGTCTCCACCCATCTGCTTCGCGAATGTGTAAGACGAAGCAGATGTGGGCACCACGCCGAAAAGAAGCGCGACGACGGTCTCCATCTCGGAAAGGCCCATGAGAATAGCGAGCACCAGGATCGCAGCGGGGAATATGACGAGTTTTATAACGCAGGATATCAACATCGGGACGACGGCCGTCTCCAAGCCGCGCACACGAATATTGGCGCCTACGCAAAGTAGCATCACGGGCAGCGACGCATTCCCCAGAAGGGTTGCGGCCTCATTCAACACCGGGACAGGCCCGTCGGTCAGCATATTCGTCAGGACACCTAATCCGATCGCGATGATCAACGGGTTCCGTACGAGGTCCCGCAGGATATGCCGCGTTAAGCCCTTTTCCTCACCGTCGTGCAGCATGGCGACCATGGCCGTCACGATCGCTATATTCGTGACCGGAATGAGAAGGGCCGGAATGAGCGTCGCCAGCGCAAGCCCTGTCGGACCGTAGAGCGATCCAGCGACCGCCAAGGCGATGAACATGTTGTGGCGAACAGCGCCTTGCAGAAACGAAGTCCCCGCCGCCGGGGAAATCGTCATCACGCGCAAAACCAGCAGCGCGCAAACAAACACGACCGCAAACGATCCAAGGATCACAACGGCATACGAGCCGATAAGATCTGGCGAAAATTCGTTGGTAGAGGTCTTCTGAAACAATAGAGATGGAAGGAGCACCCAATAGACCAATCGGTCGTTCAGACTCCAGAACTCAAGGCTGGGGATGTCGCCCCTGCGCAGAATATGGCCAAGCACGATAAGGAGAAAAATCGGCGCAATGGCCACCAAAATTTCGAGCAAACGAAGGCTCCGCGCCGCTAAATGATCGTTACAGGTTCCCTCGCAACGGCAAAGTCGCGATGCTTCAGCAGGCTACGACGTTCACAGCCAACCCGCCCGTAGATGTTTCCTTATACTTGAGGCTCATGTCGAAGCCCGTCTGTCGCATTGTCTCAACGCACTTGTCCAATTCGACCACATGTGACCCATCTCCCTTGAGTGCAAGAGACGCAGCCGTCACAGCTTTAACAGCGCCGAACCCGTTGCGTTCGATGCACGGAACCTGCACCAATCCTTTCACGGGGTCGCAAGTCATGCCGAGATGATGTTCAAGTGCGATCTCTGCCGCGTTCTCAATCTGCTCGTTTGTGCCTCCAAGAACGGCGCACAAGCCTGCCGCCGCCATCGCGGAAGCGGAGCCCACCTCGCCCTGGCACCCGACTTCAGCTCCAGATATCGAAGCGTTGTGTTTGATTAGGCCTCCGATAGCAGCGGCGACCAGCAGAAAATCTCGCACGTCGCTCTGCTGCGCCCCGGGGCAAAACTCAAGGTAATACCGGATCACTGCCGGAATAACGCCGGCCGCACCGTTCGTTGGGGCTGTCACGACCTGTCCGCCTGCAGCGTTCTCTTCGTTCACTGCCATGGCAAAGGTGGAAATCCAATCATTGATCTCATGTGCATAGAGAGCATTGGAGCGATGTTGACTTAATTTTTTATAGATGGCGCTGGCGCGGCGTTTGACGGCCAGCCCGCCCGGTAACGTCCCTTCAGTCGCGAGCCCACGCTCGATGCAATCGTTCATAACCGACCAGATTTTATCGAGCCGGTGCGTTAGCTCTTCTTCCCCGTTCAGGCAAAGCTCATTGGCGCGCTTCATCTCAAGAATGCTCTTGCCCGACTCCTTGCCTAATCGAAGCATCTCCTGCGCGCTCTTGAATGGGAAAGGCTTCGGAATTGCGGGCTCTGTGCATAAGGTCACCCCGGCTTCAAGTTCGTCCGCAGTGAGCACGAAACCGCCGCCGATCGAATAATAGATCGTCGCGTGAATCTCCTGGCCGTCCTGATCGTAGGCATGAAGCCACAGGCCATTGGCGTGGCCCGGCAGGGCCGGACCATAATCAAAAACGATATCCACGGCCGGATCGAAACTGTACGTAGGCAGCCCAGGCGCACTAATTTGTTTTGTGCCGGAGATTGCTGCGAGCGTCGCCTCCGCGTGGTCGTAATCAAGCACCTCTGGCAAAAGACCGGCCAGCCCCAAGATGACAGCCCGGTCAGTCGCATGTCCTTTCCCGGTAAACGCAAGCGATCCGTAGAGCGTCACGCCAAGGCGGGCAACGCTTGTGCCCTTGCCTGTCCGCAATTCATCAAGGAACCGATTGGCAGCCACCATCGGCCCCATCGTGTGTGAACTCGACGGTCCGATGCCGATTTTAAAAATTTCAAGCACACTGATGAACATATGATCCCTCGAACGATGGCAGTGCGCACAAGGAGAACTCTGCCATAAATTCCGCTGGCCCGGAACTTTGCCAATTACCCAGAATGCGAGCCACTATCACGGCGGAGCTAGTAGATGCCAGTGAGGTGTCACTGAAGTGTGACAACGCCTCGCCGACGCACAGAAAATTATTTAAGCGCTGGGCAAAAAATCTGCCAAACTGTGCATCTCCGCCCAGTGGGCTGCCAATTACATGTGCGGGTCTTATCCGTCCGTATCCGACACACGCATATTTGCGCGGATCGCCGACAAGGGTATTAAAGATCAACCGTCTTGATCTAAATCATACGTCTTTTTGGTATGCGTCTTTAGATTGCAGTATAGTTTCCATCACGAAAGACGGGTTATTGCTATGGCTGATACTGAAAATAATCTTGCGCAAAACCATGAGGTTACAGTGCCTTTTACGCGGTCTGATCAGCGTGACACCGCACGGTTTGACGTGCTCATACGCACCCTGTCAAATTTTTCTGCGGAAGCCGGCATCTCCAAAATTCAGGCTTTGGTGAATGCTATTTCAGAATTGATTGAGCGGGGGTACTGGCGTTCCGGAGACCGGCTCCCCACGGAAAAAGAACTGAGTCACGAGCTCAATATCAGTGTTGGCACAGTGCAGGCTGCAATGCGGGCTCTGCAGAATGCGAGCCTGGTAGAGCGGTCTCGGCGTTCTGGGACATTCGTTTCCCAAACGCGCGAACAAGGTTCAACAGTATGGTACTTCCGTTTTCGTAACCCGGATGGATCTGGGCTAATGCCCTGGGAAACCAGGGAACTTTTCGTCGAGGAAGTGAAAGAGAAAGGTGACTGGTCAAAATTTTTGGGGGAATCCCCGAGTTATGTGAAGATTTCGCGCGTGGTGTCGGTAGCGGATGAATTTCGGTTGTGGTCGGACCTTTATGTCGATGGCCAGCGTTTTCGTCCGATCCTCGATACACCTCCGGCGATTCTCGCTGGAAAAAATCTTCGGATTTTCTTGCATGAGCGGTTCAATGCCCCGACATTTCGTTCCACGCATCTGATTTCACGCTGCGAACTGGATCCGAAACAGGCAGAAACGTTGGGCTGCAAACCAGGTGAAGTGGCCATTAGAATAAAGGCCAGGAGCTTCACATTCCGTGATGCTCCAATCTCTTTTCACGATATCATTGTTCCACCGAACCGATTTGAACTCGAAGTCGGAAACTAATAAGCGCTAATTGTGCTGCGGCAATCCTATGATTTTGGCAGCACGCAAACGGACCTCGTCTGGGCCGGCGTCAACGTCTATATGCTGCCAGTCGACCACTCCTATATCGTAAGAAAGCTGTTGGTGGACGACTTGAACGTCAGCGTCTGAGGCGTCCCCTTCGCGCGCGGAAACGCGGGCATACAGAACATCAGCCGGCGCAGTTAGCCATAGGCCTAAGAATTCGGCGTCGGCTTTCCGGGCGCGCGCTTCAATATCCCTGCGTTCGCTCTCCGTCGCGAAAACCGCATCGACGATAACTGAGTGGCCAGCTCTTAGAGCGCACTCGGCCTTATCTCCAAGCCGTTGATAAACGTGCGCCGTTACCTTTTCCGCATACGCAGACTCAGGCAGAGGCTCCTCCGGATCCCATTCGTACATGAGCTTGCGTTCCACGTCGCTGCGCAGATGCAGCGCGCCGGGAACAGGTTCGATGTCGGGCGCGAGCATGCGCGCTACCGTGGTTTTGCCCGTTCCAGATAATCCACCGACCACGATCAGACGAGCCCGGGGCGGCTTCAAAAACTGTCGGGAAAATGCAAAATACTGCCTTACATCGTCATCGATCGCAGCTGTCCGGTCTTGGGAGACATTGGCTTTTCTATCCAAACCCACCATCGCGCGTATCGCCGCCCGGCAGGATAAGAAGAACGGCAGAAGAGCTAGGCCCTCCAGGTGGCGAATGCCGGATTGATCCTGCAGATATTGATTGAAGAGCTGGCATGCGTGACGGCGCATACCTCGCCGGTAAAGGTCCATGAGCAGAAAGGCGAGGCCGTAGAGCACGTCGATCGTTGCCAGGGTCTCGTCAAATTCGAGTGCATCGAACAGCGTCGGCCCGCTTTCGAGAAGCACTATATTGCGCAAGTGCATGTCCCCATGACACCGCCGCACGAAGCCTTGGCGCGCCCGTTCTCGCATCAACGGCGTGGTCTCGCGGAGCGCCGCTGAAGCTGCAGCCCTGTAAGCTGCCACGTCGTCAACAGGGATCGGGCTGATGTCGCGGGTAAGTGCAGCGGTCACGTGCTCCAGGATGGTTTCAAAGCTCTTCGCTGGATCAACGTCTTTATGGACGGTGGCACTTCCGTGCGTGTCGACGATGTGATGGGCGAGCGGGACCATAAGCTTTTCATCGAGCTTCCCCGCGATAGCCATTTCATCCAAGAGCTGGCTTTGCTCGAAACGTCTCATGATCAGGACGTATTCAACGATCTCTCCTGCACCCTGCCAGGACAGCATCCCATCGGGCTGCCTAAGGATCGGGCAGACGCGAAGATAAAGTTCAGGAGCAATTCTTGTGTTGAGCTCGAACTCGCGATTGCAGGCCCTCAGCCGTTGGTCAAGCGTCGAAAAGTCGAGATAGGGAAGGCGTACGGCGCGTTTCATCTTGTAGGCATAGTCGCCGGCAAGGAAAACGATGGCCCCATGTGTATCGATGCGGTCGACGCCTTCCGGCGCAGGCGCATAGTTCGCCGGGTTTTCTAGAAACGTGATTACGTCCGCTTGGGCGCCATTCGCTTCCGGGACCGTTGAAGCCATTCTTGAGCTACCCTCCAGTGACAACGCTCGATGTCGGTCCGCAATCTTGCGGTCCACTGTTGCAAATCCGCGTTAACGGTCAAGCGTGACAGACGTTCCAAACAGAGATGTGAAACCACCAGACAAGATGAAACTCAACCAATTACGTCGTGGTGCGTTGTTTGGCTGAGTTCGCCTCATTGAGGTTTGGGAGGCGGGTAGCGCTTTGAGGTCGATCAAAGCCCGCAGCCGCTTCTTGAGGCAGAGCGTAGAAAGCTCTCGCATTGCTGCGTTAGGAGACGACACATGGACAGCAATCAGGTGGATCTCAATATCACACCCGAAAAAGTCGCTTATGTCATTATCAAGGCCCGCGAGTTCGACGCAAAAGTTGATTCCTGGAACGCTCCGGATGCGAGCGACGAAAATGACGTCAGCGATGCAATACTGGAAAACCTCGCGAATGATCCGGTGCGCACCGAACTTGCGACCTTCATCGCCGAACTGAACGATGATGAGCAAGCCGAGCTCGTTGCCATAGCATGGGTCGGGCGCGGGACGTTTGAACCGGAAGAATTTGGCGAGGCGCTAAGGACTGCACGCGAAGAGCGTACGAACCCGACGGCGGATTATCTGCTGGGGCTTCCTCTGCTCGCGGACTACCTCACCAATGGGTTCGAAAACCTCGGATTTTCGATTGATGATGCCGAGGATGAGCTCACCAGAGGTGAAGTCATCTGAGGTGCGCCCGCCAATAGCGCTTCAGTAAAAAAGCGGTTCCGCTCCGGGCGAAACCGCTTCGACAAGCCTATGATATGCGGCTCTCAGGTGCGCGTTTGTTCGATCGTCACTTTTCGACGAACGCCTTTTCGATCACATATTCGCCGGGCGTTCCGCTGTTCCCCTCGGTGAGGGACATATCTTCCAGAATTTGCGTCATTTCCCGAAGCATCTCGGGGCTGCCGCACAACATGGCGCGATCAAGTTCGGGGTCAATCGGTGGCAACGTGAGATCTGAGAACAGCTTTCCGCTGGTCACAAGATCGGTGATCCGGCCACGATTTTCGAAGGGCTCGCGGGTCACCGTAGGATAATAGATAAGCTGCCCCTGCACGAGTTCGCCGATGAACTCGTCCTCGGGAAGTTCTCTGCCGATCCGTTCGCTGTAAGCTAGCTCGGCCACCTGCCGGCAGCCATGCACGAGAACAACCTTCTCGAAACGTTCATACGTCGCAGGATCACGGATGATGCTCATGAATGGAGCAAGTCCGGTTCCCGTGCTGAACAAGAACAGATTTCGCCCTGGTTTAAGGTTATCGATAATAAGTGTGCCAACGGGCTTTTTCGACACCAGAATGCGGTCGCCTTCGCGGATGTGTTGAAGGCGCGAAGTCAACGGCCCGTCAGGAACTTTGATCGAAAAGAATTCCAGGGTCTCTTCGTAGTTTGGGCTGACGAGCGAATATGCGCGCATCAACGGCCGACCACCTTCTGTCTCAAGTCCCATCATCGTGAACTGTCCGTTCTCGAAGCGGAACGAGGGACTACGTGTCGTGGTGAAGCTGAACAGCGTGTCAGTCCAGTGGCGGACCGACAGAACGGTTTCTTCGTAAAAAGCGCTCACGATCGCATCTCCGATCACAGGTCTGGTGTTCAAGGGACCAGAACGGTTATCGACCAGATCCCCTAAAGAATTGCGTAGGTATTGGAAAGGCGCCCTCTTTGACGCGAAGGCTGGCCCTGTTTCCAGTGTTTCTCTGGATGGCAGAAGCTCTCAATACGCAAAATCAGTTAGCGTGTTTCGAGCCGCCGCCACCGTGGCCGTTTTTGAATAAGCATCATGTGCGCCCCTTTAACAGAACAGTCAACGGGCCCCTCGAGGCGCTCAATCGACGCAATTTCAGCGCGAATAGATTGAATCGTAAAAACGAATTTCATGCTTTGCCGTCGCGGGACAATACGCAGATCGTCAAGTTCGGCGGATCAGGGACGGTATTCCCGATCCGCCAACAAGAAAAAATTTTGCGTGTCACCGTGCCGCAACGCGCTCAGGTTGGAATTTTTTTCGCGTCACGATGACTTTTGCGCCGATTTTTGTTCGGCTGTAGAGGTCCTTAACGTCCTCATTATACATTCGGATACAACCCGCAGAGACGGCTTCCCCAATTGTCCACGGAGCGTCCGTGCCGTGAATGCGATAGAGCGTGTCGCCAAGATAAAGGGCACGAACGCCCAACGGGTTCTGCGGATGACCACCTGGCACGTAACTCGGTAGTTTCGGATTCTTGCGGATCATGGACGGCGTTGGCCGCCACGATGGGTTGACCCGCTTCATGGTGACGGGAAGCGTTCCCTCCCAATTCGCGTATTTGGCAGGGGCGGTAATTGGGTATGAGGTTGCCTGCCCCCCTTCCTCAATCCGGTAAAGCCGACGATCACCAAAGCTGACAATGATTGTGCCTGCCGGGTACTCCGTATTTAGCCGGACAGTCTGTTTGCTGATCCGCGACTGAGCCATGCTATCGAAAAAACCTTGCGCGTGAACCTGAGGTGCAAGGAACGATGACGTTAGAGCTGCGAGAGCCGCGGCTGAGCACACCATCCGACGACTGATACGGGAACGGAAAGCGGGTGTGATGAGCGGCACGCTAATACGCTCAGGATGATACAACATGTGAAAGACCTCCGAGCGAAGGGCACAAATCCCCTCTCGCGGGCGTGGTGACCCGCCAAGTTGAAAATCAGATTGGGCGATAGAGTGAGCTAGACGTGGCGTCTCGGAGGGGGAGGCTCTGGTGCCAAGGTGAGCCCGCGCAGCGGTGCGCCAACCAGAAAATTCCAAGCTTGATCGTTGCGGGGCGCAGGAATGCTGAGCGGGGAGCCGGTGTTCAGTCCCGAGAATGTATGTGATGGGCACAACCCCAAACGACGACAACAGACTGAGCCATGCTCCGTATTGCCACTACGCAATTCGAGCGTGCGTGAATGGCAATTATAGGTTGTGGTGTCCGAAGCGTATGATGCTGGCGTCTGAGCTAGGATCAAGGTGACACAGCTCAGCAGCAGTACGAGCGCTAGTCCCGTCTGCAACCCAAGTCGCGACCAAGTAGTCTCGGTATTTCCGAGCCGCATCTGATGCATGCCCCCGCCCTGCGGCACTTCGAATCTGACTCAGAATCGCCCGAATACGTGCCCGCGTCGAATGAAGTTATCTTCAAATCAGTGTTATGAAGCACGTTTACCTACAACCCGACGCTGCATCGGTCCCATGAAACGGGACAAATTATTGATTTTCCAGGTCACAGACGGTCAGGGCTCTACATTTACTCTACGGCGAGGCGTTTTGACGCGCTCACGACGTACCCTCACTTTTTCGCCTCAATGTTGGTGCCGGTGCGCTCCCGAAAAAAAACAACAGGTAGTAGGAGCGTAATGATGAACATGAAGATCTTTGCCGCGGTAGCGGGACTTCTAGTAGGCGCCGGTATTGGTCCGGCTTCTGCGCAAATGTCTACGGGGGGCATGTTCGATAAAGTCGATGGCCCATCTTACGCGAGATCTTCTGGTCGGAGTTCGCTGGGTGCAAACTTCGGCAATGTAAATTCCAAACCTCAGAAAAAAGCGCGGACATATTCTACGACCAAGGTCAGTGCCGCACCGATGGCGAGCCGTGGCGTAGGCCCACGTCCGTCGAGGTGGTGCGGCTGGTGGATGCGCACACAGTTGGGTGGCGGCCCTGAATTCAACGTTGCTTGGAACTGGCGCAAGTATGGCCGTCCGACGTCGCCGCAAGTCGGAGCAGTCGTCGTGTGGCGTCACCACGTCGGAATCATTACGGGTCGTGCCGCGAATGGTAAGTGGATCGTGAAGTCCGGCAACGATGGCGGAAAGGTCCGCGAGCGTGCCCGCTCCGTTTCGGGCGCGGTCTTCCGGATCTGACGCGTTACGGCGAAGCGTCCAGAGCCGAGACGCTTCCAGATTACCAGCAGGGCCGTTCTCGTAGGGCGGCCCCTTTCTCGTCCATGTTCTTGCTTAGCCTGCGCCAAAATAGATCTGGCTACGGATCATTCGGCCGCCCATAATGCGTTCTCATGCAAGGAAAGCTAGGGGCGCGGCATGGCGCAGCTAATCTATGAGGCCCGGATGGCGGGCCGTCTTCACCGGCTCGCGACCGATATCGACCTTGGTCCGGAGGCCTATATGGGGTTCGTGCGGTCCATGGAGGGATGGGAAGCAAAAGCTCTGGCGCGGTTAAAGCCGGAGCACTCGACATCCCTGACGTTTGTCCCGGCCACGCGCGTCAGCAGATGAGCCGCGTTAGGTTTTCAAATGAGAGCGTGCTTGAGCCCCGACAGACCGTTTAACCGGAGGCCGCCATCGAAGGCGTTGATTGAGACGGGGGCTGTTGCAAGGTTCGGCGGGCCTGCATGAAGGCGCGCGGCGTGTTGATCGCGTCAACGGCGAGAAGCTGCGGACCGCGCCAATAGGATACCGCAAAGGAGTTCGCCTTCGGATCGCCTTCAACTGAAACCCGGTCGTGACCATCTGAAAGGCCAGCAATCTGTAGCTTCACGTCGTACTGATCGGACCAGAACCACGGAACCGGATCATACCTGACCTCGTCTCCGCACATGGCCGTTGCTGCCGCACGTGCCTGATCGTTGGCATTCTGCACACTTTCAAGTCTCAAGTGGCGGCCGTAGCGCCGGGACGGGAAGCGCGCGCAGTCGCCAGCGGCAAAAACATGCGGCGCAACGCGGCAGGCCTCGTCGACAAAGATTCCATTGTCACAGGCAAGTCCGGCCTCGCGCGCAATCTGATCATTGGCCACCGCGCCAGCCGCGACGAGAACGAGGTCGGCGCTGATTACACTGCCATCATCCAGCATCACGCCCGTGGCGTCCGTGTCGCCCTCGATACGTTGCGCGCGGGCATTAAACCGTAGCGTAACACCATGCCCTTCGTGTAGCTGTTTGAAGAAATCAGATAGCACTGGGCTGACGACACGCGACAGGAGGCGGTCCTGCTGTTCGAGCACGGTGACATCCTTGCCGAGCTTGATCAGTGACGCGGCGACTTCGAGGCCAATATACCCTCCGCCGATAATGACGACACGCTGCGCGTCCTCGAGGCCGGCGCCAAGGCGTTGCACATCCGCAATCGAATAGAGGGTGTGCACGCCCGCAAGCTCTTCGCCAGCGAGGTTGAGCCGCCGTGGCTGCGACCCTGTGGCGATGAGGAGCTGATGATATGCAAGTGTCTCGCCACCGGACAACGTCACATTCCGCGCCGTAACGTCGAGCTCGAGCGCCGTTTCACCGCGCCGGAAGTCCACGTCCGCCTTTTCAAGGAATGCTTCCCCTTGGAGCCAAAGCTGCTCCTCGGTTGCGTCCCCCGTCAGAAATTTTTTGGAGAGCGGTGGACGTTGATAGGGTAGGTGGGGTTCAGAACCGACAAGCACGATGCGCCGCCCGCATGAGAGGCCATGCAATGTTTCGATGGCGCGGGCCGCAGCTTGACCTGCGCCGACGATGACAATCGGCAAGCTCATCATGAAACTCCTAGGCGCTCAGCGACGAAATCAAGCCGGTCTTGGCCGAAGTACATTTCGCCATCTATGAGGAAGGTGAGGGAAACGAAGACGCCAACCCTAATAGCCTTGTTTGTAATGCGGTCAAACATCTCGGCTGTGGTTGGATCCCCCGCCGCTCGCAGAATACGTGCGCCGTCGTCAGGAAAACTTTCCCATAACAATCTGTTGAATGACGTCCGGCTGAAAGATGTCCTCAACGCCAAGATGGCGGAGAAACTCCCGAGCATCACGTCACCCGGTAAGCCGACGGAACGCGCGCATGATCGCAGATAAGGAACCGATGAGCAGGATCATTATTTTGAAGCGTCGAGCGGAGAGCCGGGTGAGTAGGTAATCGAAAAGGCGTTCGCGGAACGCTAGGTCGTCGAGCCATTTTCGTTGCTCATCGGAAGGGGCTTCTCGCCCCTTCTGCAGCAGCAGACTTGACCTGCGTGCGCGGCTCGCAATTGAGAAACGCGCACGCCGGTCTCTTTCGCCACGCCTTACTCTGCGGCGGCCTTCGTGAGCTTCAGTTCGCCGGCGATGACGTACCGCAAGATGGCAACGATCTCATCGACAGTCCGTGCAACTGCCAAAGCCGCCGCGTCGACCTCTTTCAACGCATGCGCATTTTCCGGCTCGTGCATGATGATCATCGGCGTTCCGAGCGCGCTGGCATAGCCGGCATCAAAGGCCGCATTCCACTGCTTGTACTTGTCGCCGAAGCGCACAATCACGAGGTCGGCGTTCTCAATAAGCGTACGCGTGCGAATTGCGTTCATCTGCGCACCTTTGTGATCGTGCCAGAACTTGTTCGGTTCTGATCCAAGGATGGCGACGCCGCAATCGTCGGAATATTCGTGGTTTGTAACCGGTGCCGTGAACGAAACTGGCAAACCGGCAGCAAGCGCCTGGGACTCGATCTGCGCGCGCCAGTCGGTGTGGATTTCGCCCGAAAGATAGATGGTCCAGTGATCCATCGTTACTTACCTCCGCTGTCTGTTCTGCAGGGCACGCGCCGCCGGTTGGCAGGATTGGGGCGGGCATGTGCGTTGCGAAGCTTATGGCCCGATATCGCCGCGAGATCAAAGGCAGCTGTGTGTCGGTCAAACCTGAGCGTGAGTGTAAAGCGTCAGGGGATGCTTTCGGGAGCTGGAGGGATCTCCCCCATGCTCAGATATTTCAACTCGCGCAGCAATCGCAGCGTTGGCTTCAAAGCAAAGAAGGCAGAACCCACAACAAACAACCACGTTCCTACAAACATGGTGCTGTCCCAAAAGAAAAGAACGCTCCCGATGAGGAAGCAAAGCGCAGCCGTAAAATCGACGAACGTGTACCAGATCTCGAAGAGAATGTAGATGCGGATATGCTCGGCAGACCGGGTGCGGTTCTCGGGATTGAAAAGGTGCATCGGTGGGTCCCTCTGAATTGTGCTGTGCCCAAGGTGGAGCACGCGAAACGAGCGAATATCGTGATGGCGAGCGCGTCCCTTGGCCCCGCGATTTCAAATCCGTGCGTAAAATCGTTTGAACACCTGAAATTCTGGTCGCGCACAATTGCAATCGCAGACACGGTGTCCGGAAGCGTGTCAACGCAGTGTCGCATGCTCAGCAAACGCGATCGAGCCAGAGTGCGCGGCCTTCAGCGCGGCAGCCTAGGCGTTCGCAATAACCATCGCGAACGCCATCGCTGACCAGACGTCCTCGAACGCTCTCCAGCCTCCCGAACTGCTGAACGTCCCAGGTCTCTCAAAATAACAATTGAACAATTCAAGGATTATTGTAACAATGAAATTATGGAGACACAGGACGTAGTACGAGCGCTGTCAGCTCTGGCTCATGAAAGCCGACTCACGCTGTTCCGCCTGCTGGTGGCGCGCGGTCCGTCAGGGATGGCAGCTGGCGACATCGCCAAGGCCATCGGGGTCGGTCCGACGGCAATGTCATTTCACTTAAAGGAACTCGACCGCGCGGGCTTGCTGCGCTCCTGGCGCGATGGGCGTTACATCCGCTACGCGGTTCAGGTCGAAGGGGTACGTGCCCTGCTGACGTATCTCACAGAGGACTGCTGTGGCGGACACCCGGAACTATGCGGCGAAGGCTGGCAACCCGATCGAAATTTAGAATGCGTTTGTGAAGGAGAAGAGCGTCATGATTGATGAGAGGCCCTACAACGTGCTCTTCTTGTGCACGCACAATTCAGCACGCTCTGTTATCGGTGAGTGTTTGATGAACTCGCTCGGTCAGGGTGCATTTAACGCCTACAGCGCAGGAAGCGCCCCGGCAGGCCAGATCAATCCCTTTGCCATCAAGATTCTCAAAAATTACGGTCTCAAGACGGACGGGCTACGCTCTAAATCTTGGGATGAGTTTACAGAACCGGGCGCCCCGGAGTTTGATTTTGTCTTTACGCTTTGCGACGAGGCCGCCGCTGAAACATGCCCCGTCTGGCCGGGCAATCCTATAACGGAACATTGGGGTATGCCGGATCCCTCGCGCACGGAAGGCAGTGATGGAAATAAGCTGGCTGCGTTCGCCAACACCTATAGCTTGCTCCATCATCATATTTCTAACTTCACCCAGCTCGCCAAGCAGGACCTCGACAACAAAAGTATGCGGCGGAAGGTGTCTGAACTCTCAGAGGATGTCCGCCGAAGGAATATTGCAGGCTTTGCAGAGAGCGACGGCCGATGAGGCGGCGCAAAGAGCGCAGCCTCAAGTGCATCTGACATTACAACGCTTGAGAGTTGTTCACCCTCAGGCCGCGTTAATATCAGCCAGACCGAGCCGCTCCTTCGCAAGCACCAGCGCTGCCGGATAGTCGGGTTTGCCGCTGCCAAGAAGCGGAACCGCTGAAACGACTAACACTTCTGCAGGGACCGAGAGCTCGTTGGCCCCGGAGGCGCGAGCGTGCGCCAGGAATTCAGCGCGTGTGGCCTTGGCTTCGTTCGTCATCAGAATAAGCCGTTCGCCTTTGCGTTGATCGGGAAGCGCGACCACCACCGACGTGGCGCTGGGCCATAGCTCCGTTGCAAGCGCCTCGACGGCTGCAAGGGACACCATTTCCCCACCGATTTTGGCAAAGCGCTTGGCGCGGCCGCGAATGGTGATGAACCCGTTCTCGTCAATGGTGACGATGTCGCCTGTGTCGTGCCAGCCATTCTCCGGCGGTTCGAGAACGCCGGGATTACTCGCGTGCAGATAGCCGAGCATGACGTTGGGACCGCGAACGAATAGCCGCCCACCTTCTTCGATTCCGGGCACCGGTTCCAGCCGCGCCTCCATCAGAGGTGAAAGCCGGCCGACGGTTCCCGCCTTGTTGGCAAGGGGTGTGTTGATAGCCAGCACAGGTGCCGTCTCGGTAACGCCATAGCCTTCCAGAATGCGAACGCCGAACTTGTCCATGTAGAGCGAGCGTGTGCGATCTTTGATCGGCTCTGCGCCAGCGAGCACGAGACGCACGCGCGCGAAATCATAAGGATGCGCCGTACGCGCGTAGCCGTTGAGGAAGGTGTCGGTGCCGAACAGGATCGTCGCGTTGGTCTGATAAACGAGTTCCGGCACGATGCGGTAGTGCAGTGGCGTCGGATAGAGGAACACCGGCACGCCTGCCACGAGCGGCATCACGAGCCCCGCCGTAAGGCCGAACGAGTGGAAGACGGGCAGCACGTTGAACACGCGATCCTGACCGTTCACCGCCACGCGCGTGAGCGATTGCATCGCGTTGGCCAGCATATTTCGGTGAGACAGCACGACCCCTTTGGGAGCGCCTTCGCTGCCCGACGTAAACAGAATAACGGCGGGGGAGTCAGGCTTGCGTTTCACCTGCGGAGACGACCCCGCCATCACGCCGCGAAGTTTATCGCCCGCAGAGATGCTCGCGCGAACATCTTCCAGATAGATGATACGAGTATGCTCCGATAGCGAAGCAACCACGTCACCAAGGCGTGCCTTTTCGATAAACGCACGCGACGTGAGAATGACTTTGATCTTAGCGGCTTTGCAGGCAGAGATCAGATTGCTGCTGCCGGCGGTGAAATTGAGCATCGCCGGCACGCGACCTATCGTCTGTAGGGCAAAGAAGGTCACGGCGACGCCAGCGGAATTCGGCAGCAGCACACCGACGCTTTCGCCGATGCCAGCCAGCGGTTTCAGCTTGGCACCGAGCACTTGCGCTGACGTGATGAGCTTGGCGTAGGATAATTTCGTACCGAGCGGATCTTCGATCGCAGCGCGGCCCGTGTCGCGAGTTCTCCGGGCTTCCGCCAGAGCTTGGAACAGCGTCTGCTCCGTTGACGCAGTCGCGACGGCGGCCTCGACCATAATGTCCTGGAGCCGTGCCCCCGCCGATTGGCGTCGCGCGCGCCCTCTGAGGTCCTCCGGTACGTCCAGTTTGACGGGAGGCAGGATCGAGACGCGTGTCTTCGGCAACCACACCTTCTTCGTCTGCATGCGGTTCATATAGCCGAATGGAGAGCGCTCGGGGCCGTCTATACGTACCGGCACCACGACCGCATCGCTCTTGTCCGCAATCATGGCTGTGCCGTCGTAGACCTTCATCAGACCACCGGTGACCGTTAAGCGGCCCTCCGGAAAGATCACGAGCGTCTCTCCATCTTTGACATGGGAAATCAGGCTACGCGCACCAAGCGGTCGTGTCGGATCGATGGACCAGGTTTTGGCGAGCGTGAGAAATGGTCTGATCCACCACGTCTGCGCCATCTGTGTATCGATGGCATAGCCGGCATGTCCCGGTAGAATGGAATAGAGGATCGGCGCGTCGAGGAAGGAGACATGATTGGGCGCGATAATGACTCGCTCGCCATCAGGTGGCAAATTTTCGAGCCCTGTTACTTCGAGGCCCAGCAGGCTTTTGAAAATGAAGCGCGCGACGTCTCGAACACCCTCACGCCCCCATGCACGCAGAACCCCTACCGTCACGATGAGACCTGCGATGCCGACAATCGCAAACAGCATCGCGACCGTTGCACCATAGACTTGAGCGGCAAACACGGCGAGCGTGGCCAAGGACATGAAAGCCGCATTGAGAATGTTGACGGCAGCCACGACGCGCGCCCTGTGATCGGGCTTCGCCCACGCTTGAACGGCCGCGAACGCAGGTACGATGAACAACCCGCCGGCCGCGGCCAATGCGGCCAGATCGAACATCAAGCGCACGCCGGAAAACGTCTTGAGCAGGTCGCTGGGCGAAAGCGGCACAGGCGCCGGTGTCATCGCCGAAGCAACCCACGCGATATCGAGAGAGAACAGGCCCATGAGAAGAGCGCCAATCGGCACCAACGCGAGATTGGGGCGCATGTGGCTCGCCCGGGCTGCCAAAAACGAGCCGATCGCGATGCCGACGACGAAGACAATAAGGCCGAGGGTGACGACATGTTCGGTGCCGTTGACGACATCTTTTACGAGGGTGGGGAGCAAGGACAATGCAACAATCCCGGCCGTCCAAAACCACGACGTGATCAGGCCGCCGATCCATAGGCGCCGTTCCGCGTGCAATTCCCATAGAAGCCGGAAAGTCGATGAGAGCGGGTTGGGCGTAATCCGCAGATCGTGCTGCCCGCCCGTTGGTTTGATCCATTTGGCCGTCAACCATCCGCACAACGCGAACGAGACGATCAGAAGGGCGACCACCCACTCTGGAACAACAGCCTGTCCTGCTTCGCTGGTCATCGCATAGCCGCCGGCAATGGTGCCGCCGAGGATGGCAAGGAACGTGGCACCTTCCACCAAGGCGTTGGCCGCCGGCAACTCCTTGATCTGCAGATGGTCGGGTAGAATGCCGTATTTAATCGGTCCGAAAAGCGCCGCCATGCTCCCAAACAGGAAAAGCGCGGAGAACAATACCGGTATCGACCAGCGGGCAATATCCGGATCAGTGCTGCCGCTCATCACAAAGCCAACGGCGGCCAGGACGGCGATCGGGAATTCGGCGAGCTTGATGGCGACCGCCACTTTGGCCTTGTCATACTTATCGGCGAGCTCCCCGCCTAAAGCGGAGAGGAAGAAGAATGGCACCACCAGCACGGCACCGGCCAACGTCACGAGCGAAGCCCCGGAATCCGCGCCGATCTTGAAAAGCACCAGGATCACCAGTGCGTTCTTGATGAAATTGTCATTCAGCGCCGACAGGAACTGGCACCAGAACAAGGGTGCGAAACGGCGGGAAGTCATGAGGTCGCTAAACATTTTTAGTGTCCTGTCAGGCAACGAACGCGGCTGCAATGCACCAAGAGAGGCGGATGCTGAAGACAGCTTTGCGCTCGAACATGTTGAAAGGACGGCTCCGAATGGGCACCGCCCCGACCCCCTACTGTCTTCCGTCTTGACCGCAATAGCAGCCCGGGTTCATGTCCCGCCAGCGCAAGATTTGCTTCGGTAGAAAATTTACCGCAGATTTGGCCTGCGCGCGGTGGTATGCCAAGGTGCATCCACCCTTCAAAGACCCGCAACAAGAGCAATATTCTAGTCGTGAAGCACGACCAAGAGGAGACGACGTTGCTTGCAATCACTACCCCCGGCATCCACGTGTCGGTTAACGGCTCCGACGTAGAAACCGGCGCCGCTGATTTGGCGGCCTTGATTGTGGAGCTTGATTTTGTCGATGAACGCGTCGCTACGGCGGTGAATGGTGAGTTTGTGCGGCGCGAGGCACGCAGCTCAGTCCGACTGACCCCAGGGGACCGCATAGAAATTCTGTCCGCTCGCCAGGGTGGTTGAGGACAAGGCTCGCAGATGACCGTTATGAATACGACGACCCACAGGGCGCTCACCGGCTTGACGTTTTACGACGAGCCGGTTGCTTCGCGCATGCTGCTCGGCACTGCGCTCTATCCCTCACCCCAAGTCATGGCTGATGCCGTCGAAGCATCAGCGTGCGGTATCGTCACCGTTTCTTTGCGCCGAGAGGCCGCACGTGGCCGCATGGGCGAAAGGTTCTTGGAGCTTATTAAGCGTCTGGGTGTTCACGTACTCCCGAACACGGCTGGGTGTCGCACAGCGAAAGACGCCGTGACCACGGCGATGATGGCGCGCGAGCTCTTTGGCACAGATTGGATCAAGCTCGAGGTCATCGCCAACGATGACACGTTGCAGCCGGACCTCTTCGGACTCGTGGAAGCGGCAACCACCCTCAATGCCGAAGGCTTCAAAGTCTTCCCCTACACCACGGAAGATTTAGGCGCAGCCGATCGCCTAGTCGCTTCTGGCTGCCGCGTTCTGATGCCATGGGGTGCCCCGATTGGTACTGGCCGAGGGCTGGCCAATCCGTACGCCTTGAGAACTATGCGCAATTATTTCCCGGATATTCCGCTGGTCGTGGATGCCGGAATTGGGGCTCCATCTCATGCCGCTCAGGCCATGGAGATGGGGTTCGACGCCGTCCTTCTGAATACCGCCGTCGCCAAGGCTATCGATCCGGTACGCATGGCGCGCGCCTTCGCCCGTGCCATAGAATGTGGTCGGGAAGCTTACGAGGCCGGGCTGATGGAGATGCGCGACATGGCCGCCCCCTCAACGCCCGTCGCAGGAACAGCTTTTTTTGATCTGGAGCCTTCCGGTTCCTTGCCGCGCGGAGCTGGTAACAACTGATGACGCGTGAATCCGCTGCAGGGCTGGATGCCTTCTATCCGATCGCACCTGATGTTCATTGGCTGCGCAGGCTGGTACCTCTAGGGGTGCGCACAATTCAGCTCCGTCTCAAGGATACTGCGCCCGATGAAGTAAAGCGGCAGATTGCAGAGAGCATCGAAATCACCCGCCAATACGCGTGCCAGCTGATTGTCAACGACTACTGGGCGGACGCGATCGCGTTGGGCGCCGATTATGTTCACCTAGGTCAGGAAGACTTGGCGGTCGCGGATATCGCTTCCATTCGTGCCGCCGGCCTCCGAATTGGAATTTCGACACACGATCATTCCGAATTGGAAACGGCATTGCGTATAGAGCCGGATTATGTGGCGCTGGGGCCGATATACGAAACCAAGCTCAAAGTGATGAAATGGGCTCCGCAGGGATTGGATCGCATCACGGAATGGCGCAACCGTATCGGTGATGTTGCACTCGTCGCCATTGGTGGTTTGACGCCGGAGCGCGCGACACTCGCGCATAAGCAGGGCGCCGACAGTATTGCAGTCATTACCGATTTCATCACACATCCGGATCCGGAAGACCGTGTCCGAGAATGGCTGAGCTGGTCACAGCGGCTGGGATCTGTACTTTCATCCAATTAATAGCGATATTACTTTTTGCGATGCACCTGCGAAAACGCAGGCATATCTATAACTTGGCAAACGTTGATTTAGAGCAGAAATG
Organism: Candidatus Filomicrobium marinum; assembly: GCF_000981545.1. NCBI lineage: Bacteria > Pseudomonadati > Pseudomonadota > Alphaproteobacteria > Hyphomicrobiales > Hyphomicrobiaceae > Filomicrobium > Candidatus Filomicrobium marinum. The sequence continues at coordinate 2,225,835 of NZ_LN829119.1, forward strand.
GCATTTTGCTTCCGGACGAAAGAAAGCGCCGCGGCAGGTTTCCGGCGTCTCGCCATAAGCCAGATTAGCCGCGCCCGTCGAGAACTCGCTGAAGGTCAGGATCACGGCGTTGCCGTCCATGAGGCGCGCAAATGCCTGAAACGCGTGCGAGCCCTTCTTCGGCTTGTGCGCCCGGCGCTGAGCGACGAGCGATATCGTCGGGAAAACGCCCGCTTCCGCGATATCGGCCGCATGCTGTCGGCTTCGCGCGATCGGCAGGTTATGCGCGAAACTGTGGCGAGCCTTGCGGGAGATTCTGATGTCCAACATCAAAAGGCGCTTCAAGCTTTGGCCGAAGTGCTCTCCAAAGACATGGAGGACGGCACAGACACGGTAGCGGATCAGTCAGTTGCCACAGCCATCGCCGCGCTGGATGAGGCGAAGAAAGACCTAAAGGGCAAGAGCGTCCAGTTCCGGATTAAGGACCCGCTTCCGGTCGGTTTGAAGCGCAGTTACAAGTCGGGCCAGCGCGCACTGGCGGCCGCTAAGGAGCGGCCCAACGATGACGCGATGCACGACTGGAGAAAGACCGTTCAGGCTCACTGGCGGCACGCTCTTCTGCTCTCGGAAGCGTGGCCGGCCTACTTAACCGTACGCGCGAATTTGGCCAAGGAGCTCTCAGATTTGCTGGGACTGGATCATGACCTTGCCGTCCTGATCGCCTTTGTTGAGAAGGGTGAAGGAAATGCTATCGGTGCGCGTCGAGTTGAATTGATCTCGGCGCTAGCTAGCGCTCGCCAGCAGGAATTGCGTGCGAAGGCCTTCGCGAAGGGTGAACTCCTTTTCGCGGATGGTGCGAAAGAGTTGGCGGAACGGGTGCAGCGCTACCGGGCAATTTCTGCCCGACGAGCGCAAGTTGAGCAAGAAACTGGCGAGGCGGCCGCCCCAAGCGACCAGAACGCGAGTTCAACGTCAAACCGTACGCTGGCGAAGCGCTTAGTCGTATCATAGTCCTGCTTTTGCGAGCCAAAGGCTTCATTATAGGAGGCCTAAGCCTGATCCGGGCACGCAGCTCGTTTCCGCAATGCTGTTTTGATTGAGAAATGGGTACGTTGATGAACGAGATGACCAAGGCCGTTGCGCCGAAGCCTAACCGCGCCACGTGGCCGGCCGGTCACCCCAAGACAAACTGCGGTCGCATTGGTGTTTTGCTTCTCAATCTCGGAACGCCAGACGGCACCGACTATTGGTCGATGCGCCGTTATCTGCATGAATTCCTATCCGACCCACGCGTTATCGAAGTGCCACGCTGGAAATGGTGGCCAATTCTTAATCTAATTATTTTGACGCGCCGGCCCTCCACCAAGGGCAAAGACTACGAGACTATTTGGAACAAAGAACGCGACGAAGGTCCGCTTAAGACGATCACTCGAAATCAGGCAACTGTCCTGGCCGAGCGTCTGTCCGGAGATCCCAGAATTATTGTCGATTGGGCGATGCGCTATGCAAACCCGTCGACCGAAAGCCGCCTAAAGTGGCTGCAGGAGCAAGGTTGCGAGCGCATTCTGCTTGTTCCTCTATACCCGCAGTATGCGGCGGCAACCACCGCGACGGCATGCGATCAAGCTTTTCGCGCCTTGATGAAAATGCGATGGCAGCCGTTTGTGCGGGTTGCGCCCAGTTATCACGACGACCCTGTATATATCGAGGCGCTCGCCACCAGCATGCAGCGCCATCTCGACGGCCTCGATTTCAAGCCCGAAAGGATCATCGCGACATTCCATGGTATGCCGCAGGAATATCTGGAGAAGGGTGATCCCTATCACTGCCAATGCCAGAAAACATCGCGGCTGTTGCGCGAGAAGATGAATTGGCCCGCCGAGACTTGGCTGACCACATTTCAATCCCGTTTCGGAAACGATCCCTGGCTGCAGCCCTATACGGACAAAACGGTTGAGGCGTTGGCAAAGGAAGGCGTGAAAAACATTCTGCTCATCGCCCCCGGATTTTCTGCTGATTGCCTCGAAACCCTGGAAGAACTCGAAGTCGAAAATCGTGACATCTTCCGCGAGAATGGTGGGCGACGCTTCTCTTACGTTCCTGCGCTCAACGACAGGGAAGAAGGCCTGAAGGTCATCGAAGCGGTCGTGCGTCGTGAATTGATGGGCTGGATCTAAACAAAAGCGCCTTAATTCATGAGCCGGCCGCTGGGACCGGGGGGCTACCCCCCAGAGAGAGGGAATTTTTATCAGGAATTTAATAGCTTATAGACGCTTTATTAACCAAGACTTTGCACGCCGTGCCGTAAAAAAGCTCTGACTGCAGAGCTAAAGTCGCCTCACGACGCCTCGTTTTGGAGAAAAAGCATGTTGGACGGACTGGGCCTCCTTGGAGCCCTTTTGATCTTGGCGGCCATTGCGGCGCTTTGGTCGACTGTGAAGATCGTACCTCAGGGGTACAATTATACTGTCGAGAGTTTTGGACGTTACACCCGCACGCTACAGCCGGGACTGCATATTCTGGTTCCGGTTATGGAGCGTATCGGTACCCGTATGAATATGAAGGAACAGGTGCTCGATATTCCTTCGCAGGATGTCATCACCCGCGATAACGCTATGGTGCGCGTCAACGGCGTCACGTTCTATCAGGTCATCAACGCTGCTAACGCCGCATATGAAGTCGATATGCTCGAACATTCGATCATCAATCTGACGATGACGAACATTCGTACCGTTATGGGTTCGATGGACCTCGATGAACTCCTGTCCAACCGTGACCACATCAACGCGCAGCTACTCCACGTCGTGGACGCGGCGACTGAATCTTGGGGCATCAAAGTCACCCGCATCGAAATCAAGGATATCGATCCCCCGCGTGACCTCGTCGACTCGATGGCCCGCCAGATGAAAGCCGAACGCGAAAAGCGGGCCCAGATTTTGGAAGCTCAAGGCGCACGGGAAGCCGCCATCCTTGAAGCCGAAGGCGAGAAGCAAGCAGCGGTGCTAGAGGCGGAAGGACGCCGTGAGGCTGCATTCAAGGACGCCGAGGCACGCGAGCGCCAAGCCGAGGCCGAAGCCAAGGCCACGCAGATGGTGTCTGAAGCGATTGCCAATGGCAACGTCCAGGCCATCAACTACTTCGTCGCCAACAATTACGTGAAGGCGCTGGAGAAGTTGGCGGCCTCTCCGAACCAGAAAGTGATCATGATGCCGTTAGAAGCGTCATCGGTGATTGGCTCCATCGCCGGGCTCGCGGAGATTACAGGACAGGCCTTCAAGAAGGATCAGTCTCCTCCGTCCACGCCTGCGTCACGCGGCTCGGTGCCCCGCACCTGAGGCTAAGCAGGCTCGCGCACGGACGAAGGAGATTGTGCCTTCGTCCGTTTGATCTAGACTTGTGTTCGGGTGCAATGGGGGTAACCCAAGATGGCTGGATTAACAGATTTCTTCGGCAGCCTTGGTCCTTGGAATTGGGTGATACTCGGCGTTGCGTTGTTCGTCATGGAAACCCTTCTGCCAGGGGTCTATTTGATCTGGTTCGGGCTCGCCGCGATGATTATCGGCGCGGTCACGTTGGCATTTGCCAATTTTGTTCCAGAAGCCGCCGAGCTTTTTACATGGCAACTTCAACTCGTTGCGTTTGCATTGTTGTCAATGGCAGCCGTACTTTTCGTCCGGCGCTATTCGAGTCCCGATTTGGACCCTAGCGATGAGCCTGGCCTTAATACGCGCGCGCTTCGTTACGTAGGACGCACCTTCACTGTCGTCGAACCCATCGTTGATGGGCGCGGCAAGGTCCAGGTGGGAGATAGCTTGTGGCAAGCGGAAGGCCCAGATTTACCTGCCGGAACCAGAGTGAAGGTTGTCGGCGTCAATGCGACTGTTTTGATCGTACAGCGCACCGCCGAGTAGCCCTCGCAAATTAATTAGTCTCCGTAAAAATCACGGTGCGTCACACCCCGGTGAAACGCGCGTATTCGCTCTTGGCGGATCATCTCCACTGCCTAAATCCAGATAAGCGTCAGAATAAAAGGCGCTTTTAAAAAGTGGAGATGATGATGAAAGCCATCGCAAAGACACTGATCGTAGCAGCTGCCATAACGACGATGTCGCTGGGCGTCATGGGGGCTGCTCAGGCGCATACCAAGCACGCACCCTTCGGAAGCCAGGGCATCGATAGTCCTGTTTTCCAGGGCAACTGATCCCGGACTTCGCATAGATCGATCGGAGACGGTACGGCGGTTCCATTGGGACCGCCGTATTCATTGAGAATGACGTTGGAGTTGGGCGGGATACGTCACACTCTCGTGAACCCACCAGAGAATGTTCCCTGAGAAACATGCGAATGGCGGAGCTCGGAGCATTGTCCCTTCAGTCACAACGGGTGACGTAAACACATGGAGACAATGAGATGAACATGATCGCAAAGACCTTCGGACTGGCTGCTCTTTCCCTCGTAGTTCTCGCTGGCGCATTCGGTGCAGCGCAAGCAGCTCCACTGTCGTACAGCGGTCAGGGATGCGATAACCCCATCTTCCAGGGCGACTGAGTTTAGAGACACAATAGAACGAATTACCGAACGGCGGTCCCCTGCGGGCCGCCGTTATTGCGCTCAGACAACGCCTGCGCGCAGCATGTCGTGGACATGCACGATCCCGACCGGCCGTCCCTTCTCGACGACGAACAATGCCGTAATGCGTTTTGAGTTCATAAGCTCAAGCGCGGCAGAGGCCAACATCCCTGGTTCGACGGTCTTGGGGTTTTTAGTCATCACATCGCGGGTAACCGCATCGACCAGACTTGCCCCCATGTGGCGCCGCAAATCACCATCGGTGACGATACCGACCATTTTACCCTTCCCGTTCACGATCCCAAGGCATCCGAACGCCTTGGCTGTCATCGTAACGAGAGCGGCGGCCATCGGCTCGTCACTGCGGGCCAGTGGAAGCTTTTCGCCGCTGTGCATCAGGTCGCCGACGTATTTCAACGACGCACCGAGCGAACCACCCGGGTGAAACACCTTAAAGTCATGGGCCGTAAAGCCCTTGGCCTCCAAGAGCGCAACCGCCAGACAATCACCCATCGCCAGTTGCATGGTCGTGGACGTGGTTGGAGCCAATCCGTGTGGGCAGGCTTCTTTAGCCCGCGGCAACTCCAGGCAGACATCGCTTTGCCCGCCGAGCGCCGAAGTTTTCCGTGATGTAATCGCGATCAACGGCACGGAAAAGCGTCGCGAATACGTAATGATATTCTTGAGTTCGACGGTCTCGCCAGACCATGAGATCGCGAGGATCACATCATCTGGCGTAATCATCCCAAGGTCACCGTGGGAGGCTTCGCTCGGATGCACGAAGAACGATGGCGTACCAGTCGAGGCAAACGTCGCGGCAACTTTCTGGCCGACATGCCCTGATTTGCCGATGCCGGAAACGATCACGCGGCCACGTGCGGCGGCGAGCAGCTTCACCGCTTGGCTAAACGGCTTTCCAAGTCCGTTCTGCAGCGCTTCATCAAGAGCGGCAAGCCCTTCGACTTCTAGCCGCACCGTGCGTGTAGCGGCTTCCACCGATGCCAAGGTCTTGGATTTCGACTTGGTCGGCTTTTTCGCAGGTGCGCGCCCGGCGCCGCCCTCGATAGCCCTCAGCTTGACCCGTTGTTGCGCCATCCTATCCGCCCCCGTGGCGGCTCCCTCTTTCGCAGCCGATGGTTGCCCGCGGCTGCAGCCCCTTTTAGGTCCCAATCCCTCTGGGTCATGTCTGTGTATCAGACACATTTTGATCCGCCAATGCGGGCGGTGATGTGACCAACGCTAAACGGATGGTTAACCACAACCTCCTAGCTTTGGCGCTGGCGTATTGCGTTTTTCGTTGCTTGATCCAGGAGCGTTGCTGCAGTGCGTCATTTTGCACAGGTCGTCCGACCTCGAGCCGGTCGTGCGCTAGTCGCCTGTGCGGCTGCGATGGTGCTTGTCGCCACGCCAGCGTTCGGCCAGGCGCCGAATGTCGATTCCCGAGATCAAACTGCGGGTGATCCCAGCGACACAATTATTCCAAGTGCGGGATTACGCGGCACAATTCCCTCCGGCAGGCCTATCGTACAAGATGGTGATCTTAACTACCCGCCCGAGCCCCAAGATGTTCAAGATGGCATCTTAACGGCGCCTGCGCCCGAGGAGGCTGGCGCTGTTGACGACCCAGCCCTTGTGGATCAGCGTGCGCCGGAAGCTATAGCGGCATTTGAAAACCCGCCGGCTGGCTACGATCCGCTATTGTTTCAGATTGAGGACATCGCCCCCTCAAACCCTATCCTCAACCGGCGGCCTCGCCGCTTGTTCGAGATCGAGCCTTACGATCCCATCGGTATCCGGCTGGGATCTTTCGTGCTGTTCCCGGAGGTAGAGCTCAGCGGCGCAAGATTTTCCAACGTATTCGCCTCGCCCAACGCAGAGTCGGACTGGGCTCTCGACATTCTGCCGACAGGGCGCCTGGTGTCCGATTGGTCCAACCACGCGTTGGAACTGCGAGCAGCTGGTGATTTCAGTTTTTACAACGAGTTCACGAGCGAGAACGACCGTGGCTATCTCTTAGAGGGACGTGGTCGCCTGGATGTCACACGTCGGACGAACCTGCAGGCCGTCCTGACCCGGCAACATGCAAAAGAGAGCCGGTCTGCCATCGACGCTTCGTCGGTCGGTCCCGCTTCTTACGTCACGCAGGACCTGGCGGCTTCGACACTCACCCACCGGTTCAACCGCCTGACCGTTCAATTGAACGGAACGCTCACCGATACTCAGTACGACACGCCCGGCATAAGCAATCCTGACGATCGTGACTTTACGGAGCGAGCCGCGGGCGCGCGTGTATCATGGGAGTTCAAACCGACGCTGTCCGTGTTTGCCGCGGTTGACGGCAATACGCGCAAGTTCGAACAAGTCGCGACGACCGACGGATTGAGCCGGGATTCCCATGGTAGCCGTTACCGCGGCGGTATTTCCTTCGGTGAGACGGGGCAGGTTCTGCGCGGCGAGGTCAGCGTCGGATACGGCAGCCAGGATTTTGACGCCGCAGATCTCGCAGATGTTGACGGTACGATCCTGGAAGCCAACCTCGCTTACCGTTTCAACGCACTAACGTCTTTCCTCTTCACGGCGGGAACCAATTTTTCGGAAACCACGACCGTTGGCTCCGGCGGCGTCCTGGAACACCGTGCGGGCGTAGAAATGCGTCATGCCTTCATGACAAGCCTCGTTGGTTCAGCGGGTATCGAGGGAACCCGCCGAAGCTACGCCGGTATAGATGTCGATGAGCGCCAATTGGCACTGAGGCTGGGGCTTGAATATTTCATGACCCGAGAAGCGATTGTCTTCTCGCGCTATGAGCACGTCGCGTTCCGCTCGGATTTCCCCGATAGCAACTACAATTCTGACGAATTCCGGATTGGCTTGCGGCTGAGGCGTTAGAGGTTGATCAGCCGTCAGATCATATGAACTTTTTGAGCTCTGCGCGGAACGTATCGGCGAGATCTTCACGCTCCAGGGCGTAGGCGACGTTGGCGAGCAGAAAGCCCATCTTCGAGCCGCAGTCGTAAATCGTCCCGTCGAAGCGCACGGCGTGGAAAGACTGTTCGTGTTGCAACTTTATCATCGCGTCCGTGAGCTGAATTTCGTTGCCGGCGCCGCGTTCCTGATCGGCGAGAATGCTGAAAATTTCCGGCTGCAGAATATAACGGCCGGTGATGTGCAGGTTGGAGGGCGCAGTCCCCGGCTTGGGCTTCTCGATCATTGCGGTGATTTCGCTCACGGGAGCCGATGCGTCTTTGACACCGACGATGCCGTAGTTTTGCGTCTGGTCCTCGGGGACTGGCGACACCGCGATATGGTTCCCGCCGCACGCGTTATAGGCTGTGATCATGTCCGCGAGGCATGGCGTATCGGCCAGATGAAGCATGTCCGGTAAGAGCAAAGCGAAGGGTTCGTCGCCGACGATGTTCCGTGCACACCATACGGCATGGCCAAGACCCAGAGGCGCTTGTTGGCGCGTAAAGCTCGTCTGTCCGGGCTTGGGCATTTCCGCGCGCAATTTCTCCAGTTCGCGCTCTTTACCGCGATCCTGTAGCGTCCATTCCAGCTCGAACTGGCTGTCGAAATGATCCTCGATAACTGCTTTATTGCGACCAGTTACGAAAACCAGATGCTCGATGCCCGCCGCGAGAGCTTCGTCCACCACGTGTTGGATAACGGGACGATCGACGACCGTCAGCATCTCCTTTGGAACCGCTTTCGTAGCCGGTAGGAATCGGGTTCCAAGTCCAGCGACAGGGAGTACGGCCTTTCGGATTGGGCGGTGTGGTGAAGCCATTCGCGGATTCCCGTAGTTCTGTTAATGAGTTGAAAAGGACAACCGAAGCGCTGATATCACGTTAATTCGGAATTTGCTGCGCCTTGATATCAAAGGCTAAAGGACGCCGGCGGTTACTAGGCGGGACATTGTGTCGATTTTTTTGCACTTCCTGATCGCCGGGAACATAGTCCTTAATTAGCAAGAGGATTGAGTCGAAAATGACGATTTTGGTAACAGGCGGGGCGGGTTACATCGGGAGTCACATGGTTCTTGAGCTGCGCGACGCGGGCGAAAGCGTCGTTGTACTCGACAACCTTTCAACCGGGTTCCGCTGGGCCGTTCCCGACGACGTACCTTTGATCGTCGGCGATGTCGGCGACATGGATCTCGTTTGCCGGATCGCGAAAGAGTGGAACGTAGAAGCGATCATCCACTTCGCTGGATCCATCATCGTTCCTGAATCCGTCAGCAATCCTCTGAAGTACTATCAGAATAATACTGGCAACTCGCGCAATCTCATCGAGGCCGCCGTACGTTCAGGGATCGACAAATTCATCTTCTCCTCGACAGCAGCCGTATACGGCATGCCGGAAGAAAACCCTGTAAGCGAGACCGCGACGCTGCGGCCGATGTCGCCCTACGGCACGTCCAAGATGATGACGGAATTTATGCTCGCTGATGTTGCGCGGGCTCACGATTTCAACTACGTGGCGCTGCGCTATTTCAACGTGGCTGGTGCGGACCCGGACGGCCGCACTGGCCAATCCACTCCGCAGGCGACGCATTTGATCAAGGTCGCCTGTGAAACGGCGTTAGGTATGCGTCCCTACATGCAAGTATTTGGAACGGACTATCCGACCCCAGATGGCACTTGCATCCGCGATTTTATCCATGTGAAGGATCTGGCGCGCGCTCACATGAAGGCGCTCGCGCATTTGCGGAGCGGCGGCGCGTCGGAAATCTTCAACTGCGGCTACTCGCGCGGCGCTTCGGTGCTCGAGGTGGTTGAGGCCGTAAAGCGTGCATCCGGAGCGAACTTCGACGTGCGAATGACCGCGCGGCGTCCCGGAGATCCCGCGGCGATCGTTGCGGCATCCGCCAAAATCCGCGAAGCACTCGGCTGGCAGCCCGAATATGATGACCTCGATGTGATTGTCGCCCAGGCCTTCGCCTGGGAACGCCATCTCGTTGGGCTCCGCGAGGCCTCGTAGTTGGGCTCAAAAGTCCTAAAATCGCCGCGAATCCTCGCAGACTGCCTAGCCAGTAGGAGTGCCCGAAAGCGTTTTTGAAACTGGGCCCGACAAATAAAGGCAGATGCGGTGCAACGCATGACAATCGGTAGGCCGGCAGACAAGCTTGGCGCGCGCCCCTTCGCGTTCCAAGCTTTGGTCGTATGCATGATGCTCGCCAGCTTCTGGAGCTGGTCAGCTCCGGCTCAAGCCCGTGAGGATTTCAAGACCTTCCTGGAGAACCTCTGGCCGGAAGCGCGCGATAAATACGGAGTTTCGCGACAGACCTTCGACAAGGTGGTCAAAAGCCTGAAGCCGGATCTGTCCCTGCCCGATTTGGAGATCCCAGGCCGCCAGAAAACGCAGGTGCGCCAGTCTGAGTTCACCAGCGAACCAAGCGACTACATCGATGCGGCCTATCTTGCCCGTCTCGCCAACACGGGACAGAGGCTAGCCTCTGAACACAAGGCCGCGCTTGACCGCATTGAGCAGGAATTCGGTGTCGATCGCTATTCGGTGCTGGCGATTTTCGGCCGCGAAACAGCATTCGGCGCGTACACACCAAAATATGATGCGATCACTGTGCTTGCCACCCAAGCCTGGACCGGCCGGCGCAAGGAAATGTTTCGCGACGAGTTCCTTTACGCTTTGAAATTGCTGGAAAAGGGCGTGCCCCGGAACAAAATGCGCGCTTCTTGGGCTGGCGCGATGGGGCTGACTCAGTTCATGCCCTCGGAATTCTTCGCGCATGTGCATGACATGGGCGGCGATGGTTATGCAGATCTCTTCGATTCCGTTCCCGACGCCTTAGCTTCCGCTGCACGCCAGCTAAAGAACAAGGGCTGGCAGCGTGGTCAGACGTGGGGCTATGAGGTCGCCATCCCAGAAACGTCAGATTGTTCCCTCGAAGGCCCTCCCGGCCTGCGTCCGCTGCGCGAGTGGGTGGCGTTGGGATACCGCCGCACGGGCGGCCGCGAATTTCCAGACGCCATGCTGAATGAAAATGCGTATCTCATGTCACCGGCGGGCGCTCATGGCCCGTCCTTCCTGGCGTTGGAAAATTTCCAGGTAATTCGTCGCTACAACACATCGGACCTCTACGCGACATTCGTCGGTAATTTGGCCGACCGCATTGCTGGAGGCGGCGATTTCCATACCCGGTGGGAAGCGATCGGACCGCAACGCACGGCATTGATCCGTGGTATACAGCAGGGATTGAAAGACCGCGGCTATGGCATCGAGACCGTCGATGGCTTTATCGGCTCCAATACGCGGCGTCAGGTTGGGCGATACCAGAAAGACAATGGCCTGCGCGTTGACTGCTGGCCGTCCGATGCTGTTTTGAACCACCTGCAAAAGACTTCCGGATGACGCGCAGAGTTGGCTAACATCCAGCTTTAACGCGAGACGACCACGCGGTATCTTACCCGCGATCCGCCGGTTCCGTGCCAACCCGTGCCGGGTCAGGGACACAGGTGGCGCATGCGCCGATTCGATGGAGCAACCCCGACGTGACAATGTCGAAGCGTTTGACTTGGGCACTGACGTTTTGCGTGACCATTGCGGTCATGACGCCGATGGCGGTGCGTGCGCAAATGGGCGCAGGGGCGAGCTACATCACGCCGTTTCCGGAAGGCGACACGTATCAGATCCGGGTTGTGGGAGACACGCTCGCAGAAGGGCTGTTGGGAGCCATGGTCGACTCCGACACCCTGGCGAGGGAAGCGCGCGTAAACGTCAACCGTAAATTGTGGACCCTGAGTCGAATAACGACCAATCGCTTCCCGTCCGAGTTGAAGGAGCTGGTCTCTGATCTTGAGCGAGACAAGGTGCACATCGCGGTCATCATGCTCGGCGTGAACGACCGCCGGTCCGTCCGCGCGCCAAATGGCAATAGCTATCGGTTCGGTTCGCAGGATTGGCGCACAGAGTACGGCCGCCGAGTTGATCAACTCATGAAAGAACTGAAAAACAAGAGTATCGCTGTCTATTGGATGGGTGCGCCGACCATGCGCTCCACGAGTGCCGATGCTGAAACCCAGATCATCAACGAAATCATTCGTGAGCGGGCCTACCTCAACAGCCTGAAATTTATCGACACGGTCGCAAATTTCTCAGACGGTGAAGAAGGCTATAGCGCTTATGGGCCCGACCTTAGCGGTAAGATCAGCTTGTTGCGTTGGCGCGATGGCATCCATTTTACCTACCGCGGTTATGAGAAGCTCGCGCACTTCTTGGAGCGCGAACTCAAGCGGGATCTGGCGCAGGCCAAAGCTGATCGGTCCATTCCACTTGCGGGCGCTGAGGAAGAGCAAAAGCGCGTGAGCGCCATGGTCAAACAGGACGAGCAGGCCAACCTGACAGGGTGGCGCGCTTCTATTGATCGGGCAAAGGCCAAAGCCGCCACGCAAAGCAGCGAAGGCTCATTTTTCCTGCGCGCCGGGGGCGGCGAACAGAAGGAAGACAACAGCCGCATCAACTTGAAGACCATCGGACCCAACGGTCGCGAAAACATCGTGCCGTTGGAGATCGTGCGTCCCGCTATTCCAGGCTCCGTGGTTGCCCTTGTCACCCGCAAGCAGAGCCCGGATCGTCCGACTCCTATGGGTGCGGTGCTCGTCGATCAGATCGCCGGAGGCCTCAACATCATGAGCTCCGTGACAGCTGCCAGCGATGCTTCGATCGACGGTCAAATGCGGAAGTTCTCGCCGGCGCAAGCCCCCTTCTTCCGTGTACTCGTTAAAGGAGAACGGCTCGAAGCGCGTGCGGGTCGCGCCGATGACTTTGCATGGCCGCGCCCTGAGCCGCCACCTTTGAAGCGCCCAAGCGATTCCAAACCGGACCAAGACGGAGAGAATGGCGGAACGCCGCTGCCGGACGTCAGCCCGTTCCGGCCCAGGGCTTAACCCAGGCCGAAATATCTCGGCATAAATCCTAAAATCAGGACGCTGCGTTTAGCGCGGCAGGACCGTTGAGCCCATCAGGAACTTGTCGATGGCGTGCGCGGCCTGGCGGCCTTCGCGGATCGCCCAGACGACCAGAGACTGACCGCGGCGAATATCCCCGGCAGCAAACAGAGCATTGTCGCCAGGAAGCTTGTAGTTCTGTTCGTCGGCATCGAGGCCTTTGAAGCGGCCGCGCGGCACGGCAGAAAGCTCAAGTTCGTTGACGAGACCGTCCTCGATGGGGCCGGAAAAGCCCATCGCGAGCAACACGAGATCCGCATCGAGTGAAGCTTCGCTGCCCGGGATCGGCTGCAGTTTTTCGTCCACTTGGACGTAGTTGAGTTTCTTCACCTTGCCGTCTTCGCCGGAAAACCCGGTCGTCGAAACGGAGTAAACGGTTTCCGCACCTTCCGCCTGACTGCTCGATATCCGCAACTTCATCGGCCAGTTGGGCCAGCTCATCGCCTTGTTCTCCTTCACAGGAGGCTTCGGCATAATTTCAAGCTGAGTGACGGACTTCGCACCTTGACGGATCGACGTGCCAATGCAGTCCGAGCCCGTGTCGCCACCGCCAATAACGATCACATGCTTATCCTTCGCCGAGATTTCGTTGATCGTCGGCGGGATAGTCTCGCCGGCAACGCGCCGGTTCTGCTGAGGCAGGAAATCCATGGCGAAGTGGATGCCGTCGAGGTTCCGGCCGGGCGCATCCGCGAAGAAATCAAACGGGCGCTCCGAGCCAATGGCGAGCAGGACGGCGTCGTGCGAACTATCCAGGCTCTTCGCCGTCACGTCGACGCCAACATTGACGTTGCAGTGAAAGGTGACACCTTCGGCTTCCATCTGGCGAACGCGTCGGGCGATCACGCTCTTTTCCATTTTGAAATCGGGAATGCCGTAAACGAGAAGTCCGCCGGGGCGAGCGTTCTTCTCATAGACATGCACATCATGACCCGCACGCGCCAGCTGCTGCGCGGCAGCCAGCCCAGCCGGACCGGAGCCGATAACAGCAATTTTCTTTCCGGTTTTCTTGTCGGCCGGCTTCGGTACGATCCAACCTTCCTCAAAGCCGCGATCGGCAATGGCGCACTCGATCGCTTTGATCGTGACCGGCGTGTCATCGATGTTAAGCGTGCAGGCTGCTTCGCAGGGTGCCGGGCAAACGCGTCCCGTCACTTCAGGGAAGTTATTGGTTGAGTGCAGGTTGACTGCCGCCCTCTGCCAATCGCTATGATAGACGAGGTCGTTCCAGTCAGGGATCTGGTTGTTGACCGGGCAGCCCGTCTGACAATACGGAATCCCGCAATCCATGCAGCGTGCGGCCTGAGTTTTGGTTTCGTCCTCAGCCATCGGCAGCACGAATTCATGCCAATGCTGTATGCGCTCTTCGACTGGCGCATATTTCCGCTCAGCGCGCGCAAATTCCAGAAAACCCGTAACCTTGCCCATTCTTCAGTCCGTTTCTCTGCCCTGTCGTGGCGTTCTATTTACTGCCTGCGTCGAACATTCGAGGAGCCGGCCGGGATCATTTCCAGCCGGCCCTAGCCGTGTAACGGCTTAATCCGCTTTGGCGCGTGTTACACCGATCTCAAGCACACCAAGTCCCGTCTTATCGGCTTGCTGAGCCTTGGCCATATCGGCCAGAGCGCGGCGATATTCGACGGGCATCACCTTGCGGAACTTAGGCAGATACTCGGACCACTTCGCGAGGATCTGCTGAGCCTTCTGCGAGTTCGTGTAGTGTGCGTGCCGCGTGATGAGCTGATGTAGCCGTTCGACGTCGTGGCTGGTCATGTCTTCCATGACCTCGACGAGGCCGTGGCTCTCAAGTTCACCCTTCTGATCTGTCAGGCGTGCCATCACGGCATCTTCTGCGGTGACGGGTTCCAGATCGACCATGGCCAAATTGCATTTCGCTTCGAAGTCGCCAGCCTCGTCAAGGACGTAGGCGATGCCGCCGGACATGCCCGCCGCGAAGTTACGCCCCGTCGGACCAAGGACCACGACCACGCCACCCGTCATGTATTCGCAGCCATGATCGCCCGTGCCTTCAACAACCGCATAAGCGCCCGAGTTGCGCACGGCGAAGCGCTCGCCCGCAATGCCGCGGAAATAGCATTCACCTTCGATTGCGCCGTAAAGCACGGTGTTGCCGACGATGATCGACTCTTCCGGAATGATGCCTGAGAGCGCATCCGGACGTACGATCAGCTTGCCGCCCGACAACCCCTTGCCGACATAGTCGTTACCTTCGCCGATAAGATCTAACGTCACGCCACGGGCAACCCACGCGCCGAAGCTCTGTCCGGCGGTGCCCTTGAGTGTTAGCCAGATGGTGTCTTCCGGCAGGCCTGCATGACCATACGCTTTCGCGATGACGCCCGAGAGCATCGTGCCGACAGACCGGTCCGTGTTCTTGACCGCGATCTCCTTCGACACCCGTTCCTTGGAGTCGATAGCAGGGCGGCAGAACTCGATAAGCTTGTTGTCCAACAGCTTCTCAAGCCCGTGGTCCTGTCGCTCACAATTGTAGATCGCGACGGACTTCGGCACGTTCGGCTTGTGGAAGAGCTTGGTGAAGTCCAGGCCCTTGGCCTTCCAATGCGCAATCGCTCGTTCTTTATCGAGGAGGTCAGATTGCCCGACCAGTTCGTTGAACGTCCGCACACCCAACGCCGCCATATACTCGCGCACTTCCTCAGCGACGAAGAAGAAATAGTTGATGACGTGCTCTGGCGTGCCCGTGAACTTCGCGCGGAGCCGCTCATCCTGCGTGGCGATGCCGACCGGGCAGGTGTTGAGATGGCACTTGCGCATCATGATGCAGCCCGCCGCGATAAGCGGAGCCGTGGCGAAGCCGAATTCATCCGCGCCCAGAAGTGCGCCGATGATAACGTCCCGGCCTGTCCGCAAGCCGCCATCAACCTGCACCGCGATACGCCCGCGCAACCGGTTGCCAACGAGAGTCTGATGCGTTTCCGCCAGGCCGATTTCCCATGGCGACCCCGCGTGCTTGATAGACGTCAATGGCGACGCGCCGGTGCCACCTTCGAAGCCCGAGATAGTGACGTGGTCGGCACGTGCCTTAGCCACACCAGCCGCCACCGTACCCACACCGACTTCCGATACCAGCTTGACGGAGACGTCCGCTGCCGGGTTGGTGTTCTTCAGGTCGAAGATGAGCTGAGCCAAATCTTCGATCGAATAGATGTCGTGGTGTGGTGGTGGAGAGATCAGGCCGACGCCTGGGGTCGCGTGCCGGACCTTGGCGATAGTCGCATCCACCTTGTGACCAGGCAGCTGACCGCCTTCACCGGGCTTAGCACCCTGCGCCATCTTGATCTGAATCATGTCCGAGTTGGCGAGATACTCGGTCGTCACGCCAAACCGGCCGGAAGCCACCTGCTTGATGGCTGAGCGCATGGAGTCGCCGTTCGGCATTGGCTTGAACCGATCCGGTTCCTCACCGCCTTCACCGGTGTTCGACCGTCCGCCAATTCTATTCATGGCGATCGCGAGCGTCGTATGAGCCTCGCGTGAGATGGAGCCAAAGCTCATCGCGCCTGTCGCAAACCGCTTTACGATTTCGGATGCAGGCTCAACTTCATCCAGCGGCACGGGCTTGCGTCCCGCTTCATCGGCAGACTTAATGCGGAATAGACCCCGCATAGTCAGAAGCTGCTCCGACTGCTCGTTCACGGCCTTCGCGAAGGAGCGATACTTATCGGGCAGGTTGCCGCGTACGGCGTGCTGCAGGTCGGCAACCGTACCAGGACGCCACATGTGTGCTTCGCCACGCGTGCGGTAGGCATATTCGCCGCCAACATCGAGCATGCTGGAAAGCACAGGAGAATCGCCGAATGCAGACGCGTGCCGTTCCACTGTCTCCCGCGCAATTTCCCTCAGGCCTACACCCTCGATCTGAGTATGCGTACCGGTGAAATAGCGATCCACGAACGAAGACTTGAGGCCCACGGCATCGAAAATCTGCGCGCCGCAGTACGACTGATAGGTGGAGATACCCATCTTCGCCATCACCTTGAGCATCGCCTTGCCGATGGCCTTGATGTAGCGGTTCTTGACTTCCTTCTCGGTCAGTTCCTCGTCGAGATCTGGCAGCATTGCTTCCAGCGTCTCAAACGCGAGATAGGGGTTGATGGCTTCTGCGCCATAGCCGGCGAGCGTGCAGAACTGGTGGACTTCGTGGGCTTCACCCGTTTCCACCACGAGCCCGACGCGGGTCCGCAGGCCTTGGCGGATCAGGTGGTGATGTACCGCCGAAGTCGCCAGCAGAGACGGCACCGGAATCCGGTCACGTCCGGCGCTGCGGTCAGACAGAATGATGATGTTGTACTCGCCGGAGCGAACGGCTTCCTCAGCTTCCGCACAGGCGGAATCGACAGCCGGCCCCATACCCGCGGCACCGCGTTCGACCGGGTACGTAATATCGATTGTGATCGATGAGAAGTTGTTGTCCTTGACCTCGCCGATACCTCGAATGCGCTCAAGGTCCTCGTTGGTAAGGATCGGCTGGTAGACCTCCAGCCGCTTCTGGCGTGATGTCCCCTCGAGATCGAGAATGTTCGGGCGAGGTCCAATGAACGAGACGAGGCTCATCACTAGTTCCTCGCGGATCGAATCGATCGGCGGGTTAGTCACCTGTGCGAAGTTCTGCTTGAAGTAGGTGTGCAGCAGTTTCGACTTCGATGACAGAGCCGAAATAGGCGTATCGGTTCCCATCGAGCCAATGGCTTCTTGTCCCGTAGCCGCCATCGGCGACATGAGGAACTTGGCGCTTTCTTGCGTGTAGCCGAACGCTTGCTGCAGGTCGAGGAGGGCGACGTTGGTGCGGCGCGCAACGACCGGCCTCTGCGGCAGAGGGAGGTCCGACACCATGATCTGGGTGCGCTTGAGCCAGCCTTCATACGGATGGCTGCCGCAGATCTCGGCCTTGAGTTCGTCATCGGAGATGATGCGTCCTAGCTCAAGGTCGATCAGAAGCATTTTGCCGGGCTGCAAGCGCCACTTGCGTACAATGTTTTCCTCAGCCACGGGCAGCACGCCCGACTCCGAAGACATAATGACGATATCGTCCTTGGTGATGAGATAACGTGCGGGCCGCAGACCGTTGCGGTCGAGCGTCGCGCCAATCTGCCGGCCATCGGTAAAGGCGACGGCGGCGGGGCCGTCCCACGGCTCCATCAGCGCGGCGTGATACTCATAGAAAGCGCGCCGCTTCTGATCCATGAGGGGATTGCCGGCCCAGGCTTCAGGAATCAACATCATTGCTGCGTGGGCGAGGCTGTAACCTCCCATCACCAAAAATTCGAGCGCATTGTCGAAGCAGGCCGTGTCGGATTGCCCTTCATAAGAGATGGGCCAGAGCTTCGTAATGTCGTCGCCAAAGTGCGTGCTGGAAACGGAAGCTTGCCGCGCCGCCATCCAGTTCACATTGCCCCGCAACGTGTTGATCTCGCCGTTATGCGCGACCATTCGATAAGGGTGTGCGAGCTTCCAGGACGGGAAGGTGTTCGTCGAAAAGCGTTGGTGAACCACCGCCATCGCACTGGTGAAGCGCGGGTCGGAAAGGTCGTTGTAGTAGGCCTTCACCTGATACGACAGGAACATGCCCTTGTAGACGAGCGTGCGCGTTGAAAGCGACACGGTGTAATGACCGATGTCACGGCCCTTGTACGCGTTCTCGATCGCGTTCGACACGCGCTTGCGCACCAGATAAAGCCGGCGCTCGAAATCGTCTTGATCGCCGCTGAACGAACCGCGCCCGACAAACACCTGACGGTGTACCGGTTCGGTCCCGACGACCATTTCGGACAGGCATGAATTGTCGACAGGAACAGAGCGCCAGCCAAGCAGGCTGAGCCCTTCTTCCTTTATGATGCGGGCCCAGACCCTCTCGCAATGCGCGCGCAGCCGCTCGTCGCGTGGCATGAAAACATGGCCAACGGAGTAGTTGCCGGGTTGCGGTAGCGAAAAGCCCTGGAGCTGGCATTCCTGCGCGAGAAAGGCATGCGGAATCTGTACGAGGATGCCACCGCCATCACCAGCCAGAGGATCGGCGCCTGTTGCGCCGCGATGCTCGAGGTTAGCGAGGATCTGTAGCGCATCCTGTACGATTTTATGCGAGCGGCGGCCTTTCATGTCGGCGATGAAACCAACGCCGCATGCATCGAACTCGCGTTTGGGATCAAACAAGCCCTCGGCGTCTGGAGGCGCGAGCTCAATTTGTCTCGTCGCGCTGCTCTTTGCCAGGGTGTGTTCGTTCATGGTTCGGCCTTGTCTCTCGTGGCGTTATTGAGAAGGCTTACGTCGGCTGCGGCAGCCGAAACGTAAGAGGCCACAGGCATGACAACACCGGCGGCCACCCGAGTACCGGCCTCAAAAAGGTCACGGCACACGTCGCCCGTATTTGACGATAGTCAGAGTGGAGGAGTAAGCCGGAAACGGCAAGCGTGTCGCCGCATTATAATGGTCTGAGGTCATCCAACATGACGACCGCGACCACCGCCCGGTTTCCCCTGGTTACTGCCCCTCGAACTTCCCTGGTCGTACGGCACAAACCATGCTCGGGTTCACCGCAACAGCCCTTGGAAAGCACGCAAAACAATCTCCACTCAGGTCGCACACTCTCTGCAAAAGAAGGACAGGAGTGCTGACCTAATGCACTTATGTTGCAGATTTCGGAAAATCGCACAAGAAAAAATCTAACTGCCCAAACCTTCCGGACGCGCTGTGCCCGCCGGCATTGGGCTAAGGCCGTTTACGATAAAAAAAAATCGGCCGCCACTGATGACGGTGGCGGCCGAGTTGGGAAGATAGGGGAACGAACGGAAGAACCAGATTTAGGCGTGAGCCTCAATCTGCTTTGCGGTGTCACCGGTATTGCCGTCCGATATGCTGATGGTACGCGGCTTCATCCGCTCCGGCAGATTGCGGACAAGGTCAACGTGCAGCATGCCATCCTTCAGATCGGCCCCGGTGACCTCAACATGGTCAGCAACCTGGAAACGGCGCTCAAAGGACCGGGCGGCGATGCCGCGATGTAGGAATTGTCGTTCTGTACTCTCCGCAGCCTTTTGGCCACGCACACTAAGCGTCTGTTCCTTGACCTCTACTTCCAATTCATCGCGCGTAAAGCCGGCGACCGCCATCGAGATGCGGTACTCATTCTCGGCGAGACGTTCGATGTTGTAAGGGGGGTACCCGCTGTCCTCTCCGGAAACCTGGTCTAGCAACTGTGCGAGCCGGTCAAAGCCAACGGTAGAACGATAAAGAGACGGAAAATCGATGTGTCGCATGACATATCCTCCTGAAGAAGCGACATGTGAACTCCCGGCCGCATTTGCTTTTGCCGGCCGGAGACATAACCGTGCACACCCAACAAGCGGCGAGCGCACGAGCTTGATTTAGGAGGCCATACGCCCCTTTCAAGAGGGGTGAAGCACACATGCCTCTCTTTCCTGAGATTTAACCCAGGGCACTGTTTTCATTGAAATTATACGGATGCGATCCCGGGTAAGCCGTGTTACGGTCAACGCTTCTGTAGACGGATTTGATGGGGCTGTTTGCAGTTAGTCCGGGCTATAGTCCGGAGAGTTTGGCGGATGGAGCGCTAAGGGGCCGGGGGGACGCGCGCCTCAGTTTATGGAGTGACCCGAACATGACGCACTTAACGCGTTTCTTCCTCCCGCCCGTGATGTTGGCCGCTGCCGCGGTGGGCACCGTGCCAGCCACTGCCGCAGACTTATATGATGGTGGTGAGCGCAGGCCGTACGCTTACGAAGATCAGCGCTATCGTGAGATCTATGAGTACCCGCCGCCTAGAGCTCAAGTTCGCCATTACGAGGAGCGAGAGGAGCGGCACTACCGCGTGCGCTCGCGCTATGTCAGCGAGCCAGCGCCCTGTCTGAGCCCTCAAGAGATCGAGCGGGTGCTGTATGAGGATGGCTGGCACGACATCGAAGATGTTGAGTTCGAGGGCCGGTTCATGCAGCTGGAGGCCCGGCGCGTGGACACTGATCGAGAGTTTGATTTGGTGCTCGACGCCTGCTCAGGAAACATCGTCGATGCGAAACCCGAAGACCGCCGTTGGGCTCGGCGGTATGGCTCTCGCTACTAAGATCTCATGAGTGGCGAGCGCTGCGCTATCAGGCAGCGGCGCTCGCCACTCCAAGATATGCATCAAAGGCAGCCCAGAATTTCTGACGGAAGCGGTCTTGCTCCTGCAAAATCTCATGACGTGATCCGGCAATGAGAATATGGCTGCCCATCTTCAGCCGCACGCCAAGCTCCTCGATAGCCCGAGTTGAGACAACGGTGTCTTCACCGGCCGCAAACATCAAAATCGGAAGATTAATCCGCCGAATGTAATCTGGGTTGGAGATTTTGGCGCAAGAGCGCAAAGCAGCGCGCAGCCAGCCGTTGGTGGGAGAGCCGAGCCCAAGCTGCGGAGCAACTTCGATGATAGCTTTGTTGCGCGACCACCGCTCCCGGTCCGAGGTCAGCGGATTGCCTTCAAACCTCTCCGTTCCGACGATCGCGTCGCTGCCGCCGTAGATATATGATGTCGAAAGGCCAGCCAGCACGCTGAGTTCGGCATAAAGGCGTACCAATCGGCGCCTGTGGCGTAGTTCTTCCTCTGAAATGGCAATCATGGGCGCGGCAAGGACCATCCGCTCGAACCACGAACCCTGCATGCTCGCCATACGCATCATGACGTTGCCACCCATGGAATGAGCCAACGCGATGTAAGGCGGTGGACAGTCCGGCAGCACAACATCCTTCATGAACCGCAGAACATCTCTTTCATATTCGGAAAAGTCGTTGATATGGCCCTTCCTGAAATTGTCGAGGCTGCGATAGGAAGCGCCTTGGCCACGCCAATCGAAGGTCGCGACGGCAAAGCCGCGGCGCCGGAGATCGGCAACCGTCTCGAAGTACTTCTCTATGAATTCGCTACGGCCATGGAATAGGCAAACAGTGCCACGTCGCGGCCCTTGGGTCGCGTCCCAGCGGGCAAAGCGCAGGGGCTGTCCGTCATATCCCCGAAAGGCGCCGACGACGGGACCGCTTGGGACCGGGTTCTTTGCTTGGGACTTAAGCTCCATCCTGCCCTCGCGGATTGCCACGCTGTGATTCGGGATCGCCGAGCGCCACCTTATGACATGGAGTTTGTGTGAGCCACGTGGCGTTGAATCCAGAGCCCAGCGTTGGAGCGGTCAGCGCGACAATAGGGCCACGGCTTCTGCATGCACTTTTGCATCTCCGGCAGCGACAATGTTGCCGCCGTTGCTGGCTGGATCACCCGCCCACGTCGTGATCACCCCGCCGGCCCTTTCTATGATCGGAATAAGTGCGGCGATATCGTGCGGTTTCAGCCCCGCCTCGACAACGAGATCGCAATGACCTGCCGCCAGCATCGCATAGGCGTAGCAGTCTCCCCCGAAACGAGTCATGCGGACTTCAGACTTGATCCGTCCAAAACCATCGGCCTCTTCTCCGGGGGCGAACAGGTCTGGGTGCGTGGTGGAGAGTACTGCGGTTCCCAGTCCGCCGCAGGCCCTCGTTCTCAGTTCGCCGGTCGTCCCGTCGCCATAGCGAAAGTGTGCCGCGTCCTTCGTGGACCAAAAGCGTTCTTTGGTGAACGGCTGATCCATGAGGCCCAGGTAGGGCATGTCGTCATGCATAAGTCCGATCAGCATGCCCCACATTGGCCAACCCATAATGAAGGCGCGGGTGCCATCGATCGGATCTATAACCCAGCGAAATCGCGCCTCGATGCCTGTGTCGGCAAACTCTTCTCCGATAACCCCGTGGCTCGCAAAGCGCCGGGAGATTTCCTGGCGCATCACCTCTTCCGCTGCCCGATCGGCGGCCGTCACAGGGTCAAAATCGCTCTCGCTCGCCTTGTTGTCGATCGACATAGGGGTACGGAAATACTGGAGGGTGAGCGGAGCAGCGAGGTCCGCAAGGCTATGCGCACAGGCTAGTAATTCCAGAAATTCATCTGGGGAGGGTGCAGTAGAGTGTGTTGTTATGGGCACAGCGATAAAGTACCTGTGGATGAAGCTAGAGGAGGTGAAAGCGGATTAGGCGCTACATCGGTGCTTGCGTAGCCGGAAAGTCTACGAAAGTCACCAGGATGATCGGATTTGCTCATACGCAACGGCGGAGTGGCTCAACGGCAACGAAATCCTGCGTGTTAGGCAAAGATGGAATGACCGAATTGCGCGATCCCACGAATAAGCGCATAACAGCATGCAACGGCAAGCTGAACTTTTTCGCATCTGCCGTTTTTTGCCCGCTTCGGGTGCTTCCTCCCTAGACTTGGGCCGCTGCGGCGTCGCACGGCCCCTTTTACGCTGCGTATAGCCTGTTTAATTGGCTTGGATCGCGTAGACGGAAGCTGATCGCTTCTTAAACCTTATAAACTTCAGCCTGCGGCAATTCGGCCCGACTTTATCGTCAGCGATCGAGCTCGCACCTTGCAGACGTTCAAAAACGCCCCATATCTCAAAGCGCTCAAGGCGTTTCGTGACACTGCGGTTCATTGATGAGCTTTACCGGTCACGAGATGCCCGCGCTCCGCAGGGCAGCAATGCAAAAAAGGCGCTTGATTGTTGTGCGGTGCAGCGCTATTTGTGCAATGCGACATCGATGACATATGCTCTCGATGCCGCAGCCCTCCTTGGGCGTTTCCTCCCTAGACTTGGGCCGTTCGTTTTCGAGCGGCCCCTTTTCTTTTTGGGGCGACATCGACGCTACGGCGCAACCCAAAGCCGACAAAGCGCACTAAACCCGGGTGATTTCAGAAAATTACTGCTCGCTGGTATGCCAACGCGCTGGCGTAGGCAGACTTATGCGTGCCGTCTGAGTTCTGATGTTGCGCTGCAGCATATTATTGCCGCGGTGCAGTTATTCGGCCGCCTGCCGGCTTTCGAGGAGGAGCGGCAACGCAAAGAGAAGCCGCGACGTCACCACCTCGAGATCCCGACGCAAGGCTTCGAATCCGCTCGTGGGCGATAGCTTCGCCTCGTCGCAATAAAGGCCGCGATTGATCTCTATCTGCAACGCATGAGAGCGCTGCAACGGTTGGCCGTAGTGTTCGGTAATGAACCCGCCAGCATAAGGCCGATTGATCTGTACGTTATACCCAAGGTTGGCAAATGTTTCCTTGGTAAAGGCCGTGATACGACCGTCACAAGACGCGCCAAAGCGGTCGCCAAGAACGATGTCCGGTCGGCGTCCAGAGACGGCTGTCATCGAAGAAGACGGCATTGAATGGCAATCAATCAGGATTGAGTGCCCAAACTTTTCCCGCGCATCGTCGATAAGGCCGTTCAATGCACGGTGAAATGGCTTGTACAATCTTTCGATCCGCTCAAGCCCTGCGGCGAGCGACATCCGCTGTGCATAGATCTCTTCGCCGTCAGCGACGATACGTGCGATAGTGCCCAGCCCGCCGACAACCCGTGTTGACTGGCAGTTGGCATAATCGGGTACGGGTTCGGTAAACAGGTACGGATCAAGCTCATACGGCTCACGGTTAACGTCCAGATACGCACGCGGGAACCGCGCAGCGATCAGCGGCGCACCATGCCGGGGGACCCCAGCAAACAACTCATCGACATAGTAATCTTCGGACTTGCGTAATGCGTGAGGGCTGAGCCGCGACTGCCGCAGGAAGTTGCGCGGATACACGCGCCCCGAGTGCGGTGAGCAAAATACGAACGGCGAATTCAGTTCCTGCGGCGGATCAATAGTGAATGCAGGCGTCAATTCGGCCAGAATTGCGTTCCGTTCGTTTGCGGGCATCGTAGGCGTAATTCCGTGTTGTTCGATTGAAGCAGGGTGGCGGGTTGCGGCCGCCCACACTCTGCCAACGCCATTGCGGTATGTCTATGCTCGTTGAGCCCGCTGGGCAAAGCTATGCACGTTCAAGTGTCTTTACCGTGCCACGCTCGTCGCGGAAGTGTCTCCGCCTCAACCTTACCTTTACCAAACTCGCGACAAGTTGGCAGGTAACGCGCTATTGGTTCTGAATGCGAGACGCTGTGGACATTTCCCGATGCCGGGAAAAATGCGAGCTGCGTGGCCGTAATTTCGACCGATGGCGGGTATGGACTGTCGCCTGTCCGAGCATCGGATGCCTCACAAACGTAGCAGATTAGTCTGGTAAAATCGAACATGACCGCCAAGCCATCGCGCCTTCCCCTGAGCCGCATTCTTCTCGCTGAAGACGATGACTCTATGCGGGGCTTTCTCGAACGCGCATTGACGAAAGCCGGCTACGACGTCGCCTCATTCGCAAACGGCGCCGAGGCGTATGAGCGTTTGAAGGAAGAGCCATTCTCTCTGCTGCTGACCGATATCGTGATGCCGCACATGGATGGGATCGAGCTGGCCCGCCGTGCCAGTGAACTGGATCCCGACCTAAAAATTATGTTCATCACGGGCTTTGCTGCCGTCACGCTGAATAATGCAGCGGATGCGCTTGAGGATGCCCGCGTCCTCTCCAAGCCGTTCCATCTCAAAGACCTGGTCACGCAGGTCGAGACGCTGTTGGAGGCTTGATCTTTCTTCGGCCGCGATCTCAGATCTATTTGCCGCCATCGAAATGTCTATGATTGGCTTGCCTCCCGGCCGCAATGTCGATATAGGAGGCCTTCCTCAGGCGCCGAGCGCCAACGGGCACTTAGCTCAGCGGTAGAGCACTACCTTGACATGGTAGGGGTCAGAGGTTCGATCCCTCTAGTGCCCACCATCCCAACCGCGGCCAACAGTAGGGCGGCACGAAGCAACCGAGGCGGT
The DNA here is from genome assembly GCF_000981545.1 of Candidatus Filomicrobium marinum. Classification (NCBI taxonomy): domain Bacteria; kingdom Pseudomonadati; phylum Pseudomonadota; class Alphaproteobacteria; order Hyphomicrobiales; family Hyphomicrobiaceae; genus Filomicrobium; species Candidatus Filomicrobium marinum. Next base: position 2,251,154 of record NZ_LN829119.1, read on the forward strand.
AACAGCCGTCCGGAAAGCATTGCCACTGTTGACATATGCGCTGGGATGAATAGGGTCGCGCAATCTTTCGAAAGGGCGCGCGGCTGACTACACCGCATCGGTTGATGTATCGGTGCGGCGGTCCTTTCCTGATGGCCCCGTAGTAAGGCCATATCGAAGAGCAGCTTTTATAAATATACCGGTGTCACCATGAAGGTCCGCAATTCTCTGAAATCGCTTCGCTCGCGTCATCGCGACAACCGTCTTGTTCGCCGTAAGGGTAAGCTTTACGTGATCAACAAGACGCAGCGTCGGTTCAAGGCGCGTCAGGGCTAAGCCACTGATCTCCTGCATGTCGCGCGAGCTAGATTTCGCGTATACGCTGGCGAGAAGCCGGCGCGATTAAGGCTGAAATATCAGCTTTGACATCGCGCATGGCGCAAGCCTATCGTGGCGGGATGCATATCAAAACCTCCACATTCTTCGCGGTGATCCTGCTCGCCTTTTCAGGCGTTACAGCCTCGGCGCAGGAGCTCGCGCAAGATCAGCCCAAAGCTGAGAAGCCTTATTTCAAGCAGGTCCGTGAAGGGCTGCCAAAGACGCCGGCTGACCGCGCGAAGGTTTTAGCAAACCTCTACGCCCATTTGGCAGCCGCGCCGGATGCGCAGTCGGCCTCGATGATAACCGAAACCATCGAACAGGTATGGTCGCTGTCCTACAGCGATACCATCGCCGTGCTCATGGATCGTTCCGTAAAGGCGATGGCGGAAAAGAACAGCGGCCTTGCCTTGAAGCTGCTCGACGCGGTTGTGGATTTGGCTCCGGACTATGCGGAAGGGTGGAATCGGCGCGCCATCGTCTATTACGCCAACAACGATTACATGCGAGCGCTGGGAGACTTGCGCCGGGTGCTGGCTTTGGATCCCAACCACTACAAGGCGCTTGATGGGCTCGCCCAGATTCTTCGGGAACTGGATCGAGATAAGCAGGCCTTGCAGGCCTATCGTCAGATTATGAGCATCAATCCCTACTGGCCCGGTGCCAGTGATGCTGTGAAAGAGCTTGAGCGTGAAGTCGAGGGGCAGGGAATTTAAGCGGGCGCCCCGTTAGTCTCCACTGAAAGAAAATGCGGCCGTGGGAGCTTCCATCTCCACGGCCGCATTCATGTCGCCGATTAGGACGCGTGCAAGGGATTACCCTTTAGCCATCGGCTCACCATCCTCATTGATGTATGCGATGCGGATCATGTTCGTGGTGCCCGGCGTCCCCAGCGGTACGCCGCCCGTGATCAGCACACCTTCTCCAGGCTTTGCAAAGCCCTGACTGAATGCGATCTGACACGCCTTGCGCGTCATGTCTGACGTCGTATCCGGATCAGCATCGAGCACAATGGAGTGCAGCCCCCAAACGACGGATAGCTGATGCGCCGTTTCTGGCACAGGCGTCAATGCGATCACCGGCAAATTCGGACGTTCGCGCGCGACCCGCCGGGCTGTCGAGCCCGTTGCGGTGTAGCAGACGATCGCTGCGAGCTGCACCGTGTTGGCGATGGCGTGTGCGGCCGCAGCGATGGCGTCCGCCGCGGTTGGCTGTGGTTCGGTTTGCCAAGCGTAGAGGATCGCCTGATAGCCCTTATCGTTTTCGACCTCGACGGCAATCCGATTCATCATCTCGATTGCTTCGACCGGGTACTTGCCGACGGCAGACTCCGCCGAGAGCATGACGGCATCTGCGCCCTCGAACACGGCCGTTGCCACGTCGGACACCTCGGCACGCGTTGGGACCGGCGAGGAGATCATGCTCTCCAGCATCTGCGTCGCGATTACGACGGGCTTACCCGCGGCGCGAGCCTTGCGGGTGATCTTCTTCTGCAGGCCGGGCACCTTCTCGATCGGCATCTCGACGCCGAGATCGCCACGGGCCACCATGAAGCCGTCAGCGGCAGCGATGATAGCGTTGAGGTCGTCGATGGCCTGAGGCTTCTCGACTTTGACCATGACCGAAGCGCGCCCGGCGACGATCTCGTTTGCTTCCTCGACATCGACACCGCGTTGCACGAACGACAATGCCACCCAATCGACACCAAGCTGCAAAGCAAAATCGAGATCCAGACGATCTTTGTCCGTCAGCGGACCGACAGGGAGAAGCGTATCAGGAAGAGAAATGCCTTTACGGCTGGCCAGCATGCCGCCGACAAGCACTTCCGCGACGATTTTGTCGTCGCTGGCTTTGTCGACGCGCATCCTGAGTTTGCCGTCGTCTAGGAGCAGGGTGTGTCCGGCTTCGACAGCTTCGAAAATCTGAGGATGCGGCAGGTAGACCTGATCCGCCTTCCCGGGGCTCTCGTAGCGCAGAAATGTGAATGTTGAGCCTGGCTCCAGCTTCACGCGTTCATCTTGGAAAGCGCCTAGGCGGAACTTGGGACCCTGTAAGTCGGCAAGAATACCTATTGGGAAGCTGTGTTTTGCCGATAGTTCGCGAATCCGCAGATGCAGCTCGCGCGCCAACTCATGGCTGGCATGGCTCATGTTGATACGAAAGACATCGACGCCGGCCTGAAATAGCTTTTCAAGCATTTGCGGTGATGAAGACGCCGGTCCTACAGTGGCAACCAGCTTTACACGTCTATTGCGCCTCATTCCCCCTCCGCTTCCGGATCGGCCAGACGGATCGTCCATTCTTTTGCCTCTCCGGTGTCCACCTCAAAGAATCCTGTCCGCTTGTAGCCTCGGCTACGACAATTCTGCACGCCGCGAATCGCAAACGATTTGTCGTGCGTACACATGAAGTGCTTGCCGACCCAAGCGCCACCGCGATCGTAGTCGACCGCATGCACATACACAAAGCGGCTCGGCACTGCACCTCTGAGCAGTGTCTCACATGTTTGCGACGCTATGTTCCACCATCCTTCGGTGGTCCAGCCCGTGTCATCTTGGTAGCCGACAGCAACGCCTACGCGGCTCGTTGTCCCGTTACAGAGTTTGAGATCCGCGCGCGCTGCGCTGCTTATGCTGCCAAGGGCCACCATGGCAACAGCTAAGATCACCAGCCATCGCGCAGAGCGCGGCACACGAAAACGGACCGATCCCTCATATGACACAGTCATAGGTCCCCGCGGACACCAATCGAAAAGCGCTGTCTCCGCCGCAAAGCGGCGGAGTAAAAGGCAGGTCGCAGCCGCGCCGGTCTCAGGGCTCGACAAGTATCACGCGAAAATCGTTCACGTTCGTCTGGGTCGGGCCGCACAAAATGAGATCGTCGGTCGTGCGAAAGAAGCCTGTAGAGTCGTTGTTCTGCAGAAAGGTGACCGGATCGAGGTCTTTCGCTTTAGCCCGTGTCAGAATATCGGGCAAAACCAGGGCGCCCGCCGGATCATCTGCTGAGCCGACGCCACCGTCAGTGCCATCGGTATCTGCCGCGAGGCCGGCTATTCCTTCTGCGCCATTGAGGGCGGCGGCCAACCCCAGAGCATATTCTTGGTTGGGGCCGCCTTTACCGTTGCCACGTACCGTGACCGTCAGTTCGCCACCCGACATGAGCGCCAAGCGTTCGCCACGGCGTTTCGCATCCATAGCCATTTCCGCGTGAAAACGCGCGACGTCGCGTGCCTCGCCTTCCAGCGAGTCGCCAAGGATATCGACGCGGAATCCCTGGTCACGCGCAAGGGCTGCGGCTGCTTCTAGCGAAGCCTTGGGAGCCGCCACAAGAATGTATTCCGAGCGCGACAATGCCTCGTCGTTTGGCTTGGGTGTTTCATTGGCAGGATCGTTTAACGCCGCCATGACCTGAGGGGACGGCGTAATCCGATAATGTTCGATAACCGCCCTTGCCTGAGCCAGGGTGGTCTTGTCCGCGACAGTCGGCCCCGAACCGATAGCGTCCGGATCGTCCTTGGGAACGTCGGAGATGGCCAGCGTGATGAAACGTGCTGGATAGGCTGCAGCGGCAAGTCGTCCGCCCTTGATGCGCGAGAGGTGCTTACGGACGCAGTTGATTTCTGAAATCCGGGCCCCCGAGGCCAAGAGCTGCTTTGTCAGCATTTGCTTGGCTTCGAAATCGATTCCATCGACAGGAGCCGACCAGAGTGCAGAGGCGCCGCCGGAAAGCAGACACAACACGAGATCGTTCGGCCCGGCACTCTTTGCCAGCTCCATGGCGCGCTTGGCGCCGGCTACGCTGTTGGCGTCAGGTACCGGGTGTCCAGCTTCGACAACTTCGATGGCATTCGTGGGTAGGCCGTACCCGTGCCGCGTTACAACAAAACCACTGACGCGATCGATCTGTCCCTTGGCCTCGTAATGCCGTTCCGTGGCTTGCGCCATGGCGGCAGCGGCTTTGCCAGCTCCTACAACTATGATGCGGCCGCCTTCAGGAACTTCTGGAAGATGTGGTGGAACGCAAGCATGTGGATGCGCGGCCTTAACGGCGATATCGAACAGCTGCATGAGAAACGCCCGCGTGTCGCGGACGGGACTGGCGGCCATGGGCGGTCCTTCGTGTTAGCGTTTAGTCGAATTGCCGGGCTGGTTTGCGGGATCGGCGCGAGGCCGTCAAGTCGCTCCGCCGCTGTCCGCGTCTTGGCCGCAGGCCGCACCCTCGTTATCCTGATATCCAGCAAGCACCATAACCATATCTAGAAGTGCGAAATCATAACAAGGAAAACGGATTAATGACCGACCGCTCGCAAGAATTCGACGACAAAACCCGCACCGAGCTGGAAGCTGCTGCATTTCGCCGCTTGGTCAGCCATCTCCGCACACGCGCCGATGTCCAGAATATCGATCTCATGAACCTTGCTGGCTTTTGCCGTAACTGCCTGTCCAATTGGTATATGGAGGCGGCAAGCAATCACGGGATTACGTTGAGTAAGGACGAGGCGCGAGAGATCATCTACGGCGAACCCTACAAGCAGTGGCAGGCCAAACATCAAATTGAGGCCTCTTCAGACCAGAAGGCCGCTTTCGAGCAAAACCGCCCGAAGGACCACTGATTTTATTCTGGACCCCTCGAAACCTTTGGATGGTTTTCAACTGTGCCTTGATAGCGCCGCCAGCCCCCGTTAGCGTGAAGTCATGCGCCAGAAGAGAGGGTTTTTGGCAGCAAGCACCGTGCCGCTTCGGCGGGGCGGTGCATTGACCTCCAGTACATCGCGTTCATCGTTTAAGCATTCAGTGGGGTTTGAGCCATGACAACGCTGCAAGCGTCGTCGCAGGCGCAATTGCGCCAGTTCATCGAACAGATCGAGCGGCTTGAAGAAGAGAAAAAGGCCATCGCTGGCGACATCAAGGACAAGTTCCTAGAGGCCAAGGCGACGGGGTTCGATGTCAAAGCAATGCGCAAGATTATATCTCTGCGTAAGAAATCGAAGACCGAGCGCCAGGAAGAGGATGGCATCCTCGAAGTCTACATGCATGCTCTAGGAATGCTCGATGAGTTGCCTTCCGATGAAGCTGTAGACGCCTTGATGGCCGCCGAATAGGCCGGGTGCCTGCGGCCTGAGCCTGATTCGGTTCAGCTTCCGCGACCAAACCGATTTCCGCCTGCAACAGGTGCGACCGCTGGGAAAATAGTCCAGCCGGTGAGCGTCTGTGCGGGCCGTTTGCGGCTGACATGGCGTAGCAGCGGCAAAAAGAATTAGGGCACCCCAACCAACAGTTGGAGCGCCCCATAATTCTAAGCCATAAGCCTCAGATTACTCTGCGGCTTCCTGTGGCGTGGCGTCCGTCACAGGAATAGCGTTGGGATCATACCCTTCGCCAGCGGCTTCAAGCGCCTTCCGTACGCCTGCACCGTATTCAGGATGGATTTGGTCGAAGAGGCGGCACTGCCGCTCCTTGATGACTGGTGGAACGCCGCCCATCGCAGCTGCGATGTTGCTGAATAGACGTGCGCGCTGACCGGCATCGAAGAGTTCGAACAGCGCGCGTGGCTGCGAGAAGTCATCATTGCCGATGCGGTGATTATAACGGTCGCCATCGCCAGAGATCTTGAGCGGCGGTTCATTCACGGAAGGATCTTCCGTTGGACCGTTGAAGCTGTTCGGCTCGTAGTAGACGTCCGGATTGCCCGTATCATTGGGGAAGAAGCGCATCGCCCCATCCTTGTGATAGTGGTGAACCGGGCACTTCGGAGCGTTGACCGGAAGCGCCTCGTAGTGCGTACCAAGACGGTAGCGGTGCGCGTCCGCATACGAGAAGATTCGCGCCTGCAGCATCTTATCTGGGGAATACGAAATGCCCGGAACGACGTTCGAAGGCGAGAACGCTGCCATTTCGATCTCCGCGAAATAGTTATCTGCGTTCCGGTTGAGTTCGAGTTCACCAACCTCAATGAGCGGATAGTCCCCGTGCGGCCAGACCTTGGTCAGGTCAAACGGATTGTAGGACGTCTTCTCAGCATCCGTTTCCGGCATGATCTGCACGCACACGCGCCACTTCGGGAACTCGCCGCGCTCGATGGCGCCGAACAGTTCCTCCTGATAGCTCTCGCGGGTTTTACCGATCAGAGCTTCAGCTTCAGCGTTGGTGTAGTGCTTGTGGCCCTGCAGGGTCTTGAAGTGGAACTTCACCCAGAATCGTTCGCCGTCATTGTTCCAGAAGCTGTAGGTATGGCTGCCGTAACCGTTCATGTACATCGGAGCGACTGGGATACCGCGGTCCGACATCAGGATCGTCACCTGATGAAGGCTTTCGGGTGACAACGACCAGAAATCCCACATGGCGGTGGGTGACCGGAGGTTGGTTTTGGGGTGGCGTTTCTGCGTGTGGATGAAGTCAGGGAACTTCAACGGGTCACGGACGAAGAAGACAGGCGTGTTGTTGCCGACGAGGTCCCAGTTACCTTCCTCTGTGTAAAATTTCAGGGCAAAACCGCGAACGTCGCGCTCGGCGTCTGCCGCGCCCAACTCACCGGCAACCGTTGAGAAGCGGGCAATCATCGGGGTTTTTTGCCCGACCTTCGAGAACAGCTTGGCGCGCGTGTACTTGGAAATGTCGTGCGTGACTGTGAGCGTACCATGGGCCCCCCAACCCTTGGCGTGCACGACGCGCTCAGGAATCCGCTCCCGGTTCTGATGCGCAAGCTTTTCAATAAGCTGGTAGTCCTGCAGCAGCACCGGGCCACGTGCACCAGCAGTCATGGAATTTTGATTGTCCGCCACTGGCGCGCCAGCGGAGGTCGTTAGGGTCTTTTTCGTCATGACTACCTCTCAAGTTAGAACGCCTTCAAACTAGACACTTGTTTAGATAAGTTCTAATATGAAGTTGTGGCCGAGGCTATCAGGTTGGCTTATGATCAACATCACCTTGAAACAGTTGCGCTACTTCGATGCGTTGGCGCGCGAGCTGCATTTCGGGCGCGCCGCTGAGGCATGTTCCGTCACCCAACCTGCGCTCTCCATGCAGATTCAGGAGCTTGAGAATAATCTTGGCCTCACGCTTCTTGAGCGGACGAGATCAGGTGTTCAGCTCACCAAACACGGCGTTGAAATCGCCGCGCGCGCTGCACGGATTCTCGCGGATACTCGCGAACTCATTGAGGTGGCACAACACGGCGATCAAGTGCTTACCGGTGAATTGAGATTGGGGGTGATCCCCTCCGTGGCGCCGTATTTGTTGCCGCCCGTCTTGCCGGCTTTGCGCGAGAGCTATCCCGACCTGACTTTGGCAGTCCGCGAGACGCAGACACACACGCTTTTGCAGGAACTCGTCGACGGCAAACTCGACGTTTTGCTGCTCGCATTACCCGTCAAGCATGCTGATATCGAGACGATGGATTTGGTCGAAGATCGGTTCGTCCTGGCGCTGCCTGCGGGCCGCGAGCTGTCAGGGCGCGTGCGTGCTACGCCAGACTTCGTCGAACAGCAGCGTCTCTTGTTGCTGGAGGAAGGGCATTGCCTTCGTGATCAGGCACTGACCTACTGTAACCTGCAGCAAGTCCGGAAGATCAATACTTTTGGAGCTTCCAGTCTGGCCACAATTGTTGAACTGGTCGCCGCCGGATATGGCATCACGCTGCTCCCTGAGATTAGCCTTGGCATTGAAACGCGCGGGCGCTCACTTAAGCTGATGCGCTTCGTCGAACCCGAACCGAGCCGGACGCTTGGATTGGTTTGGCGCGCGACATCGCCACGCAAGCAGGATTTCATCGAACTCGGCGAAATCGTGAAGAAGTCGGCGACGCAATTGCTGGAAGCTGCAGGGACATTCGTGCCAAAGGGCAAGGGCAACGAGGCAGCCTAAACACCCCCGATATGCATCCAGGGCGCAAGCTCGCGCCGCATGTCTTCCTTTATCTCATAGAGGTTTGAACACGTCTGTTCTCAAGGCCGCCGCGACCGATAGTGGTTGGGGACCCACCGGGAGCGGGTGTGAACTGTTGAGTCCAGAGAAGTTCCGCAATGCCCCCGCCGGGAGTGAAACGCATAGGTAAGGCGCTGATCTCATCGCTTACGAACTCAAGAGTCGCCGAGACGTCGGGATGCTGCATCTGAGCCAAAGCCGGATCGTCTGCTGATTCTGATGCCGTAAGAAACGGAGCAAGCGGGAAGGGTCGGTAGAACAACTCGTCCGGATGCTCCTCATCGTAAGCCGGCGCGGTCACCCAGCCGTTGCTCCAACCAAAGCGACTGTCGGCGTGTCGAGCTGTTTCGTCCTGAGGCTTCGCTGGCGGGCGTGCCAACGCGGCCCCGATGCCGCGTGTTTCCGCCGGCTCCTTTTTACCCATAGCACTGAACAATCCCATCAGAGGATTGACGGACGCGCGCGCTACGAGATCGGCAAGCTGCCGGCGGTCGGCTTCATCAGGACCAGACCGAAAGTGCGAGGGTCGCTCTGCCAATCTCGGCGCTGGGGGCGCAATAGGACCCAGAGACGCCACTTGGTAGGGCCGCGTCGGCATCTCAGGCGTATCGTGTTGATGAGCTTGTACGTTTGCGTTCCAGCCATTGGCCACGAGCACCGGAGCCGGGGCATGGGGCCGCGCGCGGAAATCGTGAAAGGCTGCGATTTGCGTCGCGAGTGCAGGTTCTTTCTTCCGCGCAATTTGCACATCGGATTTTGTAATCTCGTGCCCGTCGGCCGGTACGTGTTTTGAGTGTCCATTGGGGAACAAGAGCGCGAGTTCATAGCGCGGCATGCGCGGCCAATGCCGAACCCGACCAGTATCGACGTGTACAAACGGAATTGCCGAAGTGGGGTAATATCCCACGCCACCCTTTTCACGCACGAGCGCCGAATAACGCAACTTCTTCAGGGGGACGTCCGGGAAATGCACGTCCGCGGCCATGCCAAGGATGTGTCGGCTCTTCTTCGCCTGGCCACCCCGAGTTTGGCGAAGCATCTTGTTGGTTTTTTCAGACCGGTAACCGGAGATGATGTGGATCGGCTTCGTGGCGCCAAGTTCGGTTTTTAATTCCCAGAGGATATCGATCAACTCTGGGTCCATCTTGGTGGCCTCGTCGCGGCGCCAATCCCGCAACATCCAGTTAATCTTGGTCATGGCTTCCGGAATGCGCTTGCCATCGCGCATATAGACGATGTCGAGCGTTTCCTTGGTGTGAATATTGTACAGCGCGATCCGCCGCTCATCTTTGCGGTCAGCCAGCAGATGCGTGCTTGCGAGACCGGCTAAGGCCAGAACGCCAAGCAAGCAAGTCGCGCGCAGTCTCAAGCTGAATTGCACGAGTAAATTTGCCCCGTCGATTTTCGACGTCGCGCCCCCGTTCGCCCCCTAGCGAAGTCAAGGTCCACCGGAATTGTGCCGGTGGGCGAAGCGTCGTCTCCCGAATACCGGCAAATTAACGATTAACGTGGAACCGTTAAAATGTCGTAAGGGTGAATCTAGAAGCGAGTTGCGGCATGAGCATGGCAAACCATCGCGTGCATTTGTTCCAGCACGCGATGGCTCTGGCTCACTATGAATAGTACGGCTGCCGGTCCCTAGAAGCCGCCGAACACGGCCTTGAAGATATCCGTTACAGGCTCATAGGATTTCTTCATGCCGGCATATTTCGCGCGGTCGTAGGTGACCGGCGCAAGATGATCCCGATGCCGTGCGATCTGGTCAAACTTGCCAGCGAGTGCAAGCTTGATGCGCTTCTCGTGACCGTAAATGTCCTTGAACGCGTGGACGCTACCATCATCGTTCGCAACAACCGTGAAGTACGTCATGTGCACGGGCGTCTTCTTTTCCAGGCTCACGTGATTGTTCTGCGGACCACCACGCACGATGCTCTGGACCTTTGCTTCGTCCCACCCATTGTCTTCCGCGAGAATGAATCCAGCAAGTTTCAGCGGATCGCGAATTCTCATGCAACCATGGCTGAATGTACGCTGCGTAGAGTTGAACAGGTTCTTCGTCGGCGTATCGTGCATGTAGACTTGGTGATGATTGGGGAACAGGAATTTCACCTGACCCAGCACGTTGCCACCGCCCGGAGGCTGATACACATGGAACCTACGGATGTCCGCCTGACTCCAGTCGACGGAATTAGGATCGACGTCCCGCCCATTGTACTGAAGCCGCAAATTATGCCGAGACATAGCGTTCCCGCCGCGCGCTAGGCTAGGAAGGATCTCATTGACCTTTATGGAATTGGGCACGCCCCAGAAGGGGTGGAACACCACCGTTTCCATTTCATCTGAAAATATGGGGGTCTGCTTTGCGATTTCGCCGATGATGACCCGCTCGCTGTGAATGACATCACCGTCGCGCACCACACGGATCGTATACTCGGGGAGGTTCACGGTCACATAAAAGCGCCCGAGGTCTTCCGGCATCCAGCGCCACTGTTCCATGTTGGCGATAATCGCGGCTTCGGTTATTTCCGCTGGCGTATCGCCATTCAACGCTGCACGCGTCCCGCTACCGACAACACCGTCGGCGGAGATGCCTGCTTCGCGCTGGAACGCGACGACCGCGTCTTCGACGTCTTTGTCAAACAATTCCGTAGGGGGTTCTTCACCATCACCTGTTGGCGGGGGCACTTCAAGGCGTTGACGAAGCAGGGCAACATCGGGATGTCGTTTGCCAACACTCAAGAGGGGGCCTTCGCTCGGCAGGCGAACGATCTTTTCTTCTTCAGCTTCCGCCCCACCACCGCGCATCTTCAAGAGCGCAGCGCGAAGCTTGGCAAACTGCGGGTGCTGAGGATGCAGCCCGCGCAGGTAGGCATCCGCTTCCGATGCAGCCGTAATCTCTTCGAGGACAGCAGCCGGGTCTTTAAGCTGGGGCTTACGATCAAGGTAGGAACTCAGATCCCCCGCCGGATCCATAATCCGACCACCACGCGCATGCCGTGCATACTTCAAAACAGCAAGCGATAGCGCCATTTCGGCTTCTGCGAGACGGTCGCGCTTCTCGCTGTCACTACCGGTTTGATCCACCGTCTGCGGCAGCGTGAATTCCGTAGGGTCAAGGCCCCAGTCTTCGGCTTTTTTGATTTCCGCGATCGCCGCCTGCGCTTTCAAGGAAAGATGGTCACCGTCGATCCATAGCGGGCGGCTCTCGCGAGCGGCATAAAACGCGACCAGCGCCTCGCGGTCGGACTTATCGGCACGCGCGGCGACTCCTGAGCCACTTTCCAGCATCTGACGCGCTGAAATTCCGGCCGCCTGATCAACCGAAATCAACCGCTCCGGTGCGTTGGGTTCGATGGCGAGCGCAGGCGTGAGTGAAAAAATTGAGGTAGCAATACTGAGGGCAACCAGGCGGGCGCGCATTATGAATCTCCAAAATCTCAGGCCGCCGGAAAATAATTGACCTGAGGGGCGATGGCCAGACTAAGCGGGCAGAGATGGGTCTGTTGATGCAACGTCGTGCAGAACGTGTGGCGATAATGCCATTCGCAAGGATGTTACAGCTGAATTTGACCGCAAATAGTCGAAGCTGCGCCCACGGATGGATTGTTCTGCGCTCAAATTTCGACACGGGACCGCGCATGCATGCCAAAAGGGCCCGGCAACCCACAGGTGGCCGAGCCCTTCTGGCAAACTCGAAAGAGGGCTTTCGAGAGTTCTGGGAGTTTGGAGTGCCCTAGTTGGCCCTGGGCTCCAGTCCGTATTCCTGCATTTTCCGGTAGAGCGTCGAGCGACCGATCTTCAACCGCTTAGCAACTTCCGTCATGTGACCGCGATAGCGTCCGAGTGCCAAGCGGATCATATCGGCTTCGATTTCATCAAGCGGCCGCACATTGCCGCCTGGGTCCATCGCCGGGATACCGAGCGCGCCTGGCTTTACTTCGATAGTCTGTGGGATCGTGTTCTCCGCTCCGAGCAACGCCGGGCCCGTATAAGTGGGCGTGGTTGAGATCGGTGCTGCCGGAGCTTCCGGCGGTTGAACCTTGAAACCTTCGACGTGGGCAGCAATCTGCGGGAACTCGCTGACCGTAAGTTCAGCGCCATCCGTCAACACGACAGCGCGGAACAGGGCGTTTTCGAGCTGGCGCACGTTGCCCGGCCAGGAATAGGATTTGAGCAGACGAAGCGCGTCTTCGCTGATCGAGGTGACCCGTTTACCCTCTTCAGCCGCGAACCGGGCCAGGAAGTGGTGGGCGAGTTCGGGGATGTCATCCGCACGTTCTCTCAGGGGCGGCACCCAGATTGGGAAGACGTTGAGCCGGTAATACAGGTCCTCGCGGAATTTACCTTCCTTGACGAGCTGGATCATGTCGCGATTGGTCGCCGAGATCAGGCGGAAGTCCACCTTGACTGGACGCTTGCTGCCGACCGGGTCAACTTCGCCCTCTTGCAGAGCGCGGAGGAGTTTGACCTGAGCTTCAAGTGGCAGCTCACCGACTTCATCCAGGAACAGCGTTCCGCCGTCGGCTTCTTGGAACTTACCGATGCGCTTATCGACGGCACCCGTGAACGAGCCCTTTTCGTGCCCGAACAGGACGGATTCTACGAGGTTCTCGGGAATTGCGCCGCAGTTGACCGTGATGAACGGCTTGCCTGCGCGATCGGATTCACCCTGCACGGCCCGTGCGATCAACTCTTTACCGACACCCGACTCCCCCTCGATGAGGACCGGAATGTTGGAAGCTGCGGCACGCTTACCGAGTGCGACTACGCGGTTCATGGCATCGCCACGCATGACCAGATCGGCGAAAGTCATAGTCCCCTCGACGGTCTTGCGCATCCGGGAGATTTCACCCGAAAGGGCTTCAATCTTGAGCGCGCTCTTGATGGAAACCTCAAGGCGTTCCGGGCTTGCCGGCTTGATCACGAAATCGACGGCGCCGGCGCGCATGGCGTTGATGGCTGCATCGATAGAACCATGAGCCGTTTGAACGATCACCGGCGGCATGCCTGGCTTTTCGCGCATCCGGTCAAGAACGGCCATGCCGTCTACTTCCGGCATCACCAGATCGAGCAGAACGAGCCCAATGGCGTTCGTTTCACGGTCATCAAGAAGGGATAGGGCTTGTTCGCCGGATGCGGCGGTCTTCGTCTCATAACCGAGGCGTTTAATGACTTCCTCAAGGAGACGGCGCTGTACTGGGTCGTCATCGACAACAAGGACGCGTTTTGCCATGGGGGCACTCGTACTCAAACTCGACTAAAACGATGCTGCAGAGCGCGATACACATCGGCGCCATGGACAGGCGCTCCGAGTACCAACGCAGCAAGCAGCTACTCGACTTGCGGGATGAGAATTGCCCGATAAGGGTAAAGAAGCCGTTTCCGAATTTGCCGTCTTGGTGCTTTTTTCTCGAAAGTGGCACAAGGGCATGCCCCTTATGTTGTCCCGCCGTGAAACGTCGACCTTGAAGTTCGACACCATGATCGGCACATTAACACCGATTTCCCTGCCATTTGCCGGAGCACGATATGACGTTGACGCCGCGTGCGAAATTCGCCGACTTGATGACTGTAACGATGTCTCCGCCTGAGGCCGCGTCCGCGGCGACGGCCCAGCTTGGCGATCTGCCGAACTGGAGACTTGATGATCTTTATACGGCTCCAACTGCGCCAGAGGTTCAGCGCGACCTGGAAGCAGCAGCTGCGGCCGCGGCACGCATCAAAGAGACGTGCCAAGGCAAGCTTGCGACCATGGCTGCCGACCGCGCTATTCTAGCGAAGGCGGTAAAGTCCTATGAAGATTTGGCGGATGTTTTGGGACGCCTGGGCTCCTATGCCGGTCTGCTTTACGCCGCCGACCAGTCCGACCCGACAATTGCGAAGTTCTACGGTGATGTTTCAGAGAAGCTGACCGCGATTTGGACGGATCTCATTTTCTTTGAGCTGGAACTCAACCAGATCGATGACGCTGTTCTTGATAAGGCCCTGACACACCCGGACCTGGCGCACTACAAACCGTGGTTCGAGGATCTGCGCAAAGAGAAGCCATATCAGCTCTCCGAAGACATCGAGCGTTTGTTCACCGAAAAGGGCCAGACTGGACGGAGCGCTTGGACGCGTCACTTCAATGAAACGATGTCCGCCCTCCGCTTCGACGTCGAAGGCGAAGACGAGCCTCTAGCATTGGAACCGACGCTCAATCTGATGTCGGATTCAGATCGGGCGCGCCGGCAAGCTGGCTCGGAAGCGCTGGCGAAAGTCTTCAAGGACAATGTGCGTGTCTTCACGCTGATCACGAATACTCTCGCCAAGGACAAGGAAATCTCGGATCGTTGGCGCGGTTTCAAGGACGTTGCGGACAGCCGCCATCTGTCCAACCGCGTTGAAGCCCCTGTGGTCGACGCCCTCGTACAGTCCGTGCGCGAGGCCTACCCCAGACTGTCCCACCGCTATTACGCGATGAAAGCGAAGTGGCTCGGTCTCGACAAGTTGGCCCACTGGGATCGCAACGCACCGCTTCCGGACCGTCCTGAGCGTGTGATTTCATGGCCGGAGGCACGTGAGATGGTGCTCTCTGCCTATGGCGGGTTCGCGCCCGAGATGGCTGAGATCGCCGACCGCTTCTTCGAGAATAATTGGATCGATGCGCCGGTCCGGCCCGGCAAGGCTCCTGGGGCATTTTCTGCGGCCACGGTTCCCTCAGCCCACCCGTACGTGCTGATGAACTATCTCGGCAAGCCGCGTTGCGTCATGACGTTGGCGCATGAGCTAGGCCACGGTGTTCACCAGTGGCTCGCGCGCGATCAGGGTCCCTTGCTCGCACCGACACCGTTGACGCTTGCAGAAACCGCATCGGTCTTCGGCGAGATGCTCACATTCCGTAAACTGCTGGCCGACACGACCGACCCGAAAGAGCGCAAAGCGATGATGGCCGGCAAAGTCGAGGACATGTTGAATACGGTCGTCCGTCAGATCGCGTTCTACACATTCGAGCGTAAGGTGCATGAAGCACGACGCAGCGGTGAGCTGACCTCGGATCAGATCAACGCCATTTGGATGGAAGTTCAGGCCGAAAGCCTGGGGCCTGCGATCGAATTCAAGGATGGATATGAGGTCTTCTGGACCTACGTGCCACACTTCATCCATTCGCCGTTCTACGTTTACGCATATGCGTTCGGCGACTGCCTCGTGAATTCGCTCTACGGTCTGTATCAAGAAGCGCATCCGGGCTTCGTCGAAAAGTATTTCGACATGCTGAAAGCCGGTGGCTCGAAGCATCACTCAGAGATGCTCGCACCCTTCGGCCTAGATGCCCGCGATCCGCAATTCTGGAAGAAGGGCCTCAAGGTCATCGAAGGCATGATCGACGAACTCGAGGCGATGGATCGCGCGGCTTAGAAGTATACGAGGACGGCGGGAGCCTATGAGCCTATGCCTCCGCCGTCACTCTCGATCAGATGCGGCCCGGTGTGGCCTGGGACGTCGGGTTGCGGGGGTAACGCGCTCGCACCCCCACACATCGGTCATCCCGCGACTTGTTCGCGGGAGCTTCGGCGATCTCGCTCAGCGTTACCCTCGACGAAGGCACAATGAACCGCTGAGAACTACTGGTTCTGCTTCGACCAGACTTCGCTCGTGCCGTCACGCTTGATGAGAAGCACCTCGTACGGCTCGCGCGTGTCGCCCGCTTCCATTCCGGGTGATCCGATCGGCATCCCCGGAACCGCAAGCCCAACGGCATCTGGCTTTTCCGCAAGCAACCGCTTCACATCGGCGGCCGGTACGTGACCTTCGATGGAATAGCCGCCGATCTTGGCCGTGTGGCAGGAGGCGTGCTGCGGTCCGATGCCAGCGGATTGCTTGATCCGCGCCAGTTCACCTGCGGCAACGTCCTGCGCCTCAGCTGTAAAGCCGTGTTGGGTCATATGCTTGATCCAGGCTGAACAGCAGCTGCATGTGGCGGACTTGAAGACCTGCAATGGCGGGGCTTGAGTTTCGGCGGCAAGAGCAACGCCGCCCCAAACCAGGCCCATGATGGCGACTAAGACGGGGGCTCGGAAGAACATAGGTGTAATCCGTTTCTATCGCTTCGCACGTTGAATAAAAGGCGGCCTCTTGTATTGGGTCTGCGATAGCATGAAATGCCGGTGAAGCCGATCTCACGTTGGCATAACATCATGTTGAAGCGCGCGACGGGCGTGGCGATATCCGTTGAGAGAAGTCCTGAAGTCAAAACCGGAAAGCTACATGAGCAACGAAGAAAATCGCTTTTCAGCGCGCGCTGCGCGATATGCCCGTGTTGGCTCCAACGTCGGCTCCGTGGCCGCGCGGTTTGCGGGGCAACGCTTTCTTGGTCTTGAGTTTGACCGATCAAAGGCAGCGCAGGATCTTGCCGCGGCACTCGGAGGACTTAAGGGACCGATTATGAAAGTGGCCCAGCTGCTTTCAACCATTCCAGAGGCTCTCCCAAAGGAATATGCCAGAGAGCTGGCGCAGCTTCAAAGCCAGGCACCGCCGATGGGCCCCGGATTCGTGCGTCGGCGCATGGTCGCGGAGCTTGGGCCGGAATGGCGTGACCGGTTCAAGGACTTCTCGACGGAAGCAGCAGCTTCGGCCTCGCTAGGGCAAGTCCATCGCGCTGTCGCAGCCGATGGCCGCGATCTGGCGGTCAAGCTGCAGTATCCCGATATGCAATCGGCCGTGGAGGCGGATCTCAATCAGCTCTGGGTCATCTTCCAGCTTCACGCCCGGATGGATCCAGGCATCGATACGAAAGAAATCTATCAGGAGATCTCACTGCGCCTGCGCGAGGAACTCGATTACGAACTCGAAGCTTGCCACATCGCGCTCTACGATTTGATCTTCCGAGACGACGCGGCGATCCGGGTGCCCGAGGTCGTGCCGGAGCTGTCGACCAAACGGCTGCTATCCATGACGTGGCTGGAAGGGCGCCCACTGCTGGAGTTCAAGGAGCACGCACTCGAAGACCGCAATACGATTGCGCGCGCGATGTTCCGAGCATGGTGGTACCCCTTCAGTCATTTCGGGGCCATTCATGGCGATCCGCATCTGGGCAACTACACGATCTTCCCATCCTCCGAGGCTGACGCGAAACCCGGCGGCGTGAACCTCCTGGATTACGGATGCATCCGGACCTTTCCGATCTCGTTCATCAGCGGCGTCATCGATCTTTATACGGGATTGCAACGCAACGACCGCGACCTCATCGTCCATGCCTACGAGAGGTGGGGCTTTCGGGGCCTCAACGACGAACTAATCGAGGCGCTGACGATCTGGGCGCGGTTCATCTACGGCCCCTTACTCGATGATCGCGAGCGCACCATCGCCGAGGATACCGCTCCGGGCGAGTATGGCCGCAAGGAAGCCTTCACTGTGAGCAAGATGCTGAAGGAAAAGGGGCCAGTGACCGTCCCGCGCGAGTTCGTCTTCATGGATCGCGCTGCGATTGGCCTAGGTGGCGTATTCCTGCATCTTGGCGCCAAGCTCAACTGGTACGAGCTGTTTAATGAAACCATTCAAGACTTCGACCCTGCAGTCGTCGAGGCGCGTCAGGCAGAAGCGTTCAAAACTGCAGGTGTACCTCTGCCCGCGAAGACCCGGGTACAGAATGAGAGCACACCGGTTCCCAAGTGAAGCTCACCAGCCGCGATAGTGCTGCCAGATGCTTTGCAGAGTGCGGTGCACCGTCTCGGGGGACTGCTTGAATGAGTCCAACTCGACGTGGAGCGTGTTGTCATCAGGAGTTATAACCCAGGGAAGGCGCATCAGCCGGCGGTAAAGTGGCATGCGGCGCCAATCGACGAGCAGTGCTCTTGAGACCGGTTGGCTAAGCTGGACTTGCAACTCGTGGAGGATGATACTCCTCACGGAAGTGGGAACGAGCTCGATACGCCGGATGGATCGCCAGTCGATAAGGCCGAAACCCTCTATGAAGATGCCGTATTCATTGGCCCCCAGCCGGGCGCGGCGTGCTTCCAGAAACGGATAGAAATAATAAGCCGTGGCGAGAGCGCCGAGGCCAAGGGCAATCAAAATTTCGCTGCCCAGCAAAATAGCGGCGGCGCACACGCCCACGCCGATCGCTGCCATTGCATAAACGCGGGTACCCGCTTTCGCGCTATCGTAGCGGACGATGTAACCTTCGGCGTGTTCAATATCTCGCGCGGGAATGCCCATTCTGCCCTCAAGTACTGTTTGGCTAGCCGCCCGGTCCGCATTGTCCCCTATGACGCAGCAAATGGTCGGCAAGTACGATTGCCATCATGGCTTCCCCGATTGGCACGGCCCGAATTCCAACACACGGGTCGTGCCGGCCTTTTGTGACGATTTCCGTCTCGTTGCCGTCGGCATCAATCGTCAAGCGCGGCTTGAGAATTGACGACGTCGGTTTTACCGCGAACCGGCAGACGATGGGCTGCCCCGTTGAAATACCGCCCAGAATGCCGCCTGCATGGTTTGATAGGAACACTGGTTGCCCATCCCTGTCGAGACGGATTTCATCAGCGTTCTCTTCTCCCGTAAGCGTCGCCGCCATCATGCCGTCACCGATTTCGACGGCCTTAACGGCGTTGATGCTCATCATCGCTGACGCGAGATCTTGATCGAGTTTTCCGTAGAGCGGGGCGCCGAGGCCCGCCGGCACACCCTCCGCGATCACCTCGACGACTGCGCCGATGGAGGAACCATCCTTGCGGATGCCGTCGAGATAGGTCGACCAGAAGTCGACCACGCTCGGATCGGGGCAGAAGAAGGGGTTGTCATCGACGGTCCCCCAGTCAATCCGGTCACGATTGATCTTGTGTGGGCCGATCTGGACCAATCCGCCTTTGAATGTCACGCCGTCGAGGATCTTGCGCGCGACGGCACCCCCCGCGACCCGCACAGCCGTTTCGCGCGCAGACGAACGGCCGCCGCCGCGATAATCGCGAATTCCGTACTTCTGCTGGTATGTGAAGTCGGCATGTCCCGGGCGGAATGTGCGGGCAATCTCACCATAGTCTTTCGACCGCTGATCGACGTTTCGGATCATCAGGGAAATAGGTGTTCCGGTCGTGACCTGTCGACCGGATTGATCCTGAAAAACACCCGAAAGGATTTCGACTGTATCCGGCTCTTTACGTTGCGTCGTAAAGCGCGATTGCCCCGGTTTACGTTTGTCGAGGTAGGTCTGAATTTCCGAGGCCTCAAGGGGAATTCCTGGTGGACAGCCATCAACGACGCCGCCGATCGCCGGACCGTGGCTTTCGCCCCAGGTCGTAAGGCGGAAAAGATGACCGAATGAGTTGTGTGACATGGGCCTCGTACGGCAAAAGGGACGACGAGAATGATACATCCTCGGTGTCGGTTGCCCGCTGATTCTATAGCGGAGTGTGTTGCAAAAGACATTTACGGGGCCGGCAAGCGCGTCGCAACCCACCCGTAGCGGGCATTCTGGATGACAATGCCCCGCAACGCAGCTTATGACTCAGATTCAGTAACAGCGTGATTCCCGTCGACACAGCCCACCCAAGGCGTGTCTTCGGCAAACTCCGGGTTTTCAACCTCAATGACCGAGCCGAAGATTCCACAGGGAACCGGCTGGCATTTACATGCTTAGGATGAGGAACGCTAAGCCGGAACACGCAGCCGCGTAGGTAAAGAGTCCGTCGCGCCTTCGTTTGTTCAACCAAGCTGAACGACATACAACGAAGGGAGCGTCGTGATTACCATGCAAAAGGAGTTTCTCTTGTGGGTCTGAGCAACCCGTAGGAGCGATTCTTTAACCAGCGTTGGAAAGAGCTGAGGCGGCCGCTGCTTCAGCTCTTTCTGCTTTTATGAGACGGTAGAGGTGTGGGAGCGCGCATGGCCGCTAGAGCCACTGCATTTCACCGTTGCGGATAATCAGGACCTGATCTTGAGGCACGGGCACACGTAAGACACCGCCCATGTCCGCACCGAGTAGATACCCCCGGAGCGATCGGCTGACGCCGCCATGCGCCGCGATAACTGTATCCCGCTTAACGGTCTCCAGCCATTCCGCCACACGCTCCATGAGGTCTGAATAGCTCTCGCCCCCGTCGGGACGCCATTTGAAGGGATCGGCCCGCCGGTCCGCCACGCCCACCGGATCGAGCTCAGGAAGCTCGGTGAGCAGCTTACCTTCCCAATGTCCATAGTGAACTTCGCGCAATCTGTCTTCGAGACGGAAGTCGTCTTCTGGAAGCTCCAGCGCACGGCGCACGATACGCATGGTCTCATACGCGCGGTCGAGCGGGCTGGCGACGAAGTCCGCGTCGGCGATCTGGGGCAGAAATTGCCGAAGTGCTTCGCCGTTGCGCTTGGCCTGCGCGCGCCCTCGCGCGTTTAGGGGAATATTGGCCTGGCCTTGATAGCGCGACTCTGCATTCCAATCCGTTTCACCGTGTCGGATGCAGTATATTGTGACATCTTCAAGCATGGTCCCCATCGTAATGCTTCGTGCCCGCCACCTCAGGCATATGGTAGCTCACAACACGCGCGCAATGCATCGATAGGCTGATGCCGTAGACCCTGAATGATCCGAAAAGCGGGATAAAGGCGGCCGCGGAAGGCCGCAACCAGCTAATCCCCTTTAGCCACTGTAATATCGGGCGCGTCCTCGTTCTTCATGCCTTGCACGTGATAGCCGGAGTCGACGTGATGGACCTCACCGGTTACGCCACGTGAGAGATCCGACAAAAGATAGAGCCCCGCAGAGCCCACTTCTTCAATCGTTACAGTCCGGCGTAGCGGCGAATTATACTCGTTCCACTTCAAGATATACCGGAAGTCCGAGATTCCCGATGCCGCTAGCGTTTTGATCGGCCCGGCAGAAATAGCGTTGACGCGGATTCCCGTACGCCCGAGGTCGGCGGCGAGATAGCGGACGGACGCTTCTAGGGCGGCCTTGGCAACGCCCATCACGTTGTAATGGGGCATGACCTTTTCAGCGCCATAGTAGGTAAGCGTGAGGATTGATCCCCCTGACGGCATTAACTTTTCAGCGCGCTGGGCCAATGCCGTGAGCGAAAAGCACGACACCAGCATCGTTTGTGAGAAGTTTTTTTCCGTGGTGTCGACATAACGGCCGTCGAGCTCGGATTTGTCGGAAAACGCGATGGCGTGGACCAGGAAGTCAAGGCCACCCCAGGCATTGCCTAGAGATTCAAATACGGCATCCATCGAAGCCGCATTGGTGACATCGCACGGGAGCACGAGGTTGGAGCCAAGCTCAGCAGCCAACGGCTCAACGCGTTTTTTAAGCGCGTCGCCTTGATAAGTCAGAGCGACTTCAGCGCCCTGCGCCACACATGCTTTGGCGATACCCCAGGCGATTGAACGATTGTTGGCAACCCCCATGATAAGGCCGCGCTTGCCAGTCATCAGAGTGCCAGTGGCGGCGCCCGTGCCCGGCGCAGGTTCGGTCATAAGCCCTAAGCCCTTTTTAAGTTTCTATGATGTTTCGCGCGCATCCTACACAAAAGGGCCCCGTGGTCCAGATGGCCATGTGATAGGAAGTCGGCGGCTAAGTGACACGAAGGGGCGCCCGCGGGGTGGCGAGCGCCGAAATATCAAAAAAGCCAATGATTTCTTAGCCGTCGAGCTGCCAGATGCCATCCTCCGTCCGACACGCGACAGTTTCCGTGCGTTTTGTATAGGTGCCCGAGGCGAGCATGACGACGAAATGACGGCATATTTTGCCATTCGCGTCCTTGAATGACTGGGTCGGCTGCACGACACCGGAGAGTTTACCATGACCACGATGCCAGACATAGCTAGCCCCGTCACTGATTTCAGTCAGGGCATACTGCACACTTTCGAGCGCCGCGCGCTGATCAGAGACATCGAATACGGTAACTGCGGGAGCGGAAAGCCCAGCAAACTTTGGACGCAGCGTTTGCCCACCGTTTTGCGTATCTTTGCACTCGGTGTTTGCAGATGATGTTTGCGCATCCGCAGCAGTTGCTGAAGCCGCGCCCATAATAGAGGCAGCGGCAATGACCACAAATATGGCCAGCAATGAAGGCAAGCAATTACAATGACGCATGACGCTCACATCAAGCAGAACGCAAAGACAAGACAATCGGCCCACAAACTTAAGCCGCGAGATTCCAAGTGTGCACGTTACGCGTTAAGAGCAACTAAACGGTCGCGTCATTCGTGCGATTCGGGAAATTGAGGCGTTAACCATGATCGGTGGCGAAGTGAAATCGAAAGAGGACGGCAATTTCAAGACGGAGCCGGGGCAAGCGGCCAGTGAAGACTTTCTCGGAGCGGATGATCCTTTTGCTTTGTTCTCCGCGTGGCTGACGGAAGCGGAAGCGAGCGAGCCAGCCGATCCCAATGCAATGGCGCTGGCGACGGTCGATCAGCGCGGCATGCCGAATGTGCGCATGGTGCTGCTTAAGGGTCTCGATGACGAGGTCGGTCCAGACCAAGGTTTTGTTTTCTACACCAACCTCACCAGTGCAAAGTCCCAAGAGCTCAAGGCACACCCGCAGGCCGCGCTTTTGTTTCACTGGAAATCTCTGCAGCGCCAAATCCGCGTGCGCGGTATTCTTTCAACCGTCACGCCCGATGAGGCCGACGCCTATTTTGCAATGCGCCCGCGGGGGAGTCAGATCGGGGCATGGTCGTCTGATCAATCGCGCAGGCTACCCTCGCGCGAGGTTCTCGAAAGTCGCGTTGCGGAACAGGAAGCCCGGTTTTCCGGCTCCGACGTTGCGCGTCCTCCCCATTGGTCGGGCTTCCGCCTGGTCCCCCTGGAGATAGAGTTCTGGCACGAGCGGCCTTACCGTCTCCACGATCGTCTGGTGTTTCGTCGAGCCACAGCCGATGTGGAATGGCACAAGCAGTGCCTCTTCCCATAGAGCGGCGCGCAGGCTCAGTCGTCATGAGCTAATTTTGCACGGTGACGATGTGCGTCACGCGACCACTTCGCAAGGGGAATGACCTCACGATGCCGCTTACTGAGGATGCGAGTGAGACCACACCAGTGTCAGCACGCTGGACAACGCGCATCGCGCTCTTCAGCGCGGCGCTTGTTTTGTCTGCCTTGTTCCTTCACAGGCTGTTTTCTATTCCGACACCCGTGGCGCTCAATCTCGTCAAGCTTTCAATTCTCGGCGGGTTTATCTCGCTCGCGTTGGCTTTCATCGCCAGCGTTCGAATATGGCGGGTCGGCGCTGCCGGGGGCGCGCGGGTCTTTGTGGGGGTTCTGATTGCACTGGCCGTCATTGGCTGGCCGCTGCCGCAGTTGGCGACGATCAGAGACAAGCCCGAAATCAATGATTTGACGACGGATACGAAGTCACCACCCCCCTTCAAGAAGTTGGCTGCCGCCCGCGCGCGTGATGCAAACAACCCTAAGTATCCAGGGGCGGCATTTGCGGAAGCGCAGATGCGGGCTTATCCGGACCTGCGCCCACTGCAGATCAATCGCTCCGTAGCGGAGGCCTACGAAATTTCCGCTGACGCCCTGCGCCGTCAGCGTTTGTCCCTCGTTAATGAAGAACCGCCTGGCGAGGATTTTCCGGCTACCGGATTGATTGAAGCCTATGACCGCACACCTATCTGGGGGTTTTACGATGACGTCGCGATCCGCGTGACCGGCAACAGCCAGACTGCGCAAATCGATGTGCGGTCGGCCTCGCGCTACGGCGCCCATGATCTCGGACGCAATACGGAACGCATCCGGCGAATACTGAAGGAGATCGTTGTTCGGCTGGAAGCGACAGTACCGACTGCGGAGGGCGACACGCCACGCCGCAGCAGCGCTAGGCGCGAGCGCTGAGCGGCGTATCGAAATCGAGCGGCGTTTGCTTTTCGATTTCACCTTTGTCCATCAGATGCTCGACATGCGCCTGGACGGACAGCGAGGCTGCGGTAATCAGCTTGTCCGAAAGGTCGGGATAGATAAGCCGGACGATATCGCGAATGCTGCCAACTCCACCGCGCACGGCGCGGAGCACGGCTTGCTCGCGCCATTGCCGGTGCAGCAGATAGGCTTTCACGGCGCGTTGCGGCGTTTCGATTTGGCCGCCGTGACCCGGCAGATAAATCTCGCCCTGCCGTTCAAGCAGACGTTCCAGAGACGCCAAGTATGACGCCATATGGCCTTCGGGTGGTGCGATAACCGTCGTGTTCCAGCCCATGACGTGGTCACCGGAAAAGATTACGCCTTGGTCGCGGAGCTCAAAACAGAGATGGTCCGGTGCATGGCCGGGCGTGTAGAGCCCCAGCAAAGCCCAATCGGGTCCCGAGATCACATCGCCATCTTGCACCACCACATCCGGCGCAAAGTCCTGGTCGATGAATTCAGTGCCCGAAGGGCTTGTGCCTTTCATCTGCGTCGCAAACTGCCGGCGGCCATAGCCATAGCTCCTCGCGCCCGTCGCCTCCTGCAATGCGGCAAGACCATCTACGTGGTCGCGATGGGTATGGGTAATGAGAACGTGCGTGATCGGCCGTCCCTTAGCCGCCGCAAGAATGGCGTCGCGATGGGCTGGGTCGTCCGGGCCCGGGTCGATGACGGCAAGAGTCTCGGTCCCCACTAGGTAGGTATTCGTCCCCTTGAACGTGAATGGGCCTGGGTTGTTCGCAACGATCCGCTGCACGCCCGGTGCCATTGGCGCCGGCTCGCCGTACGAAAACGTCATGTCTGTATTGAATGTCAGTTTGGCGCTCATGATCGGAAAAGCTAAGAGTGAGCGGTTACCCGCTGGTTCTGTTTCGGCGATTGAAGGCCGCGCAATGGTGCGCTGCGATCTAACGCGCTCTAACATAGCATAAATGGGCGAAGCCGACGGATCTGTTGGACGATTGACCTAAGGGAACTTAGCTGATGACAAAGGAAGACTAGCCAGTGTCGACTTCCGCCCGGGTGGACATTAAAGTCGCGGTTACTTTGACAGTGAAAGTCTAGCCAATAGGAAAAGTCCATCGCACCACCGCACCGTCCGACCAAGCGCGATAAAGCATGGGAAAACTACGAGGAAGTTGCGGTATACGTTCTGCAGCTGATCGGCAAACATTTTGGGCTCGCGGAAATCGAAGGCAAACAGAGGGCTTCTGGCCGCAAGAGCGGAACAGACTGGGAAATCGATGCGAAGGGCATCCGCGAAGGCAATCGCGCAATCGTCCTCGTGGAGTGCCGCCGATACAAGCGCCGTCTCAACCAAGAGGCATTAGCCGCAGTCGCCTACAGGATTGACGACATCGGCACAGACGGTGGCATTACGGTCAGCCCATTCCCATTGCAGCAGGGTGCCGCCAAGGTGGCGGCTGCTAGCCGCATCGAGCACGTTCAGCTTCGACCTGACAGCACACGTGAGCAATGGATCGCGCAGATCGGGGAGTTCGTACACGTTGGGCTAGCGGCTGCCACTCGCGCCACCGTTTCGCTAGAGATCGAAGTCCGCGATCGTCACGGAAACATGATCGAACGGCGGAGATCCTAACTCCTAACTCTTAACGTTAGGGTTCTGCATCTCAGCACAGCTATCGTCCCAGCCCTACGGCGTAATCACCATAGAACCGGATACCCCTTACGTCTCGGGCGCCCTGTAGGCCTCAGCAACTTGATCGCGTGGGCAGCGCGCGCAAACGGGGTAAGCTAGCTTAAAACAGTCGGTATAGGCTCCGGTGCTAGCGTTCATCTACGCTCCTCACCGCAATCATTCCGGGAGGCGGCAATGACCATATTCCTCCGTTTGTACTCCACCTTCGCGTTCATAGTGCTGATAGTCACGTCGTCCTCACTCAGTTCAGCTCCAGCGGCGCAGGCCCTTGATGTCACCAAGGCGACGATCGTCGACCTCACCCATCCTATCGACGCCAATACAATCTATTGGCCGACGGAGACGAAAACCTTTCAACTCGACGAAGTACACAAAGGCGTCACCGAGCGGGGCTTCTTTTATGCGTCCTACAGATTTTGCTCACCCGAGCACGGGGGCACGCACGTCGACGCACCCTTTCACTTTGCCGAACGTGGCCAGACGACCGCTGTAATTCCCATCGATCGCTTAAGCGGGCCAGCGGTCGTTATCGACGTGTCGACAAAGGCCGCAGAGGATACGGACTACACGTTAAGCGCACAGGATGTGAGCGACTGGGAACATGCCCACGGCAAGATTCCAGACGGCGCTATCGTTCTATTGCGGACGGGCTGGAGCAGCCGCTGGCCCAACAAACGCGCATATCTCGGCGACGACACGCCGGGCGATGCCAGCAACCTGCACTTTCCCTCCTATGGGCCTGAGGCGGCGCGCCTCCTTGTCGACCGCGGCGTCGCGGTCTTGGGCGTCGACACCGCCAGCATTGACAACGGGCCTTCGAAGGACTTCCTCGTCCACCGCATCGCAGGCGCCGCCAATGTGGTCGGCTTGGAAAATGTGACAAATCTCGACCAACTGCCCGCCACCGGAGCGTGGGCCATCGTGCTGCCGATGAAGATCGCGAAGGGGTCCGGCGCACCCGCGCGGGCAATCGCGTTCGTGCCATAGCGGACGCATCAACGCTCACCCGCCGTGTCGGAGCCCCCTTTGGCCGGGAGCGGGGAAAGTTCGAACCCCGCCCATGAGGCGTACGTTGATACGAACGTTGCCTACGGCGTGATCACGATAGCGCCGGTTACGCTGCGTGCCTCGGCGGCTCTATGGGCGTCGGCGACCTGCTCAAGTGGAAAGCGCGCACCGATGTCGACGGTGACATGTCCTTTGCCGATGGCATCGAACAGATCGGCCGCGTTAGCGCGGAACGTCTCCGGATCGGCATTGTGCGGGAAGACGGACGGGCGCGTCAGGAAGAGGCAGCCTTTCTTGTTCAGCAATTCGGGATCGATGGCAGGTGCGCGTCCCGAGGCGGCACCGTAAATGACGACGAGACCGAAAGGCGCAGCGCAGTCCAGGGACTTGAGAAGCGTGTCTTTGCCAACGGCATCATAGACAACGCGGGCCTTGCGGCCGCCTGCTGCTTTCACAAATGCCTCTGGCCAATTCTCATCATTCGTGTCGATGACCGCGACGGCTCCGGCCGCCAGCGCCTGATCGCGCTTGTGGGGAGAGCTCGTCGTTCCGATCACGGTCGCACCAAGCGCGGTAGCCCAGCGGGTCAGGATCTGCCCAACGCCGCCAGCAGCGCTATGAACAAGCAGCAGGTCGCCCGGCTGGACAGCATGCGTTTTGCGGACGAGATACTGCGCAGTCATTCCCTTGAACAACAGCGAAGCGGCAGCTTCATCGCTCACGTTGTCCGGCAAGACGACGAGTTTTGCTGCGGGGACATTGCGCAGTTCGGAGTAGGCGCCCACGCCCGCGTTCATGTACGCAACCCGGTCGCCGACTTTGATCCCGATCACGCTGTCCCCGACCGCCTCAACGCGCCCGGCCGCCTCAAAGCCGAGACCGCTCGGCAAGTCGAGCGGATAGCTGCCGCTACGCTGGTAGGTGTCGATGAAATTGAAGCCGATCGCGGAGTGTCGGACTGTCACCTCTCCCGCGGCAGGCGGTGGCACGTCTACGGATACAAGCGATAGAACCTCTGGCCCACCGTGGGCCTCGACAACGATTCTGCGGGCGGTTGGCATGCAGCAATCTCCTGGTCTCATCCGGAACTGGAACCAAACGGATCGTCGTATAGCGCGAGGAAAAAAGCGCAAGTCCTGAAACCAGGAGTGGCGACGCTGCGATCTTCTTGAGGGCGGCTATGCGGGACAAAGCCACCTTTTGGGTGCTAAGCGCCTCACGAGAAGCGAGGCGACCAATGCAGACGAGACCAGAACAAGCCGAGCAGACACAAAGAGCGGTAGCGGCTTTGCGCGCCATCCTTGGGGAGACGTTGCTTGCTGTTTATCTGCATGGGTCGGCGGGTTTAAACCGGCTTCAGCGGCAGAGCGACATTGACCTTCTGGCGGTCGTGGAGCGCGACCTGACCGACGATCAGCGTGATGAACTGTTGACGGCGCTGCTGCGACTATCCGGCCGCCATCCCGCAACGCCGGGAGGCCCGCGCTGCCTTGAGGTCATGGTATTCCGCCTATCCGACTTTACTGAAGTGGCCTTCCCGGCGCGGGCAGAATTCATCTATGGCGAATGGTTGCGGGACGCTTTCGAGGCTGGTGATAGACCGATGCTCGCACATGATCCCGAACATACGCTGGTTCTCGCGCAAGCCCGTCAGGCGGCTCTGCCCCTGTTCGGCCCGCGCGCACCCGAGCTGCTGCCTGTAATCCCCCCAGAGCAGGTCCGGCAGGCCATGCGGGATGCACTCCCGGCGCTGCTGGACAGTTTTGAAGGAGACGAGCGGAACGTCCTTTTGACACTTGCGAGGATGTGGCGAACCGCCAGCACGGGTGAGTTCGTCACGAAAGATGCAGCCGCTGAATGGGCCATCCCACAAATCCGGAATCAGGATGCCGCGATACTCGAGCATGTGCGCAGGGCGTATCTGGGCAAAACCGTCGATGAACGGGGAATTCGGAGCGGCGATGCGCGGCGGCTGGCGGAGCGTCTGCGCGAGTACGTCGTAGAGCTTTTGTGACCGTTATAGCTCAAAAGCCGAAGCACCAATTTAATGAAGTCGTGCCCCGCGCAGCGGGTGCAGGCAATGCCCTCTAACGGCGAGCAAACCGAGCCAGGGCGGTACCCGGCCCTCACGGGACAACTTATGACGCGAAGGGGCTGCCCTGACTATCCGAAAGATAAATAATGGTCGGAGCGGGGAGATGCGAACTCCCAATCCCTTGCTCCCGAAGCAAGCGCCCTACCAAGTAGCGCGAAAGCAACGTCGTTGAGGCTGCAACAATCAGGGGTGGTAAGGGTGCGACTTCAAGCAAGCAATCTTTTGGGATTGGGCTGTGCACCAGTAACCGAGGCAAGGCAAAGCTCGTAGCGGATCAGTCGACACAGCAAATGTTGTTAAATAGACTTTGTAGAAAGAATAAGTATCTTTAAAATATTTAATCGAAAATATTTGCAAGTATATTTGTGTCAGTGCTGACAAATTTAGTATTTAAGCTTTTATTTCTGCGATCGGCATTGTTTTGTCGAATGTATTATCCATATGTATGTTTGGAAGTTCGAATTCATCGAGTTTCAAAATCTAGATTTTCAATATTGTATAATTTGGAGATACATCATGACTGACAACGCACAAGCCCAGAAAAACACCCAGACCAACACAGCTTCACCGAGCGGTATGAGGGGCGAGATTGAGCAGAAGTGGGGCAAGTTCTCACATCAGGAAATCAGAGCCCTAAAAGACAATGCGGATTTGGTTAGCCAGGTTCAGTCAAAATACTCGCTAGATCACGAGGAAGCCAAACGTGAGGTTGATGCCTTTGCGAACGGGCGCCAGCTCTAACCAGCTCTAAAAAGTCCTTACCTAACTGACATGTCCGCCGCTCCGGGAGACTTTCGGGGCGGCGAACCGGTGATACGGCATAAATCACAGCTGTCTCGTGTTTGCAGGGCGCGCCAGTTACGCCGAGCACATAGCTCGGCGAGCAGAAAGATGAACCACTATGGCTTTGATACTCTCAAGTTTTATGCCTGAAGCTGAGGCTCGACGCCTGCTCATGTCATTCCACGCCACACTAATGGTGGGCGCATTTATCTTTATCCTCTGCGTCACCTTCTTGAGGTGACTCTGAGGCTGGTCCATAGAGCGCTCGGCTACGAATACGCGCATCGGTCTGGCGGGGCTGTATGTGATGATGTGGACGGAGTGCGTGGCAAATCACAACCGAAATAATGGTCGGAGCGGGGAGATTCGAACTCCCGACCCCTTGCTCCCGAAGCAAGTGCGCTACCAGGCTGCGCTACGCTCCGCCCGACCGAGGATATGTGATTGCTGCCGCCGAACGTCGGCAAAGGAACTTTGCGCGGAGGTCGGTCGCCAAGCGAAGCGACCTTATAGCTCCAGGGGCGGGACCTCGCAAGCCGCTTTGCCAAGACCCGCCAGCCGTTTGTACATGTACTTACGACAATCCGGCGGGGAGCCCGCCGGCCGTCAAGTCAAGAAACAGGTGCCGACGCCCTTATGTATTATGCTCCGTGAGCCTCGTGAATGTTTGTTGAGGCCCGGTAAGAAGCCGCCATTAATGAACGTTCTGCCGAGCTGATTGTGTTGACCAGAAGCATCGTGACCGTCATCGGCCCCACGCCACCTGGTACCGGCGTGATGTAGGAAGCCCGCTTCCGCACGCCTTCGTAGTCGCAATCGCCGACGAGACGGCCATTTGGCAGACGATTAATCCCCACGTCGATGACAACAGCGTCCTTCTTGACCATCTGTTCAAGGATCAGATTCGGGCAACCGGCCGCGACGACCAGAATATCCGCAAGGATCGTGAACTGTGCCAAGTCGCGGGTGCGCGCGTGGCAAACCGAAACCGTGGCCTCATTCTGCATAAGCATGAGCGCCATCGGCTTGCCGACAATGTTGCTGGCGCCAACTACAACCGCGTTACGTCCGGCAACCTCGATGCCTTCGTGCTGGAGGAGACGCATCCCGCCAAAGGGTGTGCAAGGCTGGAAGAACGTATTGCCGACGACACGGCCGCCGACATTATAAATATGGACGCCGTCAACGTCCTTTTGTGCACTGATAGCACCCAGAACGCGTTCGATGTCGAACTGCTTGGGCAGCGGCAGCTGAACGAGGATCCCGTGAACAGTTGGATCGATGCTGAGCTGTTCAATGAGATCCAGCACTTCCTCTTGGGAAGCCGTATCGGGAAACAGATACTTGGTCGAATTAATGCCGACCTCTTCGCAAGCACGGATTTTATTGGAGACGTAGACCTTTGAGGCTGGGTTTTCGCCAACCATGATCACTGCCAGTCCAGGAGTAACGCCGTAACGCTCCTTGATGACGTCGACTCGCGTGCGGCACTCTTCGCGTACTGAGGCGGCGACTGCCTTTCCGTCGATAATTTTTGCTGTCATCTCCGAACCTCTTTTCGGCATTCGTCGCCGAACGCCACCGGAAATAAATAAGTGTAAGATGCCGGGGAGAGGCGCTGCTGCGCCCCTCCCCGGCTTTGGGTTAGCTCAGGTTCTCGATATGGCCCTGATCATTGAGGCGGATGGCTTCCGCTGAGGGCACGCTCGGCAGGCCGGGCATGCGCATGATGTCACCCGCGACCGCGACGATGAATTCCGCACCCGCCGCCAGGATCACTTCACGCACGGGCACTTCGTGGCCCGTTGGCGCACCGCGCAGGTTGGGATCGGTCGAGAACGAGTACTGGGTCTTGGCCACGCAGATCGGCAGATGGCCGTAACCGGCGTCCTGCAGATCCTTGAACTGCGCCTTGACCGACGCCGAGGCGGTAATGCCCGAAGCCCGGTAAATTTCCGTGGCGATGGTGTTCATCTTGTCCCACAGCGGCATGTCGTCGGGGTACAGCGGCTTGAAGTCCGCCTGGCCCGAATCCGCCAGCTCCGCGACGTAGCGGGCCAGGTCCTCGATACCGGCGCCGCCGTTTGCCCAGTGCGAGCACAGGAACGCCTTGGCGCCGACCGATTCAGCCGCTTCCCGGACCGCATCGATTTCCGCATCCGTGTCCGTGATGAACTGGTTGATGGCAACCACCGGCGGCAGGCCGAACTTGCGCATGTTTTCGATGTGACGCTTGAGGTTCTCGCAACCCTTCGCGACCGCCGCGACGTTCTCGCCCTTGAGATCGTTCTTGGCGACGCCGCCATGCATCTTCATGGCGCGCACCGTCGTCACGATGACGGCGGCATCCGGCTTCAGACCGGCCATGCGGCACTTGATGTCGAGGAACTTCTCAGCGCCGAGGTCCGCGCCGAAGCCGGCTTCGGTCACGACATAGTCGGCGAGCTTCAAGGCCGTCTTGGTGGCCAGCACCGAGTTGCAGCCGTGCGCGATGTTGGCGAACGGACCGCCGTGGATGAACACGGGGTTGTTCTCTAAGGTCTGCACCAGGTTCGGCATCAGCGCGTCCTTGAGCAGCACGGTCATAGCGCCGTCCGCCTTCAGATCCCGCGCCAGCACCGCCTTCTTGTCGCGCGTATAGCCGACGACGATGTTGCCGAGGCGGCGCTGCAGATCTTTGAGGTCGCTGGCAAGGCACAGGATCGCCATCACTTCCGAGGCCACCGTGATGTCGAAGCCGTCCTGACGCGGGAAGCCGTTGGAAACGCCACCGAGCGAGTTGACGATCGAGCGCAGCGCCCGGTCGTTCATGTCGATGACGCGGCGCCAGGTGATGCGGCGCTCGTCAAGGCCGAGCTTGTTGCCCCAGTAGATGTGGTTGTCGATCATCGCGGCGAGCAGGTTGTTCGCCGACGTGATGGCGTGGAAGTCGCCGGTGAAGTGCAGGTTGATGTCTTCCATCGGCACGACCTGGGCATAACCGCCGCCGGCCGCGCCACCCTTCACGCCGAAGCAGGGCCCGAGTGAGGGTTCGCGCAGGCAGCTCATCGCCTTCTTGCCGATGCGGTTCAGACCATCGCCCAGACCGACCGTCGTCGTCGTCTTGCCTTCGCCAGCCGGCGTTGGCGAAATCGCAGTCACCAGAATGAGTTTGCCATCGGGGCGATCTTTGACGCTGTTGATGAACTCGGCCGAGATCTTCGCCTTGTAAGGTCCGTAGTTGAGCAGCGCGTCACCCGGCACCGCGATCTTCTCGCCCACCTGAGAGATCGGCTTCATCTTGGCTTCGCGTGCGATCTCAATGTCTGACTTGACGGTCATGCGTTGTCTTCCTCCGCCGCCTAGCGGCTTTTTTTGTTAAAGGGTCCCTACCCCGGTTTTTTGATCTCGATCCTGGCGCGAGGGGATCCGTATCCACACGACTAAAGTCATGGAATTTAACGGCGCTCGCTCTGATCACCCTCAAGAGGCCGTGATCGGGCAGACGCCGACGTTTATTTGGCCTCACGATGCAGTCGATAGCACAGAGAGAAACGTTGGCGGGATTGTTTGATTGGATAGGTTTGTAGACGAAATCAATATGTTTGATTTTGCTGCGTCGAAACAATTGTCGTTTCAGCGATTCTTGAGTGTCACTGCGACAAATTTCATGTCGGCCTGCCGACACTTGGGCTCGCAAGCTGTAAACTTGATCAATCTATCGATAGACCAAAATGACTTTACATTGCGCCTCGCTCACCTCCACGGTTTAAGGTGTCGACGGGTGCTGCTATAGTGTATTCAGGTGCTGGTAATGCTCAGCTCACGGCTAAGCGGAGCGAGCGGCAGCCTGCGGTGCCCCGTTGCAGCGGGCGATACAAAACGACAAATCTGAGCCTGTGGCCGGACCTTAATCCTGGGTCAATGGTCCAACACGGCGCAAAGGGTGGAGCAAAGATCGTGGGTTCGAATGGATCTAACGGGAACGGAGTCAAGATTGACCTGTCGGCAAATCCGGCTGACGAGATCAAGACCACGACCTGTTACATGTGCGCGTGTCGGTGCGGAATTAAGGTTTACCTGAAGGACGGCAAGGTCCGGTATATCGAGGGCAACCGCGACCATCCCGTGAACAAAGGCATTTTGTGCGGCAAAGGGTCTGCCGGCATTATGCAGCATTATTCACCTGCGCGCCTGCAGGCGCCACTGCTGCGGGTTGGTCCGCGCGGCTCAGGTGAATTCAAGGAAATCAGCTGGGAAGAAGCGCTGGGTCTGGCAACGCGCTGGCTCGGTGACGTTCGTCATAAGGACCCCAAAAAGCTCGCGTTCTTCACCGGTCGCGACCAGTCGCAGGCCCTGACAGGGTGGTTCGCACAGCAATTCGGAACACCCAATTTCGCGGCGCACGGCGGCTTTTGCTCCGTTAACATGGCTGCAGCAGGTCTCTACACGTTCGGCGGATCGTTTTGGGAGTTCGGCGATCCCGACTGGGACCTCACGAAGTATTTTGTTCTCTTCGGCGTTGCCGAAGACCACGCCTCCAATCCGATCAAGGCGGGGCTTGGAAAGCTCAAGGGGCGCGGCGCCAAGGTCGTATCGGTCAACCCGATTCGCACTGGCTACCAGGCAATCGCGGATGAATGGATCGGCGTGAAGCCCGGCACCGACGGCATGTTTGTCGGTGGCTTGATCCACGAACTTCTGCGCACCGAAAAGATCGATGTCGGCTACCTCGTGCGCTACACTAATGCACCCTGGCTGGTCATCAATTCGCCTGGCGACGCTGACGATGGTTTGTTTGCGCGCGACGAAGCTGGAAAGCCGCTGTGCTTCGACAAGAAAACAAACCAGTTGGCGGATGCCACTCAGGCCGACGTTGTTCCGGCTTTGGCAGGCGAGTTCACTCTGCCTGACGGTCGCAAGGCACGTCCGTCATTCCAACCCATCGCAGAGCGCTTCCTGTCTCCGTCCTATTCTCCGGAAGCAGCCGAAAAAGCCTGCGGCGTACCGGCGGATACGATTCGTCGAATCGCCGCGGAGATCGCCGAAGTGGCATTCGAGCAGGAAATCACGCTCGACGTTGCTTGGACCGATTGGGCTGGGCGTCGCCACGACAAGATGATCGGGCGGCCAGTCTCGATGCATGCGATGCGCGGAATTTCGGCGCACTCCAACGGCTTCCAGACCTGCAGAATGATCCACATGCTGCAGATCCTTATCGGCTCTATCGACTGCCCAGGTGGCTTCCGTTACAAGCCCCCATATCCGCGTCCGACCCCGCCGCACAACAAGCCGGCAGGCAAGCACGGAACCGTTAAGCCGAACACGCCGCTTAATGGTGCGCCGCTTGGCTTCGTGACAGGCCCAGAAGACCTGTTGCTTAGCCCGGAAAATGGTCCGGAACGCATCGATAAAGCCTATTCGTGGGACGCGCCGATTGCGGCTCACGGCCTCATGCACATGGTCATCACCAACGCCGCGATGGGCGATCCATACCCGGTCGACGTGCTGTTCATGTACATGGCCAACATGAGCTGGAACTCAACGATGAACGTTCCAGGCGTGTTGAAGCATTTGACGGCGAAAGACGAGAATACCGGCGAATATAAGATCCCGAAGATCATCTATTCCGACGCCTACTACTCGGAGATGGTGCCCTACGCCGATCTTATTCTGCCGGATACAACTTATCTCGAGCGCTGGGACTGCATCTCGATTCTGGACCGTCCGGTTTCCGATCCTGATGGACCTGCCGACTCAATTCGTCAGCCGGTTGTCGAGCCGGACCGCGATGTCCGTCCGTTCCAGACCGTTTTGATCGATCTTGGTGCACGCTTGCGGTTGCCGGGCTTCGTCAACGATGATGGTTCGCCGAAGTATCCTGGCGGATACTCTGATTATATCGTCAACCACGAGCGCGGCCCGGGCGTCGGCCCGTTGGCAGGCTTCCGTGGCAACAATGGCGATCAGTACGGCAAGGGGGCACCGAACCCCAACCAGCTCGATGAGTACATCAAGAACGGCTGCTTCTACATGCACCACTTGAAGCCCGAGCAGCGCTACTTCAAGCACGCTAACAAGGACTACCTGGAGTGGGCGAAGGAAGTTGGCTTCATCGGCTCGGCTGATCCGATCATCTTCCAGCTGTACGTCGAGCCTTTGCAGAAGTTCCGCTTGGCCGCGCGTGGTCACGGCGAAATCCAGCCACCGGATTCTCACCGGAAGAGGATCGAGGCGTTCTTTGATCCGATTCCTTTCTGGTACGCGCCCTTCGAAGGAGCGGTTCTCGATACCGATGAGTTCCCGATGTACGCGGTCACGCAACGGCCGATGCATATGTATCACTCGTGGGGATCGCAGAACGCGTGGCTTCGGCAGATCACGGCGCAGAACCGTCTCTATATGCATCGGGGCCGCGCAGAAGCCCTGGGCGTTAAGGACGATGACTGGGTCTGGATTCACGGCGCTATGGGCCGTGTGAAAGCTCAGGTCCGACTAATGGATGGTGTCAATCCCGACACTGTCTGGACCTGGAATGCCATCGGCAAGCGTTCCGGCGCGTGGGGCCTGGATAACGATGCACCTGAAGCTACCCACGGCTTCCTGTTGAACCACCTGATCTCGGAATTGTTGCCCGAGCGAGCTGGTGGCTACCGCTTCTCCAACTCGGACCCGATCACTGGGCAGGCCGCCTGGTACGATCTCAGGATCAGGATCGAGCGCGCGCTAGAAAGAGAAGAACAACAAACCAGCCCGCGTTTCGAGCCGCTCAAGAGCCCTCTGAAGCGCGAGGTCGCTGAGGTTTCTACATTCGGAGTTGAGTTCAGGGGGAACAACTCATGACCATGCTACCCGAGACCACCGAGCGGAAGCTTGGTCTCGTCATCGACCTTGATACGTGCGTTGGCTGTCAGGCCTGCGCCACGAGCTGCAAGGAATGGAATACAGGCGGCTACTCGGCCCCGTTGTCCGATCAGGACCCTTACGGTGCCGATCCCCATGGCGCTTGGCTCAATCGTATCCATGCCTATGAGGTCGACGACGGTGCTGAAGGCCGGACGGTACACTTTCCGCGCTCGTGCCTGCATTGTGAAACGCCGGCATGCGTCACGGTCTGCCCAACCGGCGCGTCTTATAAGCGTGACGAGGACGGCATCGTCCTCGTCAATCCGGACACATGCATCGGCTGTAAGCTGTGCTCGTGGGCTTGCCCGTACGGCGCACGTGAATACGACTATGCCCACGGCGTCATGAAGAAATGCACGCTATGCGTTGACCGTATTTATAACGAACACTTGGCCGAAGAGGATCGGATCCCGGCATGCGTCCGCGCCTGCCCAACCGGGGCGCGCCACTTTGGTGATCTCGGCGATCCCAACAGTGATGTGTCGCAACTCGTTGCCGAACGCGGTGGTTACGATCTCCTGCCAGAGATGAACTACAAGCCGGTCAACAAGTATCTCCCGCCTCGGCCGAAGCGGAACTCGGCCACTTCCACACAGTCTTATACGGCACCACCGCCTGCAAAGACTGACGGCAGTGTGACCGAACGCCTCTTCGCCTGGGCAGATCAGATGCTGTCACGGTAATCACCGTCTGCGGTAGGCCGCAGGCAAATGGATAAGCCAAGCACTGGGCGGGAACCGCGCCCCAACGAGACAACGAGACAAACAAGACCATGCATCCTGCTTATTCGGTGATCTTCTTCACGACCGCATCCGGAGCGGGCTACGGCCTGCTCATCTGGATGGCGATTGCTGGCACCCTTGGTGTCGTCCCACCCCACTGGGGTATCGGCTTCGCAGGCCTCGGTTTGGCGCTGGCGCTGATTACGGCCGGCCTGCTGTCATCAACCTTCCACCTTGGACGTCCTGAGCGTTCTTGGCGGGCGTTTTCGCAATGGCGCTCGTCATGGCTATCGCGCGAAGGCGTGCTCGCCGTCGCAACGTATGCTCCGGCTGGCCTGCTCGGGATTTCGTGGGTGTTTTTTGAGAACCTGTCCGGCATCGTGGTGGTTTTCGCGATCGGCACAGTGATCTTGTCGCTCTGCACGGTCTGGGCAACGGGGATGATTTACGCATCGCTGCCCCCCATTCGCTCGTGGCACCAGCCTTGGACTGCACCGGTTTATGTCGGTTTGGCCCTCGCCAGCGGCGGCGTTCTTTTCCATGTCATCCTCGCGGCCTCAACCGGAGTGACGTGGTGGACGGCGGGTCTCGCAGTGGCGCTGGTCGTTGTAGCCTTCATTCTCAAGACCATGTGGTGGCAAACCGTAGATGGCGCCAAGCGTTCACTGACCGTAGAGTCTGCAACGGGCCTCGGTCGGTTCGGCAAGGTTGGAATGATTGAAGCGCCGCACTCGCGTCCGAACTTCGTCATGCGCGAGATGGGGTACCATGTGGCCCGCAAGCACGCAAAGAAGCTGCGCACTGTGGCAACCTACCTGATCTTTCTGGTGCCGCCGATTTGTCTGCTTCTGCTTCCCATGCTGTCCACGCTGGTAGCCTTGCCGGTCGCTCTTACTGCGGCTGTCAGCGCCGGTGCGGGCTTGCTCGTTGAACGTTGGCTATTTTTCGCCGAGGCGGATCACGCTGTGATGCTGTTCTACGGTGCGGATAAAGCGTAATTTCGTCAGGCGATAAGAACCTCGTTGCTAAACAACCGGCGAAATTTCCGGAGGAAATAAAATGACCGCGGTCGCGTGGAAAACGATTGAAACAATAGATAGCCGAAAGCTGAATGAGGCCCGGCGCCAAGCACACAATGGCATTCATTGGCTTGCCCGTTTCGCGAACAGCTTTCGGGCGCCGGAAAACGGCAACCGGCAGGTCGAATTGATATGGGATACCGAACACGGTGCTTTCTCCACGAAAGCCTTCGAGGACAAGTACCGTGTGGAATTGCGTCTGCCCCATATGGAGATGCAGTTCCGGGAAGGCGACAAGCTTGTTCCGCACGTCCTCTACTTCGAGGATCGCTCTCCGGCGCATGTGGAAGCGTGGGCTTTGGTTGAACTTCTCCATCGCGGCCTGGACCGCGACCGGTTCTCCAAGAACCTCCCTTATACGCCTGAAAACCTCATGTCGGGTGACAATGAAGAGTTCGCTCCTGAATCCTACCAGGAAGAGCTAGCGGTCCTGAATAACTGGTACACGAACGCAGGCCAGATCCTATCCCAGCTTGCCAGCAAGCATGCCGAGGATGGAACCATTTCGATTGCAGGCACGTCGACGGCACAGCCGCCCGCAATCAAATGCTGGCCGAACAGCTTCCAGATCGGCATTGAAATGCCGATCCAAGCCTCCGGTGGACGACTTCTGAGAGTCGGCATGGCGATCAGCAACACATCTAGGCCAGAGCCATATTTCTTCGTTGGGACGGAAGAGCAGGCTTCCAGCGGAAACTTCAACGCGAATTACATTTTGATGGCGCGCCGTATCATCTCCGACAACATGTCGCCGGAGGAAGTGGTCGCCTTCTTGCAGAAATCGATCGCCGCACAGCGCAAACCACATGCGCACTAAGATGTAAAAAAGGTCGATATTTAGAACTGAAAACGGGGCGGCTTGGAAACCAAGCTGCCCCGATTTTTTTGCTGAATACGAGAACCAGAAAAAAAACGTGCCCCCGAGGTGTCGGTGGCACGTTCTATAAACTCACAGGATATCGTGATCGCCTAGGCGCAGATGGCGGGCGACGCGCTGCTGCTCTTCAGTGTCGCCATTGGAGACTGGCACACGTGCGGCGTTGATCGCACAGGGTGTCTGTGGCTGTGCCTGGACAGTCGTCTTTGATTTTCTTGAGCCCTGGGATTTCTCGTCGTCGCCGAGCAGCCTGCGAAGTTCGCCAGACTTGTTTAGCTTCTTCACGATCGAGACCAGCGCGCTGGCCATCGGCATAATGATTTCGCCTTCAGCCCAGAACAGCCCGACCTCCTGGCTCATCACGGGCTCGACGAGATCGAGCGCCTTCGTGCCGGCATGCAGGCCGGGCATGCGTTTGAAGTGTGCCGGAATGATCGTCGAGAGTTCCGTGCATTGAACCTGGAACATCAGGTGAAGAATGGATTCGGATTCAACCTTTGGAACGACGTCGCAGCCAACCTGTTCGAAGATGCTGTCGACAAACCGGCGCTCATGCATGCTAGAGCGAAGCATCGCGAGAGGAAGTTCTGCCGCTTCTTTCCAAGTGATCTGAGTACGGCCCTCAAACTCGGCTGTGTCCGGAACCAACAGGCTAAGCTTTTCGGAATAGATCGGAATAACATTGCGGCGACCGAGATCTGCCTGGTCGATGTACGTCAGCGCGCAATCAAGATTGAAGTTATCAAGTCCGAGCTTCATCGCTTCGTTGCCCATGAAGTGGACGTCGATGCGGACATTCGGATAGCGCTCGCGCACTTTTTCCAGAAGGACAGGAAGAACAGGAGACATTGAGGGCATAGCGCCCATCCGTAATGAGCCGTGCAGGTCGTCCTGGCGTTCCTTGATCTCGTCGCGCATCGCTTCGCAATGCGAGAGGATGAGGCGTGCCCATTTGGCGATCCGTTCACCATCGGGTGTCAGACCATGGAAGCGCTGACCACGGCCGCGCAAGAATATCGGCACACCGATTTCCAGCTCAAATTGCTTGATGCCGCTCGAGAGGCTCGGTTGGGTAACGTTGCAACGTTTCGCTGCTCGACCGAAGTGTTTCTCTTCAACGACCGCTACGAGATATTTGAACTGGCGTAGGAACATCGGTGCACTTCCTGAGGGTTTCCAGACCTATACCCTGTCATGGCTCTGACATGGGCTTTGGAATAATAATAGTAACATGCTCATAAAAGTTCTAGTTCAATAAGTTTCATCAATTATTGGTGTCATCTATTATTGGTTTGGTATTTTCGAACGCCAACCCTATGGCGCATTTTTGTGCGTCAGCGATTATGGCCTGCGTCGCTTGCCTCATTGAATGTCCATGTGTTGAGCAAGCGATGACCTGGATTTGGTCATCAGGGGGCCAAACGCATGGAATTCGCGCAATTGCTACTCTTTGCCGGTCTCGGCATGGGGGCAGGACTATTGATAGGTTGCGTCGGAATCGGCGGCGTTATCGTCGTTCCGGCACTCGTATACTTGGCGAACGTACCCATTCATGTGGCGATAGCGGCCGCCATGTTTGCTTTTCTGCTGTCCGGAGCAGTGGGAACGCTTGTCTTCGCCCGGAGTAATTCCATCCGTTGGGATATGACCGCCTGGATGTGGGCGGGTGCTATGCCTGCCGCCTTCATCGGAGCATTGGCTGCAAACGCTATTCCGGCATCGATTATTGAGTTCGTCGTAGGAACGTTGACGGCCGCGTCAGGAGTACACGCGCTCTTAATCCAGTCGGCGGCAGAGCCCGCCGATGGCGGAATTATCTCTAAGCCCATTCTCGCGAATATCGGCGCAGTCACGGGCTTTACCTCTGCTTTGACGGGAACCGGCGGCCCCCTCGTACTAATTCCGATATTAGTGTGGATGCAGATGCCGGTGCTTGCAGCCATCGGATTGGCTCAGGCTATTCAGTTGCCGATCGCCGTCCTCGCGACCAGCGGAAATATTGTGGCGGGGACACTTGATCCCCTGCTTGGATCAATCTTGGGTTTCGGTATCGTCTTCGGCACGTGGTCTGGCGCCAAGTTGGCTCATGTGTTGCCGCGCGCAACGCTGAAGGCCTTCGTGTCCGCGCTTCTCGTAGTTGTTGGCGGAATGATCCTGATAAAACTCGCCCTTGCCTTCACAAGCTGAGAAGGCCGTGAGATGAGTTTCAGTCTCACAGATTTGGCCCGAGACTATGGTGACATTATTGGGGAAGCTGCCGTATGCCGAAAGAGCGCGGCAGTTTTTGACTTCTCGTTCATGTCCCGAGTCCGAGTCGCCGGACCGTATGCGCTCGCTGCAGTACAGACACTGACGCAGCGCAATTTATCCGATTTGTCCGTCGGTCGGTTGCGTTACTGCCTGCGCCAGACATCGTCGGGACACGTTGCAGTCGATCTCACCATATGGCGCGTCGGGACCGACACATTCGAGGTGATGAGCGGTCGGCATCAGGATATCGCCAATCTGCTCGCATTGGCCCCAGCAGCCACGGATCTCAGCGACGCGTGCGTTATCTACGCCCTTCAGGGGCCCAATAGCCTGGACGTACTCAGCGAGTTTGCTGATAGAGCGGCGCTCGCCGAGCTTCCCTACTTTGGCTGTACTGAGATCCACGTCATAGGGGTGCCATGCCTCGTCGGGCGCCTGGGCTATACCGGGGAAGCTGGCTTCGAGATCATTGCGCCGAAGCAGAGCGCCACAGAGTTATGGAACGCACTGACGAAGCGTGTGCCCCCTGCCGGCTTTGCAGCCGCTGATATTTTGCGCATAGAGGCCGGATTCATCTTATTCGCCAACGAACTAAGCCTGCCCGTAAAAGCTCACGAATTGGGACTTGCCACATTCTCAGGTGAGGCTGAGGTGCGGGAAAACGTTCCCATATCATTGGTGGCCTTTACGGCCGAGGCCGACACAAGACCTGTTCTCTGGCAACCACACGCCGAAGTGAGGAGACCCCAACGCCCAGGAGAAATCACTGTGACCTCGGCATGCTGGAGTCCTTTAGTGGGTGCGATTCTCGGGTTGGGATATGCGTGCACGACCGACGAGGGGGCCTCTTTGCGAGACGAGAATGGCGTATTTCACGAAATTCGGCGGATAGAGCGGCCCTATTATGACCCCCAAAAACTTCGTCCACGAGCGCCATGGCGTTGAAAATCATCAGTTGCGGCCACGCTCATAGGTTTTGGCAAACCCATGATAGGTTCTGCGGATTTGACTATTGGGGGCCAGAAGACGCCCTTTAGGGGCAGAGGAGTTCTTTGCCGGCAGACCGTCCACGGCAAGCTACCTCGCTCGAAAAAAAACCATTGAAGAATTCCGAACGGAGAGACGCCATGGCGGATAAGCCAGCACGCAAAAAAGTGACCATCAATACGCTGATGGCAAAAAAGAAGAGGGGTGAGCCAATTACCCAGCTCGCCGCCTACGACTACCGCACGGCAGTTGTGGCTGACCGTCTCGGGATGGACATCCTGTGCGTTTCAGACACCGGCGGCATGATCCTGTTCGGTCACCAGAGCACGGTCTCGGTGAGCTTCGACGAAGTTATGATGATGTCGCAGGCGATCGACCGTGGTTCGAAGTACGGTCTTCGCATGGTCGACATGCCCTACTGGAGCTTCCACGTCTCCAAGGAGCAGGCGATCGAGAACGCAGGCCGCTTCGTTCACGAGGCGAATGCCGAAGTCATGAAGTGCGAAGGTAACCGTCACCACGCTGCGAATATCGAAGCGATCGTCAACGCTGGTGTCCCGGTTCAGGGCCACATCGGCATCACGCCGATGCGTATGCCTCAGCTTGGTGGCTTCATCGCTCAGGGTAAAACCGCAAAGCGCGCTAAGGAACTCATCGACGACGCGAAAGCCATGTACGATGCCGGTTGCTTCTCGCTCCTCTGCGAAGTGACGACGCACGAAGTCGCCGAATACCTCGCTGAAACCCTGCCGATCCCCGTGATCAGCCTCGGTGCCGGCAACCGCGCTGACGGCGTCCACATCATTTCTTCGGACCTCTTCCATCTGTGGGAAGAACACGTTCCGAAGCACTCGCGCATCTACACCGACCTCATCCCGA
The DNA here is from genome assembly GCF_000981545.1 of Candidatus Filomicrobium marinum. Taxonomy (NCBI): domain Bacteria; kingdom Pseudomonadati; phylum Pseudomonadota; class Alphaproteobacteria; order Hyphomicrobiales; family Hyphomicrobiaceae; genus Filomicrobium; species Candidatus Filomicrobium marinum. The sequence goes on from NZ_LN829119.1 coordinate 2,294,535, forward strand.
TCATGGAAGACGTCATCACGCGTTACATGAAGGACGTTGTCGAACGTGATTATCCGGGCCCGGCAGAGACCATTCACATGGCACCGGAAGAGCTCGAGACCTTCGCTCGCGAAATGAAGTGGGAGCGCAAGCTCGAAGAAATCAAGTCAGGCGCAAAGAAAGCCGGCTAAAAAAACGCCTTTCCTCACTCGATCACGCTCTGCAGATTGTTTGAGAAACTTGAGCGCCCGGCCTCAACCGCCGGGCGTCTTTTTGGAGTATTCGATAGGCAAAGGCTCTTGGTACATAACGATCATTTATTAGTGTGCAGTATTTTGCCAGAATAAGCTGAGGCGCTTAGCCGCGGGCACAGTGTCAAAAGCAAGGAGAGAAGCCAACCGCGAACGCAAAGGTCCTAAAGCGCAACTTGTCTCTCGAAGTTGTAGGCTTGGCTACGCGGATTCATAGCGAGCCCAAAAAAAAAGACCCGACCCGACCGTCAATCCGGGTGAACGGTACAAAAAACGTTTTCTGGAGGAAATCGCATGACAACAGAACTCAACTATCCCGACATTTCCGATTGGGATGTCGACGATGGAACGCGCCGTCAGATCGAAGGCATGATCGAAGCGGAAAAGCGGGCGCTAGAAGCGCAAAGGGCGGAACTCGAAGACTGCGAATGTAAAGAGGGGATGTTCCCAAACCCGCAGCCGACCAGACGCTCGTTTTTCCTGGCGACTGCCGCCGCGGCTGCAGCGGCCGGCACGTTGCCCCAATTGGCCCGAGCTGAAGCTCCTGCAGGCGCTATTGAGTTCCCTGTTCCCGAAGATCCCACGAAAGTGCAAGGTCGTTTGACCAACGACGACGGAGGATACGGCACTCGATCACAGTTTGAAACAGAGGCACGCTGGCGCTTTGGCACTGCGACAAAGGAATCGTCCTGGACGATGACACCGCTGGCCAGCGGCTTGGGGATTATCACCCCATCGGGTCTGCACTTTGAACGCCATCACGGCGGTATCCCGACAATCAATCCGGCTAACCACAGCCTCATTGTCCATGGCATGTGCGACAAGCCGAAAAAGTACACCATGGCGGACCTAAAGCGGTTCCCGTCGGTTTCGCGGACCATGTTCATCGAGTGCTCGGGTAACGGCCTCACCGAATTCAAGCAGCCGACGCTCAAAACCGTGCAAGGCACGCACGGCCTGACCAGTACATCTGAGTGGACCGGCGTACCTCTGTCGACAATCTTGAGTGAGGTCGGCATTAAAGATGGGGCCGCGTGGATTCTCGCGGAAGGCGCCGACGCTGCCGTCATGACGCGCAGTGTCCCAATGGACAAGGCGTGGTCTGACGCCATCATCGCATATGGGCAGAACGGTGAGGCCCTACGCCCCGAACAGGGCTATCCGCTCCGTCTTCTCCTTCCTGGTTACGAAGGCAACACACACATTAAGTGGCTCCGCCGCTTGGAAATCAGCGACAAGCCCTTCATGACACGTGAAGAAACGTCCAAGTACACGGACCTTCTCGCTGACGGCAAAGCGCGTCAGTTTTCCATGACGATGGAAGCGAAGTCTGTAATCACGTTCCCGTCCGGCGATATGAAGCTGCCAGGACCGGGCTTCTACGAGATCACTGGACTTGCTTGGTCGGGACGCGGCGCGATCCGCGATGTCGAGGTCACGGTGGACGGCGGCAAAACATGGAATCTGGCTTCGCTGCAAGGTCCAGTCCTGCCTATTTGCCATACGCGCTTCCGCTTCCCGTGGGTGTGGGACGGCAAGCCGGCGCTCATCGCATGCCGTTGCAGTGATGAGACGGGATACGTCCAGCCGACGATCGCCGACATCACCGCTGTGCGGGGACTGAACTCGGTCTACCACCTCAACGGCATCATGGCGTGGGCCATCGGCGCCGATGGTTCGGTAACGAACGCGGCACATCAGGTCTGACAACTGCAAGGATTAAAGGACTGCTTTTCGTGCGGGATTTCCTGTGCGGAAAAGCGGTCAGGGAGAACTTCATATGCTGAAAAAACGCAGCACACCACAAGTCTTCTTGGCACTTCTTGCGGGCGTGTCGATCGTTGCCGTGAGTGCATTGGGGAACGACGCCAGGGCCGATGAGTTGGGCTTCGGCACGACGCCGACAAAAGAGGAAATTGCGAAGATCGATATCGACGCAATGCCGGACGGTCGCGGCTTGCCGGAGGGTTCAGGAACAGTCGCCAAAGGCAAGGAAGTCTTCGCCGAAAAGTGCGCCGCCTGCCACGGGGAAAACCTCGAGGGCATCAAGGAGGCCGGCGGCGATAAATTGATCGGCGGTCGAGGCACGCTGAATACGGCAAAACCCGTCAAGACGATCGAAAGCTACTGGCCCTATGCGTCCACGGTGTTCGACTACGTCAAGCGGGCAATGCCATTCAATGAGCCAGGGTCGCTCACGGACGAAGAGATCTACTCTGTCACCGCTTACATCCTCAACCGCGCCAACATCATAAAAGAGGATGAAGTGATGAATGCGGAGACCTTGCCCAAGGTCGAGATGCCTAATAAGGACGGCTTCATTCCAGATCCGCGTCCGGACGTGAGGCACTATCGCTAAGGCCCTGATGTGCGCTGTCTGATCGGGGGGAAGACAGCGCTAAAGGGTCCTGGGGGCTGCGCCGCGCCTGCCGGTAAGCGCAGCCCTTTGATGTCTAGAGCAACTTGAGCCTTACCGGCTCACGTCTTCCCGGAAAATAAGGTTGGGCGCCGCCGCCGCGACCACATCAAGCCCGCGAACAGCGCCACGAGTAGTGGCCCGGCAGCCAGATTGAGCACCGTAATTTTCTGACCCAACCGCTCGACGTCATCACGCATGCTTGCGCGGATGCGTCGTAGATCACGCCGGTATGGCAACAACGCCTGACTGAGTTGATTTACACGCGCGCGAATCTCGTCAGGTAGTTGCTCGGTGCGCGAAGCACTGGCAAGTTCGAGAACTTTGCGAATATCACCTTCCACCCGCGCGATGCGCGTGATGAGCTTGCGCTCCTCTTCCTGATATCGTGCGCTGGCGTCGCGCAGCATTTCAGCGACACGTGTGAACGGCCGAGCAAGACGGCCCCGTGAGCGGATCCCGATCAGCCGAGGATTTCCTGCTGCATGCTCGATCATGTTAAGCAGAAACGTAACGTTGTCGTTCAGAGGACGGCTCAAGTTCCGATCGCCGACAGTAACGTTTTGCAGGGCCATTGGGTCGTATAGCCAGTCTGCATCACTAATGGCAAACACGCTTGCCGCATTGGTTTCAGCACGATGGTGCTTGGAGTCTTTGCCGTCTCCCCCAGTGGCGCCGAACGCGCTCTTGAACGGGCCACCTAGAGCCACCGCGATAACGCGTGGCTTCCCGTCGGGTTTGAACTGCGCTTCCAATCTAGCGGGATCGCCATTCTTGAAATCCTCTCTGGGCAGCGTCCCGGAATCTTCGGTCGTCGTAATTAAGGCGACGGCGTTGTCGCGGCCTGTGAGCTCGAATGAGCCGGCTTCCCCGAATAAGAGATCATTGAGGCTCGCAGTGACGGGATGAGCGGATGAAACGCGCGATCTCGGAACGCGGAGCCAGAACGGATAATTCAGTTGCTGCTGATCTTTGCCGACCACAGGCGAGGCCAGCTGAGAGTCGCCAACGATGCCCTCACCGAGAAAGCGGGCACCATACGTCAGAAGTAAATCCGAAATGTCGTTGATCACTTCTGATGGCTGCGGGACCACTGCGGCATTCCCGCTGTTAAATCTCGCATGTGGGTCGATCATCACGATCAGCCCCTTGCCCGCCATCACATGCTGGTCGATCTGATAGAGCAGGTCCGATTTGAGTATCGTCGCGTCCATGACGATCAACGCATCGAGATCCTCAGGAAGCGTGTCTGAGAAATGCGGGATAATCGCCACATCATATTGGCGTTTCACGTCCTCCAGGAATGCCAGGCCCGGCCGCGGTTCGGTTGCATTGCTCGGGGTCAACGCAGGCGAGATGATGCCGATGCGTGGTGTCCTGTCGCGAGAGAGGTTGTCGATAGCCAACGCGACATCATACTCAAGAAGTTCGCTGCGCTGCTCGTCGAAATACGAGATCACGCCCTGCCGATCTCCACGGTGAAATACAGCGCCTAAAAAGAAGTTGTCGCCCGATGACATGGGCACCCTCCGCACCCCGGCCGCGAGCGCCGTTTCTTCGGCGTCGCTATCGGGACTTACGTCATGGGTTCGGATTGTAATGTGTCCGTCGGACAGGGACGCCAACTGGAACAAAATCCGTTCGACGCGATCCGCGTGGAGGCGAATGCTTGCCGGAACGCTTGCTTGCCCTTCGCTCCAATAGAAGTCGACGGCAACGCCTTCAGGCGTGTTGCGGGCTATGACACGCGTCTCATCGTGCAACGTGAACTCGCGGGCATCCGTTAGGTCGAGAGTAGTCGGTAGGCGCAATGTTACGGCAATGACGACGGCAGCAGCCCCTGCGAGAAGTACGACAATCGCAGTGTCACGGCCCGCCCGAACAAATTTAGCTTTTCCGGCGAGACGGCGACGAGCCATCGCTAGCGTCGTTGCCAATAACGCAAGCCCCGTTGTGAGGACGAAGTAAAGAACGGCGGCGAGCTCTATCCGCCCGGCCGCCATACGATCCAGCCAGTGTTTCGGACTCAGGAACACTAAGAGAGCGGATAAGGGCTCAGCAAAGGTGCCACTCAGCAATCTGCCGAAAACGTCCCAACCAAAGAGGGATAGCAGTACAAGAAACCCGAGCCCAACAACATAGGCGCTGACTGGCTCTCGAACGAGAGCAGCCGCGAAGAGGGCGACCGCAAAATAGACCGCCAGAAGGCCGAGTGCCCCGAAATAGCCTGCAGCAACGACGCCCCATTCCGGATCACCGAGATAGGCGATCGTGAGGACGAATGGAAACGTGAAGAGAAGCGAGACGCACAGCACACTGAGGCCTGCTGCCCATTTGCCCACGATGATAGCCGAGCGTGCCAACGGCATGCTGAGCGTCAATTCCAGAGCGCGATCGCCCGGGTCATCGGTAAAGGCGCGCATGGCGAGCGCGGGGACGAAGACGAGCGCAACCCACGGCAAGAACGTCCATTGCAGGGCAATGCTCGCAACGTCCGTTGCATAGAAGTTGGCGATCAGAAAGATACAGGCGTTGAGCGCGATTAGAAAACCGACCTGAAAGATCGCTGTCACAGGGGCATAGATGAACTGCCGCCATTCATTGCGGTACACCGCGAAGACATCGCTGATCCAGCGTCCGGACTTCGAGGTCGGCCTGCTCTCGGAGGGTAAGCTTGCACTCGTCATGGCATCACGGCACAGCGTGCGCGGCGCCGGGTTGCGTCAGGCGTAAGAACGCGGGCGCAAGCCGGCCGGACGCATCGACCACGTCGGCTTTTCGGGTATCGGCAACGACGCGTCCCTCAGCGAGGAGGATCAAATGATCACACAACTCTTCGGCCTCTTCGAGAATATGTGTCGACATCAGGATGGTTTTACGTGAGCTGAGTTCCGCGAGCAATTTGCGCAGGTGCGTCTTCTGCAAGGGATCCAGGCCATCTGTCGGTTCATCGAGGATCAACACCGGTGGATCGTGTATGAGCGCTTGCCCCAGCCAGGCGCGTTGTCGCCATCCTTTGGAGAGCTGGCCGAGTGTCTGTCCGAGCGCGGGCCCAAGCCCGATCATATCCACGACTCGGGAGATGGCGTCCCGACACGGCTTTCCATGAAAACCGCGAGCTTCAGCAGCGAAAATGAGAAACTCTAAGATTGTGAGGCTGGTAAATCCGTTGGCGGCTTCGGGAAGATAGCCGAGACATGCGCGTGCTTCGAGCGGATTGCGATCAATGTCATAGCCGCCAATGCTTGCGGTCCCGCGGTCGGCCGCCAAGCATCCGGTGAGAAGTCGCATGGTGGTCGACTTACCTGCACCGTTAGGGCCCAAAAAGCCAATTACCGCTCCCGGTTCCGCGCTGAAGCTGACGTCCTTGACAACATCATGCGCAGCGAAGCTCTTACAAAGTCCCCGGGCCTCGATCTGCATATAGGAGTACGTATCCTCTGCATCAGCAGCAATCGCGGGCGAGATATCACTGATCGGACATGAAACCCGCGATTATGAAAAACACCACGCTAAGCACAGTGAGGACGTATCCCACCACCGTCAAGGAGCGTGATGCTTTTGTGGGTTCGTCCGGCTTCGCCATATAGCTGCCGGCCGTAACGAGAAGCGCACCGGTGATCGCCAATGCGATGACCACCGGGCGCTGCGTTATCAGAGCTAGAAACTCTAGCACGTGTTTCTACTTCCGTAACTTCTTCTACCGATCCGACTAGGCATTCGGCTGTGCAGTGTAGTTCTCGGTGAAGTCCGAAGATACACCCGTCGACGAGAAGCTGCGCATCGCCTCGTCATGCAGGATGCTCATAGCCTCGCGTTTATAGTCATAAGCTTCTTGCGAGTTGAGCATCGAGTAGTGACGTGGGCGCGGCAACCGGATGTCGATCACCTTGCGGACCTGCGCTGGCCGGTTGGACAGAATAACCAGACGGTCTGCGAGGAAGATCGCTTCATCGATTTCTGAAGTCACGAACAAGTTCGTACGGTGGTTTTCTTCAAACAACCGCAAGAAGAATTCCTGCATCAGACCACGAGACATGGCGTCCAGACCACGGAACGGTTCGTCCATGATCAGGATGCTTGGCTTGTTGATCAGCGCGCGTGCAAGTTCTGCACGGCGTTGCATGCCGCCCGAAAGCTGAAGGGGATACTTGTGCATGAACTCATAAAGACCAACCTTCGCCAGCAGGCGTTCGGCTTCGTCTTTAAGTTCCTTGCCCCGCATGTCTCCGCGCAGCTTGGGACCAAATACAACGTTTTCGTACGTGGTCTGCCACGGCATCAAAGCCGTTTCCTGGAAAACGACCATGCGGTCTTTGCCAGGTCCCGTTACGCGCTTGCCGTCCAGTAGAATCTCACCGCTGTCTGGCCGTTCGAAACCGGCGATGAGATTGACCAACGTGGACTTGCCGCAACCTGACGGCCCCACCACAACGGTGAGGTCGCCCGGCGTTAGCTCAAAGCTAATGTCCTCGATAACGGTCTGCTCGTCCCACTCTTCACCGTAGGACTTGGAAACGTTCCGCAACTCGACCTTGGACTTACCAATGGCATAGTCCTTGGACGCGGCGGCTGCTCCTTTGGAGTTCTCTTGTTGCATTTTTTGCTACCTTTTCTTGAACACTCGGTCACGAACTATGGACACGAGGTCAGAACATCCGTTTCCAGGGCATGAACCAGTCTCCGAGCGCACGGATCGCGGATGATGACAGGAAGCCCGCAATACCGATCGAGATCATGCCGACGACGATCTGCGTAAGCGAGCCGCCCATGTACGAGTTCCAGATGAAGAACCCGAGGCCGCCGCCACCCTGCGTACCACCGCCCGAGATCATCTCGGCCGCAAGAACGACTTCCCACGTAATACCCATGCCGACTGCAGCACCGGTGAAGATCGAAGGCAGCGTAGCGGGCAGGACGATCCGCGAGAACAGGTGCCACTGCGATGCGCCCATGGACTGCGCGGCGCGCAGGTAGCGAACATCGATAGATCTTGCGCCACCAAGCACGTTGATCACGATCGTAAAGAACGCACCAAGGAACGTAACGAATGCGATCGACATTTCGTTGGTGGGCCAGAAGATCAGAGAAGCGGGAACCCACGCCAGCGGCGGAATTGGACGAAGGATCTCAAAGGGTGGGAAGAACAAGTCGCGGAAGTACTTGTTCACGGCAAGAAGCAGGCCGAACGGAATACCGAGGGCCATAGCCACCAAGAAGCCCGACAAAACGCGCCGGAAGCTTTCATACCAGCTGTTCCAGTAACCAGCCTTCGGTAGAACCTCGAGCCAGGCAACTGCGACATCCGTTGGTGGAGGGATGAGACCGACAAAAGGAACGGTCCATGCTTCACCGAGCCATTCGTCCATCCGGGACCCAACTTCCCAGACACACAGGAACACGATGACGGCGGTGACACCGCGCCAGAAAGAAACATTTTGGATAAGTTTCTCCAGCTTCGAGCGGCGACGCGGCAATGCGTAGGCGCCTGAGCTGGATTGTGCGACATCAGTCATGACTTTGTTTCGACTCCCCGCTCTTAGTTACGCAAGCTCGCGTTCGCCGGCTTCGAACGCTTTGATTGCTTCTTCGTGGACGGCTTCGTTGACTTCTTCCATGAGCACCCGGAATTGCTCGGAGGATTGCACGGCGTAGGAACGTGGCCGTGGAATGTCGACGTTAACCGTCTTCTTCAATTGGCACGGACGTGTCGTGACGATATGCACCTTGTCGCCAAGGAAAATTGCTTCTTCGAGGTCGTGGGTAATGAAGAAGATCGTCACCTTCGTGCGGTCATAGGTCTCGAGCAGTGACTCGTGCATGATAGATTTCGTCAGCGCGTCCATCGCTCGGTACGGCTCATCGAGCAGCAGAACTTTGGGATCGTTGATCAATGCGCGTACGATTTCGGCACGCCGTGCCATACCTGATGACACTTCGCCCGGATACTTGTTGCCAACGTCGCCGAGACCAGCGTCGGCAAGCATATGTCGAGCCTTTTCCATCGCGAGGGACTTGGACAGCGCGCCCTGCACGATAGGACCGTAGGCAACGTTTTCAGCCAGCGTTTTCCATGGGAACAGAGCACCGTGCTGGAACACGACCATGCGATCTGCGCCCTGTTTGGCTTTTGGCTTGCCTGGACCGCAAAGAAGTTCGCCATCCAGACGGATTTCACCGGAGGTAATGGAGTGGAAGCCGGCGATCGCGTTGAGTAGGGTTGTCTTCCCGCAACCAGACGGCCCGACGATCATGCAGACTTCACCGCCTGCAATCTCCATGGAGGCATTGTCAACGGCCATCACGTTGACGCCCTCGGGATCGTAAATCTTGGTAACGTTGCGGATGCTGATAGCGCCCTTCAAAGCTTGCTCAGGCTTCTTATGCGGCGTTCCAGCTTCGGAAAATGGAGCGGACACGTTCATGAGATTTCTGTGCCTTTCGACTTTTATGTTTTCGATCAGCGACCTTGAAGCGCGAGCTCGCGCACGTGCCACTGCATGAGATAGTTACCCAGGCTGCGTACCAGGATGGAGGTAAGCCAGCCGATGAGGCCTAGCGTGAGCATGCCGATCACCATCGGAATGGTGACGCTGTTCACGTAGGAGTCGACGATGAGATAGCCGAGACCGTGATCACCGGAGACCATTTCAGCAGCAACCAGCGAGAACCAAGCCACACCGATTGAAATCTGAAGGCCCGTAAAGATGAATGGCAGAGCTCCGGGAACGACGACGTTCTTGAAGATGTCCCAGTTGCTGGAACCAAGGCAGCCGGCGGCGCGGAAATACTCTTCGTCGATCGACTCCACGCCAAGCATCGTGTTGAGCGTGGTAACGAAGAGCGAAGCCAGCGTTGCCAGGAAGATAACGGGTGCCTCAAAGCCTGGGAGCATGAGAATAGCCAATGGAACCCAAGCAAGGATAGGAATTGGCCGGAGCGTCTCAAGAATTGGGAAGATATAATCCCGGATCTTCTTAGACCAGCCCATGAAGAGCCCCAGAGGAACACCTACGCCGGTGGCGATTGCGAAAGCGATCGCGATGCGCCGACAGCTCACATAGATGTGATTCCAGTAGGCTTCCGTGAAGATGGAAATACCCTGGAAGGGCTCGGGCGAGAACCAGTCGCGGGCGACTGCGACTGGACCGGGGATCTTGTCAAAGCGGTCTACGCGTAGTCCCTCGCACAATAACCAGTAGACGAAGATCCACAGGCCGACACCGGCGATCGTGAGGTACGGCGTCGGAGTAGAAAAAGATTTCTTCAGCCGGTAAAGAAATAGCGCGAACCCCTTGGGAGGGGCGGTGCGCCGCGTATTTTTTGATTTTGATGCTGCTTGAGCCATGGTGAAGCGCACTTTCCAGCTTTAGGACTCGCCGTTTAGGTCGAGCTTTTGGGGCGTAATGCGGCCCGGTTTCTTTCTGTGTCTTAGGGGTGGTTTGTGAGCCGGATTGAGTGTCGCGCGTCTTCGACGTCTTTTTCACCCAATCCGGCCACTTTAGGTCGGAGCCTCCGCAAAGGCTCCGACAATCGGCTTCGGCTTACTGCTTGAAGTCCGACATGGGGCGCGTCTTGATCTCACCGAGAGGCGCCGACAGCCCCCGCTCTTTCATCAGTTCCTCGGCAAATTGGAACTGCATGGCGTCAGGCCGAATTTTCTCTTCGGCTGCGGGCTTTTGAGGCAGGCTGTACAGATACGCAGTCGCATCATCAAGAAGCTTTTTCACGCGATCCGTTGCAACAAAATCGAGCCGAATCTTGGTCTGACCCACCTGGGGCTCAGCGCCGCCGTAAAGAGCAGCCCACAAAATTTTACGGTCGATTTGCTCGGTTTGCTGCTCTGCCATCTTCGAAACGGCGTCGGCATTGTTGAGGTCAGCAAGAAAGAGCTGCGCGTCAAGCTCGGCATTGAGCCAACCTTTAACGACGTCAGGGCGTTGTTGGATCAGGTCATTGAGCATGACCATGAAGCCGCCGTCGACAATGTCGAAATCTTCACCCGAAGCCACGCGGCGGGCGATACCCTTCAGCTCGATCTTGCTGGCTGTGGGTTCCCAGATGGCGGCGGCATCAAGCTTTTTCGCTGTGAAGTTGGTGGTGATTACCTCGATGCTCTGGTTCAGGTACCGCTTTGGTTTGATGCCCGTAATGTCGAACGCGCGACGGGCAAAACGGTCGGTGCAGGCGCCGAACGGTGCGGAAATGGTTTTGCCATCCATCCACTTGACCGCATCCGTACCGGACTTGAATTCCGGGGCGTCGTTGCGGACGAGAAAGATGTTGCACTGTTGCTTCGAGGTACCCAGCGTGGAGACGATGCGGATATCGGTGCCGCCACGGTTGGGAAGGTTGCGGAATGTGGCAGCGATCGCCGGCATATCGCCGACATACCCGATGTGCTGCTTTTCACCGGTCATCGCGTTCACGATAACCGCACCCTGCAGACCGACTTGGAAATCAGCCGTAGAGCCTTCAGGTAAGTATTTCTTCCAGAGTTCTTTGCCGTTGACGACAATACCGGACCAAGAACCCGTGTAGTACGGCTGATAGCCTACGACGAGATTAACCGGTTCTCCGGCCTTGCCAAACTGAACATCGGCGGAGCTAGGGGCCGACGCAAGCAGCATAGCTGCCGACGCGAGGGCAGCTGACGTAACGCTTTTCGCAAACAATTTCATTCGTTTCCTCCAGAAACATTGTGTGACAGCGCCAAAGCTTCTTTATTTTTTTATTCAACTTTTCGGATGACGGCGGTTTGCGCTTTGCCCGTCACCCAGCTTTGGGCGGTTTGTTTTTTGCCTTTCTGTGCAGTTCTCCCTTCTATGCATCCCCGACGATGCGGTTGAGTTCAACGTGGCGGCCATCTTATTGTTTTTAAACGATAAATACCGCCTCTATTCGGTCGTGTTTTCAGTGTCTGCACGAGTGCTTAACGACACTGAGACACTGCAAAGCAATTCCTGATCAGAACTCGCAAAGTGAATCCCGCAACGTGGTGCAATTGCGCCGTGTAAAACCATGACCTGTAAAATTGTTCGTTTTGATCTCCTCATATCTCAAGCCTATCAAGGTTGGGCCAACATCCATATTGCCGAATATGATTAGCCTTCCGTCGCTCGCCCCTGCGGAGGCGCGAGCCCGTAGAATGAGCCCGGTTTGCGGGGCTTTGCAAACCCAAATTACCCTCGGCGAACCAGCTAATATCTGATTTGCAAGTTCGATCATGTGATAGGAACTTTTAATCCCATCGATATGGCGACTCCCACTCTTCTTTGTTATTTAAGATAGACATGAACCGGCCGTGTATCCGCCAAGTGTCTGCAGTGATTGATACTTGGAGACTGGAAAACACGGAGCGGCGGCGGAGGCGGCCGATAGTCGGCCTTCCGAAGGATTTGTCTGCGACATGCGTCCGCGCGACAGGAATTAACATCCGGACGCTTGAGGAGGAACTGATGCCAGCAAGGAATCACAGTCAGTGGACCGCGGAACCACCGCTCCAACAGGGTGAGTGGGTTGATAGCCGGATCTACTCGGACCAGGAGATCTTCGAGGAAGAGAACGAAAAGCTCTTTAAGCATATTTGGGTGCCCGTTTGTCACGAGTCTGAGCTGCCAAATGCTTACGACTTCCGCACGACGAGCATCGCGCGTGAGCCGATTATTATCGTTCGTGGTGCCGACAATGAAGTTCGCGCCTTTCTGAACGTCTGTCCGCACCGTGGCATGATGATTGAGCGTCGCCCGTCAGGTAGCTTCCTCGAGGGGCAGCCGTCCGGTAACCCCAAGCGCATGACCTGCATGTTCCACGCATGGCAGTTCGACATGAAGGGCAACTGCGTATACGTCGCCCGTGAGCAGGAAGGTTATCAGGATCGTCTTTGCAAAGAGAACGTCGGTCTCCGTCGTCTTCGTTGCGAAGTTAAGTTCGGTGGTTTTGTCTGGGTCAACCTGGATGATAGCCCAAAGGTGTCGCTCGAAGAGTGGGCTGGCCCCGCATTCGAATGCCTCCGCGAGACGCTCGATGCCGAGCCGCTCGAGGTTTTCCACTATCACAAGGCGATCGTGAATACGAACTACAAGCTGTGGCATGACACCAACAGCGAGTTCTATCACGACTTCATGCACTACCATAACCGCGTGACCGGCTTTAACGATGCGTACTTCGCACGCAAAAACGAAGCCTTCGATAACGGTCACGTTGTTGTTGGTACGTTCACCGTGAACTACGAGAACTACGAAGGGTTCGAAAGCCGCGCGGAACTGTCGTTCCCGCATCTGCCGCCGAACCAGTGGTACATGATCGACTTGTTCCCGGGCTTCAACTTCAACCTGCGCGGTTCTGCGCTGCGTTGTGACACTGTTACGCCCTTGGGTCCCAATCAGGTTTTGATCGAGTTCCGTGGGCTTGGCTTGAAGCGTGATACGCCGGAAGAGCGCATGACGCGTATCAACCACCACAACTCCATCTGGGGTCCGTTCGGTCGTAACCTGCACGAAGACCTTGTTGGTGTTGTTGGTCAGGGCGCTACGATGGCTCCAAAGTCTGAGCCCCGTCGCATTCTCCATGGTCGTCAGGAAAACCAGACGATCCACGACGAGAACGGCATGCGTCACTACTACGAAGAGTGGGGCCGTTGGATCAACCGTTCGCCAACGAACCCGACGCAGCCTTACACGCCGCGCGCCGGGGCTGCTGGTGACGCTGCAGTAGCAGCGGCTGAGTAATCCCAGGCGGGCTTGTGCCCGCCTGCATCGGGCGGCCCGGCATTGGGCCGCCCGTATTGATCACCGCAAGCGTACTTTGAAAGATGACAGTCAGCAGAGATCTACGCCCGTATTGACGGATCTCTTCTACGCGCCCGGGATACGGGTATTGACTGTCGGCACTTTGGCTTCTTGGGAGGACCACTAATGAATAAGAACGGCGCAGACGCCGCATCGAAAGTGCGCGATACGATCTATCGCGCGACTGTTGCGCTGGATGATGAGAAGTGGAACGACTGGCTCGGTCTTTGCGACGAGAGCTTTCATTATGCCATCACGGCCTTCAGCCCTGAAATCAATAAGGACATGATCTACCTGCAGGGCAGCCGGAAGGAGATGGAAACCCTCGTAAGCCATCTGCCGAAGCACAATACGGACCATTCCTGGTTGCGTCGCCACACGTCCGTCTACACCGTGGATGTCGAAGATGATAAGGCGACCGCGGTTAGCTCGTTTGTCGTCTATATGAACGTGTTGGATGGCTTCAATTCGCATATCGAGGCCGGTGAAAGCCGCCTGTTCCTGACCGGCAAGTACTACGATACGTTTAAGCTGGACAACGGTGAGGCCAAGTTTGTGAAGCGGGAAGTCAAAATCGACAACCGCCGCCTCGATAAGGGTTCGCACTGGCCAATCTAAGGCCGCGATCCTACGCCCTAGAGCAAAAAGCTACTATTCTGGGATGACACCGTCCGTATCGGGCAGCGAACAAAGCTGCCCGTTAGGCGCCTCGTGTCCGAAAGGGAAAACTTATGAGCTGGATCAAAGTGTGTGCGGCTTCGGACGTACCAAAAAACACCTGTCACAAGGTGTGGGTTGAGGGCATCTCGGTGCTCGTCGTCAACTATGGAGAGGGGTTCCGGGTTATGCCGCCGATTTGCCCTCACATGGAAGAACCGCTGGAAGAGTCCGGTGTCGTCGCGAATTGTGTGCTCACATGCACCAAACACCTGTGGGCGTGGGACTTGCGCACGCTCGAGATGGACGGTAGCGAGACTGAGAAGCCGTTGAAGACCTATGACGTCAAGGAAGAAAACGGCGACGTCTATGCCTTCATCGAGGGTGAGATCGTCTATGAGTTCGACGACGAAGACGATATGGACGACGACTCCTTCTTCACGAACGCCTAACGCGAACGGGGCTTGAGGGACAGCGCGCTGCGTGCGTGCTCAAGCCTTTTCTTCCGCTTCCCACTTTTACAAGTGCTGGATGGCCAATGAAAATAAAACTGGAAACAAAATCGGGCGTCTTCACCTACACAGGTGACTGCTCTGAACCCATACTTTTCTCGGGCCTGTCTGCCGGGCTCAGCCTTCCTTACGAATGTGCGACCGGCACGTGCGGAAGCTGCCGCGCTCGTGTCATGGATGGTTCGGTGGAGATGGCTTGGCCGGAAGCGCCCGGCGCTGCGAAGCTCAAGCGCGACAAGGGCGACGTCTTGATGTGCCAGGCGCGCGCCAACAGCGATTGCGTGCTGCGGGTGCCGGCGAACGTTACGCAAGCAACCGATCTGAGCGCTGCCCCTAAATGGCGTGTCGCGCGTATCGCTGCGGCCCGTCAGCTTACGGCGGATGTAATCCACTTTGACCTTACGCTTTCGAGTCCCATGACCTTCAAGGCCGGCCAGTTCGCTGTGGTCGAGACGCCAGATGTTCTCGGTGGCCGGGCGTATTCAATGGTCAATTACGTGGAAGGGACGAACGAGTTGTCGTTTGTCGTGAAGCGTAAGCCGGGCGGTGGATTCTCCGAATGGCTGTTTGCCAACGAGTTGGTGGGCAAGGAGCTCAAGATTTTTGGACCCTTAGGAGCTGCAACCTTCGGTCCGGAAGACCAGAAGGACTTCATCGGCATCGCTGGTGGGTCGGGGATCGCCGGGATTATGTCCATTCTCGAGCGGGCAACACTAACGGAGCATTTCCGGAAGCATAAGGGATATATATTCTTCGGGGTCCGTACGCTTGCCGATGGTTTCTACGTCAAGGAGCTTGCCGATTACGTCGATAAGGCGCAAGGAGCTCTGGAAGTAACCTTGGCGCTGTCGGATGAGGCCCCCGCTTCTCCGACGCATCCTGAATTCCCGCAGGTTCGCCTGGATGGTGGATTTGTCCATGAGGCAGCGAAGCGGGCCATGGAAGGGCGTTATGGCGACAATGCAATGGGCTATGTTGCCGGACCGCCACCCATGGTTGACGGGGCACTAAGATTATTGCTTACAGAGGCGCGGCTACCGCCGCAATCAATACGTTACGACAAGTTCGCATAGTCGTGGGGAGGCTGCGTACTCGTTGTCGGGGATCGAGATTGACCAGCTGACATGAACATTTATCTGCCTATCGCCGAGATGTCCGCGAACATATTTGTGTTCTTGGGTATGGGGGGCGCAGTCGGTTTTCTTTCTGGAATGTTTGGAGTTGGAGGCGGGTTCTTGATGACCCCGCTTCTGATCTTTTCCGGAATTCCTCCGGCTGTGGCTGTTGGAACGGAAGCCGCACAGATCGTGGCGTCATCGGCATCTGGTGCAATTGCCCAGTACCGACGCAAGAATGTCGACATCAAGATGGGCGTCATCTTGCTGGTCGGCGGTATCATGGGTTCGATGGTCGGCGTACAGGTCGTCAAGATCCTGCGTGCTCAGGGCCAGTTCGAATTACTCGTTTCGATCGTATACGTTGTGTTTCTAGGCCTGATCGGCTCGTTGATGCTGATCGAAAGCCTCAACACGATGCGAAAAGCTAAGGCGGGCAAACAGGTTTCGGCCCGTCGTCCGGGCCAGCACAGCTGGATCCACGGCCTGCCTTACAAGATCCGCTTCCATAGATCGAAGCTGTACATCAGCGCGGTGCCACCGCTGCTCATCGGTATCCTTGTCGGGTTCATGTCTGCAATCATGGGCGTTGGTGGCGGTTTTATCATCGTTCCCGCGATGATCTATCTGCTGCGGATGCCGACCTCGGTCGTTGTGGGTACTTCACTCTTTCAGGTCGTGTTCGTGACGGCTGCGACAACCATCTTGCACGCCATCACCAACATGAACGTCGACATCGTTCTGGCTCTGCTTCTGATGGCGGGTGGTGTGATCGGCGCGCAGTTCGGCGCGGTGGCCGGCGAGAAGCTCAAGGGCGAACAGCTTCGCTTCTTGTTGGCGGGCCTCGTGCTGCTTGTGGGTGTCCGTATGGGCTGGGATCTCTTTATCCCGCCGGAAGAGCTCTACTCACTGAGCGGTATTGCCGGAGGGGGACACTGATGCAACGGGCACAGAATATGGCAAGCGGATTGGAAGCGGAGCGACGCCCGTTCTCCCGCTATGCGGTTTATGCTGTCGTTGGCTTTGTTCTGGGGGCGACTGCTCTTGCAGCTGCCTTCTATTTCTGGTGGTCCCAGAACCGCGCCAATATCAGCCAACCTTCTACCCCCCCAGCGGCGGTCAGCGACACGACTGAAGCTGCCCGTGGTGTCCAGCGCAGCTACGTGGAAGGCATCTCCGTGGAAGCCGATGTCGCGGCTCGCAGTGTCGCTGTGACGTCATCCTTCCATGGCGCGGAGATCGTTCTGTTCGGTGCCATTGACGACTCCAACTTCTCCCGTATTGGCAACGCGCCCTATGATGTCGTCGTGGCCATTCAGGGCCGGGACGAACAGGTCGTTCTGCGTAAAAAGAACAACGTCGCGGGCATGTGGATCAATACGGAATCCGCGAGCTTTAAAGATGTTCCTAGCTTCTATGCACTTCAGTCGTCACGCCCGCTAGCGGAGATTGCGGGAAGTGCATTTTATAGCAAGCATAATATCGGCATCGAGAACCTACTCAGCAGCCCGTCGAACGGAGCCGGCGCCTTGTCGGCGGCTGAGAGGAAAGGGTATGCGGAAGCATTGCTGCGGTTGAAAAAGAAAAACGGCCTGTATGTTGAGCGTGAAAACAGCGTCACCTTCAACGGGCGCGTACTTTTCCGCTCAACGATCGATCTGCCGCCGAGCGTTCTGGTGGGCAATCTCATCGCTCGTGTCTACTTGATCCGCGATGAGGAAATGCTGGCGAGCTATACCTCAAAGATCAGGATGGAACGCCAAGGCCTTATGCGTCTCATGCACCAGCTCGCATTCTCGCATCAGCTTTTGTATGGCATACTCGCCGTTGCCCTGGCTGCCGCCGCAGGAATCGGCGCATCTATGGTCTTCCGAAAGTCGGGTCACTAACAAGCCACAGGCGAGTTGATTGGTTTCATCTTGGCGGGCCGGCCGAAGGGCCTGCCAAGGTGCGACACGAAGTACAGGCTGGGAGTTCTCCCCTTTTTTAGCGCCCAGCCTCGCGTTTGCCGCACTTGAAACCCGGCGAAAACGCTGTAAAAGACCATCCGGTCTGATGGGGCGTAGCCAAGTGGTAAGGCAGCGGTTTTTGGTACCGCCATTCCCAGGTTCGAATCCTGGCGCCCCAGCCAATATTTGCAGTCGGTCCCGACCGTCTGCGCCGCGCATTCCCAAAGCGCTTTCAGGCAGCCATCCCCAACCTGCACAGCTGTTCACGCCACGCGTACGGATGAAGAGTGACAGGGCGTCAGACGTTGCCGCTCTGTCTGCTTTGCGCACAGTGCCGAGGCAGGGGATGCGGAGACGGCCAGGGCAATCTCCGCGATCCAGCTAACACCTCGCGACCTACCCCTTAGCCTTCCAATTCACGAGCCCATCCCAATCGTCTTCAAGACCGGCGGGTGACTTTGCGGCGTGAGCTTCATCGCCACTCTCGAAGATATGAGGCTGCAGTCCGCGCTTGGATACGGCATCCTGCATCTTGAGATGCATGAACGCGCTCGTGGTATAGCGCGCCATGGTCGCGTAGTAGCGCTTCATCATGAAATCGACGAGCTCGGCATAATCATCTTGCAGGTCGTCCGCGATGCGGCAGCCATCCTGATTGACGACGGCATTAACCCGCTTGCCCGCCTTCTCGCACCCATCCACCAGAACCTGCCTGAGGTCGGCCAGATCGCTCTGCTTGCGCATGGCCCAGCCCTCAAGGTTGAGGAACAGGATATTCCGGGCTTTATCGTAACTGACCCGTTCGGGCAGGTTCCTGTTGGTGAGCTCCGCCAACAATTCCATCGGCTCATCCCGGAAGATGCGCGCGTTCATTAGGATCGGCGCTTTGATCACGGGCGTGAACGCCATGTGAGGCAGGATGTCTTTGTCGATGTCGATGCCTGGTGCGACTTCGATGAGTTCCAACCCTTCGAGCGTGAGTCGGAAGACGCAGCGCTCCGTAACATAGAGCACGGGCTGTGCGCGCATTGCGGCGTAGGTGCCAGAGAACGTGATTTGCTCGACTCGCTTTACGAACTTCTGCGCGCGCCCCTCTTGCAGGATGCGCAGCTTGCCGTCTTCGATCGCGATCTTCAGGCCGCCCGCCGTAAACGTCCCTGCAAACACGACAGCACGGGAGTTCTGCGAGATGTCGATAAAGCCGCCACAGCCGTTCAGACGGCCGCCGAAACGGCTCGTGTTGACGTTTCCGCTCTCACTGCATTCGGCCATGCCGAGACACGTGAGGTCCAGACCGCCCCCGTGATAGAAGTCAAACATCTGGTTCTGGTCGATGACTGCATGCGCGTTGGCCGCAGAGCCGAAGCTTGAGCCGCCGGCAAGCACGCCGCCGACAGCGCCGGCTTCCGTCGTCATGACGATATAGGGGGTGACCTTTTCCTCGTTGGCGACCGACGCGACGCCATCAGGTGCACCAACGCCGAGGTTGATGACACCGTTCGGCGGCAGCTCGAACGCGGCACGCCGGGCAATGATCTTGCGCTCATTGAGAGGCATCCTGGCCATGTTCTCGACGGGGACGCGGGTTTCGCCGGAGAGTGCGGGATTGTAAACAACCCCGTAGTTCATGCGGTGCATCTCGGGCGGATCGGCGACGACGACACAATCCACGAGAACGCCGGGAACCTTGACATCCTTCGGCTTGAGCGAACCTTCGGCGACAATGCGTTCAACCTGCGCGATGACGAGGCCACCATTGTTGTGCGCAGCCATGGCCTGGGCGAGAACGTCGAGCGTCAGGGCCTCCTTCTCCATGCTCAGGTTGCCGGAGGGGTCGGCGCTGGTGGCACGGATCAAGGCCACGTTGATGGGCGTCGCCTTATAGAAGAGCCACTCCTGTCCGGCGACCTCGATCAAATTGACGATGTCCTCAGTCGTTACGTCATTGACCTTACCGCCGCCAAGGCGCGGATCGACGTAGGTGTGCAGCCCGACCTTGGAGAAGAGACCGGGCGAACCTGCAGCACACGAGCGGTAAAGCTTGGCGATGATCCCTTGCGGCAGATTATAGGCTTGGATCTTGTTGTTCTGGGCGGCCTCCGCGACCTTCGGCATGCGGCCGAAGTTGGCCGCGATGACGCGCGACAAAAGCCCTTCGTGGTGCAGGCGGCCGGTGCCGAGACCTTTGCTGTCTCCGGCGCCCGCGCACATGATGAGAGTGAGGCCGCGTGGGCCGCCGCTACGCACAAAGCGGTTTTCAAGCGCCGCATGCAGCGCTTCGGGAATGCAGCTCTGCACGAACCCGGTGGTGGTCACCACATCGTTGTCGTTGATCAGAGCAATGGCATCTTCAGCAGTAATAACCTTGTTTTTCAACACTGTTCGCGTTTCCCCTGACACAACCTGTCGGCACGGCGGTCGTTTTTTATAGGGCGCGCGCGTTTGTCTTTAGCAGCCGATCAAGCGCCCATTTTTTCCCAACGACACATAATGCATCGCTGGCCATTCTCACGGCGCTTGTCCTCCGGGCAGGATAACGAGGCCGATGAAACGGACGTCAAGAATAGATCATGTCTGTGCTCTGATGGAGTGCGGTTTCGCGTAGCAGTTGCTAAAATCTGCGCCTTTAGTGGCATGCCACATGCCAGGGTTGTGGGCGGACGCCAGAGGTCAAACCGTCTCTGCTGGGGCTCTATGTCCGCGTTGAGAAGGCACGCTTCGTAAAGGCAGCAAACGACCTTTTGAGAAGCGTGCGCGGTACCGGCCTGCCTGTCGCCACCTATGTCGTCGTGCATGAGGCTGCTGCAAGTGCCCGGGACTATGGCGGCCTGGCCCAAGAGGATCGTCAATTGGCGGTGTAAGGGAGCCGCTCCGATCCGTGACGACAAACGGCGAGAAATCGGATCTTACCAGCAGCGTCGGATTCATGTAGCGGAGCCGCGGTCCGCTTTGCGCCATAAGCGGCCATCGGCTGGGGGCCTGCTCATCCGCGAAAGGTTGGCGCGGCCAATGAATCGATAACATCTCAACCGCCTGGCTGCGGCTCCGGGAAGGTCCAGGAGCCGTCCAGAATCTCAGCGCGCGGCCGATAGAGGCGAACAGTGTAGTTCCAGCCCTTCATAATCGGCAGGCAGTTGGGGATCTTTCCGTCGCAGCCGCCAAACTGAATCTCGATCGTCCCGTCGTCGTTCTTCTCGGCGGTGATGTTGTTGACCGAATATGCGTCGTAGTGGTTCTTCTCGAAGTAGCCGTCCCCATTGTAAAGGCTCACCGACCAGAACCCGTCCACTGGCACATCCCCCACCTGTAGCTTGTAGACGGTATTGCCGTCGTTCCCGTCGGGCGTGACGTTTAGATAGAAAGCATCCTTGTCCGGGTTGCCGCCCCACCCTGCGGCCGTGCCCAGCAGATGCCGGATTGGATCGACTTCTTCCCTGGAACCGAAGGCCTTTTTGAAATCGGGAAGCGTCGACTGAAGAATCAGAAGCGCATCGCGTACTTTCTTCTGGCTGGCCTGATCCCAGTTCGGGATCTCGAAGCTGCCGCGGCTCGCCTGATCGATCTTGATCGCATCCTGAAGCGCGTGGACAGTTTTAACGTCTTCCTGGTCTGAGGGATTGACCACCGTCCGGATGGCGATGACAGCGTATCGGGTGCCGACTGTTTCCTTTTCAAGCGTCACCGGCCCGGCGCCGTAGTGAACCATCGGCACATAGTGATCTTCGGTCAGTACCATGAGCGACATGAAGCGGCTGCCGGCATCGGGCATGGTAACGGTGACCGACCCGGCGTCGAGATCGAACACTGCGGAGGAATAGAGAGTATCGCGATTGAGCCGGATGACGGACTGATTGTCGATGTCGGCTGGCTCGCGGCGGTGCGTCAATTGCCCGAAGCCACCCTCCTTCACCACGTTGCTGAAATAAAGGTCCGATTCGGCCCGGGCAAAGTTATCGACACTGACGGGAATTGGTTCGTCTTCCGCTGCCGCCGCAGGCAGAGCAAGAAGCGCAGCGGCGCCGAGCACGGCGATGTATATGTTCCGTTTCACTTCAGACTCCTTCAGTTTGCCGGCTGGAGCGGCGGGGTTTTCCACGCACCGTCGAGCGCTTCCTGCTTCGGCCAGTAGAGCCGCATTACCAAGAAGAATTGCCCCGCGGGAGCGGGAAGCCAGTTCGATTCCTCGCTCGTGCCGGGAGACTCGTGTTGCACGTAGAGAGTATATCCGCCGTCAGCATCCGTTTTAAGGCTCGGAAGCATCGGCGAGTTGATCAAGTAGCGGTTGATCGGGTTCGCGTAGAGCAAGCTTGCGGGAAGCTCGTATAGCGTGAGCGACCAAAAGGCGTTCATCGGCGGCAGCTCGCCGGGTGTAAAGCGGATCGTGTATCGATCGGATCCGGCGAGAGGCTGACCGCCGGCATCGACGAAGTAGGCCGGATAAAGAGCCTCCTCCTTCGAGTTGCCGTAGATTCCGAGCACAGCGCTTGCCATGCGATCGAGATAGCGGCCGTCGAGGAACGCGCGGGTGCCGAAACCATCGGCGCTCGACACTTTTCCGGTGTCGATCTCGTTCTTCTTGTAGCTCTCGAACTCCGCCCAGGCGTCCGCCATCCCGTCCTCGATCGCCTTCCGCATCTCAGGCGAGAGCGCTGCCGCATCAAATGCCTTGCCAGGCTCGATGCCAATCTTGGCAAAGCGCTTCCGAAGCTCCACTTCGGCGGGGTTGGTGGGGCAGAACTGCAGGATGAAGTTGAGCTGGTTGAAGAAGGCGAGCGAGGACTTTTCCTCTTCGGCCAAGATGGGCTTTGGAAAATCGATTGCGGGTGCCGCCGGGGGCGCGGACCCACCGACAAAGACCGAGAGCGGCTCAACCTTGTACCCCGCCTGGATCTTCTCGACGCTGCCGATGTCCTCCAGACTGAAAAGCTGGGTGCGGTACAGGATAAAGGCGAAGTCCGTCTCGGATCGGATGACTGCCTTGATGCCCGACGGTGTCTCGCCGCTCCAGTTCGGCCCCGACAGCAGAAAGCTACCGGCCTCATTACCGGTCGCGCGGCTGCCTACGTAGGCAAAGTTGAAGGTGTACATATCGATGAACTGCAGCGAGTAGTAACGCGCCTCCTCGACAGCCGGGACGGTCAGGACGATAGGCTCGGCGCGAAGGTCAGCGCCGACATAGGAATACGGTGTATCGGAATTAGGTGTCTGGATCGCCTTGTCCTCGGGTGTGTAGACCCGGGCGTTGTTATAGATCGTATTCCAGGGCGCCTTGAATTCAGCGCCGCCATTGTCGACGAAATACGAATACTGGATGCGGTAGCTGTCGACCAGCGGGACGCCCCAGGTGTAGGCCTCCTTTGCAATGGCCCGCGTTTCCTTCGGCGAAATCGTCTGGCTCAGCGCCGAGCCGGTGAATACCAATGCCCCGAAGACCAGACTGGCTCCAAAGATGCGGCGGACCATTTTTTGCATCCCGCGACTTCCCTCCGTTCGGTTGCAATTTCCAACCTAGAACAATCCCCAATACATGGCCATCGCCGCATCTAAAAGACCCAGCAACAGCCGCCTTGGGGCAAAGGCAGAATTTGCGGCGACGGATTATGAAGTCCGCTTTAACCCTGAAAGATCCGCCATAACTGAGCAGAGCGCGCCGCCACCCCTCACCCCTTCTCCTGCCCCTGCGCACGCTTGAACGCAGCGGCAAATGCGGATTCGCCGCCGGAGGGAGCGGTCTGCGGGGGCCGTGAGGTTGAGCGCTGCGCGCCTCGCGACGTATCACGGCCCGCCTGCGAGGACGGTCCTGACGATGTCCCATCGATTGCACCAGACTTCATGGTAAGCGCGATGCGTTTGCGGTCGACATCGACGTCCTTTACCCGTACGCGCACGACATCACCCGCTTTCACCACCTCGCGCGGGTCCTTCACGAACCGGTCGGCCAATTCCGAGATGTGCACGAGCCCGTCCTGATGCACGCCGATATCGACGAATGCACCGAAGGCCGCGACGTTCGTCACGACGCCCTCAAGAGCCATGCCCGGGCGCAAGTCGGCGATTTTCTCGACACCTTCCTTGAATTCGGCGGTTTTGAATTCTGGCCGTGGATCGCGCCCCGGCTTTTCAAGTTCCGAGAGGATGTCGATGACAGTCGGCGTACCGAAGCGCTCGTCAGCAAATTGTTTGGGATCGAGAGACTTCAGGAATGCGCCGTCGCCGATCATGGCTTTGAGGGGCCGCTTGGTCGTCTCAGCGATCCGCTCCACGACGGCATAGGCCTCGGGGTGAACAGCAGAGGCGTCGAGCGGGTTCGCGCCGTTCATGATGCGCAGGAACCCGGCCGCTTGTTCAAAGGCCTTGGGCCCGAGCCGCGCCACTTTCTTGATCTCGGAGCGCTTCTTGAAGGCGCCATTCTCGTTCCGGTGCAGCACGATGTTTTGCGCGATGGTGGCATTGAGACCGGCAACGCGCGCCAACAAAGGAGCAGAGGCCATGTTGACGTCGACGCCCACCGAGTTCACGCAATCCTCGACGACAGCGTCGAGCGAGCGGCCAAGCGCGGTCTGATTGACGTCGTGCTGATACTGGCCGACGCCGATAGCCTTGGGCTCGATCTTGACCAGTTCCGCCAGCGGATCCTGCAGTCGCCGCGCAATGGAGACCGCGCCGCGCAGGGACACGTCGAGATTGGGAAATTCTTGGCTAGCGAGTTCGGATGCCGAATAAACCGACGCGCCAGCTTCCGAGACCATGATTTTTGCGAGCTTGAGCTCCGCATGTTTCTTCATCAGGTCGCCGACAAGCTTATCGGTCTCCCGGCTGGCCGTGCCGTTTCCAATCGCGATGAGATTGACTTTGTGTTTGGCGCAAAGCGCCGCGAGCACCGCCAGAGAGCCAGCCCAATCGTTGCGGGGCTCGTGCGGATAGATCGTGGCCGTATCGAGCAGCTTGCCCGTATGATCGACGACGGCAACTTTGACGCCCGTGCGAATGCCGGGGTCCAGCCCCATCGTCACCCGCGCGCCGGCAGGCGCAGCAAGGAGCAAATCCTTGAGGTTGGACTTGAAAACTCCGATAGCGGCAGTGTCGGCATCTTCTTTCAGTCGCACCATCAGGTCCGTGGAAAGCGAGCCGTGTAGCTTCTTCCAGGTGAGGCGGGCCGTCTCGACAAGCCAGCTATCAGCGGGACGGTTCCGGTCGGCGATGTTGGCCGCCGCCCTAATCTTCATGTCCGCCGGGTGGGGCTGTCGCCCTTCGACAGAAACGTCGAGGTTAAGGCTGAGAAATCCCTCATTCTGACCGCGTAAAAGGGCCAGCGCTCTGTGGGAAGGAACGTCACGGACAGGCTGGCTGAAATCGAAGTAGTCCGAGAACTTGGCGCCCTCGTCCTGTTTGCCCTTGATGACCTTCGAAGTGAGAACGCCGTTGCTCCACAGCCATTGTCGCAAATCGCCCACAAGCGCGGCGTCTTCGGCAATGCGTTCGATCAGAATAGCGCGCGCGCCATCGAGCGCGCCCTTGGCGTCCACGACGCCCTGTTCAGCGTTGATGAATTTCGTGGCTTCCTGCGAGGGATCGCGTGTTGGATCGTTGATAAGCATGTCGGCGAGAGGCTCAAGCCCCGCCTCGCGTGCAATCTGGGCTTTCGTGCGCCGCTTGGGCTTGAAGGGCGCATAAAGGTCCTCCAGCTCGACCTTACTTTCCGCAGCGCGGATTGAGCGCTCAAGCTCGGGCGTCAGCTTGTCTTGCTCTGTAATGCTTTTCAGCACGGTTGCCCGGCGTTGCTCTAGCTCAGTGAGATAACCGAGGCGTTCCTCAAGCTTGCGCAATTGCGTGTCGTCGAGACCGCCGGTCTTCTCTTTCCGGTAACGTGCGATAAATGGCACAGTCGCCCCTTCGCCGAGCAGGTCGACGGCTGCGGTGACTTGGGCAAGTTGAACATCCAGTTCTTTGGCGATACGGGCATTAATAGCGTTCAAGAGCTGTCCCTTAACAAGCAAACGACGAGAGATCGCGAAGGAGTAGCGCGGTTATCCCTAGATCCAAATAGGGGCTGGCCGCGGCACGACAATGGTGCGCTCATATAGCCGAATCGATGGCACGCGGACGCGGAACATAAGCGGGTCTGGCGGAAGCAAAAATGGGGTTTAGTGTCCCTGACCAAGA
The DNA here is from genome assembly GCF_000981545.1 of Candidatus Filomicrobium marinum. Classification (NCBI taxonomy): domain Bacteria; kingdom Pseudomonadati; phylum Pseudomonadota; class Alphaproteobacteria; order Hyphomicrobiales; family Hyphomicrobiaceae; genus Filomicrobium; species Candidatus Filomicrobium marinum. The sequence goes on from NZ_LN829119.1 coordinate 2,320,367, forward strand.
AATTGGCGGTCTGGCCGTAGTGCGAAAGGCCTAGAACGGGGCAAAAACATTTGACATGGCCCGGAGAATTGCGAGTTTGCGGGCAAAATGAGCCTGCCATGTCACGAGCGGCCGTTCAAAGTGTTGAGGCATCAATGAGCAATCCCATCCTGATCGAGGTCACCCGTGGTGCCTTGATCGAGAGCACGCACACGGGTGCGTTGGCCATCGCCCGCACGGATCAGAGCCTGGCCCTGAGCCTGGGGAACGTGACACGTCCCGTATTTCCACGCTCATCCATCAAGTCGATCCAGTGTCTGCCGTTGATAGAATCGGGGGCGGCGGAACACTATGGCTTCGATGCCGCCGATATTGCTCTGGCCTGCGCGTCCCATGTCGGCAGTGAGCGTCACGCCAGCCTGGCGGCCGCGATGCTGAAGAAGATCAGCCTGGGGGAGGATGCGCTTGGGTGCGGCGTGCATTCACCGCTTGGCGCATCCGCCGCCAAAGCCCTTTGGCGATCAGGCAACGAACCAAATCAGCTGCATAACAACTGCTCGGGCAAGCATGCAGGCATGCTCGCGACCGCAAAGCATCTCGGAGAGGACATAACCGGATACTGGCTGCCGGAACATCCCGTACAGAAACGCGTGCACGAGATCATGGCAAGCATGAGCGACCTTCCGCTGGGCAATGATGTCATGGGAATCGATGGTTGTTCGGTTCCGAACTGGGCCCTGCCACTGTCGACCTTGGCCGGCATGTTTGCGCGGCTGGTGACGGGAGAAGGTCTGTCCTCCGAGCGCGCCTCGGCCTTTCGTACGATCATGTCGGCCTGCTGGAGCGAACCTGAACTGGTCGCAGGTCCCGGGCGGGCCGATAGCGTCGTCATGCGCAAGCTCTCCGGACGTGTCTTTATGAAGACAGGCGCCGAAGGTGTGTATTGCGGCGGCTTCCCTGAGCTTGGGCTAGGGTTTGCTTTGAAGATCGACGATGGCACGACACGCGCGTCAGCCGGTACGGCATTGGCGCTCGTCGAACGCGTCATTCCCGAGACGCCCGACCTGATGCAGCGCAATGTCTTGAAGAGCTGGCGGGGCGCTGAAGTTGGAACGATCCGCACAGCCCCCGCGCTGGAGCGCGCCTTTGATCAGTTGAAGATCTAGAAGCACGAGCAGGCAAATCGAAGTGCTTCCGGAAAAGTGGAAACACGTTTTCCGATAAGAAGCACAACCAAACAAAGCCCCTAGACGGCCAGATTGCCGAAGATCGACACGCGCCCCGTTTGCGTGGTCGTTGTCGAAAGATCTGGTCCGATCACACGGCCATGATCCATTGCGCGGATCGCCCCGTTTCGCGAGCCTGAAATCATGTTGCCGGAAACAAGGCAGGCTCCGGCGTCTTTGTCTGCGGAAATCATGATGCCGACGCTCGCCTCCCGGATTACGTTCCCCGTCGCCGAGACGTTGCGCATGTAAGCACCCCAGCCGATTGCGAGACCAGCGGTCGCCGCCTCCTCGATCGTATTGCCCGTTACGGTCGCGTCGGCCTCGACGGTGATGCCCTCGCCGCGTTTGTCGACCGGCTCGTGCTCACGCCGGAATAGATTGCGCACAAGATTGCCCTGCACCACCGCAAGCCGTCCGCCCTCATTGAAGTTGGTGACGGCGATACCGGTGGCCGCCGTATCCACGAGGTTCTGCGAAATCACCGCGCCTTCAAAGCCAAACTCCGCGTAAAGCGCGACCTCGCCGAGCCTTTGGCACGTATTGCCGACAATCTGAATGTTCGACGCGGCGTTGCCCCGTACAGCGGAAAACGCGCAATCGCTGATCTTGTTGTTGGCGACAGTCACGTTGTTTGCGCGAAAGACGTTGATGCCGTTGCCGTTCGGCCCGTCGCCACCGTCTCTGGCCGTAACGTGTGAGATGCGATTGCCGGAGACCATCGTGCTGTCATCGCCCGCATGCGAGCGCCAAACTTGAATGCCGTTATTGCCGCAATGGGCAATGGTGTTTCGGGTGATTTCAAGCCCCGCGGAATCCAAAGCGAAAATGCCGACGGCGCCGATTTCTGAGATCATGCAACCTTCAATGCGGCCCGCACAGGCCCGAACACGAAGCGCTGAGCCTGAAGCTCCCTGAATCTCCAGATTTTCGAGCCGTATGTTCTGACAGTCCTCCAGCGATACGACGTGTTGAACCTGTCCACTGCCCTCAAGCCGTATCCCCTCAATGACAATATTCGATACGTTGCGTGCGGAGATGATGCTCTCGGCGTTAGCGCCCACGAGCGCCGTCGTGCCGTGAGCTCCAATCAGCCGCGTGCCGTCTCTCAATTCCAGCCCGCCTACGACAAAGCGACCAGCGGGAAGCAGGACAGGGCGACCCGCGGCGTACGCGACGTCGATTGCATCTTGTAGAACAGCGGCTTGATCTCGGGCGGAGCCGGACCGCAACTTGAGCGCAGATCCGTCATCGACGGCAGCCGCTTGTGTCGGGCGCGCGGCAACCGAGGTGGCGCCAAGAGCGAAGGCAAGGCCGGTACTCGTCGCCAGAACGGCTCTGCGATTGAAATCCATAGGGAAGCGGCTCCGCGGTCATGATCAGTCGTGGATGAGCATGCAAACAGCGGGCCATAAAACCCTCAGAAGCCCCTCTCCTCGAGGCAAGTCTGCAGGATCGCAACGCCACCGTTAACGATGTCGTCTACGGAAAGCCTGCCGTTCTTGCCGCTGAGGTCGACCGGAAGGTGAACAAAGCCGATGCAACTGTTGTTTCCAGATAGACGGTTGAGCGAGGTATACAACACGTTATTGCACAGATAGCCGCCCGCATCCTCGGAGAGCTGCGCGGGAAACCCCTCCGCGCGGAGCCGATCGACGATGGAGGCCGCCGGAAAGGTCGAAGGGAGCGCATCCGGCGCGTCGGCCGCAATTTTCGGGGCCAACGGAAAGCTCCCGCAGATATCAACGCTGCTGTGGCAATGATTGCGAGCGAGGGTTTCAATAACAAGCCCCTCCGCGCGGCGTGACACCCCGAAATGCAAAATGACTTGCGGATTTTCGTCTGCAATCAATTCAGCGACCTGTCGGGGAGCAACCTCCCAATCGACGGGGAGGATACGCCAAGTCAGCCGCACGCCTGGAAGTGCTGCGATCGAGAGCGCCAACCGCTCTACAACGACCGCGGAGGCGTTTTCAGGTACACCTGGAAACGAACCAAAACCGGTAATGAGCACGCGAGCCGTCGCTATCTGGGTCATTCTCGCAAACTTAGTCCGCTTGGGCAGACTCACAAGCTACCGAACGGCTCTATTGGCTCAGGACATGCCCATCAGCGCCATGATCCGGTCAACAGCGAGCGTTGGCAGCAGTTGTCCATTGCGAACATCAGCTTCGATCTGAGGCAGCTCAGCAGCGACCTTCGCATTGGAGTGCAATGCTCCCATCAGCCGCGCTTCCAGCATGTCACGCATCCAGCCAACAGCCTGATGACGGCGCCGCTCGGCGAACTCACCGGAAGCCGTCGTCAATTCGCGATGTTGTTTGATTTTGTCCCACAGTTCATCAAGACCATTGTTCGTGGCGCCTGAAATCGTAAGAACCGGCGGCGACCATGTCGTCGATTGCGGCGCGAGGATATGCAGTGCGTTGCGGTATTCGGCAGCGGCATTCTTCGCGCGCAACACGTTGTCGCCATCGGCCTTGTTGATCGCGATCATGTCCGCAATCTCGATGATGCCCTTCTTGATCCCCTGCAGATCATCGCCACCACCGGCCAGCAACAGCACGAGGAAGAAGTCGACCATATCGGCAACGGCGGTTTCGGATTGTCCGACACCCACCGTCTCGACGATCACGACATCGAAGCCGGCCGCTTCGACCACAGCCATTGTTTCACGGGTCTTGCGCGTAACGCCCCCCAGCGTGCCCGAGGACGGCGACGGTCGGATGAAGGCCTGTGAGCTCTGCGCAAGCTGGCTCATGCGGGTCTTGTCGCCAAGGATGGAGCCCCCGGTTCGCCGCGACGTCGGATCGACCGCGAGCACCGCGACTTTCAGCCCGCTATTAACGAGGTTCATGCCCAGTTGGTCGATGGTGGTCGACTTACCCACACCCGGCACACCAGTGATGCCAAGCCGGACGGCACCGCCGGTGCGAGGCAGCAAAAGCTGCAGCACCCGTTGCGCGAGAGCTTGATGTTCAGCCTTGGTGCTTTCAATCAGCGTGATGGTGCGCGCCAGCATAGCGCGATCACCTGCGGCGACGCCTTCGGCAAATTGTTCAGCGCTGGGCTGGCTCTTGGCCGTCTGGTTCAACATTCCTACGGCCTTCCATGACCTTGCATTGCGTTTCCTTGATCTGCGGCTCAAGGGACCGGTGACCCCGGCATCAGGCGCGACGCTTCGTGTACAATGTGATGCATACGAGCCGCGCCACGCCCCGAAACCGCCCGGTTCTCTTACCAAGGCTGTTTCAGTCAAGAAAGGGCCCGTGTCACCATGTCAAATGGCCTGTATTGGGATCAGGGTGCCGCACGCGAAACGTATTAACGACGAAGCGCCGATCGGATTTTCCGGCGCCGAGGAGCATTGCAGATGTCGGATTTCTCTCCAACCACGATGATCGCGCTAGGCGTCGCAGTATTTTTTCTGTGCGCCATGGTTTGGTGGGCTGTCCGCCGCGCGCCTCCCATGGCACGCATCGCAACAAGAATTGTTGTTGGCACCGCCTCTCTCGTCTCCCTCGCACTGTTGTTCTTAGCAAGCGAGATGGAGCTCCGCGCGCCACTTCCAGAAGTCGCGGCACCCACGCAGCAGACGCCAGAAGTTGCGGAGAAAAAGCAGGCTGCCAAACCGGAAGGCGTAGAACCGGAGAAAGACACAGCTACCGCTTCCGCTCAGGAAAAGGCGGCGCGCGCAGAGGCGCGTCGCGTAGAAGAGGAAGCCGAGCGCCGGATTGGGGAACTGGCCGCAGAAAGGAAGGGGGAGATGGAGCGCGGTGCGGCGGAAAAAGGCGCGACGGCGCAATCAAGCGAAGTACTTGAACAAGAGCGCAGAGAGCCCAGTGCAGGGGCCGCGCCTTCCTCCGGTGGACTTACCCAACTTCCGGAAATTGGCGGTGCGACACGCGGATCTCGAGCAACGGGCGAAAGTTCTCAGAAGAAATCATATAGCCGCAGTTTCCGTAGGCCTGAAGCATCAGGAGCACCACCTGGTGCTAAAATGGCGAGACCTGCCCGACCGGAATTTCAGCCATCCGCCGTGCCTCCTCCCAGTGCGACGCCGCCGACGGCGACACCGCAAATTGCCCCCCCTCCCGAAACGGAGATGGCTGCTCCAGAAGCTGAAATGGCCGTTGTACCGAGAGAGTCGGCAACGGAATCTGAAAGCGAGGATTGGAGTGTTGTTCCCGTTTTCTACGGAACCGATCGCGAACGGAAAAGCACAAACACTGAGGCCACGGAAAAGATTACCTACGACTGGCAGCGGGGGCGACGTCTCGAGTTGGGGCGTGCGCTTGTCACGATCCCCAAGGATCACGTCGTGCCGATGGTCGAGCGGCCGTGGGCCATCCGTATTCCCTACATCAACGTCACTCTGTACGAGGCAGAAGAAGACCCCAAAGAGCATTTCACGATCAAGGAGTTGAAGGCGCTCACCCGTGAAGAATTTCTGGATCTCGTGCGTATGCGCCTTGCTGGGTCAACGCGCTTCAAGGAGCACGCTCTTGTTTTCGTGCACGGCTATAAAACGACCTTCGAGAACGCCATCTTCCGTACCGCTCAAATCTCTTACGATCTGAAGTTTGACGGTGCGCCGTTCCTCTATAGCTGGCCGTCCGGCGGTACGCTCCAAGGTTATACGTATGACCGGGAGAGCACGGCGCAGGCGGAGCCCTATCTGCGCAAGTTCCTTGAAATGGTCGTCAGCGATACCGGCGCGAAGAAGGTCAGTATCATCGCCCACTCAATGGGGAACCAACTTCTGCTCCGTGTATTGCAGGATCTCAAGCGTTCTCTACCCGACGGTGTTCTAATCAGTCAGCTGGTATTGGCCGCACCAGATGTCGACCGTGACAGCTTTGAATACATCGTAGGATCGATCCAGGGGATTGCAGAGGGGATCACGCTTTATTCGGCTGCTAATGATCAGGCGCTGCAGATTTCCCGCCGCGTCAACGGTGGTGTTCCGCGTGCGGGAGACGTGCCCGATGATGGCCCCATTATCCTGGAAGGAGTAGACACAATCGATGCGACAGCTAGCAGTATGGATAGCATCGGCATCAACCACTCCGGCTACGCTGAGAACAATGCGCTGTTGGAGGATATTGGCAGATTGATCTCATCAGGCCTGCGACCGCCAGAAAAACGGGTGCCGACGCTTGAGCGCGTAACCATCGACCGTGGCACCTACTGGCGCTATCCGGCCATCGCCGTCCCAGACGTAGCCGGAACGGGGAAATAAGGGATGGGTTTCGACGGGCTGTCGTGCAGTTTAACACCAGACCTGCGAGTGTACGCCCGTTAGGAGGACTTCCATGTTTCGCGCAATTGGCGCGCTGACCTTGCTTTCGCTCATACTGATCGGAGCGGCGACGAAAGCCCGCGCCAATCAGACCTTTATCTGCGAAGATGGCAGCCAGGTCACGGTTCTGCCCGGGCAATTGGAGTTGATGAAGCGCACCGACCCCTGTGTCGCGCGCCACTTCGGGGGCGTGCCACAGCCTCAGCAACCAGCTGCACCACAACCGTCTTGGGCCCCGATGCAGGCGCCGCTCCCCGATCGCAAGCCAGAAGTTGAAATTGCGGGCTTCGCCGTTCCCGAGGGGCAAGAGGCCGCAGCACCAAAAGCGAAGAAAGAAGTCGAATCCGACTACCGGAACGTTCACATCATCAACGCAAGCCCCGGTTCCGCGCAGTTCTTTGAACACAAGCGTTAGCTTTTGCTTGGCATCGATACGCCGATAAACTGTCAGTTAAGTAGGATATGCCAAAGTCCGTAGGAGCCGTGCCTTGAGCGGTACGCGAACTGCGGGGGTGTTTCATGCGTTCTGTTTTCTCAGCGAGCCCAATGCGGCTGGCTCTAAGCGTTTTCTTCTTGAGTTTTTGCGCAGGAATTCAGCCTGTAAAGGCCGACCCGGCGCTAAAGGCTTCAAAATTTCCAGAACGCGACTTTGCAGTGGCTGAGGTTCCCGACGCGAGCCAAAACGCCAAGGGTCCAGGCGATAGGGATGAAAGCGACCCTTACGCCGATTGGTCGCGAAGCAAACTAGAAAACGAAGTCCATTTCAAACGTCACCCTCTGACTGAAAACTACCCCAACGATTTCGCTGTCGTGTGCGAAGCCGGTTGTAGCTCCGGACGCGTTGGGGTCGTTGATCTCACGCCACGTCGTCCCGCCCAACCAGCAGCGGGCAACGGCGAAATACCCATGATAGAGCTTCTGAGCAATGCAGCAGTCTGCGTCGGCGGATGCTACACCGATGCAGGACCCCAAATGGCTTTTGCGGGAGGCGACATTGGATCAGACGCCATGAACTGGCTGACGACGGTCGAGCCAAAGGCGTCGAAGCCGTCAGCGCAGACGGGAGCCCGTTGGTACGATCGCATCCAAGGCACTGAGCCCCGATAAAATCGGAGTCTCCTTTAGGTCCAAAGCGCACGAAGGCCAAAAAACGCTGTGTCTTTGATACGGCGTTTGATGCCCTGGGCGACGCTCGAATGCGTGTCGGTTGCGAACGTCATCGACAGCATGACACGGCGTTCTCCGGCGGCGATCGGCGTCACGCGGTGCAGGACCTTCTGCCCTTCGAACATGACGAAACGGTTCGGTGGAGTTTCGACCACGTCGATGTCCCGCCCAAAGCGTGCTTCCAGGCGCGCGGCAGAAAGACCATCGCCCGTTGCATTCCGATTGATGATTGGAATGAGAACGGTGACGTGGCGCCCTCGGTAGAAATTGTGATCGTAATGCCAGCCGATATGATCGCCGGGACGGTCATAAAAAAGGATGGAGCAGGAACTCTGGTCGTTGATTGGTGTGGGACGAGCAGTATCGCCTAGGACCGAAGATACGAGCTTTGAAAGAGCAGGGGATCTGTAGAGGGCGACCACACGCGGCGCTTTCACCATCAACGTCTCGTAGGCAACGGTGCCACCCTTCTTGTGCGCGGGCAGATAGCTGCGCTCTGTTTCGACGAGCGTCTCGATTTCAGACCGCAGAGCCGCGAATTGGTCGGCTGGCAATACGTCATCAAGGTAGACAAGCCTTCTGTCGAAAGACGGAAGGCGTTCTTGGCTTCGGGAGTTGAGCACATCGCCAGTGAGGAATTCTGAAACAGCAGAGGTTTCGGATTCCAGCGACTTATAAAGCTGCACTCTGCTGTAGCGCAGATAGGCCAAAGTGGCACTGAATAAGAGAAAGCCCACAGCAAGGGTAAGCCACATCACGTTAAGGCTCCTCAAGTCGCGAACAAATCACTCAAAACATTCTAGCGCAGATTGGTTCCCTTGCCGATGGTTTCAAGACGGATCATTCCGGCGCGTTCACAACAGCAAGGTTGTGCTAATGCGGTCGATAATAGCAAGCGACGATCATGGAGACGCAACAGGGAAAGAGTAGAAATATCACGTAGATATGCGGAAGGACGCGAGCCGCACAATTAAGCGCCAGGCAAGGGAGTTCCGAAAATGGGAGCTTATCGCTGCAACAATTTGAACACATAAAGCTGAGGCGGCGGCTGAAATTCTATATGCAAGACATGATAAATGCTCAGAAACGCTGGAGCTCGTTTTTGCATTAGAATTGAACGACGACCTCCCTCATTGGATCGGAATAGCTATCGGCCGGGACCACAGCGGACATATGCGATATCCGACTTGGTCAGACCGATTGTGCAGGAAGGCGCGCTCAAAAAAGCCGGTCCCAGAAAAATAGGTGCAGTAGAGCACCGGCTTATTGTGATTGGGCGCAGGCCGTGGCCAAGAGTGCCACACGAGTATCCCACCTGGAGATGCCGTGACAGCCAACCACGCCAGTATCAAAAAGCAGACTGACGTAGTGCCCGCACGCCCCACTGTTGCCGACTACTCAGCCGCTTCCTTTGCATAACCCAGGCTTTGACTGAGCTTTGCAATGAGCCCCGCAGCCGCTTGCGGAATGTTCGTGCCTGGACCGAACACAGCCTTGGCGCCAGAAGAGAACAATTCATCGTAGTCCGCTGGTGGAATGACACCGCCCACGACGATCATGATGTCGCCGCGTCCTTCCTTTTCTAGCGCTGTACGCAGTTCCGGTACCAATGTCAGATGGCCAGCGGCGAGTGAAGAGACACCGATGATGTGGACGTCGTTTTCGACGGCTTGTCGCGCTGCTTCATCAGGGGTGGCGAAAAGAGGTCCGATGTCGACGTCAAAACCGAGATCCGCGAATGCAGAGGCAATCACCTTCTGGCCGCGATCATGTCCGTCCTGGCCCATCTTGGCGATGAGAATACGTGGCCGGCGGCCATCGTGCTTTTCGAAATCTTCAACCAATGCCAGCACACGGCCAACATCTTTGTTCATCGATTTTGCCTCTTTGCCGTAGACGCCGGAAATTGCGCGGATCTCCGCCCGGTGTCGCGTGAACACCTTTTCCATTGCGTCCGAAATTTCGCCGACGGTCGCTTTTGCGCGGGCTGCGTTTACGGCGAGTTCCAACAGATTGGCGTTGCCGGCAGCGCCGGACGTCAGGGCCTCAAGGGCCGCGGCGACTTCTGCGTCGCTTCGCTCGGCCCGCAACCGCTCAAGTTTGGCGATCTGCTGCTCACGGACCGCCTTGTTGTCGACTTTTAGGACTTCAAACTCAGCGTCTGTTTCTACTGTGTATTTGTTGACGCCAACAATGGTCTGCTGACCAGAGTCGATGCGTGCCTGCGTTCGTGCCGCGGCTTCCTCGATGCGCATTTTGGGAATACCGGCGGCAATGGCTTTCGCCATACCTCCGAGGCTCTCGACCTCGTCGATGTGCTTCAGTGCGCGTTGCGCCAGATCGTAAGTCAGCCGCTCAATGTAATAGCTGCCGCCCCACGGATCGGCGATCCGGCTTGTACCCGACTCTTGTTGCAGGAATAGCTGCGTATTGCGCGCGATGCGGGCTGAGAAATCGGTCGGCAGCGCGATCGCTTCGTCGAAGGCGTTGGTATGCAGAGATTGCGTGTGCCCTTGCGTCGCCGCCATGGCTTCTACGGCTGTCCGTACGACGTTGTTGAAAACGTCCTGCGCCGTAAGGCTCCATCCGCTGGTTTGTGAGTGGGTACGCAACGAAAGCGAGCGCTCATTCTTCGGCGCAAACTCGGATTTGACCAAGCCGGCCCACAACAAACGGGCGGCGCGCATCTTGGCGATTTCCATGAAGAAGTTCATGCCGATCGCCCAGAAGAACGACAGCCGTGGCGCGAACGCATCGATGTCGAGACCCGCCGCCACGCCTGCGCGCGCATACTCGATGCCGTCAGCAAGCGTGTAGGCCAGCTCCAGATCTGCCGTCGCTCCAGCTTCCTGCATGTGATAGCCGGAGATCGAAATGGAATTGAACTTCGGCATCTTCTTGCTGGTGTAAGCGAATATGTCGGAGACGATGCGCATCGAAGGTGCGGGAGGGTAGATGTAAGTGTTCCGCACCATGAATTCTTTGAGAATGTCGTTCTGGATCGTTCCCGAAAGCTTGTCCGGGGAAACGCCTTGTTCATCGCCCGCAGCAATAAAGAGAGCCAGAACGGGTAGGACCGCGCCATTCATGGTCATGGAGACCGACATCTGCGACAGGTCGATGCCCGAGAACAGCGTGCGCATGTCGTAGATGGAGTCGATCGCAACGCCCGCCATGCCGACGTCACCACGCACCCGCGGATGGTCGGAATCGTAACCGCGGTGCGTCGCCAGATCGAAAGCGACCGAAAGGCCCTTCTGCCCGGCTGCAATATTGCGCCGATAAAATGCGTTGGAATCCTCAGCTGTCGAAAAGCCCGCGTATTGGCGAACAGTCCACGGCTGCGTCACGTACATCGCCGGATAGGGGCCGCGCAAAAATGGCGCGATCCCAGGATAAGCGTTGTCGACAAAGTCCAACCCGTCGATATCGGCGTTGGAAAAGCCAGGCTTGACGGGAATTCCCTCGGGCGTCTGCCAGACGGGGCCGCCTGCGGCGGCATCGGCAGCCTGAGCGGCACCAAGATCGATCTTCGTAAAATCAGGAATTCGCGTCATTTTATTTGGCCTTGAGAGGTCGAGCGCTACGGCTGTCGCCTTCGTTATTAATTAGCACAATTCACAGTGTACCGCTGGCAAAGCTATTTGACACGCGTTTGCGCAAACGGAGAACACCCTATTGGGTAGGGATGCCGAGATGATCGTGCAACTTGCGTAATAGGCTAAGGACGTCTTGGCCGGCATAAATAAAGGCATCGACCCCGGCGGCTTCGAGTGCAGCGGACTGTTCGCCCGGACGCCCCGCCATGTATACATGGCTGGCACCTTGCGCTTTCAACGCTTTTGCGACGGCTTCACCCATATCAGCGTATTTCGCATCGCTAGATGAAATGCAGGCCAAGCGAGCCCCACTTGCCGCAAATGCTTCCGCCGCTTCATTGGCATTGGCATATCCATCTGAGATCAATGCTTCGATGCCGCCCGAGCCCATCAGATTTCGGATCCAGGATGAGCGTGCCGTGTGTTCCGCTATCGCACCAAGAGCAGCTACGAAGATTTGTGGGCGCTGTCCCTTCTCCGAAAGATAACGATCGGAGGCATCGCGTAATGCCTCGAAAGGCTCGCTGAGCCGAACGCAGGGTAACGGGGTTGCTGTTGTTGCGCCGACTTCTGCTTGCACCACTTTGCTGCGCGTCGCGTGCTCCTTGAAGGTTGAGATGAGTTCCGCGAATGTCAGCTCGCTATCGCCTTCACGCAGAGCCGTTGGCGGTGTGGTTGCTCGAGGTTCGACATCGAGAACTTTCACTGGAGCTTCGTTGAGCAAAGGAAACTCGCTCGTTCCCGTGACCGCGGCACGACGCGTCGCGATATCGCTTGCGCGCTTCTCGCGAACCTGAGCGATGCGATCGTGGATTTTGCCCGCAACGAGGCTCTCGACGATACCGCCTTCAGCTTCAATCTCCTGGAAGAGCGTCCATGCGGCCTGAGCCAACTCGTCCGTCAAACCTTCATAGGCTCCTGATCCGGCGGCGGGGTCGGCGACACGCCAGATATTCGACTCTTCCTGCAAAATAAGATGAGTGTTGCGCGCGATGCGCCGTGCGAAGCCATCCGGCAATCCGAGAGCAGCCGTGTGGGGAAGCACGGTGATGGTGTCCGCGCCTGCAATGCCGGCCGTGAACGTAGCCATGGTTCCACGCAGCATATTCACCCAGGGATCGCGCTGGGTCAGCATGCGCCAAGCGCTTTCTGCGTGGATTTTAATCGGACGCGGAGTGAGGCCGGAAGCCTCCTCGACACGCGCCCAGAGACGTCGCAACGCTCTAAGTTTCGCAATTCCTAGGAACTGGTCGGCATCAACAGCGATCGTCCACGATAAGGCACGTGTCGCATCATCAATGTCCAGGCCCGTATCGCTAAGCGCACGAAGATAGGCAACACCCGTAGCGAGCGCGATGGCCAACTCCTGGACTTCGGAGGCGCCGGCCTCATGGTACCCGCGTACGTCACATGTGAGGAATGGACCGGTGAAGCCCTGCGCTTTGAGTGCCACTACGGCATCGCCTAGACGCTTGGAAATGGCCGCCCAAGGCGCCGACATTACTCCCGTCGCGGTCATGGTGCCGATCGGATCTAGTCCGAAGTCGACCGCACATTCTGATGGCGTGTGTCCGCGCTGTGTAATCAAGGCCGCCAGCATTGCGGCATTCGCTCGGCCGCCATGCGCAGGTTCAAGCCGAACCGTGATCATGTCTAGCGCCACGCCGGCAAGAGCAGCATCAAGATCACTGACGGTTTGTGCTGTCAGCCCGAACCCGCGTGCCGCGCGGCTGCCGTGCGGCACGATAGCGATCGCGTCACTTCCACCCTGGAGGTCATCGAGGATCAGTTGCGAGGCCACGTGCGCATCAGGATGATCGACACGCTGGCAGATCCGCCATGGCCGTTCCGTCTCGGTTCGCGTGACCCGTGGCTTGTCACCGGCGCGCCCGTAAAGCGGCAAAATGCGGAGACCGTCGGCGGAATGCGATACCATACGCTTTTCGAAGTCGCCGCCCTTGAGCGCCTTTTCCACCAGCTTGACCCAGGCATCGTGTGTTCCCGGCTCGAAGTCGGCCGCGAGGGGGCGAGCTTCAGTTGTCATTGGGCGTGTCTCTCCATTCCAGTGATTTAGTGCAGATCTCAATTCGCACGAAAAAGCAGCGAAGCGGAATTGGGTGTTTGGTCGCTCCAACCACTTTTGTGCAGCACAGCATAGTCATTGTGGTGTCACACAAATAGATATCTTGCAAAGATGTTAGTCGGTCATGCAACTGGGTTTGCAAAGCGCGGATGTACGTGCATAGAGGTCAGATCTGTCCGTAAGCTGAGTCGCTTCGATACCGTCACTAATCCCGCGAGGTCATGAACAATGAGCCAATCGGTTCTCCAGGATGGCAAGATCTATCTCGGAACCAGCGTTAAGCCCGAGTATCTCGATCTCAAATTGGCGAACCGCCACGGCTTGATTACTGGAGCGACGGGTACCGGTAAAACGGTGACCTTGCAGGTGTTGGCCGAAGGCTTCTCCAAGAATGGCGTCCCTGTTTTCGCTGCCGATATCAAGGGCGACTTATCTGGCATAGCAAAAGCCGGTGAGCCGAAGGATTTCATTGTCAAACGCAATGAAAAGATCGGCCTGACGGAATACCAGAATCAAGCCTATCCCACCGTTTTTTGGGATGTCTTCGGCAAATCGGGGCATCCGATCCGCACGACCATCCTAGACATGGGGCCGCTGCTTCTCTCGCGCATGCTGGAACTCAATGAAGTCCAGGAAGGCGTCCTCAATGTCGCGTTCCGTGTCGCTGAAGAAGAGAAACTTCCTCTGCTCGATCTGAAAGATTTGCGCGCGCAGATACACAACATCGGCGAGCGCGGCAAAGAGCTCTCGATGAAGTACGGGAACGTTGCGACCGCATCGATCGGTGCGATCCAGAGGCGTCTGCTGGTTTTGGAGGAGCAAGGGGCCGACCAATTTTTCGGCGAACCGGCGCTCGATATAAACGACTTCATGCGCGTCAGCATGGATGGTCGCGGTATAGTGAATTTGCTGGCTGCAGATCAGCTCATGCAAAAGCCCCGGCTTTACGGCACGTTCCTGCTGTGGATGCTGACGAAACTCTGGCAGACGCTGCCGGAAGTTGGCGATCAGCCGAAGCCCAAGCTGGTTTTCTTTTTCGACGAAGCGCATCTGCTGTTTGATGAAGCTCCAAAACCCCTTCTCCAGCGCATTGAGCAAGTCGCGCGTCTCATTCGTTCGAAGGGCGTCGGCGTTTACTTCATTACGCAAAACCCGCTCGACGTCCCTGACAGCGTTTCTTCGCAGCTCGGCAACCGCATTCAGCATCAGTTGCGCGCGTTCACTCCTAAGGAACAGCGGGCAGTCAAGACAGCGGCAGAAACCTTCAGGCCAAACCCGGACATCGATACCGAGCGCACGATCCTTGATCTCGGCATCGGTGAAGCGCTCGTTTCGATGCTTGAAAATAAGGGCGAACCGTCAATGGTGCAGCGGACATTGATCCGTCCGCCGGAAGGTCAGATTGGCCCACTCACAGACGAGGAACGCGCAACGCTCATGAAGCGTAGTCCCGTCGACGGCAAATATGATGAGGCGGTTGATCGCGAAAGCGCCCATGAGATCTTGGCGAAGCGTGCTGAAGAGCTCGCGGCCAAGGAGGCTGAACTGCAAAAACAGGCGAACTCCGGAGGCACAGGCAGCTGGCTGGGGAACGTCATTTTCGGTCGCGGCCCACGCGGTGGTAAGTCGCTTGGTGAACAAGCCGTCAGCTATGCAAGCAAGTCGATCATGCGTCGGCTCGTAAATACGCTGGTGCGCTCGATCATGCGAGGGCGCTGACCCGATCGAGAATAAAGTTCTTAATTCTGCGCAATTGTATCCGGTGGCTGTTTAAGCCACCGGTTTCCGGCTTTGCCGACCTTGTAGCCTTCGTCAAATAATGCGCGCTGATAGACCGGGTCGAAGAACTGCTCGGACTGCACCTCGAACTCGCGGGGTACCGCAATGAAATTGAAATCGGCGCCAGCGTCCTTAGCCATGCGGTAGATGCGGTAGATCTCGCCTTGGCTTTGGCTCTTGATAAGAGTCGAGATTGCCCGAGAAGCAATCGGTATCGTTTGCGAGCGGATCACCTTCTGTTCGGGGTCGATTTTGGCATTGTTGACGATGTAGATGCGGCGCACGGGAGGCTTCTTGTAAAGTCTGTCAAAGGCTCGGAAAGGCACTTTAACCGGTGAGACGAAAATCTCCTGCGTCGTACCGCCATCAACATGCATCTCCGAATAGATTTTGCCGTCGACCTGCACTTTGATATCGACCGGCGGAAATGCCCCGGGAATGGCGGCTGAGGCGAGAATGACGTCTCTGAAAAGATGCAGGGCGTTTGGGTGCTTGCTGGCGGCAATTTCACCCATGTTCCAAACCACCGGGCGCTGGGCGTCGAGGTTCGTCGTGCCCACGAGCAGGATACGCCCCCTGCGCTGATATTCGTGCGCGATTTCTCGCATCATCCGATGGTCGACGTAGCGTGCAATGAGTGCCTTGAGCGGCGCGGTATCTGCAAGCGCCGGGCCGCCAAGAAGGCCGGGCAGAATCTGCGCGGTCGCGATCTGCGAGGTCTTGTAGCCGGTCCAGATCTCTTCGAGGTCTTTGTCGTATTGCGGGCCCAGAAAGGCGAACGGTGCAATGATCGCACCGGCGCTTATACCCGTGACGACTTCAAATTCCGGGCGATCCCCTCGCGCCGTCCAGCCGGCAAGCAGGCCAGCGCCGAATGCTCCGTCACCGCCACCACCCGACAATGCGAGGATATCGACGACAGGACGTTCCTTCAGCTTCACCGATGCGAGTGAAAAACCGGGCATATTGGGCAGGCGTCGTTTGACTTCCGCACCGATATCCGCGGGAACTTCATCACCCCAGAAGCGGACGCCTGGTAGTCCGGCTACGACAGCTTGCCGGGCTAAGCGCGCATCATCGATGCCATCGCGCAAATCAAGCGTAGCGCAGCCGCCCGCGGCGGCCGCGATTGCCATCATCAGCAGCGCGACGCCGATAGCTCGCCAAAGCGGCACGACATACAATCGATCTGGCAAGAGCACGCCCCCAAGACATGCAATCCCCGTTACAAACTGAACTCGTTTCACAACCTCGTGCCGAGCGCAGCCAGCTTCCAAGCCCCTCAAGAACTCAACGCAGCCGTTTTGTTCTTTTTGCTTCGTAAGCCAATGATCTATGGCTTAAAGCCAAGCTTCCGTCGAGAGTTTGGCAGCATCATCTGTCAGAAATTCGATGCTAAAGATCTTTGGTGCTCAAATATTGGGCAGAACTTCGCAGCCTTCCTACAACTAAACGGTATATCCAACGCCTCTGCCGTGCCGAAACTGAAATGGCGTGGATCTCTCTCGAGAGAGAAAAACCCACGCCATCAAATGAGTGTCAGTCAGCCTTATCCAGGGCCGAAAAATCTATGCGTCACCCCATGAGGGATTCGACGTGCTCCCAATTGACGAGATTGTCGAAGAAAGCCTCAAGGTACTTCGGACGCGCGTTGCGATAGTCGATGTAGTAGCTGTGTTCCCAGACATCGCAGCCCAACAGGGGCTGGGCGCCATGCATCAGCGGGTTTTCGCCATTCGGCGTCTTGCTGACGATGAGCTTTCCGTCTTTTAGAGCCAACCAGCACCAGCCCGACCCAAATTGACCTTTACCGGCCTCAATGAACTCGTGACGTACCTTTTCAAGGCCGCCGAATTCGTCGACGAGGCTTTGCAGTTTGCCCGGCAATTTGCTGCCGCCGCCGTTGGGCTTCATCCATTGCCAGAAATGAATGTGATTATAGTGCTGGCCGATTTGGTTAACGACCGCTTGGTCGCCATCAGCGAAGGCTTTGCGGCAGATATCTTCGACGCTCATGCCGTCGTACTTTGAACCCTTGCCGGCGATCTCATTCCCCTTGTCGACGTAGGCTTGGTGGTGCTTGTCATGATGGAACTGAAGGGTTTCTGCCGACATGTATGGCTGAAGCGCATCGTACGCGTAAGGCAGAGCGGGCAAGGAAAACGACATTAGTAGGCCTCCGGGGCTTGGTCGGTCATTCCGATAGGTGATTTGCGCGCAGACCGTATATCTTTGGACGCGCGGGTGCAACGCGCCGTGCTGCGCCAAGTTCCGAGCTGCAGCAACCGCAAATTCTCGAAATACGTACAAATGAAAAAGCCGGAAGTCTGACTTTAGTCCTGTATGACGCACGTGTGCTTGTGCACCAGACAGCATCAGCAAGAGATTGTCGGCCGGGGAATCCGTTCAGCGAGATTTTGGCGTCGCTACAGCTGCCGGTCTGCAACGTGAAGTCATTATGAGATTTTAGGGTCTAGGATAGAAAGCGCCTATAACGCGAAGACTGACAAACGAGAAGTGCGGGATATTGCAGTTGGCCTTCGTAAATGCGGGCCAACAGTCGAGCTTAAAGTTTAGAATGATTGAAATTGACGACGTGACATGAGAGAGCAAAAGACCGCATATTCCGCGTCCGGTTGTCGCAATGCCTGTAATTGAGAAATTTAGGCGTTACGAATAGGCGCTTGAACTGAGCTGGAATTTTAAGATCAGAGAGAAGAAGAGGTGGGGATGCAGCGACCCTGAGCACTGCACCCCCTGATCACGCCGGGGAAGATGGGCTTCAGGGTTTGGCCAACATAGGTGTCGCTCTCTGAACGCTCCCTGTTTGACTTGTTCATCTACCATTCATCGACTGGTGTTCGCGCCTGATGGGGCGCCGTGATCTCCGCCCTCTGAAAACTCTTCGAACCCGGACTTGAGAACATAAAGAATATTGTTGGATTGAGATGAAGTAGCAAATAGCCAAACTCAAAAAATGAAATAAACAAGTTGCGAGTAGTGGTGAGCACTTATAGTTTCGAGTTGACGGCTGCTCTGGCATACGATAACTCGCTATTTGCCAGACCTTGATTGAAGAAATTCATTAAGAAGAGAATTTCTAATTCCAGGTGAGATCAAAAACACAATAGAATCTGCGCTATTGTTAATGGTTAATTCACGCAGCTGGCGCAAGACCTAGAATGGAAACTGGAACACAGATGTGGGTTTGATCGATATGGCGAGACAGCGCGCAGTGACCAAGAAGGGGAAAGCACCTAAGATGGCCAACGTCAATCTGGCTAAAATGTCTCTGAAGGAACTCATCGCGCTTCAGAGTGATGTGGAACAAGCGATTTTGGCCGCGCGTCAACGCGAGCGTCAGGAAATCCTAGCCAAGATGGAAGAGCTGGCACAAGACGCTGGTTTTTCTATCAACGAGCTCGTCGGTGGCAAAGGGCGTGGCAAAGGAAAAGCGTCGATCTCGGCAGCCAAATACGTAAATCCCGATAATCGTTCGGAAACTTGGACGGGGCGCGGCCGTAAGCCAAATTGGCTCGTCGCGAAGCTGAATAAGGGTTCAAAGCTCGAAGATTTCGCGCTTTGAGAGGAATGATGGGTTCTATTCGAATCTAATATGTTCATTTCAACAATGCCGGCCGCGACAAGCGGCCGGCATTGTTTTTTGACGTAACGACCTTTTGATAAATGCCGGCCTCCCGGTGCAGGTACCCGCCAACGCTAAAACAGGCCGAGAGCCACGCCAACAGTGTGGCGTGAGCAGTGGTCGCCCCACAGGAAAAGTCAGTTTCAGAACGCGGCGGCTTCGGAACCGTAGGATCCCAGACGGCAGGCCTGAAGACGTTGTAGGCGGTTGAATTTGCCTTAGCACTCTCCCCTTGACAGTGCTAATCCAGCTCGCCATATCGCTGGCGCGGCGCGTGAGAACCTCAATTTCGTATTGCGTGGCATTGACGGTTCACGAAGCGTCGTGATCGAGCCTGATTTCAAAGGCCGCGATCAATACGCAAACATTGAACCGTACAATGAGGTTATCGCCATGAAGTTTCGTCCTCTTCATGATCGGGTCCTGGTTCGTCGAATTGACGAAGAAGCCAGAACCTCCGGCGGCATTATCATTCCCGACACAGCGAAAGAAAAACCACAGCACGGCGAGATTGTTGCTGTCGGCCCCGGATCGCGCGGTGACGACAACAAAGTAGTTTCGCTCGACGTCAAGGTCGGAGATCGCATTCTGTTCGGCAAATGGTCTGGCACTGAGGTCAAGATCGGAGGCGAGGAGCTTCTGATCATGAAAGAAAATGACATTCTTGGCGTGCTCGAGGGGCCGGCAGCGGCAAAGCAGGCCGCCTGATCGATCTCCAAGCATCCATCATTTTACACTCGCGACAATTTTAGGAGTGGTTCAAAATGGCAGCGAAAGACGTAAAGTTTTCGCAGGACGCGCGCGAAAAGATGCTCCGCGGCGTCGATATCCTGGCAAATGCGGTGAAGGTGACGCTCGGTCCGAAAGGACGGAACGTCGTAATGGAAAAGTCATTTGGTGCGCCGCGTATCAGTAAGGATGGCGTAACGGTCGCCAAAGAAATCGAACTTGAAGACAAGTTTGAGAACATGGGCGCGCAAATGTTGCGCGAAGTCGCTTCAAAGACGGCAGATCTCGCCGGTGATGGGACGACCACTGCGACCGTTCTGGCCCAGGCAATTGTCCGGGAGGGTGTAAAGTCGGTTACGGCCGGCGCAAATCCCATGGACATCAAGCGCGGCATTGATGCCGCGGTAGCAGCCGTTGTTGCGGAACTTGCGCAGAAGGCCAAGCAAGTCACGCTGAACGAAGAGATTGCCCAGGTCGGCACGATTTCGGCGAATGGCGATTCAGAAGTGGGCCGTATTATCGCCGAAGCAATGAAGAAAGTCGGCAATGAAGGCGTGATAACCGTCGAAGAGGCGAAAAGTCTCGAAACCGAGTTGGATATCGTCGAGGGGATGCAATTCGACCGCGGGTATCTCTCCCCCTATTTCATCACCAATGCGGAAAAGATGATCGTCGAGTTTGAGAATCCATTGATCCTCATCCACGAAGCAAAGCTCTCAGGTCTTCAGGCAATGCTGCCTGTCCTCGAAGCTGTTGCGCAATCCGCCAGGCCGCTTCTGATCATCGCTGAAGACGTTGAGGGCGAAGGCTTGGCGACACTGGTCGTCAACAAGCTACGCGGTGGCCTGAAGGTTGCCGCCGTCAAGGCTCCGGGCTTTGGCGACCGCCGCAAAGCGATGCTAGCCGATATCGCCGTTTTGACGGGTGGCACCGTCATCTCCGAGGATGTCGGCATCAAGCTCGAAAACGTGACGCTCGACATGTTGGGAACCGCCAAACGCGTCACGGTCGACAAGGACAGCACGACGATCGTGGACGGTGGTGGCAGCGCGGCCGACCTCGAAGCCCGGTGCCGTCAGATCAAAGCCCAGATCGAGGAAACGACGTCCGACTATGATCGCGAGAAACTGCAGGAGCGGTTAGCCAAGCTCTCGGGCGGTGTCGCGGTGATCAAGGTCGGTGGCGCTACCGAGATGGAAGTTAGAGAGCGCAAGGACCGCGTCGACGACGCATTACACGCCACACGTGCGGCCGTTGAGGAAGGTCTTGTCCCTGGCGGCGGCGTTGCACTCTTGCGCGCTGCTACCGTGCTTGACCGGTTGACGCCTGAAAACGAGGATCAAAAGACCGGTATGAATATCGTTCGCAAGGCTCTGCAGGCGCCCGCGCGACAGATCTTCACCAATGCGGGTGAAGATGGATCCGTTATCATCGGCAAGATCCTGGAAAACGACGCCTATAGTTTTGGCTATAACGCCCAACTGCATGGCTACGGAGACCTCATTCAGACGGGGGTCGTCGATCCGGCCAAGGTTGTCCGGTGCGCCCTGCAGGATGCAGCCTCCGTGGCAGGCCTCCTCGTCACCACCGAGGTGATGATCGCCGAACATCCGAAGGAGGAGCCCGCAGCAGGTCCAATGCCCGGCGGCATGGGCGGGATGGGCTTCTAACCCGTCTCCGTCATACTATTTGAGAAGGGCCGGCATTAAGCCGGCCCTTATGTTTTAAGTTTCTCAATCTGTTGACTCAGGCATTCGCAATGTAGGGCCTTGCGACTGTTGCGAGGTGATGATGAAGCTGCGCGTCATCATCCGGAAAATCGGCGGCGATCCACCAGTCCTGAAATTGCCGCAGGACGATACCGACGTTGGGTCCAGGGGGCACGCCGAGCGCGACAACGTCGGAACCTTTGAAAGGCACCTCCGGAACATTCCACGTCGAGAGTTCATGGAAGCGTACGTGCCAAGCTTCATCGGCCGCACCGGCTGCGGATCGAGCCCATGTCATAATGTATGCTCGTTGGAATGCATCGAGTGAGAGCCGGAAGCGGCAGGCTTTCGCACGCGCAAGATTAGCTTCGGGCCCAAGGGCTGGATCTGTCAGCACAGCGGCTTCAAGTTGGCCGCGCTCTAAATTGGAGAGCCTTAGGCGGTCAGCCAAGGCATTGGCCTCGTCCAATGTGGAACAGGCGAGCGCCGCCAAACGCAGGATAGCATCGGGACTTCGCTCTAAGGCGCGTTCGATCTCGGCGACATGTGAGAGAGAAGCGACGTCGCCCTTTCGGCCGAAAACGATTTCGCCGATTCCCGAGCGAACAATGACATCGACAACGGGCAACACGCCAACAGCAACCAGCAAACGCAAAATCTCAGAGCGGACGCGTTCTCCCGATAAGCGCGTCAGCCCATCTCGCTCGGCGATACATGCTGCCAGCCCTTCGCCGTCGCAATCGCCGATGCCGTACGTCGCTTGAAAACGGAAGAATCGCAGAATGCGCAAATAATCTTCTCGGATGCGCGCGACGGGATCCCCAATGAAACGTACGCGCCGTGCGAGGAGGTCTGCGTAGCCGCCGACAGGATCATAAACTTGTCCCTTACGATCGCAGTAGAGCGCGTTGAGGGTGAAGTCGCGTCTACGGGCGTCTTCCTCCCATTCGGTTGTGAACGCGACGGTTGCGTGACGGCCGAATGTTTCCACATCACGCCGGAGCGTCGTGACTTCGAAGGGCACGTGGCTGGAGATAACTGTAATTGTTCCGTGTGCTGCACCCGTCGCGATGCCTTTGAGACCTGCAGCCTGGACCAGCCGCATCACGTGGTCGGGTTCGGCCGTCGTAGCAATATCGACGTCATGGATTGGTTCACCTAACAGGGCATTGCGCACAACGCCGCCAACGGCGCGCGCCGAATATCCTCCTCTCTCAAGGGCGTCGAACACTGCTTGAATTCCGGCCGAGTTCAACCAGTCAGCGCCAGCAAGGTTGGGCAGACCAGCGTCGGAGTTCGGCCGATCTCGATCACCCTGCATTTTTGCGCCTTCATCCACCTGAGGACTGTTCGTCTCGTTTGATATGGCCGGGAACGATTTTACCGCCTTCAAAAACGGGAGGTTGGTAGGCTTCGCCCGGACGTCCGCCGGAAGTGCTTCCGAATATTGCGAGAACGGCGATAGCCAGAACGACGCCAGCCACGAAGAGCCACATGAACGGCGCGTCATTGATCTTCTGCTTTGCACCCTTTGAGCCGACCGTTAGGAAGATATATGCCACGTAGAAGAGGGTCGGCAGCAAAAGCAGCAGAATATTCTCGATAACGACGCGGATCATGAGTCCGTGAGCCTCTTATGCAAGTTTTTGATAATGCCCGCGGTGGCGCCCCAGATATATCGCTCGCCGTAGGTCATCGCATAAAAATGCTTCTGCCGGCCGCGGGATATTCTCGAGTGGCGCTGGTGATTGGCAACATCCAGCAAAAAGGGCAGTGGAACTTCAAAAATGTCCGTCACCTCGCCGGGATCAGCTTTGAGCGTATAGCCGGGCTTGATCAGAGCGACGAGCGGACTGATAACGTATCCCGACCCCGTACGATACCAGTCTAGAAAGCCCACAGGCTCGATGAAGCGCGGATCGAGACCGATTTCTTCATCAGCCTCCCGCATGGCCGCCGCGGCCGGTCCGGCGTCACGTTCTTCGAGTTTGCCGCCTGGAAAAGAGATCTGTCCGGCGTGATTCGGCAGGTGGTCACTCCGTACGGTGAGCAACACACTCAGAGGCGTCGTGGCGAGAATAGGTATGAGAACAGCAGCAGGTTTGGGGGGAAGGATCTGCGCTGGGTCCGGCAAGATACCGGGATTGAGATCGTAATCGCCCAAGCTGGCAGGCTTCGCGGTCGAATCTTCATCGATTGACGGGGGATCGCGAAAAAGCACCCGCTCCGCGAGTTGGCGAAAATTGTCCGCAGCAGTGAATGAATCCGCCGTACTGGTGCTCATGCGTTCTCCGAGGATCGGCCCACTTTCGATGATGGTAGCCACCCTTTCTAAATTCCTCAGCAAGACCTTGGGAGTAGATATCGCTCCGTAGGCGACCAACTTACGTGCCGCCCCCCGAACAAGCAATGAAACTGGACCTTTGCAAGGACTTTGCCCCATTTTACGCACATGCAACAGGCAAAGCGGTGAGCGACGCTAACGAGCAAGCGGGCATCGTGTGGGAAAGTGGCTCGCCTACGGGTGGCGTGAAACTTAGTACTCTAAAAAAAGATATGGGATCCACGATGATAGTCAAAAAACGCTGCATGGCAGCCTCGATGCTGCTGGGCGCGCTGCTGTTGACCGGAAGCGTACAGGTTCCCGAGGCGCACGCGAGAGGGAGCGCCTCCGAATTTGCTACACAGTTATCAGCGGACGATCGCCGCCAATTTGAAGAGTACTACAAGGCGTGGACGTTTCATCAGGCGGAAAAAGATGCCTTTTGGGACCAGGTGGAATCTAAGCGCAGTGCGCGCCGAAAAAAGATTCGCCGGGGCGACCTCGTCAGGAAGTCGGATTACGTGACTGGTTATCCGCCCGAGTTCGAAGGACCCAACCTCAGCAAACGTTTGGCGGCCGCTTGGGCGAAATTCCTGGCGGGTGACGAAAAAAAGCCAGAGCGTCCGCGTGACGAATTGCCGGGTATCAATGACTACTTGGCCGCCGCAAAACGCCACTATGGATTTGTTCCCGAGCGCATTTCCGAACGCGAATTCAAACTACGCTACGCACGAGAAGCCCTGCGGTTAGGGCTTTCCAAGGATCAGGTCGTGCGTGTTTACGCGTTGGAGACCGGTGGCATCGGTACCGCCGACATGCAAGCTGGGATCCACCCTTTGAGAAAAACAGGCCGCCCCATTTCTTCGGCCCTCGGCTATGCCCAGCTACTCAGTGCGAATTCGGTAGACGAGCTCGTCAAGCATGGCGCTGACTTCGTCGCCCGTTTGGAACGGATGTCCCGCAGTCACGAGGTGAGTGCTGAACGAAGCCAAAATCTTCAAAAGAAGGCCAGCATATTACGCAGGATGCTCAAAAAGGCGAAAAGCATCCCGCATGTCTGGTCGAGACACCAAGCGTTCGCCAAAACGGGGCACGGAATGGGTATTCACCCCATCAATTTGGATGGGGACATTGGACCGTGGCTGCAGGTCATCAAACTCAAAGGTATCAAGGAATTTGCCGAACGAAAGAATCGCTACAATCTGGATCCGACGGAACTTGAGCTGATGAACTTGGCTGGTCCAGGCACTGGTGTTGAGATGATGACCTCTGTGGGGCTGCGTATGCCCACGGTCAATTTCTTTTCTCGCCGCGGTTATGAGCGCAATTCGATCGTGCGTGGGAGAACGTCGGCTGAGCTTTTGAAAGCCTTGGAAGATCGCATGAACCACAACGTCAAAAACTCGGGCGCTGTCGAGTTCGCTGAGGTTTTTGACATGCTGACTGCCGAGGCACGCCGCTAGAAGGTGCGGTACGGCGACAAGCTGGATCATCGCAGTTTAAGGGGATCGCGTTCTGGCGGTCCCCTTATTTTTTGGGGGAAATAAGCGGCCGCAAAGCCAGACGGTAATGGGGTTCTATTGTGGCTTCGTCCAAATAGATTTGAGCGTAGAAATAAAAGGTCGTGAGCTAATAAACAAAGCGCGCGCCAACGGGAAAAGAGGCCGGCAATAAATTGTGCCAGCCTCAACGTCTCACGCGATGGCGTTATTTCTTGCCGCAGGTGGAAGCGCCAAACAACGCGAAGAATGGTGCACGGAGGCCGCAGTCATTGTCATTCAATGCAGCGTCTGCACGCGTGTCGGGGGATGTGCCGGTCTCAGCTGCTGAGGCAACCCGTGTGCTGACCACGACGATGTCGTCCGTTCCTCTTCCAAGCCCCATGGCTTGAGGTAACGGACGTGGTCGCTGTGCCAGCGTGGGTGCAGGTGCGACAATTGCGGGCTCGCTCATAGCAGCGACAACAAGTGGCTTGCGTTGAGGGGCTGGGGCGTCACGCGGCCCTGTCCAGACAGGTTCTTTCTTCGGGGCCACCTTCGGAGTTGCACTCGCCGTGATGACTTCGGCTGCGGGCTTGTCGCAACGTTCGATATTATTTGGTGCGCGACGCCAAATCATCGTTTTGCTGAAGAACTTGCTACCGGAATAGCCGATAACCTTCATGGTAGAACGATTGACCGGCTCTAGCGCGACACTGTACTTCGTGCCGTCGTCGGGGCTGGCGATCCAGCCGTTGTCCCATCCGGAAGCAACCTCAACGACGTCGCCCATGAGCTGACGTCCGCAGCCGTGACGGTCCTTGCGATCGCGAACCCAGACGACATAGCCGCAAAGCCGCGCGCCGCACTCGCGTACTTCGACGGCACCGCGACCTTCTTCATCTACCCACACGCCGAGCGGTGCACCGGCGCTGTAAGCTGGAACTGAGGCTAGACCACCAGTTGCGGCACATAGTGTTACCAGTGCCAGTTTCTGCGCTGAAAACTTCACGAGTAGCCCCTTACTAGAACTTCAAACCTGGGGTTGTGAGCTTCGGCAGGGTCCCCCCGTGCCTGTTCTCCGAGAGAATTGAAAGAGCCTCGCGAAAAGCGTTTGCTTTCAATACATTCTCTCAAGCCATCTTTCATCATGACACGAGATTGTTAAGAACTTTATGTGGCGGCCGTAGGTCGAAGGCGGGAAAAATTGCGGCAAATGGTTCACATTCGCCGCTCTTCGTTAAGGCCATTTAACCATAGGCGGCATGGACGACAGGATCGACGGCACGTTGCCCCCGGTCTTCAGCCCGAACAGCGTGCCGCGGTCATAGAGCAAATTAAACTCTACGTAGCGTCCGCGGCGGATCAGTTGCTCATCCCGATGGGCCTCAGTCCAGTCCGTCGCAAAGTTGCGGCGCACCAATTCGGGATAGATATTGAGGAACGCACGACCGACACTCTGAGTGAAGGCGAAGGCGGCATCCCATCCCCCGTCCTCCTCAGACGGCGTCAGATAATCGTAAAAGATCCCGCCGATACCACGCATCTCCTGACGGTGAGGCAGGAAGAAGTACTCATCGCACCAGGATTTGAAGCGGTCGTAGTCGGCGACCTTGTGCCCCTCGCAAGCCGAGCGCATGGCTTCATGGAAAGCAACCGTGTCCGGATCTTCTTGCGTGCGGCGCGCCTCGAGCACCGGGGTAAGGTCAGCGCCGCCGCCGAACCACCATTTGCTCGTCGTCACCATGCGGGTGTTCATGTGAACCGCAGGCACATGTGGATTTTGCATGTGCGCAATAAGTGAGATGCCTGACGCCCAAAAACGCGGATCCTCCGCTGCGCCTGGAATCTGTTTGGCGAATTCTGGCGCGAAGCTGCCGTGGACGGTTGACGTGTGCACGCCCACCTTTTCGAACACGCGACCAGACATCATGCCCATAACGCCACCGCCGCCGGCTTCGCCAGTCGTTTGATCGGTGCGTGTCCAGGGTTCGAGCGAGAACTTACCGGCCGGTCTTAGCGACAGCGGCAGTCCTTTCGGCAGTTCCTCTTCAAGTTGCTCGAATGCCGCGCAGATATCGTCGCGTAGCTTCTCGAACCATTCCCTCGCCTTTTCCTGGCGTCCCGTAAGCTGCGTTGTCATCGATCGATCTGCACCATTCTCGCGTTATCCCTTTGGCTACTATTGTTTAATCCGCCATCATCTTGACTATGTGAGGCGATAGCTACTTTGACGCGGATCAAATCTCATAAGACGCGCCGACGGCTTCCGGCTGCGCCCTGCAATCCAACCGAGCTGACCCTTTCTGCGCGTGTTATATCGCGCTGGGCACTTCGCGTCGGCGTGCGGGGGCGTTTCTGCCGATCCGGCGCGAGGAGCCCTTGAAATGTTTACTCGCATCTTTGAATGGCTGGAGTCGAGCCGGGACCCGTTTCCTGGCGGGGCTGCTCAGATGCCACCCGACAAACTCGTGCCATTCATTATCCACTATACACGCCCGTTCTGGCCGCTCCTGCTCGCGTCCTCGATCCTCGGCGGTGCAATTGCTTTGATTGAGGTTTCGCTGTTTGCGGTCCTCGGTGGCCTCGTGAATTGGCTGTCCAGCTCGGATCCTCAGGCATTTTTTGCGGAGCACGGCTCGCGCCTTGTGATGCTTGGGGGCCTTGTCCTGATCGTTCTGCCGCTGCTCAAGTTCTTTTACGAAGCTTGTGTGCACCAGGGATTGATGGGCAACTTTGCAATGCGCACGCGTTGGCAAGCGCATCGCTATGTATTGCGCCAGTCGCTTGGGTTTTTCCAGGACGATTTCGCAGGCCGCGTCGCCACGAAAATCATGCAAACGTCGGTCTCTGTCCGCCAGGTCGTCATGATCATGGCAGAGGTTCTGGTTTATGTGTCGGTCTACTTCGTCGGTGCGGTCATCGCATTCGCCGCGACGGACCTGCGGCTGGCCGCACCTATGTTGCTCTGGCTGGTCGGCTATATCGCCGCCGTTCGCTACTTCATCCCGCGATTGCGGGAAATTTCCGCGGAGCAGGCTGACGCACGCTCGGTGATGACGGGGCGCGTTGTCGACAGCTACACCAATATCCAAACCGTCAAGATGTTCGCCCATGCCGAGCGCGAGGACCACTATGCGCGTGACAGCATGGACACCTTCCTGAGCACGGTGCACCGTCAGATGCGCCTGGTCACGTTGCTCACGGTTGCCCTTAACCTGCTCAACGCATTCCTTTTGTTCTCTGTCGCTGCTTTGGCGATCTGGCTGTGGTCCATCTCGGCGGTGACGACCGGTGCGATTGCATTGACTGTCGGGCTCGTTCTGCGGCTTCAAGGCATGTCGCACTGGATCATGTGGGAGATCGCAGGCCTATTCGAGAATATCGGCGTGGTTCAGGATGGTATTTCCACCCTCTCACGCGAGCGAACCGTTGTCGACGAACTGGGGGCACGTCCCCTCCGCGTCGATCACGGAGCCATCGAGTTCCAGAATGTCGGCTTCCACTATGGGAAGAAGGGCGGAGTCATTCAGGACCTCTCGCTCAAGATCCGGCCCGGAGAGAAGATCGGTATCGTCGGTCGCTCCGGTGCGGGCAAGTCGACACTCGTCAGTTTGTTGCTGCGCTTCTACGACCTGGAGAAAGGCAGCATTCTAATCGACGGTCAGGATATCGCGAGGGTCAGCCAGGAGAGTCTCCGATCCGCCATTGGAATGGTCACGCAGGACACCTCGTTGCTGCACCGTTCGGTGCATGACAACATTGTGTACGGCCGTCCCGAGGCCACGCGCGAAGATGCAATCGCGGCCGCCAAACAGGCTCACGCGCATGATTTCATCGTGGGCCTAGTCGATATGAAAGGGCGCAGGGGCTATGATGCCCACGTCGGCGAACGTGGCGTGAAGCTGTCAGGCGGCCAACGCCAGCGCATCGCCATCGCGCGCGTACTTTTGAAGAATGCTCCGGTCTTGATCCTCGACGAAGCGACCAGCGCACTCGATTCCGAGGTGGAAGCTGCAATTCAGGACAGCTTAGCGAGCCTGATGAGCGGAAAAACTGTGATCGCCATCGCTCACCGGCTATCGACGATTGCCGCGATGGACCGGCTTGTCGTGATGGACTCCGGTGCCATCGTCGAAGAAGGAACGCACGACGAGCTCATCAAAAGTGGTGGGCTTTATGCTGAACTTTGGGCCCGCCAGTCGGGCGGGTTCCTCGCCCGTGAAGCTGCGGAGTAAGTTGCGAGGTGGGGCCGGACTCAGTCAGTGGCCCCACTTCTGACAGCCTCGACCGGCAGTTGTCCGGTTTGACGTAGCGCTTCGCCGAGGACCATCGCCCCGGCGACGGCGACATTGAGAGATCGCATTCCCGGTTGCATCGGAATCCGCACTGATAGGTCGGCCTGAGCATGGACTTCGCGCGGAACTCCCACGCTTTCCCGGCCTAAAAGTAAAATATCAGTGGGCGCAAAGGCAGCTTCAGCGTATCGCTGCGCCGCAGCAGTCGTGAGTAGAACAAGCCGGCACCCCTGTTGCTGCCTCCAGGTGTCGAAAGCCGCGAAGCTTTCGTGGCGATGCATGTCGAGATGCGTCAGATAGTCGAGGCCGGCGCGCTTTAAGGCTTTGTCGCTCAAGCTGAAACCGGCAGGTTCTATGATGTCGATAGGCACACCGAGGCATACCCCGAGGCGCAGGATGGTGCCGGTGTTCTGAGGAATATCCGGCTGATAAAGCGCAATGCGCATCGCACAATCCATGTTGGTGCAATAGACGATAAACTGAAGGCGACGCCCCGTTACCGGTCGCATGCGCCAAATTGCCCTGTTAGCTCCGACTAGTGCAGCCTTGAGGCAACAACGAAAGGATGCCAAAAGGTCGCGTACATATTTGCGCCGTTCTGGCGCTGATCTGAATCCTGCGCAAACGGGGCGCCGGGCCAAGGGCGGAACACCTTCTCTCTGGCTCAATCGCTGGCGCCATTCTACTTCAGTACCGCGGACGCGACCCGCTCGCAGGGGTTCGATGACTATCTTTATGCGTTGCGCTTGATGCCGCAACGGTCCGAGCTCGAGGGAGGCATGTGTGGCAACTGATGTAGAAGATCCCCAACGTAGGGACTTTCTGATAATCGCGGGCAACGCTTTTGCGGCTGTCGGCGCCGCTTCCTTGATATGGCCGTTCGTCCAGCAGATGAACCCGGACGCAGGCGCAAAGGCTCTGGCTTCGATCGAGGTTGACCTTTCGCCGATCAAGGTCGGGCAGGCCATCACGGTTATGTGGCGCGGTAAGCCGGTCTTCATCCGTCACCGTACCCAGGAAGAGATCGACGCGGCGAAGAAGGTTCCGCTCACCGATCTTCCCGACGAAGCGGCACGCAACGACAACATTGCTGCCGATGCAGCGGCGACCGACGAAAATCGTACGCTGCAGGGCCACGAGAACTGGCTAGTAATGGTCGGTATCTGCACGCACCTTGGCTGCATTCCCAAGGGCCAGTCGCTTTCTGATACAAAGGGGGACTTCGGCGGTTGGTTCTGCCCCTGCCATGGTTCGCACTACGACACCGCTGGCCGCATCCGCAAAGGACCTGCGCCGCGCAACCTCGAAGTGCCGACGTACGACTTCGTCTCAGACACAAAAATCAAGATCGGGTAAGGGAGCCTATAGAGCGCCATGGCTCAACACGAATCGACCTACGTGCCCAAATCCGCAACTGCTCGCTGGTGGGATGAGCGGTTGCCACTGATGCGGCTCCTTCACGATTCCTTCGTGGATTATCCGACGCCGCGCAATCTCAATTATCTGTGGACCTTCGGCGGGATCCTGTCGTTCTGCCTCGTGGCGCAGATCCTGACGGGCATTGTGCTTGCAATGCACTACCAGCCGAGCGCTGCGGAAGCTTTTAACTCGGTCGAGCACATCCGTCGGAACGTCAACTACGGCTGGATGATCCGCAACTTCCACGCGGTTGGTGCCTCGATGTTCTTCATCGCGGTTTATATCCATATCTTCCGCGGTCTCTACTACGGATCCTACAAGGCTCCGCGTGAGATCCTATGGATCCTCGGCGTTCTCATCTTCCTTGTGATGATGGCGACCGCATTCATGGGCTACGCGCTCCCCTGGGGTCAGATGAGCTTCTGGGGTGTGACGGTCATCACCAACCTGTTCTCGTCTCTGGATGGCATCTTCCCAGGGCTAGGCACGGCGATTGTGGAGTGGCTATGGGGCGGGTATGCCGTAACCGGCACGACGCTCAATCGCTTCTTCTCACTGCACTATCTTCTGCCGTTCGTAATCGCTGGCCTCGTCGTCTTGCACGTCTGGGCTCTGCACGTCGCAGGACAGAACAATCCGACGGGCTTGGATATCAAGACCAAGTCGGATTCAGTGCCGATGCACCCTTATGCAACGTCCAAAGACCTGCTTTGGATGTTTATCTTCCTGATTATGTTCGCTTGGTTTGTGTTCTTCCTGCCGGACTACCTTGGGCACGCGGATAACTACATAGAGGCGAACCCGCTGGTGACGCCGCCGCACATCGTGCCGGAGTGGTACTTCCTGCCCTTCTACGCGATCCTTCGCGCCATTCCCGACAAGCTCGGCGGCGTAATCGCGATGTTCGCAGCGATCGCTATCCTGGTCTTCATCCCCTGGCTCGACACCTCGCGTGTCCGCTCGACGAAGTACCGGCCGATTTACAAGTGGTTCTTCTGGCTGTTCGCATTCTCTTGCCTCGCGTTGGGCTATCTGGGATCGAAGCCGGCGGAAGGCGTCTACGTCTTCTGGGCGCGGATCTTCACCTTCTACTACTTCGCGCACTTCCTGCTGGTAATGCCCATCGTCGGCATCCTCGAAACACCCAAGAAACTGCCGCGTTCGATCACTGACGCTGTGCTCGGCGGCAAAGGGGACGGTTCAGGTGGCGCAGCCAAGCCCAAGGGTGCTGCTGCTGCACCAGAAAGCCGATAGGACGGGGGACGAAGACAAGATGAAAACGCTAATGAGCAACACCCTTCGGGCCGCCGGAATGCTGGCCGCAGTGCTGGCGACATCCGCTGTCATGACCGGCCCGGGCAACGCTGCAGGTGGCGAACCGATCCACATCGAGCGTGAGGATTGGAGCTTCGGTGGCTTCTTTGGCCACTTCGATCGTCCCCAGTTGCGCCGCGGCTTCCAGGTCTACAAGGACGTCTGTGCTGCGTGCCATGGGCTCAGCCGCGTCTACTTCCGCAACCTTGCGGAGCCGGGTGGCCCCATGTTCGACGAAGCGTCCGTCCAGGCGCTGGCGAAGGACTGGCCGAACCAGATCACGGATGGCCCTAACGATGAGGGCAACATGTTCCAGCGTCCGGCAAAATTGTCGGATCCGATCCACGGCCCGTACAAGAACGAGCAGGAAGCGCGCTTCGTAAACAATGGTGCGTATCCGCCAGACCTCTCGAACATCATCAAAGCCCGTACCATCGAAAATCACGATGCGTGGTACGCACATGTGTTCAAGATGGGCCGCGATATCCTGACGGGGTATCAGGAAGCAGGCGCGGATTACGTCCATGCTCTGCTTGTGGGTTACACTGATCCGCCATCGGGGTTCGAGCTCAGCGAAGGCATGCACTACAACAAAGCCTTCCCTGGCCACCAGATCGCTATGAACCCGCCGATCCCACCAGAGGGTGCGGTAGAGTATCAGGAAAATGCTGGCGCTAAGTCTTCGCTTGAGCAGAACGCGCGGGATGTCACGGCGTTCTTGGCCTGGGCTTCCGACCCGTCGCTGGAATCGCGCAAGCGCATCGGCTGGCAGGTTATGCTCTACCTTTTGGTCACGACAGTCC
Organism: Candidatus Filomicrobium marinum; assembly: GCF_000981545.1. Taxonomy (NCBI): domain Bacteria; kingdom Pseudomonadati; phylum Pseudomonadota; class Alphaproteobacteria; order Hyphomicrobiales; family Hyphomicrobiaceae; genus Filomicrobium; species Candidatus Filomicrobium marinum. The sequence continues at coordinate 2,353,221 of NZ_LN829119.1, forward strand.
TGCTCTATATCGCGAAGCACCGCATCTGGGCGCGCGTGAAGAAGCGCTAATGTGTTTCGTGTAACCCTGGCGCTGGAATGCGCCGGACGTCGATAAAATCAAGAAAAGGCCTCGCGTGCGGGGCCTTTTCTCGTTAAAGCCTTGCCCCGGCGTAGTTTGAGTGCTTCCGGAAAAGTGGGAACCGGTTTTCCTGCAAGAAGCACGACCAGACAAAGAGCGCATCGGTATCAGGAGGGATCTGAACAATGGTGCAAACGGTACTCGGCATTGTCGGCGGCAGTGGCCTCTACGACATCCCCGGCCTCGATAACGCCGAATGGCGTCACGTTGACAGTCCTTGGGGGCGCCCCTCCGATGACATTCTATTCGCTGAAATCGATGGATTGCCGATCCGGTTCCTCCCGAGACATGGCCGCGGCCACAAGGTTTCACCGTCTCACATTAACTATCGGGCGAATATCGATGCGCTTAAGCGCGCCGGTGTCACGGATCTTGTTTCCGTGTCGGCGTGCGGATCCTTGAAAGAGGAACTGCCTCCAGGACACTTCGTCATCGTCGATCAATTCATCGACCGGACGTTCGCGCGCGAAAAAAGCTTCTTCGGCGCAGGCTGTGTGGCGCACGTGTCCGTCGCCGAGCCGGTAAGCCCGCTCTTGGCCGATGCGATTGAAGCCGCCGCACGCGCCGAAGGCGTTCCCACAACACGCGGCGGAACCTATCTCGTGATGGAAGGCCCGCAGTTCTCGACCAAAGCGGAAAGCGAGCTGTATCGCTCCTGGGGCTGCAGCGTAATCGGTATGACCAACATGCCCGAAGCCAAGCTCGCGCGCGAAGCCGAGCTTTGTTACGCGACGCTTGCCATGGTGACCGACTACGACTGCTGGCATGACGAGCACGCGCACGTCGATGTCGCCTCGGTCATTGCTGTGATGAAGGACAATACGGCAAAGGCTCAGCGGCTTGTCCTGAATTTGGCGAAGTCGATGCCGAAGGAGCACCCCGCGTGCCCGATCGGTTCTGACAAGGCCTTGGACGTGGCGATCATCACGCCGCCGGAAGCGCGAGATCCCGCGCTGCTCGCCAAGCTGGAAGCAGTCGCCGGTCGCGTGTTTAAAGGATGACGATGGGGGCCGGTCAAAGCCGGCCCTTCATCCTTTCAGACGAAAGCATTTTCCTCGCCCCAGAATGCAAGGGGCCGTATAATACTGCCGCGAGGCCGATTTTCGACGTCAGGCTAATTTTAGCGGATACCAAAAAATGGCAGCACTTCAAAATACGATGAAATCGGTGTTGGCAGATCAAGGCTTTCGGATACACCTCATCGTGTACCTCGCAGTCAACGTGCTCCTCTTTGTCATCAATATGATGACCAACCCGAACAATCTTTGGTTCTTCTGGCCGTTGGCGGGCTGGGGCCTCGGATTGATCGGTCACGCCTTCGCCGTCTATCAAAGCGTCCGAACGGCTTCCTGACGAAGCGCGTGTGTTGCCGCGAAAATTCGTCCGGCGGAGCGTTGCATCCGTAGGTTATGGTTTTGCAGGCGGCGCACCGTCTTCATTCCGGGAAATGGATGAAGATCTGCATCTTGATAAGCCACGGGAAGTAGGCCTGCAGAATGTCGCCCGCGACCCATAAAATGGCACCCAGAAGGATCAGGGCAGGGATTGCCGCGACCACAGCCTTCAGGAAAAACAAGCTCAGCGTCGTAAACGGCACGTCAAAGCGTTTGACAGCCGCCGGGACGGGCTCGACCGAATACGTTGTTGCAGCAGTGTAATCATAGCTTGCCGAGAAGGGTGCGCCGAATTCGTCATGGGGGAAGGATTGGGCACTCATGGACGGCTCCTCGCGCCCTAGAGCTTCCCTTTCGCGTGCTTCGCGTTCTCGGGCTTCCCTTTCGCGCGCCTCGCGCTCGCGGCGAAACGTGCGCGGCAGGTCGTCGAGCCCCTCATCCGCCGCCAACGGATAATCGATACTGGCCATCACTTCACCTCGGTAATCAGCAGCACAGTTTTAAGCGCCGCAATCAAATCACTCTGCGATCAAAAAGCCCGCGACATTGCCGCTACGTCCTACCCCAGCGGGCAGGTTGTTGCTATTTTGCGCCCCTATTTTGACGTGGAGGTGGTCATTGAAAGATCTAAAGAGCCTTATTCGTACGATCCCGGATTATCCCAAGCCCGGTATCCTGTTTCGTGACGTGACGACGCTTCTGGGTGACGCGCAGGGCTTCAAAGCGGCGATCGCTCAACTTGCTGAGCCGTTCCGCACGATACCCGTCGACGCGGTGGCCGGCATCGAGGCCCGGGGTTTCATCCTGGGCGGTGCCGTCGCAGACCGCCTTGGCTGCGGATTCGTACCGATCCGCAAGAAGGGCAAGCTGCCCTGGAAAACGATCGGTGAGGAATACACGCTCGAATATGGAGTTGACGTCATAGAGATGCATGAAGATGCCGTGGCAGCGGGATCGCGCATTCTCATTGTCGATGACCTGATCGCCACGGGTGGCACGGCAGAAGCAACCGCAAAGCTGATCCGGCGCTCCGGGGCCGACATCGTTGCGGCGGCCTTCGTTATCGACCTGCCTGACCTGGGCGGCTTGAAACGTCTCGACGCTATGGGCGTAAAAAGCCATACCCTGATGGCTTTCGAAGGACATTGATATGTACCGCGGGCCCATAGAGAAGCGGCTCCTCGCCGAGGAAATAGAGCCCGCGGTCGCCCAGTTGCTCGCGTGGGAGGCAGATCCAATGGCTGAATGCCGCTGTCCGCGATGCGGTGCCGCTGGAGTGACCATTCGCGATTGTTCGGCACGCCCGCACGCTGAGTGGTACCTGTTTACCTGTAAGTCCTGTGGGCTTGACGCGCCCCTCCATCGGGCTTCATGTCCGGGATATCGAGCCTAGTTATGGTTCGTTGCATATCGCAACTGATCCTCGCTCAACCAAACGATATACTTTTTAGTGTAGGGCTAGAGATCGCGATAAACGGGTGTGCCCCGCATCATCGAGCCGGATCAAAACAGCACAACCTTTAGGAAGTTAGAGGCTTATGAAAATAAACGGCCGGCATTACCGCACCATCTGGCGCGCCGAGGATGGTGAGAGCGTCGAAATCATCGATCAGACGCGCTTGCCTCATGAATTTGAAACGGCAACCCTGCGAACGTTGGAAGACGCTGGGCGCGCCATTCTAACGATGCAGGTGCGTGGTGCACCCTTGATCGGCGCGACGGCCGCCTACGGCGTTTGCCTCGCCCTCCAGGAAGATGCGTCGGACGAAGCCGTTGACGCAGCGATTGCCTATCTCGCCAAGCAACGACCGACGGCGGTCAATCTCCGCTGGGCGCTCGATCAGATGCGCAAGGCGATCCAGAATCTGCCGCGTGAGGAGCGTCTTGCTGCTGCTTACAAGCGGGCTGCCGAGATTTGCGATGAGGATGTCGAGACCTGCCGGTTGATTGGGACGCACGGCCTCAAGATTATCGAAGAGATCGCGAGCAGGAAGGCCCCGGGCGAGCCTGTCAATATTCTGACGCACTGCAACGCGGGGTGGATTGCTTGCGTCGATTGGGGGACAGCCACCGCGCCGATTTATATGGCGCACGATAAGGGTATCCCCGTTCACGTCTGGGTCGATGAAACCCGCCCACGCAATCAAGGTGCGGCCCTCACGGCGTTCGAACTCGGGGCCCACGGGGTTCCGCACACGATCATCGTCGACAATGCCGGCGGCCATCTCATGCAACATGGCAAGGTGGACGTGTGTATTGTCGGGACCGACCGGGTTACCGCCAATGGCGATGTTGCCAACAAAATTGGAACTTATCTCAAAGCTCTGGCGGCCAAGGATAATAACGTTCCCTTCTATGTGGCCCTACCACACACCACGATCGATTGGACCCTCAACGACGGCAGGATCATCCCTATCGAGGAACGGCCGGTCGATGAAGTTTTGAAAATGCCGGGGCGCTTGGCTGACGGCACCGTCGTGACGGTCGAGATCGCTGCGCCAGGTTCACCCGCCGGTAATCCAGCTTTCGACGTCACGCCCGCACGGCTTGTAACTGGCCTCATTACCGAGCGTGGCATCTGCGAAGCGACCTCCGACGGTTTGGCATCTTTGTATTCGGAAAAGAAATGAGCGACCGCCGTACCCGTAAGCCGCGTACCGTTCGGGCACAAACCGCGCGAGCGTCCGCGCCTGCGGCGAAGGTCGCGAAGAAACCTGCAAAGAAATCGGCAAGCCAAACCCGGTCCCAGACGGCGCGCGCCAAACGTCCTGTTGTTCGCAAAGCGAAGACGAGCGAGGTCGCGCAACGTAGAGCGGTAATCGCAACGGCGCTTGACATGTGCCGGACGGGTTTATCGCCCGGACGCTCCGGCAACGTCTCGTGCCGATGGCCGGGCGGTATGCTGATTACGCCGTCCGGTATGGCGTACGAAGAGATCGAACCCGCCGACATTGTCTTCGTAGCTGATGACGGCAGCGTCCGGCCCAAGTCGCGGAAGCCGTCAAGTGAATGGCAGTTCCATCTCTCTGCCTACCATGCGCGCCCTGATCGCCACGCCGTGATACATACCCATTCAATGCACGCGACGGTGCTTGCTTGCGCGCATAAATCGATTCCGGCCTTCCACTATATGGTCGCGATCGCTGGTGGGATGGACATCCCCCTTGTGTCTTATGCAACGTTTGGCACCAAAGAACTCGCGGATATCGTGGCGGCCGGGCTCGCCGAACGCGATGCGTGCCTGATGGCCAATCATGGCCAGATCGCAGTCGGCACAACACTTGGTTCCGCACTGGAGCTAGCTCACGAGGTCGAGTTTCTGGCGGAGCAGTATTTCAAGGTGTTGACCCTGGGCAAGCCGAAGCTGCTGTCCACCTCGGAAATGAAAGTCGTTCTGGAGCGGTTCAAGGGTTACGGCCAGCACGCCCAGGACTAACAGCCGCTCAGGCTGCCGCAAGGAATCGTCCTTAAGCAAAGTACCGACAAGTCGAATGTTGAAGCCATCGGAGCCAAAAGGTTCCGGTGACGGCAACGAGGTCTCCATTGCGGATTGCTTGGGGCGGAACCCGAATGAGCAACGGTACGTGCGGCATTCATGGCGGGTCGTCCGTGGCGAGGATCTGAGCATGAACTACGTGACTGCGCAGAACACGTACGATGTCATTGTAATTGGTAGCGGTCCGGCCGGGAGACGCGCCGCCGTTCAGTCGGCAAAACTTGGAAAATCGGTCCTCGTTGTCGAGAAGAACCGCCGCGTCGGCGGGGTCTCGCTGCACACTGGAACGATCCCTTCGAAGACCCTGCGAGAGACAGTGCTGAATCTGACGGGCTGGCGCGAGCGCGGATTTTACGGCCGGTCCTACCGGGTGAAGAAAGACATCCGCGCCGTCGATCTATTGTCACGCCAGCACAAGACGCTCGATCATGAAGTCGAGGTTCTTGAACATCAGTTTCAGAGAAATGGTGTCACAACCATCTACGGGACGGCGCGCTTCGTAGACACGGGGCGTGTCGAGGTGATGACGGCACAAGGCTCTATCGGCACTTACCGTGCCGAAAGGTTCGTGATTGCCGTCGGCACGCGACCATTCCGACCAGACTACGTTCCGTTCAATCAGGTCACTGTTCTCGATACCGACGACATCATTCAGATAGATCACATCCCCCGCAGTATGGCGATCATCGGAGCTGGCGTGATTGGCGTTGAATACGCGTCCATATTCAGTGCGCTCGATGTGCAGGTCACGTTGATTGAACCGCGAACGTCGATTTTGGATTTCGTCGACAGCGAAATCATCGCCGAATTCACTCACGAGATGCGCGATCGCGGCGTCGCAATGCGGTTGGGCTCCACGGTCGAGCAGATCACGCTTTCAGGAATGCGGCCCATCGTCCAGATCGCCGGCGGCCGCAGTGTTCATGCTGATATGCTTTTGTTTGCGGCCGGCAGAGTGGGCGCCACCAGTCCGCTTAATCTTGAGGCCATCGGGCTGGCAGTGGACCATCGTGGCCGCGTGACGGTAGACTCGAACACCTTCCAAACGTCTGTCCCGCATATCTATGCCGTGGGGGACGTCATAGGCTTTCCAAGCCTCGCGTCGACCTCGATGGAACAAGGCCGGATCGCGGCCTGCCACGCCTTCGGCGTTCCGCCACCGCCAGCGCCGGAATACTTCCCCTATGGCATCTACGCCGTCCCTGAAATTTCGACAGTCGGAATGAGTGAAGCGGAAGTCGCCGGGCGTGGTATCGCATATGAATGCGGTATTGCACGGTTCAGGGAGACATCTCGCGGACAGATCATGGGCATCCAGTCCGGCATGATGAAAATGATCTTCTCGATCAAGACAGGGCGATTGCTTGGTTGCCACATCCTCGGCGAAGGGGCGACAGAGCTGATCCACATCGGCCAAGCCGTCATTAATCTCAAGGGAACGATAGATTTCTTCCTTGAAAACACCTTCAACTATCCGACCCTGGCGGAAGCCTACAAAATCGCCGCCCTCGATGCTTGGAACCGCATGGCGATGACCTCCCGCGCCATGGCCTGAGAACTTGCCCGGGAGGCTATTTTCTCCAGCGCTTTGCGGCCTCCCGTTCCGCATCACACCGGCTGAGCCCAATATCGCGCAGCATGCGCTCGTCGAGCCGAAGCAGACGACGGCGCTGATACCAACGCTGGAGAGCTGCGGACAGCCTGAAGCACAGTCCGCGCTGCGATGAAGCGCAACCAGAAGCGTCGATATGCGCTGGATGAGTGTGGGTCTTGCTTAGTTCTGACATGCTCGTCTCCGCTACTTGAGCGGGCCGAATATTCCCGATCTGTGTTGCACTGGACAGGTACAGATTTCGGGAATACAAAAAGACTGTACCGGTACAATGGAAAGCACAGATGCTGCGGCTGGAACTAACAAGAGGAGAGGGACGGCTCGCCGACCAAGCAGTGTCGCGCATTACCGAGATGATACAGTCCGGGAGTTTGCCGACTGGTCATAAGTTGCCGTCTGTGCGTGGCTTCGCCGAACAGAATGACATATCAAAATCTACCGCCGTGACGGTCTATGACCGTCTTGTTGCGAGCGGCTTGGTAAGCTCTCGCAGCAAAGTTGGTTTCTTTGTCGCTAGCCGAACAGCGCCGCTTGAGCTAGCTGACGCGAGCGAACCTTGCGAACGTGAGGTGGATCCTCTGTGGATGATGCGTCAGGCGCTCAAGGACGATCCGTCCATGCTGAAGCCAGGTTGTGGCTGGCTGCCGGATGACTGGCTGGATGGAGATAGTATCCGCCGTTCCCTTCGCAAAATCTCCCGTTCTGCCGACGCACAGCTGGTCGGTTACGGTCAGCCCCTCGGATTCGCGCCGCTCCGGCATCAGCTTCAGATCGTTCTGGCCAGTCGAGAGATTGCAGCGGTTCCGAGTCAGATCATGCTGACGGACAGCGTTTCGCAGGCCATCGATTTGATCGTTCGCTTTCTGGTGAAGCCGGGGGAGACCGTCTTTGTTGACGATCCTGGTTATTTCAATTTACTCAACAACTTGCGAGTGCAGCGTACAAACATTGTCGGTATCCCGTACACGCGAACAGGCCCAGATCTTGAGGCTTTTGCCGCCGCCGCCGAACGCGAGCGGCCCGCCCTCTACATCACCAACTCCGCGCTCCATAATCCGAGCGGCGCGACGCTCAGCCCCGCAACAGCGCATCAGCTCTTAAAGCTCGCTGAGCAGTACGACATTCCCATCCTCGAAGATGACATCTATGCCGATTTTGAGGAAACGCCATCGGCGCGCCTGGCAACTTTGGATCAGCTCGACCGCGTCATCCATGTCGGCAGCTTCTCGAAAATCATGTCGGCCGCCTGTCGATGTGGCTGGATCGCATGTCGCCAGGATTGGTTAGAAGGGCTCCGCGACCTGAAGCTCGCGATCGCAGTAACGAGCAATGAACTGTCGGCCCAGCTCGTCCACAACGTCTTGCAGGATGGCGGTTATCGCCGGTATGTCGCGGGCGTAAGGGAGCGCCTTGGCCGGACGTCCATTGTTGTTCGCCGACAGATTGAGCAGACGGGATTGAAGCTTTGGACGGAACCGGCAGGCGGTATATTCCTATGGGCAAAATTGCCGAAAGGTGTGGATGCGACCGAAATCGCGCGGCAAACAGCGCGAGAAGGTATCGCGCTGGCACCCGGCAACGTTTTCAGCGTGTCGCGAAGCGCAAGTGAATACCTCCGCTTCAACATCGCCCAATCGCGCAATCAAAAGATCTACGAAAATCTGGCGCGTGCGATCGATGAATACAAAACACCTGCTTGAGGAAGCGATTGCCGGTCCGAGTGCTTCCGGAAAAGTGGGAACCGGTTTTCCGATAAGAAGCACACGGGCGAGCAAAGACCCTAGTTGGAGAAGCGGAAGTGCATCACATCGCCGTCTTTGACGACGTATTCCTTGCCCTCAAGCCGCATTTTGCCCGCTTCCTTGGCCCCGGTTTCTCCGCCGAGGCTGATGTAATCGTCGTAACCGATCGTTTCGGCTCGGATGAAGCCCTTCTCGAAGTCAGTATGGATGACGCCGGCAGCCTGCGGAGCTTTGGTTCCCACCGTAATCGTCCACGCGCGAGCCTCTTTCGGCCCAACAGTGAAGTAGGTAACAAGATTGAGTAGGCGATAGCCAGCACGGATCAGGCGGTTGAGGCCGGGCTCTTTTAAACCGAGGTCACTCAGAAAAGCTTCGCGCTCGTCATCTTCAAGCCCGGCAAGCTCCGATTCAATTTTTGCCGAGATGACAACGGACTGAGCTCCTTGTTCGGCAGCGGCTTCGGCCACTTTTTGGGAATGGGCATTGCCATCCGCAGCCGAGCCCTCATCAACATTGCAGACATAGAGGACCGGCTTGGCTGTCAGCAGCTGCAGCATTTCAAACGCGCGCCGTTCTTCGTCCGTCAGAACGGCATGGCGCGCTGGTTTGCCGGCGCGTAGCAACTCAAGCGCTTTGTCAATAACCGCGAGTTGCGCCTTGGCTTCTTTGTCGCCGGATTTCGCGCGTTTTTCGAGGCTGAGCGTGCGCCGCTCGCAGCTCTCAAGGTCGGCAAGCATGAGCTCTGTCTCGACCGTCTCTGCATCGGCAAGCGGGTCAATTCGGCCTTCAACGTGGGTGATATCGTCATCCTCGAAGCAACGCAGCACGTAGGCAATCGCATCGACTTCGCGGATATGAGACAGAAACTGGTTGCCGAGACCTTCACCCTTAGAGGCGCCTCGGACAAGTCCGGCGATATCGACGAACGTCAGCCGCGTCGGGATGATCTGCTGCGACTTGGAGATTGTCGCAAGTTTCTGGAGCCGGTCATCGGGAACCCCGACTTCACCGACGTTGGGTTCGATCGTGCAGAACGGATAATTCGCCGCTTCAGCTGCCGCCGTTTGGGTCAGCGCATTGAAGAGGGTCGACTTGCCGACGTTGGGCAAACCGACGATACCGCATTTAAAGCCCATGATTTATCCGGTCCTTTGAATGTTCTTTTTGCGTCCGGCGCTAAGGGGGGAGCCTTGGAATATCAGCTCCGGTTCGGGTCGCGTCCCTTGAGCCACTTTTGAAGATTTTCCGCAAGCGCGCTCTGCCGCTTTGACATGCGTTCGCCTGAGGGATGCCGTTTAGACGTAGGCCGCTTGAGTTCAGATGCGGCATCTGGAACGTCAGATGGTGAGGGGGCGGCCGCCTTCGAAGTCTCATCGGCCGAAGTGGCGCGCGCGACCTCCGAGAGAAAGCGGGCCTGATCTCCTTTAGCCAGACGGCCAGCGGATTTCGAAATGGCTTCGAGGAGCGGGTCTAGCCAATCCCGGTCAGCAGCAGAGAAATCGTGCAGCACATAGTGCGCGACAAGCTCCTTTTGGCCCGGATGGCCCACGCCGATCCGCACACGCACATAGTCATTGCCAAGATGCGCCGAAATCGAGCGCAATCCGTTGTGTCCGGCATTCCCTCCGCCGGTTTTGACCTTGAGTTTGCCGGGCGCGAGGTCGATTTCGTCGTAAAGCACGACGATGTCTGCTTCTGAAATCTTCAGAAAACGCGCGGCTTCGCCAACAGCTTGCCCGGACTCGTTCATATATGTGTCAGGCTTGAGAATAAGGACGCGCTCGCCTGCAATCGTCCCTTCCGCTACGAGTCCCTTGAAGCGGCGACGAAATGCGCCAAACCCATGGTCCGCAGCAATGCGGTCGACCGCCATGAACCCGACGTTATGGCGGTTGCGCTCATATTTTGCTCCGGGATTGCCGAGGCCGACAAAAAGCTTCATGAGGCCTTCCGATGGCTTGGCGACATCTCATGAGGATCGCCGAAGGAACAGCGCGGAAGCCTTAAGCTCCTGCGCTGTCTCCGAATTCTAGCAGCACATCAGCTCTTCTTTTCAGCAGCAGCAGCAGCCGGTGCAGCAGCTTCCGCCGTAGTGGTAGCTTCTGTGTCTTCCTCTGCCTGCTGCTTACCGCGACCAACCACAGTAGCGACGGTGAAGTCGCGATCGGTGATGGTCGGCACTACGCCTTCAGGCATATTGATCGAAGAAACGTGGATCGAGCGACCGATCGGCACGCCAGCAAGATCGATGATGAAAGCAGCTGGGATCTTGTCGTAGGGGCACCAGACTTCAACGTCGTGGCGCACGATGTTCAAGACACCGCCGCGCTTCAGACCGGGTGATTGCGCTTCATTGATAAAGCGGACCGGTATGAGAACACGGATCAAGCCGTCCTTACCAATGCGCAGAAAGTCGATGTGCACCGGCGTGTCACGCACGGGATCGAGCTGCATGTCGCGTGGAATGACGAGGCGCTCTTCACCGTCGATCTTCAGCTTGAATACCGTCGAGGTGAAATGACCCTTCAGGTATTGCTTCCAGATTTCATTATAGTCGAGGGCGATAGCCTCGGGTGGCTTGTTGTCGCCGTAGATTACGGCGGGAACTCTACCTTCGCGACGAACCTGGCGTGCGGCCCCCTTGCCAACACGCGGGCGCGCCAAGGCATCGAGCTCAACGGTCGATGTAGCCATTAGCTTGCGTCTCCAAATGCTAAGAGGGGCCCTGGATTGGGCCCCAAACACGCTGTGCGGCCTCCAAGGGTGCCGTCACGCGTCTCACACGATTTAAGTGAGAAGACTGGCTTATAACGGCATGGGGACCCCTTGGCAACGCACGATATACAATCGGCAACACGCATTCGCCTTGATTGCAACGGTTTGTTCCGCCATGCGTTGGGCAGGTTCCGCCGGGTATGAACAACTATGCAGCCATTGGAGTGAATAAAATAATGAGCACTACAACACGTGCGAAATACATGGCGTTGGGAGGCGCCATCAGCCTTTCTGTAGCCTGGCCACTGCCAATTCAGGCTGCTGACACAACTGTCCCAGTCTCCAATCCAGTTATTTTGGCGCAGGCAGGAAGCGGTGATGAACCTCATCCACGCGCAAAACAAAACCAAAAGGCTCAGGAAGAAAAGAAAAAGCAGCAGCAACAACGCAAGCAAGAGCAACGGTCTGAACGCAAGGAAAAACGCGAGCAAAAGAAGGACGATCACGCAGAGCGTAAGCGGGAGCGACGCGACGATCGCAAGGAAAACAAAGAACGCAAGCGCGACCAAAAAGCCGAGCGGAAAGAAGATCGCGCACAGCACAAGGAAGAACGACGCGAGGACCGTAAGGACAATCGCGAACAAAAGCGCGAGAACAAGGCCGAGCGCAAAGAGGATCGCGCGCAACGCCAAGAAGAGCGGCGGGATGATCGTCAGGACAATCGCGAACAAAAGCGCGAGAATAAAGCCGAGCGCAAAGAGGATCGTGCACAGCGTAAGGAAGAGCGACGCGACGATCGTCAAGAGAACCGCGAGCGCAATCGTGCCGATCCCAAGGACGATAGACGCGATGAGCGTCGGGAAAAGCGCGACCAGCGGCGCGCGGGACCGAGCGAAGGCCGCAAAGGTCGCGAGGGTAATATCTCGGAAATTCGACGCCAGCGTAAAGAGCGCCGCGAGGGTGGTCGGGTAGTTATTGAAGAACCGGGCAACCGTCGCATAATTCGCGAAGGCCGGCGCACGATTATCCGTCACGATGATGCCGATCGCTTCCGCCGCAATGCACGCAATGTCGATGTCCGCCGACGCAACGGCGAGCGGATCACCACGATCACACGCCCCAACGGTGTTACAATCATTACCATCGAAGATGAAAACGGTCGCTTGCTGCGACGCGTCCGGCGTGGACGTGACGGCCGCGAAGTTGTGCTTATCGACAACCGTCGCCATCACCGTCACGGGTCGGATCGGCGTGGCGATAACGTGCTCTGGTTCCTTTTAGACCTCACCATGCCGCGGGTGAACATTGAGCGCCGCTACTATGTTGTGGACGCCGATAGGGCCTCGGAAGACGATCTGTATGACACGCTGATTGCACCGCCGGTCGTCGATATCGAGCGTGAATACTCGCTTGATGAGGTGCGCTACAACTATCCGCTGCGCGCCAGAATGCGTTCGATCAACCTCAACACGGTCAACTTTGAGTTCGGTTCGTGGGAGCTTGATAACGAAGCGCTCGATCACCTGGAAGAGGTTGCGCGGGCGATCAATCGCGCTCTGGATCGGAACCCGAATGAGATCTTCCTTATCGAAGGACACACGGACGCCGTCGGCGAGGATGAAGACAATCTCACATTGTCTGATCGTCGTGCCGAAAGCGTCGCGATTGTCCTGAGCGAAGATTTCGGCATTCCCCCCGAAAACCTGACGACACAGGGATATGGTGAGGAATACTTGCTGGTTGAGACACCAGAACCGGAGCGCAGAAATCGGCGCGTGACCATCCGGCGAATTACGCCTCTTCTAAGCCGGAACCGCTAAACGAACGCGCGCAAGAAGGAATGCAAAGGGCCGGTTCGACCGGCCCTTTTTCGTTCAGTAGAGAGGAACGCGTGGATCAGGTTTCTCCGGCGGTGCGCAGGTCACCGCGCGATCCGCCCATGGCAAGCCCCAGAGCAAACGCGCCGCAGCCAATGATCAACGTCGCGGCCGAAAGGATCAGGAGGACCGAGTATTTGTGTTCGAACCCAGTCAGTGAAGCGACAATATTAGAGTAGCCCGAAGACTCTGTGAAATAGAGCGCAGCCGCAGTCATCGCGGCGAAAAACCCGGTGAGGTAACTCCAGACCGGGACATTATGATACCCGCCCCAGAGCGAGAAAAACACAACTGGCGCAAGGAACATAGAAGCTGTTCCCGATACAGCAACCGCGGCGAACAGGTCCTTGGATCCAAGGAACACCATGATGAGACCGCCGAGCAGGAACAACGCCATGGCCTTGCGTCCATTGGCGAGCGTCGGTCGCGCAAGCCGCATGTCAACAACCGTCAGTTTTGCCGCGCTGGAGTACGTTGAATCGATCGTCGACATGCAAGACACGACCAGCGCAACGTTGAACACGAGCATTGGCCCGTCGCCGATGAGCCGCGTTAGGGTTGGAATAAAGGCCTCTCCTTCGGCCTTCGAGAGGCCGGACCACACGCCGAGGAGGCCGAACGCGAGGATGCATAGGATGGAAATCCAACCGGCATGGTAGAAGCTCGCCATAGTTGTGCGTCGGTCGGCGATGAAGCCCCGATCCATCATAACCGGATCGTGCATTGGGTAGCTCCACACCTGCAGCAAAGCGACCGCCAACAATGCCCAGCCGGGATTGGTCATATCGGCAGAGGAGGCCGTGACTGCTGCAATGTCGAACGTTCCGGTTGACAAAGCGATGCCGGCGAGAAGAGCCAGCGCGATCAGAAATACCGCCATTTGGAATACGTCGGTTCGGATCGAAGCGTTGAGCCCACCCACGAGTGAATAGCCCAGTGTCACGGCGCCGACGAGCAGAATGGAAGCGACATAAGCCACGGACCCGTCGGTTCCGAAGATAAGCCCGATCACCAGCAAATTGGCGAACACTTCTGAGAGCAACCGAACGCCAATAACAAAATTGTACGTGGACGTTCCAACACTGCCGAAGCGGGCTTGGAGAAAGGCCTGCACGCTTTCAAAGCCATTGCGAAAGCGCAGACTGGAAATGATCCAGGCGCCGGTCAGAAATGACAGGTAATAGGCGGTATAGGAGAGCGCACCCGCAATTCCAAAAGCGTACCCAAGGATTGCCGCGTTGAGAATTGACCGGGCAAAAATCCAGGTTGTGACCTGGGACAGGGTCAGCGCCACGACACCTGGGGTTCTGCCATCAGGATGGTGGCCGCGATAAAAAGAAAGAAATGTCTTCGCTCGCGGACTGAGCCACATGCTGGCAATCGCAACGACAGCAATAACCGCGATAAGCGTAGAGATATTGTCCGGCATGGGCGGCGGCTCCCCGTATGTGTTCGCTCATCGATACACCGTGGGCCGCAAATGCCAACTCCCCCAACTAAGTCATGACGCGAACGTGAGCCAACTAGAAAAGCGCGTAACTAGCTTGAGCCGTGAGCAAACACTGGGCAACAACGGAAATGGTGTTAGCCATCGATCAGCCGCAATCGAGGCGTCTCAAAATCCGCGCCTGAAGGAGAGATTCGGGCGCTGTTGAGGTCCGGCCGGGGCCGATTGTCGGCGCCGGGACCCGTGGAAACATAAAGCCATGAAAACCTGTGTGAGCCTTTTAGTGGCCAGCTTGCTGGCGGCCGTGCTTCTTGGTGGCTGCGCGGGAGCCGATGCGGATGGTGGACCGCCGCCAGAAATTTCCGATCCAGCCGGAAGATAAGGAGGCAGCCCTTACCTCTTCGGCAGTTGATAAGCGCTTGGCAAGGTAACGAGCACGCCTCCGGCTTAGCCGCCGGAGGCGAAGTTTTTCTCAAGATACTGAATAGTTTGAGGGGCGTGGACCCGCTTGAGGGCCAGACGCCACAGCTCTTTAACGAGCGAGTTTAAGACCGGTCGGGGATTTGGTGTTTGAAGAGCTGGAGCCTGAGGGCGCTTTAATCTTGATGCACTTCGTGCTGCCACTGCCAGGCTGGGTTGTGTAGTAGCAGAATGTGCAGCGCGTGCCGTCCGGATGGTAGGTGTTTGTACAGACTTTCTTGGCCATTGCAGAGCCTGAAGCCAAGACACCTAAAGCGAGAGCGAGAGTAAAAGCGGTGGTCCTCAACATGTCCGTGTCTCCTTTTTCGATCACTTAAACGGCGCGACATTGCGCTGTTGAAGAGTTCGTCGGGGCGACAGCGGAAAAGGTTCAAAAAAATATTCAGCGAAGAGCAAGTTGTTCGATTTGAACTGAAATTCAACGGCCTAGGATCGCGATAAGGCTGGTGAGTGTCACAAGAGAAAGTACTGTTGAAACAACGATAACGGCGTTCGAACGGGCAACGAATGCACCGTATTGTTGCGCGAGAATAAATACAGTCACTCCTGTGGGGACCGCAGCCATAATGACGGCAATCGCGGCCAGCGGTTCTTCCAGCTTAAGCACCCAGTAGGCGAGCCAGAACGTAAGGAGTGGATGCAAAACGAGTTTGGTAAGGACCACCCAGCCAACTTCCACGCGTTCCCCTTTGACCGTCGCGCCGGCCATAAAAAGCCCTGCCGAAAAGAGCGAGCACGGGATGAATGCATCCCCAAGGAGTTGAAAGCCATTTGCAATAGCCTCGGGAATGAAAATCCCAGACCAGGAAACTAAAAGGCCTGCGATGGTTGCAACGATCATGGGGTTTCGAATGAGACCGCGCAACGAAGCTTGGAGAATGCGTCCCCCATCGCGACACTTGTCGGCTTCGGCGATGATGATCGCCAAAGGCATGAGGAGCGCGACGGGCAGAACGACACCGATGATGCCCGGTACGAGTACCGTTTCCCCAAATACAATTAAGACAAGCGGCAGTCCGACATAGCCGGTGCTGGAGAATGTTGCGGCGAGCGCATGCAGCCCGTTGGCAGTCAGGCTCTCAGGAAAAACAGTGCGTGCGATCAGCAAGCTTATGGCGAACATCGCCAGCATGCCGCCCCCTAGAGCACCGAGAAATGGCCAGTTGAAGAACTCGCCGACCGGAACACGCGCGAGCGAGATGAATATCAACGCGGGCAGGGAAACCAGAAAAACAAAACCACTGAGTATCTCGCTGCTACCACGTTTCAGAATGCGAAAACGCTCAAAAAGGTAGCCGGCCAACATTACTCCGAACAGCGGAAGAATGGTGTTCAAGGCGTTGATTGACAATGGATCCACCTATGCGACGGGACGTCGGGCATAGGTCAGCCGATTAAAGAAAAAGGCTTTGACGATCCCCCGAACTACCACATGAATGACAGCGATTTTTGAGAGCGGTAATTAGATTGCTTCTATTAAGAAAGCTTCAGCAGATCGGCGCACAAACGCTCGGCGTCGCGGTCTTGCAGGAGCTCTGCGGTTGCTTCCTGCGCGGCGCGCCAATGGGGCATCGCAGCAATAAGGGCATCGCGGCCGGCGGCCGTAAGCGTCATCCGACGACTCCGCTTGTCAGTCTCATCGGCGCTCATGTCTACGAGCCCCCGCCGCACAAGCGGCTTGAGGTTGGCGGTTAGAGTTGTGCGGTCCAGCGCGAGTACTGACGCAACGTCCCCCATCGTCGGGGGCTGCGGCCTGTTAAGCGACATCAGTAGCGAGAACTGCCCGCTGGTCAGGTTGACGGGTCTCAGTGCTTCGTCATAGCGGCGCGCCAGCGTTCTTGCTGCACGGCGTACGTGCAGGCAGAGGCACGCATCGCGGACTTCCAAGGTGAGTGAAAACGGCAGGTTATCGATTTTTGACATGAAACAATAATGTTGATATCAACCCAAATTGTCTAGGGCTCTTGGCTGCGGCATTCCGCGATGCCGGCCCTCAACCAACGGGAGCGCGTAAATGGCGAGGAAAGTCCTTATTCTGGCCGGAACCAAGAAGGGAACGTTCATTCTGGAAAGCGACGCGTCGCGGCGCTCATGGGAGCTCCGCGGGCCATTTTGCGATACTTGGCCTATCAACCACGTGATCGCCGATCCCAAGACGGGAACGATCTATGCCGGCGGAGGTAACGAGTGGTTCGGACCTGCAGTCTGGAAATCGACAGACCAGGGAAAAACCTGGACCCATTCGAGCGAGGGGCTCGCTTATAAGGAGGGTGAAGAGCCCGTGAAAGCCGTGTGGAGCCTGGCGATTGGACCCGGTGGGCTGTACGCGGGCGTCGAGCCAGCAGGGTTGTTCCATAGCGCAGATGGAGGCCAGACGTGGACGCATATCGAAGGGCTAAGTAACCATCCTTCTCGCCAAGATTGGCATCCGGGCGGCGGTGGCTTGATTTTGCACTCTCTTGTTCTCCATCCCGAAGACGACAAACAGATCTGGGTTGGGATTTCATCGGCAGGCGTATTCTACACCGCGGATGGTGGTGAGACTTGGCAACCACGCAATAAGGGCACCCGCGCCGACTACCTCCCCGAAGATCAGCGCTACCCTGAACTTGGTCAGTGCGTTCACTCCCTGGTTATGGCCCCAGGGATGCCCAACCGGCTTTATCAGCAAAACCATTGCGGGATGTACCGGAGTGAGAACGGTGGCCAGCAGTGGGAAAGTATCGAGGCGGGATTGCCATCATCGTTTGGATTCCCGGCAGCCGCCCATCCACGCGATCCGGACAGCCTTTTCCTTCTGCCATTGAACGGCGACATCGCCGGACGCTACATGCCGGACGGTAAGGCGGCGGTCTGGCGCACACGCGACAGTGGCGGCACGTGGCAGGCGCTTCGCGACGGTCTCCCGCAAACCAACGCCTTCTTCGGCGTGTTGCGTCAAGCATTGACCACAGATAGCCTCGAACCAGCTGGCGTCTACTTCGGCACTGGCGGTGGAGCACTGTTCGCCAGTGCCGATGAAGGGGATAGCTGGAATTGCCTCTCTGACTATCTCCCCGCCATCCATTCCGTGGAGACGGTCGTCCTCGACGCATAATTAAATTTCGCGAAGAGGCTATGTGAGATGACAAATCCAGGATCATCCCTGACACAGGTTCCTGACGTACCGCCGAGTGTGACGGCGGTACTTGCTCCGGCATTGGTGAACTTGTTCCCAGGAGCACCGCGGCGCGTAGAGTTGCGCGCCGCAACGGTGCGTGACTTGATTGACCAGCTAAACGAGCGCTGGCCAGGAATGCGCGACCGATTGTGTGATTCAACACCCCGCATTCGTCGTCACATCAATGTCTTTGTGCGTGGCGAAAGGGCATTGTTGGACACGCCGTTGACGGAGAATTCCGACGTCTACCTCCTGACCGCAATTTCAGGTGGCTAACGTGTTGATGCGATCAACAACTAGTGCCGACCCCAAGGGACCCTTATGACCGTCGTCACACCGGATCGCATGATAGTGGAAGAAGGATCTGCGGAAAATCCATGCGGTCCAAACCAGACGCTGTGGATCAGTGAAGCGGGAGGTCTTACGCAGTTCGGCGCGTTTATAGAGATATTACCGGCCGGTTCCCGCTCATCGATAAAGCACTGGCACAGCGCCGAGGACGAAATGGTGTTCGTGCTGGAAGGTCAAATCACGCTGGTCGAAGGTGATACGGAAACACTCCTGAAGCCTGGCTATGCCGCAACGTTTCGGGCAGGAGATCCTACCGGGCACTTCCTCGAAAACCGCGGAGAGGCCGCTACGCGTTGCTTGGTCGTAGGGAGCCGTGCACCAGTCGATAAAATAACCTATCCGGATCACGACCGGGTCTGCCATCGCGACAGGTCGCTGCCGAGCGACATTTGGACTGACGGGGCCGGAAACCCCGCATCCAGTCCTTACGGATAGAATCGCCAATTAGCGCGAGGCATCAAAACTGCGTTGCTCAATAGAACAGGCTTGAGACGCTTTCTTCGCGGCTCGTCCGCAGGATTGCCTCACCAATCAAGGCCGCGATCGGAAGAACGCGGATATTGGCGGCCGCCTGAACGGCAGCGGTCGGCAAAATAGAATCCGTAATCACGAGCGATTTGAGCCGCGAATTCTTGATCCGGCTGACGGCGCCGCCAGACAAGACACCGTGCGTAATGTAGGCCATGACTTCAGTCGCGCCGTGCGCCAATAAAGCTTCAGCTGCGTTACACAGCGTTCCGCCGGAATCGATAATGTCGTCGATGAGGATACAACGCTTACCTTCGACCTCACCGATCACATTCATCACTTCCGACTTGCCGGGGGCCTCACGCCGTTTGTCGCAAATCGCGATCGGAACGTTGATGCGCTTAGCCAGTGCCCGGGCACGCACCACGCCGCCGACGTCAGGCGAAACGACAATGAGGTCATCGGCTTCGTAGTTCTTCTCGATGTCACGCACCATGACCGGTGCCGCGAACAAGTTATCCGTCGGGATGTCGAAGAAACCTTGGATCTGGCCAGCATGCAGATCGAGAGTAAGAACGCGGTCTGCACCGGCCCGTTCAATTAAGTTGGCGACGAGCTTAGCCGAGATCGGCGTGCGCGGACCGGGTTTACGATCCTGACGCGCATAGCCGTAGTAAGGAATGACTGCTGTGACCCGCCGCGCTGATGCGCGCTTCAGGGCATCGATGAGAATCAGGAGTTCCATGAGGTTGTCGTTCGCCGGGAACGACGTCGATTGCACGACAAAGCAATCCTGGCCGCGAACATTCTCCTGGATCTCGACGAAGATTTCCATGTCAGCAAAACGCTTCACCTGCCCCTTGGCCAGGGGCACGTTGAGATAGCTGCTGATACCTTCCGCGAGGGGACGATTGCTGTTGCCGGCGACGAGCTTGAGAGGGAGGCCGTCAGGACGACCACCTGAGTGCGCATCGAAGGACATCACTAGGGCACTCCACGACAATTCGATGACAGGTCTCTAGCAAGCGGCACCCGCTAATGTAAACACCGTGCGAGCAACGAACCCATCGAATAATGAACTTTTTTGAGCAAAGAGTTGAGATACCGTCCGAAACTCGCAACTCGGGCTGCTGTTCACAGAGAAAGAAGCCCGGGAGGTGACTTTCGTCATCCAGCCCGGGCTATCGGTTCGATCGTCAGACGCCTAGCGCTTTATCCGGGGAGGGGGATCTCCGAAATATGTGCCAAGGCCGAGGGCGCCGAACCTAGTTCGTCTTTGTTTGCGGAAGCAGCTTCAGGATACCCTGTGCGGCTGCTGCAGCTGCTGCGTCTGCGGTCTGCCCCCAAGAGCCGTCCAGAGAACCTTCCGGTATCTCGTTCTTCTGGGACACCGTGCCGAGCGTCTTGCCGGCAGGATCCTTGACGCGCCAATCGATTTGAATTGGCTGCTTACCCCCGGTACCGGCGCCGACCTTCACTTTACCTTCGATACGATAGGTCTGAGGCGAAGCGGCACTCGCCAGTGCGACGCCATTGCTGGTGAGCTGCTTCTGCAGCGCATTCGTCAGCGAAACGCTTCCGTCGCCAGGGGCTCCAGTCACACTCGGGACAATCGCACTCACAGCCCCTGCACGGCCAATGCTTCCGGTCGTAGCCGCCGCATTTTGGGGTGTCGCGGATGTCGTTGCTGCTGCAGTCTGCACCATTGCCCCGCCGTTGCTGGCGGTAGCCATGGGCTGGGCACTTGCGTTACCCGCGATTGCAGGAGAATTCGAAGCCTGGCTTGGCAACCAAGTCGCCAGCGAAGTCGCGGTCTTTTCCGAAATCGTCTCTAGGATTTGCGGAGTTACGACTTCCCATGGGTCACGCCCGGAGCCTGCCGGAGCCAGTTCCTCGCCGGTAATGCGGTTAACCCGCTTTCCGGCCGGATCTGTCACGTCCCAAATGTACGAGATTTTGGTGCCGCTCGCTTCACGAGCGGACACGACGTAGCCGCGCAGCGTGTATTGCGACGGCTCGCTCGGAGAGTTGACAACAGCGATCTGCTTACGCTGCATCGCGGTGCCGAGCTGCGCCTGCAATTGCTTAGCTACACCATCAGGTGCGCCAATAACCGGTGCTATGGCAATTTTAGTGCCCTGTGTCGCAGAGGCCGGTGCGGCTTGCTCAGGAGCGACCGCCGTGCCTCCGGCGGTTGAGAATATATCTGTGGCGGTGGTCCCGCAGCCAGCAAGTGCAAAGCCCAAAACCGCAGCAAGGCTCGCCAGCGTAAGCGGTCGCCTTGCGCGTTGCGCGCCATCCCTGGTAGCGCGCTGCGCCGCAGCAAAAGTAATGGTCGTCACGACGACGTCCCCCTTTATGATCCACTGATCATCCGGCGGCCGGCGTACAAACCCTGCGGCCTAAAACTCCTATAACCGGTACACATTAGCCACCGATTTAACCTGCACGCCAACATGCCGTCCAGACCCCCGGCGCTCTAACCTGTTCGTACGGCTAATGAACGGGTCGTTACGCACAGTCCAGCTGTGGATAATGCACTTATGCCACGAGAATGGCAGAGATTTGACGCCCGTAGTCAGGTTCACCTCTGTGCGTGGTGCGCCGAAAACTGAAAAATTTCGATTCGTTCTCGTAGGTACACGCAGTGGCCAAGGCAATGGTGCCTACGCCTTGCGCCCCAAGTCTTGAAGCGACATAGCCAAGCAAATCGAAGTAAGGCCGAGGTTGTCCAGGAAATCTCCGGAAAAAACGAAGGTTGTCGTCTTGGGTGGATGTGAAATTTGCTTCGAAGTCATCGCCTACTTCATAGTTATTCTGGTGAATGCACGGTCCAATCGCCGCGATTATTCGATCGCGTTGGGCGCCAACCTCTTCCATTTTAGCGACCGTCGCCTCGAGAATGCCTCCAACGGCGCCACGCCAGCCCGCGTGGGCTGCCGCGACAACCCGCGATTGTGGGTCCGCGAAGAGGACCGGGGTGCAGTCGGCGGTCAAAATTCCAATCGCAAGGCCCGGCACAGACGTCACGAGTGCATCAGCTTGCGGCATGTCTTCCGGTGCAAGGACCTGATCAACAATGACGGCTTCGGCGGAGTGGACTTGATATGGTGTCAGAACATGCGAATGGGTGGCACCAAGATGCGCAGCAACGCGAGATCTGTTCTCAGCAACAGCCTCACGGTCGTCACGTGAGCCGAAGCCGCAGTTGAGACTGGCGTAGAGCCCCTCTGAAACACCGCCGTCCCGGGTAAAGAAGCCGTGACGAATACCGGCGACGTCGTCCAGCGTATCTGCGGTCAATGGGGTCAGCATGTCGAGGTCCATGATCCTCAGGTGTCTCGGTTGAGACAATCCGTGATTGTGTTCAGAAGCCGGGAAGCGTCGGCAACCCGCCGGAACGTACGCCTAATGCCTTGAAGCGTGTACCCATACCTTGCGGAGCCAACAACCGTGCGACACCCAATTCGATGTTGCCTGCTTCAATGGGGTTTGCCGCCATCAGACGTGACGCCCGCTGTACGATACCGAGTGCTCCTAAAAATTCTGCCTGCGTAATAGGACCATCAACAACCAGAGCCGGGTCGGCGGCGTTCTCAGATCCACTCATAGTGATTTGGGTGCGAACGGCCTCGAAGTCGACTTGCGTCGTCAAATCGGCTTCTCCAGGTGAGGTGAGGGGATGTTCGTGATGATGGTCTCGCACCGCTTGCAAGCTGTCACCGATCTCAGATGCCGCATGACCATAGTCGATCAGCAAAGCTGCGAGCGGGGCGCTCTTGCCCAGTGAGGCGAGCGGAGCGGAAAGTTCGCTGAAATTAGGCACGGTGAGGATACTTCCCGCAGGCGCGTTCTCAGCATGCACTGGAATATCGAGCCGGCCACTGGGAGGCAAAGCGATTTCGCCGAATTGCAGTCGGTCCAAGTCGTCTACGGTGACCGAACGGCAGCGCCAGCCCGACGGCGTCGCGATCAGCTGCTCAACGGGAAGCGCATCGAGGAATTCATTTCCAATGACGATCGTCGGCCCTTCTGGAACGTCCTCCAGGCGAGGATGCCAATTGATCGGTAAATCTATTGCCCCAAGCGTCTCGGTCTGCGCGGCGCGGAGCGTTTCACTACTCTCTACAAGATGGACGTTCGCTGCGGAGAGGAAATCGGGCACAAGGCGAAGTGCACGCAAAGCATCGCGCATGAGGGAGCCGCGACCTGGCCCCAACTCGATCAGGTTAATTCTGGACGGGCCACCCATCTGCTGCCAGACGACGGCACTCCATAACCCAATGAGTTCGCCGAAAATCTGACTGATCTCGGGGGCCGTTATGAAGTCGCCCGTCCGGCCAATCGCCTCTCGCCGCCGGTAGTATCCATGATCGGCATCCTGCAGGCACGCCGTCATGTATTGTCGGACAGTCAGCGGCCCGTCGCGTTTTATCCGTGCGATAAGATTGCACGACAGGGGCGTATCGCGTCGCGCATCTGGATCATAGTTCACGTAGAGGCCCGTGACTTGGAGCGCGCCAGCATTATGAACCAGATGCCAAGGAGCAGCATGGGGATGGAGTACACCATACCCTTGGTGATCGGATACTCAGGCGAGAATTGGCGGTATTCGATGATCTTGAAGAATTCGCAGAAGATGCGGAACACGGCGTAGCCCACGAGAAAGATCCCCGTGGTCAGTCCTGGCTGTTTCAGAGCCATCCATTTGTGCGTCACGAAACGCAGGATCAGGAAGAGAACGATGCCTTCAAGCGCCGCTTCATAGAGCATGGCCGGATGCCTTGGCTCTTCGCCCCAACCTGGAAACACCATGCCCCAAGGCATGTCGGTCGGCGTGCCCACGATTTCGCCGTTCACAAAATTGGCCATACGCCCGAAGAACAAGCCGATCGGAACGGCCGCCGCGACGACATCCATGACGGATAGGGCGACAAGCCCCTTCCGGCGCGCGAAAAGAAACATCGCAAGGCCGGAGCCCAGGAGGCCACCGTGGAAGGCCATGCCTCCACGCCAGATCGCGAACACCTGTAACGGGTTCTCAAAATAATATGATGGCTCGTAAAAGAGTACGTGGCCAAGTCGGCCGCCGACAACGACGCCCGCAGCGACCCACAACAGCAATTCATCGACGTCATCGGCGGTCATCGCCGGCTTGTTATCACGCCAGAGCGACGCGTTGGCGACTAGCCGTTTGATATAGACCCATCCCAGGATCAGCCCTGCAGCATAGGCGAGCCCGTACCATCTGACCGCGATGGGTCCGATTTGAAGTGCCACCGGGTCGATCTGCGGATAAGAAATGGCGAGCAAACTCATGTGAATCCTTGGCTGCGCGGGGAAAGCTGGACGCCAGGGATGAACATAGCCCCGCGAGTGTCAAGGTGACATGCTGTGCGAGGCTTGAACGCGCGGGGCAGCGGGCTCATAGTCATTCCCCAGATACACTTGTCGTGTGTGGTGACGGTAACGCGCCCACACGTGTTGATTCTTAAGGACCGAACATGACGCAAACATCAAACCGCCTCTTCGACGATCTCGCCAAGCTCATGAACGATGCGGCCGGCGCAGCGCAAGGCGTCAAGCAGGAGTTCGAGACGATGGCTCGGTCCCAAGGCGAAAAGATTCTTCGCGAGATGGATGTCGTTCAACGCGAGGAGTTTGAGGCTGTACGAGCCATGGCGGAAAAGGCGCGAGCAGAGAACGAACGGCTCGAAGCACGTATTGCCGCTCTTGAGGCTAAGCTCGGTCAAACGAGCTGATCGAACGTGACTCGCCGGGGATGAGGGGCGTACCCGGAAGATGTCGAGTGCCAGAAAGTGCCTCTGGCTAAATATCCACGCGTTTTCAACAGTTTTCCGGAATCTGACGGCACTTGCCCCACGAATGTCGGGGGCTCGCCATCATGACCGTGGACACTCGTGTTCAGTTGGTTGCGACTCGTGCACGACAGATGCTTTCGTGACGCCGCGCGACGAGCTCCGGTGAGGGCCGGGGCAGACTGAAGACCACATATGGCGCGGCACGCGTCCGCAATTTGGGGAAAAAGAATGGCATCTTCTGAGCTGGGCTACGATCGTGTGACGAACCCCATCGACCTTGTCGAGCAACTGGCGGGACGTCACGAGTGGGCCTGCGATCGCACCGGCGACGATGAACTGACACTGATCGTCTCAGGAACCTGGACGGATTATCACATCTCGCTCAATTGGCGCGATGATCTGGAAGCTCTGCATCTTGCCTGCGCCTTTGACTTTAAGGTGCCCGATACGCGCCTCAGTGAGATGTACCGTCTCGTGGGGCAGATCAACGAGCAGCTTTGGCTGGGCCACTTCGACCTTTGGACACAGGAAGGTCTGGTGATGTACCGTCATGCCCTGCTGCTGAATGGGTCGGTTGTCACCCCGATGCAGTGTGAAGCGCTGTTACAGGCTGCACTCGAGAGCTGTGAGCGCTACTATCAGGCGTTCCAGTTCGTCGTATGGGCAGGCAAGGAGAGCCGTGAGGCTCTGATCTCGACAATGTTCGAGACTGAAGGCCAAGCCTGACGGCGATCGCAGCCGTAGAAAGCTTTTCATTATGACTTTGGCCCTCGAAGGACCGTTGTTGATTGCCGGAGCCGGCAAGATGGGGACCGCCATGCTCTCCGGCTTGTTAGAGGCGGGACTTGAGCCGTTCCAGGTCATTATTCAGGATCCCGCGCCATCGCTTGAGGTGCAGGACTTTGTGATACGCGAGGGTGTACGCTGCGCACCCGCGATCACGTCGCTTGAGGCTCCGCCATCGGTCATTCTCGCGGCCGTCAAACCGCAGATCATGGACAAGGTGATGCCGGGACTGGCGCAATTGGCCGGTCCCGACACGCTTTTGCTGTCCATCGCCGCTGGCCGAACGATCGCGAGCTTCGAGCAGCACCTGCCGACGGGGACTGCGGTGATCCGGGCCATGCCCAACACACCGGCGGCCGTCGGTGCCGGGATCACGGTCTGCTGCGCCAACGCGCACGTCAGCGAAAGCCAGAAGTTGATTGCCGAGGAGATGTTGCGCGCAGTCGGCGATGTGGCATGGATCGAAGACGAAGCCTTGATGGATTCGGTCACTGCGGTCTCAGGTTCCGGCCCCGCATATGTTTTCTATTTGGTAGAGGCGCTAACGGACGCAGGCATCGCTGCGGGCCTCGATGCTGAACTCTCCGCGCGCCTCGCCCGTGCGACCGTCGCCGGTTCCGGCCGTCTTCTTGAAGCGGCGGATGACGATGCCGCGACATTGCGTAAGAATGTGACCTCTCCCGGGGGCACGACTGCGGCAGCTTTGGAAGTCTTGACGGCCGATGACGGCTTGAAGCCGCTGATGAAGGCCGCTGTGGCCGCCGCGGTGAAACGCGGACGCGAACTCGCAGGCTAGCAAGAAGGCCGTCAACTCTCTATCACCTAGGCAGGCGGCGGCTCCATGCTAAGTAGGCGCACCGAGCTGTCCTTCAGCCATTTTGAGCGAGATAGAGATGACGGTCACGATTTACCACAACCCGAAATGTGGAACGTCGCGCAACACGCTGGCGATGATACAGGCCAGCGGCGCGGAGCCGGAGGTAATTGAGTACTTGAAAGACCCACCGTCTCGGGCACGGTTGGTTGAACTCATCGCGGCCATGAAAATTCCCGTCCGTGACCTGTTACGCCGCAAGGGAACGCCCTATGATGAATTGAGCCTCGACGATCCGAAGTGGAGCGATGACGAACTCATCGACTTCATGATCGAACACCCTATCCTCATCAACCGCCCGATTGTGGTGACGGACAAGGGGGTGCGTTTATGTCGGCCTTCCGAGCAAGTTCTTGATCTTCTCGACAACCCCGATATCGGCAGCTTCACCAAGGAAGATGGCGAAGTGGTTACCAGCCGCCGGTAAGTCCGAGCTGTATCTTATATGCCACGCCTCTGGCAATTGAGCCGGCACGCTCCTAACTCATGAGTAATTTGAATCTTGGAGAAAGCGCCGACATGAGCCAGTCCGGAGCGTATCCAGACACCTACAAGGATCGGATAATCGACGCTGCGTTGCGTCTCGCCGTATCGCGCCCGTGGGGTGAAATCTCCCTTCGCGAGATTGCTCAGGCTGCGGGGTCGAACTTGGTTGAGCTGCGTGGCAGTTTCAGCTCCAAAGCCGACATTATCGCGGCCTTCACCCGGCGCATCGACGATGAGGTTCTGACCAAGATACCACCGATGGAAAAGGGACAATCACATCGGGATGCGTTGTTCGAAGTCCTGATGACCCGGTTCGATGCGCTGCAACCGCATAAAGAGGCTGTTCGCTCGATCATGAACGGTGTGGGGCTTGAGCCATCTTTGCTTGCACCGTCGCTCGCTTCACAGTCCTGGATGTTGCAGGCAGCTGGCATCAATACGGATGGCGCAAGAGGGTCTTTGCGCGTGGCGGGTCTCGCGACTCTCTACGCATCGGTTTTGCGGACGTGGCTTGAGGATGACGACCCTGGTCTCGCGCGAACGATGGCCGTGCTTGATCGTCGTTTGCGGCGCGGAGAGCGTGCTTTGGAGACTGTTGAGGACGCGGCAGGGTTTGTCGGTCGCGTGGGCGGGATATTCCGTTCGGCAATGCGGCGTAAGGATAAATCAGGCAGAGAGCACGAAACGTCCGCTCCGCCGGCTGGGACGGCACCCCAGCCACCGCAGCCAGAGGCGCCGTGACTTTAGAGCGGCACGCTGATGATTGCGCGCAGGCCGCCCATGGAGCTTTCGCCTAAGGTGATATCGCCACCGTGGCTGCGTGCAATGTCCCGCGCGATTGCGAGACCAAGTCCCGTGTTCCCCGAATCCTGGTTGCGGCTGACGTCGATACGATAAAATGGACGGAACACGTTCTCGCGCTCGTTCTCCGGAATACCGGGTCCATTGTCATCAACCTCAATGCGAACCCAACGGCGCTCCGTGGCTGCACGGATTACCACACAAGTTCCATAACGGCTCGCATTCGAAACGAGATTGGTGATCGCACGTTTGAACGCGTGCCGCTTGAGAGGAAGCACGATATCCTTCTTGCGACGCCGCATCTTGAACGAAATGTCGACACCTAACACCTCCGCCTCGTCGCAGACTTCCCGAAGCATTTTCTTGAGACTGGAGGGTTTGGCCTCTTCGCCACCGTCGCCCTTAGAGAACGCGAGATAATCTTCCAGCATATGCTGCATTTCGTTCACGTCGAAACGTAGCGACTGCACTTCGGGTGTGTCTTCGAGAAACGCAAGCTGGAGCTTGAAGCGGGTCAAGATCGTGCGCAGGTCGTGGCTGACACCCGCGAGCATCGTTGTGCGCTGTTCGACGTGCGTCATGATGCGTTCGCGCATTTCCATGAACGCCAGAGCAGCTTGGCGTACCTCACGCGCGCCGCGCGGCCGGAAGTCCGCTGGTGCGGGACGCCCCTTGCCGAACGCATCGGCGGCTTCCGCGAGTTTCACGATGGGACGTATCTGATTGCGCAGAAACATGATGGCGACCGTCAAGAGGATCACCGACGAACCCACCATCCACAGCAGGAATATCTCCGAGTTCGAAGCGTAGGTTTGTTTTCGCGTGGCCACGAACCGCAGCACGGCATTGTCATGCTTGACCCGGATTTCGACGAGCCGAGAATTGCCAACGGTGTCGATCCAGTACGGCCGATCGATTTGCCGGCTAATCTCGCGCGAAAGCGCTCGATCTAGCAGATCGAAGAACGGCTTAGGACGGGCGGCCGGCAGATCGCCTGCGGGTAGAATCTGCATGGATAGGTTGAGCCGGTCCCGCGCCATTTCGACGAGACGTCCGTGCCCATCCTTGAAAGGATAATTGTCGTAGATCTCTATGAGGGCCGCCACGTCACGCGCGGTCGCTTCGGAAAGGCGCCGCGTCACGGCTTGCCAGTGACGTTCCATAAAGACGAAGGCGACGACACCCTCGAGCACGACGATAGGCGCGATGATGATAATGAGGGCGCGGGCATAAAGCCCCTTCGGCACGACATCCGAAAGCCGGCGCGCGCCAAGCTCCCGCAGCGACCGGAACCACGCCGTGATGCTAATCAGGAAGCGGTTCCATCTAATACGAGGTGGAGCTCCGGAAGCTGTGCGGAGGAACGTCATGCGATAACTCCCCCCTTTCTTCCAAGCGTTACGCGGGGCCCTTCAAAAAAGTTCAGGCGCGGTGGGCACCATGACACAAATTTCGTCTCCGGAGTGCCGCCGGTCGACGTTGCAAATTCGGATGAGTGCGCGTCAAGTGTTAGTCGGTGTAGAGGATATACCCCTTGCCGCGTACCGTCTGCAAATAGACTGGGTTGGAGGGGTCGTTTTCAATCTTTCTTCGCAGACGGTTGATCTGCACGTCGATAGCCCGCTCGTTGCCCGTCGAGTCGTCGTTCGATAGCTCGTGTCGGGGGATAGGAACACCCGGACGGCTCGCAAACTGTCTCAGCAACTCGCGTTCGCGCTCGGTGATCTTGATGCTCTCATCGTCGCGTTTGAGTTCTCCACGTCCAACGTGGAACACATACGCCCCCATCCGGACTTCATCCCCCGGCACGCCGGGAGCATGCCCGCGGCGAATGATGTTGCGCAGACGTAGCAGCAACTCACGCGGTTCGAAGGGTTTGGGGATGTAATCGTCGACGCCGGCCTCTAGTCCTGTAATCCGGTGGTCGGGATCGGACTGGGCCGTGAGCATGCAAATCGGAATGTCCTTCGTCGCCTTTAATTCACGGGCAAGGTCAAGCCCGCTTTGGCCCGGCATCATCCAGTCAACAAGGACCAGGTCGAAGGATAGGCCACGCATGGCGGCTTTCGCCGCTTCGGCGTCTTTGGACGTCGTGACGCGGAAGCCATTCTCGTAAAGGTAGCGCGCCAAAAGATCCCGAATGCGCTGATCATCGTCGATAACCAACACATGCGGCGCATCGTCCGGCAACGTCTCGTCACCGATTGGTCTCATTGGGTTCCCCATGGGAGCTCCGATCTGTCGGCCCCGCTTACGTAGACTTAATGGCCTTTGATCCAGTGTGCGACCGGATCAAAGCTTCCACCTTGGCCCGGTCTTCGTGCCTAATCATGGCAAAAAGAAAACGCCGGGCAGCCTCATCTGCGCCTGGACCCGCCAGATCGAGCGCAGAACGGATGCGGACCAATTGCAGTTCGGTAAGCCGATCCACCAGCTTCGCACCCTTCGCCGTTGTAAAGAGCAGACGCTGGCGCCGGTCGGACTTTCCGGCCCTCTGTGCAATGAACTCCTCATCAATCAGCTGTTTCAGAACCCGTCCTAGGCTCTGCTTTGTGATCTTCAGAATGTCGAGGAGATCGGCGACACGCAAGCCCGGATTGCGGTGAACGAAATGGAGGACGCGGTGATGCGCGCGGCCGAAACCATAGCGTTCGAGCACGACATCGGGATCGCCCGTGAAGTCACGATAAGCGAAAAATAACAACTCGATACAGGCGATGAGACGTTCGCGCTGCAGCGCGTCAGCATCGTCCATGCCAGGGTTCTCTTGTAGTTGATCGGCCGGGAGACTGGATGCCTCGACGGGGCCCGGATCATTTATGTCAGTCATGTTGACATATTTGCGTCCAATTGATACCTCTGGCAAGTCCATTTAGCGCGGAATTATGAGACCGATTCAGGGGGTGAACACCCTTGAAATAAGCCCATCCCAAGCGCCAGAATGGCGAACGCAACTTGCTGTTTGATGCCCAAGGCCCTTGCGCCGATGAGCGGCACCAGTGTTCGTTGCGTTGTGGTCGCATTCAAGACACCTTCGAGGAAACCTCAAAATGGCTGCTCTGGTCCCATTCCATGATCGTGATGGCTTTATTTGGTTCAACGGCGAGCTGATCAACTGGCGCGACGCCAAGCTTCACGTCCTCACCCATGCGCTGCACTACGGGAGCGCCGTCTTTGAAGGTATCCGCGCTTACGGTGGCGAGATCTTTGAATTGACGCAGCACTCTGAGCGTTTGGTCGAAGGTGCCCGCATTATCGATTTTGAAATTCCATACTCTGTTGCTGAGATCGACGAAGCTTGCCGTCAGGTGATGAAGGCAAACAATCTCGTTGAAGCCTATCTGCGCCCCATTGCATGGCGTGGCAGCGAGCAGATGGGCGTTTCCGCTCAACACAATAGCATTAACCTAGCCGTAGCCGCTTGGGATTGGGGCTCTTATTTCCCGATGGAGCAGCGGCTCAAAGGCTTGCGGCTAACCCTCGCGAAATACCGCCGTCCTGACCCTGCGACGGCCCCGTGCAAGGCTAAAGCGGCGGGTCTTTATATGATCTGCACCATCGAGAAACACCGCGCCGAGCGCGCAGGCTACGCCGACGCTCTGATGTTCGATTATCGTGGTTACGTCGCCGAGTGCACCGGAGCAAACGTGTTCTTCATTAAGGATGGCGTGATCCACACGCCGACGCCGGATTGCTTCCTGGACGGCATTACGCGTCGCACCGTTATCGGCCTCGCCAAGAAGCGCGGGTATGAGGTGATCGAACGCCATATTCAGCCGGAAGAGCTCGGTTCTTTCTCCGAATGCTTCATTACGGGCACGGCAGCAGAAGTGACGCCAGTCTCTGAAATCGGTGAATATAAGTACACACCTGGTACCATCTCGGAGACTTTGTTGAAAGATTACATGGAGTTGGTCCAGCCTTCGAAGCAGCTCGCCGCGGAGTGAGACCCAACCCACTTTGGCTATGGCGGCACGTCGCTTGTTCGTCCGTCTACCAAGAAATACGCAACTGATTGTCTAGCGCTGCGTTCTCGCTGAGACTGTCCGCATATTGGCGGCAATCTAGGTGAGCTAAGGCGATGCAGAGAGCCGGATTAATCATTGCAGCAGTCGTAGCGCTCAGTTTTTCGGGCGTTTCCGCTCTGGCCCAGGAGGGGCCGGGCGGAGCGATCAATCCCGGCAGGGATTGTCAAACGATCCTCAAGTGCAACTACAAGAAGGGTGGCTCCTTTCGGGGCTGCATATCCTCGTATTCCTGCAGGGTGTGCAAGTTCGTTCCGGCCAACTGTCAGGTCGGGGGGCAGAAGCGAACCTGCCAACGTATCCGTTGCACGTGGGGCTGATGATTAAGGACCTTCAACGGTACAAGGCCGCATCCGCCATAGTCCGCTGAGGACAAGCGCCAGGAACCCTGCGATGCCTGCGCCTACGGCCAACACCACCGATAAGCTTAAATAAATGTCGTGCAGATGGGCCACGAACAAGTAGGCGGCGGTCCAGAACTTTGCAGGGATAAGGCAAACTAAAAAGAGCCCAAGCGTGGGATTGGCCCGGCGCAGAAGCAGGTTATCGACTCTCGCCGTTTTGCCGGAACGGTTATCGAGTACAACACCGGCGGATCGCCCCATGGCCGCTTCCTCGCAACAGATGAGCCCTTACAAAATTGTATGGGCCTGCAACGTGCAATCAGGTTGTTAACGCAGCGATAATAAAATCACCCATTCTGGTGACAAATTGGACCAGATAACGCCGTTTACGTCCTAAGAGTTCCGATTGATGCGGCGCGAAATTTAGTGGGCGTGAGTTCGCTTATGGAAAGGCCTCCTCTTTAGGGACGGGATATGTCAAAACGCGATAGCGCCTACGATGTCGTCATTATCGGCGCTGGGCACAACGGATTGACCGCCGCCGCATACCTCGCCAAAGCAGGATTGCGCGTCGTAGCCTTAGAACGCCGCAAATGCGTGGGCGGTGCTGCTGTTACCGAAGAATTTCACCCCGGTTTCCGCAATTCGGTGGCCTCGTACACGGTCAGCTTGCTCAACCCGCGCGTCATCGCGGATCTCAACCTTCATGCGCACGGCCTGCGCATTGTCGAACGGCCCGTCGCGAATTTCTGGCCCGTGGACGAACGAAGGGCCCTGGTCATGCCGTTCGGCACAGCGGCGCGCCAGCGCGCGATCGCCGAATTCTCGGCGGCGGATGCCGAGCGGCTCCCCGTATATGAAGCGGCGCTCGACCGCGCGGCCGATGTCGTGCGAGATCTAGCATTGCGAACGCCACCCAATGCCGGTGGTGGCATTATCGAACTGATCAAAGGGGCAGGGCTGGGCCGCCGTCTTATCGGGCTCGACTTGAACGACAAACGCCTGCTGGTTGATTTGTTCACGAAGAGCGCGGCCGACTTCCTGAACGGCTGGTTTGAAAACGATGTCGTCAAGGCGGCCTTTGCCTTCGACGGGATTGTGGGCGCTTACGCAGCACCATCGACGCCGGGTACGGCGTACGTTCTCCTCCACCATTGCTTCGGCGAGGTAAACGGCAAGGCCGGAGTGTGGGGGCATGCCGTTGGCGGTATGGGGGCGATCACTCAGGCAATGGCTGCATCCGCGCGCGCCGCTGGAGCTGAAATCCGAATAGATGCCCCGGTGGCGAAAGTAATCGTCGGGAACGGCCGAGCAACCGGCGTCGAACTGACCTCGGGAGAGCGTATTAAAGCCAAAGTTGTTGCCGCCAACGTACCGCCGAAGTTGTTGTTCCGCGATCTCGTCCCTGACACCGCGATTGATCCGGAACTGCGGCGGCGCATGCTGGCGATCAAGTCCGGCTCAGGCACGTTTCGCATGAACGTGGCGTTGTCGGAGCTGCCCGATTTTACCAGCCGTCCCGGCAAGGCCATGCAGCCGCACCATGGCGCAGGCATCATCATCGCGCCTTCTATGGACTACATGGAACGAGCCTATATCGATGCGCGCCTGGAGGGCTGGTCTCGGGCGCCGATCATCGAAATGCTGATCCCTTCGACACTGGACGATACGCTGGCGCCATCCGGCCAACATGTTGCGAGCCTCTTTATCCAGCATGTCGCGCCGCACTTGCCAGGCGATAGAAGCTGGGCCGACCCGGCTGAACGCGAAGCATTCGCCGACGTCGTCATCGATACGGTGACACGTTACGCGCCTAATTTCCGCGAAGCAGTCATCGCGCGCCAAGTGCTCTCACCGCTCGATCTTGAAAACCTCCTGGGCCTCGTCGATGGTGATATATTCCATGGCCAACTGGGCTTGGATCAGCTCTTCTCCACCCGGCCAGTTTTGGGAAATGCCAACTACCGGCTCGGACTGCCCGGATTATATCTCTGCGGTTCGGGAGCCCACCCTGGGGGGGGCGTCACAGGGTTGCCAGGTCGCAATGCAGCTCAGGAAATTGCGAAGGATCTAAAGCGCTGGCCCCAATGGCTCTGAGATACCATCTGTCCCACGACGCAGCCGAAAGGTGCAGTGCAACGAGCAGTTTGCTAAGTGATAGATCAGAGGCTCTCACCCGGTTGCTGCGGGGTCTTACAGACGAAGGATAGAGGAAGGATCGGCGTGTCGCGATTTGAAAAGCCTACGCCTGTGGCACATGCCATGGATGGTGCGAGCTATCGAGCTCTGATGCGCCATCAGGCGGGAGCCGTGACGGTTATCGCTGCTGGCGAGGTGGGTGCACGAGCGGGCCTCACCGCGACCGCTGTATCGTCGCTGTCGGATAATCCGCCAACGCTGCTCGCTTGCATCGGCCGCAACGCGAGCGCACACGATGTGATCGCGACGGCTGGCGTCTTCAGCATCAACCTGCTGGCGAACGACCAGGAGGAGATTGCCCAGCGGTTTTCCGGCAAGAGAGGTCTCAGCGGTGAAGCACGGTTCACCGGTCTCGCTTGGCAGACGCTGAAAACAGGAGCACCCGTTCTGGAACGTGCCTTGGCCAGCCTTGATTGTGAGGTTCTGGAAAGCCACGGGTTCACGACGCATTCGATATTCATCGGTCGCGTTATCGCCGGAACGTTTCGCGCCGAGGCCGAACCGCTTTTGTATTTCCGTGGGGATTACTGGAAGCTGGAATCCCGCTGAGTGAGGCCATGGGGCCGGGGCATCTCTCGAAGGATAGCCATTGATGCTGCGCATCACGCACGCTCTAACGATTGACGACAGCGTTCTGGAAGAACGCTTCATTCGTGCGTCGGGTCCCGGTGGGCAGAACGTCAACAAAGTTTCGACTGCCGTAGAATTACGGTTTGATCTGGCTCGGTGTGAGCAAATGCCCGATCGGGCACGCTCGCGTCTTCGGCGTTTAGCTGGTGCGCGTTTGACAGATGATGATGTGATCATCATCAAGGCCGACCGTTTCCGCACGCAGGAGCGCAACCGGGCTGACGCGCGCGAGAGACTGGCTGACCTGATCCGCGAGTCTCTCATCGAACCCAAGCGCCGCATCGCAACCAAACCGACGCGGGCCTCTAAAGAGCGACGTCTACGGGCCAAAAC
This sequence comes from Candidatus Filomicrobium marinum, assembly GCF_000981545.1. Lineage (NCBI taxonomy): Bacteria > Pseudomonadati > Pseudomonadota > Alphaproteobacteria > Hyphomicrobiales > Hyphomicrobiaceae > Filomicrobium > Candidatus Filomicrobium marinum. The sequence continues at coordinate 2,388,383 of NZ_LN829119.1, forward strand.
GCAGCGTAGTGATGTCAAGCGACTGCGCCGTTCCAAGCCCGATCTGAGTTGAAGTCCATAAAGGCGGCGGCATGAGTTCTGTCTGCCTAATCCTCAACAATAACGGAATAGAACGATCATGCCTCGCTTTGCCGCCAATTTAAGTTTTCTGTTCACAGAGCTGCCATTCCTGGACCGCTTTGCGGCTGCTGCTGAGGCTGGTTTTGAAGGGGTCGAGATCCTGTTCCCTTACGATTGGCCCGCGAGCGAGATTTCCGCGGCACTTAAGGCCAATGACCTCACCTTGGTCCTCTTCAATATTTGGCCCGGCGACTGGGCTGCAGGGGAACGCGGGCTCGCAGGCATCCCGGGTCGTGAAGCCGACTTTGAGGAGCGCGTGGCTCAGGCCTTGCGCTATGCTGACGAACTTGGCTGTCTGCGCCTCCACGCCATGGCGGGATTAGCCGAGCACGGAGCAAATTTTGAAACCTATTACGCGAACCTCTCACGCGCTGCGCGCATGGCGGCATCCCACGGGATCGACATCCTGATTGAGCCGATCAACTCCCGCGATATGCCGGGCTACCTGCTCAACCGGACAGAGGATGCGCGCACAACGATTGAAGCTGTCGGCGTGTCCAACATCGGCCTGCAATTCGACCTTTATCATCGGCACATCGAGCAGGGCGGCGTGGAAAACGCCATTACGGAATTCGGTTATCTCGCGCGCCACTATCAGGTCGCCGGCCCTCCCGATCGTGGCGAGCCCGATGCTGGCGATCTCGACTACGCGGCGATTTTTAATCTGTTGGATGCTAGTGATTTTCGCGGATGGGTCGGTTGCGAATATCGTCCGCGCGCCGCCACCAAAGAGGGGCTTATGTGGGCGCAGCGCTGCGGTGTCCGTTTTGACGGCAAACCCAATACAGCTTGATCGACGCAAAAGCCGGGATAATGCGTGTTATTTCGCTGTTACAATTTTTTACCTGCGGGAGATGATCTCTCAGCCCGTCGAGATAGATTTTAGTTTTGCTACGATAATCGGGAACACGATGCGTTATTGGCGCGTTGTCTGCTTATATATTCAGCACATCGCCCAAAAGACTATCGTTGCGGCTAACGATTGCCTGGGTGATACTGCGATTGCTTAGCAATAAGACAGCTAATGCTCTCCACAGGCTCAAGCTACAGAGCAATCGATGGCAACAATTGCAGCCTTGACGGATCCGACCCAGCCAGCACCCTTCGATAATTATGATCCAAGGGGTCACTATTGCGAACTCCTCGGCACGAAACTGGAACCCGGAAGCAGCGCCATAGGCATCTGGCAGCGTCTTCAGTCTCTCGGCCTCGACGCGTTGCAAACGCGAGCCGCTGAAGCGGCTAATGAACTCTTCAATTTAGGTATTACATTCACCGTCTATACCGAGCGCACGGCGATAGACCGTATTCTTCCCTTCGACGTGATCCCCCGTATCATTCCGGCCAATGAGTGGGACCTGTTGGAAAAGGGAATTCAGCAGCGGGTGAAAGCGCTGAATCTCTTTTTATGGGACGTCTACCACGAACGGAAAATCCTTCGAGATGGCGTCATTCCAGCCAATCTCGTTTTGAAGAATGCCAATTACCGCGAAGAAATGATTGGCCTCGATCCGCCATGCGGCACTTACATCCACATTAACGGCACAGATATTATTCGTGACGCCAATGGAGAGTTTCTGGTCCTTGAGGACAATGGCCGCGCGCCTTCTGGCGTCTCATACGTCGTAGAAAACCGCCACTTGATGCAGCGGGCCTTCCCCGATCTCATGCAGGGGTTGAAGGTGCGTTCGGTCTCCGACTATGGCGAACGCCTCCATCACAAGCTGGCGGAAGTCGCGCCAGAGGGCGTGACTGATCCCACGGTCGTTCTTCTGTCGCCGGGAGTCTACAACTCGGCGTACTTCGAACACATCTTCCTCGCGCGCGAAATGGGCGTCCCGCTCATCGAGGGCCGTGACCTGATCGTCGAGAACGATCGCGTCTTTATGAAAACCGTTGCCGGATTAGAGCCGGTCCATGTCATCTATCGTCGTCTAAATGACGATTTCCTCGATCCAGAGGCATTCAATCCCGAGAGCATGCTTGGGGCCGCGGGGCTCATGCGCGCGGCGCGCCGTGGTAATGTCACGCTCGCCAATGCCGTCGGAACTGGCGTTGCGGACGACAAGGCGGTTTATGCTTATGTGCCGCGCATTATCCAGTACTACCTCAACGAAGAGCCGATCCTCGGGAACGTTGAGACACACATCTGCGCGGAGAAGGAAGGGCTATCCTATACGCTCGCCAACTTGGACAAGCTGGTGGTTAAGCCGGTCGGTGAATCGGGAGGCTACGGTATCGTCGTTGGTCCGAAGGCGACACGAGCCGAGCTCGACGAGGCCCGCGAGGGCATCCTGCGCGATCCGGCGAACTTCATCGCGCAACCAATGATAGACCTCTCCGTCTGCCCCACCCTGACCGAACACGGTTTGCGCCCACGACATGTCGATCTGCGGCCCTATGCGATTACGGGACGTGACACCTGGGTGCTTCCCGGCGGCCTGACCCGAGTGGCGTTGAAGGAAGGGTCAATCATCGTCAATTCATCGCAAGGCGGCGGCACGAAGGATACGTGGGTGTTGAAGGAGGCGTGTAAGTGAGTCTGCTGGCGCGCTACGCCGAGCACTTGTTCTGGATGGCCCGTTATATGGAGCGGGCTGACAGTCTCGCCCGAATTATTGAAACGCATGCGGCCTACGATCGAGGGCGCGAGTCCGAGACGTCGTGGAAGTGGCTCGTGCAGCTCTACGCAGATGACGAGGAGTTCGAGGAAAAATACACCGACGCATCTCAGCGTAACGTCCTGCATTTTTACATCCGAGACCTGGACCATCCAGGTTCGATTTTGTCGGCTATAAAGGCGGCGCGGGAGAACGCGCGCGCACTCCGGGCCTATCTGCCGACAGAGATGTGGTCGCAGCTCAACGAGTTCTACAATCGCATCATGCTGACAGGCGAAGCGGAAATCGACATCGTACACCTCTCGCGCACGTGTGGCATGATCAAGAGCGGTTGCCAGGCTCAGTTTGGTATCGCCGACAGCACGCTTTATCGCGATGAAGGCTGGCGCTTCTACGGCCTGGGCCAATTTCTTGAACGTGCCGACCAGACGAGCCGGCTGCTCGATGTGAAGTTCGCACAGCTCGCTGCCGAAGAGTCTCCGCAAGACCGCATCGCCGACACGACATTTTGGGCATTGGTTTTGCGCTCGGCGTCCGCGTATCAGGCATTCCAGCGGATCGAAGCCTGCCGCGTCGACCCGGATCGCATCGCTGTCTTCTTACTTCTCAACCCAAGCCATCCGCGCTCCGTTTCCTTCTGCACCCATCAGATGGAACGCCTGCTGCACGAACTACGTATGCGGTGTCGATTGGCGAGGACAGGACGTGCGTTGCATCATCTCGATGAATTGACGGCATACCTGCAGGTGGCTCAGCAGCATGCCGATCTGGTCGGGAACCTGCATGTCTTCAACGACGGCCTTCAGCGGCGCCTCAACGCAATTGCCGATGAATTGGGGGCGACGTTCTTCGGATACGCACCGCATCAACCAATCGTCCAGACACCAGAGCCGGGAATGCCTGTGATCGGAAATGTGACGCAGAGCCAAAGTCAGAGCCAAAGTCAGAGCCAAAGTCAGAGCCAAGGCTCGGCGCCCTCCTAAGCACGCTCCCCCGACCGAAATGTCTTCGTTGCTGCAACCTCATCATCGGTCTCCATGCTTCATGTCGCACTGACTCACCGGACCACATATCGCTACGACCGGACAATCAACATGGGCCCGCAGATTATCCGTCTGCGTCCTGCCCCACATTGTCGAACACCGATTTTGAGCTACTCGCTCACATTGTCCCCGAAGTCGCATTGGCTCAATTGGCAACAGGATCCGTTCGGTAATTTCCTGGCCCGGGTCGTGTTGCCGGAACCGACGGATGAGTTCTCGGTAACGGTTGATCTGATCGCCGATATGGCCGTCATCAATCCGTTCGACTTCTTCATCGAAGAGAGCGCGGCGGAATGGCCATTTGCCTACGATCCGGCTCTGCAAAGGGAACTTCAGCCCTACCTGTTGCCGGAAGAGATAGGCCCCGAGCTGAAGGCTTACCTTGCGACCATCGATCGTTCTGCGAAAACGACGATCGATTTTGTCTGCGACCTGAACCGCCAACTGCAATCCGCCGTGCGGTATCTGATCCGGATGGAGCCAGGCGTCCAGACGCCGGAGACAACGCTGACCAACGCCTCCGGCTCGTGCCGGGATAGCGCCTGGCTGCTTGTTCAGATCCTGAGAAATCTCGGATTGGCGGCGCGCTTCGTCTCTGGCTACCTGATCCAGCTGAAGCCGGATGTGAAAGCCCTCGAGGGGCCATCCGGGGCCGAAACGGATTTCACGGATCTGCATGCCTGGGCCGAAGTTTACGTTCCGGGCGCTGGGTGGATCGGCCTCGACCCGACGTCCGGCCTCTTAGCCGGAGAAGGCCATATTCCGCTAGCCGCGACACCGCATCCCGTGAGCGCGGCGCCCATTACAGGCGCGCATGAAAAAGCCGAAGTCGAGTTCGACTTCGAAATGGCCGTAACACGCGTGCGCGAAACGCCGCGCGTGACAAAGCCATACGACGATGCTCAGTGGCAAGACATCGTGAATGCAGGTCGCGCCGTCGATGTGCAGTTGAGCAAAGGCGACGTGCGCTTGTCGATGGGCGGTGAACCGACATTCGTCGCTGTCGACGACATGGATGGCGCCGAATGGAATACGGCGGCAGTCGGACCGACCAAACGGCGGTACGCAGAGGATCTTGTGCGTCGTCTGCGCGACCGCTTCGCGCCGGGCGGCCTGCTGCACTACGGTCAGGGCAAATGGTATCCTGGTGAAGAGCTTCCGCGTTGGTCCTTCTCGATTTATTGGCGCGCTGATCAGGAACCGCTTTGGACCGATGACGCGCTCATAGCTCCCGAGGCGCAAGAGGGGCCACCACCCACAAAGCTGGACGCAGAAAAATTCACGAAAGCGTTGTGCGATGAACTGGGCTTGCCCGACGATAGCGGGATTCCCGCATACGAGGATGTCGCTCACTTCATGCTCATTGAGCAGAAGTTACCGATCAACCTGACACCGGAAGACAACAAGCTCGAAAATGAAGCCGACCGCGCCCGTCTTATCCGGGTATTTGAGCGCGGGCTAGGAGCTCCGGTGGGCTATGTTTTACCTATTCAGGTGTGGCAGACGCACGACCGCGGCCGGCGTTGGGTCACCGAACGCTGGGCGCTACGGCGGGACAAACTTTTCCTCACGCCGGGCGACTCCCCGATCGGATTCCGGTTGCCTTTAGCCTCGCTGAACTACGCAGCCCCCGTCGACTACCCACAAGTCATCCCTCGCGATCCGCAAGTGCCCCGCGAGCCGCTGCCGCAACGGCAAGTGCTTTTGCAGCGTCGACGCACAGTGACGCTTACGGCGCAACAGCCCGTGACAGCACCGGAGAAGGATGAAATTTATGGGGCCGTGCGCACGGCCCTTGCCGTCGAGCCGCGAGATGGCCGCGTATGTGTATTCATGCCTCCGCTTGAGGACGCTGAAGACTATGCGGCCCTCGCAGGTGCGATTGAGGGAGCGGCTGGAAAAACGGGAGTAAAGGTCCACATCGAGGGGTATTCCCCACCTCACGATAGCCGATTGAACGAAATCAAGGTCACGCCGGACCCCGGCGTCATTGAGGTCAACACGCAGCCGGTGAGTTCCTGGGCGGAGGCTCTCAAAGTGACGGAGGGGCTATATGAAGATGCACATCAGTGCTGGCTCGGTACAGAGAAGTTCATGCTCGACGGCCGGCATACGGGTACGGGGGGCGGCAATCACATCGTGTTGGGTGGGCTGACGCCGGCCGACAGTCCATTCTTGCGCCGGCCGGATCTGTTGGCGAGCCTTGTCGCCTATTGGCAGAACCATCCCTCACTGTCCTATCTATTCTCCGGGATGTTCATCGGCCCCACCTCCCAGGCTCCGCGTGTTGATGAAGCGCGGCACGAAAGTCTGTACGAGCTGGAAATCGCGCTTGCCCAGGTGCCGGGCCCCGGGGAGGGGCACCTGCCACCCTGGCTCGTCGACCGTATCTTTAGAAACCTGCTCATCGATGTGACGGGCAACACCCATCGTGCCGAAATCTGCATCGATAAGCTGTATTCGCCCGATGGCCCGACCGGTCGCCTGGGCCTCGTGGAATTTCGATCGTTTGAAATGCCGCCGCACCCGCGCATGAGCTTGGCGCAACAACTACTTCTGCGGGCGCTCATCGCGTGGTTCTGGGAAACGCCTTATCGTCGGCCTCTCGTCCGTTGGGGCACGTCACTCCATGATCGTTTCATGCTGCCTCACTTCGTGTGGTCGGATTTTGCGGATGTTGTGGCTGATTTGCGAGCCGCGGGCCTTCCCATCGAGCTATCCTGGTTCGAGCCCCACTTTGAGTTCCGTTTCCCGCGCTATGGCCAGGTTGCGACCCACGGATTGACGGTTGAGTTACGCCAGGCGCTCGAACCCTGGCACGTTATGGGAGAGGAAGGTGCTGTCGGCGGCACCGCGCGTTACGTCGACTCCTCGCTTGAGCGTGTCCAGATCAAGGTCACAGGGCAGTCGGACAACCGCTTTGAAATCACCTGCAATGGGGTGAAGCTCCCCCTTACCAAAACGGGTGGTGCGGGCGAAGCGGTCGCAGGGATACGTTACCGGGCGTGGCAGCCACCCTCATGCCTCCATCCCACGATTGGACCACACGTGCCCTTGACCATCGACATCTACGACACCTGGAGCGGCCGTGCCGTAGCCGGATGTCGCTATCATGTGTCGCATCCAGGCGGCCGCAATTTCGAAAACTTTCCGGTCAATGCGTTTGAGGCGGAGGGACGGCGGTTGGCCAGATTCGAGGGGAATGGCCACACGGCAGGAGCCACCACGCCGATCAATCCTCCCAGAAATCCGGACTATCCGGTCACCCTGGACCTGCGTCTTGTGCGCTAATTCGACCCGTATGAGCATAAATCTACGCCGAATCTGCCGAAACATAGGCCAAGTGTATTCATTTGGTCACGTTGATTGGCAAAGCAGCCTCCTATAATCGGACAGCTTGGGGCGAGTCGTCGGTAAGTAGAAGCCAGCCGAAAGCACGTTTCTTGAAAGACATGGCGCGAACTCAAAAGGACGCGCAATGTATTCCCTACGTGACCATGAGTACCTGCGGTGACCTGGAGCACCGAATAGATGACGATGAGTGCACAGCAAGCCTTGCCCCCTAGTGGGAGCTTGTTAGCCGGTTACCGGCCCATCGCAGGCGTTCGTGATGAACTGCTCGATGAGCACGGCCGGCTCCGGGCTCATTGGGCTGATGTGCTAGAAGCTCTTGAAGGTCTCGGTGATCACGAGCGGCATCAGCGCTCTGACCGTCTTAACCATCGCGTTCGCGAACTCGGCATAGCGAATGATATCTACGCTGACCCGAGCAACACCGAACAACCCTGGCATCTGGATCTCATTCCGCTGATCATTTCTCCCGCTGAGTGGCGTTGGCTTGAAGCGGCGATGATCCAGCGCGCGCGCCTGATGGACGAGATCCTCAAGGACGTCTACGGCGAACAAAACCTCATGCGGCGCAACCTTTTGCCGCCATCTCTCGTATTCTCCGACCCGGCGTTTCTGCGCCCTTGCGTTGGTATAAAACCGACAGGCTCCCCCCTTCAATTTTACGCAGCGGATATCGCACGCGGCGCGGACGGCATGTGGCGGATCATAGATAGCCATGCCGAAACGATGGCCGGCATCGGCTTCGCACTAGCCAATCGCGTTGTGCTGACCCAGGTCGCTGGCGACCTGTCTAAAACCGCAAATATCATGCGCCTGTCGTCGTTTTTCAGCGACATGCAGGCCAGCCTCTTCGCACGGTCGGAAAGACCTGATCCCCGCATTGCACTGCTGACGTCAGGGCCGACGAATAGCGATTATTTCTCGCACGCCTACATCGCTCGATATCTTGGGTGCCTCCTTGTTGAGGGAGGCGACCTCAGCGTGGTGAACGAGCGTCTGTACTTGAAGACGCTTGAGGGATTGAAGGCCATCGATCAAGTGGTGCGCTGCACCGAGGCGGCCTCGTCTGATCCGCTCGAATTGAACCCCAGCGATTTCGGCGGCCCGGTAGGGTTGGTTCAAGCTGCCCAATACAACCCGGATTTGATCGTCAACGCTCTGGGATCAGCGATCGTCGAAAACCGTGGTTTGAGCGGTTACCTTCCGAGACTGTGCCAGGAACTGCTCGGCGAACCCCTGACGTTAGGAGATGCGCCGCGTTATTGGCTGGGTGATGCGGAGGCCCGCGAGCAAGTGCTGCGGAATCCGGACAAATGGATTTTCCGCGCCGCGCACGAAGGAACAGGACGACCGGGCCGTGCAACAGCGGGCCGCATTCTTTCCGCACTCGATTCCGGGACGACCGAGTCGCTCCGCACAGAGGTTGAACTGTTCGGTCAGTCCATGGTCGCGGAAGCACCCGTAGGGTTCGCAACGACACCCTCGCTGGGAGAGAACGGTCTGCATCCCGTGCCGTACGCCGTTCGCATATTCGTCAGCGCGACTGAGGACGGGTATCGGGTGATGCCCGGTGGCATTGCGATGACCGTGGAGACCCAATCCGTCGCGCTGAGCGCCCCCTCTGCATTGACCCGAGACGTCTGGATCAGTTCCGATACCCGTAGCCGCCCGCACACGAGCTTGTGGCGTCCGGCAATAGAAACAGCCACCGTAGATCGGTCGCAGCGCGCGCTGCAAAGCCGCGTCGCCGACAACCTATTTTGGCTGGGACGTTACGCCGAACGGACGGATTGGATTATGCGAGCGCTGCGGAGTGCTCTGGAGCGGCTTGATCAGGATGTGGGGGCTTCGCCTGACGGACCGCGAGCGGCACGGCGCTGTTTGTCCAGTTTGATTGCGCGCGACAGCGACGTGGACCTGCCGGGGCCTGAAGTATCCGACGTCGATGCGTTGAACTGGATGATCGGCCAGCTGCTCTGCAATGACACCCACGTCTGCGGCCTCATCCAAACCGTCGAGGCACTTCATCGGACACTCGGACATATTCGGGATCGGCTATCACTCGAAGCATGGCGCACGCTCAGACGGCTTCGCGCAGCGGATTTGCGTGGCGTCGCACGTATCGACGCGCTGGAATGGCTTGAAGATGGGCTGACCTCCATTGCCGCGTTTAATGGCCTGGTCCACGAGAACATGACACGCAACTTCGGTTGGGCTTTCCTCGATATGGGAAGGCGGCTGGAGCGCGCTTACAATCTCTCAGAAGCGATCGATGCCCTGATCGTGAAAAGCGAAGAACATTCCTCCGCGGAATTGGTTCTTTTGCTTGAACTGGGCGATAGCTTTATGACGTATCGCTCCCGTTATCGTCTCGAGCCAATGCTGCATCTTGTGCTAGATTTATTGTGCCTCGACGAAGCAAATCCGCGGAGCATAGCGTTCCAGCTCGCTGCTATTTCAAACCATCTCGAGCACCTGCCCAAGGGGCGGCTCGGAAATACCCTTTCGGAGGAGCGGCGTCTGGTGCTGGGGCTGCGGACTTCGGTCCAGCTCGCGCAGGCCGAATTGCTGGCCGACAAGAGTGGCGATAGCCAGCTCCGGGATGTTCTAACCGAACAAATGGACAAGCTTCCGCGATTGTCCGATGCCATAATGCGTAGTTATTTTAATCCGAGCGACGAGCGTCCAAGTCGTGTGTTCACACGGTTAGAGCCCACTCAATGAAGTTCGACGTCAGTCACAAGACTGTCTACAATTATTCAGCAATGGTCTCCCACTCCAGCCATTGCGTGCACCTGACGCCCCGCCCTATCGCCCGTCAGACTGTCGAGCGTCACAGTCTGATGATCGAGCCGGCGCCGACGACCCGCATCGATAGGATTGATTACTTCGGCAATCCTGTCTCGATCCTTAGCATCGACGGGGCGCATTCCGAATTCGTCGTCCATGCCCGTTCTACGATCGTCGCAGAACCTCCAGAGCCCGTTGATCCAGAAGCGACTTGCGCGTGGGAAGATGTGCAGCAACGCGTGACGACAGGGAACGGCGACTTGGACCTTGATGTGATCCAGTACTTGTCACCGTCGCGGCTGACGCAGCCAATACCGGCGATTCTGACTTATGCGCGCCCGTCGTTTCCGGAGCGGCGGCCAGCCATCGCGGCAGCCTGGGATCTTGCGCAACGCATTTTTCAAGACTTCAAGTTCGACGCGACCGCCACGGATCTCTCTACGCCGCTCAGTGAAGTCCTGCGGAACCGCCGCGGTGTTTGTCAGGATTTCTCGCATCTTATGCTGTCTTGCTTGCGCGCGATGCATCTCCCGGCACGCTACGTGAGCGGTTACATATTGACGAAGCCACCTGAAGGGGGCGAGCGGTTGCAGGGTGCCGATGCCTCCCATGCATGGGTGTCGATTTGGGCGCCGGAATGCGGTTGGGTCGATATGGATCCGACCAACAAGATCATGCCAGGCGAGGAGCACATCACCATCGCCTATGGCCGTGACTATGATGATGTATGTCCGATCAGTGGCGTCCTGTTGGGCGGACGCGAGCACGGGGTACGTGTCGCCGTTGACGTCGTACCCACTAGCTAGTGATTGGAAAGGTTAGGCAGAACCTTTTGCTCACCATGCCAGCCGCTTGCCCGGCGGACGGCCCGCTCTTTTCCCACAGCTTGCACCAAGCCGTGAACAAAGGCCATTTTCTCCAGCGCCGCTGACGGGTTGACGAAAGGATAGAAATCCTGATGCCCCATGCTGCGACTGAGGCTGTTGAGCGCCAGTGTCAGAGGCACCCACCGTTCAATGAGAGCATCGAAGGCTTCTGCTGAATAGCTGTCAAACCTATTGGCGGAATCTTGATCGTTCGCGAGCGTAATGCCATTTGCCTCGGCGGTGTCGACAGCGTCGATTATGTGCAGATAATGCGCCCAGGTCTCTGCCCAGTCTTCCCACGGATGTGAACTGGCATACGCCGACACATAGCTGGATTGCCAGTCAGTCGGCGGACCTGCCGCACGATACTGTGAGAGCGCGCACTCATAGTCGATGCGTTCATCTCCAAACAAGCGCCTGAACTTATCGATGTGCGGCGTACGGTCGACAAGAATTGTCCAGTAGTAATGGCCGCTTTCATGCCGGAGGTGACCGAGAAGGGACCGATAGGGTTCAGCAAATAGCTGACGCGCACGCTCACGCTCCACGGCATCGGCTTCCGCCAGGTTGACGGTAATCAAGCCATCTGCATGACCCGTCATCGCCCCGCTGACAAAATCGAACTTCAATCCGGGTTTGCCATCGATCTCCTCGTCGAAGGGAAGGGAGAGCCGCATCAAAGCATAGATAAGCCGCTTCTTGGCATCCTCGAGAGCTGCCCATGCGGCGGTGCTACCGTTATCGGAAAGGTTGGGAATGGTTCTGTTGAGGTCACATGCTCGGCATAGACCGCTTAAGTCCCCCCGCCGCATCAGCCAATTACACACGCCATGCTGTGAATTGCTGCAATAATGAACCCTGAGGGGCTGCTCACCGATCGTTTCCAACTCATTATCTGGCGTGGGCTGCAGCGCGGACATCGTCAGCCGCTCGGGGAGAAAACCAAGCGGGCTACCGCACCGCACACAATGCACGTTCTGAAAATAAACGATGTGCCCGCAATTCGAGCAGTTGAATTTCTGCATGGAACAACGATACCCTAATGTCGGGTAACCCCGGTTGAGTTGAAGAAAACCGTCCTGAATAACGTACGAGCAATCTGATGGGTTGCGCCGCCTGCTTCAAAAGCGAATGAGGTCATGACTGCCGTGGGCAGCGAACCTTGCTACTCTGACCCCGTCACGGGACGCCACTATGCACTTGGCGACCCCCGTTGGCGGTCGGATGATGGCCACCCCTTATCGATCATCGAGCTATGCGGTTTGCGTGCTTCCGAAATCGACGTGTCGGAACGCAGTCTTTGGCGCTATCGCAAGGCCTTACCGATTCCGATCGCAAACCCCGTCTGTCTGGGAGAGGGTGTTACCCCCCTTATCCAGCGTACATGGAATGGCCGCCAGTGCCATTTTAAACTGGAATGGTTCGCCCCGACCGGGAGCTTCAAGGACCGTGGCGCATCTGTGATGGTCTCGTTCCTGCAGCAGCTAGGCATCGCCGCTATTTTGGAGGATAGCTCGGGAAATGGCGGAGCGGCGATTGCCGCCTACGGCGCGGCTGCGGGAATGCGCGTCAAGATACTTGCACCGGCTAATGCCCAACCCCCCAAGATCGCCCAGATCAAGGCGTACGGAGCTGAAGTACAACTCGTGGAGGGGCCACGGGAAGCCACGGAAGCTGAAGCGATCCGCCAGTCTTCGGAAGTTTTCTACGCCAGTCACAACTGGCATCCCTTTTTTTTGCAAGGAACGAAAACTCTCGGCTACGAGCTCTGGGAGGATCTGGGCTTTCATCCGCCAGATAACATCATCATACCGACAGGCGCAGGCAGCAACGTTCTCGGGTGCGACCTAGCGTTCACAGAGTTGATGCGAGCGGACCAAATTCATACGTTGCCGAGACTTTTCGCAGCTCAGCCAGAAAATTGCGCACCGATACATGCACACTATCAGGCTGACAGGCACGCGATGGATGCGTTGCATTTCGCGCCGACCGTCGCTGAGGGCGCGTCTATAAAGAACCCGGTGCGTCTCGGTTCTGTACTTAAAGCGATACGACGTTCAGGCGGAAACACGGTCGCCGTGAGCGAGGCCCAGATCGTCGCGGCGTGCCGGGGGTTGGCAGCCCAAGGACTCTATGTTGAACCTACCAGTGCAGTGGCCGCGGCCGCCTTTGATTTGTTGTGTCGGCGTGGGGAAATCGGTCCCGACGAAACGACGGTCGTCGTGCTGACGGGCAGTGGACTTAAGGCCTCAGCATTTATGACAGAGCTCTTTTCTCACTGACGAACGGGGACTCTTATGAGCGAATCCTAGCGACGTCAGCAACGTGAAATTGAAAACAAAACACATAAAAATCAAAATGTTATATAGATCACATGTAATCGTAAATTAGCAATTTGTAAACCGAGGTGCATCTACCGTCCGTCACTGTTCCCGACACAGATGGTGGTAACGCGATGGCTACATTGCAGGCGGCTGACTATTCCGCCCGGTGCATCCCCCGACTGTTCCATGAGATCGTCGAAGGCAGTGTCGATGCCGTCGTCGTTGCTAATGAGGGTCACACGATCGGCTACGTCAACGCGGCGGCCGAAACATTGTTTGGTTATAGGCGCGAAGAACTCGTGGGGCAGCCGCTGGATATGCTCATCCCTCGCGCTGACCGGCGACACCGTCGACACTTGATCGAGCGCCTGAGTGCGTCTCCCACATCCAGATTTCTGTATTCAGACCATCATCATACGTTTTACGCGCTGAGGGCGAGCGGAGAAGCCTTCCCAGTCGAGATTTCTATCCTCAAGACGAAGGATGAATTGGGAGTGCGTTTCATCGCGTTCGTCCGCGACCTCACCAGACAGAAAGAGCTTGAGGCGAGCCTTGAGCGTCTCGCGAGCACGGACCCATTGACCGGGACACGCAATCGTCGTGCATTCTTGGAGGAAGCTCGGAAGGAACGTTTGCGCTGGAGGCGCTTTGGCGAGCCGCTGTCCTTGGCAATGATCGACCTGGATTGTTTCAAGAGCATCAACGACCGATTTGGTCACGTCTATGGAGATCAGGCGCTCAAACATTTTGTCACGACCGTCAACAGTACAATCCGGGAAGTCGACATCTTCGGGCGTTGGGGTGGGGAAGAGTTTGCGTTGCTTTTGCCCGCGACATGCCTGCGTAATGCAGCAGTCGTTGCAGAGCGCATCAGAGCGCGCGTACAGGCAGCAACACCGCCGCGAGAGCCCCGTTGCGCCTCCGGATGTGCACAGATAACGGCGAGTATTGGTGTCTCAACCTTTGTAAGTGATCAGGACACGATCGAAAGCATCATAAACCGTGCCGACCGTATGCTCTATATGGCCAAATCGTCAGGCAGAAATTGCGTCTGCCTTGATACCCGTGGCGATTGATCACTAGCCTCTGGTAAAATCCGACTCCGAGTACGATCTAAACTCCGTATGCATAGTTTGATTGCGGAGGGGGCGAGCGCCGTCAAAATTTGATCGTCGCGACGCTGGGACCGGATTGGTGTACGCCAAGTCGAAGGCAGAGGAAATGTTCGCCGGGACGCCGGCGTGGAGAAGGAGACAGCTATGTACAAACATATTTTGGTGGCAACGGATGGATCGGAGCCGGCCGAGCGCGCGATGCGCGATGGCTTTCAACTGGCGAAACTTCTGGGCGCTAAGGTCTCGGCCATAACCGTCTCAAGGCCGTGGCAGGCCGTAGCGCCAGGCGAGCTTATGGTGGCATTCCCGGAAGAGGAATACATGCAAGGTATTCAGCAACTCGCGGAAGAGAATTTGAAGAAGGTCACGGAGGCGGCGGCGGCAGCGGGTGTGACGTGCGAAACGATGCACGTCATTAATGATCAAGTCTATCAAGCGATCATCGATGCGGCTGAAAAGAATGGTTGCGATTTGCTCGTGTTAGGGTCACATGGCCGCACCGGACTAGCCCAGTTATTTTTAGGCAGCGAAACACAAAAAGTTCTGGCGCACACAAAAATTCCTGTCCTAGTCCATCGCTAACCGGTGGTGCGTGCCAAAGTGTGTGGAACGGAAGTAGTGATATCGCGTTTCCGATCTACAGACTACGCAACAACGGAGAGTGGATCATGCTTGGTTGGGCCGTCCTATTCCTAGTGATTGCGCTGGTCGCAGCAGCACTTGGATTTGGTGGAGTAGCTGCAGTATCAGTGGAAATCGCGCAAATCGTCTTTTGGGTTTTTATCGTTCTGTTCGTCATTTCTCTGATATACGGGCTGATAAGTGGGCGACGTCCACCAGCTGTCTGACGAAAAGAATGTGCCGGGCGTGTCGCATGCGCCCGGTTTTTTTTATGTTGAATCCAATAATTCCTGAAATTCATTCCAGGCTAAGAACATCCTGAAACTTTGAGACGGCACAGAGGTTGAGCAGTGGCTCCCTCATGTTTCAACGTGCGCCATGCTCACATCGATTTTGCAAACGACGCCTTCCGGTAGATAGTTGATGACAGCATTTCCATCGAGCGCTCGCGCTAGGATCCGCTCAGTCATCGTCTGCCCGAAACCGGGTGGAGAGGTCGGAGGGGACACTTCCGGTCCATCCTTTTCTTGCCACGTAATTTTGAGCGTATTCGGATCATCCGCTGGATCGAGTGTCCAGAAGACATTGATTTGCCCCTTGGTATCGGAAAGCGCCCCGAATCGTTGCGCGTTGCGGGCAAGTTCGTGCAGGGCAAGGCCCAGGTTCTGCGCGGGTTCTGCTCTTATGCGCACACTAGGTCCCTCAAGATGGAGTCTCCTCTCCGCGCCATCCAGGTAGGGTTTTATTTGTGTGCGAACGAGTTCATCCAAGGGAATGGCGCGCCAGTCGTGCTCCACGAGGAGGTCCTGACTGCCCACCAATGCGCGAAGACGCGCATCGAATGATGCCAAGAATTCGCTTAGAGACTTTGACCGTTGCGCTGTTTGTCGCGCGATGCCGAGCAAAATCGTAAGTGTGTTTTTGGACCGGTGAGACATTTCACGCAAAACGCTACGTAAACGCTCTTCGCGTTCCTTCTGCTCAGTGACTTCCACCGCAATGGAAAGGATACCCGCGATCGACCCATCCTCATTGTGATAGGGCTCCGCGGTCAAATCGAAGTAGCGCAACTGATGGCCGTTCTGGACGATGACCTGACCGCGTTCTTCTTCGCCGGTATCGATAACTCTCTGTTTGAGAGACATCGTTTCCTCAGAAGTCTTGTTTGGCAGGATTTCGTCATCGGTCCGCCCCAGCATGTACTGAGCGTCAAAACCTGACGGAGCATTACGTATCCAGACGTAACGCAGACTAAGATCCTGCATCGATACCGTGATGTTTGTATCGCGCAGCGCTATTTCGAGCCGTTTTTTCGCTTCGTAGACCTCGCGGGACCGTACCGCAACTCTCTCCTCCAAATCCTTCCGTGTTTCGCGAAGTTTTTCGAGCGTGCGGCGGTGTGCGGCAACGCGATGTTCAAGGTCGGCGCGGGACGGCATCTCGATAGCCGCACTGATCAGCAAGCACACAGCAATGGCGGCAAAAGGAGCCACGATAGCCGCACTGATCCACGCAAATTCCGCGATCTCGCTTTCTACGAGCCCATCGGGAAACAAGGGTGACAGATAGGTCGTAAGCCAGTGCGAGGTCGAAGGGAGCAGCAACGCAACGCCAGTCAGGAATGCAAACACGATCCCCAACGCCACACCCCACCACCCCGAGGGAGATAGCTCACTCAGCCGCTTTATCAGAAGGATGCTTCCAATGGCCATCACAATAAGCGCTGCGCCCACCATGGCTTGAGCTGCGATTGCGATGCCGGTTTCTGGCTCCAATTCGTTACCTGCGACTAGATATAAAAAGTTTGGGATGAAAACGGCGAGCGGACCATATCCGGACGCCCAACATGAAGACGTCAAGGCGAAGCGAAAATTAGGGACAAGTGTGCACGCCGCCTATTCTTGAAACGTTCTTTAGCATGGCAGGTTCCCTATTCCTGTTCCTCTGAGAACTCCGGAAAGTAAACATCACGTACATATAATTGCGGGAGCAACTGATTCGGGTTGCCCGGCATAGTGATTTCTCGACGAGCATAGGCAGTCCACGGAACAAAAATGCGGGACGACATCTTCCTCATCCCTTACCACTCCGCAAGTACTTGGCCGTGAGAAGTCCCCTGCAGACGAGATCACGCATCGAGGCGTCTCGGACAAGGTTAACGCGAGATCAGAAGAAGAGTTCCTTATCGTCGCGGATCGCAGGGTGAACTTGATTTCGCAGCGTGCCGGCTTAGTCGGGCAACGTAAGTTCGTCAGATTCATCCGCGCTTATGGCGGCAAGGGGGGCTGAAAATTCATAGCGTAAGCCCTCGGCGGCGAATGTGATTTTGGGCTGACTATCCGGTCCGTGCGCGAGTGATTGGCGCAAGAGCGTCTGCCCGAAGCCGCGGCGCGTAGGTTCATTGACGGGAGGCCCACCACTTTCCTGCCACTCAAATCGGCAAACGGCGTTACGGCCACGTCCGACGACGTTCCAGCGGACACTGACGCGGCCAGTCGAGTTGGACATGGCTCCATATTTTACTGCGTTCGTCGCGAGCTCGTGCAGGATAAGCGCGAGTGTTTGCGCGGTGCCGGCGCTTAGCTGAACATCGGGACCGCTGACTATAGCGCGTGCACCAAAAGCCTCGAGCTCGGCCTGGACCAATTCGCGTAGAGGAGCGCCGGACCAGGATGAATCGAGAAGGAGCGTATGGGCGCGGGCGAGTGCGTGAAGGCGCTTTGAAAAGACTTCGCGCGCCTCTTCGACATTGCGTCCGTCCGATAAGCTGCGGGTTGCAATAGATTGCACGACCGCGAGCGTGTTCTTGACCCGGTGCGCAAGCTCCCGCGTCATCAAAGACATACGTTCATTAGCTTCATCTGCCATTGCTTGGCGTTGCCCGATGGAGAGCACGAGGAATGAGAGGAGCGCGGTCGCCATCAAGCCAGCAGCTAGCAGTGTGTGGGCACCTGAATAATCAATTGATTGCTCGAACTCTGGTGTGGATTCAAAGCGCAGAAGCCAGTTTGCTCCGTACAGGTCGCGTGCAGCTTCAACACTGAACCGTGGCTTCGATCGCGCAGCGCTCATACCATCGGTAAGGTTTTCGGATTGATAGAGCTGTTTCGGATCGGCACCACCGGTGGCATCGAAGATCGCTATACTCGTGAAGCGGTCGGGGCGCGGATATTGGCGCTCGACCACACTTTTCATTAGTTCTTTCACACGCAAGGGGCTGTAGATGAACCCGCGCAGCGCCGCGCGCCGTTCTTCAACGGTACCGGTCGGCATGTTTTCGCGATAAAGCGGCAGGTAAAGTAGAAAGCCAGACGAACTGTCACTGTTCGCCTCTTTGGTTTGAAGGCTAGTAACATAACCGCTGGCCGCCGGTAATCCCGTGTCGCGCGCGCGTATCATCGCGGCTCTGCGGACAGGTTCTGACCACATGTCGAAGCCGAGAACCTCCCGGTTCTGTACAAACGGTTCGACAAAGACGACCGCAGAATAGATGTCTCGATCTTCTTTGGGCTTCAGATCGTAACTTGGGAAGCCCTCGCCCCGGACGGCAGCGATATGCGCGTCCCTTTCGGTTCTCGTCAAAACGGCAGCAAAGCCGATGCCTTTGATCCCTGGAAAATTCTCAGTAATCCGCAACGCTTCAACGTAGCGACGAAATTGAGTGCGGCTGACAGCCGGAAGGGTTTCGAAAAGGGCTTGTGTGCCCCGCAGCATATGCTCGTAAGCGGTTGTAGAACGCTCAATTTCCGCCATGAGGGCTTCGGTGCGTCCCTGAAAGACCTTTTCGGCTTGTTCCGTGACGCTGGAAACGCCAAAGCGCCAAGCTAGCGTCGTGGCCGTCAATCCGACCACGGCGACGATCATTACGGACCGTACCGTAGGCCGCATTGCTGCTCGCCAATCAGGAATATGGGATAGAAGCCGTCGAAAGGTCGGAAGCATGCGGTATAATAACTGTCCTTATGCTGCTTTTTCGGCTGAGCTCGGGTGAAAGATCTATATGGCGCCAAACAATCGCATCGTGCGTGCGTCCCGTAAAGCTGTAGGCCGCCAACCGATGAATGTTGGCTCTTCGACCGCAACTAAGGGAACTCGTGCATCGCACACGCGTTCAATCAGGTCGGGTTCGTGAGATTGGCGCTGCGCACAACCGTGGGCCCATTCGCAAATTGCTAGGTGCTCGCAATACGAGGGGCTGAGATGGCAAAGCCAGACACTCTCATTGTCACATGTCCAAAATGCGCGACGCTTAATCGTGTTCCCTTTGAAAAATTGGGCGACCACGGCACATGTGGAAAATGCCACAATCCGCTATTTGCGGGGAGCCCCATAGAGTTGACCTCTGAAAACTTCTCAAAGCACGCCGCTTCGAGCGACATCCCCCTACTCATCGACTTTTGGGCGAGTTGGTGCGGTCCGTGTCGACAAATGGCGCCTGGCTTTGCAGCCGCAGCCCAAAAGGTCGAACCGCGTTTGCGCCTGGGCAAGGTGGACACTGAAAAGGAGCAGGACTTGGCGGCGCGTTTTGGTATCCGCAGCATTCCGAGCCTCGTTCTCCTGCATAAAGGTGAAGAACTGGCGCGCACCACCGGCGCCATGCCCGAGACGGCACTTCTGAATTGGATTGACAACGCGATGGCAAAGCGTCAGCGACATTTCCCAAGCCAATCAATTGGGGATGAAGCATGAGCTTGTTATTCACACCGTCAAAGGTGGGATCTGTACAACTCCGTAATCGTATTATCATTGCACCGATGTGCCAATATTCAGCCGAAGAAGGTTGCGCCACTGATTGGCACATGATCCACCTCGGCAATCTGGCTCTTTCTGGAGCTGGGTTGCTCACGATCGAAGCCACGGCGGTCGTGCCAGAAGGACGGATCAGTCCTGATGACCTAGGTCTGTGGTCTGATGATACGGAAGCCGCGCTTAGCCGCGTGTTGCAGGCCGTTCGGCGTTACTCGGACATTCCGATCGCTATTCAGCTGGCACACGCCGGACGTAAGGCATCCGTGCGCGTGCCTTGGGAGGGCGGCGCGCAGATTAAACCGAATGAAAGTCGTGGCTGGCAGACCTACGCGCCTTCAGCCATACCTTTTGCCGAAGGCGACAATCCGCCGGTGGCCTTGGATCGCGGCGAAATGGAGATAATCCGCGAAGCCTTCGGTGAAGCTGCAAAACGAGCGGCGCGCTTGGGCCTCGACGCAATACAAATTCACGCGGCGCACGGATATCTGCTGCACGAATTTCTTTCACCTCTTGCCAACCAGCGAGACGATGAGTACGGCGGCAGTTTGGAAAACCGGATGCGGTTTCCGCTTGAGGTCTATGACGTCGTACGCGCGGCCTTTCCGGCTGATCGCCCCGTAAGTGTCCGTGTATCAGGATCGGATTGGGCGGAAGGAGGCTGGGACAGCGAGCAGACGGTTGCTTTCGCCAAGGCCTTAGAGAAGCGCGGATGCAGCGCCGTCCATGTGTCGAGTGGCGGCCTGGTCCCTACTCAAAAGATCCCGGTCGGGCCCGGCTATCAGGTGCCGCTCGCCCGCGCCGTAAAGGCCGCGACCAAATTGCCGACGATCGCGGTTGGGTTGATCACCAGTTACGACCACGCAGAAGCGATCGTCGCGAATGGAGACGCAGACTTCGTCGCACTCGCAAGAACGATACTCTACGAGCCGCATTGGCCTTGGCATGCTGCGGCGCACCTCGGTGCGACCGTTAAGGCGCCCAAGCAATATCTGCGGTCCCAACCTGCGCGCTATCGACATCTCTTAGAAGGATAGAGCACAAGGAGTTTCGAGTGACCTTGCTAATTTTGGATCTTGAACCGCCAACACAATGAAAGACACTCCGCGCAAACGCGGCGTGGTGAATATTGTTCGGTGGAACACAATGAACGAAAACGAGGTTGCAGAAATGCAAGATGAAGCCGGGGAAAAGAAAGACGCCGTCGATACCGTTCGGGAAATGAACGACGAGACCAAAAGCTCCCGGCTAGAACGCGGCGAGGAAGAAAAAGCCCGCGAGCGTTCTCGCCTGCGCGCGGCGGCAGTTTTCGAGATCATCCGGCGAGAGGGGCAAGGTGAGCTGGCGAGGGGCTTCCCCGCACTGTGGTGGTCCGGCCTTGCCGCGGGCCTCTCAATTGGTTTTTCCGTGCTCGCAGAGGCTTTTCTTGCGGCTCATTTGCCCGATGAGCCGTGGAAACCGTTGGTCGACAACCTCGGATATTCGGTTGGCTTTCTAATCGTTATTCTCGGACGTCAACAGCTCTTCACCGAGAATACTCTGACCGCCGTCCTACCGTTTATTTCCAGAGGCGGGCACGTTTGGTGGCTGGTCTTGTTACGGCTGTGGGGAATTGTTTTGGCGGCCAACCTTATCGGCTGCATGATTTTTGCGTACTTCATCTCGCAGAGCGGTGTGTTGCCGCCCGAGGTTGCCCGTGCCGTGACGGAAATCGGCGAGCATATGATGACCAACACACCGAGCGAGATGTTCCTCAAGGGTATTGTGGCGGGTTGGCTTATTGCTGCGCTGGTTTGGATGATGCCGTCCGCCGAGGGCAGCGAGTTTTGGATCATCACCCTGATGACGTATTTGATCGCGTTGGGGGATTTCACCCACGTCATCGCAGGATCTGCAGAAGCGTTCTATCTCTTCTTTGAGGGACGCGTTGGTCTTGCTGATGTCTTCGGGGGATTCCTTTTACCCACGCTTGCGGGAAATGTGTTTGGCGGCACAGTGCTGTTCGCTGTCGTCGCCTATGCGCAGGTGCGTGAAGAGATCGCCAAGGAACGGTAAGCATGCATAAGGAAATGTGCGTCGGCTGAGCGCGAGGATTTTGTCCTTTCGCCGGCCGACGCCGCGACATTCAATCAGGCGACGATTGCACCCAACATCCAGATAGCTTTCTCGTGGAACGCGAGGCGCCCGTTTAGAAGATCGTGCGTTACAAAGTCTTCGTCTTCAGCCGCGCTTGCAGTGATGCTGCGGATGCGCCGGGCCATTTCCTCGTGATCCGCGATAAGATGTTTGACCATCTCCTGGGCTGACCGTTTGCTCGTTTCTTCATTGAGCTGGGTCATAGACTCTAGCTTCTCAAAGCTCAGCGGTGTGGGGTAGCCCAACGCCCGAATGCGTTCCGCGATATCGTCGGCGGCTTGGAAAAGATTTTTGTAATGCTGTTCTGTAAGTTCATGGAGCGGAAGGAAGACAGGCCCAACGACGTTCCAATGGTAGACATGAGTTTTCACGAGCAGCGTGTAGGTATCGCCGAGGACCTTCCCGAGATCTTCAGCGAGCTTTGATCTGCTTTTTTGATTGAGCCCGGTATTTGGATTTTCGTTGGCCGGCTGCGCGGCAAGAGCGGTCTTTGCCATGTTTGTTTGCCTCTAATTGAATTTGAAACAGCGTGACCCGTAGGCCGACGCGTAGGGCCGCGGACTGGGGGACGTCCCGGCTCGCAGAGGCAACGCACTGTGCAAGTCCATCGTTCCCCCGCTTGAGGCAAGGCAAAGTTCAATAAAATTGGAGAAGGGTGACAAAGACTTGGCAGGATCAGCCGTTACGTCCGGCGATCGTTCCACTGATAGGAATGGTCACGTCGCCTGAGTATTCGAGTGCGAGATCTTCAGCAGACTCGATGTGCATGATTTCCGCAAGGCGTGCACGGGCTCGGTTGACACGGCTCTTCACGGTGCCCACGGCGCAACCGGAGATTTCAGCGGCTTCTTCGTAGCTGAAGCCTTCAGCAGCGACGAGGAGGATAGCCTCGCGTTGATCCTCCGACAGTTGCTCAAGCGCGGAAACAAGGTCGTTGAGGTCAAGATGACCGTGTTGAGCAGGTTGGACGGAAAGCTTCGAACTATATTCACCGTCGCCATCAGCAACTTCCCGTCGCCGTTTCCGAAACTCAGAGAAATATGCATTGCGCAGGATCGTGAACAGCCAAGCCTTCAGGTTGGTGCCTTCCTGGAACGTATCGATCTTGTCCCAGGCCTTGACCAAGGCTTCCTGCACGAGATCGTCTGCACGATCCGCATTGCCGCTAAGTGAGATTGCGAACGCCCGAAGGTTGGGGATCGCAGCCACCAGGGCGCGTTTCATCTCTTCGGATTGTTGAGCCGCTGTCACGATTTACGCCTCTTTGCAGCTTCTTCCGATACTTGCAACTGGTCGAGCAACTGCAAAAATTTGTCTGGAATCGGTTGCTGTATGAGCTCTCCATAGGACGCACGAACCCGTCGACCGACGGCATCACGCACCTCCGAATTGCTATCGCGCACCGAACTGGTGGCGATTGTGTCGATGTCACCTTGCCTCAATTTTTCTTCTTCTCCGCAATCGGTATGCTTGTCCTCTCCGCCGCCTTTACGGGCTATGTCGGTAGGGTCCACCACCTGCCGCAGCTCCTGGTCCTTGTTCGCCATCAGTTCCCTCGGGGGATTCCTTGTTGATCTATCCCAAATCAACTGATCCTATCGGATACCAGACCAGTCCGGCAAACCTGCACGGCATGGTGCCCACCACCAGCCGAAAACGCGTGCAGCGTGGGATGGTTCCGGAGTTTGGAACTTTTTTTTCGCCTGCGGGTTTCCATCGCCGATGACCAAATCAAATCGCACTAGACGTCCACAATCAGGAACATCTTATGTCGCTAGCTACAGTTATCGCTCCTCACCTTCCGTATTTGCGGCGCTTTGCGCGCGCGCTTACGGGAAGTCAGACAAGCGGGGATGCCTACGTCGCAGCAGCGCTCGAGGCACTTGTTGAGGACCCTGACAGCTTCCCTGACACTCTCCCGCCACGCGCGGCGCTATTCCAGGTCTTCCTCAAACTTTGGGGGTCGTTGGACGTTAATTCTCAGCACAATCGTGAGGCCGACGAAGCCGTGGACACGCTGATCGAGCGCAAGCTCGAGGCAATTACACCGCGACCTCGCCAAGCCTTCTTGCTTGTATCGGTTGAACAATTTTCTCCCGATGAGGCTGCTGCCATTATGGGGGTCCCAGAAAACGAGTTGAATGAGCTGGTCGAGGAAGCTGGCGCAGAAATTGCTGCGCAGGTCGCCACCGATGTGCTTATCATCGAAGACGAACCGCTGATCGCGATGGACCTGGAAGAAATCGTTTCGTCGTTGCGTCATCGTCCGATCGGCGTAGCAAGAACGCACCGCGAAGCTGTCGAGCTTGTTAAAAAGAGGACACCAGGCCTGATCCTTGCGGACATACAACTGGCCGATGGAAGTTCGGGGATCGATGCCGTCAACGAACTTCTGGGCTCAATCGAAGTTCCGGTGATCTTCATTACGGCTTACCCGGAGCGGTTGCTGACCGGGCAGCGTCCGGAACCGACGTTCCTTCTGACCAAGCCTTTCCAGCCCGCCATGCTCAAAGCTCTTATCAGTCAGGCGCTGTTCTTCGAACAGAAAGCTGGTTCTAAAGCAGCCTGATAACAGCAATTGCTGCCAAAACTAAAGAAGCCCCGTATCGCTTCCTGGCGATACGGGGCTTTGCATTGTATTGGACAAAACCAGCTTACCAGCGGCGCATCCATTCTTCGACCTGACGTTTCGCTTCTGACTTCGCGATGCCATATCGTTCTTGAATTTTGCCTTCGAGCTGTTCGCGTTTGCCGGCGATCTGGTCAAGTTCATCGTCGGTCAGCTTGCCCCACTGTTCGTGGACCTTACCGCTAAATTGCTTCCAGTTACCTTCGACTTGATCCCAGTTCATGGATAAACTCCTTAAACGGTTGCAGCATATTTTTCATTGGACCACACGAGCAATCTGCGCTCGTGAGCGGCTTGCATGAATAACGGATGATGAGCCGGGGAGGTTCCGGTTTTTATTTCTCAAAGATTGAGAAATAAGTATCAGAAAAATATGAATAATATCAGGGTGCAGACAAACAAAAGGGGAGCGGATAACCGCTCCCCTCAGTACGAGATTAAATTAAGTTGTCTTATTGTTTTTCGGCTGGTGCGGGCTGCTTGGAACCATCGCCTTGCATCGCTTCCTTCGCCTTTTCGTAGCCCTCTTTGGCCTTTTCCTTCACGGTCTCGTATCCGCTCTTAACAGCCTTTGAAGCCTCATCAAGCCGGTCGCGCATGGTCTTCTCGCCAGCGACTTTAAATTCCGGGGCCGCCTGCAAGGCTTCCTTTGTCGTGTCAACGATTACGATATGTGATCCATCTTTTTCCTTGCGCAACTCAGTATCGGCAAGCTTTACCGCAACGTACTTTTCAGCAAGCCCAACAAATCCACCGACGCCAAGTACGAGAGCCTGAACCTGCCCCGAAGGCGACAAGACCAAATCGTTGACATCACCGATCTTCTCGTCCGCATTGTTCTTCACGGGCGCGCCGATCCAGCGAGAGGCTCTGACCTCATCCGCGCTCGGTCCGGAAATAAACTCTAACGTTGAGCTATTAGCGGTATCTGTTGCTGTTTGAGTCATCGCCGGCGCTGCGAAGAACGCAGGCGATAGAGCTACAATGGCGCTCGCTGTCAGCAAGAATCCGCGCATCAATGATCTCCTCCTGTTTAGTGGCGGGCAACGATGTGCAACATGCCACGCTCTTAAAATTCATGTGACGTCATCTGGTTCCCCGGTAGGAGCCGAGGACACCAAAGGCACGCACATGTGTCCGCCGGTGTTGCGGAGATTCGCAGCTGTTTTAAGGCAGCAGCAGGCGCATGCGCCAATTCGCCGGTAAATATTTGTAGGGCGATCAGTTTGATTGTTGGGGCAACTATTCGAGGAGGGAACCGGAAATTATTACGACATACAAGCCAAGCGCGGAGCGACGCGTTTGCAAAATAAGAATATGAGGAGGAAACGCGTTTTTATTTTGGGGAGAAGCGGAGCTTAAATGAAAAGCTGAAAAAATGATCTGATTTCTGTCTACGCTTAACGGCTATTTTATATATGCAGCGCAGACTTGGTTAAGAATCGAATGTAATTTGTTCTTAGAGTCGGAGCATGAAAATGGCCGATCCGTCGAGAGCGGCGCTGAATTGGAACGCGTTGGACGCTTCAATAATCGGGGCTATCACTGAAATTCAAGCGGCGCGCGCTTGCATCCGGCATGATGCCCAATCCAAAGCGACAATAAAGCGGAACCCAAATGCCGAGGCGCAAGAACGTTTTGTGCGGTGTTTTGATGATGCCCAAGACATGTTGGATGAAGTCCGCGCGCAAATGTCCATCGCACGTTCGATTTTCGCCGGGGCGCCGCGCATACCGAGCCGCCCGCGTCAGGTGACTGCGACAGCCCTGGACAGAGGCAACGCGACATACGTCGTCGAACCCAAGAAGCCGGCGTCCTCGCGACTAGAAACTTTTAAGAAGCGGTTCGCTTTTTTTGCGAAGTCTTCGATGCGCAAATTCAGGAAGCTGACGTTCGCCTCCGCTCGTCGAGACAATAGCATTGCGGTCGAAAACGTCGGCAAAAAGACCGTAAGTCCGCGAGAAAAATTGATAGTCCCGTTTCTGTACGCATTGCCCTTTTCCCTCCGGCGCCGGTTATGGCGAAACCTAAAGTCCTCTTTCGCACAGACATCGCCGCAGGGCAAAATGCCGAGCGAAAGGACGCCGTATCACAACGCGTTTTATCCGAGGCCAGCCTTTGTTCTGGCGGCAATGGTCGGATTGGGCGTTGTCGCGTCGATTGCTTGGGCAGCATGGGCCCCGTCAACCGTCTGGGCGGCGAATGTGGGCCTGTCCACTCCATCGATAGAGCGGTCTGCGGTGCCGGCCAAAGGTTGCTCGGTGAGCGCATGGGGCAAAGCTTGTTATCCGCGCCGGTCCCGGCTTTAGAGCTGATGTCAATGTCCCAGCCCCTGCGACAATGACAACCGGAACGGTGAATACGTAGTAACGTTTGTCTGGGCACGATCGCCAACAGATGAACGGAGCTATGCCCAATGAATATTGGTTACAGGCCTAAGCCGCTTCACCCGCTGGCTGAATTACGCCAACGAATTTTGCGACTAAAAGTGGCGCATAAGAGTGATAACGCTTCAGAACCGACTGTCGCTCCGTTGCGACGAGAGAAGCGTCTTCCCGTAGCCCGTCATTATCGGGATGGCCGACGTTATGCATGAAGATAAGCCGACGCATACGCACATGGAGACACTGAACGACGTAGAGCAATCGCTCGCGACGCTTCAGGACGAGCGGTGTGCGTGCTGGGCTCAACTTCAGGCTTTGCTGGCGAGCGGTCCTGCCGCCGCCAGCGAAATCAGCCACTACATTAGCCGTATCGATGCGATCAACGACATTATGTTGGCCCTGGCTCGGGTGACGACAGCAGCCCCCTCGCTGCAGGATTCTACAGAATAGCTTGCCAACTATGGTCCGCTCACGTGAGTCCGCAGCCCGGCTCTAGAGGCAACAGTCGTTAGTTCCTCCGCCAATGCATCAGCCATAACCTCGCCCAAACAACGATATGACGTGTCGTTCAGGTGGAACTTGTCTGGCGCAAGAAGCTCTTCGACCGAAAATTGTGACGAAGTGACCATGTGCTGCATGATTTCGTAACGACGCAGCAAAGGGATTTTTCGCTCGGTGGAAATCGCTTTCATGATGCGCAAATAGCTCGGGAAATTAGGGAGCCGCGCCGCACCCGGATAGTATTGATGATTGAGCAGAACCACATCGATCCCATGCTTTTGCATGAGGTTTAGACCAGCATCCACTGTAGATTGAAATTCGCTGATTTTTACACCTCGGATCGCATCGTTCACGCCGGTTTGCCAGATGACGAGGTCCGGGTCCAACGGTAGCACCGCGCTCGCGATCCGCGCGAGCATATCGCGTGCAAGCTGTCCCCCGATCCCCAAGTTAACGACTTCGAACTTGTGTTCTGGAAAACGATGTTGCAACTCGACCAGAAGGCGCGACGGGTAAGAGGCTGCCTTGCTGGATGCCCCTGCACCCTGTGTGCTGGACGAACCAAGCGCGACGATACGGATGACTTCTCCCTTCCGAAAAGCGGCGGTCAGGCGCGGCATGGGCCAGTCCAGATGAACCAGCTCATTGGGTGCCTTACAGGCTTTCTTTGGAGGAGATGTTGCAGTTTGGGCTGCTTGAGCATGCGCTGACGACACATACCCGACCGCCATCAGCGCGATGGCGGCAGCAAAACACGATTGAAAAGCGGAACGGAGGGCCAAACGAGCCCGACACTGCGCCCCAGCTTGCGTTGCGCGAGATACCATGCGGTAACACCCAATACAGAGATACCTATTGTATTCACAGCAATTTGCGTAGTGAGGTCAGTCCCAGCTTCCTGCATCACCACCCATCCGCTGAACGACAAGAGCGTGCCGAGACAGAAGATTTCTAGTGAATGTTGACCGCAACGTGAAATGACCCCTGCGCCCGGTGACGTCAGCCAACGCGCTGACGCCGGGACACAAGCGGCGACAATGTACCCGAGCGCGACAATGTGCAAGATGCGAAGAGGTGATAAATTCGTCTTATCAATCGCGCCAAGTAGATCGCCCGGCAGAAGACGCGTGCTTTCCAGCCCGGGAATGCGGGTCCAAGGCGCAATAACTAAGCACGCAAAGAGCGCATAGGCGGCCGCTGGCGGAAGCAGAACGGCTTCATAGAGCGGCATATTTCTGCGTACCCGGTCTGCAGCCACTGCACCCAAAGTCAGCAGGAGCTGCCAGGCGAAGGGGTTAAAGAACCAGCCCCACACCGGATGCCCCGGCAATCCCAGCCCTCCGGCATAAGCAGCCAGCCAGATCGCAGCGGATATAATGAGTACGAGTGCGTGCGAACGGCGCAGCAGCCAATACATAACGGGGAACCACGCCAGAAGAAGGATGTATAGCGGCAGAATGTTCAGCATGTTTTGCTGATAGTAGAGCACCGCAGCCTGAGGAATCGCATGCGAAGGGTAGTTGATGAAATACTGCAGGCCGATGTGGTTCAGATAGTTGGGCTGCGAAAAGAAAAGCGCTGCCGCGCTAAGGAGCAGCAAGCTGACTACAACCGTTCCGATGTGCCAAACATATAGGTCGAAGATGCGACGCCCGACACGCGAAGTCCCGGAGCGGAAGCCCTCCTTTTCGAAGGTCTTGCTGTAAGCGAGCAGAGCGGAAAAACCAGCGAGAAATACAAAAACTTCTGCAGCATCTGCGAAACCGAAATTACGCATAGTTAGATCCGCCAGCCAATTCCCGGGAATGTGGTCGACGAAAATAAAAAGTAAGGCGAGGCCTCGAAAAAAATCGATGCGCACGTCGCGTTTTTGTACGGGTGCCTGGCTCTTTTGCATAAGCGATATATTTCCAGCAGTTGCGGCCTTCACGGTGAGTACCCCGCTCTTAGGTAACGATTCGGGCGTTTCCTTAGCTCTAAAATGGCGGGTGAGACGGCGGGGTTCCCGACCTGCGTCGCGACGGCAAGCTTTTGCCACCATGCGCGCATACTCTCTGAGTCGTCAGACGAGCGATGTCCGTTCGGGGCGCATGTCCGATGCGGACCGGCGGAAGCGCGCCGGTGCGCGTTCCATGACGCAGACTCGAGAAGCCTCCCCTGAGAACCTGGTGGGTTGAACTCAGCAGCGGAGGAACCAAACGCGGTGAATTGCGTTGAGTTCGCGCCAATCACAAACATCTGTGGATCATGACACTCTTCGATTTTGCAAAATTCGACGGTCAAAAGACTGCGTCCAGAACCTTCAGAAAGGGCAGCGGAATTCGCAGCTTACTACTGATCCTGGGCGCTTCTGTCGCAGGCTTGGTGAAGGTGCACGCGGTCGCAGCGGAAGCGCTGCCCCCGGCATTGAAGAGGCCAATTGCCCACTTCAGTCAGGACGCCGTCATCCAAGAAGCCAAAGCGCTCGCCAGCGAACCATATGTCGCACCCCCGCCGCGCGATCACGACCCGGCAAAGGAGTTGGCGGGGACGTATGACGAATATCGAATGGCGAGATTTCGTCCTGAAGCAGCGATACAGCTCGACAAGGTCGGCAAGTACCGGCTGCAACTTTTGCCCACCGCGTGGATACACAACGAAGAGGTTGAGCTGGCTCTTGTAGACAACGGTGTTTCAACCCCCGTGCGCGCCGATCCGGATATGTTCGATTGGGGAACATTGAAGAAAGTCGCAGCTTTCTCAAAAGGAGTTCCCCTTTCAGGGTTTCGAATTAACGGCCCGCTGAATAGTCCTGACGTGAGCGATGAAATTATCGTTTTCCAGGGCGCGAGTTATTTCCGAGCTTTGTCGCGTGGACAAGTTTATGGCATTTCTGCGCGTGGGCTTGCCTTGCGTACCGGCGCTATTGGCGGCGAAGAGTTCCCGCGTTTTACAAAGTTCTGGATCGAGCGGCCTGAGCCTCATGCCAATAAATTGGTGGTGCATGCGCTATTAGAGAGTAGGTCCGTGGCGGGTGCCTACCTGTTCAAGATTGATCCGGGCGACACAACGGCCATCGACATCGAGGCGACACTTTTTCCTCGTACAGAGATCTCACAAATCGGATTGGCCCCGCTGACGAGCATGTATCTCGTCTCCAGCAGCGATCGTACCCGCGTCAGTGACTTTCGCCCATCCGTGCACGACTCCGATGGTCTGACCATCCACAACGGCAGCGGCGAGTATCTGTGGCGCCCACTTTCTAATCCGCGACAAATCGAAGTAAGCATGTTTCAGGATGATGGTCCCAAAGGGTTCGGTCTTGAGCAGCGCGAACGTAAATTCGCAGCCTACCAGGATCTCGAAGCCAAATACCATTTACGGCCGAGCGTTTGGGTTGAGCCCAAGAGCGATTGGGGGCGCGGCAGCGTCGTACTCGTAGAGCTGCCAACGGAAACCGAAGCCAACGACAACATCGTCGCATTCTGGCGGCCTGACGACGCACTTGCCCCGGGCAAAGCATATCGGCTGGCTTACAGATTATCGTGGCCAGATACCTTCCGCGACATTGGTCCCAAAGTCCGCATCATGCGCACAATGGCCGGGCGTAGCATCGGTTCGGATCGCAGCGAAGGCGCTGTGCAGTTTGTCATTGAGTATGACGGCATCGAAGGCGAGAGCGACCAAGTTGAAATTTTGCCAACCATGCAAACAAGCGAAGGCCGCCTCAGCAAAGCCCAGGTTCAGGTGAATCGAGAGGCCGGCACGTTGCGCGTTGCGTTCAAGTTTTATCCCGAAGCAAGCGAGACCGCCGAATTGCGCGTGGCTTTATCAGCCCAGCAAGGCGGATCGGAAACTTGGCTGTACCGTTGGACGAAAGGCATGCATCAATGATTACAGCTAGGCTGTTTCCTCTACCGCCTCCAAAAGTTCCTCCTGATGCCGGGGTTTTCATGCCTCCGCAGGAGCTTTGGGATCGCGCGGAGCGTGATACCGAACCCAAGCTAGGAACTTCGCCGGCGACGACGTGGGCGGCACGGCTTACCGTGACTGCCGCGACGCTGATGATGACCGCTTTTTTTGCCTACTGGCTTTATGGCGCCTTGGCGCCGTCCGGTATCAACGTGTGGGAAGGGGTTTTCATCTTTCTTGCGACATCTTGCTTTGTGTGGGTGAGTGTCGGCACGTCTGCGGCATTGCTTGGTTTCATCCTGATGCGTTTCGGTGCGGCGCCCGCCATACCGGTCATTCCATCTGCGGATACGCCGCTCGCAACAAAAACAGCACTACTTTTTCCAATCTACCACGAAAGCCCTGCGCGGATCGCGGCGACTATTGAAGAATTGGCCAAAGACCTTGCGGACCGGGGCCATGGCGACAAGTTTTCTGTGTTCGTCCTGAGCGACACGCGGCCGGGTCAAGATCGCGATCTTGAGGTCGAAACATTTGAGATTTTGAAGAGAATAGTCGCCAGCCGGATGGAGGTTTTCTATCGCTATCGCGAGGAGAATGTCGGCAAGAAGGCCGGCAACATCCAGGACTGGATCGTGCGGCATGGCGGCGAATTTGAGCAGTTTGTGATCTTTGACGCCGACAGCGTCATGTCAGCAGAAACGCTGGTTCGGCTCGCGGCAGCAATGGAACACAACCCTCACGCCGGGCTCATCCAGACCGTGCCCAAGCTCATTTCCAGTACGACGACCTTTGCGCGTTTGCAGCAGTTTGCGAACGCGGCCTATGGGCCGATCTTGGCGCGGGGGCTTTCAGCTTGGTCGGGTCAGTCGGCAAACTACTGGGGGCACAACGCTATCATTCGGACGCGGCCGTTCGCCAAATACGCAGGCCTCCCGAAGCTCGATGGCGCGCCTCCTTTCGGCGGGCACATCCAAAGTCATGACTTTGTTGAAGCAGCTCTGCTGCGCCGGGCTGGCTGGGCCGTGTACATGGCGCCTCAGCTCACCGGCAGCTATGAATCCAGTCCGCCCACGCTGATCGACATGGCGATCCGCGACCGGCGTTGGGTCCAGGGCAACTTGCAGCATCTGGGCCTGATCACGGTACGCGGGCTGACGTTGACCAGCCGTGTGCACCTGTTCATGGGCGCATATGGCTATCTCGTTTCGGCTTTCTGGGTTGCCTTGATGCTCGTCGGCATGGCGCTCTCCCTCCCGTTTCTCACGGGTGACGAAGCCAA
Source organism: Candidatus Filomicrobium marinum (assembly GCF_000981545.1). NCBI lineage: Bacteria > Pseudomonadati > Pseudomonadota > Alphaproteobacteria > Hyphomicrobiales > Hyphomicrobiaceae > Filomicrobium > Candidatus Filomicrobium marinum. The sequence continues at coordinate 2,420,803 of NZ_LN829119.1, forward strand.
CATGGCCAACGTGGATGAACTGGTAACAGGCGATGCCGTGACTGTTCTTGTTATGACAGTCAGCGCGCTCTTCCTTCCTAAGGCGCTGGGCCTTGTGAACTGGCTTCTTACGACGCGGAGATCAGTGGCGTCTGCGTTGCAAACCATTGCCGGAACCGTCGTTGAGGTCATCCTATCGGTTCTGCTGGCACCGATCCTTTTGATGACGCATCTACAAGCTATCGTTGAAATCATACGTGGTCGGGATAGCGGTTGGGCGGCGCAACGGCGCGACGCTGATGGCGTTACCCTTGCGGAGGCAATCCGGTTTCACGTGCGGCACGTCATGATCGGCTTAGTGCTGGCTGCGATTTCGGTAAGCGTATCGTGGTGGCTTCTGGCTTGGATGGCGCCTGTCGTGCTCGGCCTGATCTTGGCCCCGTGGGTGACGTGGCTGACATCCCGATGTTCGTTGCCGTCAATTTCACTGATGCTCGCCACCGACGAAGATTTAAAGGTCCCGGATATCGTGAGTAGGGTGGAAACGCGGGCCGCTCGGTGGAGACGATTTTGCGAGTCTCCAGCAAGAACGGACACGAAGACGAAAGAGGTGAGCGTTACACCCTTACCCGGTGCACCTGCCCCCTTGACCTGAGGAATGGGTTCAAGCGTGAGTTTGTCATCCCGGCGTGGTGGCGAACTCGCGCGCCGTCGCTGAAATTTCTTCGCGGGTCGGTAGGGCGGCCAGGCTGCCTTGCCGCGTTACGCTCAAAGAAGCGCAATGGACCCCAACGGAGAGGGCAGCTTCGGGGGATAACCCGCGCGCAAGCGAACCCACGAAAACACCGCAGAAGGCGTCGCCCGCACCGGTGGCATCAATAGCCTTCACAGCAGGTGGCTGCGCGGTCCACGGCTCTGAACGGCCTCGCGCGTAAAGCCGGGCACCTGCGGAGCCAAGCGTCGCGACAACCGTGTCGCATCCGAGTTCAATCAATCGCGCTGCAGCTGCGTTGGGCTCTGAGAGGCCGGATAGGTCCGCCAGCTCAATGGCATTGACGAAAGCCAAGTCTATAAGCGGCCAAAGCCCTTCGTAGTCGAAAAGGATAGGCGAAGGATTGACCGCGATGCGAGCATTCTTCGCCCGCGCTGCTTCGAGCGTAGCCGCGGTTGTCGCCCGATCGATGTTTCCCTGCATTACCAGCCAATCGCCAGGCTTTAGCCGATCCATCGCTTTCAGGCCGATATCGGGCCCGGCGTGCTGCGCCGAATGTGTCGACGCGATGATCGAGTTATCTCCATCTGGGAGCACGAAAATCGCAGCTTCGTCCGTTGGTCCGGGTCTGATGTGTGTCGGTCCGACATCGATCGTTTCACGCCGCAGCATGTCTACGATTTCCCGACCGTAAACATCATCTCCCACGGCTGTTGCAAACGCGACAGGCGCGCCCGTACGCGCTGCGCTGACAGCTTGATTGAGGCCCTTACCACCGAAATCAATGCGCGCCTCCCGCGCGATCATTGTTTCCCCGGGCCGCGGCAATCGATCCACTTTGTAGGAACGATCGACGACACAGTTGCCGACCACCAGTATCGTCATATGCTCAGGCCCATGGGGAACCGATGTTATTGCGGTGACAGTGGGAGAAAGACGCGATCACTGGTCCTCGGGTTCCTCGGAAGGTATCTCCAGAGCGCGCAGGCGTGCGCGCAATCCCTCAATCTCGTCGAGAAGTTCGAGCGCCAGAGCGATGCCTGGGATGTTGAGATTGAAATCGCGTTCGAGGCGTCGGGCCGTCGCGACGCGGCTCACGGTAAAGGCCGCAAATCGCCATTCACCTTCGGAGCGTCCTTCGGGTTCGAGAACGCCTTCACTTACAAGCTCTGAAATCCACGTCCGATCAACATTACACGACTGACAGATCTCGGTAATCGTCAAGCGTGTCGTCGAACTGACGAGTTCGGCAGTGTGAACGGAACTTTGCTTTTCGGCCATGGTTCACAAGCCTCCAAATGTTGCGCGCGGATCAAACTTCAAGCGGCGTTCCATATCCCGGTAGGCTTCCTTGGCCTCCTCCGTATCGGCTGGAGGTAAGGCGATCCGCAAAACGGCGTAAAAGTCCCCAGGCGGGTGGGACGGGATCCCGCGGCCCTTAACGCGAAGTTTACGCCCCTGCGCGGAACCCGCCGGAATCTTCAAGTTAACAGGACCGCCCGGCGTTGGTGTTTTGACCGTAGCGCCCAATGCAGCTTCCCAGGGCGCAACCGGCAGATCAAGATAGATGTCACGACCATCGACGCGGTAGAGCCGATCCGGCGCGAATTCGATCGTCAGATAAAGATCGCCTGCCGTTCCACCTCCGATTCCAGGCGTCCCTTGCCCTTTGAGACGGATTTGTTGGCCCTCCGTCACGCCCTTGGGAATCTTGACGTTGAGTGTTCGATCCTGAACGGAAACATGTCCCGTTTCGTCGACGTGGGGCACCCTTAGTGTCAGGGTCCGCGTTGCCCCCTCAAGCGCGTCGTGAAGGTCGATAACAACCCGGGCATGGTGGTCCTCACCGCGCGAGTGAAATTGGGTGCGCGTTGAAAAACCGCTGCGGCGAGCGCGCATGCCGCCAAACAGGCTTTCGAAAAAGTCGCTAAAGTCGTGGTCAGCGCCGTCCGCTTTGCGTCCGGAATACTCAAAACCGGTATCCCAGTTCGGTGGCGGTCTGAAGTCCTGGCCGGGAGTATATCCGGAGCCAAGCTGGTCATAGGCGGCGCGTTTTTCAGCGTCGCCAAGGACCTCGTAAGCTTCCCCGACCTCTTTGAACTTCGCTTCCGCGTTAGCTTCTTTGTTGATGTCGGGATGATATTTGCGTGCGAGCTTACGATAAACCCGTTTGACCTCGTCTTGGGACGCGTCACGCTCAACCCCAAGGATCTTGTAATAGTCCTTAAACTCCATCGCACCCTCTGACCAAAGAAACGCCAGGATGATGGCCAAGGCGTTTTGGTGGCGTCAATGCCTCGGTTCCAGATATGGTCAAGCCAAACCTCTGAGGAGATGCCCAACCAAATAAGATAGGGCCGCTGCGGCGAGGCCGATAACCAATGTTTCCAGCCCTGAGCGCCACCAACTGCGGGCGGACCATAGGCTTTTGAGGGACCCGATCAATATGAATGCCAGCCCGCTGAAAATCGTGGCGATGAACAGACCGGCATGAAAACCGAATATGAAGGGAATGAGAGGTAGGAGGCCGCAGACGACGAATGCGGAGAAGGTATACACGGCCGCGCGTAGGGGAGACCGCTTCGCCAGAGGCAGCCCGTGTTCTTCCGTCAACATAGTTTGGACCCAACGCTCTTTCGTCGCCGTGGTGATTTCAACGGCTCGTTCGAGATCCGCACCCTCAAACCCCTTTGCTTGGAATATTTGCCGAATTTCCTCTCGTTCTCCATCTGGAGCAAGTTTGATGTGGCGTTCTTCCATGCGTTGGAAGCGCTCGTATTCGTCCAACTCCGTCTTGGTGCCGCTATAGTTGGCCGCCGCCATCGAAAAACCATCGGCCAGAAGGTTCGCCGTGCCGAGGATCAGAATAATCTGGCTGGACAGCTCCGCCCCTGAAACACCGGCAACAACAGCAAAGGTCGTGACCGTTCCATCAATGCCGCCATAGACCCAGTCACGCGTGTAGCTAACCTGCGCACCGGAAGCGAGACGCCGACGAATTTCGGAAGGCGTATGCCCGTGTTCCAGTATTGGTGCCATTGATCCGCAGCTCCCTATGGAAAGGCGTTGCCGATCAGAAGGACGACAGACGCGATGAAACAGTATGACCCGATGAACTGTATTGGAGCCTATATCTTCACAAAGGATCAAGACGTCATCATTTCCAGCGCGCGCGGCGCAATCGCCTGATCCACATTGAAATATCCAGCCCACGGCTGACGGCTTGAAAGGCGGATAGTCTCAACGGTGTACGGTTTGGCGCTCTCCAGGTCCTTCAGCGCTGACCATGAAACCGGACAAGCGATTGACGCCACATCTCGCGCTCGAACCGAATAAGGCACAATTGCCGTCGCCATCGCTTTGTTACGCAGCCAATCGATAAAGATGCGACCCTTGCGTCGCGACTTGCTCGCCGTGGCGACAAACGAACCCGGCTCGAGCTTAGCAAGCCGCCGCGCTAAGCCAGAGGCGAACCCGGATATATCGTCCCAAGTCTGTGTGCGATTGAGCGGGACGACGACGTGAACGCCTTTGCCGCCGGTGGCCATTGCAAAGCTCTTGAGCCCGGCGCTGGACAACACCTCCTTCACGAGAAAGGCGCTGTCCCGCACTGTAGCAAAGGAGACCTCACCATCCGGATCGAGGTCGAAGACCATGCGGTCGGGGGCATTAAGGTCGGGAAGCCTCGCCCCCCATCCGTGAAGTTCGATGCCACCAAATTGCACGACGGTCGCAAGACCGGGACTGCCGTCGAGGGCCATATAGTCGGGATGTGATTTAGCGGGGTCCGGAACTCTGATGATCCCGGCTTTCATGGCCTTCATGGGATGGCGTTGGAAGAAAGTTTCACCATCGATACCGTCCGGCGCGCGTACAACGCTGATGGGTCGGTTTTCCAGATGCGGGAGGATGAGATCCGCAGCCTCGGCATAGTAGTCGGCGAGGTCACGTTTGGTCAGGCCCACCTTTGGGAATATGACGCGAGAGCCATGCGTCAAGGGCACCTTGGTATCCCTGCTAACCGTTTGGCGTGACGGACTTGGCACGGGCGACCCTCGCAAGCTAGATCGATGGGATTTGCCGCTGGAAAGATCTTCGCGCAAGCCAACATAACGCGCAGCTCGCAACAATCCGTTGACCGTCTTTCCGCGATGCTGAACAGCGATCCTGAGTTCCGGGGCAACCCAACGCACCTTTTTAGGAACAAGATCCAAACCTTCCAAGCCCTCTGGCGGTGATGGGCGTACGAGTCTGGAAAGCTTCGCGCCCAACTCATTATCCGTCCGCGCGCTAAACCCGGTGCCAACGCGCCCCCAATAACGCAGCCTGTCGCCATCAGACTGCGCGACAGCAAGCGAAGCGAAGGGCCGGCCGGCGCTCGACGGCGTGAAGCCAATGACGACCGCATCCTCTCGAGCAATTGCTTTGATCTTAAGCCATGACTTCGAGCGCCCAGAGCGGTAGGTCGATCCCGCGCGTTTCGCGATGATGCCTTCGCCTCCCGATTTCGCGATCCTTTCCAGAAGCTTGGGGCCGCTTCCTTGCAAGGTGGGTGCGATCCGAATGAGTTCCGGCTTTCCGAAGGTGGCCAGTAGCGTGTCCAAATGCGCTTTGCGTTTACTCAGAGATTGGCCCCTCACGTCACGCTTGCCTGTTCGCAGAACGTCGAAGGCGATAAAGGTCATCGGAGCTTTAGGCCCAGAGCCAAGCGCGGCGGCAAGCGCGCCGAAATCAGAGAGCCCATGCGCGTCGAATACGACGACTTCCCCGTCCAGGATTGCAGGAGGAATCGTCGCGGCTGCTTCGGCGATGTCGGGAAATCGATCTGTCCAGTCATGGCCGTTGCGAGTGAACAGTCGCGCCGCGCCGTTTCCTGTGATGAGTTCCGTACGGTAGCCGTCGTATTTCATCTCGTAGAGCCAGTCGCGACCCTCGGGCACCTTGTCGGCCAACGTGCACAACATCGGCGGGATAAACTTGAGAAGGGATGTCGTTTTCCTGCTCGAAGAAGCCTGACGGTAGGAGGCTCGCCCCTCCGCGATTTCGTCCATCGACCGTCCCGAAACAACGCTGGTTGAATAGCGCGCGGCAAGGCTGTCGTCATCTTCCGCATAAGCGTCCCGGTCTTTGACGAGCAGCCAGTTTTCGCGCTGTCCTTCGTGCCCCATGCGCACGAGTGCCCACCGTCCGCGGATGCGTGCACCGTGCAGGGTGAATTTGAGATGGCCTTGCGTGAGGTTGTGTAGCATTTCTTTGTCGGAAGCACCTGACCAAGTGCCGTGATCCCACAGCATGACGGTGCCCGCACCATAGGATTTTTCCGGGATAACGCCCTCAAAGCTCGCATAATCCAGAGGATGATCTTCCGTCCGTACGGCAAGGCGGCGTGTTCCAGGGAGTGCGCTCGGCCCCCGCGTGACCGCCCAGCTTTTGAGCGTTCCATCGATCTCGAGGCGCAGATCGAAATGATCGCGGCGGGCGATGTGGTGCTGGACAACGAAGATATGAGACTGGGACTTGTTTCGTGCAGTTCCCCGGGTCGGAGGCGGCTCCGGTGTTCTTTTAAAGTCGCGCTTGGCCGCATACGTATTGAGCCGCAGGGCTTGGGTTTTGGTGCGGGAGGTCACGCTTTTTTCTTCGTCGTTGCGGATCGGCCCTTTGAGCCGGAAGAGCCTCGGCCAGCTGATTTCTCAGGTGCTTTGGATCGCTTTACGGGATCGCGCTTTGTCGAGGCTGCCGCCGCGCGTTTCGGCTCTGACCGACCGCCCTTTTTGGCAGGAGCCTTCTCGACCGAGCGCTTGAGTGCCTCCATGAAGTCGATGACGGTACCCGCACCGGTGGCCGCTTCTTCGCCACTACTGACCGCAACCGTTTCGCCGCCAGCGAGCTTTTCTTTGACGAACTCTCGAACCGTTTCGGCGTAATGATCTTTGTAGGCGCTGGGATCAAACTCGGTCGACCGCTCTTCAATGAGCTGCTTCGCCATATCAATCAGGCCAGGCCGAAATTTCTGCGTTCCGAGTCCGGAAAAGATGTCATCCGCGTCGCGCACATCGCTGTCATAACGAAGGGTCTCGAGCATGAGCCCGTTTCCGGCCGGCATGAGAGCGATAAGGTTTTCCTTGCCGCGCATGGCGATCTGCCCAATTCCGCATTTTTTTGCGCTCTGAAGCGCGTCGCGAATTACGCAATAACCCTCTTCCGCCACCTCGCCGTCCGGAAGGATATAATAAGGCCGGTCGAAATAGAGCGGATTGATCGAGAACGCGTCCACGAACTCCGTCAACTCGATCGTATGGCGCGAGGAAAGCTTCAGCGCGTCAAGCTCGTCGTTGTCAAACAACACATAGTTGCCGGGCTCGACTTCATAACCGTAGGAGATGTCCTGTGAGGGGACTTCGCGCCCACCCTCTCCGGCTACCTTTTTGTATCGGATCCGCTGCTTCGTTTTGCGGTCCACTTGATGGAATGATATCTTTTCTTCGGACGATATCGCGCTGACCAGCCTGATGGGGATGGTCACCAGCGCAAGGCGCATGTGCCCTTTCCAAAATGTGCGGACCGCAACCATTTCAAACCCTACGCGTTACAAACGGTCTGTATTAACCTGAAACGCGGCTTTTCAGGACTGGTTCCGTGTCCTCATGCGTGTCGTGCACTTCCCGACGATTTTAGTCCTTGATCCAGTCGGCGCAACGCGTCGGCTGTGACGTGCCCCAGGGCATGATTGGCACCGAGGACGTGGAGTTCTTCGGGCTGCCCTCGATCAATTTGTCCGTATAAATTACGTAAACCAACACGTTTCTTCGCGCGTCGCAGCCTCTAACGAGGCGCATCTTTTTGAAGAAGAGGGAGCGCCGCTGGCGGAACGCTTCGGCTCCTTGCTCCAGTTGCCGGGTGAATGTGACAGGGCCCACCTGACGGCAGGAAAGGGAGGCATCCGATAGTTGTTCGGCGACGCCGAGCCATCCGGTCCATCCACCCTTTTCCGGCACCGTGAAATAGCATGTCACGCCCTGAACATCTGGGTCGTCGATCGCATACGTCGCGAGCTTATGGTCCGGCGACAGGAACTTCCAGACGGTTGTCTTTTTGAAGATGAGCTCCGGCTCATCGTCGGCTTGAGCGTTGCCGGTTCCCATAACGATGGTGGCACATATTGACAGGAGAATGGGGATACGCAACAGCGGGCCTCTCGATGACGCTTGGTGATCTCGGGAACGCGTGCCGACGACCAACCGAGCTATGCGGCAGCAATCAACGTCTTGAGACATAGTTCGTTCCCGCCAGATTGCGAGAAGCGGTCAGCCCAACTCCACATTTTCTGTTTGCGTATAAGCCAACGCTGTCTCCACATCCTTTGCGTACCGCACCAACGGCCGGCGCAAGCCGTCGCGCAAGAGCGAACGCCGCACGCTTTTTGAAGCTCCTGTCAGATAAACCGTGGCGCCCGCAGCCTGGAGTTTGCTGGCAAAGCGTTTAAGTGCGTTCGCTGCCGTACTGTCCACCAGCGGCACCTCCGTAAGATCGAGCACGAACAGCTTCGGCGTCGATCCGATACGGTCGAGAACGCTGCTGACGGCGGTTGTTGCTCCGAAGAACAGCGCTCCGCGAACCCGATAGACGATCACGTCGCGTCCCATCTGTGATGGTTCGTAAGAGGTGCGGGTGGATCCCACATCGTCGGCGACATCCTCGGGGACCAAGGGGATTTCGCTGTCGACCCGAGTGGACTCGGCCATGCGATGCAGGAACTGGAAGGCTCCTAGGACAACGCCGACACCTATTGCCATGGTGAGGTCTTCAAAGACCGTCAACAGGAAGGTGGCAAGAAGGATCAGGCGATCCCCCGTCGAGGATTTGATGAGGGCAATGAACTCCTCTCGCTCGGCCATGTTCCAGGCGACGACCACGAGCACCGCGCTCAAGGTCGCGAGGGGTATGTATGACGCCAATGGGGCGGCCACGGCCATGAATAGAAGAAGATAGACGGAGTGGAACACCCCGGCGAGCGGGCCCTTGGCTCCAGACCTCACATTCGTCGCCGTACGCGCAATCGTCCCCGTTGCGGGCATGCCGCTAAAGACAACCGATGCCATATTTGCCCCGCCTTGCGCCACGAGTTCGCAATTCGATCTATGGCGGCGCCCAGTCATCCCGTCGGCAACGACAGCGGACAGAAGCGACTCGATAGCGCCGAGCAAAGCAATTGCGATGGCGTCAGGAAGGACGGCGCGCACCTTTTCAAAACTAAAGGCGGGCAACGCGGGTTGGGGCAGCGTGGAGGGTACCCCACCGAACCGTGTACCAATCGTGGCGATATCAAGCTGGAATACGTAGGCCAGTACAGAACCAGCCACGACCGCGATCAGGAATGCCGGCCACGTTGGCCGCACTCTTCGAACAAACCAGATCAACGCGATGGATAAAACGGCGACGGCAGCGGCAGCCGAATTCCACGTTGGCAGCGCTCTAACGAGAACTTCGAGTTTGGGAATAAGAGCGGCAGGTTCCTTCTCAACGGCCAGCCCAAGAAACTCTTTGAGCTGGCTCGAAAGGATGATCACGGCGATGCCTGCCGTGAAGCCGATCGTGACAGGATACGGAATATACTTGATGTAGGTTCCCAGGCGCAGGAACCCGATCGCCATCATCAGGAGGCCGGCCATCAACGTGGCGAGCACCAGCCCGTCGTAGCCGTGCCGCTCGACAACAGTGGCAATAAGGACAATGAACGCGCCGGCGGGCCCGCCAATCTGAAAACGGCTTCCACCGAAGACAGATATGATGAAACCGCCGATGATAGCGGTATACAGCCCCTTAGCCGGATCTAGCCCGCAGGCAATCGCAATTGCCATCGACAGCGGCAATGCGACGATGGCGACGGTCAATCCAGCTATAGCATCATTGCGCAAATCCGCGAGGTGATAGCCCTCGCGAAGCACCGTGATCAGTTTCGGCGTAAAGAGCTCGGCAAACGTCGGCTCCGGCGGACGCACAGATTTCTGCAAATCAGCACCCGGCCGGGGGTCCAGTGAGGGCCCACGGTCGCTCCCCATGTAATTTCGTAAGCGCGCTCATATTGAGCTTGTTCGGAGAGCTTGACCATTGGACGAATTGATGCGCGACCGCCTCCAGCCATGAACTGGGAGCAGCGCGGGCTGAGTGGAGATCGCCCGCTCTGCAAAATCATGGGCTGGCGCCGCCCATCGTTCCCCCACATCAAGCACCGTTATGGTGCCTGCAACGGTGGCAGCAGCCGTCTTAGTATCTTGAATTTCGCTATTCTGAAACGCAGCGAACTGCGACGGCTAGGGCCACTTTGCTCACCTGCAGAGGGGATGAACCATACCCTATTGCGGTTGGTTCTTGGTCCCTTGGAGCTCCTTCGTAACCTCCGACTCCTTGATCGTCAGCATAAGGGCATCGGGCTTGACCTCTTGAATTTGGTCTGAGGTGATCCTGTAGCGCGTGGCGCCAATGCCTAGGAAACTACCCGTGTCCATGAACACTTCAGTGACGTTGTTGTTGGGGTCACGATTGATCTCAACAATCTCCCCGATCTTCCTGTTGTCGCTGCTGTATACCGGTTTCGCAATCCAGTTCTTCGCCTCATCTGCTGTGACAGTAAAGGTTACGCGATTGGGAGCTGTAGTCCGGGACTCTATTTTGGCCGGTGGGAGGGTTGCGACTTCTTTGGTCGGGTTCCGAAGCAGATACCAAGCAAGGGCGCCCACGGCTAGAATACCGAGCGCAGGCAACACCCACCCGAGATTCGACGAAGTTGGTTGTGGCTTAGCGTAGGCGGGTTTGAAGCTTGACGCTTTAACGCCGCCGATGCCATCGAGAATACCAGTATCCTTGAGGTGTTCGGCGAAGCCAGCTGGAAGGGCGCGGGAGATATTGTCCTTCTGCGACGCAAGAAGGCCTCCGAGCGCCGCAGCGTCTAGCCCTTGTGTGCGCTGCTGTTGTCCCAGAACGCCCAACACGACAGGCCCAAGCAATCCCATAAGACTCTTTGAAGATTCTGCGCCGACACCGGCATATCGGCCGATCGAGTTGGTTAGCGCCGACATCGTCGTACTACCAAGAAGCGATGACAGGGTGTTCGCACCGCGATCAATAAAAGCCGTTTTCCCGGAGGCACCGAGCGTGCTGGCTAAGCTCGAAAGCACACTAGGATCTTGCTGGGAGACCGTCTTGAGCAATGCTGAGGCACCTGCCGGTTTGGAGACGAGCGAAGTGAGCGCAGCCAGCAGACCCGGGACACCTGCCTGGATCGCTCTTCCGACCTTTGCCTTGTCTAAGCCAAGGCTTGAGGCGATGCGCGCCACGACATCAGAGTTGAGGACTTGGGTGATAGTGGAGACCAAATTCGTCGTCATGGGAAACTCCTTGCAGTTATCCCCCGAAGACAAACCCCACCATCCAAGAAATTAATGACTATTCTTAGGGCAATTTAATCTTCTTCATACATGTTCTGAGCCCGTTCTTCCAGATCTATCGTGAACTGTGTTCGGTAACAAACGGGTTCCAGTTTTTGAGAGCTCTCTCGTCGCGATATCTGCTTTGGGTCAAAATAGGCGGTCAGCCACGGCGAAGGCTCGTCAGCGAAGCACAGACCATCGTGGCAGGTGAGCAGTGACCGCAATTCAACGTTTTTATGCAGATGGGGACATCATCTCAGCCTGTCCATTCTAACGGCGCCGCAACTCCATCTTCCCGGTTCCTTTTGGCGATGAAAAGGTCACGGTCTGGCGAGATCCATGCACGACCACCCGAACGCGGCCGGAGATGTCGAACTGACCATTATAAAAATCGCCGACATAGCGATCTTCGGACACTTTCAAGACCGTGCCGGTTTGATGAATCTTGTTGGAAGGAGTTGCGCAAGTCGCCGTCACGCCGAAAACTTTGTCCGTCTGTCGATCGTAGCTAACGCGACAGCGAACCTTCTCGCTATCTCCAGAACTGGGTTTGACGAAGCCGCCGCCGCTCCATGTGCCATCTAGCGATGCTGCTGAAGCTGACCCGGGCGCCGCCAGCGCCAGCACGGCGGTAACGAAAAGCAACTTGGATTTGTTCATATCCAATCCCATGTAACTAAGGACTCCCTCCTGCAGGATTCCGCGGCCATCCTAAGGACCTTCTGCATAATCCAGTTTAACGCGCCACACTCGGTATGATCGACCCAAAATTCATACATTTTGTTTATATTAATGGGTCCTTTCAGGGTTGTTATGCGACCGAAAGAAACAAAATCTATGGCTTATTTATAATGATTTGGGGCTGTCTGCTAAGATGCAATGAGAACCCGGTAAAAATACTATGTCGATTGTGGCGGCAAATGTGGCAACAGCCGCCGGTGCACCGTAGCGGCATCGTTGAAAATGAGGCAGTCCATGGCGTGGTCATTCAAGCTGTTTGAAGTGGGCGGCACAAGCGTTCGGGTGCATTTTACGTTTCTCTTGCTGCTTGTGTGGTTGGGAACAGTCTTTTGGCTTCAGGCCGGCCCAGTCGCCGCTTTGGATGGCATTGTCTTCGTAACGTTGCTGTTTGCCTGCGTCGTGCTCCACGAATTTGGCCATGTCGTAGCCGCGCGCCATTACGGAATAAAAACCCGAGATATCACACTGCTTCCCATCGGCGGTCTCGCCGCGCTTGACCGTATGCCCGAAAAACCGGGTCAGGAAGTCGTCGTCGCACTCGCAGGACCGGCCGTTAACGTTGCGATAGCCGGCGTTCTGATGCTTCTCTTTGGCGCAAAAGTGGATCTGACCGTTCCGCAGATTTCCTCGCAATTTGGAGCGGATCTCGCGAGCCGACTTGTCACGGTTAATTTAGCCTTGGCGATCTTCAATCTTATTCCAGCCTTCCCGATGGACGGCGGGCGCGTTCTGCGAGCTTTGTTGGGGTTCGCCATGAGCTACCAGGCGGCGACCCGTGTGGCGGCCAGGGTTGGGCAGGCTCTCGCGATCGTATTCGGTTTCCTCGGATTGTTGGGCAATCCGTTTCTGGTGCTTATAGCAATCTTCATCTTCCTGGCGGCGGGCGCTGAAGCATATAGCGCCAACATGCGCGACTTCGTGCGTGGACGCCATGCGGGAGATGTCATGATCACGGAATTCGAGAGCCTAGAGCCAAACTCGGACATCGACCACGCTGCAGATCTTCTGCTGAAGACCACGCAGCAGGAATTTCCGGTGGTGGATGGCGCACGGCGACTGCGGGGGCTGTTGACGCGTCAATCAATCATAGAGGCGCTGGCAGCCAGCGGCGGGAAGACGCCGGTTCTCAACGTCATGAAGCGCGACGTTCCTGAGCGGCCCATCAATGCGCCCCTCGAAGCCGTCGTTAAACTTCTCCAGGAAAAGGCTGCCCCAGCTGTCGGAATAGTAGATGCCGACAAGCGGCTTCTGGGGTACGTGACCTGGGAAAACATGGCAGAATTTTTCATGTTGCGCGCCGCCGGCATGCAATCCGGACGTCCCGCGGCGCCGGGCCGGTCCTCTCAGGACGTCGACGCCCTTCGATAATCCGCGCAAAGCGATTTTTTAGAAACGGCGGGAGATACCGATGAACGGGTTGATCCTGTCGGCGGCAGGCGAGACACCTACGTTGAGGCCAATATCGAGTTGTGTATTGCTGTTGACGGCATAGGTGAGCCCCGTTCCAAGAAAGACGGCATCGCCGCGCGGATCATCCGTCTCGAATGCCACGCCCACTTCATAATAGCTTCCCAAACGGTCAGTCCATTCGTATGACACGGCTGCTGTCACCAGATATTCAGTGCGGTAGCTCGATGTTTCCTCCGACTTCGTAGAGACAAATCCGGCGTTGAGCCCGAAGCCGATCTTGTCCGACAGCTGTAGTGCGAAAGGCACGATAAGACCTGCCGAAAACCCTGCCGCACTGACATCGTTACTACGGTCTGTAGGCAGAGTGACGAACGGGAGTAGAGCAAACGCGCTCGTGCCCAAGTCGCCGAACAAGTCATTACCCCAAAGATTGATCTTGCCGCGTATGTCGACGCTGCCGATGCCCGAGCTCCTGGATGCAGGCCCCGACAGAAGTGAGCTCGTCTGCACCACTCCGTAGGGCTGCCAGACAAGGTTCAGCTCGGCAAAACTCGTGACACCAATGCGGATGTTCGTCGTGCCGATCTCATAAGTGTCGGTCCTGAAGCCATCACTGTCACGCGTGGATCGCGAAAACCCAAAGATGTTGGTCTCAACCTGTGCATGCCCGGCATCGATAGTGAAAGGGCTCTCTGTTGCATCAGGCCGGTCCGTCGACATGTCCCGCATCAGGTGATCTGGTGTTGGAGCAAAAAACGAATACCGCCGCTTTGTGCTGTCGCCAGCCACAGCCTCTAAAGAACCGCCTACGGGCAACACGAGCAGGCCTGCGCCGACGAGAAGGCCAACAAAATTGATGCGCATTCGGAATGTCCCATTCAGTTAGGTGATGAATAGGAAATTAGGTTAAGCTAACTTTTAGAGTCAAGGGCAATAAGTTTAATGTTATGGTGTCTCCAGTGATCTGCGTGTGGGAGGGGGGAGACGGAGGTGAGAGGGGGCACCAAGAATGCGCTCAAGAAGCTCGTCACCAGCGCTGCGGAACTGTTGCGAGTCGCGATCAGAACGCACAGGTCAAAGGAAATGCGCCGATGGTTCAGCCGCCGGGCTGACGAGGCAAAAAGCGCTCAACGAAAGCGTTGGATCGAAGAAAGAGACAATGCCGTTTCTGCTCGCAAACACGAGTCCAGCAGTGGAACGAAATCGTCGTCACGCCAGACAGAACGACATGCCGAGGAGATCGAAGCACGACGAATATTCGTCGGTTATGAGGCAGAGGGAGACACTGTCTCCCTCCCCTGTAAATTGTCAGAACGTGACCTTCACACCGCCATACGCCGCAACCGGTGGCGCCGGTACGATCGACCGGGGGTTAGTGAACTCAAAGCCGGGGCCCACGGGATCCGTCGGGGCCTCATCTGCCTCAAACAACGTACCAAACAGTCCGTACCGTTGGTCGAAGATGTTATTTACGAAGCCGTAAATCTGAACGTTGTCAGTCAGCTGATATGACGTCGACACGTCGACGCGCGTGTATCCGCCAACTTGCTGCAGAAGATTAGCCTCGTCGCCGAGGTGGTACTGTCCTGAAGCAGCAACAAGGTCAGCACCAACCTTCCAGCGATCCGTCACCCAGTAATCGAAGCCCGCCTTGATGCGATGGGCGGGGATCCCCGGAATATTGTCACCGGGAGAGACATTGATGCAGGAAGTATCAGGATCGCCGACGCATGGTGTGCCCAAGGGATGCGCGGGTGACTGGAACTCATTCGCAGTCTCAAATGTAGCACTTACATAGCTGTAGCCTGCATAAAGAGACCAGACACTGTTGGAATAGCGCATGCCAGCCTCAACACCCTGACGAAGCGTGTCGCCTGCGTTGAAGAAGTAGCCGCGACCCGTCTGTGCGGCCGAAACAAACAGAATGTCGTCCGTGTTCTGAGTGCGGAACAATCCAACACCCCAGTCGAAACGCTGCGAGCCGTCAAAGGACTTCATCCGTCCCCGCAGACCAGCTTCCCACGTGTCCGAGACCACTTGTTCCAGCGGAGGATCGTCCGTCAGGAAGCTCTCGATTGGGCACGGATTTTCCGGGTTTGCGCAGGCCAATTCGGCGGGAGTGGGCGCACGGTTTGCTTCCGAATAGCCGGCGTAGAGTGAAATGCCGGGCATGAATTCGTAGGTCGCGCCGACGCTTGGGTTGAAACGCTCGAAACTGTGATCTCGCGTAATTCCATCGAACTCACCGGTGAGGTCGACCATGTCTATGGCAGCGTAATTGTAACGGCCGCCGACGGTCACAGCCAGCTGGTCGGTAAGGTCGAGCGTGTTCGTAAAGTAGACACCGACATATTCAGTCTGAACATCGACATCGCGACCGATAAAGTCATCAGGTCCGCCGAGGATGATACCTGACCCGTCCACAACGAAACGCGGGCCAATGGTACCGATCTCCGATGAGGTGCCGTACCGAACCGAGCCGCGATCATAACTCGCACCGAACAAAAACTGATTTTTGAAGCCAAACAGATCTGACTTCTCAACAGCCTGGACGGAACCGCCCCAGCTTTCTGCCTTTTGGTTGATCCGGTCGATAACGCCGAAGGGTTCGCCACCGGCAGCGTCGCCGTCTATCGGATTACCGTCGAGGTCACGAAGCTGTTGAATTTCGTTGTTCTCAAGTTCTTCCGAACAAACGTTATCCGCGTTGAAGTCGGCTTCCGTCGTCGCGCCCGGGTTTTCGGCGAGAACTTCACCGCACTCTTCACCCTCCAGAACGTTGCCGTCGATGAGGTTGGACCTGTAGCGGCGGTAGTAGGCGAGACCGGAGAAGGTTAGCGTGTCCGTTGCCTTCACCGACGCGTTGATCGACGGCATCAGCAGTTCAAGGTCAGTCGTTTGCGGGGAGGTGAAGGTACGCTCCCACCCAAGATTCAGGAGCTCTTCTGGAGACGCCGCAACGACACCTGCCGAGCTGCCTGCCCAGGTGAGATTAAAGTGCATCTCAACGGCAGAGCCGCGGAAACCCAAATCCGTATACATGCGCTCAAGGTCAGCATCGGAAAAATCGCGATAGCCATCATCCATGATTTTCTGGCCAGCAAAGTAGATTGCTGCCGGACCGCTCTGCATACCGACCTGAGTCGATACTTGCTTGCGTCCAAAGGAACCGCCCATAACGTCGATTTCGACACCCTGGAAGCTAAAGCCGTCCTTCATAAGAATTGATGCACCGCCACCGATAGCATTGAGTCCGTAAACCGGGTTGCCGCTGAGGATCGTTATATCGCTAATGGCATTTGACGGAATGAGATCCCAATTGACGACATCCCCGAAGACTTCATTGATGCGCACACCATTTTGATAGACAGCGACGCCCTGGGGGAAACCGGTGATGGAGCCCGCCCCAAAGCCGCGATAATCGAGCTGGGTACGGAACGTCGAGCCGCCGGCATCCATAAGAATGACACCAGGCACATGTTTTTGCAGGGCATCCTGCGTCTCAACACGGCCGTTGTCCAAGATCATCGTAGACGAAACCGTGCTGACGCCCCCCGGGTATTTCCCAACCGGAATCTCTCCTCCCGACGGGGACATGGGGACAAGGTCACCGTTGGCGCGTCCAGCTGCTGTAGAAACGGGTGCGCTAGGAGACGAAACGGCCTCTGGCGGAAGCGGCTCGGGTGAAACCACAGGTTGAGCTACAGGTGTCGCTTTCTGCTTCTGTTTCGGAGCCGCCTTCGCCGCTTTGGCCTTGGGTTGATCCTGAATGACCTCGACCGCTGGCAAGTCAGCACCGGTTGGCTCGCCACTTACGGGCGCCTGACCGTTCTGAGTGGTGGCGGGTGTATCTGTTGTCGCTGGCTGTTGCTCGGTGCCTTGGGCTAGAGCCAAGGTTGGCCACAACAGCAAAGCTATTCCCGTACTGAATGCGCAATGCCTCAAAATATTAAAAATCATTAGCCCCCCCTAGGACTGGAGCACGAGACGCTCTTTCTCACCACACGTGCCACCGGATATCGAGATACGGTCAGCAACTCTGATGCGGGTCGACCGAAAGGGAAAAATTCCCAAAAATGGTGGGAAATAATCCCGATTTTACTTATTTTTCCAAGACTTAACGGGTAATACTGAAAACCGTTGAACACAAATTGGTCAATAATGGAAACCGGATTTGGAATGTATGGAATGCATGTTTTAGAAGCGGGTGTGACCACAACACATCACGACGGCACCGCAACAAAAGCAGGCAATCCAACACAGTTGAGTTTGACCGTGATTCGCGGAGCTTTAGGGAGATATGCAACTAGAGTGACACTAGACCCCGAAGGGGTAAGTGTCAGGGAGGCCCTCCAGTTCTTTCGTATCTAACGGAGTGATCGCCGACGTCTCGTCAAACCAGAAGTAGTCGTCGAACTGCTTTGGCAGAATGGCTTGAAAATAGTGGCTGGCGAGTTCCGTTTCTGGACTGTAGATGACGCCGATCGCACGCTCGAGCCGCGGCGTTCCGAGGACGTTGTAAAGGTCCGATTTTCCGTTCTGAGCAACGTTCAAAAGGAAACGTGAGCTGTTGCCAGCTTGGGAGGCCTTGTGAAACAGCCGCTCATAGCTATTGCTGACGGCGGGCCGAACTGTCTTGATCTCCATCGGCCCGTCCCAGTTCGATGCTGCGGCGACCTGGCCATGGTCAGTTCCAAACCCGATGGTGTAGACACCCCGTCCGAATTCGGCACGGCAAAGTTGTCCAAGGTTATGTTCGCCGCGCAGCGCCATCTCTGTCGCGAGCGCGTCTCCGACGTGAGAATTGTGAGCCCAGACGATCGTCTTCGAGTTCGCGCCATAAAATTCGAGAAGAGACGTCAGCGTTTCGAACATGTGGCGATCGCGCAAATTCCATGACGCGCGCGAGCCGTAATACATGATCCGATAATAGCGTTCTGCATTGGCGACGAGCTTGGCGTTCTGCACCGCATCGAAATAGCGATCTCCATTGCGTAACGCATAGGCGTGTCGCCGTTCCAGCAAGCTCGAAAGCATACGCGCCACCGGGTCTTCGCAACTCCGAAACCGACCCGTGAGTGCGGCCCGACCATAGGTGGCGGGATCGCTTTGCCACGGCGTTAAGCAGCCGTAGCGTTCGCGTGCTGTCTCCGCCGCTTCAGGGTCGACGTCGTCGAGATAGGTAAGAACGGATCGGATTGACGTATACAGAC
This sequence comes from Candidatus Filomicrobium marinum, assembly GCF_000981545.1. Taxonomy (NCBI): domain Bacteria; kingdom Pseudomonadati; phylum Pseudomonadota; class Alphaproteobacteria; order Hyphomicrobiales; family Hyphomicrobiaceae; genus Filomicrobium; species Candidatus Filomicrobium marinum. The sequence continues at coordinate 2,439,285 of NZ_LN829119.1, forward strand.
TGTAAAGATCAAGGCCATGAAACGCGACGCGTTGCTCTGGTTGCTTTGCTTCGTTGTAATCGCGTAGCCAGTCGACGAACGATTGCACCTCTCGGTTCCGCCACATCCACGTGGGAAAGCGGGCGAAAGCCGTCCATTCCGAAGCCGGATATTCAAAGTGACGGACATAGTGATCCACTCGCGCAGCATCCGGCCAGTCGCCTTCAATCGCGATGAAGCGAAAGCCCTTCTTTAAGATGAGTTCCTGAGAGAGACGCTCTCGCATTCTGTAAAATTCGGACGTGCCATGCGTCGCTTCACCGAGAAGCACAACGCGTGCATCGCCAATCCGCGCGATCAATGCATCAAGATCAGCATCTTCCATGCTGTCAAACGGTTCCGAAAATTCGCGTACGGTGCTGATAGCAGAATCGTCAGGGTCGGCGGATCTACGAGTGCGTTGACGCGGAGAGGATTGCGGCCTCCCCGAAGCCCAGCCTTCTTCCCCCACGAGCGGAACAAACCGTACGTCAGCAATGTCTTCGCTCTCAAAGGCATCGTCACCCACGCGGGTGACACGTACGAGTTCCTGAGCGCGGGGATCGGTCCCTATGGGGATCACAAGCCGGCCGCCGATTTTGAGTTGGCGCTTCAGGGAAGCTGGGACCTCCGGGCCGCCAGCTGCAACGATGATCGCGTCGTAGGGAGCGTGCTCGGGCCAGCCCCGCGTCCCGTCCGCATGAAGTACGTGAACGTTGCGATATCCGAGGTCAGAAAGCTTTGCAGCTGCTGTCACCGCGAGTTCACCAAGCCGCTCGACCGTGTAGACATCGCTGGCGATTTCCGAGAGTACAGCGGCGGCATATCCTGACCCCGTCCCGATTTCGAGAACCTTCTCACCACCTTCGAGGTTCAACGCTTCCGTCATAAACGCAACGATGTAGGGCTGCGAAATCGTCTGGCCTTCCTCAATGGGAAGCGGCGTGTCGTCATAAGCGAACTCCTGCATATGCTCAGGGAGGAATTGCTCGCGTGGGACACGCTCCATCGCTTTGAGCACGTGCTCTGACTCAACGCCGCGTGCCGCGATCTGATTGTGAACCATCGCTCGCCGGCGGGCCGAGAAATCCAGTGTCTTACTCTGCTTGTCTTGACTTGGCGCATGGCGTTGATCGCTCATATGCACCTCCTGTGCGGCGGGAGTTCTAGATGCGTTGCTGATATGTACGCGCTGTCTCAGGCCATAGTTGCTTTATGTCAGCCGGCAGTTGGCCAATTACCTGCGAAACTTCTCCTGGATCGCAGTGATGGGCAATTAGCGCGAAGACGTCACGGACCGCTTGTTCCGGCGGAACGGGACGCGGCAAAAGCTTCATCAAAACTTCATCGAGAAATTTCTGCTTTGAGCGAATTCGTTCCGGCGTGCGCGAGGGACGCCATCCCTCGTAATAAATCCCACGGAGGAGTGTTGGTAATTGCGCGCCAAATTCGATGGCTTCTTCGAGGGTCAGACGGTCACGCAGTTGATGCAAGACCGCACGTAAGACACTCAACGCGGCCGCCTCGTCATCAAGGTCGGCGTTATCGCGCAGCTCTTTAAGCCACTCTTGGGTCTGCTGCACGGTATGTGAGACCGTTGCGGGTAGCGTCATGGCTGATACTCCGAAAGCGTAAGCGGAGTTCGGCCCCCCGATATTTTCACGACCTCCTTCATTCCCGCCATATCGGCAAGAACGACTCGTCTCCAAATTTAGTTCTTCTGTCTGTTCAGGCGTGATGTGCCGATAAGGCGGTCATCGCTTCGCCGGTCAGCTCATGTGACGCGGCATGTGAGATATCTCCCACGCTCAAGATGCCTACCATCCGCTTCTCGTCGTTGATGACCGGCAAACGGCGAACCTGCTTTTGCTCCATGATACGCAACGCATCTTCGAGATCTTCCGTATCGCGGCAATAAAATATGCCTTCGCTCATCACGTCTCGGGCCGTCAGCCGGGAACAGTCCTTGCCATCGGCAACAGCACGGCATGCGATATCGCGATCAGTTACCATACCGATAAGTCTATCGTTTTCTCCGACGGGAATGGACCCAACGTCCAGATCCTTCATGCGTTTGGCGATTTCTGACAACGGCGTATCCGGGCCAACCCATTGGGCACCGGAGTGCATGACGTCTTTGACTTTCATTTTGCGTACTCCGAACTAGCGTTTTCGCACGACCACGGCCGAGGTCGAGGTCACTGAGATCGTATCATCTCTCCGCGGTTTGAAAAATCGCGTTGATCTGGGTCAAGCTGCGGGTGGCTCAAGCCAGTGTGCACCGTGCAATTATCCTCCTTTTGTCGGGGCCGCTTGCGAGAAAACCATTGCTTTGCCTAAGATGCATCGAGGTAGGAAACGGATAATTCCAGTGGGCAGAGGGCAGTCGTGAAAGGCAAGCGGCAGCGGATCGAGCCCTATTTGCGTCGCTTATACGGTTACGCGTTCAGCCTCACGCACGACGCTGACATTGCGCGCGAGCTTTTACATGAGGCTGTAGTCAAAGCTCTGGCGGCCAGGGAAGTTCCCTGCGATGAGCCCGCGTATAGGGCATGGCTTTTTCGCATTCTCCGCAACGCCTTTACCGACCGGCATCGCCGTCAGCGCGATATCGAGTGGGCCGCGGACCTTGGCGAGGAAGACATCGGTATGTGGGATTTCGGGTCCGAAACCCAGCAAGTCAATGTATTGGCGGTCCGTATGGCCTTTGGCGAATTGCCAGTCGCGCACCGGGAGATTATCGGTGCCATCGATATATCAGGTCTGACTTATGCCGAAGCGGCGGATCTACTTCAGGTTCCGGTAGGTACGATCATGAGCCGCATTTCCCGAGCGCGTGCAGCCCTATACAAAGCAATGGCGAAAACCAGAGCGGAAACGACGATCGAGTTTCTACCCGTGCAAAGGGCAGGCAGAAAGGGCAGCAGTTAATGACAAGCCAGCGTATCGGTATCGAAACGCTGAGTGCTTACGTCGACGGTGAACTAACGCCGGCGGAAGCTGCTGACGTTGCGCGCGCAGCGGCGCGGGATCGGGCTATAGCCGCACAAATCGCCTCCCTGCGCGAGATGAAAGCCGCGATCGCGGACTTGGCACCGACCGTTACGCTGCGGATGCCGGAAAAGCCGAAACGTTGGCCATTTGCCCTGCCAGCGATGGCTGCGGCAGCGTCTTTGGCTGCTGTGTTGATCTTGGCTGTCGTACTATCCGGCCACTTCGATCCGAAGCCGGGAACGCCATTGACAGCCCTGTTCGAAACGCACCATCGTGACTGGACCTTCGATCGCTCGGCGTCGGCAGGGGGGCTAGCGCGCGTGGATTATGCTGGGTCACAGCCTGAGATGCTGGACCTGACGGCTGCTCAACTCGCGTTCGCGGGTCGTGAGAGCTTTGTGTACGACGGCAGGATACTTGATCGGCTTGGTTACGAGGGTACGCGCGGTTGCCGCCTGAGTTTGTTCAAGATTCCACAGGGAGTAGAGATTACGGCCAACGCATTTGCCCCACCACTGCACGCGCGGGTTTGGACGAGTGGCGGCAACAGCTTCCTTCTTATGGCTCAGGGAATGGCGCCGCGACGCTTCCGGGAACTCGCGACCGTCATCGAAAGTGCGATCCGTAGCCAACGGCCCTTTGATGCGAAAACGCGCCAGCGGCTCGCACAAGCCCGAGCCGCAAGCCGCCCGTGCCAAGCTTGAACGGCCCTCTCCCACGCACCATAAATTTTTTCCAAGGCGCATGGAATAAACGCGACCCCTGAAACGTCTTCTCTCAATAAGCCGTCGTCTGACGAGAACAATAGGGAGGAAACGTATGGGAAAGAAGACCGTGGAACGCGGGCTGTTCGAGCTATTCGAACGGGACGCAGAAATGGCTGACGAGCTCGTGTTTGGCCGCCGTACGGGCGCGGACCGTCGCGGCTTTTTGAAGGGGGCGGGGTTGGCGTCCATGGGAGCCATGCTCGGGGCATCCATTCCCTTCCATCGCAATATGCCGAGCGGCTTCATTCCAGTAGCCCTAGCCGATGTCGCAAAGGTTGAGGGCAAAGACGGGCTCCAGCTCGTCAATGACAAACCCTTGAACGCAGAGACGCCGCCGCACCTGCTCGACGATGCCATCACGCCAACGGCACGGCACTTCATCCGTAACAATGGCAACCCGCCGGAAAACACCGATCCCGCGAACTGGACGATCACGATCGACGGTGAGGTGGAAAAGCCCCTCAAGCTGTCCATTGCTGACCTGAAGAAAGACTTCGACGTTGTCGAACAGGCCATGGTCATCGAATGCGCCGGGAACGGCCGAAGTTTCTTCGATCCTCCCGTGAGCGGCGGGCAGTGGACCTATGGCGCGGTTGGGTGTTCAAAATGGACAGGCGTCAGGCTTGCCGACGTACTGAAAGCTGCAGGCGTTAAAAAGAGCGCGATCTACACCGGACACGAGGGCGCCGATACGCATCTTTCGGGCGACGAGAAAAAGAAAACCTTGTCGCGGGGACTGCCGATTGAAAAGGCGATGGACCCAAATACGCTTATCGCTTTCGAGCAGAATGGCGGGGCATTGCACATCGATAATGGCGCTCCCGTCCGGTTGGTGGCCTCTGGTTATCCGGGATCGTGCTCGCAGAAGTGGCTGACGCGCGTTTGGGTGCGCGACAAAGTCCACGACGGTGCGAAGATGACCGGTAGCTCCTACCGCGTTCCAAACCGACCGGTCGAGCCTGGTGAAAAGGTCGAGGACAAGGATTACGTGATCATCGGGGAAATGCCCGTTAAGTCACTGATCACCTCGCCGATGACCCGCAGTTCGCCCTCAAGTCGAGAGATCGACGTGCGGGGACACGCATGGAGCGGCGCACACGAGGTTGTCGAAGTTGCGGTCTCCTATGACTTTGGTCAGACATGGCAGAAGGCGGAACTCGATAAGCCCGTCAATCCATTCGCATGGCAGAACTGGCGGACAAAGATAACGTTGCCACAAGCCGGCTACTACGAAATCTGGGCCCGCGCGACGAACGACCAGGGCGTGAGCCAGCCGCACATGATCGTCTGGAACCCCAAGGGCTATCTTAACAACGCCATGCATCGCGTGGCGGTTACCGTTAGCTGACGCTCCGGCGGCGAGGAGCCAGCGCGAAGGGCTCCTCGCACTATTTCAAATTAAAAATGCGGTTGAAAAACATCATGAGCATCATTGCTTTGGCACCAAGGTGGCTCTCCGCCTTGGTTATCGGGATTTGTGTGGTGTTTGCGGGAGTGCCCACCGTTGGCGCTCAGCAACAAGAGGAAGATGAGTACCAGGGCCTGCCGGAAGGTGAGGGGCGAGAGGAAGTCGCGGCCTATTGCGGGGCTTGCCATTCTCTCGGTCTGGTTTCGCAGCAGAAGCTTCCCCGTCATCGCTGGGAGGATTTGCTCGTATGGATGAACGAAAAGCAGGGGATGCCCAAGCTTCCGCCTGAAGATGAAAAGATTGTCCTCGACTATCTCACTGAACACCTGGGCCCGCCGAAGACCCGCCGACGGTTCTGAAGTTTTTGCCCTAGCTAGGAACTGCGCGCCTAGTTCCGAAATGCCTTATCGAGATTTTTGGCTTTGTCGAGGTTCTTGGCCTTGGCCGTATTTTTCATTTCGCCGATATGAGCTGAGTTGAGGTCGGCGCCTTCAAAGTTGGCGCCGGCAACATTGGCGCCAGTGAAGTCGGCTGCCGCGAGCTCGCTGTTTTTCAGGTTTGCGTCTGTAAGATCCGCATCTCGCAAAGAGGCAAATTCCATCATAACCCGGGCCAAATTGGCTTTCCGAAATGACGCTCCATCGAGATTCGCGCTTTTAAGGACGCCCCGCATCAAACCCATCGATTGGTTTGTCTCGTCTGCCGATAGGTTGGCTCCATCAAATTGGGCGTCTTTCAAACTCGCATTTGTGAAATCTGCGGCGACGCGCGCATTGCTCAAGTCCGCACCATCAAGACGGGCATCCCAGAGTTGAGTTGCGAACAGACTGGCACCCTTCAATGACGCACCCGAGAAGTCAGACTTGAGAGCCCAGGCTTGATCCAGAGTGACGCCGTCGAGATTGGAATCTTTGAAGTTCGTCTTATTGATGCGCGCAGCTTGTAGTTTGATCCGTCTGAGATCGAGCCCCGACAGGTCGAGACCGTTCAAACTCTTTCCCGTGAGATCAAGCTCAGCGCCAGCCGGAAGCTCGGCAAGGGATTGGATGACGTCGTCCCGCGACATGTCTGCCTTGGTAAAGGATTCCGAGGTGACATCGAGCCCGGTGAAATCCTGCGAACGCGCAATAGGCGGCGAGATGTTCAGCATCACGAGTGCGAAAGCGGTAACCAGCAGCGCTGGGCGTAGCATGGTTTGTCCTCCGTGCCGGGGCAGGCATGCGCTGGCGACGGATATCCAAAGTCACCACGTTTTACTCAAATGCCTATTCGAAGCCGACCTAACAAGGCGTGCGACCCGCAAAAGGAGAGTAAGGAATGGATAGTCGGCTTTCCGCCGCCAGGTTATCGGAGGGGTGACGGTTGGGGCAGCAGGCTCGGGGATGTTAGCCGTGACGGCCTCCGCTGAGGAGGCGACTGGGCCAACCGGTTCCACAGCCCCTAGCGCGCAACCGCCCGGAGCCTGCACGCTGCTACCCCAAGCGGTTGAAGGTCCGTACTATTTCGATCCGGCACAGATGGCATCTTCAAAGGCGGACAGAGAGAAGGCGGCGGTACGGTATTGGCTATCAAGGAAGAGCCTGATGTGATCGTCGCCTCACTCTTGATTGGCGTCGACCGCACTGGGGAGGCAGCGCGTCAGCCCGGTGGCGTTCGGGGATTTCTGAAAAGCATTTTTGAGGGGGCTGAAAGGTAAGTTCCTTTCTCAAAGTTGGGCCGTTAAAGCAGGAGGCGATTATCCTTAATTGAGGTAAATCAACACGCTTGCCTTCCAAAGAGATACCTTAAACTCAAGTCCCGGCCTAATTGCGAGGCAGTCCCATGCGGCGTACGACGTGGATCCTTGTTGCTGACGGCGCTAGAGCGCGCATCATTTCGCGTGTCGTCGAAGGGTTTGGGGCATGCGCCGACACAACAATTTCAGAACCTTATAATTTTGAAGAAGAACGTTCGCCCGGTCGAGAATTGACACGCGAACGCCCCACACGCGTGCATGATCGCTTCGGGCCGGGGCGACATGCGGTGGAGCCGAAACAGGATGCCAGCCGCAAAATGGTCACCAGATTTGCGACTGAGATCGCTGATATGCTCAGCGCTAGTTTGAAAGCGAGAGGCTTTGATCGGCTCATCGTCGTTGCTCCACCTGCAATGCTGGGTGATCTGCGCAAGTCGCTGAGCAACCATGTGCGCGCGAAAGTGATCGCCGAGATCGATAAGGATATGACCAAAGCCGGGATTCCCGAGGTCATGAAGCATATCGAAGCTGGGTACATCGGTTAATCTCCGCGATTGCCCCATAGGTAAAACACCCGTATTTGCGGTGAAGCTTAGGGTTGGACATCCATGAGGCGTCCATAGCCGTGACGATGCGCGCATAATAGTATGCTGTAGATTTTATCGGGGTCTTAGGCGGGAGGGGCGCATGGGCCATGAGGGCCAGGAAGTCCAGTTGAAGGATGCGCTGGTATTCCTTTTTGCTGCGGGCATCGTCGTACCCGTTTTACGTCTTTTCCGCGTTCCGTCTGTTTTGGGGTTTCTGCTCGCGGGCGTCGCGCTGGGACCGCACGGGATCGGGGCCTTCGTCGCTGATTGGCCCGCACTCTCGTATCTGACGATTTCCGATCCGCGGGCAGCAGCACCTTTCGCCGAACTGGGCATCTTGTTCCTGCTGTTCCTCCTGGGCCTTGAGCTATCGTTTGAAAAGCTGTGGTCATTGCGGCGTGCGGTTTTCGGCGCAGGTAGCGTACAGGCTGCATTGAGTGCTCTCGTGATCGGTGGGGCCGCCTTCATGCTGGGGCAGGGAGCCCCGGCGGCCGTAGCGGTGGGACTGGCTCTCGCGTTGTCCTCGACAGCGATCGTGATGCAGATGCTCAGTGAAGAGCACCGTGTCGCCGGGCCGGTCGGTCAAACGGCTTTGGCTGTCTTGCTGTTCCAGGACATGTTGGTCGCGCCCATCCTCATTTTGCTGGGCTTTCTTGCGCGCGGTGGCGAAGCGAATCTCTCGACCTTGATTTTCGATGCCTTGCTTCAGGGCGCGCTCGCCATTGTCATCATTTTCGTTATTGGCCGGATTGTGCTGAGACGCGCCTTCCGACTGGCAGCGCAGATGGGCGGGCGAGATTTCCTCATGGCTTTGACGCTCCTGATCGTTGTCGGGGCGGCGGTACTCACGGCAGGTGCTGGGCTCTCGTTGGCGCTCGGTGCGTTTCTCGCGGGTTTGTTGTTGGGGGAGACCGAATTTAAGCACCAGACCGAGGTCGACTTGGAACCCTTTAAGGGGCTTCTTCTCGGCTTATTCTTTACGACAGTCGGAATGGGGCTCGATCTTGCCAGCGTCTGGAGCCTCTTGCCGATCGTAGTGGGCGGGCTGGTGGCAATGCTCATTGTCAAAGTCATTATCGCTGCGTTCGCCTGTCGTCTTTTTTCAGGCGAGCGGTCTGTGGCCGTGGAGACGGCCTTCCTATTGGCTCCCGCGGGCGAGTTCGCATTCGTCGTGATTGCCGCCGCAGCAACGGGCGGCGTGCTAGACGCACAAGCAGCAACCGTAGTTGCGGCGATTGCGGGCTTGTCGATGCTGGTGACCCCGCTGGCAGGACGCGTTGGCCGCAAGGTCGGGGAGGCCCTTGCCGAATTGTCGGCACAGGAAGCGCTTTCGATTGCGGATTTTTCCAGTCTCACGGGGCATGTTGTCGTCGCAGGCTTCGGGCGCGTCGGCCGGACGATCGCGCGAATTATAGACGTCGAGGGAGCGGATATTGTTGCGCTTGATCGCAATGCGAGCCTGGTGTCACGCGAACGGACGAAGGGCTGGAAAGTGTATCTTGGGGATGCCGCTCGCCCCGAGATATTGCATCAGGCCGGCGCAGGCGGAGCCGCGATGTTCGTCGTAACGGTCGATGATCCGAACGATGCGGAGGCGATGGTGCGCGCAGTGAGAAATGTCCGGCCCGACGCGCCGGTGCTAGCGCGCGCCCGTGATGCCGAACACGCCCGAAAACTTTTTGAGGCGGGGGCGAACTTCGTCATCCCCGATGCCGTGGAAGCTGGCCTGCAACTCGCCGGTCGTGCGCTTGAGGAATTCGGATGTGCGGGGGAAACGGTGCGTGATCGTATCAACGCTGAGCGTGATTCCGAATATCGTCGCGCGACGGTAGCGGCTGCAAAGGAAACCTAGGCGCAGTGGGCTATTTCGAAAGCAATACAGCCTGAAGGCCGGACACCGATTTGCTCTCGACCTCCAACTCTATGGCACGCAGGGTCTGCGCGAGGTGATCTTCCGTTTTTTGCGCAATGCCTGCGCGATCCCGCGCCTGATAGAACGTCAGGAGCTCTGCGTGATCGCGGTTGTTCATCTCCCGGATCTCCGCGCGCGCAAACAGCGACAGGACAACGTACGGCGACGCCGCGTGGGCGAGAGTGTAGACAATATTTCCAAGCCGCCGATCATTTGAATTTCCGGTCAACGTGACGTGAAATTCCTGATTCAAGCTCGCCCACAGTTCAGGGTTCTCCGTTCTGCACATTTCCCGATGACAGGCTTCAGCGCGGGCAATGTCTTCGTCCGAGATTGCATCGAGCGTGCGTTCGGCGAGGAGTGGCTCGAGCCGGATACGCATCTGGTAGATCTCTTGGACTTCGCTGAGCGTGAGGCCGCGAACCACGGCGCCGCGATGCGCGTCGAGGGAGATCATGCCTTCCGCAAGCAAATCGCGAAACGCTTCTCGCACAGGCGTCGTGCTGACGCCTAATCGTCGGGCAACTTCTTCTTGGCGCAATCGGGACCCGATGGGGTATCGGCCTTGGAGTATTTCCGTTCTTAGTGTGCTCAGCACGTGTTGCCGGATAGTCCTGGGCCGCCCTTCAACCATTTCGGGCTCCTCCTTGTTTAAAACTCAGTCGAAACCTCGCGGCGTCTGGGTGCAATTAAAATATCGACGTCTGGAATGCTCATGGTCTGAATTGGTCGCGGGCTGCGCGTATGAATGCCAGTCTTTTGTGCACAATGCACAATGTATTGTGCAGCGCAAAGATGTCAGGATTTTGCGGAGGATGCAAGCGGAATTCTGCATGCGCTACTCTCAAGTGTCTGGCATGCCTACGTTATTTCTGCCGGCTTGGCGCGCAGCTAGTGATCTGAAAATGCTGGCATGTCTCTTGCTATGTCGTACCAAAAGGAGACTGGTATGGCAGAACCACAAGTCCAGCTGAGCATCCGCAACATCAAGAAAAGCTTCCCCGGCAAAGGAGGTGCGATCCCCGTTCTCGATGGGCTGACCTTCGATATCTATGAACGCGATTTCGTCAGCATCATTGGCCCCAGTGGGTGCGGTAAGACGACGGTCTTCAACGTCATCGCTGGATTGTTGGACGCTGATAGTGGAGCGCTCGTCTATCGAGGAGATGAGGTCGACAGCCTGCGCGGCCGCATCGGTTACATGATGCAAAAGGATCTGCTCTTTCCTTGGCGGACTGTCCTTGAGAATGTGCTGCTTGGCTTAAAAGTGCGCGGCGTCGCGGACAATGAGGCAATCGATACGGCGCGTGAGTATCTGTCCACGTTCGGCCTTTCCGGGTTTGAAAAAGCATATCCCAAGACGTTGTCGGGAGGCATGCGCCAGCGCGTGGCTTTGATCCGCACGCTCATTATGGACCCCGACATCCTTCTGCTCGATGAGCCTTTTTCCGCGCTCGACTATCAGACACGTCTCTATCTGGAGGGAGTCCTGATGGAGGCCGTCGAAACCTTCAACAAGACGGTGATCCTCGTCACGCACGACATTGATGAGGCCGTCGCCTTATCCCGGCGCGTCGTCGCATTGAGCGGCCGGCCGACGCACGTGAAGAACGTGCACACCATCGAAATCGAACGCAGCACCCCTATCGAGGCACGGAGTGACCGGCGCTTCTCGGAATACTTCCACACGCTTTGCGGGGAACTCGATATCCAAACCAGCAAGAAGAGGGCGAACTGATGGTATCGGTATCGACGACGTCTGCTGAGGCCGAGGGTCATGTCAAAGAGGCAAAACCCAAGGCCAAAACCAAAAAGTCGCGCAATTACTTCGACACCGTTCTCGGGCGGTCGGCCCTGCAGATACTCAGCGTCGCAATCTTCTTCCTGCTGTGGGAATTCGGCTGCTGGATGGGATGGATATCGGAATTCTTGTTTGGGCGCCCATCCGGTATCTGGGAAAACTTCGCAACTCGAATGGCGGACGGCTCATTGCTGATCGACAGCGGCTACACGCTGTTTGAAGCTATTCTTGGCTTTGTCATCGGTACGGTCGTGGGATCGATACTCGGTCTCGCCATGTGGTACTCGGTTTTTGTCGCGCGCCTTGTTGAGCCATTCATCGTGGCGCTCAACAGTGTGCCGAAGATCGCTCTCGCTCCTGTCATTCTGCTTTGGTTCGGGACCGGTCTCACGTCCAAGGTGGTGCTTGTCATTTCGATGACCGCATTGGTGGCGCTGATCGCTGCTTATCAAGCCGCCAAGGATGCCGACAAGGATCTGCAGGCGCTGATGCTGTCCATGGGCGGCAGCAAACACCAGGTTTTCTATCGGGTCATCATCCCTTCTTCGCTGCCAGCGATCATTGCGACGTTCCGCATCAATATCGGCTTTGGCCTCGTCGGTGCGGTGGTCGGCGAATTCATCTCGTCCAAGCATGGCTTGGGGCACATCGTCTACACCGCGTCCAGCCTTTACGACCTCAACACCGTTTGGGTGGGCCTCTTCGTCCTCATGTTCATGGGCTACGTCCTCTACCACGGGATCGATGCTCTGGAGCGCAACTTGCTTCCTTGGAAGCAGGATACCGGACGCGCGCACGTCCAAGTCTGACACTTCGCGAACTACCCAACTTGTCATCTAAGGAGAGTTGATATGCGACTTAGCTGTAAAGCCGCAGGAATATTTGCGATCATCGCATCGCTGGTAATATCGTCCGTGCCGTCCGTCGCGCAGGATAAGAAGGTCACGATTTCGCAGGCCTTCCAGTCCATGCTGTACCTGCCGTTCTACGTCGCAATCAATAAGGGCTACTTCAAAGATCAGGGCCTCGACGTAAGCAAGGAAACGGCCGGCTCGCCGACAGCCGCTTTGGCGGCCGTGCTTTCCGACAGCGCGGAGTTCTCAATTCACGGGCCCGAATGGACAGCGATCGCGGCCTCCAAAGGCGCCGATGTCAACATCATCAGCAACGTCGTCAACGGTGCGGCAGTCTGGATCGCGACCACGCCGGACTTCAAGTACGAAAAGATCCAGGATGTAAAAGGCGAAAAAGTTGTTGCCGGTCTGATGCCGACAACGAGCACGTCTCTGTTCATGAAGCTCCTACAAGACAACGGTATGGACCCGAAGTCCGACGTCGATATTCTCCAGGTCCAGATCGGTTCTGAACCCGGTCCGTTCCTCGGCGGTCAGGCCAAGGTTGCCGTACTTTACGAGCCTGGCCTCGATCAGGTCGCGGCCCAAGGCATGAAAGTCGTCCTAGGGTTCCCGGAAGAGTACGGCCCCTATGCGTTCTCGTCCGTGACTGCAAAGAAGGGTGTCGATCCTGAAACGGCACAGAGCGTCGTCAATGCAATGGAAATGGCGTTCCGGTTCATGCACGCAAACCCGGACGAGACCATTGCCATCGCTCAGAAGGAATTTCCTTCGCTCGACAAGAAGGTCGTGGAAGCAGCTGTCAAACGCATGCTGAAGGAAAACGTTTATCCAACAAGCGTCGAGACAACGAACGACGCCTTTGAAACGGCAATGAAAACGCAGATCGCGCTGGGTAATCTAAAGGACGCGCCAGACTACGCGACCTTCGTATTCCCCGACTACGTAAAGAAGGCCATGGCCTTGCCGAAATGACATTCCCCTGGCTCGGGAGCGGAACACACTCCCGGGCCAGTTCCCATTCTCATCTTCCAGGAACTCTTCAATCATGTCCAAACCGATGGGTTTGCTTGAAGCGGCCCGTGCTTTCAGCAACGGCACGCTTGACCGGAAAGAATATATCGACGCTTGCACAAAGCGCGCTGACGAAGTCGACCCATGGCTGAAGGCCTTCACGTATCGCGTGCCAAGCGAGAAACTCAGCATCGCGGATGAAGGCCCTCTCGCCGGAATTCCCGTTGGTGTAAAAGATATCATTGCGACCGCGGGAATACTGACAACCAACGGCTCGAAAATCTATGCCGACAACGTCCCTGATACCGACGCGGAGGTTGTCAGCCGGATCAAGAAGCTCGGCGGAACGATTTTCGCCAAGACGGTGACTACCGAATTCGCTTGGCGCAGCCCAGGACCTACCGTCAATCCTTGGAATCCGGAGCATACGCCCGGTGGTTCGTCGAGCGGGTCGGCGGCCTCCGTCGCCGCAGGCATTGTCCCCTTGGCGCTGGGAACGCAAACGCTCGGATCTGTCGTTCGACCAGGCGCCTTTTGTGGTGTGGTCGGTTTCAAACCCACGTTCGGTTCTATTCCTCTGGGTGGGGTGCATCCGCTTGCCCAGTCCTTGGATCACGTGGGGTATTTCACGCGCTCCATCGACGACGCTGCCTATGCATTTGGTTTGCTCTCAGACGTGGGTGTCGAGGCATCGGAAATCGACGACTTAGCTAATGGTATCGACACAGGCGTGAGGCCTAAGATCGCCGTGCTCACTCCGAGTTTCGCGGGAGATATGAGCGACGAGCAAAAGGCTGCGTTTGAGAACGCAATAGAGGCACTGCGCACAGCAGGCGCACACGTCGAGCCCATAGATCTTCCTGCGTCCTATTGGGAAGGGGTGAAGGTGTGCGAGATGATCCTTGCCGCGGAAGCGGCGGCCATTCACGCCGAGAACGTTGAACGTTATGCTGACAAAACAAGCCCGCAATTGAAGGACCTTGTGGCACAGGGCGCAGCGATCTCTGCTCCCAAATATATCGCGGCCCTTCGTATGCAAACGGAGCTGCGCGAGCAGCTTCCAAAATACTTGAGTGGCTTTGATGCGGCGCTCACAGTTCCGGCAACCGGAGAAGCCCCGAAGGGCTTAACGTATACCGGCGACACGCACTTCTGTGCGTTGTGGACGTTGCTCGGAGTGCCGGCGCTTTCGATGCCGGTCGCGCGTTCGGCCAATGGCCTTCCGCTCGCCATTCAACTGGTAGGAGGCTTCGGTGAGGATCAGCATCTTCTGCAAACCGCCAAATGGGTTGAGCAGAACCTGACCAATCCGTTCGCGGAAGCTTAGCGCGAATTTCTGACTTCGCTGGGTCGGGGACCATGTCTCCCCGATCCGGGAGCGCAGAAACGCACCAGATTTCTAGTCGAGCTTGCCCGAAATCGTGAACGCACCCCTTAATTCGTCCGGCTTGAATCCGGTCGCTTGGTCTTCGGGATAAAGCCGGGAAATCTCCGCTTTCACCTCAGGCTTCAGCTCAGTGCCGTGACACGCGAGACAGGGTTCGGCGGCCATGGGTATGGCCTTCATGTAGCGAAAGGTCTTTTCGCCATTCTCGGAGACGACCTCGATGTGTTCGAGCTTGGCAAGATCAGCTCCGGATGAAGCCTTTTCCAAAAACTCTTCAAGGACTTTGTGCTCATAAGCATCAGGTGCGTTCTTCGGATTGCGCACCCGGAGCGCTGTACGGCCCACCGTCAGACCATGCTGTTTCGAGGTCTGAATTGCGAGGTCGCCTGCGACAGTGTTGCAGACTTGGAGCGCGGTAACAGGTCCACCGGATTTAATGGCAGCGACAAGCTCACCCTTCAAACGCTCTCCGAGATCCTTCGCGGCAGCGCGTGCACGGTTAAGTGTCTCTGCATCGTTTGTCTCTGTCGCGGGGGCGACGGCTGGGAATGCGGCCGCTAAGAGAACGGCCAAAAGACCTGCGGTAAGTCGTTGAGGCATAGGGCAGCGCTCCGTTCCAGTTGTCTAACATTGTCCCGAAGATAGGACGCTCAAAAAGATTAAGCTAGGCGGCCGAAGGTTACCCCTTCGTGCGACGAAGAAGCTGTCCGGAAACTGTCACCAGCGCAGCAAGTAGCGGCCGAGCAGCGCGCCGACGAGCGTGGGCACCGCCATACCGAGCCCGTACCAGATCAGCACGAACGGCATCGCGCTCTCGTCGCAGGAAAACGCATAGATAAACGCGGCAGACGCCCCCGCGGCCAACCCAACAGAGGCGCCCGCGAGCGTAGGGTGTGTCGGCGCCATCGACCGCATGGCCCACAGCGCTCCGGCGAGTATGGGGAGCGACAAAAGCATAATCAGCCAGGGGCATATGGCCGCCGTCTTGCCCATGATAAGCGCGCGATAGTCGGCGACTGGCGCATTTGCGAGTTGCACGGCGGCCAACGCAGACATCGCGAGCAGGACACCAACAATTCCGGCCCACATCGAGCGGGACACTTTTCCCTCAGGACGCGCCAGGCGCCAAACGGCCACGAGGCCGGCTAACATCAAGAGCCCCGTGAAGGCGAACTTGATCCAAAAGGGCGGAGACGTAAACGCGGTGGGCAAATCAGGGCGCAGGCCCAAAGCAAAAAGCGTGGCGGCAGCGATCGTGAGGACGACGCCCGCGCCGATTCCAAGCCCCAATCGTCGCGACACAAATCCACGCGGCGCCGGCTTTAGGCCGGTCGCGAGGGAGTCGATGAGGTCTGGCGTAGTAGTCAAGGCGCGTCGTTTCCTTTCATGCGTCGAGCAAGCAGTTTCAATCCTCTGTGAATGGCGACCTTGACCGCGGATTCTGAAGCTCCGGAGGCCGCAGAGACTTCAGCAATCGAACGCCCGTCGATTTTGACGGCGCGAATAAAGCCGCGCGTCTGTTCCGGCAGGTCTCCCAGCAGTTTCTCCACGTCGTGCCGAGCCCCCGTCGCTTCGGAGTCATCGGCAGAGATCAGGTCGTTCATGTCATCGATCGGCACCGATAAATGCGCACGGCTCGCACGCAAATGGTCGATCAACTTGTACCGTGCAATGGCATGCAGCCACGCAGTAAACGGGCGGTCGCTATCGTAGGTAAAACGGCGCGTATGAACCGCGAGCAGTGTCTCCTGCACGAGATCCTCCGTAGAGGCATGCCCGGGCCCCATCCTGCGCGAGTAGTACGCACGTAGCCGGTCGCCGACATCACTCAGCAACTGGCGGTACGACTTCTCGTCACCGGCCAAAGCCTCGATCATCAATCTGCGTAGCCGTTCTTCTACCGGCTGCACGTCCACCTAATCCTTATTCGTTTCAATAGGCGCAAGAGTTACAGCGCGAAGCTGACGCACACACCATTAGCGAGCAGGTTACTGATCACAAGGACGTGACGATAGTAACCGACCTGCTCTCCTTCCCGAATTCACCTTCAACACCGGCGCAACGCGTCGACAGAGAAGATTTGATCGGGAGATTTGCAATGCCCAGGGCATCGCCGTTCTAGTCCAGCCTCCGAGCAAAAGAACTTTGGCACGGTGTCCGCACCACCTGCGGAAACGACGCGCCATGTCCGAAATCCAGAGTGCCGGATTTGCAAAACTCCGGTGTTCGGGATCGCGCTGGGCTTATCGGCCTAGCATTCACCCACGCGCTTAAAAGTAGCGCACGCTTTCAAGGAAGATTATTATGACGCCTATTAAACCTTTTGCACGTGCCGGACTCTTGATCGCTACCGTAGCGCTGACGTCTCTGGGTGTCGCCCAGGCCGAAGACGCGATGAAAACGGACTCTATGAAGTCAGATGCAATGGCATCAGACACCATGAAGTCCGATGCAATGAAATCCGACGCCATGAAAACGGATTCCATGAAGTCTGATTCAATGAAATCGGATGCGATGGAGAAACACGACGGCATGGAAAAAGACTCCATGAAGTCGGACGCAATGAAGAAGAACTAGGCACTGAGGCGCCCGGTTCTTGCGCTCAACCGGCTGGAGCCGGGCCCATTTTCATGTGACAATCTTGAGCAAAAATCATGTTTCATCCCAGATCCCGGTCGGTAGGGAAGCCATCGTCATCCGACGTGGCTGGCGCAACTCAAAAAAAACTGGTCTTTCGTCATCCACTCCTGGTGCGTCTGACCCACTGGATGAACGTCTTGTGCCTCTTCATCCTGCTTCTGAGCGGGCTGCAAATATTTAATGCCCATCCTTCTCTTTATTGGGGGAAGTACGGAGCAGATGCGGATCCAGCCTTCATCGATATTCGCGCATATAGAGACGGTAACAGCATCCGAGGCGAAACCCGGATCGGTTCTCTGGCAATTCCGACCACCGGATTTTTGGGCGCCTCTGAATATAACGGTGCACTAAGCGTGCGCGCTTTCCCCTCGTGGCTGACGATCCCGAGTTACCGGGATCTGTCCACGGGACGGCGCTGGCATTTCTTCTTCGCGTGGGTGTTCGTCCTCAATGGGCTCGCCTACGTGATCTACGGAATTGCCGCTGGCCATTTTCGGCGCAAGTTGGTGCCGAACACCAATGAGCTGGCCCCCTCGCATTTAGCTCACGAGATCGCCGATCACGCGCGTCTGCGCTTTCCCAAAGGCGATAAAGCACGCCACTACAACACTTTGCAAAAGTTGGCCTATCTAAGTGTAATCTTCATTCTGCTGCCCCTCATGGTGGCGACAGGTTTGACAATGTCGCCGGCAATGGATGCAGCGTGGCCATGGTTGCTTGATGTGTTCGGCGGCCGCCAGTCTGCACGCACGATCCATTTCATCTCAGCGACACTGATCGTCGGTTTCGTCTTTGTGCACGTGGCGATGGTCCTGCTTTCGGGCGTGTGGAATAACCTGCGCTCGATGGTTACGGGCCGCTATGCGATTGAAGTGGAGAAGCATCCATGATTGTGAGCCCGACACGTCGGCGCCTTCTCATCGGCTCTGCTGCTACGGCGGCCGCAGCCCTACTCGGTGGTTGCGATGCTTTGGTCGACAACCAACACGTGGCACGCGTCCTAGAGGGTGCTGAAGCACTGAACAAGGACTTGCAGCGCGCTTTGCTGTCGGACACGACATTGGCGCGCGAATATACGGAGGCCGATATGTCCCCCGTATTTAAAGCGAATGGGACGCAACACCCCGAGGGCGATGCCTATGCCAGCCTTCTCGACAACGGCTTTGCCGATTGGCGTCTGACAGTAGACGGTAAGGTCGACCGTCCACTCAGCCTATCTCTCGCGGAGCTCAAGCAGCTGCCTGCGCGCACGCAGATCACACGGCACGACTGCGTGGAAGGTTGGAGCGCAATCGGCAAATGGACCGGCGTGCAGTTGGGTACCGTCCTAAAGACAGCAGGCCTGCATACGGACGCGCGTTATGCAGTCTTCCATTGCGCCGACAAATACGAAAACACGGCCGATGGCCAGTACTATGAGAGCATCGATCTCGTCGATGCGTTCCATCCGCAGACAATCCTGGCCTACACCATGAACGATCAGAACCTGCCAGTGGCACATGGAGCCCCGCTTCGTCTGCGCGTCGAGCGCCAACTTGGCTATAAGCACGCCAAATACATCATGCGTATTGAAATCGTCGATAGCTTGAAGGCTATCGGACGCGGCCGCGGCGGCTTCTGGGAAGATCGCGGATACGAATGGTACGCTGGCATCTAGTCGCGCTACGCGTCGCCCGACCTTAAAGGAGCGTCAGGACAACGACCCAGATTGAGAGCGCGACACCGCAAACCAGAATGTAAGGCCCGTTCCATCGCAGGCCGACGTGGTGTGCGCTCACGCCGCCCATCGCGCCGATCATCAGGGTCGTGGCAGTGTACGGTGAGCTAGCTCCGCTCATCGCCCAGCCTGCTGTGATCGCCACAATGATGTCGGATGGCTCGACCCCGATAGCGGCCGCGCTGGGAAGAAGCGGGGCCAAAAGTGTGACGGTCATAATCGGGTTCATGCCGAGCTGACCGGTCAGCGGTATCAACCACACAATGCAAACGAGTAAGAGCCACGCGGGTACGTTTGAAAGATCAAACCCCGAAGCGGCAGCCAGGGGCGACAAAAGTGCGCCCCCGAGCGTGCCAATCCAACCGGCCATCATGAGCAGGACTATTTCGGAGCGATAGGACGGCAGATCTCTCGTCACGTACGTCTTAATGCGAGCCCATGTCGCCGGCACCTTCCCCGAGTTTTGAATGCTGATCCAGATGATCGAAATGACGGGAACCACCATCATAACGATTCCAATGACGCGGATGTCGGTCGCGGCATGGAGCACGCCCACGAGGACACCCAGTACCGCGAGCAATAAAAAAAGCGGCCAGAGGCTGAGCCAGCTTCCCTCAGCTGTTCGTGGTGATGGCTGAACGGAAAGGCGGGGCTTGAATATAGTGTCGAGCCCCCATCCAACGCCAGCAAGGATTGCAGAACTAACAAGACACGGAAGGAGAGCATCCGACCATCGCGCTCCCGGAATAAGAGACGTTGAGATGGCGACGGAAAAAGCTAAAGGTGACCAAGTTAGCATGGAAACGAAGCCGCGTTGGATCGCGAGCAACATCCGCCGAATGCGGTGGTTGCGAATTTCCTCATTAGGTTCTTGTCGCGCATTCGCCTCAGCGAGGGTGCCGAGCAAAACAAGTGCGCCGTAGTTCAGCAGCAGACCGAACAATTGGCCGCCAACGGTAAGTGCGATGTACCTGCGCCCCGGGGGCTGCAAAGCTAGAAAATGGCCGCACTCGGCGATCGAAGGTGAACTCGCCGCTGCATTTCGCATTGTGGCAAGCGCCGTGAACAAGGCCGCGATAAAGGCCGCTTTTCCGGTGGCTCCAACTATCATTTGAAACCAGTCGGGCCGTGTCGCAAAGGCGATACCTGCGAGGGCTAGACCGACAACGACAAAGATTTGCCGACCCCAGTGAACTTGCGCGACGAGGAGCAACAACGTCAATACTGCGAAGAGGTCTCCCGTCCAGGAGAGCAGCTTGTTTGCATGCCATTCCGAGAGCATCACCAGGACCGCAGTTGCAAAGAGCAGAACTCCGGTCAGGCTCTCGATGAATGATTTTGACACTATTGCCCAGGCCTCATCGCAACAGGGGTAGCGCTTGGCGCGGTACGCGTTGTTGGAAATCCCTCACAGCGTAGATGGCCATATTTTGCCGGACTACGCTATTCACCAAAGCTCGATCTTGATCTTTGACAGATTAGGATAATCAAAACGGTAAAGAAAATTCTGCAAGCGGAGCTGTCTCCTTCAAACTCCACTCTTGAGATATTCTCTGAGCTCATTGATGAGTGCGACGACATCATTCAAATTCGTGGAAGGGTTCATGAACACGATACGGAGCCAGCGTCGTCCAAGAGCCTCTGCCGTCGAGATGTAGAAATTTCCTGATTCAGTCAGGCGCCGGCGAAGTTTGAGTTGAAGGGAGTCTGGGCCGTCAAAACGAAAACACACGATATTCGATTGAGGCTCCACGGCGACTTCGATCTCAGGCTCGGTTCGCAAATATGCAGCGGTCTCCTGGGCGAAGGCGGTCTGCCGTTCAATCGTGGCGGCGATGCTCTTCTCCCCCTGAGAGGCAAGCGCAAAGAACACCTTCAGCCCAAGAGCTGCCTTCGTGCACTCAACCGTTCGGTGAATGAGGTCGATGCCGGGCTGATCTTTTTCGTGAAAGAGATAGCTCGCCTCTTCCCGAAAAGCCCGATCGAGGGCCAACGGGTCGCGTGTGAGAACGGCGGCGCACAGCGTCGATGATCGCAGCATTTTATGTGCGTCCCACACAACGGAATCGGCCAATTCAATTCCATCCAGTAAATGGCGGAGCCGTTGGGAGAGCAAAGCGGATGCGCCATGCGCGCCATCGACGTGCAACCAAATATGATGCTGCCGGCAGATGTGCGCGATCTCTCGCAAAGGGTCGTAAAGTCCGAGAGCCGTTCCGCACGCGTTAGCGACGAGGGCAAGTGGAAGCGTTCCTTCCTGCTGCAATCCGGCGAGAAATCCAGAAAGTCTGGTTGGGTCAAGTCGACCGGCGGAGTCGGTTGGAGCATAGCGAACGGGACCGAGCCCCATGATGCCCGCCGCGCGAGAGACGGAATAGTGGCTGCTCGGCGATGCGACGATGACAAGGTGAGAGGGGTTCCCTTCTTGCCAAGCATTTGGCGCGACCCGCGCACGAGCGGCCAACAACGCCGTCAGATTGGCGAGCGAGCCGCCATGCGTCAGCACGCCGCCGCCGTCCGCTGTTTCGTCTGAGGCCTCTGAAACGCAAGGGCGCCAGCCGATCTTTTCCAGCATCCAATTGATGACGGCGTGTTCGACCGCTGCAGCGGCAGGCCCCATCTCGTAGATGGCCATAGCATTGTTTGTGAAGCCATCAACCAGAGCCGCGATTGCACTTTGAGAAAGTGGCACGGCAACCTGATGCGCCATATAGCCAGGGTGATGCAGGCGTGTTGATGCAGCGAGATAAGTGTCCAGAAAACGCTGCAGCGTTTGCCCCTCAAGGCCGCCGTGTTCGATGAGATGCGCGACGTCAAGCGCGTTCTGGAGTGGGACTAAGCGTTCTTGGCGAAGCACGGGGCCTTCTCGTTTGCGCGCATCGCGGGCAAACGCATCCAAGGCATCTACCGTAATCGAGACGTCTTCTCGAAAGCCCATGATGTTCCATTCCATGTTACGAGCGGGACCCGCAGTGTCTCATGAAAAGGAAAGCAGAAACGTGCTATTTGAGGCGAAGAGAGCCGACATTAAGACATAATATGCCAAAAATTTCGAATGAAATGGTGGAATATGCTAGAGCGTTTGGATGACTTCGACCGTCGAATTCTCAAGATATTGCAGACAGAAGGGCGGATGCCGAACTCCGAACTCGCCGAACGTGTCGGCCTTTCGCCAACCCCCTGCTTGCGGCGTGTTAAAGGGCTTGAGCGGAGCGGGGTTATAAAGAGCTACCGCGCAATCCTTGATCGAAAGAGCGTCGGCCTCGGATTGACTATACTCGTAGGAATCAAGGTTGACGGTCATCGAGATGACAATGCTCAGGCAATTCAGAAAGCGCTTTGCGCAATGCCGGAAGTGATCGAGTGCCACCTCGTATCCGGCGAGACTGACTTCCTGCTTCAGGTCGCCGTTCCGGATCTCGAGAGTTATGAGAAGTTTTTGCTTGGGACGCTCTTGAAGCTGCCCATGGTGAAGGATATTCGCAGCAATGTCGTGATCCGGACGGTCAAAGAAAACGTGCCGTTGCCGCTTCCGGATCGACTATGAAGTTTTCGCACTCTTGAGGCGTAACTCAACAGCGAATGCATCTGCGCGAGGCGTGAAGCCGAGCGTGCCGTGCCAAGCTTCTGCGATATCTGTAGCGATCGCGAGGCCCAGCCCAGATCCGGGGCCAGACGTATCCACCCGTTCTCCACGCTTGAGTGCGTCCGGCATTTTGTCTTTAGGAATGCCAGGACCGTCGTCACTGACGCGAATGGTAATGCCGCCCGCTTCTTTCATGGCGGTGATGGTGACCTGCGAACGGGCATACCGTGCTGCATTTTCAACAAGGCATCCTAAGGCTTCGGCGAGATCATCGGTGTGAATTTTCGCAACGGTGCCTGAGGGCACGTCAACGAGCCACTCCAGGTGCTCCCCGTCAGGAGAGCGTCTGAGAACATTGGCAACCTGAGTGGCGACGCTCTTCACATCCGCAACGGCGTCCATGCGGCGTCCTTGCAAACGCGCACGTGCCAGTTGCCGGTCGACATGCCGTTGCATCATGCGCGCGGCGGTCTCTAGATCCTCGGCTAACTCGGCGTCTCCCTTGGCTTTGAGACGTGCGATGCCGCCGAAGATGATTTGAAGTGGCGTTTTTAAACCGTGTGCCAAGTCCGCTGCCCGTGTGCGCGCAACCTCGATCTCATCGTCGCGCTTGTCCAGGAGTGAATCGATCTCACTTGCCAACGGCCGGACTTCGTCAGGAAACTCTGAACCGAGCCGAGCCTGGGCACCGGACTTGATACTTGAGATTTTCTCGCGAATTGACGCGAGAGGACGAAGCCCAATGGAAACCTGTATCCACGCCGCGGCGGCAAGCATGATGCCCAATGTCACCAGCAACGGGATCAAGGCATTCGCAAATCGCCAGACAGCGGCCTGCACCTCCGCCTCGTTGATTGCCACGGCGAAGTAAGCTTGTTCGCGGCCGAGCCGTGCCGGTAGCTCCACGCGCTTTTGAAGGAGATAAAGTTCTTGGCCGCCGGGGCCAGCCACCCGATGGTGGCGAGATTCCTGGTCGATCTGCTGTTCCCGCGGCAGTGTCAGCTTGAAATCCCACAAAGACCGCGAGCGGAGTACGCGGTGTTCCGCCCCGAATTCCACCTGCCAGTACAACCCTGAAAGCGCCTTCTCAAACCGCGGATCTTTCGGCGTGCGGGAAAGTGTTAGCTCGCCGGAGGTTATTTTCTCGACGCCGGCAATGAGTTGATCAAGCTGCGCGTTTAGCTCGCCGTCGATCCACGCCTTTACGTGCCGTTCGAAAAGCAGGGAAAGCACTAAGGCTGAAATAACAAGTGCGGTGGAGATGTACGCTGCGGCAGCGATAAGCAATCGCCACCTGAGTGATCGGGCGGTCACGACGCTTCATCCATGATGATGTAGCCGTAGCCGCGTCGGGTTTCGATCGAGCCTGTCCCGAGCTTCTTGCGCACGCGCATGATCGCGGCCTCAAGTGCATTTGTTTCGCGGCTGTCGTCATCACCGTAAAGGTGTTCGAGCAGTTCCGTCGTCGAGACTACCCGCCCCTTGTTGTGCACCAGGAACGAGACCAGCCGATATTCCAGCGGAGTAAGAGAAACATGCGCATCGTCCACGAGGACCCGCATTTGACGCGTGTCGACTCTGATTCGGCCAGCTTCAATCACAGGACTACTAATGCCACGGGAGCGTCTGATGAGTGCCCGCGCCCGCGCGATGAGCTCCTCCATTTGGAATGGTTTCACAAGGTAATCATCGGCGCCGGCATCAATGCCTTCCACGCGTTCCGGCCAAGCCCCGCGCGCGGTAAGAATTAATACGGGCATGTCGCGGCCGGCAGCGCGCCATCGCTTCAAAACACTGAGGCCGTCGATTGTTGGCAGACCCAAGTCGAGCACGACGAGACTGTAGTTTTCCGTATCGCCCTTGAACCAGGCTTCCTCGCCGTCGGTCGATACGTCGCAAACGAACCCAGATGAACCAAGCGCCGTCGTTATGTCTGCTGCGATCCGAGGCTCGTCTTCTACGACAAGTATGCGCATCAGTCATCGTCTTCGATCTTGAGAATATCACCTGTCGAGGCGTGAACCTCGACCTCCTGGACCCGTCCATCAGGTCTCAGAATTTTAAAATCATAGACGATTATCCCGTCATCGTATTCCAGTTCTGTCTCCAGAATATCTCCGGGAACCTCCACACTCACCTTATCGACGATCTCTGCGAGCGGCAGGATCCTCCCGGATTCAACCAGACGGCGGGCCTCCTCGTGTCCGATGTCGTCGGCAACAGCGGTCCCAACCCCGGTAAGCAGGACGGGGCCACAAACAAGAAGCGTGAGCAGGATTTTTAGAGGATGCGGCATCAGAGCATTTTCCACTCTTGAAGCTGACAGAACGCTGACAGCGTCGGTCAGGGCGCGGTCAGTGCGCCTTTGCAATGTTGCAGGGACGGGCAACGAGCCCAGCAAAACAGGAGAACTTATAGATGAAGCATCTCATCGTTGCAGCCGCCCTTGCAGCAACTCTGGCAAGCGCTCTTCCCGCCGCCGCCGACTGGAACGGCAAGCGCCTCAATGTTCCAAGGGATCAGTGGCTTTCCCCTACGCAAATGATCGAGAAGCTCTCAGCGCAAGGGTACACGGTCCACGAAATTGAATCCGACGATGGCGCTTATGAGGTCGAGATGAGCAAGAACGGCACTCGGATCGAAGTTCATGTTCATCCCGCCACGGGAGAGGTTCTCGTGGGGTATGACGACTAAGGTTCTTACGAGGCCCTGATTGGACACACAAAGGCCGCCCAAGGGCGGCCTTTGCTGTTTGATGTGTAAGAGAGAGCGAAAAAGAGGCTTAAGCAGCTTCCAGGCCGGAGATGAAGTCCCGCATATCGCGTTGCAGTGCATGCGAGCTCTTTGCGAGTTCCTTGGCCGAGGAAAGAACCTCGCTCGAGGAGGTGCCGGTGCTCTCAGCGGCATCGCGAACCGTATCGACGCTGCGGCCGACGAGGTCAGCGCCCTGCGCCGCCTGCGAGATGCTTCGCGCGATTTCGGATGTCGCCGCCTGCTGTTCCTCAGCGGCCGCCGCGATCGAGCTCGCGATCTCGTCGACCTGTTCGATGCGCTCCCCGATGGCCCGGATTGCACTCACAGCACCGGTCGTTGCTTGTTGAAGCTCGCTGATCTGCGAGACGATTTCATCAGTCGCGCGGATCGTTTGGTTCGCAAGGTCTTTCACCTCGCTGGCCACAACAGCAAAACCACGACCGGCTTCACCTGCACGAGCAGCCTCGATTGTGGCGTTCAACGCGAGCAGGTTGGTCCGCGCGGCAATGTCATTGATGAGCGCGACAACGGTCTCGATCTTTTCAACCGCAGCAGACAACGTCTGCACGGTGCTATCCGTCATGCGTACATCTTCAACGGCTTTGCGGGCGGTCCTGGCCGTCTGGCCGATTTGCATGCCGATCTCGCTCGCCGAGGAGGCAAGTTCTTCCGTCGCAGCCGCAACAGCCTGAACGTTTGCGCCGGTTTCCTTTGCGGATTCGGAGAGAACGCTTGACTGATCACTGGTTGATCTCGCCGTGTTGGACATCTCGTTTGCCGTAGTTTCCAGCTGGCTGGAAGCTGAGACGAGGGATTCCACTAGGCTGCTCACCTTGGAGTCGAAGTCCTTGGCAAGTTGCGACATGGCTTTGCGCTTGTCTGCTTCCGCCTGCGCCCGCAGGCGTTGGCCTTCTTCCTCGAGGCGAGCCCGCTGGATGGCGCTCTCCTTGAAGATTTCGACAGCACCTGCCATCGCACCGATTTCGTCTTTGCGATCCGCACCTGGAACTTCGATCATCAGATCGCCTTCCGCCAGACGGCGCATCGCGTCTGTCATCTGACCCAAAGGATGTGTGATGCGGCGTTGAACGATCACAAAGCCTGCGGCGCCAAGGAGGAGTACAAAAACGAGAACGCCACTTTGAACCATCAATGTGTATTGAGCTTCCCCATACTTACGTTCAGCGTGTTCCTGGGTCAGCCGCATGGCCGTGTCAGCAACAGCGGTCAAAGTGTTAAGTGCTTTGATGCTGGTTGCATTCATGGTGTCGTTCGAAATCGTTGTGGGAACGCCGTTGGAGAGTTCCTCGAAAGCAGTCTTCCAAACGCTTTCATAATAGTTCTGGAACACCTCTGTATCGGCCGTCTCTACGGCAGCCTTCAGTTCAGCCGGCACACCGCGACGCGAGATAAGCTCTTTAACAACAGACCAATTGACGAGAGCCCGGCCGCGCAGATCAGCGATTTTACGGTCAAGTGCCGGCGTCAACGCCTGCTTGGTGCGAGCTTCGGCCAGCGCCGTGCGACCAAGGCCGACACCGTCGCGGGCGAGCCAGGCGGCCTGCTTCACCGCCATAAGCTCCGCGATCTGCACGTCACTCATGCGCACTTCGGTCGCCAGTGCGATCGACATCTTTTCAAGGCGATCGATAACGTCCGTGGCGACCGTATTAAATTCCTGAGCAATGCCAGCCGGCCGTTCGGAAAGCGCCACCTTCAGAGCAGCATCCGAGCGCTTCTGCATGGTTGCCAATCTTTCAAGGCTACCTGGAAAGCCGGTGAAGATTTCCGTTTGTCCGTTGGTGCAGTCGATCTCTGCGCAAAGCCGCAGAATATCGGCGACAGCCGGATTTACTTTGGCGCGCGCCGCATTCAGCGTTGCGAAATAGCTATCCGAAGTCGGTGCCTCGGCTTGGAGCCGGACCCGCGTCGGGCCGCGTTGGATACGATTGTTTTGGAGCGCTATGAAGACGGCTTGTCCGGCCTCTGCAACTCTAACCACCCGCTGGCTCTCTCTCAGCTGGTTGATGTCATTGTGTATTGGAATTGCCAATGTGGCGATTGCAATTATGACCATCGTTCCGAAAAGAAGTTTCAGAACGGTACCTATGGTAAGCGTTCGAATAGAACTCATTATTGGCCCCCACCCCAAAATAGCCGGCACGGAACGGCCGGTATCATTTCCCGGAAGAAAAATTACTTTGAAGAAATGAACAATTACCTTCTGTGCACAGAATGGATTTGTTTCATTTGGTTGGGAGCGATGGGGAATATGAAAAATAATTCCGCGAATCTTGCGCGCTATAGGGAGGGAACGTTTTAGTGATGTTAGTCCGTTAATATGAGAATGAAACGTGAATCTCTGTCGAAAAGTGCATGCGATCCAAAGAAAAAATAGCACCTCTGTCACCGAACACGTTTAAAGCCTGAGTTCGGGAGTTGTCAGAAAGTATGCAATACGAAAGAGGTAAGCCGGCTTTTGGCTCGGGTCCGGAATTTATTCAAGGCGAGAAAAATTTGACGCTGCAACGATTGAGAAAAAATGAAAGAACGCCTTTGGGTGCTTTGCTCTCGGCGAGGGGGAGGAAACTCTGAAGATGACACCATTCCCAGTCTCGGACCGCCTTGCTGGCGCGCTGCGCAGGATACTAAAAGTGGAGACGCTCCATATTAGGAAACGGGGGGAATTCGGCTCGTCAATGCATCGATATTTCATTGCCGGAAAGGCGGCAGCGAAATCGGGCAGGCTTCATGCGTATATATAATGTGATGACGATTGCGGCCGCAAAGGATGCAAAACCGCGATATGCGGGCGCGTGCCACCAAGCGGCGGCCTGACCATGACTTCCAGATTTGGGGTGTTGGATGGTAGCGGAGGAGGGACTTGAACCCCCGACACGCGGATTATGATTCCGCTGCTCTAACCAGCTGAGCTACTCCGCCAAAGCCAGGATGTAACTGATTGGATCATCCCGTGCAAGAGGCTGTGCGCATCGGAATGCACGCAATCCAATTTGTGGCGTTGGAAATTACCAGAATACGCGAACCGAATGCCCCGGCTATAGGCTCAGGCTGGCCGTGCCAGCGGCACGTCGTCGTTGGCGGATTTTGTCGCAGAGATCCAGCCGCCGCCCAGAATCCGCGCATCATTACCGGCATCGGAGTAAAAGACGCAGGCTTGCCCCGTTGCGATACCGCCTGCTGGATCGGTCAGTACAACAGAAACCTCTCCATTATTATCGGCGGACAGCACGGCCGGCTGGGGCTGTTGCGTTGAACGCACCCGCGCATGGATGGTCAAGCCCTCGCGAGCAGCCTCTTCCAGAATACCGTCGCCGATCCAGTTGACGTTACGCAGGACTATGCGTCGGGTATCAAGGTACGAACGCGGACCGACAATAACCTCATTTCGCCCAGCATCTAGCCGGATGACAAAGAGGGGCTCCCCGAATGCGACGCCAAGACCGCGGCGCTGGCCCACGGTGTAGTGGACAATACCCTGGTGCTGCCCCACCCGGCGGCCGTCCACGTGCACGATATCGCCCGGTGTCATGGCTTCTGGCTTAAGCCGTTCAATGATGTCTGAGTACCGGCCGCTTGGGACGAAGCAGATGTCCTGGCTGTCAGGCTTGTCGGCGACCGGCAGATCAAGATCACGGGCCAGAGTGCGCACATCTGATTTTGGCAGGTCCCCTAGTGGGAACCAAAGCTGCGCCAGTTGCTCCCGGGTGGTCGTAAACAGAAAATAGCTCTGGTCGCGCTCGGCGTCGCGCGCACGGGCGAGTTCGGGGCCGGCCGGCCCTTCCCGGCGTCGGATATAATGCCCGGTGGCAAGGGCGTCGGCACCGAGTTCGCGTGCCGTATCTAGCAGATCGCGGAACTTGATCTGGCTGTTGCAATTGACACAGGGGATCGGGGTCTCGCCGGCAACGTAGCTGTCTGCGAACGAAGCGATGACCGTGGCGGCAAATCGATCTTCATAATCGAGAACGTAGTGCGGAATGCCAAGCCGGGACGCGACATTGCGCGCGTCCTGAATATCCTGACCAGCACAGCACGCACCCTTGCGCCCCACAGCAGCGCCGTGATCGTAAAGCTGAAGTGTAATACCGATAACCTCATGGCCCGCTTGTGTAAGCAGCGCCGCAACAACCGATGAATCGACGCCGCCAGACATGGCAACCACCACGCGGCGACGTTCCCCAACGTTTAAGCTGGGACGATCAGAAGTGGAGACGGTTGAATTTGCGGTCATTAACACTTCATTGATAAGATGAGGACTGAATCCAGTGACTCAAGTCACGGACACATAGTTGAAAATCGCGGACAAGTTCCGCGCACTCGCAGTTGCGCGCGGCGCTCACTATGCCCGCATCGCGGCTGGGAAGCAATTTAGGTTTGCGAGCGCACGCAATTCAAGAGGCAGGCAGCCGCAGC
This sequence comes from Candidatus Filomicrobium marinum, assembly GCF_000981545.1. Taxonomy (NCBI): domain Bacteria; kingdom Pseudomonadati; phylum Pseudomonadota; class Alphaproteobacteria; order Hyphomicrobiales; family Hyphomicrobiaceae; genus Filomicrobium; species Candidatus Filomicrobium marinum. Next base: position 2,468,896 of record NZ_LN829119.1, read on the forward strand.
TCGCAACAAGAGTTATTGTGCCAAATGTCCAAGGATATCGGCGCCGATAACTACTTAGGGTCATTTGTTTAGGATTTCTACGTCAAGGTTAATGGTCGGGCGAATACTAAAGGGACGGCTGTTTATGCTATTTTTACATAAGGCTTTAGTCGGAACTTAATCGAGATCGGCTATAAGGATTTTAGGCGTCATAAAAAGTGTAACGAGTACAGAGTAACCAGTACCATGACAGAACAACAGATGCGCGCCCGCGTGCGCTACGTAATCGGACCCGACGGTAGCCCTCTGACGGTTGCCGATCTTCCTCCAAAGGACACCAAGCGTTGGGTCATCCGTCGCAAAGCGGAAGTTGTTGCCGCTGTGCGTGGTGGTCTGCTCAGCATTGAAGAGGCGTGTGACCGCTACAAGTTGACGGTCGACGAGTTCCTCTCCTGGCAACGCTCGATTGACCGGCATGGCTTGCCGGGTCTGCGCGCCACCCGCGTGCAAGACTACCGCGACTGATCCCCCGGGCTAGTAATCCCCCCTCCCCTAGCCCCCAGAGCGGTGCGTCCCCAGGGCGCTCCGCTCTTGGCTGCGATTGAGGCGGGCTGCTCTATTTGCGTTTATTTTTCGACTTGGGTGCTTTGTCCTGCCCGGCTGCAGCTGTTGCGCCCCACCCCGCCTTCACCCCGCCTTCGACGCATCCCTCTTCATCAGCGGCCCATCGGTAAACATCCTGACTGAGGTTGTCGCCAATACTTGCTGGCAGCTGCTTATTGTTGGCGGATACTGTCGCTGTCTCACCGATTGGCTCAATCTGGATCTCAAAGGCAACCCGCCCGGGCTGATTGGGAGCATCTTTGATGCGCTCGTGAATCAAAATCTTACTTCCCCCGCCCTGGTGTTCCGGCCGTGCCTCGGCTTGGAACAGGTACTGAGTACGTAACGGGCCGTAGCCGCCGAGCCAGCAGGTTAGGACACCACGGGCAATGCGTGTGTAAATCTCGGTCGGCGAACCGGTTGGTTGCTTCATCCCTTTGGCAAGGGCACTCGCTGCATTGGGAATGGCTGAAAGTGCGCCCGTGGTCCCAGACGTTAACACCGACGTGTCAACCGGCCCGTTTCCGGCGCAGCCGGTGAGCGCAACGCAAAGGCTTATGCATGCGAACAAACCTCGGGTAGATCCCGTCATGCCGATCGTTACCTGACCGTTTAAAAAACGAGGAGCTAAGAGCTGTCTCCCGCCGGAGAGAACGTTGTTTCAATGTCATAAAAAAAACGTGGGGCGCAAGGCCAAGTGGCCCGGCACCCACGCGTTTGACTGCATAACTATGTTAAATGTAGGAAAGGCGCGCTGATTGGGATCAGCGTGCCGCCATTCCTGAATGGCGTTCGGGACGCTGTGGCTCACGCAGGCCAACCTGGCTCTCGCCAGATGAAACGCGCGTGAGTTGTTCCATGGCTTCGTCGCGCTCGCGCTGAGCTGATTCAAGCTTGATGCGCAACTCGTTAGCCGATGAATTTAAGTTGTCACGACGAAGAGACGCCGACTTCGCAAACGTGGAGTAGGCATAATGTGCCGTGTCCTTGACGCCGGTACGTTCTTCTTCGGCGCGGATCTGGCGGTCGAGATCGCCCGCCATGCGCTCAAATTCTGCAATCATATGCTGAAGATCGACAACCTTACGGGCCTTTTCATCAGCCTCAAAACGCTTCAGGCGAAGCGCAGCATCACGTGACTTCATGGTTCGATACCCCTAACTCTTTCGACCATTCGCCAGCTTCGACAATCAAAAAACATGCCAGTCGAGATAAAGCTCGACTGAAGTCTCCACACAATCTGTTAACCTGCTACTATAGCGGGAAAACGTCAATATGAGATCGGCGCGCTAGCGTACAATATGATGTGTAGCACATGCTATTTAACGTTGCGCTAAAACAACGCTTGACGGATCTAATTAACTGGGAACGTCCCGAGACTCAGAAATATGAATCTGCGGTCTAGGGGCCGGTCGCGAATAATGCTAACTGTTGATAGTGCGCGTTGTGGGGTAGTCAGCGGCCGAATCGAAAGGTCCGGCATTGCGCCGAATGGCGTGAAGCTTGGATTTGAGCCGTCCATAGGCGGAGTGTATCCGCTCGACCTGCCAGCCCGAATTAGAGTTCCCTGTGTACCTGCAAGAAACCGGTGGTCTTCACTTCGTGTCTGCGGAGCGGTGATTCAGCGGGCGCTGGAGTATTGCGCGAAGCAGGCAAGGTCACAGGTGTTTTGGAGATTCGTTGATGTCTTGTGAGCAAATTGTCGAGAGTTCGACGGGCAGCCTCAAGACAAAATTAGGAATTGTTAAACTTCTAATGCTTAACGTCCTAAAGAGGATTTAGCTAGAGATCGAAGTTTGCGTGCTCTGCATTAATTGAACTGCGGCGCTGGCGGCGGCCGGAGAAGAGAGGAAATAAAATGCGGGTGCTTCTGATCGAAGACGACAGTGCGACTGCGCAAAGCATTCAGCTGATGCTGCAGTCTGAAGGTTTCAACGTCTATACGACGGATCTTGGCGAGGAGGGAGCAGACCTCGGCAAGTTGTACGACTACGACATTATCCTTCTCGACATCAATCTTCCAGACATGTCGGGTTACGAAGTCTTGAAAGCTCTGCGTGTAAGCAAGGTTTCGACGCCGATCCTGATCTTGTCCGGCTTGGCCGGCATCGAAGACAAGGTTCGGGGCCTCGGCTTTGGCGCTGACGACTACATGACGAAGCCCTTCCATAAAGATGAGCTCGTGGCGCGTATCCACGCCATCGTCCGGCGGTCGAAGGGTCATGCGCAGTCCGTTATCGAGACGGGAAGCCTCAAGGTTAACCTCGACACGAAGACTGTAGAGGTGAACAGCCAACGCGTGCATTTGACGGGCAAAGAATATCAGATGCTGGAGCTGCTCTCCTTGCGCAAGGGGACCACGCTGACCAAAGAAATGTTCCTCAACCACCTTTATGGTGGCATGGACGAGCCCGAACTGAAGATCATTGACGTCTTCATTTGCAAACTGCGCAAGAAACTGCAGACGGCAACCGGCGGTCAGCACTACATCGAAACCGTCTGGGGACGTGGTTACGTGCTGAGAGATCCTGACGACGAACATGCCGCAGCCTGATCGCGCTGATCGCAGCACCTGAGACTACTCAAAACGGGGTCCGAAAGGCCCCGTTTTTTTGTTCTTATCGGCAAAATGCTTTAGGAAGGGCGCGCCGAAACTCAGCCCGAAAGGCCCAGCCAAGATGACAGATACGAAGCCATCGCTTAAAGCCGCAATTCTGCAGGTCACGCCATTTCAGCAGAATTGCTCGCTGATTTGGGATGAGGCAACCGGTGTCGGCGCCGTCGTGGACCCTGGTGGCGACATCGACCGTATTGAAGACGCGATCTCAGAAGTGGGCATGAAGCCAGAAAAGATTTTGCTGACCCACGGTCATATTGACCATGCTGGCGGCGCAGACGAGCTTCGCGAAAAGCTGGGTGTGAAGATCGAAGGTCCCCACCGGGCCGATGAATTCCTGCTTCAGGGGCTGGAATCGCAGGGACGCGAGTACGGCTTTTCGGCCCGTAATGTCACACCTGATCGATGGCTGTCGGAAGGGGACCAGGTCACCGTTGCAGGGCATAACTTCGATATCATGCACTGCCCCGGACATTCGCCAGGTTCTGTCGTGTTTATCAACCAGCCCCATAAGTTCGGGCTATTTGGCGATGTCCTGTTCAGGGGATCAATTGGCCGAACGGATTTTCCCTATGGCGACCACGATGCGCTGATTTCAGCAATTAAAACGAAGCTGCTGCCGCTCGGAGACAACTTCGCGTTCATTTGCGGTCATGGTCCGGGCAGTACAATCGGCCTCGAACGCAACGCGAATCCGTTCCTGACCTGAACGGGAGCACTATAGGCCCCGGGAGTGGCGGGGCCCTGTGCAAGGCGTGCATAGCACCGGATCACAGATCCGGTGCCCTACGGCTCAGTAACGACCTCTAAACTGGAGGCAAAGCAAACCGCACTCCTGCGACAACCCCTGCTCGCCGTTGGCTCGGCCTTCCCAGAAGTCGACAGTCTCGACGCGGAGCGTCTCGGAGCAACTGCGGCGGCAGTATTCCCATGTGCCTCCGGGGAGCCGCACTTGCGGGCCGAGCCGCGTGAGACGCACGGGGCCTGAGACGGTGCCGTTGCCGAAGTTGCTTTCGGCCACGACGTAGCCTTTGCTGAGGTCCTCGGGGAGGCGCCCGATCCGGCCGGCTTCTGCGCTCTGCGGCAGGGCTGACACGACACTTACCAATAGGCCCGCGCACATCAGGGCGAAGCGGTTTCCAAATGACATCGGAAGCTCTCCAGGGTCTAGGGTCGCGGGCACAACACGCCGCATGCCAAACATGGCAACGAAGAATGAAAATAACATAACGGATTCCGGACAGGGAGGGGTTCCAGGGGACCTTCTGCCCGACGGCAGAGTTCATGTGGCCCTGTGGCACCGATATTGCCAATCACAGCGGCGTTCTACGGCGGATTAACCGCCTTGACGCTTCAAGTTGATCTTGACGGCGCTAAGCCCCGAGCCGGATCCAGCAGTCGAGATCGAGACGTTTTGCTGGTTGTTGCTGAGGGAGACCGACATGGATCCCGTAATGGCGCCGTTGATTGATAACTTGATTGATGCAGGGTTTGCTGTTCCAGTCACAGCGCCAGTCGCATTGAACGTCCGCTCTTCCCAGGTCCCGGAAACGGCGCCGCCGGAATAGGTCAAGCCGGCACGCATTTCGATCTTGTTCGAAGGATTGGCGCACCGGATGGCCACGTTGAGGTCTGTTCCCTCCTGACGCGAGGTGTAATACGCGCGGCAATCGATCCGCTCGCTTTTGCCGCTATCGAGTTTGACCGAACCCGAGCCGCTCCAAGTGCCGACATATCCGTTCAATGGATTAGCCGTAGCCTGCTGCGCGAAGCCGAGCAATGCGATTGACGCCGACATCAAGACGCCGCCAATCAGTCCAGACGTCGAAAGTTTCATTCTGATCTCCGCTCCCGGTTTCGGCGCGGAATAATAAGGTTTCTGAGCCAATTGACGAGGTCCTGCGGGTCACACTGATTTTACGGAGAGTGCGAGCTGAGGCTATCGATCTGAAAGATCTCACCAAATTGGATTCTTACTTCAGCTCTATTCGATTGTGCCTAACGCCCTTATAGCTAGCAAAGATAGAACTCGTGCAACCCCTGGGAGTTGTGTGCAGGCGCGCGGCGCAAAACTTATGCTAGGGCAAGATTCTAACGACAACGGAAAGATCTGCCCTCGTGTTGACTTTTAGCGTTTGATTTTAGTGGGCCTGTCCCGGGGTCAGTTCGGTGAGCGCTTCGTGCAATGGCGCACTTGAAATCGAAATCAAGCCGCCCTGAGATTCGTCCATTTCCATAATCAGGAACACGGAGCCGGCTAACACAACAGCGCACAGCGCGATGATGGAAAGCACGGTGGTATTCCGCGGGGCGAAGAGAGCATTGCCGAAAAATATTATGGCGAGCCACAAGATGAGAAGCGCCAAGAAGGGGATTGGCATGGTGCTGTCGACGTCGTCGAGTAGAAACCAGCGTGTCTGCGCGATCTCATTTGTTACGTCGAGCGCTCTGCTTTTGAGCCAGGATTGTGCATCCGTGGTCGGCACAAGGCTGCTGAGTTGCAATTGAACCTGGTCGATCCCTACCACCAATTCAGTGGGTTTCCGGCTTTTTTCGAACTGGGCGAGTTTGCTTGCAACGGCCTTCCGCAACAGGGCGCGCAAATCACGGGTTTCGGGGCCATAATGAGACATCAATCGATCGAGGAGAATGACCTCCGCCGAAGCATGTCGCCATTCCGTGTCCTTCGTATCGAACGAGGTTTTTGCCGAGAATACGAGAAATCCGAGCACGACCGCTGCGAGCAGACCGTTCAATTCAAGAAACGAATGAATGGCCCGCTGAGACTCTTCAGTCATGTGATGTTTGGGCAGAACAGTCGCCAAAAACAGGCCGAGTAATGCCGCGCAAAATGTGAGCGCAAACACAATCAGAAACGCAACGACGGGCATGAATGAGCCCTCGGACTGAACGACAAATGTGCGAGGTCAGCTTCCGGCGGATCCAAGGATAATCAATAACTGTACGAAATGTGCGACCGCCGTCACGGACGCAAATTGAATTCAATTAATTTAAATCTCCAACCGCGCCGCCGCACGCGAAGTTCCAAAGTGTGGTTTACAGGGAGGCAGCTGAAGCGTTACGCGCCAGGCCGCCCGGTCTTCCTCGGTCGGCCGCGCCGTTGTTTCTTTTCAGACGGATCATCAAATTCCGTCGTCTTCACAGGCTTCACGGGTTTCGTTTTTCCAGTTGGCACGGAGAGCATAGCGTGAGGGCCCATCTCGTCGAGAGTCGGCTTGTGCGCCCCCGAAATGCGCTCTCCGAACGCACCAGCTTTTGTCCGTGGCTCAACTTTGGCATCGCGGCGTGGTACGGGCATGTCCGTACCCGGACCCATGTCGTCAAGGGAGGGTTTGCGGATGCGGCTTTTTTCGGTGGCAGGAAGATTGGCTTTTGCACCATATTTGCGGTCGCCCTCATAGCGTCCGGCCCGGTCCTCCACCTGGGCTTGCCGCGCCAGCGGGTCGTCGGCAATAGCAAGTTCGGTATCGCGCAACCGCTTAATCTCATCACGTAGTCGCGCGGCTTCCTCGAATTCCAGATCTGCAGCTGCCGTACGCATACGCGCTTCCATGTCCTCGATAACGCGCGCAAGATTGTGTCCGTGGGCGACCGGTGCATCGGCCAGCCCGGTATCAACTGTGACGTGATCCTGTTCGTACACTGAGGCCAGAACGTCCGCGATGTTCTTTCTGACGCTTTGCGGTGTGATGCCATGCTCAGCGTTGTAGGCGAGCTGTTTTTCCCGGCGCCGATTCGTCTCTGCGATCGCCCGGTCCATCGAGCCCGTCACATGATCGGCATAGAGGATCACGCGTCCGTCGACATTACGCGCCGCACGGCCGATTGTCTGAATGAGTGAAGTTTCTGAGCGTAGGAAACCTTCCTTGTCAGCATCGAGAATAGCAACGAGCGCGCATTCGGGGATGTCGAGGCCCTCGCGCAGCAGGTTGATGCCGATCAGCACGTCAAATGCACCAAGACGCAAATCGCGAATAATCTCGATCCGCTCCAAAGTGTCGATGTCCGAGTGCATGTAGCGCACGCGGACTCCCGCTTCGTGCATGTATTCGGTGAGGTCCTCGGCCATGCGCTTTGTCAGCGTCGTGACCAACGCACGGTAGCCTTTCTGGGAAATCTGGCGCACTTCATCGAGAAGATCGTCCACCTGTGACTTCGCGGGCCGCACATCGATGGGCGGGTCGATCAGCCCTGTCGGCCGGATAACCTGTTCCGCAAATACGCCGCCAGACTGTTCCAATTCCCAACCGCCGGGAGTTGCCGAAACCGACACGGTCTGCGGACGCATGGCATTCCATTCCTCGAAACGGAGAGGGCGGTTATCCATACAAGACGGCAAGCGGAAACCGTACTCGGCCAGCGTTGCTTTACGTCGGAAGTCGCCGCGGAACATGCCGCCGATCTGCGGGATCGTTACGTGGCTTTCGTCAACGAAGACAAGGGCATTGTCCGGAAGGTATTCGAACAGCGTCGGTGGTGGATCGCCAGGGCGGCGGCCCGTCAGATAGCGGGAATAGTTCTCAATGCCGGCGCAGGAACCCGTCGCCTCCATCATCTCCATATCGAACAGCGTACGCTGTTCGATGCGCTGGGCTTCGAGATATTTGCCGGCGGCATGCAACTCGTCGAGCCGTCCTTTCAATTCGGACTTAATGGCTTTGATCGCCTGCTGGAGAGTCGGGCGGGGAGTCACGTAGTGTGAGTTCGCGTAGACCTTCACGAGTTCAAGGTCGTCGGATTTGGTCCCAGTAAGAGGATCAAACTCGGTAATAGACTCAATCTCGTCGCCGAACATAGAGATGCGCCAGGCGCGATCCTCCAAGTGAGCCGGAAAGAGTTCGATGGTGTCGCCGCGTACGCGGAACGTGCCGCGCTGAAAGGCAGTGTCATTGCGCTTGTAGTGCAAGGCGACCAAATCTGCGAGCAACTGATCTCGAGAGAGCTGTTCCCCGACCTTTATGGCAAAGGTCATCGCCGTATACGTCTCGACCGAACCGATACCGTAAATGCAAGACACCGATGCAACGATGATAACGTCATCGCGTTCGAGCAGCGCACGCGTTGCGGCGTGCCGCATCCGGTCGATCTGTTCGTTGATCGAGCTTTCCTTCTCGATATACGTGTCGGTGCGGGGGACGTAGGCCTCCGGCTGATAGTAGTCATAGTACGAGACGAAGTACTCGACGGCATTGTCTGGGAAGAACGATTTGAACTCGCCATAGAGCTGCGCCGCGAGAGTTTTGTTCGGCGCCAGGATTAAAGCGGGCCGTTGCGTTCGCGCGATGACCTGAGCCATCGTGAACGTCTTGCCCGAGCCGGTAACGCCCAGCAGAACCTGGTCGCGCTCGTGGGCATCTATCCCGGCCACCAAATCTGTGATCGCCTGTGGCTGATCGCCTTTCGGTTCGTATTCCGAGACGATCTCAAAACGGATGCCGCCTTCGCTTTTCTCCGGCCGCGGCGGACGATGCGGCACGAAGTCGATTTCGGATCCTGCGACGATCGGATGCGCGGCCATCATCGGTTGCTGCTTCAGCAGTTCCCGTGCACTTGCTGAGCGCTCATGCGGCTTGGCAAGCAAGGCGTCTAGATAAGCCGTTAAACTGCCTGTTCCGCTCGTGGGCTGCAGCGCCTGAGCCCTCAAGGCCGGGAGCACACCGCTATCAAATGGAGCCTGCGGAGCTTCGCCGAGCCCAGGCGTGCGCGCGGCCGTCTCGGAAGGCGGAGGTGTCGGTTTTCCGGATTTGCTACGTGCGGCACGCGGCTTCTTCGGTTTGACCGATGAGGGATTCTTGGAAGTTGGCGACATGCCCGCAATATGGCGCGTCCGGTGTCGCGAGCAAAGGGCCTAGATGACAGTGAGTTGCCACGCTCCCCGTTCGAGCAAGCGATAATGCCAAAAGCAGATGCAACCTGTTAAGCCCGTGCAAAAAATTCGCGACCTACACTTCCTGCAAGGAGACCGTCCGTCTAAGGTCTTCGTGTTGAAAGAATTTTTAGGCGAGCTAGGAGGCCTGAAATGGCAGAAACGCGCGTCGCGCTTGTCACCGGGGCAAACCGGGGCATCGGCCTTGAGATCGTCCGTCAGTTGGGACGATTGGGCGTGATGCCGATCATTGCTTCGCGTGAACTCGACAAGGGCAAGCGGGCCGCTGAGCAGCTCGCGAGTGAAGGCCTGGAGCCGGCAGTCGTTCAACTCGATGTTGACGACCCTCAGAGCATCGCTACGGGTGTGGCGAATGCCAAGGATCTGTTTGGCCGGATCGATATTCTGGTGAACAACGCTGGTATCTTGATAGATGGACCGAGTTCAGGGGCTCCCACTGTCGAGAATGTTCCGCTCTCGATCGTGCAGCAGACCTTCACCACCAACATCTTTGGACCGTTGCTGATGATCCAGGCCGTTCTGCCGACGATGAAGGAGATTGGGTACGGGCGGATCGTCAACCTTTCCTCAGGGCTTGGTCAACTCTCCGAAATGGGCGGCGGCTATCCTGCTTACCGTATGTCGAAGGCCGCCCTGAACACGCTGACCCGGACATTGGCAAGCGATCTTGGCCATGGCGACATAAAGGTCAATGCGATGTGCCCCGGATGGGTGAAGACCGATATGGGCGGCCCAGAAGCGACGAGATCACCTGAAGAGGGCGCAGAGACGGCAGTCTGGCTTGCAACGCTGGACGACAGCGGACCAACAGGTGGGTTCTTCCGCGACAAGAAGCAGATTGCTTGGTGAGGGACCCAACAGTCGAATTGGTATCACAATGCGGCGGCCCTTAAGCGGGCCTTCGCTACAAAGTTTGATCTTTCACATGAAGGCTTGAGAACCTGAGACGCACCTCGTTTAGAGGCCGCGAACAAGGTTGCCTACCATCAGCACGAGATACGCCGTCATCGCCAGCCAGTACTCCTGATGAGGTAGGTATCGGGGAACCGCGACAAACCCCATCTTCGTTATCAGGGCCAGCACGGCCAGGATGAACGAAATCAAAAAGATGACGACGGTTGGGGGATTGAGCCGCATGAACAACTCCAGCCTGGATGGAAATATTTGCGCGGCTGGAGATTGGCACGGGCAGACCACCGCCGTCCATCGCGCGAGCATACCTCGCCATAGCCTTAGAGAGAGCGCTATGGCAATCCCGCAACGCTACAAGGAGAGGTCTGCGAAGCAGGATCTGTCAGGAGGCAGAGTGTTTAAAGGGAATGTGGCGAAGCGAGCTTGTCCCCAAACACGTTGGCATCGTCGCGATCAATCACAAACCGAATGATCTGACCTTTGCTGCTGCCTTTTTCACGAGCAGTGACCAAAATCATTCGATCGTTGGAACCGCCGTGGAGGACACGCGTCAGGCCCTCTACAGGCAGTTCCGTGATGGCGACAATCTCGAAAACACGACGGCCACTGTTGCCGGAGAGTGAGATTTCGTCCCCGACCGCAACGGACCCGGACCAGGAAGCCGGGCGTACGTGGTCGCTAAGACCTGCGCCAGGAGACGAACTGCCAAGCCAGAAATCTTCGCCAGCCGCGAACGGCAGCGAAGCCAGGGAAAGCCCACCGGTTTTGGAGGTTCCGGTCGGGCTCGGTGCTGAATAAGAATCAAAAGCGGTTACGAACTGCGCTTTCAGCATCGTCTCACTGGTCGAGAAAAATAGGAGGCCAGTGGCAAGTAGAGCCGAAAACGCCCCCAAGCCAATGGCCACGGGCCTGCTTGTAAAGCGCGCATTCGCATCTCGCATGTGCGTCTACTCCTGCTTCTATTGCTCACTGAGCCCTAAATATAGGGGCAACTTGGCCGGAGTCTAAGGCCCCGGCCATTCGCTAAGCTGTTATCTGAGCCGACGGCGATGTATCCGAACCGGTGCGTGCTGACGCCTGAGGTATCGCAGAAACGTCAGATTAAACGCAAAGATCCCGGAAAATATGGCCGCGAGCATCCACATAGCGGTGCGCTGGTCGACAAACAGAAGCAGGCTGGAAGCCTTTGACTGCGTGACCGGTAAGGCCACCTTAACCACTTCCGCAGCTTTGGCCGCCGCTTGCGCCTGATCAGGAACCTTCCCGATTTCCGAGGCATTGGCACTAATTGCGATGAGATCGCTGAATTGTGGAACGGCGGGGCCCGGTTCGGCCCCCACAAGACTGACGATAAGGCAAAACAACCCGAGACCGACGGCAATATCCGCCCCAATCCGGGCAAAGTGCTTCGGAATTCCCGCAAATTTCTTCAGAAGCGCCTCCTATCACTGCGCACGAGCATAGCCGAGTTCAGCGTTATGAGAACGCAATTTGAGCGGAGGCTGAGCCAAGATTGTGGCCGAGCCATATACAGCGGTGGAGGAGTAACGGACTCTTCGCTGATGTTGTCGCTGCGCATCAGATGGGGGTTGGAGGCGAAGAGCCGCGCGAATAGTCCAAAAGACCAATGGGAAGGGCAAGATGTTTGCTTGCCCCATAAGCAAACCGACATTAGCCTGCGCGCCGCCAGAAAGCGCCCTACATAGAGCAGCTGTTCGGCGGCAGCGTGCGGATGATCCCCGCTGCCGGCCAGTTAATCACGCCTACATTTGAAAGAAAGGCTTAGTCTGATGGGCTTCATTGCCGATAGCCTCAACCGCATCCAGCCCTCCGCCACGATCGCCGTCGCAACAAAGGCGCGTCAGCTCAAGGCCGAGGGACGGGATATCATCTCGCTTTCGGCAGGCGAACCGGACTTCGATACACCTGAAAATATCAAGCAAGCCGCTGTCAAAGCGCTCGCTGAAGGTAAAACAAAATATACTGACGTCGATGGCATTCCCGAACTCAAGCAGGCCATCATCGCGAAATTTAAGCGCGACAACAAACTCGACTACAAGCCGAGCCAGATCTCAGTGGGGACGGGCGGTAAGCAGGTTCTCTATAACGCCCTTCTAGCGACGTTGAATCCGGGTGACGAAGTTGTGATTCCAGCGCCATGCTGGGTGTCTTACGCGGATATCGTCATGCTCGCGGGCGGCAAGCCTGTCTTCGTACCAACCAAGATGGAGCATGGTTTCCGGCTGCAGCCAGAGGTTCTTGAGGCCGCGATCACACCCAAGACCAAGTGGTTCTTGTTCAACTCGCCTTCCAATCCGACTGGCGCGGCGTATTCGGCAGCAGACATCAAGAAGCTCACCGATGTTCTGATGCGGCATGACCATGTTTGGGTGCTTACGGACGATATGTACGAGCACTTGATCTATGACGGTAATGTGTTCGCGACGCCGGCTGAGGTGGAGCCGGGGCTTTTTGACCGGACATTGACGATGAACGGCCTCTCGAAAGCTTACGCTATGACGGGCTGGCGTTTGGGCTATGCCGGCGGCCCTGAGCCGCTGATCAACGCCATGCGCAAACTTCAATCGCAGTCGACGTCGAACCCATGCTCCATCACGCAATGGGCCGGTGTCGAAGCGTTGAACGGGCCCCAGGACTTCATCGCAGAGAACAACAAGATCTTTGTTGAGCGCCGGGACCTCGTCGTATCGATGCTCAATCAGGCAACCGGTATTTCGTGCTTCAAGCCGGAGGGGGCATTCTACGTTTATCCGTCCTGCGCCGGCCTCATCGGCAAGACGACATCCAACGGCAAGAAGATCGAGACCGACGAGGACTTCGTGACGTCTCTGTTGGAAGCCGAGGGTGTCGCCTGCGTCCATGGTGCGGCGTTTGAGGGATCTCCTGCTTTCCGCATCTCTTACGCCACGTCGACTGAGGCGCTGCAGGATGCTTGCGAACGGATTCAACGCTTCTGCGCGAACCTGAAGTAAGAATAAAAGAAATGCCGGAGCACCACGTCGGGGCTCCGGCATTTTTAAAAGAACGCCTGATATGAGAACATTATCAGGCGGCTATGACGGCGACTGTTACCGTCTTGGCTGCACCTGACGTTGCGCCCGCGCTATCCGAAACGATGACATCAAAACTCGCGGTTTCCGCGGCGTTGCCATCGTGCGCGAACATCACATGGCCGTTCTCGAGATCTGCTTGCGTGAATGTCTCCACGGGAACGCGTTGGCCATGGTTCAACGCGACGAAGCCGTTGATCGGATTTGAAACCAAAAAGCTGAGGTTGTGCGCACTGTCGTCCGGATCGACCGCAGTCAGATCCATGGTCGTGATCCTCACGGTGCGACCGCGCCGCACGACGAGGTCAAGATCGCCGGAAATTTCCGGCGGCACGTTGCGAAGATCAGCTGAGAGTTCCGCACCCGACGCCAGTGAAATGCGGCCGTACTGCACTTGCCCGTTCACGGAGCCAGTAGCCCCGATCCCGATTAGATGTTTGACCGCGACGTTTCCCTGAAGCGTACCGTTGATTTCTGCGTTATCGACCCTGATCGTTCCGAAAACTCGACCGCCAGGATGTATGATCAGGCGCTCGGCGGCGACTTCGCCTTCAACATAGCCATGAACTTCAAGCAGCTTGCAGTGCGCGATCCGGCCCTTAAGGACTGTATCGTCGCTAATAATGGCAACGCCTTGAGATTGGGTCACGGTGATTGCTTCCCTGCTACGATGAACTATGCATTCGCCAAATTTTTTCCGCCGCGAGCGCCGGATCGTATCGACCTATCGGGCACACCCTAAAGAAGTGTTGTGACCGATAGTGCGACGACCGTCTCAGTCATCCTTGCGGTATTTTTTATGGCAACCGCTGCAATTGCCCATAACCTTTGGCCACTCGTCCATGAAAACAAATTCGTCGGTTATGCTGGCTTGCCCCGCCTTTGCGGTCTCGGCCAGCTTGCCAAAGCGACCGACGAAGTCTTCCTTGTTCTCCCAAATAACCGGTAGAGCTTCTGTTTTTTCGCCCGTCTTGGAGTCCTCAGGAAACATATTGCGGAGAACGGCTGCTTTTTCAGCCATCGTCGCCAGCGCTTTGTCGATGGCCGCTTGTTCGTAGGGTCGCTCCCCCTTCATCATCGCGATCGTCGGCTTTGCAGCGTCGGACATGGCCTTGAACGCCGATTGGCGTGCCTTGATGATATCGTGGTTTTGAGCCGCAGCGACGCCTACACCAACGGTGATCGCGAACACGGCAACGGACAAACGCAGCATAAGGAACTCCCCGTCGGACCAGCGGGCCGAAAAACCCGATTAAACCTGCATTTCGGTGGCTAAACGGTCAATCAGACAATCCCAAGGCACCAACAAATATTAAGGTCCGCGTCAAATGGATCCGGGCATGGTCAAAGAGGATACGGACTTTTCAATCCCTCTTTCCGACGGAAGGCAATTCGGCCTGCGTTGGTACGGCGCGTCAAACGGGCAGCCCGTGCTTGCCCTGCACGGCACGCCCGGGTCGCGGTTGAAATTCCGTCTCGCGAGTAAAGCGGCCAACGAGCTAGGTCTAAAGCTCTACTGTCCCGATCGTTGGGGGTACGGGCTCACCGCCAAACCTCTCCTACAGCCTTCCCTCGCAGAGTTCGCCAATGACATCTGCGAGGTCACAAACCGCTTGGGTCTCGCGCGTTTCTCAATCGTCGGCATTTCGGGAGGTGGACCGTTCGCAGCTACGGTTGCTGCCGCGTTGGGTGCGCGCGTTGACAAACTCGCTCTGATCGGCCCGGTCGGACCAATCCTGCCGCGGCCGTTCCATGGGCCCATTGGGCCATTTCACAGGTTCGCTTTTACTGCGTGGCCTAGAATGCCCGGCGGAATGCGGCTTACGTTCGCGACGTTTCGCATGCTCCTGTCCGCCAGCCAAGACTTGGCCATTACTACGGTGGCTGCAAGAGCAGGTTACGCTGACAGACAGATCCTTCGCCAACGCGAGAATAAGAAAGCCATCGCCGAAATTATGCGCGCGGGCCTCCTTCGCAGCGTTGAAGGGCCTGTCATCGATATGATGTTGTTTGGCCGAAATTGGAATGTCGACTTATCCACGGTGACGGCCGAAACACATTTGTGGCTCGGTCTTGAAGACCACAATATTCCTCTAGGTCCCGCCCGCCGCCTAGCGTCGGCAATACCCAACGCAAAGCTCACCGAAATCGTCGGGGCAGGGCATTTCTGGATTATGGAAAATTACCGAGAGGTATTTGATTGGCTCGCGACAGATCTCGATGAAGACGTAACGCGCTTCAGGCTACGGCACGACCACTGAGCCAGCCGAGCCAATAATGGCGCCAACGCTCATACGTGTCGGTTGCTTTCGGAGCAACCGGTACGAGTGCGCGTCCAGCGGGTATCGGGTAAATTGCACGCGGACGCGGCGCTGGAAGAGCAGCCACTTCCCGTTCCAAAACCGGGACATAAGTATAAACAGGGCGTTGTGGCTCGTCGTCCCGCCCGATCTCGCTAAGAGATTTAGAACTGGACTTTAGAAGGTCCTCGGACGACGCCATGGCAAAACCGGCGGCGTGCGCGGCGGACATAAGGGATTTTATTCCCATCGATCTCTCCTCGCCGTGTTCTGCCTCACCCAACGCGCGACCCGCTTCGTTCGTTGCGGCGGGTCTACCGATTCCTACCAACCAATGTTGAAAATATCATGTGCATAGGTGCTCAGGGTCAAGATCTTTTTGGTTTATTTTTAGTGTTGCGGCGCAGCGAGAAAAGTAATTTGCACTGCAATACAATAGTCGCCGCCGGCAGAGAGCTAATGGTCTGCCTTAAGCTATGAGTCTATGCGGTTGAAAAATATAAATAATACGTGAAAAACAGCAGCTTAGCTGCTCCCTGCGAGTACATTGCTGACAACTGATGCTTGCGTCGTTGCGGAGACGGCGCGAACATGCTCGTGGCCGCGCTCCTTCCAGGCGCGGGGTGCGGCAGCGCACTCGCATGCCTGGGCACGTCCTCAGATTAGGGGACAACAACCAGATCGGGAGGAGCACATGGACCAATCCAACGGCTCTGAAACGGGCGGCAGACGAGGTAACGGCACGCGCTGTGTTGCGATTGTCGGACCTTATCTCTGCGGTAAGACGACATTGCTAGAAGCAATTTTAGCCCGCACAGGCGCTGTGCCGCGTCAACGCAAAACTTCAGATCCCAACAGCATCGGTGACGCTAGCCCGGAGGCACGGGCGCACGGCATGAGTGTGTCAGCCAACATTGCAGACACGACATACCTTGATGATCAGTTCACGTTTATAGATTGCCCCGGCTCAATTGAATTCCAACACGAGTCTTCATTGGCTCTGACGATCTGCGATGCCGCGATCGTCGTGTGCGAGCCGGATACTAAGCGACTGCCGGCCCTACAACTTATCCTCAAGCAACTGGATGATCGGGGAATTCCCCATTTCCTGTTTTTGAACAAGATCGACAGCTTCATGACTCCGGTTCGCGACATCATCCCAATGTTGCAACCTGCAAGCGTGAAGCCGCTTGTGCTGCGTCAGATCCCGATCTGGGAAAATGGCGTAGCCACGGGGTTCGTCGATCTCGCATCCGAACGTGCGTATGTTTATCGCGAACAAGATACGTCTGAGATTATCGAACTTCCGACCGGACTGAAGGACCGCGAGTCCGAAGCACGCTACCAGATGCTCGAGCAGCTCGCCGATTACGACGACGAACTCTTGGAGCAACTTCTCTCGGATGTGGAGCCTTCGCGTGACAGGGTTTTTGATGACCTTTCCGAAGATTTGCGGAAGGGCGTTATCTGTCCTGTGTTGTTGGGAAGTGCCGAGCACGGCAATGGCATCAACAGGTTGCTCAAAGCTCTCCGCCATGAGGTGCCTGCTGTAGCGAAGACCGCCCAACGGCTTGGCGTTGCCGACACCGACTCTGCAGCCTTTATATTCAAGACGGTTCATTCCCCGCACGGTGGCAAGATGTCGGTTGCTCGGGTGCTGACCGGGAGCTTGACTGACGGCGCCGTGTTACGAGGGGCGCAAGGTCAGGAAGAGCGCATATCCGGCCTGTTCAGATTAATGGGTGAAGACACTACGAAGTGCGACGCAGCAGCAGCTGGCGATACTGTCGGGCTGGGACGAGTCGACGGATTGGCGACGGGAGAAACGGTAACAACCAGCAAGACGCCGGTCGTCCAGATCGAAGCTCCCGAACCACCCCAACCTGTCTATGGCACGGGGCTGGGTCTCAAAGATTGCAAGGATGAGGTCAAATTGACCACCGCACTCGGCAAGCTGATGGAGGAAGATCCTTCCCTGCAGGTCGAGCACTCGCGGGATACAAATCAGATCGTTCTGTTAGGTCAGGGAGAAATGCACTTGAGGGTCGCGCTCGAACGCCTTGAGCGCAAATTCTCCGTGGCCGTCGACCGCATCAAACGCCAGATTGCTTACAAGGAAACGGTGCGTAAACCCACGGAGATCAGGGGAAGACACAAAAAGCAATCTGGCGGACACGGACAGTTCGGTGATGTCGTGATTGAAATTAGTCCACAACCGCGTGGCACCGGATTTTCGTTCAACGAAAAGATCACCGGAGGCGCTGTTCCCAAGCAGTTCATTCCGTCTGTCGAAATCGGTGTGAAGGATTTCATGCAACGCGGGCCGCTCGGCTTTCCCGTGGTCGACATCTCGGTGACGCTGAAGGATGGATCGTATCACTCCGTGGATTCATCGGACATGGCATTTCGACAAGCTGCGCGGCTCGCCATGGCTGACGGCATGCCCAAGTGTTCGCCTGTCTTGCTTGAGCCCATTATGGCTGTGTCGATCGCCGTCCCGTCTGAGGCCACCGCGAAAGTCAACGGTATGATCCCACAACGACGGGGGCAGATTTTAGGATATGACGCAAGACCAGGCTGGCCCGGTTGGGATGTTCTCGAAGCGCACATCCCGGCAGCTGAGATGGAAGATCTGATTATTGAGTTGCGGTCGGCCACCGCTGGCGTCGGGTCATACTCGGCGCGATTTGATCATCTGGCCGAACTGACCGGCAAACTGGCCGATCACGCGATCACGGATCAGATGCACGCAACAGCGTGACACACAAAATTTCGAGGGCCGGACGATGATTGACGCGCCGGCCCTTTTTTATTCGTGCTTTGGCTCAATGAGTCGCACCGCTGCCCCAAAGCTGCTTGATGCGTGCATCCCGGCCGCAACTGTAGCGATAGTAGCGATACTTCAGCGGGTTCTTCTCATAATAGTCCTGATGATAGTCCTCGGCGGGCGTGAAGGTGCTCGCAGCGACAATCTGAACGGCAATCGGTTTTGAAAAGCGACCGCTCTTTTCCAGTTCGGCCTTGCCCGCTTCGGCAAGCTGCCGTTGCTCCGGCGTGTGAACGAAGATGACGGGTTTGTATTGATCGCCGCGATCGCAAAACTGCCCGCCGCCATCGACGACATCGGTATGCCGCCAGTAGTAATCGAGTAGCGTCTTGTAGGAGACCTGGGACGGATCATATGTCACCTGCAAGACTTCGACGTAGCCGGTGCCACCGGCCGAGACACTTTCGTATGTGGGGTTGGGCGTCTTGCCACCCATATATCCGGAAATGGTCGACACAACGCCTTTGACCTTGTCAAAATCGGCTTCAGTACACCAGAAGCAGCCTGAACCGAACGTTGCGACGTCAAGCTTCGCATTTTTCGATACGGAGCCCTCGGTCTTGGCATGCGATGGCGCCTGAGCTCCGAGCCCGACTACACCTGCGGCAAGGGCAGCAATAACCAAGCCTGAAATGCTAAACCAAAATCCGCGGCTCATACGCATCGATAAATCTCCGAAAAGGCGATGCAATCTAGAAAAATTAGAGCAGTGGCCGGAGCCGACGATCCGGCCAACACAAAATCTTTTCCGAGACAGTTACGGCTTCTCACCCCCTTCAGGGACGAACTTCATCGCGACGCCGTTCATGCAATAACGCAGGCCCGTCGGCTCTGGGCCGTCATCAAATACGTGTCCGAGGTGCCCGCCGCATCGGCTGCAATGGACTTCGGTGCGAACCATGAAAAACTTGTGGTCCGTAGAGGTGCCGATGGCGCCCTCAATCGGTTTCCAGAAACTGGGCCATCCGGTGCGGCTGTCAAACTTGGTGTCAGAGCTGAACACCGGCTGATCGCAACCTGCGCACAAATAGGTACCTGCATCGTAGTTCTTGTCGAAGGGGTGAGAGCGTGCGCGCTCCGTGCCATGCTGGCGCAGCACGCGAAACTGCTCGGGGGTGAGCTGGGCACGCCACTCTTCCGGCGTTTTCGTTATTGGAAATGTCGTTGTCATAGAGTTCTCCGCTGCACCTTCTCGGTTGGACGCCAACGTAAACACGGCGGCGGTAACGGTACTCAATCCGGCTATACTAAATGTACGGCGGCTTAGCATCGCGTGTCCTCCCTGATCCGCAGGAGCGGAGTGGGTTCGTGGGGCCCTTCCGTGGGCATATCGATTGGTGTCCGTAACTTGGGGGCATAACACCGTATTTGTCAGGTCACCCCCACATCAAATCAATGTGCGCAAAGGCAAGACAACAGCCAATCTCGCGCGCTGGATGAAAACGCATGAGACGCAAAAGCTAAACGATAACAGGGACCGCATCCGTCACGCGTATCTCTTCGCTGGATAGATCACATTTGTAAGCCAGTGCTTCGACACCACGGCTAACAGCACGCGCTAACCCGTTCGCATAAGCTGGATCAATATCCGCGGCCATACGAACTTGGCGAGCATCACTGCGCTGGATCAGATAAAGCATCACCGCGCGGTGCCCAACCTCAGCCATGTCGCCGAGCTCCTCAAGATGTTTGAGGCCACGTTGCGTGACTGAATCGGGGAATTCCGCCAGACCGCGTTCGCGCATCAAGTGCACGTTCTTGACTTCGACATAAGCCCGGCCTTTCGCTGGATCCTCCAGCAGGAGGTCAATGCGACTCGCCTTCCCGTAGGCCTGCTCCCGCTTGAGGCTCTCATATCCACCAAGCGCTTCAAGCTGACCATCACCGATCGCGTCGGCAACAAGCTTGTTCGGATGGCTTGTGTTGATCCCAACAAGAACCGGACCAAAGCCGAGATCGTTCTCAACCAGCTCCCATGTGTACCGGTATTTCCGTTTCGGGTTGTCATTAGTTGACAGCCAGATGTACGTGCCAGGGGCGGACAAGCCAAGCATGGCGCCGGTGTTGGGACAGCTTGCCGTAATGAGTTCCCCGCTATCAAGTTCGACATCAGCAAGAAAGCGTTTGTAACGCTTGATGAGGCGTCCGCGGACAAGAGGGTTCGGAAATCGCATGGAGTGTTAGCCTGGTGAGGTTTGACGACGAACGGGCAGCCCTATCACAGCGCTGGAGAAATTGCCTGCTTCTGCCGGAACGCAATTTCCGGCAATGTGCCCTCGCCCGCGGCGGGAAATTGAAGCAGGGGGCAAGACGACGAGAGTGTGAATGAGATGACCAAAACACAGGCTAATCCGGATCAGGCTACGGCGAAGGATGAGGTAACGGCAGCAGTGCTCGTCATCGGCGACGAGATCCTATCGGGGCGCACGAAAGACCGGAACATAGGTTACCTCGCCGATCATCTGACCCGTTCCGGAATTAGATTGTGTGAGGTGCGTGTCGTCGCGGATGAGGAGGAAGCTATCGTTGCCGCGGTCAACGCACTGCGCGCCGCATACACGTACGTCTTCACAACGGGTGGGATTGGTCCGACGCATGACGACATCACTGCCTCGGCCATCGCCAAAGCGTTCGGCGTCCCGATTGATGTGGACGAGCGCGCGCTGGCATTGATGCGGCCTTATTACGAGCGCCGTGGTTTGGAATTGACGCCGTCGCGTTTGCGCATGGCCCGTATTCCCGAAGGGGCCCGTCTTATCCGCAACAGCATTTCCATCGCCCCCGGCTTCCAGCTGGACAACGTCACGGTGATGGCCGGGGTCCCTGAGATCATGCAGGTGATGCTCGACGACGCCCTGCAGTATCTTCGGACGGGAGCCAGGATGCTGTCCGAAAGCATCGTCGTCGCCGCACCGGAAGGCGACATCGCCGACATGTTCGCCGCGCATCAAGCCGAATTCCCCGATGTGGCGATGGGCAGCTACCCAAAGTTCGTTGCAGACGGCCTCAGGTGCGAACTGGTACTGCGGTCGATCGACGCAGAAGAGCTTGAAAAGGCGATGATTTCGCTGCGTCAGAAACTCGCAGATTCTGGAATTTCATTTTCCAAAACAGAAAGTTAAAGGACATGCCCACGGACGGCTCCGTAGCGAGCGCAATATGCACCGTTAACCATAATTCATTATAACAACTCGATTGTGCCAACAACTCCTGCTCGTGTCCCCCGCCGTTAACTCCGATTCAGGCGCGGGCGGGGGTTCTGACTGAAACCCCCGTGTCTGCATCGCAATAAGACGAAGACTGTTGATACGAGGGGTACCTTAAATGCGTACAAGCTTTTTAGCGGACGATAGCGTGTGCTCGCCGTCCCGCGCGTATCTGATTGCCGCGACGGGACTGATGATTGCTCTCGCAGCTATCTTTGCTGGGCTTGCTGTCACAGAGGTAGAAGCGAAGACGCCCGGCTCAACTTACTGCTTTTATAAAAAGTGCCACCGCGTGAAGAGCCTCAATGAAACAAAGGCTCTTGTCGGAGAGGACGTCACGCTCGCGGCTTCTCACTACAATGACTGCCGTTTTGATCGGTACAATCCATGTGGGCTGACATCATCGGGTGAGAGATTCCATCCAGATCGCGCGGACAACGCTGCGAGTCCCATCTATCCGGATGGCACCGTCCTTTTGGTTTGGAATGAAGTCACGCAGGATGCTGCGGTGATCCGCATAAACAACGCTGGCCCCTATTGGGGAAACCGGAAGCTGGACGTCTCTATTGCAACCGCCGAAAAGCTCGGGTTCCGCAACCGCGGGGTGGCGACGCTTAAGACCCGCATTCTTCAAGCCCCGGACAAGCGTGAAGCGACATACAGGAAGCATCGGCGCTATCGGCCTGTGCCCGGTTACATTGGCAAGCACGAAAACGTTGAGGATGCTGAGCGTGCCGCCGTTGCGGCCATGGCTGTCAGCGCAATCGCCGCCAGCATGATCGCGCCATCCTCTGGCGCGATGGCTATGGCGACGCAGGCGGAAACAAACGAGGAAGCAGATGCGCGTATGGAACGCGCGCGGCGCGCGAAACCGATCCGCGAGGCGCTGCACCGGATCGAGGAACTGCCGGTACGCGCTGTCACAATACCGTCGCCGCCGGCCAGCGCTCTAACGGACGCTTGGGTCCAACCCGTTGAGCCGGCTGCAAGGGCGGCGGAGCTGCGGAAGGACATGGCATCGAAGACGGGCCGAGCATCTGCGGTGGCGGTAGAAGCCGTTGCACAGCCTGCTTTCGGCAATCCCAAAGATAGGCCCGCGAGCGTCCAAGCAGGGCTCCGGGGACGGATAATAGCGGCACACACGCGTTCAAGCACCACGCCTGTTATGGTGATCAGAACGAAGGAAGTAGGGGCCGCACGATCCGATTCCTGGAAGTATTTGCTTTACGAGTATCTTAAAATCGAAGCGAAAGACGGGAGCTGGGGCCGCTTGAGCCAATGGGATGAGGACCGGCGTTCGCCGACACCACAGCGGCCACGTTACGCAGTGGCCGTCCCCAAAATTGCACGCCTCGCCGCTTTTGCATGAGGACGACAAAAGATTTAGCCCGGCAGACAAACTGTCGGGCTAAACACGTGACATGAAGGGCTAACTTTATTGGGGTCGATTGCGCGATTAAGCGGCCGAATCTGCCCGGACTGACGGCTCATCGCCTGGCAACACGGAGAAGCTACCATCCGGTGATGAGTCCGATGCGAATTCTGGCTCATCGGGATAGAGCTCGAACTGTGCATCAAGAGCTTCGATGAACTCCGAGATGAGGTCGAGCACGACCCCGAGAGGAATGCGGCTCGCCACGAGGAAATCGTCATTCACAGTAAGCGGTGCGTAATCGGCAAGGCCCGGCGCGTCTGCTGCAATGAGACCGCGAGACCGCAAATACGCGATCGTCCCGTCACCCGTATCGAAGTCGAGCGCAGCCGTGTCGCCAATGACCTTCAAAGCTTCATAAAGGTCCCGCGTTCCGGAAACGAACAGCTGAGCCAGAGGTCTGAAGTGAGGCGCAGCATCGGCGAGATCTGCTACATGCTCGCGCGCTTTGACCACCCGCGTCACCAGCGCCATTTCATAGGTCATCACGCGTGAGAGCGTCCAGCGCTGTACTCCGACTATCGCCGGATCACAACACTCGCCTGGCTGCCACGACTGAGCCGCAGCAATGAGATCCTCGCCCGCAGCCAAAGCCGCATCCAAATGGTCGGCCACCAGATAGACGCATGGCGGGATTTGCTCGTTTCGTTTCAATCTGCTCATAAGGTCAACCTGTCCCCTCGGGAATCCCAGTGTAAAGGGATTCCCGAGGGCTGTGGACACCATGTGGTGAAACCTGTGTATTGGTTGTGTACTGCGCCAGTCTTACGAGCAGCCGCTGGTTCCGCCGCATGTGTTGCACTTCAGGCAGGTACCGTTGCGCACCAGAGTGAAGTTGCCGCAAGAGCCGCAAGCTTCGCCTTCGTAGCCTTTGATGCGCGCCTCCGTGATCCGATCGGACACCAGATCCGGCTTAAGCGCCAGAGCACCTTCGGTGACCACGCGGGATGTTTCGATGGTTTGACGAGCAAACAACTGCGTACCGCCATCATTCACACCCGAGCCGGAATAAGCCGTTGTTACGTCGCTCGGTGCGAGCTGCACAGTTGAGCTGTCACGGGGGCCGATACGACCCACGAGAGCACCACGCGTGAACCCATGCGACACGATTTGAGCCGCGGGCACCGATGGCGTTTCGGATTCCGCTTCTTTGCCGCCGAGTGCCGTAGCTGAAATCTCACCAGGGTCAGCATGCGCGAGGTCATTGCGGCCAAGGTAAGAGACGGCAAGCTCGCGGAACAAGTAATCGAGAACACTGGTCGCGTTCTTGATTGTTTCATTGCCCTGCACCAAGCCAGCAGGCTCGAAGCGTGTGAACGTAAAGGCATCAACGTACTCATCGAGCGGCACGCCGTATTGCAGGCCCAGCGAAATGGCGATTGCGAAGTTGTTCATCAACGAGCGGAAAGCCGCGCCTTCCTTATGCATGTCGATGAAGATCTCGCCGATACGGCCATCTTCGTATTCGCCCGTCGTTAGATAGACTTTGTGTCCGCCAACGGTCGCCTTCTGAGTGTAGCCCTTGCGACGGCCTGGCAAGCGTTCCCGACCGCGTGGAACCAGACGTTCCACGATCTTCTCGGCTGCAGCGGCTGCGCGCAAAGCTTGCGGCCTCTCGCTGCTGAGCTGTTCTACCGCCTCGTCCTGCTCTTCGGCCGTTTCACCGAGCAACTGAGAATTGAGCGGCTGTGAGAGCTTCGAGCCGTCGCGATAGAGTGCGTTCGCCTTCAAAGCTAACCGCCAAGAACGCGTGTAGGCCTGCTTGCAGTCCTCGACCGTCGCATCGTTCGGCATGTTGATCGTTTTAGAGATCGCGCCGGAAATGAACGGCTGGGCTGCGGCCATCATGTCGATGTGGCTGTTGACCGAAAGGTAGCGTTTGCCCGTACGTCCGCATGGGTTGGCGCAGTCAAAGATTGGCAAGTGCTCAGCCTTGAGGTGTGGGGCTCCTTCCAGAGTCATCGCACCGCAGACGTGATCGTTGGCCGCTTCGATTTCTTTCGCCGTAAATCCAAGATGGCTCAGCAAATCAAACTTCGGGTCAACGAGACTTTCGGCAGGCACACCGAGTTTTCCGGTCAGGAATTCCTCACCAAGGGTCCACTTGTTGAAGACGAACTTGATGTCGAATGCGCTTTCCAGTCCGGCTTCGATCCGGCTGATGGCCGCATCATCGAAACCCTTTGTCTTGAGGCTGGTGTGATTGATATTGGGCGCCTGAGCCAACGAGGCATGTCCAACCGCGTAAGCTTCGATCTCTGCGATCTGCGCTTGGCTATACCCGAGCTTGCGGAGTGCTCCCGGCACGGCTTGGTTGATGATCTTAAAGTAGCCGCCGCCGGCAAGCTTCTTGAACTTCACCAACGCGAAGTCCGGCTCGATACCCGTCGTATCACAATCCATAACAAGGCCGATTGTGCCCGTCGGCGCAATCACCGTGGCCTGCGCGTTGCGGAAACCATTCTGGTTGCCCAGTTCGATGGCTTTGTCCCAAGCCCGCATAGCCGCGTCGACGAGACGCTTGTCTTCGCATGCATTGTGGTCGAGGGGCACCGGCAGCGTCGAGAGTTCTTCGTAACCGCCAGCTTCGCCGTGTGCCGCACGCCAATGGTTCCGGATGACCCGAAGCATCTCGGACGCGTTGGCTTCGTAACCCGGGAAAGCTCCAATCTCGCCAGCCATCTCGGCGCTGGTCGCGTAGGAGGTTCCGGTCATGATAGCGGAGATCGCACCGCAGATGGCTCGCCCCTGTGCGGAGTCATAGGAAATACCCGAAGCCATCAACAGGCCGCCGATGTTGGCAAAGCCCAGGCCCAGAGTACGGTAACGATAGCTCAATTCCGCAATGCGACGAGACGGGAACTGGGCCATCGTGACCGAAATTTCCAGCACGATCGTCCACAGCCGGCAGGCGTGCTCGAACATTTCTGTATCGAAGTTGCCATCCGCATCCCGGAAGGTCATCAGGTTGAGCGACGCCAGATTGCACGCCGTGTCGTCCAGGAACATGTATTCCGAGCACGGATTAGAGGCGCGGATCTCACCGCTGTTCGGGCATGTGTGCCAGTCGTTGATCGTCGTATGGAACTGGATACCGGGATCGGCTGATGCCCAAGCGGCATGACCAATCTGTTCCCACAGATCACGCGCATTAATAGTCTTCACCGGCTTGCGGTCGATACGCGACACGAGGTTCCAATCCGAACCCGCTTCGACAGCACGCAGGAAGTCGTCGCTAACTCGAACGGAGTTGTTGGAGTTCTGGCCAGAGACGGTCAGATAAGCCTCCGAATCCCAGTCGGTATCGTAGGTCGCAAAGTTGAGATCCTTGAAACCCTGACGCGCGAACTGGATAACGCGACGGATATAGTTGTCCGGCACGAACTCACGGCGAGCCTCTTTGATCGCTCGTTTCAGCGCAGGATTCTTCGCCGGATCGAAGCAGTCCTCACCGTCGGCCTCGCAATTGATGCATGCCTTGAGGATGGCCTTGAGGCGCTTCTCGCAGATCTTGGAGCCGGTCACCAGAGCGGCGACCTTCTGCTCTTCCTTGACCTTCCAGTTGATGTATTCCTCGATATCCGGGTGATCGACATCGACAACGACCATCTTCGCCGCACGCCGTGTCGTCCCGCCGGACTTGATAGCACCGGCAGCACGATCGCCGATTTTCAGGAAGCTCATCAGACCCGACGAGCGACCGCCGCCTGACAGTTTTTCATTTGCGGAGCGCAGGCTCGAGAAGTTGGTGCCGGTGCCGGACCCATATTTGAAGAGGCGCGCTTCACGCACCCACAGGTCCATGATGCCGTTCTCGTTGACGAGATCGTCCTCGACCGACTGGATGAAGCAAGCATGCGGCTGCGGGTGCTCGTAAGCGGAAGCTGAAGCAGTCAGCTCGCCCGTAACATGGTCGACATAATAGTGACCCTGGCCGGGGCCATCGATGCCGTAGGCCCAGTGCAATCCAGTGTTGAACCACTGCGGGCTGTTCGGCGCGCCCATCTGCATGGCCAGCATGTAGCAATGCTCATCGAAGAATGCGCGCGCATCTTCCTCGCTGCTGAAGTAGTCGCCCTTCCAGCCCCAGTAGGTCCAGGTACCGGCGAGCCGGTCAAAGACCTGGCGAGAGTCGGTTTCGCCGATGATCCGGTCATCTTCTGGGAGCTCAGCCAGAGCGTCAGCGTCAGCCACCGAGCGCCACAGCCAGGACGGGACCTGGGTTTCCTCAACCCTTTTCAGGCGTGCGGGAACGCCGGCCTTGCGGAAATACTTCTGCGCAAGAATGTCAGCGGCAACCTGACTCCAATGTTCCGGAACATCGAAGTTTTCGAGGCTGAAAACGATCGAGCCGTCTGGGTTCTTGATCTCGGAGGTGGCGCTGCGGAAGGGGATGTTGGCGTAAGGCGAAGTGCCGGCTTTGGTGAAGCGCCGTGTGATCTTCATTCTCGTAAACCCCCAAGGTCATAGGCACTGCGCGCGATACAAAGGAAATCGCTGCGACAGTAATTTCGCGGGATGCGGCGCCTACGTAAGACGAGGATGACGCTGCGTTATTTTTTGGGAACGCAAACACTTGAGACGGGACGCGACCTGGCTCGATCAAGATCCACAGTCGGGGTCCTGAGCACACACCCTCTCATTTGGCCGATGCTTTGAATCGGCCATTAAGAAAGGAGCGCAGAACAACCCCGTGAAAACACACACCAAAATCCAGCTGCGCTGCACGTCGCACAGCTCTTCCCTACGATTTTGACTGTGACTGGAAACTTGAACGCGACAGGTGTGTTGGTTCGATTGAGACGCTCAAAGATCATTCCAGAGCAATGCAACAACGTCGTCCCACCACGTCGACCACACTAGGTCGATTCGACCCTCGTCAAAAGACATCCATACAACCTCTAGGGGCTCGAGTGTTGCTGAGGGACTATATGTGGGGTGTGCGGGGAGGGTATGTGGAAAACCCGTGGACCGGTACGGGACAGACCGAGCACAGAACCTTCTGAAGCCCCCGCCAATGTTGATCTCAGGCGTTCAGGACAAATCGAACCCCGAGAAGAGCTACGCATCTAAGGCTAACGCGATTCCGATCCGAGACACTGTGGCATCCCAGCAAGCCTCGTCAGCATATGGACATCATCGGCCGGCTTTGCTCTAAGCTGTGGTCACTTTTTAGCGGCGCAACCGCGCCGTCGGGATGAGGTGAGCGGCAATGAGCATCCTTAGCGAAATCTTCAGTTGGTGGGGTGGCAACACCTGGGGGACGCGCTTCACGATCTGGAAAATTGCGAGCCAAGTCGGCGAGGACGAGTTCGGTAATCGCTATTACCTGCAGCGCAGTGGCGTGGGGCCACTTGGGAAGCCCCGCCGTTTCGTAGTCTATAAGGACTTGGCGGATGCCTCTAAGGTGCCGGCGGAGTGGCACGGTTGGCTGCACTACACCGTCGACGATCTACCCGACGAAAACTACAAGCCGCGAGCGTGGCAAAAACCTCACAAGATGAATATGACTGGGACCGGAAAAGCCTATCGCCCGAAGGGCTCAATTCTGCGTCCGCAAAAGCGTGAACGTGCGACAGGTGATTATAAAGCCTGGAAGCCGGAATGACCCGGTTGGCAATATGAAGTGAAAAGTGCCGCCCGCGGCACCCCGCAGAGGTGCGGGGCATCTTGCTGCAGACAAATTCACTGTCGATAACGGCGAGGTCCGACGGGCGTGCAACAGCCGCCGGACAGGCCCCGTTCAGGGGAACGATCCCACACTTAGGATGACGATGCGCAGCCGACCTGCTTCCGAGTATCTTACAATTACCCTTGCGGTTGTCGCTGTCGGGGTAACTGCAAGCGCAGGCGCGGCTATGGCCGAGCGGCTATCGAATCAGGTCGCCGTCTTTGCTGCGCTCGACAAAGTGACGGCGCGGATCAAAACCCTTGAAGTTCCGCTCAACGAAACTATCGACTTCGGCGCGCTCAAGATTACGCCGCGCGTGTGCTATTCGCGCCCACCCACTGAGCGACCCAAAACCACAACATTTGTTGAGATCGACGAAACGGAACTGGATGGCAGCGTTAAGCGGCTCTTTGCGGGCTGGATGTTTGCTGAGAGCCCGGGCCTGAACGCTGTGGAGCATCCCGTTTTCGATATCTGGCTGACCGAATGCCGTAAGCCCATCGGTGGCAGCGTGGCCACGTCACCTGCAACCGATCCTTCGGCAGCGACAGCCGCCGAGAGCGAAGACGCCTCACCAGCACCGTTTCCGCGCCGCCGCATCCGTCGCTGATCCGCGCAAAAGCCTCAGCCCGTCGGCCGGTCACGCAGCTCGCGCGCAACACGCGGCGCAAAGTAGGTCAGGATCCCTGACGCGCCTGCACGCTTGAACGCCAGCAGACTTTCGACCACCACGCGATCTCCGTCGAGCCATCCATTCTGGATCGCAGCCATCAGCATCGCGTACTCTCCCGACACTTGGTACGCGTACGTCGGAGCGCGCAGATCCTGGGAGATGCGCTGCAGGATATCGAGATACGGCATGCCAGGCTTGACCATGATCATGTCGGCGCCTTCAGCGAGATCGAGCGCCGCCTCACGCAGAGCCTCATCGGTATTGGCGGCATCCATCTGATAGGTTCGTTTGTCGCCCTTCAGCGTCGACGAAGATCCGACCGCGTCCCTGAACGGGCCATAGAAGGCCGATGCGTACTTAGCCGCATAGGACATGATCATCGTGTCGCGATAACCGCCAGCTTCGAGCGCCCGACGGATCGCGCCGACGCGGCCATCCATCATGTCTGAGGGAGCCAGGATATCGGCGCCAGCTTCCGCTTGAACCATCGCCTGCTTGACCAGGGCTTCAAGCGTCTCGTCGTTCGCAATCCGGCCTTCGATCAGCAGGCCGTCGTGTCCGTGGCTCGTATAAGGGTCGAGCGCGACGTCGAGAACGATCCCGATGTTGAGGTTCGCCTCCCGGATCGCTCGCGTCGCTTTACAAACGAGATTGTCAGGATTGAACGCTTCGCGCGCGTCATCACGGCGTAAAGCGGGATCGGTGTAAGGAAAGAGCGCAAGGGCAGGAATGCCGAGTTTTGTGGCTTCGTGGGCTGCAGCGACGGCAAGGTCGACTGACAGCCGCTCCACCCCTGGCATCGAAGCAACGGGCACGCGTTGGTTTTCACCTTCGACCACAAAAATTGGCCAAATGAGATCGTCGACGCTGAGGCGGGTCTCAGCCACCAAGCGCCGGCTCCAATCCGCTTGACGCACGCGCCGCGGACGCACGAGGGGAAAGCTCCCAGGGCTGACATTTTCCAGCGGAGATGCGAGGGATCGCTCGTTTGACTTCGTCATGGATCAGATGGCCAGGATTGCAGGGGGGCGATTGGCGAAACATTTGCCGGATGTAAATCCAGCATAAACATCGCGAGGGCTTAAGCGCGCGCCATCACGGATTACCGTAAAGTCCAGCAAAATGCACGGGGACGAGCGCGCATAAAAAGCTGGACTTACCGGCAATAGTTGCCGTGATCGCGTTCTGCCATATCGACGTGGAAGTGATTACTATGCGCCCGATTAGCCTCTGGGCCAAGCACGGTGCCGAAAATCGCACAAGCGCTCGTGTGCGCATCGCGCAGGAAGCGCGCATATCGTGTATTGACCGGCGCACGCACGGCGGGGGCGGCGGTCGGAGTGACCTCGGTTTTGAATTCGGGTAGTGGCGCTTGAGAGGGCGGTTTGGGGCCGCCAAGCTTGCTCGCGTTAAAGCTTGCGGCTTGCACCTCATCCTTGTCGTCGTTGACAATAGTTTGGTAGAGCGCACTGCCGGTAGAGCCCAACATGGCCAAACTTGGGGCGGTTTCAGCCTTCTGGAGACGAGCCACCTGGGCTTGGCGGCGGGCTTCAATACGCCGCTTTGCTTCTGCGAGGCGCTGGGCCTTCCTCTCGGCCGCCTTCTCTGCAGCAATTCTACGAGCGGCCGTCACCTCCCGTTTCGTCGGTCCCCAATGGGCTAGAAGTTCTGGCTCGACACCCTTTTTCGTCACGAACCCCCGGATATCCAGGGCATTGGCGCGACCATGTTCCGATAGGCGCCCCTTCGAGCGTCCATACGTGTTGCGGCAGGAATAGGAGCTCATCACATTGATCGCAACGATGGGGCTGCGAAAATGTTTGCGGGCGAGAGGCTGAAGATCCTTTTCGACCCAATCGTGGAGGGCGGCAACCATCTGGCAATTGACGATCGGTGCGGGCGACAGCTTAACCGCTGGGTTCGTACCGACGCTGATGAGTCGTACGGGGGCGGGATCGCCGCAAGCTCCCTCTTTGATGGGAGTTTCTGGTAGCGTCACAGCGTCCAAAGATTTGAAGAGATGCACGCAGCGCGCCCGCGCTAGGTTGATCTCGACGTCGCTCCACTTGTCTTCAGCAGCCTTCGAACGTGTCTCCTCGCCGTTAGGTGGAAGCACCTTGGGCCAAGAGGCAGTAATCTGAGGTTTCGCGAGGGGAGCACGAGGTTTGCGTTCCGGATCCGGAGGCGCGAGGCGCATCGCCTGATCCCGAGCGCTGGCTTGCTTGCGTGTTGGCGTGCCAGTTTGCGATCCCTCGGCAGCCAAATTTTGAGCCGCCCGTTCCACAGCTTTAAATGAGCTTGTGACGGATCGCGCTGTCTGACTGACAACGTCCGGGAAGGATTGTGAATAAGCGCTGGCGACTGGCCAAGCGGTTAAGCTGACCAGGCATAATGTGATCCAACCGACGGAACGCAAAGTTTCCCCCTGACTTTCAGATCGCCATTACGCCGGCAACATAACCCCTAGCAAATGGACGCGCGAGGTGCAGTTGCCCCCGATGATTCGCCATGCTTATAAGTCGCCATATACCTGCGAAACGTGTCAACGCAACTAACCAATGCGCGATGAACCACAGTCTTGGGATAAAGCCTGAGATAGCCAATGTCGGGGGATTATGAGCACATCAGACTTGACTGCACCTGATGTCGAAGGCGTCACCGTAAGTGAGAATGGCGCGCTGGGCTTGATCACGCTCAATCGCCCTCAGGTCCTCAACGTTCTCAATACCCCCATGAAAGCGCGCCTGGCGGAGGCGTTCCCGGCTTTTGCCCGCAATCCAGATATCTACGCCGCGGCAATTGAAGCGGCTGGAGAGCGGGCCTTCTGTGCAGGCGGCGATGTACGCGAAAGCGTAAGTGCTGCGAGAAGCGACATGCCTGCAGCACGCGTGGCATTCAAAAGAGAATATGAGCTGATCTGGCTCCTGGAGTGCTTCTCTAAGCCAACCGTTTCTCTGATAAGCGGCATTGTTATGGGCTCGGGCGTCGGTTTGACCGCCTTCAACACGCACCGCGTCGCTGGGGAGCGCTACAAGTTTGCCATGCCTGAGACGGCGATCGGCCTGTTTCCGGACGTCGGTATTGCTTACGTCCTAGCCCGTTTGCCCCATGAAATCGGAACCTATCTGGGCTTAACGGGACGCGCCATTTCCCGGTCCGATGCGTTTAAGCTGGGCCTTGCAACTCACTGCATTCCGGAAAGTGAGTTTGACGCGATTAAAGCGGGCTTAAGTGAGGCATGGCCGGTGGACACGCTGCTGGACGAGCGTCACAGCGATCCGGGGCCCGGAGAACTGGAGCCCTATAATGAACTCATCGCCAAATGTTTTGCGACAGATACGGTCGAAGAGATCATTGGGCGCCTGAAGGCGGCCAGTGGGCCTCATGCGGAATGGGCGCAAGCGGTCGTTGCGGATCTCGAAAAGCAGGCGCCATTGTCACTCAAGGTTACGCTACGCCATATCCGCGAGGCGCGGGCCATGGACCTGAGACAGACATTGGGTGTCGATTACAAGTTAGCGTGCCGCTTCTTGGAAGACTCGGACTTCCGCGAGGGGGTACGCGCTGTGCTTATAGATAAAGACAACAAGCCAAACTGGCAGCCGGCCGACTTGTCCGGGGTGACGGCAGAGATGGTCGCCCACTATTTTTCACAACTTACAGATGATGGCTTGGATTTGCCGACCCGTTCCGAAATGCAGGCCGCACGTGTCTGAGATTGTCGCCCGAATTGCGAAACGAGGTTAATATTCAGAGCTTCATGAGCGTCCGCCATCGCCAAAAGAAAGTATTTTTGGTGGCACGCGCGCAATGTTCAGTAATGGCAAAAGCCCGAAAAACGGGCGTGCGAAAGCTGATGAGTTAATAAATCCTTTTCTGGAACCCCCCGTTACTATTCTTTTACTATATCTATTTAGGCAAGATTTAGCTGTCCAAGGTACCTTGTGCCTAACCCGGAACAAAATCGGGGCGTAAACAGGTATGAGGCAGTCCAATGAATCTAGCTTACGACGTGACCCCACACGCCGCAGTAGAGGACGATGAAACGTTCCGTTCCGAATACATGCAGGCTCTTCGCCTGATTGAACGGCTCCATCGTCTGCTTCTTGACGTCATCAAAGACGAGTTTGATCGCAAGGGCGGCTCCGACCTCAACTCAGTTCAGGCGCTGCTGCTCTACAATATTGGCGATAGCGAACTGACCGCGGGCGAGTTGAAGACACGCGGCTACTATCTTGGCTCGAATGTGTCCTACAACCTCAAGAAGCTCGTGGACATGGGCTACATCCACTACAAGCGCTCCGAGGTCGACCGTCGGTCGGTCCGCGTAAGCCTTACCGATAAGGGGCTAAGCGCTTGTGAAGTAGTTGATGATCTCTATCGCCGCCAACTCGGCTCGATCGAAGCTGTTGGCGAAGTTGCGGAAGACGATCTCTCCCGCTTGAACCGGGCTTTGGTTCGCCTTGAGCGCTTCTGGACCGATCAGATCCGCTACCGTCTGTAATTAGGGCTGAGGAAGGATAAGTCCCAGTCAAGGACAAAAAACGTGATCGCATTCATATGAACGGGACTGCGCCGAACCGCGGTCCCGTTTTTTTTGTCCAGCGACCGGCCCTCTCAAAGGCTTCCTCACGGCGACTATGTGGCCCGGCCGCACCACTTATTGTCTGGACGCACGCAGGCGCTGGGACACGGCTTTCCATTTGGCGGCGAATAGCACAACCTCACGATCATGATTTTCGTGAGCCTTGGCTCGGCCCGCGCGGCTTGGGCTGATTATTTGTATTGAGCCAATTAACACCGAACGTCGACGGATTGGCGGCTCTGCAAAAGGTTCACAAGACGTGGGCGCTATTGCGAGGGTGGGACCGTGCTCGATCAACGTTTCAAGTCAAGCTTGTGGCGTGCTGTGTGTGTGCTGGCCTTGTTTGCTGCGCCGGTTGTCATGCCCGCACATGCAGTGGGGCCCAACGACTGGATGTCGTTCAACAAGCCCAATACAGGCGCGGTTGATCGCAACTTCATCCGACGTTGGGAAGCCAATCCCCCACCGGGATATCCAACGCTGTCCCCCGGCAACATCGCAGCGACAGACGCTGCAATCAAACGCTACGAGTTAATCGTCAAAGGCGGCGGCTGGAAAGAATTACCTTCCGATCAGCTGGCAATGGGGTCCAATGGTCCAGCTGTTGAGGACCTGCGCGATCGTCTTAAGCTGTCTGGCGATCTCCAGGATGAGTCCTGGATGCCGCAGCACTTTGACTATTATCTTGAAAAGGCGGTGAAGCGCTTCCAAGCATCGAACGGGCTCGCACCGACCGGGATCGTAGATAAGCGCACGCGAGCTGCATTGAATGTGTCGGCCGAAGTGCGGCTGCGCCAGCTTAAGTTGGGCTTGAAGCGACTGAAGGAATACACGCGTCACACTGCAAAAGGACGCTACGTCGTCGTCAACATCCCCGCCGCCCAGATCGAAGCTATCGAGAATGATCGCGTTGTGTCACGCCATGCCGGCGTCGTCGGCAAAACGGATCGAAAGACACCTCTGTTGACCTCGAGTATCCACGAACTGAATTTCAACCCGATCTGGCGCCTTCCCCCAACGGTCATTTCTCAAGACTTGATCCCCAAGGGGCGGCAAATGCAGCGCGCTGGCCAGAGCGTGCTCGTGAAATATGGCATCGACGCCTACGATGGCGAAGGCCGCAAGGTGGACCCCGAGAAGATCAATTGGAACTCAAGCCGTCCGCACGCGCTGTCTTATCGGCAAAAGCCCGGCGAGGGTAATCCGATGGGCTTCCTGAAGATCAACTTCCACAATGGCCACTCCGTTTATATGCACGACACGCCCTCCGATTCCCTGTTTGGCCGAAATTTCCGGGCGGCGAGTTCCGGATGTGTGCGTGTGCAAAATATCGAACAACTCGCGACATGGCTGTTGGCGAATCAAGGTGGTTGGGACCGTTCTCGTGTGGACGAGATGAAGGCCAAAGTGAAACGCGAAGATGTGCGGCTTAAGAAGCCTGTACGGCTGTATTTTGCCTACATCACGGCTTGGGCCACGGAAGATGGCGTGGTGCAGTTTCGCCGCGATCTCTACCTCAAAGATGGCGTGGGGCGAGACGTCGCTTCTTACTGAGGTAGTCCGTTCTCCCCTTGCCGCGGGTGTGCCTGATCCTAATTTTGCTATCTGCGCAGATTTACCCTCAAAACGAGGGTTGAACTCGGCTGCACGATGCTCTTCACTGGACGCCGAGGAAAATCGGGCATTTCAACGGCATTTATGACTATGCGCCGCATTGTCTTGCTCTATCGCAGATTATAGTCATTCTATGACTCCACCGATTAACCAGCTCGGTTTTCTGGAACTGGGCCATCCACGGGCATTCGGGACCGCAACATGGATTATGGCAAGAAGTTTCAGGACGCTATCGATGCCTTACATCGGGAAGGGCGCTACCGCGTTTTCGCGGACCTGAAACGCCAGCGCGGGAATTACCCGCACGCTTATCATGTTGATACACATGGGGCGTCCGACATCACGGTGTGGTGCTCCAATGACTATCTTGGCATGAGCCAGCACCCCGTGGTCACCAATGCGATGCACGAGGCCATTGATCTGGTTGGGGCCGGTTCTGGCGGAACGCGGAACATCTCCGGCACGACGCATTATCACGTCGAACTGGAAGCTGAACTGGCCGACCTGCACGGTAAGCCAGCGGCGCTGTTGTTTACCTCGGCCTTCGTCGCGAATGACGCGACACTGTCAACCATCCAACAGCTCATCCCCGGCATCGTGCTGTTCTCGGATGAGAAAAACCATGCGTCGATGATTGCTGGTATCCGCCACGGTGGCGGCATGAAGCACATCTGGCGGCACAACGACATCACGGATCTTGAAGCTCAGCTTGCGCAGTATCCCAAGGAAACGCCCAAGTTGATTGCATTCGAGAGTGTCTATTCGATGGACGGTCATATCGCGCCGATTTCCGCGATCTGCGATCTCGCAGAAAAGTACGGCGCCATGACCTATCTCGATGAGGTCCATGCAGTTGGTCTTTATGGCCCCCGTGGCGGCGGTATAGCCGAGCGTGACGGTGTGATGAACCGTGTCGACATCATCAACGGTACCCTTGCCAAGGGCTTTGGCGTGATGGGTGGCTATATCGCGGCAAGCCGCGTCATTTGCGATGCCATCCGCTCCTATGCGGCAGGCTTCATCTTCACGACCTCGCTCGCGCCCGCCATTGCCGCTGGCGCGCTGGCGTCCATTCGCCACTTGAAGTCCAGTAAGGTTGAGCGGGAACACATGCACGAGCGCTCGGCAACGCTGAAACGGCGCCTCGCGGACGAAGGCTTCCCGGTTATGGAAAACCCGAGCCATATCGTCCCAGTGATGGTTGGTGATCCTGTGCACTGCAAAGCGGTCACGGATGCGCTTCTCAATCATTACGGAGTCTATGTGCAGCCCATCAATTATCCGACCGTACCGCGGGGCACCGAGCGTATCCGCCTGACGCCTGGTCCGACCCACACAGACGCGCACATGGACCATCTCGTAGCTTCACTGAGAGAGCTTTGGCAGCGCTGCCCAGTCGCCAAGGGCGAATATGTGCGCCTCGCTGCGGAATAAATCCAGAATTTGAAGAAGTTAGATAGAAAAGGCACTTCCTGCCGGGTTTGTAGGGCCTTTTACAGCGTGGC
Source organism: Candidatus Filomicrobium marinum (assembly GCF_000981545.1). Lineage (NCBI taxonomy): Bacteria > Pseudomonadati > Pseudomonadota > Alphaproteobacteria > Hyphomicrobiales > Hyphomicrobiaceae > Filomicrobium > Candidatus Filomicrobium marinum. Next base: position 2,505,799 of record NZ_LN829119.1, read on the forward strand.
GGCAAAGCGCCGCGTCTAGTCCGACATCTTGTTCCACCGTATTCGACTATGGTAGGGCATACGATCAACCAACGCTGGAGATGCCGGGGTTCTTGCGGCGAACCAGCCATTTTTCTTTGAAACGCCGCAACTTTTTGCAAGCACGAGGACAGCTTCATGTCGACAGCCACGGCCGCAGCGGGCGCAGACACCAATAACTTCTTTACTCAGTCACTCGCTGAGCGCGACCCGGAGATTGCCGACGCGATCGCGAAAGAGCTTGACCGTCAGCAGCACGAGATTGAGCTGATCGCCTCTGAAAACATCGTGTCGAAGGCTGTTCTTGAGGCAGCAGGAAGCGTTCTGACAAACAAGTACGCCGAAGGCTATCCCGGCCGCCGCTACTATGGCGGCTGCCAGTTCGTCGATATCGCTGAACAGCTGGCGATTGATCGCGCCAAGAAGATTTTCGGCTGTGGCTTCGCCAACGTTCAGCCGAATTCGGGCAGCCAGGCAAACCAGGGCGTTTTCAACGCACTGCTTGCGCCAGGCGACACGATCCTTGGTTTGAGTCTGGCCGCCGGTGGTCACTTGACCCACGGTGCCACGGTCAACCAGTCGGGCAAGTGGTTCAATGCCGTCCACTACGGCGTCGACCGCGAAAAGCACCTGATCGACTTCAATGAGGTTCGTGAGCTCGCGCAGAAGCACAAACCGAAGCTGATCATCGCAGGCGGTTCCGCTTATCCGCGCAAGATCGACTTCGCGACGTTCCGTCAGATCGCCGATGAAGTTGGCGCTTACTTCATGGTCGACATGGCCCACTTCGCTGGCCTTGTTGCCGCCGGTCTCTATCCGAGCCCGTTCCCGCACGCGCACGCCGTCACCACGACGACCCACAAGACCCTGCGCGGCCCGCGCGGTGGCATGATCCTGACCAACGACGAAGCCCTGTCGAAGAAGTTCAACTCGGCGATCTTCCCTGGCATTCAGGGCGGCCCGCTGATGCACGTCATCGCCGCTAAGGCAGTCGCTTTCGGTGAAGCTCTGCAGCCGGACTATAAAGTCTATATCAAGAACGTCATCGATAACGCCAAGGCCATGGGCGAAGTCCTCGTTGAAAACGGCTTTGCGCTGGTTTCGGGCGGCACCGATTCCCACCTCATCCTGGTGGACCTGCGTCCGAAGAAGGTGACCGGCGACATCTCGGAAAAGGCGATGGGCCGTGCGCATATCACCTGCAACAAGAACGGTGTGCCGTTCGACCCCGAGAAGCCGATGGTGACTTCGGGTATCCGTCTCGGCGCGCCTGCTGGCACGACACGCGGCTTCGGCGTCGCTGAGTTCCGTGACATCGGCCGTATGATCGCCGAAGTGCTAGATGGCCTCGCGAAGAATGGCGAAAACGGCAATGCAGCTGTGGAAGAGAAGATCAAGGCGGAAGCGATTGCGCTTTGCAAACGTTTTCCCATCTACAGCCAGAATTGAGCCTTAACCGGAGCATCGGTAACGGGCTATAAGATAGAGGCGTCGCGCGGGCCAACGACCTGCGCGGCGCCTTTAGCTTTTGCGGAGAAGAGAGACCTATGCGCTGCCCCTACTGCGCTTGCGAAGATTCGCAGGTAAAGGACAGCCGGCCGACGGAGGAAAATTCCGCGATCCGCCGGCGTCGCGTCTGCCCGGACTGTGGCGGCCGCTTTACGACGTTTGAGCGCGTGCAGCTGCGCGAACTCATCGTGACGAAGCGTTCCGGGCGCAAAGTCCCGTTCGACCGCGATAAGCTGATGAACTCCGTGCAGGTCGCGCTGCGCAAGCGGCCCATCGATACGGAGCGCATTGAGCGGATGGTGTCCGGCATTGTTCGCCAACTTGAGGCGAGCGGTGAGACCGAAATCGATTCCGCCATGATCGGTCAGCTTGTAATGGACGCGCTGCGCGGATTAGACCCCGTTGCCTATGTCCGGTTTGCCTCCGTGTACCGCGATTTCCGCGAGGCTGCGGATTTCGCGGGCGTTCTCGGCGAGATTGCTGGCGATGCAATCCCACCGCGCGAGCAGGCAGCGGGCATATCTGAACCTCCGAACTCTCCGGCGAAGCCTGAGCGCATCGTGGATATCGCAGTCGTTGGTAAGCGGGGCTAAGGGGTGTAAAAGAGCGTTTCGGACGTTCAGAGTACGGCTTGCGCGGATTATCCCCTGGGACACAAATCTGTGCTGGCGGCATTCGCCGGCTTAGTCGGTCTCAAATGTCCGCCTGCTCACAATCCTCATCGTGAACCGCCGCATGTGGGCCTGCGGCTGAAACTGGAATAGTCCGATTACCACCACGACTGCCTTCGATCGTCAGATGATGTCGCTTGCTTTGAGCGCCGCGCGCCGTGCGCTGGGCACAACGGCGCCGAATCCGACTGTTGGTGCAGTCATTGCCGACGAGACGACACAAACGATCATATCGGTGGCGGCCACGGCCCCAGGCGGGCGTCCACACGCCGAGCCTATAGCTATCGGGCAGGCGGGTGAGTGCGCGCGCGGCAAGACGATGTACGTGACGTTGGAGCCCTGCTCCCATGTCGGAAGAACGCCACCGTGCGCGGACGCCGTCATTGCCGCCGGCCTCTCGCGCGTCGTTCTCGCTCAAGAGGACCCGGATCCGCGGGTGTCGGGTCGCGGTACGGCGCGGATGCGCGCAGCCGGCATAAATGTTGAACGCGGGGTCCTTAATAAGGAAGCCAATTGGGTAACGCGGGGCCATATTCTACGCGTGACGGAGCGACGCCCGCTTGTTCAGTTGAAGCTGGCGGTCGACCACGCATTGAGCGTCCCCCGGGGAAACAGCGGCGCGCCCACGTGGGTAACGGGAAAGTTGGCACGCTTGCGGGGCCATCTTTTGCGCGCGCGCGCAGACGCAATTCTCGTCGGAGCCCGTACCGTCACCGATGATGACCCTGATCTGACATGTCGCCTTCCGGGTTTGGCTGACCGTTCGCCTGTTCGTATTGTGCTCGCAGGGCGAGAGCTTCCATCGCCCAGAAGCCGACTGGTGCGTTCTGCACAACAGACACCCGTGTGGATTGTCGGGAGCAGGAAACTCTTTGCGGAACAAGCTGGAGTGGCGGGTGAGCTATCCGATTTGGGCGCCAAGCTGATTGAAGTGAACGACGTCCGTGGACTTCCCTGGCTCCCCGCAGTGGCGGAAGCACTCGTGGCAGAGGGCGTCACGCGGCTCCTCGTTGAAGGGGGCCCAACCATGTGGCGGGCCTTCGCGGGGGCGGGTCTCGCGGACGAAGTGATTATGTTTCGCGCACCGCCCACGGATTCATCGTTTGCAGTTTTGCCGCCGCCCCGGCAAGTTCCCGGGCCCGAAGAACTTGCAGCACTTCTCCCAGGTCTTTCTCTGTCATTGGCGGAGATCAACCACGTCGGCCACGATGTAATGCTAACGTATCGTAAGAATTGAGGATTGAGGCGATGTTCACCGGTATCATTACCGACATTGGCACAATTGCCGACCAAAACGACGGCAGCTTCCAGATCAGCGCCTCTTATCCGGCCGCCGATATCGCGATCGGCGCGTCGATCGCCTGCGATGGCGTTTGTCTCACCGTCACGAAGATCGGAGCGCGTGCTGAGGGGTGTCTTTTCTCCGTCGATGTCTCCAATGAGACCCGTAGCAAAACGACGGTAGGCCAATGGAAGCCGGGCCGGAGGATCAATCTCGAGCGTGCCCTGGCATTGGGAGATGAGATGGGGGGACACGTCGTGACCGGCCATGTCGACGGTGTCGCACGCATTATTGATTGTCAGGACGATGATGTATCCCGGCGCTTCTCATTTGAGGTTCCTGAGCATCTCGCAATCTACATCGCGCCCAAAGGTTCTGTGGCTCTGGATGGCACCTCTCTGACCGTTAACGAGGTAAGTGGTGGGCGTTTCGGCGTAAATGTCATCCCCCACACCTTGACCGCCACCACATGGGGAGCGAAAAGCGCAGGCGAGAACGTCAATCTTGAGGTTGATGTGTTCGCGCGTTACGTCGCGCGCATGATGGAGTTTCGAAATTGATAGATCAGGCGAAAACATCAGCCTCGCCGCAGACCGAACTCGGGTTGTCCTCGACCGAGGAAATTATCGAGGAAATGCGTAATGGCCGCATGGTCATCCTGGTTGATGCCCCGGATCGGGAGAACGAGGGCGATCTCGTCATACCCGCACAGATGGCTACGCCGGATGCTGTAAACTTCATGGCCAAGCATGGCCGTGGCCTCATATGCTTGACGTTGACGCGGGCACGCGCGCAGACGCTGCGGCTCGAGGCCATGGTGCGCTCCAACCTTTCACGGAACCGCACGGCGTTCACCCAGTCGATTGAGGCGCGTGAAGGAATTTCCACCGGCATCTCGGCGGCCGACCGTGCGCGGACCATCGCGACGGCCATTGATCCCAGTAAAGGTGCAGACGACATAGTTTCTCCAGGACATGTCTTTCCGATCGCCGCGCGCGAAGGGGGTGTCTTGATGCGTGCGGGGCATACGGAAGCTTCCGTGGACTTAGCCCGCATGGCGGGGCTTTTGCCCGCAGCGGTAATTTGCGAGATCATGAATGACGACGGCAGCATGGCCCGCCTGCCGGACCTTATGGTGTTTGCCCAAAAGCACGGACTGAAAATCGGCACGATCGAAGACCTGATCGCATACCGCTTGCGGCATGATCACATCGTCCGCCCGTTGGCCGTGAGCGATATTAACAGCGCGTTCGGCGGAGAATTCAAACTGCACGTCTTCGAGACGTTGGTGGAGCCGGGGGAACACTTGGCGCTGGTCAAAGGCGACATTTCCGGTTCAGAGCCCGTGCTTGTGCGTGTACATGCTGTGAGCCCGTTCGTGGACCTGCTTGGCGTGGGCTCCGAGACAGCAGGCGAATCCCAGATCGCCGCTGCCATGCGCGCTGTCGCGGATGAAGGCCGGGGCGTTATCGTATTGATCCGTGATCTTCGGCCGAAGGGGGTGTCCGAGTATATCGCGGCACGCCCGGCATCTGAAGGTGGGCATACCCGCAACGACCGTCGCCAAGTTGAGATCGGCGTGGGATCGCAAATACTGCGCTCGCTCGGCGTAAGCGATATGGTGCTGCTCACAAACTCCCCGGCGCATATCTATGTCGGATTAGAAGCTTTCGGACTATCTATTGTCGACACGCGCGAATTCTACTGAGGGTTCGCTTTTGACATAAGAAATAGCCGTCTTCGGAAAACGCATGGGCGGAATGTCCTTGTGTGCTGCGGGAGCAGCGCTGGCTCGTGAGCTTCAACGCTCGAAAAATTTGTAAGAAATCAAGACCTCTAGGTGGACCGACATGGTAACCAGAACAGGGCGGCCGGATGCACCAGCCGTCGATCACAAGTCACCGCGCTGGCGCGCTAAAGTGCTCATCATTGAAGCACGGTTTTATCCGGAGATTGCCGACGAGCTCTTTACCGGGGCGCTCGCGGAGCTAGAGGCGCAGGGCGCAAGCTATGATCATATTATCGTCCCCGGGGCGCTGGAGATTCCCCAGGTTCTCGCGCAGGCCGTGACGTCCGGCCTAATTCCCCGCAGCGCCGCCAGCGCTCAGTATTGTGGCGCCGTGGCGTTGGGTTGCGTCATAAGAGGGGAGACCTCACACTTTGATGTCGTCATTAACAACGCCAACCACTGGCTGATGCAGATTGCGATTGAACATAACGTGCCCGTCGGCAACGGTATTCTGACGGTGGAAAACGAAGCCCAGGCGCTGGAACGCGCGCGGGGCGGCCGCTCCAGCAAAGGCGCCGACGCCGCTGCAGCCTGCCTCCGATTGATTGAACTTTCGCGTGAATTCCAGGGGCAAGGGGCATGACCGTCAAGCCACGTAAAGTTGTTCGCCGGGCTTCAGGAAAGGCTACCGGCAGCGCAAACCGTGCAGCCCGTAGCGCTGGCCGCATGGCGGCCGTGCAAGCTCTCTACCAGATGGACCTTGCTGGAACCGACGTGACCGACGTCATCCACGAATTCACAACGCTCCGCTTTCCGACCGAAGAGACGGAAGCAAATCCAGCCGAAGAGACGACTGAACCGAAGACGCCCGCCACCGACGCTGCGTTTTTTGCAGAACTCGTGCGCGGCGTCGTGCGCAGACAGCGCGACATTGATCCTATGATCGATCATCAGCTTGCGTTGAATTGGCGGCTCAAGCGCGTCGACTCTACGCTTCGGGCTATTTTGCGTGCAGGCGCATTCGAATTGATCGAGCGACGCGACATCCCTGCCCGCGTTGTGATCAACGAGTACATCGAAGTCGCGCATGCGTTCTTTGACGACGATGAGCCCAAAGTCGCCAATGGCGTGTTGGATCGCCTCGCGCGCCGCCTCCGCGTTTCCGAGTTTGAGATGCGGCGGACCTCTCCGCAGGATAAAAACGAACCGCCTGCCGATACCGAGCCGGATCCATCTCCCGATAGGGCCAATGGCTGAGCTTCCCAAGTCCGACGCCGAGCAAGCCATGATCGCTCGGGTGTTCGCACCCCTGACGGCAGGCCTGCCCGGCGCGCTTGGGCTGACTGACGACGCAGCAATTCTTTCCGCGCCGTCCGGACGTCAGCTGGTCTTGACCATGGATACGCTGGTCCAGGACGTCCATTTCCTTTTCGACGGCTCGGTGCAGCAAGCATCCGACGCAGCCTACAAAGCTCTCGCGGTGAACGTGTCCGATCTCGTGGCGAAAGCTGCCGATCCGCTTGCCTATATGCTCTCGCTGACATTGCCAGCCGTCGGTTCGACCGATTGGCTTGAGGGGTTGGCAGAGGGCTTCCGACAGGGGCAGTCAGACTGGAGCATCCACTTGGCTGGCGGGGACACGGTTCGTGGAACGAGCGGGCTGGCGCTGACCGTGACCGCAATTGGCAGCGTGCCGCAGGAAACCGCGGTGTTGCGCCGTAACGCGCGACCCGGTGACCGGCTTATCGTAACGGGAACAATCGGAGATGCCTCGGCGGGACTGCAGGTATGCCAGTCATCAGAGGCCTTCGGGCATCTCTCTCGAACCGACGCGGATTTCCTCAAAAACCGCTATCAGCGTCCGAGGCCGAAACTTGGCATCGTCGAAGCCCTGCGCACATATGCATCGGCTGCGATGGATATCTCGGATGGCCTGATCCTCGATCTGGAACGCATGTGCCGCGCCAGCGGAGTAGGGGCATGTCTGCGGGCGCATCAGGTCCCCTTGAGCGCACCAATTCAGCGACTGGTTAACAACCAGAAAGTATCGCTGACGGACGCCTTGAGCGGAGGCGATGATTATGAAATTTTGGCGGCCGTACCGCCGGATGCGCTCGGAGCGTTCGCAGAGGCTGCGCGGCACGCCGGCGTATCAATTGCTGAGGTTGGAGAAATAATTGCGACGCTAGGGGTTAGCGTCGTCGGAGACGATGGAAACTCATTGAGCATAACCCGTAAAGGTTGGGATCATCTCGGTTGACAGAGCGCTCGCCCGATTTGCGCCAATGAGCAATGCTTTGAACGGAACTTCGACAAAGTGAAAGTCGTTTCTACGGGGTCTCGGCAGCATGATATTGCTGGCTCCCAAGGCCAGTTGGAGAAGCAATTTCACGGGAACGTCAAACGTCTTTGTTTGGCCACAGGCATAGTTGTTAGGTAAAAGCGGCGGAGCTAACGTGCTGCGGCAATTAAAGCTGACGGCAACGGGCAATGGGCACACGGGAATTCATCAGGAATTTGCGATGACTATGGAGCGCACCAAGAAGGTGTCTGGCGCGACACGACGAGGCTTACTTTGCGGTGCTGCGGCACTTGCCGCTTCGGCTGGACTAGTTCCATTCTCTCGCGGTGCTTTTGCTCAGGATGGCCAGTGGTGGGAATCGATTATCGGCCATGGCGCGCAGCTGGATCGCCGCTCCCGTGCCGGCCCACGTGAATCGAGCACGATCCGGCTTGACGATCTGCGCGACGGGCCTACGCCGTGGCTGAGCGACGTGATGATCCAGTCGATGCACGAAGCCATCAAGCGGTATCAACAGATTGTCGCTAACGGCGGTTGGCCGATGGTCCCAGGGCCGCGGCTTATGCGCCCGGGTGATGATGATGAACGCGTCCCCGCTCTGCGCCGACGTCTGCGCGCTAGTGGCGATATGCCTGCGACCGGAAGCTATTATGACAGCTTCGCTTTCGACGGTGAGCTTGAACAAGCGGTAATGCGTTTCCAGGCCCGTCACGGTTTGCGCATGAGAGGCCGCGTCGATCGGCCGACCTTCGCCGCGCTCAACGTTACCGCGGAAATGCGCCTCAATCAGCTGCGGCTTAATCTGAACCGCATCCAGCAGCTATGGACCTCCGGCGTCGAAGATAGATACGTGCTCGTAAACGTGCCGGCTTATCAGCTCGAAGCCGTCAACCGTCACGAAGTCCAGCAGCGGCACCGGGTAATCGCCGGACGGCCGGGACGCGAAACACCGTCCATAAAATCGACGATCCGCGGGTTGAATTTCTACCCTTACTGGCGCGTGCCTGGAAGTATTGCGCGCCTCGATCTCGTGCCGCGCATGCAGCGGGAGCCGGATTATTTGGAGAAAGAACACATTCGCGCTTTCCGCGGCAGCTTCGACGGCCCGGAGATTGATCTCGCCACCATCGATTGGCACAACGTCGATCTCTCCCAGACGTTTTTCCGTCAGGATCCCGGCCCCTGGAACGCGTTGGGTCTTGTCCGGATCGATATGCCCAACGAGCATATTGTTTACATGCACGACACGCCGATGAAGCAGCTCTTCAAGCAGCCTGCCCGAAGCTATAGCGCAGGGTGCGTTCGTGTTCAGGATGTCATGGATCTCGTGAGTTGGATCGCGCAGCAGGAGGCTGGCTGGGAACAGCCGGAACGCGTTCAGGCAGTGCTCGACCAGGGTGATCCATTGGATTTGACCTTATCGCGTCCAATACCCGTTTACTTTGTCTACATCACCGCTTGGGGTGAAACGAACGGCGAAGTGCAGTTCCGTCCCGACATTTATGACCGCGACGGGGCTCGCGAACTGGCTGGTGATATCGATCCAGAAGACGCGCCGCCTGCGCAACCGGTTAACGCACTGGCTCCTTGACCACGGACGACGACCCGCCGCAGGTCTGTCCCATCGCATATCACGCGGTGGCCTCCTACATGAAAGGCGGTGTCGTCCGACGCCTGCCTTTATGGGGTGACGGCGACGCATTGTCCTGATTGCGTAGCCCAGGCCCTTTTTTGAGGGCGGGACGCGATATGCATGCGGAATGATTTTGCCGCCGCCAAGTCGCCGGACGAACCGCTTCAATCGAAATTGAGCGGTGCGGAAGCAGCCGGTTTGTCCCGAGAAGAAGCAGCCCGGCGTCTCGCCCAATACGGGGAAAATGCGCTAGCAGAACACGCTGTAAGCCTCCTTCAGAAATTAGCGGGATTCTTCTGGGGACCTATTCCATGGATGATTGAGATTGCAGCGGTTCTCTCCGCCGTCGTCGGTCACTGGGCTGACTTCGCCGTAATTCTCACCATGTTGTTTGTGAATGCGGGCGTAGGCTTCTGGCAGGAATATAAGGCCGACAACGCCATTGCGCTCTTGAAACAGCGGCTCGCCCCAAAGGCTCATGTCTTGCGAGACGGCAAGTGGCAGGAGATTGTCGCGCGCCTGCTCGTGCCTGGCGATGTGGTGAAGATTACGCTCGGTAGTATCGTCCCCGCTGACGTTAAGCTCATCGAAGGTGCCTATCTCAGCGTTGATCAGTCGGCACTGACGGGAGAGTCTCTGCCGGTCGACAAAAAGCCTGGCGACGTCGCATATTCAGGCTCAATTGCCAAACTCGGAGAAATGACAGCGCTCGTTACCGAGACGGGAATGGACACCTATTTCGGCAAGACAGCGCATCTCGTTGAAGAGGCCAAGACCGTCTCGCACTTTCAGCGCGCAGTTCTGCGGATCGGTAATTTTCTGATCTTAGTGACTATCGGATTGGTCGTATTGATCGGCCTTGCCGCTTTATTCCGCCAGGATCCGCTGATCGAAACCGCGCAATTCGCGCTCATTCTCGCGGTCGCCTCAATCCCCGTTGCGTTACCTGCCGTATTGTCCGTGACTATGGCGGTCGGTGCCGAGCACTTGGCCCGGATGCGAGCGATCGTTACGCGTCTTGTATCGATCGAAGAGATGGCGGGCATGGATATTCTGTGCACCGACAAGACAGGCACACTGACCCAGAACAAACTGAAACTAGGTGAAGTGCAGCCAGCCGACGGTGTGCGGGCGGAGGAACTCGTGTTGGCGGCGGCTTTGGCCTCACGCAGTGATGCGCCTGATGCGATCGACAGTGCCATCCTCGCGGCTTTGAAAGAAACCACCGCCTCACTCGAAGGCTATCGCATCCTCGCCTTTCACCCCTTCGATCCCGTAATCAAACACGCGAGCGCTGACGTCGAGAAAGATGCAAAACGCTTCAGTGTCGCGAAGGGCGCCCCCCAAGTCATTCTGGATCTGTGTAAGTTGGATGCGGGACAGAGCAAAGACGTAACAGAGAAAATCGACAGAGATGCCAGTCGCGGATATCGGACACTCGGCGTAGCACGCAAAGACGACACGGGAAGCTGGCGGTTCCTCGGCCTCCTTCCGATGTTTGACCCCCCTTGGGATGACAGCGCGCGTACGATCGCCACGACCAAGTCGATGGGGCTCGATATCAAAATGGTCACTGGAGACCACGAAGCGATTGCTCGCCAAATCGCGGGAGAGTTGGGCCTCGGGAAAAATATCGTCGTGGCGGAGAAGGTCTTTGGTGATGGCGCCGCGCAGGATCGTCTTCCTGCCATCCGTGCAGCGGATGGATTTGCCCGCGTTTTTCCCGAACACAAGTTCGAAATTGTGAAGGTCCTGGAAGGGGCGGGTCACATCGTCGGAATGACGGGAGACGGCGTTAACGATGCGCCTGCGCTGAAGCAGGCCGATGTTGGAATTGCCGTAAGCGGTGCAACGGACGCTGCACGAGCAGCGGCTGATTTGGTGCTGACGGCGCCGGGCCTTTCGGTAATCACCCGCGCTATTGAAGAAGCGCGCCAGATCTTCGAGCGTATGACTGGCTATGCCATCTATCGCATCGCGGAGACGACGCGGGTTCTCCTGTTCATGACGGCCAGCATCCTGATCTTCAACTTCTATCCCGTCACAGCGATCATGGTCGTGCTGCTCGCATTGTTGAACGATCTTCCCATCATGATGATCGCTTACGACAACGCACCTGTTGCCTTGAAGCCGGTGCGTTGGGATATGACACGCGTTCTAACGGTAGCCTCCGCGCTGGGCATCTTCGGCGTGTTCAGTAGTTTCGGCATGTTCTGGATTGCGCGTGATTATCTTCAGCTCGAGCCCGCCGTTGTTCAATCCCTCGTATTTCTCAAATTGCTCGTCGCCGGGCACATGACGATTTATCTGACGCGCAACAAGGGGCCGATCTGGGAACGGCCATGGCCGAGTTGGAAGCTTGTCGTCCCCTGTGAAACGACGCAGATCGTCGGGACGCTCGCCGTCGTCTACGGATGGTTCATGGCACCGACCGGCTGGCCTCTTGTGCTCATGGTTTGGGGGTATGCGTTGGTGTTCTTCCTGCTCGGAAGTCTCATCAAAATCTCAGTCTACCGACTGCTGGATCACCGCTCGGCACTCCAGTCGCGACATCTCAATCGTATCGAAATGCACGCGGCGGCACCGGGACCACGGTCTTGAAGGAGATGGATAGATGGCCCGAAAACATGCAGGCGTAGAAAAACTCATCCCAATGAGCGTTCCTGCGTTCTGGCCTATGAACATGGCGGCCACGATGATCGAAGCGGGAACCGAACTCTATGTGAAGAACCTCAAGTTTGTAGAAGAAGAGATCAAAATCTACGACGAACTGCGTCCCGTTCTCGCAACACCGCATTGCACGAGGTTGGATTTGCGCACCATGCGTTTGCGGGAATACGGAAATCCCGACGATGGAATCCCGACGCTCGTCGATGCTCCGCACGCGGGCCACACCGCTGTGATCGCCGACTATCATCGCGGCCAGAGCCTTATAGAAACGCTGTTAGCCAACGGACTTGGCCACGTCCTTCTGACCGACTGGAAGTCGGCGACCGAAGATATGAAGGACCTGGAGATCGACAACTATCTTGAGGAAATGGTGATTGCGATCGATGATCTGGGCGGCCGCGTGAACCTCGTGGGGCTTTGTCAGGGGGGCTGGGTCTGCGCGATGATCGCAGCACGTTTCCCCGAAAAGGTGAATTCCCTTGTTCTTGCAGGCGCCCCGATCGACACCGATGCGGGCTCAGGACCATTGAAGCATATGGTCCATGCCTCGCCACGCTCATTCTATGAGGAATTGGTCGCGCTGGGTGGCGGCCTGATGCGCGGAAAGTTCATGCTCCAGGGCTGGAAAAACATGCACCCCGAGCAGCACTATTTCGAGAATCTCATCGATCTCTACGAACACATTGATGACCCTGCGTACCTCAAGAAGGAGGAGACGTTTGAAAGTTGGTATGAAAACCCAATTGATTTGCCCGGTCGTTGGTATCTCCAGGTCATCACGCAGTTGTTCATGGAAAACCGTCTTGCGAAGGGAACGTTCGTGGCCCTGGGGCGGACGCTCGATCTACGGAACATCAAATGCCCCGTGTACCTGTTAGCGGGCGAGAAGGATGACATCACCGCGCCCGAGCAGGTCCTGGGCGCTGTAAAACTGATTGGTACGCCAAGGCGCGATATTGTCCAAGAGACAGTGCCTGGAGGCCACATCGGATTGTTCATGGGCGCGCGAACTCTGTCCGATCATTGGCCACACATAGCTCAGTGGATTGCGAGGCATTGAGCGTATTATGGCGTTTGAGCCAGATACAACTCGTCACTTCGGACGGCGCGGCGCGTAAGCTGCAAGAAAGACCCTCACCGCATCAGCGGCATGCTGACGGAGTGCTGCAGGGCTCGGGATCGCCTCGTCGCCCAACAACATGGCCTTATTCACGGGCTCGCCCATGATCAGCCAATTGAAATGCGTAGCAGCGGAGTGCGCATCTTCGAGCACGAGCCAACCACGCTCGACAAATTGCTCGAACTCCGCCGCCAGGGCGGCGATGGCACGTGCGGCTCCACCCTCGTAAAGAGCTTGCCCCAGTTCCGGAAATCGACCGGCTTCGCCAATCACAAGGCGACGAAGCTGCATCAGGCGCGGTGTCAGGACCACCAAAAGCTGCCGTTCGGCATAGGCACGCAAATAGTCGCCGATATCTCCGATGTTACCCAGGGGCTGCACCGTTAGACGTACAGATGAATGGCTCCGCGGGTAGGATTCGAACCTACGACCGTCCGATTAACAGTCGGATGCTCTACCGCTGAGCTACCGCGGAATATTCGGGAACCAAATCAGAGCGCGCTTGATAGCATGAAGTGCGCAGAGATTAGAAGCCCCAAAGAAGCAAAAACAAGGATGTGCCTCAATGGCGCACCCTTAACCGCAACGAGCCTGCTTCAGAAGCCCGATACGGCAAGGAAAGTCCCAGCAAAAGAAGCTGGAGGCCACGGCCGGAATCGAACCGGCGTATACGGATTTGCAGTCCGCTGCGTCACCACTCCGCCACGTGGCCAAAGTACCTGCGACCGCCGGTGGTGGCGAACGGCCGGCCCCGAAGGGCATCGCGATTGGAGGTCTCCTGACCGCGGGAGATAAGCGATTATCACAATGATCTATCCTTGTGCAATCGTCCCTTTGCCGCTGCGGCATGAAGCTCAGCCAAGCTTGGGCCAAGCAAAATCGGTCAAGAGGAGCGTTGGCGAGATGGCGCGGGCCTGCTAAGTGGGCTCGAAGTAAAATTTTCGCTCCATTGCAACGGACAAGCAGCGCCTGCTCGGCCCTGATGGCGCCCTTCAAAACAGGCGTCAGGCCACAACGCGATGAAGGATATGACATGGTTTCTGTAGATGCCGCTGTGCAACGCACGAACATGGTGGATTCGCAGATCCGTCCGAGTGACGTGACCGACCGGCGCATTATTCGGGCAATGCTGGAAATCCCGCGTGAGCAGTTCGTCCCGACCGCGATGAAGCCTTTGGCCTACATCGATGACGAAGTGCCTGTAATGATGCCACCGAATGGTGCGAATCGGGCGACCCGATCCCTGATGGCGCCGCGTGACTTTGCACGGCTCGTACAACTCGCAGAAATTTCTGAGAGCGACGTTGTTCTCGACGTTGGGTGCGCCACGGGATATTCCGCCGCTGTGCTCGGGCGCTTAGCGGAGACAGTCGTCGCGTTGGAAGTGGATCCTGAGCTTGCGGAAACGGCAGGGAACCTCTTGTCTGAGACGTCCTATGACAACGTGGCTGTCGTCTCTGGCGAATTGGCGTCGGGTTACCCTGATGAAGGACCGTACGATGCGATCGTTCTGGAAGGACAGGTTGAAGAAGTCCCCTTCGGCCTCTTGGATCAGCTAAAGGACGGTGGCCGACTGGTGGCAATCTATCAGAAGGGACCACTTTCCCGGGCTGTGTTGTGGCGCCGCCTTGGTGCGACGTTCGATGAGCGCGAAGCTTTTGAGGCAGCGGCTTCCCCTCTCCCGGGTTTTGCAAAGCCCGCAGTTTTCACGTTGTGAGTCAAGGACGCGTCCGTCTTTCACTCTAGAGTTCGGCCCGTTTGTTGGCTGCGGATGAGCAAACGAAAAGGTGGCGGCCGCGCAGTGATTCGCGAATCATCCGGCCTCGGACGCTATCAGCAGATTTTCTGGCGCGAGAAATCGTGATCGGCCGATTTAAACACGATCGTTGACTCGCGCGCGTGTCGTGATTTCCGCACGGACAGAATCGCGTAAAATGAATGAAAGCACACGCGAGTCATGCGGGGCCTATCGCTCGTTGCAGGCATGGCAAAAAAACAAATAAAGTCTGTTGGTTAGGCTAGTCGTTGCGTGTCGTTGATTCTGCCCTCCGCCTACGATGAAAAGCTTACGCTAGCGTAAACATGCATTAGTCGGCTTCTGCCTAAACTGTGTGCGAAGTGCAACGCAGCACAACGGAGGGGGCTCGGAACGAGTAACGGGGCTTTGCCGAGCACTCAGCGGATATTATTGAACTAGCAGCTAGCTTTGGCAGCGCGTCGGGTGTGTGCACGGGTAATGCAAAACCGGTGCATCGCATGTGGACAGCTTGGGGGCTACATCCAGTGTGGTCTTGGAATCGGATATGCCGTTGGGTGTAGGCGTCGATGCCCAAGAGACAGCGTACCAGTCTCGCCGCAGTGCCAGATTTCACAACGGAAGCGAGTCGCGATGATGACGAACAGTCCTGTCCAGATGCGACTGGGTGCGCTCTTCAGATCCGCCGCCATGGCGGCGCTGATAGCGGCCAGTTCAGCATTTTCGGATACGGCGACTGCCGAAACTCTCAATCAGGCGCTCTCAGCGGCCTATACTTATAACCCACGCATCGATGCCGAGCGGGCCCGGTTGCGCGCCACGGACGAAAGCGTGCCTCAAGCACGTTCGGGCTACTTGCCGTTTGTCGAAGGTAATGCCGACCTGGGTGTTCAGGACAGCCGCGTACGGTTCGATGATGAAGTCGGTGGTGGACGCAGTGGCCGCCGCAGCACGCCTCGCGGGTACGACGTATCCGTTCAGCAGAACCTGTTTAACGGGTTTCGCACCACGAACCTGGTAAATCAGGCAGAAGCCAACGTCCGCGCTGGCCGCGAAAATCTGCGCGAAATTGAGCGCCAGGTCCTTTTCGACGGCGTCACCGCGTATATGGATGTGGTCCGGGACCAGGCTATCGTTGGTTTGCAGGAGAACAACGTCAACGTTCTGAGCCGTGAGCTAAGCGCCACGCAGGATCGTTTCGAAGTTGGCGAAGTCACGAGAACCGATGTCGCGCAAGCTCAAGCGCGTCGTGCGGGCGCCGTGTCGGACCTGGATTTGGCGCGGGCCAATCTGAAATCCAGCCGCGCACGTTATGAACGCGTCATCGGCTCGCCGCCAAGCAATCTGCGCGAGCCAACTGTTCCCTACAGGCTAATGCCGAAGACGCTTGAGGCGGCGATCGCGCGAGCGGAGCACGAGAACCCGCTGATCATCACGGCTCTCTACTTGGAACAAGCTGCCAGCTACAACGTGGACACGATCCGCGGTGAACTGTTGCCGACGGTCACGCTTGAAGCCCGCTACCAGGACCGGTTTGAGTCAAGCGACTCGATTGCTGAATCCGAGACGACTACGGTCACCGGCCGCATCAACGTCCCCATCTATCAGGGCGGTGAGGTTTCGGCACGCGTACGTGCCGCCAAGCATACGCATGTCAGCCGCCTTCAGGACATTGAAGATGTTCGCACGCAGGTGCGCGAAGTCACTGTGACGGCATGGTCGCAGTATCAAGCCGCCGTCGCTCAGATCGAATCCGATAAAGTTCAGGTGACAGCCAACCAGACAGCTTTGGCCGGCGTGCGCGAAGAAGAGAAGGTCGGCCAGCGAACGCTCTTGGACGTCCTTAATGCCGAGCAAGAACTTTTGAATTCTCAGGTGCAGCTGGAGACGTCACGACGCAACTTAATTGTGGCGGCTTACGGATTATTGTCGTCCGTTGGGCGGCTTGACGCGGCCACCCTTGGTGTCGCGTCAGAGGTTTATGATCCGGAAGCGCATTACTTTGAGGTGCGTCGCAAGTGGTGGGGCATCTCCATCACCCACGCCGACGGACGCAGAGAAAATCTAGATCTGTGGGACTCTCACGGGAGCCGCCAGTCTTACAAGTAATCTGGTTGCGCAATTTTATCTGGCGCCGTGTCATTCTTGACCGGCGCCAGTTTAATTTTGGGTTTGAAGCTGACCCCCTCCAACGTCGCCGAAATAACTCTGGCCACCTAGAGGGTTCGGGCGTTTAAGGCGAAAACCGGCGTGTATTCCCCTGCTGATCCGGGACAAGAAGACCGCCATGCATTGAAGTCCAGGCCCAGCCATTGTACCAAGCCTAAGGGTAACAACTGCGACGCGCCGATCGCGGCCGGGTAAGGCAGTTGAAATGGCGGAGAATGGCAATGAGCGTACCTGGCAACGGCCGTGAGCCCAGCATGGAGGAAATTCTGGCCTCCATCCGCAACATGGTCTCTCAAGATCCCTCTCCCGGAGAAGCAGGCACGGCCGCCCCGGAACTTCCGAATCCCACGCCGACACAACAACAAAGCACGGGCGGCGAACTGAACGGTGCGGCCCCTGCGCAGCATTTGCCGCCACATTCCGGCCCGGCATTCAATAGTCAGCCAGACCAGTTAGGGAAGCAGCGCCCATTAGGCCAGCAGGACGACGACGACCTCGCCGATCTTCTGGAAGAACCGTTGCCACCAGCTGCCATTGCACCGGGTCCGTTCTCGGCTGAGGAGCAGGCCGCACCCATAAATGGTCCAGCACCGAGCCCCCCAAATACGAAAGCTGCGTCCCTTGGTTTCGATTTTGGCTCTCTCGTGCCGCGTCGAGATCATGAACCGTCGAATGGAAGCGGCCCACCAACGCCTGGACTGAGCCGGCCGGGCGAAGCAACAAGCAAAAGCGATTTTACACCGCCTCCGCACGCGAAAGCGCCAAACGACAGTCAGCCCCTAAGCTGGGCAGACTCCATGCGTAGCAATGAGGCGGCGCATAACGAGTCTGCCGCCCCAGCACCGTCAGAACCTCAATCGGCGGCATCGCCGCCAGTAGGAAGCAGTGCGAATGGATTTGCGGGCTTGGCCTCCGAAAAGTCCGTGACTTCGCACGCCGATCCACGTGGCGGGGATCAGCCTGCCCAAGAAACTCCCGGAAGATTCTTCCCTGGGCCGTTAACCGGCAAACCGTTGCCGGATCGGATGGACGCCGGTCCAGTACACAGCACACGTTCCGAGGAAAAGTCATCGGCCCTGCCGACGCCGCCTCAATCCAAGCCTGCCGCGCCGGTAAGTAAAGGTGAAGGAGCCTCATCCTTCCCGTCGTTCTTCAATTCCCGACCGACAACGCCCGCGAAGGACGGCCAAAGCGACAATAAGGCCTCACCCAACTTTCCCAGCATTGAGCCTGTTTTGAAGGCCTTCGAGAAAATTGACTCAAAAACGGCGGAAGCTGCTGCGGGACCGTCTGACACAAAGAAGGTGGAAGCGGAAAAGGTCGTTGGCGCATCCGTAAAACCAGTAAGCGGCGCAACCAATCTTGGCGCACCATTGGTGTCTGTGTCGGGTAGAGAGGCAGCAGCAAAGACAGGTGCCGCAGCGGGGCGCTCGCTTGAGGACGCTGTCATGGAGCTTCTACGGCCGATGTTGCGTGAATGGCTGGACGATAACCTGCCGCGGATCATCGAGGATACGGTGCGGCGTGAGGTTTCAAACGCCGTCAAGGTAAGGACCGACCCCGGTTCGAAAGCCTGAAGAACAGGTCTTGCGGCCAAAGCAACGTCATCATTCTCCACAAGAGTTCACCTTCGGGGCGCCTTTGTGCTAACGAACACCGGTGAACTCGGCAGATTGGGGCGGCTACAAACCGCTTCCTGCCGTTGACCAACGAAATCAATTGAAGTGTTGGCCCATGTGCGGTGCGCAAGGGTCGCCCAACTCTGTTATTGACCGAAGTGAACGCGAAAACCCCGTATGCTCGAAAAGACCTATCAGCCGGCTGAAATCGAGCCGCGCATCCACGGCGAGTGGGAGAAGGCTGAAGCCTTCAAAGCTGGCCGCCCTGATCGTCAAGGTGATGCTGCCGAACCATTCACGATCGTCATTCCGCCACCGAACGTGACGGGATCTCTGCACATGGGGCACGCCCTCAACAACACGTTGCAGGATGTGCTGTGCCGTTTCGAGCGTATGCGCGGCAAGGACGTCCTCTGGCAACCGGGTACGGATCACGCCGGGATTGCCACGCAGATGGTCGTCGAACGGCAGATGATGGAGCGCCAGGAGCCTGACCGCCGCGCGATTGGGCGCGATAAGTTCGTCGAGAAGGTCTGGACCTGGAAGGAAGAGTCTGGCGGCGTCATCATCAATCAGCTGAAGCGGCTCGGCGCTTCCTGCGATTGGTCGCGCGAACGCTTCACGATGGATGAAGGGCTCTCGCGCGCCGTTCTCAGGATATTCGTCGAGCTATATCGCGCGGGGCTGATCTACAAGGATAAGCGCCTGGTCAACTGGGATCCGAAATTCCAGACAGCGATTTCCGATCTGGAAGTCGTGCAGGTGGACTCGCAAGGTTCGTTTAAATGGGACCGGGATTCAGAAGAGGCTTTCGACGCCGCCGCTCTGGACAAAGCCCTTGCGCGCGATCCGAGTGGACACATGTACCACTTCCGCTATCCGCTCACGCAAAAGGTCGATGGTTACGACAAGGACTATATCGTTGTCGCCACGACGCGGCCTGAAACGATGTTGGGCGACAGCGGTGTTGCCGTGCACCCAGAAGACGAACGGTACGCGGCTTTGCTTGCAGCCAAGGCGACCGTGACATTGCCGCTTGTCGGGCGCGAAATACCGATCGTAGCTGACGAATATTCCGATCCCGAAAAGGGAACGGGCGCAGTGAAGATCACACCGGCGCATGACTTCAACGACTTCGAAGTCGGCAAGCGTCACAATCTTGAGCAGATCAACATTCTCGACGAGATCGCCCAGCTCAATGAAAACGCGCCGGAAGCCTATCGCGGGCTTGATCGCTTCATTGCGAGAAAGCGGATCGTCGCCGATATGGACGCCGCCGGATTGCTTGAGAAGATCGAGCCGACTTCCCATACCGTCCCGCACGGTGACCGCTCGAATGTCGTTATCGAGCCCTGGTTGACCGACCAGTGGTACGTAAATGCCGCTGAACTTGCCAAGGACGCCGTCAAGGCGGTCGAGGACGGTCGTACGCGTTTTGTGCCCAAGAATTGGGAAAAGACGTATTTCGAATGGATGCGCAATATCCAGCCGTGGTGCATTTCACGACAGCTTTGGTGGGGGCACCAGATCCCGGCATGGTATGGGCCGGATGGTCAGGTATTTGTCGCCACTGACGAGGGTGAGGCGTTGGCCGAAGCCCTAACGCATTACGTTCAGAACGGAACTCTAACGACAGAGCGCGCCGACGAAATCGCCCGTGCCGGGACGGCAGACGCTCTGCTGAAACGCGATGAAGACGTGCTCGACACGTGGTTTTCATCCGGGCTCTGGCCGTTCTCGACCCTTGGCTGGCCGGACGAAACGCCGGAATTGCAGCGCTACTACCCGACGAATGTTCTCGTCACGGGCTTCGACATCATCTTCTTCTGGGTCGCTCGCATGATGATGATGGGCCTTCACTTCATGAAGGAGGTGCCCTTCCACGACGTCTACATCCATGCCCTTGTCCGCGACGAGAAGGGACAGAAGATGTCGAAGTCGAAGGGCAACGTCATGGATCCCTTAGGCGTCATCGACTCCTATGGCGCCGATGCGTTGCGCTTCACCTTGTCGGCGATGGCCGCTCAGGGACGCGACATCAAACTGTCGACCCAGCGTGTTGAAGGCTATCGGAACTTCGCCACCAAACTCTGGAACGCGGCACGCTTCGCAGAGATGAACGAGTGTGTCCGCAAGTTCGATTTCGATCCTGCCGCGCTCGATGAAACTCTCAACAAGTGGATTGTTGGCGAAACCGAACGCGCCTCTGCAGCAGTAACAACCGGCCTTGAAGCCTACAAATTCAACGAAGCGGCGACGGCTGCCTATGAGTTCGTTTGGGGTATATTCTGCGATTGGTATCTCGAACTCATCAAACCGATCCTCAATGGGGATGACGAAGAGGCAAAGGCGGAAACACGCGCCTGCGTCGCCTGGGTGCTCGATCAGATTCTGAAAATGCTGCATCCGTTCATGCCCTTCATCACGGAAGAGCTTTGGGCACACATGGTGGAGCACGGAGAAAAACGTACCAGTCTTTTGACGCTGTCTCAGTGGCCTAAACTGTCCGAATTGCAGAACGCGGAGGCCGATGCCGAAATTGGTTGGGTCGTAGCCCTGATCTCGGAAATTCGCTCGGTTCGCAGCGAAATGAATATTCCGGCAGGCGCCAAAATACCGCTTGTGATCACCGGCGCTGATAAGGCGGCGCGCGAGCGGGCGGATCGCCACGAGGACACGATCGGCCGCTTGGCCCGTCTCGACTCGATCAGCTTTGATGCGACTGCGCCTAAGGGAGCTGCGATGATCGTCGTTGGCGAGACGACGGCAGCAATCCCGTTGGAAGGCGTCATTGACATGGAGGCCGAGCGCCGTCGTCTGGCCAAAGAGATTGGCGAAGCGCAAGGCAATCTCGACAAGATGGATGCCAAGCTCGCAAATCCAAACTTCGTAGCCAAGGCAAAGCCGGAAGCTGTTGAAGAGACCCGGGAGCGTAAGGCGGAGCTGGAAGGCATCATCAAGCGGTTGACCGCAGCCTTGAGGCGTCTCGAAGCCTCTTAAGTTAACTTCAATTCTTAAAAAGATGGGCCCGCGACTTCATTTCGCGGGCCTTTTCCGTTTTCCCGCCTTGCTGGTGCCGCATCAAGCGCCCATGTAGCAAGCCGGTTGGACATGATTTGGTCGTCCCAAAACAAAACTTCCGCCCACCGATAGCCCTTTGATCGCCGGAGTCGGGCGCTACACGAATTGCACGGTCAAACTTCCGTTGCTCAATTCTTGGCTGCGTATCCGCCAGTCCCGCGAGTTATCCACGGGGCAGGATTGGATTGGAGGAAATTTGTTTGCGACTCCTTCACTGTGTCTGTGTCGCCACTATGCGGCGTCCACGCCACGTTTGGGCCACAAACCCCGATCAATGTCCACCACGGTTGAACAGTCGCAGAGTGGGCGGGGTCTAAGGCGTTCGACGCGAGCGGGTTTGCGGGCCCGGCGTCAGCCTTATCCATTGTCGGGTCGGAATGATCCACGGGGGTGCGCAATGTGGCCCCGGGGCGTTTTGCTTCCTCTCACTGCGCGTATTTGAAGGTTAAAGGGAGAGAGATGAGCGCCAAGAAGTTCGACAAGGCGAAATTGCCCAGCAGACACGTGACCGAAGGGCCGACGCGCGCGCCGCATCGCTCTTATTATTACGCGATGGGTCTGACGGAAGAGCAGATTCATAATCCGTTTGTCGGCGTCGTCAGCTGCTGGAACGAAGCAGCGCCTTGCAACATCTCTCTCATGCGCCAAGCCCAGTCGGTGAAGACCGGGGTTGATGAAGGTGGCGGAACGCCGCGCGAATTCTGCACGATCACCGTCACAGACGGCATCGCGATGGGCCATCAGGGGATGAAGTCCTCGCTTGTGTCCCGTGAGGTGATTGCGGACTCAATCGAATTGACGATGCGCGGCCACTGCTACGACGCCATGGTCGGCATTGCCGGCTGCGATAAATCGCTGCCGGGCATCATGATGGCGATGCTTCGCCTCAACGTCCCATCTGTCTTCATGTACGGCGGCTCAATCCTTCCCGGCACCTATAAGGGCAAGGACGTCACCGTTGTCGACGTGTTCGAGGGCGTTGGCATGCACTCGGCGGGCCGGATGTCGGATTCCGATTTGCATGAACTGGAATGCGTTGCTTGCCCCTCCGCAGGCTCGTGCGGCGGACAGTTCACGGCCAATACGATGGCCTGTGTGTCCGAAGCTATAGGTTTGGCGCTGCCCGGCTCGGCCGGCGCGCCCGCGCCATATGAAAGCCGTGACGCATATGCTGCCGAGAGCGGCCGTGCCGTTATGCGTCTCGTTGCTGATGGGCTCCGCCCGCGAGACATCTGCACGCGTGAAGCATTCGAGAACGCGGCTGTCATCGTCGCTGCGACGGGTGGTTCCACCAACGCCGCATTGCATCTTCCAGCCATGGCGCACGAGGCAGGAATTGATCTCGATATCTTCGAAGTAGCAGAGATCTTTAAGCGTACGCCGTACATCGCCGACCTCAAGCCCGGCGGCAAATACGTTGCGAAGGACGTCTACGATATCGGCGGCGTACCGCAGATCCTGAAAGCGCTGTTGGAGGGCGGTTATCTCCACGGTGACTGTATGACGGTCAGCGGTAAAACGATGGCGCAGAATCTCGAAAACGTGAAATTCAATACGGAACAAAAGGTTGTCTACCCGGTTTCAAATCCCATATCGCCGACTGGCGGTGTTGTGGGACTGCGCGGCACGTTGGCTCCCGATGGAGCAATCGTGAAGGTGGCCGGCATGAAGAAGCTGACCTTCCGTGGACCTGCGCGTGTGTTCGACTGTGAAGAGGATGCATTCGAAGCCGTCGATCGCCGTGAATACAACGAGGGCGACGTCTTCATCATCCGCTATGAGGGACCGAAGGGTGGGCCCGGTATGCGTGAAATGCTCTCGACGACAGCGGCTCTCTATGGACAAGGCGTAGGCGACAAAGTCGCTCTCATCACAGATGGCCGGTTCTCTGGCGCGACCCGTGGTTTCTGCATCGGGCACGTTGGGCCTGAGGCGGCCGTAGGTGGTCCCATTGGGCTCGTCCGCAATGGTGACATGATTTCGATCGATGCCGACAAGGGCACGCTCGACCTCGAAGTTTCCGAAGCTGAACTCGAAGCTCGTCGGGCGCAATGGCAGGAACCTGCCAACGCCTATCAGAGCGGTGTGTTGAGGAAGTACGCAAATCAGGTTGGGCCCGCGCGGTACGGTGCGGTCACCCACGCTGGTGGAAAGGCGGAAGTTCACTGCTATGCGGACATATAAGCGCAAGAATGGGTTGATTGCCGCAGCCTGTTTGGCGGCTGTGACGATGGCGGGTCCGGTGACGGGCCACGCTGCCGTACCGCAGTTCGTGTCGGCGGAAGAAGCGCTGCGCCAAGGTGTCAGCGCTTACAACGGCGGCTATTACGAAATCGCGATTCCTGCGTTGGAGCACGCGGCAGCTAAGGACCTGTTCCTCGCGCAATACTATCTCGCGCGACTTTACGCTGACAATAACAGTGCGCATACGGATCATGCTAAGGCGTACATGCTCTATCAGAAGATTGCGAACGAGTATGCCGACGCCGATCCCGATGATGATACCCGCGCACCTTATGTCGCCCGTGCCCTGACTGCGCTTGCCGGATACGTTCGGCTTGGTCTCCCCGAAATCGGACTGCGAGCAGACCCGGCGCTGGCCGCTGAATATCTCAATCACGCGGCTCTGTTCTTCAATGATGAAGACGCGCAATTCGAGTTGGCAAAGCTGCAGTTGCATGGTGACGGCGTCGCACCAGACATTGCACGCGCCAAGCATCTGCTGGCAATCATAGCCCAGAAAGGGCATGCCGGAGCGCAGGCGTTCCTGGCTGATCTCTACTGGCGCGGCAAGTTCATGCCTAACGATCCGGTACGCGCTTTGGCGCTGATTTCGGTTGCCGTAAAGAATGCCCCGCCGCAAGATCGCGTCTGGATCGAGGACACATATCAGAACATCTATTGTGGCGCTTCGAAGGGGGTCCGCAGTCAAGTGACTGGCATGGTCGCTGAGTGGGACACGCGTTATGGCCGCAAGCCCGAAGTCCGCGACCAGAGTTCCTTGGGCTTGCTGGACCAGAGCCCAGAGCGCACATGTTCTAACGGCGAAGTCGTGCCATTGCGATTGGACCAGCAAGCGCCGGGATCCTCCAATCAAATCGAAGCTTCAAGTCGCCCGAGCAGCACATCGTCGACCCGCTTTATGACGGGAACGACAGCACCTGGGACGGGTGAGTTCCGCAACGTCGGTGCGTCGACAGAAGGCGGTCGCTAACGCAGGCCTCAGTTTTTTTATCGTTGATTTTCGGACCGGCCACACGATTGACGGCAGCCGACCCTCCTTATATCGTCAATTCGACCCACACAGGGACATGGTCCGAAGGCTTTTCCCAGCCGCGCGTTTCACGGTCGATTCCGGCCGAATCTAGTCGATCTGCCGCCTGCGGTGACAGCAGAATATGATCGATGCGAATGCCATCGTTCTTTTGCCAGGCTCCAGCCTGATAGTCCCAAAACGTATACTGATCAGGTCCCGGTGCCGTTGCGCGGACAGCGTCGTAATATCCGAGGTTGATCAGCCTGCGAAAAGCCGTCCGGCTTTCGGGCTGAAAAAGCGCATCATTGGTCCAGGCCTGAGGTCTCTTCGCATCCTCCGACGTCGGAATAACGTTGTAATCGCCCGCAACGGCAACGGGCATCTCTTCTGCCAGTAAAGCCTTCATGCGCGCTTCCAGTCGCATCATCCAGGAAAGCTTGTAAGAGAACTTCTCCGACCCGATGGGGTTGCCGTTTGGCAGGTAGAGCGACACGACGCGAACCGCTCCGTTCGCTGTAGAAACCGTTGCTTCGAGATAGCGGGCCTGCACATCATCATCATCGCCCGGCAGTCCGATCATGACGTCTTCGACACTGGATTTGGAGAGGATGGCAACGCCATTGAAGCCCTTCTGGCCATGCGTTGTGACCTGATAGCCAAGATCCTGAAACGGCTCAGCGGGAAAGTTGGAGTCGATACTCTTTATTTCCTGCAGGCAGACGACGTCCGGGTTCGCTTCACGCAACCAGGTCAAAGTTGTTTCGATCCGGGCTTTGACCCCGTTGATGTTCCAAGTCGCGATTTTCATGCAATGGCGCCGATCGGAGGTCAGATCGAAAAGCTTGTGCCGCAGCCGCAGGAAGCGGTTGCGTTGGGGTTCCTGATCTGGAACGAGGCGCCGATCAATTCGTCGACGAAGTCGATTTCGGAGCCGACCAAAAAGCCAAGAGAGACGGGATCAATTAAGACTGTCGCGCCATCCCGCTCTAGTACGGTATCGTCATCTTCGCGTTGCGCCACGAGATCGAATTTGTACTGAAAGCCTGAACAGCCGCCACCATCGACGCTGACACGCAGCATCGAGTTGTCCTTTTCGGTAGCAACAATTTCCGCAATGCGCTTGGCGGCGCGTTCGGTGACGGTGACTTTATGATCCATCGCATCCATCATTAATGGCGGTCTTCCGAGAGGTTTGCCAACAAGGCTTGCTCTCGTATAGGGGACTCGCTCATGAAGATAGGGCGCCGCGCCACCCTGTCAAACGGCAAGCGGCCTAATGAGAAAGACGCGCTTCATGACAATCGGCCGGCGCCAATTAGATTCATCGCCCGATAGGGACGATTACGGCGAAACACTGCCGCCCGGAGCGCGCAGTATGGCGGATTATGCGGCTAGCAGCGTTCCCAGTCGCGGTCGCGAGCATGCTGAACAGGAGTGTACAACACGTAGTCCTTTTCAGCGCGACCGTGACCGCATTCTGCATTCGACGCCCTTCCGCCGTCTTACATATAAGACGCAGGTCTTCGTTTTTCACGAGGGTGACCACTATCGTACGCGCCTGACACATAGTTTGGAAGTCGCACAGATTGCCCGCACCGTGGCCCGGCAGCTTCGGCTTGATGAGGACCTGGCCGAGGCCCTGGCGCTGGCCCATGACCTTGGACATTCCCCTTTCGGACATGCCGGTGAGCGCGCTCTGGACCATGCCATGACCGACTACGGCGGCTTTGACCATAACGCTCAGTCACTGCGTGTCGTTATGCGCCTGGAACGCAAATATCTGGGGTTTGACGGCCTCAATCTCACCTGGGAGACGTTGGAAGGCTTGGCTAAGCATAATGGGCCCGTCGCCCACGGACCCGACCACCCGGTTGCGAAGGTGCTGCGGGTGCTGGAGCGCTGGCGGAGCCTTGAATTGGATCAGTATGCAAGCGCCGAAGCTCAGGTAGCTGCACTCTCCGATGATATCGCTTACGTCAACCACGACATCGATGATGCCCTGCGTGCGGGGCTTCTCTCTATCGCCGATATTGCCGAGGCCCCTCTCGCCGGAGAAGTGGCGCGCAATGTGCAGACCACGATCCGAGAACATGATGATCCCCGCGTCATTTACGAAATCACGCGCAGGATGATCACAATCATGATTAGTGACTGCGTTGACCACTCCCGGCAATGCCTTAGAGCGCTGGCACCGCGCTCACCAGACGACATCCGGCGAGCAACGATGTCCGTCGTTGCGTTTTCTCCCGAATTGGAAGCTCAGATAAAGGATCTCAAGCGCTTCATGTTCGACCGCGTTTACCGCCACCCGCGGGTGATGCGGGTGATGACGCGGGCGGAAACCATCGTTTGCGACCTATTTCAGCGCTATCTGAATGAACCCGATGAATTACCAGAGGCATGGCGGTCCGCCGCGCAGGGCCTGAGTGACCGGCGCTATGCGCGCCTCGTCGGTGATTTTGTATCAGGAATGACCGACCGCTTGGCCATCGCCGAGCATCGGCGGTTGTTTGACGCCACGCCGGAATTGCGATAGCCGGGCATGCCGGTTGCTGCTGCGCGAGCTTTCGCGTTTGCGGGCGCCGTTTCTAACTTCTTAAATTGAGGTCTCACACCGCATGAACGTGTTCGAACACGTTGAAGGGCTGATCCGCGCCGCGCTGGAAGCCATGAAAGCCGACGGCGAACTGCCGTCCGATTTGGAAGTGTCGGCAATCGAGGCTGAAACGCCGCGCGATCCGTCACACGGGGACTTCGCGACCAACGCAGCCATGGTCCTGGCAAAAAAAGCCCGGCAGAAACCGCGCGACATCGCCGAGAAGCTAAAAGCCCGACTTGAGGCCGACCCTGACATTGAGGGGGCGGAAGTTGCCGGGCCGGGCTTCCTGAACATCAGGTTCAAGGCGTCGTTCTGGCAGCGCTTGGTCGGCGCCATTCTTGCTGAAGGTGAGACCTACGGCCGCCTGCCTATCGGCAAGGGCACGAAGATCAACGTCGAATATGTCTCCGCCAACCCCACAGGGCCAATGCATGTCGGCCATTGTCGTGGCGCAGTGTTCGGTGATGCCCTCGCCAATCTTTTGGCATTTGCGGGCTATGACGTGACGCGTGAGTACTACGTCAACGATGCCGGGAATCAGGTGGACGTCCTCGCGCGCTCGGCTTTCCTGCGTTATCGGGAAGCGCTGGGCGAGGACATCGGCGAAATTCCGGAAGGGTTGTACCCCGGCGATTATCTCAAGCCGGTAGGAGAGGCACTGGCCAAAAAGCATGGCCGCGAACTGCTTCAAGCGAACGAAGACTGGCTACCCGTCGTACGCCAGACCGCCATCGAAATGATGATGGCGATGATCCGAGAGGATCTGGCCGCACTCAACATTCGTCACGACGTCTTCTTCTCGGAGGCCTCCCTCATCCAGGACGGCACGGACCAGGTAGCCGCGGCTATAGACCTCTTAAAGCAGAAGGGGTTGATCTATGAGGGCCGGCTCCCGAAGCCGAAAGGACACGACGATGACGAGTGGGAAGATCGTGAGCAGATCTTGTTCCGCTCTACGGAGTTTGGCGATGACGTTGACCGGGCCTTGGTAAAATCTGACGGCGGATACACGTATTTCGCGTCCGACATCGCCTACCATTACAACAAACTGCAGCGCGGCTTCGAACAGCTGATCAACGTCTTCGGTGCGGATCACATCGGCTATATATCGCGCATGAAGGCTACTGTTGCGGCCCTGTCCGACCGCAAAGCGAGCCTGGACATAAAGATCTGCCAGCTCGTTAAACTATTTCGCGCGGGCGAGCCTGTCCGGATGTCAAAGCGTGCCGGCACTTTCGTAACGCTGCGTGATGTCGTCGATGAAGTGGGCCGTGACCCTGTTCGCTTCATGATGCTTTACAGGAAGAACGACGCGCCCCTGGACTTCGACTTTGCCAAGGTGACGGAGCAGTCAAAAGACAATCCGGTGTTCTACGTTCAGTACGCGCATGCTCGTATCGCGTCGGTTTTCCGCAACGCTACACAGGCTTTCCCCAGCTTGAGCACGTCAAATGAAGCTTTAGCGGCGGCCGACCTGTCCAAGCTGACAGATCCTGGGGAAATTCAATTGGTTAAGCTGCTCGGAAGCTTCCCTCGGGTCATTTCGGGCGCGGTCGCTGCCCACGAGCCGCATCGCCTTGCCTTTTACCTCTATGATTTGGCGCAAGCCCTTCATTCTCAATACAATCGTGGCAATGATTCGCCACATTTGCGCTTTATCGACAGCAACGACATGGGCGTAACCGCAGCTCGGCTCGCCATCATATCAGCCACTCGGCAGGTAATATCCTCTGGACTGGGTGTGCTCGGTGTCGAGGCCCCGAACGCAATGCGTTAGACTCACGATTCGTAAAGAGGGTTTAGCGCAGGCGGTTAGAAAGAGGGTTACCCGAGATGGCACGTTCAGATGGATATGGTACGCGCCCCGGCCATCCGGCTCCGCAACAGCAACATGGTCACCCGTTGGACCAGTCCGCAGCGCCGCAACATGGTCAGCAAAACAGCGGTTGGCCGAATGGCCAGGACTATGGTGGGCAGTACCCGCAGGACCCCTATTGGCAGCAGCCTGTTCCGCCGCAAGGTCGGTATGAACCCGTCGCCCCTGGCGGATACGGCCAACCAATCGAGCCAGTGCCGCCTCCTGATCCGCGATATCCCTCAGCCCCCCAGCACAATCCGTATGGGGGCGGCCAAGATGGCTATCACTACCCGCAAGCGCCGGGCTTCGAGCCTTACGACTCCGCATCGCAGCCAAGCCTAGGGATTCCAAATCAAGGAAATCCCGGAGCGGGATATGGCGCGCCACCGGAGTTCCCGTCCTACCCTGAGCCGGCGCTTGGTGGGTATGCGCCGCCATATGAACCTCAGCAGTATCAGCCTACGCGCGAACCCCATCTCGATCCGGGACGGGGCTACCCCGCTGCGGGGGATATGCACGGTCAATTCCAAGATTATCTGCAACCGACCGCGCCTTCTATGCCGGAAGAACCTGTTGTGCCGGGATATCCCGATTTGGGCTCGCGCAATGCGTTCGATACTGAGCGCCCAGGACTACGCGGTTCGGAATTCGAGGATTGGCCTCGCAACGAAGAGCAGGGCAATCACGATTTTGGCGGCTACGATCCGTCGTCCCAATTCACTCCGGCAGCTGCCGCGCACGGTGAGTATGCCGATGGTGGTTGGGGACAGCAGGAGGCTGGTAGCAACTTTGCCCTCGATTCTGGCCCGATCTTCGCCAGCGCTGGCTACGATGCGACGCAGGATTTAGCGCTGCATGCGGAGTATGACGACGAAGAAGAATATGAAGACGACGAACCGGCAGAGCGCCCGCGCTCTCGCATCGGTTGGATCGTAATGGCGTTGGTCGGTACCGTGATGATCGGCGGCGCTATGGCCTATGGCTACAAGATTGTCGTTGGCCCGAGTGCGACGCAAGTCGCAAGCACACCTGTCGTAAAGGGGGCGTCCCAGCCACCCAAGGTGCGTCCTGAAGACCCGGGCGGACGCAGCTTCGATCACACTGATTCGAAAATTCTCGGCCGTCTGAGCGAGCCGCGTAACTCCGGTGCTGCCGACGATGGCTCGCGCCGTGTTTCGACAGTGATGATCGGCCGCAACGGCGACATCGTTACCCCGCGCTCCGCACCAACTCCTTCGGAGACACCGCCGAACAACCCCGTTGTGGCAGTCCCCGGTTTGACGCTGGTCGATGGGTTTGGCGGGGCTGCAACGCGCCCGCCAGTTACTCCGACTGCGGCCACCAATACGCCTCAGCAACCGATTGTCGTACAGCCGCCGGCTTCTACCGGGCCTCGCTCTCCGGCACGCCCTGTCGTAATTACACGCGATCAGGGAACGTCGGGTTCGTCGAGCGCTGCGCCTCCACCTGCAGCAAAGCCGGCCGATACGTCTGAGCGTGTCACGAGTGCGCGCGTCGCCGCTGCAGCGCCGAAGAATACCGCACCTGTCACAACGGCTTCGACCGGTCCGAGTACTTCAGCAGCAGCATCTGCCGGGTACGTTGCTGTTCTGGCTTCCGTTCCGGTCTCTACGACAAGTCGAGTGGATGCTCTGGCTCAATACGCAGACCTGCAGCAGAATTACTCGAGTGTCCTAGGGTCGCGTACGCCGGACGTCCGTGAGGCAAACCTCGGCTCTCGGGGACGCTATCATCGCTTGATGGTTGGGCCGCCGGGTTCCAAGGAAAGCGCCGCGCAGCTCTGCAGCCAGCTTAAGGTCGCCGGATATTCCGGTTGCTGGATTACGACGTACTAGTCGCGCACCCCACATGCGTCACGCATTCATCACCGGGCTTGCGGGGCCCGAACTTGGTCCGGATGAAGCGCTTTTTCTGCGCGAAACAGAGCCGGTTGGCATCATCCTATTCGCGCGGAACTGCGTCTCCCATGAGCAGATCCGGCGACTTGTCAACGATGCGCTGCAAGCCATCGGTAGCGATGAGGTTCTCACACTCATCGATCAGGAAGGCGGGCGCGTACAGCGTCTGCGACCACCGCTTGGCCGCGCGCTTCCACCCGGACGTGCCTATCTCACGGCGGCAGGTGGCGATGTCGCGCCGGCAGCAAAATCCGCAGAACTCGTCTACAGGCTTTTGGCCGACGATCTTCGAGCGCTCGGGCTCAATACTGATTGCGCGCCAGTCCTTGATGTCCCCGTCATGGGATCCCACAACATTATTGGCGATCGCGCTTATGCAACAGCAGCGGCACCGGTGGCCGAATTGGGGCTCTCAGTTGCGAAGGGGCTCGCCGCTGGCGGCGTTTTGCCCGTAATCAAACACATACCTGGCCACGGACGCGCCGTGTGCGATAGCCATATCGAGCTACCCACGGTTGATGCGTCCGCCGACGAATTAGCGGCCAGTGACTTTGCGCCGTTCAAAGCGGCTGCCCACCTGCCCGCAGCGATGACGGCGCATGTCGTTTATTCTAGCATCGATCCAGACGAGCCTGCGACAACGTCTAGCAAAGTCATTTCTGAAGTTATCCGTGGGGCGATCGGCTTCGACGGCCTACTGATGAGCGACGACGTGTCCATGCAGGCCCTGACAGGATCTCTGCGCTCTCGGGCGGAACGCGCACTGGCAGCGGGCTGCGACGTGGCGTTGCATTGCAACGGCCGCCTCGACGAGATGCAATTGGTTGCCAGCGGTGTTCCGTCTTTGGACGGGGAGGCGGCCCGGCGATTTGACGTGGCGTGGCGGACAACGACCGCCGTAGAACCCTATGATAAGGCCGAGGCCGAAGCTGCCTTAGCGCAGATCCTGGATCAAGGCTCCGCAGCTGAATCGGTATAAACTGCAAGAGCCGCAAACAAGACCACTGCGCGCAAACCCTGAAATCAGGACGTAAAGAACCATCGCTATGGACGATGATGACAAAGGCCCGACTGTTGAGACTTCCGATTGGAACAGCCCGATAGAACAGGCTGTGGCCGGCGACGAGGAGGCCCTTGTTGTCGACGTCGCGGGGTTTGAGGGACCGCTCGACCTGTTGTTGGCATTGGCGCGCACGCAGAAGGTCGACATTTCCAAAATTTCGATCCTGTCGCTCGCCGAGCAGTATCTCACGTTCATTGCTGAAGCACGGCGGCTGCGTCTTGAGCTCGCTGGCGACTATCTCGTGATGGCGGCGTGGCTGGCGTATCTTAAGTCCAGATTGTTGCTGCCGCGCGAGGATACGCCGGACGATCAGATAAGCGCCGAAGAGATGGCACAACGGCTGGCATTCCGCCTTATGCGGCTTGAAGCGATGCGCAAGGCGGCGGCGGAGCTTATGACGCGGCCGCGCCTCGGCCGCGACGTCTTTGCGCGCGGGATGCCTGAAACGATCAAGGCTGTGCGGGAAACGGCGTGGACGGCGGATCTATATGAGCTGCTTAAGGCCTACGCTATACAACGGCAGCGGACCGTCAAGGTCGTGCACCGGGTTGCGGCGCGGAAGGTCTGGTCCATCAAGGATGCGCGTCGCCGTCTGGAAAGACTCGTCGGCGATACGACAGGCGTCTGGGTTCAGCTTGATAGTTTCATCGCTGAGTATTTGCCTCTCGACGAGGAGGAACGAACTGTGCGTGCCAGCTCTTTCGGTGCGACCCTGGAGATGGCTCGTGAAGGACTTGTCGAACTACGTCAGGAAGCGCCCTTCGCTGCAATTTTTATGCGTCGACGCGATCCTGCCGCCTGAGGCGGCAACGTTGCGCGACGCTGTGAAAGGTGACGGATGAATCCTTTTAACAGGCCTCCTGCCAACGGGCCGAAGCTGACATTGGTGCCAACGGGACCTGAGGCTTCGCAGCCCGACGATACCCAGGCGACGCACACAGATAATGTCGCGACGTTGCCTCTGGCCGATCAGAACAACAAGTTGCGCATCGTTGAAGCCTTATTGTTTCAGGCTACCGCGCCAATGGCAGAAGCGCAGCTTGCGGAACACTTAGAAGCAGATGCTGATGTCGCTGGCATCTTGAGGGAACTGCAGGCGTTTTACGCTAATCGAGGTATCAACCTCGTACGCATATCGGGCAAATGGGCTTTTCGGACAGCGACCGACTTGTCGTATCTCTTGGAGCGCCACTCTGTTACCGAGCGGCGGCTATCGAAAGCAGCACTCGAGACGTTGGCGATTGTTGCCTATCACCAGCCCGTCACGCGGGCTGAGATTGAAGATGTCCGGGGTGTCTCGACATCGGCAGGCACACTCGACATCCTGCTGGAAACAGGATGGATACGGCCGCGGGGACGCCGTCGTGCTCCCGGGCGCCCCGTAACCTATGGGACGACCGAGCGGTTTTTGGAGCACTTCAACCTTGATAGCATAAGGGATTTACCGGGCCTTTCCGAGTTGAAAGGTGCCGGGCTCCTGGACTCATCACTGCCGACGGGCTTCAACATGCCCGAACCCAAGGACGTGGCCGCGTTGATGCCGGATGAATTACCATTGGATGCCGAAGACGAGGAGCCCGAAGAGCAAAGCGAAATGGATCTACCTATTCGCGATGCGGAGGAGCCGGATTCTACCGACGAATCCGGTGCTTCCACGGTTTAACCCAGAAGTCGTAACGGCCATCACGATTGCACAAATCATCATAGCCCTTATATGCTCGTTTCTTGAGCGGACAAATCAACATAGCCGAGGACAGAGCAGAGCATGGGGCGTACACGGTGCGGCTGAATGAATGGATACCGCGCTGGTCTGGGGCGTCAGCCACCGCAGAAGCGCCGGCTGCGAGTTCGCGTGGGCGGGCGGCCGCATCCTTCGCAGCACGTGTGACATTCGAAGACGTTTCTCGCCGCTATGGCGACATCTATGCGCTGCGGGATTTTAACCTCGACATTGCTCCAGGCGAGGTTGTTTGCTTGTTGGGGCCATCGGGCTGCGGAAAGACAACGCTGCTGCGCATTACGTCTGGAATCGAGAAACCGTCTGCAGGCCGCTTGCTAATCAACGACCGGGAAGTCGCCGGTCCAGATCGCTTCGAACCGCCAGAGCGCCGAAACGTCGGTTTGATGTTCCAAGACTTCGCGCTCTTCCCACATTTGACGATCCTAGACAATGTCGCGTTCGGTCTGAGAGCCCTGCCGCGGGAAGAGGCACATCGCGAGGCCATGGCGATCCTGGCACGCGTCGGCCTCGAGCGATATGCGAGCAGCTATCCGCACATCCTATCGGGCGGCCAGCAACAGCGCGTGGCTCTTGCCCGTGCCATTGTCCCTCGTCCGTCTGTCATGCTGATGGACGAGCCGTTCTCCGGCCTTGATGTACAACTTCGTGAAACAATGCAGGAGGAAACCCTGGCCTTGTTACGCGAAACGCGCTCCACATCGATCATCGTGACGCATCACCCCGAGGAAGCCATGCGGCTGGGTGATCGCATCGCCGTCATGCGTGCGGGGCGCGTCGTTCAGGTCGGTAAAGCTGAGGATATGTACAGCCGCCCATCCGAGCTGTTCATCGCGCGCATGTTCTCGGAAATTAATGAAGTCCCCCAGACGGTGACGGGCGGCGAAATCGCGAGCCCTATCGGACGCATCCCCGCATTGGGCATGTCAGAGGGCACCAAAGCGACGTTGTGTATCCGCCAGCGCGGCATTGAATTAAGGTCTGCGGGCGAAGGCCTGGCTGGCCGTATTTTGCACGTTCGCTTTCTCGGAGACATCATACTTGTTGAAATTGGCGTGAGCGGCTTCGATGTGCCGCTGCACGCGCGCCTTCCAGCGGGCAATGGAAGTTGGCACAAAGGCGCAGAAGTGGGCGTCTCGATTGATCCGGAAGGCGTGCTTGTTTTCCCCTCGAACGGCAGCAATAATGGAACATTGCCAGCGAGTTAGTCGGTTTGTGATGGATGAACCGCCACTTGCTTGCTCGCTCGCAACCTTTCTGCGATAGTCTCCCTTCGAGTAATCCAACATAACGCGACGACAACCGTCGCAGGAGCTAGCAACCTATGGGTGCAACTAGCATTTGGCACTGGGTCATCCTACTTTTGATCGTGGTGCTATTATTTGGCCGCGGCAAGATCTCGGAAGTAATGGGCGACGTCGCCAAGGGTATAAAGAGCTTTAAGAAGGGCATGGCGGACGAAGAAGATACCGCCAAGGCTAAGTCCGACGCTCCTAAGACCATCGATCACGCCTCGACCGTGTCTGAGAAGTCTGAGACGCAGAGCACCAAGGTCGGTTAATGGGCCGCGCGCGGAGAAGGGCGTAACCGGTAGCTATCTGAGCTGCCGGGACGCTTTGACACCGCGGTCTGGCGAGTACGCATTCCATGTTCGACATTGGTTGGAGCGAGCTGCTGATCCTGGGCATCATCACCCTGCTTTTTGTGGGGCCTAAAGAGTTGCCCGTTTTTCTGCGCACCATCGGACGCTTTACAAGCGTCGTCCGCAAACAGGCGGCCGAATTCCGCGCCCAGTTTGACGAGGCGATGCGAGACACCGAACTGGACCAGATCCGCAAGGATGTGGCGGGGCTACGCGATGAAGTCTCCAGCACGGTGCGGCAGGCGAAGAGTTCCGTCGAAAGCGAGTTGGCGGAAGCTACCCGAGAGGCGGATATCGTAGCCAAAAGCGCGCAGACCCCCGCCCTTCCGAAGGCAGGGTCGACAGAGGCGGCGAGCGCGGTGCAGACTGAAACCGTGGACGCACCTCAGAAGGCACCGGAAGCGGTGGCTGAGCCAGTTCCTGTTGCTGTGCCTGCCGGCACAGCCGTACCGACCCAGCAAGAAGAGAAGAGCCGATTATGAGTGTCGAGGACACCGGCACCCGGGACGGCCAGGAAGAAATCAACGCATCGAAGGCGCCGCTGCTCGAACATTTGATTGAGCTACGCACCCGGTTGATCTACGCGGTCGGCGCCTTTTTTGTCATGTTCCTGCTGTGCTTTACGGTTTCCAAGCAGATCTACAATATTTTGCTCTGGCCGTTTGTGAGCGTTGTCGGCGCCGGCAACGCTAAAACAATCTATACGCACCTGCTCGAAAAGTTTTTTGTCGACATCAAAGTCGCCATGTTCGGCGCCGCCTTTCTGTCGTTCCCGGTCGTCGCGTGGCAAGTCTACAAATTTGTTGCGCCCGGTCTCTACAAGAACGAGCGAGCGGCTTTCCGTCCCTACTTGATCGCTACGCCGCTTCTGTTCTTGCTCGGCGCCTCGATCGTTTATTTCATCGCGATGCCGCTTCTGGTGCGCTTCTCCGTTGGTTTCGAACAGCTGGGCGATGCCACCCATGCCGAAATCGCGCTGCTTCCGAAGGTCAGCGAGTACCTGTCTCTGGTCATGACGTTGATCATGGGGTTCGGGATTTGCTTTCAGCTTCCCGTCGTACTGACGCTGCTGGCACGTGCTGGCGTTGTGGATTCCAAAGCACTGGAAGCTGCGCGGCGGTATGCGTTCGTCGGCATTTTTGCTGCAGCAGCGATCTTGACCCCACCGGACGCTATTTCAATGATCATAATGGCCTTGCCTACGTGCCTTCTCTATGAAGCTTCGATCATCGCCGTCCGGCATGTCGAGAAAAAGCAAAAGGCAGAGGCGAAGTCTGAATCGTCATCCTGACGCGGCTTGATGCTGCTGCGATTGCCGGTCCGGAGTACGCCGCTGGACCGGCAGCTCTACCCGTTTTATAGCTCGCCCTACTTTCCGAACGATACTACGAGGCCTCACGTGTTCGATATCAAGTGGATTCGCGAAAATCCCGACGCCTTTGATGCAGGCTTAAAAAAGCGCGGTCTGGAGTCCGCAGCTGGCAAGCTCATCGAAATTGATGAGGCGCGACGCAGCCATCTGACAGCTCTTCAAGACGCGCAAAGCCGCCGAAACGCAGCCTCCAAAGAGATCGGCAAGGCAATGGCTGCCAAGGATCAGGCGGCGGCCGACAAACTCAAGGCTGAAGTCGCGGATTTGAAGGAGCGCATCCAGACCGGCGAGGAGAAAGCGCGCGAGCTCGAGATGCAGCTTAATGAGGTGCTCTCGGCCATCCCCAACCTGCCGCTCGACGATGTGCCACTCGGAGCCGATGAGAACGACAACGTTGAAGTGCGCCGTTGGGGCGAACCTCCGAAATTTGATTTTGAGCCCAAACAGCATTTTGAGGTGGGGGAATCCCTCGGCCTTATGGATTTCGAAACAGCGGCAAAGATCTCTGGCGCACGTTTTGTTGTGCTGAAGGGAGCGTTGTCGCGGCTCGAACGCGCGATCGCGTCCTTCATGATCGATCTGCATACCGGCGAGAACGGTTACACGGAATACAATCCGCCTCTGCTGGTGAAGGATGCGGCTGCGTATGGTACCGGCAACTTGCCCAAGTTCGCCGAAGACTTATTCCGTACGACGGAAGGTTTCTGGCTCATTCCAACAGCGGAAGTTTCGCTGACCAACATGGTCCGCGATGAAATCATACCGGCAGATCAACTGCCGATGCGTTGTACGGCATGGACACCGTGCTTCCGCTCGGAAGCGGGTTCAGCCGGCCGGGATACGCGCGGAATGATCCGTCAGCACCAATTCTCTAAGGTCGAATTGGTCTCCATCACGACGCCGGAAGCATCACTTGATGAGCATGAGCGCATGACGGCAAGCGCCGAAAAGGTGCTGCAGCGTCTCGAACTCCCGTATCGCACCATGTTGCTGTGCACAGGGGATGTGGGCTTTGCGTCGCGTAAAACCTACGACATTGAGGTGTGGCTGCCAGGTCAGAATGCCTACCGTGAGATTTCAAGCTGCTCCGTGTGTGGTGACTTCCAGGCGCGCCGTATGAATGCGCGTTACCGTGCCGGAGATAAGGACGTACGCTTTGTCCATACGCTCAACGGTTCCGGGCTCGCCGTAGGTCGCACGATGGTCGCGATCCTTGAAAACTTCCAGCAGGCCGATGGGACTGTCATCGTCCCGAAGGAGTTGCGTCCCTATATGGGAGGAATGGAACGGATCGAACCGGCCGCCTGATGCGGCTGCATGAGGTGATATGCGCATACTTGTAACCAACGACGACGGCATCAATGCTCAGGGGCTCACGGTCCTGGAGGAGATCGCACATGAGCTGTCCGATGATGTCTGGGTTGTCGCTCCTGAGACAAATCAGTCTGGCTCGGCACACTCCCTGACGATCCATGAGCCATTGCGATGCCGCGAGGTTGCCGAGCGCAAATTTGCCATCCGCGGGACACCCACGGACTGCGTCATTATGGGTGTGCGCCATATCCTCCTGAACACTCCGCCGGACTTAGTCCTGTCGGGAGTGAACCATGGTTCGAATCTCGCGGAAGACGTGACGTACTCCGGCACTGTTGCCGGCGCCATGGAAGGCGCGATGCTCGGTATCCCCTCGATCGCCATGAGCCTTACATGCGGCTTCGACAAGAACGG
The DNA here is from genome assembly GCF_000981545.1 of Candidatus Filomicrobium marinum. Taxonomy (NCBI): domain Bacteria; kingdom Pseudomonadati; phylum Pseudomonadota; class Alphaproteobacteria; order Hyphomicrobiales; family Hyphomicrobiaceae; genus Filomicrobium; species Candidatus Filomicrobium marinum. Next base: position 2,544,533 of record NZ_LN829119.1, read on the forward strand.
TGACATCCATTGGGACACTCCGCGCTCCCATGGCCCGGAACTCATCAGAAGGCTGCTGAAGAACCAGCTGCCTGCGGGCGTCTTGATCAATGTTAATTACCCCGATCTCCCGCCGGATGAGGTTTCCGGCATGATGATCACGACCCAGGGACATCGAGATCAAAACCTACTCAACATCGACGAGCGGCTTGATCCTTGGGGGCGGTCTTATTTCTGGTTTGGCTTTGAGCGGCGTCTCTCTCACCCCGTCGAGGGAAGTGATTTGTGGGCGATCGCCAATGGATTGATTTCCGTCACGCCGTTGCATGCCGATTTGACCCATGCGGCCGCGCATGCGGCGCTCACGGGAATTTTCTCGGATACGCGTAGCAAACCTCGCAAACTCGGCTGAATTATTTTTGTCGGGGGAACATCCCCCGACACACGTACCAAGACGCAGAGTAGTCACGCATTTGACAAATCCGCGTCGCACGCACGCCAAGTCCCCCTCACAATCAAATCGTATGTCTGACGATCAGACGTGCCGATATCTTGCACCCCGGCTTCGCTGTGGCGGCGAAGTTGGTCGCAGCCGAGCCGGCACAAGCGCGAATCGAGGCGGTTTATTAAGCGGGACCAGCCAAGCGTTAATCGCTCGTTAACTGATTAAGGGTTAACAAATAGGCTGGTATAGAGGTGCGTATCATGAATGAGTTGCTATATTTGCGAGCCGGCCGACGCCACATTCTCCGCGTCGTTACGCCGGTTGCCTTGGCATTGAGTGGCCCCCTTCTCGCAGGCTGCAGCGCCGACATTACCCGCTTCGACAGCCCCAGCTTCGCATTTAATGACAGTACCGGTTCTGTAGATCGGTCGTCTGGTTACGGTGCAACGAACCTGTCCGACCAGTCGCCGGGTGCCGATTACGGTCGTTCTTACACCGGGCCCGTAACGAGCACGGAACCGAACGTTCGCTCATCAAGATTGCCGGACGTCGCAGAGAACTCCGATAATAGCTACGGTAACCAGCGCTCTCCCTATTCCGGCGGCCGCAACAACAACTATGCCGACAGTGGATACCGCGCACCGTCTCCGCAACGCCAGTACGACTCCGGGCGTTCATCATCGGGCCAGACCATTGTCGTTCAATCCGGCGATACGCTTTATGGGCTTTCGCGGCGTCACGGTGTTGAACTTGCGGAGTTGATGTCCGTTAATGGATTGACCAGTTCGCAGCTGCATCCAGGCCAGCGTTTGACATTACCCGGCGGACCCGGCGGCGCATCAGCTGCACCGCGCTCCTATAATTCGCCATCACAAACGGCGTCAGTTCAACAGCCATCAACCTACAGTGCTCCGACGACGACACGGACCGCAACGCAGTCCGATTGGGGTGGGAGCTATACGGTTGTGTCCGGCGACTCCCTTTACAATATCGCACGTCGCCACGGCACAACCACGAGAGAGCTACAGCGTCACAACGGTATCTCCGATCCGCGCCGCGTGATGCCTGGCACGGTTTTGAGGGTGCCTGGCTATGGTTCGGACACGTCGACGGTGGCGCAAACGCGTTCTGAGCCGCGGCCGCAGCGTGTCGCATCGCTCGACAACAACTACACGCGCACCGACGCGACACCTTCAGCGAGCCCAGCAGCACCATCGGCCAGTCAATCCAGGCAGGTAACGCAGCCGCGGGGGGTTCGCACGGTATCTATCGCGCCACCCACTCATACGCAGACCCAAAGCGCAGATACGAGTTCGTCTGCGAGTAAGCTGCGGTGGCCGGTGCGTGGTCGCGTGATCGATAACTTCGGGCCGCGTAGCGATGGAACTCACAACGATGGCGTGAACCTCGCCGTTCCTGCAGGTACGGACGTGCATGCGGCTGAAGAGGGCGTGGTCGCCTACGCTGGATCTGAGCTGCGTGGATATGGAAACCTGATTTTGCTGCGCCACAGCAATGGCTGGGTGACCGCGTACGCCCATAACGATGCGATGAATGTGAAGCGCGGCGATAAGGTCACGCGTGGCCAGGTTATCGCTAAGGCGGGCAAGACTGGCCAAGTCGACCAGCCACAGCTTCACTTTGAATTGCGTATGGGCTCAAAGCCGGTAGATCCGCTTCCGTACTTGGAAACGTTGTAGTCGCGGAAGCGAGCGGCTTCTAATACACAAAACGAACCTTTTTAAAAAGGGCTTGCGGCATGTGATGGCTGCGAGCCCTTTGCTTTTTTTGCAGTTTTCGGAAAACAGAACGAACCAAACAAAACACCCTCGAGGACAAGCAGGTTTTTGTCCGAGATCGGATCCGTGCGTTGCTGCTGATGCGTTCGCTCTGAGCAACCCAAAACCAAAAGCGTTCACGTCACCCAACTAAACGTGAAAACGAAAGACACCTCAAAAAAGTAAGCGCCCGATAGTGAAAGACACTATCGGGCGCTCATGTTGGGTTCAGGTCATCTGGATTGACGGATCAGTCGCTGTTAAAGCCGTGCTGATACGGATTAAGAGACCAAGTGTGAACGGACTTCTTTTTCTTTGGCTTCGCTCCTTGCGGTGGACCACCGTAAGAGGAGCCGGAGCTCGAGGAGAACAAGTAATAACCGCCACCGTAGCCGCCGCCATTATTATAACCTTGATAATCGTAGAACTCGTAATCCTCACGAGCCATGGCATAGGCGGCCCCCGACTTCGCAAGCTGTTCCATTTCACGCTTCTGCGCCCGGGCTGGGTCAGATGCAGCGATAGCTGATAGCGACTTCCCTTGGAGCGCTTGGGTTATCCGCTTGTCGTGACCATAGACGTCTTTCAACGTACTCAGAGTGCCGTCTTCCTCGGCAATCACCGTGAAGTAGACATTGTGAACCGGCACCGGGGTTGGCAGGTCGACGCGATGGTTTTCTTCGGCGCCCCGGCTCAACTGGGCGGCCACGTCATCACGCGACCAGCCAGCGGTTTCACGCAAGAGCAATTCAGCAAACTGCAGGGGGTCTCGTACGCGGATGCAACCATGGCTGAAGTTGCGCTTTGAGTTATCGAACAGGTGCTTGTCCGGCGTGTCGTGCATGTAGACCGCATGATGGTTGGGAAACATGAACTTCACCCGTCCGAGCGGATTGCTCGCACCGGCGCCCATCACAATCGGGATGGATCGAATGTCGGTTTTCGCCCAATTGTAGCGTGCCGGGCTGATTGGCCGACCTTCATGCTGAATACGCATGCCGCGGCGGGCCAAGACGTCGTAATCGCCGGAAGCTAAGCTTGGAAGCAGGCTCTTGATCTTGATCGAACTCGGGACGCCCCATTCTGGCTTGAAGATGACGTGAGACATCTTATCGGAGAAGACGGGCGTCTGAGTGCTCTCCTTACCGACGATGATCCGCTCGGAGAAAAGGACTTGGTCTCCACGTATCAGCTCGGTCGTATAGGCGGGCAAATTGTTCCAGATGCGCAACTCGCCAAGATCGCGCGGCAACCACCGCCATTTCTCCATGTTGACCAAGATCTGCTGTAGAGAAACCGTTTCCGTCTCCTCTGAATCGCCGTCCTTGGGATTGTTGAGCGCTTTACGTACCTTATCGTCGAATACCGTCTTCCGGCGCCAGCCTTGGGTTCGCATAAACTTCGTAACGGCGTCGACAAGTTCCTGATCATACAGGTCCTCATCTTCCGGATCGGCGGCCGGTACTTCGAGACGTTCACGTAATTGCGGAATTTGCTCATTCCGCTGGCCACGCGCTACCCGCTTACCGTAGCTGAATTTGATAGGTTCCGGTTCGGCCTCGGTGGGTTTCTCTTCAGCCGACGCGAAACGTTCTGGAAACTTGCGTTTCAGGTAGGCTTGACGGAGCAAAAGGAACTGCGGGTGCTGAGGTTGCTGCGCGACGAGAACCGTGGCCGGATCACTCGCCTCTTTCATGCCGCGCATGAGAGCGGCGGCGTCCACCGACACCTTCGCGCGCTCGTACCACAAACTCAATTCGGTGGGATCGAGCCGGCCACCCTGTGCCTGGACAGCGTAAGTCAGGGCCGCAAGGGTAATCTCAACCTCGGCGAGAGCCATCTCTTCCGAGGACTTTGCGATGCTGACAGGAATGTTGGCGGTGAACGCATTTGGGTCGAGCCCCCATTCATCGGCGCGCTTGAGTTCGGCTATAACGGACTTTCCAGCAGCTGTCAGCCCATCATAGCTGACCCATAGAGGTGCATCGAACTCGGTCGCATAAAGCGTGCCCAATTCATCGAGCCACCGGGTCATCGTCTCATCGGCGCGCGGCTTACGCTCTGTGATGTCACGCAGAATGGCGGTCTTAAGATCGTCCTGCTCACCGACCGTAACGTCTATCGCTGGATCAACGGAGCTGCTCTCGCGAGCATCTACCAAAGGGCTCCCCGCCACCAGAACCAGACTAGAAACGAACAAAACGGCCAGCCGCATGGGCCTCACCCTCCTCGTGAACCACCCCCGCTTTTTAACCTTTAAGTCAAAGCGGGCCTCTAATACGCAAACTCCGCTACAATAGTTGCGGTTTCGTGTTTTCCGATCCCATTTTCGGTCAAAAGTAATGAATTTATTGCTATTCGACGCGGGTATCCTTACCGAGGCGGCCTGCGAGATCCTGAATGAACTGCCATGCGACGCGGCCTGAGCGTCCTCCGCGGGTCATGCTCCACTCCAGCGCTTGGCGGCGCAATTCATTGTCTTCGATGCCGAGATCGAAGTATTTCGCGTACCCCCGGACCATGTCCAAATACTGGTCCTGCGAGCCATTATGGAAGCCGAGCCAAAGGCCGAAACGGTCCGAGAGGGAGACCTTCTCTTCCACCGCTTCAGAAGGATTGATTGCTGTAGAACGCTCATTTTCCATCATGTCGCGTGGCATGAGATGCCGGCGATTGGATGTGGCGTAAAAGATCACGTTCACCGGGCGGCCTTCGATGCCACCGTCGAGAACAGCCTTCAAAGACTTGTAGGACGTGTCATCGTGATCAAATGAGAGATCGTCGCAAAAGACGATAAAGCGGCAGTCAGCGGCGGCCTTCATATGGTGAAGGCAGCGAGGCAGCGTTGCGATGTCTTCCCGATGAATTTCGACAAGTTTGAGCGCGCCACTCGAAGTCCCACCATTGCTCTCAGCCTTCAGCCGCAGTCCGACCTCTGCGTGCGCCGCTTTCACGAGCGAGGACTTACCCATGCCGCGTGCGCCCCACAAAAGAGCGTTATTGGCCGGTAAGCCACGCGCAAATCGTTCAGTATTAGCGAGAAGCTCTTCCGCCGTGCGGTCGACACCCTTAAGCAGGGATAAGGGGACCCGGTTCACGTGTGCAACCGGCTGGAAACCTTCCGGCTCTGACTGCCAGACGAACGCATCTGCAGCATCGAAGTCGGGAGCCTTAGGTGGCGGAGGGCTCAATCGCTCCAACGCTGCCGCGATCCGCTCGAGGATAGCGGCGTCATCATTCAGCTTCGTCATAAGGCAAGTCCTTGAGAACGCAGGCGGACGCTTGCGGATCGCGACGCGTTCGCTGTGATTTTGTGGGCTTGATCGAGACATGCGCTAAGCCTTCCCAGTCCGTCAAGACCGCAGCCAGCGACACTTTAGAAGGGAGGAGGCCGCCTCGGCTCAGTGCGGGGCGGTTGCAAACGAGCCGCGCGCCTATATATTCGCGCTTCAACGACGACGACCGGGCGATCGTGCTTGACCCATAAGGGGCTTGCGGGAGGGCCACCGTCGGCTTGTCTGTATTCGAGACTTTGCCTCTATCGGGCCATCGTCGCCCTCAGAAACGCGAGATATTACATGTTCATCACACCCGCTCTTGCACAGGGCGCCGGCGGTAGCGACCCATTCGGCGGCCTTGGGATTCTTTTCCCAATGCTCCTCATGATCGTTATCTTTTATTTCCTGCTGATCCGCCCTCAACAGCAGCGCGCGAAGCAGCATCAGGAAATGGTTACGAAGGTGCGGCGCGGTGACACTGTTGTGACATCGGCTGGATTCATCGGGCGCGTTACCAAAGCGCCGGACGGAGTCGATGAGATCGAGGTAGAGTTGAACGAGACGATGCGTGTGCGTGTGCTCAAGTCTTCACTCCTGGACGTGCGCAATAAGGGCGAACCGGTCAAGGAGAAGGATGCGAGCTGAGCGCATTCCCTTAAGCGGCGCGGCCTGAATTCGTCTGCTGACTTGGCATGACCTACGTTTTCGGATGCCGGCCGCGGACTAGGCGCAGCCGATCGACCTAATCGCCATGAGCCCGGACAGGGCTTCAGAACACGGCAAGTAGAAAGCCATAGCCCTATGCACTTCTCTCGCTGGAAGATCTCCGTCATCGCGGCCGTTTGCTTGGCGGGCGTTTTGACCGCACTGCCCAATTTCCTGAGCAAAGAAACGCTGGCCTGGGTGCCAGACTTTCTGCCTAAGAAGCAGCTGAATTTGGGCTTGGATCTTCGTGGCGGTGCGCATCTGCTTTTGCAGATGGACACCAAGGAGTTGAAAAAGGACTGGCTCGATAACCTGCGCGGCGAAGTCCGCAAGATCCTGCGGGACGCCAAGATCCGCTACACAGGGCTAGGGCAGACGGCAGATGCTGTTCGGGTAAAATTGGTCGATCCCGCGCAGACAAACGAGGCGTTATCACAACTTCGTAAGTTGGCGCAGCCGGTTGGCGGCGGCATGATTGCCGGAGCGGATAACGATATCGCCGTCAGCGAGTCGGGGGATGGCTTCATTACTGTCGCCCCTACCGAAGCGGGCATCCACCAACGCTCAACGAACGCCGCAGCAGCTGCTATCGAAGTCGTTCGCCGCCGTATTGACGCCATCGGCACGACCGAGCCCGATATCGTACGGCAGGGCACCGATCGCATTCTCGTTCAGGTGCCTGGTTTCGACGATACCAAAAAGCTGAAAGACCTGATCGGACAGACAGCGCGTTTGAGCTTCCACGACGTGCATCAGCAGATGAGCGCCGAAGAGGCTCGGCAAACGCGCGTCCCTCCAGGCTATGTGATCTATCCTGATCAGGACGATCCGAACCATGAATACCTGGTGCAGGAAACACCGGTCGTTTACGGCGAAGACCTGACCGATGCACAACCTGGGTTCGATAGCCGTACCAACGAACCGATCATTACCTTCAGATTTAATCAAAGAGCGGCGCGCATCTTTGGCGAATACAGTTCTCGCCACGTTGGCCGGCCGTTCGCCATCGTCCTCGACAATGGTGTGATCAACGGCAAGCGCGATGTGAAGGTGCTGTCAGCGCCGGTTATTCGTGAGCCGATCCTCGGCGGCACGGGTCAGATTTCCGGTAGTTTCACGGTGGACCAAGCGAATAATCTGGCGATTCAGCTTCGCTCCGGCGCATTGCCGGCAACACTGTCTGTGATCGAAGAACGGACCGTTGGCCCCTCGCTTGGCGCGGACTCCATTGAGGCCGGAATCCTGGCGGGCATCATTGGAAGTATCGCCGTTTCGGGCTTCATCATTTTCGCCTATGGGCTCTTCGGGCTATTTGCGATCCTGGCGGTCGCGATAAACCTGTGTTTGATCGTCGGCTTGATGTCGACAATCGGATCCACGTTGACGCTTCCCGGTATTGCTGGCCTCGTCTTGACCGTCGGCATGGCCGTCGATTCTAACGTGCTGATTTATGAGCGCATTCGTGAAGAGATGCGAAACGGTAAGCAGCCAATTTCCGCGATCGACAGTGGATTCCAACGTGCGTTGGGAACCATTGTCGACAGTAACCTCACCACGATGATTGCGGGCCTAGTTATGTTCTGGCTCGGAGCCGGACCGGTTCGCGGCTTTGCCGTCACCTTGTGTCTCGGAATTTTGGCCACGATGTTCACTGCCTTCACTGTCACGCGCCTCATGGTATCGCTGTGGATTGCGAGCCAGAAGACCCGCAAAATCCCTGCACCGCTTTAATCTGGAGGCGCCACGCACCATGTTCAAAGGCGTTGATTTCTGGCCCCACCGTCGACAGTTCGACCTCTTGCGCCTGCGCAGGCCGCTCGTCATTCTCACGGCCTTCTTGCTGTTCGTCGCGATGAGCTCGCTGTTCAGCAAAGGGCTCAATTTCGGCATCGACTTCAAGGGCGGTTCGCTCCTCGAAATCCAATCCAAATCCGGTCCCGTAGACATCGCGGACTTGCGTGGAAAGTTGTCTAGCCTGGGGCTGGGCGACGTCCAGATTCAGGGGTTGGATCGTCCGGAAGACGCTTTGATCCGTGTGGAACAGCAGGCGGCGAGTGCAGATTTGTCAGTCGAGCAGGCCCAGCAGGCGGCGGCCGATAAAGTTCGCGCGGCGCTTGGCGATAACATTGAGATCCGACGCGTCGAAGTCGTGGGGCCTGGTGTTTCGGGTGAACTGAAACAAGCTGGTATGATCGCAGTCTGTTTGGCCAGTATTGGGATCCTGCTTTATGTTTGGTTCCGCTTCGAATGGCAGTTCGGTGTCGCTGCGATCATCGCCACCGTTCATGATATCTCTCTGACGCTCGGAGCCTTCAGTCTTCTGAATCTGGACTTCGGGTTGAACGAGGTCGCGGCCTTGCTCACGCTGGCGGGCTATTCGATTAACGACACCGTGGTCATATTTGACCGCATTCGCGAAAACTTGCGGCGGTACAAGAAGATGCCGCTCGCCCAGCTCGTGAACCTGTCGGTCAACGAAACGCTGTCGCGCACGATCATTACGTCGTTGTCGACGTTCCTGGCTGTTTTTGCGATCTACGTGTTCGGTGGCGAGGTCATCCATAACTTCGCGTTCGCCATGCTGTTCGGCATCGTGGCCGGTACGTGGTCGACGATCGTAATCGCGGCACCGTTCCTTGTTTGGGTTGGTGTGAAGCGCGATTGGTCCGGTACGGACACAGCGGTCGCCGGCCGAGGAGCGGCGGCTGCGGCCAAAGCGTAAACTCGGATTGCCACGGCGCATGCGCAGGCGTGCTTAGCCGGATGGGCAGGAACCGCGATGACGCAGACCGACCTGGCTCGCTATCCCTATCCCACCGCCATAACTGCATATGGCGGTGGAGGCTTTCGCTTCGCCGAAATGAGCCACAGAGGATCGCTGCTTTGTTTGCCGAGCGGAATTTACGCTTGGGGCGTGGACGATCCGGTATCGGTCAGCGTAGAGACACTACAGCCCGTACTTGACGAGGCCGAACGTATAGAGATCCTTCTACTGGGGACGGGGCCGACGCAGGTGTTCGCCACGCCAGAGTTGCGCGCTCGGTTTGCTGAAAGCGGCATGTCGCTGGAACCCATGGCAACGGGCGCGGCTGCACGCACCTACAATGTGTTGCTAGCAGAAGGTCGAGCGGTTGCCGCGGCGATGATCGCGGTTCCCTGAGATCATGCCCGGTCTGGATACCGGGTGGTAGGGATATCAGGATGGAAAGTGATCTGCTGCAGCACGTTCGTGACACAGCCCGCACATATGCGCCAGATCGCTACCTGGCGGCCCTTTTGGCCCCCAAGTCCTACCGCGATGACCTCATCATACTTGCCGCTTTTCTCGGTGAGATGGAACGTATCCCGAAGATTGTGCGAGAACCGGCGCTGGGTGAAATCCGTCTGCAATGGTGGCGTGATTGGCTCGAAAACCTCGAAACACGGCCCACAACTGGCAATCCCTTGGCTGATGCCATGGGCGAGCTCATCGGGCGCCACAACTTGCCGCGAAAGTTTTTTGCCGATCTCTTCGACGCGCGCACCGAGGACTTCTACGCGGACCCAGTGTCAGGCCCGAAAGCATTCATGCATTATGTTGATCGTTCGGAGACAGGCCCCTTCCGTCTAGCGACCGGCATCACCGGGGCGCATCTCAGTCCGGCCGATGACGCAAAGTTATGTGCAGCGGCGCGCGCGTATGGCACCGTTCGATGCCTGCTCCATTTGCCATTCGCCATCAGCCGCGGCCGTTGGCCCCTGCCAGCCGAATATCTCGACATTGACGTTACGCGGCTGGGAGAGGCGGACAATAAGCTGGCGGCGGCACGAACGCGTAACGTCGCGATAGAAATCGCCAGAGATGAACTCGCTCATGTTCGCGCTGATAATACAAGGCTTTCCCGCGACTTGTTGTCAGCTCTTTTGCCGGCTGCCCTCATCGAGCCCTATTTGCAGGCTTTGCAGAGAGAGGACAACTGGCTGCAAACGCCAGTCGAAATTTCGCCGCTGACACGCGTATGGCGGCTGTGGCGTGCATGGCAGCGGGCGAAATTGTAACGCTCAACGCAATCAGGCAGCGGTTCGCTTGCGCTGCCATCGAACTGAACTCCGACGGAGTAGACGCCGAGCCATGCTGCTAACGCGAATACTGCGCTATCCGTTCCTTTTGCTTTCAGCTCTTTTGCTTTCGGCACACGTTGTTGAGGCGCAGACGTTTGATGTCGCTCCCGACGTGACGCAGGCGCCGTTGCCTGCCATAGAGCAGCCTGAAGGTTTTACGGGGCTGCCCCCTGCAGCCATGCCCGATTTGCCCGCCATCGAGTGGCGCGTTGCAAATCCGTTCCGCTTCTTCAGCAATCCACGTGATACCGAGGTTCACCGCGCAACATGGTTGGCCTTGTCGCCTGCCGAGCGGCGCACGCCCGTCCTTTCCGCAGAGCGCGCATTGTCGTCGCGTCATGAAGATGGCTGGGCCGCCACCATGGTGGATGACGTTTGCTGGGACACAAAACGCAATCGCTATCGTTGTCCCGGGAAAAAAGAGGCTTACGCGACGCCCACGAGCCACACGATCATTGCTTCGCTCAAGAATATTCCTGAGGCCGGCTTGGTGGATTGCACGTGGCTCACCGCACCCCATGGTGGCGACCGCTTACGCGGTGACGCGATCACCGCACCGTGTCATCGTCCCGTGGAATTATCCATTCCCTATCCTGCCGGCGCGACGATCGAAGTTGAGATCGGATCACGGCGCATCGCCACGACAGACGCCAGCGTCACGGATTTGTTCATTGTCGGTATGGGAGATAGCTTCGCGGCGGGCGATGGCAATCCAGACATTCCCGTGGAGTTTTCCCGGGAGCGGAGCGCGGACTACGGGAGCGATGGAGAATTCAGCCTGGCTGGTTTCCCGGCTCGCGTCGGTAACTGGAATGAGATTGGCGACAAAGCCTTCATTAAGGGAAATGCGCGTTGGCTGGATCAGGCCTGTCATCGCTCGCTGTATTCGCACCAGGCGAGAGCCGCGCTCCAATTGGCGATCGAAGAGCCTCACCGGGCAGTGACTTACGTCGGGCTTGCCTGCTCTGGCGCCGAAACAATCTTCGGGCTGTTTTTGCGCTACAAGGGCAATGAATGGGTCGAGAATCCACCGGAGCTATCGCAGATCTCCGCCGCAGCAGAGGTCATGTGCGGAAAGCATGACGCCGAGCCTCACGATCTTCCCGAAGCCTACCACATGCGCGGGCGACTGAAAGAACTAGAGGGCGGCCTGGTTCTGCGCAAATGTGATGCCCAGTTTTCTCGCAAAATCGATTTGCTCTTCCTGTCGGTGGGGGGCAACGACATCGGCTTCGCGCGGTTGCTGGCCAACGCGATATTAGCCAACGAGTCGTTGCTGCGAAAATTGAGCGGTTGGATTGGAGGCGTCTACGGAACGGCGGAAGCCACTATTGCCCTGCGCGCACTGGATGATCGCTACAAATCCCTCAACCGCGCCCTGCACAACATTTTGCATATCCCGTGGGACGAGTCCGATCGCATCATTCTAACCGCGTATCCCGGATTAGCTCTGATGGGTGACGGCAGCGCTGTTTGTCCGGATGGACGTGCCGGGATGGAAATCGTCAGCGATTTCGCTCTCAGCAGTGCGCGTGCCCGGGAAGGTATCTGGATCGCTGATAAGTTGCATCATGTGATGGAAGATAGCGCGCGGCGCTACGGCTGGTCTTTTGCCCAGCGGCATCGCGCGGCATTCATCGGACGCGGCATCTGCGCGGGCTTCACTCAAAGCGCATTCTCTATCGCCGACGATCTTCGCCTTCCGCGCAAAGTCGAGAACAAGTGGGTGCCGTATAACCCTGCGGATTATCGCTCATATGCCTCGCGACAGAGGTGGTTCCGTACACCGAACGACGCGTTTTTGACGGGAAATTTCCACGTCACTCCGTCGCTCCTGCAAAAAGTACTAAAATTCGATACCTTTTCTTGGTTCCAATTGCTGCTCGCATCGACCTATTCGGGAGCCTTTCATCCAACCGCGGAAGGGCAAGCGGCAATGGCGGATTCCCTACTGGAAATCGCGCGACCAGTGCTTGATCGCTATCACCGCCGCAATCACCGGGCGGATCTCTCCGCGCCGTTATAACGGTGTCGGACCTTGCGCGAGCAAACAATAAACTATCGATGCGTGGAAACGATCAAAGCAGACCCGAAGACGGATCCGCTTTGATTTTATGCGTTGGTCTTAAAACCGGCGGGATCGACTCAAGCCCACTCAATCCGCTGACCTTGAATACGCTTTATTAGCGGCAGACGCGCCGACAGAAGTACCGGGAATTGCCGCGCCAACGGCAATTCCGGTAGCACGAACGTGAGTAACCATAGTACCCATAGCCAATGAAGGGAGCCGAGTAGTAGAACCCGCGCCATCCCCGTCCGCGCCAACGACGATGACCACGCCAACGACGATTTCCTCGCCAGTGGCGTCCAGCGCGGGGATGAAATCCGCGATGGCCTCGGAAGCCGCGATGTCCACGATAGCCGCGCCGTCTAACTAGAATGACATCACCGCTGCGGGCGTTGTCTCTCATAGCGTTAGTGGTCGAAGCGAGTTGCCCAGCAGCGGGAACGGCCGCTGCGGAAGCCTTGTCGACTGTCCCGAATGCACACACCGCAGCGATGAGTGCGACGAGCCGCCATCCTTGGGAACGTTTCACTGTATCTCTCCTGAGCTGTTGCCTTGCGCAGTTCCCCAGCAAGATCCGACGTTAGCCCGAAAGCGAATGAAAAAACGCATGCGGTCAATTCATTGTGACCTGCAGCCTGCGTACACAGACGTTCCGGAATTTTTCTGTTCAATCCAAAGCCCCGACGAGTTTCCGTAACGCAGTCGGAAGGCAACAGTTCCGCCGGCGCAGAATTTTTTAAGCGCCGCGAGGCGAGCAAGCGCAAAAAAGCCGGCAGCGGAAAACCGCACCGGCTTTTATCTTCTCTACGGAATAAACTTGCAGTGGAAATTAGTTTTCACAGGGAACGTTCACGGTCAGCCCAGCAGAAGCAATATACCGTTTGCATCCCAATGCGACGTGGGAAGATTCAACAGTCGTGATCTGAGCGGCAGTGTTCGCCACTTCTTCAGCAACCTGCGTAACCGGAACGGTGGGAAGAGAACGTTCAAGGCCGGCCAGTGCTGCGACGCTAGTTGATGCCAGTGTATTCTTGCTTGCTACCTCAGCCTTTGTCTGGGCGAGCGCTGCTTTGGTAAGCTTTGCACGGCGCTCCTGAGCGGCAGCTGCGAGCTTAGCTTTACGGGCCTTCGCTGCGGCAAGAGCCACGCGGCGCTTTTCAGCTTTGATGCGGGCAAGTTCGCGCTGCTTTGCAATAGCGCGCTTCTTGGCCAACTGCCGATTGCGCTGCGCATAGACGCTCTGGTTGTAAGAGTGATGCGAGAAGCCGCGGTAACCGCCAAAACCTTTGCCGCAACCGTCAGCCGTGGCCGCGGACGAGAATGCGCTCGTTGCAATGAAAAGAGCAGTCCCGATGATGATGAATGACTTCTGCATAGCCTTCGTCCCTTTTTCCGTGGCGTGCGCGGTTTCAACCGGGCTTGCTCTCCAGCGATGAGACGAATATGCGGCGATCACGGAAGGTGCGCTGTTCCCTGCGCGACAGGGCCCAAAAAAGGTGATTGAGGAAAAGTTCTTATTCGGCGGCCGCGCCAAGCTCTTGGCCAAGCCAAGCGTCAAGATCCCGCAAGGCACGCTCGGACACCGCTCGCTTTTTGGCAAAGCCCTTATCTTTACCCTTGAGCCGGCGCCCATCGGCATCGGTTGTCTCAAAGGTCGTGGCTTCTGGCAACAGGCCATAGTTAATGTTCATCGGCTGGAACGATCGCCGCCCTTCGTCATCGGCACTTAGGTGACCGCCGGTGATGTGCCCGATCAGTGCCCCCAGAGCGGTCGTCTCTGGGGGCCGCGGGGGGCTGTGCCCCAAGCGTTCCTGAGCGGCAAAGCGGCCCGCCAGCAGCCCAATGGCAGCACTCTCAACGTAGCCCTCGACGCCCGTGATTTGGCCGGCGAAACGCAGTCTGGGATCAGCCTTGAGGCGTAAAAGCGGATCAATCAGTCGGGGAGAATTGAGGAAGGTGTTGCGATGCAAACCTCCGAGCCGCGCAAACTGCGCATCTCCGAGCCCTGGGATCATGCGAAAGATATCCGCCTGCGCGCCGTATTTAAGTTTGGTCTGAAACCCGACCATGTTCCACAGCGAGCCGAGCGCATTGTCCTGCCTGAGCTGCACGACAGCATGCGGACGTTCTCCGCCCCGATGCGGATTGGATAGACCCACGGGCTTCATTGGGCCGAACCGCAGCGTATCGCGGCCTCGTTCGGCCATCACCTCGATAGGCAGGCAGCCGTCGAAGTAGGGCGTATTGGCTTCCCACTCCTTGAATTCTGTCTTCTCGCCGCCAATCAGCGCATCGATGAAAGCCTCATATTGCACCTTGTCGAGTGGGCAATTGATGTAATCAGCACCCGTTCCCCCAGGCCCTGCTTTATCGTAGCGGGATTGGCGCCATGCGATGTCAAGATCGATGCTCTCGAAGTGAACGATCGGAGCGATGGCGTCAAAGAAGGCAAGCGCATTCTCCCCCGTCAGCTCCAAGACCACGGCACTCAGAGCTGGGGAGGTGAGCGGGCCGGTGGCGATGATGACGCTGTCCCAATCGGCTGGTGGAAGACCTGAAATCTCCTCGCGTTTCAGCCTGACGAGCGGATGTGTTGAAAGGCGCTTGGTCACCTCATCGGAAAAACCATCGCGATCGACAGCTAACGCTCCGCCAGCCGGTAACTTGTGAGCATCGGCTGCGGCCATGATTATCGAACCGGCGCGGCGCATTTCCTCATGCAAGAGGCCAACCGCGTTGGTTCGCCATTCGTCGGACCGGAATGAATTCGAACAGACAAGTTCCGCCAACCCGTCGCCTTTATGTGCGTCTGTGCCCCGCACCGGTCGCATCTCGTGCAGAACCACAGGCACGCCGCGTGAAACGGCCTGCCAAGTGGCCTCCGAACCTGCAAGCCCGCCGCCGATGATGTGGATTGGTTTGATGTCGCTCATAAACTCACGCTAGTCATTTGCCGGGCGTCGCACAATCGCGACAAAGGGCCCGCGTCGGTCACCCTCTCACCACAGGCTTTCTACACAAAAAACAAAATTGCCAAGCTACATTTGCGTTAAACCCAATACGCCCGAAAAACGCGACCATGACCGGGCTGAACGGGGGCGACCCGACCGGAGATCATAATGCCAAGAACGCCAAGCCTCCCCACCGTCCCTCGAGGATCTTTCCCGTGATGTGGCGCCATAGTCGTCAATTGGAAGCCGACGTTCAGCGTTGGCAGGAGGCGGGCTGGGTCACGCCCGATGGGGCCAAGGCCATCGCAGAGGAGCTGCGTGCCCAGACCCCTGCCTTCCGGCTGCCCGCCGTGTTGGCGATATTGGGGGCCGTCCTGCTGGGGTTCGCGGCGATGAGCTTCGTTGCTGCCAATTGGCAGGAAATGCCCAAGATCGCACGTCTGGGGCTGCTAGGCGCAGCCCTTTGGGGTTTTTATGGACTGGCCGGCTGGTTGTTTTCACGAAATCTCGAAGCCTTTGCACACGCCGCTATCCTTGGCGGAGTAGGCATGTTTGGCGCGGCCATCATGCTTATCGCGCAGATGTATCACATCGAAGGCCGCCCACCGGACGCGGTTCTGCTTTGGTGTGCGGGCGCGGTTCTGGCCGGAATTTTGTTGCGGTCTAACCCTTCACTCGTGCTTGCCATGCTCTTAGCCGGACTGTGGAGCGGCTGGGAAACGTCCATCACAGAACACGTCCACTGGCCGTTCCTTATTGCATGGGCTCTCATCAGTCTCGGCTTCGTATGGCACAAGTGGCATCCGGGCATGCACGTATCCGCCCTGGCCATTTCCATCTTCGTCGTGTTGCTCGGCTATCTGCTGAACGAGGGTCATGCTCACGGCCTTGTTCTGATTATCGGTTTGGCCGTCGCGACTGTCGGCATTCTCATTACGACCTTGTACGCGATCCCGGCTCTCATAGAGCCGGCCCGCACCAGCTTTGGGTACGCGATAGCCGTCAGTTATGCAGCTTTGTTCGCGTTACAGTTCATTGAAGATCCGACGACAAACACACTGATCGCAACGGCAGTCGGGACGCTCGCCCTCCTCATTGGCGCGATTATCCTTGCGCTACGGACGGACAATCGCGGGGCGCTTTGGGTCGCTTACACCGCATTCTCGATCGAGGTTATGGGGCTCTACTTCAAGAGTGTCGGCACATTGCTTGGCTCCTCCGTATTCTTCCTCACCGCCGGCATCGTGGTAATCGCGTTGGCCTACGTCGCGTATCGCCTGCATCTCAGTGCGCAAGTCCAGGGGAGGGCATAGGGATGCTGAACCGCATCGGTCCGTTGACCGCTGTAATCATCGTGGCAGGGCTCCAGACGTTAGCGCTCGGCTACATGGTTTGGGAGCGTACGAACCTCCTCGCGAATGGTCGAGAAATCCTTCTCGATGTCGCGCCGATTGACCCGCGCAGTCTCTTTCGGGGGGACTATGTAATCCTGAATTATCGGACCATCGCTCAACTCGATGGGGCGCTATTGCAAGAGACACCTATCGAGGATCAGAACCTCTACGTCACCCTACAGCGCTCTGCCGAGCAAGGCTGGGCGCCTGTCGCGGCGTCCGTCACCAAGCCGGCCCGCGTGAATGCGGAAGACGTCGTCCTGAAGGGCCGAGTCGATCACGTTTGGCGGCCGCATGCCGATCAACCAACCAGAATCCGTATGCACTACGGCATAGAGAGCTACTTCGTGCCGGAGGGTGAAGGGCTGGAATTGGAAAAGACCATTCGCGCTGGCGAGATGAAGGTCATCGTGGCCGTTGGAGAATCCGGCGAAAGCGCGATCAAAGGTTTGGAGATTGCGGGGCGCCGCGTCTACGACGAACCGCTTCTATAGATCAAAACATGACGAAGAACGTCAAAATATCTCGAACCGGCGCATGTGTGTGGGTGCAAGGGCAACCCAAGACAAAACCGCTACATGTGTCGGTTTTGCCGCTGCCCGTCGGAAATTGCCTGCGCTAACCCAGTTATTATCGTTTCGAGCGCAGGAATCTGTCACTTTTCCACCGTTCGTCCACAAACGTTAACAAGGAAGACCTCGATGTCGCTCAGAGCGTTTCTGGCCCTGGCATTGGCCGTGTGCGTTACTGGAGTGTTCTCCACGTCGCATGTGATGGCAGACGATACAGGTTTGGCCAGCATTCACGATTGGAGAAAAGTTGGTCGCAAGACGTGCTTCACGGAGCACAAGCATTACGGCAGCAGCGCCGGCCACAGCTCTAAGAAGGCCGCCCAGCGGGCAGCAATCTCGGACTGGCAGGGGTTCACGGCCTTTGAGTACGGCACAGACTGGGCATATTATAAGTATGCTATTTCGAAATCTGGTGGTTGTTCTCAAGGAAGCGGCGGTTGGAAGTGTGAAGTGGAAGCAATTCCGTGCCGTCCACGCTAAGCCGTTCTAAATCGTATTAGTTTCTCTCTCTCTTCTCTAAGCAATATCGGCCGGAGCGATGCCCACGCTCCGGCCGATAGTCTTTGAGTTAGCCGATACAACGGATTGATCCGGTGCTGTCCGGCCCGCGGAATAAACAAGCAGAAAACATCAGACTTTCTATGGAATGCGTTGTGCCCGTATTGCCACGGATCGGTGGTTTTGGCATGGTCTGCGCGCTTAAGTCGCTGTTTGGTGCGACAAAAGAGTTCGGAGCGCCGTAACGTCGCGCCGAAGCTGAAATAATCCCGCCCGGGAGGGGACAAGCACATGAACGAACTACTTTGGGGGATCATCGCCTGCGGTGCCCTCTCGATCGTTTACGCCATCTACACAATCCGGTCGGTGATGGCCTTGGATGCCGGCAACGCTCGGATGCAAGAGATTGCTGGCGCAATTCGTGAAGGCGCGCAGGCGTATTTAAGCCGCCAATATAAGACCATCGCCATTGTTGGTGTCGCCATCTTCGCTCTCGCTTGGGTTCTGCTGGGCGGCCTTGTTGCCATTGGCTTCCTGATCGGCGCCGTTTTGTCGGCCGCCGCTGGCTTCATTGGCATGCACGTATCCGTTCGCGCCAACGTAAGAACCGCGCAGGCGGCATCTCAATCGCTCGCTGCGGGTCTTGACGTCGCCTTTAAGTCGGGTGCTGTGACCGGAATGCTTGTTGCTGGCCTCGCACTGTTGGGCGTCGCGTCCTACTACTTCTTCCTGACCAGCGGACTGGGTTTTGCGACGGCTGACCGGACCGTGATCGATGCGCTGGTTGCACTCGGCTTCGGCGCTTCGCTGATTTCGATCTTTGCACGACTGGGCGGCGGTATTTTCACGAAAGGCGCTGACGTCGGGGGGGACCTCGTCGGTAAAGTGGAAGCTGGAATTCCGGAAGATGATCCGCGCAACCCGGCGACGATTGCCGATAACGTTGGTGACAACGTCGGTGACTGCGCCGGTATGGCGGCGGACCTCTTCGAAACCTATGCCGTGACGGTCGTCGCGACGATGGTGCTCGCCGCGATCTTCTTTGTTGGCCAGCCCGAACTCACCCAGATGATGGTCTATCCTCTGGCAATCTGCGCAGCATGCATCGTCACGTCCGTGATCGGCAGCTTCTTCGTGAAGCTCGGATCTAATAACTCGATCATGGGCGCGCTCTATCGCGGCTTCATTGTTACCGCCATCTTGTCTGTCGCTGGTCTAGCAGCAGCCAACTATCTCGTGTTCGGAGACAAAGAGAGTGGCTTCGGCATGATCGGCACGACGACGTCGGGTGTCGAAATCACGGGCATGAACCTCTTCCTCTGCGGGCTTGTGGGTTTGGCCGTGACCGGACTGATCGTTTGGATCACGGAGTACTACACCGGTATTGGTTTCCGCCCCGTGCGCGCGATCTCGCAAGCCTCTGTCACAGGCCACGGCACTAACGTCATTCAGGGTCTTGCGGTCTCCTTGGAGGCAACCGCTCTCCCCACGCTGGTCATCGTGACGGGGATCTTGACGACCTACAACCTGGCCGGACTGTTCGGCACTGCCATCGCGACAACGACGATGCTCGGCCTCGCTGGCATGGTCGTCGCGCTTGATGCATTCGGTCCCGTGACGGACAACGCCGGTGGCATTGCTGAAATGGCTGGTTTGCCTAAAGAGGTTCGCCGCTCGACCGACGCGCTCGATGCCGTGGGCAATACGACCAAGGCCGTAACGAAGGGCTATGCGATCGGCTCCGCGGGCCTTGGCGCGCTGGTCCTCTTTGCGGCTTACAACTACGACCTGCAGTACTTCATCTCGCAAGCCAACGCAGCTGGATCTACTAGCTATCAGTACTTCCAAGGCGTAACCCCGGACTTCTCGCTCTCTAACCCCTACGTCGTTGTTGGTCTGCTGTTGGGGGGGCTGATCCCGTATCTGTTCGGCGGCATCGCGATGACTGCGGTGGGACGTGCAGGCGGACAAATCGTCGAGGAAGTTCGCCGCCAGTTCCGCGAAAAGCCCGGCATCATGGAAGGTAAGGATCGCCCCGACTATGCCGCCGCTGTCGACTTGCTGACGCGCGCCGCGATCAGGGAGATGATCGTACCCTCGCTGCTTCCTGTGCTGTCGCCAATCGTCCTGTTCTTCGTCATCTATCTGGTGGCCGGCGGCGGTGCCGTCGGGAAGTCCGCGGCGTTTTCAGCCGTTGGCGCAATGCTACTTGGCGTTATCGTCACCGGCCTGTTCGTCGCCATTTCTATGACGTCAGGCGGCGGCGCCTGGGACAACGCCAAAAAGTCCTTCGAGGATGGTTTCGTGGATAAGGACGGAACGAAACACCAGAAGGGTTCCGAAGCGCATAAGGCGTCCGTCACAGGTGATACCGTAGGCGATCCATACAAGGATACGGCAGGCCCTGCCGTGAACCCCGCCATCAAGATCACCAACATCGTTGCGCTGTTGCTCCTGGCCGTTCTCTCGCACGGCTAAGGCTAGTGATCTACAGGACGATAAAAAGCTAAGGCCCCACCAGTTTGGTGGGGCCTTTGAATTTGAGCGTTGGGATATCGAAAGTTGCTGTGTAGAGGACGCGCTTAATCGCCGAAGATTTGCTTTGTGCCCAGGTTGCGGAACAGCTGCTTCAGCAGGCCTTCGTCATTACCGCCAGGGGCAGGCGTCGTGCGCGAGATGAAATCGAAGACCTTGCCGTCCTTCATGCCATAGTGCGCAAGTCGATCGACAGAGCCGAGCGGATTGAAGTAAACGGCGACGACTCTTCGGTCGGTTTCGGTCGGTTTGAAGAACGCAGTCTGGGTTGCCGTACTCGAAATGTAATAGTAAGTCTCGCCGCCGGTTGCAGTGGCGGTTGTCGTCGTTGACGGTGTGCCCAGCGTCAAGCGCACTTGATCCTTGCTCATGCCAGTCTGGATCTGCTGCAGATCACCTTCCGTGAAGTGTTGACCATGCTTGAGTAACTGCTGGCTGCATCCGGCTAAGGCAACACAACCTCCCAGTAGCGCCATGGTGAGCAACAATCCAGTCGTGCGGCGGCGCACACGCCTGATAGAGCCAATACCGACGGCACCTTTAGAGGACTGGCGAATAAGCCCAGCTATACGCATTATCTGCTATTACCCTTGCCAAATCACGGCGCCCGCACCACGCCATAGAGAATCACGTCCGGACGCCCCCTTGGGCCCGCTTAACCTGTCGTATATATGAACGCAATGCTCAGCCCCCCCTCATACACTGCTTGCCGTACTCGCCACGCCGGGAAAGGGGAGAAGAGTGCATGTTGAAATGGTTAGCAAAACGAGCAGACGCTTCGCGTAAGGCAGAGAACCTTTATGGCGCCGTCGTGGCGCAGGCGCGCGAACCGGCATTTTACGTCGACTTTGGCATCAACGACACACTTGAAGGTCGCTACGAACTCATCGTCTTGCACATGTTTTTGGTGCTGGAGAAGTTGCGGGAGGCTTTTCCGGGCGACACGCGATGGTCACGGATCCTCATAGAACGCTTCGTGACTGACATGGATGACTGTATGCGCGAACTCGGCGTCGGCGATATGACCGTCCCTAAGAGGGTCAAAGGGGCGGCCGCCGGGCTGTACGGGCGCGCGCAAAGATATCGCGAAGCGAGTGGTCTCGGTCAGGACGCACTGGCCGTGGCGCTGTCTGAGTTCATTTGCGCGGAGCCGACACCTGAGTTTCGCGCACAAGAGCTCGCAGCATATGTTCTGGAAGCCGCGCGGGTTCTGAAAGAGATCGATCCGGAGGATATGCTTGCCGGCATATTGAAATTGCCGGACCCGAACGGCTTCGTGGAGAGAAAGGAACTTTCGTGACGGCCCTGGCAGACTGGCGACATAGGCTGAATGAAATTCCCGCCAACGGGTTACGTGTAACGCGGAAGGCCACGCCGGAGGAGTGCGCGGAGATTGCGGCAAGCCTCTCGATCGTTTCCTGTGAGAACCTCTCGGCAACCTATCAGATCAAAGCCAAGAATCGCGATCGTTATGAGTTGACCGGTCACGTTACGGTCGGCGTGATCCAGAGCTGCATCGTGTCTCTTGAGCCGGTGCGCGCAAGCCAGGACGAAACGCTGGATTGCGCGTTTATCCCGTCGGACCTTCTTCCAGAGAGCCGGGAAGATGAACAAGAAGTGCTGAGCATCGATGATCTAGAGCCGATCGAAAACGGTTGGATCAATGTCGGCCGCATCGTCTTTGAGGTCATATCGACAGGGCTTGATCCTTATCCGCGGCGCGAAGACGCACAATGGTCCGATGTGGCATCGGCGCGAGAAATCGCGACAGGGCCGTTTGCTGCTCTCGCCGAATTGAAGAAGAAATCCTAAATGTTATAGGCATTGAGGTGCGGTGAATAAGCTCCAGACAACGTTGAGTTGCACGCGTGAGACGGCTCATAACACCAAAAATCGGTTGTTTCCCGACTGCAAAGGCGTATGTTCCGGCGTCTCAGGGCAACAATTATTGGTGCCCGGCACTTCAGAGGTAACGCTCGCCATCCTGACGGGCTGACGATACGACAAACGAGGCGACATTCCGGCCATGCAAGCGCCACGTACGATAGCGCTCGACGCCATGGGCGGCGATCACGGGCCAAGCGTTGTAGTCTCCGGCGCGGCGCAGTCGCTTATCCGCTATCCAGCCTTGGATTTCGTGCTGTTTGGCGATCAAGCCGCGATCAAGGAGCAACTAAGAAGCTATCCGGATCTGGCTGCGCGTTCGCGGGTAGTCCATACGGATTCCGTGGTTGCGATGCACGACAAGCCGAGCCAGGCCCTGCGCCGCGGTAAAGGCTCAAGCATGTGGCTGTCGATCGACGCAGTGGCCAACGGTGAGGCTCACGTCGTCGTGTCTGCAGGGAATACAGGCGCGCTTATGGCGATGTCCAAGCTCATTCTCAGACCGATGGCAGCGATTGAACGCCCGGCGATTGCGGCATTATGGCCGACCGTGAAATCCGAATGCATTGTGCTGGACGTCGGAGCGAACATCGGAGCGGATGCGCGCCAACTTTCTGATTTTGCCGTCATGGGCGCAGCTATGGCGCGCGCTCTGTTCCAGATTGAACGCCCCAGCGTCGGCCTGCTCAACGTCGGTGTTGAGGAGGTCAAAGGAATGGACGAGGTTAAGAAAGCTCATGCTTGGCTTAAGGAGACGGAAGGGCTGCCTTTCCGCTACCATGGCTTTGTAGAAGGCGATCAGATCGGCCAGGGTATCGTCGATATTGTCGTCGTGGAGGGGTTTGCCGGAAATATCGCGCTGAAGACGGCAGAAGGTACGGCGCGTCAGATGGGCCAATATCTCCGTGATGCGATGCGTCGGACTTGGACTTCCCGCCTCGGCGCGCTACTTGCGAGAGGCGGCTTTAAAATTTTGCGCGAGCGAATGGATCCCCGCAGAGTTAACGGCGGAACCTTCCTCGGGCTGAACGGCATCACCATCAAGAGTCATGGAGGGACCGATGCACTGGGCTTTGCCAGCGCCATCGATCTTGGCTACGAGATGGCGGGGAGCGGCTTGATCGAACGACTGGCCGCTGACCTTGAGGCATTTCACCGTAGAATTGGTGAGTCCATTGCCGGATAAAGGGAAACAATCAGGCACGGTGCGGAAAGACGTTTGCGCAGTCGCTGAGACGAGCGGCACGTGCCCCAACAATAAGGCGTAGAGGAATCCTGTGGCAGTAATCCGGTCGATCGTCCGTGGCGTCGGTGCCTATGTCCCGAGCCGCGTAGTGACCAACGCTGAACTCGCCGAACGTATTGATACCAGCGACGAATGGATCGTCGAACGCTCAGGAATACGTCAGCGCCACATCGCAGCGAAAGACGAGACAACGTCCGATTTGGGATTGGCAGCCGCGCGCCAGGCTCTCGTGCGCTCCGCAATCGATCCCGTCGACATCGATCTCGTGATTTGTGCCACCGCGACGCCGGATCGCACGTTTCCCTCGACAGCGGTACGCATACAGGCCGCGCTGGGCATCACCAAGGGCGCCGCTTTTGACGTTCAGGCCGTCTGCTCTGGCTTCATTTATGCCATGAGTATTGCAGACAATTTCCTCAAGGCAGGTCAATCCCGCCGCGCGCTGGTTATTGGCGCGGAGACATTCTCTCGTATTCTCGATTGGGAAGACCGAAGCACCTGCGTTTTATTTGGCGATGGAGCCGGAGCCGTCGTGCTTGAAGCTCTGCCACAGCACGGTGATCGCAATGATCGCGGTATCCTCTCAACGCGCATCCGCTCCGATGGCCGGTTTGAGGATCTTCTCTACGTCGATGGCGGGCCGGGCTCCACGGGCACGGTTGGCCATTTGCGTATGAACGGCCGCGAAGTATTTCGACACGCGATCCAGAAAATATCTGGAGTAATCGAAGAGACACTTCTGCAGGCTGGCTATGCGAGCGACGAAATTGATTTGTTCGTTCCGCATCAGGCCAACAAGCGAATCTTGGATGGCATTGCCAAGAAGCTAAACGTTCCACCTGAGAGGATCGTCATGACCCTCGATCGCCATGGCAACACATCAGCAGCATCGATACCCCTAGCTCTGAACCATGCCTTCGAGCACCATTTGCTCGGAGAAAACAAGCTTGTATTGCTGGAAGCCATGGGCGGTGGCTTCACTTGGGGCGCCATCCTCGTGCGCTGGTAGCACGCCCTGCGCTAAAGCATTCTGTGGCTTTGCTAACACGCCATTTGCCATATCTCGCCGGGGAACAAGAAATCGTCCGCAATTTCAGCGGCTTGTTACAGTATCTCGTTGACCGATGCTGACAACCCCACTAGCATTATTAATCTCCGTTGCAGTGGGGAGGCAGGACAGTATGGGAGGTAAGACATTGACGCGCGCCGATCTGGCGGAAGCCGTTGTGCGCAATGTAGGTTTACCTAGAAACGAATCTCAGGAACTTGTTGAACTTGTTCTGAGCGAGATCTCGAATTGTTTGGCTGATGGTGAGCCAGTAAAATTATCATCGTTTGGATCTTTTGGAATTCGCCAGAAAGGCGAACGGGTCGGGCGGAACCCAAAGACGGGTGAAGAAGTCCCGATCACCCCGCGTAGAGTTTTGATATTCCGGCCCAGCAATATCATGAAGGACCGTATCAATGGCGGTCAAAAGGGGCGGCGCCGCGCGGCGGAGTAACCCGAAGCATTTGCGAGCTTGTTAAAGCCCGGATGGCATGAGATCCGGGCTTTTCTTATGAAAACGCGCAGATACCTGCTTACGCGACGTCCGTACGCTAGTCACATAAAGAGCCAAACGGCAACCTAGCCGGGCGTTTCCGTAAAGACACACACCCTTGCTGACTGGACAATTGACACTGCTCAGCAGTGCAAAAGCGCAAGCCAGCCATATCCGTCTTATTAATATTGGGCGAAAATTCCTTCACTACATTGAGTAAAGGGGTTGCATGATTTGTGTCTGGGTTCGCGCCGATTGAAGCCATACAGGCGGCGGATTCTGAAGCTACATGACGTCGGCGTGAAATGAGGGCCAGTTCACGCGCCAAGAGCCGCTAACGACGTATCAGCGAGCGAATTGACGGAAATCGCAACTCCTTAGCTTAGGGCAATCCCGGTGGATTGACCCAACAAGCGGGGTAAGACAATGAGCAAGACCGCACAGGCATTCCGTACCATCAGTGAAGTATCGGATGAACTCGATGTGCCGAAGCACGTGCTCCGCTTCTGGGAATTGAAGTTTCCCCAGATCAAGCCGATGAAGCGTGGTGGTGGACGACGCTACTATCGTCCCGAAGATCTTGAGCTTCTTAGTGGAATTCGCCATTTGCTTCATGCTGAGGCCTACACAATTAAAGGCGTGCAGAAGATCTTGCGCGAGAAGGGGGTCGATGCCGTAAAGGCCGCGCCCGAAGGAACTGCGATAAAGTCAGATGAAACTGTGCCGCGCGGGAAAACTGCGAAAGGGCGCGTGGCTGCGCGCGGATCGGCTACCGCTAAAGTCGCGACGTCTGCCGGTAAGGCGCGGGGCATTGAACCTATCGCGATGCCACCCGGTGCCGCGAAAGCCGTTGAACAGGCCATCGCAGAGTTAAAAGCCTGCCGCGCCCTGCTAAGCCAGTCGCCAGAGAGCGCAAATGAGAATGCCGCAAAGCCGGCCCCGGCGCGCCGCGCACGGCGTCAAGCTTGAAGGCACTCAAAACGGTTTCGACAAATTAGCCATTCACACTTTGGGCCGCTGATAGACTAAGGTGTGCGGACTGACACAGTTCCGCGCATGGTTGGACCAAACTCCTTTGGATGGCTAAACAAGCACCAACGCCGAAGTCGCTAAGCCTTCAACTAATCCGTACGATCACGCTTGCATTGATCGTCACGTTAATTTTGGGCGGTGTTTTAATCTACTGGCATGCTGTCCAGAGGATTGAAGCGGAGATGCGCGCAGCGATAGTCGTGGGGAGCCGCATTGCTCACAATGCTCTTGACGATGTCGATGAGATTTCCGCCACACGACGTCGGCTTGAACTGACTGTCGCTGATTTCGACGATGACCGGCATTTGCGAGCGTCGTTGCGCGATCCAGATAACGTCGTTATCCGGCAGTCAATTCTGCAGCCGCCATCAGCTGCCGTCCCCGAATGGCTTTATGAGCTTCTCGCGGGCAAACCCAAAGTAGTGCGTCTCGAATTGCCAGACGCCTTTCATAAATTCGGAACCGTCGTTCTTGAAACAGATTCTCACAACGAAGTGGCGGAGGTCTGGAGCGACGCGAAGCTGTACCTGTTGATCTTGACTGCGTTCTGCGGCGTCGTGCTTCTGATTTTATGGGTTGCCCTGGGCCGGGCATTACGGCCGCTCAATGATCTCACAGGCGCGTTCGCCGAAATCGGCGCTGGTCGCTATGACCGTCGGGTCGATATCGGCGGGCCGCGCGAATTGGTCGAACTGGGCAGTGGCTTCAACGCTATGAGCGAACGACTAAGCGAGATGGAGCACCGCAACAGGCGGCTGCGCGAACAACTTGAAACCGTCCAGGAAGAAGAGCGCGCAGAATTGGCGCGAGCTCTTCATGACGAAATGAGCCCGCTGCTTTTGTCAGTCGACGTTGATGCAACCGCTTTGCGACAGCAGGAAGAGACAAGCAGGGATCCGGATGTGGAGAAACGTGCGGCGGCTATTCTCGATGCGGTCCTGAAGATGAAGCGCAACGTCAAGGGCATCCTCGGGCAACTGAGACCCTCAGGACTACACGCGCTGGGGCTGGCAAACTCCATCGAGAATCTTGTCGCCTTCTGGAAAAAACGTCACCCCGACATCGCCTTTAGCGTGAATGTTCCACCGCGCAGTTTCGGGGTGCGGATGGACGCGGCAATTCAAAATATTGTCCGGGAAGGGATTGCAAATGCCATCCGTCACGCGAGCCCCCGTGGGATAGATATTTCGATAGACATTGAATCGGGAAATTTGCTCAGTGTTGAGATCATTGACGACGGTATAGGACTAGCGCCAACATTGACGAGCGGTTATGGCATCATAGGAATGCAGGAACGTGCAGCCTTGCTCGGAGGGACACTTGAGGTCATCGATCGCAAAGATGAGCATGGTGTACGCGTCAAAGCAATTTTGCCGCTCGACGGCGCCGAGTATCTGTCAGATAGCAAAAGCATGGAAGCAGGAACATCGGTATGAAGGTTCTCATCGTCGATGATCATGCCGTCGTTCGGCAGGGTGTGACGCGCCTTATTTCTCAAATTCCGGATGTTGTGACTTTCGAAGCCGAAACGTCGGCTGACGCCCTTGCCGTTCTGCGCACGGAGGAACCTGACGTCGTTGTTCTCGACATCAATCTCGGTGGTAGCAGCGGATTGGAGTTGCTTCAGAGGATCAAGGCTGAGGGGCATTCGGCGGCGGTCGTCATGTTCTCGATGTATTCCGACCCGCATTACGCCATGCGGGCATTGCGCGCGGGCGCTTCGGCCTACGTGAGCAAGAGTGCATCCATCGATGAACTCGTGACAGCCATCAAGAAGGTTGCGGCGGGGGAGAAATACGTCGAGCAGGAGCTGGCCAAGGAGCTAGCCTTTACGGCCATCGATCAAACCGATCCCATGCAACAGCTAACGAACCGGGAAACTGAAATTCTTCGTCTGCTTGGCGAAGGTAAGAGCTTGTCGGAGATCGCGAGCACGTTTGGAATTGCCTACAAGACGGTCGCGAATGCCTGTAGCCGCCTGAAAGAAAAATTAGGTCTCGATCGCACCGCCGATCTTATTAGGATATCGGTAGAAAACCGCACACGGTAAATGCAGCTAACCAAATCTCTTGGCTCAAAATCGTGAGGAAGTTCCCGACATATCGGGAAGATATCCCATCGCTGGAAATCCACGGGCGCAGCTAGATTGAATGTGCTTGCAAGAGGCGCACCCCTATCCCGGTTAACCTCCTTTAACCAGAAAAAGATGCGTCGCACCCCCGCATTGTCTCTGCGACGATATAGGGTTAGGCCGCCGTTGGTTGAGCTTCAGAACGAAGCTCCAACTCAGGCGGCCTCTTTTTTGTCGCCTCAAATCGCGCTGGACGCGTCGAACAACCTTGAAAGCCGAACCGTTTCGCGCTAGCAGTCGCTCTCGCTATTTTAGCCAGCCCATGGCACGGTTATCGAACCGTGTGGGCAGGCGCGGTGAGCGTTCGCACAAGGCAGTTGCTTGTTTCCCCTAACAAGCGTTTTTGAAGACTTCACTCGCCTGATATGCTCAACGTGAAATTAGCGACACAAGCTGATCCGAGGTCAAATACCTCGCTTACGAACAGCTGAATACGGAGCGTAGCGCAGCCTGGTTAGCGCACCAGTCTGGGGGACTGGGGGTCGGGAGTTCAAATCTCCCCGCTCCGACCATTAAATCAATGAAATAGGTGGAACCGCCGTGGCCCATATCTGGTCCACGGGACGAAAGCTGATTTCTTCGAAAGCGTCACGGCATCCGAGCACGAACTCAGGGCACGGCTTTCGGTCGACGTCATCAGAGAGTTGAACAAGCAGAGCGCCCCCTACAAAATTACGAGAATCACGCTGTTGTTGGAGCGGCTCGCCGTGTGGGTGGCCGCGCGCCGATACGCAGGCGGCGATATCCATCACTACTGGCAGCAAAGACGGAAGGCCGGCATAAAACTCTTGCCGCTTCTCCGTCATCACGCATTGCAACTAAAAGGGGTTTTGGAAGAGGTAAGGGAGGCACGTTTGCTGAGTAGCGTGGAGGACAAGCTGGACGAGCTAGACAGCTGGATTGACGATTTTGAACGCATTGAAACGACATTAGAGGACATCACGGTAAGACGCGGGGCACTCGGCAGACCTCAGGATAAGGATCTTGTTTTCATCATCGCCGACATATGGCGCGAAGTAACTGGCGAGCCGCCTCCAATCGATCGATCCGGTCGATTTCACCGCTTCCTCCGCGTGTTTCTAGTGGTTTTACCTTCAGACGCTGAACCCCGCCATCTGCCCGACGAAACCATCAAGGACTGGCTTACTCAATACCGACGTAGCCGACAGGCGGGGGGAATATAGCTCCTAGGCAGTCAATTCTCACCGTATCGCAGACCAATTCAGATCTTCCATACTAGCATCACCGTGTAGCCGGCTGAGCAAAGGATGGAAGTCGAGATGAACCAGGATGAAGTCCAAGTCGCTGCTGCGGCTTCCGTCTCGGAAAAGTCTCTCGTCGAGGACGAATCCCGTGATGAGGCTGTTCCAGGGCACGCGGCTCGGCTTAGCAGCTGGTTCAACCACGGTGGGGATAGTGGTGGCGTCTTCCATGATCTGTCTCCTTGTTTAAGAGACAGACGAGTATGCACTTTGGAGGACCTTACTTGCTGATATCACGACCGGTTTCGGACCAGATCTTCCGCGTGACGGTTAACGCCTGTCGAGTCTGACCCGAAGGAGAACTTGAGTTAGGGAGAATGATGTCCGCCAGTCATTGAAACCACCCCCTCAAAGAGTGAGAATTTTTCGCGCCGATCGGCAGGGATCAGCGCCTCGGCCGAAGCAAGATCTTTGGCGATCCGCTCGGCGTCGCTCAAAGGAACTCCAGCCTCCGCCAGCCACCGGGATTCCTTGAGCGGATCGCCACTGCAAAGCATGACGGACCAGCCTTTGTCACCGCGCCGCATAAGCGCACGTCCACCGTGAGCGCCCTGGGTCCAGCTCGCGACGGCATAGGAGCCTGAAATGACCACTGGGCCGATCTCGACCTTGCTGTCCGGCTTGTCCCAGGTCGCGCCGATGAGCGCACGGATCTCATTCGCGTCATTGACGGCGCGGGCGGGAGATTGGATGGCGCACAAGAACGCCATATACGCGTATACACACAGCGTCGTGGAAAATCGAAAGCCGAGCGTGAAAGACAAAGTCCGCATTGTTTTCACCATTTGTATTGAATGCCGCCGTAGACCGCGAGGCCGAGGCCTGGGTTGAACAGCTCTGATGCGGCTGTGGCGGTTCCGGCAGTGATCGTCGTTGCGATGTAGCGCTCGTCGGTGAGGTTGCGGCCTTCGAGGTAGCCTGACCAGCCCTTGTCTTGCTCAAATCCCACCCGGAAGTTCAAGAGTGCGTAAGGATCGACATCCACGCTGTTCGCATTGTCCGCATAGAACTCCTGCGGCATCCATTCAACGTTCGGACCGGCATAGAAGCCACTCGGATGTTTATAGAGCACCTCAGCGCGGAGATAGTGGGGCGGCACACCGGGCAGACGATTGTTGCCCCACACCGCGTCGTTGTCGAAAAAGAAATCGTTGTAGGTGTAGGCGACGTTAAGCCAGAGGCGATCTTCCAGGTCGAACGTCGACCTGAGAAAGGCTAGTCCAAAACCAGCTTCGATGCCTTGGTGCACTGTACGATCGGCATTGACAACGGTGCAGGGAGCCCACGCGGCCGTAGTCAGACACTGCAACTCGTCTCGAAGCTCGGCGCGATAGAGCGCGAGGTCCCACGTAAAGTCGGGCCTGCGGCCGCGCGTGCCAATCTCGTAGGTTGTCGCCCTCTGAGCATCGACGTTCGAGTTCGCCGGCGATGTGAACGAGTTCACATCGAAGGTTGGCACTTCGGCACTTCGCGAGATGTTTGCGAATATCTGCCATCCCGGATCGACATCCCATAGCACGCCGAATTTCGGGCTCCACAGATCAAACTCGCGACGGCCGGAGTCGTCGGGTTGGGTGTCCCAGACAGGATCATCGAAGAAGCGATCTCGCTGCTCCCGGACGGCATGCATGAACTGCGTCCCGGCAATGAGCGCAACGTTCGGCAATATGTAAAAGCTGTTCTCGGCGTATGCCGAATAGTTTTCGGCATCCCATACTTGAGATGTCGTCAGCGCACCTTTCGAACCCCCCTCGTTCACGTACTGATAGTAGTCGGTGGTACCGTTGAGAATGTTGGCGCCGATGATGAAACGGTTACGGAAACTTCCGACCATCCGATCATCAGTCGCTCGGAAGAACCCCCCATAATCGGAAACGTCGTAATCAAGGTACTCGTAGATCGGATGATCCACGTGACGCTGATGCGTGAAAACACCGAACTCCAGCATGGTGCCATCAAGGCGCAGCGTTGTCTTGTTCGCGATGCGAACTGAATCGATGTTGCGCTGCTGATCCAAGCGTAGCCATTCGGGATTGGCTGCCTTCGGAGATTTCAGCGCTGCCTCCTTCGTCACCTCGCCGGGCAACTCCCCGTCCCAGGTATTGGCATTCACATAAAAGCGCGTCTCGGCATTCTCCGACAGGCGATAGCCAAGGTTGGCATTGATGCGCACCATGTCCTGATTACTATGCTCGCGGTACCCGTCCTCGCGGTAGGCCGAGACGTTGATGAAATAGTCAACTGGACCTGACACGCCACCGGAGTTTACGGCGGACTTCACGAACCCGAAGCTGCCGACGTCGACACGCACGCCAAACAGATCGGAATCATAACCTGTGGGCGTCACGAAGTTGATCGCGCCGCCAAGAGAGTTGGCACCGAAGCGCAAGGCATTCGCGCCCTTGAACACCTCGACGTAACGATAGGCCGATGGATCGACCTCGAAGAGATCGAACAGTCCATCAGAAGTGTTGATCGGGATGCCGTCGATGAAGGCGTTAATTCCGCGATTGCCGTAGTTCCGCGTCAGCCCCGAACCTCGGATCGATACGCGGGCGTCGGGGCCCCACTTCTGCTGGATAGTGACGCCAGGCACCCAGCCGAGAGCGTCCTTGATCGTATTTGCGGGCGTGCTCTTGAATTGAGTATCGGGCACGACCTCGACGCCGCCGGGTGTGAGGTTGATATCCACGGTTGCTTCGGCGGTATCTGGAACGGTGAGGCTGCCGGCGCGTGTGTCAGGAGCCGGCGGACCTGCATTGTCCGGAACTCCAATTGCTGCCTGCTGCGGCATGATCGAGGGTGCAGCTTGTTTCGCTGTTGTGGCCTTGGGCTTAACTTTAGCCTTGGGCGTCGTTGTGACGACAGTCACGGGGGGGAGTTCGACTGTGTTCTGCTGCGCGTGCGACGGCAAGGCCGCCGCTAAGAGCGTGAAAACGAATACGACCCCGAACACATCTGCGCGAATGGAAACAGGATTAGGCCGCGCCGAGATGGGGGGCCAGTGTAAAACGTACATGGCAAGAATCCGCATTGAGTCTGAAGCGAGCGACGGGCGCACTTCCACTCGGGGAACGCGACGCACGGTCACTGATTAGGAGTTTGAATCAGATCAACGCAGAGGACGGCGGCCCCCTGGCGGATGCTGCCCCAGGCTTGGGTCTCACGGCAAAGAGTGCCACCGCTGTCGTGTAGGTGACGGCGGCATATTCGGCTTCGTGGACGAGGGATTGGGGCTCGGCCGATACGAGAGCAGCAGCACCTGAGGCAGCGAACGGGCAAAGCCCCTTGCCGTCGTGTTGCGGCTCTGTCTTAGACGGCTTGCCATCGGCATCGACGGTCAGGAGCTTCGCCCCTGTGCTCGTACAGATAACGATCTCGAACGATCCTGCCGAGGCGTTTGAAGCCTCCAGCATGAACCCAGCCGGCAACAGGCTGCGAACAGCCAGCACCAGCAGCAAGATCACGTTAACGGTCGTGCGTCTGCGCACAGAAGGTCCCCCCAAGGCGAGCAAGCTAAGCAGGGGAACCTGGCTTTGGCAATCAGGGAGAAACTTCCAACGTTGCATAGTGTTGGGCGCGCCACAGTGGGGCTGCCTCTGCGATTTCGTGCATGCGGACGAATATGCTCGTGGCGCGTCCGCTTTTGGCCCTTAGTGTCGGCCGGTCGAAGGAAGCTATCGGATCATTGCGACATTCAGCAACCAGCGAAGGGGAGCGCAGGCGCTCGGTCCCAAAAGCGGAAGTCGGCCGACGTGCGGCCGGCACGGTTGAGCTCATCACGACCACGTCGGCTATGTGGCTGAGACCGTCCGAATTCGCCGATACCTTTTTGCGGGCTTATGACCCGGAGCAGACGTTCGAAGCGTCACCCCGCTTCGAGCTGTCTTCCGAGGTGCTGAGAAGGTGGGCGGGGCAGCACGCGGGACGAACGCATCTAGCACGCAAACGCGCCGCGTCGCAGCTCGTCAGATCCACATCGTCCGCGTGCTGCGATCGCGCGTCAGCCACCACGACGGGACGACGCCGATCGCCATTACGCCGGTGAGGACGCCGAGATTGGAGAAGGCCGTGGGCAGAGCGTAAATATCCTCGTCCGTGTTCCGCAGCTCGTATCCGGCAACGGCGGTGAGCCACCCGGCAAAATAGAGCAAGGCGATACAGCCGACGAACACGACGGCGCCGGCGATGAGCGCCACCAGCAGCGACGGGCGCGCTAAGCGCCGGGCCGCGCGTGCGTAGGCGATGCCAGTCAACCCGAACGGCACTGCGAGCGGGACGTAGAAGAACGGCAGGAACCAGATGAAATAGCCCGCGCCCACCACGAGCGAGGCAGGCCCGATGTTCCATAATCCGGCGATGGCGAGAAAGAGGGCGAACAGGAAGGGCCCTGTGGCAGGTCCGACCAGCGCGAACACGCTCGCCGCGCTGATGAGGGAGGGAGGGCGCGGCGGGGGTGCGGACGTTGCGAATTGGGTCACGGGTCGGCTCCGTTGCGGCGGTCGCGTCCGACTGTAGCGCATTTGTGCGCCGACGGCCTCGCGGCGTTGCCGCCCGAGGGTTTGCGTTGGAAAAGGGAACGGTGCGCGTCGGGCACCGTGCGCAGGAACGCGATGAGCAATTTGTCCCAATTGCTGACATCGCTGTTACCGAGATCGCGCGTGGAGGCAATCGCCGATCCATGTCCGGTTTCAGGTGAAGACCGGACATCCAACAGCGTCAGCGAACTGTCGCCGATGACCCAAAGCGAACAATTCTGCTGCGCAGAACACTGACCTCCACCCCTCACGCCACGGGGCGTCAAAACGCGGCTTTTCGTTTACTTAATTGGCTCGATCTCGCTGGGACGCCAAGTTTTATCAAACCAGGGCTGAAGTGGGCCGTAAAGGCGAAGGATCGGGTACCATCCCTTTCCTGCAACGGTTTGTATCCAGTTCGACTCCTTGCCCTTGGGTGCCTCTGGCGCGAAGTGGAGATCGACGGACCCATCCTCGTTCATCATCAGCTTGTCACGCTTGTTATTCTTGCTTGGGAATGGCTGGCCTGTTTGCAATTCTGAGCGGGTTTGGGGATCATAGACCACCACAGACCAGAAGTCCTTGGCTGGCGCGTTTGCCGGGATATGCAGCTTGTAGGCTTTGGAGCCGTCCAAATACTCGCCATGTTTATCCACGGTCGCAATGGCATACTGGGAGCCCTTGCCGACCATCTTCAACACCATCGCCGGCGTATTCACTGTCGCCTGGTAGAAGAACATGGTGCGGGCATCGAGATTACGTCCGCCCGTACCGCCGTCCTTGAGCCACTGGTAGTTGCCGCCAACGAAGCCAGTGCCCCAGGCGCTGCCAGGGTAATAGGCGAAGCCCTCGAGCCTCGGCCGGAACACGATGGCCCGCGCCATGGCATTGCCGATTGCCACTGCCTCGGTCAGAAGCTGCTTCATGCGCGCGTTGGGCGCGAAGGCCTTGCCCTTCTCGATACCGATCGAGGCGAAAATACCGCGCAGCTCCGGCTCAAGCATTTCGACGGGCTCGCGCTCGATGACCGTATGAAGCTCGTCGTAGAACTCAAAATTGTTGGCATGAATCGTGTTGAAGGGTTTGCCCGATCCATTGATGAACTCCATCGGCGGCGGGGCGTTGCGCTTTGCCAGCGGATAGACCTTCAGGCCTGATTTGAACATTGCGGTGGCCGCGTCGGGCTTTCCATCCACAAGAAATCCACGCAGAATAAGCAGGTTCACGTAACTTGTGGACTTGGCGACGAAGTATTTCTCGCCGTCGACCTCAGCTTCCGCGCCGCCCTCCGGGGGGGCGAGATCGCCCTTGTAGTCGGGAGGAAGGATCAGGTATTTGCCGCCCTTACCGCGATCAGGACCGGGGATTCCCATGTCAATCACGAAGCGGAAATAGGCATCGTCAACAGTGCCGGGACCGGATCCGGGCGGGACTTCGATCACTGTAGGGCCGTCGCGCTTTAGGTCGAGCGCGGTCATGGCGTAAACCGTATCCGTATTGCCCGTTAGGAACAGTGGCGCTGAATCTAGCAGCTTGTCCATGACGATAACTTTATGGGAGGCATCTGCGCCGGCGTCGATGAACCCGAGCCGGAGTCCCTCAATGGATGTGGCCGGGATACCGTTCAGGAAAGTTTCAACGCCCCGGATGATATCGAGCCCGTCATAGAGCGTGTCAACCGTCTCTTTGTCCGGCATGCCATCGAAGAACTTCAGCGTGCCGAGCCGGGTTTCCACGGTGTCGGGAGTCATGATTTTGTCGGGGATCTTGTAATTATAACCTGGAGTCGGTTTGTCCGCCCAAGCCGCTGGCGCCAGAGCAATCACAGACGCTGAAATCAAGACAAAAATAATATTGCGTTTCATTTCGACCCCTCGGTCTAAAGGAAATATGGTGAGCGCGTCAGTCTAGCGTCGTTTTTAAAACTTGCGCGAATTCAATCGTGATCGTGCGTCAAAAGTCAGCTCCATGATTAACTTTTGCTAACTCAGGCGAATAACGCCAAGTGCGAGTTCGCCTGCTTTCGCAATGAGCTGAACAAACTGCGGCGACAGCTTTTGGCCCGGTCGCTGACATCGCCGCTTCGGCGGGTTCGTCCCAATAGCAGTCATTTCGTTCTCTGCGGTCAGGGCCTCGTGAATGATCACCGACCAGCTCCGCTTGTGGAGGTGAACCGGTCGAGAGAAGTCGATCTCCTCCGCTATCTCGATTGCGGCATAGACTGCGATGCGCAGGTCGCTGGCGCACAGAAGCGAAAAGGGACGACGCCGTTCATCAGAAGTCATCGCTTTCGTCGAGCACACGCTGCGTTCGATGACTTCGGACCTTGTTGTTTCTCGTCGTGAATTTGACCGCCTTGATTTCGTGGACCTCCAGCGAACTGGCGTCCACGCGCAGCGTAATCGTCCGAACGTCCTGCGGTGTTCGATCCCAGATGCCGGCATAGGCACAAAAGTGCGGGAATTCGTCGGTTTCCTTCTTCGGCGGTTGGGCGGGCGCGTCGAACGCCCTACCGAAAGACTCGAACGTCCGCTGCTCGGCTCAACTCACGCAAAGCATCACCCCAAATTGAACAAACAAGGAGCCAACATAATAAGCGCCTAGTCGCAGCCATTCTGATCGCACTCGCAGGTCCAGCCTACGCCGAGAACACTGCGCACGCCGCAAAAGAACTGGTTCCGGCCGACATGAAATTCGAGGACAATCCGGCCTTCCCAAAAGGCGCGCAAACTGTGGTGGTGTACGGCGATCCGTCGAAACCCGGAATGTTCATTCTGCGCCTGAAGATGCCCCGAATTACCTCGTGCCACCGCACATTCATCCCGTTTTCGAATCTGTGACCGTGCTTAGCGGCACCATGGGAAGCGGCATGGGAAATACAGTTGAAAAGTCAAAGGGCAAGTTGCTCGGCCCAGGCTCCCTCCTGCTATTGCCCGCCGATCACCCACACTACGTGTGGTCCGAAGAGCAGGAGACGATCATCCAGGTTACAGCCATCGGTCCATTCGACCTGATTTACGTGAACCCGGAAGACGATCCGCGAAACAAGTGATCCCGGCACGTGCGAGCCGAGCCGGTCACGATCTCGAGTTGGCGCTAAGTTCGCGGGCCAAGTCGACGAAGGCCTTGAAGGCTGCCGAAGGATTGCGGCGTCCCGGATAATAAAGGCAGAGCCCGTCAAAGGGCTCCGTCCAATCCTCCAACACACGGACGAGGCGTCCTGCCTCTATGTCGGCGCGCACGTCCTGTTCCAGAAAAAAGCCGAGACCAATGCCTTCCAGCACCGCGGTCCGCGCTACAGCCACCTCATCCAAAGTAATCGGTCCGCCGACATCGATCTGCGCGGTCTGTCCGCCTTTCGCGAATTGCCAACGATATAGGGCGCCGTTGGGCAGGCGGACACGAATACAACGGTGATTGAGTAGGTCCGGAGGAACGCGCGGTATGGCATGCCTCTCGAAATAGTCCGGCGAACCGACGACGGCGTATCTCTGTGGACGTCCCAGCGATACCGAGATCATGTCGGTGGGTATAAGGCCGGCCATCCGAACGCCGAGATCGAACCCTTCGGCCACGATGTCAATCAATCGGCCTTCCGTGACGATGTCGATATGTACCTCCGGATAGCGGCGAAGATATTCGAGCACCAGTGGCGAAAGGATCTCGCGCGCCGCCGTGGCGAACGCGTTGATGCGGAGCGTCCCCGAGGGCGTTGTCTGCTGCGAGCGCACTGTTTCCATGGCGCCGTGGATGGCCTGCAGCGCCGGGCTCACCTGTTCGACGAACAGCCGGCCGGCGTCGGTCAGCGAAACGCTGCGCGTCGTGCGATTGAACAGGCGAACCCCAATGCTCGCCTCCAACTTGGCGATAGCGTTGCTCAGCGCGGTCGTCGACATGCCGAGTTCCAACGCGGCGGAGCGAAACGAGCCCCTGCGCGCAATGGCGATGACCGCGTCAAGGTCGTTCAGCCCAGGTCGATACATTGTCCTGCTCTCCGCAATGCCTCATCCGCATTTGTCCCGCTATTCGAAATGAAGGTCTACACTTAGATTGAATGGGACAGAGACGGTCATCGAACGAAAGGAGCAGCGGCGTGCATTTACCTCGAGCGATCCAAGCCTACTTCGACGCGGACAAAGCCCACGACGGCGAGAGCCTGATTCAGGCCTTCGCACCGGATGCGGTTGTGAGAGATGAAGGCCAGCTTTATGCCGGCCACAAAGCCATTGTCGCGTGGTGGCGGCATGCAAAGGCGAAATATCAGCACACGGCCGAACCGATAAATATGGACCGGAAAAATGATGTCACCGAAGTTCACGCAAGGGTGATAGGCCAATTCCCGGGAAGCCCTGCGACGCTCAAATTCGCGTTTCGGATTGAAGGCGATCGGGTCGTCGATCTGGAGATAGGCGCAT
The DNA here is from genome assembly GCF_000981545.1 of Candidatus Filomicrobium marinum. Lineage (NCBI taxonomy): Bacteria > Pseudomonadati > Pseudomonadota > Alphaproteobacteria > Hyphomicrobiales > Hyphomicrobiaceae > Filomicrobium > Candidatus Filomicrobium marinum. The sequence continues at coordinate 2,582,865 of NZ_LN829119.1, forward strand.
GACCGGGTTCGTTACGCTGGAGCGAAAGCGAGCCCTTATCACCTCCGGCACAAAAGGAGCGGGGGCCGCGACCGTCAACCTTTTCCGGGAACTCGGAGCAAAGGTACTGACGACTGCTCGCTCTCGGCCGGAGTCAATGTCGGAGGAGCTTTTCGTCGCCGCCGACCTCACCACGAAGGAGGGCTGCGAACTGGTGGCACAGGCTACGCACGAACGGCTAGGGGGCGTCGATATCATCGTGCATATGCTGGGCGGCTCATCGGCTCCGGGAGGAGGTTTCGCGGCGCTGAGTGATACCGAATGGAATAAGGAGCTCCAATTAAATCTGTTGCCTGCCGTTCGGCTAGACCGACTACTTATCCCGCACCTGATCTCACAAGGAAGCGGAACCGTAATACACGTCTCCTCCATTCAGCGGCAACTTCCCCTGCCGGATGCAACCACCGCCTATGCCGCGGCCAAGGCTGCACTGTCCACCTACAGCAAAAGCTTGTCCAAGGAAGTCGCTCCTCAAGGTGTCCGGGTCGTTCGGGTCTCGCCTGGCTGGATTGAAACGGAATCTTCTATCGAACTCGCGAAGCGCCTCGCAAAAGAAGCGGGAACGGACGTCGAGGGTGGCAAGAAGATCATCATGGAGTCCCTCGGCGGAATTCCGATCGGCCGTCCATCGAAGCCCTCTGAGATCGCAAGTCTCGTCGCCTTCCTTGCCTCCGACCGTGCGGCGACAATTACGGGCACCGAGTACGTCATCGACGGAGGAACCGTTCCGACGGTCTAGGCGAAGCCGGGCCGCTCCGTCGGAGCGTCCGTTGACGTTCGAATTGAGCCTGGTCCTGGTGAGGTGATGCTGCTGCTGCTCTGGATAAACGCGCTGTCAGAACGCCAGGAGAGCGTTCTCCTTTACCTCCTTCATGACGAAGAAGGTCCGGGTTTGTCTGACACCGGGAAGAGCGATCAGCATCTGTCCATGAAGTTTGTTGAAGTCCTCCATGTCTCGCACACGGACTTTCAACAGGTAGTCGAAGTCTCCCGCCACCAAGCTGCAGTCCAGAATGTCTTTCACCTTGAGCACAGCTCCCTCGAAGGCCGCGAAACTCTCAGGAGTCGACCTGTCGAGCACAACGCCAACCATCACGAGTGCGCCCAAGCCCACCATTGCCGGCGCCAGCTGCGCTCGAACCGCCGTGATGAATCCCTCGTCGAACAGACGCTGTGTCCGCCTGTGGCAGGTCGCAGCGCTAACGTTCACCCGCACGGCGAGTTCGGCGTTTGTCAGCCTTCCCTCGGCCTGCACGGCTCGCAAAGGAGTTTTTCGGACGGAGAATTGTGATCGCAGCGGACGTCCGATTGAGGGAAGGTTATTTCGAACGTCACATCTCAGTCGAATCGAACAGATCGAGCTGACTGAGACGCGTTTTGCGTTAAATGCAGAGCAGGTTCTGCCGATTCAGTATTTTGGTGGGTGTCGAATGAAGCTTGGGCGTTCATCCGATCTGCCATAAATTTCCAGCGTGTCACTAGCTGAGATCGCTGCTCGATACGAGGCAGATCCCGGGCTGTGCAATTTCCCACATCCTGTACTGCAAGAACATTGAGATCCGTTCTGTCAAATGGCCTATCTACCGGCTCTTGGTCTACGCAAAGCCTGCTAAGCAAGAAGAAGATTTGAGAAAATGCCAACCCTCGATCAGCAGTTGATTTTCTCAAGTTCTCGAGCGCTTTCGCGCAGACCAGGGTCCTTGATGAGTGATATTGCTTTGCGTGCGTCTTGGCAGTTGGCACTCTTGTCCGTATTCACCGTAGCACGCAATGCGTAGAACATTCCGACAAGCTCATTCTCCGCACTCGAATTCTTGATGAGGCGGCTACATGCCCCAACCATCGCCTCGGCTTGAGTGCTGGCGTCACCTTGCGTACAGGTTGCGTAGTCCGCCTCCAGGCCGTCGTAGGCAATTGCAGCTGTCGCGGTGGCAGCAAACAGCATGGCGCAGACAAGGGAGCAAATTCGTTGTGTCATCATGAGATATTCTCCGCCTTGGTCAGCCGATACTCTAAGCATACTGATATTCAGCTATCCTGCCTAGGCTTCTAAAGGTTCATAGATCGCACACTTGCAATTCAAACCCGTTTCTTGGTCCGTTAATCCCGTTCACCGATGTTTTCTTGATTTATGGGGCACACGTCACAATACTCTGGAAAATTTTATATTTTCAGGGGTGACGGCGATGTCTTTTGTCCGGTCATTGATATTTTTGTTCTTCATGGCGGTGTTTATGTCATCTGCGCAAGCTGCGCCGACGTGCAAGGCGGTGGCGAACGACATCGTGATAGGTACAACCCGTGACATTCTTCAGCAGGTCGTCGAAGAAAACCCAAGCCTCAAAAGTTTGAGCGAAAGCGATCTGGTTAAGAAGGCGGGCAAGCAATTTCTGACAGCGGAACGCCCAGATTTTCAAGCGCACGGCTACATGATGCTCCTGTGGTTCGCGGGCGAGGAGGGCCGGACTCTGGTGAAGGATATTGGGCCTAAACTGACGACGGAGGAGCAACGCGCGCACTACTATTTTGTGCTTGGCCTGCACCAGATTCGAGCTGATGGAGCAACAACAGCTGCGACAGGTCGGGACTACATCCGGCAGATGCGCGACAGCGGCAAAGTTTCTTTCGTCGGCGACGATATGTGGACGCTGCTGATCGAGACCTGCACGTTGCCGTAGGGCGATAGAGCTTTCGTATTGAGGATTGGATCTGTGGCTACGGTCATTGCACGTGCAGGGCAGGCTGCTCCGCAGCGCTTTGAACTGACAAATGGTTCAACGGCTGTGATTGGCCGTTCGTCAGAGGCCGACATCGTCGTTGCTTCAGACCGAGCGTCGAGGCGACATGCAGAACTAGTCTGTTCGCAGGGAAGGGTGCAGGTCACTGACCTGCAAAGCAGCAACGGTACTCAGCTTGATGGCAATACGATAACCTCTACAACCTGGACTCCAGGGCAAATTCTAATGGTTGGGCCCTGTGAATTTGCGTTGGAAGTCTCGGTCGCCGAGCAGGCTACGATGGTAACGCGGCCTAAGAGCACGAGCGACGATACGAGAATTAACCCTGCTAAGACTGGCGCCGTGCCGGACCAGACGCAATTTTCCAAGAACCTTTTCGTGCGACATTGGCAAGGCGGATACAGCCTGGGCCGATCAATCTTCATCAATATCCTGGTTATTGATGTCATTTGGGTGCTGATTGCGGCGAACGTTGTTGCTCCGCTTATGGCAGACCTTGCACCAGACGCGCGCCGTATCGCTTTTTCGATCGAATTCCTTGGCATGATGGTGCTCGGCATATGGCAAGCCGTTGGCCTGTATCGGTCGTTGCGCGGAGCAAACAAGCGCGGAGCGTGGCTGATCTCGCGCATCTTCGGATGGGTCGTGTGCATCTTTCTGGTATTGGGTGTGCTGGCGCTTGGGGTGACGTGGATCAATGGTCTTAGCCAAATCAGTGAGACCGAGATTGGAACGTCCTCGGATGGCACCCCGCTCTATCAGCTCAGTGTGAATGACAACGTGTTGTTGTTTGATGGCCAAGTCGTCTGGCCGATTGTTGCCGACTTTCAGCAAACGCTTGCGCAGAATCCTGACATCAACACCGTAGTGTTACGTAGTCCGGGTGGTGACGTTGTGGCCGGTCGACGCGTAAACGACATCCTGCGTCCGTTGCAGCTGACAACAGCGGTCGCTGATTTCTGTCACAGCGCCTGTACGATTATGTTTGCGGCCGGAGTTCGCCGCATCGCGGCGCCGCAAGCGCAAATTGGCTTTCATGCGACATCGGTTATTCTCATGGACGAGATGATGACGAGACTGATGAATGCCTTCACACTGCGTCACGACAGTCTAAATTCAGATTATTATCTGGAAGCAGGCTTCGATCCTGAGTTCGTCCGGCGCGCCGTCGCAACACCAAGCACAGACCTGCTGATCCCGACGCAGCAGGAGCTGTTAAACGTAGGCGTATTGACCGAACTCATTCGATAACATGATCGGTTCAGCAGCCGCGTTTGCTTTCCCAGGCTTTGATCTCATTGACGACCGATTGCAGGTTGCTCGGAAGCTTGCCAAAGGGGGGCTGGCAGCCTTTACCGAAGACAGCAATTGCGCGTGGGTTTTCGAAGCAATATCCGTGGCGGGCAAAAATGGCGTTGCGCTCATGCCAGAGCTGCTGACAGGTCAGTCCCGCGTAATAGTTCTGGCCACTATTTCCATCATCGCCAGCCTGGCTTGATGGCGCGGTAGTGAACAATATACCAAGCGCCAAGGCCGCAATGAGTTGAACGTGGCAAACAAGTTTTAAAAACATCAGCAAAAATCGCCTTCGGTCGAGTTTGTTTTTTTCTCAGATTACAGATTGCGTGGCAAGCGCTCGCAGTGTGTTGGGCATATCCATGACGGGTTAATTGCCGCATTGGTTTACGGGCACTTTGCAAAGACGTCGGTCCTAAGGAGGGACCGGTTTTTTGGTTTGGAGACTTAGATCGCAATCTTTGGCAAAAACAATCTGACCGGATTGTCCTGTGCCCGTGCTTCGCCAGTCGGCGGTCTGCGCACCGGCATCGACTTCTACGTCAATCTGGCCCGTCACATCTCCAGGCAGTGTGAATACTAGAGAGGTCCCCGTGGCCGTTACGCTGCAAGGCGTCGTGTAAACAAACCCGCCACGCCAGCTCGCCCAGCGTGCGGAGCGGACGCAGGTTCCCGTTACGCAATTTTCACGGAATCGAATGCTGATTTGCTTGGACCTATCATCATGTACAGCGGTGTCGTAACACTGCTTAGCAATGTCCAGCCTGCCGTCGTTTGCGGGGTCAGCCGATGTCCACGAGAACTTTGTGTCGTCCTCCGACCAATGAACGTCTTGAATTTCGCGGAAAATAATTCGGGAGGTATCTAATTGAGGAAGCTCACACTGCAGCGTTTGAGTGGACAAAAATCCATTAGGGACAATGAGATGTCCGTATTTGTGGCACGGGCCGATGAGACAGTCCTCTTCAAGCCTGATGCTCCAATCTTGGTGCGGAGCGTTAAAGGTGCGCTCATAGTCGTCGGAGGAGATGAGCTTCCACGCGAATAAGCCACCGACGAGCAGTATCGGGCCGGCAGTCACGACAAACATGCCAATGGCGGCAACTCTCAAAAGTTTCTCGATCAAGGTTGCGATCCAAATTGTGACGCTACATCGCTTCGAAAGGAACGTTCATTGGATCAAAGCTGCGCACGCGGTTCGTCACGATTGTTTTCGCGGATAAGTAGGCGGCAGTAGCTGATCCAAGAATACCGAAAAGTATGGATATGTCCGTTCCCTCAGAACCGAAGAAGATAACTTGATAGAGCAACACGCCAGTGACACCCGCTGTTAGCAGAAACACGGTCAGGGCAATAACGATATACAGAACGCTGCCTTCTTTAAAACGTGCTGAGGGATTGGCGCGCGCGACGCGTTCGCATAGGGCGGACAGGAATGGGTAGAACGTACTGCTGCGGTCTTCGAACAAACCGAGACTTACGTAGTGGTGCGATGTGACCTTGTGTTTGCCGTGGTGTTTCGTGGCGAATAAGAACTCCGACCGACTTGAACCAAAGCCGTGATAGGCAACCTTGATGCTCTGAATATCTTGATAGGAAATAAGATGCGTTTCGCCATCACCGGAGATCGAGAGTGCGTTGTCGTCGAGCGACAACGTGCGTTCGCCACAGAACGTATGTCTGCGCATGCTATGACTAACGGTGCCCACTAGGTCCACGCTCCGTGACGGAAACGTTGCTTCGCAGCCATTCGGCATAGAAATACGTAGATGCCGAGAGTGGCGGCCGCTAAGGGCCCTACAAAATAAATATACCGGTTGAATTGTCCCACGGCGCCGACCGTGGACGGTTGGTTTGTCGTCAACGTGGTGGCTACGAGGAAGAGAACCCAGAGCAACAGCACATATAATATGATGAGGATGTTGAAGATGCCGAACACGCGACTGCGCAAGCCAGGCTTGGCCGGGGTGGACGTCAAGGCAAACATCATCATAAGCAGTGCAGGCACGCCGACGATAAGCGTCAGAAGTTCAAAAGGTGCATCGGGGTTCTGTGGCAGATAACGGCTGGCAAGCAAAGGCAGAACAGCCATGAGGAAAAGTATGGAGCAAATGCTCCAAGCGCCACGCTTTGTCGCTGTTTCCACATTTTCCAGGATGGCCGCAGGCTGACTGGATTCGCTGTTCAAGAAGTGATGCATGGGGAGGAAGCCATGAAGAAACATCATGGCAATCGCCAGAATCTCCAACATTGCCGCAACTCCAAAACCTGTGCCAATCGCGTACAGCGCGAGCCCCGTAAACGCGCTCGCTAAGGCGACGGGCTGGAAGAGTTTTTCGGCGGAGGAGCCAAGGTTTTCCGGGTCAGGCAATTTTTCCAGCTGCGTTGCGACTTGGGTCGCCACATTGGCGAACGCGGTTCGGGGCTGGGTTCGTTGCGCTTCGGAATTTACCGGCTCATGCAAGACCGTTGCGCCGACTATCGGCGGAGCGTCGTCTACTCTCCCGCGGATGCCTTCCCACGCCGCAATTGATTGTGGCCGCGCTTGCACGGCGACGGACAAAGCGGCGTCCAAGGCGGTGAGGAATTCTTCTCTGTAACCCGATCCCGCCAATAGTGACGCGGGGGTAAGACCGTCCTTGATGAGACGCGCGCCACCACTGATGGGCCGTTTGCCTGTCACAAGATAATACAGTGTTGCGGCCAGTCCGTAGATATCTGTGGCGGGACCTTGCTTAGCATGATCAATCGTCATGACTTCTGGGGCAGTGAAATCGGAGGCGATGACAATGCTTTTGACATTTGAGGGGGTTCCCTCCTCGATACGTGCCGATCCGAAACCTGTGATAACAGGCGTGCCCGATGCGCGGATCAATATGTTGTCTGGGCAAATATCACGGTGCAGGACGCTCGCTGCGTGAATTGCAGCAAGAGCATCGAGCACGGGGCCGACGATGCGGTCGAGTTCAGTCTGAGATGGTTTGCGTCCTAGTTCGTCGGACCATTGCTGGAGAGATTTGCTGTCTTCATAGTCTAGGACGATATAGGCTGAACCGTTTGCTTCAAACACGCGATGTGCGCGAACAACATTGGCGTGGTGCAACCGCACCAGCGTTTGTGCTTCCCGCACAAAGCGATCCAACGCCGACTGATGTTCCGGGGTGCCGTGAGTTTCAAAGACGATATCTTGCGTGCCCCCGTCGCGTTGAGCGACATCCGAGGGAAAATACTCCTTGATGGTAACCGGAACCCCAAGTTGAAGGTCATCGGCTTCGTAGGTAATGCTCGCGTCATCCCGCAAAAGAACGGATTGAATCCTATAATCGTCGCATAGGATCGTGCCGGCTTTGAGCGGAACCTGGGTGTCTTGATCAGTGCCGCCAGCCCGGGAGACCACGAGCGTTGGACCAAGATCTTTTGCTGATGTGTTTTGCGCCTCGTCGGGAGAATTTCTTGTCATTCTCAATCCCGTTGGTGTGAGCTGGAACACAACGCTACGCACCCGAGGCAAACTTGGTCGGGCTTTGAGAAACTCGGCTATGAAATCATAAGCTCAGAGCCCGCCGCAACCTGATAATGCCCGGCTGGATCCCGTCAGTGAAAAGGTTTCGTTGATTCGAAGCTGGTTGCTGGATAGCTGGAGTTGATTGCCACTACTTAATAGAGCCACGAAATCATTGAGTGCCTGTAAGTCAGCTGGACTCTGGTTCACATGGAATAAAAATCCACTTACCACATCAGGTTTGCTGTTGAGCGTGAAATTTAAGTTCACGGTTTGGCTGTCCACAGCCAGCGTGACAGTTCCGTTCTGGCCAGACTGGACTTGCACCGGAGATTGCGCGGAGAAAGCAATGACCGCGTTCCCTCGAGATCCGGTTGCCGCGTCGCAGCGAACCGTAAAGCGACCGCCCTGCGCATTACGTACTGTTGCACCACGCACGCCGTTGGATTGAGGTTGTGGCTCCCAAGGGCGTTGGATGGAGCCTCCGAAACAGGGTCTAAGCGCCTCTTCCGCGCCGGCGAGATTGAACGTTTCTTGATAATTGAAATCCGGGATTTGCAAGGTCATCGTCTGGCCACTGAAAACTTCATGCAAGAAGTTCAGAAATTGACCCGCATCTTGATCAGTCTCGCTCGCCTGCACGCGGCCGTGTGAGACGCTACCCTCCTGAACAAAATCAAGCTCTGCTCCACCGGAATAGTTTCCGATTTGAACGTTGACTTGATGTCGTCCGGTTATGGGGTTGTTGCCGGTGGGAATGAAATCGAGTTCTACGAAGCTGTCGCGTCGTTGATCTGTTCCCGGCCCGCAGCCGATATTGAGCCCGGTACCGTTTGAGCCGTTAACCCCGCCCGTCCAAAATCCATTCTGTCGTCCGTTGGCAATCCACGCAAACGCTGCCATCCGAAGAAGGGAATTGGCCGCGGTCGCCTGCTGAGCGTTCGTATCATTGTCGAACTGCGGCATCGGCGGGGTGCTGTTAGGTTGTTGGAAGCGTTCCGCCAGTTGTTGGCGCGATGGTGCTGGTGAACTCTCGAAGCTGGAGTAGACTTGGTACAAGATGATTCCTGCCACAAGCACGAGGGAAGCCGCGATAGCCCATTTTTTTGTGGAACTGCCGGAGCCAGAGGGTGGTGCGCCGACAGTAGTAGCTCCGGTGCTATCTGACGGAGTCCTACGCACAACTGTCGCGGCCGCATCCGCTCGTGACGGCGTGTTTAATACCGTTGCAGGACTACTTTTTAGCACCGTGGCCTGATCTGCATTCGCGCTGAACAACAGCTCCTTCCAGGCCGCGACCGATTTGGGGCGCTCCTCGCGTTTAACGCGCATGCCGGTATCTACGCCGCTGAGAAATTCAGCGCGGTACTCGCTCGCGTTATCTAGTTGTGCTGCCAGTGGCACGTAATTGTCATGAGAAACCCGGCTTAGGACTTGTGCAGGAGGCTTGCTAACCAGAGCTCGATAAAGAGTCGCTGCGAGGCCATAAATATCAGTCCACGGCCCTTGTTCGGAGGGATCATTCAAATGAGACTCAGGGGGAGAATATCCCGGCGATACGAACGCAGCCGTGGCGCGAGAATGCTCTCCAAGCGCTTGGCGCGCCGCCCCGAAATCGAGAAGAATGGGGCTTCCATCATTCTCCCTAATGTAAATGTTCTGGGGTTTAATATCACGATGGACAACGTCAGCTTTGTGAACGGTTGTCAGGGCGTCGAGTAACGGACCTACGATCTTGTCTAATTCAGCTTGGGTTGGTTTGCGGCCAAGATTGTTCAGCCAGCCTTCAAGGTCTTGACCCTCGACAAAACCGAGCACCATGTAGGCCGTGTTGTTTTCTTTAAAGTACCGGGAAACGCGTACGATATTGGGGTGCCGAAGACGCGCTAGCGTTTGGGCTTCAGCCAGAAATCGTTCCAAGCCCCACTGATAGTCAGCACCACCCTGGCTGGGGAGGGTTGAGACGGTCAAGCCGTCTTCGCGGTAAGCGAGAGAGGCAGGGAAATATTCCTTGATAGCAACATCGGTGTTGAGCTTGGTGTCGCGTGCGAGATAGGTGATCCCGAAACCACCGGCGCCGAGTACGCGTACGATCTTGTAGTCACCGCCGACAATCGTGTCGTGTGCCAGCGCCTGTCTGTTGCTCATTTCGGACGTCGCCTTGTCGCTACCCATAACGGAGATTGTGCAACCGAATGGGATTGCGTAGCGCAGACCCAATCACACCTCAGCCCCATAAAATATCATCCTAATGCGATTTCCAATTCAAGGGAATGACAGTACACGCCTTCGCGTTATTCACCGTGAATGAATGAATGTTTGCGGACTGATAAGCTGGTGCTAGTAATGTCAGTATCAATCCATTTTGCAACGCGGGCGAGGGTTCATGGGGCGGACACTCCACGTCGAAATTTATGACCGATCGAGAGGCACAAGAACCGTTCAAGCGTGCGAGTTGCCTTTTGAGATCGGAAAACAACCACAGAGTGCAAGCTGTATTCGCCTTGATCCGAGCTACGTGACGATTTCGCGTGTTCACGGAAAGGTAGAAGAGGCTGAAAGTGGACTGATTTATATCGACAGCAGTTCGAACGGGACGACGATTTCCGGCACCTTTGTCAAGGGGCGCAACAAGGCAATAAGCAGCGCCGATATTATTATTATTGAAAACTACGAAATTAAAATTCTCGAGACCAAATCTGCTTTGATCAAACAAACCGGCCCTACATTGCAGGTGCGTGGTGAGCAGGAGGCGGAGCCGGGTGATGCGCTCGTTATCGTAAAGACAGACGATGCGCTTAAAGTCATGCTGGACACGCCGGAATCAAATCAGCATTCCGTTGTGGGACGCATTCACTTCGATGGTGTTGCCGTAACCTTCGACCTGTACGGGCACGATGCTTCGATGCCTGTAACGGTGAACAAACGTCTCGTCAGCGACATGCCTTTGACGGCGCGCATGTCTGATGTTGTTGAAATCGGCGGTGAGCGATTTGAGGTGTTAGGCCGGGATCAAAAGAAGATTGTCTGTGGAAACCCATCTTGTCACTTGCTCAACGACCTTCCTTTTGAAGGTAATTGCGTCTGGTGTGGTCATTATCTGGCGGCGTCAGGTAGTTTTACCCGTGTGACGCTGCCGTGATGCTGTGCACAAACTCGTCTTCCCCAAAATCAATGCAAGTCTGCGCTCCGTGCTTAGAAACTGGGAATTTCCACCATGAGCTTTGAAGTCACTTGGTATCCTAAAAGTGAACCTCATGGACCTGCACGTCAAAGCAAGAGCTTCAATGGATCAACTCCGGTCACAGTCGGCCGCGCCAGCGATTGTGACGTTGCCATCGCCGATACGGCGGCGTCTCGTCTCCATGCACGTCTCGAGCTAAAGGGTAATGAGATCGAGATTACCGATGCTGAAAGCGCCAACGGAACATTGCTTGAAGGCATCGAGATAACGAAGGCGATCTGGCCAAAAGGCGCAAAAGTCCAAATAGGCGACTACGTTCTGGAGGTCGTCCAAGGTGAGAGTGCGGTTGAGGCTGCGCGAACATCTGTTCGCGTGGCACCGTCTCAGGGTGATTTTCCACCGCCTGAGTTCTCCCAAGTTGCCGTGTCCGTCGGCGCTCTCAAAGCGACTGGCCATGTCGTGGATGAGGTCGAGTACGCCGCGATAGGTGGTGGACTTGGCAGCTTTATTTGGGTTGATCATCTGCGCTGTTACGGCGTCCCCGCTAGCAAGATCAGGGCGATCGGTGTCGACCCGGAGCCGCATGGAAAATATGAACGGCTTTGCCGGTATTCGCAAATTCCGCGGCATGAACGATTGCGTTCCAACTCCATCTCGACGCCTGATAATATTTGGGGCTTTCCCGGGTATGCGAGCCGTGAGACTTGGAGGGCCTTGAAGAAAAGAAATTGGAGCGGCTTCAAGTACGTCATGCAGGTGTTTGGCGAGCCAACGTTGGCTGAGAGCTACACCCCGCAGGCGGGTGACGTTTTTGAGTCCATAGAGAAAGAAGCGCGCCGAATTTCATGGGATAAGATTTGGACTGCAGGCCGTGTCATCAAGGTGCGCAAAACCGATGATGGACGGTATGCGATTGCCTATCGCGTGCCGTCTGAATTTGCCGATGGTGGTCAGCGAAACAAGTTTGTTGTTGCGCGCTACATCCATATCGCGATGGGATACCCCGCGTCTCGATATCTTGACGATCTACAAACATTCAAACGCGAATATCCGACCTCTCAGCGAGTCATAAACGCGTATGAGCAACACGATTCCATCTATGGTGACTTGGAAAAGAATGGCGGAATAGTTCTGGTCCGAGGTCGCGGCATCGTTGCGTCACGTATTTTGCAGCGGGTGAATGAAGCGCGCTCCAAGAACAAGGACATTCGCGTCCTCCACATTATGCGTTCGCGTATTGCCGAGGGAAAAAAATATGACTTGGCGCGACGGTATGCGGCTCATGACATAGAGTATCAACCCTTCAACTGGCCTAAAGCCTGCTGGGGCGGCACCCTACGCGAGCGCTTGCAAAAGGCTACGCCCGACGAACGGTTGGCACTTTTAAAAACGTGGGGTGGGACGACGACAGCCGACCGGGCCGATTGGGACGCGATCCTTAGGGAGGGCAAGGAAAGCGGCTGGTATCGGGCATTTTTCGGAGACGTTGAAAGCATCAAGCTGAAGGACGGTCGAATCGAGACCAAACTGGAGTCCAGTCAGGGTTTCAAAGAGGAGGTCCGGCTTGATGCGGATTACGTGATCGATTGCACCGGACTTATTGCTGATCTCGAAGCCAACACCGTGCTCAAGGACATGATCGATACCTATTCCCTTGCCCGCAATCCTGCCAGCGGACGCGGCCCTGAGCAGCGATTAAGCGGCCTGAAGGTTGCGAACACCTTTGAGGTTGAGGGCCTACGGAATGGATCAGGTCGGGCGTATGCCGCTGGCGTCATGACGCTGAATGGTCCGTACGCCGCTGTCGATAGTTTCCTTGGGCTGCAATACTCGGCGTTGCGTTCCGTCGATGATTTGGCACGAAGCCGGGCGGCCGATGTTAGTTCGATGGGACCGCTGCGTTCTGCAAGCCAGTGGTTGAAGTGGTGCAAGGGTGTGACGCCCTAGAAGGTGACATTCGACAAACGAATTGAGAGTAGAGCGCGTGTAGGACGGGGAAAAAATGATACCAACGCTTTCCGGTCGCTGGCAGACGAGGATACTTTTGTATGTTGTTCTCGGACTTCCGATTACCGCACTTTATGCCAGCTATCTTGGCCTAGATGAGATTGGACGGTACGGCGATCCGTTTGTCTTTCTGACTGCGCTTTTATTGGTGGGGCTTGGGCTGGATTACGCGTACATTCAAATTCAGCGTTTTCGTTGGGATAATGACTGGCCTTTTGCGTTTCAGTTTTTCTTTAGCATCGTGGAATTTCTTATTGTTCTAGGCCTCATGAACATTGGTCTCCTGGATCCGTTCCTGGTTGACCGTATCCCTGCCGATATCGCCACCACGCAATTTCTGCTCATCTTCATCCCGTCTTTCTTTGCCGTCCTCGGTGGAATCCAGATTTTCTTGATCCGATGGCGGTTCAAAGGTGGTGAGCTTGGGCGGCACTAGCCGATCATCTGGAACGGATTGAGTTTGTTGCTATGACAAGTGTTCCAAGCGCAAAGACCCCGCAGTCCGTAGAAGCCCATGTCGAGTTTGCGACACGTGTGTATCTTGGCGCGTTGGTTGCTCTCTTTATTACGCTGCTGCTGACCAATATCGGCGACATAGCCCGTTTCTTCGAGTTTATCTGGATTTTTGGGCCGATTGGCGTTTTCGGCGCCATTATCGCCAGCTCCACGGGAACAGGCGGGGGCGTTGTTTTTGTTCCCGCGTTCAACACCTTGAGTGGCGCCTCCGAGATGGGCGCGATCCCTATGGAGCTTGCCATCGATCCCATCAAGACGATTGGTATCAGTTTCCTGATTCAGTGCTTCGGAATGTCGGTGGGTGCTTCTGTATGGATCCGTAGGTTCTACGGTGGCGGGCAGACAGGGCCGCGGGAAAAAATAGACGGCCACAGCTTTCTCTTCATCATTTTTACCCTTCTGGCGACGACGCTTCCAGCCCTGCTCGTGACGCAGTTTGCACTGTTTTCCAACGTTGATGGCCGGGGCCTGTTGGTCGCATTCAAATGGTTTTCGCTTGCCCTGGGCGTAGTCCTTCTGATTTTTACGTGGGCATTCAAACGTGTGAAGCCTTACCGTTTTCACCCCGAAAGGTTGGACTATTATTGGCTTCTCGGGCTTGGCGCGATTGGCGGTGTGATAACCGCGTTTTTCTCGGTCGGCGTGGGCGAATTGGTCGCCGTCTATCTCATCTTGCGGAAATTTCCGACGCCTTCAGCGATTGCCATCGCGGTAATCATCTCCGTTGTCACTGTCATTTTCGGCGTCGGATATCACATCGCCAACAATAATATTATCTGGCCCATTGCGCTTACAGCCATTCCCGGAGCAATGATCGGCGGGTTCGTCGCGCGCTATTTCGCCATCTGGCTCGGCCCGCTCTGGCTGAAGACCTTCGCATCCCTTTGGATCATCTTGTCGAGCGCGTTCTTGATTGTCGGTCCGTATCTAGGACTGATCAGTAAGTGAAGCGTCGTTTCCAAACAATGATTAGGCGGTGCTCGTCCATAGCCGGTCTTCGCATAGCTCAAATCTCCCCGCTCCGACCTTAAATCAATGAAATAGGTGGAACCGCCGTGGCCCATATCTGGTCCACGGGACGAAAGCTGATTTCTTCGAAAGCGTCACGGCATCCGAGCACGAACTCAGGGCGCGGCTTTCCGTCGACGTCATCAGAGAGTTGAAGCCCCCTACAAAATTAAAAGAAGCACACTTGTGGTGGAGCGGCTGGCTGCGTGGATGGCTACGCGTCGACATGCAGACCACGGCGATATCCATCGCTTCGCATTGATGTCTCACTTACCAGTGCACCCCGAGGTGTTCGAGCGTTTGGGGGCGTATGCAATTGCAGGTTTGCCTCACAAACTGCTCCAAGCGATCAGCGCATTTGTTGGCAAATTTCGCGACTGTGTCACGAGACCACGCAGTCTTCTACTCACGAGACAAAACGCACTATCCCGCCCTGAAAAGGTTGCGCCGCTAGCTACTATTCGTACTGCGAGACGTCGCTTCACGACCGTCCTCTTGTGGCCGGAGCTATCGAAGAGCGCGGCGACTGCCTCTCCCCCTCGAGTACAGTTCTGCAGACGGGTTCTCTTCCGGCATGTACAGTAAGCGAGGTAAGTGGTTTTAATAATTTCTCGAGGCGTAGAACAATTTCACCGAAGCCGGGTGCACAGGAGGGAGAATTACATGTCGAAACTTGTACCACCGCACGGGGCGCAGTCTCTTAAGCCTCTACTTGTGCCAGTCGACGAGCGTCCTGAAGCGCTCAGACGCGCGGGGAGACTGAAGAAGATCCCGCTCACATCCCGCGAAGTTTCTGACCTTTTCATGCTCGGCATGGGCGCGTACACGCCGCTTGACGGCTTTATGGGCCACGACGACTGGAAGTCTTCGGTTACAGAAATGAAGCTCACCAGCGGCGTATTTTGGCCGATCCCAATCACGCTTTCGCTGGACAGCAGCGTCGCCGACGGTATCGCTGTTGGCGAGGAGGTTGCGCTGGCCGATGCCGAGACCGGAGAGGTGCTCGGCCAGCTCATGGTGCGAGAGAAGTATCGCATCGATCGCAATCTCGAATGCGCGCATGTATTTCGCACGACCGACCCCCAGCACCCAGGCGTGCAGAAGGTTATGGGCCAGGGCGATGTCAACGTGGGCGGTCCTGTCATCGCCCTTTCCGAAGGCGAATACCCCGAAAAATATCGAGGGCTTTATCTGCGGCCTGAGGAAGCACGACAGGAGTTCCTCGAACGCGGCTGGACGAAGGTCGCCGCTTTCCAGACGCGCAATCCCATGCACCGAAGCCACGAGCATCTGGCCAAGATCGCAGCCGAGGTGACGGACGGGGTATTCATCCACCAGGTTCTCGGGAAGCTCAAAGCGGGCGATATACCGGCGGAGGTAAGAACGCGCGCGATCCAAGCCATGATTGATAACTACTTCAAACCAAACATTGCGATCCAGGCTGGATATCCCATCGAGATGCGTTACGCAGGACCGAGGGAGGCACTCATCCACGCGCTTATTCGGCAGAATTTCGGCTGCTCTCATCTCGTGGTCGGACGCGATCACGCGGGAGTGGGAAGCTACTACGGACCGTACGATGCCCAGCATATCTTCGACGACTTGTGGGAAGGCGCGCTTCTGTGCCAGCCCCTCAAGATCGATGTAACGTTCTACTGCTACCGCTGCGGCGGAATGGCGACTGGTAAAACCTGCCCGCACGATCCGAAAGAGCATCTGTCCGTGTCAGGCACGCGCCAGCGCGAGATGTTGGCGAACGGCGAGCCGGTGCCACCCGAGTTCAGCCGTCCAGAGGTCGTAGCCATCCTCAGCGAGTACTACGCAGGAGTCTCAGCGTAAACTGATGCGTGCCTACCTAGCACTCTGCGTTCAGGCACGCTTGCCGGGTAAACGGCGCAGCTCCCAAACACACCAAAATGTTGAGCCTGACCTATTTTACATGATTTCAGGTGCGCAACTTGGGCTGGGACTGCGCCGCAGATCGCGGAAGCGAAATGAAAAAAATTCGAACAGAATGCAGGCTTTGACAATCGACGTGCACAACTGCCGTCAAACGTAGAATTTTTATTTATTCCAATGATTGACTAACGCGGCCACAGAGAGCTATCGTTGCACTATAGTTCATAAAAAAATCAAGTGGCGGCAACAAGTTTCGGGGGAACGTCGGGCTATGTTCACCACCAATCCCTTCGCTGATCTTTCTACTTCCATATCGCCTAGCATCATACAGACATACGTCGTCCTGATGGCGCTTCTCGTCGTGGCGGGTACGCTCTTCGACATCATTCACAAAAAAAGCGCCAAGTACTTTTTCGACAATTTGCGAGCGAGCCGAACTAAAGCGCGGAAACAGCTCGACGGCGGAGACATGCTGTCGATCGCCGCCAAAACTGCAGTTGTCGACGTCCTGACCTCTGGCGAGTTCTGCAATTCGAAACGCAGGATTGCACATCTGCTGACGATGTATGGATTTATCATCTATGTCATCACCACCGCGATCATGGTGTTCGCGTACCCCACCAATGCTACTCCGGCGCCGGCTATCCTGCCCGTACTCTGGTCGCTTGGTGCGCTCATGGTTTGCATCGGCGGCTACTGGTTTTGGTTCTTTATTCGCGCTGACGTCTCCGCCGAGGGGCAGTCTCCTTTCCGCCTGATGAAAGCGGATTTGTTCGTCGTATCGCTGGTCGCCAGCACGACCTTCGCTCTGTTGTGGGCATTCATGCAGGCGTCCGGGAACGCGGTTTGGACCACGGTATTCCTGGTTCTCTACATCATCGCTTCCACTGTGCTGTTCGGATCGGTGCCCTGGTCGAAGCTGGCACACATGTTCTTCAAGCCCGCCGCGGCGTTCGAGAAGCGCATGTCGAAAGCCAATGGTACAGCCCAGAACTTGCCGACAATAACCCGTGACGACCCCAAGCAACAGCAACGGCACTCCATGGAGCTGTTGCGAGATGCTCCGATGAACATGGGACTTGGCATCAAGCGCGAAGCGCCCAGGCACTATTAGGCCCCAGCATCATTAAAAAGAACAATCAGAGCTAAGGAGTCGACTTATGCCAACCTTCGTCTACATGACAAGGTGTGATGGGTGCGGACACTGCGTCGACATCTGCCCGTCCGACATCATGCACATCGATCCGACCTACCGTCGCGCCTATAACATCGAGCCAAATATGTGCTGGGAGTGCTACTCCTGCGTCAAGGCTTGCCCGCAGAATGCGATCGACGTGCGTGGGTACGCCGACTTCGCCCCATTGGGACACAGTGTTCGAGTCCAGCGCGACGAAGAGCGCGGCACCATCGCTTGGAAAATTAAATACCGCAACGGCACTGAGAAGGAATTTCTGTCGCCGATCACTACCAAGCCCTGGGGAAAGCATATTCCGAAACTCGCGGACGTTCCCGCGCCCAGTAGGGACATGCGCGATAGCGAGCTCCTGTACAACGAGCCGAAGTGGATTCGCATGGATGACGACGGTTTGCGCACCCTCAAGGACGCCGGTCTCGTCTTGAAGAAAGGCGTGTACTACTGATGGCTTACAAAACAATCGTCGAAGACAACATTGACATTCTCGTCGCCGGTGCAGGTCTTGGTGGCAGCGGCGCGGCCTGGGAGGCCAGGTTCTGGGGGCAGGATAAGAAGATCGTTATCGCCGAGAAGGCCAATATCGATCGCTCTGGCGCAGTTGCCCAAGGCCTGTACGCCATCAACTGCTACATGGGTACACGGTGGGGCGAGAATAATCCGGAAGACCACGTCCGTTACGCGCGCATCGACCTGATGGGATTGGTGCGTGAGGATCTGCTGTTCGATATGGCCCGTCACGTCGATTCGACGGTGCATCAGTTCGAGGAGTGGGGCCTGCCCATCATGAAGAACCCGAAGACCGGGCGCTATCTGCGGGAAGGTCGATGGCAGATCATGATTCATGGCGAGTCCTACAAGCCCATCGTTGCCGAGGCCGCCAAGAAATCCGCGGACAAGGTCTTCAACCGCATCTGCCTCACCCATCTGCTGATGGATGAGAGCAAACCAAACCGCGTTGCCGGCGCCGTCGGCTTCAACGTCCGCACCGGCAACTACCACGTATTCAAGTCCAAGACCGTGATCTGCGGCGCAGGTGGTGCGTCCAATATCTTCAAGCCGCGTTCGGTCGGCGAAGGTTCGGGTCGTACTTGGTACGCGCCGTGGTCGTCCGCATCCGCCTATGGCCTCATGATCGAAGCCGGCGCAAAGATGACACAGATGGAGAACCGTATCGTCCTGGCGCGCTTCAAGGACGGCTATGGTCCAGTCGGTGCCTACTTCCTGCATCTGAAGACCTATACTCAGAACGGCTTGGGCGAGGAGTATGAATCCAAGTGGTTCCCCGAGCTGCAAGAAAGGGTGGGTAAGGAATATCTGGATCCGGAAGCTTCGCACTTGACCCACAGGCCGATCCCGACCTGCCTGCGCAACCATGCTCTGATCAGTGAAGTGAATGCGGGCCGCGGCCCCATCCACATGGTGACGATGCAGGCATTCCAAGATCCCCATCTCGAAGAGGTTGGCTGGGAAAACTTTCTTGGCATGACCATCGGCCAGGCCGTGCTGTGGGCCTCCACCGACGTCGACCCCAAGAACGAGAACCCCGAACTAACTACATCCGAGCCCTACGTTATGGGGTCGCATGCGACATGCTCGGGCGCTTGGTGCTCGGGTCCCGAGGACGTTTCGCCGCCCGAGTATTTCTGGGGCTACAACCGTATGACGACGGTCGAAGGCCTGTTCGGCGCCGGCGACGCGGTCGGCGGCACGCCACATGCGTTCTCGTCTGGCTCGTTTACTGAGGGCCGGCTCGCGGCAAAGGCCGCCTGCAAGTATATCGACGACGGCAAGGCCGAGGGCATTGTCGTGTCGGACGCGCAAATCGAACGCCGCAAAAAAGAGATCTACAAACCGCTCGAGCACTATAAGATATTCCGCAATGCGGTCGTGGCAGGAGATGTCAATCCCCACTACATCAATCCCAAGCAGGGCCTGGAACGCTTGCAGAAGCTCATGGACGAGTACTGTGGCGGCGTAACCGTCAGCTACATGACCAACGAGAAGCTCCTGAATATCGCTCTTAAAAAGCTCAAGGTTATGGAAGAAGATCTCGAGAGCG
This sequence comes from Candidatus Filomicrobium marinum, assembly GCF_000981545.1. Classification (NCBI taxonomy): domain Bacteria; kingdom Pseudomonadati; phylum Pseudomonadota; class Alphaproteobacteria; order Hyphomicrobiales; family Hyphomicrobiaceae; genus Filomicrobium; species Candidatus Filomicrobium marinum. The sequence goes on from NZ_LN829119.1 coordinate 2,602,308, forward strand.
TGGCTGCAAAGGATATTCACGAGTTGCTGCGAGCTTGGGAGTTGAAACATCGGCACCGCGCAGCAGAATGCGTCACGCAGCATACCTTGTTCCGCAAGGAGACCCGCTGGCCGGGCTACTACTACCGCGGTGACGCCATGAAGCTGGACGATGAGAACTGGCACGTGCTGACAGTTTCCCGCCGCGATCCGCAAACCGGGGAATACACCATGGAGAAAGCGCCCTGCTATCACCTAGTCGAGGACAAGTAACAATGACCTTTGGACGGCGTAACTGTGTTTAACGTCCAATTTGGTCACTAAGGATTAGGCGAGCATGTCGATGTTGATGTCTTCTGATGGTCCGGTCATTGCGCGCGCCGGAGATGCGCGCGCAAATATCATCGATAAAACTGACGAGGAAATAAAGGCCATAGCCGATCCGCTGTGGCTCGAACTCATCACGAATTCCAACGAAGGAAAATATGGAGAGTTCGTCAAGAATTTCTCCAGTTCGATGGCGCGTGCGATGAACCAAGTCACGGCTGGCCATCAGTTCGCCAATAGCGAACTTGCCAGAAACCTTACCACCGACAGTGACTATCTCGGTATTATCCGCCGCGGCGAGCATGTGACCGTTCTCTACCGGCAGCGTAGCTCGAAAAAGGAGGGTGAATGGCTTGGTCGACTCGTCCTCGGCTATGAGGACGGAAAGATCAAAATTTTCGGCGCCTCCCTATTCTGAGAAGTCTGGCTTCGACATGAACGACACAATCCGCGATGGCAAGTTTGTAGAGCTCACCTATAAGGTGTCCGACAAGAGAACTCGTCAGGTTCTCACCATGGTTGAATTCCCGTTGGCCTATATTCACGGGCAAAATGAAATTTTGTCCCCTTCTGTTCATGCCCAACTGGAGGGCAGATCCGAAGGCGAAATCATCGAGGTGCCGCTCGACGGCGGTCTTATTTTTGGCGCGCGCGATGAGAGTTTAGTATTTACGGATCTCGTTGAGAACGTTCCGGAAGAGTATCGAGAAGTCGGCACCTCGATCCTTATGGAGAACGACAAGGGCGAGACCCGCAGTTTTATCGTGACGAAGGTCGACGATGAGACGGTGACCGTCGATGGCAACAATCCTCTTTGCGGCAGGGAGATCGTTTTTACGCTCGAGATTCTTGCAGTGCGTGAGCCGACCGAAGAAGAAGCAAAAGCAGGTGGACCGATCAACGCGCCTCTGGAGGGCATTGATCCGTCACTTATGCGACCTGTCTGAGCAACATTTCGGTATCCAATTCAAAAGGTGCCCTATGAGCGACCCAAAACCCATCACTAAAGTTCCCGACGGCCACTCGCGCTATCTGACAACGCGCCAAAAGCAGCCCAATGAAAAAGGGTTTGTTGGCTATGAGACCGTGTGGGAACCCTTCCAGAAGGAAGCCGAATACAAGACTCCGAAGCGGCCGTAGGCGCCGTACCGCAGCGTAGCTGAGAATGCGTGCAGCGTGATCACCGCGCTGCACGCATTGCTGCTGACACAAACATATCATGAGTATTGGGTGTAGCTGGATGTGGCGATGGCGACCGTTGGGACGCGTTGAGCGCGCGCGCAATCGACAGGCAAGACCACTACCATGATCATCGCGCAAATCTCCGATACCCATATTGCCCTGGATATACCTGATGCGGATCGGCGGGCGACGGATCTTGCGCTCAGCATCGCCGACATCAACGCGCTCGATCCGCTTCCAGATGTAATCGTGCATACGGGCGATATCGTCCACAACGGCCGGCAGGACGAATACGCTCAGGCAGCGGCCATTCTGGCTAACGCACGTGCGCCTGTGTATGTACTGGCTGGAAACAAAGATAACAGGACAGCGCTACGCGAAACGTTCGCGGCGGATGGCTATCTGGCGCCGAACCTCGACTTCATCCAGTACGCGATCGAAAGATATCCGGTACGACTGCTTGCTCTTGATACCTCGAGTGTTGGCAACAAGGGCGACTTCTGTCCCGAGCGGCTCAGACATCTGGCCGGCTTAGTTGCAGCAGAGGCGACAAAGCCCATCGTCGTGTTCGCCCACCACCCGCCTTTCGTGGTGTCAGAAGGGCCTGAGCCTGTTCACTTTGAAAGTTTGGAAGTCATGTCTGAACTCAGCACGTTACTGCGTCGATCAGGTCGGATCGTTGCGGTCTGTAGTGGCCATGTTCACCGCTCAGTTTCTAGTGAGCTCGAGGGCATCCCCGCAATAGTGGCACCGAGCATCGCGACGGCTCTGCGATATGGCAGCTACCCGCCTCATATGCGGCAGAAGCCCACGTATTATGTACATCGTATTGATCCGGTCCGGGGCTTCAGCACTGAAACAAGAGTCGCGGGCGACGCGTGACGGGCTGGCTCATAAATAGAGGCCCTCACCTACAACCCGCACAACGAAGGCTGCAGGGGGATTGCGTAAACGGGAACTTGCAACTGATCGCAACCTCAAAGAGGGAAACGATAAGACGGTGAGACAAGCAGGCTCCGCAGAGCGAGGAAGAGACCGTCAAGCCGCGCCACCAAACGGCACTTAGCTTTCTGCAGAGGAGAAAATCCGAATGGTGCGCAACCGTCAGCGGGGTGGAAGGAGTATCGCCGAGTTCCGCAGAAAAGTGTGAGGCATTTGCGTTGAGAGGCCGGGCCAAGACTTCGGCTTTTCGGCGGTTTTTTGATGATCGGTGAAAACGAGACCGTTGTTGAAAATGCACAAGTACTACAAGCCTAGAACATCTTGACGATGGACGAAAATCGCGCGTACAGTGAAGAAAAAGCAATACTAACCCCCAGAAAACGCCTCCGATGACGTGAGCAAACCTGAGGGAGATTGCTATGACACAAGTTGATGACATCCTCGGAACAACTGCGGAGATGGATACATCCTCTTTCCTCCGATATTTGATCAGGGAAAGATTTCCGCAAAAAACTGTGGTGACTTGCTCGCTCAGAGCTCGCAGTGTCGTTGTGCTGAAGCTGATCTCGGAGATCGACCCGGCCACGCCCATCGTATTTTGCCACATGCCGAACCTCTTTCCCGAAAGCCGGGAATATTTCGCCAAGCTTGTCAGTGAGCTTGGCTTGCGCGACATCCGCGAACCTGCCGAGGACCATGGGGTGTTGCCCGGTGACTGCGATCACAGTGAAGGGCTGTGGGCGGAGGACCCGGATGCTCATACCAGGGCCTACATGATTGCCCACCTGAACGAGGCGCTTGCGGGTTTCGACTGCTGGATTCGCGCGGCATACCATTGCCCGTATCCTGACACGCCAGGCCCGCGTGTAGTGCAGGAAGGCCGGCTGATCCGGATTGATCCGCTGGCGTCCTGGAGCCAAAGTCAGGTGCAGGGCTTCATGCAGGAGCATGGTTTGTCCTATCATCCCCTGGCAATGTCGGGTCGCTCGCAGCCGCCAAAGGACGAAGCCGAAGTTGTGACAACTTTTGCCTTCTGAACACGCAGCGATCGCGGCAGTCAATCGAGCTGCAATCGACAGGACTTCTGTAGCGGGGCAAGTGAGCCCCGCACCTCAGAATACATCGCACGCGTTGCTGTCCACCGGACAGAGTGAGTAATACCGATGACGGCACCCCCGACCACCGCGCTTCTAGCGCGTAGCGACTTCGCTTTCACGCGAGAGAGGTCGTGCAACATCCTGCCGGTGCACGCGGCTAGCGGGCTGATGATGCGCCAGATGTCCAGGTGGTTCAGTCAGCATTGGGGACTATGCAGCGTCTCTTCTTGATCTCAAAATAAGCTGGCCATTCTGGATTTCGCAGCAGGGTTGCGCAATATCAGTCCCATCTAGCAACCACTTTGAGTATTTTCGAAACTGGCCTGTCACTCGCGCGGCTGACGGACGGTACTTGATTACACCGACCGCGACGCTGCGTGGGCGGATGCTCGTGCCATCTGGTACTCTCCGCCCGATGCTGCCGCGCGCGCAGCGTTCTCCGCTGTCACTGATTGGTCCTTTTGCTCCATACAAATTGCGGATGGAGACGATAGACGTTCGGTCTCCACTAGCGTGATCGATGAAGAAAGCTTTGCTGCAACCTCGCCCTTGCGTATGAGGGTCAGAAAATTGGCAACCGATAAAGGGGGGAAAATGAATCCGATACACTTCGCCTACGACAACCGTATCATATGGCGCACCATCATCATCAGTGCGCTGCTGGTGGCAGGAGCCGTAAGCGTCGTCCTTATTGAGAAGGACCCCTCGTTTCCACAATGGCTGTATTACGTGGTGGTCCTGGCAATCCCGATCTACGCTTTCAAATTGATCCGCGCGGTTCTGAAAATCGTGCAGCCGGCGCCAGCGATCACAATAAGTGACAGTGGCATACGCGATGCATCCTGGGGGCGTACGACGGTCCCATGGCAAGCAATTCTGAGGATCAAGGAAACGAGAGTTTCCAGAAAGTTGGGTGGGGTTATTTTCTTCCTGGATGCTGAGAAGATGGATTGGATGCCCGGCCCCATTCAGTTGAAGCTGGCCAATTGGATCAGAGGCGTTAGAGCGGGGCAACCTGGAGAGCAGATTGTTCTTATGCTGACGCCTTCCGCCGCGCTTCAAGTGAGCTTCGATGAACTCATCAATGCCATAAAACGCCAAGCTTCAATTGCTGGAGTCCCGTTCGAAGGCGAATCAACGATCTGAGAAAGGGGTTCATCTTCTCATCGGTAGTCATCACCTTCGATCGTAGGTCACCCCCCTAAAGTGGTCATTTGGTCCTTATATTGGCCAGCCTCCAAGGTGTGAAAGAAACGTCACGAACGCCGTCCGTCAGGGCTCAACGCACATGGCCGTAGAGTAGATTTCCCCTACGGCCATGTCGCGCCATGGATTGGTGAGCTTACTTGCCGCCGTAGTTGGTGCCGAGATAGCCGTGCACGGTGATGGGGTCTGCTTGCGCAGCAGAGACGCCGGCCGCCAGTGCGAGCGCGACGACAAGCGAAGTGAGGATACGTCTCATGATCATCTCCTTTTTATCTGACGTGTGGCGGTTCCCGCCTACACGTTCTTAACTTCGCTATAGAAGCTGGAAGGGTTACACACCTCGCGACCCTGTGATGATCATGTCATGTGAGCCCCCCGCACAGAGAGGGCCGGTTACTCGCATGCGGGGCTTGTCTGAGAGGTCGACAATTTTGTTCGCTGCGTGACGATAGAACCTCCTACCGCCCAAAGCCGGATTTTGACGAAGCGGGCCGTTGGCGTCTGCCCTTTGGCGCGCTATCGAAGACAAGCGGCATTTGCGAGGGGTGCTAGAGCACGTGCCGGTAAGTTTTAAGTACGGGGGAGAAAAAGCGTATGGCAACCATCGTCACCGTCCACGGCACGTTCGCCAGTGGGCCGCTGGAGGGCACAAAGTGGTGGCAGCGCGGCAGCAGGTTCACAACCCAATTGCAGAACAGCGTCGAGGGGGACGACGGTACGCTCAAAATCGAGCCCTGCGTGTGGGACGGTCTCAATAGTGAGACGTCGCGGCGCGCGGCAGGCAAGCAACTTATGGAAAAGCTGACGGCGCTGGAAACAGCGGGAGAGCCATTCGTCGTTGTCGGTCACAGCCACGGAGGTTCTGTAATCAGCGCGGCGCTCCTGCATAGTGCAAAACAACGCGAGCCGCTCAGCGGCATGCAGCGATGGATCACCGTTGGCACCCCCTTTATCAAAACGGAACGCCAGCGCTTCCTGTTCTCGCGGCTCGGGATCTTCGGCAAAGCCATTTATCTCACACTGCTGACGTTCCTGATCCTCGGCATTCTCTCTGTCTTTGTCGGGGCCGACGACCGAGAGCCGATGCTGTGGGCGCTGGCCGCATTGACGTTTGGCGGCCCAATCACCGTGTTCTATGCCATCCTCCGCTACATGGAATCTCGTCGCTCATTGCGGTTCAACCGCGGCTTGCTGGGGTTCGCGGCAGATCACTACGCCAATCGCTGGCTTTCACTTTGGCACGCTAAGGATGAAGCAGTCCAAAGCTTGAAAGCCATCAAGAGCCTCGACATCGAGATCTTCTCCCGTGAGTTCGCCGCATCAAGTCTAAACCTGCTGGCGATTGCGATCATACCGTTTCTCTGTCTTCTGACATTGACCTCCGAGCCGATGATGGATGCCATTGCGTCTCATGTATTTGCGCGGATCGATGGGGCAGCGGTGGACGAGCTGTATCCATCTGGCGGAAGCAACATCTTTGAGAACGCTGCTGTTCTGTTCATTGGCCTTCTCGTTTTGCCGACAAGCCTCATCCTTCCTCCCGAAGCCTTTCGGGATATGTCGATGGGCGGAGAACTCGGATTGCTTGCTGCAGGTATCGCCGTGTTGCTCGTTGGCGCAGTCTTTTTGACCTGGGCGTTCAATGGCCTCGCGCGCGTGGTCAGTCACGGGCTCAGTCATGTCCTTAACCCGATGACACTGTCGCAATTAAAGGCTTTGGCCTACGGAAGTGACGCTCGTGAAGATCTCGCAATCGATGCCTCAGAATGGCCTGTATGGCTGACAAAAGGATTCCCGCCGCTGCCACCCGAGATCGCAGATGGGATCGAGCGAGAGAGCGATCACGCGATTGGACGTGCGATCCCTAAATTCAGGAATATCGTTGAGAGTTTGGCTGCGGCGGAAACACCGGAGGCCACATCCGATGTTCTTGCCGATTACCTGACCTGGCAGGAACTGATCCACACGTCCTATTTCGATGAGGATCGGTTTGCCAAGCTGCTGGCTTATACGATCGGTCAGTGCGAAGGCTTCCGCCTAACCGCAAGTTTCGAGCAGGATGCTGACTACCCAGAAATAGCAAAGTCATACGCTGCGATCGTAACCGCTGCTTATGCCACCACGGTCAAAGGGTAGAGAAAGGACAATGCGGGATATGACGGCGGAATAGAGGCGCACCGCCTGATAAAGCAGTCAGATCCAAGAGGGCTCGGCTCGCACGGCAGAGCCGCGGGGCAACTGCCGCTACGTGCGAACGAAGGCCAGAAGGTCCGGGTTGATCACTTCCGGGTGCGTTGTGCACATCCCGTGCGGGAAGCCTGGGTAGGTTTTAAGGGTTCCGTTTTTCAAGAGCTTGGCTGAGAGCGGCGCTGAATCCGCGTAAGGCACGATTTGATCGTCGTCTCCGTGCATGACGAACGTCGGAACCTCGATCTGCTGGAGATCCTCTGTAAAATCCGTTTCGGAAAAGGCCTTGATGCAGTCGTAATGGGCTTTCGCGCCACCCATCATGCCTTGGCGCCACCAGTTCTCGATGACCCCTTGGCTCACTTTGGCACCCGGGCGGTTGAAGCCGTAAAACGGTCCTGAAGGGACATCGAGGAAGAATTGCGCGCGGTTGGCGACAAGAGCGTCACGAAACCCATCGAACACCTCGATGGGCAGGCCGCCAGGATTATTTTCCGTCTTCAACATAATTGGAGGTACTGCGCCAATCAGCACGGCTTTCGCAACGCGCCCCGGTTTCGAGCGGGCTACATAGCGTGCGACTTCGCCGCCTCCCGTTGAGTGCCCGATGTGCACCGCGTTCTTGAGGTCGAGAGCGTCTGCCAGCTCGATGACATCTGCCGCGTAGGTATCCATCTCGTTTCCCGTCCACGTCTGCGTCGAGCGTCCATGTCCTCTGCGATCATGTGCGATAACGCGATAGCCGTTAGCGAGAAAGAACATCATCTGCGCGTCCCAGTCGTCCGCGCTGAGCGGCCAGCCGTGATGAAAGACGATGGGTTGGGCATCGCGCGGACCCCAGTCCTTGAAATAAATTCTGGTTCCGTCGGTGGTCGTGATCGTGTCCATGGTGACCTCACACTGTTTGGAACTAACAACTGAAATGTATGCTTAGAGGTGTGCTCATCCCCCGGTGGCGTCGATGCCGTGGCTGAATGCTAGGGAACACGTTCTCCTTAATCGACCCAGGCAACGTCATCGGAAAATCCCGCCAGGACGACTGTGTCAGCGCAAATGGGAATGCGGATTGTGGAGGAAGGTGTGAACAGCACTGGGCGCATTGTCTGACAGCCACAAATGCCGAAAGTTCGTAAGGGGCCGCTGTTTAAAGACGTGCGCTGAACGGCAACTGAGGCAGGCATGATACCGAGCTGTTCCGCGATCAACATGATCGTACGCCTTGGCGAGCCTAAACGATGGAAGATAGTTTTACGCACTATCGGCGCTTGTCAATTCAATCAAAAGGCGTGGTTAAAAAAGTGGACGTCGTGCGTCCGCAACGTATCCGTTACGAGAAGTATCAAGGTACGTCCTTCAATATTGGATATGCTGATCGTCCGTCACCGGAGCATCAATCCATGATGTGATAGCCACCGTCGACATAAAGCGTATCGCCTGTAATGAGCTTGGCACCGTCCATTGCCAGGAAAGCTACGGCGACACCGACGTCGTCAATGGAAACGAGACTGCGACTTGGTGCTTTCATCTGCGCTTTGTGGAGCAGCTTGTCGAAATCGCTGATCCCAGAGGCAGCCCGTCTTCAATGGACCGGGAGAAATCGCGTGTACTCTGATACCTTTAGGCCCGAGTTCCGCCGCCATGTAACGCGTAGCGGACTCCAGCGCAGCCTTCACAGGCCCCATGATGTTGTAATTTTCGACCACCATGTGAGAGCCGTAGTAGGTCATCGTGAAGAGGCTGCCGCCGTCTTTCATCAAGGGTTCTGCCAGTTTCGCCATCCGGATGAACGACCAGCACGATAGCTCCATTGCCAGAAGAAAACCCTCCTTCGAGCAGTCAACGACGCGGCCCTGTAGGTCGGCTTTAGGAGCAAACGCAATCGAGTGCAGCATGATGTCGAGTTTGCCCCACTTTTTCTCGATGGCGTCAAAGACGGCTTCCAGCTCGCCTTCGTTGTGCACATTGAGGGGCATGAAAATGGAGGCCTCCATCTCCTCGGCAAGCGGCGTCACATATTGCTTCGTCTTGTCGTTGAGATAGGTGACGGCAAGGTCCGCACCGAACGCGCGAAAAGCTTTGGCGCAGCCCCATGCAATTGAATGCTCGTTGGCGATACCCGTGACGAGAGCTTTCTTCTCCTTGAGCAGCGCCAATGAAGAAAGATCAATCATGCAAGTTTCTCCTCACGAAGAGGGATCGACTGGGCCCGCAAAGCGTTCAGCGTGTGCCGAGCAATCATCAGGCCCTCGTTGGTCGGGATCACAAAGCAGGCAGCAGGAGAATTCTTTGTGGTGATGCGGGATGCACCAGCGGCGTTCGCCTCCGCGTCAAGGTCAAAGCCCAACCACGCAAGTCTCTGTAGGACTGCAGCGCGAATGGGCGCTGCGTTTTCGCCAATTCCGGCTGTAAACACGAAGCCATCGATGCCACCCATGGCCGCGGCCAACATGCCTGTGAGAGTGGCGATCCGGTAAACGAAATATTCAAGCGCGAACTTAGCGCGCGGCTCCGAACTTGCGAGCAGATCGCGGACATCATTGCTGATCCCGGACAATCCCTTGAGACCACAATCCTTGTAAAGGAAGCGTTCAATCTCGTCCGCGCTCATGCCCTTCTGCTGCATGAGGTAGATGACAACACCAGCATCGAGCTGCCCCGGCCTTGTTCCCATTGGAAGGCCATCGAGTGCGGTAAAGCCCATCGTGCTGTCGATGCTCTTGCGATCAACCATGGCGCACATCGAAGCGCCGCTGCCCAGGTGCGCAACGATGACACGCCCACTGGTGATTTCTGGTGCGATATCTGGAAGTTGGCCCGCGATATATTCGTACGATAAGCCATGAAAGCCGTAGCGGCGCACGCCTTCCGTATGAAGCTCATCAGGTATGGCGTAGTAATCGGCAACCGCAGGATGCTTTCGATGAAAGGACGTGTCGAAACAGGCAACTTGCAAGAGATGCGGATGCTTCTCGTGGATCACCTTTATTGGTGCAAGATTGTTGGGCTGATGAAGAGGCGCAAGCGGAATAAAGGGCTCTAGCTTTTTAATCACTTCGCCGGACACGATTGTTGGGGCAGTAAAATCAGGTCCCCCGTGCACAACACGGTGGCCGATGGCTATCGGCAACTCGCCATTCCCATGGGCTCTCAGGAAGGACACAGCTTCCCCGAACGCCGTCGGCACGTCTGGGATCTCTTGAGCACTCCATCTCTGATCGACAAGCGTCTCCCCCGCGCTCCCTCTGGCGAACAGACGGGGATGAGTTCCGATCCCCTCGAGTTGACCTCTCATGCGCCGCTCGAGCTGGTCATACGGGCCAACGGCAAAGACTTGGAACTTGACGCTGGAACTGCCGGCATTGACCACAAGTATCGTTTCGCTCATCGCTTAGGCTCGGATTGGCTCATGTGCACGCCGACTATGTGCAAGAAGCATGGCCACGGCACAGGAGGCCATACGCGTCCGCAGGTTGTCGGCTCGTGAGGTCAGGATAATCGGAACGCGGGCGCCCAGCACGATGCCGGCAGCGTCTGCATTCGAGAGGAAGGTGAGGTTCTTGGCGAGCATGTTCCCGGCCTCAAGATCGGGCACAACGAGGATTTGAGCCTGTCCCGCAACGGCGGATTTGATCCCCTTAATCCGTGCGGCTTCAAGGCTGATGGCGTTATCAAAGGCAAGCGGGCCGTCCAGTTCGCCCCCTGTGATCTGGCCGCGGTCCGCCATCTTGCACAAGGCGGCCGCATCGATCGTAGACGGCAGGCTTGGGTTCACGGTTTCGACTGCGGAGAGAATGGCCACTTTGGGTGAGCCCATGCCGAGCGCGACAAACAGGTCGATAGCATTTTGTATGATATCCCGTTTTGCCATCAGGTCCGGCGTTATGTTGACCGCCGCGTCGGTGATAAACAGGGTCTGCGCATGTGTCGGAACGTCCATGACGAACACATGGCTTATCCGCCGTCCAGTTCGCAGTCCTTTCTCTCTGTTGGTAACTGCAGCGAGAAGTTCGTCCGAATGCAGGCTCCCCTTCATCAGGAGTTCTGCCTTCCCCTCACGAACCAGCTCCACCGCTCTTTCCGCAGCGGCATGGCTATGCGGAGTATCGATGAGCTCCACGCCACTGATATCAAGACCGCACGATTGCGCCACCGCACGGATCTTCTGTTCGGGGCCAACCAAAAGTGGGACAATCATGCCGGCTTCTGCGGCGTCAATAGCTCCCCGAAGTGACGTCTCATCGCACGGATGCGCCACAGCAGTGGTAAGGGGGACGAGAGCCTGTGTCGCCGCGATCAGGTGCTCATATTTCTCATGTTTACGGATGGGTGAGACGACAGCCTTTCTAGGCATCGCAGCATCCTTTCATATCCCAGACAACGTCACAGCCCCGAATTGGATCGCTACCACTCAAGAAAAAGGGCAGCGTCACCACGCGTCCTCCGGGAAATATATGATCTCCGTGTGAAGCTTTTAGTGAAGCGGCCGGAGGTCTTTTTCTGAGAGAGTTCATAGGTGATCCGCGGCAGCCATCGTTGGACGATCTATGCGTTCTGCCGAGTTTCGCAGGTGCCAATGATCTACGTTCATTGTTGTGGAATTGGATTGCTTTGACCTGCGTCAAAGTCCGACGGCGAGACCTTTCCGCAGGGGGCCTTCACAAAGTTTTTCTGGCGCATCCATAAAAGCGTTGAGGCGGCGTTCAGGCTAACGCCACCTCTAAGAGCCTTTGCCGGGTATCCCTCGGTCGGAGGGACTGCGAATCTATTCTTAGATCTTACGCAGGTGAGCAGCGGTCTTATCTCGTTGGACTGTCCCGCCCATAAGCCCGTCGTAGTCAGTGCCTGTTTCGACAGTCCAGGACTGCCAACGCTCGACTGCCCAAAGCACTCCGGCAAGAATTACAGCGAGCCCGATTGCGGTCGCCCAAAAGGGCAAGCCAAGGAGCTGATCAAAGCCGATTTTCTCACCCTTCTCGTTGAAGAAGGCCTTGATGGGGACGTCGAAATATCCGTACGTGATGGCCCCGGCAATACCACCCACGAGCGTGAAGATTGCATCGCGGTAGCCGGCACCGATCTGGGCCAGCGTCGTACCTGGACAAGCTCCGGCAAGCGCGATGCCGATGCCAAGGATCAGCCCACCGATCATGTCGGCCTTATACAATAAGGGTTTGAGGCTGAGCTTCACTCCGAACATGCCGTTCATGACTGCAAGGACAATGAGCCCTGTAATCACGGCAGACAGGAACACTTTGAGCATCAGAAAATTCTTGAGCTGCATTTGACCGACAATGACGCCGGGCTCAAAGACGCGGCTCTTTTCCAAAACGAAGCCGAACACAATGCCGGTGGCCAATCCGATAAGAATGGCATTCAACACGGACATGTCATCTCTCCTTTGTGAATTCGCTCACGCACGGCGGAACAGGGCGGCGGTCAGAATGCCACCGGCGAACATCGCGGCGACGGCGAGCGTCGATCCGACGGAAAGTTGCGCCATCCCCGAAATGCCGTGACCTGACGTGCAGCCGCCGGCAATGCGGGCGCCGAACAGCATGATGAATCCGGCGAGGAAGGCGACCGGTGCGCGAGCACTTAGCGTCGACGTTCCGGTTGCGCGCGCCCACACCGGAGAGATGGTTTGCCGACGGGCGCCGGAAAGGCGCACCGATAGAAATGCGCCGACGGCAATTCCGCCGACAACGGCAACCTGCCACCAGTTCTTTGCGCCCCACAAATGCTTGGCCAGATAACTGACATCGGAGACTTGGCTGTCGAACAGTGAGGCGATGTGAGCGCCGACCGTTACAAAGGACGATGACGCGCCAAGCGCCGTCGACATGAGCAGGAAGGTCGGGATTTGTAGAAGGCCGATGATCACGCCAGCAACGTAGGGAGACCACGCCTTATCAGTGAGGTTAAGCATTTAACCCCTCCATGTCGTTTGGTTTGACTCTTCTTCTGGACTTACAAAGCGACCTTTAGGGCAACGCCGACGGTCAACGCGCCCCAGATCATCATGTTGAAGAAGCTACGTAGCACCTGGCGATGATCACTCTCAGCCGGCACACCGAACGCGTCGCAGATCAAGTCACCCGGCAAGAAGAATAAGCGCATCACGTCTTACCTCCTTCCTTCGATGCCCGCGGCTGGCAGGTGTTGATACCGAGCAGGGTATAAGGCGGGCACCAGCCTATGATGGCTGTTGCAAGCGGTAAAAGACCGACCCATCCCCATGGTGTTTGCGGCCCGACGAACACAAGGCTGATTAGAACGACGCCCACAAGAGCGCGTATGGCCCGGTCGATGCCACCCACATTACATTTCATGGTCGCCTCCATTTTTCTTTGATGGAGGTCAAGCTAGTTGGAGCGTAAGCGGAAGTATGTGACTAAGTCACAAAGCCGGAGTGAGGGAATTGGCAGGTCTGACTAGTGCTCAGATGCGAGTCGTTCGAGTGCGGGGCGATTGTTGATTTTGATGTGCCCTCGCGTCACCACAAGCCAGCCTCGACGCTGAAACTCGGCAAATATCCGGCTAACGACCTCGCGCGCCGTTCCAAGCTCCGAGGCGATCTGCTGCTGCGTACTCGTGACATCGTCCGCGCCGTGGGACAATTCCAGAATCTTATGAGCGAGACGAATGTCCATGCGCGAAAATGCGATCTCTTCGATGATCCGGAAGAGGTTTGTCACGCGCGTACTAAAGGCTGTGAAAACGAAGCGCCGAAACTCGTGCGAACGGGCGATAAGCTCTTCAAATGTGGTGCGCGGAATGGCAACGGCATGAATATCCGTTTCCGCGATCGCCTCGGCTGGATAGTCTTCATACCCCATGAGGCAGGCAGTTGTGAGCGCGCAGCTCTCGCCCGCAGAGACACGATAAAGTACGATTTCCCGGCCGGTTTCCGAGACCTGCTGGACGCGCACGCTACCATCCAGCAAAAGCAGGTAACTCTTAGGAGCCTGACCCGGCCCATAGATGCGACTGCCGGACGGGAGTGAGACCACGGCGCTGTTACGCATCAGGATATCGACCACATCTGGCGGCAGACGCTTAAGCCCCGCGAACTGATCAATCCATTCAGCTTCCTGAGACATCGAAGGCTCCGTGGGTTTCACCTGATGCGGTGAGGGGCAATACGCATACGCTTCCCTACGGGCTAAAAGGGCGCGAGCCAAGTCTTATCCCGATCCTCATTGCGCTGGGCGAATGGAAGTATCTCATTCAGGAAGTGCGGAAGGAAAGAGGTGTTCGAGCCAATTGCGCACGCCCTTCGGGACGCCTTAGTATTAGTCTCGCAAGGGATCTATGAGCTTCGCGGGACATATGGCACCCCGATGGAAATATTCGCGTTGGCAACCGGACACTTCGGTGGAGATCGGTTGTCTGCAGGCGACCGCCGCCCGTTCGCTTGTCCCTCACTTTCATAACGAAGTGCAGCTTGTCTCCGTGAGGCGGGGATGGCGCAGGTTTTCAACACCGGCAGAGGTGTTCCACGTTTGCGAAGGCGTGATCCTAATGCTACCCGCGGGAATGCCACACGCATCTTCGGCAAGTGCAAGATCATCCGTCACAAACGTTTATTTGCCCGCGGACCATGCGGCGGTATGCGTGCGCGCACGACCTCAACTGATCCGCAGTCCCAATGCCCGCAAACCGGAAGACATTCTGGATGCAATCGGTTCATTGAAAATTCGCGACACACCCAATGAGCACGATGAAACATGGATGGCTATGCGCGACCTCGTTGCCGGCACAGACGCAAGGATCGCGGATCTCGCTAGCCAGCTAGAATATTCGACCGACGGTTTCATTCGCGCATTCAGAAGTAACGTCGGCATAACCCCTGCCGCCTATCGGCTGGCGCACCGGCTGACGGTAGCGAGAAAGTGCTTGAGATCTGGAGAGGCTCCCGTCGACGCGGCATATGATGCGGCGTTTGCCGATCAAAGCCATTTGGGCCGCTCATTTGTAAGGGCGTATGGAACGACACCCGCTGCTTATAGATCCGCGTTCCTCTGAACCGGCGTAGTCGATTTCATTCCAGACGATCGAAGCCAAACAGTGCCACTCCCAGAGCCGTTTCCAGCTCTGGAGTGCCGACCCATGTCCGATCCTTACACAACGCCTGAGCCTGCCGCTTCTGCGCTCATCACGATCGACCTTCAAAACGATTTTACACTTGAGGGTGCGCCGGCAATGATCGCAGGCACCGCTGCCATCGTGCCCGCCGTACGCAAATCGCTTGAAGCGTTTCGCAAAGCCGGACGGCCAATCATCCACGTCGTTCGCTTGTACAAAGCCGACGGCTCGAATGTGGACCTGTGTCGCCGACACTTGATCCAACGCGGAGCGGTAATCGCGCGACCGGCCACGGAAGGCGCAGAGCTGGTCGACGCATTAAAACCGGACGATGCTATACAACTTGATGCCGATACGCTCCTCGCGGGACGCCTCCAAAGCATCGGCCCGAACGAATGGATTCTCTATAAGCCGCGATGGAGCGCGTTCCATGACACGATGCTCAAAGCGGTTCTGGATGATCTCGACGTGACGACACTTGCGTTCGCGGGATGCAATTTTCCCAACTGTCCGCGCGCAAGCATTTACGACGCGAGCAATCGTGATTACCGGCTCTGCGTCATAGCCGACGCGATGTCCGAACTTTACGAAAGAGGCTTAGCCGAGCTGCAAGGCATCGGCGTCCACATTCTGACATCAGACGACGTCGAGACATGGTTGCGCTCAAGCTAGACGTCGCGTGGGGGTGCAATATTACACAAATCAAACAGGCAGTTAGCCCATCTGACCGGTGGCATCATGCGCAGCGCAAGCCCGGCTCTGAAATCCGTTGTCACGGATTTGCTACATGGCGAAATTCGACCCGACCTATAACTTCATCGTGTACTACTCCGGCGACATCAACAATCCGACATCGCCATACAATCAGACGGTGATGACGTCGCAGCGCGGAGGTGTGAATGCCACGATGGAAACGTCGTTGGATGCACTGATGCCGGGTGCGTTGCTTTTCTGGGGTGGTGATCTCATTCGCGAGAGCGCTGGGCAAGAACTTGTCGATGGCCGCGAGGTGCAGACGCCGTATGAGCTTGGCATCCGTGGTGCCGATACGACATGGCGCAGCAGTCTGACCGGCTTCATCAGCACCAGCGAAAAGGGTGTAAGCTTCGATCCGGCGACCAACACGATCACCCAGCAGAAGGAGATGATCTACGGTGTCGAGTTCGCGGGAGAGGTAGCCGTCACACAGAACCTGTCACTCGGAACAGTGTTCACGTGGCGCGAGGGTCGCTACGACGATGATGGGGATGGCGGCCTGGATAGCCATTTGCTCAACAACCGCATCGCAACGCCTTTCCGCGGCACGATCTACGGAGATTATCGCTTCGAG
This sequence comes from Candidatus Filomicrobium marinum, assembly GCF_000981545.1. Taxonomy (NCBI): domain Bacteria; kingdom Pseudomonadati; phylum Pseudomonadota; class Alphaproteobacteria; order Hyphomicrobiales; family Hyphomicrobiaceae; genus Filomicrobium; species Candidatus Filomicrobium marinum. The sequence goes on from NZ_LN829119.1 coordinate 2,618,642, forward strand.
AACGATTGGATCCTTCACTTAGAAGGCGAATGGTGGACGGGACGCGAAGAGCCCATCAACATCGCGGGTGACATCTACCCGATCGAACCGGCCTTCCTCGTGAATGCCAGCCTTGCGATCCCCTACGAAGGTGGCCAGTTCTATCTCGGTGCAACGAACCTGCTGGATACTGATGACGAAAATCCGACGGCGACCTCCGTGCGCAACCTCACGGTCAACGGTTTGGGCCGTACCGTCACCGTAGGCTACCGCAAGACCTTCTGAGCAAATTGAGGCTTGCGAAGAAACCTCCGAAAGCCGCAGGAACATCGTCGCCAAGCCGATGTCACGCCGCGCTTATCGGCTAAGAGCCAGCCGCTCGGCTTCGTATTCTGCAATGCCTTCATCGTTGCCTTGCGCAAAGACGGCGACGATCGGCCGGTCGGGAAGATCCGCGAAGCAGTAGAGGGCAGACGTGCTACCTGGCCCGCCGCCGGTGTGACCATAGACCTGTCCGCCGCTGACCATAGTACCGATCATCAGCCCAAGGCCGTAACCGGTTTTACGCCAGGGACGACCGGGCACCTCGTCGCCGAGAGCATAAACTTGGCGCATCGCGCGAGCGGATTTGGCTGAGAGAAAGCCACGAGCGAACAGCCGCCGAAGGAAAGAGACTGCATCGGAGGGTGGCCCGATGAGAAGGCTATGATAAACCCATCCCGGATCGTAGCCTTTGGCATTGCCCCATTGCGTCAGGCCCAGATCATCCAACGTCGTTGCAATCCGCGTGTGCTGCAAGTCCATGGGCTCGAAGACAAGCTTGCGGAGAGACGCGTCGATGTGGGTACCTGTCGTCTCCTCAATCAACTGTCGGACAAAGAGATAGCCGACGTTTGAGTATGACCAGCCGTTACCGGGTTCAAACAACAACGTATCGGCATCCAGCCGAGCGAGCAGGTCCTCGACTGGCCAAACCGGATCTCCAGCAGCAACCGCTCCATGATAGGAAGGCCCGCCGTAAGTGTTCACCCCGGCGGTATGTTGGAGCAGGTGCCGGAGTGTATAACGGCGATTCTTGAACGGGGAATCCAAAGAAAGCCTTCCCTCATCGACAAGACGCAGCGCCGCAGCCGCAAGCACCGTCTTCGTGATGCTCCACCACGGAAACAGGGCCCGCGATTCACCGGTGATCGGACTGCCCTCGCGTGCGAGCGCGGAAAAGAGACGGGCGTTCGACATGAAAGAGAAGCTCCAATTTTCGGATCTGCAGCGAACCAACGGATGCCTAAAGCATTACGATGTCCATTCGGAGGACTCAGGCGGCATAATTGCGCCGCGAGCCGATGATTTGTTCCGAGCGAATTTCCAGCACTTCTCAATGAGGTTCTCATGATCCCGTCCGGAACACGCCAACTCGTGCGGCAACGGTTGCTGTCGACGCTGGCGTTCCTATGTCTTGCTTGCCTTGGAACACCCACTAGCGCGACAGAGCGCAACGTACGTGATGACCTCACCGCCATCTTTAAAGAGCACGGCACGACCGGCACGTTCGTTCTTTACGACGTGTCGGCCGATCGCATGACGCTCGTGAACGCCGAGCGCGCCCAAACGCGTTTCGTTCCCGCCTCCACCTTTAAGATCGCCAACAGTCTTATCGCGCTTGAGACCGGAGTGGTGAAAGACGAAAACGAGGTCATCCCGTACGGCGGCAAACCGCAACCGTTCAAGCAGTGGGAACGGGATATGCCGATACGCGAGGCCATCGTCGTATCGAATGTTCCTGTTTATCAGGAACTGGCGCGCCGGATCGGGCTTGAGCGCTATAACCAATGGCTCCGGAGGATCGGCTACGGTAACGGCGACCCAGGGTCTGAGGTTGATAGATTCTGGCTCGACGGGCCGCTTAAAATCAGTGCGGTTGAGCAGGCCCAGTTTCTTGCACGTCTGGTCCAGCGCGAACTCGACACCTCCGAGCGCGCGCAAAAGACGGTGCACGACATCCTTCGGCTGAAGAATGGAGACGGGCCGGCACTCTACGGCAAAACAGGCTGGCTGTTTTCACGGACACCGCAACTTGGTTGGTGGGTCGGCTGGGTGGAGCGCGACAATGGGATATTCACTTTCGCGCTCAACATGGACATCCTCGAAAAAGATGATGTGAAAAAACGCGTTCCCATTGGCAAGGCTTTGCTCGCCAAGTTGGGCGTCATTTAGTGCGGGCCCTATTACATGGCGCCGCAGGCTCTGCCGATAAGTTGATCTGCAACTTTCTTCTGGTCGTCGCTTAAAGACGCGTAAAGTTTCTCTGCCGCAGGCTTCACCTCTTTGAGGGACGAGAGCATTGTCTCCATGCCTTTGATGCGCGCGTCCATGCGGTTCAGCGCGTTGCCGGTCTGCATAGTTTCCATCATGGCTTGATGTACGCCTTGCATGTTGGCGACGCGTGCTCTCACGGCGTCGGCATAGGCCGCCCATGCATCCTTTTGAGCGTCGGTGATCCCGAGTTCAAATTTCAAGTAGGCAAGGCGCGCCTCGACCATCGCGCCCATTCGTGCGCCGCGCATCATCCCCATACCGTGCCCGCGCATCATGCCCTGACCCATCTGGCCTTTGCCCATTCCTTGTCCCATCATCCCGCCGCCCATCATGCCGTGCCCCATGCCACCGCCCATCATCCGCATCATGGGACAGTCCCCACCCATCATGCCCATCTCGGGAGCGTTTTCGGAATTGTCCTGCGCAAGTGCAGGCACCACAAGGAGTGCGCTCAAAGCGCAGATGCCGAGTGTTGAAGAAGCTAGTTTCCACATGGTGTTACATCCTCTGTGTTGCTGGATTTAATGAACAGTCCGGCAACCGAGGCGTCAGCCGCGTTGACATTGGTCAACTAATGGGACGAAGGCGGTTCAACTAATCGTGTCGCCATTTACGGGCGGGTGGCCCAAGACTAGGCGCATCGCACAACGTTTCGTCTCAGGAAGACCGTGCTCGACTTCCTTTCGCAATAGCGCGATGAGGCGGTCATCGAGTTGATCAACTCGAAGAGTTTGGAAGCCTAATGATTGATAGAAGGGCATGTTCCATGGGACGTTGCGGAAAGTCGTAAGCGTTATAGCAAACAGTTTTCTCGCCTTTGCACTGGCAATGACTTCTCGGATCAACGCCGTTCCGCACCCCCGTCTCTGATGGTGATGCCGCACGGCGAGCTGCCAGATATGGAACTCCTGTCCGTACACTTCCGCATTGAGGAACCCGAGAAGACGATTTTGTTCATCAGTAGCGACCCATGAGGTGCCACTCCAGAGGAAATGCAGATGCTCCTCGGGGGATTGCCCATTGTCATCGGCGATCCAGGCAAGACCGGGGATCACGCGAAAGGCCTCTCCCGATGAACGTTCAATGGCCGGGAGGGCCGCTATGTCTTCTTCTCTCGTTAGACGGATAATTGCAGACATGAACCGAGTGCTGATTAATTCCATCCCCTAGGAAGGCAGAACTTTGACGATGAGTATATGAGTTCACCCAAACGCCTGGATCCCGGTTTGAGCACGCCCAAGAATGAGCGCATGGATATCGTGCGTGCCTTCGTACGTGTTCACCGCTTCAAGGTTCAAGACGTGACGGATCACATGAAACTCATCCGCAATGCCATTACCGCCATGCATGTCTCGCGCCGTACGAGCGATATCAAGCGCTTTGCCGCAGTTGTTGCGCTTCAGAAGTGATACAGCTTCCGGCGCGAGGCGCCCCTGATCCTTGAGACGTGCGGCATGGAGGCAGGCCGTCAGCCCCAGCGTGATCTCCGTCTGCATGTCCGCCAACTTCTTTTGGATCAGCTGATTGGCCGCTAGAGGACGTCCAAATTGTTGCCGGTCGAGCGTATATTGCCGTGCAGCGTGCCAGCAGAATTCAGCAGCGCCCAAAGTGCCCCAGGCAATGCCAAAGCGGGCGTTGTTGAGGCAGCCAAACGGGCCCTTTAATCCGCGCACATTCGGAAGGATGTTGGCTTCGGGCACGAAGACGCCATCCATGACGATCTCGCCCGTCGCCGACGCGCGCAATGAAAACTTTCCCTCGATCTTGGGAGACGTCAGCCCGGCCATACCCCGCTCGAGGATGAAGCCCGCGATTGAGCCATCATCCGTCTTCGCCCATACGATGAAGATGTCCGCGAGTGGCGAATTGGTGATCCACATTTTCGCGCCGGAGAGTTCATACCCGCCGCTGACCGCCCGCGCCCGTGTGCGCATCCCGCCAGCATCCGAGCCATGGTCCGGCTCGGTCAGCCCGAAGCACCCGACGATCTCACCTTTTGCTAGGCCCGGCAGATAAGCTTGGCGCTGCGCCTCAGAGCCGTAGGCATAAATCGGATACATGACGAGGCTGGACTGCACGCTCATGGCCGAACGGTAGCCGCTATCGACCCGCTCGATTTCCCGGGCGATGAGCCCATAACAGACAGAGTTAACGCCGGCGCCACCGTAGGTTTCGGGGATGGTGGGGCCGAGCAACCCCATTGCCCCCATCTCCGCCATGACGCTGCGGTCGAAATTCTCGTTCCGGTTGTCATCCAGAACCCGCGGCATCAGCTTGTCTTGTGCAAACGCCCGGGCACTATCCTGAACTGCCCGTTCTTCGTCCTCCAGGGCACCCTCGATCAACAGGGGATCAGCCCATTGGAACGGGGTTGTTTGTTCCTGATTGGACTTCTTGGTATCCGGCTCGAGCATCTTGAGATCCTTCTGGAGCACCGCACGTCACAATTGAAGGGCGTTTGGGCGCAAGGTTCAATTGCAATTTCCGCTCACGTCGGCAAACTGACGTCTGTTCGTCATCGGTTGCGGCCAGAGAAGCCACTTCAATCGGCGCGGACAAGCAAAACGATTACGAACGATGTTGGAGGAATACGTATGTGTTTTAGGGTGGGTCGCACAGCTACGTGCGCACTAACTGCAATACTGTTCGCAGCCTCAACCGCCGTCTCCGCGCGCGCGGAGACGTTTATTAACGTTCTTACCGGAGGCACAAGCGGCGTCTATTATCCTTTGGGCGTTGCACTATCCAAGATCTACGGCGAGAAGATTCCTGATGTACGCACCCAGGTTCAATCGACGAAAGCATCCGTCGAAAACCTGAACCTTCTGCAGAAGGGACGCGGAGAGATCGGATTTGCCCTGGGTGACTCCGTCAAGTTGGCCTGGGAAGGCAATGCTGAGGCCGGCTTTCCTCAAAAGCTTGATAAGCTGCGCGCCATTGCGGCGATCTACCCGAACTACATCCAGATCGTTGCTTCTAAAGATAGCGGCGTAAAATCGTTCCAGGACCTCAAGGGTAAAGGTCTTTCAGTCGGCGCGCCAAAATCCGGGACCGAACTCAATGCACGCGCAATCTTTGGCGCTCTGAACATGAGCTATGATGATCTCGGTAAGACGGAATACCTGCCATTTTCCGAGTCCGTTGAGCTGATTAAAAACCGCCAGCTCGATGCGACCTTGCAGTCGGCGGGCCTGGGCGTTGCCTCGATCCGCGATTTGGCTGCGTCCGTTCCTATTCAGATGGTGGCGGTCCCAGCAGAAGTTGCTGAAAAACTGGGAGCACCTTATGTTGCGGCGGAAATTCCGGCAGGCACCTATGATGGCCAGACGGAAGCCGTCCCCACCCTGGCAGTTCGCAATATTCTGGTGACCCATTCCGGCGTCAGCGACGAAATTGCCTACCAGATGACAAAGCAGCTCTTCGAAAATCTTCCCGACATGGTCGCAGCGCATAAGGCTGCGGCCGCAATCAAGCTCGACACTGCAACAAAGGGAGTTCCCGTGCCGTTACACCCTGGCGCGGAGCGCTACTATAAGGAAAAGGGTTTGCTGCCCTGATAATATTTGCCGACGCCCGCCACTGTGCGGGCGTCGGTCATTTTGCTTGAATGATCTCCGCCAGGAAACCTTGGAGGGTTACGAGCGTGAGCAGCCACGTGCCTCGCGATACCGCAGGTGTCGCCAGCCCCGCGTCCCCGGCCTCCGGTCCGCGCGAAGCGTTGAGCCATACCTTTCCCCATGGCCCCGTGGGCTGGCTGCTATTTGCTATCGCTGTCGCCTTTTCACTTTTCCAGTTGGCGACCGCCGCTCACGTTGTTGATCTGCCGAGCCAACTCGTACGCAGCTTCCACGTTGGCTTTCTCGTACTTCTGTCGCTCCCGTTAGGAGCCGCGCTTACGCGGGTAAAATGGCCGCTGACGGGTCTGGCATGGCTTCTCGGGCTCGCGGGCTTCGCAGTCGCCATCTACCAGTGGTGGGAATACGAGCCCCTTCTCCTGCGCGCCGGCGATCCCAACAACATCGACTTAATTGTCGGCATCATCTCGCTGGCCGTCGTGTTCCTCGCGACCATTGTCGTCATGGGGCCGGCGTTACCTATCCTTGCGGGGTTGTTCCTTCTTTATTGTTTGTTTGGACAATATCTGCCCGCGCCGCTCAATCATCGCGGCTACGATCTCACACAGGTGATCGACCACATGGCCTTCGGGACCGAGGGCATTTATGGCATTCCGGTCTTCGTTTCCTCGACATATATCTTTCTGTTCATCCTGTTTGGCGCATTTCTTGAGCGCGCAGGGATGATCCAGCTGTTCACCGATGTGTCGATGGGCCTGTTCGGACGCAGTCGAGGGGGCCCCGCCAAAGTCGCGGTATTCTCGTCTGGCCTTATGGGAACGATCTCAGGCTCCGGCGTGGCCAACGTCGTAACGACAGGCCAGTTCACGATTCCCCTGATGAAACGCTTTGGCTACAAGGCGGCTTTCGCGGGTGGGGTCGAAGCGACAGCTTCCATGGGCGGGCAGATCATGCCTCCAGTTATGGGCGCCGTCGCGTTCATCATGGCTGAAACTTTAGGCGTCGCATACGCGGAGGTCGTCAAAGCCGCAATTGTCCCTGCCGTCTTGTACTTCGCGTCCGCCTTCTGGATGGTGCACCTGGAAGCTGGCAAGCGCGGCCTGATGGGCTTGGGTGATCACGAAGTGCCATCAGCGCTCGATGCGATCAAACAGCAGTGGTATCTAATCCTGCCGCTCGCCGCGCTCGTCTACTTGCTTTTTTCCGGCTACACGCCGCTTTATTCCGGAACGGTTGGCTTAGTTCTGACGCTATTGCTGATACTTGGCAGTTCGGTCGCTCTAGGGCTTCCAAATATCGTAATCCGTTCGATCTTTTGGATCGGCTTGGGAATTATCGCGGCACTCTTTCTTGAATACGGTTTGCAAATCGTTGGCGCGGCCATCGCGCTGCTCATCGCTTGGAACTTCCTAACTAAAGGTGGTCGCGAAACCCTCAGCGACATTGTGATCGGACTTGCTGAAGGGGCAAAAACGGCACTGTCCGTCGGCGTTGCCTGCGCGATCGTCGGTATCATCATCGGCACGATGACATTGACGGGGGCCGCAACAACGTTCGGTGGCTTTATCGTGTCAGTTGGGGAGCACAACCTGTTCCTCTCGCTCCTGCTTACGATGATCACATGCATCATCTTAGGGATGGGTATCCCCACGATCCCAAACTACATCATCACTTCATCGCTCGCCGGTCCGGCGCTTCTGGAATTAGGCGTGCCACTGATCGTCAGTCATATGTTCGTTTTCTATTTCGGTATTCTGGCTGACTTGACGCCTCCCGTTGCGCTGGCCTGTTTTGCAGCCGCTCCAATTGCGCGGGAGTCCGGTCTCAGGATCTCGATTGAAGCCGTGAAGATCGCCGCCGCCGGCTTTGTCATTCCCTTCATCGCGGTCTACACCCCGGCACTAATGCTGCAAGACGGTGGGCCGCTTGCCGAAGCCATCGGCTATCCCGCCGCTGTCGCCTACATTGTCGGCAAGACCGTGCTTGCCGTCGGCCTATGGGGCGCGGCCATCATTGGCTATCTGCGCGGGAGCATGTCCGCTCTCGAACGCATATTGGCAGCAGCAGCAGCCGTCACAATGATCGCGGCGCTTCCCGTGACTGATGAAGTCGGTTTTGCGCTTGCAGCTGTGGTCATCTTTTTGCACTGGCGCAGGACATCCGGCCACACATCCGTTGAACCGGGAGGATCAGGTTGAGCCTTTGCCTGCTCGCGAGTGGAAAGCTCACCGTGATCGCCGCCAGCGCGTTCACTCTCGCGTGGACACATTCCGTCGAGCGGATCGCCTGGGAAGAAGATTGGAAGCTAACGCCGCGTGGTCTTGAAATCGTCGAAGCCAGAGTCAAGGGCTCCGGTGCAGGAATGGAACCGCCCGAAGGTGCCGTATTGTCAAAAGGGTGGTGGCACTACAAGCCGCCCTTGGCTCCGATCAAGGAGCTCCACTTGGCTGCGTCAGGCGCGACTGCACCTTGGAGCCTGTGTACGCTAAAAGGCTGCGTGAAAATCTCTCCCGATCCTGAAATGGAAGCGGCAACGCTTGGCCGCTGTGCGGAGAGCGTGGACTAGAAGCCACAAACGCACGCTGTGGCACCCCGGAATGTTTCCCAAATTTATAGGCAATGATTGCGTTGCACCAAGCAACGGCATATTCACCTATTAAAGCCCACGGGTCAGCGCTGGGGGCATAGGCCCCACGGGGCAGCGCGGCCTGTTATGGCGAGGTCTCCCCGATCTCGCAAAGCAATGGGTACGCGTGCGTATCCGCAGGTAGGTGCAGGGTTGTGTTATGAAGAGGCTCGTAGTTGTTGTGGTGGTTTTGCTGTTGGCGACCGCGGTCGGCGCCGCGGTACTCGTCCAGCAAGGCTACTATGACCTGAATAACCTGAGATTCACCGACAACGCCGGCACCTCGGCTCCGGCAAACACCAAGGAAACGGTTGCGGCCGCCTCTGCGGCGACGCCAACACCGGCAGCGTCGACCAAGACTTCTCAGACTACGTCCAGAGCAAAGACCGAAGCGGAGAAGGTCGCGGCCGTCGATCCTTCCTCGCGCGCTTCTGCACAGGGCGACTCAACACCGCGCGCAGGAAAGTTAGCCGACGGATTGGCCTTTGATATTGCGCGGATACAACCTGATGGCGTTTCTGTTTTTGCCGGTCAGGGTAAGCCCCGCCAATTTGTTCGCGTGCTTGCTGACGGTGAGTTGGTTGGCACGGCGAAGGTCGATGACAATGGTGAGTGGGTTCTAATTACGGAACGCAAGCTCGCGAGCAACGATCCAAAACTTAGCTTGGAAGTCGGAGAGGCCCCGGCAGAGACATCCACTTCCGCTGACGGAAACTCCTCCGCGCGGATGGCGGCCGTTGATGACGCGTCATCTAACGCGGACGCGTCGAAGCAATCACCGGGCACGTCAAAACCCGGTCAGAACGCGCGCGACGTCAACGAAAAGATGCTGAGCGATCTCCAACGGCTCGTCGATGATGCGCGCCAAAGCGAGAACGGCCCAAAACGTGAACCAGCAGGTGTCGATACTTCGGCTGCCGAACAAGCGGAAACCGGGCCGGCAGATGCGGGATCTGTTGCCTCAGCTGCAACGGACGCGGACGAAGTCATGAAGCTCGCAGCAATGTCGGACGAACAGCCAGGGCGCACGCCACTCGTCGCTGAAGACAAGAAGATTCCAATTCCGATCCAGTTCGTCTACCGCGAGGCGATATTCACACACGATGGTGAGAAGGCGGCCGATTTGCTGCTCGAGTATCTCAAGCGCCGCAAACTGGACACGGTGACGCTCTCGGGTCACGCCGACGAACGCGGGACGCCCGAACTGAACATGGAGCTCTCTATGGACAGACTCAAAACCGTGGAGAACTATCTCCGCGCCGGTGGGTTCACGGGCGAATTGCTACTTTTGCCGAAGGGTAAAACGGAGCCATTTACCGGTGTCGACCGTTCGAACTTCTCCCGAGAGGACCTGTACCAGCTGGATCGAAGGGTTGAACTACGACTGGCTAACTAAGCTGAGTTACACAAGCCGGTCACTTGGCTCATGACCTGAGAAAAAGGCATCCAGATTGTCCAGGGCGCGAAAGCCCATCGCATCTCGCGTTTCGCGCGTCGCGCTGCCGATGTGCGGTAACATGAAAACGTTGTCGAGTTTCGACAGCTCTGGATTGCCTCCGGGCTCGCGTTGAAAAACATCGAGACCAGCTGCTGCCAGTTTCCCTGATTTCAATGCATCAATGAGGGCCGCCTCATTGACAAGGCTACCACGGGCCGTGTTGACGAGAATGGCGCCGTCCGGCAGCAGCGAGAGCCGTGCGCTGTTCATCAGGTTGAGCGTTGCGGGACTCGCGGGGCAGTGAAGGGAAACGACGTCGCAGTGTCCTAACAGCTGTTCGACTGTTTCATGATAGACGCCATTCATTTCCTTTTCCGGCGGCAGACGACGCCGATTGTAGTAGTGAAGCTCCATGTCGAAGCCTTTGACCATGTGCGCAAAGGCAAGTCCGACGCGGCCCATGCCAACGATCCCAAGTCGTTTGCCGGTAAGTTGGGTTCCGACCATGAAGGACGGGCTCCAGCTCGTCCATTGCCCGGAACGCACGAGCCGGTCGCCTTCTCCTGCGCGCCGTGCCGCGGCCAGCATCAGCAAAGTGGCGATTTCAGCCGTCGCTTGCGAGAGAACGTCGGGCGTGTTGGTGACGACAATCCCACGCGCTTTGAGCGCTGCAAGATCGCAGTGGTCGACGCCTACGGAGTGGTTGGCAATGATCTTGACGCGATCGGAAAGCCGGGAGGCTACGTCCGCAGAAAAGATCTCTGAATGGCAGGGCAGGATTGCGTCGACCTCACTGCTCATGGCGACGATCTCATCGCCGGAATAAACCCGATCCTCGGGATTGAGCCGAACGTCATAGTCGCGTGCGGCGCGCGCTTCCGTAGCTGGCGAAAGTTTGCGGGTGATCCAAAGAACAGGTTTATCGCTCACGGTCTATCCGGCCCTCTTTGCCAGGTTAGGAGATGCGCCGCTTGAGATGGTGGGATGGTGCAATGACAGTATGCGGCGCTTCCAGTATCCACACCACGCCGGTCGAAGGAAACTCATAAACGACTTTTCCATCGAGTGTCTGAGCTGCAAGCCGTTCGATGACTATACGCCCGAAGCCCCATCGCTGCGGTTGCTCAACGTCCGGACCGTTGCTTTCGCGCCAGCTCAGGCGCAAGCCCACATTGTTTTCATTAGGAAGAGACCAGTCGATGTAGACTGTCCCTTCCTGACCACGAAGGGCGCCATACTTCGTCGCGTTCGTTGCTAGTTCGTGGAGCGCTAGGCCTATGGTCTGGGCGGCATCCGCCGTCAATGAGACCTCTGGCCCTTCTATGACGACGCGCCCGCCATCCTCCACGTCAGTAAAGGGCTTAAGTTGTTCGCGAATGAGCCGCGCGAGAGGAGCGTCGCCACGGTCTCGACCGAATACGAGTTCCTGAGACTGAATCATGGAATGCAGGCGCGACGTAAAGCCATCGAGGAAGTCGTCGATACTCGCGCTGCCCTTGCCGACTTGGCGGGCCATGGATTGGATAACGGCAAGCTGGTTCTTGTTGCGATGCGCAAGCTCACGCATCAGCATCTTGATGTGCTCAACCTGTTCTCGCGAGCGTTCCTCGCTGATCTTCAACGCTTCCGTACGTTCATGGATCAGCATCGAAGCGAGGCTCAACGTTTTCATGACCTGATCGGCTTCGGTAAGTGGTAAGCCTTCTGCCTCAACGACACCGCCGGACGCGAGCTTGCGTGTCGCGAGCGTAACACGCCCCATTGATCGAGCCATACGCCGTCCCACCAATATCGCAAGAAGCGTCGTCAGGATGCCGGCGAGAACGGCGGCGGACGCAAGCCAGCCGAGCGATTGCCAAAGCGAAGCTTCAAGCAAATTTTTGGGCGCGCTGATGATCGTACGCCAGCCAGTCAGGGTAGAGGTGTCCTGCATCTCAAGACGGGTAACCCCATCCGTATCTCGCCTCTCCACCATGACGCCGGCGGGATGCCTCACAAGGTCAATGTCCGGCCCGCTCCCGTCATCGGGGGAGCGGGAGATGACCTCTCCTTTCTTGTCCGCTACTGCGATCGCCCACCCGGTAGGTAAAGCAGTCGTAGCGATGGTCTCGTGCACGCGCGCAGTCGTAATCGTCATCATAAGGATACAATGCAGAGCGCCATCCCGCATCACGGGAAGTCCTATGACGATGGCATCTCCATCACCGGGCGCGCCCATACCAACGAGTCCGGACACATGAACTCCCGGAGTCTCACCAACATGACGTGCGACGTTGCGATCGAAGGGACGTGGAGATGGTGCCCCGTAAGGCACGCGCGTATCGACGATGGGCTTCAGCGATGTGTCCAACAGGAGGACATATGTACGAGCATGACGCAGGGCAGCCTTAGTCTGCGCATGAAACGCTGCGTAATCATCCTGCGCGAGACTTTCAGAGAGCGCCAGCGCGCTGAGCAAAGTCACAAAGCCCTTAATCTCGCGATCAACGTCATTGGTGACATCAACCGATAGACGCTTCAGGCGTTCCTCATTGGCCGACATCTCTGCACGCGTGAACACCATGGCACCGAGTGCTGCGAAAAGCAGGAGCGGTGCTACCAGCGCCAGAGCGAAGCCGACGAGATGAGCGGTGAGCGATCGCGAGCGGTACTCGCTTCCTTGAGACATCCCGTCTGCCCAATTGAATCAGTCATTGCGTTCCGCGCGCAAAACAGAGCGCGGAAGTGCGGTACCATTATCTCAACGAAGATCACACCGTGCCAAGCACTATTGTAATCGAGTAGCCGACAACCGGTCGCCTACTGACGAAACGAACGTCGCGACGTTAGGGGCATGGGCATTGAGAATATTTGATGACCAGTCTCTTCTGGTCTTTCAATTCGAACTTCAACAAATTTTGAAAGAAAATAGGATAACCAATGGAAATACATAAATTAAGAATATCTTCACCAATGCTCAAGGTATCTTGACGGCTTTCGGCATGAGATCGGCCGACGAGGCAAAGGCACCGTTCAGTAAATTCGGGACATCAGCAGCCGGTATAGGCTTTGAGAAATAAAAGCCCTGGCCATAGTCACAACCGACATTCGCCAGGAAAAGGTACTGCGCATTGGTTTCGATACCTTCGGCGACAATACTCAGCCGAAGCGCGCGACACATCTGAACGATCCCGCGAATGATGATCTGGTCTTCTTTATTCGAAAGGCAGTTGCGCACGAAGCCGCGGTCAAGCTTTAAGCCATCGATCGGCCAGTTGCGAAGATGCTGAAGGCTTGCGAAGCCGGTGCCGAAGTCGTCCAACGCGATGTGAATGCCCTGGCTGCGGAGTTCCGAAAGGCTCTTATGGATCTGGCCTTCAGGTGCCCCCATCGCGATGCCTTCCGTCGCTTCAACGACGAGGTCACGTGGGTTAAAGCGGTACATATCGAGCGCTTTGCTGATTTCGTCGGCAAAGCGCTTATTCATGAGGTCTGCAGATGTGACGTTAATGGCAAGACGTCCGGGTGCAAGGCCCTGCGCGCGCCACACAGCGTAGTCCTTCAACGCGGAATTCAACATCGCACGCGTCAAAAGAGGCGTGAGTGAGCGATCCGAAATTGCCTGGTTAAAGTCTTTAGGAGCGAGCAGGCCGCGCGTTGGGTGCTTCCAGCGGGCCAGGACCTCGAAGCCGACGGTGCGGCCCCACTTCAACTCCACAGTCGGCTGGTAGAAAGGAACGAACTCACCGTCGCTCAGCGCGCGGGAAATTTGAGCGCGCGCGGCACGCGGACGAGGCGCTGGACGATCTTTCGTCTCTGGGGCTTGAGAGGCCCTTCCAACAAGTGCAGCGGACTTCATTGTCGGTGCCGCAGGAACTGGACGGCTTTTGGGCGAACGGTTGGCCTGTTGGCGGAGTTTCAGGATGCCGGAAGCCGTTTCGGCCAGACGCTGCAAAACCGACAGCGCTGCGGCAGACAAACGCCGAGGCCGCGTATCCATCACACAAAGGATCGCAGCGCCATTTTCAGCGCCGGTTTCCAAAAGAAGTCCGGCATAAAATCGAATGTTGGGATCGTGACGGACCCACGCGCTTGCACGAAATCTCTCGTCTTTCGCCGCATTGCCAACGACGAACGTCCTGCCGCGATTAGTAAGCGTATAAGCGCAAAACGGGTTCTTGCGCGGGTGCGCCAGCGCATCGAGGCCGACACCCGTAACGAAGTGCTCTCGGTCGGAATCAACCAACGAAATGGCTGCGAGGGGACATCCGCTGATGTTGGAGGCAACTTCGCACAATGCTGCAAGCGCGCGTTCGGCCTCCACATCTGGGCGACCGGTCGACGCCCGCAGGGGCTCAATGTCGATGCGCGATCTGTACGAGGCCATAAGTCAATCCGGGCAAACACATGTTTAAGACAGTATGAAAGGCATGTCTGAGCATTAAGTTAAATTGTAACTATCTGCTCGGACCGGCCCCCTTCCGATATCTCCGGTTGGATGAGTATACCTCAGAAAGTCCCGTAAAACGGTATGTTTTCCGAATTATGGATGATCAAGTGAGCGCCTGTTGCTGATATCAGACGCGCAGTGCCCTCGTCCCACGGCCATCAACCCCCACGTCATACCTGTGAGCAGGTAAAAGTGCCGCCAGTGATCAGTATCAATAATAATACCTTCCAGAATGGTTGCCAGAAAGGCGGCATAGATCACTAGGAATAGCGGTCGCATTTCGCTTTTGCGCGCGGCGTGGCGCAGCCCAAATGCGGCTGTAACAGCAACAATGAGCCAGTAAACGCTACCGCCAAGCCATCCGGCATTGAGAAAGATGCTCAGATAGACGTTGTGCACTTCCTCACGGTGGTATTGCGTGCTGAACGTCAAGGCGCCGATACCCAATGGCTTTTCAGCGATGAGCTTGAGCGCTTTCGCCTGTCCGCCAAAGCGCCCGTCTGGGCCGGAATCGTAGCTCTGACTGAGGCTGGCGCGTTGGCTGAGAAGGTCTGAAACGCCATCGAACTGAGCGGCGACGGCTACGATGGCGATGAGAGCAGCCACGCCTGCTGAGCCAAGCAGGATGACGCGGGCGCGCTGGCCGCTGGTCGGCGCCGTGACAAAGGCCAGATACCCGAAGATGAGAACGGCAATCGCGAGGTTAACCCAAGCACCTCGGGAAAAGCTGAGAAGAATGGCGAGCGCCAGAATTCCCGCGATAGCGAGCGGTACAATTGCCGAGCGGAGCGGGCGATTGATCACGAGGTGCAGCATGAACAAGGCAGGCGCAACCAGAAACGCGCCGAACACGTTCGGATCCTTGAAGGTTCCGGCGGCGCGGCCGTACTTCGTGAAGAGATCATAGGCGCCCGGCATGACGGAGAAATAGCCGACAATAGCCGCGCAGGCGGCCACCAACGCGGCACAAGTCCAGGCATTCAGGATGAGACGTGTGTGGGCATCCGGACGCTTGGCAACAAAGCCAGCGAAGACGAACGAGGCGAGGCTCAGGTAGAGCGAGATCGTCGTGAAGGTAACTGAGGCCTGGATATCCGGAATGGTCGCAGAAGATATGTATCCGCCTGCCGCCACAAACAGCCATGCTGACAGATAGAGCACGAGAACCGGCGTAGTCCTCACCAAGCCGACGACCGGAAGAAGCACGATGAGCCCCATCATAAGCGCATCGACCGGCGCAGGCTCACTAAACACCAGCCCGCTGCTGCCGATCGCGAGCCAGACGCAGACGAGAGATAACTTATGAACGACGCTCGCAGACCGCTCCTTAGGCGCGAAACGTAGCGACTGTGGGAGCGGCCTTCTGCCGATAAACGCTGCGTCTGCGGGTGCCATGAATACGCTCTACAATACCTAACCAGATCCTCAGTATGCGTTTTCGGTTTTGATAAGCGAAAACGGCGTCTTAGCGAGGATGTAGAGGTCCAAAAATACCGACCAGTTCTCGATGTAATAGATGTCATGCTCGACGCGCTTGACGATCTTGAGCTCAGTATCGGTCTCACCCCGCCAGCCATGGATCTGAGCCCATCCGGTGATGCCCGGTTTGACTTTGTGTCGGGCAAAATAGCCCTTCACGACGTCGTCGTAGAGTTCGGTCCCAGCCTTTGCAGACAATGCATGGGGACGCGGCCCGACGAGCGAAAGCTCGCCCTTTAGCACGTTGAACAGCTGCGGAAGTTCATCAAGGCTCGACTTGCGAATGAAGCGGCCGACGCGGGTAACACGCGGATCCCCCTTCGTGACGAGCTTGCTCGCTGTCGCATCGCAAAGGTCAGTGTACATCGAGCGGAACTTGAAAACTTCGATCAACTCGTTGTTGAAGCCATAGCGCTTCTGGCGGAACAGCACGGGGCCGCGGCTGTCGAGCTTGATGGCGATTGCCACCGCAGCCATGACCGGGGCCAAGGCGACAAGAGCCGCAACGGCGATCACCTTGTCGAACACAGATTTCGCGATGCCGCCCCAGGC
Source organism: Candidatus Filomicrobium marinum (assembly GCF_000981545.1). Classification (NCBI taxonomy): domain Bacteria; kingdom Pseudomonadati; phylum Pseudomonadota; class Alphaproteobacteria; order Hyphomicrobiales; family Hyphomicrobiaceae; genus Filomicrobium; species Candidatus Filomicrobium marinum. The sequence goes on from NZ_LN829119.1 coordinate 2,635,036, forward strand.
TGCAATCGGTTTATCCATAAGGTCGATCATGGCCACGTCGCCAATCCGCGAGTACGCGTGCGGCGCAAAGCGCAGCCGCGAGGCGCCAGCCGGCATCTTGATATCGACGGGAAGCTGAGAGAGCTCGGTCAGGAGTTGGTCGATGCGTGCCTCTGCCGTGATCGGCAGTGCAACAATGATCAGGTCAACCCTTGTCGAGCGTGTGAATTGCACGAGATCTTGCAGTTTACCCAGCAGGGGATAGCCATTCGTGCTCAACGGCGCACGACCGTCACCGCGCTCATCAAACAGACCACAGATCCGGATATCGCTATTCAGGTCGTCCTCAAGCTGAGCAATCGCCGCTTCCGTAACGGGACCTGTTCCGTAAATAATGGCACGACGGCTAAGGCGGCCGCTACGATGCCAGCTCTGTGCGAGCGAAGCGACAACGAGCCGTTCGGCAATAAGGAGTGCGCCACCGGCGACAAACCAAGCGGCCATCCAAAAGCGGGAAAATTCGCCACCCAGCTTTGCGAAGAACAAACCAGCCGCAAGAAATGCAAACGCAACCATCCATCCCAAAGCGATACGCGGCAAATTGCGGACGCCGGCGACCAACCGGTCAATTCGATACAAACCCAGGTAGTGAAAACTTAAAATGGAGATACCAGCTGTCGCAAAAGCAGCGATCAGATAGCTCGCGTGCATGGCGGTGTTCAAATCTGAGACATATGCCGCTGCAACAATGAGCCCCGTCAGAGCGCACAACGTGAACTCGATGAAGCGGACGCTATCGCTGACAACGTTAGCGGAGATCAGCGGCGACTTTGCGTCTACTGAAAAATCCCATAAACGCGGCGCTTTGAGCGTGGTGACTGGTGTATCGGTGCAAACGCGGGCAACAGACTTGGACATGATCTTCTCTTCTGGGCATTGTCCCAATTTGGACAACTGCCCTGAAGGCAAGCAGTGATTGTGCCATAGCAGCCGCTGATACCGGAGTCCGCGTCAACGTTATCGATTAGGGTAAAGATCATCTGACAACGCGACTCGACCTGGCACATCGAACATGGCCGTGCGTATCAATTGTTCACGATAGAAGTCGAGAACCGCACCTGTCATTTTGGCGACGGTGAAGCGTTGAGCAACGAGGCCGCGTAGCTGGATTGCGCGGCTACGTGAATCTTCCATATCGTCCAGTGTTGCCGCCATGGCGCAGGCCAACGCCTCGACGTTATCTGGAGCTACGAGGCGTGTGGCGCTTCCGCGAACGATCTCGGGCATGCCGCCGACATTGCTGGCGATCAGCGGCAACCCCGCGGCGGCAGCTTCCAAGGCGACATAAGGCAGACTCTCAGCGCGTGACGGCATAACAAGCGCGCGCCCCATCGTGAACGCTTGCCGCGCAGGGAGAGCTCCTGTGAACGAAACCCGCGCGCCTAGTCCAAGCTCGCGCGCAAGGGCACGCAGCGGCATCGCATCCGGCCCGTCGCCGGCAATCACGGCACGCGGCGGTTTGGCAAACCGTAGCCGCGAGAGGGCGCGCAGGAGCAGGTCAACGCCCTTCAGGTCGCGCAACTCACCGACAAATACAAACTCGGCCGCATCCTCATGGGGGACAACAACATCAAAGTCTTCCGGGCTTAGGCCATTGGGGATGACGCGCTGCGCGACGCCGACAGATGCGACACCGCGCGTATAAATGTTTTCCGCAAAGGCGCTTTCAAAAATGACGCCTTCGCTCATCCGTGCGAGGGCGGCCTCCGTATAAACGTACGCGCGGCCTTTCAGGCCGCCGCCGAAGTAGTGAAGACTTCCACCGTGCGGTGTATAAAACCGAACAGGCGCGCGGCGTGACCATGGCAAGATGCGGCCGCCGAGGCGCGCATAGAGTCCACCCTTGGCGCCGTGTCCGTGTAAGACGTCGACGTCCAAGCTGCGTGCGAGGCGACGGGTGAAAAGGACAGCGGGAAGGTCTCCCGGTCCCGGCGAACGTGGCATGGGCGTCCGATGCAGCCCAAGAGAGAGAGACGCTTCGAGTGACACGAGCCGGTCACCCGTGAGCCCATCGCAACTCGTGGAGTCAACAAGAACGCCGACCTCGTGACCAAGGGCTGCCTGCTCAAGGGCGAGGTCGCGGACGTGGCGGAATAGGCCGCCAACGGGCGCGCGTAGGATGTGCAGGATACGTAACGGCCAGCCCATCATTGTTTCACCTCAAACGCTTTAGCTCTCCAAACCTCAGAAAAACCGCTCGTAAACGAACACGGTGTCGCCGGGCTTGAGGACATAGTCCGCGGATGTCTCAAGCTGCTCGACCAAGCCGTTGATCCGACGCGTCACACGGAACGTGCGCGTGCTTGCGCGTTCGCTATAACCGCCGGCAATCGCGATCGCCGTCTCGACGGTCATGCCCGATACGTACGGAAACTGACCTGCGTTCCGGACCTCGCCCAGAATAAAGAACGGCCGGTTCTGCTGCAGATCGACCGTGACCTGCGGGTCGCGCACGTATTCGGCACCAAGCCGGCGTGTGATCACCCGCGTAAGGCCGTCGGTGGTCAACCCCCGAGCGCTGACGTTGCCGATCAGTGGCACCGAAATCCGTCCGGCATGGTCCACAACGTAAATCCGCGAAAGATTTGGCTGGCCATAGACAAAGATACGCAATCGATCGCCGGTATCGAGCAGGTAAGGCCCGTCGCTGTCAGCAACGGCTTGCGGACCGGCAAAATCACCGGGCTGAACAGTCGGTTCGCCCCAAGTGACATACTCAACTCGGGCGTCGGGCTCACTGATAGCTGCGCGCACGTCCTCGCCGAAAGGCGCTGGGCCATGACCGCTGGCACAGCCGCCAAGCAGCAGTGCAAAAGCCATTGGCACACAGGAAAGACGCAACGACATCACTTGTCACCTTGTCGAATAAAACTCGTTTAGCTCGGGTGTAGCCCGCACCGGGTTAAGAAAGACTCACCTCATGTGCAATTTCTGAACGGTTAAGAGATTGCTTACTCACGCACGGTCTAATCCCGTTGACGTATTGGACGTTAATCGCCCGATGGATACCGCATGCGTGACAAGAGCTTCGCCTCCCCAGACGATATTGACCTGATGGCCTTATGGGCGACCCTGCGTCGCGCCATGCCGAAGCTGCTTGTGCTGACGCTTGCCGCCGGGATCCTCACTTATGTCGTGCTGTCAATGATGGCACCGCGCTACACCTCGCAGGCGGAGATGGCGATTGTCGCCAAGGGAACGGCCAATCCGTTCAGCAATCCCAACAATCCAACTGCTGGCCTCGACACCTTACCCTCACGCATGGACAAGGAAGCGGTGAACACGCACGTCCATGCGCTGCTCTCGAGCAATCTCGCAGCGAGGGTCATCAAGGAGCTGCAACTCGACAGCCGCAGAGAGTTCAACGCTTCGTTGGGGCCGGTAGATTCCCTCGATACCGTTATGCGTCTGGTTGGTCTTGGCGGTAGTCGTCCTGGAATCTCCGACGAAGATGAAGCTTTAAAAGAGTTCTTCAGTCGGCTGGACGTTTACAGCCCGGCGGAAAGCCGCGTGATCAACATACAGTTCACCTCGGTTGATCCGGGGCTAGCGGCCAAGGTCGCCAACACTGTTGCTGAGACCTATCGCGAGGAATTGGCGCAAGCGACGGTCGCCGAAACGGACACCGTCCAAAAGTCGCTGGCTCCAAGGATCGATGCTCTCAGCGAGGAAGTTAGCAAGGCCGAATCCGAGGTCGCAAACTTCCGGGCCAAAGCCGGCTTGCTGCGGAGTGGCGCGCAGCAGACGCCGCTGAATGAGCAGCAACTTGGTGACATCGCATCCGAGCTGACTAGGGCAAGTGCAACGACGTCTGCGGCTCAGACACGGGCGAAGGCGGCGCGGCAGCTGCTGTCAAAACGGGCACCCGAGGCCATCCCGGAAGTCCAAGCTTCTCCGATCATTCAGAATCTCATTCAACAACGGGTGACGGTTGAGCGCGATCTTCTGAAGCTCTCGGCAACAATGAAGCCGGCCCATCCAGTGATCCGCCAACTCAACGCTGACCTGAACGCGGTGAAACAGCAAATATCAGCCGAGGTCGCTAATCTGGTAGCGGGCCTCGACCGTGAGGCGTTCATCGCTGCAGAGCAGGAAGCCGCGATCCGTAAACGTCTGGACGCCGTCAAAATCGAAGTCGCAGACAGCGGCGCCGACAATGTCGAGCTGCGGCAACTCGAGGCCAGGGCCGCGGCAAAGCGCGGCGAACTCGAGCGGCTGCAAGCACAATTCGAAGCCAACCGTGCCCGGGCCGACGGCGGGGTCGTTCCGGTTGAAGCTCAGATCATCGCGTTGGCACGGCCTTCGAGTGTCCCCGTCTTTCCACGCAAGGTGCCGTACACCGTCCTGGTAATGGTCGGCACACTTCTCCTCGGAACGGCCATCGTTATTACGGCTGGCCTCGCGGCAGGTGCGCGTAAAGGTGACGAGAGCGAGCGTCGGTTGCGTGAGGAAATCGCCGTGGTCGCCGCGTCCGATCCAGTACCCGTCGAAGCTAGTCCGCCACCTCTCCCAAGGCCAAATCCGGAAACAGCCGAGGCAGCCGACTTGGCGCCTGCATTCCGCTCCCCAGATGCACTGGCCGAACATCTTGTCCATAGCGCCGGAACAGCGAGGACAGGACAGCGGACGATCCTGGCAAGTCACGCCGACCCAGCGACGACGGTGGCCGTTGTGCGTGATGCAGCGAACGCTATGACAGAAGCTGGAGCCCAAACCCTCATTATCGACGGCAGCTTCGATGGCGATGGATTAGCGGACGCGTTCCAGATGTCACACGCGCCGGGGTTTACAGAGTTGATCAGCGGGGCCGTGACGTTCAGCGATGTTGTGCGCAGTTTGCCGGATAGCGGCGTACATATCATCGCCTGCGGCGCAGTGAATGCATCGGACGGAAACGTCGACGCCGATCAGCTCAACATGATCCTCGATGCCCTGGATGAGGCATATGACCAGATCCTCGTCGTCGCACGCGCGCAGGCCGCGCGGGCCATTTTCGAAACGATACAGGGGCGTTTCGATATCGCGATAATTATGGACAACGCGGAGACGAGGCGCACCGCATTCTCTGAGCACGGAACATTTCTGGGCTTCACCGTGAGCGACATCGAACTCTTGCGTTATGAGACAGAGGTGGTGGAGGGCCGCGGCGGTAAGGCGGAGAAGCGATGGAACCAAGCGCTGCGCGCCGCGAGCATCGCCTGAGGCTTTGTGATGAGAAGCGGGTTTTCTTCTTATGAGTTTGGCATTAATCACTGTGCAGATTGATTTTCTGGGCCATGGTGTGCGCTCTCAAAGAGCCGGGAAAAGCATATGAGCCGTACCAACACAAAGCTCCTCCAAGCTGCGTTGCGGACGTTGCGGACAACGCGCACGGACAGCCTCGCTGAGCCGCTCACCGGCGGTATCGGCGCAATCTTTATGCTGCATCGGGTAACGCCCGATACTGGTGAAGGCTTTGCGCCAAATCGCATTCTCTCTTTAACGCCGGAATTTCTGGAAGCCGTTGTCGATCAGGTTCGCGAATGGGGTTACGACATCATCTCTTTGGATGAGGTCCCCGCCCGCATCTCGGAACACGAAGGCGCTCCACCGTTCGTGTGCTTCACATTCGACGACGGATATCGTGATAATCGGGATCTCGCCTATCCCATCTTCAAGTCGCGCAACCTTCCCATGGCCGTTTACGTGCCGGAAGACTTCGCCGATGGAAAGGGCGACTTGTGGTGGCTCGTCCTGGAAAGCGCCATCCGTAAAGCTGCCTCGGTGCGATGCGACATCGATGGTCGAACCTTTGCGTTGGCCACACGCACTGACGCTGAGAAAAACGCAGCGTTCCACAAGCTGTATTGGGCTCTCCGTGCTGTCGCAGAAGATGATGCACGAAGCATTGTAGCGGGCTTGGCTGAGCGCGCAGGCTATGATCCCGCAGGCCTGTGTCGTAACCTTGTCATGTCATGGGACGAATTGCGCGAATTCGCAGCCGATCCGTTGGTGACGATCGGAGCCCATACAACCGGTCACTACGCTCTGGCAAAATTACCCATCGAGCGTGCACGCCGCGAAATGGCGGGCAGCATCGCCCGGATCGAGAGTGAACTCGACCGACCCTGCCGCCACTTTAGCTACCCTTACGGAAACGACGCCGCGGCGGGTCAACGTGAGTTTGATCTGGCGCGTGAGCTGGGAATGTTGACTGCGGTAACCACGCGCAAGGGTCTCATCCACGCGAGCCACGCGACGCAGCTGACCGCTTTGCCCCGAGTTTCGCTAAATGGCGACTACCAGGAGATCGGTTTTGTCCGGACGCTCTTGTCCGGTCTCCCCTTCGCTCTAATCGACGCAGCGCGGCAGGCATCGAGCATCGGGACCTTCCGGCGCCGGGCTTAACCTTAACGTTAGTTGCCGGCCTTCAGATCATCGTCCGAACGAGACATCCACGAGACGATAAACGCAGCCGGGATAACCCAGATCAATCCTGCGATGACGTAGAATGCGAGTTCGACAAACTTGCTCGTAGTGTTGACCTGAAGAACGATAGCGACGGCAAGCGCCAATAAGGCGTAGATCGCGAGAAACACGAGTAAGACGATTGCCCCGATCAGCTTCCGCGTTCGGCTAGTCATAAAAACGTTCCATATATGCGTTGAGGGCGCCGTCTCACTGGCATTTGACCGGTGACGACGAGCCTGCGGCCTTTGGTGCGTTGATCTTGCAGGTGCCGCCTCATAACAAAAGGCTAGCGACTTGTGGAGGATGATCAATGACGCAACGCTCAGCCCTGTCAAATATTGGCGCGCGTCCAGCTCATGAAGCCATTCCGGCTTCTGATCGGGCTGTGCGCCTATGGCTGATCGTGGTTGCGCTCCTCGTATTTGCCATGATCGTTGTCGGCGGTGCGACACGGCTCACAGACTCCGGTCTTTCTATCACCGAATGGCTGCCACTGCTCGGCGCCATTCCGCCGCTCAATGACGCAGATTGGGCGGATGCCTTCGCGAAGTACCAGCAGATCCCGCAATACGAGCTCTTGAACCACGGCATGTCTCTTGCCGAGTTCAAGTTCATCTATTGGTGGGAATGGTCCCATCGCTTCCTCGGTCGCTTCATCGGCGTGGTGTTTGCGCTCCCGCTGATCTTGTTCTGGCTGACGGGACGCCTTCGCCCGGTCCTCGTGCCAAAGCTTTGGGGTCTGTTGGCGTTGGGAGCACTGCAAGGTTTCTTCGGCTGGTACATGGTTCAATCCGGTCTCGTGGAACGGATTGATGTCAGCCACTACCGGCTCGCACTCCACCTTACGACCGCGCTTGTTATTCTCGCGCTTCTAACGTGGCTTGTACTCGACCTGTCCACACTTGGCGACACGGATCGCATCCGCCTTCAAACAGTGACATCCGGTCAACGACGCTTAGCGTACACCATGGGTGCACTCCTACTGGTTCAGGTGATCATTGGCGCATTCGTGGCAGGTATGAACGCCGGCATGACGTACAATACTTGGCCGCTCATGGATGGTCGGCTGATCCCGAATGGCCTGGGTACGCTCAGCCCCTGGTACATGAACGTCGTCGAAAACGTCACCACAGTGCAATTCATCCATCGCACATTGGCGTATCTCCTGCTCGTTTTGGCAGGGTATCAGGCGATCCGATTGGCATTGAGTGAGGACGACGAACGGATCATTGCGTCGTCACGGCTCTTCGTAATTGCGCTCCTCTGCCAAGCGGGACTTGGAATCTGGACCCTGTTGGAAGCCGGCGTAGCGGGGCATATTCCGATCTCGCTAGGATTGCTGCATCAGGCTGGAGCGGCGATTGTCGTCGTGGCCTGCGTTTGGCATCTCCACAATATGACTCGGACCAACGCGCAATGATTGACGCGTAATCTTCGGGAGAGGTTTGCTCACCGCGGGCCAAAGAAAACTGCGGTGAGTGATTGAAACTGTGCCTCATTTGCAGCGCCCGTTGCAGGATATGCTGATGAATGAGGCCCTGTTACTGGTGCCTGCCCCCACCTCCCGTTAAGACGAGTGCGGAAAAGCTTTCGTTGCCGCGTCTCGGGAGGCATTTGTACATGCGTATTGTATTTGTCCTTGCGGCTGTTTTGCTCGCCGCAATGTCGGTATCGGTGTCCGCCGGTTATAATCGCGACATGATCTGTTGGACGTTGACATCGGGCAAGAGCGCCTGCGCTTTCATGCCGAAGCACTACCGTCTCTCATTTGTTCCGAAGCCAAATTGCGCGGGCGTTTTCCAATGCCAGCGCAGCCAGGTTCATTTCGCTCTCACGCGTCGGCGCTTGCGTGAGCTTTCACGCTACGTCGATACATCGCGGATGCGCCCAACGCACACGGCGACGCTCTACGCCCGCCTGTATTGAACAAAGTACGAGCGATGGTTGCCGCCGCGACTGTCGTCCCGCGCTTAAGGCGGATTACAGTCTACAGACCGAACATGAGCTTCAGGTTTTGAACGGCAGCACCCGCCGCACCTTTGCCGAGGTTGTCTAAACGCGCCAGAAGAACGGCCTGCTTCTGCGTCTCACTGCCGAACACGAACAACTCAATCTTGTCTGTTCCATTGAGTGCAACCGCACCAATGCGCTGGCCAACCGTTTCAAGCGGCTCATGCACCACGGAAACGATCGTGCTGCCGTCATAATGCTTGGTGAGAGCGAGTTCGAGATCGCGCAGGCTCGGTTTGCCCGGAAGCAGATCGAGATGGAGAGGGATGCTTACGAGCATGCCCTGCCGGAAATTTCCAACCGACGGTACAAAGATCGGCCGGCGCGTCAGGCCGGAATACCGCATCAATTCAGGGACGTGTTTGTGCGATAGGCCAAGGCCATAAAGCTCGAACGGCTCGGCCGTGCCTGCTTCATAGGCTTCGATCATAGACCGCCCGCCGCCGGAATACCCCGAGACAGCGTTGACGCTAATGCCAAAGTCGGAAGGGATAAGCCCGGCGTCGACCAGGGGGCGGATCAGCGCGATACCGCCTGTCGGATAGCAGCCGGGGTTCGTCACCCGTCGAGCATTCTGAATTTGATCAGCGTGCCCGCCGACAAGTTCCGCGAAACCGTAGGTCCAATCGTCAGCCGTCCGGTGTGCGCTGGAGGCGTCGATAATGCGGGGCGCATTGTCTCCAAGATTATCTGCCAGCGACACGGCTTCACGCGCAGCATCGTCTGGCAGGCATAGGATAATGACATCGGCAGCGCGCATCATGTCGAGACGTGCTTCAGCGTCTTTGCGCTTCTCTGGCGCAATGCTGATGACTTCGACATCGATACCGTCGCTGAGCCGCTCGCGGATCTGGAGACCCGTGGTGCCAGCTTCACCGTCTATGAAGACTTTCGGCTGCTTGGCCATATCCTGCAAAAAGATCCCGAGAAATAGGTGGTGTGGAAATGGCGTATCCAGCTTGCACTGGATACGCCACGGATGACTTCTAAACGTAACCGATCAATCAGTTTGCCTATGGTGTTCCGCTAACGCCTGGCCCAAGGCCCAATCGGTGCAGAATTGCACTGAACAGATCTAAGCTGCAGCCGAAATTGAACACCTCACAGGTAATCTCGTGCGAGCCCCTATAGATCATGTCCAACGAAACATAAACGATGATCAGCAGACCAATCCAGGTAATCCAGGGGTAGCGGACCAGAAGTCTGGCGATGAAATGAGCAGCAAGCGCCATCAAGACGATCGCGACCGCAAGACCAACAACAAGAACCAGCGGCTCGCCCTTCGCAGCACCTGCAACCGCGAGAACGTTGTCGAGCGACATGGAAATGTCAGCGACAATGATCTGCGAAACAGCAGCCCAGAAGCTGACGGGCGGACCAGTGGTGCTCTTCGCATCGAGATTTTTCTCGATCTCGTCGATGTTGTGCTCTTCTCCGCCGGTAATCTGCCGGTACATCTTCCAGCAGACCCAAAGGAGAAGAATGCCACCCGCCAGCGTCAGGCCGACGATCGCGAGAATCTGGGTCGTGACGGATGCAAACAGAATTCGGAGAACAACGGCGCCCGCGATGCCCCAGAAGATCACCCGTCCTCGGATGTCCGGCGCGACACGTGAGGCGGCCAAGCCGACGATGATGGCGTTATCTCCCGCCAGCACGACGTCGATCATAATGATCTGCAACAGGGCCGCGTAGTTCTCCCGGTACCACTGAGGTGACACCAGATGCGAGAACTCAACGCCGATAAACTGCGCAATTGCGATTGGATCTACGTTAAGTAGAAAGTCCATCTTTTAAAGCACCTCGATTGCATCATTGGGCCCTCCGTTACCGGTACCGCGCCAATACAAGGTGCTGGCAACCCACCGGCCGTTCCAGCGCAGCTCTGCTATGCGGAGCCGCGCTGGGGCACATTTGTGAGTTCATTTACCTCAGTGTAAGAGCGTGTGGCAAAAATGCTCCACGCATACAAAACTGTGACCTTCGTATGCCAGTCTGAGAACCCCTCTTTGGAGGGGCTCGCTAGCGCTTCGAGAACTGGAAGCTACGGCGAGCTTTCGCACGACCATACTTCTTACGTTCAACGGTACGGCTATCACGCGTCAGGAATCCGCCGCGCTTAAGCACGGTGCGCAGTTCCGGCTCGTAGTAGGTCAGCGCCTTGGCAATGCCGTGCCGAACAGCACCAGCCTGACCGGAAAGCCCGCCGCCCATCACTGTAACCATGATGTCGTACTGATCAGCCCGCTCGGCGGCATTGATAGGCTGCTGAAGCAGCATCTGCAGCACCGGCCGTGCGAAATAGGCCTTGAAGTCTTTGTCGTTGACGGTGATCAGCCCGCGACCCGGCTTCAACCAGACGCGCGCGACGGCGTCCTTGCGCTTGCCGGTCGCATAAGCGCGGCCATACTGGTCGAGCTTCTGCACGTGAACGGGTGTCTCGCTCGCGCCAGCCGTCGCTAGAGCGCCGAGATCTTCGAGGGTTTTTGTTTCTTCAGCCATTGTGCGTCAAAGCCCTCGCGTTCTTGCGGCTAAGTTTTGCAACATCCAGAATTTCCGGGTTCTGCGCCTCATGTGGATGGGTCGCACCCTTGTAGACTTTGAGGTTACGCATGAGCTTGCGCTGAAGCGGACCGCGCGCCAGCATGCGCTCGACCGCCTTCTCAATAACGCGCTCCGGGAAGCGGCCTTCAAGGATCTGGCGAGGGCTGCGCTGCTTGATGCCACCGGGATAGCCGGTGTGCCAGTAGTAGCGCTTGTCTTCGAACTTGCGTCCCGTGAACACAACCTTATCGGCATTGACGACGATAACGTTATCGCCGCAATCGATGTGCGGTGTGTAGAGCGCTTTGTGCTTGCCTTTGAGACGGGTGGCGATGAGGACCGCGAGACGGCCGACGACGAGGCCTTCCGCATCAATCACGATCCATTTTTTGTCCACCTCGCCGGGTTTGGCGACGAAGGTTTTCATGGGGCAGAACTCCTGCCTGTCGGAATGTTGAAAAACAAAGCGCATGGCCCAAGGACCATGCGCATCGGGCGCACGAAACGCCTGTATGATGCGCGTTTACTACGTGAATCATAGCTTCATGTCAATCTAAAATGGTATGTGAACCAAGAGAAATGACGAAAATACAATGCCTTGGGTTTGAGGTATCATGATACCGTCATGCTGTGGTATAAAGATACCTTATACATTTGAGCTGCGAACAATTTCAATCGTGTCCCGCGGCCACTAACCCCGCAGACAGAGAGACTAAAGTAAGCCAGCGAGGATGACGGGATTGCACGTAAGCTGACTTGCGGCTGCCGCAAACATGTTCCAAACAAAAAAAGCGACGGGTCCGAACCCGGAGCCGCGTTCAGCGGTTGCAGGACTCGGGACATCACCCCGTCTCCTGCCGACGTCGATGAGTGATGTAGGCAGACCTTGGCTTACGGCCGAGGTGATCATGGGAAAAAATGCCGCCGGACGGTGCGGCAGAACTTTTTGGAGGAAGGCGTATGCCGCAAGTCAATTCGATCATTCGAACGATGGCAATGTCGGTATTTGTGGCCTGCGCAACCCTTGCCACGGCGGCAACGGCGCAGGAATTCCAGCAGATTGAGCTGACGGAAGAACAAATCTCGAAATTCATCGCGGCACAAGGAGACTTGGCGAAGGTCGACACAAACACGGAAGCGCCTGCAGAAGATGCCAAGGGCGATAACGCAGCCGTTGATGAAAAGCTTGAGAAAGAGCTGGATGCTATCGCGGCCAAGCACGGCTTCAAGGACTACGAGGAACTTGATGACGTTGCTGCGAACATTGCCCTCGTTTTAGCCGGTATTGACGACGAGACTGGCGAGTATTCCGATCCTCGCAAGCAGCTCGACGCTGAGCTTGCTGAGGTGAAAGCGGACAAGAAGCTGGTTGAGGAAGAAAAGAAAGATATGATCAAGGAAATCGAGGACGCGATCGCGGCGACGCCTGAGCTGAAATATCCCGGTAACGTTGATCTGGTGAAAAAGCACCGCAAGGAAATCGAGAAGTCGCTCGAATAGCCTCAAGATCCGCGCGGACACTTAGATCCGCGCAAGGATCGGGATTTCGGAAACGCCGGTTCTCGCAGGACCGGCGCTTTTCGTTGGAATTTAAATGCTGAAACGCTGTACTAAAATGCGTGAAGGAGGCCAGCATGCAAAACACCGCTTCGACCAGCGTTACTGACGCAGCAACTGGCGAGACGTCATCTCTTCTCGTTGTCGAGAAGCCCGAAACAGGAATTGCGATATTGCGGATGAACCGCCCGAAGGCGCGCAATTCCTTATCCTTGGAGATGCTCGCCGAGTTGACGACAGCATTTAAGACGCTCGGTACCGATGCCGATGTCCGTGCGATCGTTCTGACGGCGGAAGGACCAGCCTTTTGTGCCGGACACGATCTCAAAGAATTAACAAGCCACCGCAACGATCCCGACGGCGGCCGCGCCTTCTATGAAAAGACGATGCGAGCCTGCGCCGACATGATGCTCACAATTGTTGCTTGCCCCAAGCCGGTGATCGCCGCCGTGCACGCGACAGCGACCGCAGCGGGATGCCAACTCGTGGCTACTTGTGATTTGGCGGTCGCCGCGCGCGAAGCGCAGTTCTGCACGCCCGGCGTCAACATCGGTTTGTTCTGCTCGACACCCATGGTCGCTCTATCTCGCAACGTGCCGCGCAAGCGCGCCATGGAAATGCTGCTACTGGGCGAGATGTTGCCGGCCACCGAGGCTGCTGACTATGGCCTAGTCAACCAAGCCGTTCCCATCGAGCATGTCATGACGACAGCCCTCGATATGGCGCGGCGCATCGCGGCCAAGTCTTCGGCCACCGTTGCGATCGGCAAGGAGGCTTTCTATCGCCAGATCGAAATGTCCTTACCGGAAGCCTACGACTACGCAGCCGACGTCATGGTCCGCAACATGATGACCGCCGACGCGAAAGAAGGAATCGGTGCATTCCTCGAGAAGCGCCCGCCAACCTGGCAGGGATGCTAAGCGGCATGCTGCCGAAGCGACTGACGCTGGTGACGCTGGGCGTCGCCGATGTCGCCCAAGCGCGGGCCTTCTACGAACGGCTGGGTTTCGAGGCGGCGGGGATCGAGGAGGAGTCGGTTGCTTTCTTCCAACTCGAGGGCTCCGTGTTGGCCGTCTTCGGCCGGGAGGATCTGGCCGAGGATGCCGGTGTGCCGCATGACGGTGCAGGCTTCCGCGGTGTAAGTCTTGCGATAAATCTCTCCAGCGAAGGCGAGGTCGACGAAGCTCTCCGGCACGCCGAAAGCTGCGGGGCAACGATCATCAAGCCCGCGCGCAAAGTGTTCTGGGGCGGCTATTCCGGTTATTTCGCTGATCCCGATGGGCATCTTTGGGAAGTCGCCTACAATCCATTGTGTCCCCTGGATGAAAACGGCCGCATGCAGCTACCGAAACCGAAGAAAGCGCCATGAATCACGACGAACACTATTCGGATGACTACATCGAGGGCATTCTTGCCGCGGCTCGGGTCTTTGCCTTCGTCGGCGCGAGCGCCAATAAAAGCCGGCCTAGCTACTTCGCAATGAAGTATCTGCTGGGCAAGGGGTACATTGTTCACCCGGTCAATCCGGGCCAAGCCGGCAAAGAGATCCTGGGCCGCCTCGCCTACACGACGATCGCGGATCTGCCCGCGCCGGTGGATGTCATCGATATCTTCCGCAATTCTGACGATGCGCTAGACGTCACGCGGCAGGCCATCGCGGAGAAAGACAGGCTCGGCATCAAAGTGATTTGGATGCAGCTGGGTGTACGCAACGACACCGCCGCTGCGGAAGCAGAGGCAGCAGGCTTGCAGGTCGTGATGAACCGTTGCCCCAAGATCGAATACGGCCGCCTGTCAGGCGAGATTGCCTGGGCTGGCGTCAATTCCCGCACCATCTCCAGCCGCCGGCCGAAGCTGTCGAAATTCGGCGTCCAGAGCCATGTGTTGAGGGAGGGGGATTAGGAACGCTACAAAGGCACCAGCGGCATCGGTTCGTGGGGCAAAGGCAAAGAAGGTGCAAGGCTATTCTGTAGTTCCTTACTGTTGGAAGTCATCTTCTCTGTGCCAATAGCGCACGCAGTCCTTCACAAATTGAAGAGGCCTGTCGTCAATTTCGCGCGATATACCCGAAGATATGTATTTCTGCATTGGCGCCACGGCGGAAATAATTTCCTTTTCGCTCAAACCAAGTCGACACCCAAGGGCGGCAACTTGAGCGGCTCGTAAGCCACCATGAACTCTGGCCCAGCTAAAGGGTTCAACGTCGGCCACGAGTGCCAGATATAAATTTTGTATGTTCGTGATCGCCCTCGCCTCAATTGACAGTTCTGTCTTGATTTTTCGTTCTAAAGTGGCGGCGAGGGTATCTACGGTTGCGTCAGCGAGATATATGGAAAGAGGCCATTTTCCATGATCTTCCAGTAAGGAAAATTGCATGTATCCTTTTTCTAGAGAGTATTTTTGCGGGCGACTATTCTTATATATGTTTCCACCGAATTTATGCAGCGCTCGGGCTGAAAAATCGAAAACTTCTTTATTGGAAATACTGTGGCCAAGCGTTAGTACGGGAACACGACCCACGTTCAAGAGTAATTTCTGCTTGACTAATTTTGTGCTCCAATTTGCAAGGAAACGTCTGCGCCCAGTCCTGCGGTAGCCACAGCATTCGATTGCATCGATAATTTGGGGCGAGTCAATTTCGTCGCGTTGCATTGTTCGAGTAACCGGAACATTAAATGAGGTGGATCGTCTGCCTGCGGGGGATTCTACCCTCAACACCTTCTCTTAATCTCGCGGCCCAGTTCCCGCGAGACTTCATGCGCCAGCATCTTGCCGCGCGAGATCTGATTGAGCGAGAGCTTGTCGCTGGCACCTTGCAAGATCCGTGGCGCCGCATCGGCCTCTATCTTGCCCCGCTTGAGCTCATCGCACGACAGTTGCTTTTTCTTTTGGCTGTAGGCGAACAATCTCACGCCTGACGCATAGGCTTCCGGCGTCGCCGACTGCCCAATCCAGGCCCGCTGATCGTCCTTCTTGAAATGTTCCAGAGTTGCTTGCCGCTTGGCGACGCAATCAGGCGAGTCATCGACGCAGGATAAGCCTGCCGTCGGAGAGCTCACGCCCGGCCCTTGCCCCGCGCAGCCAGCCATCGCCAGCAGTACGATGCCAGCCAATAGAAATCTCGCCGAGCCCATGGTCGAACACAATGCTGCCATCATCGCCCCTTGTGAAGCTGAGCACGAGCCCATAGAAGGCGGGAATGGCGCGGTCAAGGCATGTGCGTGGCGGGAGTGTAACTCAAAAGCGTCGATCCGTCCGGCCAGCCAATTTTGGCGGAGCCGTTTCTCAGCACTTGTTCACACCCTAGCGGAGTTGAGCGATGGTCCATGCAATCCGAATTCACGCCTACGGCGGCCCGGAAGAATTGAAGTGGGAAGCCGTCGACGTTGGTGAGCCCGGTGACGGACAGGTCCGCATCCGCCATACCGCCGTCGGTCTCAACTACATCGATACCTACCATCGCACCGGGTTGTACCCCGTGGGCGACCTGCCTGCCGTTATTGGCATGGAAGGAGCAGGTGAAGTGACTGCGATCGGTCCCAATGTCGCGGGACTGAAGGTCGGAGATCGGGTGGCCTACGCCAATCCTATGGGCTCTTATGCGGAGGAGCGCGTGATCCCGGCGAACCGCGTTGTGAAGGTGCCTGATACCATCGACGACCAGACGGCCGCCGCCATGATGCTGCAGGGGATGACTGCGCGCTATCTGCTGCGGATGACGTTCCCGGTCGACGCCGATACCACCCTTTTGTTCCATGCCGCGGCGGGTGGTGTTGGGCTTATTGCATGTCAGTGGGCAAAGTATCTCGGTGCCACCATAATAGGAACGGTCGGGTCGCACGAGAAGGCCGAACTGGCCAAAGCGCACGGCTGCACGCACGTCATCAACTACCGCACCGAGAATTTTGTGGATCGCGTGAAGGAAATCACGGATGGGCGCGGCTGCGATGTCGTCTATGACGGAGTCGGCAAGGATACCTTCCCTGCATCGCTCGACTGCCTTCGCCCGCGCGGCATGTGGGTGAGCTTCGGCAACGCCTCCGGTCCTGTGACCGGCTTTGACATCGGCTTGCTCGGTCAAAAGGGTTCTCTCTTTGCCACGCGCCCATCATTGTTCGCCTACACTTCGACGCGCGAAGATCTTGAAGCCTGTGCGAACGACCTGTTCGACGTCGTGACGGCGGGGCACGTCAAGATCAACGTCAATCAAACCTACCCGCTGAGCGCAGCGGCCGACGCGCATCGTGATCTCGAAGCGCGAAAAACGACCGGCTCTACAGTTCTGGTACCTTAAATTCGTTCGGGGAGACCTCGTTGGCACAATCGCAAGAAGCTCAGGCCAACGCGGCAAACGTTGGCGTGCAACAGGACCGGCGGGCGCTTCAAGGATTGGCGCTGGTTTTATTCGCTGTCCTCACCTACTCGTTCCTGCATGTCGGCTTCCGGCTTCTGGCGTCCAACGTGCTCGGCGAAGATGACGTAGTCGACAACATCCTCGTCCAAAATCTCCAGGCTGGGTACGACGCCTTCCCGCGCCAGCCACCGCTATACGACTGGGTGCTCTGGGGTGTGCAGCAGGTCATGGGCCCGCACATCGAGAGCTTCCTGCTTATCAAGTACACCGCACTCATAGCGACGGCAGGCTTTCTGTATCTATCCGCGCTGCGTGTATTTAAAGACCGTCTCTTTGCGATCCTGACTGTCGAGTCGCTGGCGTTGATCTATCAGATCAGCTGGCGGTTCCACGAAGGCTTCACCCACGAAGTCGGCGCTATGGTCGCGGTCACTGCGACGCTGTGGGTGTTTCTGCGCATCGCTGAGGACGGCGGGATCGGTAACTTCATCCTGCTGGGCGTGATCGCAGGCTTGGGCTTTCTCACCGAGCCTGCCTACACGGTGTTTTTGGCGAGCCTCTGCCTCGCCGCTTCGCTGCAGCCGGGACTGCGCCGACGACTATTCCGCGCGCCCCTTTTGCTTTCGCTGGTCATCGCGGTGGCAATTGCATCACCCTATCTTTGGTGGCTGCTTTCAGATCCGCGGCGCTTGCGCTGGCTGACGAACGCAGATCCATACAACTGGAAGTATGCGCTTGATGGCTTCGTAGATGCACTGCGAGGCCCGCTCGCCTACCTCTCGCCATTGATAATTATTCTGCCGCTGATTTTTCCGCGGTACTTGCCGACCGCGTGGGTGGACTTAGGCCGTGCGCCGACCAAGTCAGATCCCCCCGATCTCGAACAGTGGATATTGCATACGGCACTGGTCGCTTACGCGCTTTCGATTGTGGGAGCGCTCGCGTTCGCAATCCATGGGCTGGCGGTCCACGTTCTGATGCCGCTTTATATAACGAGCACGATTTGGCTCTTTGGCGTCGCGCGGCGAGCCTCAGGCACGCCGTTGCACGTGAAGCGCTTCACGCGCTTGGCGATCCTGATCGCCGTGATCGCCTTTGTCGCGCGTATGGCCAACATGTTCATCCTCGATCCGGTGTGTAAAACCTGCCGCTGGGGTATCCCGTATTCAACTCTTGCTCAAAGCATGCAGGACCGTGGCTTCGATCCCAAGGGAACGATCATCAGCATAGATGACGAACTGGCGGGCAACCTGCGTTCGCAATTCCCCGAAGCGATGATTGTAACGCGCCGCTACCCCACGTTTACGCCGGAAGGCGCCGACTGGTCGCGCGGCTCCCGAGCCTACGTGTGGGGCGCCAACATTCCACAAAAGCAGGCTCACACGTTCATGGGACGGATGCTGCCGGAGGGACGATCAGTCGATGAAGCGGACACCCTGACGGTGCCGTGGCACCATCTGTGGCGGGAGGACGGCTACCGAACCACCGAATGGAAGCTTTTGATAATTAACGATGTACCATAAGGAAGCTGCGACAGATAGCGGGAACGAAGGAACTGACCGTGAGAGGAGCGCGCTGTACGGTCAGCGCGCAGGCAAGGAAACGGTTCAGTTGAGTTCTGAAAAACGGCTCGGATCAGGCTTCCGGCCGGTAACCCGTTCCAGAGCGATCGCAGCGAGAATCTTGCCGGCGAGCGTTTTCCGCGGGACAAGATCTGCGACATCGTAGTCTTTGGACGGCGAAGCATCAGTGCCGTCGAGGATGTCGACAGACACGGCTTGACGAATGCTGCCCGTCTCGAGAGGTGTCGCCAATGCGGTTTGCCCCAACAGGCAGTAGAAAACGGCGGCAGTCGTCGTCGAAAACGCACGCAAAATCACGAGATTGCCCCCCTCTAGCTGACGCCAATTCGCTGGCAGTTGTCCCATGCGGCCCGCATTCCCCACCGACCGTTTCGCCAAGGTAAAGCGTTCCAGAGCTGACGCAAGTAGTAAACAATCTCGTATGAATTGGCGCTGAACGGATCATTTGACACAACAGGTCGCTGAGCGCCGCGCCCACTCTGACTTTGTGGCGAATAGATGGCGCGAATTGCCGCACCCCAGGTTCCGGGTTTGAACCGTTGCCAATTGGCATGGGCTGTCTGTGAAGAAAATCTTATCTTGCGGAACGCTCTGAAACATTCGTCCCAAGGCGGAACAACAAGGACTCGTTGATCAACAATTTTCCTGCGCATTCAAATGGATAAAGCTGCTTGGCGTTTACCAGTTATCATTTCTTCGGCGACATCATCAGTACCGGGAGGGGCGGTCCTTCAAGGAGGATCTCCCGGCATTACTGACAACGGCTCCTGCAAGCGTTTTTCGAGGGGCACTAGAGCAGATAGCGAGAGCACAAATGCTTAGGGAAGAAATCTATTTCGAGGACATCTCAACGGACGCCATTGCGTTGGTCTCGATCGGTTGGGAAGCTGAGACGCCGGATTATTTTGCGCGTGGCTTGAGGTACAGCAGCGGCCGGAACATCGATCTGATCCAGGCGCACAAGTGGTTCAATATTGCTGCGCTTCGCGGCAATCGCGAAGCACGCATCTATCGCAGCGAAGTCGCGATGGAGATGACGCGGAGCGAGATTGCCGAGGCACAGCGCCAAGCGCGCGCGTGGCTGGCGCGCCAGTAAGCGTCTGGCCGTCCTGGAGAGGCGCTGGCTAGCAGTCTGAAAAGAATGATGACAGGCAGCGCCATGTCGATTTGGCGGCGCCGCCAATGGCATCACCGGCTTCACCCAGTTTCTCGCCAGTTTTTTTTGCAACGCCAACGACCGCATCGCCTGCGTCCTCAAGGCCTTTCTTGGACGACTTGGCCGTGCGCTTCGCAAGCTCCTCCACCGTCTTTGGAGGCCCCTTTGGCTCTGCTTCGGCCTCTTCTTGCTTGGATGGAACGTCCTGAGACGCATCTTCCGGTGCCGCGGCCGGTTCGATTGGCTTTATGGGCGCAAGCTTGGGGTCCTTCTGGCCAGTGCCTATAGCGGGCGGCACAGTTCCGGGCACTACGACGTTCGCGGGCGGTGCAACCGGCATCTGAGTATCCGCAGAGGGGGCCACAACCACAAGTTCTCCCTCGCAGGGGCCAGACGCGTTGCGCCTGATGCTGCATCGCGCATGCCCGCCGCGTTGCGCCAACTCCTTGGCACAAACCAAGGGGGCCGCAGAAGCGGTCATCGAGAGGGAGCTT
Source organism: Candidatus Filomicrobium marinum (assembly GCF_000981545.1). Classification (NCBI taxonomy): domain Bacteria; kingdom Pseudomonadati; phylum Pseudomonadota; class Alphaproteobacteria; order Hyphomicrobiales; family Hyphomicrobiaceae; genus Filomicrobium; species Candidatus Filomicrobium marinum. The sequence continues at coordinate 2,655,223 of NZ_LN829119.1, forward strand.
TGCGGATCGAACGCGCAGCGGTAGACCGCAAACGGCTCTTCGCAAGTAACACACTGCTCCTCTGCGGCCGCGGGGAGAGCAGCGCTCGATAAAATGGCAAGCACCATAATTGACCACGCCCACCGGCGGCACAGCCAAAAACGCAGAACTATAACGTGTGCTGATCCGTACATCGCATGTGCTTTATTGGGTTGAAACCTGCATTCAAAGTCCTGGTGCCCGGCCTCAGCCTAGCGCGAAAGAGCAGGTCCGGCGAGGCCTTCGAACAAGATATCTATCAGGCGGGTTGCAATCGCCGAGTCGCCCAACTATACGGATGCCTTCGACCTCCGGAGACGTGGCCGAGTGGCTGAAGGCGGCGGTTTGCTAAATCGTTATACGCTCAACGGCGTATCGAGGGTTCGAATCCCTCCGTCTCCGCCAGGAACCCTGACACCTAAGACATTGAGTGTGCAGGATAAAAATCCAAAAAATTGCCAACGGTTCGGCAGTGTAATACCGTAAACTGCATAACATCTTGCATAACATTTGCGGTACATCATGCGACCCCCGAAGCCGTTCAACCGTGGCGGGATCTGGTATCTGATCCGCAGAGTTCCAAAGAAATATCGCCACCTAGACACCAGAAGTTTCGTCTATCTCACGACGCGCATTCCAGTTGTGGATGATCCACGCGGCATCCGTGCCGCGCAGGTGGTCGCGCACCTCAACGAGGTGCTTGAACAAGGCTGGAGGGAATTAGAGCAAGGGCGCGAGCCGAACCATGAAGAGCGGTACGAACGCGCACGTCGCACCGCTCATCAACTCGGCATTCGCTACATTGAAAAGTCGGAACTCGCGCAAGCCGGTCCCATCGAAATTAAAAAGCGTGTGGCCCTCATCAAGAGGTTCAAGCCGAAGCCCAGCTCAGCGGTTTACGACGCCGTCGTTGGCGTTGTCTCACCGCCTCCGTTGACACTGAGCAGGCTAGTCGCGGCATTTGAAAAAGAGCGAGCGGCGAGCCTGAAAGCCCTCTCACCGGATCAGCTCAAACGCTGGCGGAACCCCAAGAACCGCGCCGTCAACGACCTCATTAAGATCGTCGGAGACAAGAACGTCACAGCGCTTACTCGCGCCGATGCGCTCGCTTTTCGTGACCATTGGCGCGAGCGCGTCATCAACGGTAAGGCCGAGATCGGCACCGCAAACAAACAATTCGGCCACATCGGAAAGATGCTGCGCACGTTAGAGAACGCGCAGCAGATCGGCATTCCGCTGGATGTATTCGCCAAGCTACGCCTGGAAGGCGAGAAGACGGTGCCGCGTGCTCCCTTTGATCCGGAGTTTATTCAGGAGGTGATCTTGGCTGACGGGGCGCTCGACGCGCTTCACCCCGAAGCCCGGCGCGTGGTTTTTGTTATGGCGAATACCGGCTTGCGCCCAAGCGAGATCGTGAACCTCCGACCCAGCCACATCCACCTCGATGCAGACGTGCCGCATCTGGAGATCAAGCCGGAAGGCCGGAAGCTCAAGACGAACGACAGCGAACGAGTGATGCCTCTCATGGGCTGCGCCCTGGAGGCGATGAAGCTTCAACCGAAAGGATTTCCCCGCTACTTCGATAAGGGCGCGACGCTATCAGCGAACATCAACAAGTTCTTTAGAAACCACGGCATGCGGCCGACGCCAGCGCACTCGCTCTACTCATTGCGGCATAGTTTCGAGGATCGGCTAACGGCACTTGATCCGCCCGACAAGATTATTGCGACCTTAATGGGTCACAAGCACCAGCGCCCGAAGTATGGCAAGGGGCCGACGCTGGAGCACCTGCAAGGATGGCTTGATCGAATTGCATTCGCGCCGCCAACGAGCCTGTGATGAGCATCCGCTAGGTTGAACCGGCCAGGATCTTCGGCTAAGTGACGAGCACGGACGAAGGGCAGATACTATGGCACGTTCACGTTGGAAGACGCCTATGCGTGGCGTCACGACCGCAGAAAGCGACAAGCTCGGAGTATCGCCGCTCACGGCGATCTGCTCGCTTTGCAGTCCAGACAGGCGAAGAGGTGCCGCCGCTCAAGGCATTCAAAAGCCGTAGCTTATGCCGCCGCGCACTGACTGAATATTTATGTCATCTGCCCGATGATCGTAACCAAGGCTGGAAACGACACTGCCAAAGTCGACGTACTGATACTCAACGCGCACTCGCAATCTATCCCACAAGGCATACTCAAGACCGCCTCCCATTGCCCAACCAACAGCGTCATTTGAGTTGGATGAACCGAGGGTTAGGTCTTTCTTTTCGATCTCGCCTAACGCGACGCCGCCTGTCGCGTAAATCAGTGCGTTACTGTGGGAAAATCCGAGCCGGGCCCTGAAGGTGCCGACGTAGCCCATCTCCAGCGCGTTGACCAAACCTGCAAACTGGCTGTCGTCGCCGTTCAACGAGGACCAAGTAATGTCGCCTTCGATGCCATATACAAGTGAGCCGCGCTGCCACAGATAGCCCAGGTGCAAACCTGAGGCCGTACCGTCGTAGGAGATGTCTCCATCGGGCTGCCAGTCAGTAATGACCGTATTGCGCCACGAGTTGCCGGTCTCGCCCCAAGCCTTGCCGACATGCGCACCAATGTAAGGTCCGCTCCAATCGTAGTTCGGGGCCCTGAGCAGCTCGGCCGCACATACATTGCCCGCAGATGAAGCCAAGACAAAACCGATGGCGAGCGCTCTTAGCATGTTGGGCCCCTCAAGATGCTCAGAATGAACGAATGTGGACGCAAACACGTTCGGAGAACCATCCGTAAAGAGAGTTAAGAAACTCTAACGGTGAGGCCGCCGCGCCAGTAGGGATACCTTCGTCGATGCCCGCAGCTATATTCCGCCCACCCCGTGTGTTGTCACCGCTATTTTGGAGGGTTCTGGAGGGAAATAGCGTACACGTAGTTCTCCGTTTCATCGTTCTCGGCACGCCATCTATTTCTTGCAGAGCATTGATTTTGAACAAGTATTATGGTGGCGGATTTTGAGTGAGCCTATTTGTATCCCAACAGGATTGCGTCAATGTCGGTTCTGACAACCCAATGTCCGCATTGTCTCGCTGACCCCGTTCCGCTTCGGGCCAGAGCACTGTCTGAACGGCGTGGCACGAACCAGCGAGTGATCGTTTTCACGATCTGCCTCCCTGCAATGAGCCCACTTGCGTCATTCTGAACATGAACGGGGAAGCTCCGGTAACTCCAATTGGTTAAGGGGGGATGTGGACGTCGTCACGACGTCCGGTTGGTACATCTACGCCATCTATCCGGATCCGACAAAACGTGAGGCTCCTTCCCATCATTGCAACAGCGCATAGCGGCCTTGACGACGTCTAGCCATATCCCGGCCGATGTCGCGAAATGGGCGGACGAAATTAGAATAGTCGGTAACGACGCGGCGCATGACGCCGCGGAACTCGCAAAAGAAGACGTCGACGAAATTGCTGAGTTTGTCGACGCGTTTCTTCAGTACGTATTTACGATGCCTGCAAAGTTCGCGCGGCGGCAATCACGAAAGAACGCTGCCAACGTCGCCCCCTAGCCAAGGACTACGGGGCTCATATGCCGGGTTACATCAGTAGCGCTTGAGCAGAAGTCGTGCGAGCTAGGTCGTCTGGCGCGACTAAGATATTCGGCGGGAATGTTTCAAAAAGCCACCGAGAGCCCTGAGATAGGTCCATGCTGCAGGACGTCGTATTCGTATTTCGTGCGCCCTGACCCTTTCTCATAGTCGACGTCGAGCAATCGATAGCCGAGGACGCCGGAATAGGTGACGCCTCCTTCGGAGCAAATCTCGAAGCTGTAAGCGGCGAGCACATTCCACGAGAACTTGCTGCCTGCGCCAAAACCGCCGATATCCCCGCGCAAGACCAGATCCTGCCCTGGCCCCAAATTGTGCCGCATGACTGTGCCGACGACCGGATCGACCCAGTCGACGCCGCCGCTGCGTGCAAGGGCTGCACCTCGGACAAGGGAGAGGTCGGCAATATCCAAACTTCCGTTCAAAGACAGCCTGAGGTCGGCTTCCTGATGCCAGTAGCGGGCGCCGGCTAGGATATCGATTGCTGTGGTGCCGGCACTGGATTGCCATTTTGCCACTTCGTAAGTGCCACCGGCCTCGACAATGGTTTGATCGATGCTCAAGCCGACGGAAGCGCTGAGCGTGCCGCTGATGGCGGGGTTGATGCTGCGAGACCGCACGCCATCGGTGCCAAGGTTGAGGGGCGCGTAGACGATATCACCGTAAAAGGCGAGCCTACCCTTGCGCGCTTCCATGTAGCCCATGAAAGGTACCCCATCCAAGTGCTCCAGGAGTTCAATTGGATTGACGTCAACGTCGACCGTTCGACCCTTTACAGTTTGGTCGCCTTTCAACCAGGTGAACCATCCATAGGGCGTGGCGCTGAGTTGCCAGCGGCTGTTGGAGGCGGGCGGCTCTGTCACCGTCGCGAGATCGCCGGACCGCGCTACACAAGGAAGCGCAGTCGAGGCGAGCAGGAGAGCAATAGCGCCACCCGAGGCAGACAGACATTGACTCTTCATGATGCCCTCCTCGGGCCAGACCATCACAAATATCTCTAGCGTCATAACCTCAAACAGATAACAGATTCGATGGCGGAAATTGTTGTTTGGTCATTACTGTGCGCTCGAAACGATATTTTTCGCAAAAATTCCCCCATAAACTCTGGAGGAATTAAGTCTAATTCAAATGCGCTAATCCAATTCATTGGTGTAAAAAAATTGAGAATGGAATTTAATTGACAGCATATATGTTGAGGTGCAGCCTCATTATTCTAGGCGCGACGGGCAAGCACTGGCATTTCGTTGTGAGAATTGCATGTTCTATTGCTTCTGCGTCGGCGGCCGAAACAGGCGCCGGTTAGCCGCACGAGTCCGGACCTATTTCCGCAGGGTCAGATCAAAACTAAGAATTGCTTTGGCAGTTTGCGCAAACAAAGTGCGACGAGCTAGCGATGCCTATTTATGTGGCGCTTTCTTAGCGCTCGCCCAGAACGCCATGAGCGCGTCCTCTCCTGCATTTGAATTGAAAAACTCTAAGGCGTCTGAACGCACGGAGTTTGAAAAACACTGTGGCAACTTGAATGTTCGCTCGGAACAAAGGACGAGGTCATGACGACTAGAGAACTTTTGTTTGTCTCGCTTGCTTCTCTTCTTCTGGGAGGTGCCCCGGCAACAGCACAGGAAGTCACCGGCGCCCTTGGTTCTCCCAGTGCGACGACGAGCGTTCAGGGAGTACAGCTTCCACCGCCCGATCCAAAGTTCGGCGGAATCATCAAGCAGGATGCTCTGAAATCGAAGCCTTGGTGGCCACCGCGGATCGCGCCGCCGGAAGGCGCGCCCAACGTGCTGCTGATCATCACGGACGATGCGGGTTTCGGCGTTCCCAGTACCTTCGGAGGCGTCATCCCAACGCCGACGATGGACCGTGTCGCGAACGCGGGTCTCCGCTACAATCGCGTATTCTCCACCGCGCTTTGTTCACCGACGCGGGCCGCGCTAATTACTGGGCGCAACCATCACTCGGTCGGCTTTGGCGTGATCTCCGAGCAGTCCACCGGTTTCCCGGGCTACAACAGCATCATTCCAAGGGACAAAGCCACGATCGGTCGGATCCTTTTGGACAATGGCTACGCGACTTCATGGTTCGGCAAGGACCACAATACGCCCGCATTCGCTGCCAGCCAGGCTGGTCCATTCGACCAGTGGCCGACAGGAATGGGCTTTGAGTATTTCTACGGTTTCGTCGGAGGCGACGCTAATCAGTGGGAGCCCAACCTCTTTCGCAACACCACTCAGATTTATCCCTTCAAGGACAAACCGCCCGGTAGTTGGAACCTTGTGACCGCGATGGCTGATGACGCTATCGACTGGATGACACGGATGCACCAGACCGACCCATCTAAGCCGCTGTTCATCAAGTATGCGCCCGGCGCCACGCATGCCCCGCATCACCCCACCAAGGAATGGGTAGATAAGATCAGCGCGATGCATCTGTTCGACGACGGATACAACAAGGTGCGTGAGCGCATCTTCGAAAATCAGAAGAGGCTCGGCATTATTCCGGCGAATTCCGAATTGGCACCCTGGCCGAATGGGACACTGAAGCCGTGGGACCAACTCTCCGACGAGGAAAAGAAACTCTTCATCCGGCAAGTTGACGTCTTTGCCGCCTATGCGGCCTACAACGACCATGAAATCGGTCGCGTGATCCAGACCTTTGAGGACCTCGGCAAGCTCGACAACACGCTGATTATCTACATCAACGGCGACAACGGCACGAGCGCCGAAGGTGGACCTCTGGGCACACCGAATGAGGTTGCCTTCTTTAACGGCGTCACGGTCCCGGTCGACGAGCAGATGAAGTGGTATGATGTTTGGGGCACCGAACAGACATACAACCACATGTCGGCAGGCTGGTCGTGGGCCTTCGACACGCCGTTCGATTGGTTCAAGCAGAATGCGTCAAGGCTTGGCGGCACCAACCAGAACATGGTGGTGTCCTGGCCCAAACGCATCAAGGACAAGGGGGCCTTGCGCGAGCAGTTCGTCCATGTGATCGACGTCGTTCCGACCCTTCTCGAGGTTGCCGGCATCCATGCGCCCGAGATGGTTGATGGCATCAAGCAGATGCCCGTTGAAGGCACCAGCTTTGCCTACACTTTCGACGCTGAAAACGCCAAGACACCGACCCGGCACACAACTCAGTACTTCGAAATGATGGGACAGTGGGCACTCTATAAGGATGGCTGGTTCCTGAGCACCAAGGTCAATCGTGCGCCTTGGGAGGCCTTTGGTCCGGCCAATCCCGATCCGCTGAACAATCAGGTTTTGCAACTCTACAACTTGAACGAGGACTTCACCCAGACCAACGATATCGCCGCGAAGAACCCGGACAAAGTCGAGGAGATGAAGCAGGAGTTTATTGACGAGGCCCGCAAATATCAGATCTTTCCGATGGACGCATCCGTCGCGGCACGCATCGTTGCGCCAAGGCCCAATATTACGGCCGGTCGCACGGAGTTCGTCTATACCCGACCGATGGTCGGGCTCCCGCAGGGCGACTCTCCATTTTTGCTCAATACATCGTTTGTCGTCACGGCGGACATTGATATCCCCGACCAGGGTGCCGAGGGCATGATGTTGACGTCGGGCGGGCGGTTCGCCGGCTACGGCTTCTATCTGCTTAAAGGCAAACCCGTGTGGGTCTGGAACCTCCTCAATATGGAGCGTGTAAAGTGGGAGGGCGAAGACACGCTCACGCCGGGCGCGCACAAAGTCGAGTTTGAATTCACATATGACGGTTTGGGCCCTGGCACGCTCGCTTTCAATAACTTTAGCGGCGTCGGCCGGCCCGGTACCGGTGTGCTCAAGGTGGACGGCAAAGCCGTTGACACCAAACAGATGCAGAAGACGCTACCCATGATCCTGCAGTGGGATGAAAGCTTCGACGTTGGATCCGATACGCTGACCGGCGTCAACGACGCTGACTACAAGCCGCCGTTCCCGTTCACCGGCAAACTCAACAAACTCACCATCAAGATCGATCGGCCGCATTTGACCGCCGAAGACATAAAGAAGCTGCAAGGCGCGATGAAAGCTGCTGCAGACGGACCGGTCTCTCAAAATCTCACTATCGTCCAACGGTTGGAAGAACGGTTTGACAAAAGAGAGGACTGCCGCAAGCAGGCCGATGCGCAGAACCTCGGTCCAATTGAGCGGCTTCGATTTGTCCGGGATTGCTTACAGAAAGATTAGCTCGTCTATGGCGTATTCACCTCGCCAAGGCGAACAAAGCATCGACGTCTAGGTGTGTCTCCATGTGTTCCGCCAGAGCGTCGAGGGTAGCGTCAACGGAAGCACCGTAAGCAAACGAAGCGGTCCGTGCCCCGAGCGCTGACAAAAAGCTGCGGCGGAAGTCATCGTTAACGAACATGCCGTGCATATAGCTGCCCACAATGCGCCCGTCCGGGGAAGTGCCCCCTTCCGCCCGATCGTTCACAAAGGCGAAGGGGCGCTTGCGATCCGGTCCGTCCGTGCGACCCATGTGAATTTCGTAAGCGTCAATCACGGTGCCGGAGGCCGCATGCCGGGCCTGTGTCCGCGAAACTTCCTTGTCCGGGAACATCACGGTTTCTAGGTCGAGAAGACCCAAGCCCTCGACGCTGCCCGGCGTACCCTCGATACCGTCCGGGTCGTGGATTGCGCGGCCCAGCATCTGGTAACCGCCGCAAATCCCAAGGACAGCACCACCACGACGCACATGCGCCCGGAGATCGATATCCCAGCCTTGCGCGCGAAGATAAGCGAGATCGGTTGATGTGGATTTCGATCCGGGCAGGATGATCAGAGCGCAATCGCCCGGTAAAGGACGACCCGCAGGGATCATGCTGAGCCGAACTCCCGGCTCTTGAGCGAGCGGATCGAGGTCATCGAAATTCGCGATGCGGGAGAGAATAGGAACGGCGATATGCAGCCCCTCGCCCAGATTGCTCTCGCGCAAGTCGAGGACATCTTCAGCGGGCAGTTTCCTGGCATCCGGAAAATAGGGCAGGACCCCAAAGCCCCGCCATCCTGTGCGTTCCGAGATGAAGCGATATCCGTCATCGAAGAGGCGCGGATCGCCGCGAAACTTGTTGATCACAAATCCCGAGATCAACGCGGCGTCATCGGGATCGATGACGGCTTGTGTTCCAACGATCTGGGCAATGACGCCGCCACGCTCGATGTCTCCCGCCAGAACGACGGGAACGCTCGCCGCCTGCGCGAAACCCATGTTGGCGATGTCACCGCGTCGAAGATTTACTTCAGCGGGACTCCCGGCTCCCTCTACAATCACGAGGTCGGCATCGCCTTTCAACCGATTGAAGCTCGCGAGTACCGCGCTCAAAAGCTGTGGTTTCAGGCTTGAATAAGCGCGGGCCTTTACAGTGGTGAGCCGTTGGCCTTGGACGATGACCTGTGACCCCGTCTCCGATTCAGGTTTGAGCAAAATAGGATTCATGTCGGTAACGGCTTCGCGGCCCGAGGCAAGCGCCTGCAAGGCCTGCGCCCGACCGATTTCACCACCGTCCGCTGTGACGGCGGCGTTATTCGACATGTTTTGCGGCTTGAACGGCGCGACGCGAAGCCCGCGTCGGAGTGCGGCGCGGCAGAGGCCGGCAACAAGCAGTGACTTGCCGACGTTCGAACCCGCTCCCTGAATCATAAGGGATTTCACTTAAGGTTATCCTTGTAGGCTAGAGTTCCAAGGGTAAAACCCTCAAAACTCCACGCCCGGCTGGGCTTTGATGCCGGCGCGGAACGGATGTTTGATCAACGACATCTCCGTCACGAGATCGGCAATCTCGATCAATTCGTCCTTGGCGTTCCGGCCAGTCAGGACGACATGCGTGAGCGGCGGCTTTTCATCGCGAAGAAAGGCGACAACCTCAGCAATGTCCAAATAATCGTAGCGCAGCGCGATGTTGATCTCGTCGAGCAAGACCATCCGGAGTTCTGGATTGAGGATCATCGCCTTTGCTTTTTCCCAGCCGGCACGGGCTGCGGCGATGTCGCGTTCGCGGTCCTGTGTTTCCCAGGTAAAGCCCTCCCCCATCGCGTGAAATTGACAGAGGTGAGGAAAGTGGGTTTCGATCAACCGGCGTTCGCCGGTGTCCCAAGCGCCTTTGATGAACTGCACCACAGCAGAGGGAAAACCGTGCGCAATGCAGCGCATGATCATGCCGAAGCCGGAAGAGGATTTCCCTTTACCCGCACCGGTGTGAACAATAATCAGTCCCTTCTCGCCTTCCTTCGTTGCCATCATGCGATCGCGCGCAGCTTTGATCTTGGCCATTTTGGTTGCGTGACGCGCGGCTAAGTCTGTCTCATCCATCGCCATACTTTTCCTTCATCTTGACAACTGACGGCGTTCGGCTTCAGTTGAGGCATTGTTGGTCCTGTCTATGACAGGCGAAGAGGGAATGCGACAAGCACTTGAGCCGGAATTGCTCAAAAGCTTACAACGCAGCCGCCCCCGCGACCGTGACCGGAGAGGACGTTCAACGCCACTGGCAAAAGCTGGGAAGGCCGAACGTCCGCAGGATTAAAAACCCTACATCCGCAAGCCGGGAGACCTGCCAACAGCGTGACTGAAACGGGCGAACGGGGTGTTTCGCGACCGGCAGGTGAATCGCCTGATACCGGGCGTCTTCCCCTTCTGGCTTTAGCACCTCTCGTCCCTGCTGAAGGGGCCTGATGGCTACGATCCTTGTCTGCACGACCTGCCGTCGCGGCGCGACGATTGAACCCGACGACGCTTGTCCCGGGCAGTTGATGCTATCCGCGCTTGAAGCCGCAGGGATACCCAAAGGGATGCGTCTGCGTCCCGTGCAGTGCCTCTCCGCTTGTTCGCAAGGGTGCGCGGTTGCGCTCAGCGGCCCAGGTAAGTGGACTTACGTCTACGGCCGGCTCGATCCCGCCGAACACGTCCCGGACATTCTCGATGGCGCATCCAAATACGCGGCCAGCGAAGACGGCATCGTGCCGTGGCGCGAACGTCCGGAAATTTTCCGCAAAAACTCGCTCGCGCGCATTCCCCCGATGGAGGACTAATGACCGACCTGTCAAAAATTCCCGTCAGCGTTATTACCGGTTTTCTCGGCGCGGGCAAAACTACGTTGATCCGCCATTTGATGCGCAATCCGCAGGGCAAGCGTCTTGCGGTGCTCGTCAACGAATTCGGTACAGTCGGTGTGGATGGCGAGATCTTGCGATCTTGCGCGGACGAGAATTGCCCCGAGGAAAATATCGTCGAACTCGCGAACGGCTGCATTTGCTGCACGGTCGCGGACGATTTCATTCCGACGATCGAGGCTTTGATGGCGCTGCCGCAGCAGCCCGACCATATCCTCATCGAGACGTCCGGTCTGGCGCTGCCAAAGCCGCTGCTGAAGGCGTTCGACTGGCCTGCCATCCGTTCGCGCATCACTGTCGATGGCGTTATTGCTGTCGCGGATGCTGAGGCGGTTGCAGCCGGCAGGTTTGCACCGGACGAGGAAGCAATCGCCGCACAACGTGCTGGCGATGAGAGCATTGATCACGAAACCCCTCTGTCCGAGGTCTTCGAGGATCAGATTGCCTGCGCCGACATCGTGTTGTTGAGCAAGGCGGACCTTGCGGGAGACGAAGGGATTTCGGCGGCACGTGCTTTGATCGAAGCCGAAGCTCCGCGCAGGCTCCCGATCCTCTCGCTGACAGATGGTGTGATCGACCCGCGTGTCATTCTTGGGCTCAACGCCGCGGCCGAAGATAACCTCGACGTGCGGCCCTCTCACCATGACGGCGCCGACGATCACGAGCATGATGATTTCGACTCCGCGATTATCGATCTGCCCATCTTGGCCGATCCTGAGAGTGTCGCAGAGGCGATCCGCCGCCTTGCGCGAGAGCGCGACATTCTCCGCGTGAAAGGATATCTCGCGATCCGGGACAAGCCGATGCGCATGCTGGTGCAGGCCGTGGGTGAGCGCGTGCGCATGCAATACGATCGTCCATGGGGCGACCAGCCGCGCCGTTCCCAGCTCGTTGTGATCGCTGAGCATGATGCGATTGATCCGGCGGCAATCCAGGCAGTTTTCGAGGCCTGATCACCATGCATGTCGTCTTCCGAGAAAGTCACGATCTGGAAGAGACTGCGACCCCGCAAGACCTTGGCCAAGGTCCTGCGGATTTGGTGGTGCTGTCTTACTCCGACAGTGACTTGGGGGCCTTCGCGGCGGGATGGCAACGCGGTCGGGCAAATCTGCCCGGTCTGCGCTTGGCCAATCTAGCGGCATTGCGGCATCCCATCTCGGTTGACACGTACGTGGATCAAACGCTGAGTGGGGCGAAGGGAATACTCGTTCGGCTGATCGGCGGAGAAAGCTACTGGTCATACGGACTAGCGGAACTCAACGCACTCGCGCGCAAGCGCGGAATTGCTTTGGCTGTTTTGCCGGGTGACGGTCGCGACGACGACAGGCTCGATGAACTCTCCACGTTGCCTGTTTCAACGTTGCGAAGATTGTCGGCGCTTTGCGATGCAGGTGGCGCGGTTGCTGCTCAAGCAGCCCTGGCACAGCTCGCGTTGGCCGCTGGACTCTACGCGGCGCCTGTTCCAGGCGATAAACGGTTGCCTGACTGCGGCTTCTACGAGCCCGCGCGCGGCGTTCAAATGTCGCCGCCCGATGGCAAAGCGATTGTGCCTGTCATATTCTATCGTGCCTATCTGGCAGCGGCCGACACAGCGCCGATAGATGCACTGATACACGAACTGCGGGCACGAGGTTTTCAGGCGGTCGGCATGTTCGCACCGTCACTAAAAGCTGCAGGCGCGCGCATATGGGTCGAGGTTGCCTTAGAGCAAATGGGTCCGGTCGCGATCGTGAACGCGACGGCCTTCTCAGCGCGTGGCGACGATGGGCGCTCGCCACTCGATGGACCGGGATGCCCAGTGTTTCAGGTTGCGCTTTCGACCGCCGAACGCGCGTTGTGGCTGGCTTCGGAGCGAGGGTTATCCCCCTCTGATCTTGCCATGCATGTGGTGCTTCCCGAAGTCGATGGACGCATTTTCGCGGGCGCCGTGAGCTTTAAATGTGGGACGCAGCACGATCCGGATCTGCAGTTTTCTCGCAAGATTCACCAGCCTGATGAGACGCGCGTGCGCGCGGTCGCCGATCGCGTCGCCCGCTGGCACAGCCTTGCTACGGCGAAGGCGGAGGCTCAAAAGCCGGCGCTGATATTGTCCACCTATCCGGGCAAGGAATATCAGCTGGCGCATGCGGTGGGTTTGGACGCGCTGGCGTCGTGCGAAGCAATTCTTCTCGACCTTGCACGCGAAGGCTATGCCGTCGAGCCGGTGACAGACCTTGGGCGCACACTGAGTAAATCGTATCTGACGTGGTCGCTCAGCGCGTACCGCAATGCCTTGGACCAACTCCCCGAAGGCCTGCGCGCTGATTTGCAACGCGCTTGGGGAGACCCCGATAACGATCCCGCAGTCGTCGATGGAGGATTCCACTTCGCCGCCATCAGGAGCGGAGAAGCGGTGATTGCTCTCCAGCCGGAACGTGGACTGAGGGAGAGCCGTGATGACGACTATCATGATCTCGCACGCGTCCCCCGCCACGCATACGTGGCCTTTTACCTTTGGTTACGTGCGCAGGGCTTCTCGGCGCTGATCCACATAGGGGCGCACGGCACCTTGGAATGGCTGCCGGGAAAATCCGTCGCCTTGTCGGACACGTGCTGGCCGCAGGCGTTGTTGGGTGACCTGCCGGTTCTTTATCCGTTCATCGTCAACGATCCGGGGGAGGCAGCACAAGCCAAGCGACGGCTCGGTGCCGTCACTTTGGGACATATGCCGCCGCCGATGCGCGACAGCGCCGTGCCGGAAGGTTTGTCTCAACTCGAAAGGCTCTTGGATGAGTATTCCACCGCAGACGGGCTTGATCCCGCGCGGCGCGACCGGCTCATCGCAATGATCCGCGCGGAGGCGCAGGCCAAAGGAGTGGAAGCAGACCTGGGCATCAACGAAAATATAAGCGCGGCCGAAGCCATTGTGAGAATTGACCGCTTCGTTTGCGACATCAAAGACAGCGGATTTGGCGACGGTCTCCACATCTACGGCGCGCGCGAAGGGGAGAGAGAGGGACTACACTCAGCACTGGCCGGCCGCCGGGTGCCGCCCGGACCCTCAGGGTCTCCCTATCGCGGACACACCGATGTCCTCCCCACGGGACGCAATCTCTTCAGTGTTGATCCGCGCGCGGTGCCGACCCGCGTTGCGTTCGCGCAGGGCGTGAAGAACGCGGAAGAATTGGTGCGTCGTCACCTACAAGATCATGGCGATTGGCCGCGCGGTCTGGTAATCGACCTGTGGGGATCGGCGACGATGCGGACTGCGGGCGAAGAGTTCGCTATGGCGCTTCACTTGGCAGGACTGACGCCACGTTGGGACGGTGCCTCCGGGCGCGTGACAGGGTTCGAGATCGTGCCCCCGGCGCTGCTGAACAGGCCCAGGATTGATGTGACGCTAAGAGTTTCCGGGCTTTTCCGCGATGTCTTTCCCGGCCTCGCACAGATGTTCGAAGCCGCGGCAGCGGCGCTTGCTGATCGCGACGAACCCGTCGAAGAAAATCCTTATGTGAACCGGGTTCCCCGCGTGTTCGGACCCAAGCCAGGGTTGTACGGCTTGGACTTGGGGACAGCCGTTCAAGATTATTCTGATGAGGGGCGTCGCACCGCTGGCGAAGCATGGATCAGAGCTTCGGAATGGTCGATCGATGTCAGTGGCGAAAGCCACCTGGCGAGAGAAGCCCTGGAGAGCCGTCTCAGAAGTGCCGACGCGTTTGCGCACGCACAGGATTTACCCGAAACCGACGTCCTTCTCGCGGCCGATTATGCTGGTCACGAAGGAGGCTTTGCCGCAGCGATGTCCGCGCTGGGGCGGTCTTCGGTCGCGCTCTACCATCTGGATACCACCCGACCGGAAACACCACGTGCACGCACATTGAGCGAAGAGATAGCGCGTGTTGTCCGGGCCCGTGCCGCAAATCCTGAGTGGGCGGCGGGGATGATGCGTCACGGTTTTCGCGGCGCTGCGGAACTCGCCGCAACACTCGATCACCTCGCAGCCTTCGCGCATCTCGCGCGCAACGTACCGGCGCACCTGTTCGATTTATATCATGACGCGACGCTGGGCCGTGGTGAGGTTGCCGACTTCATTGCGCGTGAAAATCCCGACGCGTTCCGTGCGATGCAGGATCAGTTCCGCGCGCTCCGCGACGCAGGGCTCTGGCAAACACGGAGCAACTCCATCGCAGCGAGCTTGGAGGTCGAGCCATGAGCACGAACTTCCTCGTCAAAGGCTGGTGTCCAAATGCGCTGCGTCCCATGGCGTCTGGCGACGGACTAATCGTCCGGATCAAACCCCCGGGCGGACGCTTGGGCGCGCGTGAGGCCTCTGAGATTGCGAAGCTCGCATCACGCTACGGGAATGGAGTCATAGATATCTCAAACCGTGCAAATCTGCAGGTGCGCGGGGTGCGTGAGCAAAGCTATGACGGATTGCTCTCCGGTTTGATGGAACTCGACCTTATCGACGCGAATGCCGATGCAGAGGCAAACCGAAATATCATCGTCACGCCATTCGCTGTCACGGACGATTTGGCCCATACCCTCGCTGAAGATCTGTCCCACGCACTGGCCAAGCCCAACGCCCCGCGCCTACCTGGGAAATTTGGTTTCGCGATCGATATCGAGGAAGCACCGGTCCTGCGGTCCGCTCCTGCCGACATTCGTTTCGAGCGCGCTAGCGATGGATCACTCGTATGCGTCGCGGATGGTGCGGGTACGGGCGCGATCATTGCGCCAGACACAGCGGTGGAGGCGGCGGTCGCTCTCAGCCGATGGTTCCTGGATACTGGCGGCATGGTGGACGGACGCGGCCGTATGGCGGCGCACATCGCCCGGGGCACGCCTCTACCGGAACGTTTTACCGCCGTACCGCGCAAGCCGGAGGCGGCTTTCAAGCCAACGCCCGGCCAGACAGAAAAGGGTTGGCTCGTCGGTTTGGCCTTCGGTCAGATGAGTGCGCAAACGCTTGCCGCGCTCGCCCAACTGGGGCCGCTGCAACTGACCCCTTGGCGAATGGTGCTCATCGTTGGCCTTCATCAACGCCCTGAACTTCAGGACGTGATCACTGACGCCGATGATCCCCTCAACCGGGTTGTCGCCTGCGTTGGCGCACCGAGTTGTCCGCAAGCCCATCAACCGACGCGATCGCTGGCGCGCATGCTGTCCGCCCACGTGCCGAACGGCAGTCAGCTTCATGTGTCCGGCTGCGCGAAGGGATGTGCACAGCCTACCCCCACGCCGCGAACACTCGTGGCCGGTCCGACTGGATTCTCTCTCATTCATCATGGCCGCGCTGGCGATGATCCGATCGGTGCCCCTGTGTCAGCGGAAGCGCTGATTGCGAACCCCACACGTATCAACGAGGCCGTCTGATGGCGCATCTATATGAAACTGACGGTCAGGCGATCTACCGGCAATCGTTCGCGACGATCCGCGCCGAAGCCGACCTTGCGCCATTCTCCTCTGACGAAGAGCCGGTTGTCGTGCGCATGATCCATGCGGCCGGATTGGTTGGACTAGAAGAGCATGTCCGCTTCACGCCAGGCATGGCGACGGTAGCGCGTAAGGCGCTTCAGGCAGGAGCGCCGATCCTTTGTGATGCACGCATGGTTTCGGAGGGGATTACGCGTCGCCGTCTCCCAATGGACAACGCAGTGATCTGCACGCTGCAAGATCCGCAGGTGCCTGAGCTCGCAAAGGCGATGAGCAACACGCGCTCGGCGGCGGCTCTGGAATTATGGCGTCCGCATCTGAAGGGCGCCATCGTCGCGATAGGGAACGCGCCGACCGCACTCTTCCACTTGCTCAACATGCTTGAAGATCCGAAGTGCCCGAGACCTGCGGCGATTATCGGCTGTCCCGTAGGATTCGTTGGGGCAGCTGAATCCAAGGCTGCCTTGATGGCAGCCACGCCTGCACCCGCCCTCATCGTCGACGGGCGTCTTGGGGGCTCAGCCATCACGGTGGCTGCGGTCAATGCGCTTGCGAGTGCGGAGGAGTAGCGGCGATGGCCAGGATCATCTGCACAGGGCTGGGGCCCGGAGATCCCGAATTGATGAGCGTCAGATCATATCGCCTGATTCAGTCCGCGCGTCAGATCGCCTTTTTCCGTAAGAAGGGTCGGCCCGGCGTAGCGCGCCAGATCGTGAACGGGCTCTTGCCAGAGAACGTCATCGAACACGCGATGGAATATCCGGTCACGACCGAAATCGCGTTCGATAGTCCGGAATATGTCGCACAACTTGCTGCATTCTACGACGACTGGGCCGCTCGGCTTGCGGCCCTCGAAGGCGAAGTCATTGTGCTGTGTGAGGGAGACCCATTCTTCTATGGCTCCTTCATGCATCTGCACACCCGCTTGAAAGGGCGCACGGAGGTCGAGATCGTTCCGGGCATTTCGGGCATGTCCGGCTGCTGGACCGCCACAGGCGAACCCATCACATGGGGTGATGATGTTCTGACGGTTCTGATGGGCACGCTGCCCGAAGACGAACTGACCCGGCACATCAAAACCGCGGATGCGCTGGTCATAATGAAAACCGGACGCAACCTAGCAAAGATCCGACGCGCTTTTGCTGCAGCCGACAGGCTGGACGACGCTTGGCTCGTCGAACGCGGCACGATGGATGGACAAAAGAAGGTCCGACTCGCGGAAGCAAAACACGCTGAATGTCCCTACTTCTCCATCGTGCTTTTGCACGGCAAAGGCCGTCGGCCGGAGGTGCGGGAATGAGCGATGTATTCTTAAATGGATCGCTCACCATCGCCGGTCTGGGGCCGGGCGATACGGCCATGATGACGCCGGAGGTCAACGCGGCGATCGCACAGGCTAGTGATGTCGTTGGGTACAATTCCTACGTCGCGCGAATTCCGCCGCGCGAGGGCTTACGGCTCCACGCTTCCGATAACAGAGTAGAGCTTGATCGCGCACGCCATGCATTGCAACTCGCCTCGGATGGCGGCCACGTGGTGGTCGTATCGTCAGGCGATCCAGGCGTTTTTGCGATGGCATCCGCGGTGTTCGAAGCGTTGGAAAGCGCCCCCGAATACCTTGACGTCGAGATCAGCGTGCTGCCCGGGATCACGGCGATGCTCGCCGCGGCCGCACGCGCAGGTGCGCCCCTTGGTCACGACTTCTGCGCCATAAACCTGTCGGACAATCTTAAACCGTGGGAGCTCATAGAGCGCCGACTGCAATTGGCGATCGAAGGCGACTTTGCTGTGGCTCTCTACAACCCACGTTCAGCAAGCAGGCCTCAGCAGTTCGCACGCGCCCTAGAAATTTTACGCGCAGGATGTGGGCCGGATCGGTTGATTACGTTCGCGCGCGCAGTCACGACGCCTGACGAACGGATCGTGACCGTGCCCCTCTCCGAGGCGAAAGCGGACATGGCTGACATGCGCACGGTTGTCATCGTCGGCAATTCCGCGACCCGGCGGGTCGGACGATACGTCTACACACCGAGGTCCGCGCCATGATATATCCAAGCCATCACGGCCTCAATGCTGTCGGTCACATTCCGGTCGGGAAGCACCGGGCGATCAATCATGATTACCGGCAACCTCAGACGTCGCGCGGCAACAAGCTTCGCTTCGGCACCTTCGCCGCCCGAATTCTTCGCAACAACATGCGTGATGCGATGCGTGGTAAGCAGCGCCTCATCTTCCGCAATGCTGAAGGGGCCGCGCGCGATAATGGCGAAGGCGTCTGGCAGCGGAAGAGCGCCGGGCGTGTCCACCAACCGCAGCAGATAGTGATGATGCGGGGCGGACGCGAACGTCGAAAGGTTTTGCTTCCCGATGGCGAGAAAAATTCGCGACGGCGCTTGTGGAAGAGCCGCGACGGCCGCTTCGATATCCGGCACGCGCTGCCACTGATCTTCAACTTCGGGAGCCCAGGGTGCGCGCTCGAAAGCGAGAAGCGGAACCCCCGTGATTTGGCATGCGGTGATCGCGTTCCGGCTCATCTGCGCCGCGAATGGATGCGTCGCATCGACGACCTGCGTGATCGCAGCCTCGCGCAAATAGCGGGCCAGCCCCTCAGCACCACCAAAGCCACCGACCCGCGTCGGAAGGGGTTGCGCCTTCGGCAGGCTGGTGCGTCCGGCATAAGAGAACACAGCGTCCACCCCAGCCTCTGCAAAGACTCGGGCCAAACGACTGGCTTCCGTTGTGCCGCCCAGAAGGAGGACGCGTGTCATGACTGATCCGTGGCTTTCGATAATCGGCATCGGCGAAGATGGCGTGAAGGGCCTGTCTGATGCAAGTCGCAGTGCATTGGAAGGCGCTGAAGTCGTCTTCGGAGGACCACGCCACCTGGAGCTTGCGGAAATCGGTGGGCGGGGGCGTCCTTGGCCGGTACCTTTCTCTGTAAAACCAGTACTTGATTTACGCGGTCGCAACGTTGCCGTACTGGCATCTGGCAATCCCTTCTGGTACGGCGCCGGGAGCACACTGGCAGAGTGTCTCGGAGCCAGCGAGTGGCGCGCGTTTCCCACACCTTCGACATTTGCAATAGCAGCGGCCCGGCTAGGGTGGCGGTTGGAAGAGACCCACTGTGTTGGTCTTCACGCCGCCCCCTTTGAACGACTGCTTCCACACATAGGTCGCGGGCGACGCCTGATTTGCCTGATGCGTGATGCGGCGGCCGTTACGGCACTGGGCCAGTGGCTTGATCAAAGAGGCTTTGGCAAGTCGATGCTCTGGGTCATGGAGGCGCTCGGCGGCCCCAATGAGCGCATTCGGTCTGTTCACGCGGCCGATCTCGCTTTCAACGATACGTGTGCGCCAGTAGCTCTCGCGATAGAGGTCGCCGGAGGCGCAGGGTGGCAGCGGAGTTCCGGTCTGCCGGACGATGCATTCGCGCACGACGGGCAGATCACAAAACGCGCGGTTCGCGCCGTCACCCTCTCAAGTCTTGCGCCACGGCATGGTGAGCACTTGTGGGACATCGGCGGTGGTTCCGGTTCGGTTTCAATCGAATGGGCATTAGCGGGCGGCACCGCGACGACCATCGAGCCGAAAGCTGAGCGCGGGGAAATTATTCGCATGAACGCTGCCCAATTCGGTGTCACGGAAGCGGTCAAAGTTGTCGAAGGCAGTGCCCCCGAGGCGCTAAAGGACCTGGCGCATGCCGACGCGGTGTTCATCGGCGGCGGCGTATCAGATGCGCTGCTGGAGAAGCTCTGGAGCGTCCTGTCCCCGGGAACGCGCCTCGTCGCCAATGCAGTCACGCTTGAAAGCGAAAGCCTGATCGCCGGCTGGCACGGGCGCTGCGGTGGCTCCCTCATGCGCATCGAAACTGCGGAAGTGCAGCCGCTCGGGCAGAAGCGCGGATGGGTTTCCGCTCGGCCCGTAACTCAGTGGAGCGTAACGCGATGAGAGTGGCAGGTTTCGGGTTCCGACAAGGCGCGACGCAGATGGCATTGGCCGACGCGCTGGAGAAGGCGCGCGCGTTTGCAGGCGAGGTCCCCATTGCGGCGTTGGCGACGCACGTCAGCAAGAGCGGGCATCCCGCGATCCAGGCGCTTGCGTCAAAGTTCGCGCTGCCGGTTCTGTCGCTGGATGAGCGAGCCCTTTCCAGTGTGCAGACGAAAACGCAGTCCGAGCGCGTCACTGCGCTTTTTGGAACTGGAAGCCTTGCTGAAGCGGCAGCGCTCGCTGCTGCCGGAGCGGGTGCACGGCTGGTGTGTCCCAGGGTGATTTCATCTGACGGCATGGCGGTTGCCGCAATCGCGGAAGGAGCTGGACCATGACGGTACATTTCATCGGAGCTGGCCCCGGTGCAGCTGACCTTATCACGTTGCGGGGACGAGATCTCATCGCAGCTTGCCCAGTTTGCCTCTATGCGGGATCACTGGTTCCTGAAGCGTTGTTGAGCCACTGCCCGCCGGGCGCGCGGATCGTCAACACGGCCCCCCTATCACTCGACGAGATCATTGCCGAAATCGTCAGTGCGGATGAGGCTGATTTGGATGTCGCGCGATTGCATTCCGGCGACCTGTCTGTTTGGTCCGCAATGGGAGAACAGCTGCGACGCCTGCGTGAGCTTGGCATCGCCTACGACGTCACACCGGGCGTACCTGCGTTTTCCGCGGCTGCAGCCGCGCTGGGTCAGGAACTGACTTTGCCCGGCGTTGCTCAGTCGGTGATCCTCACGCGAACGTCGGGGCGCGCAACGGCTATGCCTGAGGGGGAAACGCTCGCGGCATTTGCGGCGACCGGCGCGACGCTCGCCCTGCATTTATCGATCCATATGTTGGATCGTGTCGTCGCGGAGTTGATCCCTCATTACGGGTCGGATTGTCCCGTCGCCATCGTATGGCGCGCAAGCTGGCCCGATCAGCGGATTGAACGGGCGACCCTCGCCACGCTCGACAGTGCAATCGGTGAGGAACTCGAACGCACAGCTCTCATTTTTGTAGGCCGCACGATCGGGGCGGAACGCTTCGACGAAAGCCGCCTCTATGCAGGCGACTATGACCGCCGCTATCGGCCCGTCGGCACGAACCCAAGATTCCCGGAGGGCGCGTGATGGCTGGCCAGTTGCCACCTGGATTGATGATCTCCGCACCCCGTTCGGGAAGCGGAAAGACGACCTTGATGTTAGGCCTCTTGGGCGTACTCCGCCGTCGGGGTCGCGACGTCCAGCCGTTCAAGAGCGGTCCGGATTATATCGATACAGGTTTTCACACAGCAGCCATCGAAGCGGCGAGGCGTTCGACCAATCTCGATACCTGGGCTATGGGCGCAGCTGAGATATCTCATCACGTAGCCACGGCTGCAGGAGCAGATCTTATCCTCGCGGAAGGCTCGATGGGCCTCTTCGATGGTGTCGCGCGCACAGGCGCATCCGGCACTGGTGCAAGTGCTGACCTCGCGGCCATGATGGACTGGCCAGTGGTTCTGGTCCTCGATGTCTCCGGGCACGCGCAATCGGCAGCCGCAGTGGCGCTCGGCTTCGCGACCATGCGCGCCAATGTAAAGCTCGCAGGTGTCGTGCTGAATCGTGTGGCGAGCGCACGCCACGAGGCTTTGGTCCGAGCAGGGATGAAGGACGTTGGCATCACGGTACTTGGTGCATTGCCGCGCCAGAAAGAAATCGCGGTTCCCGAGCGGCACCTGGGCCTTGTGCAAGCCGAAGAACAAAGCACGCTTCCATCCATCTTGGCGGAAATGGCCGACTTCATTGAGAAGCATCTGGATATCGACGCACTAGTTGCAACCGCGGGCGTGACCACGCCTCAGAGCGGTCAAACCACCAACGGTACCTCTCCTCCCGGCCAACGTATTGCGCTAGCGCGTGACGCCGCGTTTTCCTTTGTCTATCCGCACCTCCTCGAAGCCTGGCGGAAGGCCGGAGCGGAAATCATTCCGTTTTCCCCTCTGGCGGATGAGACACCCGATCCCGACGCCGACTGTTGCTGGCTCCCCGGCGGATACCCGGAACTTCATGCTGGGCGCATCGCGCAGGCAAGAAAATTCCGTGAAGCTTTGAAAAACTTCGCCGCAACGCGTCCGGTTCACGGCGAGTGCGGAGGCTACATGGCGTTGGGCGAGGCTCTCATCGACGCCGACGGGCAACGGCACGAGATGACTGGCTTACTTGGCCTTGTCACCTCCTACGAAAAACGCCGCATGCACCTCGGATACCGGCTCGCGACTTTGACGGCACCCATTCCCGGACGGCAGCCCGGGGCGCGGCTTCGTGGGCACGAGTTCCACTATTCCACCATTCTCACACAACCCGATGAGCCGCTTGCCGACGTCGTCGACGCAGAAGGCACGCGTGTTCCCGAGACGGGCTCCCGCCGCGGGCATGTAACCGGGAGCTTCTTTCATCTTATCGCGGAGGCAGCGGCATGAGCGGTTTCGTCTCTTTCGTATCCGCGGGCCCCGGCGATCCTGAGCTGCTGACGCTAAAAGCGGTCGATCGGCTGCGGCGTGCTGACGCCGTGCTTTTCGACGACTTCTGTTCGGGTCCGATCCTGACGCACGTTCGCGATGGCGCCGATCTGGTTGGTGTCGGAAAACGCGCGGGGCGCACGTCGCCCAAGCAGCATCACGTCAGTCGTTTGTTAGTCGACTATGCACGGACGGGTGTACGGGTCGTGCGGCTTAAGTCCGGAGATGCGAGCATCTTCGGCCGCCTCGAAGAAGAGATAACAGCGCTCGCCGCCGAAGGGATCGAATACGAAGTGATCCCAGGCGTGACGGCAGCTTCGGCCGCGGCGGCCTCCGCAGGTATTCCGCTCACGCGAAGATTGGTCGCGCGCCGCGTGCAATTCGTGACGGGGCACGATGTCACCGGCGCGTTGCCTGAGGATTTGAACATGGCAGCGCTGGCCGACGCAGAAGCCACGACAGTGGTCTACATGGGACGGCGGACATTCAAAATTCTGGCCGAGCGGTTGATTGCAGCAGGTCTGCCCGCAAGCACGCCTGCCCTTCTCGCCGAAGCAATCTCTAGTCCTGACCAGCGGCTCTACCGCAGCACCGTCGTGGAGTTAGCCCAAGAGCTTTCCTCTGAAGATCAGTCATCAGCGCCGGCCTTGATCCTGTTCGGCGCTCTTGCCCCCGAACTATCCACAGCCAAAGCGGAGGAGATAGCCACAGACTGACAACGCAAATCTTTTCCAAGCCACGCAACACGGTCAGAAGGCCTCTGCCGGCTGACGCGAAATGCATCCAACTTGACCTTGATCGACCGATCGCCGTCCAGGACGGCTAGGAGACCTGACATGCACATCGAACCTGGTATCGTAACCGGCGCGAAAATCGCGCTCAGCTACGCCACAGCCGCAGGCGCGGGCGCCTACACCCTAAAATTGGCGGTCGATACGCTGCGCACCAAAGGATTGGCCTCGCTTGCCGTGCGCAGTGCCGCGGCTACCGCGCTGGTTTTCTCGTTTTTTGAAGTGTTTCCACATTACCCGGTTGGGGTTTCCGAGGTTCATTTCATTCTCGGCTCGACGCTCTTTCTGATATTCGGAGCCGCGCCCGCTGCCATTGGATTGGCACTTGGCCTGTTGATCCAGGGACTGCTTTTCGCACCGTTCGATTTGCCACAGTACGGGATGAACGTGACCACGCTTCTGGTTCCTCTCTTTGCCGTAGCAGCATTGGCCGAACGCATCATTCCAGCAAAGACTCCCTATGTTGATCTCACATACCGTCAGACACTCGCGCTCTCAACGGCCTACCAGAGCGGTGTTGTGCTTTGGGTTGGCTTCTGGGCGCTCTACGGACATGGATTTGCTGCCGACAATCTCAACGCGATCGCGATGTTTGGCGGTGCTTATCTTCTGGTCATCGTGGTTGAGCCGTTGGCGGACCTGGCCGTTCTTGCCATCGCCAAGACATTGCATGGCTTCAGGGATTCCGGCCTTGTCACGCCGCGCCTTCATCATGCGGCCTGAGATTGAAAACCTTTATATGGGCCGCACGGGCATCGTTACGTGCGGCCCCAAAGGCAAACTATGACCGAATTGCTTCTCGTTGGGATTGGAACCGGAAATCCGGAACATCTGACGTTGCAGGCTGTGCGCGCGCTCAATAGCGCCGATCTGATTTTGATCCCACGAAAGGGAAAGAACAAAGCCGACTTGGCGGAGTTGAGACGCACGATATGCGAAGAGGTCATCAGCAACCCCGCAACCCAGATCGTGGAATTCGAACTCCCGAAACGTGACGCCGATAATCCCAATTATCGCCAAGGCGTGGACGACTGGCATGATGCGATTGCATCGGTATGGGCAGAAGCAATGGATGGCCTGCCGGATCAGGCGCGTGTCGCGTTGCTCGTCTGGGGTGATCCTTCACTTTACGATAGTACGATGCGCATAGCCGCGCGCCTCAAACCTGCGCCGGAGATATCCGTTATTCCAGGCATCACCTCGATGCAGGGTCTGACAGCCGCACATAAAATTCCACTCAACACCATTGGCACGCCCGTCCTGATCACAACGGGACGGCGCTTGCGCGAAGAGGGCTGGCCGGATGGCGCGGATCGTTTGCTGGTCATGCTGGATGGGGAGTGCAGCTTTCAGCATATCCCGTCAGATGGGGTGATGATCTGGTGGGGCGCATACGTTGGCATGCGGGAAGAAATTCTCTTGAGCGGCGCCTTACGCGAGATGATGGATGAAATCGTTGAGACGCGTGCTGCCGCACGGGCGCATCATGGCTGGATCATGGACATCTATCTGCTGAGCCGTGAGCCTGAAGGTGATGGGGAAAGCGCGTAGGAGCGTTGCATTCCTGTCCCCCTCTGTTCATAGCCTCTGTGTACCGCAGATTTAGCGTTGACATCCGTTTCAATCTAACGCGTTTTAAGAGGCGTAACGGTTTCGCTACGTGCGCGAGCATGTAGATGACGAAGAGGGAACACGGTGAGGTACCTTAGCGTATCAACGCCGTGGCTGCGCCCGCAACTGTAAGCGGCAAGTCTCCTCCAAACATGCCACTGGCGCTTCGCGTTGAAGCCCGGGAAGGTCGGAGAGAGATGTTCGAGCCGCGAGCCAGGAGACCTGCCGTTGCGAGTCGCCCTTTCACCGTGCGGGCCGCGCGGATGAACGGACCACCCGAGTGGCGACTGATGTGCAACCGATTGGGAGCAGCGTCAGGCATGCCTAGGGTCTTGAAAACTCACTGACAGACTTAAAAGAACCGCGCAGTTCAACACGCGCGCGCCTGTGTCGTTGCAACCTGTTGCCGCGGCCAGCGTGGCTGCTCTGCGTGGGCTAGGAAGTGTCCGCCGTTTCTCCCGTCCATAGTCTGTGACGGGATCATCATGTCGAATGTCCTTGGAATACCTTCACTACACGCTTCGCGTTTGAGCCTATTAGCACTTGCCGTCGTCGCCCCCGGCTTCGCTGGCAAAGCCATGTCGCAAACTGCGCCAGCAGCCAATGAGGCGGTGGAACTCCCCACCATCGAAGTGACGACGCAGCAAACCTCTTCGGCGAACCCAAAGCAGAAAAAGCCTCAGGCCGGGGCAACAGCGGTGTCGCAACCGATCCCGACAACTCTCGCCGAAACGGCATCCGCCAGCACGGGGCAGGGAGAAACGAAACCTGGCTTGAACCTCGATGCACCCGCTGCAACAGGCAGTCGGCTTGGGCTGACGCCGCTGGAGACGCCAGCGAGCGTGGAGATCATTCCCGCGCAATCCATTCGCGAGCGTGGACAGCAGTCTGTCACAGAAGCAGTCACCCAGAACGCCACCGGCTTTACATCTGCCGCAGCTCCCGGCAACGGCGGCAGCAGTCTCACGGCTCGTGGGTTCGTCGGCCATGGTTCGGTGATGCAGCTTTACGATGGCACGCGTCTTTATGTGGGCTCGGGCACCGTTTCGTTTCCCTTCGACACGTGGTCGGCCGAACGCATTGAAGTGCTCCGTGGTCCGGCCTCTGTTCTTTATGGAGAAGGCGCAATCGGCGGCGTCGTCAACGTCGTGCCGAAAAAGCCGACCGACTATTTTACGCATGAAGCCGAGATCGCGATCGGCACCGAAGCCACGAAACGCTTCGGCATTGGTTCTGGCGGCCCGATCAGTGACAGTCTCGCCTATCGCTTCGATGCCAGCGGCATCAAGTCTGACGGCTGGCTCGATGACGAGGGAGACTTCAGCTCAATCGCGGTGTCTGGAGCTCTGCGGTGGCGCCCGACGAGCGACTTGTCCTTCACCGTTTCACAAGACTACGGCGATCAGTCCCCTCTGCGCTACTGGGGCACGCCGCTCATCAACGGCACGGTGCCGGACAGCATTCGCTTCAAGAGTTACAACGTCCGCGACAGCGACGTTCACTACCGGGATAACTGGACCCAGTTCAAGACGGAGTGGAAACCGGCAGATTGGATTGAACTGAGCAACACCGCCTACCGTCTGACCAGCAACCGTCACTGGCGCAACGTCGAGTCCTATGCGTACAACGCGGGCCGTATAGATCGGTCCTCCTATATCGAGATCTTTCATGATCAGGAGCAGATCGGAAATCGGTTGGATGCCACGGTCCGCACTGCTCTTCCGGGCGGCGTCAAGAACGAGATGGTGGTCGGCTTTGACGTCAACCGCATCGATTTCCGCCACACGAACAATTCTCCATACAGCGGCGCATCCGATGTCGATCCGTTCAACCCGCATCCGGGCTGGTTCATAAACACGGACGGTACACGTCCGAAGTTCGATACCGAGACCTCGCAGTATGCGCTCTTCGCCGAGGATCGGCTGAAGCTGTCCAACCAACTTTCGCTCGTGGCTGGCATCCGCCTCGACCGGCCGACGATGGAGCGGCACGATCTCATAACCGGAGAACGCTTCACGAAGGAGTTTTCAAACGTCACATGGCGGGCGGGCGCGGTTTACAGCCCGCTGCCGGGGCTTGCGTTTTACGGGCAGTATGCGACGGGCGTCGATCCCATTGGAGGACTGATCACGCTCAGCAAATCAAACGCTGAGTACGATCTTGCAACGGGGCGTCAGATTGAAATCGGCGTAAAACAATCGTTCTGGAACGGACGAGGCGAATGGACCCTGGCAGGCTACGACATCGAGAAGAAGAACCTTCTCTCGCGCGACCCTGACAATCCGGACATCGTCCAGCAGGTTGGTCGGCAATCTTCGCGTGGCGTTGAAGCTTCGCTTGCCCTGCAGCTCACCGACACGCTCCGATATGAGGGCAACGTCGCATTGCTCGAGGCGCGCTATGATGAGTACATCGGCTCAGGCGGAATCAACTACGCCGGCAAGCGCCCGAGGAACGTGCCGGAGCAGGTCATCAATAGCTGGCTGACTTGGGCATTTCTTCCCGATTGGGAAGCCCGCATCGGCGCACAGTGGGTTGGCTCCATCTACAGTGACGATGCCAACCTCGTGGAGCGCCCCGACTTCACGGTCGTTAACCTGGGTCTCGACTATCACGTGACCGAAAAGAGCGCAGTTTCCCTGCGCGTCTTCAACGTCTTCGACGAGGTCTATACGACGGGCGGGAGCACAACCGAGTGGCAACTTGCACCCCCGCGCTCGGCTGAATTGAGCTACCGGATCAAGTACTGACATGATCCGGCTTGAAGGACCCCGCGCCTTCACCACTCCGTCGCGCGCGCCCAATGGTGTCGCGCGGCGGACGGTGAAGACCGCCAAGCGCTGGCTGTACCTCTTTCATCGTTGGCTAGGTGTGGCGACCTGCGTGCTCTGCGTCATGTGGTTCTTGTCGGGCCTCGTGATGCTCTACGTGCCCTTTCCGAATTGGAGTGATCAGGAACGCATCGCGGCACTTCCAACTGTCGATACGGCGCGTGTGAATGTCACGCCGGACGTCGCGTTGGCCAAGGCGGGAACGAACATCTACCCGACCGCCTTCCGGCTTGAAATGCTCGGAGAGACGCCGGTTTACCGCATCGTGGCAGGTGGCAAACACGTCGTGATTTCCGCAGAGACGGGAGACGAGATCGGGAGCGTCAGTGCAGAGGACGCCGCGCAGCATCTGTTCAAGGTCTTTCCTGGCGTCTCCCACCGCCTGATGGAGACGCTGGACCATGACCAGTGGACGGTGACACGCCGCTACGACGCGCACCGCCCGCTCTATCGCTTCGCCATTGATGATGGCCGGGGGACAATCGTCTATGTGTCCTCCCAAACCGGCGAGATCGTGCAGAACGCGACGCGGACCGAACGCTTCTGGAATTGGCTCGGGGCGATCCCGCATTGGATCTACTTCACGCCAATTCGCCGGGATCAGCAGCTATGGCGTCAATCCGTCATGTGGCTCTCGGGCCCCCTCGTCATAGGTGCGATCACAGGGCTCTGGATCGGCATTCTGAGACTACGCGTACGCAAACCGTACAAGGGCGGCCGCGTCACGCCCTATC
The DNA here is from genome assembly GCF_000981545.1 of Candidatus Filomicrobium marinum. Lineage (NCBI taxonomy): Bacteria > Pseudomonadati > Pseudomonadota > Alphaproteobacteria > Hyphomicrobiales > Hyphomicrobiaceae > Filomicrobium > Candidatus Filomicrobium marinum. Next base: position 2,683,785 of record NZ_LN829119.1, read on the forward strand.
GCGGCTGGATGAAATGGCATCACATCGGAGGACTGGTGGGCGGGATTTTCCTGACAACCTGGATCTTCAGTGGATGGCTCTCCGTCAATCCATTCCAAATGTTCACACGCACGCAAGTCACGCAGGAACAGCGGACGGGCTACGCTGGTTGGACGCCGGCGAGCACCTCAGGTGTAACACCCGAAGCCCTCAACGCTGTTGGCCGGCAGCAGCCCACGGACATTTCGTTTTCCTGGATCGGCGGACAGCCCTTCATAATCGCGCGCAATCACAGCACGACAGCACTCGCAGAGGCGAAAACCGGCGTCACAACGCAGATAGAAAATGACGTCTTATTAGAGGCGGCGCGCCACGTGCGGCCCAGGAACCAAATCGTCGAAACGGAAGTCCTCACCCAGGAAGACGTCTATTGGTATTCGCATCACCGACAACGACCGCTCCCGGTCATCAGGGCGATGTTCGACGATCCTGCGGCGACATGGTTGTTCCTCGATCCGGCGACGGGAGCGATCGCGGGCCTAAGCGACAGTAGCGGCAGGATATACCGCTGGTTGTTCAACTTCTTTCATGACTACGACCTGCCGATCTTGCTGCGCAACCAGCCCGCACGAGACATCATCATTTGGGTGTTGTCCCTCGCCGGACTCGTCATTTCGGTGTCGGGCATTGTGATCGGATGGCGAACGCTTAGACGCAGCGCAAAGCGCTCTTGACCAGGTGGCTGAGAGGGGAAGAACGCGGGTTAGCCCTAGTTTCCCGTAGTTGCGCCGACGGATTGTCTAACGGCGCGTACTGGCGCTATCGTCGCAAAACCGGTCGGCGCTTTGGCTCCGCTCCGGTTCGGAACGTTCGAAAGCCTCTAACCGCAGGAGACCACCTCATGAAGTTGAGCGCACGTAACGTGCTTTCCGGCACAGTCACCGAGATTAAGAAGGGTGCCGTGGCCGCACAGGTCAAAATCGATGTCGGTGGCGGCAACACCATTACCTCGACGGTCACGGTTGATGCTGTCGAAGACCTCGGACTGGCACCGGGCAAGCCGGTTAAAGCCGTCATCAAAGCCAGCGAGGTGATCCTCGGTATCGATAGCTAGAGTGCTCGGCTTTCCGATAAGAAGCCCTGGCAAAGCGTGTTAGCGCAGGCGGCCCGTTTCGTAATCGGGCGCACAAAGGGTGCGTCCGCCATCCAGGTCGACAAGGGACACGTTGACCCCATAGACGGTTTGCAATGCCTGCGGTGTAAGCACTGCCGCAGGCGGTCCTTGTGACATGAGGCCTCCGTTATGCATCAACGCGACGGTGTCCGCGACGCTGAAGGCATGATCGGGATCATGGGTGGAAAGCACGATGGCAAGGCCAAGGCCTTTGAGACGTTTGATTTCCGACAGCACGGTAACCTGATTGCCGAAATCCAAGCTCGCCGTCGGTTCATCCATGACGATCGCCGGAGCATCTTGCGCCAGGGCCCGCGCGATTAAAGCGAGCTGCCGCTGCCCACCGCTGATGCGTGTGTATTCCACTTCGGAAAGTTCATCGATGCCAAGCGCGCCCAAAGCTTCATGGGCCTTGCTGCGATCTGCGGGAGACGGCGCGGCGAAGAGACCGAGGTGGGCCGTGCGCCCCATCACCACCATATCGATGACCCGATAAGGGAATTGAGCGGCATGCGCCTGCGGTACGTAGGCAACACGACGTGCGATGTCGGCACGAGCGAGAGAGATGATTGGTTGCCCGTCGATCAGCACCTCGCCGGCTTGTGCCGGTAGCAATCCCAGCATTGTCTTGAACAATGTTGTCTTGCCACAGCCGTTAGGGCCTAGCAGGCAAAGGACCTCACCGGGAGCAATGCCCAAAGAGATGTCTCGGCCGACAGCGTAGCCCGGATATCCAGTGCCGAGCTCGCGCGTGACGATGATGGGTGTGCGAAGGGGAGCTGCTTGGTTCATGACCATCCGTCCCGGCCGCGCGCAAGCAACCAAAGGAAGAACGGCGCACCAATAATCGCCGTCAGAATGCCGAGCGGGATCTCCGTAACCGTGAGGGACCGCGCCACCGTATCGACCAAGAGCAAATAACCGCCGCCCATGAGCATGGAGGCAGGCAACAGGCGTTCGAAGTTCGGGCCCACGAGCATGCGGGCGAGATGTGGAATGACGAGACCGACCCAACCGATAACGCCAGAGATGGCAACGACACTCGCGGTCATGAGCGTCGCGGCAAAAATCACAACGAGCCTGAGTTTGCTTGAATCAACGCCGAGGGCCTTGGCCTCTTCATCTCCGAGCGAAAGGACGTTGATGCGCCAGCGCAGCAGGATGAGAGGAATGAGCGCGATGAGAACGAGCGGCGCGGCGTTGATAACGTCGGCATTGCGGATGCTGGACAAGCTGCCGAGCAGCCAGAAGACAATGGCCGGCAACTGATCGTAGGGATCGGCGAGGATCTTTAAAAGCGAGATCGCCGCACCCGTAAGGGAACCCACAACAACCCCGGCCAGCACGAGCACCAGGAGCGGCTCACGCCCCCGCACCATGCTGGCAATGAGATAGACCACGCCAACAGTGGCCAGCCCCATTGCAAACGCCGAAAATTGAATGGCCCATATCGGCAACGAGAAGAAAATACCGATGACGGCACCGAGCCCGGCGCCCGATGAGACGCCGAGAATGTCCGGCGAAACGAGCGGATTCCGAAAGAGACCTTGATAGGCAGCACCGGCCGCGGCGAGAGCCGCACCCGCGAGAACACCCGCAAAGACCCGCGGCAGCCGGATTTCAAATAGAACGGTGTCCGTGGTTCCGATAGGATCTTGTCCGGTGAGCCAACGCCATATGGCGGCGAGCATCTCACCAAAGCTGATGGGATAAGCACCTGTGGATGCCGCCACGGCGATCAGGACGACGAGCAAGCCCGTCAATCCGAACAAGATGGCGGTGGGATGCTCGCTCAGCGTGCGCCGGCGTTCGAGGGTGCTTGTCCCTTCGACCATTCGATCAGCGTCTCCAATTCGGCATCGCTCAGATCCACGTGGTAGAATAGCTTATAAAACTCACGCGTCATGGCGTTGAGATCGCCGCCGAGTTTGTCAGGATAGAAAAGACCCGCAAGCCATTTCAGGCCGATGACCCGATTGATTGACGGTGGCCGGTCAATCCACCCGAACGGTGCCACGGGACTGAGGTAGACTCGCCGACGCTCGACGGCTTCTATCCCCGACCACAACGGATCTTTGTAGACATTCTCGTAAAAGATCGGGTCCCAGGTGATGATGGTGTCGGGGTTGGCGACGATTACCTGTTCGATGGACGCGCGCACGATGCCGCGCTGACCGGGCGCGTCGGCAACGTTCCGCCCGCCCGCACGTTCGATGATTTCAGTATTGATTGATCCTTTGACGCCCGTCTCAAGTCCATCCGGGCCACGGGCTAGATAGACGCGGGGACGATCGCTCTCGAGTATGGATGCGATTACAGAATCAATCTCGTTGAAAGTTTTCTCAACATAACTGGCGAGTGTTTCGGCGCGCTCCTCAACGGCGAGGATTTTGCCGAGCAACCGCAAGGATGCGGGAGTCGCAGCAAACCGTCCATCGATCAGGGCATACGGGATGCCCGTCTGCGACTGCACTGCGTTGGCAAGCGAGATGTAGGTGTCCCGCACCGAGCCGAAATCAAGAATGAGATCGGGCTTTACGCGCAAAACGACTTCGAGATTGGCCGTGCCGCCTCTGCCCGTAAGGCGCCCGAGTGCGGGAAGGTCGCGAAAAGGCTCTGCAACATAAGGAGCCTCGGCCGGACGCAACGGGTTTGGCCAGCCGGTCATTTTCTCCGGAGCTAGGACATAGAGTAAAATCGAAGCCGGGGGCCCCGCCGCGAAGACCTTGGTGATCTGCTCCGGCACATTGATGGGGCGCCCACCGGAATCGACAAGCTCGCGCGCCAAAGCGCTTGAGCCTGACAGCCAAGCCAGAGCGAGAAAACAAACCTTGAGCTGGCGGTATATCGACACGAGCGACCTGCTAGTTGGAATGCACGGGGGAGAGTAGCCGCGCCGTGCGTTAAAGCAAACCGCACGCGCGGCGCTACTTGCCGGCTGGACGCACATCATCTCCCTTGCCAAATCCATACTCTGCGAGGATCGCTTGCGCGTCCGGGCCGAGAATGAAGTTGGCAAGAGCATCAGCCTCCGCGGGCGCTGAAGCCATTACAGCAAGACCATAATCAGCACCGACAGCCAACGCGTTCGGGATATCGACAATGACGAGCGAGGGCGTGTCTTTCTTAGCCAGCACTGCATTCGTGCAGTAGGTCAGAAACAAGTCGGCTCTGTCTTCAGACATAACCCACGCATAGAGGTGCCGACCTTCTGGTGGTTTGGCGGAGTCGGGTCCACCGGTCAGCTTCAAGGCCTTGCTTTCAAGCTTGGCCTGAGCACCTGCCTTAAGAGGCTCGGCCTTGGCAAACAGCGCAAAAGCATAGTCCCCTGACGGGTCCGCTTTCGGTGTGGAAGTCCCGACACGAACCTTTTCGTCAAGCATCGTGTCCAGAAGGGTCTCCGAGGTGACTGCGAGACCGGGCTTCACGAGAGCACAAAGCTGGTTGCGGGCGAACATCTTCACAGAGCCGGATATCTTTCCGGCTTCGGCGAGCTTTTTGGGATGAGCCATATTCGCCGATGCAAAGACGTGCGCGGGCTCGCCCTTTTCGATGCGCCCCCGCAGCAAACCGGAAGGGCCGAACGTCGTTTTAACGCTCTGCTGTCCGCCGGACTTTTGCTCGAAAGCTTTCGCGACATCCGTCAGCGCGGCCTTCAGGCTCCCCGCCGCGTAGAGATTGATATCTTCAGCGGAAGTCACGGCCGTGGTCCATCCCGCGAAGACGGCACTCAGCACCGCAACCTTGAATGCGCATCCGCATTTCCCATACCCTCGTTCAGCCACCGCCGTATCCCCTTGCATGCTGCATTTTTAAGTATTCTACGGTTTGGACGACGCAATGCAATAAATCATAGATAAAGATGCAAATTATGCAGCATCGGGGCGCTGTTCACCCGGGATTTCCGCTCAACGAATGAGCGTGCGCGCGACACAACCGTCACCCCCGGGAACGCGTGAGGTCGTCACCGTTCAATCGAAGGCCCGTGCGCCGGGACCGTGGAGATGGGCTTCGTCGTCGGGATTACGTAACGGGCACTGCTTTAATGACAGGCAGCCGCAACCGATGCAGCCGTTCAAGTCGTCACGGAGCTGGGTCAGTTTTGAAATGCGGTCATCAAGCTCCTCTTTCCACCGCGCGGATAACTTCCGCCAGTCTTGAGCTGTAGGCGATCGGTCCGCAGGCAGGACTTTTAACGCCTCGGAAATGGCAGCCAACGGGACGCCGGTGCGTTGCGCCACCTTGATGATGGCGACGCGGCGTAGGACATCGCGAGAATAGCGGCGCTGATTGCCCGTCGTACGCCAGCTCGTGATCAGCCCCTTCGACTCATAAAAGTGGAGAGTAGACACCGCGAGACCGCTACGGTCGGCGACCTCTCCCACGGAGAGATCTTTGGCGAGACCAGAGTTTGTTTTGCTTGCCATTTTTTGCTTTACCTCAAGTATGCTTGAGGTTTTATAGAGGGGCTCCGGATTGTTCAATAGATCGGGAGCACGCATGTAATGGAAGCGAATTTGGATCTCGGCGCGTACTTTAAGCGCATCAATTATTCCGGGCCGGACACGCCCTCCCTCGAGACGCTGAGAACACTGCAGGCCAAACACACTGCAGCTATCGCGTTCGAGAATCTCGATTCATTTCTCGGCCGTCAGGTCTTCCTGAATATCAGCGCGCTCCAATCCAAACTCGTTCATGGAAGACGCGGCGGATACTGCTTCGAGCAGAATACGCTCCTTGCAAGTGTGCTCAAATCATTGGGATACAAGGTCCGCGGGCTCGCGGCGCGGGTCCTATGGAACCAGCCGCCTGGCACTGTCGTCGAAAGAAGCCACATGTTGCTGTTCGTCGAAGTCCAAGAGACGCCGTACATTGTGGACGTCGGTTTCGGCGGCAATACACCGACAGCGCCGTTGCGGCTTGAGGCCGATATCGAGCAATCCACTCCAAACGAACCGTTCCGACTGACGGAAGCTGAAGGTGACTGGATTCTGGAGCTATGGGACGGTCGAGAGTGGAGATCAATCTATCGGTTTGATCTTCAGGGACACTATCCGCCCGACTACGAGGTCTCCAATTACTATGTCTCAACGCATCCAGCGTCTCCGTTCAGACGCCGTTTGATCGCATCTCGGCCGATTCGTGGCGTGCGCTATGCTCTCGCCAATAACCGCCTGACCCTGCACCGGTTCGGTCAAGAGCCGGAGCGGCATTTCTTGGAAACAGTGAACGAGATGCGGCACGCGTTGGAGACCATTTTTCTTCTCGCTTTGCCGAGGTATCGGGAACTGGATGAGGCGCTTGCAGGCGTTCTCGACAGTTACCCCTGACAGGAAGGGACCGGTCTCTGGACCAACCTTGATCTCTACAACGTTTGATACATGACGTAGGTGTCGACAAAGCCAAGCGTCGGGTGGTGGAAGGCGGCGGGAAGAGTTCCGACGATCTCGAAGCCGTGACGCAGCCACAGAGCGACCGCACGCGTATTGGTGCTCACCACAAAGTTAAACTGCATGGCCCGAAAGCCGAGAGCCTCAGCGTGTCGCAACGCATGCGCGCACATGGCTCCAGCGACACCGCGTCCGGTAGTATGACTATCGACCATGAACGCACAGTTGGCGACGTGCGCACCCCCACCCATTTGGTTCGCGTGGAGATAGTAAGTCCCAAGAATCTGGTCTTCGTCCTCCGCAATAAACACGTCGTGTCCGGGCTGGAGCCAATAGGCCAGGGCTTCATCTTGGGTCCAGTCGGCGGGCAAGGCGTAAGTCTCACCAGCGCGCAACACAGGTTCAATGATGCACCATACGGCGTCGCTGTCAGCATGCGTGTAAGGACGGATAATCATCGGCTGGCTGCTAAAGAACTCGGAGGAAGTCGGCAAGAGAGAAAGTATGACTGAGCTGAGCCTCGGAGAACATTCTTGTCAGTCGGATGACAGCCGTTATCATCCGGGCGGGAAGCGAGAGCTGATTTTCGCTTTTTGGCAGAGATAGTTCTGTCCGGGCTGATAACAACTGAGAACACATGGCAGCCAAAGCGCAAAAGCCCGTCAATGACGACAATGCCGAACTAAGTGCGTTGATCAACGGTGAGCCGTTGACGGGGACAGCGCGTGAGGCGTTCTTCGAGACTCTTTTTTCTCGTCGATCAGTAGCGCCGAAACGGCTGGGTGCACCCGGACCGTCGCAAGACGAACTCGAACTCATCATCGCGGCAGGCTTGACTGCTCCCGACCATGGCCCACTCCGTCCGTGGCGTTTTCTGCGAGTGCCCGACGAGCGGCGTGCGCATCTTGCGAATCTTTTTGCGGAAGAAAAGCGACTCTATCAGCCCGAGGCCACAGAGGCCGAGGTTGAAGCAGAACGCGCGCGCGCCTTTAACGCGCCTACACTCATCGCACTTTTGGTCGACATTACAGAGAACCATCCCAAGGTGCCGGTCCATGAGCAGTACATCTCTTTGGGAGCTGCGGCAGCCAATATGCTTCTCGCCTGTCACGCGATGGGTTACGGCGCCATGATGACCAGCGGGCGCAAAATCGATACGCCGACACTTCAGCAGGCCTTCTGCAAAAAGCCCTCAGAACGGCTAATCGGCTTCCTCTCAATTGGAACAGCAATGCGCCCGCCGAAGACACGAGTGCCCGTCACGCGCGAAGATCACTTCGAGGACTGGACCGGCTGACACGGCGCCCCACCAGGGGGCGATCCGAAGACGACCTCAAATCAAAGGCACAACCATAAGGTGCGAGAAAGCATGAGAATTCGCCATGTCAAGGCCAGCTGGCGGCCGAAATATCGTATGCATAAATTTCAAAACAGACTCATAAAAATGTAATTCACACATAGACAGAGTAAATTTTGCACGACCGTTGAGGTTGAGCTATGGTTGCTCCATAGGCTGAAGCCGCCGCTGCAGATCGGTTCAACGGAACCCGGATAACGGCTCAGCACCACACGGATGCCAGGGCAGCTACGGCCGCCCCCTCTAGGTCGCATGATCGAAAAACTCGAATTATTGCTGCATCTCGCCCGCGAGCGGCATTTTGGTAGGGCTGCGCAGTCCGCCGGCGTGACTCAGCCGACGCTCTCGTCCGCCGTCAAAAGTCTTGAAGATCAGTTTGGAGTGCTCCTCGTCGAGCGCGGATCACGCTTTCAGGGCTTCACGCCGGAGGGGCAGCGAATTCTAACCTGGGCGCGTCAATTGTCCGGCGACGCTCGGGCGATGCGCCAGGAGATCGAAGCGCTGCGGCGCAACTTGTCCGGCGAGCTGCGCGTTGGGGTCATCCCGACAGCCTTGCCGATCATGACGAGGTTGACGCTGCCATTTCGCGAGCGCTGCCGTGACGTCCGCCTGAGAATTACCTCGATGGCGTCCGTTGAGATTTTGGCGACGCTCGATAATCTCGAAATTGATGTGGGCATTTCATATTTGGATTCCGAGCCCCTGGGGCGTTTCAAAGGAATGCACCTTTACGAGGAGCGCTATGCGCTGCTCACTGCTCCTGACGGTCCTTTCGCAGATCGCGACTCGGTAGGTTGGCTTGAGGCTGGCAGCCTGCCGCTCTGCCAGTTGTCTTCCGACATGCAGAATCGCCGCTTGATTGAACGCCATCTCCGCGATGCCGGTGCGAATCCCACGTGCACGCTCGAATCCAATTCGATGCTAATCTTGTACGCCCACGTGAGGACGGGGGAATGGGCCAGCATCATTCCTGTATGTTTTGCTGAAGAAATGGCCCGTCCGGGCCGCTTGCGGGCAATCCCGATCGTTGAACCGACGATCACACACTCGATCGGCTTGATTCTGCCGAATCGCGAGACCCACACCCCCAACGTCAGCAAGTTTCTTAGGGTCGCCGAGCGTGTCTTCGCGCGTGCGGACGAGCTGCATCCGGCTTGACGCTGTGGATTGCTGCGACGCAGCATAAGAAATCGTAACGCACAGTATAAGCATGGAAAAATGGAACGATAAGCATGTGCAATCGCACAACGGAACAGCTCTATTGAAACTTAGAACCATCCCAAACAAGGTCGGACAACGCAAATTCTGGAGATAAAAGAATGCCCCGTCACGATGCCTGGAACGAAAGCGAGACGCTCGCAATCGTCTCCCGTCACGCGCACCGAGAAGGCCCACTTCTCCCAATCCTGCACGAAGTCCAAGAGACCTTCGGTTGTGTGCCCGAGGCTGCTGTTCCGGTCATAGCCCAAGCGCTGAACCTATCGCGCGCTGAAGTGCACGGATGTGTCACATTTTATCATGATTTCCGCGATGCGCCGGCGGGTCACTACGTTCTCAAGGTGTGCCGGGCTGAGGCCTGTCAAGCGATGGGCTGCGAATCGCTCGTGAAAAAGGCGGAAGACCGCATCGGCGTTGCGTGCGGTGAGACCACCCCCGATGGCCGCGTCACGCTGGAAGCCGTCTATTGTCTGGGGCTTTGCGCAACGGCGCCGTCCGCCATGTTCGATGGCCGTTTGATTGGCCGTCTCGATGTCGAAAAACTCGAAGCAATTCTCGGCGAGGCCGGCGCATGACAAAACGGATTTTTATTCCGCGCGATGCCGCGGCCGTCGCCTGTGGAGCTGATGACGTTGCGAAGCGTTTCGCATTGCTGGCTGAGCAGGCGAAAATAGACGTCGAGATTGTGCGCAACGGTTCGCGCGGCATGTTGTGGTTGGAGCCGCTCGTCGAGATAGAAGATCAGGGCAAGCGTTACGCGTTTGGTCCAATCGCCCCGGCCGACGTTGATGGCCTTGTCGCAGAACTCAGCCAGGGCGCGGCAGCCGCAGGCATCAAGACGTCGAAAGCGCTGGGTCTGACGGAGGAAATTCCCTTCTTTAAGCGTCAGACACGGCTGACGTTTGCGCGCTGCGGGATCACGGATCCTGTCTCGCTCGCAGACTATAAAGCACATGGCGGATATGAAGGACTCGCAAAGGCGCTTGCGTTGGAGCCCTCAGGCATTATCGACGAGGTCAAGAAATCAGGCTTGCGAGGGCGCGGCGGCGCGGGGTTCCCAACGGGCATCAAGTGGCAAACGGTCCACGATGCCAGGGCTGATCAGAAGTACATCGTCTGCAATGCTGACGAGGGCGATAGCGGAACCTTTGCGGATCGCATGATCATGGAAGGCGATCCCTTCGTCCTCATCGAAGGCATGACGATCGCCGGTATCGCCGTTGGGGCGACCCGCGGCTATATCTATCTGCGCTCTGAGTACCCCCACGCAGCGACAGCGCTGAACGAAGCGATCGACGCGGCAAAGGCAGCGGGTTACCTCGGCCAGACTGTTTGTGGCTCGTCCCACGCTTTCGAACTCGAAGTACGCCTCGGCGCGGGCGCCTACGTGTGCGGTGAGGAAACCTCCCTTCTGGAAAGCTTAGAGGGCAAGCGTGGTCTTGTGCGTGCCAAGCCCCCGCTTCCGGCGCACGAAGGCTTGTTTGGCAAGCCGACCATCATCAACAACGTACTATCCTTGGCGGCCGTACCTTTCATTCTTGCCGAGGGTGCGCAGGCCTATGCGGACTTCGGGATGGGGCGTTCGCGCGGGACGATGCCCATCCAGCTTGCCGGAAACATCAAGCAGGGCGGATTGTTCGAGGTTGCGTTCGGTATCACGCTGGGCGAGCTCGTCGAAGACGTCGGCGGTGGCACCGCTTCGGGCCGTCCCATCAAGGCCGTTCAGGTCGGTGGGCCGCTGGGCGCGTACTTCCCTCAGGACCTGTTTGATACGCCGTTTGATTATGAAGCTTTCACGGCGCGGGACGGCCTCATCGGCCATGGCGGCATCGTGGTGTTCGACGACACCGTCGACATGGCGCGGCAGGCCCGGTTCGCCTTTGACTTCTGCGCAATCGAGAGCTGCGGAAAATGCACACCGTGTCGGATCGGCGCGATCCGCGGCCGGGAGACCATGGACAAGATCATGGGCGGGCAGGATCGCGATAAGAACCTCGATCTGGTCGCGGACCTCTGCAACACGATGAAATTCGGTTCGCTGTGCGCGCTCGGCGGCTTCACGCCATATCCCGTTATGAGCGCCCTGACCCATTTTCCAGACGATTTTGGCCGTGCCCGCAAATTGCCGGCCGCAGCGGAGTAATGACAATGACGATCATCAAAGAAATCGACTATGGGACGCCTGAGTCGAAATCTGAAAAAACGGTGACGCTGACGATCGATGGAACGTCGGTTACCGTTCCGGAGGGAACGTCCATCATGCGCGCCGCTATGGAGATGGGAACCGCCATCCCCAAACTGTGCGCCACCGACATGCTGGAAAGCTTCGGATCTTGCCGTCTATGCCTCGTTGAGGTTGAAGGCCGTAATGGCACGCCTGCATCGTGCACCACACCTGTCGCTCCCGACATGGTCGTGCGGACACAGACACAGCGGCTCAAAGAGATTCGCAACGGTGTGATGGAGCTTTACATCTCCGACCACCCCTTGGACTGCCTGACCTGCGCCGCGAATGGCGACTGTGAGCTTCAGGATATGGCCGGCGCCGTCGGCCTGCGCGACGTGCGCTATGGCTACGATGGTGCGAACCATGTCTTTGAAAGCCAGTGTGGTTCCAAGAACGATCTGTTCATGGATAAGGACGTATCGAACCCGTATTTCGCGTATGACCCCTCCAAATGCATCGTCTGCAACCGTTGCGTACGCGCATGTGAGGAAGTGCAGGGCACGTTCGCTCTAACGATCTCCGGCCGGGGCTTTGATAGCCGCGTGTCGCCGGGCATGGACGAAGACTTCCTGTCATCCGAATGCGTATCCTGCGGCGCCTGCGTCCAGGCGTGTCCGACGGCAACGCTCTCGGAAAAGAGCCTTATTGAGATCGGCCAACCGGAACACTCTGCGGTGACGACATGCGCCTATTGCGGGGTAGGCTGCTCGTTTAAGGCTGAGATGCGCGGCGAGGAAGTCGTTCGCATGGTCCCCTACAAGGACGGCAAAGCGAACCGTGGCCATTCCTGCGTTAAGGGCCGCTTCGCTTACGGTTACACGACGCACCGCGATCGCATTCTCAATCCCATGGTCCGTGACAGCATCGACCAGCCCTGGCGCGAGACGACCTGGGAAGAAGCGATCGGACGCGTGGCTTCCGAATTCAAGCGCATTCAGGAAAAGTACGGAAAAGGCGCTGTCGGGGGCATCACGTCCTCGCGCTGCACCAACGAAGACGTCTTTCTTGTTCAGAAGCTCATTCGGCAGGGCTTCGGCGTGAACAACGTCGACACCTGCGCGCGTGTTTGCCACTCGCCTACTGGCTACGGCCTCAAGACGACGTTCGGTGAATCCGCCGGTACGCAGGACTTCGATTCCGTTGAACATGCTGACGTGGTCATGGTCATCGGTGCGAACCCGACCGATGGCCACCCCGTGTTCGGTAGCCGTCTGAAAAAGCGGCTCCGCGAAGGCGCTAAGCTGATTGTCGTTGACCCGCGGCGCATCGATCTCGTTCGCAGCCCGCACATTTCAGCGGAGCAACACCTGGCGTTGAAGCCGGGCACAAACGTCGCAATGCTGACGTCGCTCGCACATGTGATTGTGACCGAGAACCTCGTGAACGAAGAGTTCGTGCGTGCGCGCTGCGACTGGAACGAATTCACGGAATGGGCCGATTTCGTCTCTGCCGAAGCCAATTCACCGGAGCGGATGCAACAGTACACCGGTGTTGATCCAGAAGCAGTTCGGGCAGCCGCACGCCTGTACGCCACCGGCGGCAACGGCGCGATTTACTACGGTCTCGGCGTGACCGAACACAGCCAGGGGTCGACCACCGTTATGGCGATTGCCAACCTAGCGATGGCGACTGGAAACATCGGCCGTCCAGGTGTCGGCGTGAACCCGCTGCGTGGCCAGAACAACGTGCAGGGTTCGTGCGATATGGGCTCCTTCCCGCACGAGCTTCCCGGTTATCGCCACCTCTCGGACGAAGTGACACGTTCGTTGTTCGAGAAAACATGGGGCGTAAAGCTCAATCCCGAACCCGGTCTGCGCATTCCCAATATGCTCGACGCGGCGGTGGAAGGTACCTTCAAGGGAATCTACATCCAGGGCGAAGATATTCTGCAGTCCGACCCCGACATGCAGCACGTAGCTGCGGGGCTTGGGGCCATGGAATGCGTCGTCATTCAGGATCTCTTCCTGAACGAGACCGCGAACTACGCACACGTCTTCCTGCCTGGGTCTACCTTCCTGGAAAAGGACGGAACGTTCACAAACGCGGAACGCCGCATTCAGCCTGTACGCCGCGTAATGGCGCCCAAGAACGGCTATGCGGATTGGGAGGTCACACAGCTTATTGCGAAGGCCATGGGGCTGAACTGGGATTACCAGCATCCGAGCCAGATCATGGACGAGATCGCGCTGCTCACGCCGACCTTTAATGGCGTGAGCTACAAGAAGCTCGAAGAACTCGGTTCGATCCAATGGCCCTGCAATGACGAGCATCCCAGCGGCTTCCCGGTCATGCATACCGAGACGTTCACCCGCGGACAGGGCCGGTTCATGCTCACCCAGTACGTCCCGACCGATGAGAAGACGGGATCACGCTTCCCGCTCATTCTGACGACGGGCCGTATCTTGTCGCAGTACAACGTGGGTGCTCAAACGCGGCGCACCGACAACGTGATGTGGCATGAGGAAGATCGCCTGGAAATCCATCCGCACGATGCTGAACAGCGCGGCGTGAAGGAGGGTGATTGGATCACCGTGAGAAGCCGCTCTGGTGAAACGGCGCTGCGTGCGCTCATTACCGATCGCGTGGCACCGGGGGTCGTCTATACGACGTTCCACCATCCCCTCACACAGGCCAACATCGTGACCACCGACTATTCGGATTGGGCAACCAACTGTCCTGAATACAAGGTGACCGCGGTGCAAGTCTCGCTCTCCAATGGACCGACGCAATCGCAGGAGGAGTATCGCGAGTTCTCCGAACGCAGCCGCCGCGTCATGGCCGTGGAAGCCGCGGAGTAGCGGACATGTCCGAGGCTCTCGAACGCACTTCGCCGTTGAAAGTCTCATCGGCGAAGTGCGAACGGATCGGCCGCATGATCCCTGAGGAGACGCCCATCGCATTGGTTTACGATGGCGTCACCCATGCCGTTATGCTGGCGAGCCCCGTTGACATCGACGACTTCGCGATTGGCTTTAGTTTCACGGAAGGCAAGATCTCGTGCCTCGACGATGTCGTTGAAGTCGATATCGTGCCACGTGAAAACGGCATAGAAGCGCGCGTTTGGCTGGCACCCCGTGCGGGCGTCGCCAATGCGGAACGCCGCAGATCGTTACTCGGGCCTACAGGATGTGGCTTGTGTGGTGTCGAAAGTCTCGACGCCGCTTTGCCCGTCGTGCAGCAGGTCGAGTCCGACTTGGCCCTAAATGTGGAAGACGTGCTGGCGGCTATCGACTCCGTGATGCCTGCCCAGGTGCTGAACGCTCAGGTCAAAGCGATGCATGCCGCTGGGCTATGGCGGAAGGGCGACGGCTTGGTTGCACTACGCGAAGACGTCGGGCGGCATAACGCTCTCGATAAGCTGGCAGGCGCGTGCGTTCGCAACGGCGCCGAGGCCTCAAACGGCGTCATCGTTCTGACCAGCCGCGTTTCAGTGGAAATGATTCAGAAGGCCGCAAAGCTCGGCGCTCCCGTTGTGGTCGCCGTATCAGCACCCACCGCGCTGGCCCTGCGCACGGCTGAGGCCGCTGGAATTACCCTCATCGCGATCGCGCGTGACGACAGTTTCGAGGTTTTCACCCATCGCGAACGGCTCCGGCACAGTCCGGAACAAAAGAATTCAACGCTTAAGGAGAACGCATTTCATGAAGCCTGCTGAAAAGCTTGTCATGATGGCCAACCAGATCGCGCGAAATCTGGCCGTGCAAGGGGAGGAAAAGGCGGTAGCCGGAACGGCCACCCATATCCGGATGTTTTGGGACCCGCGGATGCGGGCCGGCATTCATGCGCACTTGGCTGCTGGGGGCGAAGGGCTTGACCCGACGGCACGCAGGGCAATCGAACAACTTCCTCCCGTCTCATATCCCTGACGCAGAATGCGAGCCGGAGCACGTGATCCGTCTCGCCCTTTCTGGCGCACTTAGTGCCGCCGACAGCCTGAGATGCTACGATGCAGCGAATCCACCGTTGTAGTGAGCCTCTCATCCGCGATGACCACCCCGCGTCTTTCTCTGCGTATTGATCTCCCAAACGGCTCACGTTTGGGACCGGGTAAGATTGCGCTTCTCGAAGCGGTACAACGCCGGCGTTCGATTTCGGCTGCCGCGCGCGATCTTGATATGTCGTATCGGCGCGCGTGGCTTTTGATCGATGACGTAAATCGGGCCTTTAGTGAACCGGCGGTGGCGACATTCCCCGGGCGCTCCCAGGGCTCGGGCGCTGAACTGACCCCATTCGGAGAACGGCTGATCGCGATATATCGGACGGCTGAGCGCCGGTGTAAGAAGGCGGCCGCAGGATCCATTGAAGAGATCGTCGCAGCGACTGACGTCGCTTACGAGCGCGATGGCGCTACGCGGACGGGAAAGAAAACGAGCGCGCGCGACGCATGAAGCCGACCGAACGGCTATCCAAAGCGACAGTTTTGACGAGAGCCCACAGCTCTTGGCCGGGCGTGAGCTTAAGGCGCGTTGCCGACGCGCGCGTGATCAATGCGCGCAGCGTCGCGCCACCGAGGTCAACGGAGGCCTCAACGTAAGGGCCGCCACGTTCGGTGAGGCTCATCAACTTTCCAGGCAACCTGTTCGAGATGGAAATATCAACCGGAGGCGTAAGCGCGAGTGCGACATCGCGTGCTCTGATGCGGACACGCACGGGTGCGCCGATATCGAGGTCGACGCGGGGCACGCGCAGCATGCCGCCGGAAAAGCTAAGCGTCGAAAGCGCAAGGTCCTCATCGTGCTGTGCGACGACACATTCGATAACCGAGCCAGCTTCAAACCGGCCGATCAGCGGTGAAAGCTCGGGATCGGAGGCGACATCGAGCAACGGACCGGAGCGAAGTACCCGGCCACCGTCGATCAGCACGATGTTGTCGGCCAGCCGGACGACTTCGTTGAATGCGTGGCTAATATAAAGGATGGGCAGTCCAAGTTCGTCGCGGAGCCCTTCGATATAGGGCAGCAGCTCTGATTTCCGCGGAGGATCGAGCGAGGACAGCGGTTCATCCATCAGCAGGAGCGAAGGCTGTGCAAGAAGCGCCCGTCCGATTGCGACGCGCTGCCGTTCCCCGCCGGATAGGTTGTGCGGCCGCCGAGAGAGAAGATGTGTAATGCCGAGCAGTTCGACCGCCGTGTCGAAGTCAATGCGAGAGGAGCCACGTGCGCGACGCAGCCCGTAATCGAGGTTCTTCCTGACTGACAGGTGCGGGAACAGCCGGCTGTCTTGAAACACATACCCAACCCGGCGTTCATGGATCGGCATGTTGATACGCGTTACGCTATCGAAAAAGACGCGGTCATCGACAGCGATGCGGCCTTCATCGGGGACGAGGCCGCCGGCGATAGCCTGTACGATGGAGGTTTTGCCCGAGCCGCTGCGTCCGAAAATTGCCGTCACACCACGCGACTTCGCCGCGAACGTTACATCGAGCTGCAGGTCCGAAAGCCGTTTGCGCAGGCGAATGTCGATCATGAACCGTAAACCGTCCGCCGCGCCCAACGCTCAGCTGCTTCGGAAAGACCAAGGGCCAGCAGCGAAAGGATAATGGCAATCACGACGAGCCGGAGAGCGGCTGCCTCTCCATCCGGAACTTGTGTGGCCGTGTAGATAGCGAGTGGGAGCGTACGGGTCTCCCCTTCGACATTCGAAGCGAAGGTGATCGTCGCACCAAACTCGCCGAGGCTGGCAGCGAACGCCATGATCAAGCCGGAAAGAATACCGGGCAGCATCAGCGGCAGAGTTATCGTCAGGAACGCATCAAACGGCGAAGCGCCAAGTGATCGCGCCGCGAATTCTAGGCCCTGATCAACGGCATCAAGCGACAGACGGATTGCGCGCACCATCAACGGAAACGCCATGACAGCGGCCGCCAGCACAGCGCCCGTGGAACTGAAAACCAACCGGATGCCGAACGTGTCGTTGAGCCACGCGCCAACGGGACCTCTGACACCGAAGGTGAGGAGCAGGAGATAGCCGATAACGACCGGCGGCAGGACAAGCGGCGCATGAGCAATGACGTTCAGCACGGATTTGCCGGGGAGGCGCGTGCGTGACAGCACCCATGCTACGACGAGAGCAGGCAACAAACACGAAGCCGACGCAAGCAATGCGACCCTGAGGCTGAGTGAAAACGCCTCGATTTCAACCGCGCTTAGCACTCAAGACCGCTCATAGGATCGCTCGGCAAAGTGAAAACCATAGCCGAGGAAAATTGAGCGCGCGGCATCAGTTTGGAGGAAGTCGTAGAACGCCCGGGATGCCCCTGTTTCGTGGCCGCGCATCAGGGCGATCGGATAGGTAATTGGCTTGTGCGTAGTCTCGGGAAAACGAGCGGCGATCGTCACGCCCTTGGAGATCGCAGCATCCGTGCTGTAAACGATGCCGGCAACAGCCTCTCCTCGCTCGACGAGAACGAGCGCATTCCGAACGTTATCCGCGCGTGCAAGCCGGCGCGCGGCCGCCTCCCACACGCCCAGGTGCGTTAACGCTTGCTTTGCGTATTTGCCCGCAGGGACATGGGCGGGATCGCCGACTGCGATGCGCCCCTTCGTCAGCTGCTTCAGCCACGATTGATCAGCGGTGATCCTGATTTCCAACGGCTTGTCCGAAGGAACGACCAAGACAAGCCCATTTCCCAACAGCGACCGGCGCGTGTCCGGAGCAAGCAAGTCGCGCTTTTGGACGTAATCCATCCAGCCTTCATCGGCGGAAAGGAAAAGCTGAGCCCCGGCACCCGCCTCGATCTGCTTTGCCAGGGTCGACGAGGACGCAAAGGAAAGCTTCGTCCGTATCCCGGTCTTTTCCGTAAAGGCGTCAGCGGCCGCCTGGAGCGCATTGGTGAGACTGGCAGCGGCAAATACCGTCACCACTTTCGGTGCTTCGCTCATGACCGGTATCGGCGCAACGCACACGGCGCCAACAATCAGGCCGAGAACAAGCTTCTTCAAGCCCTGCATGTCCCCATCCTATATACTCATATATACAGGATCGTTAGCACGTGCGCAGGCAATATGTCTACGATGCTGACGGAGAGGTACGCGATGATCGCTCTGTCTCAGCCGAGCTCACGTTCGGGCTGATTGACGAAGATCAGAACGCCCAGAATGGTCATGTAGAACCTGAACGCAGCGTCCTGCCCGTTCCAGGTTGACGATTTCCACATCAAGAACCATTCGCCGCCGATCACCATGAAGAAGAAAAACCAAACGAAGAATCCAGCGGCGCACCCGGCGATGGCCCATTTCTTCGAAGAGTTGAATTCTGCGGCGCTACCTTCACGTGCTTGAAACATCGCGATACCACCCAGCAGAAGGAGAATGAACGTTATCCCTTCGCCGGCGATGATGAGCCAATAGGCGGCGTGCCAGAGGGCCGGAGTGCTTATGGATCTGTACATCGACGAATTGTTCGGAAATGTCGTGTCCATGCTGAGGACATGCTGCACAAAGACGAAATTCGACCCATAGTCGGTGATATTATTGAAGGTCACCAGGAAGGCGAACGTGGCCAGAGCCAGCACCATTGAAATTTTCGCGTAGCGCAGCGTCATAGTAGAACCTCGATCGCATAGGGCGCGGAAATACAGGCAGACATCGGGTGGCAGTGACAGGCGGACGTATCCATGCAAACACGCATTGAACTGACAGCCACCGCGCGCCAACATGCCGAGACCTGCGGGATTTTTACGATACTGCACAATACCGTACCCCAAGCCGACCTGTTGCCAGGAGACATCGTAGAGATTGCATCGGCGGAAGGGATCATTGCCTTTGTCGTGCATACGCGACGGCTACAAATACGTGTCGATGAAGAGCAGGTCTTCGTCATCGAACTGGACTACCCCGTGCGCGTGCGTCCATGAATTAAATCGCCACGCAGAGCACTTTGGCGGCAAAACCATCGGCATGCGTCATTCCGCCGGTGCGGCCGATCTTCCCCTTTGATTCAAATCAAAGTCTGTTTCATCGCAATCTTGTGAGAACGAAGTCGCGGCCGAAGCACGAGGCCCGGCCGCCATGATGTCTGACCAGCGGGGCTCTCCTTCCATGAAATATGGCACCGAGATTGCGTTCGTAAGTCTCGCGACGTTCCTAGCGCTTTTAGCCGCCGTCTTCGCGCACGATGCCGCCTTTGCGACCCACATGTGGGTCCTTTTCTACGTATTGCTCGTCTTCGTAATACTGCTCATTCGCAATTCCGATTCATCTGGCAATGCGCACGTCGCGACGGATGCGGACTATCTCGATGGCCCCGTGAGGTACGGTGTTATCGCCACGATGTTCTGGGCCGTAGTCGGCCTCATTGTTGGTGTCGTGGCAGCGCTGCAACTCGCCTATCCCGACCTCAACGTCGAGCCCTGGCTTACCTTCGGCCGCTTACGTCCGCTGCATACCTCGGCAGTGGTCTTTGCATTCGGTGGCAATGCACTGATGGCGACGTCCTTTTATGTCGTCCAAAGAACATGCCGTGCGCGCCTTTTCGGGGGAAACCTCGCGTGGTTTGTATTCTGGGGCTACCAACTCTTCATAGTCATGGCAGCGACCGGATACCTGCTGGGTATCACCCAGAGCCGCGAGTACGCTGAGCCGGAATGGTACGTTGATCTGTGGCTGACCGTTGTTTGGGTCGCTTATCTTGCCGTGTTCCTTGGCACGATCACCCGGCGCAAAGAGCCACACATCTACGTCGCGAACTGGTTCTACCTCTCGTTCATCGTGACCATCGCGATGTTGCATGTGGTGAACAACCTTGCGGTGCCGGTCTCCTTCCTCGGTTCCAAGAGCTATTCGCTATTCTCAGGCGTCCAAGATGCTCTGACGCAATGGTGGTACGGTCACAACGCGGTTGGGTTCCTGCTCACCGCCGGCTTCCTAGGCATGATGTACTATTTCGTGCCGAAGCAGGCAGAACGGCCGATTTATTCGTATCGCCTGTCGATCATCCACTTCTGGGCATTGATCTTCCTCTACATCTGGGCGGGGCCGCACCACCTTCACTACACAGCGCTGCCCGACTGGGCGCAGACGCTTGGCATGGTCTTCTCGGTCATTCTGTGGATGCCGTCATGGGGTGGAATGATCAACGGCCTCATGACGCTGTCCGGCGCCTGGGACAAACTCCGCACCGACCCGATTATTCGCATCATGGTGCTTGCCCTAGCCTTCTACGGCATGTCGACGTTCGAAGGCCCGGTAATGTCCATCAAGTCGGTCAACTCGTTGTCTCACTACACCGACTGGACCATTGGACACGTGCATTCCGGCGCCCTGGGCTGGGTCGGGATGATTTCCTTCGGTGCGATCTACTTCCTGGTTCCGAGGTTGTGGGGTCGTGAGCGACTCTACTCGCTCCAGCTTGTCACGTGGCACTTCTGGCTCGCGACCATCGGAATCGTCATCTACGCGGCCGTGATGTGGGTTTCAGGCATTCAGCAGGGTTTGATGTGGCGTGCCTATGATGAGCAGGGCTTCCTCGTCTACTCGTTCGCCGAGACGGTCGCGGCCATGCATCCCTACTACGTCCTACGCACGATTGGCGGTGGGCTCTACCTCGTCGGCGCACTGATCATGGCCTTCAATATTGTCATGACGATCCGCGGGCATCAACGACAAGAGGAGCCGATCGGTGGCCGCACGACCGCCCTTCGCCCAGCCGAGCAGGGAGCCTGAACCATGGCCTTGTTGGACAAGCACAAAATTATCGAACGCAACGCGACCCTGTTGTTCATCTTCTCGTTCTTGGTGGTCACGGTGGGCGGTATCGTCGAGATCGTGCCGCTCTTCTACCTCCAGAACACCATCGAGAAGGTAGAAGGCATGAGGCCCTATTCGCCGCTCGAACTGGCTGGCCGCAACATTTATGTGCGGGAGGGCTGCTACACGTGTCACTCGCAGATGATCCGCCCGTTTCGTGATGAGGTCGAGCGCTTCGGCCACTATAGCTTGGCGGCTGAGTCGATGTACGACCACCCCTTCCAGTGGGGCTCGAAGCGGACGGGGCCGGACTTAGCTCGCGTGGGCGGGCGCTACTCCAACGAGTGGCACGTCCAGCACATGATCGATCCGCGTTCGGTTGTGCCGGAATCTGTAATGCCGAGTTATTCCTTCCTTATGAACACGCCCCTCGAGGTGGGAAACTTCTCGGCTGAACTGGTCGCCAATCAACGTGTTGGCGTGCCGTACTCGGACGAAATGATTGAAAACGCGGAAGCTGATCTGAGGGCACAAGCAGACCTCAATGCGGACAGCTCTGGCCTCCTTGCGCGTTATCCTAAAGCTCCGATCGGCGATTTCGACGGCAATCCGGAAGCGCTGAGCGAAATGGATGCGCTTGTCGCTTACCTGCAGATGCTGGGCACGCTTGTCGACTTCTCGACCTACGACGAAGCCGCTGGTTACCGCTGAGGAGGGACCGCATGGATTACCATTCATTACGCGAATTCGCGGACAGCTGGGGCCTGTTGTTCCTGACCGTTTTCTTCCTTGGCGTCGTTGTTTTCGCCTTCCGTCCCGGCAGCAAGAAGGCTGCCGATGAAGCCGCCCGCATTCCTCTTAAGGACGATTGAGATGAGCAAGGAAGAGATTGACGAGGTAACGGGCGTTTCCACGACGGGACACGAGTGGGACGGCATCAAGGAACTCAACAACCCGATGCCGCGCTGGTGGGTCCGTACGTTTTACGCCACGATCATCTGGGGTATCGCATACACAATCGCCATGCCTGCGTGGCCGATGATCGAGTCGGCAACAAAGGGCGTTCTTGGTTATTCGAGTCGCGCCGAGCTGAGAGCAGAGCTCGACGAGGCCACGGCCACCCAGGCCAGCCGACGCACGGCAATAAAAGAGAAGTCGCTGAACGAAATTCTTGCGGATGACGAGCTGCGGCGCTTTGCAATATCGGCCGGCTCCGCGGCATTTAAAGTCAACTGCTCGCAGTGTCATGGCTCCGGTGCTCAGGGGTCACCGGGCTATCCCAACCTCAATGATGACGATTGGCTCTGGGGCGGTGACATCAAAAGCATCTACCAGAGTATCGCGCACGGCATTCGATTCAACGGCGACCCTGATACGCGCATATCCGAAATGCCGGCATTCGCAGGCGTCCTCGAAGACAAGCAAATTAAAGAGGTCGCGGCTTATGTTGCGTCGCTCTCGAACACGTCTTCTGATCCGGCATTGGTCGAGCCCGGAAAGGTCGTTTACGAGGAAAACTGTGCGGCCTGTCACGGCGATGGTGGTCAAGGTGGCCGTGATATGGGCGCACCTAATCTCGTGGACGCAATCTGGTTTTATGGCGCCAGCGAAGCTGAAATAGCCGCTCAGGTACGCGCACCCAAGCATGGAGCGATGCCCGCTTGGTTGGAGCGCCTTGGCGAAACGACTGTCAAGGAACTCGCAGTCTACGTCCATTCGCTAGGAGGAGGCGAAGAGTAGCGAAGCGTGTGGGAATGGCCGGGGGGCGGCCGCCACGTGCCGGAACCTTACTGCGGCACGTTCCCACATCTTGACCTGGATCAACGTCCTAAAACGTCCGGTCCAACATCAGATATGAATATGGGCTGGCAAGGGCTTTACGATGCTTAATCCCGCAGAGATCGAAAAGCTGGATGTCGAAGCGGTGAATTCCGCTTCGAACCGACAGCCACTTTATGTTGCGCGCCGTAAGATCCATCCCAAGCGCGCGTCGGGAAATTTCCGGCAGCTCAAATGGATTGTCATGGCGATCACGCTGGGCATCTACTACTTGACGCCGTGGCTGCGCTGGGATCGTGGTCCGCATGCCCCGGATCAGGCTGTACTCGTCGATCTTGCGCACGGCCGCTTCTATTTCTTTTTTATCGAGATATGGCCGCAGGAATTATTCTATGTCGCCGGCCTGTTGGTCATGGCCGGGATTGGACTCTTTTTGCTAACGTCCACCATCGGCCGCGCATGGTGTGGCTATACCTGTCCGCAAACGGTATGGGTCGATCTCTTTCTTGTCGTAGAACGCGCGATTGAAGGCGACCGCAACGCCCGCATTAAGCTTGACCAAGCCCCCATGAGTTTTCGCAAGTTGGGATTACGGCTGACCAAGCATATGTCTTGGCTATTGATCGCTGTAGCAACCGGCGGTGCATGGATCTTCTATTTCGCCGATGCCCCCACGCTTTTCCGTGACTTCTTCACCGGCCAGGCAGCACCTGTGGCCTACATCACCGTCGCCATTCTGACCGCTACAACTTACACCTTTGGCGGTCTCATGCGTGAACAGGTCTGCATCTATATGTGCCCCTGGCCACGCATCCAGGCGGCGATGCTCGACGAAAATTCGCTGACCGTCACGTACAATGATTGGCGCGGTGAGCCCCGTTCGCGGCACACTAAGAAGGCCGTCGCCGCGGGGGAACGCAATGGCGACTGTGTTGACTGCAACGCCTGTGTCGCTGTGTGCCCGATGGGCATTGATATCCGCGACGGTCAGCAGCTGGCTTGCATAACCTGTGCCCTCTGCATCGACGCCTGCGACGGCGTGATGGACAAGCTGCACAAAGAGCGCGGGCTTATCTCCTACGCTACGTTTCGCGATTACGATGCCAACATGGCGCTGGCCACAGTCGGGGGCACCACGCCGATTGATCCGGCTCGGGTACGCGGAAGCGACGGTCGGTTTGTGCCAGGAATAGCTGACTTCAATTGGCGCAGCGTATTGAGACTTCGCACCTTAATCTATGTAACGATCTGGACGCTGATTGGTTTGATCATGCTCTATGCGTTGCTGACGCGGGACCGTTTGGAGGTGAACGTTTTGAGGGATCGTAATCCGCAGTATGTCATTCTGTCGGATGGGTCCGTACGCAATGGCTACACCGTCAAACTTCTCAACATGATCCCTCAACCACGTACCATCACTTTGCGCCTCGAAGGGTTACCCGGTGCGTCGATGAGCGTGAGCGGGCTTCACACGGGCCCAGAGGAACGATCTGTCAACGTGCCCGTTGAGCCGGATCGGCTACGGGCTCTCAAGGTCTTTGTCAGGCAACCAGCGGATCAGGCTCACCCCGAACGACAGACGTTTAGGTTTGTCGTCGAGGATAAGGTGAACCAAGAGACTAGCGCGTACACAGCGACCTTTAACGCACCCGGAGAACATAAATGAGCTACGGTTCTGGGCCGAAGGAGTTCACTGGCCGTCACATGCTGATTGTTATGGTCTGTTTCTTTGCGGCAATCATTGTAGCGAATCTGACAATGGCAATCGCGGCAAACCGAACCTGGACGGGTTTCGTCGTTGCGAATTCCTACGTAGCAAGCCAGCAATTCAACGACAAAGCAGCGGAAGGCCGAGCGCAAGCGGCGCTGGGCTGGACCAGCCGGTTTAGCTACAACGCGGGGCGCATCTACTATCTGCTGAGAAACCGCGAAGGCTTTCCTATCGATATGCAGAGCGTGACGGTCACTTTCCGGCGGCCGGCAACGGTCACCGAAGACAAGACGGTTGTTCTGACACGCGATGGCGCGAGCCATCAATTCGCCGCGGAAGCCGCGATTGCAGATGGTGTTTGGATTGTCGAAGCTCATGCCGACGTCGGTAAGCCGGCCGCCTATCGGTATGTCCGACGCATAATGATCCGCAACGGGGTGCTGCAATGACATGCTGTGCCGTTGGCATCGCAACAGCCAGCGAGCTTGGTCCGAATGCAACCGGGCCATCTATGGAAGAATTACAGCTCGCAAGCCATAGAATTGCTGACGGCACTTACCAGACGGATCTTTCCGTTCCCGGAATTCACTGTGGAGGGTGCATCCAGGCCATCGAGACGGCCTTGATGCGGCTCGATAACGTAGAACGCGCACGCGTAAACCTGTCGACGAAGCGCGTGAGCGTGCGTTGGCATGGCAGAACGCCGCCACCGATCATCGCCACCCTTGAGAGGTTAGGCTACGAGGCCCACCTCTTTGAAGCTGCGGCGAAGGCGCACGATGATACGCTGTCAGAACTCATCCGCGGTATGGCGATTGCTGGCTTCGCCGCCATGAACATCATGCTGTTGTCCGTATCGGTATGGTCCGGGGCGGACGCGGCAACCAGAGACCTTTTCCATTGGGTTTCCGCCTTGATCGCGCTGCCGGCGCTAGCTTTTTCCGGGCGCATTTTCTTCCGGTCGGCCTGGAGCGCATTGCGGCACGGCCGGACAAATATGGATGTCCCGATCGTCATCGGCGTTTCGTTAGCCTATGCCCTGAGCCTCTACGAGACGATCAATCATGGGGCCCATGCTTACTTCGATGCATCGGTCTCGCTCCTCTTCTTCTTGCTGATCGGCCGAACGCTTGATCATGTGATGCGCGAACGGGCTCGGACGGCTGTGATGGGGCTCGCACGTATGGCCCCTCTCGGCGCCATGGTTGTACGAGAGGATGGCGGACACGAATACCTGCCCCTGGCTGAAATCGGGCCGGGAATGAAAGTTCTGGTTGCGGCGGGCGAACGCATCCCGGTTGATGGATGCGTGAGACGAGGCACCACAGAACTAGATTGCGCGCTTGTGACGGGTGAAAGTGACCCACAAACTGTAGCCGCCGGAAATATGGTCCGCGCCGGCACGCTTAACCTCACCCAGCCCATCACCATCGAGGTGTCGGCTGCCGCCAACCAATCCTTCCTGGCTGAAATGATCCGGCTAATGGAAGCCGCGGAAGGTGGCCGCGCGCGATACCGACGTATCGCCGACAGGGCGTCTGCACTCTACGCTCCCCTCGTACATCTCACCGCGTTTCTAACCTTTTTAGGCTGGATGGCGGTGTCAGGCGACTGGCATCAGTCTGTAACAATCGCCATCGCCGTGCTCATCATTACATGCCCGTGTGCGCTGGGGCTTGCGGTTCCCATCGTTCAGGTCGTTGCAGCGCGACGTCTGTTTGAGAATGGCATCATGGTCAAGGACGGTTCGGCGATGGAACGCTTGGCCGAAATCGACACCGTTGTCTTTGACAAAACCGGCACGCTGACACTCGGCCGTCCACGCCTCATCAACGCAGAAGAGATCAACCGCAAAGCATTCGCAATTGCGGCTGCAATGGCCGACCACTCGCGTCATCCCATTTCGCAAGCGCTCCGTGAAATCGCGGCAAAGCATCATCTCAGCCCTATTCCTCTCACATCCGTTGAGGAATCTCCGGGCTGCGGCTTAGAAGCGAAAGCGGGGGACGTAGTCTATCGCTTGGGCAGAGCAAATTGGGCAACGGCCGGGATATCATCTTCTGTCGGTACGGTCCTGTCCCGCAACGGTGAGGAAATCGCGACGTTCAAATTCGAGGATGTCCTGCGGCGCGATGCTGAAGTTGCGGTCGCCGAACTGAAGGACGCCGGCCTTGCGGTTGAAATGCTATCGGGAGATCGTCGTGACGCAGTCCAATCCGTTGGCGATAAGCTGGCTATTGCGCGAGCGGATGCTGAGGCGTTGCCATCCGAAAAAGCGACACGGCTTGCTGAACTGACTGCTGCCGGACATAAAGCACTGATGGTCGGAGACGGGTTGAACGATGCTCCGGCTCTGGCTATGGCCCACGTCGCTATGGCCCCCGCAACGGCTGCAGACATCGGCCGCAACGCAGCAGATTTCGTGTTCTTGCGCGAAAGCCTGACAGCCGTTCCATTCGCACTAGATGTTTCTAAAAAGTCCGGAGCGTTGATCCGGCAGAACTTCGCTATTGCGATCGCTTACAATGCGGTCGCGGTTCCGATCGCGGTCGCCGGTTACGTTACGCCGCTGGTCGCTGCCGTAGCGATGTCGTTATCTTCTCTCATCGTCATTGGGAACGCGATGCGACTGCGAGGCCGCCCAATGCGTGAAGCCAAGCATACCGGAAAGGCCAAGTCACGGGCGCCACTGCGGGCAAATGCACTTGTGGAGGGTTAAATGACGAACCTCATCCTGCTCATTCCCGCCGCCTTATTCCTGGGAGGGCTTGGTTTAGCGGCCTTTCTTTGGGCGCTGAAAAGCGGACAGTACGAGGATCTAGATGGCGCGGCGGAGCGCATCCTCTTCGATCAACCTGCGGATGATCAATCTCCTCATAAAGAGAGCAGGGACCACGTGCGAAAATGAAACCTTCGCAAATTACTTTCGCGCGCAACTTTTGAGAAAAGGAATAATCAAGCACACAAGATGCGTAAGGCATCAACATCCACTATGTCGATGGTGCGAGCGCTCTTCAGCCGGATGTAGCCTCGTTCTCTAAACTTCGTGAACGCCCGCGAAACTGTTTCGATCGTCAGACCGAGGTAATCTGCAATGTCGGTTCGAGACATGGCGAGCTCAACGTGACGCATGTCGCCCTGCCGTTCCATCATATCGATCAGAAACGCCGCAACCCGTTCTCCAGCGCATTGGCGCCCGATGACGAGCAAATGCTTTTGTGCGCGCACAAGAGCATCCAGAGCTATCGGCAGAAGTTCTGAGGCTAGCCCCTTATCAAGCGGGCGTTGACAGATCCGGATGCCGCAACGGTCCACAGCCTCAGCAAAGAAATGATGAGCATCGTCCGCCTCGAAGCCAAAGAATTCCCCAGCAACATGGAAGGCGGTGATCTGGCGGCGGCCATCGGCGAGGAGCCGATAGATGCGCACTGTGCCAAACTCGACTTGGTACAGGGATGACGTGGGTTCACCTTGCGCGTAAATTTCAGCGTTGGGTGCGAACACGACGAGCTGATGAAGCTGAGTGTCTTCGATGATCGACGGCGGAAACGACTTGGAAATGTCCGTGCGAGCGGTGCGATCTGCATAGTGAGACGGCGGAAATGCGATTTGAGAATACATATCAAGCCTCCGGCAAACGCGTCGGAGTCATGAATGGACCAACTGTTACTCTGTTTGAATTAGGGATATCCCTAAGGGAAACTACGTAACGTAGATCTGTGGTCGCAGCTCATATGCTGCTCGAAGAGCAGAGCGGACGGCTTCAATCAGCTTCAATCCGAGTATCGGTTTCTCGATTATCCAAAAGCTTTCGCCGACTGAGAACTCGTCGCTGCGATCAACAAGTAGGATAATCGGTGACGCCAACGCGCGCAGATGGTTTAAGTTTTTTTCTTTATTTATCAGTGCATTGTCATCGACTATGACGCAGTCAAAAGTATTCATAGAGTCATGAGTCGAGGGCAAAGCCTTGAGTAACAAAACCTCACAACCTTCGGCTTCAAGTACGAAGCCTAGAGACGCACCAAATGCTGGATCAGGCGCAATGGCGAGTATGGCGGCGGAGAGAGACACAGCGGGGCCTGGAATGAATTGCGCAAGCGGCGCTTCGCCGCATGAAGAAGGTTAGCGGAAGCCCAGGCAATTTAGCTTTGCGCTAAATCAAGCCGCTGACCTGATTTAAGCGAGTTCAATCAGACGCGTTGGCCGCCAATACAAGTCTGACAAGTTCGGGCAGGCTTTTCACCTGCATCTTGGCCATAACGTTCGCGCGATGCACTTCTACCGTCCGAGGGCTGATATTCAGCTCGAAAGCGATCGTTTTGTTTGGCTGCCCGGCGACGACGCCTTCCATCACTTGTCGTTCACGATCCGTGAGTGAGTCCAATCGAGCGCGGATCGACGCGATGTCATCGATATCCCGAGGCCGGTTCTTCAGTTCTGAAGCTGCGTGTTTAATTGCGTTGAGCAAAATCTGTTCTTCAAACGGCTTCTCGATGAAGTCGAGCGCCCCGGTCTTCATAGCCTCTACAGCCATCGATACATCGCCGTGTCCGGTGATCACGATGGCGGGTAGCATGGCATCAGCCTCACGCAACCGCCTCAACAATTCGACGCCACTTATGTCGGGCATGCGCAGGTCGGTGATGAGGCAATCGTTTTGAAGGTTGCCTGTTAGTGCGGCATTCAGAAATTCCATGGCCGATTCGTGAACGCGAACCGTATGCCCAGACGTTGTGAGCAGAAAAGCCACGGACGTGCGCACGTCCTCTTCGTCATCCACGATATGGACTACGATGTCAGATCCCATCATGCAGCTCCTGGTCCTTAATAGCCGGTAGCACGAGACGGAACGTGGCCCCCCCCTCGCTATTGCGGTACATCGAAAGCTCTCCTCCGTGGGCTTCAACGATGCGCTTGGAAATGGAGAGGCCGACCCCCATACCTCCTGGCTTACTTGTCGTGAATGGTTTGAAGAGGCGGGCACCAATTTCGGGGGAGACACCTGGCCCCGTGTCGGCAACCTCGATCATGATTTTCCCGATGTCTTCCGAGGAAATCCTAACCAGCAATTCTCTACGCTCGCTTTCCCGCATTGCCTCCATTGCGTTTCGCATCAGATTGATGAGGACTTGTTGGATCTGGACCCGGTCGGCCATGACCAGCTTCGATCCTGACTCAAACTCGAATACGGTACGGACCCCCATTTCACGTGATCCGACCAAGGCTAGCGCACCGGCTTCTTCAACCAGTTTGTGAATTTGCTCAGGTTGCTTTTCTGTCTCGCCTCTTGTCACGAACTCGCGCAAATGCCGAATAATCTGGCCGGCACGAAGCGATTGCCGCACGGTTTCTTCTAGAGCATCCTGCACGCGCGATGCTTCCGGACCTTTCATATTCCTCAGTAGCCGGATGCAGCCCTGGACGTAGTTCGCTATCGCTGACAACGGCTGATTAAGTTCGTGAGCGAGGGTTGAGGCCATTTCGCCCAGTTCGTTGAGCCGGGCTAACCGCGCGAGTTCGTTTTGTATTTCTCGCAGCCGCGACTTCGATTCTGCGATCTCGGTGAGGTCGCGTACAAAGCCTGTGAAAAAAAGATTGTCACCGCTCTTCATCTCACCAACGGCGAGCATCATCGGAAATGTCGAACCGTCCTTGCGTCGGCCAACGACAACGCGATCGGTTCCGATGATCCGCTTTTCGCCCGTCGATAAATACCGTTGAAGGTAGCTGTCATGTTCGCTGCGGTAGGGTTCGGGCATCAAAATGCGCACGTTTTGGCCCACCGCTTCTTCTTCTTCGTAGCCGAATTGCCGTATGCCAGCGCGGTTGAAGGCCACGATGGTTCCGTCACGTTCAATAACGACCATAGCATCGGGGACCGTATCGAGAATGGAGCGAAGGTGTGCTTCGCGCGCGCTGAGGTTCTCGCTCAAACGGCGTGTCTCAAGCAGTATGCTGCGGTGCGTACAACCGACATAAGCCAATGTTGCAGTGAGACCCAGTGACAGCAGTATCTCACCTAGTGTCACATTGGGTTGGAGCTTGAAGGCGTTTGCAACGAGGAGAGCTCCGATCGAAAGCAAAAGCGCCAAAGCCCCCCCGCGCAGCCCACCGAGATAAGCAGCCGCGAGAGCAATGGGCGGCAGCAGAACGATCAACCAGTGGCTACCGAACGAGCTCCAAAGCGACTGAATTACGAGAGCTGCTGGAATGCCAACGAGCGCAACGATAAAGCCGAGCACGTCCGCAGAGACCGCAGGTTCGGCCAAACAATTGATTTCTTGCGGGTTTGAGGACTTCAAACCCGAATTCAGGTAGCTGTTGAAGCGACACACTGGCCTACCCCATACGGCTGGAAAGACGCTTCTATACCTGCTGCGAACCCAATCCAATAGCGGGAGGCGGGTAGTGCGGGCACGCGCATCTGAGGGCATTGGTGCCGGAGCAGCTGCGCTGTGAGCGCTTGGACGTTTCTAGGTAGATGGATGGCATATAAAGCAACTGCAGCGCGACATTGATCTTGCCTTGCCATCATACTCCCGTCGCAAATCATGGCGTATTTGGTTAATTCGTGCCAAGACGGTTGCCAAACAAAGCCGTCCCGGCTCTGCGCAACTTACCAGGTTGGATCGAATTCTAGTCTAGAGTCATTCGCTCTAGCCGCCAATGGAGAAGAAGTATGGACATTATAGATTGGTCGCAAGTGAATTGGATCGATGTCGGCGTGTATGCCGGACTGGCATTTATTGCGTCCCTCATCGGCATGGGGATCAACAGAGCCCTGGGTGATACGCTGCTTTTTGCCGCGATCTTGACCGCAATCCTGTTTTCGGTGGGGTATGTTGGCTGGAATTACTATCCGCACGGCATCGACGTTGGCCAAACTCATGTCTCAGGTCAGACAGTGAACCCCGCCGTTGCGGCCCCTGCCGCGGAGCCTGCGGCACAAGCGCCGGCAGCTGACCCGTCTCCCGTCACAACAGTACCCGCTACTGAGCCTGCCTCTGAGCCAGCCAGCGAACCTGCTGCCGAACCGGCCCCCGCCAATCAGTAATGGGACTGCAGTCCGTGTTTCACTTACGTGGCGCCCGACGCATCGCGTCGGGCAGCGCCTTTCTAGCGTTCACCTGCACGCACGCGCCGCTCCCGGTCTATCAGGTAGATACCTGAACATACGACGACGCAGGAGCCCACGGCCGTCCAGATATCCGGCAGATCACCGAAGACCAGATATCCAAGCCCTGCCATTGAAAGTATCTGCAAGTAAAGAAAGGGCGTGATTCTGCTCGCCGGAGCCAGCTTATAGGCCAGGATGAACAGGTAATGCCCGGCGCCCCCAAACGCGCCAAGCGAGAGTAGCATCAGCCAAACCTCGGGCTGCTGCGGCCACTGCCATTCTGAAATGGCGAAAGGCGCTCCCAAAAAAACTCCTACAAACATTGAATAAAAGAGCGTCACGATCGGCGGATCCTCGCCGGCGATGTGTCGCGTGATTAGCATGAACAGCGCATAGGCCAGCATGCTTGCGAACGAAAAGCCCACCGCGGGGTGAATCTCGGCAAAGCCAGGCCGCACGACGATAAGTATGCCGCCAAACCCTACCAGAATGGCAATGAGCCGCCGCCAGCCGACCCATTCGCCGAGGAGAGGCCCCCCCAATAAGGCCACCACCAGGGGGGCCAGGAAGGTAATCGTGACGGTTTGGTCGAGCCTGAGGTACTTGAGCGCGAGGAAATTTAGCGCAGTGACCGTCACCATAAGCGTCGATCGCGCGAGCTGCCAGGGAAGCCGCCTGGTCCTGAACATCGAGCGCACGTCCATGAGGCCAAGCAACGGTACAAACGTGAGCATCAGGAAAAACTGACCTAGAAACCTGACCCAAATGATCTGAGTTACCGGAACCCCAACCCGCCCAGCTAGGTATTTCGCTGTCGCATCAAGGCATGAAAATAGGATCAGCGCGACCGCCATCATGGCGATTGCTCTGCCAAAATCTCGGATATGTGTCGCAGGGTACTGGACAGGCGGCGGCAGATGCGTCATCAGACTTTGTGTTCGCGAGGATCTTCAAGGTTCGGCTCAAACCTGGATCGCGTACGGATTGATGGCCATGCAGCAGGCAAGAAATATCTGCTGCCGGTCTTCCGCTCGTGTCTCAAGGCCGCGTCACGTTAGGCGTTGATCCTGTGGCTTTGATCGGCTAATCAACAACGTGGGCCCCGAGGGGCCCGTTTTCATTGGTTTGGACGGGTAGCTCAGTGGTAGAGCATTCGACTTTTAATCGAATGGTCGAGGGTTCGATCCCCTCCCCGTCTACCATATGCAATTTTGACAAGATACGGTAACCCCCTCAAAAAATTCTCAAAATCGCGCCCTATGTGCGCCCATGCTATGCAGAGCTGTTTAATATCCTGCTTAACATGTGTTTGAGGTGATTGTTCTCCAAAGCCCCATAAGCGTCTCGGATGCCGATTCGATACTTGGCTGCTACGTCTGCCGGCCGATTGGC
Source organism: Candidatus Filomicrobium marinum (assembly GCF_000981545.1). Classification (NCBI taxonomy): domain Bacteria; kingdom Pseudomonadati; phylum Pseudomonadota; class Alphaproteobacteria; order Hyphomicrobiales; family Hyphomicrobiaceae; genus Filomicrobium; species Candidatus Filomicrobium marinum. The sequence goes on from NZ_LN829119.1 coordinate 2,716,821, forward strand.
GCCACGGCGTCGGGCGATGTTTTATTTCGTTATCTGCCGATAGATGGCGGGTAGGGCCGTAGGTAGTCGAGAGATGTTTGGAAAGATCGCGTAGGCGCCGCGTCCGAAAATGTAGGGAAAATAATCGCGGGCTTGTTCGTCCACCGTGACGCCAAAGACACGCAATCCAGCACGGTGGGCCTCGCGGATAGCCATCCGCGTGTCCTCAATGCCGTAACGGCCCTCATAATGATCAATGTCGTTCGGTTTTCCATCGGTGATAACAAGCAGCAGCCGATGACGTTGTGGACGTTCTTGAAGCGCAATCGAAACGTGGCGTATAGCGGCCCCGATACGTGTGTACTGACCGGGTTTCAAAGCTTGGATGCGACGGCTTACCCTAGGTCCAACGTCCTCGCCGAAATCCTTTACGGTCTGGACGTTCACCCAGTGGCGACGACGCGACGTGAAGGTAAAGATCGCATGCTCGTCTCCGCAGGCGGCCAAGCCGTGCGTAAGAGCCAGTAACGCGCCCTTTTCAACGTCAAGCACACGGCAATCCTGTAGCCAAGCGTCCGTTGAGAGCGAGACGTCCAAAAGGACGGCGAGAGACACATCCCGTGCAGCACTTCGCGCTTGAAGGAAGATTCGTTCGGTAGCAGGAGCCCCGGCTTGCCGGTTAGCGACATCCTGAACCAACGCCGTCAAATCGAGTTCGTCGCCATCCGGCTGACTGTAGAAGGTTTGGCATTTGGGGCGAAGCGCTTCGAACTGGCGGCGTACCTGTTTTATGCAGCGTTGCATGGTGGCGTCCGGTGCCCAGTCCCCACCTTCCTCGGAAGCCATTCCAGCGACAACGCGACAGTAGTCCGGCCGATAGCTCCCTCGGCGCCAGTCCCATTCGGGATAAGTGATGTCAGCGACAATCGCGCCATCCTCCGTGGCCGGCGGGGCCAAGTCGAGATCTAGTTTGAGCCGGGTCGAGGCGCGCTTTTGATTTGAGCCAATTGTAAGGTCGTTCAAATCGTCAGCGGCTTGGCGGGCTAAATCCTCATCGTCGTCCTCCACCGGGCGATTGACGTTGACCATGTCTGACAAGCTAAAAATTGTCTCGAACCGGTGGAGTAGCAGCGGGTCGTCACGTTGGCTGCGGTCGGTCTCTCGGCGCGACGCGTGGCGGCGGCGATTGTCGACCGGGGCCGAAATACCTGTGCCCTCATCGATGTCGTCGTGCTGTGTGCCCTCAGCATCGACTTGCAAATCGCCCCAGAGCGGAACTGGAAGAAATCTCCTGTAACCGCGCGGGGCACGGATGTTTTCGAGTGGAACGGTCGGATCGCGAATAGCACGGAGAAGCTCGGCGTCGGTGGCCGGCCGTGGGGCGCCATCAAGCAGCGTTTGAATGGAAGCGTCGATAGCGGCTTCGGTCCGTGGCAGCGAACGTTGAGGCCAAGCGCTGATGAGTTCGCCCGTTAGTCGTCTGTAAATCGGTCTCAGACCGGGCCAGGCCGTGATGGTCGCTTCCGTGGTTGCGAGGCAGGCACGCAGTCTTACAATATCGCTTTGCAATGGATCGCTAGAGATTGCGGTAGGTGGGACGGCGTGGGCGAACCAGGCCGCAAGCCACTCGTAGAGCGCTTCATTGTCGGAGCGCGTCGGAAAAATGTCGATCGACGTCGGCAAGCGCAACGTACTCGTATCGAGTACGGCATGTTCAATACGCTCGCGCCCCAGACCGATACGCTGCTTCAGGCTCAGCCGATGCCCGGTGTCGAACGGGGCTCCAGCAGAAATTCGCACCGCGCCACTCCCGCCCAGTGCGTGAAACAGGATAGCGAGGCGGCGGCGTAGAGCATCAAGAGAAACTGCAGCCTGCGGATAATGGCGGTAAGTGCTAGCGCCGCCGATCATGCGATGCCAGTAGATGCCGATAGTCTCTTCGGGCTCGAAGATCGACATGGCGTGTTAGCCCAGAGCGATGTCTGCGACGCGTAACAGCGCCTGCTTCACGTCCGCGTCGTCGCTCAAGGGCTCTATGAGCGACGCTTCGATTGCAGTTTGTGGATTGACACCATCACGGATTAGAACGGCGCAATATACGAGAAGCCGGGTCGACGCGCCTTCCTCCAAATCCTGTTGTTTGAGATCACGCAGGGCATTGGCGATGCGCACGAGCGGCACACAGCGATCCCTCGGCAGACCGCTTTCTCGGGCGACGATTGACGCCTCGATGTCGGGAGAAGGAAAGCTGAACTCAAGGGCTAGAAAACGCTGACGTGTGCTTGGCTTGAGGCTTTTCAGGACGTTCTGATAGCCAGGATTGTAGGACACGACGAGCATAAATTCGGCAGGGGCCTGCAACAGCTCGCCAGTACGTTCGAGCGGCAATATGCGACGATCGTCCGTAAGTGGATGCACCACAACTGTCACGTCCTTGCGGGCTTCCACGACTTCGTCGAGATAACAGATCGCGCCTTCGCGCACCGCACGGGTCAAAGGGCCATCGACCCAGACCGTGTCGCCGCCTTTGAGAAGGTAGCGACCCGTCAGGTCCGCGGCTGTCAGGTCATCGTGGCACGACACGGTGTAAACCGGCCGCCCGAGTTTGGCAGCCATATGCGCAACGAAGCGTGTTTTGCCACAGCCCGTTGGTCCTTTCAAAAGGACGGGGAGCTGATTGCGATAGGCACGCTCGAACAACTCGCATTCGGAACCTGCAGGGGAATAGAACGGCAGATCACCCATAGTGATCGCCGCAACTTTTGAAGAAGCGTTGGGCATCATGAATCTTTCCCGTAACGGCGGGCGCGAAGCGCCCGCTCGTCACCGATGCAAACGTTACTCTGCCGGCTGAGCCACTGCTTTCATCCGTCCCGGAATTTCTTCCCGTGTCGGACCAAATATCGCTACGAGGTAAAGCAAGACACCCAGGACGACGAACACACCCGCTCCAAGGCGCATCCAATAGAACAGGGCGAGCTGATCCTGCACTTCCATGTAGTACATGCCGAGGATGCGCTGCAGATGGGTTTGGACAACGCCTGCGAAAGTTAGTGTGAACGTCATGAAGGCCATGCCGGAACTCATGATCCAGAAGCTCCACATGTTGAGTACCTGGTTATACGGCTTTCGGTTGCGCAAATAGGGCATCGCATAGGTGATGATGGCGAGGTTCAACATCACGTAGGCACCGTAAAAAGCGAGATGCCCATGTGCAGCCGTCACTTGGGTTCCGTGACTGTAATAGTTCACGAACGATATCGTATGCATGAAGCCCCAGACGCCAGCGCCGAAGAACGCGCCGACCGTGCATCCGAGAGACCATAGCATCGCGGCCTGATTTGGGTGGTCGCGACGTCCCCGCCAGACCATGGTGAAAGCGAAGATCACCATGACAAAGAAGGGCAACACCTCGAGAGCCCCAAAGACGCTGCCGATCCACTGCCAATAGGCCGGGGTTCCGATCCAGTAGTAGTGGTGACCGGTGCCGAGCAATCCGGAAAACAAGGCGAGGCCGACAATGGCGTAGAGCCATTTTTCGATAACTTCGCGATCGACGCCCGTCATCTTGATCAGAAGGAAAGCGAGAACCGACGCCATGACCAATTCCCACACGCCCTCGACCCAGATGTGGACGATGTACCACCAGTACATTTTGTCGAGTGCTAAGTTGGCTGGATTGTAAAATGCGAACAGCCAAAATACCGCGATGCCCCACATTCCAAGCAGCAGCACGTTAGTGACTGCTGTTCGGCGCCCCTTCAATACGGTCATCGAGACGTTGTAGAGAAAGATCAGGGCGACGACGACGATGGCGATCTTGATCCAAAGCGGTTGTTCAAGAAATTCGCGGCCCTCGTGGATCCCAAACATGTAGCCGATCACGGCGGCCAGAGCACCGAACATCAAGAGCCCGAGCTGAACATAAGCGAGGAGCGGGCTCTCAAGATCTCGCTCTGCCTCTTCAGGAATCAAATAGTAGGCCGCCCCGAAGAACCCCATTAACAGCCACACGATCAGCGCGTTGGTGTGGATCATGCGAAGAATGTTGAAAGGCAGTGTTTCGGATAGGAAGTTTGGAAAAACGTAGACGGTCCCGGCGAGAGCGCCAAACAGCACCTGGACCAGGAATAGCACCATCGCGCAGATGAAGTACGGGTAGGCGACCCGCTGCGTTGCGTATTTCATTGGGATCGTACTCCTCAGCCAGCATCGTTCGGCGGCCAGCCTTGCGTATCAATCCGGCTAACCCATTCCAGAAAATCGACGAGATCGTTGAGCTCTTGATCGTTCAGTTTGAAGTCGGGCATCTGCCGACGACCTTCGACGCCGCTCGGCTGCGATTGCATCCAAGCGATGAGGGTATCGCGAGCCCCCTTAGCGTCGTCGCGACCGCCATAGCGCACCCAGACATTGCCGAGTTCGGGCGCGAAATAAGCACCCTCGCCAAGAAGCGTGTGGCAGTTGATGCACGCGTTTTTCTCCCAGACATGCTTACCCCGCGCGACATTGGCGTTGAGCGTGTCGGAGTTGCTGCTGGTGTTGACGATAAAAACGTGGCTGTGGACTGTCAGAGCCACGAAAAGCACGAAGAAGAAAACCGAGCCGCCATAAAAAATGTTGCGAGCCGCAGCCTTGGTAAAGCGTTCGCTCATGAAACCGCTCCAATTGCCGAGATCAAGACAGCTTTCCCTCTGCTCACCGATTGAAAGGTGCGCGAAAAATACATCTTTATGCTTATGTTCCGCGCCTCCCCATGAGGCGTGACGTCACGGGGAGGGGTGGATTCGAAGATGGGGTGAGATGCGAGGACCTCGTAAGCTTTACGGCCGGTCGCTTACTGTCAGTCTTTTGGCAGGACATGGATTGCGCAGTTGAGAGGGGCAGGAAGCGTGCTCATATTGCGCGTCGGGGGTTATTGAGGTCCGAGCGCAGTGTGACGATCGGGGAGGATCTCCGCAATCCAACGTGATGTCGTCGAAGGGGCAATCTGACCCCTGTATGCGGCTGTCAACGACAGCATCGCGACGGGTGCGAACCCCTGAGTGCGTTTACTCGTGCATGATGTCTGGAGGGAAACGGAACGTGAAGCAGGAATACGTAGCGGTCTGGGACTGGCCGACCAGAGTCTTCCATTGGACACTCGTCATTCTGATAATCAGCGCTTGGGTGAGTTTCGAGTACGCCGAAGCGCTTGGTGATCCACTTCTGAAGTGGCACCGCTGGAACGGCTACGCGATCCTGGTTCTCATCGTCTGGCGCTTGCTTTGGGGCGTGTTTGGTTCATCGACATCCCGCTTCGGGAACTTTATCCCCAGCATTGCTGGCGCCATGGCACATGCACGGGACACGCTGTTCGGGAAGGCACAGCCTTACCTCGGCCACAACCCACTCGGAGCGTTGATGGTCATCGGATTGCTTTGCATCGTAGCGATACAGGCAGTGCTTGGTCTTTTCACTGTCGAACACAACGATCTCACCGCAGGCCCGCTGTACCGCTTGGTTGGGAGTGGCACGGTCAAGGATATCTCACGATGGCACCGTTGGTCCTTTACGGGACTGATTCTGCCGCTGATCCTTCTGCACATCGGGGCAAATCTGATCTACCAGCTCTTCAAGCGAGAGCCGCTGATTACAGCGATGATTACCGGCCGCAAGCCGCGCCGCGACTATGCTGATGCCTCAGTGGGCATCACGTCACATCTGGCGCTAAAGGCCGTTCTGCTGCTCATTGCGGCATCGATGATGGTGTTCGGGGCGATATGGGCGTTAGGTGGGCGCCTGATCTAGGCGGTGGGGGCGTAGGACTCATCCGGAAGATCAATCGGACCCAGGATCTGTTCAATCGTCTTCTGCAGCTGGATCAGCTTGAATGGCTTGATCAGGTAACCGTTGGCACCGGCGAGTTCGGCTGCTTGGATGTTGGCTGACTTTGCTTCGGCCGTAATGAGAACGAAGGGTGTGTCTGCGCTCTTTTTGTTTTGTCGAACGGCCTTTAAGAGTTCGAGGCCATTCATCTCGTCCATATTCCAATCTGACAATATGAGATCGTAGTGCTTGCTGGAGACGAGGTTCAGCGCGAGTTGGCCATTCAGCGCTGTATCGATACGTTTAAAGCCGAGCTGAGCCAAAAGTCTGCAGAGTATTTTCTGCATAACGATACGATCTTCGACGATGAGCACGGACACAGATTGCGCAGTCACGTTTCGATAACCCCTGCTAGGTGAGCACAACGCCGTACCGACTAGGCTAGATTGGGTGCCAGAAAGGACTTGCGCAAAGCTGTCCACTGCTAAAGGGAGGCCCCGAGAAAAGTCGGATAGAAACGCAAAGAGCCCGGTGACAGGTGTCACCGGGCTCTGAAAGTTCACTTCAAACTCAATGTCTTAAAGTGCAGACATAAGCCTTAGGACTTTTTGAAGTGCAGGATACCCCACGCCAGACAGCCACGTTGTCCAGCAGTGACCCAGTTCGACAAACCAGTCGCCATTCGGTCGATGTAGGTCTCTGAGATGCCCTTCGTGAGAATCGCCCGTTGCGACAGGAGTTCCTCGCGAACGCGCGAATAGTGACGGATCAATTGATCCGTCTTATCGAGCCACTCGACGAATTCAAGACCGTTTGCGATGGCGGTCTTCTTATAGAAATCCGGCGATCCCAACGTGTCGAGATGGATGCGCGCAAGAACAGGCTCCAGGTCGCCTTGCGAGCACCGTCCGCTCTCCATGGGATCCGTGAAGATAAAGTGCCCCCCTGGTTTCAGGACGCGTGCGACTTCGGCAATAACGCGTTCCCGTTGACCCGAGTGCAGAATGGCGTCTTGTGACCAGACGGCATCGACGCTGGCGTCTTCCAGCGGGATATCCTCGAAGGATCCGTCGACCACGGTAATGCGCGAGGCCAGTCCGGCTGCCTGCGACATTTCCCGGTTCCGCTCATTCTCTTTCTCTGAAAGATTGAGCGCAGTGACGTTGCAGCCAAACCGTTCAGCAAGATAGCGCGCGGCGCCACCATAGCCCGATCCGATGTCGAGAATCCGCGAATTAGCATTGAGCGGAGGCAAGTGATCCGCCATCCGTTCAACCGTCCGTCGGCTGGCGACGCCAATCGGCTCGTCCTCACGTTCGTAGAGGCCGATATGGATGTCTTCCCCGCCCCACACGTGGAAGTAAAAGTTATCGGCATCTTCGCTGTTGTAGTATTCCCGCGCCGTCTGCACGGTTTCTGAATAAGCCTGTGTCACGCGTTGTCATCCTCGAGGTCGCGGTAGGCCTTCTCAGCCACATGAATGAAAAAGTCTGGTTCCTTTTCGCGGAAAGTCTCCTGGAAGTCCCCATACGTCGACACGCGTTGGAAGCCGACCTCTTTCATGAGCCTCTGAACGTACGCTTTGCGTAGCGGGAACATGTTGAGGTGGAATTGCGCGCCATCGTTGAATTCGTAACAGAAGCGGGCGAGGCTCTCGTCGATGTGCTCGGGGAAAGCGCGAACGTCCTGGCCACAGTAGTAGTAGTTGTGTGTCGGCTCGACGTCGTGATCGAGAAGCGCATCATAGTTGCGCTGGTCTAGGACGAGGGTCCCTTCGGCACGTAGAGTCGCATAGAACTCAGCAAGTGCCTTGCGCCGGTCGTTATCTTTATGCAGGTGCGTGAAGGAGTTACCCAGGCAGATGACGGCGTCGTAAAGGTCGTGCACATGCCGGTTTAGCCATCGCCAGTCCGCGTGGATCGTGCGCAGCATATGACCGTGGTCGCGTGCGTTGGAAAACGCCTTGGCAAGCATCTCCTCATTGCCATCGACGCTGGTGACTTCAAAGCCAGCCTTGAGAAGCATGACCGAGTGAAACCCAGTCCCAGTCGCGACGTCGAGCACCTTCTTGGCGCCGAGGTCCCGCAATTTTTCGATGAAGAACTCGCCTTCTGCTTTCGCGCGCCGGTCCCAATCGATCAGCGCGTCCCATTTGTCGACGAAAGATTCCACGTACTCCATCTGGTAGTGGCTGGTTTCGCGCACCGCCAGAGGGTCATCTCCAAAATCCTGAGCTGCCTGTGAGCTTGTACGGAGTTTCCCCTCCTGATCGGTATTCGCTACGGTCATTCTCGACTCCCATTTTGAAAGAGATTGACGCGCAAAAGTATATCTACCCGTACAATCGTGTTGTTCATATGTATTTCGGATCGCGCGCGCATTAAGACTTACAAAAAGTCAAAGATTAGCTGTTGAATGATGCAAATACATGTGCGCAGGCGCAATGCCGAGATGGCGTGGCGTGCTGTCCCGATATAAGGCGAACGCCAATCGGAGACTGGCTTCTTGTAAACGCATGAGCCGAATGACTCAACAGTATCATCGAAATAATTTGGAAATGCGGATCTCGCGACGCTTGAAATCTGCACGGAAAAATACCGCTATCTTGCCGTCACAAGTCAGTTTTTCCGCATCCATCCGATTGCGCAGTGCAGTGAATGGCCTACCCATTTTGTGATTGGTTGCGGCCGCTGGCGGGCTGTCTCGCACGGATCATCTACTTTAAGATCTACAGGCCCCCTCGGTGGCGCATGCACGTTTCAAAAGCACCCCCCGCAAGCGAGGAAACGCCCCATGAGCTGGCAACCCTGCGACGATCCTAAGTTAGGCGACGCGCGTGCATGTGATCTCATTGAACAAGTGATCGTGCCCCGAGCCCGCGACATTGGCGGGTTTGAAGTCCGGCGCGCGTTGCCTGCTGCAGGTCGCCAGATGGTCGGCCCTTTCATATTTTTCGACCAGATGGGACCTTCAGAGTTCCTGCTGGGCGAGGGACTCGACGTTCGGCCGCATCCCCACATCGGTCTGGCGACCGTGACCTTCTTGTTCGACGGCCAGATCCTTCACCGCGACAGCCTGGGAACAGAGCAGGCAATTCGTCCTGGCGAGTTGAATCTGATGATCGCAGGGAGTGGAATTGCTCACTCCGAACGGACTAGCGAGACAGATCGCCGTGTGGGAGGGCGCATCTTCGGGATACAGGCCTGGGCGGCTCTCCCTAAAGCGCATGAGGAAAAAGCACCGCAATTTGCGCATCACGGGCTCGATGAGCTCCCGCGGATAGAGGGGGACGGCAAACGCGTCCGACTCGTCATGGGCGCGCTATACGGCGAAACGTCCCCGGCAGAATTTCCGCACCCATCGCTCTATGCCGAAGCGGTGATGGCTCCTGGCGCCATCCTGCCCATCGATCCTGAGTACGATGAGCGAGCGATTTATATCGCTTCAGGTGAAATCGACATCGCCGGCGACGTCTTCGGCCCTGGTAGGCTTCTCGTACTTCATCCCGGCGATAGGGTTTCTGTCCTCGCGTTAAGCCAAGCGCGCGTGATCATGCTTGGCGGCGAGCCGATGGATGGTCCGCGTCATATATGGTGGAATTTCGTCTCTTCTTCCAAGGACCGGATAGAAGCGGCGAAGTCGGATTGGAAAACAGGAAATTTCGCTCCCGTTCCTGGCGACGAGAAGGAGTTTATCCCCTTGCCCGAGTGGCCCTGATCTGCCGCTCCGGTTTTCCAGAGGATGCCCCTCTGGCTTGATCACGTCACGCCATGATAGTTTGTGAACGTGCATGCCGTGCGCACGTGCGCACGGAAACATGTGCGGAAGGCCAACAAAAGGGCCGGTAACGAGAGCTGTCATGAGCCGATGCGCGAACTGAGCTACGTTTCACCCGGCGATCCTGCCTGGAAGCGCTGGACAATTGGGGCGATTGAAGATCTCTCAGGTCGTCAACGCTATCTGCCGCTGTATCAAAAGTGGCGCCAGGAAGTTGTCGGCACGTCACATCAGATTATGGGGGACTGCCTTAAGCTGATTGACGTCGATCTGCGTATAGAATCGAAGTGGCCGTGGCCGCCGAAAATCTCCGACGGGATGCCGTTGGTCATGATTGCGAACCACCCCTTCGGGATCGGCGACGGCATGGTGGCATTGTCCCTGGCGGAGCAACTCGGGCGGCCATATCGTGTGCTGATAAACAACGATCTGCTGAAGGTCCCGGAGATACGGCCATATTCTCTGCCGATCGATTTTTCAGAGACGCGCGAAGCGACCGAGATGAACCTGCGCTCAAGGGCGGAGGCGCGTCGCCTGCTCAAGGAAGGCACCACCATTATAATCTTTCCGGCCGGCGGTGTTGCGACTGCTCCAAACCCATTCGGACGGGCCCAAGAATTGCCTTGGAAGACGTTCGCTGCGCGCCTTGTTCAGTTAGCCGAAGCGGCGGTCCTGCCGGTTTACTTCGAGGGGCAGAATTCAGCGCTGTTTCATGCCGTCAGCCGTTTCAGTTTGACGCTGCGTCTGTCGTTGTTGGTTTCAGAATTCCGAAATTTCCCAGGTAAGCCCTATACCGCACGCGTTGGTGCGGTGACGCCTTTCAACGAACTAAAACATCGCGAGGACCGCAAAGCGCTCAACGATGAACTCTATCTGATGGTGCAGCGTCTGCGACCGGGAGCCGAAAACTTGAGCGACGAAGATCTAAAGCCTCCGCCGCTCGGGAGCCGGATCAGATATGCATGGGACTGACGAGGGAAAGTCCCACGGGCCGGTGTAGTCAAGCAGGCCCAGTGGCAACCGGTAAGCCGTTGTCCTGTCCCCACTCCGCCCAACTCCCATCATAGACGGACGCGTCGGGGTTGCCGGATATGGCGAGCGCTAACGCCAGCACAGCGGCCGTGACACCCGACCCACAGGTCGTAACAACGGGGCGCACGGCATCGATCCCAGCCCCGGAAAAAATCGCCCGGATCTCTTCCGGTGATTTCAACGTCCCGTCAGAGTTGAGGACCTGATTGAATGGTACGTTCCGAGCGCCTGGCATATGCCCGGACCTAAGGCCTGCGCGGGGTTCCGCTTGTCGCCCCTCAAAACGCGCCGCGGGACGAGCATCCACAACTTGTGCGTTAGGCGTAGTAAGCATCGCGCGCATGTCGTCGATATCGCGGATGAGATTTGCATTGACGCGCGGGGTGAAGTGACGCGCCGTTCGGACCTGCGCGGGGCCATCCTCAAGGGGGCGAGACTCTGCTTTCCACTTCGGCAGGCCACCGTTGAGGACGGCAACTTCCTCATGCCCCATCGCGCGGAGCATCCACCACACACGCGGTGCAGAAACAAGCCCGACGGAATCGTAGACGACGACCCTGACACCATCGCCCGCTCCGGCTTGCTTCATGCGGCTCGCGAACTTGGCTGGATCGGGCAACATATGGGGTAGGTCGGTCGCGTCATCCGCGATCTCGTCGATATCGAAAAACAGCGCACCTGGGATGTGTTCGGCCTCGAATTCAGCCTTTGCATCGCGGTTCTGCGTTGGCAGATGCCACGAGCCGTCAAAAATTACGAGATCTGGAGCGTCCAGATGCTCCGCCAGCCAATCTGTCTCGACAATCCACTTACTGGCTTCGATCGACACCGCGATCCTCCCAATTTTTATCTTCCGGCAACGGTTGAGGGGTGGCCGGCTAGGTCAGAAACGATAGGAACGAAAAGGCTTACGAGTTGGCCACGGTTTCCGTCACATCCGGAACGTCAGCCTGTTTGCCATCGAGCCAAGGTGGCACCGGTAGGCCCTTTCCGCGTAGGAATTCTGGATTGAACAGTTTCGACTGATACCGTGTGCCGTAGTCGCACAGAACGGTCACAATGGTATGACCGGGGCCCATGTCCTGCGCCAGCCGAACGGCCCCGGCGACATTGACGCCCGAGGACGCTCCGAGGCAAAGCCCCTCTTCCTGAAGGAGCTGGAAGACCGTCGAAACGGCGTCCGCATCGGGGATCTGGTAGGCCTTGTCGACGACGACATTTTCCAGGTTGGCTGTAATCCGACCTTGTCCGATACCCTCGGTGATCGATGAGCCTTCTGCCTTCAATTCACCGCTCGAGTAGTAGCTGAAGAGCGCCGCGCCCGGTGGATCAGCAAGTCCGATGGTGATGGCGTTGTTCTTCGCCTTGAGCCCAAGAGACACACCACCAAGTGTACCGCCGGACCCCACTGCGCAGATGAAGCCATCGACCTCGCCATCCGTGTCGGCCCAAATCTCTTCTGCCGTGGTCTCAATATGCGCTTGGCGATTGGCGACGTTGTCGAACTGGTTGGCCCAGATCGCACCTGCCGCTTCGCGCTCATTGAGGGCGGCGGCGAGCCGTTGTGAATACTTCACATAGTTGTTGGGATTCTTGTAAGGGACCGCCGGCACTTCTACGAGTTGCGCTCCCAGCAGGCGTAGCGTGTCCTTCTTCTCCTGGGATTGCGTTTCGGGAATGACGATGACCGAACGAAAGCCCATGGCATTGGCGAGGACCGTTAGTCCGATGCCAGTGTTACCCGCTGTACCCTCAACGATCACGCCTCCTGGCTTAAGGGCGCCTGAGCTAACAGCGTTTCGGATGATATAAAGCGCGGCACGATCTTTAACTGACTGGCCCGGGTTCATAAACTCGGCTTTGCCCAGGATCGTAGAGCCCGTCATCTCCGAGGCTCGGCGCAACTTGATGAGAGGCGTTTTGCCGACCGCATCGACAATGCTGGCTTTGAAATTCAAGAGAAGCGCCCTCCAAAGTCGTGTGAAGCGCTCAGCGGCGCCCTTATGTCGTTCTAGGTTGGGCGCACAAAGTAAAGCCGACCCTTGCTGCCTGCAACCGGCATGAAGCTGGTTTCCAAGGCGCGCTGTCGCGGAGCGAAACAACACTTAACTGCCGTTTAACCCCTCCTCCCTAATGTCAATATGCAAACGAGAGGGTGGCGGGCGGCCAAGTCAGTGTGCCTGCGCAGGAGGGGTATTCGATGTATTCAGTCGTGAAAGCGGCGCTAGGTTCGGCGGCCGTGGCGGTTTTTGCTGTGCTGTGCGTCCCGGCAAACGCCGCCGATCTAGGTGGTTCCTTAAAGGACGGCTATATCGCTCCGATGCCGGTCGTGCATCGGCCTGCAGGTCCTTGTTATTTGCGCGCTGATGCGGGCTACTCCATCTCGCAAACGCCGCAGGTCAACTGGCTGGTCACTGACGATGTCACAGGCGAATTCATAACCGACGATGTCACCAACGTCTCTATGGAGAACACGTGGCTGGGCGAGGTCGGTGTCGGCTGCGGCTCTGGTTCGCGAGGGCTTCGTGGCGAGTTCACGTACAGTTATCGAGGCAAGCGCGACATTGATGGCGAGCCAGGTCTCTGGGATCCGATACCCCTCGACGAGGATCCTCTGCACACCAACGTCGAATCCCACACATTAATGTTCAATGCCTTCTACGACCTCGGTCGTTATTATGGCTTTGTGCCTTATGTCGGCGCAGGCATCGGCGTTAGTTTCAATAAGACGGGGTACGCATACTTCACCGAGAATCCAAACTTGGTGAATACCATCGACGGTGCCAGTAAAACTTCGTTTGCATGGGCCGTGATGGCAGGTGTCGGCTACCAGATCTCCGACCGCATGATTCTGGACTTCGGCTACCGTTTCATCGACCTGGGGCAAGCCAAGTCGGGATATCTCGACAATGCTGGTTACGTGAATCCGCGAGTCTACATCGACGATCTGTATGCTCATGAAATCAAGGTTGGTCTGCGCTACCATTTTGGTGGCCGCGATAACTGCTGCCAATATGCAATGAAGTAGTGCCCTGGAGGGCAAGCTTCGTGCAGCCGACCGTGGGATAGATGAGGTCGAACTCCTAATAGGGTTCGGCCTCTTTTTCTGTGACCAAGAGTCTGTTTTGTCGCGCTTGCAGAAAGTGCTGAAGCAACTGATTGATTTGCGATTGATCTTATTGCGAAACACCCGATATATGCTTGTCCTGTGAACTCCCGGGATGCGCGCGAGCGCTCCGCCGCCGGACCTTAGGACTGGACCGCGGCGCGAGAGCCTGTTACTGGCGTAATTGGAACGCGCCCTTGCCTTCTCGGGCCGATGTCGAATGCGGGCGTGGTGGAATTGGTAGACACGCCAGATTTAGGTTCTGGTGGCTTCGGCTGTGGGGGTTCAAGTCCCTCCGCCCGCACCAACATGACCCGCGACCGCAATCCGATTTCGCGTCACCGAGGCTGCAACCTGCTCGTTGCGAGCCGCTGCATTTGCGCTGAAGGTGGCTTTACGCTGTCGCATGACAATCGAAATTGATCGTAGGTAAGAATTATCAATGCAGGTCACGGAAACCAGTTCGGAAGGATTGAAGCGCGAGCTTCAGGTGGTCGTTGGCGTCGATGAGCTTAACGAGCGCTTCAGCGCCCGCTTGAGCGCCATGAAGGATCGCGTGAACCTCAAGGGGTTTCGCAAGGGCAAGGTCCCCGTCGCACATCTGAAGAAGGTGTATGGCAAGGCGGTGATGGCCGAAGTCCTGGAAGAGGCGGTCAAGGAAACCAGCGTCAAGGCACTGAAGGATCGCGAGGAGCGCCCTGCATTCCAGCCAGCTATCGCGTTGACTGAAGACCAGCAGGAAATCGAGAAGATCATCAACGGTGAGGCTGATCTCGCCTATTCGATGACCTTCGAGGTCATTCCGGATATTCAGGTGACCGATCTTGCAAAGTTGCAGCTTGAGCGGCCGGTCGCTGAGGTGGTTGATGCGGACATCGAGGATGCGCTTGGCCAGCTTCTTGAGCGTAATGTCGCTTATGAAGAGGAAGAGGGTCGTGCTGCATCCGCAGGCGATCAGATCAACATCGATTTCGTCGGTAAGATCGACGGCGAAGCATTTGAAGGTGGATCGGCAGAAGGTGTTGATCTCGTCCTTGGACAGGCCCAGTTCATCCCCGGCTTCGAGGAAGGGCTGACAGGGGCGAAGGCAGGTGACACGCCGACCTTGAATATCTCGTTCCCAGAGGATTATCCGGCGACCCATCTGGCCGGTAAGGCTGCTGAGTTCGAGGTCAAGGTCAACAAGGTTTCCAAGCCTAAGCAACCCGAAGCCAGTGACGAATTTGCCCAGACGTTGGGCATCGAAGACTTGGCAAAGCTGAAAGAGCTGCTGCGTGAGCGCATCACGAGCGAATTCGGCGAGGCCTCGCGCTTGAAGCTTAAGCGGAAACTTCTCGATCAACTTGAAAAAGCCCACGAGTTTGAGCTTCCACCCTCAATGGTGGATCGCGAATTCGACATGATCTGGGGGCAGCTGACCCGCAACCTCGAACAGGAAGGCAAGACGTTCGAGGATGAGGGAAAGCCCGAGGAGGAAGTGCGCAAGGAATACCGCGCCATCGCCGAACGTCGCGTGCGGCTTGGTCTGGTAATCGGCGAGATTGGCGACAAGAACAAAATTGACGTCACGTCGGACGAATTGCGCAAGGCTCTCATGGAGCAGGCCCGCCGCTATCCCGGTCAGGAAAAGTTCGTCTACGAATATTACGAAAAGACGCCCGGCGCTTTGAACGAACTTCGTGCCCCTCTGTTTGAGGACAAGGTCGTCGACTATATCTTGGAGTTGGCGAAGCCAACCGAGAAGGTTGTCACCAAGGAAGAGCTGTTAAAGCCCGATGAGGACGAGGCGGTTCAGTCTTAAGGTGTCCTTGTTGGGCAGGCTTAATTCCCCATATTCCACGACCGGCGGGTGATATCCGGCTCGCCCGGCATTGGCGTCGGGTGATGAAACAGGCAGATTGCGTGCGGCGGACGATTCTGGCTCCATGACAACATGACTGGACGTCTTACCGTCCGCCCACCGATAGCCCATTTCGGGCGCCCGCCCGTTCGATAAGCAGGAGAAACGACCCCATGCGCGACCCCATCGCAACGTTGACGAATACCTTTTGGCCGATGGTCGTCGAGCAGACCAATCGCGGCGAGCGCGGCTACGATCTGCCCTCCCGCCTGCTTAAAGAACGCATCATCTTTGTGACCGGACCGATCGAAGACCACATGGCTGCATCCATCTGCATGCAGCTGCTGTATTGCGAATCGGAGAACCCGACCAAAGAGATTTCTATGTACATCAATTCGCCCGGTGGCGTGGTCACGGCCGGCATGGCGATCTACGATACCATGCAGTTCATCCGTCCGCCGATCGCGACTCTTTGTATCGGTCAAGCGGCCTCTATGGGCTCGCTCCTGCTGTGCGCTGGGGATAAGGGCATGCGCTACGCGCTCTCCAATGCGCGCATCATGGTGCATCAACCCTCCGGCGGCTTCCAGGGTCAGGCTTCAGATATTGAACGCCACGCTGAAGATATCATCAAGATGAAGCGTCGATTGAATGAAGTGTACGTCAAGCATACATCTCAACCCTACGAGGTAATTGAGAAAACGCTTGATCGCGACTACTTTATGACTGCGGAGCAAGCGATGGAATTTGGTCTCGTTGATCAAGTATTAACGAAACGCGCTGACGTGGAGACAGAAGATTCAACTCCAAAGGAAAGCTGAGCGCGCTATAGTTTGTGCTCTAGGCGCGGCGATTCAGCCGCGCCGGTTTTTCAAAGATAAATGACGGCGCAAGAGATACTTAGGATCTCATTTGCGGATATTTCGCTGCTTTGACGCTTAGAAGCCCTATTGCCGTCGCCTTGTCGGACAACCATGCCTACGTGGCGGTAGGGTTATTGGCAGCTAGACGCCCGTTTTCAGCAATTTTTCGATTAGGCTGGGGACGAAGCATTACAAGCGGCTTACAACCTGCCTATGTTAGGCGTTCGACGTCACAGTTTTGTGGCAATCTGGTCTTCATGCGGGCCAAGGTGGTGTACGGGCCGTTAATCCAATCTTGATCTGCGCTGGGGTAGCGTGCTCAGATCGGCTTATTCGGATCCCGTGCCTTCTCAAAGGCCTCGTCCCCCAGATCGCTGGGCGGCCGATAACAGACCGAAACTGGCTAAGGCGCGCAGATCGCGTTCCTCGACTACGGGTGAGATAAGAGAATGGCGAACGAGAAGAACACCCTTTATTGCTCCTTCTGCGGAAAGAGCCAGCACGAGGTTCGAAAACTGATTGCCGGGCCAACCGTGTTCATCTGCGATGAATGCGTTGAACTCTGCATGGATATCATCCGCGAGGAAAACAAGAACACCCTCGTAAAGTCGCGTGACGGCGTTCCAACACCACAGGAAATCTGTGAGGTTCTGGACTCTTACGTCATTGGCCAGTATCACGCTAAGCGTGTGCTCTCTGTTGCGGTCCACAACCACTACAAGCGTCTCAATCACGCGTCCAAGAACAATGACGTCGAGCTCGCCAAGTCGAACATCCTGCTGGTCGGTCCGACAGGCTGCGGTAAGACGCTGCTGGCGCAAACGCTGGCGCGTATTCTCGACGTGCCCTTCACGATGGCTGATGCCACGACGCTTACCGAAGCCGGCTATGTCGGCGAAGACGTCGAAAACATCATTCTCAAGCTCCTGCAGAACGCTGACTACAACGTCGAACGCGCACAGCGCGGCATCGTCTATATCGACGAGGTCGACAAGATCTCGCGCAAGTCTGACAATCCTTCGATTACACGCGACGTGTCAGGCGAAGGCGTTCAGCAGGCGCTGCTGAAGATCATGGAAGGGACGGTTGCATCCGTGCCACCACAGGGGGGACGCAAGCATCCCCAGCAGGAATTCCTGCAGGTTGACACGACCAACATACTTTTCATCTGCGGCGGTGCGTTCGCGGGCCTAGAGAAAATCATTTCTGGCCGCGGGAAAGGATCGTCTATCGGCTTTGGCGCGAAGATGCGCAGTTCCGAGGAGCGTCGTACCGGTGAAGTCCTCCGTGAGGTCGAGCCGGAAGATCTCCTGAAGTTCGGCCTCATCCCCGAATTCATCGGTCGTCTGCCTGTGATCGCAACACTCGAGGACTTGGACGAGGACGCCTTGGTGCAGATCCTTGCCGAGCCCAAGAACGCGCTCGTCAAGCAGTATCAACGGCTGTTTGAGATGGAAGATGTCAATCTCAACATCACCAACGAGGCTCTACGTTCAATTGCCCGGAAAGCGATCGAGCGCAAGACTGGTGCCCGTGGATTGAGATCCATCATGGAAGGCATTCTTCTCGACACAATGTATGATTTGCCAGCGCTGAAGGGTGTCGAAGAGATTGTAATAGGTCCGGAGGTTGTCGAGGGCGGCGCGCGTCCGTTGCGTATCTACGCTGACCGCGCCGAAGAAAAGGGCTCCACTGCGTCCTGATCGCGATCAGAAAATTGTTCTGCGGCGTTGCTGATGCACAATATCGGCACGTCGCAGAGCAACGACAGACAGCGTCGGTGCAGACTTGATCTGATCTGGTGAGCCACCACATCACGTCGGCTGTGCGTGCTAAGGTTACCAAAAGTGATACGATGGCTCGCTCAAGTCGGGCGGGGTACCGCAAGCGGTATCGTATGAGTACGCGAAGATGTTAAAGTGACCTCCGAAAGCAGTCCAAGACTGACGAGGCATCGCTGCCTTTTATCAAGGGGCGCCGGCCTTGGTCGCAAGGGACTGCAAACTCCAGTCGAATGCCCTTCGGTGCTCGACTTTGATGGACAGGTGATAGAATGAGCGAAACTAACGAGACACGGTCCCCCGAGCACGGCACGGAGCTGTATCCGGTCCTGCCGTTGCGCGACATCGTGGTCTTCCCCTACATGATCGTGCCGCTGTTCGTTGGCCGCGAGAAGTCGATTAGCGCCCTCGAAGAGGTGATGCGCAGCGACAAGCATATCCTCTTGGCGTCCCAAAAGAACGCTGGCGATGATGATCCGGCATCCGACGCAATCTATGAAATGGGCACCCTCGCCTCTGTGCTGCAGCTGCTGAAGTTGCCCGACGGCACCGTTAAGGTGTTGGTCGAAGGCACGACGCGTGCGCGCATCAAGCGATTCACGGAGAACGCCGAATATTACGAAGCTGAAATCGAGCGCGTCGAAGAGGAAGTCGGCGCCGAAGAGGAGATTGAAGCTCTCGCACGCTCGACAGTGTCCCAGTTCGAGCAGTACGTGAAACTCAACAAGAAGATTTCGCCAGAGGTGCTCGGCACGATTAGCCAGATCGAGGACTACTCGAAGCTGGCCGATACGATTGCGTCACACCTAGCGATCAAGATCTCCGACAAGCAGGAGGTTCTCGAGGTCACGACGATCTCCGAGCGCCTTGAGCGCGTCTACACCTTGATGGAAAGCGAAATCTCCGTTCTCCAGGTCGAGAAGAAGATCCGCTCGCGCGTCAAGCGTCAGATGGAGAAGACGCAGCGCGAGTACTATCTGAATGAGCAGATGAAAGCCATTCAGAAGGAGCTCGGCGACACGGACGAACGCGATGATATCGCTGAGTTCGAGGAGAAGATCGAAAACACCAAGCTGTCGAAGGAAGCCCGCGACAAGGCGCTCGCTGAGTTGAAGAAGCTCAAGCAAATGAGCCCGATGTCCGCTGAGGCAACCGTCGTCCGCAACTACCTGGACTGGTTGTTGTCGATCCCCTGGGGCGTCAAGGGCAAGGTAAAGAAAGACCTCAACGAAGCCGAGTCGATCCTTGATGCGGAACACTACGGACTGGAGAAGGTCAAGGAACGCATCCTTGAATATCTCGCCGTCCAAAACCGCACAAACAAACTCAAGGGCCCGATTCTGTGCCTCGTTGGTCCCCCGGGTGTCGGTAAGACCTCGCTTGGCAAATCGATTGCGAATGCGACCGGACGCGAATTCGTTCGCATGAGCCTCGGTGGTGTTCGCGACGAAGCTGAGATTCGCGGTCACCGTCGGACCTACATCGGCTCGATGCCGGGGAAGGTCATCCAGTCGATGCGCAAGGCGAAGCGGACCAACCCGCTCTTCCTGCTCGACGAGATCGACAAGATGGGTTCTGATTTCCGCGGCGATCCGGCAGCGGCATTGCTTGAGGTTCTTGATCCCGAGCAGAACGCTTCGTTCAACGATCACTATCTTGAGGTCGACTACGATCTCTCGAATGTGATGTTCGTCACGACGGCCAACACGCTGAATATTCCACCGGCTCTTATGGACCGTATGGAGATCATTCGTCTCGCCGGCTACACCGAGGACGAGAAGCTGCAAATCGCCAAGCGGCACTTGCTGCCGCAGCAGCGTCAGTCTCACGGGCTGGAAGAAGGCGAGTGGATTGTCGAAGATAGCGCGTTGCTCGAGATCATCCGTCGTTACACCCGCGAAGCTGGGGTTCGTTCCTTGGAGCGGGAACTAGCTAAGCTGGCCCGCAAGGCGGTGAAGGAGATCCTGACATCGTCAAATACCTCGGTAACGGTGACGGAAGAGAACGTCGGCGATTACCTGGGTGTGACCAAGTACCGTTATGGCCAGGCCGAACTCGAAGATCAGATCGGTATCGTCACGGGACTGGCCTGGACAGAAGTCGGCGGCGAGCTCTTGACCATCGAAGGCATCCGTATGCCCGGTAAAGGCAAGATGAGCGTCACGGGCAACCTGCGCGATGTGATGAAAGAATCGATTCAGGCCGCGAACGCCTACGTGCGGTCGCGTTCGGTCGATTTCGGAATCTCTCCGAAGATCTTTGAAAAGTTCGATATCCACGTACACGTGCCGGAAGGTGCGACGCCGAAAGATGGTCCATCTGCTGGTGTTGCGATGGTGACGGCGATTGTCTCCGTGTTGTCACAGATTCCTGTCCGCAAGGATGTGGCTATGACCGGCGAAATCACGCTCCGTGGTCGCGTGCTGCCGATCGGTGGTCTGAAGGAAAAGCTCCTGGCAGCGCTGCGCGGCGGCATCAAGAAAGTCCTGATCCCAGAGGAAAACGTCAAAGATCTCGCTGACATATCCGATGAGATTAAGACGAAACTTGAAATCGTCCCGGTCTCAAGAGTCGAAGAAGTGCTGAAGCAGGCGCTCGATCGCATGCCTGAGCCGATCACGTGGGATGAGGATGCCCAGCAGGCCGCTGCGGTGGCCGAAAAAGGCACTGATAGCACGGACGAACGTCCGGTTGCGCACTGACCTGACGCCAGCACCAACCGTGCCATAAAGTCAAGGACGCCGCCCCTGGATTGCCTCGGGCGGCGTCTTTATGTCGTCCTATACACCTTGTCAGGCGATTTTCCCTGTATTTTCGGGCTTTTCAGCGTGTATTACCTCTTGACGACCGCCTATTTTCAGCGCTTTTTGCGACCTCTGTCACGTACAGATCAAGAAGCACCAGGCGAAGTCATCGGTAATGTCCTGATCGCAATTCGGGTGCAGCGTGAATCAAGGGATTGGAAAGCAATGAGCAAGAAAGACCTCATCGACGCCATCGCCAAAGAATGTGATTTGACCAAGGAGAAGGCGGGCTCGGCTGTCGACGCGATGCTTTCGCACATCAAGTCGTCAATGAAGAAGGGCGAAGAGGTACGCATCCCTGATTTTGGAACCTTCAAGGTAACAAAGCGCGCGGCTCGCGACGGCCGCAATCCGCTTACCGGCGAGACCATCAAGATCAAGGCTTCGAAGGTGGCCAAGTTCACCCCTTCGAAGGGCCTGAAGGATCTGCTCAACTAAGAGCAGGTGCTCGGCATTTGCTGAGAGTACATAATGAAGAGGGGCGCACTACGCCCCTCTTTCGTGTCCCTCCACCTCATAGGAGCGGGACACAAAATCGATTTCTTGTCGCATCGTTCGTATAAGCGGCAATTCGCCCTCATTGCGCGGCTGGCTTCAGCCCGCTAATGTCTGCGGCTCATGTTGTGGGCGGTTAGCTCAGTGGTAGAGCGCCTCGTTTACACCGAGGATGTCGGGAGTTCGACCCTCTCACCGCCCACCATTCTTCCGATTAAGCTATGCTCTTCTTCCCCGCAGGGGCCCGATTTGCGGCTCCTCACGCTCTGTCGATCTGACAGCGGCCTGGGGCCCTCTACGAGCGAATCAATCGGTGAGCTTTATCCCCGCTCTCTGAGCGCACGCACGGAACCAATAGTTTCCCAATGTTGTTCCTGAGGTAACAGGTTTTGCGCGTTGCCTATGCTATCCCGTGGAACCTGCCGTGGGGAGTTTACGCCACGTCAAAGAGCCCGCCACGATCTCTCCACCGAATCACTTGAGAGGTGGACAAGACAGGATTGCCACTGTGTGTGGTGTGGCGGCGTTGGCATGGTGGCGACCTATACAGCGACCAGGGTAAAGATCAGGAGACGTTCTCATGAGCAACGCAATCGCAGATACGTCGATGGCACAGCGACGCACCCTCGATCTCGTTTCAAAGGCGAACGATAAGCGCGAACTCGACACCAAGGCTGACGCATTGGTCGCAGAATTGCGCAAAGTCCGCGCTAACGTCGATTCCCTTTTGCGCGCCAGCGATCTCGCCAGTTTAAAAGCAGAACGCGACGCTGCTTGAACGTGTGTGAAAAGGCGGTTTCTCCCGCTTGACTTAAGCGTCACGAACACGTACATCCAGCGCTCTGCAACGCAGGCATCAACGAGATGCCGAGCGCAAGGATTGCGGGAGTAGCTCAGTTGGTTAGAGCGCCGGCCTGTCACGCCGGAGGCCGCGGGTTCAAGTCCCGTCTCTCGCGCCATCCTTTCTTTCACTTCAGCCCATTTTTGATGTGATGCGCGCCCCCTAATTTGAGGGGGGTGACGTCTACTGTGCCGCGGATAACCTCGCCGGTCTTGTCCCCAGCACAAGAGGCCTCCACGTTAAAAGAATAGGCGCACCCTCGCTGGCGCAGTTGCGCGGGCCTGAAGGCTAAGCTAACACCTGATCGAACAGGCGAACGGCCGTAGCCGCTTCGACCATCCTAGCCCGGTCTAAAAGCTGGGACGCCGCCGTATCCCGGCTGGACGAGGCCAAATGCGGCAAAGGGATCTGACTTCATGACGCAGCTCTTGCTCGAATATCTTCCAATTGCGGTGTTCCTGGCTGTCGCACTCGCGATCGCGTTAGCTATGATGATCGCGCCCTTCATCATCGCGGTGCGCAATCCGGACCCGGAAAAGGTTTCGGCTTACGAATGCGGATTTGATGCGTTCGATGACGCCCGCATGAAGTTCGACGTCCGGTTTTACCTCGTCTGTCTGCTGTTCATCATTTTCGACCTTGAGATCGCCTTTCTGTTCCCGTGGGCGGCGGCCTTCCGCGACATCGGGCTGTTCGGCTTCTGGTCGATGATCATCTTCCTCGCCGTTCTCACGATCGGCTTCATTTACGAATGGAAGAAGGGAGCCCTGGAATGGGATTGATCCTGCCTCCTGAGTTCGTCCGTGATACGCCGCGCGAAGGCGCAGGCGGAGCAACCACCGTCGAGCGTGCAGCAGATCCTTTTTTCACCGACATCAACAATGAGCTGGCGGACAAAGGTTTCCTCGTCACGAGCACGGACGATCTGATTAACTGGGCACGTACAGGCTCGCTGATGTGGATGACGTTCGGGCTGGCCTGCTGTGCGGTCGAAATGATGCAGGCATCGATGCCGCGTTATGACGTAGAGCGCTTTGGCTTCGCCCCTCGCGCTTCGCCGCGACAGTCCGACGTGATGATCGTTGCTGGCACGCTGACCAACAAAATGGCGCCGGCACTTCGCAAAGTGTACGATCAGATGCCTGAGCCGCGTTACGTCATTTCCATGGGGTCATGCGCAAACGGCGGTGGCTACTATCACTACTCTTATGCCGTCGTGCGTGGCTGCGATCGGATTGTACCTGTGGATATTTATGTTCCCGGGTGTCCACCGACAGCCGAGGCGCTGGTCTACGGTATCCTGCTGCTGCAACGAAAGATTAGGCGCACGGGTACGATCGCGCGCTAGTTGCTAAAACTAGTCGTCGACGACGACCATGCGACCGACGACATCTGAGAAGTGCGGATGAAAATGGACGAAACCAACGACGATCTGGGCGATTACCTGAACTCCAAGATGGTAACCGCGCTTTTGAGTACGAACGTCGCTTACGGCGAACTCACGATCAATATCGCGCGTGAGCACATCCTGCGTGTCCTCAAGTTTCTGCGCGACGATGCCCGCTGCCGTTTCGAAGTGTTGATCGATATCTGCGGCGTGGACTGGCCAGCGCGCGCTAACCGCTTTGACGTCGTCTACCATCTGCTGTCGCCGCGCAATAATCAGCGCATCCGCGTCAAGCTTGAGGTCAATGAGACAACACCTGTTCTAAGCGCAGTAGAAGTATTCTCCAACGCGGACTGGTACGAGCGCGAAGCTTACGACATGTATGGCATCCTGTTTTCAGGCCATCCAGACCTGCGCCGTCTACTGACGGATTACGGCTTCCAGGGATATCCGATGCGCAAGGATTTCCCGCTGACAGGGTATGTCGAGGTCCGTTACGACGACTCCAAGAAGCGCGTCGTTTATGAGCCTGTGAAGCTCACTCAGGAATTTCGCGCATTCGATTTCGAGAGCCCTTGGGAAGGCACGGAGTACATCCTTCCCGGAGACGAAAAAGCCAGCCAAGCGCCTGGCAATAAGAGCTAGTATCGATGCGGGACACATTGAAGGTCGGCGATCGGGTTCAGTTTGCCTACGAGGTGCCGGCATCGAAAACCGTTCCGGGCCTTTATCCGGAAGCGAAAGAGTTCTCCGCAATGCCAGCGGTCTTCGCCACGGGTTTCATGGTCGGCCTGATGGAATGGACTTGCATGAAAGTTCTTGCCGATCATCTGGACGAAGGCGAGGGAAGCTTGGGGGTTCACATCGACGTGTCGCATTCTGCTGCGACGCTGCCCGGCCAGACGGTCACGGTGGATGCGGAGTGCACGTCGATACAAGGCCGCCGTATTGGCTTTTATGTTCGTGCCCACGACGGAATCGAGACGATCGGCGAGGGGCGGCACGAACGCATCGTTATGGCCTGGAATCGCTTCGAGGCGATTCTGGGTAAGAAGGCGAAAGCCGCAGGCGTCGCGCCACTGGCGCCCGTGAAGGAATGAACGGCGAAGCGGAGTGGATAAGATCCATGAGCGGAACGGAAGCAAGCACAGCGCCAGATGTTGAAAAAACGGGGCGGTGCCTTTGTGGCGCAGTGCAATTCAAAGCGCATATAGGCAAGCTGGAAATTGGCACGTGCCACTGCGTTATGTGCCGGCGCTGGGCGGCCGGCCCGTTCCTCGGTGTCGATACGAGCAGGCCGATCGAGATTACGTCGGGCGAAGCAAGCCTCGGCGTCTACCGCTCGTCCGACTGGGGAGAACGCGGTTTTTGCCGCGATTGCGGGGCTTCGCTGTTTTGGCGCACTCAGGACGGTAGCCACGCTGTCATTTCTGTCGGCGCGCTCGACTCGGATGAAGGCTTGGTTTTCAAGACCGAAGTCTTTATCGACCAAAAGCCTCCCTATTATGAGTTCGCCGACGACACCGAAAAGATGACCGGCGCAGAGCTTTTCGCGCTATTCACCGGCGACGCAACAAACGATTGAGACGCATAAATGGCTGAAACCGAACTGCGCCAATTCAACATCAACTTTGGTCCGCAGCACCCTGCCGCGCACGGCGTGCTCCGGCTCGTTCTGGAGCTGGACGGCGAAGTAGTCGAGCGCGTTGACCCGCATATCGGACTCTTGCATCGCGGTACCGAAAAGCTGATCGAGCATAAGACGTACCTTCAGGCGATCGGGTATTTCGATCGCCTTGACTATGTTGCCCCGATGAATCAGGAGCACGCCTTCTGCCTCGCGGCCGAACGCCTCCTTGAACTCACCATTCCTCCGCGCGCGAGCTACATCCGCGTCCTGTATTCGGAGATCGGCCGCATCCTGTCCCATCTCCTGAACGTCACAACACAGGCCATGGACGTCGGTGCGCTGACGCCTCCACTTTGGGGCTTTGAAGAGCGCGAAAAGTTGATGGTGTTTTATGAGCGAGCTTCGGGCAGCCGTATGCACGCAAAATACTTCCGGATCGGCGGGGTTCACCAGGATCTGCCGCCAGAGTTGATCGACGATATCTACGATTGGTGTGATCCGTTCCTGAAGGTCTGCGACGATATCGAAGGCCTGCTGACAGACAACCGGATCTTCAAGCAGCGGAACGTAGATATTGGCGTCGTGGACCTGGACGATTGCTTCGATCGCGGCTTCTCAGGCGTAATGGTACGCGGGTCCGGCGCAGCGTGGGACCTACGCAAATCCCAGCCGTACGAGCGCTATGAGGAATTCGACTTCGACATTCCCGTAGGCAAAAACGGCGATTGTTACGACCGCTATCTGATCCGCATGCGCGAGATGCACGAGTCGGTGCGCATCATGAAGCAAGCCTGCGAGAAACTGCGTTCGCCCGAAGGGGCTGGGCCGCATGTCGCCGATGACAAAAAGGTGGTGCCGCCTAAGCGCCCGGAAATGAAGCGCTCGATGGAAGCCCTCATCCATCACTTCAAGCTCTACACCGAAGGTCATCGTGTACCCGAAGGCGAGGTCTACGCCTGCGTCGAAGCTCCGAAGGGCGAGTTCGGCGTGTATCTCGTGTCAGATGGGTCCAATAAGCCCTATCGCTGCAAAATCCGGGCGCCGGGCTTCCCGCATCTGGCGGCCATGGATTTCATGAACCGAGGCCATATGCTTGCAGACGTATCGGCCATTCTGGGCTCTCTCGACATCGTCTTCGGCGAAATCGACCGTTAGCAGATGTAGGGCGGGGCCAGCATTGCGCACGCCCTGCTCTTCCGCCATCCTTCACCCGGCACACGTGAAGGGAATGGCCCGATGCTGACAAGACGCAAACCTATTGTGGCCCTGGCGGTCATTGCCGGGGCTCTCCTGACGTTAATTGGCATCCGCTTCCTTCTAGTGCCCGATAGCGCGGCCAAAACCTTTGGGCTAACCCCGGCAATGGCGGGCGCTCAACTCCACGCCATTATTGGTCTGCGGGACATCTGGCTCGGAGCACTTGCCATCGCTTTCGCCCTGCTTGGCCAGTGGCGTGCGTTGGCCTTGTGGTTTTTGTTCGGTGTCCTGGTCTGCTGGGCCGACGCGGCCATCGTGGCGACGTCCGGAGGTCCACGGCTGGCCATCGCCTTCCATACGGGCTCAGGCGTCTTTTGCCTGGTTTTAGGCGTGGCCGCATGGCGTCTGTCCAACAAGGAAGCGCACGCCGGCTAGCGATCACACTGGCGCCTTCCACGATAAGTTGGCAAAAACGCCTAACTGCTGAATTTGGCAGAGTGTTTGGCTATACTACGTGACCTGTGCGCAGAACGAGCGCAGCCGTGAGTTTGTGTGAGGACCGATCAGATGATCGACGGCCTGTTTCTCCTTGCCCTGTTTGCCGTGGGCCTGGGCCTGAGCCTTGCCACCTACCGGCTTATTGCCACCCATTACGGCTGGCCCATGGGCGCGGTACATGTCTCGCAACCGCTGATACCCATAACGATCGGCACAGTGGCGCTGTTACTGGGCGTCACCTTCGCTGCAACGCGCGCAACGGAGGGAGGCTGGATTATCCTTGGTTGTGGCCTGTTGCTGGCCGCCTTCTGGACCGGCTTCTTACGTGTCGGATCCCAAATAGCGCTCTTTCTGGCGCCGGCAGCAGCACTACTCCTTGTGTTGGGTTGGCTTGGCAGCGTTTAACGTGAAACAATGTGGCAGGCTGGCGAGCCGCAATCATGCGTGTGACGCTGTGGCACGTGGTCTCTTGGTAGAGGGCGGGCGGGCGATTACATCCCTAGGGGACCTCACCCTGCCTCTTGCGTTGCAGCGCGGCACACCTTAGAGCCTTATCGGCATTAACTGCGCCGCTGGGCCGAAACGGCTGAAACGTGGTAGGCGCGGATGTTTGAGAAGTTCCGAAGAGGGCGCGGCGACACTAGGTTTGGTCGACGCGTGTGCGCACGGGTATGATGACGGCAAGGCGGCCGGATACCGTACGCTGGCAATCGATGAAGGAGCCCCGATGGCCGTCCGACGCTTAGACCCCGTTCAGCCAGCTTCATTCGAGTTTAATAAAGAGAACCTTGCCTGGGCCAAGGAGACCATCTCCAAGTACCCGGAAGGCAAGCAGGCGTCCGCGGTTATTCCGCTTTTGTGGCGCGCTCAGGAACAGCACGAGAACTGGCTGCCGGAGCCGGCTATCCGTTACGTCGCGGAAATGCTCGGTATGGCCTACATCCGCGTCTACGAGGTTGCGACGTTCTACACGATGTTCCACCTCTCGCCGGTTGGAACAACGGCGCATCTCCAGGTGTGCGGTACGACACCGTGCATGCTGCGGGGGGCTGAGGCTCTTATGGAAGTATGCAAACAGCGTATTTCCCCGACACAAAATACGCTGACAGCGGATGGTCGCTTTTCGTGGGAAGAGGTCGAATGCCTGGGCTCGTGCGCGAACGCGCCGATGCTGCAGATCTTCAAGGACACCTATGAAGACCTCACTCCGGAACTGCTTGAACATCTGTTGGATAGCTTTGCTGCTGGAAATCCTCCGAAACCGGGGTCGCAGATTGGCCGCACGGCTTCGTGCCCAGCAGGTGGTCCAACAACTTTGAAGGATGTTGCGCACGTCATGGCGCAGCGCAGGAATGTTTCTGACGGCAATATTGGCGAAGGAACGAAGAACTAAGGTAGGCCGGTCGCGCCCCTAGACGCGATCACCGTTCGCCGCAAGCCGAGACGATACCGGGAGCGAATACAAGCGATGCTCGCAGACAAGGACCGAATCTTTACAAACCTGTACGGCTTCCACGATGCCGGGCTTGCCGGCGCACGGGAGCGCGGCGGCTGGGACGGGACCAAGGCCTTTATCGATAAAGGGCACGATTGGATCATCGATCAGGTCAAGGACTCAGGCCTGCGTGGTCGCGGCGGTGCGGGCTTTCCAACGGGGCTTAAATGGTCGTTCATGCCCAAGAGCGATCCACGGCCGTCTTACCTCGTCATCAATGCCGACGAATCTGAGCCCGGCTCCTGCAAGGACCGCGAGATTACGCGGCATGATCCGCATCTACTCATTGAAGGCGCGCTCCTGGCCTCCTTCGCGATGCGCGCGCACAAGTGCTTCATCTATTTTCGTGGCGAATACATTCGCGAACGTGAGCGGTTTCAAGCTGCGGTGGATGAAGCCTACGAGGCACGACTGATCGGCAAGAATAACATTCACGGCTGGGATTTTGACCTCGTCGTGCATCACGGCGCGGGGGCTTATATCTGCGGCGAAGAAACCGCGATGCTCGAAAGCCTGGAAGGCAAGAAGGGCCAGCCGCGTCTGAAGCCTCCCTTCCCGGCAGGTTGCGGCCTCTACGGCGCGCCGACGACGGTCAACAACGTCGAGTCGATCGCGGTTGTGCCGGAAATCCTCCGCCGAGGCGCGACCTGGTTTTCTTCGCTGGGTAAGCCGAATAACACCGGCACCAAGCTGTTCCAGATTTCCGGTCACGTCGAACGGCCTTGCGTCGTCGAAGAGGAAATGGGCATTCCGCTTCGCGAACTCCTAGAGAAACACGCTGGCGGTGTGCGTGGCGGCTGGAAGAACCTGAAGGCTGTGATCCCCGGCGGATCGTCAGTCCCTCTCGTGCCTGCGGATCTGTGTGAAGAGCTGACCATGGACTTCGACGCCTTGATGAAGGTGAAGTCTGGTCTCGGCACCGCTGCCGTCATTGTGATGGACCAGTCCACCGATGTGATCAAAGCGATTTCCCGCATCTCGTATTTCTACAAACACGAGAGTTGTGGCCAGTGCACGCCTTGTCGCGAAGGCACAGGCTGGATGTGGCGCGTGATGGAGCGGTTGGTAAAGGGCGAGGCTCAAAAACGCGAGATTGATCTCCTGCTCGATGTCACGAAGCAGGTTGAAGGCCACACCATTTGCGCGCTGGGTGATGCTGCCGCTTGGCCCATCCAGGGCTTGATTCGCCACTTCCGCCACGAAATAGAGGCGCGTATCGACGCCAATCAAGCTGCGATGAGCGAGGCTGCCGAATAAGGGTTAAGCGCGATACGTCTGTCGGCGGAGTTGGGTGGATCGCATCGCCGAAACATGGGTAGGAGCCCGGTTACGCTCGATTATGCAATGGACGGACGAAGGCATTGTCATCGCGGTCCGTGCGCACGGTGAGACGGCGGCGGTCGCGGAGCTATTCAGCCGCTCCCATGGGCGCCATCTCGGTCTCGTCCATGGCGGCCGCTCTCGTCGGTTACGCCCCGTGCTGCAAATCGGCAATCACGTCGATGCAACCTGGAAGGCCCGTCTGGCGGATCAGTTGGGCCATATGCAAATCGAACTGCGTCGGGGCTTTGCCGCAACGGCCATGTCTGACCCCGGCTCGCTCGCCGCGCTGTCATCCCTCTGTACGCTGCTGCACCTGATGCCGGAGCGCGACCCTCACCCCAATCTCTATGAGATCACTCTCTTTGTTCTAGGCTTCCTCGACGACGATAGCGTTTGGCCTGCCTTGATGGTGCGGTGGGAATTGGCACTGCTCGATGAAATGGGGTTCGGCTTGGACCTCACAGCTTGTGCTGCAACCGGCATCAATGATGATCTGATCTACGTCTCGCCTAAGTCGGGCCGCGCGGTATCCGCGTCCGCTGGCGAACCCTATCGCGACAAGCTTCTGGCGCTCCCGGCCTTCCTGATCAAGGGGCGAAAAGTACCCGTTACATCCGAGGATGTGCGTGCCGGCTTGGCGCTGACTGGGCATTTTCTGCAAACGCGCGTCTTCGCACCAAGGGACGCTAAGGTGCCGGATGTGCGCCACCGCATGGTTGAATTGATTGAGCGGCGTGCGCAGGCCGAGGCGTAACAGACCAGCAGGTGATCAACGTCCGCTCACGGGTTCGATCTCGATGCGAATCTGGCCGGAGCGATCCTGACTCAGGCGATAGGATTGCCCATCGGCGGCCGTATAACGACTCTGGACCTTCCCTGCACTTTTTCCTGCGATATCAAAGGCGATGTAGCCTGGTTCGCAGGTTTTATGCTGCACGGAGTATCCCGGTCCGATTTCGTGCGTTTCGCCGCCGAATGTGTAGTCAACGCTCTGTCGGGCACGGTTGGAAATGCGAAACGCGTACATCTCGGATGTAGGCCGACCGAAAAGCTGCACGGAGACGTATTTCGGATGCTTATCGGGGACGCGCGTGACGGCGACACCGATTTCCTTGACGTAGGGAGCAAGCAGGTTCTTGCGATGCGAAGGAGATTTGATCCATCCCTCCACAGCTTGGTTCGCGAGGGCGGAAGTGGTGAAGCCGCGGCTATCGAGCGCCATCGCGAGATTCTCTGCGATCTGGCAGTAGGTATAGCCCGCCGCTTCAGCCCGAGCCGATGGCTGTCGGCCATCGGCATCGTGCGCGAAGGTGTTGGTGCGGCTCAAATATTCCGCATAGGCCCGGGCCGCCTTGTCTAAAGCTGCGTTGCGGTGGACCGCACCTAGCGAATTTTTGGCGCGGTAGGCATTGGTCATCTCGATAATTTGGACTTCAACCGCCGGAACATCCGGAGCAACGGGTGTCATGTGGACCGTCTCTCGATTGGGGGAGCGTGACGCATTGTTATGCTCGCCTGTTGCGGCAAGACTTTGTAAAATAACCGGAGTGCGCCGTTTGCAGCGCGCAGCCCTTCAATTCAGTGTGTTTCTGCAACCTGTGGCGTTGCAGCACTTGAGCCGGCAGGTCCGGCGCAGTAACCGATCTCCATGAGCCAAAAACCGATTCTACCCGACGACAGTCCGATCGAGCCCGTAAACCTGCGCGATGCGCTCGAAGAGCGTTATCTCGCCTACGCGCTCTCAACCATTATGGGCCGAGCGCTGCCAGATGTGCGCGACGGTCTCAAACCTGTGCATCGGCGTATTCTCTATGCGATGCGCGAGCTGAAGCTCGACCCGGATTCTGGCTACAAGAAGTGTGCGAAGATTGTCGGCGAAGTGATGGGTAACTATCACCCGCACGGCGACCAGGCGATCTATGATGCGCTCGTCCGTCTCGCGCAGGACTTTGCCGTGCGCTACCCGATGGTCGACGGCCAGGGCAACTTCGGCAATATAGACGGCGATAACGCGGCGGCGATGCGTTACACCGAGAGCCGTCTGACCGAGACCGCAACGCTGCTGCTGGACGGCATCGATGACGATACGGTTGATTTCCGTCCGACCTACGACGGCACGAATAATGAACCCGTCGTTCTCCCGGCTGCGTTCCCCAATTTGCTCGCGAACGGCTCCTCCGGAATTGCTGTGGGCATGGCGACCAACATTCCTCCGCACAATGCCGAGGAACTCTGCAACGCACTCCTGCATCTGATCAAGCATCCCAACGCCACGATCGAGAAGCTCGTCGAGTATATTCCAGGACCCGACTTCCCGACGGGTGGCGTCATAGTCGAGCCTCGTGAGCAGATTCTTGAGGCCTATCGCACGGGACGGGGTGGGTTCCGGCTGCGCGCCAAGTGGGAGCGAGAAGACCTCGGCCGCGGCGGCTATCAGATCGTCATTACAGAGGTGCCCTACCAGGTTCAGAAGTCGAAGCTCGTGGAGCGAATTGCCGAACTGATGAGTGAGCGCAAGCTGCCGCTCTTGGGCGATGTGCGTGACGAGTCGGCGGAAGAGATCAGGCTCGTGCTGGAGCCCAAAACCCGCACGGTGGATCACATCCTGCTTATGGAGAGCCTGTTCAAGCTCACCGAGCTCGAAATCCGCTTCGGGCTCAACATGAACGTTCTGTCCGGCGGACAGATTCCCAACGTTCTGTCCTTGCGCGATGTGCTCTGGCAATGGCTTGAACATCGCATTGAAGTGTTGGTCCGGCGGTCGAACCATCGCTTGCAGAAGATCGAGCACCGCCTCGAGGTACTCGCGGGCTATCTGATCGCATTCCTGAACATCGACGAGGTCATCCGTATCGTTCGCTTCGAGGACCAACCGAAGGCGAAACTGATCGAGACCTTCGAGCTTACCGATGTGCAGGCCGAAGCCATTCTGAACCTCCGCTTGCGGGCTCTCTCCAAGCTTGAAGAAATCCAGATCCGTGCCGAGCACGACAAGCTGTCGGCGGAACGCGATAGCCTAAAGGCGTTGCTCGCCTCAGAAGATCTGCAGTGGACCAAAGTTGCCGAAGAGATCAAGGAGACGCGCGAGCGCTATTCGAAAAAAACTGACCTCGGACGTCGGCGCTCTTCGTTCGCGGAAACGCCCACCATTGAGGTCGATCTGGATCAGGCGTTTGTCGAGAAGGAGCCCGTCACCGTCATCCTCAGCGAAAAGGGCTGGGTGCGGACTCTGAAGGGCCATGTTGACGACCTGAGTAAGCTGGACTTCAAGCAGGGCGATAAGCTCAAGCGGGCCTTCCACGCGCACACCACCGACAAGATTTTGATGTTCGCGACCAACGGTAAATTCTTCACGCTGGAAGCAAGCCAGTTGCCCGGCGGACGCGGACACGGTGAGCCGGTCCGTCTTATGGTCGATTTTGAGGATAATCACGACATCGTCACTGCGTTTGTCTATCAGCCGGGACGCCGTTTGCTCGTCGCGTCTACGGCGGGTTACGGATTCATTGTGCCCGAGGATGAAGTCGTCGCCGCAACCCGCAAGGGCAAGCAGGTGCTGAATGTCAGCGAGCCGGATGAGGCGAAGCTTGTTGTTCCTGTCGAAGGCGACCGAATTGCAACGGTTGGAGATAACCGCAGGCTTCTCATTTTTGAGACGCAGGAAGTCAATGAGATGACGCGCGGCAAGGGCGTGATCCTGCAGCGGTTCCGTGATGGTGGTCTTTCAGATGTTAAGGCTTTCGATGCCGAGACGGGCCTGACCTGGGTCGACAGCGCCAACCGCACGTTCACGATGTCGCTGGATGATCTCGCTGATTGGGTCGGGGCGCGGGCGCAGGCTGGCCGCACGGTGCCGCCGAGATTCCCGCGGTCCAACTCCTTCGGTCCAGCGTTCGGCTAGCGTGCTTCCGCAAAAGTGAGAACCGGTTTTCCGATAAGAAGCACGGCGCAACAAAGCCAGTCCGTCCGGATGCCTGGCGTACCAAATGCCTGCCGGGCGCTCTTCCGGTAGGCGTCACTTGAATACCGCAGCGGTGTGGCTTTCAACACCCATCTGCTGGAACAGCCGCGTCCCATGCCTTGAACTTGGCTCACAACTAAGTCATGGGTATCGTTCGATTGGGCATTGATAGGCTGGGAAAGACCCCTGATGGGGAAGTGGGCACTCATCCTTTTTGCGTTATTTTTGATGCTTGTCCGGACCCCGGCACAGGCTCAGGAGACGAATTGCGCGCGCGGTGATTTTGAAGCTGTGGTTGATGACGCCGCTTCCGCCCTGCGCGATCTGAACAATGCAAATCGGCCTGTATTTCAGGAAAAGCTACGCGAGCTGAAAGAGAAAAACGGGTGGGATCATGATCAGTTCATGGTCGCAGCCGCACCGTTCGTTCGCGACGACACCATTGCGGTCTACGATACAAAATCGCAGGATCTGCTCGCGGCGATCGCGACGTTGGGGCAGGAAGGCGCAGAAGCGAGCACGCCCGATTGCGCAGTGCTTTCCGAACTCAAAGCCAGGATGACGGTGCTGGTCGAAACGCAGACCGAAAAATGGAAATACATGTTCTCAAAACTTGAGACAGCTTTGAAGAAATAGCCGACACGGAGCTGCGTTAAACGCGCCTCTGAATAATTTCTCACCCTACGGCCTTTACTTTGCCGACTTCTCTGTTTAGAAGCCCGCGCCATTGCCAATCATTTTTTCTACTGTTGTGAGAACCCCATGCGCGAAGCCCAACGAGATTTACTCGACACGCCAGTAATTGGCGCGTGGCAGCTTGCGCGCGTCATTGGCGATTATTTGCCAACGCTCGACCTCGGCTTCTGAGCCGAACTTCGTTGCCTTCGATGACGACAGGCACGTTCCCCGCATGAGCGTGGAGCGCGAGCAGGTACGACGTACGTGATTTCCGGCTGATTTGGCCAGAGTGCTTCCGGAAAAGTGGACACCGGTTTTCCGAGAGGAAGCACGGCCAAACCTGAACCACGAAGGGCCTCATCTAAGCCCTGAGCGTTTCCGGCTGCGCCATTGCACGTGCGTCTGATGCAGCAGGACTTAAAGACCATGGCACAGACGCTTCAAAAGAACGAAGCCATTGAACGGCAGATCCGGCGATACCACCCGAGCTTTCGCCGTCGTGTGCGCCAATACGCTGGCCTGTCTCCCCGCCTCGCGGACCTCGTGACGAGCTTCCCCGCGGCGGTGGTGGCGATCGTCTCTCCTGAGCTCAATGCGAGCGCCAGGGGAACGGCTACGCGTATGGCCAAGGACGGTGAGAGCCTGCGTGAGGTCTCTCGTGTGCTGGGCGTACCGTATTGGGCACGGCGTCTGCCTCCGGAAGTTCTGGCGCAGCCGTTGAACGCCTTGCCGGTGGGTTCGAATTTCGAGGGACGCATGGCGCAACTCGTGCCGAAGAACCCGGAAGCGGCTAGGCGTTGGTTGCAGTGGGTGCAGTTTGGTCATTGCGCGGCGAACTCCGAGTTCGCCATGTGGCTGGCCAGCCAGAAGTTCTTCCAGCGCGAACTGGGCCTCGGATTTCCGCTCCTGCCGCTTGCCGCTTACGCTTGGTACTCCGGTGTCGAGGAAGGCGCGGCACGCGAGTTGATCGATGAACCGTGGAACCGTCGCATGCCGTTCAGCGTCGCTGCGACCGCCACGATCGCATGGATCGAAAAGATCGTGGCGTGCTTCGAGGCTCCGCGTATCAGACGGCGTGGTCCTGGGCGTTACAGCCGTCAGCGGGTGCCAAATGGCTATCGCGTGGTACCGCTTCGCACGGCGGCCCAGCTGCACCAAGAGGGCAGTATCATGAACCACTGCGTGGCGACTTATGCCGCGCTAGTGGCACAGGGTGTCTGCACGATCCTCTCGGTTCGCGTCCAGGATAAGCGCGTGGCTACGGTTGAGATTCGACCACGGGGCACGCCTGGGGGTGGCTATGCCATCGTTCAGCTTCAGGGGCCGGGAAACACCCGGGTCTCTGAGCAGATCTGGCGTGCCGTCTTGGAGTGGCTCGCGGTCCAACCGGCAGACCCGCATGCCATGCTCGGGGTGGGCGACGAGTTCGTTATCTCGCCCGAGCGGTGGGAAAGGATCTGGCGGCCCTACGTGACGGCGAAGGGCGTGATAGGGCTCTCGGCGGAAGCTGCGACCTTGAACAGGCTGCGTCGCGACGCCGACGCCTTGCAGCAGATCATCGCCTCTAGCTCGCGGTGATCGACACCAAAAATAGGCAGAGCCCGACGGAAAACGTTGGGCTCTGCTGTTTGCGTTCGTAGCGCAGCGCGATTAGGGACAGCGCAGTTCGTGCACCGAAAAGAGTCGGTCGGGGTCCGTCCAAACCTTATCGGGGGACCATCCTGCTTTCCGAGCCAACGCCTGGAACCCTTCAATCGTATATTTGTGCGAATGCTCCGTATGGATGCGTTCGCCCTTTTTGAAATGAATGTCGTGCCCTAAAACACGCACCGTCTGAGAACGTGCGCTGACGAGGTGCATGTCGATGCGGCCATGTTCAGAGTCGTAGGTGGCAGAATGCTCAAAACGATCAGGATCGAAGTGCGTGCCAAGAGCTCGATTAGCGTGCACCAGGACGTTGCGGTTGAACGCCGCTGTGACGCCGGCCTCATCGTTATAGGCTGCGAGCAAGCGCTTTTCGTCTTTCCGGAGATCCGCCCCGATGATCAGTCGACCCTCAGGTGAAAGAACGCGGCGCATTGTTTTGAGAAGGTCGATCGCAGCGTCAGGCTCCAGATTACCGATCGTAGAGCCTGGGAAGAAGCCGAGCAGAGAGCGCTTCGCCAGATCCGGATCAAGTTTCACAGGACGGCTGAAGTCGGCTGCAATCGGGCGAACAGCGATACGCGGGAATTTTTTGGAAAGCCGGGCTTTCGCTTCCGCCAACGCATCATGTGAAATATCGATCGGCACATACGCGTGAAGTTTATCGAGTGCCGTTAGCAGGAGTTCGGTCTTGAGGCTCGAACCCGATCCAAACTCGATAAGGACCGCACCCGATGGTGTGCCTTGCGCAATCTCGGGCGCGCAGGCGCGTAAAATCGCGGTCTCCGTCCGCGTCGGATAGTATTCGGGCTGCCGCGTGATTTCCTCGAACAACTCGCTGCCACGCCCATCGTAAAAGAAGCGGCAGGGAATCGATTTCTTCTTCTTGGACAATCCGGCGAGCAGCGCCTGCGCGAAATCATTATCGCGCTGGGTTGATGAAACCT
Organism: Candidatus Filomicrobium marinum; assembly: GCF_000981545.1. Classification (NCBI taxonomy): domain Bacteria; kingdom Pseudomonadati; phylum Pseudomonadota; class Alphaproteobacteria; order Hyphomicrobiales; family Hyphomicrobiaceae; genus Filomicrobium; species Candidatus Filomicrobium marinum. The sequence continues at coordinate 2,753,907 of NZ_LN829119.1, forward strand.
CGAAATCATCCTGGAGATTGTCGTCGATCTCTTCAAACATTATCACGCATCCTCCGCGAGCCTTAGGCCCATGAATTGCCAACGCTGGTGGGGGTAAAAGAAATTGCGATACGTAATGCGCGAATGCCCGTCAGGCGTAACGCATGATGCGCCGCGCAGCACGTGCTGCGAGCACATGAACTTGCCATTGTATTCGCCAACAGCACCGGGCGGCGGACGGTAGCCCGGGTAAGGTAGGTAAGCGCTCCCCGTCCACTCCCACACGTCGCCCATCATTTGTTGGACGCGGTCCACCGGAGCATCGGCACTAGCCGGGCAAGGGCGAAGCGTGCCGCTACCAAGCGTATTAGCGGGATTGTTTGCGGCATCGGTTGTCTGCGCAGCGTGCTCCCATTCAAATTCGCTCGGGAGGCGCTTTCCTGCCCAGCGAGCGAAAGCATCAGCCTCATAATAGCTGACGTGACTTACGGGTGCCGCTGGATTGAGTGGGACGAGACCGTGCAGAGTCATTTGCCGCCAGCCGTCAGCCGTTTCCTCCCAGTAGCCAGGTGCCTGCCAGCCATTTGATTTGACTGCGCCCCAGCCGTCCGCAAGCCATAAGAGCGGGTTAACGTAGCCGCCATCCTCGATGAATTCGAGCCATTCGCTGTTACTGACACAGCGATGCGCAAGCTTGAATGGACGGATCAGTTCGTCGTGGCGGGGCAGTTCGTTATCGTAGGAGAAACTCTGCCCGTCATGGCCCACCTCTTTGATGCCACCCTCGAAAGAAATCCAACGTGTCTCTGAGGCGAGACTGTTGGCTTCTGTTACGAGCGTCAGAGGTTGATAAGCGGGACGCAGAGGCTGAGCCGCGAAAAGGCTGAGGATGTCAGTTAAGAGCAATTCTTGGTGCTGTTGCTCGTGATTGATTCCGAGCTCGATCAATTCCTTAACTTCGGGGGCAAGAGAGCCTTCGTCACTCATAAGCCCCATGAGCGCTTCATCGACATGGCTTCGATAGCGGCGAACTTCTTCCGCCGAGGGGCGGGTCAGCAATCCGCGGTGCGCACGAGGATGTCGGGGGCCTTGCGTTTCGTAGTAGGAATTGAAGCAGTACTCAAACCGATCGGAAAATGGCTGGTAGCCTGGCATGTGGTTGCGCAACACAAACGCTTCATAAAACCAAGTCGTATGCGCGAGATGCCATTTCGTCGGGCTGGCATCATCCATGGCCTGCACAGTCTGATCTTCGTCCGTGAGTGGCCGGGCCAATGTGAGGGAGAGCTCTCGGCTTGCGTGAAGCCGTTCTCCTAGGGAGACGGACGTATCGGAAATGCGATGGCGTTGCGCCGAATCCTCGGGGGACGCTGGCATGAAAAAAAGTCCCTTCTTGGAGTAGCTATGAACGGATTGGGAGGCTAAGCGCCGACGTCATGCGTCAACGCGCGATAGACCGGAATGGTTCACCGGCAAACGATGCGCGCCAATACGAACAGACCGTCTGTATCGAGAAAAGGGCGAGAACGCCTTTTTCTTGTTCACAATAGGTTGAGGCTGGAAATGTCTGTGAGACGGTAGAGGCTTATGGATTAGCGGCGGGGCGATAAGGGAAGCCATCCCTGGGGCGTGAGATGCTCCTGCGGCTGGAAACGCATTTTGTAAGACATCTTCCGAGACCCTGCGATCCAGTACCCGAGATAAAGATAAGGTAGGCCAAGACGCCGGGCCCGATCGATGTGATCGAGGATCATGTAGGAGCCGAGACTGCGGCTCTGTGCGTCAGGATCAAAGTAGCTATACACCATAGAAATCCCGTCAGACAGCCGGTCACAAAGTGCCATAGCCATCAACGGCCAGTCGGACACTTGAGTTGAACTGAGAGGATCCTCGGGCTTGAGGCGATACTCCGTGCAGAACGTGTCAACAACGCTGTCCTCGACCATCATCGCGTAGTCGAGGACGGTCATGTCAGCCATCCCTCCATCGCCATGTCGCGTATCGATGTACTGCCGGAACAAGCGGTATTGCTCGCTCGTAGAAACCGGTGCAACGCAACGAGAAGCGAGGTCGCGGTTGCGGTCTACGATGCGCCGCATCGAACGGCCCTGAGCAAATTCATCGACCAGGACGCGCACGGAAACACATGCATTGCAGCCGTCACAGTAAGGCATGTAGGCGATATTCTGACTGCGCCGGAAACCGCCCTTCAAGAGATTGTCGATCAGGCCTGGCGATTTATCGCGAGTGAGATGCGTGAAAAGCTTCCGCTCCAGCCGGCCAGGCAGGTAAGGGCAGGGCTGGGGTGAGGTAATGTAGAACTCGGGAAACGTTTTACCTTGTTCCGACATTTGTATCCCTCGACAGCCGGCTGGACCACCGGCGTGCGCCGCCGTCACGATAAACGGAGGCAAATGATGATCTTATGTGAACCGCTGGGCTGATCAAGCCACTTGCGGTACTGCGCGGCCGCCCTGCAGTGCGAAGGGTTTCGCAGATCTGAATAAATGTCGTGTGCGCGGTAAAGACTGGACATGCGCTCGTATTGAGCCGGTTTCAAGGAAACAAGGCATCTCCCGACGCACACATTCAAAGGCGATGAAACCAGGTGGCACACTGTGCAAGCACAGCAAAACGCAACCGGCTGCTATTCGAAAGTATTAGGCCTGCGATCGCGGGGCAGGTTCAAAAATTACCAACGACGCGTCCGATCGTCGGGATAAGGCCGTCAGCCTCTTCAAGATTCGGATCGATGGCGGCATGCGTCAGCCACGCTAGACTGCCAAGAGAAACAACTAAAATAATAATACCAAGAAGGGCGCGCTTAAGCGCCCACACGAGACCGAATTTAGGTGCCCCGAAACCAGCCTCGGCGGCTTGTTCGGGAATCGAACCCATGCTCATGACAAATGCCCCAAAGAAAAGGCCAACACCGGCCTTCAAACGCATCCTGGGGCACTGCTGAACCCCGAGGGTTAACTATAGGCTTTTGATGGAAGAGGTTGGGTTTCTGGTCAATAGGCCGAAAGCGTTTCTGTGCGTTTCGCAGAGCGCCGTTGCTGCCTGATCACGATCCCTGAATCTACCAAACAATGCATTTATGACGACACCCTCAGGAGACATCGCGCCATTGATGTACCATGGCGATTGTGGCTGGGAGATCTACCTTGCCTGTAGCCAGAACGGGGATCGCCGGGACGACCAAAATCATCTTGGGCACCCACAACTCCGGAAAGCCCTGCTCCCGTGCGCAAGCACGCAACTTTTCGGCGGAACTTTCCCGAGCGTCCGTAACCAGCACAAGCTGTTCGCCCTTCCGGACATCCGCCAGGCTCACCACGACGTGCTGCGATTCCGGCCATAGCCCCTGTGCTAGGAGTTCGATCGCAGCGAGCGAAACCATTTCGCCGCCGATCTTCGCAAATCGCCGCGCGCGGCCCTGGATCGATATAAAGCCATCGTCATCTATCCTGACGATATCTCCGGTGTCATGCCATCCGCCTTCGGGAGGAACAACAACACCCGGATTTTCGGCGGCTAAATATCCAGCCATGACATTGGGACCACGAATTCGCAGCCGTCCTCCGTCGGCAAGTCCCGGTACCGGCACGAGGTTGGTTTCAATTTCCGGCAACGCCCGCCCAACGGTGCCGAAACGATTGGTAGCAGGTACGTTGAACGCGATAACGGGCGCGCATTCAGTTGCGCCATACCCTTCCAAAATCTCAGTTCCGAAAGCAGCCCACCGGCGACGCGTTTCCTCCTTGACGGGTTCCGCCCCAGCAACAACTAAACGGATGCTATCCAGCTCTCCTGGTTCTGCCGCGCGCGCATACCCCAGCAGGAAGGTATCCGTGGCCATCAGAACGGTAGCGCGGCTCGCGTGAATGGCGCGCGCCACTTGCCGATACTGCAATGGATTTGGATACAATACGACTTTCAAACCGTTGAGCAGCGGCATGAGCGTCGCCGCCGTGAGGCCAAAAGAATGAAACATGGGCAGTGGGTTGAGCACGACATCGGCCGTCGAAAGCACTCCATCCGCATGCGCGAACATTTGGCGAGAGTTGGCCATCAGGTTGGCGTTGGTCAGGACGACGCCTTTCGGCAACCCCTCAGTGCCGGACGTAAAGAGTACCGCGGCAGCTTTTGAGGGACCACTGCCTTGCCCTTGATGAAACCACCCAGCATACAGACTACGCATCGCCCCAAGAGCTTTATCGAAGAGGCCGATACTTTTTTTCACGTCCTCAAGATAGACGATGCGCACCATCTGGCCGCTGCCGGTCCGCGTTTCGCTTATCGCCTCGATAACGGGTTCAAGTTTGGCCATCTCTACGAACCGGCGCGATGTAACGACAGTCCGTATAAGAGCCGTCTGGGCAGCTGATGTCAGATTGCGCGAACCCGATGTGTAATTGAGAATCGCTGCAACCCGTCCAAAGGCGTTCAGGCCGAATAACGTAATGAGAAAGCCGGAAACGTTGGGGAGCAAAATCCCGATGGCTTCGCCCTGACGAGAGCCTTTACACAGTCGCCGTCCCAGAATCAGGCTGGCGAGAACAAGGCGACTGTAGCTGAGTTTTTGCCCCTCAGAATCCTCAACCGCGATCTTATCGGGTCCGAAAAAATCCCGGCCCGCCAGAAGACCAGCGAACAGCGTGTCAATCTGAGGCTTGGAGACAGGTGAACCGGCCATGCCACGTCTACTTACATGAAGATCCAGTTCGAACGATGTCTGAGAAGTACCATACCGCGCAAGCGCGGACGAAGAAATACCGTCATGCACGACTCATAACTCGATACCGATCCGGGCCGAAGAAACTGCTTCAGAAGAGTGTCATCGGGAATTTTTCCCATGTTTCTCGAAAAGTGATGGCTAACTTTCGAGCAGCTCAGATGCGACCATATAAACTAAGCGTCGCGCAAAAGCACCAATAAGTGATGTAAAAGCATCAATTATCGTGATTGACCGAAAAGGAACATCGCCGAATCACAGATAATGCCTAGCGGATAACCAGATCCTGCCTAAGTTTCTATCTTGTCTAGTATGTCGTTGCAAAGTTAACCTGAAAATATTGGCGAGAAGAGATAACAAAAAAATCCAGGTTGGGAAGTGCGCCTAAGTGGAATGTGCCCGGCTATAGCCGCCGGTCCATCGAGACTTATGGAGCATAACCATGATAGAGATTGTACTATCGGTCTGTTTGATCGCTGAACCCGCGAATTGCAAAGATGTAAACCTAAGTTACATGGCTGGGAGCATCACGCCGTATCAGTGCATGCTTCATGGGCAGAGCGAAATTGCTAGGTGGCAAGAAGGCCACCCCAATTGGCGCGTAGCACGCTGGACGTGTGGACGGGTAAAGCAAACGGCGAAGGCCTGATCTGCTCACCGACTACGTTCCAGGGTTTCCTGCGGTATTCCCGTCGTTCGGTGCCTCGCGTATATCCATTGGTATCAGTCCATACCAACTAGGATTCGCAATGACGCAAGATCAAGGCGCCCCCAAATTCGCGACGCTGGCCGTACATGCCGGCGCCGCACCAGATCCCTCAACAGGTGCACGAGCGACGCCGATCTATCAGACGACGTCCTACGTATTCAATGATGCCGAGCATGCCGCGGCATTGTTTGGCCTTGAGGTCTTCGGCAACATCTACACGCGGATTATGAATCCAACACAAGCTGTGCTGGAGGCCCGCATTGCTGCGTTGGAGGATAGTACAGCCGCGCTGGCCGTTGCATCAGGTCACGCTGCGCAGCTTCTCACGTTTCAAACGTTGCTAGAGCCGGGTGATGAGTTCATCGCTGGCCGGCAGCTTTACGGCGGCTCCGTCAACCAATTCAATCACGCCTTCAAAAAGTTTGGATGGAACGTGGTTTGGGCTGATGCTACGGACCCCGCGAGTTTTGCGGCGGCTGTAACGCCTAAGACAAAAGCGATCTTCTGCGAGTCAATTGCAAATCCAGGCGGGATCATCGTCGATCTCCCGGCCATTGCGGCGGTCGCAAAGAAAGCTGGAGTGCCGTTCATTGTCGACAACACTTTGGCGACCCCATACTTGTGCCGCCCCAAGGAACACGGCGCAGATATCATCATCCACTCACTCACGAAGTTTATGGGCGGCCACGGGAACTCAATCGGTGGCGCGCTCGTCGACTGTGGAACCTATGACTGGCTGGGAAGCCGTCATCGTTATGCGACGCTGGTTGAGCCAAATCCCTCATACAATGGCATGCGCCTCGCCGAGACATTCGGCGACTTTGCCTTTGCCATAGCGGCACGCGTAATGGGATTGCGGGATCTGGGTCCGGCGATCTCTCCAATGAATGCGTTTCTCATTCTAACAGGGATAGAGACTTTGCCTCTGCGCATGCAGCGCCATTGCGAGAATACCCTTGCAGTCGCAGACTGGCTGCAACGCCATCCGAAAGTGGAGTGGGTGAACTACGCGGGGTTGCCCGGCAACAAGTACCACTCCCTACACCACAAGATCTGTCCCAAGGGGGCGGGAGCCGTCTTCACGTTTGGGCTGGCAGGCGGTTACGAGGCTGGCGTGAAGTTTGTTGCGGGGCTGAAGATGTTCAGCCACCTCGCAAACATTGGCGATACCCGCAGCCTTGTGATCCATCCAGCTTCGACTACGCATCGCCAGCTTACGGACGAGCAGCGCGCTGCTGCTGGGGCTGGCGACGATGTCGTGCGGCTCTCAATCGGCATCGAAGACAAGGCTGATATTATCGCGGATCTGGAGCAAGCGCTCGAAGCGGTGTGAGCATTCGGGCTTTGCTGACTGAGGATCATCGCAAGCAAGACAGAGCCCGGTGGGTTAAAAACCCCCGGGCTCAACCGTGTCGGTTTTGGGCGCACCTTTCAGCGGTGGGGTGGACATGAAGCATTGCGGGTTCGGTTTGCCGGGCCTAACCGCACCACGACTAAGCGCGGTTTCCGTTCGGTGTTTGACGCGGTGCCGACCTCGCACGCCAGTTGGTCCTATCCTCCTTGGGCGTCCGACCAGAACACTTCAGGTCATTTTCGAATTCGGATCATCTCAGCTTGCTGGATCGGAGCCCCTGCGCCTTCGCCCATCGTTGGACGTTCGCATCGAATCCTTCTCCCACGATGCTGTCGCAAAGCTCTACGATAGAGCGTGCAGAGACAAACCTTATTCGATCATAGATTTCAAATTTTGATTATTGAGACGCCACGCGAAACTACTGTGTTTGGGCGAGAAGTTGCGCGGCGATAATCTGACCAGGTGGGAGCATTTTCTTAAACCTCCTTCTGTTCGAGACGCTAATCTTGCGCTCGTATTATCTATGTGTCAATGCCGAGGGAGCCTCGCAAGACCCGAGAGTTTTGATTTTTCATTTTTTCGAAAACCGTCACTGGCGATCTTCGTCGTGGTTAACCCGGTATTGAAATCTGAAGCATTAAACTACTCGAACGCCGACTTTCCGTGGACCGATTGACAGGGTGATCTGCGGCTCAAGTCTTGGAGTTTTGGGGAGATTTTTGCGAGGCAGGATATGGAGCGCGTTCTCGGTATCTTATCGATTTTCGCCGGTGTTCTGATTGCTGGAACTTTTCTTTCAACGGGGCTCTCTCAGCCGGACTCGGCAGATGCCATCGGCCGACAACTCGCCCAAAACGGATTTCAGCTACACATTGATCCGATATCGTTTATCGCGGGCGTTTTGGGTGGGGTCGCCCTGTGTCAGTTGGCCAAGATTTGCTGGATAGAGATCCCTCGCCGCGTAGTGAAATGGCTGAACGAGAACATGGGCCACTTCGGCTATATCTGCGCTTGTGGCGCGCTACTGCTCATCCTCATCTACATCTGATGTCGGCTGGTTCCGTCACTCCATTCGCCTGAAAATCAAACGGCCCGGAATTGCTCCCGGGCCGTTGGCGTCTCGAAAGACGAAGTTGGTCGAATTAAACAGAGTAGTACATGTCGTACTCGACGGGATGCGGCGTCATCTCGTAACGCATGTTCTCTTCCATCTTCAGCTCGATGTAAGCGTCGATGGTATCGTCCGTGAACACGTTGCCCATCTTGAGGAAGGCGCGGTCCTTGTCGAGGCTGTCCAGAGCTTCGCGTAGGCTGCCGCAAACCGTCGGGATGTTCGCCAGTTCGGCAGGTGGCAGGTCATACAGGTTCTTATCCATCGCATCGCCCGGATGGATCTTGTTCTGAATGCCGTCGAGGCCAGCCATGAGCAACGCAGCGAATGAAAGGTAGGGGTTCGCGGTCGGATCCGGGAAGCGGATTTCGATGCGCTTTGCCTTCGGGCTGGTGGTGTAGGGGATGCGGCATGAAGCGGAGCGGTTGCGAGCCGAGTAGGCCAGCAGCACAGGAGCCTCGTAGCCTGGAACCAATCGCTTGTAAGAGTTGGTCGACGGGTTCGTGAACGCGTTCAGCGCCTTGGCGTGCTTCAGGACACCGCCGATATAGAACAGGCAGGTCTCGGAGAGATCTGCATACTTGTCTCCTGCGAACACCGGCGATCCATTCTTCCAGATCGACTGGTGCACGTGCATGCCCGAGCCGTTGTCGCCGAAGACAGGCTTCGGCATAAAGGTGGCAGTCTTGCCATAAGCCTGCGCCACGTTGTGGATTGCATACTTATAGATCTGCAGATGGTCAGCGATCGTAACGATCGGCGCAAACTGGATGCCGAGCTCGTGCTGAGCCGAAGCAACTTCATGGTGATGCTTCTCAACCTTCACGCCCATTTCGGCCATGACAGAGAGCATTTCAGAACGAATGTCCTGTCCGCTGTCGATGGGAGGTACCGGGAAGTAGCCACCCTTCATGCGTGGACGGTGTCCGAGGTTGCCCATTTCATATTCAGTGCCAGAGTTTGACGGCAATTCGGTGGAGTCTACGCGGAATCCGGTGTTGTAAGGATCGGCGGTGAAGCGCACGTCATCGAACATGAAGAATTCGGCTTCCGGACCGAAGTAGACGGCGTCACCAACGCCGGTCGACATCATGTAGGCTTCGGCCTTCTTTGTAATAGAGCGAGGGTCGCGCTCATAAGGCTCGCCCGTGGAGGGTTCGAGTACGTCGCAGAAGACCGCCAGCGTCGTCTGGGCGAAGAAGGGATCGACATGGGCAGAGGTTGGGTCTGCAATAAGAAGCATGTCGGAGGCTTCGATGCCCTTCCAACCTGCAATGGAGGAGCCGTCGAAAGCATAGCCATCCGTAAACACGCTTTCATCGATGCATGATACATCGGCGGTCACGTGCTGCATCTTGCCCCTCGTATCCGAGAACCGGAAGTCTACGAACTTGACGTCCTTGTCTTTGAGTAACTGAATTACATCACCTGCGGTCTTCATATCGGCTCCCCTGTGAGCGGCTAGTTTTAGGTCATTGATTTGAAGTCTGGCCCCGCTATTGGCGGGGCACCTCGAGGCGCTACTAAATGGCTTCCGCGCCGGTCTCGCCGGTACGAATGCGTATAGCTTCCTCGATCGCGGAAACAAAAATCTTCCCGTCGCCGATGCGGCCAGTTTTCGCGGCTTTCTGGATGGCTTCCACCGCTTTGTCCAGCATCTCGTCAGCAAGCACAACTTCCACCTTCACTTTAGGAAGGAAGTCGACGACGTATTCGGCACCTCTGTAGAGCTCGGTGTGGCCCTTCTGCCGTCCGAAGCCCTTGGCCTCGATTACCGTGATGCCCTGCAGGCCGATTTCCTGCAAAGCTTCCTTCACTTCGTCGAGCTTGAACGGTTTGATAATGGCTTCGATCTTTTTCATGATTTCCTCGGACTTCCCTTCATCTGCCTGTCAGCGTGAACGCGGACGGTAGACCCGCCTTGGTTAGCACGCGGCATGCCAGTTCGTGAGTGACATATAAAGTCATTAGAAAACAATCGCGTAACGACGGAGCGGCGAAATTTAGAGCAGAATGCCGTTATTTGATTGCACAATAATTAGCCGTTCTGCTCAAAAAACGATCGGATTGAAATATCTGACGAGAAGATCCACCACAAAAGGAGCTGGTTCTCAATGCACCAAGGCCTCGAATTACTGACCAACTCCGAAATGGCGGAGGCGGATCGGCTTGCCATCGAACGCGGAGTGCCAGGAACGGCCCTGATGGAAAAAGCAGGTCGGGCGGTGGCGGACGCTGCAGAGCGGCTGGCCGCAGGCGCACCGATCGGCGTTTTCTGCGGACCTGGGAACAACGGCGGAGATGGGTTTGTAGCCGCGCGTTTGCTGCGCGAGCGCGGCTATGAGGTGCGCGTGGCGTTGTTGGGGAGCAGGGATCGCCTGCACGGCGACGCGGCAGTGATGGCGCAGCGCTGGGAGGGAAATGTCGAACCCTGGGGGCCTCAGATTCTCGAAGGAGCTGGGCTCGTTATAGACGCGATCTTCGGTTCCGGTCTCGCCCGACCCCTAACACAAGAAGTCGCCGAGGTGACCGGCGCGATGAATTCCGTCACTCTACCCGTCGTCGCCGTAGACGTTCCCACTGGCCTCGATGGCGGATCAGGACGCGCTTTCGAGGGCACGGTCCAGGCAACGGAAACCGTAACGTTTTTTCGCCGTAAGCCCGGCCATTTGCTTGAGCCGGGTCGTAGCCTTTGCGGGGAGACAAGCGTCGCAGACATCGGAACTCCAAGCGACGTTCTGGAGGAGATTAAACCCCAGGCGTTTGCCAACGCTCCCGATCTCTGGGCGCACGTTTTTCCGCGGCCGAAACCGGGCGGACACAAATATTCTCGCGGACACGCCGTCGTCGTTTCGGGGCAGGCGCATGCAACCGGGGCAGCGCGCCTGGGCGCGCGGGGCGCGCTCCGCATCGGCGCAGGGCTCGTCACTGTCGCGAGCCCGCCTGACGCGATTGCCGTCAATGCCGCGCATCTAACGTCCGTTATGCTGATTCCAACGGAGTTTCCCGACGGCTTCGCGGATGTTCTGGCAGATACCCGCCGCAATGCCGTGCTGATTGGACCCGGCGCGAGCGTCTCGGAGCAAACGAGGCGCACTGTGGAGCTTGCGCTCGTGTCGCAGGCGAGCGTCGTGCTCGATGCCGACGCATTGACTTCGTTTTCTAATCTTCGTGTAGCCTTTTTCGACCAGATCCGGCGACGTCGGCCCGGCTTGGCAACCGTCATGACGCCGCACGAAGGCGAGTTTACGCGCCTCTTTGACAAGGCGCAGACTGTTGTCTCCAAGCTAGAGCGCGCGCGCCGCGCAGCCGTATTGAGCGGCGCGCTGATCATCCTCAAAGGACCTGATACCGTCGTTGCGGCGCCTGATGGACGCGCTGCGATCAATGAAAACGCGCCTCCGTGGTTGGCGACAGCAGGCTCCGGCGATGTGTTGGCGGGATTCGTGACCGGTCTTCTGGCGCAACACATGCCCGCGTTCGAGGCTGCGTGTGCCGCCGTTTGGCTCCACGGCGAATGCGCCAATATGTTCGGACCCGGACTGATCTCAGAAGATTTACCGGAGGTTCTACCGAAAGTGCTGGAGCGGTACGTGTTATGAAGCGAAACGCACATGCTGATTGCCGCAGCTCGGTCACACATCGACGGGCGGGACGTGTTAGCTGTATAAGTTGAAGACGCGTCGCGACTTAACCAACGTGACGCATTCGGTTCGTCAGACGTGTGACCATCTGGATGAGCACCCCGCGATTTATGACAATGTCGGATACCGATAGGTCAGTTGAAAAAAGGGCCGCGACGACGCGGGCGATAACAGCTGCAGTCGTATCTGCAGCTGTGGCGGTCTTGTTTTCAGCTTTGCCGGCGCGTTCGGAAATAAGCGAATTACGCGCCCGCGACGCGGCGATCGCGCTCTCTCGTGGCGATTCGGTTGCTGCCGTTGATCACTACACAGCAATTCTTGCTGAAGAGAACATTCCCGACGACCGGCGGGCAACTCTGCTGAACGATCGAGCGGTCGCCTATGTTCGTCTTGGTAAGACACGCGAGGCGATTGAAGACTACAACAAAGCCGTTGTCCTATTTCCCGAATATGCAGCGGTCTACAATAACCGCGGCAATCTTCTGATGGCGCTTGGGCTCCACGGCGAAGCATTGAAAGATTTCAATCGCGCCATCGCTTTGGCGCCAGGCTATGCTGCGGCCTATAACAATCGTGCCGGAGCCCAGTCGCGTCTCGGTCACGCCGATGATGCGATCCGCGATTACACGCGAGCGATCAAGTTGATGCCATCGAGCCCGGCGCCCCTGGCCGGACGCGGCAAAGCGTATCTGTCTCAAGACCGCCCCCACGCTGCAATCCGCGACTTTTCGCGGGCCGTCGGTGCGGACGCGCGATTCGCGACAGGCTATCGCAACCGCGCCGAAGCCAAAATTGAGGTTGCCCACTACAACGAAGCCATAGAAGACCTTTCCCGGGCCATCGCGTTCGATGTGGCGAACCCCGAGGCTTATCTATTGCGCGGTCATTCCTATCTGGCGATTGGCGACGCACCGGCTGCTGTCACGGATTTCACACGCGTCATCGAGTTGGCGCCCTCCGATACGATCGGGTATGAGGCGCGTGGGCTGGCGAATACAATGGCCGAAGCGTTCGATGCCGCATTTGCGGATCTTAATGAGGCTATCCGCCTCAATCCGCGTTCCGCTACGGCATTTGCGTATCGCGGATTTGCCTATGTTCGGAACGGCCAACCCGACATCGCCCAACGTGATCTCGACGCCGCGGCGGCGTTGGAAAAGGACAACCCCGAAGTCCTCTGGGCATTGGCAGAATCAGAAGAAGCGCAGGGCAGGTCAGAGAAAGCTATCGAGCATTTGCGACGCGCTCTGGCGATCAAACCTGACTTCAAACGCGCGGCCGATTCTCTCCAACGTTTGGGTTTTGTGCTCGCTTCGGCAAGTGACACCCCAGTTAAAGGACTTGGTGGGTTCGGCTGGCAGGTGATCGCCAACAGTGGCCGTTTTTACGCTGTGAGCGACAATCACCCCAACATCCGGGTGCCGCTCGAGCCACTCGGAGAAGGTCAACCGCGAATTTTGTCGTGGGAGCTCAAGGACGCACCGTTCCGCGATATTGGTGTGCTGACCTATCATGGCGGCGTGATTGAGGGCCGCGAGAAGCCGGAAGAAGTCGAATTAGCCGCTATTATCGATTTGAAGTCCAATAGTGTGGTGGCTATCGAACCACATCGGCAAGGCAAGGAAGTCTCCAACTGGACGTGGGGAGAGAATGGCCGCGTGACGATCGCAAGCGTTGATGGTGTGACCGACGAATTCACGCTGCGTCAAGTGAGACAGGAGCCGACCGTTTCTCGTTATCGACAGCAAGACCGTGGAGAGTCTTCGGATCCGTATTGGGCACCTTGGAACGAAGGCCCGTGGGCGTCTGACCCGTCCCACCGTTCGCGCTCAGCGAGTCGAGCCCGAAAGGCCAAGAAGCCGAAATCATTTTTCCAACTACTGTTCGGCAACTAGACCTGACGCCGGTAGCCTCGGCCAATCGGGAAGGCTTTAGCGAACCGTGTGCTTTACGGCCTCAGACTGCGCAAACACGGTGGCGACAGGCTTTTTTCGCGGTTTTGTTGGGGTAACTTTCGCGTCCCAACCCTCTGTAATCGGAGCCGTTTTTCTTCCCTTGCTGTTTTCTTCCGCGTCCTTGGTCTTCACGTTGTCGACGACCTGTTGGAAACGTTCCGGAGCCATACGCGGTAGAGGTGCGTCGACCACTTCTTCGATTTCGGTTTTGCCAGTCTTGCGATCCAAACTCAGCCTATAGATCTGCGCTTCTTGAGAGGCACACTTGTCGAACGTGTGACGGAAGCAGGCCGACGCGGAGGACGTTGAAAAGACGGTAAGAATGGTAGCAAGAGCAACAGGACTGCTCGCAATGAGTCCAACGATGCGAGCCATGATCGCTTCTCCCTCAAAATTCCGATGTCAAGTTTCCCGAATTTGATCTCCTAACGCTCTGGCAGTTGCGCATGTTCCGGCGCGAAGATCGCGGCTGGGTACAAAGCTGCGAAAAAACGAAAAATGCCCCGAAACGCGCGGTCTCGGGGCAGTCAGGCTCTGGGGAACAAGTGGAGCGTCGGCGAGTACCCAGCTCAGCGATCCGTTCGTCAAAACGTTACGATGGGCTAACGCGCTCGCCACTGTGAACTTAAGAATGCAGCAATCGACATTCTGTTCCGTGGGAAACAGGTGCCACCTAAATTTTCAACGCCTTGCATGCGATAGACGGCATTGCTGCAACACTAAGAGTGCGCTGGCTGTGTATGCCATCATGGGGCATCTTGAATTCGCTAGGTCGCGCGGCGCATTATCCCCCACGGGACGTGGCAGCATTTTATCCGGCCACGATATTTTGGGAGCCAGACGTGAGACAGATTTTCATATCCGCCGTAATTTCCATGGCCGCCACTTTGGCGATTTCTGCTCCAGTCTCGGCCGAGCAGTGCCCCGGGAATGACCAAGCGCTTGGCGTTTCACGTACGGTCGAAATAGACACCCAGGGAGGGCCGGGGTTTGGCTTTGCTCAATATAAGATCTACGACTTTCTTGAACCAGGTGAAGTCGTCCTGACATTTGACGACGGACCATGGCCAAATACCACGCCGGCGGTTCTCGACGCCCTGGCCAGCCATTGCACCAAAGCAACCTTTTTCATCATCGGAAAACACGCCGTCTGGCATCCGGAAATCCTGAAAAAAGTTGCGGCGGCAGGCCACACCATCGGGACCCATACTTGGTCACACGCAAATCTCTCCAAAGGGAAAATGAAGGGGGATGCCGGGAAAGCTGAAATCGAAAAAGGGATAAGCGCAACGAAGTTCGCACTGGGCGACGCCCCGTCCCCCTTCTTCCGTTTCCCGTTTCTTCAAGACCCGAAGGAAATGGTCAGCTACCTAGCTGAGCGTAACATCGCCATTTTTTCGATGGATCTGGATTCGTTCGATTTCAAGCACCGTAAGCCCGAGGGCGTGATCAAGGCGGTTCTCGATAAGCTCGAGAAGCAGGGCAAGGGCATCATCTTGATGCATGATTTCCAGAAGTCGACGGCAAAGGCGATGCCGGAGCTTTTGAAAAAGCTCAAGGAAAAGGGCTATCGCGTCGTTCACTTGACGGCGAAGGATCGAGTGGTGTCGCTGGAACAGTATGATACGGAGATCGCTAAGGAATTTGCCGGACCCACCGCATCGAGCCGCCCGGTGTCGAGCGTGGTCCGGACAATTACAGGCAACTGACGGCCCCTCCACTGCGTTTTGGGGTCGCTTGGGAATAAACGCGCAAGACGACCCGCGCCGCTTTTAAGTACAAGTCGGCGTTATAATGAGCGCGGATGGGAGAGTTGACGGCAATGAAGAAGTTGCTGCGTGGCGTATGCGGCGGGCTCGCCACCGTTATCTTCGCGCTCGTGTGCATCGTGCCGAGCGCGAGCTCCGCCAATACATGCACGAGAGACGATTTCGCCTCAGCGGTTGATGAGGCGGGTGCGGCGATGCGGTCCTACAATAGCTCTGCCGCGCCGGAACTGTCGGCCAAGCTGCGCCAACTCAAAGCTCGCAAAGGGTGGACGGATGCCGCCTACGAGCAGATGGCGATGGACTATCTGCATGACGCGCGCATCGCGGGCCTCGATCAGAAAGCCAACGATCTCCTTGCCAAGGTCGATGAACTTGGTAGCACCGACGAAAACGTCGCCCCCGACTGTAGCAAGCTCAACGAACTAAAGGCCACGAGCTTGGAATTGCTCGCGGTCATGAAGGCAAAGTCGAAATACATTTTGGGTAAGATTGATGGGGAGTTGAACCCCGCCAAAGCCAAACCCTCCGCCCCACTGGTCGCAGGCGGCGAAACGGGTACGCCTTTGATCGCACCATCTCAGGAGCCAGCTCCGAGGGCTGCTCCGCAACAGCGGACTGCTGAAAAAGCGCCGGCGCCGAAGATGCAGGAGCGCGCGGCACCGGCGCCCTGGAACACGACAACGCAATCCGATCCGTCCCACTCGTCCGCCGGGGACACGTCGCGTGTGCCGGACACCGCGTTTCTGGAACGCCGACCGGACGCAAGTGTACCCGGATACACGCAAGAAAATTTGCCGCCGGCGGGACTTCCACCGGATGCCTTCGAAAATCCGGATGATGGTTACACGATTGAAGAAATTCGCGATGCGAGCCGTGGTTTTTTCGGTTCTATCTCTGCGAACTTGGCAGCAGTTATCGAGCACACGTTCCGGAACTGGGGGCGTCCGACAGCCTACGTTCTGGGAACCGAGGGCGGGGGCGCTCTGCTCGCCGGACTACGCTACGGCAAGGGAATGCTTTATCTGCGAACGGGCGGAACCCAGACGGTGCACTGGCACGGTCCCTCGCTCGGCTATGACTTCGGCGCAGAGTCCTCGCGGACCATGTTCCTCATCTACAACATGCACGATCCGTCAAAGTTGTTCCGCAGGTACATCGGCGTTGATGGCTCGGCCTATTTGGTCGGCGGCGTTGGCGTCACCCTACTGAAGGGCGGACCGACGATCATGGCGCCGATCCGAACCGGTTTAGGTCTCCGCGTCGGCGCCAATGTCGGCTACGTCCGCTTTACGTCTGAACCGACGTGGAACCCGTTCTGATCGCCCTCTAGTACCCGTAGGAATAGGTTCGGGAGCCGTAGCGCGGTTTGTAGTAACGCGGCGTCGGATCGCCGGGCCAAACGTAGCCCTGAGACGGCGCGCGGTAGACTTGCCGCGACGCGGAACGCCGTGCCTGCCTGCCGGCTGAGGCGGAGGGACTGGCAGAACTCCATGTCGATTTAGCCTGCCGCGTGGTGCTCGGCCGTTTCGCGACAGAGGCCGGGGCAACGCCACTTAGCGAGATGCGCGTGCGGGCTTTTCCGTGTTTCTCAACGAGTTTGTAAAATGTCTTCGCATGCGATGGCGCCAAACGGATGCAGCCATGGGAAGCCGGGCGGCCAAGAGCGCCCGTGGCATAGGTCGCGTGGATTGCGTAGCCGTGATGGAAGAAGACCGAATGCGGCATCGGCGCGTTGTCATACTTCTTGGAGTAGTGCATGCGCGTCATCCATTGCGGCTTATAGGTGCCCGTCGGCGTCCGGTAGCCTTCGCGGCCCGACGAGATCGGCCAGCTATGGATGACTTCGCCATGCGAGGATACGGTCATGCGCTGTCTTGAAAGGTTGATGGCCACCTTGAGGCTTGGGGGCAGCGGCTTGATATCCGCTGGCTTTGGCGCTGGCGGAGTAATGACCGCCGTAACCGCATTACTCTCGGCGGAAGACTTGCCCGAGGGAGCAGGTGGGTCCTCTGAAATGGACAGACCGCTACCGGGTGCAACGTTCGCGACAACCTGTTCTGCCGCATCTGAAACGCCGCAACCCAAAGTGACGAGCGCGACATAGGCGCAGGCGAACTTCCGCATCATTAATCTCCAACTCGGGTACAACGCTGAAGTGATTACGATGTCGGGTTCTGAGGATTTATTAAATTGAGAAGTGATCTGATGGAAAAGCTTTGTCCATAAGAATCAATGGATAATGCGATCTTGCTAAGCGTCTCTTTGCCGGACGCAAGTTAAACGGACGGTAAAGCCCGGATCAGCCTTCATCCTCACGAAGTTCGGGCCGGGCCTGCAGCACCCAATGACGGAAACGTTCGGCTTCGTAGGAGACAGTGCCGCCAAGGCCATGCAAGTCTATGATGCCACGGGCGATCAGTTCGATGGCTTCGGTTTCAAGATCACGCCCAGCCATAAGCCAGTCGTCGCGTTGCCCATAGCGTATGAGATCCCGCAGTGTGTCCATCGGCTCCGGATTTTCGCGCGGATGCGAATGGCGTTCGAGCGCCAACGCTTCCTTTAAGGAAAGATGTCCCTCTTTGGCGCGGACAATGTGAGCGAGAATATTATCGGCCGCTGTCGCGAGCGCGATCGACGGCAGAGGAGAATGGTAGTCGAGCAGAACGCGTATGGACCAGTCGAGAAGTTCGCCAGCGGCATCGATCGTGGTGATTTTCCGATGCTCGCTCATCTACGCACTGACGCCTCACTCGGCTGCCTGCCGCCTTGTCCGTCTCCCGGAAGAAGTCTTGCGCTTCGGAGCGGGCTTTTTTGCGTCGCTATCCGGCGGTTTGGCTGGTGTCTTGCCGCGCCGCTGCAGAAGATCCTTCAGATATCTTCCTGTGTAACTCGCATCTTCCGCCGCTACAACTTCCGGAGTCCCGGTTACGACGATACGCCCGCCCCCGTCGCCGCCTTCCGGGCCGAGGTCGATGATCCAGTCCGCAGTCTTGATCACCTCCAGATTGTGCTCGATGACGGCGACGGTGTTGCCGGCGTCAACGAGTTCATGGAGAACTTCCAAAAGCTTGGCGACGTCGTGGAAATGCAGCCCGGTTGTAGGCTCGTCGAGGATATAAAGCGTTCGACCCGTGGCACGCTTGGAAAGTTCCTTGGCGAGTTTAACGCGTTGGGCTTCGCCGCCGGATAGTGTCGTCGCCTGTTGACCGACCCTGATGTAGCCCAATCCAACGCGGGTCAGCGTCTCGAGCTTGTCGCGGATTGACGGCACCGCCTTGAAGAACTCGGCACCCTCTTCGACGGTCATGTCGAGAACGTCGGCAATCGATTTATCGCGGAAGCGCACTTCAAGCGTTTCTCGATTATAGCGCTTGCCGTTGCACTGGTCGCACGTGACGTAGACGTCGGGAAGGAAGTGCATCTCGATTTTGATAACGCCGTCGCCCTGGCACGCTTCGCAGCGTCCGCCCTTCACGTTGAAGGAAAAGCGGCCAGGCGCGTACCCGCGGGCCTTGGCCTCCGGCAAATTGGCGTACCATTCGCGGATGGGTGTGAATGCGCCCGTATACGTCGCCGGGTTCGATCTTGGTGTCCGCCCAATCGGTGACTGATCGATGTCGATCACCTTGTCGAGATGTTCGAGGCCAACGATACGGTCATGTTCACCAGGGTTGTCTCGCGCGCCGTTGAGGCGTCGGGCAACGGCCTTGTAAATCGTATCGATCAGGAGGGTGGACTTGCCGCCACCCGAAACGCCCGTGATACACACAAACAGGCCGAGCGGAATTTCTGCCGTGACGTTCTGCAGATTGTTGGAACGCGCACCGACGACGGAAAGCGTCCGTCCCTTTTGCGGCTGACGCCTCACCGAAGGTACGGGGACGTTACGCACCCCAGTCAGATACTGGCCGGTTAGGCTGGGTTTTGAAGCCTTGATTTCATCCGGCGTGCCTTGTGCAACGATCTCGCCGCCATGCACGCCGGCTCCGGGACCCATATCAACGACATGGTCGGCGCTGAGGATGGCATCCTCGTCATGCTCAACCACGAGCACCGTATTGCCCAGATCGCGCAGATGTTTCAGCGTCACCAAAAGCCGGTCGTTATCGCGTTGATGCAAGCCGATCGACGGTTCGTCGAGGACATAAAGCACGCCCGTAAGTCCGGAACCAATTTGGCTCGCGAGCCGGATACGCTGGCTCTCACCGCCCGATAGAGTTCCGGAATTACGAGACAGCGTGAGATATTCGAGACCGACGTCATTGAGAAAACGCAACCGCTCGGTGATCTCCTTGAGAATGCGTCCGGCGATTTCGTTTTGCTTCTTTGTCAGCTTTTCGGGCAGCGTCGAGAACCACTCATCCGCAGCCTTCACGGACATCTCGACGGTCTCACCGATGTGCAGTCCAGCGATCTTGACCGCTAGGGCTTGCGGCTTGAGACGATACCCGCCGCAGGCTTCGCACGGATGCGCGCCTTGATACCGCGACAGCTCTTCGCGAACCCAATCGGACTCCGTCTCCCGCCAGCGCCGCTCGATATTGCCGATGACGCCCTCAAATGGTTTCTCGGTTTTGTAGCGCCGGACCCCGTCTTCGTAGATGAACGCGATTTCCTCTTCGCCAGAGCCGAAGAGGATGGCTAGCTGTACGTGCTTAGGCAGCCGCTCCCACGGTGTGCGCATCGACACCCCGTAGTGCTTGGCGAGAGCATCCAGCGTTTGCTCGTAATAAGGTGACGTCGCGCCTGTCTTGGCCCATGGGTAGACAGCGCCATCGGCCAGAGAAAGCGTTGCGTCAGGCACAACGAGGTCAGGCTCGAATTGCAGTTCCGTACCGAGACCATCACACACGGGACAAGCACCCGCAGGCGCGTTGAACGAAAACAAACGTGGCTCGATCTCGTCAATCGTGAAACCGGACACGGGACAAGCAAAGCGTGCGGAGAAGACAACGCGTTCGTGCGTTTCGTTCTTATTACGAAGGATGCCGGTGTCCTTGTCCTTACCTGCGGCCTTGCCTTCCGCACCACCGGATTTTTCAGCTGAGAGAGGTTTATCGGCAAATTCCGCAATCGCGATGCCATCAGCAAGATCGAGCGCGGTTTCAAAACTGTCCGCGAGCCGCGACGCCATATCGGGCCGCACGACCACGCGATCCACGACGACGTCGATGTCGTGTTTGTATTTCTTGTCGAGAGCGGGCGCGTCCGGGATCTCATAGAAAGTCCCGTCGATCTTGACCCGCTGGAAGCCCTTCTTCTGAAGTTCGGCGAGCTCTTTGCGGTATTCGCCTTTTCGCCCGCGCACGATCGGCGCCAGCAGATAAAGACGGGTCCCTGCCTCTAGCGCCAACACCCGGTCCACCATCTGGCTGACCGTCTGGCTCTCAATGGGTAAGCCCGTCGCCGGAGAATGCGGGACACCCACCCGCGCAAACAGCAAACGCAGATAGTCGTAGATCTCGGTTACGGTGCCGACAGTCGAGCGCGGGTTCTTCGAAGTCGTCTTTTGCTCAATCGAGATGGCGGGAGACAGACCATCAATGTGATCGACGTCGGGTTTCTGCATCATC
This sequence comes from Candidatus Filomicrobium marinum, assembly GCF_000981545.1. NCBI lineage: Bacteria > Pseudomonadati > Pseudomonadota > Alphaproteobacteria > Hyphomicrobiales > Hyphomicrobiaceae > Filomicrobium > Candidatus Filomicrobium marinum. The sequence continues at coordinate 2,774,739 of NZ_LN829119.1, forward strand.
TGCAAAAACTGGCGCGCATAGGCTGACAGGCTTTCGACGTAACGGCGTTGGCCTTCCGCGTAGATGGTGTCGAACGCGAGAGACGATTTGCCCGAGCCGGATAGTCCCGTAAACACGACGAGAGAGTCGCGCGGGATCGTGAGGTCGACGTTCTTCAGGTTGTGCTCACGCGCGCCACGCACGTGAATGACGCCAGCCATAGGCTGAGGCGTCAGAGCGCCCCCGGTCTTACGTTGTTTTGCCATGCCAACCAGTTAGCCGAACCCGCGCGGGGCGGCAATCAGACTTGTGTGATTTGAGGGAATCCGCCGGCTCCACGCGCAGCGCGAAAACGCCGCAGCCTCGCAGGACGCGTGCAACTCTGATGTGATCTGCAAACCTCGAGATTTTGTGACCCGTCGGCCACGCCGCTGAACATAAGTGGGTATCGGTTGCCGCCTCTTCCAGTCTCCAAAAGCCCCAAAATAAGCGGATGCGCGAAGGCATTCCATCTCTGGACACACGCCGTGCGCGGAGAATTCCGTTGTCATGCGGGAGCTAACGGATAATATCACAAGCTATGTTGGGGGATACGGCGTGAAAGTGCTGCGCAAACAACGTTGGCTATTTATCTGGGGAGTGCTCGCTCTGGCGGTGCAGCTCACCTGGGCGGCTGGCCACGTGCACCTTCACAATGCGAGCAATGGTGCCCTTGGCGTTGCCGGCTTCGATAAGCTGCACACCGCAAATCACTTAGAGCACGCACATGACGAGGGCCCCTCAACGGGGGCGCATAATCCTAGCGATCACCACCCCGCCGATCACCCCGACTGCCCGACGTGCTGGACCAAGGCGCTTGCAGGTGCCCTCACGTTACCGGCCTTTCCGGTCATCGCGTTGCGGCGACCTCTACAGCATATCGCGAGGCCGTCACAGACGACAGCACTCCCGACCTTTCCCATCCCGCATGGCTTCCACGCGCGCGCACCTCCTACCCTCGTGAGTTAGTCCGCGCGGCGCGCATCTGGCGTCCCGGACCAGCAACGGCTGCGCCCGCCTTCCTGCCAGGTAAGGCGCTTTGGCGCGTCCGACAAATCCAAAAATTCGAATGCCATGTATCAGGGGGCAGTTCCATGAAACGCGCGCCGACCCTAAAGCCATGCCGTGTTCTGACGGCGGCTGCAGCGTTGTTATCTTCTACGTCCATTTCCTCATCCCAAGCTCAGGAAGCACCGACAGGTGATGTCGTTGAACTCCCAGCCGTCGTTGTCACGACGCCAAGTCCGGTAAAGAAAAATCCGAAGAAGCCCACATCTACACAATCGTCATTAAGCTCACCGGGAGCAGCACCTCCAGTGCCTGCCACCCCACAGCCTTTTGTTACGACTCCGGGAACATTGGTCGTTGTCGAAGACGCATTTGTTCCAGTGACCGTAGCTACCGAGCGCGAGATTATCGCCCAGCAAGGCGCAACCATCGCCGATACGCTGCAGACCAAGCCCGGCATAAGCGCCACCAACTTTGCTGCCGGTGCCAGCCGACCCATCATCCGCGGCCTCGACAGCTATCGCGTCCGGGTGCAGGAAAATGGTATCGGCGCGCATGACGTCGCCGCCATATCGGAGGACCACGCGGTCCCCATCGATCCGTTCGCGGCGGACCGCGTCGAAGTCGTGCGTGGCCCGGCGACTCTGCGCTATGGAAGCCAAGCTATCGGCGGCGTTGTCTCAGTAGAAAACGAACGCATCCCCACCTTCATGCCGCGCAATGGGTTCAGTGGCGAGATCAGGGGCGGTCTGACGTCCGTCGACGAAGGACGCGATGGCGCATTCAAGGCCACAGCTGGTGCCAACGGTATTGTCATCCATGCCGATGGCTTCAAGCGTAAAACCGATGACTACGACACGCCCAACGGTCGTCAGGCTAACACTTTCGTCGATAGCGAGGGGCTCGCAGCTGGCACATCTTACGTCTGGTCAGATGGTTTCGTCGGCGTATCCTTCGCGCGGATTAATAGCTTTTATGGCATTCCCGGAGAGGAAGCAGAAGAAGGCGTCAACCCGCGTATCGATCTCACCCAGGATAGATTTCAGGCCAAGGGAGAATGGCGCGTGCGCGACAGCGCGATCGAGGCCATTCGGTTTTGGTTCGGCGCGTCGGATTACGCGCACGAAGAATTGGCCATCCACGATCCCGATCATGAGTCCGAGTACGAGGTCGGCTCACTCTTCACCAATAAGGAGCAGGAGGCTCGCGTCGAAATTCAGCATGTGCCCGTCGGCACCGTGCTGGGACGGATGAGCGGTGCCATCGGCGTGCATTGGGGCAACCGAAAAACGCGTGGTCAAAGCTTCGAAGGGGAATCCCTCCTTGAACCCGCTCACACCAAAAGTCTTGCCGCGTTCTGGTTTGAGGAGTTCGACGTCACGAACCGCCTTCGGTTGCAGGCCGCCGCGCGCATTGAAGGTACGAAGGTCGATGGCACGGGCTGGGAAGAATTCGAGGAAGAGGGGCATGGGTACCATACCCACACCTTCGCGGGAGAGCGCAGCTTCACGCCCGTAAGTGGCGCACTGGGCATACTCTACGAACTTCCCTTCGCGACGGTCGCACGCCTCACGGGGCAATACGTCGAACGTGCCCCGGATGCTGCAGAACTGTTCTCCAAAGGCATGCACGAAGCGACGGGAACCTTCGAAGTCGGCAACCCCTTCCTTGACGTCGAAAAGGCGACAACAATCGAAGCTGGGTTGAAGAAGGCGACGGGTGCCTTTCGGTTCGACGCCTCCGTCTATCACACCCGCTACAACGGCTTCATCTACCGGCAGGACACGGGGCTCGAATGTGATCCCGAGCCGCACGCCGGACACTTCCACTGCGATCCTGCAGGGCATGGCGGCGGTCATGGTCATGACCACGCTTTTGACCTGATGTTCTTTAAGCAGCGGGATGCGACATTCACTGGTGCGGAAATTGCCGGCCAATACGATGTTGCGCCCATCTGGAACGGCGTGTGGGGTATCGATGGGCAGTATGACTTCGTTCGGGCGCGTTTCTCCAATGGCGAAAACGTTCCGCGCATCCCTCCGCACCGCCTCGGTGGTGGCCTCTACTATCAGGATGCAAATTGGTTCGCGCGCGCCGGTGTTCTGCACGCCTTCGACCAGAACCAGTTTGCAGACGGAGAAATAGCAACACCGGGCTACACGTTAGTGTCCGCCGAACTGAGCTACACGGCGGAACTCGACGTGAATAGCGGCTTTGGCAAAACAGTGACGATCGGTGTGAAAGGCGAGAACCTTGCCGACGATGAGGTGCTCAACCACGCTTCCTTCAAGCGTCGCGAAAATGTTCTACTTCCAGGCGCAAGCGTGCGGGTATTCGGTAGCATCAAGCTGAACTGAACCTAGGGTAAGGGTGGGTTCGCACAACAGAGCCCGCCCTTGCCGCTGAGAGCCAAGGGGGCGCGCAGCTTGATCGCTGGGAGAACACTCGGCTATCCTCGCGGTCGGCCAGACGCAGCCGGCCGCCCGCGGCGCTTCACGCGCTCAAGGTGAATGCGTCCACGAGACCACCGTCATATCCCTGCCGGAAGGCGTTTGATGGCGAACGGGTCAGCAATGCGGGCACTGACAAGTCCTGTTCGTCGCAAACGGAAGGATAATGACGTGCGTACGTTTCAAGACGCCAAGGTAATGGCGAAGGCTCTGCGCGAAGAGGTTGCCACCCGGGACCTGGAAATTTCACACAGCACAGCCCTGGAGATCGTCGCCCGCCAATTTGGCCTCGCGAACTGGAATATTCTGGCTGCGAAGATAGAGGCCGAGAAGAATGACGGCGGACGAGGCGAAGCGGTAGCGATCCGGTCTGCCATTCCAATTTTCCGAATATTCTCCGTCGAAAAAGCCTTCGAGTTCTACAGGGACTTTCTCGGCTTCACCGCCGATTGGGAACATCGCTTCGGAAACAATTTTCCGCTCTATGCGCAGGTCTCTCGCAGCGGCTTGACGCTTCACTTGAGCGAACATGCCGGTGACGCCAGCCCCGGCGCACGGGCCTTCGTCAATATATCCGGCATCGAGGCCCTGCATGCTGAACTCAATGCCAAGGACTACCGGTATATGAAGCCCGCCATCGAGACCCAGCCATGGGGCCGGGAACTCACGGTTACAGACCCCTTCAGCAACCGGATTACATTCTGCGAACCACAGGACTAACACACTCGTTGCAGCAGCGTTACGGTGCCGCGAGTTAGCCCACGTTGACCGATTTCACGTTCGCGAATTTGATCTCGGGATGACGCTCCTGCGTGGACGACAGGTTATAAATGGACGGCGCTAAATAAACGTAGTCGCCGTCCAGATCCTGCGCGATCGTGGACCGATAGCGTTCGAGGAATTTCTTGAGTGCGGCGGCATCGTCCGACGAAAACCAGCGGACCGTGTCGCAAGGCGCAGCCTCAAACGCGATCGGGAGGCCGTACTCTTCCGTCAAACGGTCACCAAGAACGTCCAGCTGCAGAGCCCCGATCACGCCGACGACGGGCTGCGAGCCATCCACCGGGTTGAAGAGCTGGACGACACCTTCTTCCGCCATCTCCCGCAACGCGTCTTTGAGCTTCTTCGCACGGATCGCGTCATTGAGGTGAATACGGCGCAGGATTTCCGGGGCAAAGCTGGGGATGCCGAGGAAGGTGATGTCTTCGCCTTCCGTCAACGCGTCCCCGATCCGCAGCACACCGCGGTTGGGCACGCCGACGACATCGCCCGCGTAGGCTTCCTCCGCTAGCGATCGGTCTTGAGCGAAGAAAAACTGCGGCGCGCTGAGTGCCATCGTCTTGCCGGTGCGAACCAGCTTGACCTTCATGCCGCGCGTGAGCCGCCCCGAGCAAACCCGCATGAACGCCATGCGGTCCCGGTGGTTCGGGTCCATGTTCGCCTGGATCTTGAAAATGATCCCGGTCATCCGGTCCTCGGCAGCTTCAACGGTTCGCGTTGCGGCCTTCTGATTGCGCGGCGGCGGGGCGTAGGACACCAACGCGTCAAGGAGATCGCGGACGCCGAAATTGCGCAGGGCGCTGCCGAAGTATACCGGCGTCAACGTCCCCTCGCGGAACGCCTTGAGATCGAAGCTGCCGCAGGCGTCTTGCACGAGGGACACTTCTTCGCGCCAGGGACCAACTTCCTCCGGCTCCATTAGCGTATCGATAATCGGATCGTCCGGGCCGGACACGGGCTGTCCCGCCGGGTCCTGATCGATGTAGCGAATACGAGGTGTCGCGAGGTCATAGGTGCCACGGAAGCGGCGGCCTTTGCCAATCGGCCAGACCATCGGCGCGGTATCGAGCGCCAGCGTCTTCTCGATCTCATCGAGCAGTTCGAGCGGCTCCTGCGCTTCGCGGTCCAGTTTGTTGATGAAGGTGATGATGGGGATGTCACGGAGTCGGCAGATCTCGAATAGCTTCAACGTCCGAGATTCGATACCGCGTGCCGCGTCGATCACCATGATCGCTGAGTCAACGGCCGTCAGAGTGCGATACGTATGGTCGGAGAAGTCCTCGTGGCCGGGTGTGTCGAGCAGATTGAAGACGGTATCCTGATATTCGAACGTCATCACCGAAGTCACGACCGAGATGCCGCGCGAACGCTCGATCGCCATCCAATCGGACCGCGTGTTGCGTTTGTCCTTCTTCGCCTTAACCTGCCCCGCAAGCTGAATGGCGCCGCCGAACAACAGCAACTTTTCGGTCAGCGTTGTTTTACCGGCGTCAGGGTGCGCGATGATCGCGAAGGTGCGCCGCCGCGAAATCTCGTGCGCCAGCTTCCCAGGCTTGCCCTGGGCTGGCGCATCTGCGGCGGGTTTAAGCTCATCGGTGGCGGTCTTGTCGTCCATAGGCTCTGTTCAGCAATTCGAATTAGCCCGCCCCTATAGCATCGTTCGGGCGGGCGTGTGGTTGTACATTTCAAAAAAATCAGGCGCATAGCGCGCCCGGCGGGCTGAAGCTACGCGGCATCATACCTGTTGACGAAGCCGGTCAGGATCGCCAGAGGGTTGCCCCATGCGCACTGACCTCTTCGATTTCGAGCTACCCGAAGACCTCATAGCCCTCCGACCGCTGTCGCCGCGCGACGCGTCCCGGCTGTTGGTTGTGAAGCCGGGCGAGCCGCCCGCCGACCGTATGTTCTGCGACCTGCCCAGTCTTCTGCGGCCGGGAGACTGCCTCGTCTTTAACGATACTCGTGTCGTTCCTGCAGCGTTGCTCGGTCAGCGTATACGTGGGGATCAAGTATCAGAAGTGCACTTCAACCTCCATGCCCGTGTTGACGAACGGCACTGGCGGGCATTCGCACGTCCAGCGAAGCGTTTGGCGGACGGGGACCGCATCCGCTTCGTGAAGTCCGCGGGAGAAACCGATGCCACACCTTTGGAGGCAACGGTGAAGGCTAAGGGCGAAGGGGGGGAAGTAACGCTTGCTTTCGACCAGGCTGGGCCGGATTTGGATTCAGCCATCGCCCTGGTTGGGCAGATGCCGCTTCCGCCTTATATCGCGGCCCGCCGCGCGGCGGATGATACTGATCGCGTGAACTACCAAACGATCTATGCAACCCGAGAGGGTGCTGTGGCCGCCCCCACGGCCGGTTTGCATTTCACGCAAGAGCTTCTGTCCGCCCTCTACGATAAGGGCATGTGCTCCCAATTCGTCACGCTTCACGTGGGTGCGGGCACGTTCCTGCCGGTAAAGGTTGAGAACACCGAAGACCACCGCATGCATGCCGAATGGGGAGAGGTGTCCTCCGAGGTCGCTGCGGCGCTTAATGCTGTGAAAAGCAACGGAGGCCGGATTGTTGCGGTCGGCACGACGGCCTTGCGCCTCTTGGAGAGCGCGGCAGACGATCACGGCATCATCCAGACGGTTTCCGGAGACACTGACATCTTCATCACACCCGGCTACCGTTTCAAGGCCGTCGATATTCTTTTAACGAACTTTCACCTGCCAAAGTCGACCCTGTTCATGCTGGTCTGTGCTCTCGCAGGGACGGACACAATGACAAAAGCCTATGCCCATGCGGTGGCCGAGCGCTATCGCTTTTACTCTTATGGGGATGCATCTCTGTTGTTCCGCGCAGAGTAAGTAAAAAGCGGCAGGCGGTATTCGAGCAAGAAACGGCGATATGCAACATACGACTTCGAAATTTGAATTCCGCCTCTTGGCCCAAAGCGGTGCTGCGAGACGTGGCGAGATCCTGACGCCGCGCGGCGTCATTCGTACACCTGCATTCATGCCTGTCGGGACGACCGCCACCGTGAAGGCGCTTTACACTGATCAGGTCAAGGCTGCCGGCGCCGATATCATTCTCGGCAACACATACCACCTGATGCTGCGTCCTGGCGCCGAGCGGATCCACCGCCTCGGCGGCTTGCATAGCTTTATGCGCTGGGAAGGCCCGATCCTGACTGACTCAGGCGGTTTCCAGGTGATGAGCCTAGCGACGATCCGAAAAATTACCGAGGCTGGGGCGGAATTCTCGTCCCATATCGATGGGTCTCGCCACATGCTTAGCCCTGAACGCTCAATCGAGATCCAGTGCCTGCTTGGCTCAGACATCCAGATGCAGTTCGACGAATGTATCGAACTTCCCGCCGAACGGTCCGAGGTTGAGCGCGCGATGCAGCTGTCCTTGCGCTGGGCGGAGCGATCGAAGTCCGCATTCGAAGAGGCACGAGACAACGGTTTAGCCGGTGACGGTCAGGCCTTGTTTGCGATCGTCCAGGGCGGCACCGATGCGGCTCTGAGGCGGGTTTCCGCTGAGGCTTTAGTCGACATGGATTTCCCGGGATACGCCATTGGCGGCCTCGCTGTTGGGGAAGGTCATGAACTCATGTTGAGCACTTTGGAGGCAACGCTACCGTTCCTTCCCAAGGCAAAGCCACGGTACTTGATGGGCGTAGGCACGCCGCTCGACTTGATTGAGGCGGTTGCCCGTGGTGTCGATATGTTCGATTGCGTGATGCCGACCCGCAATGGTCGCCATGGGCTGGCCTTCACCTGGAACGGTCGTGTCAATCTGCGCAACGCCCGCCATGCTGAGGACACGTCCCCACTCGATCCTGAAAGCAGCTGCCCGGCAGCGCGCGACTATTCTCGCGCTTACCTCCACCATTTGGTCAAATCGGGCGAATACCTCGGGGCGATGCTGATTTCATGGGCCAACACCTGGTTCTATCAGGAGCTGATGCAAGCTATGCGCGACGCGATCAGCGAGGGTCGTTTCGACGAATGGGCGGCCGAAACCAAAGCGCGGCTCGGGGAGACACCCTCAAAGGGCACAGCATAGCGCCTGCGCGCATGTGATATGTTCCACCATGAGGACCGAGCTGTTACAGGTGGGCAGCCGGGGGCAACAGCCACAGCGGGAACCGGTTTCAAGAGGATCTGCAATCGAGGACGAAGCATGGTTGGGCGTTTGCGAAATCTGGCTCTAGCGCTTCTAGCAGCAGCCAGTTTGCTCCAGATCACGGTCACGCAGTCAAGGGCTGAGACGTTTGTCCTCGACCGCGATCACACTGAGGTGCGGGCGTCGTGGGATCATTTGGGGATCTCTCGGCAATCCGCCAATTTCAACGACGTGATTGGTCGCGTAGAGTTCTCGCCCGACCGGCCGGAGCAAAGCAGTGTCGATATAACCATTAAGGTGGCCAGCATCTCCACCGGGGTGCCCGCGCTCGACAAGCATTTGAAAGAAACCACGGACTTCTTCGACGTCAACAAGTACCCAAATATCACATTTCGTAGCCGCAGCGTCGCGATGACCAGCGCCAAGAGCGCGAACATCGAAGGCGATTTGACGATTAACGGCATTACGAAGCCGGTGACCCTGAGCGCTGTTTGGAACTTTCTGGGCGAACACCCGCTGGCGAACGTCAATCCCGTTTACAAGGATGTCCAGGCCGCAGGCTTCTCGGCAAGAACGCAAATTTTGCGCTCTGAATGGGGAATTTCGCGTACTATTCCTCTGGTCTCGGACGAAATACGCATCACGATTGAGGTCGAGATGCTTAAGCGGCCCTGATAGACTGGTTTCCAGAAGTAAGGCGACCTACATGTTGCCGACTGGTCACGGCCGGGCAAATTACCTATAAGCCATATGCAGATGGCAATCACACGATAGGGCAGTTGCCGGATGACAAAGCCGGACGGAGCGGGCTTTAGCCGCGCCGACTGGTTTCCGCGTTGCTAATGACGAAGGAGCACACCACCATGGCACCGACATGGACTCCCGATAGCTGGAGGGCGAAGCCAATCCAGCAGGTGCCGGATTACCCCGACGCCGAAGCGTTAAAAGACGTCGAAGCTCAGATTGCGACGTTCCCGCCGCTCGTGTTCGCGGGCGAAGCGCGTGAGCTCAAAAAAAATCTGGCGGAAGTAGCCGCTGGGCGCGGCTTCCTGTTGCAAGGCGGCGATTGTGCTGAGAGCTTTGCCGAGCATGGCGCCGACAACATTCGCGATTTTTTCAGGGTCTTCCTGCAAATGGCGATCGTGCTGACCTATGCCGGAGCTATTCCGGTGGTGAAGGTCGGCCGTCTGGCAGGGCAATTTGCCAAGCCACGATCTTCTCCCGTCGAGAAGCGCGACGGCGAGGAACTGCCCAGCTATCGCGGTGACATCATCAACGGCATGGAGTTCACGCCGGAAGCCCGTATCCCGGATCCGCGCCGTCAACTTATGGCCTATCGGCAAGCAGCTGCGACCCTTAACCTGATCCGCGCCTTCGCACAGGGCGGCTACGCCGACCTTGAGCGCGTGCATCAGTGGAACATGGGCTTTGTGAAGGATTCGCCGCAGGGCCACCGCTACCAGGAAATGGCCGATCGCATCTCCGATTGCCTGACCTTCATGCGTGCGTGCGGCATCAATTCGAGCAACACTTCGCAGCTCCATACGACCAACTTCTACACGAGCCACGAGGCTTTGCTTCTAGGCTACGAGCAGGGTCTGACACGGCTCGATTCAACAAGCGGCGATTGGTACGCGACGTCCGGTCATATGATTTGGATTGGCGACCGGACGCGTCAGCCAGATCATGCGCATGTTGAATACGCGCGCGGGGTGAAGAACCCGATTGGTCTCAAGTGCGGCCCCTCAATGGAGCCGGATGGCTTGCTCAAGCTTCTTGATGTCCTGGATCCGAAAAATGAGCCGGGTCGCATGACGCTTATCTGCCGTTTTGGAGCAGATAAGGTCGAGGCTAATCTGCCCAAGCTCATCCGGGCGATCGAGCGTGAAGGGCGTGTCGTCGTCTGGTCATGCGATCCCATGCACGGAAACACGATTGGCGCCGCCGGTGGGTATAAGACGCGGCCCTTCGATCGCATCCTGCGTGAGGTCGAGGCATTCTTCGCAGTACACGACAGTGAAGGCACCCATGCGGGCGGCATCCATGTCGAAATGACCGGCCAGAATGTCACCGAGTGCACTGGCGGTGCGTCAGCGATCTCGGAGGCCGATCTCTCGGATCGCTATCACACGCATTGCGATCCGCGTTTAAATGCGGACCAATCGTTGGAACTGGCGTTCCTCATCGCGGAGCGCATGCGCCGCAAGAGGGCGAGCGGGCCTGTGCCCGTCGCGGCCAGCGCCTAAAATCGTGCATGACTTCGTGCGCATGAAAAAGCGGCGTCATCATTGAGATGGCGCCGCATGTTTGGATACGCGGTCCGCTTCTTGTTTCGACATCGCGTGATGAACTGGTTCTCCGATGAAGATCGCACTCGCCCAGCTCAACCCGACCGTCGGAGACATTGCCGGCAACGTTGCGCGCGTTCGTGAGGCGCGTGAGAAAGCCGCCGCTATGGAGGCGGATCTCGTCGTATTTCCAGAACTCTTCATATCTGGATATCCACCAGAAGATCTGGTTCTCCGGCCATCCTTCCAGACCGCTTGCCGTTCGGCAGTCGAAGCGCTGGCGAAGTCCTTAGGAGATGGTCCCGCCGTCCTTCTGGGAACGGTATGGCCGGACGGGGACAAGGTCTACAATGCTGCCGTACTCATCGATGCCGGTGAAGTAGTAGCCGTTCGCTACAAGGTGGATCTTCCCAATTACGGCGTCTTTGACGAAAAGCGCGTGTTTGAGCCGGGCCCCATGCCGGGCCCCATCAATTTCCGCGGAGTGCGGCTCGGCGTTCCGATCTGTGAGGACATTTGGCGCGAAGACGTTGTGGAATGTCTCTCAGAGTGCGGCGCAGAAATACTGATTGTTCCCAATGGTTCTCCGTTCGACTGGAATAAGCCCGACGCGCGGACAAACGTCGTCTTGGCCAGGGTGGTGGAGACCGAGCTTCCGCTGGTTTATCTTAATCAGGTGGGCGGCCAGGACGAATTGGTATTCGATGGCGCCTCCTTCGTGATCAACGCCGACCACAGCCTCGCGGCGCAACTGCCGGGTTGGGAAGAAAGTCTCACTCTGACCGAATGGTCGAAAACCGAAGACGGTTGGGTCTGCGCAAAGGGCGAATTTGCAACCCTCAGCGAAAGAGATGCGGCAGCCTATCAGGCCTGCATGCTTGGCCTTCGCGACTACGTGGACAAAAACCGGTTCCCTGGTGTCGTCCTGGGCATGTCCGGTGGCATTGATTCAGCACTCGTGGCGGCACTTGCCGTCGATGCGCTAGGCGCTGATCGTGTTCACTGCGTGATGTTGCCTTATCGATATACGTCGAAGGCAAGCCTCGAAGACGCCAAAGCCTGCGCTTCAGCCCTGGAGGTACGTTACGACATTGTGCCGGTTGTTGAACCCGTGGAGGCGATGAATGCCTCTCTGGCTCCATTATTTGCAGGCCGTACGCCGGACATCACGGAAGAAAATATTCAAAGTCGTGTCCGTGGCACGCTTCTCATGGCGATTTCCAATAAGCTTGGCAGCATGGTTTTAACCACCGGCAATAAATCCGAGATGTCGGTTGGTTACGCGACGCTTTATGGCGACATGAATGGTGGCTTCAATCCCATAAAGGACCTCTACAAGACGGACGTTTATCGCTTGGCGCGGTGGCGCAACTCTCACACGCCCAAAAGTGGGAGAGGGCCGGGCGGCATCGTGATTCCTGAGCACATTTTGACGAAAGCTCCGAGCGCCGAACTACGTGAGAACCAGACTGATCAGGATAGTCTGCCGCCTTACGATGTTCTTGATTCCATATTGCAAGGTCTGGTTGAGGAGGAGTTGCCCATTAGCGAAATCGTGGCGCAGGGCTTTGATCACGATACCGTTACACGCGTCGAGAACCTCCTCTATATTTCCGAGTACAAACGACGGCAAGCGGCGCCAGGCGTCAAGATTTCTTCGCGCAATTTTGGGCGTGACCGTCGCTACCCGATCACCAACCGTTTCCGCGAGCACTGAGCTCTTTGAGACCGTCCGTTTATAAATCCGTATCGAATATGGAAATCGGTTTTGGTGAATATCTAAAACTTAAAAATAATAAAATGCGGTTCTTGAGATAAGTACTTTGTTAAGCGGATTTTATAGCAATACTATATATGTTGTTGCCGAAGTAACCATTTAGCGCGATCACTCAGCCTCAGGCACGTTACCGGAAAATCAGCGCAGCCGGCACTCTGCGCAGAAGATATTTTCCCTTTGCCACAGAGGGTTCATGGCCGCGTTTATGAGCTCACAGCTCGATTTCATTTATTTCTTTTATGGGCTGGCTTTCCTGCTGTTGGGCGCCGTCAGCGTTACCATTGCGCGTGGACACCGGGGTGGGCCTTGGCTGTTTTTAGCTGCGTTCGGCTTTACTCATGGCGTTGTTGAATGGCTTGATCTGATCGCTTTCACAATATTTGATCATGAGATCTTTACCAGCGCACGTGTGGCGCTTCTCGCTATCTCCTATGCTCTTCTGCTTGAGTTTGCTCGCCTTGAAGGGCAGCGGCTCGGTGCCAAGGTGCCGGGTCCTTGGATCTACGTTCCAGTAGCAATGATCGTAGTTGCCGCTTGGCTCTCAGAGGGCACGGGTATGGCAATTGTGTTCGCGCGGTACACTCTGGCAATTCCAGGTGCAGCGTTGGCTGCTCTCGCATTTGCTTGGAACGCAAATAAAGTGACTGGAGGACAAAAAGTTTGCGGATATGCGGCGGCAGCTGGCTTCTTGACCTACGCGGTTGTAGCAGGACTGGTCGTGCCCGTTGCGCCTGTGTGGCCTGCGTCTGTCGTGAACGAAGATTGGTTCGCAGATATGACGGGGGTTCCCGTTCAGCTCATTCGCGGAGCTGTCGCGTATAGTATCGCACTGTCCATCTGGGGATTATGGGGGGAGAGACTGATCGAGGATCTCTCGACTGGGCGCTATACGACGCACTTCCAAAGGCAAATTGTTGGAACGCTCGCAGCCTTGACAATTGTCTTGTTGTCCGGTTGGGCGCTCACGGAATACTTGGGATCTGTCTATAAAAAGAACACCGAAGCTGAGACAAGTGGCGAACTTGATCTCATTGCGAGCCGCTTTAACGGCGACGCCGCGAGTGTCATCGGAATGGTGCAGGTTGTGGCTGGCGCGCCGGACGTGCAGAAGGCAGTTGTCGGCATCTCCGGAAATGAAAAGCGTATACTGAACTTGGCGGTGGAGGCGACCGGGGCTAAGCTCGGCTACATCATCAATCCCGCTGGACGTATTCTGGCAACATCAGGTCGTGAGCAAGCAGCCCTAACAAGCGCGCGCAACTTTCCTTCTTCGCGTTGTTTCTACGCGGCGATGAAGGGCCAGGTGGCGCAGGGCATTATCTTCGACAATGATACTGGCAGCGCCAGTTATTATGCCAGCAGCCCGATTTTCGGCGAATGGGGGCAAATCGTCAGCGTCGCCGTTTTAGAAAAACCCCTTTCCGATTTTATCGATGACCTCAGGCGATACGATCGCCCTTTCTACCTGGTTGATCCGAATGGTGTCGTCGTTCTCACGAATAGGCCGGAGATGCGATATCGCACGATGTGGCCGGTACGCGACGCAGTACGCGCACAATTGCAGAACGAATTTCCTGACCTTCAGGATAAGCCGCTATTAAGTCGCTCCTTGTCAGAGGGAAGGTGGGCGTCGATTGATGGCGAACGCGCTTATGTGAAGCGTCGCTTTATCCATGCGAGCGATTGGTCGTTGGTAATTATCAGGCCAGTGCAGGAAGTCTTTGCGAGCCGCATGCTCGGCATTGTCATCACGCTGTTCATGATGATCGCGACATTGATTTATGCTCTGGGCCGAGGCTGGTCGATTCAGGACAGCATCCAGATGATGAAGCGGCTGGAGCTGCAAAAACTGGCAAGTGAGTTAAAGCTTAGCGCAATTACCGACCCGCTCACGGGGCTCAACAATCGGCGGCGCTTCAACGAAGTCTTGTCTTTAGAGATGATGCGGTCACAGCGCTACGGCACGCCGTTGTCGCTCGTGCTCTACGACATCGATCACTTCAAGAACATCAATGATAGTCACGGGCACCTCGTCGGCGACAAGGTTCTCATTCAGCTTTCGGATCTGATTGCTGACCGTATCCGCGGCACGGATATCCTGGCGCGGTGGGGTGGCGAAGAATTCGCAATTTTGCTTCCAGGCGCTGATGAAAGCATGGCCCAAAATCTAGCGGAGAGCCTGCGCAATCTGATCAGCGACGTGACATTCGACGATGTGGGCAAATTGACCTGCAGCTTCGGCATCGCGCAGTATCGCGGCGAGGCGAACATGGAAGATTTCATGGGCCGTGCCGACGCGGCCTTGTACCGAGCAAAGTTCAATGGCCGGAACCGGATCGAGATCCACAATAGCTCGACCAAAAGGCGGCTCAAAGCCAACACTGCCGCGTAAGAGCGTTCACCCATACAACCTAAGCGCGGTCAGTCGTTAGGATCTTGCCAACCTTATTCTGCGAGACTGCAGCTTAGGATGCCGCCGCCGTGGCGCGTCGTAAGTAGCAATCGGCTGCATTGGATTATGAACGATACGGTACTGATTAATCGGTCACCGCCGATGTGGTGGCTTGAGCCCGGTATGGGTACTGAACGGCTCGCCGACGAAGGCGACGTGCTGCGCTTCGGCCCGGATGGCATTCCCCTCGAAGGCATCGTTTCCTATCGACTGGAAGAGGTCGTGGAACGTGATTTCAGCGCGCCACTGGTTGCGGGTGCGCTCGCTTTTGCCGCCGGTGTGGTTACGCTTGCCGGCATCCTTGGCTTCGGTTGGTTAGAATGCCTCCTTGCTGGGTTTGTGATCTTGTCAGGGCTTGTCATCGCCGGCCTCGCGGAACTCTGCGGTGTTACGAGCCGCCGTCGCTTCCGTATCAGCATATTTTCCCAAGACTCGCGGCCGGTTACTTACACCAGCGCGGATAACCGTGACATCGCCCGGCTGATCGCCTTTCTCGACCACGCTATAGGCCGCTGACGACGGCTGTACGCGTGGTGCGTCCATCTGCGCTTCTATTCGGACGCCAAAGCGGTTAGGTTCGCGCGCCAATCGCTAGCGAGAGCCTCGAATTTTTCACATGAGCGTCACCGTCCGTTTCGCGCCGAGCCCCACCGGCCGGCTTCATATCGGCAACATCCGCACCGCAATCTTGAACTGGCTGTTTGCCAGGAAAGAGGGCGGTCGGTTCCTGCTGCGTTTTGACGACACGGACCTTCAGCGGTCCAAGGAAGAATACGTCGTTGCGATCCGCGAGGATCTGCAATGGCTCGGTCTGAGCTGGGATGAAGAGGCCCGGCAATCCGACCGTACGGCACGCTACGATGCCGTCGCTGAACAGCTGAAGGCCGCTGGGCGATTATATCCATGCTACGAGACCGCTGACGAACTCGACCGCAAGCGGGCCCGGCAACTCGCGCGCGGGCTACCGCCGATTTACGACCGCACCGGCCTGAAGCTCAGCGATGAAGATCGCCAGAAGTTAGAAAGCGAAGGCCGCGTCGCGCATTGGCGCTTCCGTCTCGCGAACACAGAAGGTGCGGACAGCCTGACGCCGCTACCAACGCTCATCAACTGGATCGACGTCATTCGCGGAGAACAAACCGTCGATGTCGGCTCACTCTCCGATCCGGTCATGATTCGCGCCGACGGTTCCTATCTCTATACCTTTACGAGCGTGATCGACGATATTGATCTTGGCATCAGTCACATCATTCGCGGCGAAGACCATGTGACCAACAGCGGCGTTCAGATCGAGTTGTTTAATGCGCTCGGCGCCACTCCGCCGCAGCTTGGTCACCATAGCCTTCTCGTGGCCGCGGATGGGCAGGCCCTATCGAAGCGGTTGGGTGCGCTGTCCATCGCGAGCCTCCGCGAAGATGGCCTGGAGCCCATGGCCGTGGTGAGCCACGCCGCTTTGATCGGCACATCTGATCCCGTTGAGCCTCACACAGATGTGGCAGAACTCGTAGAGCTCTTTTCGCCATCGAAAATCTCCACCGCTCCGGCACGTTTCGATCCGGCAGAGCTTGCAACGCTTAATGCCAAGCTGCTGCATGAGTTGCCCTTCTCAATGGTCGCTGACCGGTTGAAAGGACTCCGAATTGAAACAGACGAAGCCTTTTGGAATGCAGTGCGTGGCAATCTGGAGAAGTTCGACGACGTCAAGGAATGGTGGTCGGTTGTTGCTGGCACGGTGACTCCCGTGATTGAGGACGCTGCCTTCGCTACGAGAGCGGCCGAGCTTCTGCCACCTGAGCCGTGGGGCGGAAACACGTGGTCAGAGTGGACCAAGGCAGTCAAGGAGGCGACCGGAGCCAAGGGCAAATCCCTCTTCCATCCACTCCGCCTCGCACTGACCGGCCGTGAAGCAGGTCCCGAATTGAAGGTGCTATTACCCCTCATCGGCCGCCCACGCGCACTAGCCCGGTTACAGGGGCAGGCCGCATAACAGGCGGCTTGGAGCTAGGCCTTTTGCTCTGATTCGGATGACGCGCCAGGGCCGCGAAAATCCTTACGCATGAACGAGACAGCGATCCCGATGTCCGGGGCGAGCGCGCGCGTACCATGTGATGTCACGGCGTAACCGAGCTGTTCGAAGAACGGTACGGCATTGAGCGTAGAGCGGACGCTGAAGGATCTGTAGCCGGCCCGTGCTGCAAGATCTTCCACCGCCGTGACCATCCGCTGGCCGATACCAAGACCGGTGAAGAACGGCCGAACATAAACCGAAGATATGCGAACGGTACGGCCGCTGTCGTCCACGATGCCCCAGGCAGCTGTTGCGACAAGTTCAGGGCCGATCCAGCCTCCGATCATGGTGTCCTTGAGCACAGTTTCACCGTAGCGAACCGACCGAACAAGGTTCTCAAAGGCTTCGAGTTCCCCCGCCGTGTAAAATGCGGAGCCCTGACTGCGCAGCGCCGACGCGTGAATGTAGCGCACAGCCGAAAGCGCATCGACGCGTACGGGGCGGATATCCAACGTACGGCCTAATCCGCCCTCCGTTTCAGGCTCGAGTTCCGTGGGCATCGCTCACCTCCCGCGCCAGGGGCTCCTAAGGAGCCTGAAGCCCGGCTCAAGGCGACCAATCAAAAAACAAGGACCACATGGAGGGACGTGAACACGACCCGGGTCTCACTAGCAAAAAACTCTCGAAATCCCGGAAAAGTAACCGGAACACGCATCAGTTTTGCGACAAGCAGTTTTTCGTCGACCGACAGGCACAAAACGAGGAAATCAAACTCACTGGGCTGGCGCAGCGGGTGAGGGCGCCTCAGCACGTCGAGCGGGGGCTCCGTCCGGCTGGGGTGCCGCGCCGTCTATTTGTCGGCCGGAGCCGTCGGGCATGGGCGACTGTGGGATGTATTCGGATTCTTTGCAGCTGCAGCCGTTGATGTATTCCTTGCGATAGCGGAATGCGGACTTGAGCTGCGTGTAGGGTTCGTTGCTTCCGTACGCTACCATCTGCTCGACGCCAGCGCCTGGATTTTGGTGATAGTAAAGCGTCGCTGGCGAAGCACACTTCGACTGGCAAATTTCGGCATCGCGCTGGAAGTGATTGGGTAGGGTCGAGAAGCTTACGGGGAAATAGTATCCATCGCACAACCTGACACACACCGTCCGGTAGGTCGCGAATGGAAGCGCTTTGTACGAGTTAGCATATCCTGACCCGCCGCTGCTTTCTTCATCCTGCCAGAATGGCGAAAACTGCTTACGGTCCCGGCGCCGCGCCTCCTGCGAATAGCTGTCACCACAGCCGTTGCGGGCAAGTTCCCGGATAATCTCGTCTTGATAGGACTGGTTGGACCGCGAAGCGATGTCCTGGCGTTCGCCTTCCAGTTGTGCCAGACGCCGCCGCGCATCGTCAGCATTGCGCGCCAAGCCCAGACACTTACTCGATCGGCGCAGCGACTTAGAAAATATGAAGTACTCGTAGCAGTCCGCGGCATCGAGGTTGCGCTCGGCCGATTGAACCTGTCGATTGAGATCGCGAATTTCCGCTTCGAGCTGTGGTAGGCGTTGCCGCGCGTTGCCGCCAGATTGGGATTCCTGGACGAGACGCTGCTCCAGCTCCAGGCAGATTGACGACTGCTGCTGCCAGCCACCACCCGGTGGAGGTTGACCCTGCATAGGGCCGCCCTGATTGTAACCAGGATCGTCACGATAGACTGGAGCCTCTTGCGGCCTTTGCCGCGGCGGTGGCCGGCGCGGTTGCTCTTCTTCCCAAGGCCACGTGAAACCTTGGGCCAGCGCGGGCAGCGCTGCCCCTGCCGTCACGGCGGCACCCATCAGGCCAGCGGCCAGCAGCCAACGCGGCCACCGTGTGCGCTTGTTCATCCCTTTGGTATCGCGAGCCATTTCGTGTCGACCTTGGCGAGGCTCAATTACAGCCTCTTATGTAAAGTATCTGCTTCGCCTGCTAGGCGGTCAATGCAGCGCAATAATGGCGTTCCGTCGCCGTGACGCGCTGTCGCCGTAACTTTGCACTACGAATTTGGCCAAACCTGCACAGGCGGGGCGCATCCGCAAGCCATATAAGCTCTATCCCCAAAATGCACCGCTTGACGTGTCGCCCGCGGCCCCCCATAAACACGGCCATGAACTGGGATTTGCGCATTACA
Organism: Candidatus Filomicrobium marinum; assembly: GCF_000981545.1. Classification (NCBI taxonomy): domain Bacteria; kingdom Pseudomonadati; phylum Pseudomonadota; class Alphaproteobacteria; order Hyphomicrobiales; family Hyphomicrobiaceae; genus Filomicrobium; species Candidatus Filomicrobium marinum. The sequence goes on from NZ_LN829119.1 coordinate 2,793,791, forward strand.
GTCGGCGATTTCTGTCGCGCCATTATTATTGCGAGCTGAGCATAACGCTGGCGCGCGGCCCATTCCCCTTGCCTGAAATTCCATGGACAGAGGACGCCCCGCCCGCCGGAAGGGGCCAGGAAGGGTTTTGTCGTGTCGTTGACACTTTACAATACATTGACGCGCCGCAAGGAGCCGTTCACGCCGATTGATCCGAAGAACGTGCGCATGTACGTCTGCGGACCGACGGTCTACGACTACGCGCACATCGGCAATGCGCGGCCCGTTATAGTTTTTGACGTATTGTTCCGTCTTCTGCGCCACGTCTACGGCGCGGATCACGTTACCTACGTCCGCAACATCACGGACGTCGACGATAAGATCAACGCGCGGGCGGCCGAAGAAGGCATCTCCATTCGGGAGTTGACCGAACGCACGGCTCGCCAGTTTCACGAAGACATTGCTGCGCTGGGCATACTGCCCCCGACGGTCGAACCACGCGCCACCGAACACATCGACGAAATGAAGGCGCTTTGCGAAGCGCTAGTCGCAAAAGGGCATGCCTACGTCGCCGAAGGTCACGTGCTGTTCGACGTCGCATCAATGCCCGACTATGGCCGCCTGTCGAACCGCTCACTCGATGAGATGGAAGCCGGCGCGCGCGTCGAAGTTGCCCCATATAAAAAAGGCCCCATGGATTTCGTCCTATGGAAGCCCTCAAAAGAGGGGGAGCCGGGCTGGCCGTCGCCTTGCGGCATTGAAGGGGCAGGACGCCCCGGCTGGCATATCGAATGCTCGGCCATGTCTGATCGATGGCTCTGGGAAGAAGTTAAAGACAAGCTGTCAAACGAGGCAAAGGCCCGCCCGCACCAGTTTGACATTCATGGTGGTGGAATTGATCTGACCTTCCCACACCATGAGAACGAAGTGGCACAGAGCCGCTGCGCTCACGGCACACCTGTCATGGCCAACGTCTGGATGCACAACGGCTTCCTGCAGGTCGAGGGCGAGAAGATGTCGAAGTCCCTCGGCAACTTCATCACGATCCATGAGCTACTCAAGACTGACAAGTTCGGCGGACGGAGATGGCCAGGTGAAGTCCTAAGGCTTGCAATGCTGATGACGCATTACCGCCAGCCGATCGATTTTACAGCCACCGCCTTGGAGGCTGCTGAAAAGGTGCTTCGCAATTGGTATCGGCTTATCGGCGATGCGACGGCCTGCGAGGCAGGCGATGGACAAAGTGATGTTCAAACCAAGCTCCAAGACGACCTCAATACACCGCAGGCGATCACAGCGCTGCACGCGATGGCTGACGCTCTGAGCAACGGCGGCGATGCATCGGCACTGGCACGCTTCAAGAGCGCGGCTAATCTTCTCGGTTTGTTGACCATGACGCAGAGCGAGTGGCTCGCGGCATGGAATGCCGACGCCAAGCTCGATGAGGGTGAAATCGAAGCGCGCATCACGGCACGCCTGGAAGCCCGCAAGGCAAAGAACTGGGCGGAAAGCGACCGCATCCGCGATGAGCTCGCCGAGATGGGAATCCAGCTCAAGGACGCGAAGGATCCCACAACCGGCGAATTCACCACAACTTGGGAAGTTATGCGGTGACTGTTCAATCAGATACTACGGTCATCCCGGCAGTCATTGCCGGGACCCAACGTTCGCCGGGGAGTCCGCTGTGCGGTCCTGTTACACCCGTGGCGTGGGTAACTGCTGGGCGTTGGATTCCGGGAACAAGCCCCGGAATAACGGTTGATGTTGTTGGTTTACCCTCTAACCCGCGTGGCCAACAGTCACGATGGTTGAGCGGCACCTGGCGCCGGGGTTGCCAGAATTCAGGGCATAGCATGCGCAAACCTGTGTTCGCGAATATCGGAGGGACAGCCCAATGAGCAATGATCCAAGCCAGCCGCCCTTCACCAAGCACCGCCGCTATTATTTGTTCATAAAGATCGCCGTGCTTTTGATAGCCGCTTATGTTGCCCTGCGCCTGTTCGGTTTCGCGTGAGAGAACAGAATGACAAAAGAACGCCTTTACCTCTTCGACACGACGCTGCGCGACGGTGCGCAGACGACCGGCGTCGCCTTTAAGCTCGAAGACAAGCGCCGCATCTGCAAGGTTCTGGACGATCTGGGCCTCGACTACATTGAGGGCGGATATCCCGGCGCTAACGCGACCGACACGGAGCTATTTGCGAGCAAACCGGATTTTGCCAACGCAACGTTTACCGCGTTCGGTATGACAAAACGTGCCGGTCGATCACTTGAAAACGATGTCGGCTTTCAGGCCCTGCTGCAGTCCGAAGCAGACGCCATCTGCATCGTCGCCAAGTCGTGGGACTACCACGTTCGCGTTGCGCTCGGCATCACTAACGACGAGAATTTGGAGAGCATTGCTCAGTCGATCTCGGCAATCGTCGCCTCGGGTAGAGAGGCGATGCTCGACTGCGAACATTTCTTCGATGGTTACAAGGGTAATCGCGACTATGCCGTCGCAGTCGCGCGCACGGCTTACGAGGCCGGTGCCCGCTGGGTCGTGTTGTGCGACACAAACGGTGGCACGTTACCTCATGAAATTCATGACATCGTGACGGACGTCGTGACGGTCGTGCCTGGTACACACCTGGGCATCCACACTCACAACGACACCGAAAATGCAGTGGCCAACTCGCTCATGGCTGTGCGCGCCGGTTGCCGTCAGATCCAAGGCACGTTGAATGGCCTCGGTGAACGGTGTGGCAACGCCAATCTGACATCGATCATCCCAACGCTGCTTTTAAAGAGCGAATTTGCCGAACACTTCGAAACCGGAGTGACGCCGGCCCGCCTGCGTACGCTGACACATGCCAGCCGCGTGCTCGATGAAATCCTCAATCGCAGCCCGTACAAACACGCACCTTATGTCGGGGAAAGCGCTTTTGCGACGAAGGCGGGCATTCATGCGTCGGCAATTCTGAAAGAGCCCGAGACCTACGAACACGTAGCTCCCGAATCCGTCGGTAACACGCGTCGTCTGCTGATCTCCGATCAGGGCGGACGTTCTAACATTCTTGCCGAACTCGATCGTCTTGGCATCGCCATCTCAAAGGACGATCCACGCATCGGCAACTTGCTCGAAGAGGTCAAAGAACGCGAAGCTAAGGGCTACACTTACGAGTCTGCCGAAGCATCTTTCGAACTGCTGGCCCGGCGTGCGCTGGGCGAGGTGCCGAAATACTTCACCGTCGATAGCTTCCGCGTCATGGTCGAACGACGTCACAATGCCGTCGGCGATCTCGTGACTGTATCCGAAGCGACGGTGAAGGTGTTCATCAATGGCGACCGCGAACCGTTATGGTCCGTTGCCGAAGGCAATGGCCCGGTCAACGCGCTCGACGGCGCACTTCGCAAAGACCTCGGTCGCTACCAGAAATATATCGAGGGCGTGGAACTCGTTGACTACAAGGTGCGTATCCTGACGGGCGGCACCGAAGCCATCACGCGCGTGCTAGTGGAAAGCCACGACACGACAACAGGTGCGCGTTGGATCACTGTCGGAGTCTCGCCCAATATAATTGATGCAAGCTTCGAGGCGCTGCTCGACTCCATCAACTTCAAGCTGATGAAGGACAGCGCCCCCGCAGAGCATGTCAAGGTCGTGTCGCGATACTAGACTCAAAGACGCCAGTTTGCTCCGGCGGTGCATCTTCCAGGCCACACAGGCTGTGCAAAGCGTTGGAGATTTAAATTTTCCAACCGCTCTACGCTGCCGCATCTGTGCTGATCTGGTAGTCTCCATCGACGACTGGCTGTGGAATGCGTTTTCCGCGGTGAAAATTGTAAAATGGGGCACCGCGACCGAACATGGTGAAAACGAGTTCGATTTGCTTTGGGGCGTTAGCGCTTTCCCTTGCGGTTTCTCTGCCTGCTGCGACGCCAGCTGTTGCGCAAGACGGGTATGACGCTCCATCCGGCATGAGTGTCGGCCTTGGCGGCGTCGTCGCGATCAAACCGAAATATGAAGGCTCGGACGAATACGACGTCTACGGCTTCCCTATAATTTTTCCGCAGTTCGGCGGTGGTAACGGATTTGCAGACCGCATCAAAATCCGTGGCGCGGATGACGTTCGCCTGAGGGTGTTTGAAACCGGTGGTTTCGAGGTGGGCCCGCTTGCCGGCTATGCCTTCGGACGGGACGAGGACGACGGCGACCTGCTCCGTGGACTAGGTGATGTTGACGACGGCATCGTCTTGGGTGCCTACGCAGGCTATCGCTTTGGTGTCGTACTGCTCGACGTTTCCTATCACCACATCGTGTCGGGGGACGACACGGGCTACCAGATCCGGTTCGGTGGCGAAATCGAACAGCGCGTTGCCAGCAACGCTATCGTCACAGCGCGCGTTGGCGCGACATTTGCTGACGACAATTATATGGACACTTACTTCGGCATATCCGCTGCGCAGTCCGCGTCTTCGGTTGCCGGTCTTTCAGCATATGATGCGTCCAGCGGTATCAAAGACGTTCACTTTGAATTGGGTACACGGATCGACCTGACAGATCGCTGGCAATTGCGGGCTGGCGCGCGCTACGGCCGCTTGCTCGGTGACGCAGCCGATAGCCCGATCGTGGAAACCGAAAACCAGTTCTCGGGCATGATCGGCGCCGCATACCGCTTTGATTTCGGCGGCTACTGAGCCGCAAGCGTTTAGCGATAACGTCTCAAAGAATTTGGGGCTGGTTCTCGAAGAACCAGCCCCTTTTTTATATCAAGCGTTACTGTGCGCGTTCGACGTTCTTTTCAGACGTCCAGGGTCTACCCCCACCACCCCGGCGGGGCCGGTTCTGGTTGGCGCGATGTCCGCCGCCACTGCCCTGACCCTCTCCACGGTGATGAGCATGCGCATGCGGCGAACCGCGATGGGCCCGCTCGGGCCGCGCCGAGGCGTTATCATCGGCTCGCTTGTGGCCGGGCGCGCGAGGAGCAGGAGCACCATTGAGTTGGTCGGCGCGACCTTCTGCGTGGCCGTCCCTCCGCCGCGGGCCACCGTTGCGAGAAAAACGATGCGGCTGTCCCTGACGACCGGCGGCGCCTCTGGCGGGACCACGCTCGGGCTCGCGGACTTCCGGCAAACGAACGGCCAATGCTTGGTCGCCGCGGCGGTCCTCTGAAGGGATCTTCTGGCGGGTAACGCGTTCGATGTCGCGTAACAAGCCGCGCTCTTCGCCGTCGCAGAAGGAAATCGCGACACCCGACGTGCCAGCTCGTGCAGTCCGCCCGATACGGTGAACATAAGCTTCCGGGACTTCGGGAAGTTCAAAATTAATGACGTGAGAGACTTGATCGATGTCGATGCCGCGCGCTGCGATATCGGTAGCGACCAACACGCGGATCTTGGCGTTACGGAACGCGTGAAGGGCCCGCTCACGCTGGCTTTGGCTCTTGTTGCCATGAATGGCAGCCGCAGGGATGTTTGCGACCTCGAGCTGACGCGCGACCCGATCTGCACCGCGCTTGGTACGTGTGAAGACAAGCGTGCGCGTCATGCCCTGATCGGCCAGGAGATCCAAGAGAAGCGCCCGCTTACGAGGACGTTCCACGTGAATCACTCTCTGAGCGATACGCTCGACGGTCGTTGATTCCGGCGTGACGGAAACTTTTATGGGATCGGTTAGAAGCTCGCCTGCGAGTTTGCCGATGTCTGTGGGCATCGTCGCAGAGAAGAACAGGTTTTGTCGTTGTCGCGGCATAAAAGAGACGACGCGACGGATAGGCTTCACGAAGCCGAGGTCGAGCATCTGATCGGCTTCATCGAGTACCAGGAATTCTGTTGCCGACAGATCGATGTCGCCTTCCTGCATGTGGTCTATAAGCCGACCAGGCGTCGCGATCAGCACATCAACGCCGCGCGCCATTGCGCGTCGTTGCGGACCGGCGGGAACGCCACCGAAAACTACTGTTTGCGAGATCCCAAGCTTGCGGCCGTACGTTTTGACCGAATCTCCGATCTGGCTTGCCAGTTCGCGGGTCGGGCTTAAGACGAGTACACGGCACCCACGCCGGATAGGCGCGCGCTTATTCTGGCTTAGGAGCTGCAGAATGGGCAAAGAAAAGGCAGCGGTCTTGCCAGTACCGGTTTGTGCGATACCGAGCAAATCCTTGCCTGCCAGGACACTGGGAATAGCTTGCGCCTGAATTGGCGTCGGGTTTGTGTAGCCTTCGGCGTCGAGCACTTCGAGAAGCGCGGTGCAAAGGCCAAGTTCATGAAAAGAAGTCAAATGTATTCCTTCTCGCGAATATTCGCGCGAACGGCCGCCTACAGTTGGCGAAGGTAATTCGCCAACGAGAGACGCGGGGTTTCTGGCGACAACCCGCGTGACTAAGGGCTGTCAGGATGAGTAGGGAATATTCGCTCGGCAGGGGACATCGGCGAAAGCTTTACGGTGCCTTCAATCCCATCACGCATCTGGAGCGTAGAACCGCTCTCTGAGCGACGATTGCCTTGTCACATGCTGCGTCGCACAAGTCAACGGAAACTAGAGTGGCCGCTTGCCGCAGTGACCACACGGCCACGCACCCCGACAAACGCTATAATACACTGATGCAGCACGAGTATTTCGTTATTGCTCACGGAGTGATTAGCTTTCGTGCAGCATCAGTCGGACTTAATTGACCGGTCAAGATCTCGTCAGCCAGTTTGTCGACACCGCCATCCTTGTCTGACTTGATACGTTGCGCGACCAAATCTGCGGCGGCGCGAGCAATTAAATAACGGGCCCGGCGCCGGCGGCGATCTACGGCGTTTTCCGCAAGGATTGGTTGACCGATCTTTTCAATCGCCGTCATAAGCTCTGGCACGCCGGCACCGGTTGTCGCCGTGGTTTTGAGAACCGGCACCTCGGAGCGATTGCCCGCGCGGATCGACAGAGCGCCCATGAGCTGCTGCATCGTCCGCTCTGCGCCGTCCCGATCGCCTTTGTTGACGACGAGAATATCCGCGATTTCCAGAAGGCCGGATTTCATCGCCTGAATATCGTCACCGAGCCCAGGCGCCGAAATAACGATGCGAATGTCGGCGACTTCCGCCACATCGACCTCGCTTTGCCCGGTGCCAACAGTTTCCAACAGAACGAGGTCAAAGCCCGCCGCATCTAACGCATCAATGATCCGAACGGCTGCCGGCGATAAGCCGCCAAGATAACCTCGGCTCGCGAGCGAACGCACGAACACACCATCATCATCCAGCGCTGCCGTCATACGGATCCGGTCGCCCAGAATAGCGCCGCCGGAAATCGGACTCGACGGATCGACGGCGATGACGCCGACTCTAAGGTTCTGGGTGCGAGCATGCCGGATAAGTGCGTTGACAAGCGTCGACTTCCCTGCCCCGGGAGGACCAGTCAGGCCGATAACGAGCGCGCGGCCCAGATGCGGTTGAAGAGCCCGCAGCAACGCCGGAGCCGACGTCGAAAGACGTTCGAGTTCCGTGACAGCGGACGCGATAGCTCGCCGCTCGCCGGCGAGGAGCCGCGCGACCTGATCCGAAATTGAAGCGTCTGCAACCTGTGCCGGGGGCTGCTCCGCCACGTGGGGCTTATTCTGGTTCATGGCAATCGCTGATACGCGTACCGGCGTCAGTGATCAAGAGAGTGCCAGAAAGCACCGGTTAACTCACAACCTTAACGTCGCTTCCGCGGGCCACCTCGTTTGTGCCCACCCCTGGAGCGCTGGTGACGTTTTACGCTCGCCCGGCCGCGTTTATTCGCCCTGTGCCGCTTATGTACACGCGACCGTGCTTTCGATCGGCGGTGGGCCTTACGTTTGCGTTTTATGTGTTGATTGGCACGGGTTTGCTTTTTGCGTTTGACCGAGCGCTTGATATGCCGCCTAGCGTTTTTCTTGACCTTGGCCGCTTTCCGCGTGTTGCGTGCCCGATGCTCGGCACGCCGTTCCGAGCGCGCTTTGCGCGACTTATGAACAGCGCGACGATCTCTGAAGCGCCGGACGTCCGGACGTTTGGCCCGATGGGTTTTGCTGCGATGCTTGCGCGCACGACGTTCTTCGATTTTACGAACGCGGCTCTTGATATCCTGGCGCGCCGAACGGCGATGCTGCTTCGCGTGGCTCCGAGGGCGATAAACCTGTCGGATCTGACGTTTGCCGCGGTGATGCGCGTGGCGCCGCGCGCGTTTATCGTGCGAATAGACGACACGCGAAGGGCGGACATCGCGATGCGCGCGCCGACGAACATCTCTCAGTGAAACACCCCGGTTTACGACGCGGCGGTGCCTCCAGCGCGCATAGGGGCCGCGGCGAGAGTTTCGATAAAAGCGGTGATACCGGTGCCGGGGTGCGAGATGCCGGTAGATGTGAGGTTCAACGAACAGCGAATAAGCAGCAAATACCCAGAACGGCTCATATAGCGGGTCTTCATAGATAACCGTGTGAGGAACGTATCGTGGGCCTCGGTAGTCGGAACGCGTGGGAGGGTCGGGAGGCAGCGGGGCCCAGCCGACATATTCATCCGTTTCGCGCCAGGCGACCCAGGCCGGAGCCCATGTCGTTCCCGGAACCCAGAACCACCCTAGATTGTCAGCGCGTGACCAGCGGCCGTAGTGGTACACCACCCAGCCGAAGGGCTCCTCGGAAACCCATGTCCAGCCGGATTGTTCATCGTAGGCCCACTGACCAAGTGTGTAGGGTCGCCATGTTTCATCGACATTAGGGATCCACACGATGCCGAAGTCATCGTGCTGCTGCCAGCGGCCAAAATCCGATACCGCATTAATGAGAACATCTAGGTCAACATCCGCCTTCGGTGCGGACGAGGTTTGGTCAGAGTAGGCTTCTTGCGACGTTACGACGGCAAACAAAGTAAGAGAGGCAACCGCAGTTACTGCTGCGAGCGTCACCATGCGTAACGATGAGAGAAGAGATGTAATTGGTCGGCAAGACACGATACCTCCTTCCAGATGGGCGTTCGGATCATGCTGACGAGCCGGCGGACCACGCCAAACCGCAAACGCTATCAGTTCCGTCTCAGGCGCTGACGGAAACTCCGATTTCAAATCATTATATGGGAAAATTGTACGGAATAATGAGGGGTAACAAAATTCTGTTCACGGCGTGTTCTACTCGAGGCGACTAGAACCAGACGCCGGGCCACCGATACCGCGGCCGCATCTCGATCGGGCCACAGCCAATGAGGGACACCATGGGTTCTTCGACGATGCCAAGCTGCGGCATCCGCTCTTGAGGCACGAGGTTGCGCAGGCGGGATACGCGCTCTTCAGTCAGCGGATGGGAACGCAACAATGATGGCTGCGGCGTTCGTCGAGCCGGCACGGGAAAGGCAAGATCTTCCCAAAAATGCCCTGTCGAATTGTCTAGTCGGCTGAGCGCAGAGGCGAGCCCCAAGGGATCGCCCGTCAACATTGCGCCTTCCCGGTCGGCGTCGAATTCGCGCGTTCGCGATAACGCCAGCTGCAACAAGCTCGATAGGGCGGGTGCGAGGTAGAGCAACGCAATGCCAAACCATGACACGGTCATGTCGCCCGTCGTAAGCGCCAACAGGTTGGTGATCGCGAAGTAAAGCGCAACATACGACATCACCTGTACGTACCGGGTCATGACATCGGCCACGTTCATTAGCCACAGATCATTATTGCGGATGTGGCTCATCTCATGCCCGATGACGCCGATGATCTCGCGCATTGTCAGCCGCCGCAGGAGACCCTCCGTCACTGCAATGGCTGAATGTTTCGGATTGCCCGTCGCAAACGCATTCAATGTGGCGCTCGGAATAACGTAGAAGTCAGGCCGTGCGGGTAACTCAGCACGAGCACTCAACTCATCGATGATGCGCGAAAGTTGGTCGTGTCCCGGCGGTTGAAGTTTTCCACGATAAAGCCGCATCACCATTTCTGGCGGGATTTGGGGGGCAATGAGCGACAGTACGCCCACCGAGACGAATGCCGCAACGATGCCGCCCGCTCCGAACAGCAGATAGGCGCCCGCCGCCAGAACGAGAGCAATGCCGCCGATCAGCAAAATCGAATGCACAAAGTTGCTGCGCTGGTGCGCTTCTACTTGCGCCGGATCAAGCAACGGACTGGACACACTGAAACCCCGAATGACTAAGCGCACGCGTCTTGCCGAACGGTCTAGGGCGCACCATGCAGGATGCCATGGCGAGCCCTATGTCGGCAATCATAGTTCCGCGCTCGTCGGGTGTCGCCCGACCTTAAAACTTAGCAAGTACGGATTCTTCTGAAGCCCCATTTTGCGCGGATTCGCACGCTTCAACAGCAGCATCGACAATGTCCTCAGCGCGCGAAACCACCGTGAATTTCAGATGCAGGGTCTCACGGATAAACGCTTGCGCTTTCATGTGCTCGAAAAGAGTGAGAAGCGGATCCCAGAAATTGTTGATGTTGGCAATAATGATCGGCTTTTGGTGCTGACCGAGTTGCGACCACGTGAGCTGCTCAACGAGTTCCTCCAGCGTACCCACGCCGCCAGGCAGAGCGACGAACGCATCTGAGCGATCAAACATAAGCTGTTTGCGTTCGTGCATGTTGGCCGTGACGACCAATTCGTCTGCGGCGCGGAGCATGTGTTCGCGTACCGTGAGAAATTCCGGAATAATACCCGTAACACGGCCACCGTGAGCAATTGTCGCTTCCGCCACCTCACCCATCAGCCCTAAACCGCCGCCACCATAGACGAGCCCGATGCCCGAGCGCGCCAGATCGTGTCCAAGGGTGCGCGCCGCTTCAGCGTAGACTGGCACGGAACCGGGACCGGAGCCGCAATAAACACAAATATTCCTCAGTCCGCCCCGGCCTCGCGCGGCGGGAGCCTGCAAGTGAACCTTTGACTCGGAACGAATTTTCTTCTGCATAGTGTCTTTTTTCCTTCGGGAAGGGGCATGACGCTGCCGGATCGTTTTGCACCATTGCGATGACGACCTGACGAAGCGCTGAGCCCTCCTCTATTATTTAGGTATTACTCTGGGCCGAAAAGGGGCATGGCGGCGCCGGGGCCTTATTCAATCGGTTGATCGCTAAGAAGACGCGGGGGAAATGAGAGGCCGATCTGCAACGCATTGTGGAGGTGTTGCCCCCTCCGTCTTGGCTGCCGTCAGCTTCTCCGCTAAGCTCCCGGCAATTGCGTACATCACAGGGTGCGCAGTTAAAAAATACGGGGAATTTCAAGTTATTACGCTCTGTCCGTTGGGGGGACGGTACGATGTACTTGCCACGTCCTCCAGTGGTGCTGGCGGCTTGTTGGATGACGGGAGTTTTAGTGTGCGTGGTGAACGCGCATAGCCCCGTCCTTGTTCCCGCATCGCCACAGCAGTCCGCAACAAAGATCCTGGCGTCGACGGGCGAAACGCCGCTCTCTGACGCGTTGGCGCCGTCGCGTGCATGGGCGCAACCCCCCGACAAAGCGGCTGCGAGTTTAATCCCGACCTTTACACGCATTATCATATCGTTACCGGCGGATATCAGCTTTGAGGGCACAGGTGCGCCGGGCGACGAGATCACGCTCTATATCGACGGCGATCGGACGGTAGCGACACGCGTTGATGGCGAAGGCCAATGGCGCGTTGCCCTCGCTCAGTCCCTTCCACCGGGGGATTATGCCGCGATGGCGGTCGCGACGTCCTCGCCGGGCGCAACACCTAAGAGTTCGGAAGAAGTACGCATCGCTATCCCGCAACTCGCACCGCCCGTTTATGCGCCACCGGATACGGTGTCACACGCCGATGTGGAGCCACCCAACGCGGCTACCCGTCGTCGCGCCGCCGAATTGGCGCGCGATGCCAACAGTTATTTTGACAAACTGACGGCTGAAAAGCCGACAACATCTAAAAGCGATCAGCGCGGTCAGGTTCCCGAGCGGAACGATGGCGATATAAAAACGAGCGAGCCGCGAAATTCTTACAGCGGCATCGCGGGGTGGTTCGCGCGTGCTAGGCGTGAATACAATGAAGTGCTGATCGCCGGGCTGTCCGATCCCAACCGCCGCGGGAGCATCGCCCAAAACCCAGAACAAGACTTAGCGGTCAAGCCACCGCTTCCTGAACGTCCGGATGATGGTGTCAGCTATATCCAGATCGCGATGAATTGGCTGCAGCAAGCTAACCGTGAATACCAGGAGCAGCTGGTTGACCAATTGAAAAGGCGCGGAGCTGCCGAGCGGCTTGCTGTCCGCGAGAAAGCACCTGCAGACGGACACACAGACGTAGCTGCTCTATCAAACCAAACGGAGCAGCCTGCAGAAGAGGCGACAACTACGAAGGCGGGTCGAGAGGTCGACGAAAAACGTCACGCCGCGCTCAAGACAGAAGAAGAAAGACAGGCCTCAGAGACGCGCCGTTTGGAGGAAGAGGACCGCCGCGCGGCGGAGGCAGCCGAACGTCAGCGGGTCGCCGCTGAGACGGAAGCACTAGCGCGCCGGGCGGCGGAAGAGCAGCGTCAGGTTGAAGAAGAACGTCAACGTGTTGCTCACAGCGCAGACCAAGAATCGGGGAATGCACGCGCGCTGAAGGAGCTCCTTGCCGAGCGTGAAAAATTCCCTGCACCGACGGAAATGGACGCGGTGACCATCGCTCCGACGCTCCGTGCCGCCCAAACTGATGAGACAGCGCATAGCCAACCGGCCCAACCCGAGCTGTCCGTTGCACCTGAAGCCAAAGCATCGCAATCACACGTGGCTGAGGCTGTTCCAGCGACCGCGGACATAACGGCTGAAGACGTCGCGAGCATCGCCCTGCCGGAAGCAAAGCCGCGCCAGTTGTCTCATCGAGAGCAAACCGTTTCGCTCCCCCCTGTACCGGAAGCGCGCAGGATCGTTGCGGCAGCCGTACCAATGCCCGGCGAGAAGCCGGACCGTCAGTCGGCAATAGACGTGAGGGTGGCGGAGCGCGATGTTAATGGCAGCAGCAAGCGCGAAGGTGAGCCAGCGCTCGATCGGTATCGCTGGTGCAGCAATCCGAGAGCAGGACGCACCATTACCCCGCCTGGGACGTACATCGTGGCGTATGGCGATACCCTCTGGGGCATCGCGGAACGCCACTACAATGCAGGCTACCTGTACAAACGTATCCGCCGCGCGAACCGCCGCAAGATCAGGCATTCACGCTGGATTTATCCGTGCCAGCGGCTCTGGTTGCCGCGTCTGAGAGTGCACCGCCGCTAAAGGCCGACACGGCACCACTGGCCAGAGACGATGTGGCGGGTTAGAAGGTGGGCCCGATCCAACGACCGGCACGAGTGCGCCTGCTTCTGAACTATTGTCAGCGGAGGCTGGATATTGCTGCCAGCGCACGTTTCGCAGTAACTGGCAATGCCGTTCACACCTCGCGCCGCTAAGAAGGCTAAATGAGTCCACGTTCCGCATCCCGTCGTTCACCCAGCGGTCCTCCGCTTGACCACACCTTATTGGGTGCGCGCGAGGATCACTGGATGGTCCTTAAAGGTCTGCTGCCATACGTCTGGCCGGCGGCGCGGCCGGACCTCAAACGCAACGTCGTATTCGCCTTTGCAATGCTGCTCGTTGCAAAGCTGATCACGGTCGCGACACCGATCATCTACAAAGAAGCAGTCGATGAACTGACGCGCGTGGCTAACGGTGAACTTGGTACGGTCGGAACTTTATCGCTGGTAATCACGGGGCTCATCCTGAGCTATGGCGTCGCGCGCGTCGTGATGATGGCGCTTAATCAGCTGCGCGACGTCTTCTTCACGAAGGTCGGACAGCACGCTGTCCGCGAGCTGAATAAGAAAACCTTCGAACACCTGCATCGTCTCAGTCTCCGCTTTCACCTTGAACGGCGTACCGGAGGGCTCTCGCGTGTCCTGGAGCGCGGCGCGCGCGCCATAGAGCTCATCATTCGCATGGGCATTCTCAACGTGGTGCCCACCGCGATGGAGCTGCTCCTCGTCTGTGGAATCCTGTTCTTTTACTTCGACATGTTCTACGTGCTGATCGTTCTTGCGACAGTCGCACTTTACATGTGGTTCACGTTCGCAGCTTCGGAGTGGCGTATAGCTATTCGCCGCGAAATGAATGACAGCGACACCGAGGCCAACACGAAGGCCATTGATAGCTTGCTGAACTTCGAGACCGTCAAGTATTTCGGTAACGAGGATCTGGAAGCGCGACGCTTCGACAAGTCCATGGCGCGCTATGAGCAGGCTGCGATCAAGACGTACTACTCCCTTGCCATCCTCAACACGGGCCAAGCCGCAATTTTCACGGCCGGCATGACCGCCGTGATGTGGATGGCCGCTCGCGGCATTGCCGCCGGCACGCACACCATCGGCGATTTCGTGATGATCAACGCGCTGATGATCCAGCTTTACATGCCGCTGAATTTCATGGGCATGGTTTATCGAGAGATCAAACAGGGCTTGGTCGATATCGAAGTCATGTTTGCGATCATGCGCGAAAAGCCTGAAGTCCGTGACGCGCCGGACGCGCGCCCGCTCGTCCAAACGGAAGGAACTATCCGATTCGAGAATGTGTCGTTCTCTTATGATCGCGAGCGTACGATCCTCAAAAACATTTCATTTGAGGTGCCGGCAGGAAAAATGGTGGCGATCGTCGGCCCCTCTGGGGCGGGTAAATCGACGATCAGCCGCATACTCTTCCGCTTCTATGACATCGATTCCGGCCGTGTGACGATCGACGGACAGGACATCAATAAGGTCACGCAAACTTCTCTTCGAGCGGCCATAGGCGTGGTGCCTCAGGACACAGTTCTTTTCAACGACACCATTCTCTACAACATTCGCTATGGCAGCCCTGATGCGAATGAAGAGGAGGTCATGGCGGCGGCCAAAATGGCCCAGATCGATGGCTTTATCAGGATGCTGCCCGACGGCTACAAAACCATGGTGGGTGAGCGTGGCCTCAAATTGTCCGGCGGTGAAAAGCAACGCGTCGCAATTGCGCGGACCTTGCTTAAGGGACCGCCAATTTTGATCCTGGACGAGGCCACCAGCGCACTTGATAGCCATACGGAAAAGGAAATTCAGGACGCGCTCGATCAGGTTGCCAAGGACCGCACGACACTCGTCATCGCACATCGCCTCTCAACGATCGTGCATGCCGACAACATTCTCGTCTTGGAAAAGGGACAGCTTGTTGAGCAGGGCACCCACGGCGAGTTGATGGCCAAGGGCGGGCTCTACGCCAGCCTCTGGAACCGGCAGCGCGAAGCCGAGAAGGCCCGCGAGGAATTGGCCCACGCTATAGAAGAAGCCGAACGTGTAGGCGCCATTCCCCGGAAGGCCGACGCATACGATACCTTTGAATGACGGATGTCTGCTGTCAGCCCTAGCTGGAGAATTCTTCGCGGCCATAGCCCTGCAGATACAGAAGGGCACGTAAATCGCTGTGGTTGAGAGAAACCCTCGCAGCGGAAGCAACGACGGGCTTCGCACGGAACGCGACTCCTAGGCCAGCTGCAGCTATCATGCCGAGATCGTTTGCGCCGTCCCCTACGGCAAGCGTATCGCCAAGGGGAATATTCAACTCTTTGGCAAAGCGTGTGAGCGCGTCTCGCTTGCCTTCCTGGCCGAGGATGGGTTCAACAACACGGCCCGAAAGCGTGCCGTCCGCGATCTCAAGCACGTTGGCTTGATGGTCATCAAAGCCGACGACCTCCGCCACACGTCCGGCGAAAATTGTAAACCCTCCGGAGACGAGGGCACAAAACGCGCCGTGCTCTTTCATTGTCTCCACCAGAGTGCGTGCTCCCGGCATCAGCGAAATACGTGTCCCGAGCACAGCCTCAAGCACGTCCGACGAGAGCCCTTTGAGTAATGCAACGCGCGTTCGAAGGCTTTCATCGAAATTCAGTTCCCCCTGCATCGCCCGCTCGGTGATGCTAGCCACTTCGTCCCCGAGACCGACGGCATCGGCGAGTTCGTCAATGCACTCCTGCTGGATGATGGTGGAATCCATGTCGGCCAGCAGCAGGCGCTTGCGACGGCGGGGACCTTCGTCGGGTACGATATTGATGTCGACAGGCAGGCCGATTGTAGCTGTTTTTGCTTGTTTCTTGACGTGCGCGCCCCCATCGGCCTGGGCGACAAATTTGAGTTCCCACGCCTCGCCTTCACACAGCCACCGTTGATCGATGACGGCGTCTTTGGCGAGAAGCCGCGCCATCGTATCCGTCAGCGTTCGGTTAAGGCAGGGTGCATCGTGTGCGCACGTTGCGATAAGAATCTGCCCATTGGAATCGGTCATCGCGCGCCAAAAGTCCGGTAAGGAGGGCCACGTTGTCTCGCGGATTGAGCGAGCTCGGGTTAAGCTAAGTCATATGGAACAAAATCGGGCAATTCTTATCGCAGGGCCGACAGCAAGCGGCAAGTCGGCCTTAGCGATAGCCATCGCCAAGTCCTGCGGCGGAACGATTATCAATGCCGATTCAATGCAAGTTTATGCGGAGCTAAGGATTCTGACAGCCCGTCCGATGCCCGCCGACGAGGAAATTGCGCCGCACCGCCTTTATGGCCACGTCAGTGTCACCCAAAATTATTCCGTTGCTACCTGGCTAAAAGATGTCGAAGCGGCAATTCGCGATGTGCGCGCCTCGGGGGGCGTCCCGATTATCATCGGCGGGACAGGCCTTTACTTCATGGCTTTGACACGCGGCCTTTCCCCAGTGCCATCCATACCCGACGAGATACGCAGATACTGGCGGCAGGCGGCGTGTGAACGCCCGGTGGGAGAGCTTTATCAGGAGCTATGCCGCCGGGATCCTATTACGGCTGCGCGGCTGCGCGAAAGCGATCGCCAGCGCATCGTGCGCGCCCTTGAGGTGTACGAAGCCACGGGAACACCATTGGCACAGTGGCAGGAAAAGCCCGGCACGCCGCTCCTTAGCCCCGAGGAGTATGTCGGCCTCGTCGTCGATCGTCCCCGCGAGGACCTTTATGCTCGTGCGGATACCCGCTTCGCCCAGATGATCTCTGAGGGAGCTTTGGAAGAGGTCGTCCTTATGAGGTCAATGCAACTTGATCCCGATTTGCCGGCAACCCGGGCATTGGGGCTGGCACCGCTGATGGCGTGCACAGCAGGAGAAATATCCCTTGAAGAGGCTTCGGGGCTCACGTGTCGAGATACCCGACATTACATTCGGCGGCAGCTAACGTGGCTGAGGCGAAATATGATTTCGTGGAAATGGATTCAAACGAAAGAAATGGAACAAATTAAGCGATCAGGCTTTAGTTTCGTTGACTGACCTCGCTGCATCCGCCACATAGGGCGGACTGGGCAGGCCTGACCGGCCGCCGGCCTTCATAAAACGGCTATTCAAATCGACCTGCCTCTAACGAGAGGAGACTTAAAAGTTATGGCGAGAACGATGACGGGCGCCGAAATGGTAATCAAGGCGCTGGCAGACCAGGGCGTCGAGCATGTTTTCGGTTATCCTGGTGGTGCTGTTCTGCCAATTTACGATGAGCTGTTTCAGCAGGAAAAGGTCCGTCACATCCTCGTTCGTCAGGAAGGTGGGGCCGTCCATGCAGCCGAAGGCTATGCACGCTCGACGGGCAAGGTCGGCGTTGTTCTTGTGACCTCAGGTCCGGGTGCGACGAATGCCGTGACCGGGCTCACCGACGCTTTGATGGATTCGATCCCCGTCGTCTGCATAACGGGGCAGGTCCCGACGCATCTGATCGGCAATGATGCATTTCAGGAATGCGATACCGTCGGCATCACGCGTCCGTGCACAAAACACAACTGGCTCGTTAAGGACGTGAACGACCTGTCGCGCGTCCTGCATGAAGCTTTCCAGATCGCCAAGTCAGGACGCCCCGGACCGGTTGTCGTCGACATTCCAAAGGACGTGCAGTTCTCCACGGGCAATTACGTCGGTCCGTCGAACGTACAGCACAAAACGTATAAGCCGCGCATGAAGCCGGATCAGATGGCCGTCCGCAAGGCCGTCGACCTGTTGGCCAATGCCAAGAGGCCGATCCTCTATACGGGCGGTGGCGTCATTAATTCCGGGCCGAAAGCAAGTCTGCTGCTGCGGGAGTTCGCCAAGCTGACGGGCTACCCGGTCACATCGACCCTGATGGGGCTCGGCGCATTTCCGGCCTCTGACCAGCAGTTTCTAGGAATGCTCGGCATGCATGGCACTTACGAAGCCAACATGGCCATGCACGATTGCGACGTTATGATCTCCATCGGCGCGCGGTTTGACGACCGCATCACCGGGCGGCTCGATGCCTTCTCGCCGAATTCCAAGAAAATCCACATCGACATCGATCCCTCGTCGATCAACAAGAACGTTCGCGTTGATATTCCGATCGTCGGTGATGTCGCCTACACGCTGGAAGACATTTTGCGCGTCTGGAAGGCGAAGGCGCCTCAACTCGAAAAGGCTGCCCACAAAACTTGGTGGAAGCAGATCGATAAGTGGCGGATGAAGAAGTCGCTTTCTTACAAGCAGAACGAAGACGTCATCATGCCGCAATACGCGGTGGAACGACTCTATGAACTGACGAAAGATCGCGACCCTTATGTCACGACCGAAGTCGGTCAGCATCAAATGTGGGCGGCGCAATTCTTCAAATTCGAAGAGCCCAACCGCTGGATGACATCGGGCGGTCTCGGAACCATGGGCTACGGCCTCCCGGCGGCTATTGGCGCGCAGTTGGCACACCCCAAGTCGCTGGTTATCGACATCGCTGGCGATGCCTCGATCCTCATGAATATCCAGGAGGCGTCGACCGCCGTTCAGTACCGTCTTCCGGTGAAAGTGTTCATCCTGAACAACCAGTACATGGGCATGGTGCGCCAGTGGCAGCAGTTGCTGCACGGCAACCGCCTTTCCGAGAGCTATACGGAGGCATTGCCCGACTTCGTCAAGCTCGCCGAAGCCTATGGCTGGAAGGGGATGATCTGCGACAAGCCCGGAGACCTGGATGACGCTATCCGTGAAATGATCGATACGCCGGAGCCGGTGATCTTCGATTGTCGTGTAGCAGCGCTCGCCAATTGCTTCCCGATGATCCCGTCGGGCAAGGCGCACAATGAGATGCTGCTAGGCGAGGACGTTTCCGACGAAGATGTCGAAAATGCCATCGGCGAAGAGGGCAAGGTGCTCGTCTGACCCAAGCCGGGTCTTTGGAAGTTACCGATTGGGCGCCGGCAATCGCTGTCGGCGCCTTCCGCTCGGACGAATGAACAGCAAATCCGTGGGCACAGCAGGCAAAGGTTAGCGGCGCGAACTGAGACCGAGTTTGCCGCCCCGTTGAAGACGTCATCGAATACGGAACTCTGTTTGGTTATGGCCCGGACTGTATCGATACAGGCGAGAAAAACGCTGAAGTCCAGAAGGATTTCCGCATGAAAATCCTATTTGTCGGGCCCGGTAATAATCACAAGTACGGGGGAGGCTTCTACTACGCCTTCCATCGGCGCTTGATCAACGGCTTCATCCGGTCCGGCCACTTCGTCTACGCCTACAGCGATCGAGACACGGCTGATTACGCGCTGGGTGTTCGCCAAATTGGGAGCTGGCTGGCCAACAAGCGTTTGCTCGACATAGCCAAAGAGCTGCGGCCGGAAATGATGGTTCTCCTGCTCAGCTATTTGATTACACCGCAAACGGTGCGTCGTATTCGCGAATTGGTGCCGGGCATTAAGATCGCCGCGATCTGTATTGACGATATCGACCATGAAAGACCGGCTGCGCAATTCCGCTATCTATTAGAGGCGGCCGATGCGGGCTTTGCCACGACAGGCGGGGAGACCCTCCAGGATTTTGCGGGAAGCAAACCTGTCGCGTTCATCCCGAACCCCATCGATCTTTCAATCGATACGGGACAAGCCTTCGCCGAAACGAAACATCGCTTCGAGCTTTTTTTCGCCTGTCACCAGCCGCCAGTCGATGCGCGCTGGCAGTTCCTAGCCGCACTGCAAAAAGAACTGCCTTCGAGCATTCGCGTCGGACTGTACGGAAACAAAACGGGGGACGCGCTGCGCGGCGCTGACTACGTCGATACGCTGTCCCACACGAAGATTGGTCTCAACCTTAACCGCCGCGATGGTGACTTATACGCTTCCGATCGCATGGGCCAGTTCCTGGGTAACGGCCTGCTCCTGGCGACGCCCAGGGCGTCAGGCTATGACGCCGTGTTTAGCGAAGACGAGATGCTGTTCTTCGATGGTCTTGCTGACCTATCGAGGAGGCTCGTCACCGCGCTGGGTCCTGGCGAACCCTGGCGCAAGATGGCACGCGCCGGGCGCGAGAAGGCAATCGCGACCATGAATGAGACATGCGTTGCCCGTTTCATCTGCGATTTCACGATGGGCGGCACCTGGGCGCAGAACTGGACGTTCTCCGAGCATGCGTTTGCAGCGGGGAGCAATGTTCGGCAACGGGATCTCGTTGCCACCACTCATTGAAGCGGAACGTCGCAATGCATTTGATTATCGCGAATAAACTTTACTCATCGTGGTCGATGCGTCCCTGGCTTGTGATGCGTGCCATTGCGCTCGACTTCACAGAGACTGTCATTCCATTACGACAGCCGGATTCAAGTGAACGCATTCGCGAATTTTCGCCCAGTGGCAAGGTGCCAGTATTGATCTCGGGCGACGTCGTCGTCTGGGAAAGCCTCGCGATCATTTCTTGTCTAGCAGACCGCTTTCCCGATAAGCCGGTTTGGCCCGGCCGAGATGCCGCGCGCGCTCATGCGAAGTCTATTTCGATGGAAATGCACGGCGGCTTTCAAGCACTCCGCCAAGCGTGCCCCATGAACCTGGGTAAGCGCTTTGCTCCGCGCGACTTCGGCGAGAACGTTGCGGCGGACGTTGCACGCATCGAAGAGATTTTCATGACGACGCGTGAGCGCTTCGCGGGGGATGGGCCATTCCTGTTTGGTGACTTCTGCGCAGCGGACGCGATGTTCGCACCGGTCGTGACACGTCTCGATACCTATCAGATCAAGGTTCGGCCTGAGACGCGGGCGTACATGGACGCTGTCCTCGCGTATCCGGAATTCGTGCGCTGGAAGCGGGAAGCCCTCAAGGAACCCTGGACAATTCACGCCTACGAAGAGGGCCATGAAGTGGTCGCTGACCTTCGCGCCGAGGCCACCGCCTGAAACAGCACCCCGTATCAGATCAAACACCATCACATAAGAAAATGGATACCGTCCTATGACACAAACGACAACGCAGTCTCACTACCCGAACCTCTCAACCCACGAAGAGATCGTTTCCCGAACGCTCTCCGTGATCGTTGACAACGAACCTGGCGTTCTCGCACGCGTGATCGGTTTGTTTTCCGGGCGTGGTTACAACATTGACTCCTTGACGGTGACGGAGACCGAGCACGAGAAGCACATCTCGCGCATCACGATCGCAACCAAAGGCACCCCGATGGTTATCGAGCAGATCAAGCACCAGCTCGAACGACTGGTGCCGGTGCACCGCGTTCATGATCTGACCGAGACAGGACAACCCTTGGAGCGCGAACTGGCCCTGGTAAAAGTTCAGGGCAAGGGCGAAAAGCGTATTGAAGCGTTGCGTATGGCGGAAATCTTTCGGGCGGAAGTGATTGATGCGTCGACAGAACACTTTGTGTTTGAGTTCAGTGCGCGTTCATCAAAGGTCGATCAGTTTATTTCAATCATGAACGAACTCGGCCTCGTCGAAGTCGCCCGTACCGGCATCGCGGCAATCGCACGCGGACGCGGGCTTGTCTGAGCTGGTGTAGCGCAGACGGTTCCGGGATCAACGATGGAAATAGGGCTGGAGGCAAGGGCAACTCGTTCATGGTAAACGGGCCAATATCCTGGTTACATGGATGCTCTACCTCTACGTAGCCGTCATTGCCCGGTCACACCTGCCTGCGAAATGATGCTCTCCGGCAGATCGAATATGATCCTGGGGCTTGCACCTTGGCCTGCCACACGGCTCAATAGGGGGCCTTGGGCGGATCGTGCGTTATAAGTACGGATCTGCACTTGTGGTGCTACAAGTCGAGTTTGCGGTAACAGGATCCTCGATCCTCAAGAGTGTCGGCGACCAATAGGCACGTCAGGCACGGTGGCCAGTAGATGGCCGTCAGCCGCAACGCCAGATCGGAACGCGCGGAAATAGCCATCCGCAACGAACGTGGGAGCAGAAGGCCAGATGAGTTGCAATCCTTGGCGCTGGCTTTGGGGGCTCCTTCCGTTGGCCATACTAGTTTGGCTGACGGTGGTGGAAGAGCGCCCGCGTATCGAAGCCGACTTGACGGCGCGCACGCAGCAAGCGCTGAAGGTTGCCGGAGTCGATTGGGCAAATCTGACGTTCTCGGGTCGTGAAGGCACTTTGGCCGGACACACGTCGCATGACGCCGAACCAGAAAAGGCCATTCAAATCGCGCACAGCGTTTGGGGCGTCCGGACGTTGGCAGCCGATATCAGGCGAGCCGACACGATAAATGATTATTTCTGGCAGGCGGAAGCGGCCGACAGCGGTATTCGCTTGGCGGGATACGTTCCTGACGAGACAAAACGCAATACCGTTATCGGATTGGTCCGCGAGCGTTTTCCCGATCGGCCGATCGACGATCGAATGAAGATCGGTCTGGGAGGCCCCGACCCCGATCCGTGGCTCAAGACGATCGGCTTTGGGTTGGACCGTCTTGGCCAAGTCAAATCTGGAAATGTAGAGGTTCACCAACTGGCGCTGTCCGTATCGGGTGAAGCGCTGTCTCATGCTGCGTACAGAAGCGCCAAGTCTGCGCTCTCCGGTGATCTGCCCCCTGGGGCCACCTTGATCGCCGATAAAATTACGCCGCCGGTCGTATCCCCTTTTAAGTGGGGTATGCAGAAGACAGCGACACAGATCGTCTTGAACGGCTACGTACCGGACCAGAGCACACGCGAGCAGCTGTTTGACAAAGCGAAAACCACATTCCCAAAGCTCGCAATCATCGACCGGATGGAAGTCGCCGGTGGAGCGCAGGAAGGATGGTATGCTGCCGCTGTTGCGGTTTTGAATAGCCTGCTAAGCCTCAGCGAGGCAGACGTACAGGCATCGGATGGCGCCATCACGTTAAAGGGGCGCACCCCCGATGAGGCGACGGCCGCGCGCGTGGTAGCTGCGCTTCAGAGTGCGCTTCCCGCGACATTCAAAGCGCGCACAGATTTGAGTTATCCGCCGCCGCCGCCGCCGATTGTTAGTCCCTTCACGACACACATTGAGATGAGGCCGGGTTTTGTAAGTCTCACGGGATATGTGCCAAGTGATGCGGCGCGGACCGCCGTGATGACGCAACTCCAGAAACTTCTGCCCGATGCGAAGTCCGTTGACAAACTCGCGCTGGGGTCTGGGGCACCGGAAGGCTGGCAGGCATGCCTCTTCGCGGGGCTGGATGCTTTGGCAAAACTTGGAAACGGCACACTCGCGTTAAGCGATCGTTCCATGCAACTCACTGGCAGAACGCGGGATGAAGCGCTTGCAGAGGCTTTGCCGGCTCAGGTGCGCGCCGCCGCCAATCGCGCATGCGACAGCAAGGTTGAGATCGCTTTGGACGTTCCCCCCGAGCCTAATCTCAAGTGGCGCGCTGAAAGCACTGGCAACGGTGAACTAACACTGGAAGGCGAGGTGCCGGATAAAGCGAGCGAGACGCTCTTGGTTAGCAGCGCCGAGCAGCTTTTCTCCGGGGCACGTTTGATCAACAAGATGACGCTTGCTTCGGGAACGTCAGAAAAATGGCAAAAGGTTTCCGTTGCTGCCTTGCAGCTCCTCGCGAAATTGCGCCGTGGTGAGGCCATCCTTGATGGCCAGCAATTGACGTTGCGCGGAGAAGCAAGCGACGCAGCGGTTGCCTCCGCAGTCAAAGATCAGATTTCGCATACGCTGCCTAAGGGGTACGTCGGAAAGCCTGAAATCATTGTGCGTTCAGAGGCCATGATCTGGGCGGATAAGGAAGCCAAGCGCAAAGCTGCTGAGGAGGCCGCGCGCCGTCAGGCTGAGGAAGCGGCGAAGCAAAAAGAAGAGGCCGATCGCGTCGCCGAAGAAGAGGCGCAACGCCAGGCGGCTGAAGCGGAAGCGCGCAAGCAGGAAGAACAAGCGCGCCTTGAGACGCAGCGGGCAACGGAGGAAGCCGCACGCCGCGCTGCCGAGGAAGAAGCGGCTCAGAAGGCTGCTGAGGAAGCGCGACGTAAAGCTGAAGAGGAGGCCGACCGGCGACGCGAAGCCGAGGCGGCTGCAGCCGCAGCAGCACAAGCACGAGCTGCGAATAAGCCGAATAACGATCCATCGCCGTCAACTGAACAGCAGAAGCAACGCAAGGCGGAAGCTAGCCGTTGCGAAGAGCTGCTACAGTCTGCAGCAGCGACGGGCTCGATACGCTTCCGGTTCGCCAGTGCACGTC
Organism: Candidatus Filomicrobium marinum; assembly: GCF_000981545.1. Lineage (NCBI taxonomy): Bacteria > Pseudomonadati > Pseudomonadota > Alphaproteobacteria > Hyphomicrobiales > Hyphomicrobiaceae > Filomicrobium > Candidatus Filomicrobium marinum. Next base: position 2,818,160 of record NZ_LN829119.1, read on the forward strand.
TTGAAAGCGGCAGCACGGGAACTCTGGACCGTTTGGTCGAGATCGTGAAGGGATGCCCAGACTTCCGCATTGAGGTCATCGGGCACACTGATGCTATCGGGCCCAGTGATCAAAATCTCATACTGTCCAAAGAGCGCGCGCAAGTTGTCATCAATTATCTGACCAATGCCGGCGTCGACACGTCTCGCCTTTCGGCAACTGGATACGGTGAAACGCGTCCGATAGTACCTAATACGTCCGCGAGTAATCGGGCGAGAAACCGGCGGATCGAATTCTCTGTAAAGACGGATTGACCGGCTTCAATGTAATCGGGAGGAGACGGGCATGGATTATCTGTTCGTCAAATTGATTTGGTATCTGGCTATCGCCTTCGCCATCGGCTTGTTTGTCGGCTGGTTTTCCTGCAGCCGTGCGCGTGACTAAGCCTCGCTTGAGCGCATGCGAACGGGAGTACGCGCGTAAAGGAAAAGGGCAGCTCAAATGATGTTTCTGACTTTGCAGACAGCGCTTTTGTTGCTGACGGTGTACGTGCTCGGAGCCGTGTGTGGGTGCTGGTTGCACCGAATGCTCGTGGCTCCAATCAGCGCGGACGACAGCTTGGTTGCTGCAGGAGCGGCAATTTCGGATCAGCCCATGATCGAGACCGCGACAGGTCCGGCGCCGGAAGTCGCGGACCTGTCGCATGAAAATAGGTTCGAACGCGCGCTTGTTGGGACGCGTCTGAAGTCAGTCGGTGACTTGCGTTCGCAAGAGACCGCACCCGTTATCGAAGCCGGGCAGCCCCCGGCGCGCGTCGTCGTTCCGGCTCCAGCCGTTCCGCCTTATGAGCCCCCATCCACATCCGCTCCGGTTTCGCAGGGTGAAGGATTTCCGAGCTTGCCAGCCGCCGGTAGCTCGGGCGGGGTGACAGGTGCGTCAGCGCCGTTGGCGCCTTCTGTGACGCAAAGCCCAGACGACCTCACGCGCATTCATGCCATCGATGAGGAAACAGCAACGCGTTTGGCTGAACTGGGCATGGCCTCCTATGCGCGCTTGGCGGGTCTGACACGCGCAGACGTTGACAGAGTTGAAGCGAGCCTTGGCCAGCAGCGGATCTCCCGGGAGGGGTGGATCGAACAGGCCAAGCTCCTCGCGAGTGGACACGAGACGGCCTACGCACGCCGACTTTCAGGAAAAGGCGAGCCACTGCCAACCCCCGCCGAGGTCTATCGGGAGGGCATGGAGCCGGAAGTCGATACCAGCCCGGAAACGTCGGGGAGCTCGGAAGGTCTGAGAGACGCGCCGCAAGAAGCAGCTCTAGGGGAGCCTCGCGAGGATCTATGCACGACTGAAGAGATCGCAAAGCCACCGGTTGAGGAAGGGGACGACACCTCTAACGCCGATGCCGCCGATGAAACGGCGGCAATCATGGCAGCGGCGGCTGTGCTTGCGAAAGCCCAAACCCATACAGATGACAATCAGTCGGATAACGACGAGGCATCATCCACGGCGGCCCTTGCACCTATCGATGCACCACCACCGGTCACTGATGATCTCCTGCGCATCCGCGGCATCAATGGCGATGCAGTCGCGATCTTGTCCGCGAATGGCGTGAACCGGTTCGAACAGGTTGCAAATTGGAACCCAGACGAGGTGCGCCGTTTCGAAGGCTTGATTGGTCCGGTCGGACGCATCCGTCAGGAAAATTGGATAGAACAGGCGCAAATCCTTGCCGGTGGAGGCGAGACTGCTTTTTCTCGTCGCCAACGCTTGGAACCGCAACCAGTCTGGCACGAACAGCCTCGGTTTGCCGACGTCGAAGCGCGAGAAACTGAAGTCCTCGAAGCTTCTCCGGAAGAGACCCCTGCACCGTCCGTGAAGGATGCCACCGTAGAGAACTTCGACGTCGCCGATGCTATCGCGACCCCTATCGTCGAGGTGCCTGTCGGCGAGGCAGAGCAAAGCTACGCGGAGCCGATGGAGGCCGATCTCTCCGGTTTGCGTTCGGTAAAGTCACCCCTGCTCAACGGTGGCGAGGCGAAGACTGAAACAGGCTATGACGATCTCAAACGCATCCGCGGAATTGGCGTGCTTATCGAGAAAAAACTGAACTCTCTGGGTATCAACCGCTACGAGCAGATCGCCAACTGGAGTGCTGCTGAAATCGATAGGATCAGTCAGGTGCTCGACTTCAAGGGGCGGATCGAACGCGAAGCTTGGGTAGAACAGGCGCGCATCCTCGCTTCCGGTGGGCAGACGGAATTTTCCAGCCGCCTTGACCGTGGATAGCCTGCAATGGTCACCCCCTTCGAGTGACTAACTCGCAAGGACCCGCTGGGCGAGGCTTCTCGGGCTGACTGATCCTGCATGCGCAGAGTGAGAAGCCGGTTGCGTCCCGTCGTGTGTAGAAAGATACGAAGCGATAGCCTGCATGCTCCATTCGTCCCGCAACAATGGGGCGTGGCCCTCGCCGGGGACTTCTAGATCGGACAGAGCCGGATGCCGACGGTGCATTTCCTCAACGGTAGCGCGAGAGAGAATGTCTGAATTCTCGCCGCGCAATACGAGCACCGGGACACGCTTCAATGCTTCGAACTGCGGCCACAAGGCCGGCATCGGCCCATCGAGAATGGACATCGTGTTCTTGAGTTTCGGATCGTAGCTGACGGCCGGTTTGCCGTTTTTTTCATTGTACCATTGGCGCGCCAGAAGCTCCCAGTCTTCCGCGCGGACGTTGGGGAAGCGCCGCTGATTGATATCTCGCATAAGCGCGGTAGCTTCTTCCCAAGAGCGCGGCAACGGAATGCGTCCCACATAACCTGCAATGCGCATCAGCCCGTCTGTTTCAATCACGGGGCCGATATCGTTGAGGATGATCGTGCCGACACTGGCCGGTTGAAGAGCTGCAAGAATGGTTGCGATAAGACCGCCGCGCGATGTGCCAATGATCGCGACATGATCGAGGCCCGCAAAAGCCAGGAAGTCGAGGACGTCGAGCGCCTCAGTTGGCACCGTATAGTTTTTCCAATCAGGGTCCCACTCGGATTGCCCGCGACCCCGATAGTCCAGCACATAAACATCGCGCGCGTGAGCACCGGCAGCAGAAAGATAGCAAGCCAGATCGTGGAAATCTTTGCAATTGCGCGAAAGCCCCGGCAGGCAAACGACAGGTCTAAGCCGTGACGCCGGCGCGCGATAAACGCGACCGTGCAATTTGAGCCCATCGCGAACACGAAAAAATAAATCGTCAAAATGGTTCTGCATGACCGACATGCGAACATCCCCGCAAAAAAAAAGCGCTATGGCGCCTACTAGCCGCCATCACGTAAGCCACAGCCATACTAGCCAGAACACCCGCCCTCACAGTGGTCTGGCTAGCTAAAGTTTTTGTGCGCTTCCCAGGAGCCGGGTTTTCTCCGGCGCTGAGCGAGCAAACAAATATCCGTTTCCTCCGTTTCGGAGCATTTTGCGGCCGAACAGCCGTGCGACGCAAATCAAGACCGAAGTCTGCGGTGAAGAATTTTAGCCGTCCTTCGCAGCTCGTGTCCGTCGTGCACCAGGAGCATATTTGCGGCGCGACCCACTGGCTTGGGCGCGCGCGAGGTCTTCCTCAAGGCGGAGCGCCTTGTCGCCGGCGCCGAGGCGCGCACGATAGACTTGGATATTAGAGAGAACCTTCGCGACGTACTCACGTGTCTCCTTGAACGGAATGCGCTCGACCCAATCGATCGGATCGAGATCAGCAGCACGCGGATCGCCTAACTCACGGATCCACTGCCGCGCACGTCCAGGCCCCGCATTATAACCTGCGAGACCAAGCACGTAGGATCCGCGGAATTCCCCCATGCGGTCGCCGATGTACGCTGAAGCGATCATCAGGTTGTAGGCTTCATCCCGTCCCAGGCGCGAGATCTCACATTTAAGTCTGTAGTCGCGGCAAACATGCTTCGCCGTGACCGGCATGACCTGCAAGATGCCACGCGCGCCAGCGCCTGATACGATCTGAGTATTGAATTCGCTTTCTTGCCGGGCAATGCCGAACAGGAAAGCGGTCTCAGGAGGCGTCCGCAATGGTTTGTATTTAGGGAGCGCCTGCACGGGGTAGGCGTAGTAATGCAGGTTCATGCCCGCACCGATGGCCCGCTTCCCAATACGCAAAGACTGCTGGGTATCCCCAAGAGCACGCATTAAGTGAGCCACAAGCGCAGCGTCCGCCTCATTATCTGCGAGCGCACCCAGATTTGCTAAAAAGGGACGCGTAATGCTGCGGCCCAGCCCTGCTTTATCGGCGATGACTGCGGCGTGCACGGCGTCGTTGCTTTGGAAGCGCGCGATTTGTTCAGACGTCGGCGCTTGCGGCGGCCTAATCGGCAGAGCTTGAATGCCGGGCTTCAGCCGCTGCATAGCGAGCTGGCCGTGAAAGGTGTCGAACTGCTCCGCAGCCTGTTTGTAATAGCCCCGGGCCGCCGCCTTATCGCCAACCGCTTCGAGCGCCCGACCCAGCCAATATCCGGATTTTGCTCTGCTGAGAGGACCGTCTGCAGCTTCGTGCATCACCCGAAAATGTTTGATCGCTGCTTTCGCATCACCGAGGTAGCGCAGCGCGATCCAGCCTGCGACGAAGGCTTGCTCTTTGAGCGGATTTACAGACAGCGGACCCGCATCGCGCACAAGTTCATAGGCAAGTTGCGGATTGTCATCATCCAGCGCTGCATAGGCCGTAAGTCGTCGCTCATCCCACCAGGCATCCGGATTGACTGTTTCCGATTTGGTGATCGGGGCGCTGAGCAGGAGCTTCGCAGCCTCCTCCTTATTGCCGCTGCGGCGCAGGTGCATGATGCGATGGAAGCTCACACCCCAATCCGTATGTGCTTTTTCAGGTAGGTCTGCGAGTAATTTCCCGGCAGCGTTTTGACGCAAGAAGACCGACAAGCGCGCCTTGGCTTTGGCTTGTTCGAATTCGGAAACACGTTTCATCTGGCGACGAACGACTGCCGCCCGGGTATTGCGCGAAGAGCTCCATCGGAAGTCGTCCGTAAGAAGCCGATCCAGGCGCCATTTATGATCCGCATGCGTCAGGAGCGATCCGATGCGCTCCAAAATATCGTCCTCATAGTCATCCGGAATATCGCCATCCCGCCACGCCTTAGAGGCGAGCTTCACGGCATGGTTCCGTTGACCGCTCGCAGCATAGGCGGCCGCGAGTGCTGCTTCACCCGCAGCCGTCTCAGGCTCTCGACCAGAAAAATACCCGAGCACCACGCGCGGATTGGAAACCTGAAGCATCATGGCTTCCAGATGTTCGATCAGCAGCCAGCGATTAGGCCACTGTGGATTGGCCGCAAGAAACGCCTGGTAGCTTTCGATCGCGCCCTCGCCCCGACGCAGAAGCCCCCAATCAATCAGCTTTTGCGCGACAGGGTTATCGATTTGCCCGCGCAAAGATTTCGCATTCGCGAAATCATTTTTTCCAATGGCATCAAAAGCGGCCTTTAGAGCCTCACCATCCGCCGGACTAAGCGGAAGCGTGCGCACCGGTGCGATGGCTTTGTCAAAAATGGCGTTGGAACGGGCTTCCGCTTCGGAAATCCGGATCGTCGTGAGTTGACCATCGTGATCCAGCAATCGGTAGGCAGCCTTGAGCGACTGGAGATCGCGTTCAGGATTCGTACCGGGTGGTGGAGGCGGCTGCGCATGTGCTGCGGGGAGCAACATCGTATAGGCCGCGAACGCGACCGCAAGAAGCCACCCGACACGGCCGAGATGCTCTGAATGCCGGTGTCCAGATTGGCCTGTGAGCGTCCCCCACGACTGGTGAATGCGCCGCACTGATGTAAAGCCAATGATAGGGTTAAAATACTTCAACGTTGCCTCGCTTTGCCCAGCCCCATGGCATCGCTTGCGAGCTGTCAGTCAAACACGTAATCTACTGCTCGGCGGTCGAATCAACTCGCGCCAGCACAAGCGTGCGCGTTTGCCTGGACCCTAACAAGCGAGTCAATCCCGTTCAAGGATTGCGCTGCCGGCCGCGTGCCCTGACTGTCAGCGTCATGGCGAAAGCAGACAGCAATTGCCGGCACCGGTAAGCTGAAATCTATTTGGTCAACACGAATTAAAAACGTGCCATTTTGGCAACGGGGAAAGACGGTCACGATGTTCAAGGGCTCCTATACTGCGCTGATTACGCCGTTCCGTGACGGTGCACTCGACGAAGATGCATTTGTTCGCATCGTAGAGTGGCAGATTGAAGAAGGTACACATGGTTTGGTGCCGGTCGGCACGACAGGTGAAAGCCCCACCTTATCTCACGACGAGCACAAGCGTGTCGTCGAGCTGACAGTAGCCACCGCACGAGGTCGTGTGCCTGTCATCGCTGGAGCCGGCTCGAATTCCACGAAAGAGGCCGTTGAGTTCACGAAGCATGCGAAGTCTGTAGGCGCGAGCGCCGCTCTTGTTGTCACCCCGTATTACAATAAGCCGACACAAGAAGGTCTCTATCAGCACTACAAGGCGATCAGCGACGCCGTAGACCTGCCGATCATTATTTACAACATTCCGGGCCGCTCCGTGATCGATATGTCGGTCGCGACGATGCGCCGGTGCTTTGAGTTGCCCAACGTTGTCGGCGTCAAGGATGCAACGGCGAATCTCGCACGCGTCTCTCAGCAACGTGCGGCCATGGGGCCTGAGTTCAATCAGCTCTCGGGTGAAGACGCGACGGCACTTGGCTTTATGGCGCACGGTGGACAAGGCTGCATCTCGGTTGCCTCGAACGTTGCGCCAAGACTCTGCGCGGAGTTCCAGAACGCCTGCCTGAAGGGCGATTATGCGACCGCGCTGGGATTGCAGGATCGTTTGATGCCGCTGCACGATGTGCTGTTCCTTGAAACAAACCCATCACCGGTTAAATATGCTCTCTGGCGGATTGGGATGTGCACGCCCGACACTCGGCTTCCCCTTGTTCCGCTCACAGAAGCCACAAAGCAGGCAGTGGATAACGCGCTCGTCAAAGTCGGTCTCCTACGCGCCAAGGCTGCCGAGTAAAATCGCAAGATACGCGACGCACGATAGGTGAGCGCTACGGCTTCCGAGACGTAGCGCCAAACCACATTAAGTCACGAGAGGTCCGTCATGGCGGCCAAAAAAGATGCCGGCCGCCGGGTCATCGCCGAAAACCGGAAGGCGCGCTACGAATTCGCGATCGGCGAAACATATGAAGCTGGGATCGTCTTGACGGGCACCGAGGTCAAATCCCTGCGCAAAGGCCAAGCGAATATCGCTGAAAGTTATGCAGCCATCGAGGATGGGGGCGTTTGGCTCATCAATGCCAACATCCCCGAGTACTTATCCGCGGGCAACTTCTTCCAGCACGAGCCGCGCCGGAAACGCCGCCTGCTCATGCACAAGAAGGAGATCCACAAGCTATGGATCGCGAGTTCGCGCCAGGGCATGACGATCGTTCCATTGGAACTCTATTTCAATCCGCGCGGTCTCGCCAAAGTTCGTCTCGCCGTAGCGCAAGGTAAGAAGCTGCACGATAAGCGAGAGGACGCGGCAAAGCGCGATTGGAATCGGGAAAAAGCGCGATTGCTGCGTGATAAGGGGTGAAACCATGGCCGAGCCGTGGCCATATCCCGCACCGTTGGACGATGGGGCCGCCGACCACCTGCGGGTGGGGCTGAAGCTTCCCGAAATTCCCCTGTACGCAACATCGGGCGATCGTATTGCGTTGGCAAATTTGCCAGGCCGTTCGATCGTGTTCGCTTATCCATGGACGGGGCAACCGGGTATGCCCAACCCTCCGGGATGGGATGACATTCCCGGTGCCCATGGATCAACGCCCGAGGCAGAAGGGTTCGCCAAGCTATATCCGCGCCTTCGCGAGATGGAAATTTCCGTATATGGCCTGAGTACCCAAGACACAGACTGGCAAGCCGAATTCGCAGAACGGATCGGGCTGCCCTTTCCGTTGCTGAGCGATGCAGAATTTGCCTTCGCCCGAGCGCTTAAGCTCCCCACCTTCAAAGCGGGAGATACGAGCTATCTAGCGCGGTTGACGTTGATCATCGCAGATGGATGCATTGAGCACGTGGACTATCCCGTGCATCCTCCCCACACCCATGCGCATGAGGTGTTCAAGCGCGTGGCGGCATCTGGTCAAGCTCACGCCTGATCGCATCAAATACAGCGTGGAACATTTCCGTCGTCAGCCTGCCGGTGTTGGTGTTGTAACGGGAGCAGTGAAAGCTGTCGAAGAGAAGTCGCCCTCCACCGAGTTCGTGGCGCGCGCCATGCCCAAACTTGAACGCTGATTTGCGCAACGCTAGCGCTGAAAGCGTTTGATCATGTGCGATGCGCCCAAGCGCCAAGATAACGGAGAGGTTGGGAAGCGTTTCCATACGCGCGCTAAAGAACTGACGACAGGTGGAAATCTCCACGCCGGTAGGTTTGTTCTCAGGGGGAACACACCGCACTGCATTCGTGATCATGCAATCGCGAAGCTCAAGCCCATCGTCTGGTCGAGCTTGATAGCTCCCTTCCGCAAAGCCGAAATCCAGAAGCGTCGCGTAGAGCAAATCACCGGCGTAATCACCGGTGAAGGGACGTCCCGTACGATTGGCGCCACCGCGTCCCGGCGCCAATCCCACGATCAATAAGCGAGCTGTTTCTTCGCCGAACGAGCCGACCGCCCCGTTATACCAACCGGGTTCAGCGCGTTTGTTTTCATTACGGTAGGCAACAAGGCGCGGGCACAAGGCGCAATCATGTGGCGGTTCCGGCGTAATTTGCTGGGGAACCGCCCGTTCTTCCGTCGTACCAAGCCGCACGTTTCGTGCCCCCTACCAGTATGGGGGCAATCAAAGCGCCCCTCTTAAACTTCCTCTTCCGACAGATCGTCGTCTTCATACGGAACAGGGTCATTCTCGCCGCGATAACCGCCGTGTGGCGCGGCCCGTTCACGTTGGGGTCCGCGTCCGGCGTCGCGGCCGATGAGAGCTTCGAGTTCCGCCAGATCAATGAACTGATCCGACTGCCGGCGCAACTCGTCGGCGACCATGGGAGGCTGCGTTTGCAACGTGGAGACGACACTAACACGCCGCCCCATCTGCTGAAGGGCAGCCACGAGGCAACGGAAGTCACCGTCACCAGAGAAGAGAACGATGTGATCAAGGTGCTCGGCAAGACGCATGGCGTCAACCGTCAGCTCGATATCCATGTTGCCTTTAACTTTGCGGCGTCCAGTCGCGTCCGTGAATTCCTTGGTGGGCTTCGTCACCATCGTAAAGCCGTTGTAATCGAGCCAATCTATCAACGGGCGAATGGACGAATACTCCTGATCTTCCGCCAGCGCCGTATAATAAAGCGCGCGAACAAGATGCCCCTTCTGCCGGAAGTGAGCGAGTAGCCGCTTGTAATCAATATCAAAACCGAGCGCCTTCGATGTTGCGTAGAGGTTCGCACCATCGATAAACAGAGCAACACGCTCGTTCGGGTAAAAGAACATTCGGATTTCCTTGCTGTGCGTCAGCGGCTCAAATCAGGAGGCGCGACGAAAATCATGTGTAGTTGGGGTAGTTCATCGAAGTCTGGCATGCCTATAATAATATCAAAGGCATACGTGGGGAGCCTACAAAGCTAAGGTGCCAACTTTTTGATGAACAGCGTGCATAACAGATATGTATTGAGAGGCAAAGAATATTCACCGTCAAGAACTCTAGGGTTTTGTGGCGAAACGTCGCGCCATGCAGGTAAGTTCCCCGTAACACACCAAGGAAAGTGAAAAAAAATCATATTGCTTCTCCCCACGTCGTCAATTTCGACGAAAGGAGTGGAATATGAGGTATGCAGCATTAGAAAAACGCCAGCCTTTGTTCGGGCGAGTATTTGGAAGGCGGGAAAATCGTCTGGGATATACTTGAGCATATAACGAGTAGAAGTTGGTGCAACCAGGGCTATAGCCATAGCCCGCAGCTTGCGCGATTACCAAAATGCGTTAGACTAAATTGATAACAGCGCCGCAGCGCCTCCAATCGATGTGGAATTGCATTATTCCGCACGTGTTGAAGTGCGTCGTGGCGAGTAGCTATTTCTAGCTCCGAAAGGTTTTTGACGAATGGCACGCGTCACCGTTGAGGATTGCGTCGATAAAATCCCTAACCGCTTTGAGCTTGTCTTGCTCGCGGCTCACCGCGCTCGCAACATTTCGGGCGGCAGCTCGATTACGATTGATCCCGATAACGACAAGAATCCGGTTATCGCACTTCGTGAAATTGCGGAAGAAACGATTCCTCCCGAGGACATGCGCGAAGGTCTTATCCACACGTTGCAGCGTAACGTGGAAGTCGACGAACCCGAAGCCGGCGCGGCACCGGTGCTCGCAGTTGAGCGACGCGCGCCAATGTTGGGTCGCGATGATCAATCGAGCGACAACGTCGTTGATGTTTTGACGGAAGAGCAGCTTCTGCGCGGGCTTGAGACCATGACCCCTATGGAGCCATCAGCCTCCGGCGGCAATGGGCCTCGTGATCGCGGCCGTTAAGCTGCAGGCTCGGCATGAGCGTCCCAGCTTGTCCCAAGCCTTGATAGGATCGTAACCCATTGACGAGACAGGGGCGGCGCAGCATGTGTCGCCCCTATTCCTGTCTGCGCTGCTAGATGCTATGCCGCCTAGTTGAATTCTGAGCGCCCCGCGCGAGTTGGCGTCAAGGCCGGATGCGCGACCGCACCGCTGTTGTAATGTGTAGCCCTTGACCTTCCCCGAGGACTGCGATTGGGAGCACGCCTTTCGATGATGCGCCAGTATGAGCTGGTTGAACGCGTAACGAAATATGATCCTGGCGCAGATGAGGTTCTCCTGAACCGGGCCTATGTCTATGCCATGAAGGCGCACGGTCACCAAAAGCGTGCCTCCGGCGACCCTTATTTTTCACATCCTCTCGAAGTTGCGGCGATCTTGACCGATCTCCATTTGGATAGCGCGACCATTACCACGGCGCTGCTACACGACGTGATCGAAGATACCGATGCAACGCGCGCGGAAATCGATCAGCTGTTCGGGGCAGAAATCGGGGCTTTGGTCGATGGACTGACCAAGATCAAGCGGCTCGACCTCGTCTCGAAGCAGGCGGAGCAGGCGGAGAATTTCCGCAAGCTCTTGATTGCAATCTCAAGTGATATCCGCGTCCTACTCGTTAAGCTTGCGGATCGTCTCCACAACATGCGCACGCTGGAATACATGAAGCCGGCAAGCCGACAGCGCATCTCGGAGGAGACACTCGAGGTTTACGCGCCGCTGGCCGGACGGATGGGTATGCAGGCCATGCGTGAGGAACTTGAGGACCTCTCGTTTCGCTGGCTCTATCCGGAAGCGTATGAAACGGTCGTTCACAAACTGGTTGATATTCACGAGAAAAATGAAGGGCTTGTCGAAGAAATCCGTATAGCGCTTGAAGCTAAGCTTTCAGACGTTGGAATGCAGGCTGCCGTACACGGTCGGGAAAAGAAGCCCTATTCGATTTGGCGCAAGATGCAGAACAAGCAGATCGGATTGGAGCAACTCTCCGATATCTACGGTTTTCGCATCATCGTCGAAAACATTGCCGACTGTTATCGCGTGCTCGGGGTCGCTCACACGACATGGCGAACCGTTCCCGGCCGGTTCAAGGACTACATCTCAACGCCCAAACAGAACGGCTACCAATCGATCCACACGACCATTGTAGGGCCGCGTCATCAGCGCGTTGAGCTACAGATCCGGACGAAGGAAATGCACGATGTGGCCGAATACGGGGTTGCCGCGCACACCTTCTACAAAGAACCGACAAATGGGGCCTCAGGCAACGGTAGCTCAACGGTGCTCAATCCCGACAGCGGCCCGTATCACTGGCTGCGTAGATTGGTCGACACTCTGCTGGAGGGGTCAAATCCCGTTGAGTTCTTAGAGCATACCAAGCTGGAATTGTTCCAGGATCAGGTCTTCTGCTTCTCGCCAAAAGGGCGCCTCATTGCGCTGCCCCACGGAGCGACACCCCTCGATTTTGCCTATGCTGTCCATACGGATATCGGCAATGCCGCGGTTGGGGCGTACATTAACGGTCGGCATATGCCTATCGACACCCAGCTCCGCAATGGCGACGAAGTCGAGATTTTAACGTCGAAGACGCACACCCCTCCGGCTGCCTGGGAGCATTTTGCCGTTACGGGTAGAGCCAGAAGTGCAATTCGCCGCGCAGCCCGCGATACGATGCGGCGGCAGTACACGGAACTTGGGCGCCGGCTCGTAACCTCTGCCCTTCAGGCTCAAAGCGAAAGCTACTCTGACGATCGGCTCAAAGGTGCGCTTCCACGCATCGCCGGCGGGAAAACGGTGGAAGACGTGCTCGCTGGCGTGGCACGCAATGAAATTGCGGTCGACGAGGTTGTGCGAGCCATTCTCCCAGATGCCAACTTGCCGGCGCTGGCGAAATCGCCGCGCGCGAAAGCCCGCCGGCACCAGCCCTCGAACCAAGAAGGATGGTTCAATCTTTCCAAGGTGATGGGCCTGAAATTTCGTGTCGGGCAAGAGATCGAAGAAGGAATGTCGCTGCCTGGCAGCATTCCCTTGCGGGGGCTCAAGAGCGATATTCCTGTGACATTTGAGGATGGAGGCGCTGTCCCCGGTGATCGCATCGTCGGTGTGTTGACGCCAGGGGAGGGAATCCGCATCTTCCAGATCCACTCGCCGCGCTTGAAGGCGTACGAGCATGAACGTTGGATCGACGTCACATGGGATATCAATCGTGACCAGCCAGAGCGCTTTCCAGCCCGCATCGCAGTCACCGCCCTTAATGAGCCTGGAACTTTAGCCCAGATCGCCCATGTAATTGGCGAAGCTAGCGGCAACATCGACCAAGTCAGAATGGTCGGTCGAGGCCCTGACTTCACCAAAATGCTCATAGAGGTGGAAGTGTGGGATCTGGAACATTTGAATATGATTTTGTCAGGTTTGAAGTCGCAAAGCGTTGTCAGCCATGCAGACCGCGTGTTTGATTGAGCTGAGGGAAGTAGGCATGTGCGGCATCGTCAAGACCACAGGTCGGGGGGCCTGATAGATGATCTTCAAGCGGCGTACGCCGCCAACCTTCCTTGAGCGGGTGCGGGTTCTTGTGTGGCCGCGGCATACCTGGGAAAGATCACTAAAGTACATCGCCTTGCGGCTGATGCGCGTGCGCGCGACACCTCACCAGTTGGCGCTGGGCTTTGCCGTGGGTGTTTTCGCTGCGATTACGCCGTTGGTAGGCATTCAGATGCTGATCGCGGGGGTGATCACCCTGGCTCTGCGGGCGAGCTTCACGGCAGCAATGCTTGGCACGTTTTTCGGAAATCCGCTGACGTGGGCTATCGTTTGGCCTGCAACTTATGCAACAGGCAGTTTTTTGCTTGGAATACCGGCAGCAACCAAGACAGCCGACCTTGCGCAGCAGCTTAGCCTCTTCTGGGATACCGTCTGGCAGTTGTCTCCCGAGATGATCCTCGCCGCATTAGGATTGGCGTGGCCCTATATGAAGCCGATGCTAATTGGCACATTGCCCGTCGGCGCTGTTATCGCCACTGTTTGCTATATCTTCTGTAAGCGTGCGGCGCACGCGCATCAACAACGTCGCCGCAGATTGTCGCCGCAAGGCAGCGGGTATCCGCTCGGCGATCTGCTGGCGACGTATGATCCGGAATACTCATGAGTAACCGCTTGGCCAAGCCTTTGCGCCTAGGCGTGAATATTGATCATGTCGCGACCATTCGTAATGCACGGGGTGGTCGTCACCCGGACCCATTGCGCGCCGCGCACATCGCCGTCGAAGCGGGTGCCGATGGTATTACGGCACATCTTCGTGAAGACCGGCGGCATATTTCCGATTCGGATATCGCGCGCCTGAAGGCCGAGCTGACGCGCCCACTCAATCTCGAAATGGCTGCGACCGATGAGATGCTGGCGATCGCGCTACGCCATATTCCCAACGCCTGCTGCATCGTACCCGAGCGGCGGGAAGAGCGCACAACCGAGGGCGGGCTTGACGTAATTGCCGGAGGAGACCGGTTGCGGCGTATTGTGGAAGAGCTGAAGGCTGCGGGAATTCGTGTGTCGCTTTTTGTTGAGCCGGATGAACGCGCCATTGCCGCGTCCGCGAAAATCGGCGCTGACATCGTCGAGCTCCACACAGGCGCGTATTGCGAAAAGGCGTTGGAAGACAACGCTAAGGCACTCGCCGGAGAACTAAACCGGATCACCCAGGCAACAGCCATGGCCGCTGACTCCGGACTTGAGGTTCATGCAGGGCACGGGCTGACCTACAACACGGTTAAAGCGATTGCGGCGCTGCCCGAGGTTGTCGAGCTGAATATTGGTCACTTTTTGGTGGGCGAGGCAATCTTTGGCGGGCTGAATGCGGCTGTCAGGCATATGCGCGAATTGATGAATGAGGCGCGCCGCGAAAGCGAAGCCCGCGCGCGGCGTATGGCAGATCAGCTATCGTGAGCCATATCTTAGCCAAAGAGTCTAAATCCATAGTTCAGAAAGACATTTCGCCGCGTGACAACCTACGTGCTCGCGCAAACAGAACCCTCAGCGATAGTGCCCAATTAAATATGAGCTACGTGAGCCTTTGCCTAAACCGGTAATGCTCCAGCACCTCGATTCCGCATTGGCGCTACTAGAAAAGTCCGCACTTGGACAAGCTGCTCGTTTGCAGCGGTCACCATAAGTGGCTATAGCGGGCCAATAGTTCAAACCCATCCGGCTTACGCAAGCTGCCGGTTGATAAAGACCTTGAATGAGTCGCCCGAAAAGTCGGCGGTGGAGATCAACCGATGAGCCTGGATACGAACGCAAGCAGGAGTCGCGCTAACGGATGGTGGGAAACCATCAAGATCGTGATTCAGGCCCTCGCCATCGCCATGATCGTGCGAGTGTTTTTCTATCAGCCCTTCAACATCCCTTCAGGATCTATGAAGGACACGTTGCTGGTTGGTGACTACTTGTTCGTATCTAAGCTGTCTTATGGCTACAGCCGCTATTCGTTTCCGTTGAGCCTTGACCTCTTCGATGGTCGCATTTTTGGCGCTGAGCCACATCGCGGCGACGTCGTTGTTTTCAAACTCCCGCGCGATAACTCGACCGATTACATCAAGCGCGTCATAGGCTTGCCGGGCGATGAGATTGTCGTGCGCGGCGGTATACTCTTCATCAACGGCGATGAAGTGAAGCGAACACCTGCCGGAACGTTCAAGACATACGAGGACGGAGGTGTCACGGAGACAATTCCCCGGTATCGGGAAACGCTCCCCAATGGTGTCTCCTATGATGTTCTGGACGCCGAGCCCAATGGCCCGTTCGATAATGTGGGCCCCTATAAGGTGCCCGCGGGCCACTATTTTATGATGGGCGACAACCGCGACAACTCCACTGACAGCCGCGCGCTTTGGGGTGTTGGGTATGTTCCCTACGAAAACCTGATAGGACGTGCCGAGATCATTTTCTTCTCCGCAGCTGTGGATGAGCCGGGGGCGTTTAATCTGCTCACCCCGTGGACTTGGCCGTTTGACATTCGTTGGACGCGTTTTTTCAAACTTGTCCGTTGATAGGGCTCGAATGCTGGCCTACTTAACTGGCCGCATGATCAAAAAGAACAAAGACCTGAAGGCGCTTGAAACGGCGCTGGGCTATAAATTTAAGTCGCATGATTTGCTGCGCTGCGCGTTGACGCACTCAAGTGCGCGCAGCGTGGACGCCGATACCGACGATAACGAACGCCTCGAATTTATTGGAGATCGAGTGCTCGGGCTGGTGATGGCCGAATTGCTCGGCGAAACGATGCCGACCGCCCGCGAGGGCGATCTTGCACGCCGATTCAATCAACTCGTACGCCGTGAAACCTGCGCCACCGTAGCGCGACAGATAAATCTCGGACGCTACCTTATTCTTTCTCCGAGCGAATCCGACAATGGCGGGCGTGACAAGGACACGATTTTGGCCGATGCCATGGAAGCCCTGCTTGCTGCAATTTTTCTCGACGGTGGCTTTCCTAAGGCCCGCGCGACCGTGCGCAGCCTATGGGAGCCACAGTGCCGTCAACCATCATGTAGCGACCAGGACGCGAAGTCTGCACTTCAGGAGTGGGCACAAGGCCGCGGAATGCCGTTGCCGCGCTATGTGGAGATTTCTCGGACCGGCCCCGATCACGCACCCGTTTTCATAGCGGAAGTACAAATCGACGGCACTGAGCCGGGCCGTGGCGAAGGCCCATCCAAGCGCGCAGCCGAACAGGCTGCGGCGAGTTCTGTTTTGCAGCGCGAAGGCGTGCGGCGGGTAACCAATGACAATGCCTAATTCAGAAGCTGCCACGCCGGGAGGCACCAAGTGTGGCTTTGTTGCCATTATCGGCGCGACGAATGCTGGAAAGTCGACCCTCGTAAACGCCCTCGTGGGAGCCAAAGTCACGATCGTCAGCCACAAGGTTCAGACGACCCGGGCTCCCATTCGTGGCATTGCGATATCGGGCCCGAGCCAACTTATCTTCATCGATACTCCGGGAATTTTCCGGCCGCGACGACGGCTCGATCGGGCCATGGTTGATGCCGCATGGAGTGGGGCGGGCGAGGCAGATATCGTTGCTTTGATCGTTGATGCCGCACGGGGATTGGAGGAAAGCGTCGACGCGATTGTCGGTAGGCTGGCGGATATCTCGCTACCGCGCATCCTAATCCTCAACAAGGTCGACAGGGTCGCCAACAAGGCGACATTGCTTGATCTTGCGGCCAAGTTGTCCGCGCGCGTTCCGTTCGAGCGGGTTTTCATGATCTCGGCCCTAAATACCGATGGTGTCGAGGATTTGAAGACCTGGTTGGCCGCAGCGGCGCCTGAAGGGCCTTGGCACTATCCCGAAGAAGATATTTCGGACGCGCCCATGCGTTTGTTGGCGGCCGAAATCACACGCGAGCGCATATATCACTGGCTCCACGAGGAATTACCGTACGCGATTACGGTGGAGACGACGAGTTGGAAGGAACTGCGCGATAAATCTGTTCGTATCGAACAGACGATCTTTGTCGGGCGCGCCAGTCAGAAGAGCATCGTGCTGGGCAAAGGCGGACAGACGATCAAGCAGATTTCATCGCAGGCACGTCAGGAAATCCAAGGGATACTTGAGACGAAAGTTCATCTGTTCCTGTTCGTCAAGGTCCGCGAAGGATGGGAGGGCGATCCTGAACGCTATCGTGAAATGGGGCTCAATTTCCCAAAAGATTGATCGACCTTTGGGCTTTGCGGCAATGTCGCTTGCGCTTGTGGGGTTCTAGCGGTTACAGGAGTGCCGACGATCCGGTCAGCATGTCACTCTTTCCATAGCGTCGTTCACGCGTTACCAGGAAACATCACTTTGTGAGCCTGGCTGTCGACGACGCCGGAAGCGGTTCTGCGCGGGAGAACCAATGTCCAAGAAGCTCATCATCGACGACACTGAAATCGAGGTTGAAGACGGTATCACGCTGCTTCAGGCCTGCGAGCAGGCGGGCGCCGAGATTCCGCGGTTTTGCTACCACGAACGATTGTCCATTGCCGGCAACTGCCGCATGTGCCTCGTCGAGGTCAAAGGCGCGCCAAAGCCCATAGCCTCATGCGCGCAGACCGTGAACGAACTGCGCCCCAATCCAGACGGTTCGCCGAACGTCATTCTCACCAAGAGCGCGCTTGTTAAGAAAGCGCGCGAGGGTGTGATGGAATTTCTGCTGATCAACCACCCGCTTGATTGCCCAATCTGCGATCAGGGCGGCGAGTGCGACTTGCAGGACCAGGCGATGGCCTATGGGGTCGGCGGTTCGCGCTACGTTGAGAACAAGCGCGCTGTTGAAGAAAAGTACCTCGGCCCGCTGATCCGCACGTTCATGACCCGCTGCATTCATTGCACGCGCTGTGTGCGCTTCATGACTGAGGTTGCCGGCGTCGACGAATTGGGTCTCATCGGACGCGGTGAAGACGCGGAGATAACGACCTACCTTGAGCACGGAATGCTCTCTGAGCTCTCCGCCAATGTCAACGATCTGTGCCCTGTGGGTGCACTCACCCATCGCCCGTGGTCCAACACGGCGCGGCCATGGGAGCTGCGGAAAACCGAAACGATCGACGTCATGGACGCCGTCGGTTCCAACATCAGGGTCGATTCGCGCGGGCCGGAAGTCATGCGCATTCTTCCACGGAACAACGATTCAGTGAATGAGGAGTGGATCTCGGATAAGACGCGTCACGTCTGGGACGGCCTCAAGACACAGCGGCTTGACCAGCCCTACGTCCGCCGTGGCGGCAAACTGCGTCCTGCGACGTGGGAAGAGGCGCTGGGGGTAGTGACGCAGAAATTAGCTCAGACGGAAGCCTCCCGGATCGGCGTTATCGCAGGCGATCTGTGTGGCGCCGAGGAGATGTTCGCACTCAAATCCTTGATGGATCGCATGGGTGTGGCCAACGTTGATTGCCGCGCAGCCCACGAAGCATTTGATCCCTCGCTTCCGCGCTCAAGCTATCTGTTCAACACGACAATCGAGGGCATCGACGACGCCGACGCGATCCTCCTCGTGGGAACGAACCCGCGTCTGGAAGCCCCGATTCTCAACGCGCGTATTCGCAAGCGCTATCTAAAGGGCGGTTGTGAGATTGCTCTCGTTGGGGCTCAGGTGCCCCTGACATATCGCTACGAACATCTGGGAACAGGGCCTGCCGCGCTTTCTGAGCTGGCCGATGGAAAACATGCCTTCGCAGAAATTCTGAGCAAGGCGAAGGCGCCAATGGTGATCGTTGGAGCCGGAGCCTATCGGCGGTTTGACGGCGAAGCGGTCATGGCTCTTGCTGCACGCATCGCACGAGCCGCAGGAAAAGACAAAGCTGCCGACTGGCGCGTGTTCAACGTGCTTCATACTGCCGCCGCACGCGTTGCAGGCCTGGACCTTGGGTTCGTGCCTGGCAAAGGCGGCCTTGATACGGCCGGCATGCTCGAATTTGCCAAGCATGACGGGCTTGAAGTGCTCTATCTGCTGGGTGCTGACGAATTCGATATGCCGCCGCCTGACGATGTGTTCGTCATCTACCAAGGCAGCCATGGTGACGCGGGCGCACACCGCGCGGACGTGATCCTTCCCGGCTCCGCTTACACAGAAAAAAGCGCCACTTACGCGAACACCGAAGGACGCGTGCAGTTGGGGCTCAAAGCGGTCTTTGCCCCGGGGGAAGCCAAGGAGGACTGGGCGATCTTACGGGCGCTGTCGGCGCAGCTCGGTCATACTCTGCCCTTCGATAATCTGACCGAGTTGCGCGCTGCCATGTACAAGCAGGCCCCTCAACTTCAGCGTATTGACGACGTCACCCCGGCTACGGAAGATCCCTGTTCGGCACTCATCGCACGAGAGGGCAAAGTGAGTGATACGCCGTTTGCTGAGGTGATTTCCGACTTCTACCTCACCAATCCCATCGCGCGCGCATCCCGTGTCATGGCCCAGTTAAGCGCGTTGAAAGCCGCCGCGGCAACCGACGCCCGCGTGACGCCGTTCGGTACGGACGAAGCGTCCGTCCAATACCAGATGAGCCCAGAGGCATGACGCAGGAAACCATAGACACGCTTTGGACCTACGGAATCTGGCTGCTGACGGTCATCGGCTTCAGCCTCCTGATGATCGTCGGCCTGCTGCTAATCATCGCTTATTTGCTGCTGATGGATCGTAAGGTCTGGGCTGCGGTGCAAATGCGCAAGGGACCCAACGTCGTCGGGCCCTTCGGACTATTCCAATCGTTCGCCGACCTTCTGAAGTTCGTTTTCAAGGAGCCTGTGATTCCGGCGGGAGCCGATAAAGGCGTGTTTCTCGCCGCGCCGGTCGCCACGGCAACTCTTGCACTCACTGCTTGGGCCGTAATCCCAGTGAGTGAAAACGATTGGGGGCGCTGGGTAATCGCCGATCTCAATGTCGGGGTTCTATACCTGTTGGCAATCTCATCCCTCGGTGTCTACGGCATTATCATGGGCGGTTGGGCATCGAACTCGAAATACCCGTTTATGGGATCCCTGCGCTCAGCCGCGCAGATGGTTTCCTATGAAGTCTCCATCGGCCTCGTCATTGTCACCGTGCTGCTTTGCGCCGGTTCACTGAACCTTACGGAAATCGTGAATGCACAGCAGGAGGGGCTCGGTACCGGCATAGGTTTGCCGAATTCGTTCCTCGACTGGTACTGGCTGCCCTTGCTGCCGATGTTCGTAGTGTTTTTCATCTCGGCCCTGGCCGAGACGAACAGGCCGCCCTTTGATCTACCAGAAGCTGAATCTGAACTCGTGGCAGGCTTCATGGTCGAATACTCTTCGACCCCCTATCTATTGTTTATGCTCGGCGAGTACGTGGCCATCACCACCATGTGCGCCTTGACTACGATCCTGTTTCTGGGCGGTTGGCTGCCGCCGATCGATGTTGCGCCCTTCAACTGGATCCCTGGGTTCTTTTGGTTCCTCCTGAAGGTCGTGGCGGTGTTCTTCATGTTCGCCATGGTCAAGGCGATGGTTCCACGATACCGCTACGACCAGC
This sequence comes from Candidatus Filomicrobium marinum, assembly GCF_000981545.1. Taxonomy (NCBI): domain Bacteria; kingdom Pseudomonadati; phylum Pseudomonadota; class Alphaproteobacteria; order Hyphomicrobiales; family Hyphomicrobiaceae; genus Filomicrobium; species Candidatus Filomicrobium marinum. The sequence goes on from NZ_LN829119.1 coordinate 2,838,728, forward strand.
TCATGCGCCTGGGGTGGAAGGTATTCCTGCCGTTGTCGCTCCTGATGGTCGTCGTGGTTGCCGGCGTCCTCCAATACGGCGGGTTCGTGTGAATGCGCACAGCCGGACAACCGGTTGGAGTAATGACGGGATTACGGCTCTCTAAGGGCTGGCCTTATTGATGACGCTCAGGTATGTCCTGGGCCCGATTGTTACGGCATATTCGCGGCGGACCCCCGCCCGTTATGCGGTTCGACGATACCTGGAGGCGAATTAAAATATGGCGATCGCCCAAGCAGTCAGGTCGATGTTCCTCACCGAGTTCGTCTCGGCGTTCTTTCTCGCCATGCGCTACTTCTTCATGCCGAAGAAGACGGTGAACTACCCGTTCGAAAAGGGGCCACTCAGCCCAAGATTTCGCGGGGAGCATGCGCTGCGGCGTTATCCGAATGGCCAGGAGCGGTGCATTGCCTGCAAATTGTGCGAAGCAATTTGCCCGGCCTTGGCGATTACCATTGAGGCTGGGCCCCGGCGCAATGACGGCACACGCCGCACGACGCGCTACGACATCGATATGACGAAGTGCATCTATTGTGGTCTTTGCCAGGAGGCTTGCCCGGTCGAGGCTATCGTGGAAGGGCCAAATTTTGAATTTGCCACCGAAACCCGAGAGGAGCTGTTCTATGACAAGGAACGCCTCCTTGATAACGGCGATCGTTGGGAGAGGGAGATAGCAAAGAACATTGGGCTCGACGCTAAATTCCGGTGAGGGCTGGAGCGAGCTTCTCAAGGTCCTGAGTGACGAGGAACTCGACCAGTACGCCGCTATGGCCATGGATCAGGTGCGACAGGAGCGCCGTTGGGCCTGGGCCCAGTTATTCCTGCTCGCGACCTCCGTCGCACTGACGGTCTGGCTTGTGTGGCGTGCCGCGCGGCAGGGGCCGGACATGTCGACGCTCTACGCGTCGGTGGCAGCGGTCGGATTGCTCTATTGGCCTTGGCGCAGCGCCAAAATTCGACGGCTGTGGCAAGGCCACTGTGCGGCAGTGAAACAGGAGATGGCGCGTCGCCGCCAGGGCGATGCGAACTGAACAAGCGAACGGACCGTCGGGTCGGAGGTCCATCAGGGACGACGAAAAGCACGCGGGATCGAAATGACGTTGATTGCCTTCTTCTTCTATGTGTTCGCTGTCCTATGCATCGCGTCGGCGGCAATGGTCATCATCGCGCGCAATCCGGTTCACGCGGTGTTGTTCTTGATCTTGGCATTCTTCAATGCAGCGGGACTTTTCGTGCTGCTCGGTGCCGAGTTCCTGGCGATGCTGCTTGTCATCGTCTACGTCGGCGCTGTGGCAGTGTTGTTCCTGTTCGTCGTTATGATGCTTGACGTCGATTTCGCCGAGCTGAAGGCGGGTTTCATCAAGAATGCCCCTGTGGGCGCCATCGTCGGCGGCATTGTCCTGGTGGAGCTGGCGTTATTGTTCATTGTCCACGGGTTCGATCTTGGCACCGCAGGAAAGCTGCAGGCTGCAACGCCGCCATTAGAATCAGGGATCGCGAATACCGAGGCATTGGGCCGGCTCATCTACACCAAGTACGTCTACTTCTTTCAGGCTTCTGGTCTCATTTTGCTCGTCGCGATGATCGGCGCAATCGTACTGACGCTGCGCCACAAGGAAGGCGTGAAACGCCAATCGATTGCTGCTCAGGTCGCACGTAATCCAGCTACGGCCGTTGAAGTCGTGAAGGTTCCGTCCGGCAGCGCCATCGTTCCTTCTAGCCAAGGACAGAATTCATGATTGAGCCGCACTTCATCAGGCCCCGCCATGTGCGCGGGTCGAGGGGGAATTGAGATGGATATCGGCATCGGGCATTACCTGACGGTTGCCGCGTGTTTATTCACGCTCGGCATCTTTGGAATCTTCCTCAACCGCAAGAACGTCATCGTCATTTTGATGTCGGTCGAGCTGATGCTCCTGGCGGTCAACGTCAACCTGGTCGCGTTTTCTCATTTCTTAGGTGATCTGGTCGGCCAGGTGTTCGCTCTGTTCGTCCTGACCGTGGCGGCGGCCGAAAGTGCCATCGGCCTTGCCATCATCGTCGTCTACTTCCGCAATCGCGGCTCCATCGCCGTCGAAGACATCAACATGATGAAGGGCTAGCAGCCCGCGCTGCTAGGAGCCGGCCTCCATGATTTATCTTGCCATCGTCTTTCTGCCGATTGTTGGCGCGCTGATTGCCGGGCTATTTGGGCGCTTTATCGGAGCGCGGGCCTCGGAATTCATCACGACCGGCTTGCTCATCATCGCCGCCGTTCTCTCGTGGGTTGCTTTTGTGCGCGTTGGCTTCGATGCCGAGACGGCCCGCGTCCCGGTTATGCGATGGATCACCTCCGGTGAACTCGACATCGCGTGGTCGTTACGCATCGATACCTTGACGGCCGTCATGCTGGTTGTTGTGACGACGGTGTCTGCACTCGTGCATGTTTACTCCATCGGCTATATGCACGAAGATCCTAGCCGCTCTCGCTTCTTCGCTTACCTGTCGCTCTTTACCTTCGCGATGCTCATGCTCGTGACCAGCGACAACCTGCTTCAGATGTTCTTTGGCTGGGAAGGCGTTGGCCTCGCCTCATACTTGCTGATTGGGTTTTGGTACACGAAGCCGGAAGCGAATGCCGCCGCTATCAAGGCTTTTGTCGTGAACCGTGTCGGCGACTTCGGTTTCATGCTTGGCATGTTCGGCTTGTTCTTCGTCTTCAACACGCTGAACTTCGATCCGCTGTTTGAAGCGACCGCGCAGGCCGCCGGCAAATCGTTCAACTTCCTCGGGTACGAGGTCGATATTCTGACGACGCTGTGCCTGCTGCTGTTCATGGGAGCCATGGGTAAGTCGGCGCAGTTCCTGCTGCACACCTGGCTGCCGGACGCGATGGAAGGCCCAACTCCAGTTTCCGCCCTGATCCACGCAGCAACGATGGTAACCGCCGGTGTCTTCATGGTCGCCCGGCTATCACCCATTTTCGAGTATGCACCCACTGCGCTCGAGGTCGTGACGCTGGTTGGGACAGTTACCGCATTCTTCGCAGCTACCGTCGGCCTCGTTCAAAACGATATCAAGCGGGTCATCGCTTATTCGACGTGTTCTCAGCTGGGCTACATGTTTGCAGCCTTGGGCGTCGGGGCCTATAGCGTCGGCATCTTCCACCTGTTCACCCATGCTTTCTTCAAAGCTTTGCTCTTCCTCGGAGCCGGGTCCGTGATCCACGCAATGCATCACGAGCAGGACATGCGGAACATGGGTGGCCTCGCCGGCAAAATTCCCATCACCTGGGCAATGATGCTGATCGGCACGCTGGCTTTGACCGGTGTTGGTATTCCGCATGTGGCTGGGTTCGCAGGCTTCCACTCAAAGGATGCCATCATCGAGGCAACCTTCGCCGCGCACACGCCTGGCAACTTCGTCTTCTGGGTGCTCGTGTTCACGGCCTTCCTGACCGCGTTCTACTCGTGGCGGCTCGTCTTTATGACATTCCACGGCAAAACGCGCGCCGCGCCTGACGTCTTCAAGCATGCCCACGAAAGCCCTTGGGTCATGCTCGTGCCGTTGTTCGTTTTGGCCTTTGGTGCCGTTGTCGCAGGCTTTGTGTTCGCGCCCTACTTCATCGGGGAAAGCTACGCTGAGTTCTGGGGCAAGGCGCTTTTCACCGCTCCCTCAAATCACATTCTTCACGACATGCATCACGTCGAAGAGTGGGTCTACTGGGCACCGTTCCTGGCCATGGCTTCAGGCTTTGCGCTGTCATGGATCTTCTACGTCCAGGCTCCCTGGCTGCCCGAAGCGACGGCACGCACATTCCGCCCGATCTACCTGTTCCTGCTGAATAAGTGGTACTTCGACGAACTCTATAACTGGCTGTTTGTCAGGAGCGCCAAAGGTCTGGGCCGCTTCCTTTGGAAGGCGGGCGATGGCGCCGTCATTGATGGCACCATCAATGGCACGGCCGACAGCGTGCAATGGACAACGGGACGCGTCGTCAAACTGCAAAGCGGCTACATCTATCACTATGCGTTCGCCATGCTGATCGGCGTCGCGCTGATCCTGACCTACTTCCTGCGCGGCCTCGTGATGACAGGTGGAGCTGGCCAATGAATCTGACCACTACGCCGATCCTATCGATCATCACCTTCCTGCCGCTGCTTGGCGTTTTATGCATCGCATTCTTGCCAAGCACACCGGCGGGCGATCGCAATGCCCGTTGGATCGCGCTTTACGCGACGCTGTTCACCTTCGTTATATCATTGTTGATCTGGCTCAACTTCGATCCAACGACGGCTGATTTCCAGTTCGTGGAAGAGCACGCGTGGCTCGGGCCCCTGCGCTACAAGATGGGTGTCGACGGTATTTCGATGCTGTTCGTCATCCTGACGACGTTCCTGATGCCGCTGTGCATTCTGGCGAGCTGGGAATCCGTCAACCACCGCGTCAAGGAATACATGATCGCGTTCCTGGTGCTTGAGACGTTGATGATCGGCGTCTTCTGCGCGCTGGATCTGATCCTGTTCTACCTGTTCTTCGAAGCCGGTCTCATCCCGATGTTCCTCATCATCGGCATCTGGGGCGGTAAGCGGCGCATCTACGCGAGTTTCAAGTTCTTCCTCTATACGTTGCTGGGCTCAGTGCTCATGCTGATCGCCATGCTGGCGATGTACTGGCAGGCCGGGACCACCGATATCCCGACCCTGATGCAGACAGAGTTCCCACGCGACATGCAGTGGTGGTTGTGGTTGGCGTTCTTCGCCTCGTTCGCGGTGAAGATGCCGATGTGGCCGGTCCACACCTGGTTGCCGGATGCGCACGTTGAAGCCCCGACGGCGGGTTCGGTCATCCTGGCGGCCATTCTGCTGAAGATGGGTGGCTACGGCTTCTTGCGCTTCTCGCTGCCGATGTTCCCGCTGGCAAGCCATGAGCTGGCTCCGCTCATCTTCGTCTTGTCCGTGACGGCCATCATCTACACGTCGCTCGTGGCACTCGCGCAGGAAGACATCAAGAAGCTCATCGCCTACTCCTCAGTGGCGCATATGGGCTTCGTGACCATGGGCATCTTCACGTTCACGCATCAGGGAATCGATGGCGCCATCTTCCAGATGCTCTCGCACGGCATTGTTTCGGCAGCGCTCTTCCTCTGCGTTGGCATCATCTACGACCGAATGCACACGCGCGAAATCGCAGCATACGGTGGACTTGCCGCGCGTATGCCCATCTACGCATTCTGCTTTATGGTCTTCACTATGGCCAACGTCGGTTTGCCGGGGACCTCTGGGTTCATTGGCGAATTCTTGACCATGCTCGGGGCGTTTCAAGCCAATACGTGGGTGGCGTTCCTTGCGGCGACGGGCATCATTCTGTCGGCGGGCTATGCGCTTTACCTCTACCGTCGTGTCGTGTTCGGGCCGCTCGAAAAGCAGTCGCTGATGAACATTGCGGATATGAAACCGCGTGAGATCGCCATCATTGCTCCGTTGGTCATCCTGACGATCTTCTTCGGCTTCTATCCGGCGCCACTGCTCGATGTTATGGCGGTGTCGGTGAAGAATCTCGTGATGAACTATCAAGCTGCTATCGGCCAGGCCGCAGCGGTCGCCGCGCAATAAGGGAAGGGACCAACGCATGTCCATATTGGTCGGTTACGCTCCGGTCCTGCCCGAGATCTTGCTAGCGGTTGGCGCGATGGCGCTGCTGATGCTGGGCGCCTTCGGTCCCGACAACGAAAAATCCGGCGAGCAGATCACGTGGCTGGCCCTCTTGCTGATCGTTGCCGCAGCGGCGCTTATAGTTCTGCAACCGCCCAAGACCGAGCAACTCTTCGAGGGAGCCTTTGTCGTTGACCGCTTCAGCAGGTTTATAAAACTGCTGGTGCTGTTGGGTTCGGCCGGCGCGCTCTTGCTGTCGGTGGATTACCTGAAGAAGAAACGACTGATGAAGTTCGAGTACGCGGTGCTCGTACTTCTCTCCACGGTCGGCATGATGATGATGGTTTCCGCCAACGACCTCATCGCGCTTTACCTTGGCCTCGAATTGCAGAGCATGGCGCTGTACGTTTTGGCGTCGATGCAGCGGGAAAATCTTCGGTCAAGTGAAGCGGGTTTGAAATATTTCGTCCTGGGCGCCCTGGCCTCCGGCATGCTGCTGTACGGCGCATCGTTGATCTACGGCTTCACAGGCTCGACGAGCTTCCCCGTCATCGCCGGAGTCGCCCAAGCCCACGATGCCGCTCAGAACGTCGGATTGATTGTGGGCCTCGTGTTTCTCCTTGTCGGTCTTGCCTTCAAGGTGTCTGCGGTTCCTTTCCATATGTGGACGCCCGACGTGTACGAAGGGGCGCCAACGCCTGTGACAGCGTTCTTCGCGAGCGCACCGAAGATCGCAGCAATGGCGCTTTTGATGCGCTCGCTGGGCGTAGCCTTCCCCGGTCTTGAACCGCAATGGCTCCAGATCATCTGGTTTGTCGCCATCGCGTCGATGTTGCTCGGCTCGTTCGCTGCGATCGGCCAGACAAACATCAAGCGGCTGATGGCCTATTCGTCGATTGGTCATGTCGGCTTTGCGCTCGTCGGTCTTGCCGCCGGAACGCATGAGGGAGCGCAAGCCGTTCTCATTTATCTTGTGATTTACATCGTGATGACGCTGGGAACGTTCGCATGCATTCTGTCGATGCGCCGCGGCGACGAGATGATCGAAGAAATTGATCAGCTATCGGGACTGGCCCAGACAAATCTGCCCATGGCTTTTACGCTGGGCATGCTCATGTTCTCGCTCGCTGGAATCCCGCCGCTCGCCGGTTTCTTTGCCAAGCTTTACGTGTTTAGCGCCGCCGTTCAGGCAGGGCTCTTCCCGCTCGCGGTCATTGGCGTTTTGGCGAGTGTCGTAGGTGCCTACTACTATATTCGCATTGTACTCATTATGTTCGTGAAGGACCCGGAAGAGAAATTCGCGCCGGTGTCCGGGAAGCTTGGCTTCGTAATGGCTGCGTCCTTAGTTTTCATCTTCGTATTTGCGACGCCATTTGTCGGCGGACTTATCGTTGACGCAGCTGGTGCGGCAGCTAAATCGCTGAGATTTTGACAAGTGCATTTGACGTAATGAGTGATCACTCTGAGTTCTTTGCTCCAGTTTTGCAGCTCGAAGAATGCGCCTCGACGAACGCCGAGGCTATGCGCCTCACCCTCGCTGGTGAGGCGGGCCCCTTTTGGGTTGCCTCCGAAAAACAAACTGGCGGACGAGGTCGGCAGGGACGTACGTGGACATCGCCGCCCGGAAATCTCAGTGCGAGCCTCCTCATCAGGCTGGCCTGCGAGCCGATAACCGCCACTCAGCTCTCCCTTGTCGCCGGCCTCGCATTGCGGGAAGCCGTCGCAGAACAACCGGGCTTTGAGCGTGTAGCAGGCAACCTCAGGCTTAAGTGGCCGAATGACTTGCTGCTTGGAACGGCAAAATGTGCCGGGATATTGGTCGAGACCAGCGTGATCGAGGCGCGCCAGCTCGCTTGTGTGATTGGCTTCGGCGTTAACATTAAAGCCAGCCCCGAGGGGCTCGACCGGGCCGTGACATGCCTTTATGACCACGGGATGGTGACTGACAGCTCGGCCCTGCTTGCGAGCTTGGACGCCACGATGGGGCGGCGCATGGGGGATTGGAAATTAGGGCTTGGTTTTCCAGTCATTTGTGCGGAATGGCAGCGCTTCGCGGGGACACCTGGCGAGGCGATCTCCGTGAATGCCTCTGGAACCCGCTTTTCAGGCCGTTACGCCGGGTTGGATCTCGACGGGGCACTTTTGCTGAAGGAAGACGGCGGGACGATTCGCCGGATTGCATTTGGCGAGATTGTGGACGCTCTTGCCTAAACCCTCCGACTACCGGGAATTTCTCGGCCGACGAAATTGCCCATCCGACGAACTGAAAACAAAAAGAAGGCATTGATGGCGCGCAAACCCGCCAATGGCGAAGACGAACTCGTATTCTTAGCCCTCGGCGGGCTGGGCGAAATCGGTATGAACGCCTACCTGTACGGGGTCGGCGCAAAGAAGTCGCGCAAATGGCTGATGGTCGATCTGGGGATTACGTTTCCCGGAGAGGGCGAGCCGGGCGTTGATGTGGTGCTGCCGGATCTGCGTTTCATCGAAGCGCAGCGAGATGCGCTCGCTGGGATCGTTATCACGCACGCGCACGAAGACCACATTGGTGCCGTCATAGAGCTATGGCCGAGCCTTCAGGTCCCGATTTATGCAACGCCGTTCACAGTCGGAATGTTGCGCGCAAAGTTGGCGCAGTTCGGCGGACAAATGGCCATCGAGATTAACGAGATCCCGGTCGGCGGGCGCTTTCAGGCTGGCCCCTTTGACGTTGAGTTGGTCTCCATGGCCCACTCTATTCCGGAAACCTCCGGCCTGATTTTGCGCACATCCGTCGGCACGGCTTTGCACACGAGCGATTGGAAGATCGATCCCGAGCCTATGACGGGCGAACCAACCGATGCCGCGAAGCTCCAGGCTCTCGGAGCCGAGGGCGTCCACGCGATGATCTGCGATTCAACCAACGCCTTGCGGGAAGGGATCTCTCCTTCCGAAAGCAAGGTTGCGCGGTCGTTGACCGAAATCATCAAAAAGGCCACGCATCGCGTCGCTGTTACGACCTTCGCCTCGAATGTCGGTCGCGTCAAAGCCGTCGCCGAGGCAGCCACAGCATCCGGCCGACAACTCGTCGTCGCGGGCCGCGCCCTGCATCGCGTGATAGAGGTCGCGAAAGAAACCGGCTATCTGCCTGAGAAGCTGCAGTATCTGGATCAGCAGCAATTCAAATACATCGACCGCTCCGACGTCGTGTTGCTCCTGACCGGAAGCCAGGGAGAGTCCCGCGCGGCGATGGCGCGCGTAGCAGACAACGAACATCCAGATATACAACTCTCCAAGGGCGACCTAGTGATCTTCTCGTCCCGGAACATTCCCGGAAACGAAAAGGCAGTGGGCCGCATACAAAACAAGCTCGCGCAAATAGGTTGCGACGTGCTCACAGATAATGAAGCGCTCGTGCACGTTACGGGCCACCCACGCCGCGATGAACTCAAGCAGCTTTACAGCTGGATCAAACCGGAGGTGGCCGTGCCGATGCACGGAGAAGCACGCCATCTACGAGAGCACGCGCGCCTAGCAACCAACGCCGGCGTGCCGCAGGTTGTGAGCCCATTGAACGGCGATATCGTTCGGCTCGCACCGCAGCCAGCCGAGATCTTAGAGAACGTCCCAACCAGCCGACTCTATCGCGATGGCCGTTTGATCATTCCCGCTGAAGAAGGTCCCGTCCGCGAGCGCCGCAAGCTTTCTGTCGTTGGAATTGTGGTGGTATCGATCGCCTTGTCCCGTCGTGGCATCATGATTGGCGAAGCCGATCTCGCGATGGATGGTATCCCCTTCGTTACGGAGGATGGCGATGCTATGGAAGATGTTGCGCTCGATGCCGTCGATGCCACAATGGCCAGCATTCCGGTGGCAAGACGCAAGGACCACGAGATGGTCCGTGATGCGGTTCGCCGTGCGGTACGCTCCTCTATCTATGAGGAGTGGGGAAAGAAGCCGATCGTAAAAGTATTGCTACATGTGATCGACCAGCAGTCGGCGCCCCGCTCGAAATAACAAGCAACTTCAGAATTCAGGAGACTTCAAGAATGATCGGCCGTTTGAACCATGTGGCGATCGCTGTGCGCGATCTCGACGCGGCGGTATCCGTCTATCGCAATGCGCTAGGTGCCACTGTTTCCGAACCTACGGCCGAGCCTGACCACGGCGTAACGGTCGTCTTCGTGACACTGCCGAACACCAAGATCGAATTCTTGGAGCCGCTGGGCGAGAACTCGCCGATTGCCAAATTTCTAGAGCGCAATCCTGATGGTGGCATTCATCACGTTTGCTATGAAGTCGATGACATCATCGCTGCGCGAGACCAATTGAAAGCGCAAGGTGCGCGTGTGCTCGGTGACGGAGAGCCGAAAATTGGCGCACATGGTAAGCCGGTCTTGTTTCTGCACCCGAAAGACTTCTGCGGAACGCTGACCGAATTGGAGCAAGCGTAAGTCCTCGCGACAACGCCATAGGCCTCCCGCGTCGGACGCAGAGCCCGACAAGCGGCGAGCCAACGCACCTAAGGAACATGAAAAATGAACTTCACCCTCGGGGCGGCATTATACTTCATTATTTGGTGGTTGACGCTGTTTGCGGTGCTTCCCTTTGGCGTCCGGAGCCAAGATGAAGAAGGGGAGATTGTGCCAGGTACGCCGGAAAGTGCTCCAGCAAGGCCGCGAATGCTGCGGACTTTCCTCATCAACACGTTGGTTGCCGCCATCGTGTTTGCGATCGTCTGGGTCGTCATTACGTATCGGCTCATCGATGTTGGAATGCCGACGGCACCGGGCGCACGCCCCAGTTGAACGCTACGAACTTTGTGAACCGACGAGCAATAGACAACAAAAAAGGAGCCCGGTGTAAGCCGCTGCTCCTTTCTTGGTCGGCGGCTGAACCGCCTTTCTTATTAGGACCTCCCCCTGCTACACGAACAGGGTAACTGGAGTACATTGGAGCCAAACGAGTCGGCTCTAATGGTGCTTCTTCCCCTAGACTTGGGCGCTTACCGCTCGATACATCGGCTTCGACCCTTTTTCTTGACGGCCGGAACATAGCTCAGCTGCGGCCGACTGTCACGGTGGAAAGTGCAGAATCTGCAAAGAAAATTCGAAGCCGAGAAAACGGACTTTCGTGTCGCGAAAAGCTGGGACTGAGAACAGCATATAACCCTGCAGAACGCGGCATAAATCGCGGGCAGGATTGCAAGCTACACCAATCATGGTTATGAGCGGCACAGGTCGACGGCCGTATAGATTTGACGTTTGACGCATGGGGAGCGGGATCGTCTTCGTGCTTCCGTTGCTCCGAGCTGCCGCGATCCGCGAAACATCTGCGATCCCATCTTAGGAGACGAAACGCGCGTCATGCATCTTTCCCGTTATTTCCTTCCTGTTCTGCGAGACACGCCTAAGGAAGCGGAGATCGTCTCCCACCAGCTGATGCTACGCGCGGGCATGATCAAGCAGTCCGCCGCGGGGATCTATTCTTGGCTCCCTCTGGGGCTCAAGGTGCTCAAGAAGATTGAAGCGATTGTGCGCGAAGAACAAAACCGCGCAGGCGCTGTTGAAGTACTTATGCCGACGGTGCAATCGGCCGATCTCTGGCGCGAATCCGGGCGCTATGAGGCCTATGGGAAGGAGATGTTGCGCATCACCGATCGCCATGAGCGCGACATGCTGTATGGCCCGACTGCCGAAGAAGTGATCACCGCTATTTTTCGCGACAGCGTGAAGAGCTACCGCGACCTTCCCAAGAACCTTTACAACATCCAGTGGAAGTTCCGCGACGAGATCCGCCCCCGCTTTGGGGTGATGCGTGGTCGCGAGTTCCTTATGAAGGATGCCTATTCGTTCGATCTTACCGCGGAAGACGCGCGGCGCAGCTATCAGCGCATGTTCGTCGCTTACCTTCGCACGTTTGCCCGTATGGGACTGAAGGCAGTACCTATGGCCGCGGATACCGGCCCCATAGGCGGTGATTTGAGCCACGAGTTCATCATTCTCGCCGATACGGGTGAGAGCCAGGTCTTCTGCCATCGCGACCTCATCGAAGGCGCAATTCCCCCAGCGGATACCGACTTCCTGGGAGATCTGTCTCCGATCGTTGACGCCTGGACATCGCTTTACGCGGCGACCGATGAAATGCACGATGCGAAGCGCTTCGACACAGAAGTACCCGCAGAAAGCCAAGTTACGGCGCGGGGCATCGAGATCGGACACATCTTCTTCTTCGGCACGAAATACGCAGAGCCCATGGGCGCGCGTGTGCAGGGCCCGGACGGCCAGATGGTTACGCTCCAAATGGGGTCTTATGGCATTGGGGTGTCCCGTCTCGTCGGGGCGATTATCGAAGCAAGCCACGACGACGCAGGGATCGTTTGGCCTCTGCCTGTTGCACCGTTCGAAGTCGGGCTTCTCAACCTGCGCACCGGCGACGCGGCAACGGATGCGGCATGTGCAGATCTCTACGGGAAACTGCGCAACGCCGGCATCGATGTTCTATATGACGATACCGACGAACGCGCCGGGGCGAAATTTTCCACTATGGATATCATAGGCATACCGTATCAACTGATCGTCGGGCCTAAGGGCCTCAAAACGGGCGAACTTGAGGTTAAGGTGCGTGCCGACGGCACCCGTGAGACCGTTTCGCTCGAAGCTGGCCTTGCGCGCGTCATAGATCTGGTGCAGTCCGGGCGGGTTCTCTGCTAGGACGCAGCGGACGGACGGTAGCAACCAGAGGAAAGCGGATGGCAAACGTGAAGCAGACGTCGATACCTGACACGGCTCCGTTTGCGCCCTTCGAATGGATGTTGGCTTGGCGTTATCTGCGGGCCCGCCGTAAAGAAGGCTTTATCTCCGTTATCGCGGGTTTCTCCTTTATCGGCATTATGCTCGGCGTCGCCACGCTCATCATCGTGATGGCGGTCATGAACGGCTTCCGCGAGGATCTTTTCTCAAAAATCCTCGGGTTAAACGGTCACATCGTCGTGCTGAAAACCAATGAACCGTTCACCGACTACAATGATGTGGCAGCGCGGATCGAAAGGGTGCCCGGCGTACACCATGCGCTTCCCCTGGTTGAAGGCCAGGTCATGGTCTCCTCGCCGGCGCAAGCAACCGGCGGCTTGGTCCGCGGCATAACCGAAGATGGCGTCAAAGCCCTTAAGCTCATTTCCGACAACATCCAATTCGGAACGCTTGATGGCTTTGACCAAGCCCGCGGCATCGCCATAGGCACGCGCTTAGCAAACGCGCTGGGCGTGATGCTTGGCGACTCTATAACTCTCGTATCCCCGCGTGGCGCCACCACCCCGTTCGGGACTGCGCCGCGCACCAAGGCCTACAAGATCCAGGCCGTGTTCGAGATGGGCATGTCCGAATACGACCGCACGATGATCTTCATGCCGCTCGACGAGGCGCAGAAGTACTTCTCGCGAAACGGCGCTGCCGACGTTCTCGAAGTTGTTGTCGATAATCCCGAACGGGTTGGCGAATACGCGAATGCCATACGAGCGGCGGCCGGAGAGGGAGTGCAGGTCACAGACTGGCGGCAGCGCAATGCGTCCTTCTTCACCGTGCTCGAAGTCGAACGCAATGTCATGTTCATCATCTTGTCGCTGATCATCCTTGTCGCGGCGCTCAACATCATTTCCGGCATGATGATGCTGGTCAAAGACAAGGGACGAGATATCGCAATCTTGCGAACGATGGGGGCCAGCCGAGGCGCAATGATGCGCGTGTTCCTGATCACCGGCGCTTCGATTGGTATCGTGGGAACCTTCGCAGGATTGATTCTTGGCATTGTGTTCTGCGCGAACATCGAGGAGGTCCGTCAGTTCGTGGCTTGGATCACGAACACGCAGATCTTTGATCCGAGCGTCTATTACCTGACACGTTTGCCCGCCAGCATCGATGTTCATGAGACAATCTACATCGTGCTAATGGCGTTGGCGTTGTCGATCCTCGCGACGCTGTATCCATCATGGCGAGCCTCTACGCTCGATCCCGTCGAAGCCCTTCGTTACGAGTGAGGCAACCTACCGTGACTGAGGCACCCCGCATCCACCCCGTTCTTCAACTCGCAGATCTGCGGCGCCACTATCGTCAGGGCAACCGTGAGATCCGCGTGCTCGACGGTGCGAGTATCGAAATCTACCCCGGCCAAGCCGTCGCTCTCGTCGGTCCGTCCGGCGCGGGTAAATCGACGCTGCTACATGTCGCCGGCCTGTTGGAGACACCGGATTCAGGTCACGTCCTTATTGGAGGGCGCGACTGTTCGAAGCTTTCGGATCGTGAACGGACGCGCGTGCGCCGGCATGAGATGGGGTTCGTGTACCAGTTCCACCAACTTCTGCCAGAGTTCTCCGCGGTCGAAAACGTCGTTATTCCGCAATTGATCCTGGGCACGTCACGGCGGCAAGCCAATCACCGCGCCAGTGAATTGCTAAGCAACATGGGGCTCGCGGAACGTCTGCATCATAGGCCGGCGGAATTGTCGGGTGGCGAACAGCAACGCACAGCCATCTGCCGTGCGCTCGCCAATGCGCCGCGCCTGCTTCTTGCTGATGAGCCGACTGGCAACCTCGATCCGAAAACGTCCGATCATGTATTTGAATCGCTGATTGATCTGATCCGCCGCACTGGCGTTTCCGCGCTCATCGCGACGCACAATCTACAATTGGCCGCGAGTATGGATCGTGTTGTGCGATTGGCCGACGGCCATCTCGTGGAAATGACGCCGGGTCAACTCGTCTGACCGTCAATGCGTTCGAGGGGAATGAAACCGAAACGGGCAGCGAATTTCGCTGCCCGTTTGCGTTTGGTGAGCGCTACCAACCAATGGCATTCGGTAGCCACGTGGCAATGCCCGGAAAGAAGAACAGCATGCTGAGCCCTACCAACTGAATCATGATGAAGGGCACAACGCCTCTATAGATGTCCCCAGTGGTGATTTCTGGAGGTGCGACCCCTTTCAGGAAGAAGAGTGCCCATCCGAAAGGTGGGGTCAGGAACGACGTCTGCAGGTTGACCGCAACCAGGATTGCGATCCAGGTCATGTCCACGCCGGCAGATGCGAAGATCGGGAGGAACATCGGCAGCGCGATGTAAGAAATCTCGATCCACTCAAGGAAGAAGCCGAGCACGAACAGGATCAGCATCAAGAACAGGATCTGACCTTCAAGACCACCCGGGACGAAGGCAAACATCTCCTGGACCATGTGCTCGCCCCCAAGCCCGCGGAAGGACAGGCTGAACGGCTGTGAACAAATCAGGATGAAGAACACCATGGCGCTCGTCGACAGCGTCGCACGAGAGACTTGACGTAACACATTCCAGGAAAGCCGCCCGGATGCCAACGCGAGCAAAGCGCTGCCAAACGCACCGAGCGAAGCTGCTTCCGTTGGGGCGGCGACCCCGCCGATAATCGAGCCAAGGACCGCTATGACGAGACCAATCGGCGGCAGGACGACTTTCACCAATCGTTTCGCGAGCTCACCTCTCGAGAGAGCCTGGCGTTCGTCTTGCGGAATGGCCGGGACTGTCTTGGGAGCCAGTAGTCCCAGCCCGAGAACGTAGAGCACGAAGAGGCCGGAAAGCAGCAGCCCAGGAAAGAGAGCAGCGGCAAACAAAGTGCCGACAGATTCCCCCATAATGTCGGCAAGCAGAATGAGAACGAGACTAGGAGGGATGATCTGGCCGAGCGTGCCGGATGCGCAAATGACGCCGCAGGAAACCCCGTGATCGTAGCCGCGCTTGATGAGCGGACGCAACGCGATCAGGCCGGCCGTTACAACAGTCGCACCGACGATGCCGGACGAAGCCCCCATGAGCACGCCCACGAGAATGATGGCGAGCGCCATTCCCCCCCGCAGCCCGCCCATCGCGAGCCCTATCGTCTCTAACAAGTCCTCCGCTAACCGGGATTTTTCGAGCATCACCCCCATGAAGATAAATAACGGCAGAGCGAGCAGCGTATAATTCGTAACGACGCCGTAGACCCGTGCCGGCAGGAGGTTGAAGAGGCCCGGACCGAAGCCGAGATAACCGCAAACCAATCCGGAAACAGCAAGACTGATCCCAACTGGAATCCCTGTGATGAGCAGCAGGAAGAACCCACCGACCATCAACATGGCCAAAACGTCATTTTCCATTTGGGGAAACACTCGCTTGTTGTGCGCCACTCTTCCCGGCATCGAGGAAAGCAACAAGGGCTCGGGCCGTCTGCACGATCGCTTGCAGCGCAAGCAATACAAATCCGACCGTTAGAAACGCCTTGAGAATGTAGCGGTAAGGTAGCCCACCCGGATCAGGAGATCCCTCCTGGAAGGAATAGCTCTGCGCCACATAAGCCAGAGAGAGGTAGGCGAAAACGAGAGCGATGAAAAACGTCAGAACACCTGCCAGCACATCGACGGCAGCTTTCATCCTCGGGCCGTAGTCTGCGTAGAGAATATCAACGCGGACTTCATCTCCTCTGTTGATCCCGTATGACATACCGATCAGAGCAGTAACCGCCATGATGTGCCATTCGAGTTCTTGTGAAGCCACAGTGCCGACCGCGAAGCCGTAGCGCAGGAGCACGTTGAAGGCGACCAACAGAACCAGTCCAAGGACTAGCCATGCGGTCACCCTGCCGGCCAGACCGACAAAACTGTCGATCCGGCCGACGGCGGACATGAGCGTTGTTCGCATGAGAGCAATTTCGCCCCGGAGCTATTCGAGAGAGTCGTGGTACGGCTTCTCGCTGAGGTTTGACCAGGAACGATGTTTCGCCCGGAAGGCCATGAATGCATCGTGAACTTTCTTCGTACGCGGATCCTTGGCGGCTTCTTCGTCCAAGACCTTGAAGGTAATTTCACGAAGCTTCGTCACGACATCTGGCGGGAGAACGTCCGCCTTCACACCATGGTTCTTGACGAGATCCTCAAGCGCATCGGCGTTGTTGGCTTCAGACCAGGCATAGCTTTCCAGGTTGCAAGCCATAGCCGCCGTCTTGACGATTTGCTGGAGGTCTGGTGGCAGCGACTCCCAAGCCTTGAGGCTGATAAGGAGTTCCGTAACGTTGGAAGGCTCATGCCAGCCCGTCGTGTAGTAGTACTTCGCTGCGTTCTGCAGTCCCAGTCGGCGATCCTGAAACGGTCCGACGAACTCGGCAGCATCGATAACGCCGCGCTCCAGAGCCGGGAAGATTTCGCCACCCGGCAACAGCTTCACATCGACGCCAAGCTCCTTGTAGACCTTCCCCGCAAGGCCCGGGATACGCATCTTGAGGCCCTTGAAGTCGTCGACCGACTTGATCGGATTGCGGAACCAGCCGGTCATCTGCAAGCCCGTGTTCCCCATCGGGAACGCGATAAGACCGAGCGGTTTGTACAATTCGTGCCAGAGCTCGAGACCGCCGCCGTGATAGAGCCATGCATTCACGCCTGAAAAGTTCAGGCCGAATGGGACGGTCGTAAAGTACTGAGCAGCGAACAGTTTGCCGGCCCAGAAGTAGGCGTTGGCGGCATTCATTTCGACGGTCCCGGCCTGGACTGCATCGAAACCTTCAAGAGCAGGGATCAACTCACCGGCTGCAAAGTGCTGGATTTTGAGGCGGCCACCTGACATTGTCTCGACCTTCTTACAGAAGTCGGTCGGACTGCCCGGCCCTACTGTGTAGAAAGGCGCTCCCGGTGGGTACGCGTTCGTCATCTTAAAACTGAACGAGCTCTGTGCCCTCGCGATCGCTGGTGCGGCGACGACTGCAGCGGTGCTTGCAGACGTCACACCGGCGGCCTTTAGAAAATCCCGTCGTTTCATAGCAATCCTCCTACCCGTGTTGCGGACCCAAACATGCTAGCAACTGCCATGCCAGTGAATAACCAATTGAATCCGCGCCATTTTTATATTCGGCAGAATATCTTGCTGCTCGATCGAAAGTCACAAAGCCTAGAGATTGATCAGTACGTATCCTGCCCGGTCTGGTTCAGGTCTAACTGTGCCTGATTTATGTGCAGACAACGGAAGACTAACTCGGGATATACAGAAAGAGAAGGACGAAAACATGCTTCGCACACGCACATGTCTCGGAGGGATGGTCACCGCACCGCACCATCTGGCAGCTGAGGCTGGCGCCACTATCCTGCGTGAAGGTGGCAATGCCATTGAAGCAATGATCGCTTCGGCGGCAGCCGTAGCGGTCGTCTATCCACACATGAATGGCATTGGCGGAGATGGCTTTTGGGTGATTTCCCGCCCCGGCAAAGAGCCGGTCGGCGTACGCGCATGTGGACCAGCCGCGGCGAGAGCGACGAAGGCCTTCTACGAAGAGCACGGTGATTCCGCGATACCGACGCGAGGACCGCGTGCGGCGCTGACCGTTGCCGGAGCCATCTCGGGATGGGCGGAAGCGCACAGTCTGGCGGCTGAGGCGGGAGGGCGCGTGCCGATTGCACGGTTGCTTGAAGACGCCGTCCGGCATGCGCGCGATGGCGTTCCTGTCACGGCATCACAGGTCCACCTAACGCAAGCCAAGTGGAGCGAACTGAAAGACGTGCCGGGCTTCACGGCAACGTTCGCCTCCGATGGACCGCTGAAGCTCGCGCAAGTCCTGAAGCAACCGGCACTCGCAAGCACGCTGCAACAGCTCGTGGATGCGGGGCTTGATGATTTCTATCGCGGCGATCTCGCGCGCAAGCTAGGAGCCGGATTGGAGGCGACGGGCAGCCCTCTGAGTTTAAATGATCTCGAAGCATTCCGCGCAAAGCGCGTGACACCTGCCACCGTCCGTCTCGCCGTTGGCGATGTCTACAACATGCCGCCCCCGACCCAGGGCGCGTCGGCATTGATGATCCTAGGTGTGTTTGAGCGTCTCGGCGTCAAAGAGCGCGACGGGTTCGATCACATCCATGGTCTCGTTGAGGCGACAAAGCGGGCCTTCATCCATCGCAACGCTCACTTGGGCGATCCAGATCGCATGGGCGATATCTGGAAAACTTGGCTTGAGCAGGCGACACTCGATCGCGAAGCGGCCGCGGTCGACACCGCAAGTGCAGCGCCGTGGCCTCACACGGCAAAGCCGGGCGATACGATTTGGATGGGCGCGGCCGACAGACACGGCAACGTTGTCAGCTATATCCAGAGCATCTACTGGGAATTTGGTTCTGGACTGGTCGTCCCTGACACTGGAGTCGTATGGCAGAACCGGGGAGCGAGCTTCACGCTTCACCCAGGTCCAAACGAATTGGAACCCGGCCGCTTGCCGTTCCATACGCTGAACCCCTCTCTCGCGCGGCTAAATGATGGGCGCACGGTCGCTTACGGCACGATGGGAGGCGAGGGGCAGCCGCAAACACAGGCCGCGATCTTCACCCGCCACGTTCTCTTCGGACAGGATATGCAGGCTGCCGTTTCCGCACCGAGATGGCTACTCGGCCGGACGTGGGGAGAAGACTCTACAAACTTGAAAGTCGAAAGCCGGTTCGCGCCGGAACTGATCGATGCGCTGCGGAAGGTTGGTCATGACGTCGAAGTCGTTGAGGCTTACGACGACATGATGGGGCATGCCGGCATGGTTTCGATCGGACCGGACGGCGTCATTTCAGGTGCCACGGATCCACGCGCTGACGGCGCAACGGCATCCCTTTAAAGTCGCCGACCTCAGAAAATGACCGAGGCGGCGTGGTGGAATATCACGCACGTCGCCTCGCATTTATTGCTGCGATTATTATTTTTATTCCCGTTTGCAGAGCGTTCAAGTGCCCGAAACGACTGCGTTGGCCCAATGGAAATGGGCTTCTTTCGCCGCGCCGCGAGATTTTCGCGCCCATTAGAGATGGCGTGAACATTTACATGGCAACACTGCCAATTCGGCAGTCAATTCCACACTGATTGATACCGCTTTTATCTCGCGAAAGCCCGCCAATGCTGCGTTGCAGCAGATTGGCACAGATCTTGTTCTTAAGCAGATCGCATGTGCGAACTCTACGACCGTCATTCGCACTGCACCCGCGGTTGGAGCCGCTCGGCAAGGAGCTCCGCCGCATCGGGGGCCTTAGTGGCCTTCGGGATAGAAGCGGCGCGTTCGGGCAGCAACTGACATCGGGCGCGCCGCACCAAAAATTCGCGGGGGCACGATTGAACGACTCTAACAGAGCCACGATCCTCAGCGTGACGAGAACCGCCTCCAGGCGTACCTGGGAGTTGCGGTCATGAACGTCACGGCCCGCGCCGAAACACTGAAAGACGCATCGACCCTCGTCGACGGAAAGCGCCGCATCGCACAGGACCCCATCGTCGTTATCGGCGGTGGTCCGGCGGGCATTCGCGCCGCTCAGGAACTGTCACGTGCCGGCAAGAACGTCATCGTATTCAACGCCGAACGCTGGCGTCCTTATAACCGCGTGAAGCTCACACCTTTGTTGTCCGGAGAAGTCCAGCTTGGACAAGTCACGCAAAGCTTGGAGTTTTCCGGGCCAGGAACGGTCGCCGTATATTCCGGTCATAGCGTCGTCGACATAGACCGCACCAATAAGGTCGTCACGACCGGCCAAGGCAGCATCTGGCCCTATGGCAAGTTGATCATCTGCACCGGTTCACGCGCCCACGTTCCCCCCATTCCGGGAGCGGACAAAAATGGCGTCTACACGTTCCGCAATTTCGATGATGTCGAAAAGCTTGTCGCGCGCTCGTTTCGCGCCAGACGAGCCATCGTCATCGGGGGTGGACTTCTGGGCCTGGAAGCCGCGCGCGGTATGGCGGACCGGGACGTCGACACGGTTGTTGTTGAACACGAAAGCTACCTCATGGCGCGCCAACTCGATGCGTGCGCCGGTGAACTCTTGGCACGTGACGTCGAAGCAATGGGCATCGGCGTGCGCACGGGAAGCACGGTCAGCCGCATCGTTGGAGAAGATCGCGTAACCGGGTTGGAGCTGGTATCCGGCGAAGTGCTGGACTGCGATACAATCATAATCTGCACCGGCATCCGCCCGAACATGGAACTCGCCCGCGATGTCGGCTTGGCCGTAGGACGCGGCATCAAGGTCGGCCCCACACTTCAAACGAGCGATCCTGACATCTATGCCGCTGGCGAATGCGCGGAGTTCAACGGACACGTCTATGGTCTGGTGGGACCCGGCCTGGACCAAGCGGCGATCGCCGCCCGCCACATATCAGGTCAGGCTTCGACATACGACGGTTCGATGCCCGTGACGAAGCTGAAAGTCATCGGCACCGATGTCTTCAGCATGGGCGATACCGAACAACTTGATCAGCGCCCAGAACTCGACAGCCTGACCTATGCCGACGCCGACGGCAAAATTTATCGCCGCCTGGTCTTGAAGCGTGGCCGCCTTGTCGGTGCGGTCGCGATCGGCGATTGGTCTGAAATCAATCGGCTGCAGGAAGCAATCAGGAAGCAGATGCTTCTGCTGCCCTGGCAGCGGTTCCGCTTCAAAGCGAATGGCATCGTCTGGCCGGAACGCGAACCTCAATCAGTGCGTGATTGGCCGCGCGCCGCGACCGTTTGCAATTGCACAGGCGTAACACGCGGCCAGATTGGTGATGCGATTGCGCTTGGTGCGGGATCACTCGACGACATCAAGCGCGACACCGGCGCGTCGACCGTGTGCGGAAGCTGTAAAATACACATCGGCGAATTGTTGGGAGCGCCGCCGAAACGCGAACCTGCCGGCGCGGCAACGGCAATCGCGGTGACATCTGGCATAGCAGCGATCCTCGCGGCGCTGATATTGGTTCTGCCGATCTGGTCGACAGCGACCACGATCACGGGACGCGGCTTACCCGAACTCCTCTTTCTTGACGGTATCACGAAACAGATCAGCGGCTACGTCTTGCTGGCGTTGTCCGTACTCGCCGTCGTTTTATCGGTGCGTAAGCGTGTCCCCATCCTGCGCAAGCTCGGAGGTTACGCGGGCTGGCGCGTGTTCCACATCCTCATAGGCGTTACCGCGCTGGCGGTCCTCGCCGCGCACACCGGATTTCGTCTGGGAGACAATCTCAATCTTTGGCTGATGGCGAGCTTTCTAACCCTCGCGCTAGCAGGCGCGGCGGCAGGGATAGCAACGGCTTTGGAACACCGGTTGTTCGGTAATGCACGGACTGCGGCGACACTAAAGGATGCATCGTTCTGGTTGCACCTCTTGGCCTTTTGGCCTCTGCCGACGCTGCTCTCGCTGCACATCCTCAGCGTCTATTTTTATTGAGGTCGCACCCGTGAGCCGCACCGCAAAATTATGGATCTTGTGGGTAGTCTCAACGCTCGTCGGCGGCGGCATCTTGCTGGCTGCGATGATCTACGGAGGACCTCTGCGCGCCAGCCTTCTAATTGGGAAGACTACGAGTGGTCATCACCAGATCGAACTGGCCTGCGAAGCCTGCCATACTTCACCGTTTGGTGGAGGAGAGGTGCTGCAGGAAGCCTGTCTCAGCTGCCACAAGGCCGAGCTTGCCGCCGCCAAGGATTCACACCCGCTCAAGAAGTTTCGCGATCCTCGTAATGCCGACCGATTGGCCAAGCTCAACGCGACGCAATGCGTAACCTGCCATCGAGAGCACAAGCCGGACATCACGGGGCCGATGGGCGTCACGCAGCCTGGCGACTATTGCGAACTGTGCCACGAGAAAGTCGGCAAGGATCGTCCGAGCCACTTGAATATTGGCTTTGATACTTGTGCGTCCGCGGGGTGCCACAACTACCATGACAACCGCGCTCTCTATGAAGATTTCTTGGAAAAGCACGCCGGGCAGCAGGATGTGAAAGAGCTGGCAATCTTCAAGCTGCGCGCGGAAAAGAATGAGCCGCTTGAACCGCGCGAACCGTTGATCACTATCGGCGTGGCCAATGCACCAGCAGACAAGCTGAGCGACCAAAAGATCAACAATGATTGGTTGGCCACCACCCACGCACAAGCCGGTGTGAATTGTGCGGGCTGTCACGCACCCGACAAAAAGGACGCAGCCGAAATAGCTGACGCCTGGACCGACAAGCCCAGTACCGCCGTCTGCACGACATGCCATGCGCCCGAAGCCTCGTCCTTCACCCAAGGCAAGCACGGCATGCGTTTGGCAAAAGGAATGAAAAGCGAAGTTGCAGGCCTCTTCGGCATCTTCCGCGACAAGCCACTGACGCCCATGCAGGTTTCAATGGCGCGTTTGCCGATGTCGAGCAAAGCCCACGCGGAACAACTTACCTGCACAAGCTGCCATAGCGCCCACACCTTCGCTGCGGTGAAAGCCCAGGTCGAGAGCTGCACGTCCTGTCACGCTGACGAGCACACGAAGGCCTATGAGCGATCGGCTCATTACAAGCTCTGGCAAGACGAAATCGCAGGCGTCAAACCGAAGGGAACGGGCGTCAGTTGCGCGACCTGCCATATGCCACGGCAATGGGTCGAAGATCCTGCGACATACAGTGAACGCATCGTCGCAAACCACAATCAGAACGACAATCTGAGACCCAACGAAAAGATGATCCGCTCCGTCTGCATGGAGTGTCATGGACTCGGTTTTTCGATCGATGCCCTCGCCGATCAAAACCTCATCAAACGCAATTTTTCGGGACAGCCCGCCGTGAAGGTCGAAAGCATCGACTGGGTGAAGAAGCGTGTTGAGGAACGGGAGAAAGCCAAGGCCAGTCAATAATGGCCGTCAAAACAAGCGTCGGAGTTTTCGAAGTCTCACAGGTCGAGAAAAGGAGAGAAGATAATGGTCAAATTTTCGAAGTCGGCTGTTGTAGCGGTCCTGTCGGGTGCTGTTGTGCTGTGCGCGGGTGCGGCGGCGGCAGTCAACGCCAAAGGGGTCGCATATGAAGACGTCGCCGACATGCTGATCGCAGTCATGGTCGCCGACCGCACCGTATACACCAAACAGGTCGTTGGGCGTCTGACCACTAAAGACAAGGTCATCACGGCAAGTGAGCACTTCGAAGACAACAAGGCGCTCCCTTTGCCGGCGCAGATGTTCCGATTCGGTGCTGAGATGGTCGCCGACAAGACTGACAAGTTCTCCTACTCGCTCTTGTCGCTGTGGCCGATCAACAAGCAAAACGCTCCGCGCACAGACGCTGAAAAGGCTGGCTTGGAATTCGTATCTAAAAACAAGGACGAGAAGTACACCGCGGTCGAAGAGCTCGGCGGCAAGAAGTACTTCACCGCCGTCTATGCAGACGTTGCCGTGGCGCCGGTTTGTGCATCTTGCCACAACGGTCACAAAGACAGTCCGCGCACGGATTTCAAGTTGGGAGACGTGTTGGGCGGCGTCGTGATCCGCATTCCGATGACCGAGTAAGGAACAACGTAACCAAGCGTGTGCTCAGTGCGCTGGGCAACAAGCGCGCGGCGGTCGGCCATTGGACAACGTCGGAGATAAATGATGACACCGGAGCAAGTCAAACTCGTCCAGGAGAGTTTCAAGAAAGTCGTGCCGATCGCACCACAGGCGGCGGATATTTTCTACACGCGCCTGTTCGAGATCGCGCCTGAAGTTCGTCCTCTCTTTCCCGAAGACCTTTCAGGTCAGAAGGATAAGTTGATGAGCATGCTGGCAACTGCGGTCACCAATCTTCACCAGATCGAGAAGATTTTGCCGGCCGTGGAAGATCTCGGACGTCGTCACGTCGGATATGGCGTAACGGCCGAGCACTATAAGCCTGTGGGTGCCGCGCTCATCTACACTCTGGAGAAGGGGTTGGGTGATGACTTTACGCCAGAGACGAAAGAAGCCTGGCTCGTTACGTATACAACTCTCGAAGGCGTAATGACCAAAGCCGCCGAAGCTGCGGCCGCCCCTCCTAAAAAGAAAGGGTTCTTCGCAAAAATGTTTGGCTAGCGTCGCACTATTCGGCGTGAGCCAAGGCGCGTCTTAGTATCATGCAGGGTGACGCGATCGGGGGCAGCCGGGCGGTGGATCTAATGGGTCTACCGCCCGACTGATATTCGAAAATTGTCTCTGAGAAGGAAGCAGCGTTGCTGCCGGACCTAGTCGCAAGCAACAGCGATCGTCAGTGACGCTCCGGGGATGTACCGGCGACATCCTAACGGACCATCTGAAACGGAAGGTTTGTTCTGCATCGCCGTCGTTCCGGAAGGCAGCCTGCCGGTCAGACTCGCAACACGCTCTTGCGCTGTGAGCTTGGCCTGCTTGCCATCCAGGAGGCGAGGAGGCGCGCTGAGCGCTCGCTCGTACGCTATCTTGGCCGCCGCATTATCGCCGCGTGCTTCCATGATCTCGCCCTTCAGGGCATATGCTGCGGTAAATGTCGGCTCCAGATCTATAGCAGTGTTGGAGTGAGCCAATGCGTTCGATAAATTTCCTTCGCGCAGATCCAGCACGCCGCGCACATACGAAACTTCCGCCTTGCTGGCTTTGGTAGACGCGAGGTCTTGAACTTGGCGGTGCGCCGCATCGAAGCGGCCCAATTCCGCGAGAACGAGCCCGCGCAAGATGCCGACCTTGGCTTCGTCCTTCTTGAGTTGCGCGGATCTATCCAGATCGGTGAGCGCATCTTCGCGACGCGAGAGTTTGCGGAGGATAACGGCCCGGCTGAAAAACGCGGACCAATCCGCAGAGTTCAGCGCGATCGCGCGGTCGAGGTCACGAACGGCCTCCTCGAGGTTTCCCAGGTCGTTGTGGACGAGAGCGCGGCTCGCATATGTCCGAGAGTAGCCGGGATGGTATTTCGCGGCACGATTGAAATCAGCCAACGCCTTCGCATTGTCGTCCGCGTTGCGGTGGGACCAGCCGCGATTGAAGTATGCGATGTAGTACTGCTTTTTCGGAAGACGGCCGCTGGCGAGGATGCGTGTGCATGCTCCCGCACTCTGCGTACGGTTTGCCGCAGCGCAGTCCTTCAAATCATTCTGCATCCCGGCAAAACTAGGGACGGAAGCCCAAAGCGAAAGAATGCCAATTCCAAGAACGGAGATTGCCCGACGCATAGCATTGCGGCCCTTTGAGGTGATGGGGACAACGCAAAAGCGCGTTATCCGCTTCCCCAAACTCTACGGGCTCCAAATGCTGTGGGATGTTACGCGGGGAACTCCATTATGAAACGAGATCTGCGAAGCACGCCGATCTAGCGAAGCTTCTCGATAAGCGAGCGATCATTCTTCGCCAATCGAATGAACTGCTTGAGCGCATCAGAGGTTCCATCTACGGAGCCGTACAGCACCAAGCCAGCCGCATGTCTTACGTCAAGAGGGGCAGGCGAACCCATTTTACGCGTCGCGGGCGCGGTCGACGTAGTCCCGGATGAAGTTTGCGAGTTGTGGCGTGTCACAGTCAAATCCTATTGCTTTGGCGTGCTGGAGAGTCTCCTCTCCCGACTGATTTGTCGTCACACCGACATGCATCATTGTGAGCGCCCCTGCACGCTTGCCGGAAGCGCAATGGACTACCACGGGCTTGGGAAGCGTTTCGACTTCCTGTCGAAATTTCTCCACGACCTGGCTATCCAGCTCATTCCTCGAAACAGCGATGTGGCGGTAAGTAAGCCCAGCTTCTTTAGCCAATCGCCTTTCGACATCCTCGGGAATCTTTTGTTTTTCTTCTTTGGGCTGCAGATTTACGATCGAACGAAAACCATCAGCAGCGAATTCCTTCAGCTGCTCTGGGTGTGGTTCAGATTTCGCGACGGCAAAATCTTTGTTTATCGTAATTAAGTTTTGCATCGCCCAAGTTCGTCTCCACGAGGCTACTAGATTATGGCCGGTGATCGAGACGCTACGCGCCGATTTCCCCAGCATGTCACCGACTTGCGGTGGTGTTGTCAAAAAAGCAACGACCGCACTGGGCGAAATGTTCCCCGAAAAAAAACCTGAGTTTAAAGTCGAATGAAGAATATAGCTGGAGGAAAGCTTCGTTTTTTATTTCGTCAGCGATTCGCCTGCGTCGCGGGGGGATGGAATGCGCCGTTTTGCCAGGGATTGCCGAACGTTCAACTGAGTGTGATATGGCGACATTGTTGAGTGTTTAGTGTTCGAAAGGACACGTGCCGTTTATTTCGGGTCGTGTGTTTTCTCCGAGCCACGGAAATCCTCCACGCCAGCCATCACCAGCTTGTTAACAGGACGACGGGACCTACTCGCTTTCGGAGGATAGAATCCTATAAGTTCGCCCGTTATGAACGCTCCAACTCCATCCTCCGTGACCGCCAAACCGGTAGCTGCGACGGCGCAGCCAGGTTTTGTGCATCTGCGGGTGCATTCTGCTTACTCGCTACTGGAAGGCGCCTTGCCGATCGGAAAGCTCACGGGCTTGGCCGCCACGCATGGCTATCCGGCTTTGGGACTTACGGATACGAATAATCTGTTTGGCGCCCTAGAGTTTTCAGAAAAGATAGCCGGAGCCGGCATTCAGCCCATCGTCGGCGCAACGCTGAGCGTCGATTTTGAGGATGGGGAAAAGGATGAGCTGCGCCGCGCCGAAAGGCCCGTCGGCTTTGCACGAGATGGCTACCTTGCACTGATGGCGGCCTCCGAGACCGGCTACGCAAACCTCATGAAGTTGGTCAGCGCGGCGCATTTGGATGTGGCTGATGGAGAGCCACCGCATGTGAAGTTTTCTGCTCTCTGCGAACTGGCCGAAGGGCTTATCGTCCTCACAGGCGGCCCCGACGGACCGATCGATACGGCCTTGGCGCAGGATCGACAGCAACTCGCCCATGAACGGCTGACAAAGCTGAGAGCGGCCTTCGGCGATCGTCTGTACGTTGAAATTCAGCGGCACGGTGTCCGCGTCGAAAAGACAAACGAGCCACAACTTCTGCAACTGGCGTATGATCTTGAAATTCCAATCGTTGCCACCAACCAGGCCTACTTCGCGACGCCGGATGACTATGAGGCCCACGATGCCCTGATCTGCATCGCTGAAGGGTCCTACGTCGTTGAAGACAACCGGCGGCGCCTGACGCGGGAGCATTACTTCAAATCCCGCGAGGAGATGATTCAGACATTCGCGGACCTTCCTGAGGCCCTGGCGAACACCGTTGAGATCGCACAGCGCTGCCATTACCGGCCGCTCGGCCGCAAGCCGATTTTGCCGCGGTTCGTTGCAAGCCTGGAAGGCAAGACTGAGCAAGATCTGCTCGAAGAGGAGGCCGCCGAACTTAAACGTCAGGCGGAAGAGGGTCTGGAGCGGCGATTGGCGGCTCATCCTCTCGCGGCGGGTTTTACTCGGGAAGATTACGAGAAGCGGCTTGCCTACGAGGTTGACGTTATCTCGAAGATGAAGTTCCCCGGCTACTTTCTCATCGTTTCTGACTTCATCAAATGGAGTAAGTCGCAGGGCATCCCGGTGGGTCCTGGGCGCGGCTCCGGCGCGGGCTCGTTGGTTGCTTACGCGCTGACAATTACAGACCTCGATCCGTTGCGGTTTGGCCTTCTGTTCGAACGCTTCCTGAACCCCGAACGCGTCTCGATGCCGGACTTTGACATCGACTTCTGTCAGGACCGGCGTGACGAAACAATCCGCTACGTGCAGGAAAAGTATGGGGCGGATCGTGTCGCCCAGATCATCACGCACGGTAAGCTGCAAGCACGCGCGGTTCTACGCGACGTCGGCCGCGTGCTGCAGATGCCGTATGGGCAGGTCGACAAGCTCTGCAAGCTCGTTCCCAACAACCCGGCCAATCCAGTCACATTGGCGGAGGCGATCGAGACCGAACCACGTCTCCAGGAGGAGCGAGATGCCGAACCCATCGTCGCTCAGCTTCTAGAAAAAGCGCAGAAGCTTGAGGGGCTTTACCGTCACGCGTCGACGCACGCCGCTGGTATGGTGATCGGGGACCGGCCGCTCAACGAACTCGTCCCCCTCTACCGCGATCCGAAATCGCAGATGCCCGTCACCCAGTTCAACTGGAAGATGGTGGAGGCCGCGGGCCTCGTGAAATTCGACTTCCTCGGCCTCAAAACGCTGACAGTGCTGCAGAAGGCCGTTGAAATGGTCGAACGCTGTCGAGGCATAAAGATTGATCTTTCAGCGCTGCCGCTCGACGATCGCAAGAGCTACGAGCTTCTAGCTCGGGCTGATACGGTCGGTGTGTTCCAGTTGGAATCCACGGGCATGCGCGAGAGCTTGAAGCGTCTCAAGCCCGACCGCTTCGAAGATATTATCGCTATGGTTGCTCTCTATCGGCCTGGCCCGATGGACAACATCCCCACCTACATCAATCGCAAACATGGCGAAGAGCCCGTTGATTGTCTCCATTCGATGCTCGAGGGCATCCTTTCGGAAACCTACGGCGTTATCATCTACCAGGAGCAGGTCATTCAGATTGCCCAGGTGATGGGCGGCTACACGCTTGGTCAAGCCGACATGCTTCGGCGCGCCATGGGTAAGAAAGACAAAGCCGAGATGGCGCGCCACGAGGCGCGGTTCATTGAGGGGGCCGTCGAGCGCGGTGTGAAGAAAGCCGACGCAGCTTATATCTTTGAACTGGTCAACAAATTCGCCGGGTACGGCTTCAACAAATCTCACGCCGCCGCCTACGCGCTGGTCAGCTATCACACGGCCTACCTCAAAGCGAACTACCGCGAAGAGTTTCTTGCGGCGTCGATGACGCTCGATATGGCCAACACCGACAAGCTCGCTGTGTTTGTCGCCGAAGCACGACGAAGCGGCATCGAGATCAAGCCACCGTGTGTGAATGCGTCCGAGGTTGAGTTTCTCGCTGAACCCTCACCCGAGGAGGCACCGTCAGGGCCTCAGACTGCACGGGGAGCAATCCGCTATGCTCTCGCGGCGTTGAAGAACGTAGGTCCGGCCGCCGTCGAAACCATCGTGGCGGCGCGTGAGGAGAACGGCCGCTATAAGTCATTGGCCGACTTTGCGAGCCGCCTGAATCCAAAGGCGGTCAACAAACGCGCGATCGAAATGTTGGCACAGTCGGGCGGGCTCGACGCGCTCGAACCCGATCGCGCGATCGTGTGTGCAAATGCCGACCTTATCCTCGCAGCGGCACAGCGGCGCGATGCCGATGCAGCAGCGGGCACAAACGACTTGTTCGGATTGGGCGAAACCGAGCCCACATTGGCATTGCGCCCCGCCAAAGGCTGGACGCCTTTAGAGCGTTTGGAAAACGAGTTTGCCAGTGTCGGGTTCTATCTGTCTGGTCACCCCTTGGACCAGTACGCCATGGTTCTCGAAAAGCTCGGCGTCCGCCGCTATGCGGAGTTCGAGCTCGCAACGGCGAAGGGGGCAACCTCGGCTCGACTTGCGGCCATCGTAGTATCGGCGCGCGAACGGCGCTCGGCGAAGGGAAATAAGTTTGCCTTTGCAATGTTCTCGGATGCCAGCGGTCAGTTCGAGGCTGTCATCTTCTCCGATACCCTGGCTGCCGGACGCGATCTGCTCCAGGCGGGCACGCCCGTTCTCGTGACCGTCGAAGCCGAACGCGATGGCGACACGGTCAAAATGCGCGTCCAGCGTCTCGAAAGCCTGGATGCGGCCACGGCGGCCATAGATCGTGGACTGTTACTGCGCTTCAGCCCAGCCCACATCAAAAACGCCGATGCAACTTTCGACGAGTTGAAAAGTTACCTCAAGCCACCCGCGCCCGGCGCGCGCGGCGGACAGGTGCGTTTTGTGCTGCCCGTCAAAGACCGTGAGCTAGAGTTCGCTCTTCCGGGGAAATATGACGTTTCCCCAGCCCAGGCAGGAATCTTGGCAACCTTACGTGGCATTGAGCAGATTGTAGAAATCTGATCCGGATGGGCGCCGATACAAGTGAGTTAGAGCCCCGTGGCTCGCCCTGAGACCGTGACGAACGCGTGCTAGCCGAAATTGCCCGCCCTTCTTGCAATCACGGCCGAAGACTCGTATAAGCCGTCGCACTTCACACGCGAACCTTCAGCGCTTGGCGGATTAAAAGCCCCGTCCGGTCGCTCCGGTGAGGTCGGCCCCAGATATGTATGGGGTGCGCCTTTCTCCAGGTTCGCGGCGGTCCAACCGGAAAACAAGGATATTTGCGAGATGGCGCTTCCCGCCTTCAACATGCGTCAGCTATTGGAAGCTGGCGTTCACTTCGGTCACCAGGCACACCGCTGGAACCCCAAGATGGCGCCCTTTATCTACGGCGCACGCAATAACATTCACATTATCGACCTGACGCAAACGGTGCCGCTGCTGCATCAGGCGTTGGTTAAGATTTCCGACACCGTTGCTGGTGGCGGCCGCGTACTCTTTGTCGCGACAAAGCGTCAGGCCTCGGAAGCAATTGCGGATTCTGCTCAGCGTTCGGCGCAGTACTTCATGAACCACCGTTGGCTAGGTGGTACGCTGACGAACTGGAAGACCGTATCTCAGTCAATCCGCCGTCTGCGTCAGCTTGATGACATCCTCGCCGAGCCTTCAGGGCGCACCAAGAAGGAAATCCTCAACATCCAGCGTGAGCGCGACAAGCTCAACCAGTCGCTGGGTGGTATTAAGGATATGGGTGGTGTGCCGGACCTTCTGTTCGTTATCGACACGAACAAGGAATCTATCGCGATCAAGGAAGCTCGTAAGTTGGGTATCCCGATTATTGCGATCGTTGA
Organism: Candidatus Filomicrobium marinum; assembly: GCF_000981545.1. Classification (NCBI taxonomy): domain Bacteria; kingdom Pseudomonadati; phylum Pseudomonadota; class Alphaproteobacteria; order Hyphomicrobiales; family Hyphomicrobiaceae; genus Filomicrobium; species Candidatus Filomicrobium marinum. The sequence continues at coordinate 2,869,919 of NZ_LN829119.1, forward strand.
TACGAACTGCGATCCTGACGGTATCGACTTCCCAATCCCGGGCAACGACGACGCAGGCCGAGCGATCACTCTTTACTGCGACTTGGTCTCACGCGCGGCACTGGATGGTCTAGAACGCAGCCAAACCGCATCCGGCGTGGATATCGGCGCTTCGGAGGCGCCGGTAGCTGAAGATCTGCCAGTAGCTGTGGTGACGTTCAAGGGCATCGAAGCTCCACGCGGCGAACCGGACGATCTCAAGGCGATTACCGGCATCAACCCGAAGCTTGAACAGCGCCTCAACGACGCCGGCGTCTTCCATTACTGGCAAATTGCAGATCTTGACGCAGAGCAGGCTGAAGCGCTTGACCGTCTGCTGAAGCTCAAGGGGCAGATCGCAACCGAGGGTTGGATCGACGCCGCCAAGAAGATCGTTGCACAGTCGGCCGCTTAAACGGCAATTGTCGCCCAAGCGGTGGCAGGCGTCACAAAGTCTTTAAGCAGCGGGCTTAGCACTGGCTGAGCCCGCCAACAAATGAGCATTGATATGACGACGATTTCCGCCTCGATGGTGAAAGAGCTGCGCGAAAAAACCGGCGCGGGCATGATGGATTGCAAGGCGGCGCTGACAGAAAACGGCGGTGACATGGAAGCCGCCATCGACTGGCTGCGCAAAAAAGGCCTGTCAAAGGCTGCTAAGAAGTCTGACCGCGTTGCCGCGGAAGGTTTGGTCGCGGTCACCGCCTCCGGAACGGAAGGCGCCGTTGTCGAGGTCAACTCCGAAACGGACTTCGTTGCACGTAACGACCAGTTCCAGGACATGGTTCGTACCATTGCGTCCCTTGCAAGCGAAGCGCAGGGCGATGTCGCAAAGCTGCTGGCGATGAACTATCCTGGCAAATCCCTGACCGTCGAAGACTACGTCAAGGAAATGGTCGCGACGATCGGCGAAAACATGACGGTACGCCGGACCGCCACGCTTAAAGTCAGCGATGGCGTCGTAGCTGAGTACGTCCACAACAAGGCCGCTGACGGCCTTGGAAAGATCGGCGTTCTCGTCGCCCTCGAAAGCTCTGGCGACAAGAGCAAGCTCGCTGAATTCGGCCGCCAGGTCGCTATGCATATCGCCGCGGCAAACCCGCTGGCACTCTCTCCGGAAGAACTCGACAACACCGTCATTGAGCGCGAACGGGCGATCTATACGGAGCAGGCTGCAGCATCCGGAAAGCCGGCTGAAATCATCGAAAAGATGGTGGAAGGCCGCCTGCGGAAGGAATTCTTCCAGCAGGTTGTTCTGCCTCAGCAGGTATTTGTGCTCGATGGCAAGGCTAGCGTGGAGCAGGCGATTGCCAATGCAGCCAAGACCGTTGGCGCCCCCATCAAGGTAACGGGCTTCGTGCGCTATGGTCTGGGCGAAGGTATCGAAAAGAAGGAAGACGACTTCGCTGCTGAAGTTGCTGCGGCTTCGGGCGCAAAATAAGCCGATAACCCGCGAAAATTCAAAAAATGATACCGGCTGGCTGCTTTCGCAGTCAGCCGGTATTTTTTAACCTCTGGTCATGTACCCCGGGATGCGGCATGTCTTGGCCGCCAATGAGCTGCCAACGGGCGATCCCAAGGTCGTCGATCACTGCTGAACTGGACACGCCACGGGAGGGATCATGAGCGGGACCCAGAGTGAACTGAAATACAAACGTCTTCTATTAAAGCTCTCCGGTGAAGCTCTTGCAGGCGACGGCGCATACGGCATCGATCCTGAGGTCGTTGGGCGCCTTGCTAAGGAAATTTCCGAAGCCGCAGCCGCTGGATGCCAAATTTCTGTTGTCGTTGGGGGCGGGAACATCTTCCGTGGCCTGCAGGGTGCCGCCCGCGGCATGGAGCGCGCAACGGCCGACTACATGGGAATGCTGGCAACCGTCATGAACGCGCTGGCCCTATCCGGCGCACTGTCGCAGCTCAAGACATCTTCGCGCGTGCTCTCGGCGATTCCCATGACGACCGTCTGCGAATCTTACGTTCGTCCCAAGGCCTTGCATCACCTGAGAAAAGGCCGCGTCGTAATTTTCGCGGCGGGCACTGGCAATCCGTTTTTCACAACCGATACGGCGGCAACACTCCGCGCCATCGAGATGGGTTGCGACGCGGTCGTCAAGGCCACGCAGGTTGACGGAATATATTCTGCAGACCCCAAGACGACGCCGGATGCGGTGCGCTATGATGCGCTGAGTTACTCCGAGGTCCTTGCTCGAGACTTGAAGGTGATGGATGGCGCGGCGATCGCACTTGCCCGCGATAATCGTCTTCCGGTAGTTGTGTTTTCTATCGCTGAACCAGGCAATCTCCTCAAACTATTGAAGGGAGAGGCGCGCGCCACAGTAATCCAGCCCGGCTAAAGCGCGGGAATTGGGGTTCTGAACGGAATACAGCGGCATCGGCTGGTCTTTCGATGCCATGCACGCTATGAGCGGGATGAAGCCCGTCGAAAGAGGTGGCTCGGTCGGTCGGGTGAACTCGGCCGGCACCGGCAAGGAAATTGGAAATGAGCGACACATTTAGTTTGGACGATCTTGAAGTAAGCATGATGGCTTCAATGGATGCCTTGAAGCGTGAGCTGAGTGGCCTGCGTACGGGACGCGCCAGCACCCATCTGCTCGATCCTATCCAGGTGATGGTTTATGGCGCCAGGATGCCTCTCAACCAGGTCGCAACAGTTTCTGTTCCGGAGCCTCGTCTCATTTCCGTCCAGGTCTGGGACAAGTCGAACGTCTCCGCCGTTGAAAAGGCCATTCGCGAGTCGAGCCTGGGCCTTAATCCAGTGATCGACGGAGCTGTTTTACGCCTTCCAATTCCGGCTCTTACCGCCGAGCGGCGTCAAGAGCTCGTGAAGGTGGCACACAAATACGCCGAGCAGTCGCGTGTTGCAGTCCGCAACGTACGCCGCGAAGGTATGGACCTGCTCAAAAAGCTCGAGAAGTCTGGAGACATGAGCGAGGACGAGCAGCACAAAAACTCGAGCAAGGTCCAAGAATTGACCGACAAGTACGTCAAAGAGATCGACAATTTGTTGGCCACGAAAGAAACCGAAATTCAGACGGTTTGAGGCGTATACTTCTCTCAGACATGTCCGCAACATCTAGATAGGGGCCAGTCGTTGGCCGATTTATCGCAGACACCGCGAACACCCCCACTCGGTCCGCAGGCGCCCCGACACGTCGCGGTCATCATGGACGGCAATGGGCGCTGGGCCAAAAAACGCGGCCTTCCGCGAAGCATTGGCCATCGTGAAGGTGTCGAAGCCGTCCGGCGGACCGTGCAGGCCGCCATCGAACTCTCCATCCCCTATCTCACGATTTACAGTTTTTCGTCTGAGAACTGGTCACGGCCTGCGGAAGAAATCGACGAGTTGATGGGGCTGATGAAGCGTTTCATCCGCCGGGACTTGGCCGAACTTCATCAGGCCAATGTCCGCATTCTGGTGATTGGAGACCGAGAAGGCGTAGATCCCGAACTGCTGTCTCTTGTGGACGAGACAACGGACCTTACCAGCACGAATACTGGCCTGACGTTGGTCATTGCCTTCAACTATGGCGCCCGCAATGAAATTGCCCGTGCGGCCCGGCATCTCGCAACGGAAGTTGCTGAAGGGCGGTTGAGCCTGGAATCCATTGATGTCGATGCGATCTCTCAGGCTCTCGATACCAGCGGCGTCCCGGATCCGGATCTCCTGATCCGGACGAGTGGTGAACAACGGCTGTCGAATTTCTTGCTGTGGCAGGCGGCCTATACGGAATTTGTCTTCCTGGATTGCCTGTGGCCCGATTTCGGGCGAGACCAGCTTGAAGAAGCAATCGCAAAGTATCACGTCCGAGATCGCCGTTACGGTGGATTGTCGCGTCGATCCACGGCGTGAGGATGACCACAATGCACGAACCCTCCTGGCATGAGCCTTGGACCGGCGAAGATGCGCGTTCACGTGCAACCGGACATCATCCGCGCCGGTTGATCGCGCGTATCGCGTCCGGTGTCTTTCTCGGGTTGGTGAGCCTCGGCGCAACCTTCGCCGGGTCGTATGCCTTCGCTGGGCTCGTAGCAGTTATGGCGATTATGATGGCTTGGGAATGGGGTGGAATCGTTCGCTCCCGACGCTACGATTTCGGCTTTCTCCTGCACGCAGCAGCCATCGTCGTTTGCATTGCGCTCGCCGCAATTGGCAGATCTCAACTTGCCCTTGTCGCGTTAGGTGTGGCTGCGATCGCTATGGCGGCCACCTATGGCAGGCAGAATGGACTAATGTCGGCCGCCGGGCTTTTTTACATCGGGATCCCAGCGATTTCGCTCGTCTGGCTCCGCAATGACGTCCCTTATGGCTTCACAGCGATTCTACTGATCTTTTCTGTCGTCTGGGCCGCCGACACCGCCGCTTATGTTGGGGGCAAGACAGTCGGTGGAGTAAAATTTTGGCCCAGTATATCGCCGAATAAGACGTGGGCGGGAACCTGCTCAGCCCTCGTCGCGAGTGCGTTGGTCGGCGCGATATTCTCGTTCCTACTGACGGGCGCGCCGTCACTCTATCTGATCATCTGTACGACGGTGCTCGGGTTGGTGGCTCTGGCAGGTGACCTCGCGGAATCCGCATTTAAGCGCGTATATAGGCTTAAGGATGCCAGTAATCTGATCCCTGGCCATGGCGGATTCATGGATCGTCTGGACGGAATCGCCGCTGCGGCGGCCTTTGCCGCTCTGATCTGTCTGCTGATGGATATCAACCAGCCTGCCAAGGCGCTCCTGTTCGGTGCGTGACCCTAGCCTTGCGTGAAGCTGTGAATTCGTTTCTACGTTCTCGGGCAGACTAAAAATTCTTTGCCGATGTGGCCAACGCTGGAGGAAATGACGAGTGGAACCAGGACGGCTCAGCGTTGTCCCTGATCGGACCGAGACGGCGCGCGGCACCCGTTCCCCTCGGGCGCGTAGGTTAAGTATACTGGGCGCCACCGGTTCGATCGGCCAGAGCACCCTCGATCTCGTCGCTCGCCAGCCCAAAGAGTTCGAAATCGTTGCTCTCACGGCGCAAAACAGCGTGGCAGAACTCGCGCGTCTCGCGGTCAAGCACAACGCGGCTTACGCAGTGATAGGTGATGCGACGCGGTTTGCTGAACTGAAGAGTCTGCTGGCTGGAACGTCGGTGAAGCCAGCGGCGGGACCAGAAGCCCTCGTAACGGCGGCCTGTGAGCCGGCAGATTGCGTCATGGCTGCCATTGTTGGGGCTGCGGGCCTTGAGCCCTCGTTTGCGGCGCTTGCCCAAGGCAGCCGGTTGGCCCTGGCCAACAAGGAATGCCTCGTTTCAGCAGGCAGCGTTTTTATGGCCGAAGTTGAACGCCAGGGAGCCGAACTCGTCCCGGTCGACAGCGAGCATTCCGCCTGTTTCCAGCTCATTGGAACAGGAGAGCCCTCGGCAATTGAAAAGATTACTCTGACGGCTTCTGGTGGACCCTTCCGAGAGTGGTCACGCGAACGGCTCGAAAAGGCAACGCGTGAAGAGGCGCTCCGTCATCCCAACTGGTCGATGGGAGCCAAGATCACGATCGATTCGGCAACCTTGATGAACAAAGCGCTGGAGTTGATCGAGGCGTATCACTTGTTTCCGGTGGAACCTCATCAACTCAGCGCTGTCGTGCATCCGCAGTCAATCGTGCACTGCTTAGTCGCCTTTGCCGACGGTTCCGTATTGGCGCAACTGTCCGAACCCGATATGCGCACGCCGATCGCGCTGGCACTCTCTTGGCCTGCCCGGATGCAGGCACCGACGAAGCGACTTGATCTGGCGGAGATCGGCCAGCTCACCTTCGAGCCCCCCGATGAAGACCGATTCCCCGCGATGCGGCTTGCGCGTGAAGTGTTGGCGCGCGGAGAAACTGCGCCTGCAGTGTTCAACGCCGCGAATGAAATAGCCGTTGAAGCGTTTCTGGCGGGGCGTATAAGATTCCTCGATATCGCCAGATCCGTAGAAAACTGTCTGGAACAGGCCGATCGGGCAGGTGTAATTGCTCCAGCCGCTTGTCTCGACGACATCCTGAGCATAGATCACGAAGCGAGGCGCTTGGCCGCCATCGCTCTGGAACGGTTGTCCTGATTATCCTGTCGCGTTACATCCGCGAGCACCCCAACCGTCGACACACTCGTAAGGAACTCGGTTCATGGATTTCATCTCGCAACTTGGCGCAAACCTATCGGGAGCGCTCATCATTGCGATCGGTTTCCTGTTCGCCTTAACGATCGTCGTCTTCATCCATGAGATGGGACACTTTCTGGTGGCGCGCTGGTGCGGCGTTACTGTGAAGGCGTTCTCAATCGGCTTCGGTAAAGAGATTTATTCGTTCACGGATCGTCATGGAACCCGCTGGCGCATCGCCTGGATTCCGGTCGGTGGCTACGTAAAGTTTATGGACGATGAGAATGCCGCCAGCGTCCCATCGCGCGACGCGCTGAGCGGTCTGACCGAGGAGGAGCGCAAAGGCGCGTTTCAGCTCAAGCCTTTGTGGCAACGAGCAGCCGTCGTCGCTGCAGGCCCGGCGGCCAATTTCATCCTGGCAATTCTGATATTTGCGATGATGTTTTGGTTGTTCGGCAATCGCACGATGGAACCGCGTGTGGGACGTGTGGCGCCCGACTCGCCAGCAGCTTCGGCAGGCTTCCAGGCGGGCGATCTCATCGTTGCGATTGATGGAACACCGGTGGATGGCTTCGCAACCGTTCAGCAGGTCGTCTCGACCAGCGTCGGGCGAAAACTCGCGTTCGAGGTCGAACGTGACGGGCAAAAGCTCATTTTGATGGTAACACCAGCTCTGCGTGAGCTGAACGATGCCATAGCCGGGAAACATCGCCGACCAGTTATCGGGATCGAAGCCTCAGGGGAAACAAGCCGGATTGTTCATCGTGATGTTGGTCCGCTCGAAGCCGTTTGGCTAGGTACGGAACGCACGTGGGATATCGCCGCGGGCACGTTGTCCTACATTGGCGATGTCTTTACGGGCCGCCAGGGCGCGGAACAGATTGGTGGGATTGTCAGAATTGCTGACGCCGCAGGTAAGTTCGCGGCCCTTGGAGTGGCCGAGCTGATTCTGTTCACAGCATTCATTTCAGTGAGCATCGGCTTAGTAAATCTTTTCCCGATCCCACTTCTCGATGGTGGACATTTGCTCTTTTACGGCATCGAGGCCGTGCGAGGGCGGCCCATGAGTGAGGGTGCGCAGGAATTCAGTTTCAGAATCGGGTTGGCATTGATCGTTATGCTGATGGTGTTCGGCTTCTACAACGATCGTGGAATTTTGGCGCGATGGTTCTCCTGGTTCAGCTAAGCGGTGAGAAAATTGGGGACGAACAGTGCGTTGCAGGCCGTCTTGGTTCCCAATTATTGCGCTTAAAAAAGGGGCGCTGACCCGAGAAAACGAAGTGAAATCAGTGCGGGTGACGCATTCTTGCCACTTCCCTACTGCTTGCGGAATCGTTAAAAACCCATAGTGAGCTTTGGTGTAACGACCCGAGGGAAGCACTACGAGTGATCGTGGTGGCGGGTTGCGCGCCTTAAAGAAGGTCAAGGTGTGGTGTTCAGTTGCCGACAGGCACCGCATCTCTGGGGATCGGCAAAACGAGGGCAGATCCGCGAATGTCTCAGTATCGGATCATGTCGTTGGGGGCCCTACGCGTCGCTCTTTCACTGTTCTTGACTGCGTTCGTAGTCATCAGTGTCGATGCAGTAGGATTTTCGACTCCGGCGCATGCGCAAGTCGTTGTCAGCGAAATTCAAGTTATTGGTAATCGGCGTGTCGAACCCGAGACGGTTCGGTCGTACTTGAAGTTCACGACGGGTGATGTCTACGACGCTGGGCGCGTCGATCAGTCTTTGCGCGCACTTTTCGCGACGGGACTGTTTGCAGACGTTGAGATTTTCCGTGACGGCAATGTGGTTCGGGTCCGGGTCGAAGAAAACCCTGTGATCAACCAAGTTGCCTTCGAAGGTAACTCCGAAGTCGATACCAACACTCTCCAAGCCGAAGTTCAGCTGAAGCCGCGCTCGATCTATACGCGCGCTCGCGTTCAGGCTGACGTTCAGCGCATCCTTGACGTCTATAGCCGTCAGGGCCGATATGCCGCTAACGTCGAGCCGAAAATCATCGAACTTGAGCAGAACCGTGTGAATCTCGTTTTCGAGATCATGGAAGGTTCCGCGACGAAGGTGAAGAGCATCAACTTCATCGGCAACCGCGCCTTCAGTGACGCGCAGCTGCGCGACATCATTTCTACGACGCAGGCTGGCTGGTTCGATTTCCTATCCGGCACCAGCATCTACGATCCAGATCGCATGAATCTCGACCGTGAGCTTCTGCGTCAGTATTACCTGAAGAACGGATATGCCGACGCCCGCGTGACTTCAGCTAACGCCGAACTCGATCGCGACGGTTCAGGTTTCTTCCTGACCTTCACGGTTGAAGAGGGCGAGCTCTATCACTTCGGCAATATCGTGATCGACAGCTCGCTCACGGGGTTGGATGCTGCGTCCCTGAGCGGCGACCTGCTGACCTATAGCGGCGACGTCTATAACGGCTCGCTGCTCGACAAGACCGTTGAGCGTTTGACCCTTGCTGTCGCGGAACGTGGCTTTGCCTTTGCTCGTGTCCGTCCCCGCGCCACACCCGACATGTACGCTCGCACGATCGCGATCAACTATGTGATCGACGAAGGCCCGCGTGTTTATATCGAACGTATCAATATCTCGGGTAACGAGCGCACGAAGGATCACGTTATTCGTCGTGAGTTCCGTCTGGCCGAAGGCGATGCCTTTAACCCGCTGATGGTTGATCGCGCCGAGAAGCGTTTGAAGGCCCTTGGCTTCTTCAAGGCCGTCGATGTCAAGCGCCGCCCAGGTTCTGCGCCCGATCGCGTCGTTCTTGACGTTCAGGTAACCGAGCAGTCGACCGGTGAGCTCTCGTTTGGTGCCGGTTACTCGACAGCGGAAGGCGTCATCGGTGACGTATCCATCAGTGAGCGCAACCTGCTCGGCAACGGTCAGTACATCCGGCTCCGCGTCGGTGGCTCCATCGAGCGTGCCCAGGTTGACTTGAGCTTCACGGAACCGCGCTTCCTCGACCGTAACCTGTCGGCCGGCTTCGACCTGTATCACAAGGAACTCGATCAGCGCGATCAGTCCGGTTTCCGGTCTCGTAAGAGCGGCGGTCAGCTGCGCCTTGGCTTCCCGCTGTCGGAAGATCTCTGGATGCAGACCAGCTACTCGCTGTCGCGCGATCAGATCTTCGACGTGGAAGATGACGCATCGCTGGCGATCAAGGACGCATGCGGTGATACGGTCCTGGCGACAAACCGAGCTAACTGTGGCGACGGTACGTACTGGACTTCGTCCGCCGGCACGATGATCACCTACGATAAGCGTAATCACCCAACCAACCCAACGAGCGGCTACTACCTGCAAGGTACGGCAGACTTCGCTGGCCTCGGTGGCGACGCAGAATACGTCCGCGTCCAGGCTGAAGCCCGTGGCTACTACCCGGTTACGGAAAACATCACCTTCGTCAGCCGCGTTGTTGGCGGCCATATCGAAGGCTGGGGTGACGAGGATGTCCGCGTGCTCGACCAGTTCTTCCGTGGTGGTGAGACCGTCCGTGGCTTTGACCGCTCGGGTTTCGGACCACGTGACGCACGAACCGGTGACGCGCTCGGCGGTAAGACATACTGGGCGGCAACTGCGGAACTCCGCTTCCCGATCCCGTTCGTGCCTGAAGAGCTCGGACTTGGTGGTGCAGTCTTCGCCGACGCTGGTTCGCTCTTTAATGCCTCCCAGCACGTGAAGGACATTTTGGGCAACAACCTTGAAGATGACGCCTCGGTACGTGCTTCCGTTGGTGCAAGCCTTCTGTGGAATTCGCCCGTAGGTCCGCTGCGTGTCGACTTCTCCAAAGTTCTCGCATCGGAAGAGTACGACGACGAGCAGTGGTTCCGCTTCGGCGCCTCATCGAAATTCTAAGTCCATTGAATTTAAGGGGGCTTCGGCCCCCTTATTTCGTTACACTTCAGCAGTTTCAGCTCAAAAGCCAACGCCTTAAGGTTCTGGCGCAAAGCGATCCCTCAGATGGCAACGCCGTGACGCGTCCATGGATCGCGCTTCCCAAGAGGGTTTTCAGCCTCTATGGACATGGCTATCAATTGACACCCGCCAGCCACCTTTCCGGAACTATAGTCCGCTTGGTGGCCCGTTCTGTACCACCCTTAAGATATGTCGGGAATTTGGGGGCGCCGATGGATCATCCAGGCTTCTTCGACCGGGCAGCTCCGATCGCAATATCTGAGGTCGCGAAAGCTACGGCCGCAACGCTTCCTGCAGGCCTTCCCGATGAATTGGCCAGCCGCAGGCTGTCGGACGTCCGCACCCTCGCCGATGCAGGACCCGACGATGTGGCATTTCTCGATAACCGCAAATATCTGCCGCTCTTGAGTGAAACGCGCGCCGGAGCTTGTCTCGTGACGCCTGCGTTCGTAGAGCGGGTTCCGAAAGCGACCGTGCCGCTGCTCACGAAGCGGCCATATCACGGCTTTGCGCTCGCGCTTCGTACTTTTTACCCGCAAGCGCTTTGGCCACGCGTTGCAGAGCCTGGAAGTGCCAACATCGATCCCTCGGCTCATATCGAGCCTGATTGCACGATCGAACCTGGCGCGATCATCGGCCCGCAGGCCTCTATCGGCCGCGGCTCCCGCATCGCTGCTGGCGCAGTAATCGGGTACCGCGTGTACGTCGGACGCGACAGCTACATCGGTCCGCAAGCGACGCTGCAGCATGCATTGCTCGGCAACCGAGTCATCATCCACGCCGGAGCACGCATCGGACAGGATGGATTCGGCTTCGCCATGGGGCCGGACGGGCATCTGAAAGTGCCGCAAATTGGCCGCGTCATCATTCAAGATAACGTTGAGATTGGAGCTAATACAACAATAGATAGAGGTGCTCTTAAGGATACCGTCATCGGTGAGGGCACGAAAATTGATAATCTTGTACAGATCGGGCACAACGTCTGTATCGGACGGCACTGCGTGATCGTGGCCCACACTGGTATTTCGGGTTCTACCGAACTGGGAGACTTTGTAGTGATGGGCGGCCAGTCGGGCACCGTCGGCCACATCAAAATTGGCACCGGCGCCCAGGTGGCTGGAGCGTCCCACCCAAAGGACGATATTCCAGCGGGAGCACGTGTCGGTGGAACACCGGCGCGGCCGTTGCGTCAATGGGGCCGGGAGCTGGCAGCTTTAACGCGGCTGGCGAAACGCGAGGACTGACGTGTTATGGCGGTGTGCTGATGCGCCGTCGCGAGTTTAACACTTGCCAAAGGCTAAGCCTTGGTAATTGAAGAGTTTGCCGTGAGCGATGCGAGTGCTTTAAAACTTCGCCATCGCGCCCGGAATGATTGAAGTGGAGCGAAAAGGAAATGGATGAGGTGGTCGAGAATCCGGTGATGGGCACGGCGGACATCGCGCGTGTCATGCAGCTGTTGCCGCATCGATACCCGTTCCTGCTCGTTGATCGCATCTACGATATGGACGGCGATCAAAGTGCGGTTGGACTGAAGAACGTCACAATCAACGAGCCGTTCTTTACGGGCCACTTTCCTCAGTATCCCGTGATGCCCGGTGTGCTGATCATTGAAGGTTTGGCTCAAACGGCCGGTGCTTTGTGCGTTCACAGCCTTGGCGAAGGTTATAAGGCCGAGCTCGTGTACTTTATGGGAATCGACAAGGCCAAGTTCCGCAAGCCGGTACTCCCCGGCGACCAACTCCACTACCATGTGCGCAAGATCCGCAATCGCGGTCGCGTCTGGAGATTCTACGGCGAAGCAAAGGTAAACGGTGAAATCGCCGCCGAAGCTGAAATTTCAGCTATGCTGGCTGATACAGCCGAAGCACGTGCCTTTGCGAGTAAGAATGGCTGATCTGCAGATCCATCCCACGGCAATTATCGAAGATGGAGCCAAGGTCGGTGCGGGGTGCCGCATTGGCCCATACTGCATCGTCGGTCCTCAGGTCGAACTGGCCGAGGATGTCGAACTCCTAAGCCATGTGGTGGTGCAGGGGCGCACAAAAATTGGGGCACGCACGCGGATCTTTCCGTTCGCGTCAATCGGGCATCAGCCGCAGGATCTCAAGTACAAGGGCGAGCCGTCGACGTTGACGATCGGCGCCGACTGTATGATCCGCGAAGGTGTTACGATGAACCCCGGCACTGAAGGCGGCGGTATGGAAACTACCGTTGGCGACCATTGTGCGTTTCTCGCAAACTCACACATCGGGCATGACTGTCACGTCGGTAGTCATGTGATTTTCTCTAACAATGTCATGCTGGCCGGACACTGCCAGGTCGGTGACTACGTGATTTTGGGTGGAGGCGCCGCTGTCATCCAATTTGCACGTGTCGGCGCGCATGCATTTTTAGGGGGTATGTCGGGGCTCGAAAACGATTTAATCCCTTACGGCATGGCGCTTGGCAACCGTGCATACCTGTCAGGCCTGAATATCGTAGGCCTTCAGCGTCGCGGTTTTACCCGCCAGCAAATCCATGATTTACGACGCGCATATCGGTTGCTGTTCGCCGATGAAGGTAACCTCGCCGAACGAATGGAAGATGTCGCGCAGGAATTTGCAGACCACGCCATCGTCGTCGAGATACTGGACTTCATACGCGAAGGCGGTAAGCGGTCATTATGCACGCCAAAGGACGCGCCCTGATTCGGGGCGCATGTTCGCTCGCTGCCGGCTCGTATTCGACATACGGAGCACTGGGGAGCCAGAGGATCGTTGACAGGTAGCCCTTTGCCCCGACGCATCGCCATCTTGGCAGGAGGCGGCAGCCTGCCGCAAGAAATCGCGTATCGCCTTAAGGCGCGTGGCGATCACGTCCACATCCTGGCAATCAATGGCGCAGCTGAGATCAAGGACGATGCGACGCTGCAGACGAGCGTCGATTTCGCCCAGATTGGCAAGATTCTCAGCGTCCTGAAAAATGACAAGCTGACGGAAATGCTCATCATAGGCTCCGTCAAGCGCCCGGATCTGGCAAACATCAAACCCGACCTCGGCTTTTTTCGCGCAGTCCCAACAGTGATCCGGCTCATCCGCGCCGGCGGAGACGATGCTGTACTGCGCGGGGTCATCGCGTTTTTTGAAAAACACGGGGTTCGCATTGTGGGCCCTGCTGATGTGGTTCCTGAACTTTTGGTATCTTCAGGCCCGTTGGGGCGTCACGGTGCCGACAGCCGGCAAAAACTCGACATAGCCAAAGGCTTGGCGGTCATCCGGAGACTGGCACCCTTTGACGTCGGCCAAGGTGTTGTGGTCGCACAGGGCGTTGTGCTGGCCGTAGAGGGAGCCGAAGGCACCGATAGAATGCTCCAACGGCTGGTCGCGAGGCGTGCAAATCAAAACTACTTGGAATGCGGCGTGCTCACCAAGGGGCCGAAACCCGGCCAAGAGATGCGAATCGATTTGCCGACTATTGGTCCAAACACGGTGCATAACGTTCAAGCGGCAGGATTATCCGGAATCGCCGTTGCTGTAGGATGCACGCTGACGGCAGAACGCGATGATTTGCGAAATACGGCTGATGCCGCGGGCGTTTACGTTGAAGGTGTCGCCCTTGGGGAATTGCAGAAACGCGCCAAGGCCGACAGGGTAACGCTCGATCTTCAGGTCTTTGGACGGCGCCGTGCCAGCGCAACTCAGCGGTCGGATTGCATCAAGGGTGGTGGCGTACTGACTGTGCTGGCCCAAGAGGGGGTGGCCGCAGCCGCTACGGTGGTCCATCGCGCGCATGTGCTCGCAATCGAAACAGGCGAAGGTATTGATCAGATCCTGTTGCGAAGTGGCGATTTACGCCAATGGGGCCGAGGAGTATGGATGCGTAATGCTGGCGTGACGGTTCTGGCCGATAGTCGTGACCTGGATGCGACTTTACTGGCCCGCGCGGCGGAAACCGGCTTGGCTGGCATTGCGGTCATGCTTGGGGATTCCACGCTAGCTATCGAACGGAAGGTGATCGAAGAGGCCGACAAGCGCGGACTGTTCATCGCTGGCTTGACGTGGGGGCAGGGAGAACCAGGATGACAGCTTCGGCGGACACGAAAGAGGCCGCGAAGATCAAGCAGAGGGGCAAGCTCGTCATAGAAGAGGACAGCCGTCAGTTCTGCGTCTTTATCGTTGCTGGGGAACACTCCGGCGACGCGCTTGGTGGTCCGCTCATGGCAGCGCTAAACAAGCGTCTCTCTGGTCGTGTTCGCTACCTAGGCGTCGGCGGGGAGGAAATGGAGCGGCACGGACTGATCTCGCAGTTCCCGCTTTCTGATGTCGCGGTGATGGGGCCGTTATCAATTCTATCGCGTCTTCCGCGGCTCGTGCGCCGTGTGTATCACACGGTCAACGCCTGCGTTGCTGCCGAACCCGATGTTGTCGTCATCATAGACAGTCCAGAATTCACACACGCCATCGCAAAGCGCATACGCAAACGTCGTCCAGCGATCCCGATTATCAATTACGTGAGCCCCAGCGTCTGGGCATGGCGGGAAGGTCGGGCGGCAAAAATGGCCGCCTATGTCGATCATCTTCTCGCTCTACTGCCTTTCGAACCAGAGGCTCATGAACGGCTCGGCGGTCCACCTTGCACATATGTCGGCCATCCCCTGAGCGAACGCATGCAATCGCTCAGGGCTATGAATGGTCTGGATTTGGCCCGCCGTCGCGGGATTGATCCCAAGCGCCCCGTTCTGGTCGTCTTGCCGGGAAGCCGTGCCTCTGAAGTTAGCCGCCTTATGGGCCCGTTTGGCGCGGCACTTTCTCTCCTGGAAAAACGTGAGTCTCTCCCACAGATCATCATTCCAGCTGTACCCTGGGTGCGCGAACTCATCGATCAGCATGCGGCCTCCTGGCCAGGGCCCGTGCATATCGTTGAAGGTGAAGAAGATAAGTTCAAGGCCTTCGCGCTCGCCGATGCGGCCCTTGCTGCGTCCGGCACGGTAACATTGGAGCTTGCCATGGTCGGCACCCCAATGGTTGTGGCCTACCGCGTCGATCCGCTAGCCGCGCGGTTGCGCTTCCTGCTCAAGGTGCCGTCGGTCGTTCTTGCCAACCTCGTGCTTGGGGAGAACGCGTTCCCTGAATTCCTCCAGGAAGAGTGCTCACCTGAAAAATTGGCCAACGCTGTAGAGTTGCTGCTCAAGGACACGCCGGAACGCCAAGCGCAGCTGAACGCGCTGGAGAAATTCCCAGATAAAATGCGGTTCGAGGGCGACAGTCCAAGTGAAACCGCAGCCGCAATCGTTCACCGGTTCATCCTCGAAGGCCGCCAAGCGGCCATGCCAACGTCGGCGGAAGCCGCGGCCAAGAAAGACGAATAAAAAAGCAAAAGGCCGGGAGCGTCTTTTTCCCTCCGGCCCTTATTTCCTAACTACAGCGAGACAACTGAACACAGGGTTCGGCGGTCAGTCACGCTGATTGAGTGGCACAAAATCGCGCTGCGGCGATCCGATGTAAAGCTGCCGTGGACGACCGATCCGTTGCTCGGGATCTTCGATCATCTCATTCCACTGCGCGATCCAACCCGTGGTGCGCGCTACGGCGAACAGAGCCGTAAACATAGAAACCGGGAAGCCCATCGCACGCAGCGTGATGCCCGAATAAAAATCGATATTCGGATACAACTTCTTTTCGATGAAGTAGTCGTCCTCAAGGGCAATACGCTCTAGTTCAAGCGCAACCTTCAGAAGCGGCTCATCATGCCCACCAAGCGCATCGAGCACCTCGTGACAGGTTTTCTGCATGACCTTCGCGCGCGGATCGTAGTTCTTATAGACGCGGTGGCCAAAGCCCATGAGACGGAAGCCGGAGGTCTTGTCTTTCGCCTTGTCGATGTATTCCGGAATGCGGTCGACCGTTCCGATTTCGGCCAGCATGTTGAGCGCGGCTTCGTTGGCGCCGCCATGTGCCGGGCCCCAGAGGCAGGCTACACCGGCGGCGATGCAGGCGAAGGGATTAGCTCCGGACGAACCGGCCAACCGTACCGTCGAGGTCGAAGCGTTCTGTTCGTGGTCGGCGTGCAAGATGAAGATCTTGTCCAGCGCGCGCGAGACGACCGGGTTGACGTAATATGGCTCGCAAGGAACCGCAAAGCACATCTGTAAGAAGTTCGACGTGTAGTCGAGATCGTTCCGCGGATAGATAAACGGCTGTCCGATGGCATACTTATAAGCCATAGCGGCAATCGTCGGCATTTTCGCGATCATACGCCGGGCCGCCACCGTCCGCTGGTGAGGATCGTTAATGTCCGTGGAGTCGTGGTAGAAGGCCGAGAGCGCACCAACGACACCGCAGATAACCGCCATGGGGTGCGCGTCGCGACGGAAGCCGGTGAAGAACCGGTTCATCTGCTCATGCACCATGGTGTGCTGAGTGATCGCCCGGTCAAACTCGCGATATTGCTGCTCGTTTGGCAGTTCTCCGTTCAGCAGCAGATAGCAAACTTCAATGAAGTTAGACTGTTCCGCAAGCTGATCAATAGGATAGCCGCGATGCAGCAGGATCCCGGCGTCACCATCGATATAGGTGATTTTCGACGAGCAGTTTGCCGTTGATGTGAAACCGGGGTCGTAAGTGAAACAACCCGTGTCTTTGTAGAGCTTGCCGACGTCAATGACGTCGGGACCGATTGTACCTGCGCGAACCGCTAGGTCGGTCTTCTTGTCGTGCAGCGTGAGAGTGGCGTTGCCACTGGCATCGTTTTGCGCGGTCATGATGGTATCCCTCGAGTCAGGCGTTGCGGCTCGGGGCGATGATTGAAGGTAGGCCCGACGGGGGTCGAAAGGGCCGTCATCGCTTGAGAATGCAGCCCTCGTACTGCACATTCGCACGCGCGGCAAGATAACCTATGGTGGGATTGTCAGCTAGAACATCAGCCGAACTTTTTACGCAAGCCCGTGCCGAAATTCTAAGCAATCGACTGAATAAGTTGAGCCGATGCAGAAAAATACACCATGGCTTTCAAAGCCTTGAAGAGATTGGCTAGGCAACTTGATCTCGTAAGCGCGCAAGCGCTTCCTCACGGCCGAGCACGGCCATCACGTCAAAAACAGGCGGCGAAACCGTCGAACCCGTAAGTGCGGCACGCAAGGGTTGCGCGACCTTGCCAAGCTTCAGGTTTTCTTGCTCGCTAAAGGTCCGCACTTCCGTTTCAAGGTCGGCCGCTTCCCAGCCGGACAACGCTTCAAAACGCGGCAAAAGACGGCCCAGCATAGCCCGCGTATCGGTGTCCAAGAGTTTTTCTGCTTTTTCCTGCAGGTTAAGGGGCCGTTGCGCGAACAGATAGCTCGCACTGTTGATCAGTTCGACAAGTGTTTTCGCGCGTTCCTTCAATCCCGGCATCGAGGCAATGAGCCGAGCGCGGCCGAGATCATCGAGGCTCGTCGGAATATCGCGACCACGTTCAATCTCAGGCAAAATCGCTTCGGTTCGAGCGACGAGCTCCGCATCGTCCGTTGAACGAATGTAGTGACCGTTCAAGGCCTCCAGCTTGGCGAAGTCAAAACGCGCAGGGCTCTTGCCGATACCGTCCAAATCGAACCAGGAGATCATCTGATCGGTCGAGATGATTTCGTCATCTCCGTGGCTCCAGCCGAGCCGAACGAGATAGTTGCGCAGCGCGGCCGGAAGATAGCCCATCGCCCGGTATGCCTCGACGCCGAGGGCTCCGTGCCGTTTCGACAGTTTCCCACCGTCAGGCCCGTGAATCAGCGGAACATGCGCCCATTCCGGCACGTCCCATCCCATGAGCTGATAAATCTGCGTTTGACGAGCGGCGTTCGTGAGGTGGTCCACGCCGCGAACAACGTGCGTCACGCCCATATCGTGATCATCTACCACGACCGCGAGATTGTACGTCGGCGAACCGTCCGATCGCAGAATGATGAGGTCGTCTAGTTCTTTATTCGAGTATGTGACGTCCCCTTGCACATGATCAGCGATCGTCGTCTCCCCTTCGCGCGGAGCCTTCAAGCGGATGGCAAAGGGTTTGTCTTGCGGGGCATCCGAGGCCGGTTTGTCCCGCCACGGTGAGCGCACCTGGAATGGACGCTTTTCCGCCTCAGCTTCCGCGCGCATCTGGGCGAGCTCGTCCTGTGTCAGGTAGCAGCGATAAGCGCCACCCGCCTCCAGAAGAGCGTGGGCGACTTCGCGATGGCGCTCTGCGCGCGAGTATTGGGAGACGGGATCACCTTCCCAGTCCAGTTCGAGCCACTTCAAACCGTCGAGAATGGCGGCAACGGCCTCGGGACTGTTCCGGGCACGATCGGTGTCCTCGATCCGCAGTAGAAAACGTCCTCCCCGCGCTTTGGCGTAAAGCCAATTGAATAACGCTGTACGGGCCCCCCCGATGTGAAGAAAACCGGTGGGTGAAGGAGCGAAGCGGACGACGGGAGCGGTGCGGCCCGCCTTCGAAGGTTTTGTCATGAGCTCACATGTTTTGAGCGCAGTCGCGACATCAGCTGCCGCAACGGCTGGTTTTGTTTTGCAGGCCCTGTAGCATAGGCGAGCGCGAAGGTTAAGGAGCCGGTGAGGGGGGAGGCGGGACCGAGCCTATGACGCTTTTGCGGGACGAGCCCAGCGATGTGATTGCTGCCCCGCGCCGCACGGGGCTCTTACGCGCGCCCTTTGCATGGCTGTCTGCGCAACTCGAAGCGGAACGGGCAGGGTGGTTCTACTGGCAGCCCGTGGCTTTTGGAACAGGCTGCGCCTTATATTTTGCACTGCCCCTTGAACCGGCTGTTTGGTTCTTCTTAGCGGTGTCGTTGGCTGCGACGGTACTCATCATAATGCGGCCTAGCGCCACTTTGCTCGGCAGTCTGATTGCGTTCACCGGACTAGCAAGCCTCGGATTGGTTGCGGCAAAACTGCGGACCGAGTGGGTCCGCGCGCCAGTGTTACAAACGCAAATCGGGCCCGTGGCGGTGCGCGGAATCGTGGAACAGATCGAGCCGAAAGCGGAGGGGGGCGAGCGCTTAACCTTACGCCCCCTAAGCGTTGACAAGCTCACCCCAAACGCACTGCCCGCGCGCATTCGCGTGACTACGAGAAATCCAACGGCAGGCGTGAGCTTGGGAGATCAAATAACACTCACAGCCAACCTGTCGCCGCCACCGCGTGCGGCACTTCCAGGAGGTTATGATTTTGCGCGATACGCTTGGTATCGAGGCATCGGAGCCGTCGGGTATTCCACCTCTCCTCCAATTGTCATCGAAGACGGCGCACCAGAAAACCTCGCCCAGAAGCTGGAAACTTGGGTTGCACGCCTGCGCAAACATATCGGGGATCGCATAACAGCCGCGTTGCCGGATGAACGCGGCGCGATCGCGACGGCCCTGATCACTGGCGAGCGCGGCGGCATCTCCGATGCGACAAACGAGATTTATCGTGCGTCGGGCATCTATCACATCCTGTCGATTTCAGGCCTACACATGGCGATCATGGGGGGCTCTGTCTTCGTCGCACTACGCTTCCTCTTTGCACTCTTTCCGTCCATCGCCCTGCGCTTCCCAATAAAGAAATGGGCTGCTGTCGGCGCGATGTTCGGCGCTTTTGGCTATCTCATGATCTCAGGCGGTACCTTCGCCACGGTGCGCGCGTTTCTCATGATCACCGTCATGTTCTCAGCCATGCTGTTAGATCGCCAGGCCGTGGCCCTCCGTAACGTTGCCGTCGCAGCATTCATACTTCTCATTCTATTTCCAGAAAGCGTCATCGATCCCGGTTTCCAGATGTCCTTCGCCGCCGTGATTGCTCTGGTCGCAAGTTACGAAGCTATCAATCAACGGTTCCGTGCGCCGTCTGGTCCCCATCGCGGCGTGCACATGCGGTTCTTTTATTTTTTCAGCGGGATCGTTCTATCGACCATTATTGCCAGCGCGGCGATCGCACCCTTCGCCATCTACCACTTTCATCAAAACCAGCACTATGCGGTTCTGGCCAACCTCGCCGTAATCCCGATCTGCAATATCGTTGTCATGCCGGCTGCGTTGACAACGCTCGTCTTGATGCCACTGGGCTTAGAGACGCTGCCGCTCATTGTAATGGGGTACGGCATTGAAGCAATGACCGCGGCCGCCACCTGGGTTGCCGGCCTCAAAGGCGCTGTCAGCCTTCTACCAGTTGTTCCCAATGTCGCAATCGCTCTTGTCGCGGCGGGGTGCTTGTGGTTGACGCTGATGCGGTACCGCTGGCGATTGTTAGGCGTCCTAGTGATTGCTGCCGGCATTGCTCTTGCCCCAACTGCAGAACGCCCTGCGCTTCTTGTCGGCGGAACCGGGAATCTCGTGCTCCTGCGCGGAGCGGACGGCTTCCTCAACGGCCTCAGCAGTTCGCGCGATGAATTCGAACTCTCACGCTGGCTTGCGCGTGACGGAGATGCACGAAGACCTGCCGATGTAACCCGCGCACCCGCTTTGACCTGCGACGGTGTCGGGTGCGTCGGTGCGATTGATGGAAAGATCGTAGCCATCACGCGCCACCCCGCAGCGTTACGTGATGATTGCCGTCAAGCGCACATACTGATTGTCCAGGGCACACGTCCGCGATCTTGCACGCAGCCCCAACTCACCATCGATCGATCCGCATTAGAACGCGAGGGAACGCACGCGGTTTATCTCGACAAATCTGGCGCATTACGCGTCGAAACGGTTGAAGGCGCTCGGGGAAGAAGGCCGTGGACAGCGGCCTATCAAAGCACGGATGAAGCAGCGCCGTGAGACATCTCGGGGAGTATTCCCAGGATCCGCGGTTCAACCCGGGCCAACGCAATGGGGGAAAGCACAACCAGACAACGGCCTCCCCAGTGCCAGATTGGATCTCGGCAATGAATGCCAGGATGATGATTAGCGAAAGGGCTTCGGCAATTTCTATCCGCCAAACAACATATCAATACCGTCGGATCAATCCGATAAGCCGTCCCTGCACATCCACTTGATCGGGACCAAAAATACGCGTCTTGAATTGCGGATTGGCAGCTTCGAGAGCGACGGTGGAGCCTTTCTTACGCAAGCGCTTAAGCGTCGCCTCTTCCCGATCGACAAGAGCCACAACGATGTCGCCGTTCTCCGCCGTATGGCACCGCTTGATAATGACGATATCGCCGTCATGGATGCCGGCGTCGATCATCGAATCGCCGTGGACTTCCAGCGCGAAATGTTCGCCCTTAGCCAGAAGGTCGGGTGGGCAGGAAATATCATGGGTATGGTTCTGGATCGCACTAATCGGAACGCCCGCCGCAATACGGCCCATCATCGGCACGGATACCGTTTGGGAGTCGATCACAGTTGTGCTCGGCGCTGAGAGCTCGACTGGCTTGGAGCCGCCTCCGCCTTCGATCACGCTTGGCCTGAAGCCGCCGACTTTGACACCACCCGATTCTGAGCCTTCAGGAAGCTTGATGACCTCGATAGCGCGTGCTCGATGCGGAAGCCGTCGAATGAAGCCACGCTCCACCAATGCCGTAATGAGCCGATGGATACCAGACTTCGATTTGAGTTCGAGCGCGTCCTTCATTTCATCGAACGACGGCGGAACACCCGTCTCACTCATGCGCTCATGAATGAACAGAAGAAGCTCTTTTTGTTTTTGTGTCAGCATAATTTCAGCGCGCCCCGCTAGCCGCTTTCTCATCGGCGACGCGAGCTTCAGGCGTTCTCAAAACCAAGCCCGAATGGGCGTGGAGAACATCCCTCAACTCTCTCGCCGCGTTTAGGACAGAATCTGTACAAACCATGAACAGACACTAACCGTTCTTGACACGTTCTACAAGAGGGCGCAGCGAAGGTATTGAGAAATAGGCAGCCACCGACGACACAACTGCCTTACGTTGGCGGAGTGACTGAACTTGTCGTCGTTGGTGAAGATTGGATGTCGCGTCTAAATTTGTGGCCACAGTTTTTTTGAATTGATACCTGCTCCAAAGCTTCGAACTCACCCCTTAGTCGGCCAAGTTCTGCTGCGGTCTGACCATCACCTTTTATGAAGAACAACGACGGCCAGAAAAGCACTAGCCCGACGCCCATTGCGACAGCATCATTTGTGGATTTTGAATCTTGAATACCGGCGAGTTGAGCCGCCCGTTGAGAAATTCGGGCAGCTTCCGCGCCAATCTGATCGCATGTGTAGTTCTGATATGGAATTGGCGAAACGTATTGAGCCGTAATTTCGCTCGAAGCGGAGGCACATCCACCCAAAACTACACCGATCAATCCGACAAAAAAATTGCCGCGCATTGAGGTTCCTCCCCATAAATTGTGGGGAGATTAGACGTGGACTGAGTATTACTCAATTCAAATTAGGCAACTGATCAACAGCTTACATCATATTAGCTCACTGGCTGTTGTAGTTTTGCGTCGCGGGAGAAATGCCAGCGAAGGCGGCCTCAAAAATCAATACGCAGCACGTTGACGGACGCGCCTTCCGGAAGCGCTTCAGCATCGGCCGGGCGCACGATCAGACAATTCGCAGCCGACAGCGGCTCCAACAGCGATGAGTCCTGCGATCCCGCGGCGCGAACTTCCATGACACCATTTTCGCCCGTCATGAGACGTGCGCGCATATAGTGCTGGCGCGGCCCGTTTTTCTCGATTGCGTGGGTTAGCCGCGCAGTCATGAGAGCGTCGGTTCCAGTATCGAGGCCCAGCAGTTTGCGGATGAGGGGAACAACGAAGACGCGCGTACAGATCAAGGACGACACAGGATTACCTGGTACGCCGATCACGCGTTGCGCGCCACGACGTCCGAAGATCAACGGCTTACCTGGCCGCATAGCGATCTTCCAAAAATCGAGCGTCATGCCGTTCGCTTGGAGAACTTTGGCGACGAGGTCGTGATCGCCGACGGACGCTCCGCCGATCGTGACAAGGATGTCTGCACCTTCAGCGGTAGCGATCTTTTCAGTCAGACTGTCCACTGTGTCACGTGCAATGCCGATCAATCGCGCTTCCGCACCCACGGCTTCAGCCATCGCCGCAATGCCGTATGGGTTGGAGCAGACAATCTGTCCTGCCGCAACCGGTGTCCCGGGCTCGACCAACTCGTCGCCCGTTGCCAGGATTGCAACGACCGGACGGCGCATCACCGGGAGTTTGCCGTAGCCCATGGCTGCGGCCAGCGACAAATGCCTCGGGGCAAGTTTCAGGCCTGCAGGAAGAAGTTCATCGCCCTTCGTGAAATCACCTCCGCGTTTGCGGACATGCGCAGGATCCGGTTTGCCCTCGCGGACAACGACAACATCACCCTCGCGATCGGTATTTTCCTGGATGACGATCGCATCGGCTCCTTCTGGAACCGGCGCGCCTGTGAAAATTCTAACGGCCTGTCCCTCTGCGACCGTGCCGGCGAAGGGATGTCCAGCCGCAGCTTCGCCGATCACCGTCAAACGGGCTGGAAGCGTTGCCACATCTGCATCACGCACAGCGTAGCCGTCCATCGCGGACGCATCAAACGGCGGCTGGGAGAATTGCGCGGTCAACGTGCTGGCAAGAATGCGTCCGCGTCCCCCAAACAGATCAACCTCTTCCATCTCGGTTGCGCGAACGCCGTCGAGAATGCGCGCGAGGGCTTCGGGCACGGAAAGCGGCGCCATTATTATTGTCCTTCTGCGCGGAATGTTCCCGACCGTCCGCCCGTTTTTTCAATCAGTCGGATGTCTTTGAATACCATGCCCTTATCGGCAGCCTTCAGCATGTCGTAGATCGTCAGACAGGCAACCGAAACAGCAGTCAGCGCCTCCATCTCAACGCCTGTCTGACCGGCGACTTTAACCTCGGCCCGAACGCGAATCCCTGCGGGGGCGTGAGACGCTTCAAATTCGACGCTGGCCTTGGTGATCGCGAGCGGATGGCATAGCGGGATCAACTCGTGCGTCCGCTTGGCCGCCATGATGCCGGCGATGCGCGCAGTCGCGAGAACGTCACCCTTCTTGGCTTCTCCGGATTCGACAAGTGCCAGCGTCTCGGGCTGCATCGCGACGAAACCCACCGCAATGGCCGTCCGGCTGGTGACGCCCTTTTCGGAGACGTCGACCATACGGGCTTCGCCCTTCTCGTTGAGATGGGAAAGCTTGTTCACGCGGCCTCCGTCCTGCCAATCAAAGCCTCGGTCGCACGACGCACATCGGCTTGCCGCATAAGGCTTTCGCCCACCAGAAAAGCGTTCACCCCGACGCGCTGCATCCGTGCGACATCGGCAGCGGTAAAGATGCCGCTTTCCGTCACGAGCGTGGCCCCCGCCGGAGCCTCGGGCACGAGACGCTCGGTGGTCTCTAGCGTCGTCTCGAATGTGCGCAGATTGCGATTGTTGATTCCAATGAAAGTCGCGCCAAGCGATGCGGCGCGCGCCAATTCCGCGGAGTCATGCACTTCAACGAGCGCGTCCATACCCCAGTCCGCCGCGGCGGCGATGAGCTTCGCAGCCGTTTCATCGTCGACCTGCGCCAGGATGATGAGGATGCAATCCGCGCCCCATGCTCGTGCCTCGACGACCTGATACGTGTCGATCATGAAGTCCTTGCGTAGAGCGGGGAGCGTGCATGCTGCACGTGCAGCCCTCAGATAGTCCGGCGAACCTTGGAACGAGGGTGCGTCGGTTAGCACGGACAGACAGGTTGCGCCGCCCGCGGCATAGGCTTCGGCAAGCGCGGGGGGATCGAAGTCTGCGCGAATAAGCCCCTTTGATGGACTTGCCTTCTTGATCTCGGCAATAAGCGCGGGCTGTCCCGATGCCATGCGCGCGTTGATCGCGGCAACGAAACCACGCGGCCGTCCGGCGCTACGTGCATACTCGGCGATGATCTGCAGCGGAGCTTCTGCTTTAGCCGCCGCGACTTCTTCCCGCTTGTACGCGGTGATTTTTTCCAAAATGTCAGCAGCCATATGTCATGCGTCCGCGTTGGTAACGGCGACGAGCTTATCAAGCACGGCACGCGCCGCGCCGCTGTCGATTGCGCGCGACGCAATCTCAACGCCGTCAATGAGATTGGCCGCCTTGTCTGCAACCACCAGGGCAGCGGCCGTGTTCAACAACACGATATCCCGGAAGGGTCCGGCCGCACCATCGAGCACCGCACGGATCGCCGCGGCGTTCTCTTGCGCATCCCCCCCTTGCAGGGACGAAAGTGATGTGCGTTCAAGCCCCGCCTGCTCGGGGGAAATTTCAAACACAGAAACGGCCCCATCTTTGACCTCTGCCACGGTTGACGGGCCAGTGGTCGTCAATTCATCGAGCCCATCAGATCCATGCACGACCCATGCGTGCTCCGACCCCAAGCCCTTCAAGGCATCTGCGATAGGTTCCACCCACCGCACATCGTACACGCCAACGACCTGTCGTTTGACGTTCGCCGGATTCGCAATCGGACCGAGCACGTTGAACAATGTCCGTACTTTGAGTTCCGCGCGAGCCGGCGCCCACGTCTTCATCGCCGGATGATGCATGGGCGCCCACATGAAGCCGATGCCCGCTTGTCGAATAGCGTCCGCGACCTTATCGGCATCAATGTCGATCTTGACGCCAAGCGCACTGAGAACGTCCGAGGCTCCGGAGCGCGAAGATACCGAGCGATTGCCGTGCTTGGCGACTGTAGCGCCGGCACCGGCAGCAACGAGCGCGGCGCATGTCGACACGTTATAAGTCCCATGACCGTCGCCGCCCGTCCCCACGATATCGATGGTGCCTGGCGGCGCGGACACCGCATGCATGCGCGCGCGCAGCAGGCGTGCAGCGCCGGTGATCTCTGCGATGGTTTCACCGCGCACGCGCAGCCCCATCAGGAAAGCGGCGCGGTGCACATCGCTAGCGGCACTTGTCATCAACAGCTCGAGCGCTGTTCTGATTTCGTCCTCGCTAAAGGTCGTGCCGCTAGCCACTTTGTCGAGAACGGTCTTGATACCGTCTCCACGCGCCGCAGCTATGTCTACTTGCCCCATCGCATTCCCGGTTGGTTAGGCGGCGCGCGGCCGCGGCGTGACCGTGTCACGCCGATTGGGCGTGAAGCCTGCGAGTTCGAGGAAATTCGCCAGCAGATCGTGCCCTTTCTCTGACGCGATGCTCTCAGGGTGAAACTGAACGCCGTGCACAGGGTGCTCGCAGTGCTGAAGTCCCATGATGATGCCGTCATCAGTCTCAGCTGTGATCTCGAGGCAGTCCGGCAGGCTCTCCCGTTCGACAATCAGCGAATGATAGCGAGTGACCTCGAAGGTTTCCGGCAGTCCTTTGAAGATGCCGGTATCACGCCTACGGATCGTCGATAACTTGCCGTGCATCGGAATGGGCGCACGCACCACCTTGCCGCCATAGGCTTGACCTATCGACTGGTGACCTAGGCATACGCCGAGCAGTGGGATTCTCCCCGCCGCCTTTTCGATGAGGTCGAGGCAAATCCCGGCTTCGTTGGGCGTGCAAGGCCCAGGCGAGAGCACAATCGCCTGCGGCTTGAGCTTCAACGCCTCATCGACGCTAATCTGGTCGTTCCGGCGCACGGTGCTTTCCGCGCCAAGTTCACCCAGAAAATGCACGAGGTTATAGGTAAAACTGTCGTAGTTATCGATGAGCAGCAGCATCTTCGGCGGCACTCCAAAAGTCCAGCTCAAAGCTGTAGAAAGCGGGCCCTATCGCGTCAAGCCAGCTCGCGAGGGATAATGAAGTCCTTCAGTGTGCCGGCAGCCGGTTTTATGGCATTCCAATCGTCGGCATCGAAGGTGATCACGGCAAGCCCGGCAGTTGGAAATTTCATCGCCATTTTCTGAATCGCCTTGCGATCCCCGCTTCCGGTCAAGGACAATGCAAGCGCATGCAACCCGGGGTTATGCCCTACGACCATGACGTGCTTTTGCCCGCCCTTTACCTTGCGCAGCCGTTCCAAAATCATCGCGGGTAAGGCGAGATAAAGACCCTCGTCGAACACGACTTCGGGCGGATTGCCGGAGAGTTCTGCAAGAACCAGGGACACAGTTGCGCGGGTCCGTACCGAATCTGACGACAAGATGAGTTCAGGACGGCCCTCATTGCGCTCAATGTAGCGTCCGATCTCCGTCGCCGCCTTTGTGCCCCGCTTTGAGAGCGTCCGCTCGTGATCGGGCAGATCAGGCTCATCCCAACTCGATTTTGCATGGCGCAACAAGGATAACGTCAGCATGTGCCGATCACCCGAACAATCCGCCATTGCTGCTGGAGGTTTTCGGCGCTGAGCGTGCCGTCCCGGACGCAAATCGCACGGCGACTTCTGCGGCACGTACGATAGCTTTGGCCTTGTTCACGCATTCCTGCTGTTCATTTTCAGGAACGGAGTCGTGCACGATGCCGGCGCCGGCTTGAACGTGCAGCATACCGTCCTTTACCAACGCCGTTCGCAACACGATGCACGTGTCCATGTTTCCGTCCGCGGAGAAGTAGCCCACGCAACCGGCATAAGGACCGCGCTTGGATTTCTCCAATTCGTCGATGATCTCCATCGCGCGAACTTTGGGCGCGCCCGACACGGTGCCCGCTGGAAAACCGGCCATCAACGCGTCAACAGCATCATGGGTCTTGCTGTCCAAACGTCCGACAACGTTCGAGACGATGTGCATCACATGACTGTAACGCTCGATAACAAACTGAGCGGTGACGTTGACGGTGCCGACTTCTGCAACTCGTCCGACATCGTTCCGGCCTAGATCGAGCAACATGAGGTGTTCTGCCCGCTCCTTTGGGTCGGCCAGAAGATCTGCCTCAAGATGGGCGTCCTCGGTGGAGGTTTCGCCGCGACGTCGCGTCCCGGCAATGGGACGAATCGTAACTTCGCCATCGCGCACGCGCACCAGGATTTCTGGCGAAGACCCGACGAGCGAAAAGTCACCGAAGTCGAGGTGAAAGAGAAACGGAGACGGATTGAGCCGCCGCAATACGCGATAGAGAGCGAACGACGGCAGATCAAATGGTGCCGAAAATCTCTGAGACAGAACAACCTGGAAGATATCGCCGGCGACGATGTATTCCTTCGCCCGGGCTACCATATCGAGGTATTCAGCAGAAGAAGTGTTGGAGACAGGGTCCGGTGCGGCTAGCTCCCGCTCGATTGATGCCGTTTCGTGAGCGAGGGGCGCTTCCAACGCTGACACGACCTTCTCAAGCCGTGAACATGCTGCTTTGTACGCCGCAGCCGCATTATCGCGACCCTCTGGACGTACTGGAGTAACGAGGGTCATCTCGTCCCGCACGTTGTCGAAGATCACCATGATTGTCGGACGAACGAACAGGGCATCGGGCACGCCCAGATCATCCTGCGGTTCATCGGGAAGCCGTTCGATCAAACGGACGGTATCGTATCCCATGTAGCCGAACACCCCGGCAGCCATGGGAGGGAGTTCGTCTGGGAGTGAGATCGAGCTTTCAGCCAGAAGCGAACGCAGAGCTTCCAGCGTCGGCTTATCTTCAGGCGTAAACGTCTCGATATCTGTTTGCGCCGTGCGATTGATTTCCGCCGCATCTCCATGCGCGCGCCAGATCAGATCGGGTTCCAACCCGATGATCGAATACCGTCCGCGCTGAGCGCCGCCTTCCACCGATTCAAGGAGAAACCCGATCGTGCCGGGTTTACCCGCGAGCTTGAGATAAGCGGAGACCGGGGTCTCGAGGTCCGCGACAAGGCGCGTATAAACGACCTGTGCCGTGCCGTTATCGAAACGCTCGCTAAAGGCCGCCAGCGACGGTAAGGCTTCTGGTGCCCCGCTACGCCGCTCAAATGTGCTCAAAATGCCCTCCCCGACGGATCGTCCGTATCTGCGCCGGTAATACGCCGGAAGGCCGATTCGTTGATTTTCACCCCATAACGGTTACGCAGGGCGCCCACATACTCAGCGATCTGGTCCGCGCGAAGCTGCTGTTGCAGCTCGGTCTGCAGAGCTTTGCGTTGGGCCTCCGTCGCCGGGCCGGCCGCCGTAATTTCCGCGACGCGAAACACGGTGCGTGACTTTCCGTCAGATGTTTCTGCATTGCCGACGCCGCCCTGCGGGAGCACGAACGCCTGTCCCATAGCTGCCTGTGTGAGACCATCGGGAAGACGTGCACGTGTTGTTGGGGGAGCCATCACAACGCTTCCGCCAACCTCTTCGGCGACCTTGGCCATATCTTCACCGCCCTTGACCCGATCGGTCAAAGTCTTGGCAAGGGCCGACAGTTTCTGACGGCGCTGGGTGTCGGACCAGAGTTTCTTGACGTCGTCTTGCACCTCTTCGAACGGGCGCTGAGTCGACGGCGTTTGATCAAGAACGTCGACCCACGCGTAACCGCCATCTTGCAAACGAACTGGATCGGACTCGATGCCCACCTCACCGCGGAAGCCTTCAGTGATGATCGCGGAAGCGTCTGCAACATCAAGCGCACGCTTGCCATCGGGCGTTGTGTTATCGCGCGTGACAGACTCGATGTCATAAAACGGCAGCTGCATCTCCGACGCGATTTCCTTCAGAGGCTTGCCGGCTGCGCGACCGTCGTCGACCTTATAGTAGAGCGTTTGCAGTTGATTGCGGGCCCAGGTCTCGGCGAGATGATTGCGCACTTGATCTTTCGAGCCCTCGAACGTGCTCTGCTCTCCCGGCTGAATTTCCGTAACCCGAAGGAGCACAGTCGCAAACGTCCCTTCGATGACGTCGGACACTTGGTCCTTCTCCAGGGAGAAAGCCGCCTCTGCGATCTTGGAATCAATCAGCTGGCCGCGTTCCAACAGGCCAAGGTCAACATCGCTGGCATCGGCGCCGTTGGCCTTCGCAACCTCAAGAAAGTCTTTGCCGCCAGCTATTTCAGCTTTAGCCGCTTCCGCAGCAGCCTTATCCTTGAAAGAGATTTGCTGGACCTGCCGTTTTTCGGGCTTGTCGTAGCTGGCTTTCGTCTGCTCGTAGCTCTCCTTCAGCTGTTCGTTTGTAATATCCGCCTGCTTCTTAATGCCATCGACGGACAACATCAGAACGGACAGATGTCGGGTGGGCGCTGTCATAAAACGCGATTTGTTCTGATCATACGTTTCTTTCAGCTGCTCTTCCGTCGGCTCAGGGATGATGACGGCCTTTTCCGCTACTATGGTGAAGTGTTCAATCGCCCGCTTCTCTTCGCGCCGCTGGTGAAGCAGGTCGATCATCGGGCTCGGCACAACCGTGCTGCGCAGCAGCGCCGTGGTTAGATGCTGCTGGAGTTCATCGCGGCGACGCCGTTGAAGCAGCTGCGCTTCGCTAAGACCAAGCTCGCGAAGAGCCGCATTCAAGGCCGTCCGCGAAAACTTTCCATCGGGACCTTCGAACGCAGGGTCCCGCATCAGGCCTTCGACAATGGCCTCTTGCGAGAGCGCCAGATTGAGTGAGCGCGCATGTTCTGCGACGGCGGCCGACCCAACGAGCTGCGAGAGGACCCGTTGGTCAAGACCGACGGCGCGCGCCTGCTCATAGCTGATGCGCTGACCGGCTTGCTGGGAAATCGCGTTCAACTCGTTCTGGAAGGCCTGCTGGAATTGGTCCGCGGAAATCTCGTCACTGCCGACGGTTGCCAAAGCAGAGCGGTCTACGCCGGTAATGTAATCGGCGATGCCCCAGATCGCGAAGCTGAGGATCAAAAGAGACATCATGAAAAAGGCGACCCAACCGGAGGCCCAGCGTTTGAGTGATTCGAGCATTGCGCGTAATTTTCCGCTGTGTTCGCTGACTTCTAGATATTGCCTGACGCTGAACCGCGCCAGCGACGGCCCTATGCGCGATCATCCCAATCCGCGCAACCTGAGCATTTCGTGGGTGATATCAAGCGCAGGCTGTCCGCGAAAGCAAGGGTGCGTGCGATATGGCACTTTGCGAAATGGGCGTTTTTTGGCACTTAGATCATTCCTACGCCTGCCATCACTGCGCAAAACAAGGATTAACGAATGACGGACGCCGGTTCCCCTCTCCCCGCCATCCAGCCGCTTGTGGCGGGAAACTGGAAAATGAACGGGACCAAGGCCGCTCTGGCTGAAGTGATTGCGATATCGGATTGGATCGATAGCGCGGGTAACACTTTGAAGGCGGATACGATGATCTGCCCTCCAGCCACATTGACGATGGTCATGGCCGAATTGTGCTCCAACGGTAAGGTTTTGATTGGCGGGCAGGACTGTCATCCCCTGGCATCAGGCGCCCACACCGGCGACATCTCCGCTGAAATGTTGGCCGATGCAGGGGCCAGTGCTGTCATTCTCGGCCACTCTGAACGCCGTTCCGACCACGCGGAAACCGACAATGGTGTTCGCGCCAAAGTAGAAGCTGCCCACCGTGCCGGATTGACGGCCATCGTCTGTGTCGGCGAAACCGCAGGCCAGCGCGGGGCTGGGCTAACGCTTCCAGTCGTTGCCCGTCAGTTGGAAGGCTCCATTCCCGACGCAGTGACGGCGGAAAATACAATCGTTGCTTATGAGCCGGTCTGGGCAATCGGCACGGGACTGACGCCGACAGCCGACGATGTCGCCGAAGTGCACGCGATGATCCGCGAGGCCTTACAGAAACGCTTCGATGTCGCGGGGAGCCGCATGCGGATCCTGTATGGAGGCTCCGTAAAGGGCTCGAACGCCGCCGAATTGATGAGCGTCGCAAACGTAAATGGAGCTTTGGTCGGCGGCGCCAGCCTTAAAGCCGCGGATTTGATCCAAATCCTGGAAGCCTACTGCAAGTAATTGGCTGGCGAGGGCTATGCCGCGAGATACCGGGAAACGAGCCAGCCCGCCAAAATGGTCGTCCCGATCCAGGCAGCGATAATCACCGCAACGGCAATTCGGTTTTTCGGTCGAGCAGAGATTTTCTCTGCCTCGACGCGAAATTCAGCCATCAGAGCCGCGGGGATCAATGATACTGCGGCGACGATGCCAAGCGGAAGAATTACGACGTCATCGAGGTATCCCAGGACCGGGATAAAATCGGGGATCAGGTCGATTGGAGAAAGGGCATAGCCCGCAACCAGCGCAGCCAGAAGTTTCGCGAGACAAGGTGTGCGTCGGTCGCGAGCCGCGATCCAAAGAGCGATCACGTCACGCTTGACCGCTTTTGCCCAAGCTTTCAGGTGTTCAAGCAACTGGCCGCCTCTGAAAATTAATCCTCTGGCAAAGAGCGCATGTATATCGCATGGCAATCGGTAATAGGGTTCAACCCAAACCGTAGGCAGGTAACCAGCTTCCGCCTCCCACACTTTCTTTGCAATTCAGTGCGTAACGTCGGCCTCTGGCACCTAAGGTAATGCGAACGGCCTTCGTTGCAGGGGGCAGCGAGAACCCCCATAATAAGTCCTTGGCAGGCGGCGATCAGAGTAGAGGCACCATGCGTCTCAGCAGGATAACTCCCGTATTTTTCGTGCTTTTAAGCACAGCCGCAACGGCTGGAGATCTTGAAGCCAATGTCGCCCAATGCCGTGCCTATGAGACCGAGCGTACAACACTCGTGGCGACGGGAGTCGATGCGGATATGCAAAAAGGGCCGGAGTGGGCGCGGTCCAACCTGCCAGCGAACCGGCTGCAGCAAATCATGCGCTATATCCACCTAGACGAACAATTGAAGTTTCGCTGCCCAGAAGTTTTTGCTTCTGCAGCGGTGAAAGCCGAAGAGGAGCGGGCACGTCAGGAGGCTCTCGAGGCAAAACGTTGGGCAGAACGCTTGGCGGAATTTGCCAAGAACCCCATGCTGCCGGAGAGAAAGCCCGTGACGATGGCACGTGCAAAGCCGCAACCCGCACCCCCAGGGCCACCGCTACCGGAGCGGGCGACCCGCTGAGGACTAAGAGTTCGGCTGGACCGTCCAATTAATCGCAGGGGGTGGCGGCATGAGTGCGGCTGGTGTAGAAGCCGCCCATCCAGCAACCTGCTGCCCGACCGACAGCGCCTTGAATTGGGATCTGCAACCTTATGATAACCGTCATCCTTGTCGTCCACATCATGATCGCCGTCGCGCTGATCGTCGTTGTGCTTATGCAGCGTTCGGAAGGCGGGGCACTTGGTATGGGTGGAGGAGGCGGAGGCGGAGGCGGCTTTCTGACCGGACGCGGCACGGCCAACCTGCTCACCCGAACGACCGCCGTTTTGGCAATGTGCTTCTTTGCGACCAGCATTGTTCTGACATTGCTTGCCAATTCCGGCGGCCCGCGGGGCTCGGTATTCGATAACGCGGGCCAACCTGCTGCGACGGATACGAAAGCCGGCACAGAGAAATCGGCCCCGTCAGCGCCCACCGATGGCGGTGGAGGCGGACTGCTTGATGATCTGGAACGCGGACGTGCGCCGCTGCCGACCGTTCCTGGCACGCGCTAAAAGCTGATTTTTCGCGGTAGGCGGAAATATGGCCTCTGTTCTTACCAGAGGTCATCGCGGCTGGTCTTGGGCGACGTAAAGTTGTCATCCGGTTGCACCCCGACCTACCAAGTCTCGTGGATGTGGCGATAATGCCGCTACGAATCATGGCCGATCCATGCGAAACCCAAAGCCCATGCAACGGTACATTTTCATTACCGGCGGCGTGGTCTCCTCACTCGGCAAAGGCCTCGCATCAGCCGCGCTGGGAGCTCTGCTCCAGGCTCGCGGATATTCCGTGCGCCTGCGCAAGCTTGACCCTTACCTGAACGTCGATCCGGGCACGATGAGCCCGTATCAACACGGCGAAGTGTTCGTTACCGATGATGGTGCCGAAACGGACCTCGACCTCGGTCACTACGAACGCTTTACCGGAGTGCCGGCGTCCAAAGCCGACAACGTGACAACCGGACGTATCTATCAGGACATTCTGGCCAAGGAGCGCCGCGGCGAGTACTTGGGCGCTACCGTCCAGGTAATCCCGCATGTCACCGATGCCATCAAAGAATTCGTGCTGAAGGGCAATGAAGGCGTTGATTTCGTCTTGGTTGAAATCGGCGGAACGGTCGGCGACATCGAAGGTCTGCCATTCTTCGAAGCTATCCGTCAGTTGGGTAACGATTTGCCGCGCGGCGCGTCGATCTTCATCCATCTGACGCTTCTGCCGTTCATCCCATCGGCCGGCGAGTTGAAGACTAAGCCGACGCAGCACTCCGTCAAAGAGCTTCGCGGCATCGGTATTCAGCCAGACATCCTGATGTGCCGGGCCAACACGCACATCCCGCTGTCGGAACGCAAGAAGATCGCGCTGTTCTGCAATGTCCGCGAGGATGCTGTAATCCAGGCTTTGGACGTAGCTTCGATCTATGACGTTCCTCTGGCTTACCATCGTGAGGGGTTGGACAAACAGGTCCTTGCCGCTTTCGGTATCACGGATGCCAAAGAACCAGATTTGAGCCGCTGGCAGACGATCTCAGAAGCCATTGCGACCCCTGAGGGCGAAGTGACGATTGCCATCGTCGGCAAGTACACGGGGCTCAAAGACGCCTACAAATCATTGAACGAGGCGCTTATTCACGGCGCCATCGCCAACCGGGTGCGGGTAAAGCTGGAATGGATCGAATCGGAAGTCTTCGAACGCGAGGACCCTGCGCCTTACCTTGAAGGCGTAAACGGCATCCTTGTTCCTGGCGGCTTCGGTGAGCGCGGCTCGGAAGGTAAGATGCTCGCAGCGCGCTTTGCGCGCAGCCGAGGGGTTCCCTACTTCGGAATCTGCTTCGGTATGCAGATGGCCACCGTCGAAGTGGCTCGTTCAGCTGGCCTTACGAACGCCTCATCCACTGAATTCGGACCGACCGACGAACCCGTTGTCGGCCTTATGACGGAATGGATGCGCGGTAACGAAATGGAACAACGCACCGGCAGGGATGATCTTGGCGGAACGATGCGCCTCGGCGCCTACGCTGCTGAGCTAAAGCCTGGCAGTGCCGTCGCAGAAATCTACGGTTCGACCAAGATTTCGGAACGTCACCGTCACCGCTACGAAGTCAACATGCGCTACCGGGAATTGCTTGAAAACGCCGGTCTCATATTTTCCGGGGTCTCGCCCGACGGGCTCCTACCGGAAATCGTCGAGTTCAAGGGCCACCCATGGTTCATTGGCGTCCAGTTCCACCCAGAGCTGAAATCACGCCCCTTTGAACCGCATCCGCTGTTCAAGAGCTTTATCCACGCAGCGCTCGAGCAAAGCCGGCTTGTTTGATCTTTCTCGAGTTAGAGCGATCTGAAAATGCGTACGGGCGAGGGAAGTCCCCCGCCCGTATTTTTTTAGCCGGCTCAACAGAGGTTGAGTTGCCAGATGTCAGTGAGCATAAGCGGTAATCTTGAAGTTTGAACGCTTCGGCGCGGCATAGCCGATGCTCGGACGCGTGGTACCCTTCTTGGCGTAACGCGCACCTGAGCTCTTCTTCTTACCTTTGTAAGAAGCGTACTTCTTATTGCCTGAACGCTTTTTCGAAGCGTAACTGCGACCCTTGCCGATGGGCGTACCTTTGGCATTCACACAATGGTGGAAACGCACACGCGGTCCATTGTCGATATGGATGTGGTGCATTCCGCAGCTATACGTTCCGACACCGCCACCATGGTTGGCCTTTAGCCAAGCAACGACTTGACTGTGCTTACCCTTGGGCGGGTGGAAGTCTACCGCACGGCAGGACGCGTGATAGCTGCGCTTACCGGAACCGGCGATTCGGGCGCCCGGCCGATGGGTTGAAACGATACGTACGGGGCCGAACTTCGCACGGATTTGGCTGAGCTTTGCTTTGAGGCCGCTCGGCAGGCAGGAGGCCTGCGCCGTAACAGTAGAAGCCTCGACAAAAGCAAAACAAGTTAGGGCAAAAAGGATCGCGCCCATGCGCGACAGCCCGCTCAGTTTACACATTGCTACAATCACTCCGATTTTGTTCCCGTTGGCGCTCGATGGGCGTGTTCTATTTTTGTCCCCCACTCATCGAGGCGCGGCGGGCAGGTCGAACCGAAATGCGGCAGCAACGAGACGAAGCGTGCAAAGTGCGACAAAATGGCTAGATTTATCAGAGGCTCATGCGCGCGAATTGCGAAGCCGTAAGAAGATGCAAGGCCCCGTTTTCAAAGGGTTCCTTGCGCTTTTTAATAAAATCCACTTGGACGCCAGCCTGCGACGAAAGTATTCAGTGGGATTTGTGCAACATAGTCCGTGGCGTTCGCACGAAATTGCGATGTGGGGAACAGCTGCGGAGCGATTAACGCTCTCGTCATGGCGCGACACGGGCGCTATAAGTCCGCCATGTCCATGCACCCACCCCGTCCTAATAGCTCCGTCTCGATTGCGGGCGTCACGCTAGCCAACGCAGCTCCGATTGCCGTATTTGCTGGCCCGTGTCAGATGGAAAGCCGTGAACACGCGCTGGAATGTGCTTCCGCGCTAAAAGAGATCGCCGAGCGGCTTGGCATCGGCCTGATCTACAAGTCGTCGTTCGACAAGGCTAATCGTACGTCGTTGAGTGGCAAACGGGGCATGGGGCTCGCAGCTGCGCTCCCCGTCTTCGCAGAGATCCGAGAAACCTTGGGTCTTCCCGTTGTGACAGACGTACATGAACCCGAGCAGTGCGCCGTGGTTGCCGAAGTCATCGACGTTTTGCAGATCCCGGCCTTTTTATGCCGCCAGACGGACCTGTTGATTGCCGCCGCCAAGACGGGCCGGATCATCAAGATCAAGAAGGGGCAGTTCCTTGCTCCTTGGGATATGAAGAATGCGGTCGACAAAGTCGTTGGGTCCGGCAACGCCAACGTCCTTCTGACGGAACGTGGCGCATCTTTCGGCTACAACACTCTCGTAAGCGATATGAGAGCCCTGCCGATCATGGCCGAGACCGGATGCCCTGTAATTTTCGACGCGACACACTCTGTACAGCAGCCTGGTGGCCAAGGCGCATCGTCGGGCGGAGACCGGCGATACGTGCCCGTTTTGGCTCGCGCAGCAGTAGCTGTCGGCGTCGCGGGTCTCTTTAT
Source organism: Candidatus Filomicrobium marinum (assembly GCF_000981545.1). NCBI lineage: Bacteria > Pseudomonadati > Pseudomonadota > Alphaproteobacteria > Hyphomicrobiales > Hyphomicrobiaceae > Filomicrobium > Candidatus Filomicrobium marinum. The sequence goes on from NZ_LN829119.1 coordinate 2,906,898, forward strand.
TGAAACGCATCCAGATCCAGACCACGCGCCGTCGGACGGTCCCAACATGGTCCCGTTGTGCGACTTCGAAGCTCTCATGAAAGACTTGCAGGCGATTGATCGCGTGGTTAAGTCGGCACGCGCGCCGGTGTAAACCGGCACGCAAAGACACGAACTCATTCATTGAGAGTATGGGTGAAACCCGTATGCGGCCACTGTCGCCGCAGCCGCTAATATTGCATTGCCGGGCACAAAGTCTGATTGCAACGGCATAGACGCCCGCCCGCGACCTCGCTAAAGGTCGCCGATACGAGACCTGAGAGACCTGGAAGGGAGAGCAAATGAACGAGGCGCAGACCCGCACGGGCGCCACCGAAGCGGTCAGCCATGCCGACATGGCCAATGCCATTCGGGCCTTGTCGATGGATGCCGTACAGGCCGCAAAGTCCGGCCACCCCGGCATGCCGATGGGAATGGCCGATGTTGCCACCGTTCTTTACAGGGACGTTTTGCGCTTTTCCGCGAACGCTCCGGATTGGCCAAACCGCGACCGTTTCGTTCTATCGGCCGGTCACGGTTCGATGCTGCTCTATTCCCTGCTCTACCTCACCGGCTATCCGGGCATGACCATCGAGGAAATCAAGAATTTCCGCCAATGGGGCTCCAAGACCGCCGGTCACCCTGAATATGGTCACGCCGCAGGCATCGAAACGACGACCGGCCCGTTGGGGCAGGGCATCGCTAATGCTGTCGGCATGGCCTTATCTGAGCGCTTGCTCAACGCGCGCGCAGGTAACGATCTCATCAATCACCACATCTATTGTATCGCTGGTGATGGCTGCCTCATGGAAGGCATTTCGCAGGAAGCGATCTCGCTCGCGGGCCATCTGCGTCTCGGCAAACTAATTGTGCTCTTTGACGACAACGGCATATCGATCGATGGGTCAACGAGCCTAGCTGTTTCTGACGATCAAGTTGCCCGTTTCGCGGCGAGCGGCTGGAATACGATGCGGATCGACGGCCATGATCCCGAGGCGATCAGCAAGGCGCTCGCCACGGCGCGTGCGGACAGTTCCAAACCGTGGCTCATCGCCTGCCGCACCGTCATCGGATACGGCTCGCCAGCACGGGCTGGCACCGCCAAGGCCCATGGTGAACCGCTGGGTCCCGACGAAATCACTGCGACCCGTGAAAAGCTCGGCTGGCCGTATCAGCCCTTCGACGTGCCCGAGGACGTCCTCAACGCTTGGCGGGCACTTGGGGCCGCTCACGAAGGCGAAGTTGAAGCGTGGAACAAGCGAATTTCCTCAGCATCCTCTGATGTTCAGGCTCTGTTTGCAAAGCCGGTCGGCGAGCCGCGCGCGAAAGCCCTCGCAGCTGCCGTGACCGCCGCCAAAACACAGTTCGCGGCGGACGAAAGCCAGAAGGCAACGCGCGTCTGGTCGCAGCTGACGCTGGAACATCTCGTCCCTGCACTTCCCGAACTTATCGGCGGCTCCGCCGATCTGACGGGGTCTAACGGCACACGAACGTCTCACCATAAATCTGTGACGCCCGACGACTTTTCCGCGAACTACATTCACTACGGCGTCCGCGAACACGGCATGGCTGCCGCAATGAACGGATTGGCTCTGTCGGGAAGCATCATCCCTTACGGCGCCACCTTCCTGGTGTTTACGGATTATTGCCGTCCTTCAATCCGCCTGTCCGCGCTGATGCATCAACGCGTCATTTACGTCATGACGCACGATTCCATTGGTCTTGGCGAAGACGGGCCGACTCACCAGCCTGTTGAGCACCTTTCGGCGCTGCGTGCGATTCCCAATTTGCACGTTATGAGGCCGGCAGATGGCGTCGAGACCGCCGAATGTTGGGAACTCGCCATCGGCGCCACGAAAACTCCAACGATCCTTGCTCTTTCGCGTCAGGGCGTGCCGCGTCTACGAACCGATGCAAGCAGCGAAAACCGTTGCGCCAAGGGTGCCTACGTTCTCGATGAGGCCGAGGGAGCACGTGACGTCACTCTGATCGCCACGGGTACAGAAGTCGGCCTCGCACGCAGTGCAGCCAAGCAGCTGGCAGAACGCGGCATCAAAGCGGCCGTCGTATCTATGCCATCGATGGAACTTTTCCGGGCTCAGGATGACGCATACCGGGAGGAGACCTTAGGCGCTGCACCGCGCATCGCCATCGAAGCTGCAATTGCTCAGAGCTGGTACGAGTGGCTGCGCCCTGGCGACCGTTTCGTTGGCCTCAAAGATTTCGGCGCATCCGCGCCGGCCGGTGAGCTCTACAAGCAATTTGGCCTGACCGCGGACCATATCGCCGGCATTGCCACTGAACTCGTCAAATAAACAAACGAGAGGCGCTTGTGCGGGATCCCGGCAAGCGCCTCAGAAAAATATGCGCAGGGCGGGAAAATGGACTTTTCAAAACTGAGAACAACCGAAGGCCTCGACGTCGACGGGAAGCGCGTCATGGTGCGCGTAGATCTCAACGTGCCCTTGCGCGATGGCGTTGTCACCGACGCAACTCGTATTGTCCGCATCGCCCCCTGTTTGCTCGACCTCGCGTCGCGCGGCGCCAAGGTTATCGTCATCTCCCACTTCGGCCGCCCGAAAGGTAAGCCTCTGAAAGAGTTCTCCCTCGTGCCCGTAGCCGGGCGAATGGGAGAGGTCCTGCAGAAACCCATCCGTTTCGCTGCAGACTGTATTGGCCCGGAGGCGCGCGATGCCGTTGAACACCTTGTGCCTGGCGATATCGCGCTTTTTGAGAATCTGCGGTTCCACCCAGGGGAAGAAGCCAACGATCCCGCATTCGCCCAAGAGCTGGCGCGAAACGCAGATATCTTTGTTGGCGAAGCATTTTCCACCTCACATCGTGCTCACGCATCGACGGAAGCAATTACGCATTTGCTGCCCTCCTACGCAGGGCCTCTGATGCTTGAGGAAATCAACGCGCTGCGAGCCGCGCTCGAAGAACCGAAGCGACCGACGGTAGCCGTTGTTGGAGGCGCAAAGGTCTCGACCAAGATACCGATCCTCACGCACCTCGTTGCAAAGGTGGACAAGCTGATCATCGGTGGCGGTATGGCCAACACGTTCCTTCAGGCCAAGGGCGTGGAAGTCGGCAAATCCCTTGCGGAGCCAGATTTTCACGACACAGCCCGTCAGATCATGGCCGCTGCAGCGGAGAGTGGCTGCGAGATTCTTCTGCCCGATGACGCCGTAGTGGCGCGAGAATTCAAGGTGCAGGCGGAATGCAACACGGTCCCGATCGACGCCGTACCAGCCGACGCCATGATCCTCGACGTTGGCCCAAAATCGGTTGCCCACCTGACTCACGTCCTCGGCAGCTGCCAGACGTTGTTATGGAATGGCCCCCTGGGCGCCTTTGAAATCGAACCCTTCGGCGAAGGAACGTTCGCACTTGCTAGAGCCGCCGCGGCCCTAACGAAGGCTGGCGCCCTGGTTTCCGTTGCAGGCGGCGGCGACACCGTCGCAGCATTGAACGCTGCAGGTGTGGGTAAGAATTTCACCTACGTATCGACAGCAGGCGGCGCGTTCCTGGAGTGGCTGGAAGGTCGCGAATTACCAGGCGTCGCCGCTCTTCTGAGCGAATAAAACGCACGTTGCGACACGCTTCGGTTCGACAACGTTTGCAATAGAATTGTGCAACACTGAAATACGGCTAAACTCACCCCCACGCCAATCACAGACCGCCGTTATGCCCGATTGACGATCTGCCAATGGATTTTCGGCAGGTTTCGTTGGATATATAGGAAAACGTCGGCGCCAAAGTGCGCAGGGATAAAGGGGAGGATTGCCGAATGGTACGTATTGCAATGGCCGTGCTGGCCGCGGCGATGTTTGGATTCGCCATTCCAGCATCGGCACAGACTGCGCCAACCGCAGCTAAGGATGCACCGGCTGCTGCGGCAAAGAGCGAAGCAAAGGCACCACCGAAGGCTAAAGACCGTTGCCAGGATGGCGAACCCTCCGAGGTCGCAACATATAAAATCAGCAAGGGCGAAACGCTCGAAAAGGCAATCAACGAACCGCTCGATGGGAAGACGGGCGATGCCGATAAAGGTCTGGGATGGATGGCGCATCGGCGACTGGGTAACTGCCTCGCCTGCCACAAGATCTCCAAGGTCTTGGCCATGGCCGAAAAGACCCCGAGCATTAAGGTCACGGCTCTGAATGGCAAGACATCATCCATGCCTCTCGGCATTCACGGAGAAATCGGCCCTCCGTTAGACGGCGTAGCTAACCGCTACACCGAGGGCGAACTACGCATGCTGGTTGTCGACCCAAAGACGGCGTTCCCCGACACCATCATGCCGGCCTTTCACAAGAACTCCGGTTTCACGCGTGTTCACCCAGATTGTCAGGGCTTGGCGATCTTCAACGCTCAACAGGTTGAAGACGTTGTGGCGTTCCTGAAAACGCTGAAGTGACAATGACACACAGACCGATGTGAGCTGTGGGAGGATAACGAAGATGAATATTTTCAAATCAATTGCACTTCCGGTAGCGATCTTAGTGGCAGCAAGCTTTGCGGGTGTTGGCGCGCTGTCCGCAGCGGATGGGGTGACCGAGGCGGTTAAGCCAGCGTCTAAGGACAATCCGCTAAAAGAGCTCTGGTCCGGAAAAAAATGGGCATCGGAAACGACGCAGGAAATGCAGGACGACGAGTTCGCAAATCCGTCGGGACCCTGGCAGGCCATCGGCGAGGAAGAGTGGAGCAAAGTCGAAGGCGAAGCAGGTAAATCCTGCGCCAGCTGCCACGACGACGCAGCGCAATCCATGAAAGGTGTGGGCGCGCGCTATCCCGTCTACTTCGAACCGTGGAAGAAGATGATGGTGCTCGAACAGCGCATCAACTACTGCCGCGAAAACAATATGAAGGCAAAGCCCTACAAGTGGGAAAGCGATCAGATGATCGGCATGATGATCCACGTTAAGTCGCAATCGCGCGGCATGCCGGTGGACGTCAAGATCGATGGGCCCGCAGCCCCCTTCTTCGAAAAAGGCAAAGAGTTCTACTATCAGCGGCGTGGCCAGCTCGACATGGCTTGCAAACATTGCCACGAGGGCAACTACGGCCAGCACATCCGCGCAGAGACCCTGAGCCAGGGGCAGTCCAACGGCTTTCCAACCTACCGGCTGAAGTGGCAAAAGCCCGGGACGCTTCATCGTCGTTTCCGTGGCTGCAACGAACAGGTGCGGTCCAAAGCTTTCGACCGCGGCTCCGACGAGTACGTCAATCTGGAGCTTTACTTGGCTTGGCGCGGTCAGGGACTGCCGATCGAAACACCATCCGTCAGGCGCTAAGACCCAATGGGCACACCGTGAGTTACGACCGAAAGGTCCAAACTCACGCACAACTCCCGGCGAAGTGATGGGCGCAGTGTTGCGCCCGTCTCGCGCCGCATACATAAGCTTGCGACCGCTGAACACGTTGTGAGGGCCGGCGGATTTATTGCAGTTGCTCAGATAATCGAGCGATCGGGGAGAATGGTGCGGGATGTTTGCCGACCTACACATCTATCTGGGCGTTGCCCTTGCGGGCCTTGTCAGCTTCCTAAGTCCATGCGTCCTGCCGCTTGTGCCGCCTTACCTTGGGTATCTCGGTGGCACAACCATCGATCAGATGACGGCGGAAAAAGGCCTGGAAGCTCGGGTGTGGCGTCGCGTCGTGGCAGCCTCGATATTCTTTGTTCTGGGGTTCACCACCGTTTTTGTCGGCTTGGGCGCCGGCGCATCGGTTTTTGGTCAGCTCATCCAGGCACATAAGAGCACGCTATCGATGATCGCCGGTGTGGTGATCATTCTCTTCGGGCTTCATTTTCTCGGCATTTTCAAAATCCCGTTCCTGTACGCTGAAAAGCGCTACCATGCAGAAATGACAGGCGCGAGTTTCCTTGGCGCCTATCTGATTGGACTGGCATTCGCCTTTGGCTGGACCCCATGCGTCGGCCCTATTCTGGCAACTGTCCTCGCGGTCGCCGCCAATGAAGGGACACTTGGTGCCGGGGTCAGTCTACTTCTGGCTTATTCGCTAGGGCTTGGCGTGCCGTTCATCCTGGCAGCCGTCGCGATCCGACCATTCCTGTCATTCATGCAGCGCTTTCGTCGCCATCTTGGCGTCGTTGAAAAAGGAATGGGTGTGCTATTAGTGCTCACCGGCGTCCTGTTCCTAACTGGCTCCATGAATTTCTTCGGTCAATGGATGCTTGAAACATTCCCTTGGCTTGCACAGGTGGAAGCGTGGGCAACGCCGGATTCGTTGCAGCATGACATCATGAAGAAGAGCTTGGAGAATTGATCGACCACGCTAAGACGCCGGCCGTCGCTCTGACGATTGCAGGATCTGATAGTTCCGGGGGCGCCGGCATACAGGCCGACCTGAAGACCTTCACCGTTCTTGGGGTTTACGGCGCTTCTGCGATTACTGCGCTTACCGCACAAAACACCGTTGGTGTTCGAGGAGTTCACACAACGCCGGTCGAGTTCCTCAAAGCGCAGATTGCCGCCGTCCTTGATGACTTGAAGGTCAATGCCAGCAAGATCGGAATGTTGGCCAACGCGGAAATCATCAAGACCGTCGCCGCCGCGATTGAGACCTACCGGCTTCATCCCATTGTCCTTGATCCTGTCATGGTGGCGACGAGCGGCGATCGATTACTTGCAGCCGACGCAATCGCAGCGCTACGCGAAGAGCTAATCCCGCGCGTGGATCTGCTGACGCCGAACCTGATTGAAGCGGCCGATTTACTTCAAGAACAGCCGGTTGAAGACATCCATGCCGTTGAAGATCAGGCCCGCCGGCTCTTGAAGCTCGGCTGCGGCGCTGTGCTGATTAAAGGTGGTCACGGCAGCGGCGACGTCGCGATCGATCTATTGGTCGATAAAGCAGGCTGCCAGATCTTCGAGCGGCCGCGCCTCATAACGCAAAACACCCACGGCACTGGATGCACCCTGTCTGCAGCCATCACAGCCTATCTTGCGATGGGGCAAGACCTCAGAAGCGCGGTAGGATGTGCGAAAGAGTTTGTCTGGCATGCGCTGGAAAGCGCTACGCAGCAAAAGCTGGGGCACGGATCAGGCCCGCTTGACCACATGCACGCCCTTGGCACGCGCACCTGCATGTGACCTGTTTGCATCGCCGCCCAACCGCTTTGACACTAACTGTGCAGTTAGACTTGAATCTCCCGCACAATCCAGCAGATTAACCAGCGTCAGTTTCAGATCGCCAACGTAGATCTGATGGGGGCTGACGGGGGAGGCTGGGAGCGCCGAAAAGGCCGCACCTCGGCAAAGAAAGCCGGTTCGGAGATACTCCGGGCCGGCTTTTTACATTAATTACAAATCGGGCCGTTTAATCTGGAACGTTATCCGATTTGGACGGATCGCCCGCGACACCTCACATTTTAAGCATGCACCGTCCTGCAAAGCCCAAACCGCAAACTCCACCTCACCTGTCCACCGGCTATGCGGTGCGCGTCTCCGTTTTCTTCGGAGCCCTCTTTCTCATCTACGGCGTATATCTCCCTTACATGCCGTTGTGGCTGAAGGGGCAAGGCCTCAGCGTCGGCCAGATCGCGATCATTACAGCCACGCCCTACATTCTGCGTGACCTCGTGACGCCAGCTGTCGCGTTCTATGCGGACCGGACAGCAAACCATCGCCGGACCATCATAATGCTCGCCTGGATCGGCGTGGCTGCGACGTTGGCACTAAGCCAGACGTCGGGGTTCTGGCCGATATTGATCTTCGCCGTTGCGGCCTCGATAGCGATGACGACCACCATGCCGCTGACCGAAGTGATCGCACTGCACGGCATGAAGACGACAGGTTACGACTATGGCCGCGTGCGTTTGTGGGGATCGCTGACGTTCGTCGTGGCCAACGTCGGCGCAGCGGAAGTCATTGCCCGAACAGGTAGCTCCAGTGTGGTTTGGATGCTGGCGGCAGCGTTCGCAATAACGTTGATAGCGGCGCATTTTCTTCCCAGAGCGGATCGCGATATGTCGCAAAGCGAAGGCACACACGCCTTGAGCTTAGGCATGGCCGCACGACTGGCTGTGACACCACTCTTCGTGTTGTTCCTCATAGCAGGAGGCACTGTTCAGGCCGCTCATGCAACCTATTACACCTTCGCGACCCTCCACTGGACAAGCCAGGGTATTACGCCGCTGATCATAGGAGCGCTCTGGGCATTGGGCGTAATCGCGGAAGTGGTGCTCTTCGCCTTTTCAGGTCGCGTCGTTGCCTGGATCGGCATTCGTGGCCTTCTCATCACGGCAGCCGCCAGCGCCGTCATCCGATGGACCGCCATGAGTGTTGATCCGCCGCTTTGGGCGCTTTTCCCGCTGCAACTTCTTCATGGCATGACATTCGGGGCCGCCCATATCGCTGCCATTCACTTCATGTCGCAAGCGGTACCCGAAAAATTGGCAGGTACGGCACAGGCGCTTTATGCGAGCGTGGGCATGGGGCTCGCAATGGCCATCGCGACACTCATCTCTGGTGTTCTCTATGAGCGCTTCGCCGGTGGCGCTTATCTCGGAATGGCTGGCCTTGCGGCGCTCGGGCTCATAGCCGCTTTGGCGATGGCACGTCTCTGGCGTGGTGGCTATGTCATTGAGCTCCACATCCAAAAAGCGTGATCATCAGCCCCACAAATCGGGAGACGCGGGCGTGATCCAACCATCGCGAATGGCAAGTCCGTGCGGCCGGTCTTCGGCCAGGAGCAAGGGGCCATCGAGATCGACCCAATCTGCCCCTTGCGCAAGGATCAGGGCAGGAGCCACGGCCAACGACGTCGCCACCATTGATCCGACCATAATCTTGAAACGCTTTGCGCGGGCGGCATCTCGCATCGTCAACGCTTCGGTAAGTCCCCCGGCCTTGTCGAGTTTGATATTGACCGCGTCGTAGCATCCGACAAGTCGGCCGAGATCGGAAGATGTCAGCGCGCTTTCATCAGCGCAAACAGCCACGGGTCGTTGAACCTGGCTCAGAACGTTATCGCGACCCGCTGGCAACGGCTGCTCGATCAACTCAACGCCGACATCCGCCGCAACGGCCATCAAGCCGGAGAGCGCGTCAACAGCCCATCCCTCGTTCGCATCGATGATCATGCGGGCGTCAGGTCGAGCGTCACGCACGGCGCGCATGCGCTCAGCGTCACCATCTGCACCCAACTTGAGCTTGAGAATATTCAGATGCGCCACGCGTCGGGCTTGCTCCGCCATCGCAGACGGGCTGTCCAGCGACAGCGTGTAGGCTGTCTCCACCGGCCGAACCTCGGGCACGCCAGCCAATTCGGAGACAGCAACGCCCGCACGTTTGGCTTCAAAATCCCAGAAAGCACAATCTAACGCATTACGCGCTGCGCCCGCTGGCATCGCGGATTGTAGCTCTTCGCGACTGCGAGCATGACACGACTTGATCAGATTAAGTGATGCTTCGACGTCTTCTCCGTAGCGCGCATAAGGCACGGCCTCACCGCGCCCGCAGACCTCGCCGTCACTAATATGGGCAACGATGACACGCGCTTCGGTTTTAGCGCCGCGTGAGATGACGAATGCTTGCGCAAGCCGCCAATCCTCTGCTGCGGCATCAATGCGAAGCTTGCCATTGTCCGCCATGAGGCTAGGAAATCCGAATTGGGCCCAGCTGAAGCAGAGACGCGATTACGGCAACGGACTTAACCCAGCCGCCCGCTCGCATGACCAAGGAATAGATACACCCGTCCCATCTCAGAGACGAGATGACTTTGCAAAAGCCGCCCGCTGGGATCACGCTGTTCGGCGTCGCGCAGCGTGCGCTCGAAGTCTACCAGGAACCGGCTCACGGCTTGCTGTAGCTCCGCGTCGGAATGGTAGCGGCGAGACAGCTCATCGAATGCAGACCGCGCAGCGCCATTGTACATGCTCGGTACCATGATGCCACGCTGGCCGGCGCGCAAACGTTGCCAGATGGCTGACGCGGTTGCCGGGTCGATTGCGTGCACCATCAGTTCGACATCTGGAAGCACAGGGCCACTGCGAGGTGCGACCGGGGCAGCCTCATGAGGTGCGCTAGCTTCTTCTTCTACCGAAGCGCGCTTGAGCAGATCTCCTAGAGCCCAGCGATCGCCCCCAGCATCATACTGTGAAGGCGAAGAACCTGTAGCTACGGGGAGGTTTGCACCACCGCCTTGCCGGGCAGGACCGCCAGGCTGTTGCGAATGGCCCTGAGCCGGGGTATGCGCGGTTTGAACTTGTGATTGCATTTCTCGCGCGAGGCTCGACGTAAGGCTCGAAAGTTGGCGCTCTGAAGCGAGCCGACGTTCTCCCCCAGCTTCACCGGGCCGGGCAGCATTTTGCGGTGTCGAGACGTCGCGCTGAGAGGCTTCCCGCGTCGTGAGCTGAGACAATTGCTCGAGGGCACGCAGCTGGTCTTGCAGCGCCCGGCGCATAGCCTCTGCACTCTCTTTTGTGCTCGTGGGAATGCTGGCGAGTTCCGCTTGTAAACGCGCCTGTTCTTCCTCAATAGCCTGCGTGGCTTGCTGCGCGCGTTCCCGCAATTTTTCGGAACTCACATCGAACTGCGTTGACAGGTTGCCGAGATGGGAGGTGACTTCGCGAGAGACTGTCGAAAAGCGCTTGCGAAGGTCCTGCAGCGCGCGCGTGCTTTCTGCGTCGGCTTCGGCCTTGAAGCGCCGAATGTCCTCCATGGCAGCGCGCTGTTGGGTCTCCGTACCCTTGCGCAATTGCTCCGCAGTTTCTCGGGCGCGGGCATCGGCTTCATTGAGTGAGCCGACGAGCGTCGTCGAGTAGCCTTCGATGAAGTTGGAGAATTCGTCAGCTTTCCCTGATAGACGGTCGAGCGTATCGGAAAGCTCCGTGTGCCGCAGCTGCAGCGTGGAATCGATCTTGTGGTTCGCACTCTCCAACGCATTGGCCGCACGCATAATGGATTGGCCCTGGTTTTCGAACCGATTGGTAACCGTGTTGATCTGGCCGAGCAGATTCTCCGATACGTTCTTGAGGAGATCCGACTGGTTCGCGAGCCCCTCGATCGCCTTGAGAGACTGGCGCGTGATGTTCTCGCTCGAACGGCGAACAGCGTTAATGCCTTGGGCCAACGAGTCGTCGAAGTCGGCCGATTGCCGGGAGATCGTTTCGCGGAACGTTTTGGCGTGCGCATCGAGCGCAGTTGTCAGTGCATGAGCACGTTCACCCACCGCCTCGTCGATGGCTGACGTACTGCGCATGACGGACTCGTCAAACAAGCGCAGGCGCTCATTGAACGCATTGTCCAATGCGCGTGTACGTTGAACAAGCTGCGTGTCGAGGGCCTGGGCGCGATTTGAAAGCGTCGTGTCCAGCGCACGCGCGTATTCCTCAAACACCGCCTGGAGATTGTCGGTCCTTGTCGCAATCGACTCGTCGAGCGATGACATGTAATCGTCGAAAGCCTGCTGCATCTGCTCAGTACGCGAGCCCAACGCGGCAGCAAGACCAGCCGTGTAGTCCTCCAGCATACCCTGCATTTTTTGGCTGGTGTCGCCGAGGGTACTGCCGAGCTTGTCCGTATGATGCTCCAACGCGCCGCGGATTTCCTCCGAACGCGTGCCCAACGTGGCTCCAAGCTCCTTGGAGTGCTCTGCGAGAACTTCCTGAAGCTGCTCCGTTCGTGACGTCAGCGCGCTATCAAGAGCGGTCGTATACTGACCGATGACACCCTTAACTTCTTCTGCACGGGCACCAAGCGAAGTTTCCAACTTGCCTGCACTTTGGGCCAGGGACGATTCGAGACTCGTCAGGTTTTCTCCTGCACCCTGGATGATCGAAGCAAGCTTTGTCTGCTGTGCCGAAAGGCTCTCAATCAGAGCTGGAACCTCAGAACCCAGGGCCCGCAAGGTCACCGCAAAGTCGTCCCCCGTGCGAACAAGCGCACCGCGCTCGCTGGACAACTCGTTGATCAAACCACGAATTTTCTGTTCGTTCTCTTCGTAAGAGCGCTCCAGAGCCGTAACTTCGTTATGGACAAGCGCTTCCAATTCACCAGCGCGGCCCAGAGCACGGCTCACGGCGTCGTTCATGAAGGAGACCTGCCGGCGCACAGCCTGCCCCAACGACGCCACCGATTGCTCAGCCATGCGGTCGGGTTCGGCAAGCCGCACCGCCACTTCCGCCATGGTTGAGGAGCGCAAACGCAATTCCTCTGAGCGCCACGCCAAAAGCGCGAGGAACCAGATTACGGCGATCGGAACCGCTACAGCCGTAAGCATCAGGAAGGTTGTGGGCTTGGAGAGCACGCGCAGCAGCGTCTCACCTTGGTCAAGGTCTGCTGACAGCGTCAACCAAAGGAACGCCGTTCCCAACACGACCCATACGACACTTGCGATGGTCGCGTACTTGAAGGGCTTTGATGATGGCGTCTGCTGGAGTGCGAAGATAAGCCCGCCGATAGACGGCGCATCATCGTTGGCCGCCATACGGCCACGGACGGGACCAGCGGGGCGCCGGCGCGCAGCACGCCGGCGAGGAGCCGTCTCCGGATCCTCCCGCTTTGGCGCAGCCGAGCTGGATGCGTCAGGCGCATCCTGGAGTGGCGGCGGAAGCGGCGGCTTCGCCGGCGCGTCGTCGCCCTCGGATGGAGAATTCTTTGGCAGAGATGTTTCGGATTTCGCCGCCGCTGCGGAAACTGAATTGGTCATAGGCGAGTCGGAAACATCCTTAGTTTCACCGGGGTTGAACTCCCCGGTTGGAATGGGCAGAGGCGGCGGCAGGGATACGGCAGTATTGCCAACCGTAGCCGAACTCACCGTAGCCAATCGCGCCTCTAGGCTTGATGAGCGTGGTTTGCCGGCGTCGGCCTTTGCCGCGCCTGAACCCTTGAGGTTATTTTGCTTGTCTTTTGCCATCCGCCCGTCCGAATGGAATCGCAGTCCCTCAGCAATCCCTCACGAAGCAGGATAGTCAATCAGCCAGACAGGCTCAAACAGCTTGTCGTGGTTGTACGCAGACGAATCTCGCCGTGCACCTGAAGAACGCCCCACTCACACACCCCGTTAAAGTTTGAGTCTAGGAGGAATTTTGGGCAAAACCAAGATTATCCACGACTCCTTGGAGCAGACCCACAGTTAATGAAATCTACACCAGAGCACCCAAAATTGCGCAATCTCGTTTACCAGAAGTTACCAAACACGCGGCATGCTCCTCTAAATTGATGGTCCGCTTGAAGGCCTCCCAACCCTGCACCGAAGTGGAAGCGAATGAGAGGCCGAGCGTCTATGTCTCCTTTGGATGACACACCCTCCCCAGCGATAGATCTCGCATTTTTGCAGCGTTACACGCTCGGCGATGCAGATCTTCAAAAAGAAATACTTGAGTTGTTTGCTGCACAACTCGAAACATCTCTCGGCAAACTGAAAAGTGCCGAAACGGCGCAGGAGTGGCTACGCGCCGCCCATACCTTGAAAGGTTCGGCACGGACGGTCGGTGCTGGATCACTTGCAGATTCCGCTCAAGCCGCTGAATCGATTTCTGACCCTTCCGATCCGGACAGTCGCCATAAAGCCTTCGTGGTCATCGAGCGCGAGGCTCAAGCCGTTGCGGCCTTCCTCAGCGCACATAGACCGTAAAAATCACACCGCTCAGCAGCGCGCCATGCCGCCGCGCCGGCCGTCGTTGGACTTGATGTCAGGGCCATCGGCCGTTAAGTGTGGAACAAGTCTTCCCAAGCTTATTTGCGCTGTTACCCGTCCGCTGGTTGCGTGTGGCGACAGGAGCGGCGCGCATCCGTGTGATCCTCAGTCTTAAACCGAATGGAGCCCGTGCCCGGTTATGGCGAAAATTACGTTCATCCAGCCCGATGGCAGCACTCAGGTCGTCGAGGCGACGCCGGGAACCACGGTGATGGAGGCAGCCAAACTGAACGGCGTGCCTGGAATTGAGGCTGAATGCGGTGGAGCCTGCGCCTGCGCGACCTGCCATGTCTACGTTTCTGACGATTGGCGCGAGCAGGTTGGCGCACCTTCGGAGATGGAAGAGGATATGCTCGACTTCGCCTTCGATGTCCGCGAGTCGAGCCGCCTGAGCTGTCAAATAAAGGTGACGGATGCATTGGATGGACTTGTGCTTTCTGTCCCCGCCAAGCAATTTTGATCTCATCTGCGATGTGACACCGGGGCGCCCTGCTTCGCTAGGCTATTGAAGAGAACGAGCAAGACATGGCTGCAATTGATACGTCGGCCGCGAACGAATTGATCGAAACCGATGTCGTGATCATCGGCGCTGGTCCGGTCGGCCTGTTTGCGGTTTTCGAGCTCGGACTTCTCGACATTCGTGCGCATGTCATCGACATCCTGGACAAGCCCGGAGGACAGTGTGCCGAGCTATATCCGGAAAAGCCAATTTACGACATTCCTGCCCTTCCGATCGTTACCGGGCAGGAGTTGACCGACCGTCTGCTTGAGCAGATCAAGCCGTTCGAACCGACCTTCCATTTCGGTCAGCGCATCGACGAGCTAACGCGTCAGCCCGATGGGCGCTTCTTACTTAAGACGGATATCGGCAATCGCTTTCTCGCCAAGGTGGTCGTTATCGCCGCTGGTGGCGGGTCCTTCACGCCTAAGCGCCCGCCACTGGAAGGGATCGAAGGCTATGAAGGAACATCCGTCCACTACTCTGTTCGCCGAATGGAGGACTTCCGCGACCGCAAGATTCTCATCGTTGGCGGCGGAGATTCTGCGCTCGACTGGACCCTAAACCTTCAGCCGATCGCGAAAAGCCTGACGCTTTTGCATCGGCGCGACGAATTCCGCGGCGCGCCGCATTCGGTCGCCAAAATGCGCGAGCTGGTGGCCGGCGATCAAATGCAGCTGCGAATTGGACAGGTCACCGCGTTACAAGGCAGCGGCGGCCGGCTTGAAGGCGTCACAATCAAAACCAAGGAAGGCGAAGGACGTCTCGACGTCGATACGATGCTGCCCTTCTTCGGTTTGACGATGAAGCTCGGTCCCATTGCGGACTGGGGCCTCAATCTCGAAGAAAACCTTATTCCGGTTGATACGGAAAAGTTCGAGACGAACGAGCCGGGCATCTTCGCCATCGGCGATATCAACTCCTATCCGGGCAAACTGAAGCTGATCCTGTCCGGCTTCCACGAAGCCGCGTTGATGGCACAGCAAGCACACCACATCATCTACCCGGATAAGAAGCTGCTGTTCCAATACACCACATCGTCCTCCAGCCTTCAGAAGAAGCTCGGTGTGCGCTAAAGGGCCAGCCCCGTACGAGCCCGCTCCGTACTAAGTCGGCAGTTCCGGAAAATATCCCGGGTAACGGTTTATTTTTGTCCACTCAAAACAAAGCTATTAGTCAAATTCGCTCGCACTGGTGGGCATCCGCGTCTACGTGAACTACTTGTGGAAGGGACGAACGAGTTCTTTCCGAAGACGGATCACGCGGTTCATGGTCTTTGCAAACAGAACAATCGGCGATGCGATGCCAGCCTACGATGCGGTCGTCATCGGTTCTGGCTACGGCGGCGGCGTCGCCGCATCCCGCCTCGCGCGCATGGGGCTGCGCGTGGCGATCCTGGAACAGGGGCGGCTTTGGCGTCCCGGCGACTTTCCGATCACGGCCAAGGCGCGGCGCAAGACGACACGGTTAACAGGCCGCGCACCGAGACTCGGTGATCCCACGGGCCTGTACTACCTCTCCGTTGGTAAAGGACTGACCGTGTTCGGCGCATCTGGGCTCGGCGGTGGATCGCTGATCAACGCCGGCGTTGTTCTGCGACCCGATCTGAACAGATTGCGTAAGGCCGGCTGGCCTGAGGCGGTCATCGGCGACGGACTTCTGCGCGAAGGGCTTTCCAGAGCAGAGACGATGCTGGGCGTCGCGCCAGTCCCTCATCCGCAGCGCTTTGCCAAATATGCCGGGATGCGCCGGGCGGCCGAAGCTGTCGGCTGCAAGGTTCAGTTGCCGCCCATGACGATCTCGCATCGTCCCGGACCGAACGCTGCGGGCGTCATGCAGTACGCCTGCAAGTACTGCGGAGACTGCTGGTCGGGGTGCAACGTAGGTGCGAAGAACACGGTTGGCATCACCTACATTGCCGATGCGGTGGACCATGGAGCGACGGTCCTTTGCGAGAGCCGTGTCCAGATGATCTCCAAGGCAGCAAACGGCTGGGCGGTCGTTGTCCAGGATCTGTCCGGCGAAAACGCTTGCGCGCCCAGGCGCATCGAGGCGCCGATCGTCGTTCTCGCTGCCGGCACGCTGGGCACCACGGAATTGCTTTTGCGCGCGCAGGAGCATGGCCTCAAACTTTCGACAAAGCTGGGTGAGAATTTTTCAGCGAACGGAGACGACCTCGTCATCGCGAGCGGACTTGACGAACCGGTCAATGCCATTGCCACGGGCTTCCCGTCTCAGGCCCCGCGTGGAGCCGCAACGGTTGGGCCTCACAGCATGGCGCTGATCGATCTCGGCGACGAAGATGGGCCGTTGTGGATTCACGACGGTACCATGTTGACCGTCATGGCCGGGCTCGCCCCCGTCAAGAATTTGCTGCAACTGAACATCACGCGTGCCCGTAAGCTTCTCAAGGACGGCATTTACGGCAACGAAATGAGCCGGACACAGCTCCTCTACGTCGTCGCGCATGACGACGCCAGCGGCCGCCTGAAACTTCAAAACGACCGCGTAATCGTCGACTGGCCAGGCTACAGCAGCGCACCGGAACGCCAAAGAGCGGAGCAGAAGGTCAAGGCGTTGATCGAAGGCGTCGGAGGCGTATTCAGCCCCAATCCGTTTACGATGAGGGCTTTCGGCGGCAACCGGATCATAGCCCACCCCCTCGGCGGATGTGGAATGGGTGACACGGTGGAGAACGGCGTCGTCGCACACGACGGTCGGGTATTTGACCCGGCAAAGGGACCCACAGGTGTTCACGATGGGCTTTACGTATGCGACGGCGCAGCCGCCCCATCCGCGATCGGCGTCAGCCCGCTCTTGACGATTACCGCGCTGGCGGAACGCGCGATGATATTGGTTGCCGAACGCCTCCAGAGAAAGCTCGACGTCACATCCGCACCGCTGCGTCCACTCCGCGATGCCGCGATGTAGGGAGTGCCGCTCCTAGCACCCGTTTGACTCACGTATAATCCAACGGTTATACGTCAATCCATAACCGCTGAGTTATGGATATCAATGTCGAACGCTCCCGACCAGCTCTTCAAAACGCTCGCCGATCCGACGCGGCGGGCCATCTTCGAGCGGTTGTGCCGCAACGGAGAGCAGACCGTCGGGGCCCTGACGGCACACGCGGGAATCTCACAACCGGCCGTCTCAAAGCATCTTGCAATCCTGAAGCAGGCCGGCCTGGTGCATGACCGCCATGAAGGCCGCCAAACGCATTACAGCGCCCAGGTTGAAGCGTTGGCCCCACTGATCGACTGGACAAGCCAGATGGCTGGATTCTGGGAGAGCCGGTTCGACGACCTCGAAGACTTACTGAGAAGGATGGATCAATGACCGAAACGCGTTCTGTCGCTGTCGAACGTGAGATCCCCCATCCGCCGGAAAAGATCTGGCGCGCGCTCACGCAACCGCACCTGATTGAGGAATGGCTCATGAAGAACGACTTCAAGCCGGTCGTTGGTCACCAGTTCAATCTTCGCGGGGACTGGGGCGGGGTGCTGGACTGCGAAGTCCTCGCCATCGAGCCGAACAAGGCGTTGTCATACACCTGGAATTTTGCGCACGACGATGCGGCCTACAATCTCAAGAGCGTGGTGACCTTTACACTCACACCCACGAGCTCAGGCACACTCCTGCGCATGGAGCAGTCGGGCTTCCGGCCGGATCAGAAGCAGGCTTTCGGCGGCGCTCAAGCGGGGTGGCAGCAGTTCTTCGCGAACTTGGAGCAAGTTTTGGCGAGGACGGACTGAAGTCCGTTGGCTTGAAATGAATGCCGCCGCCAAACAGGTGCCTCACAATCAAAAGGAGCTTCGCATGACCCGGAACAATTGGATTCGGCAATTTCATCGCTGGGTGTCCATCATCTTCACGGCGACCGTCATCGCCAACTTCGTCGCCGTGGGGCTAAGCGAACCTCCCGCCTTCGTGGTCTACGCGCCGCTGCCGCCGCTGTTCCTGCTCCTTTTGACCGGCCTGTATATGTTCGTGGCTCCGTATGCCGCCAAGTGGCGCCGCGAAGGGCAAACCGTCGGGCAGGGATGATCGCGGATGGCTGACAAGACACCCAAAAAATCAGCGACGGCCGCGAAGAAGCCCGCAGCCAAGAAAACGACCAAACCGCCCAAGGCGATGCCGAAACCGAAGCCCGGCGAAGTCGTCCTGCTGTCAGGCGGCAATCCTCAAATCGCCAAGGGCTATGGTGATGCGCCCGTCCAGGCCTACATCGCAGCGATGCCGGAATGGAAAAGCGAGGTTGGCCGCCGTCTCGACTCACTCATAGAAAGCGCCGTCCCCAACGTCAGCAAGGCCGTCAAATGGAACTCACCCTTCTATGGTCTTGAAGACAACGGTTGGTTCCTCAGCTTCCACTGCTTCACGAAATACATCAAAGTGGCGTTCTTCCGCGGCGCATCGCTGAAGCCCGTGCCGCCGGGCACATCCAAGCAAAAGGACGTGCGCTATCTCGACATCTACGAGCACGACGAACTCGACGAAACCCAATTCGCGGATTGGGTGAAACAAGCGAGTAAATTGCCGGGGGAGAAGATGTGAGGGATAACGCGCAAGGCATGCGCGGCAAGAAAGGGGCTTAAGTATGGCAGACGCGAGTGGGTTCCGTGTCAGGCTACTTGTGCGTACCGCAAAGGGTTTCACGACAGAGGCCACGAGCTTAAATCTCGTAGTGGCAAATAAGGAAGTCACTATAACCTCGCAAAACAAAGACGAGCCACTAAACAGATCGCGGTGGATTGTTCTAAGCGTGCGCGGGTTCTCGAAAGAACATCACGCAAGACAGTTTGGAGGCCGGTTGCGTTCTATTGTGCAACTTGCGGCTCTATCGACGCGATTAGGCGTCGATGTTGGCGAAGACAAAGCCACATCCTGGATTAGCGAAGAATTTGCCCGATCAAAGGGAATAATACAGGAACACGAACGCGTCGCGCCAAATGTGCACGGTCTCGCGATATTACCAGACGATGACAATACTCGGATTCCAACGATCAGTATCCGAGGAACAGTGACAGCAGATCCCAAGCATTTCCTGTCGGCACTTCAGGACTTAGACCAAAATGTCAGCATTGACTTTGGGGATGCAAGAAACGCCGTGCGCTTGCTGAATTTCGCACTGATGACTTCGGAACCTCTGTCACAGATGGTTCTGGCTTTTTCTGCCGTCGAAGAACTGAGCCAGAACGAAAAATGGAGCGTGGCACAACGTGACCTAATTCAGAAATTGGCTATCTCCGCCCAGACATCTCAGAAAGGAACCGCGGATGAGCGCGCGGAAGTAGCTCGGGCAATTCAGACCGGGCTCTTCCGGTTGAGCTTACGTCAAGGTGTTAAGCGTTTACTAGCAGGCCTTGGGCAAAATCACTTACGAAAGGAGTGGGATAGGCTGTATAATATTAGAAGTGCTCTCTTTCACGGAACCAGTCGCTTGTCGGATACTGAGATACACCAAGCAGCGCTTGATACCGTGACACTTTGTGGAATGATCACGCTCCGGATCGTTTGTAGGGAAGGCACACGAATTCCCTCCATTGCCGGAACGCATTTCAATATAAGCATTCCCAAAAGTGATGAACCACGTGAATAGCCGATAGACGACGTCAGCCACTGGTACCGGCCGGCTCCCTTCGTGCAGGTGAACGAAAAAAACGACTGCTGCTGTGAGGAAATGAATTCCCCCACACCCTCCCCCTCCCAACTCATCGACGCAAAAATCGAAGCTCTCGATGATTGGCGCGGCGCGATGCTCGCGCGGGTGCGCAGCGTCATCAAAAAGGCCGATCCCGAAATCGTCGAAGAGGTGAAATGGCGGAAGCCGTCGAACCCGAATGGCGTTCCAGTGTGGGAGCACGCGGGCATCATCTGCACCGGCGAAACCTATAAGGACAAAGTGAAGTTGACCTTCGCCAAGGGCGCGTCGTTGGACGACCCGTCAGGCCTCTTCAACGCCAGCCTCGAAGGCAATGCGAGGCGTGCCATCGATATCCACGAAGGCGACAAGATTGACGAAAAGGCACTGAGGGCACTCATTCGCGCCGCCGTGGCGCTAAACACGTCCCACGCTAATTCTCGACCTGCCGGCACGCAAAAGAAGAAAAAAGGCGTATAAGGAGCGTAACGAAACACTCTACCTCCAAAGCCGCAGGACGATGCAAAGTCGCGATCCCGGACAATCAGCACCTGACAATTCTTCCGGAGTAGGCACTTGGGACCGCCTCACGGATAACCTCGGTAATGATCTGATTGCTTACGGAATGTTTGCGCTGATGTTCCTGATCATTCTCGCGGGCACGGCGGCCGATCACTACGGAGTGACATCGAAGGCCGAAACCGTAAAAAGCGATCTGGCAGCCCTGCCGGATGCAGTCGGACAGCCATCAGGCACACGGGCCGTGCTAACAGGAACGATCGCGCGTGATGAAGAACCGATATTCCAGCACTTTGTCGCCTACGTGGAAGAGTCCTACCACGGTGGTGGCAGACACCAAACCAGAACCTGGCAAGAAGAAACCAGCTGGAAAAAGACATTCCGCATCGACACATCCACTGGGGCAATGCGCCTTGCGCGACCCAACTACACTTTCTCGCCCCGCGTAAGTTGGTCAAACGATCCCGTGATTTCGGAATGGGACCACACCCAAGCAAGAACAACGGAACCTCCGGGAACGTGGACCCGTGCACGACGCTTTCGCGGTTTTGTGCCTGGCGGTCCCGTGATCGCTGTTGGTACCGTGACGCCTGACGGCACACTCGACGCCGAGTATCTGATCGGTGAAACGCTTGAAAATGTGGAGGAGCGCATTGTTTCCGCTGCGAGCGGTGAAGCCACGAATACGTCGTACTGGCTCGCGCTCATCAGCATCATCGGCTTGGGTCTATCTGTCGGACTCTTTCTCCGCGATCGCGTCAAAAAGGTCTTAGGTCCCGAGTAACTGAACATCTCCAGATCTGCCGAGCAGTGGCCCGTGCAAAGCTGACTTCACGCCGCAACTGGACACTGTGACCATTGAAGTCACAGTGTCCCGACTCTGCCTCACTGAATCGCAAGACTGGGAATCGCATCCATCTTCTTGATCGCCGGCGGCGTCCATTCACCCGTCAGTGCTTTCGTCTTCGGCGCATACAGACGCATCGTCAGGTTGAACGGCCCTTCTGGTGCCGGCAGCCAGTTTGCTTCCTTGTCCTTGCCGGGGTTCTCGCGCTGGAAATACAGATCGAGAGATCCATCGGCATTCCGCTGCAATGGCATCCAGCTCGAAATGGCGAACCTATTTAGACTGTTGGCGACCTGAAAGCCCTCCTTGTCGTAAAGGGTTACTGACCAGAACGCATCGACCGGCGGGATATCCGCCTTGTCGAAATGCAGAACGTAGGCGTTACTGCCGTCGAGGGGCTTGCCCTCGCTATCGCCCAGGCTGAGCGGATAGATCGCATCCTCCGGCACATTGGCGCCGAGACCGAGCTGAGCCACGATTGCGCGCTTCAGGTAGTAATTCCCATAGACGCCCATCGTGTCAGTGTTCAACGACCAATGATTGGCTACCCGGGCAAGCGTCGGCAACTTCCAATCCATCAACTGCCGTGCAGCCTTCGGAGCGTTCTCCAACGCCGTTCTGATGACGGGATCAACGTTCGCAATGTCGAAGCTCTTGCCGGGTTCGATACCCAGCCGTTTCATCCGCGCCAGGATCGGCTGGTCCGTGCCATGGGGTGGGTTTTCCTTCAGCAGCTCGGCAGCATAGGCAAAGTACTTGCCGGCGGGCATCGTATCGACCTGCTCCTTTGGCGGCGTTTTCATGTCGACGCTTTGATCGATCTTATGTTCCGGCACTTTTGTCTCTCTGCCCCACTGCGTCAGAGGCGTGACCTTAAAGCCGTCCTGAATTTTGTGGACGGCCTCGTAATCCGAGGGGCCGTCCGTCTTGGTGCGTCCGATGACCCAGACATGAGGCGTCAGCGCGTCGATCCGCTGCGTGCCTTCCGGCAGCTTGAATTCTTCCGCAAACCGATCCCGCAGATCCGGCCGCCACCCTGGCGGTGCAATGAGGAAATTTGCAGCTTCGGTGCCTGTGGTCCGCCAACCCGGCGATGCAAACACGTCCGTCCACATATCGAGCATGGGAAGCAGGTAATAACGGCCGTCGGTATCTGGAACCGATATAACGACGGGCTCCTTGCTGAGATCGAGCCATGCGCTGGAATAAAGCGTATCGAAATTGGGCCGCACGACGCCCCTGTCTTCCGCTTTAGGATACGCGCGGACGTTCGCGAACCAGTTAGGCGGTCCACCATACGATCCGGAGTCAGGCTTCAGGTTCGTCAATTGCTTGCGCGTAACGTCCATCGTGACGATGGGATAAAAATAAATGTAGGCGTTAGTCGCGATCGCGTTGGCTTCATCCTCAGTGATCGATTGCGATTTTGCTGAGGCGTTGCCCGTAGCAACCAGAGAAAAAATGAGAGCTGCCAAAACGTAATTGGCCACGGACGTCGACGTCATAAGTCCATCCTCCGTATTTGCCAGGCCACTAGAAATGATGGGTCTTCGCGCCGCAACCATAGGCGGCATGCGCAACGCGAGCACGGGCTAGCGGCAGGTATGGCTAACAACGTCCATTAGATACAGAGTAAGAACGCCTAATCGTTGCTGGACGTAACAACGTATTGGGCGGGTAATGCCGTGTTACGGACACCGACGTTTGCGGAATATTGGGCGATCCCTTAAGCGAACCGAGCAAGCGCCGGATGCAGCTTTGCGACCCGGGCTCGAACGCCCGGTGGAATTGAGTTCACGAGCGTCTTGAGGCGCGGGCGGCCCCAGCCGAGATATCCATTGACCCAGAGATAGCCGCGAAGACTTGAAGCCTTCGCATAGTCGTTCATGTCAACCACACCATCGGCCCAGTCCAGCTTGTGCTGCTCGCAGGGGCCCATGAAGTCATAACGCTCATAGCCAAACTCTTTGCAGAGCCGCAGATTATCTTCCGTCATCAGCAGCCCAGGGCTTTGCTTGTCGTAGTCGCTGTTGAACACAACGATATGGCCGCTGACGTTGTCTTTGCTCGCGAAGGAAATCTCTCCCGCAACGAGCTCGTCGCCACAGGTAAGCGCGATGACACGGCAACCCGTAGAATACCCGCCAACCCCTTCGGCAACGTCGGCGAAGAACGCTGTCGTCCGCTGATCTGACAGCCCGCTCGAAACGATGCCTTTTTCCTTGAGCCAACGATGCTTCATCTCAATGATGCGCTCCGTCAGCACGCGCGCCTCGGCGCCGTCGTAATGAAACGCGTGATTGACAACGCCTTTCTCTTCCAGCTGCCGCAGCGAGCGCCGGCGCTTTTTCCGATGACGGGACGAATAACGTTCCGCGTAAGCATCAAAGCTGTCCGCGCTCGCCAGATCGACGTAAGGCGCCGAATCCTGTCGCGTAACCTGTACACCGAGCTTCTTTAGAAGCGGCGTGATGGTGCCGTCGTCGCGCACCCGTCCAAGCGAGATGAAATCCGCGCTCACTTCCCGACGCAGATAGTCCCAGCCCATCTCCAGCAATTCGAGATCATCGGAAGACTTCTCGGCGAGCACATCGCCATACTGAGATACGGGCGCTCCGAGCCAGGTCAGATTGGTCATTCCGAAAACACGCTGGCGCACCATGGGCCAGACCATCACAAGCCGTCCGAACCGACGTCCCGTCAGGATGCACAGCTCCGTGCCGGAGCCTTCACCAAGGAAGTGATTGCACCAGTTCCAACACCAGCCAAAAGAAAGAAACGGATTGCTGAAGGCCCCGGAGCGGTCATAGAGCTCCGCCCATTCCTCAGCCAGCGCATCAAATTCGGCGCGGTCCGTAACAAGTTCGAGCAAGAGACTTGCCTCATACTGTGGTGCGCCTTTGCGCTGTCCTTTGCGATTGTGGCACCTCGACCCGAGGCAGGAGCCGTTCTGCAGATTACGGCAACTTTCACAAGTTCGCGTAAAGATCGGGCTATCGGCGCGATCGAAATTAGAGGAGCCGAAAAAGCTGTCTGCGGAAGCGAAGGCGTACATGGGGGCTGTCCGTATTACTTTGGAACATCTGCCCATGAACCCGGCAAACTTCATGCCGTCGCGTCACGCGTACACACAACCCGGAAAGGAAACGCCGTGCAGCCGCTGGGGTGCGCTAGATATGAGCGATTTCCAAGAGGCTCAGCAGCACAAGCAACCCGGCGAGTACGCTCAGCACCAGCCGGCCACGGGCAGTCTCTGCCGCGCGTTGGAGGACCAAGAGCGCGAAGATCGCGCTAGCCGAGATGAAGTTAATAAGGATTAAGCCCGTAGGCCCGATGCCACGCCAGCCAACACCCTCGGCGTAAGATGCCGCAGCAACACCAAGAAGCAGCGCGCCGAGAAGGCGCGGCCAAAAACCCGTTTGAGGCTTAGGAAGTCCCAGTATGCGACAGGCCGTCAGCGGCAGCAGCAGCAACACAGCCCCGCCCGTCGCCTTCAGCAGAGTTTCCAGCCACAGTAATTGCTGCAAAAGTCCCTCGCGCCCAATTCGACGGGTTCGCTAAGAGTAGAGCCGAGCGAGATGCGCGCCAGCAAATAGCAATGCAATTAGGGAAGCTTGTCGCGCTGGCTCTCCCACCAGCTCTCAGAGCCAAATGATGGGCCGCTATCGACGGTATCGCCGTCAAAGAACCCGCCCAGAAAACCCTGCTCCTCGGCCCTTGCAACCTGTTGAGGCGGTGCAGAATAATCTCCCGCGAGATGCCGTGCGAGATCCGTCTTGATCTGCGCCGTCCGGGTGGCATTGCAGTAATTGGGGTCAGCTGCCGCGGCTTTCCCGACGCCGTTGTAACCCGTCTCGTAGATCACCTCGAGCCGGCCAAGATCCGTGACTTGAACGCCCTGTGCGGCTTCATACGCGAGGTAATTCGACTTCAAGGCCGCAGCATCAAAGTTATAGCCGCATTTGGACGCCCGGGCTGACAGGCTCCCTACCTGCAGTGCGCGTGCTGTTGGGTCATTGCTGACTTGGGGCGCAGCCGCTGCGGCTTTCTGATCATCGCCACCAATCAGTGAGCCCGTGGTCACGCCACCTGCGGAGGAACAGGCTGCAAGCCCGAGCACGAGAAATGCGCTCATCACCAACCGAGCAGACATGGGAGGTCCTCCGAGAATTTTAGGCGTCGCAAAGGTTTGCCCTAGCTCCTTGAAGGCGTCAATGAGTATGGGCGAACAAGCCACGAACCTTCCCCAGAATCGCCATTTCAGAGGGCTGAGAAGTAACTTTTCGTTACGTAAAGTTGCGACACGGTCACCGCATCAACTCGCGGATAGCCCGTTCCAAGCCATCCAGATTAAGGGGATACATGTGTCCCCCCATTAGCTGCCGGACCATTTTGATGGACGGCGTCCAATCCCAAACATCTTCGCTTACAGGGTTGAGCCAAACACAGCTGGGAAAGGTATCCCGGACACGTTGAAGCCAGACGGCGCCAGCTTCCGGGTTCATATGCTCAACAGAGCCGCCGGCGATACTGACCTCGTACGGGCTCATCGAGGCATCTCCGACGAAGATCACTTTGTAGTCCGAAGGATAAGTATGAAGCACGTCCCACGTTGGTGTGCGCTCCGTCCAACGACGTTCGTTGTCCCGCCAAACAAACTCGTAAGGACAATTGTGGAAGTAGTAGTACTCAAGATGTTTGAACTCGCTCCGGGCGGCTGAAAACAGTTCCTCGGCGCCTTGGACGTGCCAGTCCATAGACCCGCCGACGTCAAAAAGCATCAGTACCTTGATTGCGTTGCGGCGCTCCGGGCGCAACCGAACATCGATATAGCCCTTATCGGCGCTGTGGCGGATCGTGCTTTCAAGATCGAGTTCTTCCGCAGCGCCCGCGCGAGCAAACTGGCGCAACTTCCTGAGCGCCACCTTGATGTTCCGGGTCCCAAGTTCCCGCGTGTCATCGAAATCGCGAAACTCGCGCTTATCCCAGACCTTGACGGCACGAAAATTCCTGTTGCCCTTCTGACCAATTCTAACGCCGGCGGGATTATACCCATCCGCGCCGAACGGTGACTTACCTCCGGTCCCAATCCACTTCGAGCCGCCGGAATGACGTCCCTTTTGTTCGGCCAGCCGCTTGCGCAGCTCCTCCATAATCTTTTCCCAGCCACCGAGCGCCTCGATCTGGGCTTTCTCTTCCTCGGTAAAGTAACGTTCCGCTTGAGATCGCAACCACTCTTCCGGGATCTCGGTTTCAGTCACGCCGTCAGACAATGTCTCCAAGCCTTTGAAGGTTTGTCCGAAGACCTGGTCAAAGCGATCGAGATGGCGCTCGTCTTTCACGAGAGTTGCTCTCGCCAAATAATAGAAATCCTCCACCCGCCGACCGGCAAGATCAGCCGCGAGAGCCTCCATCAAAGTGAGGTACTCGCGCAAAGTGACGGGCACCTTTGCTGCCTTGAGTTGATGGAAGAAGTCTACGAACACGAGCTATCGCACCTTGCCATACAAAACTGAGAACGCATCAAGAATACAGGGTATCGACCCCTATCACAAAACAAAGAAGCCGCCCAAATGAGCGGCTTCTCGTTTATGTATAGCTGCGTGTCTAGGATCAGAAGTTGATCAGAGCACCCGCGCCAACGTAGTGGAAGTCGTCGTAGGAAACGCCCGAGTTATCATCATACTCGAGGTTGCGATACTTGACCCACAGAGACATAGCGGCGGCGTCGATCTCTTGAACAACGCCCAGGCCCCAGACATCGAGACCGGAGTCAGACGGGATACCGAAACCAGCTACGCCAGGGTCAGCTACGAAGCGTGTACCATCTGCTTCGTTGTTCAGGTATTCACCATAAAGCACGGTGTGGCCAAGTGCGTGCCATTTCCGACGCAGACCGGCCTTGACGTACCAAGTCTGTGAATCTCCGCTGAATTCACTCGAGTCCAGGTATCCGTAGTTACCCAGCACGAACAGGCCAGAAGAGATATCTTGAACGTAGAGACCAGCCTGGAAGTAACGCGTCGTCTCGTTGTTGAGAGCGCCCATATCCATGTCGGTCGTTTCGTTGTAGCCGATGGCGGCAGCCAACTTAAGGCGACCATGCTCGCCCGCGTAACGCGCAGCGACATCCCACATGTCATCTTCGCCCCAGGATGCCGAAGCCGAGAAGCCGGCGAAGGTCGGCGTATCGTAGCGAACGACGTTCCGGGGAATACCGTTACAGTCACCCCAGGCACCACCCATGCCGGCGCAGGGCCCAGCAGCACCCCACGTAACGTCAGTAAGATTACCGGCACCGTCACGGATGAAGAAGCTGTTGACGTCGAAGGCCACCCAGTTGGCTGGAACCAGCGAACCGGAGCCGTCAACCAGAATTGCGAGGTTGTCGGTCGCCTGAGATTGAAGACCGACGCCCAATTTACCGAGCCGTTCGCTCTTCAAGAACCAGTAGGACTGAAGAACCTGAGCATCCTGCGGGCGACCGGTGAGAGCCGCCGGGCCGTTGTCGACATTTTGGCTGATCGTCAAACTGTCGCTGGAAATCGCTTCGATGTGCAGCACATAACCAGCGCTCCACTCAGAGTTGATCTGAGCGCCGCCAGTGAACTTAAAGTGCGAACCCAGCGTGGTGCCGAGGTCGTGGACGTAAGTGTTGGATTCCAAACCGTCGTCCCAGAACATCACCTGCTGTCCGACCCAGCCGGAAATCGTAAGGGACACCTTGCGGTTGCCTTTACGGGCTGTCGTGGCCTCGAGTTCAGCAATGCGCTCCTCAAGATCGGCGCAGCAGTCTCCCCCAAGGTCTGCAGCCGACGCGCTCGGCGTCAGCCAGCCTATTAACAGGCCGGCGGCCACCAGGGCGCTCAGACTAAATTTATTCATTGACCGTCTCCTAGTCAGCGTTGGCTTCAAGATGGCGGACGCCGAATACACAAACGCAAAACTATGCCGCGCTCTCGTAACGCGGCATCCAAATCAATCTAAAGATGGCAATACCGCTTGCCCGGAGGTTGGTTGATTCTCATTCCCGCCACAAACAATGAGTGGTGAATTAAATCGCCGGTGGATGAAATAGTGGCAAGGCAGCAACATAACGTTTGAGGAGTTTCACCAGTCGCTTCAAACGAAAATCACGCAACGCGTTGGCGCCGAAGGAAAAAGAGAAAACCAACCGGCAACATCAACGACAGACTCAAATCGGTTAAGAGTTGGGTAATAAATGCGGAATGCTGTGCAAAATATGAGCATGGCGTATGCCGCAGAAGGTGCTTGAACGTCCTGAAAAGCCGAAAAGTGATGCACAAATGCACACCTCGGCATGTGAGCACGGAAACAAGGACGTCATGCAGGCCAGCTAACGAGAGTGTCTCTTACGACAGAACGCACTGCGCGCACATGCGAATAGCGCAGCGCTATGACGGATCTCGCTTCGAATAAAGAAATGGAACTGCACAACTCCGACGCCGAACATAAGGATCGTATGGATCGCTCACGTTCCGAGCAGCGTGACAATCGAGCTTGCATGGGGAAACCGTGAGCCCGCGCCATAAAACAATCACCGCGCTCTAAAATAGAAAGAAGCGGTCCCCAAAATCTGGGAACCGCTTCAACGTTATTCGCTTCTGGTGGTTTGCGCTCTGATTAGAAGGAGATCAGAGCACCTGCACCGACGTAGTGGAAGTCATCGTAACCGACACCCGAGTTATCATCATACTCAAGGTTACGATACTTGACCCAGACTGACATCGCAGCTGCGTCGATCTCCTGCACGACACCCAGACCCCAGACATCGAGTTCTGAACTCGTGGCGTTAAAGCCAGCAAAAGGATCCTTGATAAGGCCGCCTGCTAGATCATCAGCCTGATTGTTCAGGTATTCGCCGTAGAAGACCGTGTGGCCAAGCGAGTTAAAGCGCGTGCGCCAACCAGCTTTGACGTACCAAGTTTCGGATTCTTCAGCAAAGTCTTCGGACTCGAGATATCCGTAGTTGCCGAGAACAAACAAACCTGAAGGCATGTGCTGCAAATAAAGGCCGGCCTGGAAATAGCTCAGCGTCTCATTGTTACCAGCACCCATGCCCGCATCGGTAACTTGGTTATAGGCAGCAGTTGCAGCGATCTTTACGCCGCTGAATTCGCCGGCGTAGCGGATGGCAACATCCCAGAAGTCATCTTCGCCCCAGGAAGCAGACGCCGAGAAGCCGCCGAATACGGGCGTGTCGTAGCGAACGGAATTCGTTGTCAGGCCGTTGCAGTCACCCCAAGCGCCGCCCATGCCATGGCAAGGACCGGCCGCACCCCAGGTAACGTCCGTAAGGTTGCCAGCGCTATCGCGGATGAAGAAGCTGTTGACGTCGAACGCCACCCAGTTCGCCGGAACCAGTGAGCCCGAACCGTCCACGAGGATCGCCGCGTTGTCAGAGGCCTGAGATTGCTGACCGACAGACAGCTTACCCAGACGCTCACTCTTCAAGAACCAGTAGGACTGAAGAAGCTGCGCGCTGTTGCCGAGAACCGAGCCTCCCGTGTTGGGAACGTCCTGGCTGACACCCAAGCTGTCATTCGAAATCGCTTCGATGTGCAGCACGTAACCGGCGCTCCACTCTGACGAAATTTGTGCTTGGCCAGTGAACTTGAAATGAGAACCCAGCGTGGTGCCCAGGTCTGTTACGTAGGTGTTGGATTCTACACCGTCGTCCCAGAACATCACCTGCTGCCCGACCCAGCCGGAGACTGTGAGCGACACCTTGCGGTTACCCTTGCGGGCCGTGGTCGCTTCGAGTTCTGCAACACGCTCTTCGAGGTCTGCACAGCAGTCTCCCCCAAGATCTGCCGCGGATGCGCTGCCGGATGTCAGGCCGCCTGCCAGAAGGCCGGCTGCGACCAGCGCGCCTAAGCTAAACTTATGCATTTACCTTCTCCCGTCTACTCTACTCTTAAGCGCGGAGCACGCGATGCAACGCAACCCAAGGTCCCAAAGCGATGTGAGGCTTCCTCCCAACACAATCACCGCTCGCCCACGACTTATGCAGAATAATGACAATGAGGAAATAGGCGCCTACTATTTGTAAGCCTGAATGATTCGCCTCAGTTGCACACAAGTCACGCTTGTCGTGAGGGTGTACCATTTAGGAAAATCAGGCCACGGCGACCAAAAGTTTAGTCTTCCCCCTGACTGTCGCGGTTTTTGGATGTGCCCTTTGCGCCGAAGGCCGGTCGTAGCTCTGGAAAAGCCTCATAAAAAATGTGACGAGCCCGCGGCGGCTTGGTTTCGGTAAAGGGAACCGGTCGACAGACTGAAATCGCCGCAACCCCAAGCCGTGCTGTCATGGCGCCATTAAAGGCACCTTCCCCCAATTTCCGAGATATCCGGCGAAGCATATCCTGCCCGAGCACTTGACCCCAAAGGTCATCGGTCAAGGCGATCACGCCCGTCGCCGCCATATGCCCGATAATCCAGCCAAACAAACGCAGGCCCCCGAAAAACCCTGGACGCCCCCCGTAAGCGCCCGCCAGCCGCCGCACCATGCGAAGGTTTTCAAAAAGTACGAACCCCACAACGATAAACCCGATCGGAACAAGAGCCGTTACAGCCCCGACGCGGCGCGCGGATTCATACACAAGCCGGCGGGCTTGAGCGTCTGGCCGAGCGAGAAGAACCCGCTCCCCTAAGCTAAGCAAGGCTCCCGGTGCCCGCATGTGACGTTCTTCTTCGCGAAACCGCCGAACATCCCAGCGGCCGTCTCGCGACCGCGCCACGTGGGTCTTCAGGCTTTGGACAACGCGTCGCTCCATCGCCGCGTCGCGCGTGCGCAAAGCCGTTTCCGCATCGCGGCGCAATCGCGCCAGACGCGCCATGCGGAAAAATCCAATGAGCTCTCTAAGAATGAGTGCTGTTGCCGCTAGCGCTGCCAAAGACGCAAGTCCAAGCGCGAGCCAGCCAACCCAATCGTCTCTCGCCAGGGTGGCGGTGACAAAGTCCGTTACCCAAAGCGTGGCGGCGAGAAGCCCGAGGCTCACAAGCGAGCCCAGCAACAAGGTTCCCCAGCCAAGGCTCCTACGCGTCGTCGTCCGAAGTGAAGAAACGCTGGTGTCACCGGCATCCGTGTTTGTCGCATCTGAAGGCGCCCCGCCGGCATCGCTTTGCCTTTGCGGAATCTCTTCTGTAACGATGAAATCGGGATCGTCGGGGTCGAAGGCTTGTGGCTTTCGTCCTCCGCGTGCACCACCGGTCATGGCAAATGATCCTCGAACAAGAACGCAAAAGCCTTATCTAGCCCAATGTGCGGCCAGGCGCTTACCTGGGCTCCGGCTTCCCGACACTCAAGCGTCGGCGGCCTGAATTTTACGAACCCAAAATGTTCCGGGCGGGCCCGATCCTCATCAAAAGCGTCAAGCGCATCTTCCGGGAGGTCACCGGGAAATACGACGGCGCCGCGTGAACCATCGAACGTTCTCCCACCAATCCGCTCGCCAGCTTCCGGTATCCCACGCACTCCAAAAAGGTGCTCCCCTTGAATGTCCTTATGAACATCGGTTGTCGCCTGCAGAGCGGCCAAAGCAATACACTGGAAAGCACTTCCCGCTGCTTCCGCGCGCTTTGCAGCCCGAGA
The DNA here is from genome assembly GCF_000981545.1 of Candidatus Filomicrobium marinum. Taxonomy (NCBI): domain Bacteria; kingdom Pseudomonadati; phylum Pseudomonadota; class Alphaproteobacteria; order Hyphomicrobiales; family Hyphomicrobiaceae; genus Filomicrobium; species Candidatus Filomicrobium marinum. The sequence goes on from NZ_LN829119.1 coordinate 2,938,708, forward strand.
GACCGAGTTGGAAAGAATATCTTCCAATTGCCTATGAGCGTTGCGGTGCACGTGATCGGCTTTTGTTGCGGCGAAGGCGATGCGATCAATACGTCGCCCCAGGATATAGGCCAGCCAACTCTCCGAACGCGGACGTATGGCACGCATAACGCCTTCAAGGCCGTCTTCGAGGGCGCGTAACCCTTCTGCCCCCCCGTTTAAAGCACTGAGCACATCGACAAGGACGATCTGACGGTCGATCCGGCTGAAGTGTGCTTCAAAAAACGGTTTGACGATATTCTTGCGATAGCTGGCAAAACGCCTTTCGAGTAGCGCCAGGAGGCTTTCAGACTCAACCGCGCCGCCTTCCGTCTTCGTGGGAAAGAACGTGAGCTGTGGCGACCCCTCAAGATCCCCCGGCAAAAGAAAACGACCAGGGCCAAGTCCAGCACAGGGCGTGCCTGAATTTCGCGCCGACTGAAGAAATTGAGTGTAAAGTTCCGCGCCTCGGATCGCCACTTGCTCATCCGCAACGCCTTCCGGATCAACGGTCGACAGAAATTCCAGAAACGGCTTGGCCAAGGCGGAAAAGACCGGCCGCTGAACCGTATAAAGCGCGTGTTGGGACCACTCTTGATAGGATTGGTCCAGCAGCGCCAGATCAATCAGCCATTCACCCGGATAATCGACGATGTCGATATGCAACCGTTGAGAAAGTCCGAGAAACTCGAATAGACCGCCGCGCGAAGGCCACTCCAACGTAAGCCGCAGTTCACTGATACGGCGCGTACTTTGCGGCCAATGAGGCGGTTCACTCTGAAGCGCATTGAGGTGATCCTCATACTGGAAGCGCGGGACATCGTCGTCCGGTTGCGGCTCAAGATAGGCGCGAAATCCTTCGATACCGGAGAGCCGAGCGAAAGGTGGATTGGCACCACCCTCACAGAGACATTTGACGAGGGCCGTGATGAAAACGGTCTTACCCGCACGCGAAAGCCCGGTCACACCCAACCGCAGAGTGGGCGTGATCAAGTCGCCAACATACGCACCGGCGTGCTCTAGCGTGAAACGGGTGTCTCGGGAAATTTGGGGGAGTCTCAATAGAAGGCCTCGCTCATACCTCCCCATAAGTCGCTAATGTCGTGACGCAGTGCAAGATCCAGCGACGGATATGCACTACAACGCACGTTCGACCTTCAAGCTGGCAGTAACACGAGGATCCCGGCTCCAATCACGATTAAGCCGACAATCAGAATGATGCTGTTACGGATAATTTCTCCCGCCATCCGAGTATTGAGCTCCTTTGGCTCTCAAGAACTTGTGATGGCAAAGAAATATCACGCTGATCCTGAACGTAGGATGAGCGCGCTTGTGCGTATGTTTAAGATGTAGTCCAGGGCAGACAAACGCCTTAAGCTTCGCCCTTGCGCCGCGCCATGAACGCCAACCGTTCGAACAGATGAACATCCTGCTCGTTCTTGAGCAGGGCCCCGTGAAGCGGTGGAATGAGCTTGCGTGGATCGCTTTCACGTAGCGTTTCCGGACCGATGTCCTCGTTCAAGAGCAACTTAATCCAATCAAGGAGCTCTGACGTCGACGGCTTTTTCTTCACGCCTGGAACATCACGGAGTTCGTAAAATACCCGGAGCGCCTCCGAAACGAGCTGTTGTTTGAGATTGGGAAAATGGACATCCACGATTTCACGCATCGTGTCCGGGTCCGGAAATTTGATGAAATGAAAGAAGCACCGCCGCAGAAAGGCGTCGGGGAGCTCTTTCTCATTGTTCGAGGTAATGATGACGACGGGGCGTTGCGCGGCACGCACAACTTCCCCCGTTTCGTAGACGTGAAACTCCATCCGGTCGAGTTCCTGAAGAAGATCGTTGGGGAACTCGATATCTGCTTTATCGATCTCATCGATCAGCAGAACGGGCCGCACTTCACTGTCGAACGCTTCCCAGAGTTTGCCTTTGCGGATGTAGTTCTTGATGTCATTAACCCGCGACTCTCCAAGCTGACTATCACGCAGCCGCGAGACGGCATCATACTCGTAGAGGCCTTGTTGCGCCTTTGTCGTGGATTTAACGTGCCATTCGATAATCGGCAGCCCGAGCGCCTTCGCAACTTCAAGTGCGAGAACCGTTTTTCCCGTTCCCGGCTCACCCTTGATGAGCAGTGGCCGCTCCAACATGATGGCGGCATTCACAGCGATACGCAGATCATCCGTCGCGACGTACGACGAGCTACCTTCGAATTTCATGGTCATCCCTTATATGGGCCGGTTTCCCACTATCGGAGCTGCCAGCCTCGTTAATTCCACTTTTATGACCCAATTGGAGAAAACGCCACCCCCGCGAAATACTCAGAACGCCAGCGCAGCAGGCGAACATGCCACCAAGGGATCACCCGCATGTGAGGGGGAGGGCAGAAAAATACCTTGAGCGTGCGCGCTTCGCATTGTAGCGCTGCACCAGAATTCAACGATATTTCTTGCCCCATCTACAAATTCTTGACAGTCACAGAGGTTCACATACATACCGGGCACAAAACATGCACGGAGCCCTTGTTGATGGGTACAGGAACGTCAACGATCTGCTCCTGGAGGCTTTGATGAGCAAGCGGGACACGACTAAGACGGCAGGTGAGAATGCCCCGCGCGGCCAAGACGCGCAGCGCGCTGCGGCGTCGTCGATAGTGCTCGAAGAGGGCTATCGCCCAAGCGACGACGAGCCGTTCATGAACGATCGCCAGCGCGCCTATTTCCGGCGGAAACTACTAAACTGGAAAGAGGAGATTATCCGCGAAACGCGCGAGACTCTGGCGGGCATGTATGAGGATGCAACGCAGCATGCTGACCTTGCAGACCGAGCAACGTCTGAAACCGACCGGGCGCTAGAACTCCGCGCACGCGATCGCCAGCGCAAGCTCGTCTCCAAGATCGACGCGGCCCTGGCCCGGATCGATGACGGAAGCTATGGCTATTGCGAGGAGACCGGCGAACCGATCGGGTTGAAGCGTCTGGACGCACGGCCCATTGCGACGCTCTCGCTCGAAGCGCAAGAGCGTCACGAACGTCGTGAACGCGTCTATCGCGAAGACTGATATTTCTTCTGGCCGGCGGAGTGACTTAACGGCTCCGCCGCCAATTCTCTCTCCGAATTAAAGCTCAGGAACCTGCGCAGGACGCCGCTGCGGGCTACGACTGCTATCGGTGTCGGGCTCCACATCTACACGGCTGCTCGCCGACGGAGAAGGAGCGGGTGCAGTCGTGCTGGCCCAGCCATAAGCGAGCATGGTGATAAGCGCCGAGGCTGCAAAGAAATAGACGCCCGGAAGAACGCGCGCCTCCGTATATCCCGACGAGTTCACATAAAAGATCATCAACGCCAGTACCATGACGTCGGTCATGGAATAACGCCCAAGCCATTCCATCGTCGAAATCGACTTGTCGCGAAATTCGGGACTGAGGTCTGGAGAGGTAACGAGCGTCAGCAGGTAGAACAGCTTCAGGAACGGAAAGAGCACCGAAAAGACAAACAAAACGGCGCAAAGGAAAAACTCCTCGTTCCGATAGAGTGCGTAGATGATCGTCGCGAGAGAATGTTCATTGGTCCAGACATAGACCGTCGTGAAGCGGATGACGGGCAGGATCACCCCGAGCGCGAAGAACACAGTCGCCAGGATGATCAAAAACGACAGCACGAAATTGCGCATCGCAGTTCGGCGCTGAACTGGTTTTTCCTGCGTTGAAATCTGCGGAAGCTGGCTTCGGCTGGAAGCGCCCGCCGGCGTCATGTCAGGCAGTACGGTGCCGGAAGCGCGCGCAGCGATCAAAGCCCGGTCCTTGGCCACGGCCGGAAGCCACGCGTAGGCTAGGATCATGAGAACGATGGCAGCGGTGAAAAAGTACACGCCGTTAAGGCTCGTCGCGTCGTAAACACCCTGGCTCTTGATGAAGAAAATCATCAACGCCAGTACGAGCACGTCATGCATTGACCATTTGCCGAGCCATTCGAGAGCCCTCAAACGCCAGCGCTGACGAAGAATCTCCTCATGTGGAAGCGTCGAAACGAGCAACAAGTACAAGAGCTTCACTACGGGAAAGATAATCGAGAAGACCAGCACCGTCAGCCCGAGGAAGAGCTGGCCATCAGCAAGCAGAACCTCGACAGTCGAAAGCAAGGAGTGCTGGGTCGACCAGAACATGTATTGGGTAAGTCGGATGACCGGCAATGTGATCCCAAGCGCAAGACATACGCTCGCACCGAGTATAGCCAGGCTTAGGAAAAAACGCCGGCCTCCAAGCCACATCCTCTGAGTTCGTCCTCCCCACAATCCTGAAAGTGCGCGCGACTGTACGCGGCCGTCGAAACGACCACATCCATTAAAGCATGCTGAGGGATAAAATTAGGACGATTCAACGGAAACGACGTCCGGGGAGAGCAAATAGCGACAACTGCACTCCCCGAGGTCAAGATAACGAGCAGATATGAGGCGGATGACAGCCGATCAGGCCATCAATTTCGACTTGTCGTAGAGGATGCCTTTTTCGTCGAGCACCTGCATCAGTGAGCCGTCCTGGAACATCTCACGGACGATGTCACAACCGCCCTGGAACTCGCCTTTGATGTAGAGCTGCGGGATCGTCGGCCAATTGGAAAAGGCTTTGACGCCATCACGCACACTCATGTCGTCGAGAACGTTGATGTCTTGATAATCAACGCCCAGATAACCGAGGATCTGCGCAACTTGGCCCGAAAATCCGCACTGCGGAAACTGCTTCGTCCCCTTCATAAACAAGACCACGTCGTGATTCGCGATCTGCTTGCGGATCCAGTCATTGACGTCTTGGCTACTCATCTCCGCCCTTCCTTAAAAATCTGCACCGGCGTAATTCGCCGATAGGATCTCGACAATCCGCCAGCATCGAACTTGGGTGTCGCTTCAGTTAAAGTCAATCTTGGGGCACCGCCGTGGTCAATGCCAGCGCGTGCAACACGCCACCCATTCGTCCCTGCAACGCGCTGTAAACCATCTGGTGCTGCTGGACGCGGTTTTTGCCCTTAAAAGCTGACGTTACGACGTGCGCAGCGAAGTGATCGCCATCGCCCGCCAGATCCCGAATTTCGATGACAGCGTCGGGAAACGCTTCCTTGATCAGATGCTCGATTTCATTGGCTGTCATCGGCATATCGTACCGCTTCTCCTCTAGCTGATTAGCATACGGGCGCAAAGCACCCCTTGGCCTCAAATTATAGAGATGTCGCTAGAGCAAAGCGAGCCACCGTCACTGCCAAGCCAAGTAAAAAGCCTTAAACACCAGCCATATAATTGGGAAGCCAGGAGTCATGTGCCACGCGAAGCTCACTGAGCGGCAATGAGGCCTCACCCGCCAGCGTCAACGACGCCCCTCCGGTACGGCCAACGATCCGGGCTGGCAACTCCAGCAGACGCGCCCGGCCGAGAACTTCTTCAGCCGCCGCCGGAGCAACAGAAACCACATAGCGCCCCTGATCCTCACCGAACCAGACGCTATGACCCGGTAGCTTGCCTTCATAAACGAAAAGCTCTGCACCCATGTCACCCGCCAGAGCCATTTCCGCTACGGCAACCAACAAACCACCGTCCGAGCAGTCGTGCACGGTATCGCACACGCGCTCACGGATCAGCGCGCGCACAAGCCGCCCCGCCTTGAGCTCCGCAGCCAGATCGACCGGCGGCGGGGCGCCCTCGAGCTTTCCCGCAGCGTGCTGTTGGTAGAGCGATTGGCCAAGCCAACCCTTCTCTTCGCCGATCAGGACGAGAAGCTCACCTTCCCGCTTGAGACCGACGGAAGCCATTTTTTGGACATCAGGAATGAGCCCCACGCCGCCAATGGCCGGCGTCGGCGGAATCCCAACGCCATTTGTTTCATTATAAAGGGAGACGTTCCCGGACACGACCGGGTAGTCGAGCGTCCGACAAGCTTCCCCAATTCCCTTAATGGCACCGACGATCTGCCCCATAATTTCGGGTCGCTCCGGGTTGCCAAAATTAAGATTGTCAGTGACTGCGAGTGGATCCGCACCGACGGCTGTCAGGTTCCGCCACGTCTCTACGACCGCTTGTTTGCCACCCATCTCTGGGTCCGCAGCCACATATCGAGGCGTAACATCGCAACAGGCCGCAATCCCCTTTTGTGTCCCGTGCACACGCACCACCGCAGCGTCACCACCCGGGCGCTGAACAGTGTCGCCCATCACCATGTGATCGTACTGCTCCCAGACCCAGCGACGCGAGGCTAGCGCCGGGGTACCCATAAGCGTCTTGAGGCACGGCAAAATACCAGCGTCAGGCGGTGGCACCCATTGTGGAAGGATAACTTTTGCCGGCTCGTGCGGCACCCAAGGGCGCTCATAGAGCGGCGCCGAATTGGCGAGCGTCGCAACGGGGATATCGGCTTCTACTTTCCCCTTGTGTGTCACGATCATCCGGCCTGTGTCGGTCGTGCGCCCGATCACCGCAAAGTCCAGATCCCATTTGCGAAACACGGCTTCCGCTGCGGCTTCGGAGCCCGGGCGCAGAATCATCAGCATCCGCTCTTGGCTCTCCGACAGCATCATCTCGTAGGCCGTCATGCCGGTTTCGCGTTGCGGAACCTGGTCCAGATTGAGTTCGATCCCGACCCCGCCTTTGTCCGCCATCTCCGCGGTGGACGACGTCAGACCTGCAGCGCCCATATCCTGAATGGCGATGATGGCATCCGATGCCATCAGCTCGAGGCAAGCCTCGATGAGCAGCTTTTCTGTGAAGGGATCGCCAACCTGTACAGTTGGGCGCTTTTCGTCCGACTTGTCGTCAAACTCCGCCGAAGCCATCGTCGCGCCGTGAATGCCGTCACGGCCCGTTTTGGAACCGACGTATACGACAGGCAACCCAACGCCCTTGGCGGCCGAATAAAAGATCTTGTCGGTGCGTGCTAAGCCGACACACATGGCGTTGACGAGAATGTTGTTGTTGTAGCCCGCGTCGAAGTTCACCTCACCGCCGACAGTCGGCACGCCCACGCAATTGCCATATCCGCCGATGCCTGACACGACGCCTGAAACAAGGTGGCGCGTTTTGGGGTGGGAGGGATCGCCAAAGCGGAGCGCATTAAGATTGGCAACCGGGCGCGCACCCATCGTGAACACGTCGCGCATAATACCGCCGACCCCTGTCGCAGCACCCTGATAAGGCTCGATGTACGAAGGGTGATTGTGGCTTTCCATCTTGAAGACGGCCGCCCAGCCTTCGCCAAGATCGACAATGCCGGCATTTTCGCCTGGCCCCTGAATCACGCAGGCACCCGACGTCGGTAACGTCTTCAGCCAGAACCGCGAAGACTTATAGGAGCAGTGCTCTGACCACATCACGGAGAAAATGCCGAGCTCCGTTAGCGACGGTTGGCGCCCCATGATCTCGAGCAGCCGTGTGTACTCATCCGGCTTTAAACCGTGCTCGGCAATAAGCTCATCAGTCACTTCGAACGGAACCGTGCTTTCGGTGGCATCATTCATTGCTGTTTTCTTCTCGCGACGGGGGACGGCAAGCGCCGGTGTAGCCTGGCCCGCTTATAGACGCCAAACTCGCGACATCCCAGAGCCTCAACGCCTAATGCGGCACAATATCCGGTGGAGACCTCACCCACTCGGGTAGTGCCTTTTCACCGAGCGGGTGAAGCGCTCTGCCGCGCGGCCGAACCGCGCTGCAGCATGCGTATTGCTGCAATGCACAAATTAGCATGCCTCACCAATGAGAAGGGCGCTAAGTGTTTCTCCACGCTGGCCACTAACGACTGGGCACAAAGTCTTGCAAGCCCGGCATCGACGCTAGCCGCATGAGCTGACGATGAGATGATCTTTGCGAGGAGCACTCTGATGACCCCGTTTAAAACCATACTGAGTACTGTTGCAGTCTGCGTCATTACCGCGACGACGGTCATGGCTGGCCAGGGTGTACGCCCAATTGAGCTGACGCCCGGTCACGGCCAGAGCTTCGACTTGGGAAACAAACGCGCCGTAAGCTATTTTCTGGATCGTGATGGTGTTTGCCACCTCACCCTTATGCTTACCGAGGCTTACACAGAAGACACCGTTTCTGGCGCAGCAACACGCATGATTGTCGCCGTCGCCCCGGGCCGTCCCGCCCGTGTCGATACATCTAACGGTAAATCGCTCGGCTTCGATTGCACCGCGAACGCCGCGAAGATGACGGTAACGCCGCTTGACCACGTCGCCGTCGCACCGCGCATCTAACCAGTTCCGCAGAACCCAGCCGAAAAACACGCAGGGGTTGGGATGCGGCCGAGAGAGGGCTTCAGCCCTCTCTTGCTTTATGTCTCAGAGATAAACGATCGAAACGCAGCAACGTGGCGTCAGCCGACCATTGCTTCAGCGATACTGACCACAGCGCTTTCAAAAATCCGACGTCCGTCGGTTCCGCCAAGCTGGGGCTCGAACAAGCGTTCAGGGTGCGGCATCAGCCCGAGAATTCGTCCCGTACTGTCTGTTATGCCGGCGATGTTACGTTGTGAGCCATTGGGATTCGCAGCCTCCGTAACCGCTCCATCAGCATCGCAATAGCGGAAGACCACGCGACCATCCTCCTCAAGACGGTCCAACGTATCTTCATCCGCGAAATAGTTCCCGTCATGGTGCGCGACCGGCATCCGCAGAACCTCACCCACACGGTTGCAACGGGTGAAGAACGTATCCTTCGTTTCACAGCGCAAAAAGGCGTCGCGGCAGATGAAACGCAGCGAGGCATTCCGCATCAGCGCACCCGGCAGCAGACCGGTCTCAAGCAGAATTTGAAACCCGTTACAAATGCCAAGCAATGGGGTTCCGGCCTTAGCTTTGGCCACGACATCGCGCATGATCGGCGAATGCGCAGCCATCGCACCGCAGCGCAGATAGTCGCCATAGGAAAATCCGCCAGGCAGAACAATCAGATCACAAGCAGGAACTTCTGATTCGCCGTGCCACACCATCCGCGCCGGAAAACCCGTGATCGCCTCAAGAGCGACCTTCACGTCGCGATCGCAGTTCGAACCGGGGAACACGATAACAGCGGAGCGGATCATTTGATTATGTCTCCCTAGGCCGCAAATCAGCGCCAGCGGCGAACTCTCGCCCTATAGGCGCAAGCACACAACGCCCCGCAATCACCTCAGCTGGCAATCTCGATGTCGTAGTTTTCGATCACCGTATTGGCGAGCAGGTCTTTGCACATCTTCTCGACGGTCTCGCGCGCGTTCGCCGCATCACCATCCGCCAGATCGACCTCGATATATTTTCCCTGACGCACTTCGTTGACGCCGGAAAATCCAAGGGACGACAATGCATGCTCAATCGCCTTGCCTTGCGGATCGAGAACGCCGTTTTTGAGTGTAATCTTGATGCGTGCTTTCATGACGTCTCTTTAGCCGCGAGCCGACAAAATGGGGCTGCGCCGAAATGAAGCGGCGAGGCGCCCAACGTATATTGAGCGCCTCGGGATCTCTCAACTGGTAGCGTGCTTCCGGAAGAGTGGAAACTGATTTTCCGACACGACGCACGCCAAAACGAACAGTTAGGGACTTTCCGCTTTTCAACGAAAAGCAAAAGACCCTAATGCGGCTTGCCCGTCGGGTTGGACGCAACGAGCACAGGCGTTGCGCCCACGGATGGCCGATTCTCATTGAGAACGCCCAGCCTCCGGGCAACTTCCTGATACGCCTCAAGCACACCGCCGAGGTCGCGACGGAAACGGTCCTTGTCGAGCTTGTCCGACGTCTGGATGTCCCACAGACGGCAGCAGTCCGGGCTGATCTCGTCAGCCAGAACTATGCGCATCTGATCATTCTCCCAAAGACGGCCGAATTCCACTTTGAAGTCTACGAGACGGATGCCGATTCCGAGGAACAGACCGACCAGGAAGTCGTTGATCCGCAGTGCGAGCTGCATGATCTCATCGATCTCCTGCGGCGCTGCCCATCCAAACGCCGTGATGTGTTCTTCCGAAACCATCGGGTCGTTCAGGGAATCAGCCTTGTAGTAGAATTCGATAATGGAACGTGGAAGTTGCGCGCCTTCCTCAAGTCCCAGCCGTGTCGCCAGCGAGCCGGCCGCAACGTTGCGGACAACGACTTCGAGCGGAATGATCTCGACTTCGCGGATCAATTGCTCGCGCATGTTGAGACGGCGGATAAAATGCGTCGGAACTCCGATCTCGCCCAGCCTCTGAAAGACCATTTCCGAGATACGATTGTTGAGGACGCCTTTGCCCTCGATTAAGGCATGCTTTTTGTTGTTGAAGGCCGTAGCGTCATCCTTGAAATGCTGGATGAGCGTTCCCGGTTCGGGTCCTTCGTACAGAACCTTCGCCTTACCTTCGTAGATACGACGGCGCCTGTTCATGCCTGGTCCTTTAAGTATGATGGAGCTCATGTCTCAGTGTGTTCTTTGTAATGGGACCGCAACGCTAGACCGGTCTGATGTCGGGATTTTGCTGCGTGCCACTCTATGTGGCGCTGCAACATCAGCGAGTCCAGATCGGTCTGGTCCAGGTGGCTGACACTAGCTGAATGCACCCCCATAAACAATCTTTACAATAGGCGATTTGCGGAACGGTTATCGACAACAGGCAAGTCATTGATTTGCCAACACTCGAACGTTATTCAGGCCAAGTCCGCCGCCAAGGGGTGCGACATCGCGGTAGCGATTAAAGCGCGAGTAGTTTTCGTTAACAGCAATCACAGGTAGAAACAGCATGACCACATTCGATGAGCGTCAAAAGGGCTTTGAGAAAAAATTCGCGCATGATCAAGAACTTAAATTCAAAGCGGAAGCACGTCGCAATAATCTGATTGGCGCCTGGGCCGCCGAAAAGCTCGGCCTCACGGGAGACGCCGTTGCCGAATATCAGAAGGAAGTCCGGCGTGCGGACCTTGAGGAAAAGGGCGATGACGACGTGATCCGAAAGCTTCGCGCAGACTTCGAGGCGAAGGGAATTTCGGTCAGCGACGAAGAGATCCAGCAGCAGATGGTCGAAATGCTCGCGCAAGCGATCAATCAGATCGAAGGCAGCGCGAGCTAACGGATCGCTGTCCGAGAAGTTTGTGCACGGCAGTCCTTGGAGAAGGCTGCAGGGATGATCGTCATTTCGTCCCTGCAGCGGGCTCCTGCAAATCCTTCAAGAACAGGCCGAACTGCAAAAGCCCCTCCGGCCAGGGGCCATGACCAGACGCAACATTGACGTGGCCTGCGTCGCCCGCTTCAAGCAACTTCGAACCCCACATCGCTGCAATCTCCTTCGCCCGTTCGAAGCTGCAATAGGGATCGGTGTGCGAAGCAATGAGCGTCGAAGGAAATGGGAGCGGTTCGCGGGGCATCGTGCCGAAGTCCCGCACATCCTGTTCAAACGAATGCCCTTCGGTAACCGGCCAGTCCTTCGCGTTTTCAATATCAGCCGGTGCGACCAGATATGCTCCGGCCACCTTCGTCAGATCGAGACGCGGTGCAGCGTGGGCCACCGAAATCACACCCAAACTGTGAGCCACCAGCACTACGGGCTTTTCCGACGTTGCCACCGCGCTGGCGATCCGAGCCGACCACTGCTCGCTCTGCGGCTTCAACCAGTCCTCTTGCTCGACACGTCGTGCCGTCTTGAGGCTGCGCTCCCACCGAGATTGCCAATGATCGGGCCCAGAGCCAGACCAGCCCGGCACAATCAGAATTTCCACGTCTGAAGTGCGCATGAGAGGTTTGATCGCTCCAAAACGGCTTCGTATGACCTAATCATGTGATGGCAGGTCCGTCAGGCTTCTCCGAAGACCCGCGCAAAAATCGTGTCCACGTGCTTGAGATGATATGCATTGTCGAACATCGCATCGAGTTCTGCAGCCGACAAATGCGCGCTAACTTCGCTATCTCCCTTGAGTTCACTGAGGAAATCGCGCCCCTCTTCCCACGTTTTCATGGCATTGCGCTGCACCAGGCGATAGGCGTCTTCCCGGCTGACGCCTTTTTGCGTAAGCGCCAACAGAACGCGTTGGGAGTTATGCAAGCCCGAGAGCTTGTCGAGGTTACGCTGCATGGTGCCCGGATAAACCACAAGCTTCTCGATCACGCCCGCGAGACGGCCCAACGCAAAGTCCAGTGTAACTGTCGCATCTGGTCCGATCATCCGCTCGACAGATGAATGCGAAATATCGCGCTCGTGCCACAACGCCACGTTTTCCATCGCCGGCAGTGCATAGGCGCGAACCATACGTGCAAGCCCCGTGAGGTTTTCCGTCAACACAGGGTTACGCTTGTGAGGCATGGCTGAAGAACCCTTTTGCCCTGGCGAAAAGAACTCTTCGGCTTCGAGAACTTCGGTCCGTTGAAGATGGCGGACTTCAACGCTAAGCCGCTCGATCGACGAGGCAACAACCGCCAAGGTCGCGAAGTACATCGCATGTCGGTCGCGCGGAATGACCTGCGTCGACACCGGTTCCGGCTTAAGCCCGAGCTTTTCCGCCACGTAGATTTCGACTTGAGGATCGATATTCGCGAATGTGCCTACCGCACCGGACAGTGCGCAGGTCGCGACCTCATCGCGCGCAGCCAGCAAACGGTCGCGCGCACGCTCAAACTCAGCATGCGCGTAGGCAAGCTTCACGCCGAAGGTTGTGGGTTCCGCGTGGATACCGTGGCTGCGCCCGATCGTGATGGTGTTCTTGTGCTCGAAGGCGCGCGCCTTCAAAGCGGTCAGCAATCGATCGACATCCGCAATGAGAATGTCGGCAGCACGCACCAACTGGACGTTGAAGCAGGTGTCGAGAACGTCGGAGGACGTCATGCCCTGATGAACGAATCGGGCGTCTGGCCCGACGATTTCCGCCAGATGCGTCAGAAACGCGATCACGTCATGCTTCGTGACCGCTTCGATTTCATCGATCCGAGAGATGTCGAATGTCGCGTTGCGTCCCTTAGCCCAAATAGTCTCGGCCGCTTCTTTCGGTATCGTACCCATCTCGGCCATCGCAGAGGCAGCATGCGCCTCGATCTCGAACCAGATACGAAAACGGGACTCAGGGGCCCAGATGGCGGCCATCTCCGGCCGGGAGTAACGAGGGATCATTGGCGTCTTTCTACGGGTTCCAAATATCCACTGAGCCTGTAGCAGAGCAGCTACCCGGCTTCAATTGAGGACCCGGCCGCTTCCTCTATTTGTTTGCTGGTCTTGCACCAAATCTTTGACGATAGCTCTGGGGGCCCTGCCAACCGGCTTGCGCAGGTGCAGCAAAATAAACACCCCGCGCGACAGCACGCGCCAGCGCGTCGCCTGCAGCGCAGCCGAGGGTGGTCAAGCCGATGATGGGATCTTTCAGTTCGACTTCGCCTGTCGCCATCGCGAAAACCAGATCTCCATCAAGCGGAGAATGCACAGGGTGGATAGCGCGCGCGAGACCGCTTTGTGCCATTACGGCCAACCGGTGAGTTTGACGCTTATCGAGCCGTGCGTTCGTCGCGACCACCGCTATCGTAGTATTTTGCCCCGGCCCACCCTTGAGAAGGGGTGGCGCGCCTTTGTTTTGATAAGAAACCGGAGGCCCGCGCCCGCCAAACTCCTCATCCTGTTCGAACGGCCATGCCCAGAAATGAGGGCTATCACCCATCGTAACGCACCCAACGGCGTTGACGGCCACCAGCGCACCCACCACCACACCATCACCAACATCTGCCGAAGCGCTCCCTAATCCACCGCGCAAGTTCGCGGTCGTTGCACCGAAGCCGGCGCCAACGCTCCCGATCTCGGCAGCCTCCCCAGACGCTTCGTCGCAGGCAGTCCGCGCCAGACGCTCATAAGGGTTGCGTTCCCCCCAGCTTTTGTTTCCCCCGTTTAGAAGGTCGAACAAGATCGCCTGCGCCACGATCGGAACGCGCGCGCCGGCGACATTCAAGCCGATCCGGCGTTCGGCCAACCAAGCTTGAACCCCGGTAGCCGCCGCCAATCCGAAAGCCGAGCCACCCGCCAGAACGATCCCATGCACCTCATCGACCGTACCAGCCAATCCCAAGGCCTCAATCTCACGGGTGCCTGTCCCGCCCCCACGGACATCCACGGCGGCAATGCAAGGGCGCGTCGGAAGTACAACCGTCACGCCGGAACAAATTGACGCATCGTGCGCGGAGCCAACTTGGATTTGTCTAACATCACAGATGTGATTGCGGAGAGCGCTCATTGTTTCATTCGAGTTGTGATCCGAAAATTCGGACCTATGTGAATTGACGGGGCTTTCGCACGAGGGTGCCGCAAAACGAACATGCAGGAGCCTGACGCAATCATGGTTGCGCCACGCCTGCAACACTTTGAGAAAGGAACCTTTGATTTCTGTGAGTGGGTCAAGATCTGAGCACAATTTCGGGCCCTATCGCGTGGCCGCCGGGAAATACCTCGCAGGAGGACGAGCCAGAAGTGTTCAAATCGCAACGGGAGCTCAACACTTTTAAGGACAGCAACTGAAATTGCTGCCTTTAAACGTTATCTGTCTACTAGGCTGAACAAATGAATCGCTGGACGTAAAAACCAATAGAAGGCCAGAGTTTTAGTTGTTCAGGATTTCAGAACTAAGGGAGAATGGAATGCTAAATGAGGTTCAACAAGAAGTCGCCGACTTAAACGGTCGGATCGACGCGTTGGAAGATCCACGCGAAGGCTATGCGATGGTCAAAGAATGCATCCGCCGCCGCCGCGAAGCTGGTCAGACAATCCCTGACGATCTGCGCCGTCTCGAAGCAGCGCTATTGAGAGATTGTTTGGCTCAGTCGCAAGGGCGCTGACTTATGCCAAGAGCGTGGGAGCGACGTGTTTTACGAGAGAGGTCAGTCTAACGCACCAAGGTGGCTTACGTGCTCATTCTTAAGCCGGTATGCCACATGAAATAGAGATAGCAATTATACACATATCGGTTTCGCTAATTTAGAGCACGCCGATGAAGAATACGCAGAATTTGGTTTGGCCCACATAAGAGAGCCGAAACGCGACCTGCGCGTTCTCTGCTAGATATTTTCAAAAATAGCTGATGGCAGAAATCGAACACATTGGTTCGGAATGCGAATGACCGCTATTTGAATACAACGATTTAAAGAAAGTGCGCGAAAAACAACGCGCCATTAGGTGGGATTTATCTCACGAATGCCCCAACCTATTATCTATTCCATCGGACAATCTACGAGCACATGTTTTATCTGGCCGGCCCAAATCGGCCGACTGTGGGCCGGCGCTTCATGCGCGTGTGCGCTATCGCCAGATAGAAGCACACTATAAATCCCGCGAAACCAATCACACGGCCAATCGATCTCGTATCAAATGCTGCGCAGCACAAAGTTTCTCAACAAAAAAGCGCCTCCGAAATTCGGAGGCGCTCGCGTCGATAGCTATCAGCAATACGAAGATCAGTTTTCGACGTACGAGATCCGATCCCCGTCCACCTTCTTCCAAGTGTACATCGTGTAATCCAACCGGTTTACGTCGCCTTTGTCGTTAAAAGCGATATCACCAATAACCGTATTGAACGTCTGTCCCGAGCGCATCTGATCTGCCACCTTCTTAGGCTCGGTGGACTTGGCAGCTTCCGCAGCCTGCTTGAAGATCTGAGCAACGGCGTAGGAATAAAGCGTGTAGGCCTCAGGCGTGATGCCTTTTTCCTCGAATTTCTTGAGAGCTCCAGCCGCTTCCTCGCGCTTGCGAGGATCGGGGGCAAACGTCATCAACGTCCCTTCGGCAGCCGGGCCGGCGATGGAAGCGAACTCATCCGTGGCGATGCCGTCACCCGACATCAGCGTGGCATTGAGCCCCTGGTCGCGCATCTGTCGTGCGATCAGTCCAGCCTCGGTGTGTACACCTCCGAAATACACGAGCTGCGCGCCAGCTTCCTTCATCTTGGCGATCAGAGCGGAGAAATCCTTCTCACCACTATTGATGCCCTCGTAGAGAACTTCTTGGATGCCGGCCTCGTTGAGCGCTTTCTTGGTTTCATCGGCTAAACCTTTGCCGTACGTCGTCTTGTCGTGAACGATAGCGACCTTCTGATCGGCCAAATTGTGGGCGATGTACTGCCCGGCGACTGTGCCCTGCTGATCGTCACGTCCGCACACCCGAAACACGTTCCACAAACCACGGTCCGTAAATGTCGGGTTGGTCGATGCCGGCGACACCATCAGCATGCCGTTCTCGTTGTAGACGTCCGAAGACGGAATGGAGACGCCAGAGTTGAAATGGCCGATGACGAATTTGACGCCTTCCCCGGCCATCTTGTTGGCGATGGAGACACCCTGCTTTGGATCGGCGTTATCATCTTCGATAGAAAGCTCGAGCTTTTTGCCAAGGATGCCGCCCGCTGCGTTGATATCCTCAACCCCCTGAACCGCGCCGTTCTTGAGCTGGGCACCAAAAGCCGCGTCTTTGCCGGTGAGCGGTCCGGCGACCGCGATCTTGATCGCTTCTTCCTTAGCAACCTCAGGAGTGTTGCTGTCACCGCACGCCGCCAGCGCAAGGCCTGTGGCAAGGGTCAAGCCAACGAGACAACCTAATCGCATTTACAAGATCTCCATGTGTTCAAACTGCTGGATGGCGGACAAAATCCGCAAACGAAGTGCTGCCCCAAAAGAAAAGTCTCATCATCCCTTGGCTGTGAATGGCTAATGTTGAGCCGAAATTTGCCCGCTTGTCACCAAGTGTCGGGTATCAGCATCCAATTTTAATCCGCACGCATCCCAATCCGGTCAACTCCGACGTTGCCAGCTTATCAAGCCGGTTCGCCTAAAGAGCCAGGGGTACTGGGACTGCATTTGCCTAGAGCGTGTCTGCCGGTATCCGAGCCACGCAATGGCAGCGAGGACCACAAAATCCACGCCGACATGCTGAAGAGAGAGAAAGACCTCATGAAAGAGCGCGTAGTGGATAAAGCGCACAGCCAACGTCATGAGACCCATATAGAAAACAAGCTGCCATAACGGCTTCCAGGTTAGGGCGACAGCGCGCCCCGTTGCCCAAGAGGCCGCCCCGCCGAGTATGACCGTGGCAAACAGGAATACGGCGAACGCGTGGGGTTCAGCCGGATAAAATGTGTCCATAAACCCTCCCTTTTCCCACGATCAGCGCTGCAACCGCAGACGCAAAGCCGCAATGGGCGTCAGTGCCGTCCACCTTCCAGATAAGCCTCGCGGACCTCGGGGCTGCGAAGCAATTCTGCCCCTGCGCCGCTCATTGTAATCACGCCGTTGACCATCACGTAGGCGCGATGCGCCAGCCGCAACGCATGATAAGCATTTTGCTCAACGAGGAAGATCGTGACGCCATCGCGTTGATTGATTTCAGCGATGACCTCAAAGATCTGCTTCACAATTAATGGCGCTAGCCCGAGAGAGGGCTCATCCAACAACAAGAGTTTAGGTCGGCTCATCAGGGCACGCGCGATCGCAAGCATCTGCTGCTCACCGCCAGAAAGCGTGCCGCCGCGCTGATGCAACCTTTCCCTGAGGCGCGGGAACAAGCTCGTCACATAGTTGAGGTCATCGTCAAAATGACGAGGATCCGCGAGCCCTGCGCCCATCTGGAGGTTTTCGAGCACAGTCATGCGCGGAAAGATACGCCGCCCCTCCGGAGACTGCGCGATCTTAAGGCGCGCAATGTCATGCGTCGGCATGCGCGTGATATCGCGCCCCTCAAAATGAATGCTGCCGGTTCGCGCCGCAGGGTCTCCGCAAATCGTCATCATCAGCGTCGATTTGCCAGCCCCGTTGGCGCCGATCATTGTGACGATTTCGCCAGCATAGACATCCAGATCTACGCCACGGAGCGCCATAATGCTCCCGTAGTAGGTGCGAATGCCTCGCACGCATAGCATTGGGGCATCCCCGGCATTTTCCCATGATGGATCGTAAGGAAGCGTCATTGTTCGAACTCCGCTTCCACCGCGAGAACTTCCTCATCCTCGACACCCAAGTACGCCGCGATGACTTTCGGATCATCGCGGATCTCCGCAGGTGTGCCATCTGAGATTTTGATCCCATATTCGAGCACGATGACGTGGTCGGAAATCTCCATAACCACGCTCATATCATGTTCGATCAAGAGCACAGATGTACCGGTCTCAGCCCGAATCTCGAGAATCAAAGCCTTTAGGTCAGCGCTTTCTTTCGGATTAAGACCCGCTGCAGGTTCATCGAGACAGAGCAATGCCGGTTCGGTGCACATCGCTCGGATAATCTCGAGACGTCGCTGATCCCCGTAGGGAAGATCGCCCGCTGGGTCGTCCGCGCGATGCAGTAGCCCGATTTTGTCGAGCCAATAAGCCGCTCGATCAACCGCAGTCCGCTCGGCATCCCGGAATGACTTCGCTCCCACAAGCCCCAAAAGGGAATAACCAGACGCGCGGTTAAGTGCGTTGTGTTGCGCGACAATAAGATTCTCGAGAACTGTCATGCCTTGGAACAGCCGGATATTCTGGAATGTTCGCGCAACTCTCGCTTTTGCGTTGATCTCTGAATCGCCCATCCGCTCGAGCAGATAGACTTCTCGGTCAGGGGAGCGAAGATATCGCCGGGGGCTATCCGTAACGGCGGCTAAAGCGGCATCCACATCACCACCGCCGCCGACAAGCGCGATACGTCCGCCTGTCGGTTTATAAAAGCCGGTAAGACAGTTGAATACTGTCGTCTTGCCTGCGCCATTGGGCCCGATCAGCGCTGTGATCTGACCACGGCCGACGGTGAACGATAGATCCTTGACGGCGACCAAGCCACCAAAGCGCATCGTCAAATTCTCAACCAGCAATAAGGGCTCATAAGCACCGCCCACCATTACCCGTGCCCCTCCTTCACCAGGGCCCCGGAAATGGCCTTCTTCTCTCGAAGGAAAATTGACGGCTCCCGCTTTGAAATAAGGCCGCGCGGCCGCCAGACCATCATGCCGACCATCGCAAGCCCGAAGACAAGCATCCGATACTGAGCAGGGTCGAAGGCGGGGCCAAACAAAGCCTTGAGGAAGCCGAGCTCTCGCAGGATTTCTGTGCCGCCGATCATGGCAATGGCCGCGATCGCCACGCCGATCTGGCTACCCATCCCACCCAATACAACGATAGACAGAATTACCGCGCTTTCCATGAACTCAAACGACTTCGGACTGATGAAGCCCAGCCGCGCGGCAAAAAAAGCGCCGGCAAAGCCGCCGAACATTGCGCCGATCGAAAATGCCGTAAGCTTCGTCAGAACCGTATCGATACCGAGAGACCTACATGCAATCTCGTCTTCCCGCAGCGCCTCCCAAGCACGCCCGATCGGCAACTTCCGCAGACGCACCGTGATCCAGTTCGTCAGCAGAGCCATGGCGAGGATCAAATAGAAAAGAAAGAAGAGCCTGTGCAAGGGAGTGAAGGTCAGCCCGAACGTCGCCGCGAACCCTTCATCAGAGGCATTGAAGGGAATGCCGAAGAAAGTCGGCCGAGGAATACCGGAAATGCCTGCTGCACCGCCCGTCACGTCCACCCAGTTGATCAACACCAGCCGGATGATTTCGCCGAAGGCGAGCGTGACAATCGCCAAATAGTCACCGCGCAGCCGCAGCACCGGAAATCCGAGCAAGATCCCCCAGAACGCAGCAAAGATGCCTGCAAGCGGCAAGCACAGCCAAAATGAAAAACCGAAGGTGGTAGACAGCAGCGCTGTCGAGTAAGCGCCGACGGCATAAAAAGCTACATATCCGAGATCCAGCAGACCGGCGAGGCCAACAACGATGTTGAGCCCCCAACCCAGCATCACGTAGATCAAAATCTGGATACCGAAGTTATCGATCCACTTGAGCGCGCCACCCGGTCCTGCCAATGCGACAGCAAGAAACGGATAGGAAAGCAGCCAGATAAGCCCTATCCAGCGAATATGATTGACACTGAGGCCTGTGCGGCTCCCCAAGCTCGACATCGCGCCGATGGCGGCGCTGCCGCCACGCGAAATGTAACCGCCAAACAGGTTCCATGCGAGCCGCGCAAAAAACGCGATGCCGCACGCCCAGGCCACCAAGCCCCAACGTGGCTCAAGAATGAGCCCGGCTGTAAGATGCTGATAAGCGTTGAAAGCAACGAGCGGAAATGAAAGCCCAAACGTAAGCAGAGCCAGAAAGCCGGCGTCTTTCACAGCGCCCAAAAAGCCGGGCGAGGCCTGGAGGTCGGCGGGCTCGCGCCGCTTGCCGGTCCCCACCATTGGTTCAGACCTTCTCTACGTCGGGCTTACCGAGAATACCCGAAGGCATGAAGATCAAGGTGATTGCGAGAATGGAAAACGCTGCGACGTCTTTGTAATCGATCGAGAAATACGCTGACCAAAGAACCTCGATCAAACCGATCAACAAGCCCCCGATCACCGCTCCGGGAAGCGAACCGATACCGCCGAGGACCGCTGCGGTAAAGGCCTTCACGCCTGGCACGAAGCCATCAGCAAAACTAACGACCCCATATTGAACAAGATACAGTACGCCGGCCACAGCAGCGAGCGCAGCGCCCATGACAAATGTCAGCGAAATAGTGCGATCGACATTGATGCCGAGCAAGGCCGCCATCTTGCGATCCTGCTCACACGCCCGCTGAGCGCGTCCCAAAGACGTCTTCTGAACAATGAACCAAAATGCAGTGAGCAATACGACCGTCGTCCCCATGATGAGGAGCTGTTTGTAGGCCACGGTTACGTTCCCGTCGATCATAGGCAACGTAAAGCTTCCATCAATGATAGGAGGTATGGACTTGTTGCGAGGCCCTTGCACGAGCTGCACAAAATTGACCAGGAAAATTGACATGCCAATCGCTGAGATCAGCGGCGCCAGTCGAAACGAACCTCGCAATGGGCGATAGGCAACTCGTTCGATGGTCCAGCTCCATAGAGCCGTGAGAGCCATCGCCGCCACGAGCACGATAATGAGCGCCAGCGCGATCGCGAGCCCGCCAAAAAGCGATGTGATCAGCAGGAATAGAATGAGGCCGATGAAGACAGAGACCATGAACACATCGCCATGGGCGAAGTTGATCATGCCGATGATGCCATAGACCATCGTGTATCCGATGGCGATAAGCCCGTAGACCGACCCGAGAGTAAGACCGTTGAGCAGCTGTTGAACGAAATAATCCATAAGGTCTCATCGGTTGAATTGAGCAAAAATATGCGGTCGCCGCCGACCTTAATTTTCATAGTGTCTAGGCAATAGAGAGGAAAGCTGCAATTTTGAGCAAAGGTGCGATTATGGACAGGCGTGTTGCATCCTAGTGAGGCGAAAGCCCATAGAACAATGCACCTCAACGCGGCAAACACCGTGCAGCAGTCGGACTTCATAGACTGTTGGTAACAATCTTAGAGCAAGTTGTGCGAGCCGTCGCAGTAGGGTTCGTCATCCGTCGTTTTGCACCCACACAAATTGTAAGTACCGGACTCAGCGGGAACAAAGCGTAACGGTTGAATATCGGTCGCGCTATGTGCGCCATCGCAGAAGGGCTGTTTTTGAGAGCGGCCGCAACGGCAATAAAAGTAGGCCTTACCCCCGACAAGCTCGACCTGATAGGGGCCCTTCTGGGCAACTACGCTTTCATCCGACACGTCACATCCTCCCCGACGTCAGGCCATTGGCCCGCCTGTGCTCAAAATCTAGCCTTCGCCATTAGCGGCTCTACTCATTGAGCACAAGGCCGCGCACCGACACGGGCATCCTATTCTAACGATTGCCAAGCGCCACCCACGTCACAAAAAAGGCCTGTCCAGTTTGGACAGGCCTTGTGATCTCGATCCCGATCTGACTATAGCCGTCAGCCGACCGTGACCGAAACCGTCGTCGACAACGTCTCGCCGGCGTCGTCCACCCAGGTGAGTTCGAGCGCCCCAGGCTTGGTCACCTTCATGTGGAAGGCGATGTACGGGTTTGCCGAGATTCCCGGGTAGAGATCACCGCTGAATACCGGCTCTCCTTCAAAGGTCGCTTTGAACGAGTGGATGATATTGCGCGGAATGACTTGGCCATTCTTATCCTTGCGCAGCCCGGTTTCCATCACGTGGCTGACCAGCGTCTTGACCTCGATGACGTCACCGACCTTCGGGTTCGCAGGAGAGATTTTCGCGCGGGGTTTATTGTTAGACATTGCTCTGTTCTCCTCCCGGCTAACCGCCGCATCCGCCGATCGTCACCTTGACCATCTGCTTGCCGACCAGAAACTTGCCATTGCTCAGCTCAGCAACGGCCACAATCTCCTGGGTCTTTGCGAGACGCATACGGCCTGAGACGTCCGCGGTACCGGACAGTGGCGTGAAATGAAATGTTGCGATCATTGGCTGAGGATTTCCGGTCGAAAGCAAATGAACTGCTTTGACGCAATCATCCTTAGACATTGCGCCCTCAACCGCGATCGAAAATGGGACGGTATTCCCATTCTCAGCAATTTCAGGCAATGTGATTTCTACGCCGCTATCACCGGTTTCGGCATCGCCAACAATACTTTTAAAAGTGGCATCGAAATCCTGCGGTTTTTCGGCGGAGGCTGGAATTGAGCGGAACAATGCAAAAATGGCAGCCGCAGCACCAGCGCCCACCACAAACTGACGCCGGTCGAGCGTCTCCAAGTGCAATTGCATGACCATGTATCCGGGCCTCCTTCCCGCAAACACTATGTATCAACGTCGTCTGAGCATCCCCGATATCAGCGGCTATAAACCAAGCCACTCATTCAAAGCACGTTCGGCGCCATAATCCCCCGCTCACGACGTATTTAATAGAGGATGTAGGGGTTTTCAGTAATCTGCTTCTATATAGGCAAACACATTACTTAAGCCCAGGCCGCTTTCACATATAGCGAACAAGGCGAACAGAACTATGTCAAAAAGTCTTACGCTGCAAATTGCCAAGAGAGTGAAACGCGCGCGCGCACCCTCGTTTCTCGCGCTTTGGGCGATCGCCTTCCTCCTCGCAATTGATCCCGTAGCAACGTTCGCCGCGCCTCAGGCTGGCAAGCTGGGTCTGGTGATGATCGAAAAGGACGACTGCAGCTATTGCAAGCTCTGGGACAAAGAGGTCGGGCGCTACTACCCCTCGACACCCGCGGGCCGGTATGCGCCCTTGGTCAAGCTTGATATAGA
This sequence comes from Candidatus Filomicrobium marinum, assembly GCF_000981545.1. NCBI lineage: Bacteria > Pseudomonadati > Pseudomonadota > Alphaproteobacteria > Hyphomicrobiales > Hyphomicrobiaceae > Filomicrobium > Candidatus Filomicrobium marinum. The sequence continues at coordinate 2,961,840 of NZ_LN829119.1, forward strand.
CTCATCAACCGCGCAGCGCTTCCAACGCGTCGTCTACACGCCAACCTTCATTTTGGTGCGTAGCGACGGCAAAGAGGTTGGCCGGATTATCGGTTATCCAGGCAATGAATACTTCTGGTCTGCGTTGGAAAAATTGCTTGGCCAAGCTGGCATCCGCAGTGACGACAAAGAACTCCCGGCTGCCGTAAGCCCAATCGTAGACAAAACACCTCTCGGTGTTTCCAGAGCTCAGACGCCGGCCATCTTGCCCGCGCAATAGTGACGATAGAGCACTTCCACGATTTCGCGCGCCGCAATGTCCGCGATTGAATAATACGCAAACTGTCCACGCCGCTCGACGGCCACAAGGCCATGCAGACGCAACCGCGTCAAATGTTGAGACGTCAAGCTTTGCTGCGCGCCGATCGCCTCGGAGATCTCGCTGACAGTCTTTTCTCCATCCATAAGCAGGCACAAAATCATCAAACGATGCGGGCTACCGATGGATTTGAGCAGCTTGGTCGCCTCTAAAGCCGCCGCGCGCATCGCATCGAGAAAGTCACCATCCGGGGCTTCCATGGCTTCTGGTTCAACCGAACCATCACTTTCCAATACCACGTCGTTCTTCTCCCGTGCCACCTGCAACTAATATTGGGGGCTCGCGTTCGCCGGTCACGGCGGCCTTTGGCGCCACTCGAACGCCATGTGAATATGTGGCTATACTTGCTCCCGTGGCAAATGCACCGTCCAGCGCGATAACGTGCACAAACGGACGGTCGCCTCCATGCCAGCATGAGTATTGGAATTGGACCGATCTAAAGGTCGAATTTCACTGCGAAAAATATCTTTCCAGGCTGTCAAGCCGAGGTTAACGCGCCGCACTATATTATGGCCAAGAAATTCGGCCCACTGATATGCGCTTAGCTTGAAAAACAAGGCACCTTCGGCTGGCACACATAATTCCGCATGGTGGAGAACCAACTGATGTTGTTTGTTGTCGTCCTCGTAGCAGTGCTGTGGGTCCTTGCGATCCGACGCGCCCCTCTGACGGTCTGGGCGGGTGTAATTGCTATTGCAACTTTTCTGGCGCAATCCGACCTGATTGACGGTGTTGCCCGCGCACCGGAGTTTGGAGCCACCCAGCTGCTCGCCTGGATTCCAGCCATCGTGCTGGCCCTGCTGACGTTGCCCGCTGTGCGCCGTGCCGTGTTGATCAAACCGGCTTATGGCCTCCTCAAAGGCACACTCCCCAAAGTCTCGGACACAGAAACGCAGGCGCTTGAAGCCGGCACCGTCGGCTTCGACGCTGAATTGTTCTCCGGCCGTCCGGATTGGGACAAACTACGTGGCCTTCCTCCAATCGTGCTGACAAACGAGGAGCAGGCCTTTCTTGACGGGCCAACTGAAGAACTCTGTGGGATGATCGATGATTGGCGGATACGCTTCACCGAGCGCGAAATTCCCCAGGAAATCTGGGATTTCGTAGCCCAACACGGCTTCCTCGGGATGCTGATCTCCAAGGAGCATGGCGGGCTTGGCTTCTCCGCCCAGGCCCAGTCGCTTATTCTCGGAAAAATCGCATCACGCTCGCCGGATGTCTCCACAATCGTCATGGTCCCCAACTCCCTGGGCCCAGGCGAACTCATCGAAAAATACGGGACCACCGAACAGAAACATCACTATCTTCCGCGCCTCGCAAAGGGTGAGGAGATCCCTTGCTTCGCGCTGACGGGCCCAACGTCGGGCTCCGATGCGGCCGCGATGCGTGACATCGGCCACGTCTGCCGCGGCCTCTACAAAGGCCAGGAAGTCCTGGGCATCCGGCTCAACTGGGACAAGCGCTACATTACGCTCGGCCCCAAGGCGACGTTGCTGGGCCTGGCATTCCGGCTATTCGACGAAGACAACTTGCTCGGTAAAGGCACTGATGTCGGCATAACCCTAGCGTTGATCCCTACCTCACACTCAGGTGTAGAGATCGGCCGTCGACATCTGCCTTGCGGTCAGGCTTTCCCCAACGGTCCGACCTGGGGCAAGGACGTGTTCATTCCCATGACCTGGGTAATCGGCGGGCAAGCGCAAGCCGGCAATGGCTGGCGCATGTTGATGGAATGCCTTGCCGCGGGCCGCGCTATTTCACTTCCGTCCTCCGCAACGGCCGGAACAAAAGCGATGTTGCGTCTCACGAGCGCCTACGCACGCATTCGCAAACAGTTTGGCATTCCCATAGCCCGTATGGACGGCATCGGTGAACCGCTCGCGCGATTGGTCGAGTCCGCCTATGTCAACGAAGCCGGACGTGCCGTAACGGCAGCCATGGTTTCCCGCGGCGAACGACCGTCGGTGATCTCTGCGCTGATGAAATACCAGACCACCGAACGCATGCGTCGCGCCGTCAATGATGCGATGGACATCCACGGTGGTCGTGCGATCTGCGATGGGCCACACAATTATCTGCTCTCACCCTATCAGATGGTCCCCGTGGGGATTACCGTTGAGGGGGCTAATATCCTTACGCGCACATTGATCACGTTCGCGCAAGGCGCTTTGCGCTCGCACCCGCATCTCTACGATGAAGTCAAGGCGATCCAGAATCCGGATCGTGTTGCGGGGCTCAACGCCTTCGACAAAGCCTTCTGTGGACACATCTCGTTCACGATTTCAAACATCGCTGGCGCTTTGTTCCACAACCTCACTTTCGGCGCGTTCGCTGGAACGCCGGACAACGTCGGCATGCGCGAACGCTGGTATCGCCAAGTCTCCCGCCAGAGCCGAAACTTCGCCCTGTTGGCCGACATGATGGTCATATCTCTCGGCGGCGGGTTGAAAACGCAGCAAAAACTAACCGGCCGCATGGCCGATGCGCTCTCTGAACTTTATTTGGTTTCGTGCGTACTGAAACGCTTCGAGGATGATGGCCGCCCGCCGAGCGACAAACCTCTCGTTGAGCTGGCCGCCCGCAACGGGTTGTTCCGTTGCCAGGAAGCCTTGATCGGCGTGATCGACAACTTCCCCATGATGCCGATGCGGTTCATTCTGAGCGTTCTGGTCTTCCCGTTCGGCCGTCCCTACCGCCCGGCATCGGACCGTCTCGCGAAAAGCATCCTGCCGCTCGCTCTTGAGCCGGGTGAAGCGCGCGATCGCCTGACGCGCTACATCTACGTCAGCGATGATGCCGATGATGCAGGCGGATTGCTCGAGGTTACCCTCACAAAGGTCATCGCGGCCGAACCTGCAGAAAAGAAGCTGGAACGTGCTATCCGCGCCGGAACGGTCCGTCGCTATCACGGACTGGATTGGTACGCCGAAGCCGTCAGCAAAGGCGTTCTGACCCAAGCAGAAGCCGATCAACTCCGCGATGCGGATCAACACGTCGCTCGCGCGATTGCGGTTGACCACTTTGACCCTGCCGAACTCAAACCCAACTATGAAGTAGCTGACCGCAGTGAATCGCGGCTGGCGTCCAGAGCGGCCGAGTAAGCGTGGCCAAGGAGAACGACAGCAAATGACGACCGAAACAACTGCGGCGGATCTGACTGGACTTAAGGACTGGCGCTTCGAAGTGGACTTCGAAGGAATCGCCTGGGCCATCTTCGACCGCGAGAATGAATCGGCTAACGCGCTAGGGCGCCGCCCCCTCGAAGAACTTGGCGAAATCATCGATCGCGTCCAATCCGGTGCGCGCGAAGGCACGATCCGCGGTCTTGTGATCATGTCCGGCAAGCAGAAGAGCTTCATTGTCGGAGCCGACATTCGCGAATTCGCCGACCTCAAAACCGAACAGCAGGTGATCGAGGCGCTAAAGCCGGTCAATACGTTGCTCGATCGTATTGAGGCAATGTCCGTTCCGGTCGTCGCGGCCATCCACGGTGTGTGTGTGGGCGGTGGGTTGGAGCTGGTCCTCGCGTGCCACTACCGCATCGCCACGCGCGACGATGCGACCCGTGTAGGCTTCCCCGAGGTCAAGCTCGGGATCTTCCCGGGCTTCAACGGAACCGCACGCTCGATCCGACAAGCCGGCGCGCTCAATGCCATGCAGGCGATGCTGAAGGGCTCGATGATCCGCGCCAGCGCAGCGCGCGCTCAAGGCTTCATCGATCAACTCGTCGAAAGTCGCGGAGCTCTGCGTTGGGCAGCCCGCAAAGCCGTTCTTCAGAACCGCAAGTCGAAGGCCAAAGGAGGCTTCGCCGGCTTGTTGGCCAAATGGCCAGCCCGCGGATACCTAGCTGGCAAAATGCGTTCCGAAACAGCCAAGAAGGTTCGGGAAGACCACTACCCTGCTCCCTTCCGATTGATTGATCTGTTTGAGCGCTACGGCGGCAGCTACGCTGATATGAAGCGTGAAGAAAGCCCCGCGTTCGCTCCTTTGATGGTGTCGGACACGTCGCGCAATTTGCGCCGTGTCTTCTTTCTTTCCGAAGCATTGAAAGCGCAGGCTCCCAAGCAATCTTCCTGGAGGCCGATGCGCGTCCACGTTATCGGTGCCGGCACTATGGGCGCTGATATCGCCGGATGGTGCGTGGCATGCGGCATGGAGGTTACGCTGCAGGATCTGTCGGTAAGTCAGATCGAAAAGGGCATCGCTGCACAGAGCAAGCTGTTCAAGCGAAAATTCCGGACCAAAGCGCAGCAAGACGCTGCAAAGGCTCGTTTGATCGCAGATCCCGACGGGCGCGGTGTACCTCGCGCCGATGTCATCATCGAAGCCATCATCGAAAAGCTCGAAATCAAACAAGCACTGTTCAAGGAACTCGAAGACAAGGTCAAGCCTGACGCCCTGCTTGCTTCCAATACATCGTCCCTCAAAATCGAGGATATTGCCGCGACGATGGCCGACCCTGGCCGTCTCGTCGGTATCCACTTCTTCAACCCGGCCGCGCAGATGCCTCTGGTCGAAGTCGTTCGCGGTGAAATGAGCCGCCAGGGCGAAGTCGACAAGGGTGCGATCTTCGTTGCTGCGATCGACAAGTTCCCGCTCGTTGTGAAGTCAGTCCCAGGCTTCCTCGTCAACCGTGTTCTCGCACCCTACATGATGGCTGCTATGGCTCGCGTCGATGCGGGTGAGGATAAGGAAAAAATCGACGAAGCCGCGCGCGCTTTCGGAATGCCTATGGGCCCCATCGAATTGGCCGACACAGTCGGGCTCGATGTCTGCGCAAGCGTTGGCCAAATTCTGGGCCTTGGCGACGAAGTCTCTGGCGCCGCCAAACTCGTCAAATCCGGCAAACTCGGCAAGAAGACCGGACGGGGCTACTACGTCTGGAAAGACGGCAAACCCGAAAAGTCCAACGACAAACGTTGGGACAAGGCCGATATCAAGAAGCTCGGCCGTGAACTCGTTGAACCGTTGATCGCGGAAGCGGAACGAGCGCGCGATGACCACATCGTCGCCAATGCCGACCTTGTCGATGCCGGTGTGATCTTCGGAACTGGTTTCGCTCCGTTCCGAGGCGGCCCGCTACATTTCAGGGCAAGAGAACAGGCGGAAGCCGCCGCACGCGACGCTGCCGAGTGACCATAGTTATGATCCTTTTGGAGGCCCCACCCCAATGAGCAAAACGCTACGCCGAGTCGCCATCATCGGCGGCGTCAGAATTCCGTTCTGTCGTTCGGGGACGCTGTACGCTGATCTGTCCAACCTCGACATGATGACAGCAGCTCTTTCCGGCCTCGTCGATCGATTCAATCTGAAAGGGGCCCATGTCGACGAAGTCGTCGGCGGGGCCGTTGTCACGCATGCCAAGGATTGGAACCTGGCCCGTGAAGCGGTGCTGAGCACGACCCTCGCGCCATCCACACCGGGCATCACCATGATGCAGGCATGCGGCACAAGCCTGCAGGCGGCAATGGGGATAGCCGCCAAGATTGCGGCAGGTCAGATCGAGAGCGGCATTGCTGTGGGATCAGATACAACCTCAGATCCGCCTATCGTCTTCAGCAAGAAGTTTGCGCGCCGTATGACCGAGATGGCCAGCAAGAAGACGGTCATGGAGCGCTTTAAGGTGTTTAGCGGCTTTCGGCCTGGTGAACTCGTACCGCAGCCGCCGCAAACCAGCGAGCCACGGACGGGCCTTTCAATGGGTCAGCACTGCGAACTTATGGCCAAGAAGTGGGAGATCCCTCGGGTCGAGCAGGATGAGCTGGCCTACGAAAGCCACAAGCACGCAGCCGAAGCCTATGTGTCTGGTTATATGGACGATTTGGTCGTGCCCTGCGCCGGCGTTTTTCGCGACAACAACATTCGAGAAGATATCAGCCTCGATAAGCTCGCGACTCTGAAAACCGCTTTCGACAAATCCGACACCGCAACGTTGACAGCAGCCAACTCCACCCCCCTGACCGATGGAGCAGCAGCTGTGCTCCTCGCATCGGAAGAATGGGCGGCTGAACGCGGCTTGCCAATCCAAGCTTATCTCGTCGACGCGCAACACATCGGTAATGACTTCGTATCCGGCGAAGGTCTTCTCATGGCGCCAACGATCGCGGTGTCCAAGCTGCTTGATCGTAACGGCCTCACGCTTCAGGACTTCGACTTCTACGAGATCCATGAAGCCTTCGCGGCCCAGGTTCTCGCCACACTCAAAGCCTGGGAAGATCCGGAATATTGTAAAAACGTACTTGGCAAAGATGCACCTCTAGGGTCCATCGATCGCACCAAGCTCAACGTCAAAGGCTCATCCATCGCCGTGGGGCACCCCTTTGCCGCGACCGGGGCACGTATCATGGCCAACCTCGCCAAGCTGCTCGATCAGAATGGCGGCCGCGGATTGATCTCGGTTTGCACAGCCGGAGGTATGGGCGTGGCGGCGATTCTGGAAAGCCCCAAAGCGAAGGCGATGGACGTAGCAGCCTGATAACGTTTCAACACTCCCGTTTCGCATGCCACGCCGCAATGCGAGACGGGACCGTCATAATGCGCTAAGCCCTCTGCTCGAAGACATCTACGAGCACAACGACGGAAGAGGGCACCATGGCGGGCAGCGAGGACAAACACGCCAAGCAGATCGCCGCGGCGACCAATCTCGTAAAGCGCTTGGCGAACCGCCTCAACATGGATGCCAGTGTGCGACTGTGGGATGGTTCACGCCATCCCCTCGGCCAGAACGTTACGAGCGATTTCGAAATTAAAATCGCCTCGCCAGGCGTGATCACCTCGATCCTGCGCCGGCCGACGCTGGACACCATCATCCGCCAATACGTCAATAAGGGCATCGACTATTCGGGCGGTTCGCTCATCGACTTTGGGGCGAACCTCAACAAAGGCAATCGCTCAGCCAAACTAACGGCCATGGATATCGCCAAGGTTATCGCCCAGTTGCGTCCATTTCTCTTCGCCTCTAGCGAGCCGCCGCCCGAGGAAGGCGCCTTCGGCGGCAACATCACCGGAGCAAACCGCGCTGCTGGCGAAAACAAGGAATTTATCGAATTCCATTACGACCTGACGAATGCCTTCTACGAGCTCTTCCTCGATCCGGAGATGGTCTATTCCTGCGCGTACTTCACGGATTGGACAAACGACCTCGCCACCGCGCAGCATGACAAGCTGGACATGATCTGCCGCAAGCTGCGTCTAAAGCCCGGCGACAGGTTCCTGGATATCGGCTGCGGCTGGGGCGCGCTCGTAGCGCACGCAGCAAAAAACTACGGCGTTACCGCCCACGGCATTACGCTTTCCGTCGAGCAGTTAAGCCACGCGGAAGAAAAGGTACGCGCCCTCGGGCTTCAGGACCGGGTGACGTTGGAGTTCATCGACTACATCGATCTGACTGGCACGTACGATAAGATCGCATCGGTCGGCATGTACGAGCATATCGGTCTCGATAACATTCCGACTTACATGCGCAAGATTCGTTCACTGCTAAGCGAAGACGGATTGTTCCTGAACCACGCCATCTCCCGGCGCGCAAAGAAACGCCGCAACCTTTGGCCGGATCGCTTGCGTCCCGAACAGCGCGCCCTTGCAAAGTACATCTTTCCTGGTGGGGCCCTCGACGACATCGGCAACACTGTTCAGCAGATGGAGCGCGCCGGCTTCGAAGTTCAAGATGTCGAAGCCTGGCGCTTGCACTACGCGCGCACCTGCACCCTATGGCATGATCGGCTCATCGCCCAAAAAGACGCGGCGATCGCCATCGTCGGCGAAGCGAAATATCGTATTTATGTCGCGTACTTAGCAGGTTGCGCCATCAGCTTTAACAGGGGAACGGCGCGATTATACCAGACGCTTGCTTCGAAGTCGGCGAAGCGTCCACCGGCACTGCCGCCCACCCGAGCCGACCTTTACCGGTGATAGGCATAAAGAACGCCCCTGTTCGAACTACTCAGTTCGCTGCGCGGCGCTGACGTTCTTCCTCCTTGAGCTCCTTTTTGGAAAGTTTACCGATGAGCGTCTTCGGCAATTCCTCGCGGAACTCGATAACGGAGGGCATCTCAATCTTTGAGAGCTTGGGCTCAAGGAACGTCATAAGATCTTCTTCGGTAACCTCGGCGGCATCCCTGAGTTTGACGAAGGCCTTAGGCGCTTCACCCCGATAGGAGTCTTCGATGCCGATAACGGTGACTTCGACAACATCGGGATGCGCATAAATCGCATCCTCCACGCGGCGCGGGTAAACGTTGAAACCCGAGCAGATGATGAGGTCTTTCATCCGGTCCACGATGGAAAAGCGGCCATCCTCATCCATTCGCGCAACATCGCCGGTCCTCAGAAAGCCGTCCTTGGTGAAGACCTTTTCCGTCTCTTCGGGGTTCTTCCAATAGCCCATCATGACTTGGGGGCCCTTGACGCACAGCTCGCCCTTCTCGCCTGTCGCAACCTCCCGCTCGGGATCATCGACATCACGTAGCGAAATAATGGTCGCTGGAACCGGTAACCCAATCGAATTGCTCCGAGCCGTCCCATCGATGGGATTGCACGTCACAACAGGAGAGGTTTCCGACAAGCCGTAGCCCTCAACGAGAGGACAACCGCACAGCTCTTCAAATCGCGTGCGCACCTCCAAGGGCAACGCCGCCCCCCCCGAGATGCAATATTTCAGCGAACTGAGATCGTAAGAGCTCAATTTCGGATGGTTAATAATAGCATTGAAGAGCGTCGGCACTCCCGGCATGACCGTCGGTTTGCTCGAGTGAATTAACGCTAGCGTATCGTTCAGACGAAAACGGGCCATAATGATCATGGACGCCGCCATCTTCACCGCCACGTTCATCACCGCCGTCATGGCGAACACGTGGAAAAACGGCAAAACGGCGAGAAAACGTTCCTCACCGTGCGCTAACACCGGACCCCAGTCACTGACTTGCAGTGTATTGATGTAGATGTTGGCATGGCTGAGCATGGCGCCTTTGGGTACGCCGGTTGTGCCACCTGTGTACTGGAGGACCGCGAGTTCCTTGTCGGGATCAATCTCGCGAAGCACGGGCTTTCCGCCAGGTTTCCTGACGTCGGCATCCAGAAGAATCTTATCGCTGACCGGTGAAGCCGTTGGACGGGCCAGATCGTGCCACTTGAAAAGCTTGAAAAGCGCCGCTTTCGTCGCAGGCAATAATCCAGGGAACGACCCCACCACCGCCTGCTTCAGTGTTCCATTGCTGATCAGCGCCTCGACTTTGTCGAACAGAATGCGCAGATCCAAGGTGACCATGATCTCGGTATCGCTATCGACCACCTGCGCACTGAGCTCTTCGACCGTATAAAGCGGGTTATAGTTAACAACCACGCCTCCAGCCTTCAGGATGGCAAAATAGTAAACGATATACGTAGGCGAGTTCGGAAGCAGGAGACCAACTCGGCTCCCAGCCCCGACGCCAAGAGCCTGCAGGCCCGCCGCGGTTTCGTCTACAAGCTTGCTAATTTCACCGTAGGTAAGCTTTCGACCCAAAAAATCGGTACAGATATTCTCAGGATGAGACGAGGCAGCCTCGTCCAAAAGCACGTAAATTGGCGCGCTCTTGTACGTTCGGTACCAGTCGACATTCTCTGGATAGCCCTTCAACCACGGCCATTCAGCCTTGGATTGAGGTGATACTGCGACATCATGGCTCGTCATTGCTGGTTTTCACTCCCCGCGCAGACGGCTAAGTCCTATGACCGGAATATCCTTCAGGTCTGCAACAAGCCGTAGTAGGCGTAAAGGATATTGCCACGGGCCTACTGAAGGAATAGCTAAGCATTCATACAATACGTTTCCATCGGCGAACGCCATCAGCAGAGCTGATCGTGCCTGCATCGGGAACGTGGACGTAACGTGCGATACAGAACCGGCACGCATCTTGCGATATCGTCGTCGTGGCCGCCATAATGACGGTCACGAAGGTAAGGTCGGTCGCGGCTAGACTTGCTCGGCGATTGCGTATATGTCACGCCGCAGCTGTCATAGTCCTGGGCCTTCAACTGTCAGAAACCGAAATTTAAGGGTCCCCTTGTTTAAAGACTTAGGGGAGGAGAGCGAGATGGACGAAGTCGCATCGAAAATTGTCGATATTCTGAAGAAGCATATGAAGGAGCCGAGAGACGATATCGCACTCTCGACAGAACTTCAGGACTTGTCGATCGAGTCATTAGATCTCGCGATGATTGTTTTCGATATCGAAGACACCTTCGGTATTGAGATCCCCTACAACGCCAATGAAGACGTCGAAGACTTTAAGACAGTCGGCTCTGTTGTCGATAAGGTCCGCGCGCTCGTCGAAGCCAGCAGCGGTGGTGCTGCAGCTGCGAAGGCTTGACCTGTCCGTGATCTCCGCATTCACGCGTGAAGGCGGAGTTCCCTGACGGACTCGTCGCGCCACGGCGCGCCAAACCATGTTAGCGCTATTGTACGGGGTTCGCTTTTTAACGGGTCCTGCGCCGGAGAATTGGAAAAACAATGACTGAAACGAACGGCAGGCGCCGCGTCGTCGTGACCGGTACTGGAGTCGTGACTCCGATTGGTACCACCGTCCCAGAGTTTTGGGATTCGATGAAGCAAAGCAAGTGCGGCGTAAGCGAGCTTGGCGGCTTCCCGTTAGAAGATCTCAAAATCCTGATCGCGGCCCAGATCAAGAATTTCGACCATAAGGCCCGTCTGAAGCACTTCAGCCGTGACAAGATCATCATGCACGCTGACCGCTACTCCTGGTTCGCGGGTGCGGCGGCAGATGAAGCCGTCAAGCAATCGGGCCTCGAGATGCCCGTCGCTGACCCGTACCGGACGGCATGCATCATCGGCTCCGGTGCCGGAGGCCTAACCACCTACGAAGAGGCCTATCGAAATCTCTTCATCCACAACAAGCGCGCGACCCATCCACTGACACTTTTGCGGATCATCGGTTCGTCGGCAGCAGCGCACGTCGGTATCGAATACGGCATCAAGGGCCCGACCTTTGCGACGTGTTCGGCTTGCTCCACAGCAACCCACGCAATCGGCTTGGCGCTTGAATATATCCGTCGCGGCGTCGTCGACGTCGCAATCGCTGGCGCTTCCGAATCCGTCATCAACTACGGCACCATGAAAGCCTGGCAGGCCCTTCACGTTCTGTCGCCGGAAGGCTGCTTCCCGTTCGACAAGAAGCGCAACGGTACGGTGCTCGGAGAAGGCGCCGGTATCCTCGTCATTGAAGAGCTGGAGCACGCCCGCAAGCGTGGCGCGAACATCCTGGCTGAGATCGTTGGATACGGCAGCACTTCGGACGCCCGCGATATGGTCAACCCCGGAGTCGAAGGCCCGAGCGAAGCCATGCGTCTCGCACTACTTGACGCGGAGCTTGAGCCGGAAAAAATCGACTATCTCAACGCGCATGGCACGGCGACCGCCATCAACGACGAAAACGAGACGAACGCCATCAAGCAAGTATACGGCGATCACGCCCGTAAGCTGGCAATCTCGTCGACGAAATCGATGCATGGCCACCCGCTAGGTGCGGGCGGTGGCATCGAAGCTGTCGCGTGCATCAAGGCAATGGAAGAAAACTGGGTCCCGCCGACGATCGGTCTGACCGATCCAGATCCAGCCTGCGATCTCGATTACGTGCCCAACAAAGGCCGCGAAATGGAGGTCACATACACAATGTCGAACTCCTTCGCCTTCGGCGGCCTGAACGCGGTTCTGGTCTTCGGCCCAGCACCGGCTGCCTGACGATCACGCGCAGATAACGTGGCCGGGCAGCTGCTCGGCCACAACTTCTGGGATAGCCGGTCATGCCGACGAACTTCCTGCGTTCGCGCGACAAGCCCCCACGTCCCCAGCCCAAACCAACCTCGCGCGCACCACGCATCATTGAGATAACTGCGGGTAAAGCCAAACTCCGCGCCCAACTGCTCGATACACCGGGAGCGGACCGCATCTGGGCGGCATTGCCGCTATTCTCGACTGCGGAACGCTGGGGCGACAGCCTTCATTTCGAAATTCCCGTACGCAGTGGCCGGGAACGCAACGCGCGGTTAAACGGAGAACATGGCTACATATACTTCTGGAGCCATGAAGAACGCCTCCTAATCCCGTTCGGCCAAACCCCCATCTCGCGCTCGGGCGAAATCCGCCTCCCCTCCCCCTGCAACGTTCTGGCGCGGGCCATAGACGACACATCCGTATTGCAGAGCGTGACGCCCGGTGAGAAGGTAACAATCAAGGCCGCAGCGAACGGCTGAAATCAGCGTGACGTACTTGGGAGGGTTCGATGCGCGAAATTCTCATCCGTTCGGGAGAGGTGGCGATCCGCGCACGCCTCCTCGACACACCGACCGCTAATCGGATCTGGGAAAACCTGCCGATATACGCCAACGCCCGCACCTGGGGCGAAGAAATCTACTTTGAAGCCCCAGTTGAAAATGTCCGCGAGCCTGACGCACGGGACGTCGTGGAAGCCGGTGAGATCGCCTTTTGGCCAGACGGCGTCGCCATCGCAATCGGCTTTGGGCCGACCCCCATTTCCCGTAAGGGTGAAATCCGACTCGTTAGCCCATGTAACATCTGGGCCCAGGCTCTGGACGACGTGCGCCAATTGCGCGGCGTACATGCAGGCGAGCATATTGCGATCATCGAAGCCGATAGCTGAAGCCACTACTCAATGAGAAGCGACAGACGCTCTTTGAGCTCTTCGGCAAGCTTGTCGAGCGGATTGACGTCGAGCGGCTCTATGGCATCAAGGACGTCCAAAAAGCTATCAGGATTCAATTGAGCAATCGGAAGCTGCTTGGCCCAGCCATTGGCTGAAAGCCATTCCCGGTACGAAGCCTCGTTTGCCGGTAGAGCCCACCCACGTGGCGTGACCGATACAACCGGACGGCGCATCCACACGCACTCGGAAAGCATCGTGCTTGAATCCGCAGTACAGACGATAACTTCGGAGTCGGTCAGCAAGGGTCCAAGAGTGCCCGGTCCCACCTGCCTGATATCGATGAACTGCTGCACCGCCCTTTGCGGTCCCGTCATCCCGGCAAGCATTCCCGACACGAGATCCGGCGTTCTCGGCGCATTAGAAACGATCCAACGCGTCCCCCAGAGTTCTGCACACTCGGAAATGAACACCAGAAGCTCTCGCCAGTCTTCATCCGTGTAGCGCACCGTTCCCGCATCTCCACCAATGATGAGACCCGCGACACGTGGAAAGTCCCCTGGCGCTCGAACGGGCCTTGACCCTGCTGCTTCCGCTTCGTCCGGATTGTTCGAACTGGGCTTCAAAGTCATCAGGCGGTTGGGGCCCTTCGCCTGCTCCGCGTAAGATGTAAGCACGAGCGAGAAGTCGCTCGGGCGATAACGGCGCAGAGAACCATAGAAAACATTCGCAGCACCCGTCACACGTGCAGCGGAGATATTGGCCGCCAATGTATCTCCGCCAGCAGACACGATAAGGTCGGGAGAGCCCAAGGCATGCACGTCAACGCCATAAACCCGACGCAGGATTTGCTCAGGCGATACGCCATAATTGACGAGGTAGGAGAGCGCACGCGCAGGTAACCACCAGGGACGCTCAACCTGCATGCGCCGAAGATTGACCTCGCGTACCTGCGCAATCGCGGTCACGATGCCCTCTGACAGGGAATAATGGCCCGGCCGGCCATCCGATAAGATCAGGGCTTCGAGCGCGCGCATCGCATCCCCGGTTTGCTTCACCAATCGAGGTCGACTTGGAAAACGCCGTTGGGGAAGCCCAAAGGCAGGCAGCGCGTGGTGGGCCCGGCAGGATTCGAACCTGCAACCAGACGGTTATGAGCCGCCCGCTCTAACCGTTGAGCTACGGGCCCCTCCATTACGCCGAAAGCGGGTTCTTAGCAGACTTGCGCGTAGCGCTAAATGCCTCTTGAGCCCTCTTTTTGTGCCAATCGTCGTTATTATTCATTCGACGACAATAATCGAGGACAACATGACCCTGTCACAGCGCCAAATTGCCACTTTTGCAGCCGCCGTCCTGTTCTTCGGCATGACTGCCATTTCCCCATCCAAGGCCGACGATATGAAACGCACTGTCACTGTCTCAGCCTCCGCCTCGGTTGAGGTCGATCCTGACGCCGCCAGCATCATGAGCGGTGTCGTCAGCGAAGCTGCCACCGCCCGGGAGGCGCTCGATACGAACACGAAGAGCATGAGCAACCTGATTGACGGGCTGAAGGCTGCTGGCATCACTGACAAAGACATCCAGACATCCAACTTCAGCATACATCCACGTCACGAGCATAACCCCAAGGATGGTGGGCCTCCCAAACTTGTCGGCTACAGCGTCAACAACTCCGTCAACGTACTCGTCCGTGACCTGCCTAAGCTCGGTGAAATCCTGGACCTTATGGTTTCTCTCGGCGCCAATCAGATGCAGGGGATGAACTTTATCGTCACCAACGCAGAGACGTTGAAGGATGACGCCCGTCGCGAGGCTATCGCAAACGCGCAACGTCGCGCCAAGCTCTATGCCACGGCCGCCGGAGCCAAAGTCGGGGACGTCGTCCGCATTTCCGAAGACGTCTCCTCAGAAGAGGGCGGACCGCGCCCGATGTTCCGCGCCGCAAAGATGGCCTCAGCCGTTCCTGTCGCGCCAGGCCAGGAAACTCTGGAAGCACGCGTTACGGTGACGTGGGAACTCGACTGAAAGAACTGAGAAGGTCCGAAGCGATGTTGCGGGTTGAATTGGACCGCGACATCGCTATCGCAACTTAAATGAGGCTGATGACTTCCGCGGAGCTGCCATTGTCCTCAGCCCCGGGCTGCAGGGCCCAGTCTGTGAAATTACGCATCTCCCCGGCTGACCGTAGCCGGCGAAGACCTTCAAAGTCGATCGTCGCAGACACCCAACCCGGAGAATTCAAGCCGCCCTCCGCCAACGCACCACTATCCGACACCCCATGTTCGGAAGGCACGAAAATACCAGCCGCACCATTGTTGCGATCGACCGCAGGAGACCACGGCGCGTCACCAATCGTCGGGCTCGTCACACAGGCAATCTGATTTTCCAACGCGCGGGCAAGCGCGCCCGTACGGACCCGATGATAGCCCGAAACGAATTCCGTACAGGAAGGAACAAGCAACAACTCAGCGCCGGCGGCGGCCATAGACCGCGCAATGAGCGGAAATTCACTGTCGTAACAAATCACGATGCCGACTCGCCCCAACGAAGTCTCAAACACACGAGCAGGACCACCCGAAGAGATGCCCCAATCGCGTTCAAACGGCGTCATCATGAGCTTCGTCTGTTCGCCAATATTGCCGTCCGGCGTCACCAACTGAGCAGCATTGAGATAGCGCTCATCTGAGCCTATGACGGGGCCGCTGCCAACAAGGATATGAACGCCATGTTCTTTTGCGAGCGCTGCGTGGAAGGCAACTCGCTCGCCGGCCATCTCCGCGACGGCAGCAAGGCTACGCCGCAAATCGCTAGCGACTTCAATCCCGTGAATGGCGGCCTGCTCCATCGCCGCATATTCAGGGAACAACAACAACTCAGCGCCGCTGTTGGCGCCATCCGCCACCCACTCTGCAACCTTGTCTTGCCATTCGAACAAGCTCTTGGGCTCGCCAATCGGATATTGCGCCGAGGCGACGGTCAGCGTTTTACGGAATGTCATGTCAGCGCCTTCACCCAAAATTGCATCGGCTTTGAGGTCTCCTCGTCCTCGCCGATATCCTTCCAGGAATAGTGCGCTACGAGCCCTTCTACCGGGGCATAGCCGCGCTTACGCCAGAACGCATCGAGCGGCACATACCCAGGCTCTTTCAACGGATGATTATCGGGACGCACGACACGGCAAAACGTCGAGATATCGAAGCCACCAAGTTTCCTCGCGTGCTCTTCACGGCCATCGAAAAATGCATGCCCAAGACCGTGCCCGCGGTACTCTTTCAGCAGCACTGACTCTCCGCAGTAAAACACTTTCGAAATATCGTACCCTGCGGACTCGAAGGGCTCAATGAACTCAGCATCGGTCTCGACCATGGGCGAGGCCGTGGACGCCCCGACCACTTTGTCGCCGTCACGGGCAACAATGCAGACCGCGCCACGACCCGCGGCGAACTTGGCCAGATACTCTTCCTCATAGGCCGCTGAGCCCTCGTAAAGATAAGGCCAAGCCCGGAATACGGCGATCCGCAAGCGCGCCAGATCCGGCAGTACTGATTTCAACTGATCGCCGGTCAGAGAATCGACAGTCAGGTTCATATCCGCAGCTTCTGTGGTCTATTGTTGGCATCGCATATAACAACGGTCGGCTGCCAGTTGCGGGCTTCACGTTCTTCCATTTGAGCGTAAGCACAGATGATGAGCTTGTCGCCCACACAAACGAGGCGCGCGGCCGCACCGTTCAGACCGATGACACCGGAACCCGGAGCGCCTTCAATGACGTAGGTGGCAAAGCGATTGCCGTTATCGATGTCATAGATCTCCACGCGCTCGTTGAGCAAAAGCCCGGCCGCTGCAATCAACTCTGGATCGATCGAGATCGATCCTTCGTAGTTGAGGTCGCATTCCGTAACGGTGGCGCGATGCAGTTTGCATTTCAGCATCGTAACGAGCATAGGCAGGCTCCGTGATGGCGAGGCTCTGGCTGGAACGTCAGCCGGCAACCTGCGCGATCCAATCTGTGAGGTTGTAATACGTCGTAACGCGCGCGATTTTCCCCGCCCGCACTTCAAAAAAAGTCCCCGCCGGCAACCGGTAGGTTTGACCCTTGGCCTCTGGCAGACCCTGGTCAGTATTGAGATAGGTGCCAACGACGTTAAATTCAGCCGCGGCCCGGGTACCATCGCGTCCGACCATGACAGCGACGTCTTCGAGCTGCTCGCGATAGTGATGCGCCATACGCGCGTTGAATGCGGCAAACTTCTCTTTACCTTGACGCCGCTCGCCCTGGTTAACGTCGTGAATGACGTCATCCGTCAGGAACGAAAGCATCGTGTCAGAATCACCGGCATTAAACGCGTCATAATAGCGGCGGATCAAAGCAGCCGTCTCTTGGCGAGCGGCGGATTGCGCTGCATTGTCGCTCATCGGCGATTGTTCTCCCATGCGATATGCTGAAAATCGAAACTCTGCTTAGCAGCCACGCTCGTCCTGGCCAAGTCATGAAGCGCCGCAGTTATCCGGCGAAGTAAAGACGGCGATCTTGCACACAGTGCCACCACGCGCTACCTGCAGACGCATGAGAACAGAAATCGAACCTGGGGATCACGACGTGGCCCAACCAGCAAGCGGAATCACCGTCGCCGCCCTATACAAGTTTACCGCAATCGAAGATTGCTCCGCACTCCGCGATCAGCTGTTCGCCCTGTGCGAGCGCGAGGCGATACGGGGCACCCTGCTTCTTGCATCGGAAGGCCTCAATGGAACCGTTGCCGGAACCCGGCAAGCGATAGACCGCCTCTTTGCTGCGATCCGGGCGGTTCCTGGATGCGACGATGTCGAGTGGAAAGAGTCGCCAGCCGCCACGCAGCCCTTCAAGCGCATGAAGGTGCGCCTCAAGCGCGAGATCGTGACAATGGGCGTTGAGGGTATCGACCCACGCACGACGGTGGGCACGTATGTCGATCCTGCCGACTGGAACGAGCTGATATCTGATCCGGAAACGATCCTGATAGATACCCGCAACGACTACGAAGTCGCGATCGGAACATTCACACGCGCCATCAATCCAATGACCCAATCATTCCGAGAGTTTCCAGAGTGGGTCCGCGAAAATCTTGACGCTGGTAAAAAGCCCAGGGTCGCAATGTTTTGCACCGGCGGGATCCGCTGCGAAAAGGCCACCGCTTTGCTCAAACAGCAAGGCTTCGAGGAGGTCTACCATCTCAAAGGCGGCATCCTGAAATACCTGGAGGATGTCCCCGCAGATGAAAGCCTCTGGAAGGGTGAGTGCTTCGTATTCGACGAACGCGTCTCCCTTCGCCACGAATTAAAGGTTGGCTCCTACCAACTGTGCTCCGTCTGCCGGGAACCGATTTCGTCGCCGACCGGCCAGGGTGGAGGTTATGCAACTAAAGAGTGTGAAAAGTGCGCGACTGAGGCTGATCCAGAGCGACTGAATCGCGCAGCGGATCGGCAGCGCCAGATAGATCTCGCAGAAGCTCGCGGTCAGAACCATTTCCAACCAGCACCGTCGAACGCGCGACGCCGATAGCTCGCTTCGCGCTTCCGACACGTATCCTTACACGCCGCAAGACATTCTTAATGCTGGGAGAAATCTGATCCCCGGCAGGCCTCCTATGGTCAGATCATGGCCTCAGCTTTGCTTCCTGAAACGCCACCAGATCAATTCAGCACACCGAGCGCCCTTTATGACGCCTGTGGCCGGCAACAGGAGCAAAAAACCGTGGTTCAACACACCGAGCATCCGCGCAGCGTCACGTTTCCGAACAACGACATGTCCCAATTCGGCAAGGGACTGTCCCATTTTCAACATGACTTCCTTTCGTCCGGACTATTCACGGACGAACGTCTCGCGCGCCTGATCGAACGCTATCCGCGCGAATACTATATGATAACCACGATGACCCAGCAGGGTCAGAAGCCGGAATGGCGCAACGGCGACCTCAACGGGGTGTCGGGAGAGTATGCGCTTGAGGCGATCCGCAACGGACGACTCTGGCTCTGCCTCCGTCGCTTCGACCTGATCGCACCGGAATACGATGACCTCGTCGCGGATGCATTCGCCCAGATCGAAAGCATGAACCCCGGTCTCACGACCAGCGGACATAAATCGAGCCTTCTGATCTCGTCTCCCGGCGCACGCGTGCTCTACCACGCCGATATTCCGATGGTTTCCCTCTGGCATTTGCGCGGCCGCAAGCGCGTTTGGCTATACGACCCCAACGACAAGACGCACCTTCCCGACGAAGTCCTTGAAGGGATCATGTTGCGCGAAACCGAAGAGGAAATCCCCTACGACCAGTCATGGGATCAGACAGCTCAAAGTATCGTTCTCGAACCAGGGTACGCCTTGAGCTGGCCGCACAATGCCCCTCACCGCGTTGACAATCTCGAAGGGCTCAACGTCTCCATCACGACGGATTACTTCACGCCGGAGACCAAGCGCCGCTATGGCGTTTACTACACCAATGGCCTGATGCGTCGCCGTCTGGGCGTCAAACCCCGGTCGACCTCAGCGAACGGTATCGGGGCCTATGCGAAATGCGCGGCGGCTCTGGCGGCAAAGAAAGTCGGCGTCAAGGCTGCAACCGAGCGCAGCATGATGCAGACATTCAAACTGAACAAAGAAATGCCCGGCGCGCTCATCGATTTGAGCCCTGCAGAACAGCAAGCCATTACTCAATACTGACGACCAAGATCACTGCCCCCGGAAAGAAATAGGACCGCATTGCGCGGTCCTATTTTTGTTTTGGAGATCGTTGGGTGATGCACGATCAATTGTCGAGGAAGCTACGCAGTTTCCTTGAACGGCTTGGATGCTTCAGCTTACGCAGAGCCTTGGCTTCAATCTGCCGAATGCGCTCACGCGTAACCGAGAACTGCTGACCAACCTCTTCCAGCGTGTGATCAGTGTTCATACCGATACCAAAGCGCATACGCAGAACGCGCTCTTCACGCGGCGTGAGTGATGCAAGCACCCGTGTTGTGGTCTCACGTAGGTTCGACTGAATCGCAGCATCGATTGGCAACACCGCATTGCGATCTTCGATGAAGTCGCCGAGGTGCGAATCTTCTTCGTCGCCAATTGGCGTTTCAAGCGAGATCGGCTCCTTCGCGATCTTGAGAACCTTACGTACCTTCTCAAGTGGCATCGCGAGCTTCTCAGCCAGCTCTTCCGGTGTCGGTTCCCGACCGATTTCGTGCAACATCTGACGCGATGTACGAACGATCTTGTTGATCGTCTCGATCATGTGCACCGGAATACGGATCGTACGAGCTTGGTCCGCGATAGACCGCGTGATCGCCTGCCGGATCCACCACGTCGCGTAAGTCGAGAATTTGTAACCGCGGCGATATTCAAACTTATCGACCGCCTTCATCAAACCGATGTTGCCCTCCTGGATGAGATCGAGGAACTGCAAGCCACGGTTCGTATATTTCTTCGCAATTGAGATCACGAGCCGGAGGTTCGCCTCGACCATTTCCTTCTTGGCTTGGCGGGCTTCCCGTTCGCCCTTCTGCACCGCCTTTACGATGCGCCGAAACTCTGGAATCTCAAGGCCGGTTTCACTCGCCAGCTCGTGAATATCACCGCGTATCACGTCGATCTGGGCACGTTCATTATTGATAAAGTTCGCCCACTTCTTGCCCTGCTGCGCCATGCGGTCGAGCCAAGTCTGGTCGAGTTCGTTACCGAAGTACTCGCCAATAAAAGCCTGCCGTGAAACACCGCAGGAATCGGCGAGCCGCATCAGACGCCCCTCGAAACCAACAAGCCGCTTGTTGATGGCGTACAGCTGCTCAACGAGGCTTTCGATACGGTTGTTATTGAGCGAAAGGCTTTTGACGTCCGTGATGATCTCATCGCGGAGCTTGTCGTAGGCGCGCTGCTGCTGGCTGGAGGCTTGATCACCCGCCACCTGCTGCTCAAGCATCCGATCCTGTTGTTTACGAAGCTTTTTGTAGTTGGACGCAATACGCTCGAAGGTTTCCAGAACCTTAGGCTTCAGTTCGGCTTCCATCGCCGCGAGAGACATGGAGTTCTCGAAGTCCTCCTCGTCTTCTTCGCTCTCGGCTCCTTCAGCGTTCGCTTCGCCTTCGGTTTCTCCACCTTCTTCGGTAGAGCCGTTCGCACTTTCGGCCTCGCCGGCCTCCTTGGCTTCCGGACCTTCGTACGTCGCTTCGAGGTCGATGATGTCGCGCAGGAGAATGCGCCCGTCATTCAACTCGTCATGCCAGATGATGATGGCCTGGAACGTCAGCGGGCTTTCGCAAAGCCCTGCGATCATTGCCTCGCGACCGGCCTCGATGCGTTTCGCGATAGCAATTTCGCCTTCGCGCGAAAGCAGTTCGACCGATCCCATTTCCCGCAGATACATGCGGACGGGATCATCTGTACGCTCGCTAGGTTCAGACTTCGTCTCAGCCCGCGCCGGTACGGCCTGCGTGGTCAGCGCGCGGCTTTCCTCTTCGTCCTCGCCTTCAGATTGCTCTTCACCCTCGCGCTCTTCGGTATCGTCGGACTCGACGACGTTGATGCCCATATCCGCGAGCATCGCGTAAAGGTCTTCGATCTGGTCTGAGGAAACCTCCTCAGACGGCAGAACGGTATTCAGCTCTTCATATGTAACATAACCGCGTGCCTTACCCGCTTTGATGAAGCGCTTGACCGCCTGGTCGGACATATCGAGAAGCGGGCTGTCGCGCTCGATCTCTGCACTCGACGCGTTCGCCTGATCTTCTTCTTTCACATTCGCCATGGTCGCGATTACCCTAGTTGTGTTGGGCCTCGACGACGTTCAGCCGGCCTCGTCGTTGTTGCCGCCAGCTCACGTACGATCGAATCTCGTGTTGAATCCTCGTTTTGGGTCGGAAGTGGCCAAACGATCCCCGAGTACCACTGACGAAGTGCCGCCTGAATTTCTCGTAGGCTTGCCATCATTCGTCATGCAAGTTCGGTTCCTGTCTTTGCATGGGCGGCCCCTTCGCCCTGAATGTTGACCCACGACTCTCAAGCCTCACTATCCCCCGACTTGACTGGGGAAAGAGCAGGCTCCGCCTCCGTCGACGGTTGCCGCTTGATCTCGCAGATCTGCGCCAATGCTGCGCTGCTGTCTTCTTCGTGCCAAGCCGCACGAAGCGAACTCTGAAGCCCGACTTGGCTCTCATGGAGCGCGAGGGAGTGGCAAAAGCCAGTCTCCACCTCTGCGGCGTCGGCTTCGGGTTCGACAAACTTATCGCACCGGTGCGTAATAGAGCGCTCGACAAGTTCGACGAACTTGTCAAGTCCCAAACAGGTCAAATGAGAACGAAGCTCGTTTCTGTCAAGTGATTTCTCGGTCGCTTGAGCAGATAGAACCCCATCTCTGATCTTCGCCAATCCTTCTGCACTGAACTGAATATCGGCGATTTCCTCGGCGTAATCGGCGACAAGCCACGGATGATTTAACAATGTCCGTATCAGGAGCACTTCTCTCTGCGGGAACCCTCCACCCGCGGCAACCAGCCGGCTTTGCTTCAAACTACTGCTAGCTGCAACGCGGGTTCCTTGTCGAGCAGCCTTACCAGGAGGCCCACTACTCCACTTGCCGGCGGCGGCCGGCGCACCGTAAGCAGGTTTCCGCATACTTCCTGACGCATGCGCAGGCTGCGCACCAGCTCCAGGTTGCGGCCTCCAGGCCTTAAACAACCTATCGCGCATATCGCGTTCATAGTGAGAACGCACCGCGTCATCCGTAATTTGAGCGGTCAACTTGCGGATCTGCAACTCCAGGCCCGCCCGTCGTTCCGGCGTTGACCAATCCCCTGCATCCCACTCGCGGGAGAACAACACATCGGCAAAGCCCCGTGCCCGCGCCATAACGCCTTCAAACCCCTCTCGACCTGATTGGCGCAACATATCATCCGGGTCAAGGCCATCCGGCATGAACGCGAAAGACAAACTAACTCCAGGCTTCAGATGCGGAAGAGCAGTATCGAGCGCTCGATGCGCCGCTTTGCGCCCAGCGCTGTCGCCGTCGAAGCATAAGATGGGTTCGGGAGCTATCCGCCACAACAGCTGCACCTGTTCTTGCGTCAATGCCGTACCCAACGGCGCGACCGCCTCCTTGACGCCAGCCTGCGCCAAAGCAATCACGTCCATATAGCCTTCGACAACGATGATGCGCGAAGCCTCATGCGCGGCCGGCCTAGCCGCCGCAAGATTGAAAAGAACCCAACCCTTATGAAATAACGGCGTCTCGGGGGAATTGAGATACTTAGCAGGCTGGCCATCATCGAGCGCGCGTCCACCAAATGCGATCACCCGGCTCTTATGATCGGTGATCGGGAACATCACGCGATGGCGAAAACGATCATACGAGGTTGGAATATCCGGCCCGCCGATCAACATTCCCGACGTGATCATCTCACGTTCGGTGAAACCCGCCGCACTTAGATAGCTTTTCAGCCGTGTCCGATCATGAGGCGCATATCCTAAGCGAAACCCGCTGACCGTCGCTTCACTTAGGCCGCGGCGAACAAGATAGCCGCTCGCTTCCCGGCCATCGCGCGTATGCAACTGATCTTCGAAGAACTTCGCCGACGTTTCCAGGAGGCGGTAAAGACGTTCCCGTTCGTCTTCCTGCGCCCGGGATTCGGGATCGCGCGGCGCCGGTTTTGGCAGCGTAACACCCGCTTCTTCCGCCAGACGCTCGACGGCCTCAGGAAACGACAAGCCTTCCGTCTTGATCAGAAACGTGAAGATGTCACCATGCTCACCCGAAGCGAAGCAATGGTAGAACCCCTTCTGATCATTCACGAAAAAGGAAGGCGTCTTTTCAGTCTTAAAGGGGGACAAGCCTGCGAATTCACGCCCTTGCTTTTTCAACGCCACCTTGCGCCCAACCACCTGACTGACAGACAGGCGTGAGCGAATCTCATCGAGAATGTGAGGTGGAAAACGCATCAGCGGTATCTCGATCGCAGTTCTCTAACCGTATCGCCCTCAACCTGCCGGGCGAGCCTGCCTGCAGATTTTTGAGCGATCTCGATTTTCCCCTTGATTGAGGCGCGATATCGCCTTCAACCCCGCTTGCAGCGCTCGCGTCATCCGCACCAACGCGCAGATAAGGCTCGAACGCTTCATGAGAGCGCACAAAAAACGACGCTATCCACAGAGATTAGAGCGATTCGTCCTGGGGTAGGCCTGGAGCAAGCAAAGCGCCATGCTCTCTACCCGCTTTCCACAGGAACTTGGTTCAAAGAGGCTACTTCAGTTCCTCTTTGACCATCGCGCTGGCCCGGCCGAAGTCCATTTGACCGGCAAATCGTTCCTTCAGCACACCCATGGTGCGTCCCATGTCCTTCAAGCCGCTGCAGCCCACCTCATCCATAACGGTCTTCACGGCCGCACGCATCTCTGTCTCGTTCATCTGCTGCGGCAGAAACTCTTCGATGATGGGAATCTCGGCTTCTTCCTTCTCGGCCAACTCGATCCGGCCTGCCTGACGGTAGGTGTCGGCCGCTTCGCGGCGCTGCTTAATCATCTTTTGCAGCAATGCGAGTATATCTTGCTCGTCCGCGCGGTCTTTGCCGGTCGTCTGTCCCTTTTCATCGGCACGTGCGGCGATGTCGCGGTCCTTAATTGCCGCGTTTATGAGCCGCAAAGTCGAAACCCTGGCCTTCTCGCCAGATTTCATTGCGTCCTTCATCGCTTGGTTGATGCGTTCGCGCATATCGCCTCCATAACGTAAATTCCACAGCCGGGAGCTGGGCTGCGGGACGCCTATGTGCCGGAACTGTCTGTATCCATGGCCAAAAGTGGCGCCAGTGTCTACCTGAGCCGTTGTGTGCCGATATCGCGCTTTTCGCGGCGGCAAGTCCCGCGTGGTTTAGAGGGCAAGGCCAATACCTGCAAGCACCCTTCACGTATTTAGCCTGTTGTCGAAAAAAGTCGCATAGAACGTCGGGGAGTATGGAAACTTGAGCTAGGCTCTCTTGACTTCCCGCCACCAGCCGATAAGCACACAACCTTAATGATATTTCCGGTTACTGGAACGAGCGGCAGGGCTGTATCTGCCCGCCGAACGCCTTATATCGGGCCCGCGGCAATGCAACATCGGGACAGTTCGAGTTGACTTCAACCCCCTTCAAAGACGCTCCGGCCTCATGGGATGACGAACCCTTGACGGCACGCCTTGTTTTGGCGGACGGCACAGTCATTTCAGGTCAAGGACTGGGCGCCACCGGCTCTGCAATCGGTGAAGTCTGCTTCAACACGGCGATGACCGGCTATCAGGAAATTCTGACTGATCCCTCCTATGCCGGCCAGATCATCACATTCACATTTCCGCACATTGGCAACGTCGGCGTTAATGACGAAGACGGCGAAACCTCCAATCTCGCTGCTACGTCCGCCGTCCGTGGCTGTGTACTGCGCGCACCAATCAGTGATCCCTCCAACTACCGTGCGACGGCCCACCTCGATCAATGGTTGAAGGCTCGCAACATTATTGCGATCGGCGGCATAGATACCCGGGCTTTGACCGCGCTCATTCGCAAGCAGGGCATGCCGAATGCCGTCATCGCACACGAACCCTCCGGCAAATTCGATATCGAGAAGATGGCCGCCGATGCTGCGGCATGGCCAGGGCTTGATGGCATGGATCTCGTGCCGGACGTTACCACCGGACAATCCTATACGTGGGATGAGATGCGCTGGCGCTGGAATGTCGGATACGAGCGGCAGGAGAATCCCGAATTCCACGTGGTCGCTATTGATTATGGCCTTAAACGCAACATTTTGCGTTGTCTGGCCAGTGCCGGATGCCGTGTTACAGTTCTGCCCGCCACAGCAACGGCCACCGACGTTCTTGAACGCCAGCCCGACGGCATCTTTCTATCCAACGGCCCAGGCGATCCGGCCGCCACAGGCACTTATGCGGTGCCAGAGATCAAGAAGTTGATCGATACGGGGTTGCCGATGTTCGGCATCTGCCTCGGTCATCAGATGCTGTCTTTAGCCCTCGGAGCTAAAACCAGAAAGATGCACCAGGGGCATCACGGCGCCAATCACCCAGTCAAGGACCACGCGACGGGAAAAGTCGAAATTACATCCATGAATCATGGGTTTACGGTTGATCGCGAGAGTCTCCCAGACGGCGTAAAGGAAACCCACCGATCGCTCTTCGACGGCAGCAATTGCGGGATCACGTTGGAAGGTAAACCGGTTTTCTCCGTACAATACCATCCAGAAGCCTCTCCCGGCCCACAGGATAGCCACTACCTTTTCACGCGGTTTATGGAACTCATCCGGGAGCATAAGCGCTCGATGCCTGCGGGATCGGTGGCACGGTGAAGACACTTTTCTCGATGCTACGGCGCCCAGTCGCTACGTTCGTCGCGCTCATCTTGATACTGATGCTCGTGAACGTATCGGCTCCGCGAGCCGACAATCGAGATGTCCCCTCCCCTCCAACGGACTGGGTTTCCACACTCGACCGTGATCACCCGCTCGTTGGGAAAATCTACGCGACAGCCTCGAACACCGTTGTCTCAGCACAAGATATGGGCCGCGCGCTGGCACTCGCACGCTTCGTGCTGCTCGGCGAAATTCACGACAATCCAGATCACCATTTGTGGCAAGCCTGGGCCATCCGGGCGGTCTCTAAACTGCGCGGCGCCCGCATCGTTGAGGGGCACCCGCAGATCGACGTGATCGCCATGGAAATGATCCGTGCCGATCAATATGCGGCTCTCGATAGGTTCTACGGGCGCGATGTAGAAGTTCCACGCCCTCGCCCCCCAAAGGCGCTTGCCCGTTTTCTTGAATGGGACAAGTCAGGCTGGCCGGATTTCAAGATATACGAACCAATTATATCCCAGGCGCTCTACGAACAGCTCGTGATCGTACCAGCAAGCCCGTCGAAGGAGCTGAGCCGCAAGGTCTCCAAGGACTGGGACAACGCTCTTTCACAAGGCGAGATTAAGCGATTGGGCCTCGATATCGCGTTCTCAAGTGATCTGGAAAATGCACTCACAGCGGAAATCGGAAAAAGTCACTGTGGGCTGATTCCGGAGGCTGCGTTCCCCGCCATGGCCCGCGTCCAACGCTTCCGCGATGCCACCATGGCGGACGCCATGCTATCAGTCGGCCCCTACAAGGGAGCCATACTCATCGCAGGCAACGGCCATGTTCGACGCGACCGTGGAGTTCCTTTTTTCCTCATGGCACGAGGTGTCACCCCGAAGCAGATCGTCAGTATTGCACATGTGGAGGTCCGCCCTGGCGAAACGAACCCCGCAGCATACGTTGACAGTACGCCTGAAGGGAAACCTGCGGTTGATTACGTCGTTTTTACACCGCGCACTGACAGGCCTGACCCGTGCGAGAAGATGCGAAAAGATATGAGCAAAGGTGCTCCAACCCCTTCAACTGAAAAGAAATCTGAACCGGCGCGGAATAGAGCCACAGATGTGAAGCCGTAGTTGATCGTTTAAAGGATGATGAAATCGGTAGGCTTGCCTGCTCCCTCGCCCTTGGATTTAAAGATTGCAGCCCGACGGTTCCCAACGGAGTTAATATTATGCGCCGATTGCTCGCCCTCACGCTTGTTGCTCTATCACTTCCGCTGGCCACCGCACATGCCGCTACATGCAACGAAGAAGTCGATGCGGCTTTTGCCAAACAACGCGAAGCTGGCTCGTTCCGCATGGTTTCGAACCTGATTAACGAACGCGGTCTCGTGCAAATGACCGTCGACTACGTTCTGCCCAATAAGCTGCATCAGACCGCGAAATCGCTCACGGACCCAAAGCCGAGCGAAATTATTCTGATCGGCAATCAGGCCTGGTCCAATAACGGAGAAGGCTGGAAAGTCATGCCGGACGATTTTGCAGAGGAACTCCACGAGCAAATGAGGCAAACCGTCGTTGATCCGCCTAAGGATCCGCTAAGCTACAAATGCGGTGTAGACGCGGAACTAGACGGCCGCCCAATGAAGCTCTACGTAGGCACCGAACCTGAGAAGAATGGCAACCATGCTGAAGGGCTACCGGTACGCCGGCTTTACGTCGATCCTGAAACAGGTCGCCCGGTTCGCAACGAGGTCGCGCCTGTCGGCAAACCCGAGCGCCCATTCTTCACGGCGAAGTACACTTATCCGGACTCGATCAAGATTGAGCCCCCGGCCACCAGCAATTAGAGCGCGGATCTCTCCCGCACGACAACATAGGCAGCAGCTGTCGGTTGCTGCCTGAAAACAACGACGACCACAATCTTTACTCTACATTCTCAAAATCGCCCGCTTCGCGGCCGACCGCGACAAACCATGCGCAAGCGCCCTATAGCCAAAGAGCTTGCCCTGCAATAGAAGACGCCCCCGATATGCCGAAACGCTCAGACATCAAGTCCATCCTCATCATCGGCGCGGGGCCCATTGTTATTGGGCAAGCCTGCGAGTTCGACTATTCCGGCACTCAGGCCTGTAAAGCGCTGAAGGCCGAAGGATATCGGATCATCCTGGTCAACTCGAACCCAGCCACGATCATGACCGATCCCGATCTGGCCGACGCGACATACATCGAGCCGATTACACCCGATGTCGTCGCCAAGATCATCGAGATCGAACGCCCCGACGCAATCCTCCCGACAATGGGAGGCCAGACCGCGCTCAACACAGCCCTAACTCTCTTCAAGCAGGGTCGGCTCGCTGCACTGAACGTTGAGCTGATCGGCGCGAATGCGGAGGCCATAGACAAGGCCGAGGACCGTCAGCTGTTTCGCGAGGCTATGGGGAAAATCGGCTTGGAAACGCCACGTTCCCAACTGGCGCACAATCGCGACGAAGCCTCAGCCGCACTGGAATTCGTTGGCCTGCCAGCCATTATCCGGCCTTCGTTCACGCTGGGCGGCACAGGCGGCGGAATAGCATACAATCGCGAAGAGTTCTTTGAGATCATTGAGCGCGGCTTGGATGCTTCGCCCACCAGCCAAGTGCTCGTTGAAGAAAGCGTTCTCGGCTGGAAAGAATATGAGATGGAGGTTGTTCGCGACACCGCTGACAACTGCATCATCATTTGCTCGATCGAGAACATCGACCCAATGGGCGTACACACTGGCGACTCCATTACTGTCGCACCGGCGCTGACCCTCACTGACAAAGAATATCAGATCATGCGCAACGCCTCCATCGCGGTGCTGCGCGAGATCGGCGTTGAAACCGGCGGGTCTAACGTCCAGTTCGCCGTAAACCCTCAAGACGGCCGTCTTGTCGTCATTGAGATGAACCCACGCGTGTCTCGCTCCTCTGCGTTGGCTTCCAAAGCAACAGGCTTCCCGATCGCAAAGATCGCGGCGAAGCTTGCAGTTGGATACACGCTCGATGAATTGGAAAACGACATCACAGCGGGAGCCACACCCGCCTCGTTCGAACCTACGATCGATTATGTCGTCACCAAAATTCCCCGCTTCGCGTTCGAAAAATTCGCGGGCGCCGACTCCACACTGACCACATCGATGAAGTCCGTCGGCGAAGTCATGGCGATTGGTCGTACATTCGCCGAGAGCCTGCAAAAAGCGCTCCGCTCGATGGAGACAGGCCTGCAGGGACTCGACGATATCGAGTTTGAGGGTCTTGGCCAGGGTGACGACAAGAATGTCATCCGTGCTGCCGTCTCCAGACCAACACCTGACCGCCTCTTGAAGGTCGCCCAAGCCCTACGGCTTGGCCTCGATCACGAGCAGGTCCACGCGTTCTGCAAGATCGATCCTTGGTTCCTGGCGCGTTTGCAGGAAATCATCGACATGGAAGCGCGCGTCAAAGCCCATGGCCTGCCGAAATCCGCACGCCAAATGCGGGTGCTCAAAGCAATGGGTTTCTCAGACGGACGGTTGGCAACGCTCGCGAAGATGTCAGAAGCTGACGTTACAAACCTGCGCGTGTCGCTCGGTGTAACGCCGGTTTACAAGCGCATCGACACATGCGCCGCAGAGTTCGCATCTCCGACCGCTTACATGTACTCCACTTACGAGTCCGGCTTGGTGGATGAACCCGCTTGCGAAGCCCAGCCCAGCGATCGCGAAAAGATCATTATCCTCGGCGGCGGTCCGAACCGGATCGGCCAGGGTATCGAGTTCGACTACTGCTGCTGCCATGCTTGTTTCGCCCTAACGGATGCGGGCTATGAAACCATCATGGTCAATTGCAACCCGGAAACGGTTTCAACCGATTACGACACGTCCGACCGCCTCTACTTCGAACCGCTGACGGCGGAGGACGTGCTTGAAATCGTCCGTACCGAATCCAAGAATGGCAAGCTTAAGGGCGTCATCGTTCAGTTCGGTGGTCAGACGCCGCTGAAGCTCGCCGCTGCGCTCGAAGAGGCCGGCGTCCCGATCCTTGGCACGTCGCCCGATGCCATTGACCTTGCGGAAGACCGCGACCGCTTTAAGGAACTGATCGAGAAACTGGGCCTCAAGCAACCCGCCAGCGGCATTGCACGAACACCCGGCGAAGCACGCGCCGTCGCCGATCGGATCGGCTATCCAGTCGTCATCCGGCCATCTTACGTGTTGGGTGGACGCGCCATGGAAATCGTCCATGACGGCCATGAGATCGATCGGTACATCACGCGCCTGTCCGCTACCCTGGATCGGCCTTCCGAGCTGATCGTCTCCGACCGCCGCCCGCTACTCATTGACCGCTACCTATCGGACGCGGTCGAGGTTGACGTGGATTGTCTGTCGGATGGCAAGGACACGTTCATTGCGGGTGTTATGGAGCACATTGAGGAAGCCGGGATCCACTCTGGCGATTCCGCCTGCGCTCTACCACCTCACTCTCTTGACCCGACTATCATCGCCGAAATGGAACGTCAGGCGCAGGACCTGGCAATCGCGCTCAACGTCGTCGGCCTGATGAACATTCAGTTCGCAATCAAGGATGGCGAAGTCTTCATCCTGGAAGTCAATCCGCGGGCTTCGCGCACGGTACCATTCGTCGCGAAGGTCATCGGTCTCCCCATCGCAGCGATTGCGTCACAGATCATGGCGGGTCGTCCGCTGGCCGACTTCAATCTCAAGACGCCGAAGCTCAATCACATCGCGGTCAAGGAAGCTGTCTTCCCATTCGCGCGCTTCCCCGGTGTTGACCCAATTCTGGGCCCAGAAATGCGCTCGACCGGTGAGGTCATGGGCATTGACACGGACTTTGCCATGGCTTTTTGCAAAAGCCAGATTGGTGGCGGCCAACCGCTACCCCTCGCCGGAACAGTCTTCGCCTCAGTAAAAGAGTCCGACAAGGCTCGTATTGTGGCGCCCTTGGAAGAATTGTCGGCGATGGGCTTCAAAATCCTCGCGACGAGAGGGACGAAGCGTTACTTGGAGGAGCACGGCGTTGCTTGCGAAGTGGTCAATAAAGTCCTCGAAGGACGGCCACATATCGTAGACGCCATGAAAAATGGCGAGGTGCAGCTAGTGTTCAATACAACTGAAGGAGCCAAGGCACTTGCGGATTCTAAGGATATCCGCCGAACAGCCTTGCTTCACCACATTCCATACTATACAACCCTTGCCGGCGCAGTTGCTGTCACCCGCGCAATTAGGGCACTGAAGGGAGACGGTATCAAAGTTGCGCCGTTGCAGAGCTTTACAAGCCGCATAAGTTAGTCCCTCGCAGCCTGAGCGTAATGCTGGGCAGCAACCTCAAAACGCGTACACTGACAGAAAGTCTATTGGTCCCGGCCAATCAGCCGGGCCACGCAGGAGACGTTAAGCTATGGCGATGGAACGGGTACCCATGACGACCGAAGGGTTCCGCAGGCTCGAAGAGGAGCTGCACCGCCTGAAATCGGAAGAACGCCCGCGCATCATTCAAGCGATCTCGGAAGCGCGGGCGCACGGCGATCTCTCCGAAAATGCGGAGTATCACGCCGCGAAAGAAGCTCAGGGCTTGAACGAGGCCAAGGTCGCGGAGCTTGAAGACAAGCTTTCGCGCGCCGACGTCATCGACGTATCGACGCTGTCCGGCGATACCGTGAAGTTCGGTGCTACAGTCAAACTCGTCGACGAAGACACCGACGAAGAGGTGACCTACAAGATTGTGGGCGATCTGGAGGCCAACCTGCGCGACGGAAAGATCTCGATCTCTTCGCCTATCGCACGTGCACTCATCGGCAAGTCCAAAGGCGACTCTGCCGAGGTGACGACGCCTAAAGGGGCCCGTTCGTTCGAAATTCTCAACATTGACTGGAAATAGTCTGGGCGGCTGCCGACAGGGCTAACCCGTCGGCAGTTTCACCGCGATGCCAGGCTCCCGTTTGACGCGACGGATCGTCAAGAACGTCTTCACGCTCGCTACATTTGGGGCGGCGGTAAGCTCGTTGAGAACGAACTCCTGCATTTCGGCTAGATCGCGGGTGACGCAGCGCAGCATGTAGTCCGTTTCACCGGACAACATGTAAGCATCGCGCACGTATACCCAGCTCAGGATCAAATTTTCAAACGCCCGAAGATCGCTTTCGGCCTGATTGTGTAATCCAACCATTGCATAAGCCGTGAGCGAAAAGCCCAGCGCAACTTCGTCTAGAAGCACCGTGTAGCCGGCGATTAACCCAGACTCTTCCAGCGCACGCACGCGACGCAAACACGCGGGCGCGGAAAGTCCAACGCGGGTCGCCAACGTGACGTTCGTGATTCGACCATCGCTCTGGAGCTCCCGCAGTATTTTCCAATCAATGGTATCGAGTGTGTGTCCCATCACAATCCTGGACTAGCGTGGACAGCGTTCAGCCTGACGGTAGGATAACGCCGGGCAAGGCGCAATAATGCGCAACCTTATCATCAACGAGAGAAATAATATTGCGCGCCAGCGTATGCCGCCTATGGGGCAACGGGAGTTCTCGCAAAGAGACACTCAGACCCTTTGCGCACTCGACAATAGGCGCAGTAACAGTCAAAACCGCCGTATGACCGACATGACACAACCTTTCAGTCAATCACCCGCCCCAGCCAGTTCTCTGGCTGGACGAAAGGGCTGGATCATCACCGATGGCAAAGCGGGCATGGTGGTCCAGGCCAAGGGCGTCGCCGATGCTTTGGGCCTCGACTACGTGATGAAGGACGTCGACCCATCGGGGATCTGGCGCATATTGGCGCCTTGGGGACCAGTCGATCCCGCAGCAAAATTGGGGCAGCCCGGCAGCGTGTTTGCACCACCTTGGCCCGCCGTCGCCATTGCCACAGGGCGCGCCAGCATTCCCTATATCCGTGCCATCAAGAAACTTGCGGGTCCCCAAACATACACCGTCGTTCTTCAAGACCCTAAATCAGGCCCCGGCACCGCTGATTTGATTTGGGTACCGCAACACGATAAGCGCCGCGGCCCCAATGTCTTGGCGACCCTGACCTCTCCGCACAGCTTCACGCCGGCGCGCTTGAAGCAGCTGGCCGACGAACTACCTGACGAAATCAAAGTCCTGCCAAGCCCGCGCGTCGCCGTTGTTCTAGGTGGAAAGAACGGCGTCTACAAATTTACCGAGGATGATGACGCACGTTTCGCGGCCAGTCTCAGATCCTTATCCGCACTCGGGGCCAGTTTCCTGATCACGCCATCACGGCGAACTCACCAACGCCTCATCGCAGCCGCCGAGGACGCCACGCGCGATGCCCCTTGCATCCTCTGGACGGGCGAAGGCGCCAATCCTTATCCACATTTTCTGGCCGCTGCCGATATTCTTATCGTGACGGCGGACAGCGTAAACATGTGCGGTGAAGCCTGCGCCACTGGAAAGCCCGTTTACATATTCACGCCGTCCGGCGGTTCGGCGAAGTTCGCGCGCTTTCACCAGGGATTGGCCGAGCATGGGGCCACACGGCCCTTGCCGACAGTCTTTGAAAACCTCGAAAACTGGACTTATGAACCGCTTGATTCCGCCGCCCGGATTGCCGGTGAGATCAATCACCGCTACGCAAAGCGTAAGCAGATGCTCTCGGGTATTATGAGTTAAGAAGGCGCGCGGTCTTTTAACTGGGCGCGCGGCCCCATTTCCGGCAGAACATTGCCCTAGCTAAGACGACAGACGACGATCAGGAACCCCTTTTTCAAGCATCAGGGATGATCCGCATGGCGCACTTGAACCTTAACGCTCTCCGGGACGCCAGCCTCGAGACCGAGCCTTATCTCCACACGATCGTACCTGGGTTCCTGTCGCCGGACAGTATCCGCCAAATCACCGAAACCTATCCGAATATCGAAAAGGGTGGCTCCTACCCGATCGAAAGCCTCGAATCCAACATGACCATCAAAGAGGTCATCGAGGAGCTGGACGGCCCTGACTTCCAGCGTGCCATCGAAGAAAAGTTTGCAGTCGAGCTTGAAGGCCGCCCGAAGATGTACTCCCTGCGTGGCTACACGCGAGCGAAAGACGGCCGCATCCATACGGATTCAAAAGACAAGATCATCACGGTCCTGCTCTATCTCAATGAGAACTGGAACCAGGACGGCGGGCGCTTGCGCATCCTGCGTAACGGAACCGACGTGGACGATTACGTCGCTGAAGTTCCTCCGGACAACGGCACTCTCCTAGTCTTCAAACGCTCGGACAATTCCTGGCATGGTCATCATCCCTTCGAAGGCCAGCGGCGCTCGCTGCAAATGAATTGGATGACCAGCGAAGGCAGCAAGGGCTGGCACAAGATCCGCCATTCGCTTTCAGCCGCCGTCAAAAAGATGACAGCCGCCAGCTAACGGAAATCCGCTCTGACAAGGCAGGTGTGCGGCGAAGAATGGCGGAAGTATCCAGCACAAACCGCTTATTGCTCCGAGAGCCCGGCCTCGCCGCCGGCGGAACTTTGCCGCGCGAACAGCGCTATGCCGTCCCATCGCTTTTGCGACGTCTCCTCCTGCTCATCGAAATGCTGGGGCTCTTCATCGGACTGCCTATCGCGCTGGACTACGCTGTACACAGCGAATCCGTCCCGTTGTTTGTCGTTTTGCAGCCCGTACTACTCGCCTTTATTGTTTTTCTGCTTTGGGACCGGACGTTCTACCTGCGGCGCGAGCTGATCCGTCTGCCGAGTCCGAAAGAACTGTTTTCCATGCTCGCGATCTGCGCCATCGCGGGCGGCATGGTCGCAGCATATGTCGCGCAAGAGATGCCAGCGCGTTACCTCAATTTCCCACTTCAACGTCCGGAGACATGGGAAAGGATTATGATCCTGTACCCGATGTTGTCCGTGCCGGTGCAGGAACTCGTCTATCGCACCTTCTTCTTCCACCGCTACGGCCCCCTCTTCGGAGAGGAACGCGGCGCGCTCATTCTCGCCAACGGCATCCTTTTTGGCTTTGCCCATTTTCTCTTCGGCAATTGGATCGCAATCGCCGGGACAGCCGTCATCGGCACCTTGCTGGCCTACCGCTACGAAGCCACACGATCCTTCTGGGCGGTCTGGCTGGAACACACCCTTTGGGGTTGGCTCGTCTTCACCGTCGGCCTCGGCCACTACTTCTTCACCGGCGTCTCGAACTTCTCCATGATCAAATGGGCGTTTTGAGAGGCCTCTCGCTGCGCAATTATGCGCTCACACTCGTACACGGGAGTCCATATTTTAACCAATTTCAACTGGAACAAAAAGAGAACAATGGCAAGTCCACACGCACACCAATACGGAATTCGCCAATGTCGTCCGAGACAATAATTTCTGGTTTCTTATCTGGCCTGCTGGTGCTGTGGGCGGATCGAACTTTTCGGGGCACCCTGGTAGATCGGGCAACTGCCTTGACAATTATACTCCTGCACGCGGCCTTATCCTGCACGGCCATAGTGATTTCCTGCGTCCACCGACCCGGCCTCGTGGACTTCCTCATGCCAATTGGAAACGGATTTTGGTCACTTAATTTGCTGATTATTGGAAGCTTTTTGTTCGCTGGTTCACTTGTACCTTTTGCCCTCGCACTGATGGTCAGGAGTGGACGAACGCAATTAGTCCGTCTGCAGGCAACAGTGATCGTAGTACTGATGTCTTGGGGTATTTTGTCCAGCCGCGAAAGCATCCACGGAACAACGGAGCTATTGGCAACCTACGCGGCGACAGCTCTATTCTATTTGCCGGCCTTACTTATCGCTTCGATGATAATTCAGTCGTTGCGTGCGGTGAGAAGATTTTCCGAAGCGCTCCTGATTTTTCAGGATACAGTTGACCGCGAGACTGACGGCTCCATCAGTCGTTCAAGCGCTCGATGGGATTAGTAAGGCATCCCTTTGCGCCGCGCCGCGCGATCGGCTAGAACCGGCGCAGATCAAGACTCCCGAACAATCCAGCGAGAGAGGCGCCCAATTAAATGGCGAACCCGCAATACGTCTATCACATGCACAAGCTGTCCAAGACCTATCCGGGCGGCAAGCAGGTCCTGAAGGACATTTCCCTATCATTTTTACCCGGCGCCAAGATCGGCGTCGTCGGTCTCAACGGCGCCGGTAAATCGACACTGTTGAAGATCATGGCCGGCCAGATGACCGACTTCGTCGGCGAAGCTTGGGCCGCGGATGGCGTCAAGGTCGGCTACCTGCCTCAGGAACCCGAACTCGATCCTGAAAAGGATGTGCTTGGCAACGCCATGGAAGGCGTCGCCGAAAAGAAGGCACTCATCGACCGCTACAACGAGATCGCTTCCAACTACTCCGAAGAAACCGCCGACGAGATGGCGGCTCTCCAGGACCAGATCGATGCCCAGAACCTCTGGGATCTGGACACACAGGTCGAACAGGCCCTCGATGCATTGCGCTGCCCGCCGGGCGATGCCGACGTCACCAAGCTGTCAGGTGGTGAAAAGCGCCGCGTCGCGTTGACCCGTTTACTTTTGTCGAAGCCCGACATTCTCCTGCTCGATGAGCCGACGAACCACCTCGACGCTGAAAGCGTCGCCTGGCTCGAACGCTTCCTCAAGGAATACGCCGGCTGCGTCATTCTCGTAACGCACGACCGCTACTTCCTCGATAACCTGACCGAGTGGACCCTCGAATTGGATCGTGGCCAGGGCGTGCCCTACCACGGTAACTATTCGAGCTGGCTGGAACAGAAAGCGAAGCGCCTCGAAGTCGAAAAGGGCCAGGAAGAAGCCAAGCAGCGTGCACTCAGCCGCGAGTTGGAATGGATCCGTTCAAGCCCCAAGGCACGTCAGGCGAAATCCAAAGCCCGTATTACGGCATATGAAAAGCTGGCCGAGGAAGCTGGTCGCGAGGATGTTGGCCGCGCCACCATCCACATCGCTCAAGGTCCACGCCTTGGCGGCGTCGTGGTCGAAGCCGACGGCGTGACGAAAGGCTTCGGCGATCGCCTGCTTATCGACGGCCTGTCCTTCAAGCTTCCTCCTGGTGGCATTGTAGGCGTTATCGGTCCCAACGGCGCCGGTAAGACGACGCTATTCCGGATGATCACCGGCCAGGAAACACCCGACGCTGGAACTTTTAAACTCGGCGAAACGGTGAAGCTGTCTTACGTCGACCAGTCGCGCGATCACCTCGATCCCAAGAAGACTGTTTGGGAAGAAATCTCCGGCGGCCTCGACCAGATATTGCTCGGCGGCAAGAAGGAAGTTCCTTCACGCGCCTATTGCGGCTGGTTTAACTTCAAGGGGGCCGATCAGCAAAAGAGGGTCGATATGCTTTCGGGTGGCGAGCGCAACCGCGTCCACCTTGCCAAGCTTTTGAAAGAGGGCGGCAACCTGCTCCTCCTCGACGAGCCGACCAACGACCTTGATACCGAAACCCTCTCCGCACTCGAAGCTGCTTTGGAAGACTTCCCAGGCTGCGCCGTGGTCATCAGCCACGACCGCTTCTTCCTTGATCGTCTCGCTACGCACATCCTCGCCTTCGAGGGCGACAGTCACGTGGAATGGTTCGAAGGCAACTTCGAAGCTTACGAGGAAGACAAGAAGCGTCGCCTTGGCGACGCCGCAGTCGAACCTCACCGGATCAAATACAAGCGCTTCGAGCGCTAATCGCGCGAACTTCAAAGCGCAAGAAACGAAAACGCCGCCCGATGGTCAGACCTTTCGGGCGGCGTAATTTTTCAAGCCGTGCTGATTGTCAACGGTTGAGCGCGAGAACCAAAGTTTTTGGGTTTCCGCCATTCTCCGAAATGTAAGTCTCAAAAAGCCGCTTGAGCTGCTCGCGAGCCCAAAAGCCCATAACTTCCGCATCGCCAACCTTAAAGGAGCTACCACGGCGGATCAGCCACCAACGCACCTCATATGAGGTGCCGTCACGCATTGTCACAACGCTATCCACGTAAACGCCAGACCGTGTTTCTTCCGTCTGACCGATAGCAACCGCCTTGACGACGGGATATTGAGGTGCCTGCGACGCCGCATAGCGTGAGATGAACGACATCATCCCTGAATAGTAGGACGTGCGCTCGCTGCTCGGCAGAGCTTTGGCATAAGACCCTAGGGAATAGAGCCCGATAGAGGGCAGGTCCGCGTGCCGTTCCATGACTTGCATGAAGGCATCGCTCGTGCCCTGGCGTGCGGCGGTGACAAGCTCATTGGCCACACGCTGCATGTACTGAACTGGCTGTTCGGCCCGCGCAGCGCCCATTCCGAAACTGACCATTGCGATGCTGGCCAGCACCAACACCCCGAACCGAGTCCGTAAGAAACCGTGACCCGAACGCAAACGGGCAATGGTCATGAACATCTCCATGGCGCTACGCGCTTGTTTTGGCAGTCCAATCGCTGGCCTGCGATAACTGATTGATGGTTGGCAAAATACAATCTTCATGCCTACCCCGCCCCGTCAAACTTATCTGAACCCAAATGACGGCACGCCCGCGTGCCAAAAAAAGCACATTAAACCTGCTACTGAGCTTAGATGGCAAGTTAAGGGCAACGGATCCCCTCACTGATCTCAATACTGCGATGTTGACCTGCAAAGTCGCCTGAAGATGTGCCCTGAGGCGATCGCCGAGCAAAGAGGGCCGACGCTGAAAGCATCGGCAATCCCAGCAGATCCGCCAGACTCTGGGTGTCCTCCAGGCTGATTTGATCCCCAATACGCAACAATAGGCAGCGCCGCGAAACAGGGTGCACAAGGATCAGCTCATGGCGCACACCTGACACATTGGTACGTATGTGATGAGTGACGCCACTGAACTCGCGGAGCGGACACCCCCATTTGCTCGCCCCCCAAAGGTTCCGGTCGTCGACTTCAACATAGCTATTCGTAAGAGTGATTTCGCGTCGTTTCCCTAGCCGGCGCAGGCATCTGACAGTCGGCAACCCCAGTAAAATGCCGCCCATTCCGAAACCAGCAAGGACGGCAAGAAAGGCGCTCGGGCGCTCTGCGACGACTTCTGAAAAGATTGGTTCAGAAACAAAACCAACACCCAGCACCAGATAAGGCGCGGCAAACAATCCTAGAACCGGAAGCAGGAAGAAAAGCTGCGCAAGAGCTGCGGTGTTGCACACGCGCTGTTCTATGTGTGCCGGCAATCCATCACGATGCGCGGTGATTGAGACCGTTTCGAAGGAAGAAAATGGCATGAGCAAGCAAGAAATCTGAAGCGGCACAGCGGTTGGGAAACACTAAAAGCCAGCATAACTGCCAGGTCTTAAGCCAAACCTAAGCCTTCGCGACGCGCGATCAGCCAGCAAGCTTGAAGAAGACGACATATCGCTTGACATATAAAGATATCTTTATATCTATTGCCGTCATGAACGATCTGTCCCCAACGCGGCTGCCACTGGCTACGAGCCAGATGGTGATAGCCCTGAAAGCAGCGGCCGAACCTACGCGGCTGCGCATTCTGTTGCTGCTTACGTCGGGCGAACTCAACGTTAAGGACCTGACGCAGATCCTCGGCCAGAGCCAACCTCGGCTCAGCCGGCACCTGAAGCTGTTGGTCGAAGCCGGCTTGATCGAGCGCATCCGCGAGGGAAGCTGGGTCTATTTCCACTTGTCCGATAGGACCGCAAACGGCCGATTGGCTTCCGTGTTACTGGCGATGGCGGACCTCAACGACCCCATCGTAATTCGGGACCGAGAACGTGCCGAACACCTGAAGCGCGATCGCGAAGCCATTGCCCAACAGTACTTCGAGCGCCATGCCAGCGATTGGGACCAAATCCGCTCGCTTCATGTCGCCGAAGCGGAAGTTGAAGCGGCCATGAGCGAAGCGCTCGGGCCAGCCCCAATAGAGTTTCTTGTCGATCTAGGGACTGGAACCGGTCGAACGCTCGAATTGTTAGCCGAACGTTATCAACGCGCCGTCGGCATCGACATAAACCAGGCCATGCTCGCTTATGCGCGCAGCAAGATCGACAACGCTGGCTTACGTAACGCACAAGTGCGCCACGGAGACATCTACAACCTTGCACTTATGCCGGACGAAGCCGATGTCGTCGTCATGCACCAGATCTTGCATTACCTGTCAGATCCTCAGCGCGCCCTGGACGAGGCAGCCCGCATACTTCGCCCAGGCGGCCGTTTGTTGATCGTCGATTTCGCACCACATGAGCTCGAATTCCTGCGCGATCACGCCCACGAGCGCCTCGGCATTGGAACAGACACCATGACGAACTGGCTCGCCGATAGCGGCTTGAAGCCTGTCACGACCCGCCATTTGCCGCCCTCACCACAACACGGCGACAAAACCGACAACCTAACAGTCTCGCTTTGGCTGGCAGAAAAGTCCGAAGCGGCGTGACGACGATGCGCGTCGAGCGTGCATCCGTCATTCAAGAAATAGGAGAGACCGCATATGGAACCCAAGAGCAGGTTGGTGGGAGACGGAGAGATCGACGTTTCGTTCGAGTTTTTCCCGCCTAAGACAGAGAAGATGGAAGAAACGCTCTGGCATTGCATCCACCGACTGGCACCCTTGCGCCCGGAGTTTGTGTCCGTCACCTATGGTGCCGGCGGCTCCACGCGTGAGCGCACGCACACCACCGTCTCCCGCATCATAAAGGAGACGAACCTGAAACCAGCAGCACATCTGACCTGCGTCGATGCCACGAAGGCTGAAGTCGATGACGTCGCCCGTGATTACTGGACGTCCGGTGTCCGCCATATCGTTGCACTGCGCGGCGACCCTGCCAGCGGCGTCGGCGATCACTATGTTCCGACACCGGGTGGTTATGCCAATGCTGCGGCTCTGGTCAGCGGGCTCAAGTCCATCGCACCGTTTGAGATCTCAGTGGCAGGTTATCCCGAGTGCCATCCTGAAAGTGCCAACCTCGACGCCGACATAGAAAACCTGAAAGCGAAGGTTGACGCTGGAGCTGATCGCATCATCACGCAGTTCGTCTTTGACGGCGACTATTACCTGCGCTTCCTTGAGCGCGCACGCGCTGCAGGGATTTGGGTTCCCATTACACCAGGCGTTATCCCGATCCACAACTTCGCGCAGGTTTCAGGCTTTGCACGAAAGACAGGCGCAACGATACCGGCGTGGATCGAGCGCCGTTTCGAAGGGCTTGAGAACGATCCAAAGACCAGCCACCTCGTCGCGAGCGCCGTAGCCACTGAGCAGGTGTTGGGACTCGTGGATGAAGGTGTCAAAAGCTTCCACTTCTACACCTTGAACCGCGCCGATCTCGTCTACGCGATCTGCCACTTGCTAGGCCTGCGGCCGGCGCCGGTCGATAGCGCAAAAGCAAAGGCAAATGCCGCCTGAAACACGGCACCCAACTGTATTACGCCCAACGAGGCGAGTGCCCAAGCGAACAAAAGAATGGAGTCATAAAAAACAATGAAAAGAAAGCCGAGCTGGGCCGCACTGGAAGCTGCTGCCGCAAAGCGAATTCTCATAATCGACGGCGCCATGGGCACCATGATCCAGCGACGCAAACCGACCGAAGCCGACTATCGCGGCGAACGCTTCAAGGACTGGAAGTGCGACGTGCAGGGCAATAACGACCTGTTGGTGCTCACCCAGCCAGACATGATCATGGAAATTCATGAGGAATATCTCGCCGCGGGCGCTGACATCCTCGAAACGAATACGTTCAACGCACAGCGCATCTCGATGGCCGACTATCAGATGGAAGAGCTGTCATACGAGATCAACGTTGAGGCAGCACGCATCGCCCGCGCTGCTGCCGACAAATGGACGAAGAAGACACCGGACAAACCCCGCTTTGTTGCCGGCGCCGTTGGCCCGACGAACCGCACAGCCTCCTTATCTCCGGACGTCAACGATCCCGGCTTTCGCAACACTTCCTTCGATGTCCTGCGCGAAGCCTATTCGGAGCAGGTGCGCGGCTTGGTAAATGGTGGCGCAGACATCATCCTCATCGAGACGGTCTTCGACACCTTGAACGCCAAGGCCGCAGGATATGCCACCCTCGAGGTGTTCGATGAATTAGGCGTCGAACTCCCAATCATGATTTCAGGTACGATCACGGACCGTTCCGGCCGCACGCTTTCTGGGCAAACCGCAGAAGCATTCTGGTATTCGATGGCGCATCTAAAACCCTTCTCGATCGGGTTGAACTGTGCGTTGGGTGCCGAGTTGATGCGTCCTTACGTGGCTGAACTTGCCCACGTCGCGAATACACGGGTGTCGGCCTACCCCAATGCCGGCCTGCCGAACGCCATGGGCGAATACGATCAAACACCTCACGAGATGGCGTGTCTGCTCGAACCCTGGGCCGAGGACGGTCTACTGAATATCGTTGGTGGATGCTGCGGCTCAACGCCAGAACACATCCAGCACGTCCGCGAGCACGTTGAAAAACACGCCCCTCGTGAGGTTCCAGAAATCGCTCCCAAGATGCGCTTGTCAGGGCTCGAACCATTCGTACATGGGTGATCTCGTCCCATCGACTCACGGACAGCCTCCATCAAGATTGAATTCGATCAACCCAGTAAGCGGTTGCGGCAAATGCCGATAAGATCGGGAAAGAAACGCGAAAGGCGGCGGACCCATCAGTCCGTTGAAGTGTAAATGACATCAGCAGCAATGCGGTTCATCAACGTCGGCGAACGCACGAACGTCACCGGCTCCGCGAAATTCAGAAAGCTCATCGAAGCCAACGACTACACGGCAGCGCTTTCCGTTGCCCGACAGCAGGTCGAGAACGGCGCACAGATGATCGACGTCAATATGGATGAGGGTTTGCTCGACTCTGAAAAGGCGATGCAAACGTTCCTCAACCTAATCGCGTCAGAGCCGGACATTTCCAAAGTCCCAATCATGATCGACAGCTCCAAATGGAGCGTCATCGAAACAGGCCTCAAGTGCGTACAGGGCAAGGCCGTCGTCAACTCGATCTCAATGAAGGAAGGTGAAGGTCCCTTCCTCGAACAAGCGCGCAAAATCTTGCGCTACGGTGCCGCCGTGGTCGTTATGGCCTTTAACGAACAGGGACAGGCGGAAACAGCCGAGCAGAAATTCAGCATCTGCCAACGCGC
Organism: Candidatus Filomicrobium marinum; assembly: GCF_000981545.1. Taxonomy (NCBI): domain Bacteria; kingdom Pseudomonadati; phylum Pseudomonadota; class Alphaproteobacteria; order Hyphomicrobiales; family Hyphomicrobiaceae; genus Filomicrobium; species Candidatus Filomicrobium marinum. Next base: position 3,005,256 of record NZ_LN829119.1, read on the forward strand.
TTACAAGCTGCTGACCGAAAAAGTCGGCTTCCCACCGCAGGATATCATCTTCGATCCCAACATCTTCGCCGTCGCAACCGGCATCGAAGAGCACAATGACTACGGCGTGGCCTACATCGAAGCGACGCGCCGTATCAAGGAAGAGATGCCGCTGACACATGTTTCGGGCGGCGTCTCGAACTTGTCGTTCTCCTTCCGCGGCAACGATCCCGTCCGTGAGGCGATGCACTCTGTGTTCCTCTACCACGCCATCCAGGCGGGTATGGACATGGGCATCGTCAACGCGGGTCAGCTGGCTGTCTATGACGACATTCAGGCTGATCTGCGTGAACTGGTCGAAGATGTCATCCTGAACCGCCGCCCCGATGCGACCGACCGGTTGCTTGAAGCGGCACCGCGTTTCAAGGGCGAAGGCGGGCCCAAAAAGCGCGAACAGGATCTCTCATGGCGTGAAAAGCCGGTTCAGGATCGTCTCACACATTCTCTTGTCCACGGAATCAACGACTGGATCGAAGAGGACACGGAAGAAGCCCGCCAGCAAGCCGAACGCCCGCTTCATGTCATCGAAGGGCCGCTCATGACCGGCATGAACGTCGTCGGCGATTTGTTTGGTGCGGGTAAAATGTTCCTCCCACAGGTGGTCAAATCTGCACGAGTTATGAAGCAGGCCGTCGCCTACCTGCAGCCTTTCCTGGAAAAGGAAAAGCAGGAAATGGGGCTCGTTAATCAGCCTGCCGCAGGCAAGATTCTGATGGCCACCGTAAAGGGTGACGTGCACGACATCGGCAAGAACATCGTCGGCGTCGTGCTTCAGTGTAATAACTACGAAGTCATCGATCTGGGCGTCATGGTTCCGGCCGCCAAGATTCTTGAAACCGCAAAGAAGGAGAAGGTCGACGTCATTGGCCTATCTGGCCTGATCACGCCCTCTCTCGATGAGATGTGCTTTGTCGCAGCTGAAATGGAGCGCGAAGGGTTCCAGCTCCCACTCTTGATCGGCGGCGCCACAACAAGTCGCGTACATACTGCCGTCAAGGTTGCGCCAAACTACGAACGCAACCAGGCAATCCACGTTCTCGACGCGAGCCGCGCCGTAGGTGTTGTCTCCAAGCTGCTGTCTGACAACGATCGCGGATCATTCGTAGAGAACATCCAAGCGGAATATGAAAAGGTCCGTGAAGCGCACCATGCCAGCGAAGCCAAGAAAAACCGGATAACGCTGCAGGCCGCACGCGACAACCGCTTCGAGATCGATTGGCCGAACTATGAACCGCCGAAGCCGTCATTCACGGGCGCGCGGGCGTTCTCAAACTATCCGCTGGCGGATCTGGTCCCCTACATCGACTGGAGCCCATTTTTCTCAACGTGGGAACTGCGCGGCCGCTATCCCGCCATTCTGGACGACAACACCGTCGGCCCCGAAGCGCGCAAGCTCTTCGCTGATGCAGAGGAACTGCTAAATCGTATCGTCGAAGGCAAATGGCTGACGGCAAATGCCGTTGTCGGCTTCTGGCCAGCGAATGCTGTCGGTGATGACATCCTTCTCTTCGACGACGACGATCGCAAAAACGTCCGCGCCACCGCCCACACCCTGCGCCAGCAGATCGCCCGCGATCACAATCGCGGACGCGCGCACTCGGCTTTGGCGGATTTCATCGCGCCGCAATCGACGGGTCTTGCGGATTACCTCGGCGGTTTCGCCGTCACCACCGGCATCGGCGAAGAAGAAGCATTGGAAGCCCATTTCAAGAAGACCGACGACTATGGGCGGATCATGTTCAAGGCGCTGGCTGATCGTCTGGCCGAAGCCTTCGCCGAAGCCATGCACGAAAAAGTACGCCGCGAGCTTTGGGGCTACGCTCCCAACGAAAAACTGACCAGCGAAGAACTGATCGCTGAGAAGTATCGCGGCATCCGTCCGGCACCGGGATACCCGGCACAGCCCGATCACACAGAAAAGTCCACGCTGTGGGAATTGATGGACGTTGAAAAACAGACAGGCATCAAGCTGACGGAAAGCTACGCTATGTGGCCCGGTTCCGCCGTCTCGGGCTTCTACTACGCGCATCCCGACAGCCACTACTTCGGTGTCGCCAAGATCGAAGCCGATCAGGTCGAGGACTACGCCGCACGCAAGGGTTGGAGCATCGAAACAGCCGAACGCTGGCTGGCCCCGATTCTCAATTACGACCCGCGGCGTGAACGTAGCGCGAAAGTCGCCTGATCAATCCCGGCTGACTATTCGGCCGGGCCCCAAAAGTGTGTCGGACGAACGTGTGCCCAGGCACAAATTCGTCCGACATCGTTTGCATCGTTTCCCCAAACCCACAGCTGTGCTAGTCCGCGAGGATAACGGCAACTTGCGCCCGTGGGGGGCTGCACGCCAAGTGTGAGGGCCAAACGATGCTCGGATACCTCGTTCTCGTCATCCTGCAAATCATTGCCGCTTGGTTCGGCATGCCGAAAGTCATGAGCTACATCCCGAGTAACCTCGGAAGCTTGGCGACTGCGGCAATCGAAGCGGCGATCTACGCTCTTATCGTGTGGATTATTGGCGTCCTGTTTTCTTTCGTTCTGAAAGACGTGCGGATGCCCGGCACGCCAACGCTCGCCACCGCTCTTGTCGGCGCTCTCATCGGTGCCGCGATCGTGGTGTTCCTTCCGGCATTCGGCGTCAGCATTCCCAGAGCAATCAATCCACAATTCATTCCACTTGCGGGTGCGATCCTGGGATATCTCGCCCGCCGTTGATCGCGAGCGCTGGCGGCCCCTTGAAACTTCGCCGAGTTACCTGACATCAGACTCCAAACGCGAAAGAGGCGCGGAACTCGTCCGGTTCCACGCCTCTTTGTATTTTCTGCCCTTGAGTGGCTTTGATTTTTATATCTGCAGCATCATCCGCCGCTTGGTAAGCCAACGGTCCCTTCGTTAGATGGCGCCGAGCACGATGGCAGCCAGAAAACCGAAGGAGATGATAGCGGCTAATAAATTAAGTCGCATCTGCAGCGTCATCGTTGCCTCCTTGTACCGATAAACGGTAGCTATCCTAGTGTAGTCAGAACCACACCATTGGCAGATCCTAGTTGCGTGTTTAAAAGTGAGACAAGCGAAAAAATTGCTGCGTTGCAGTGGAATTAGGCATTTCGCAGCGTGTCATTTAGGCAGCTTCAGTAGAGCTATTTATAACACGACGATCAGCTTGCTTATGTATACAGATCCATTCCAATTTAACGACTTTCGTCATCAGGATGTTTCGCAGCAACTTGTCGGTAACCATTAAGATTTTCGAAGAATTGAATACACGCAAAGTTGTGCAATCCGGGTGTGGCTTTTCCCACCTGTGCATCGCAAAAAAATTGCGCAGGCCTCCTGCAAAAAAATTATAACGCCATCGTATTCGCACCCGGAAATTTGGTCGACGATATGCCAGGAAACCGACCATTTTTCAGCGTGAACTAGCCGCTCTTTGAGCCCCAGTAAACTGCCTGAAAGGACTTCTGGATGGACCGCTTCAAGGCCTTGATGATTTCGAAAAAAGACGAGGGTGGCCAATCAGTTGACTGGGTGGAACTCGGCACTGAAGACCTGATGGAAGGCGATGTGCTGGTTCGCGTCAGCCACTCGACAATCAACTACAAGGACGGCCTCGCTTTGGAGGCGAGCGCGCCCATCGTGCGCCGCTGGCCATTGATTCCCGGAATCGACTTTTCAGGCACCGTAGCCGAATCGAATCACCCTGATTTCAAACCCGGTGATGCTGTGATCCTAAACGGCTGGGGCGTCGGCGAAACGCATCACGGTGGCTACGCCCAATACGCACGCGTAAACGGCGATTGGCTGATCCACCAACCCGCAGCCTTCACTGCCGCTGAGGCTATGGCAATTGGTACAGCTGGCTACACGGCAATGCTGTGCGTTCTAGCACTCGAAGCCCATGGCGTCGTCCCCGCATCCGGCCCGGTCCTGGTCACGGGCGCCGCAGGTGGCGTCGGATCTATTGCCGTCTCAGTGCTCGCCAGGTTGGGCTACCACGTCATCGCATCCACCGGCCGGACCAGCGAGACGGAATTTCTAAGGGGACTTGGCGCCGCTGAAATAATGGATCGTAGCGAGCTGTCCGGAAAAGCTCGGCCACTTGGGAAAGAACGCTGGGCCGGTGCCGTTGACGTTGCCGGCAGCACCACACTTGCCAATGCTATCGCCATGACGAGCTACGGCGGAACCGTTGCTGCATGTGGACTCGCACAAGGCATGGATCTTCCGGCAAGCGTAGCGCCGTTCATTCTACGCGGCATTACGCTATGCGGAATCGATAGCGTTATGGCGCCCAAAGCCAAACGTGTGGAAGCGTGGGATCGTCTCGCCCGAGACCTGGACCGCAGCAAGCTTAGCGAACTCACCGTGACGCATCCCTTAGCTGACGTCATTGGGTTAGCACCGAAAATCCTGGCCGGCGAAGTTCGCGGGCGCGTCGTTCTCGAGATCGAGTAGAGCAAACTCAGATAAGGCGCTTACGCAGCAGGATCTCGGAATGAGGCTCTTCAATAAGCCCCGGGATTTCTGCTGCCTCTTTGAAACCCTGTCGCCCGTAAAATGATCTCGCCGGCGTATTGAACTCGGACACGGTGATCCAAAGGTTGCGATCACCGAAGCCGCGCGCATGCGTTTCCCACCAAGACAGGACGGCGGCCCCAACACCGCGTCCCTGAAAGGCCGGGAGAATGCCAAGGAAATGCAGGTAGGAGCCACGCAGCCACTGTCCTCGGATCACAGCGACACCAGCAGGAGCTTCGGCAACCCTAATCAGTATGCGCGCCGCACCGACCTCGGAAGTCGCCAGGAACTTAGCGAGATCCTGATGCGAAAACCCATACTCGGCCCACGGCGTCATTGCTGAAAATTGCGCTCCGAAATAATCGGCACAATCCGATGAAAGAGCCTCAAGCCTTACTGCTTCTTGACGTCCGCCCCGCGCAACGACCGAACCAATTTCATAGGGCAGGTCCGAATAGCGCGCCGTCATCTGTCCGCCGCTCCAGCTCCCGCTGCTGGACGCGCTGTGGCAGTCGTAGCGCGCTTCTGAAACGGCAGTCGATCATAACGATCCGTGTCCCCCGGACGTGAATCATAACAGGTCGGCACGATTTCCGGCGTGCCGGCAGCCAAGAGCTCACTCACCGTCACAAACTTATAGCCTTGCGCCCGAAGCTTCGGGATGAGTTGCGACAATGCCGCCGCCGTATGATGGCCACGCCCGTTGGCATGCCCGATGATGATGGAACCAGGCTTCACTTTTCTCATCACGGTGTTGACGATCGCTTTGGCGCTCGTATTGGGATCGGGGTCGCCCGTAGAGATGTCCCATTGAATAGCAAGAAGCCCCGCCGCGTTTACGGCATTCAGGGATTGAGCGTTGCACGCGCCGAACGGAAAGCGAAAAAGGCCCATCCGCGGCGGAACGGTCGACAATCCACCCGGCACATTCCCAACGCACTGCTCTTTCGCGAAGCCCTCCCTGGCTGCCTCATAAGCCCGCTGCGGACCTTCAATCTCAGCCCCAAGAGCACGCGGTGACAAGAGTCTGAGATTGCGGTGGGCTTCGCCGTGATTGCCTATCTCAAACAATGGATCGGCCATGAGCTGCTGGATCCGCAGTTCATGCGATCGCATCCACTTGCCGCCCGTAAACAGGGTCGCTTTGATCCGGTTCTCACGAAGGTAATCGATAATGGGACCATCGTAGCCGGCAATCTCTCCGGTCTGCTCACATAGATCGAGCGTGAGGGCGATCAGCTTGGCACCATTCCTCACATTTACCCGACGAATGGCCCCGGATAATCCAGCCGGGATTGGCGAATGAGCCGCCAAGGTACGCGCCGCTGTCGTCGCGTCGAAGGTCCTGACGCCCTTAACCGGCTTGATTTCACCGCGCTGTCCTTTGAGCGCACTAGGTGAAAAACACGCTGACAGAAGCCGGCTATCCCCAAACGAAGGCATGTGAATATCATCGCCCGACTGCGCGCGGACACCCGACTGCGTGACCATACCCAAGGTTAAGGCAGCAGCAGCGATAATAGCAGGGATACGCCCCCTTCCGCACAGCGAGGCGAAAAAAGGTCGTTTGAGACGTAAAACGCATTTCGGTATCAGCAACTCAGTTCTCGCCTGCCCACCGCATTTGGCTAATGCTTTAGCCTTAGACTGCGTTAAACCCTAGTGACAAAATGTAGACCGCACTGCGCCGAACCGCCTCACAACCCCTACAATAAGGGGCTTTCAGCACTCACTCTGGCAATCATCTCACCGATCTCTACATTGACTTGAATACATCGGATCGTTACGGCTCGGTCCTACAGCCCGAGACGAAACCCTGACCAGCACACCCGTCGAGGTCGCTATGGCGTCACCAAATCCACAAGCCCGTTCTGACACGCTGCAGACACACGACCCTATTTGGTCGCAAATCCGTAGCGAGGCCGAGGAACTCATGGGGAGCGAGCCAGCCCTTGGCAGCTTTGTGTTCGCAACCGTCCTGAGTCAAAGTTCGCTTGAAGATTCTGTCGTGCACCGGCTTGCACAGCGCCTGGATCACTCCGACGTAGATGGGGGCCTTATCAGCCATATCTTCCGGGGCGTTTTGACCAAAAAGCCGGAACTTGGCATCGCCTTCCGCGCAGATCTCGCTGCAGTCTATGATCGTGATCCTGCCTGCCAGCGCTATATCGAGCCGCTCCTCTACTTTAAGGGCTTTCACGCCATCACGACGTACCGGTTCGCCCACGAGCTATGGGCCGCAGGACGTCGCGACTTTGCACTCTACTTACAAAGCCAGTCATCGAAGCTTTTCGGCGTGGATATCCACCCCGCCGCGCGTTTTGGCCAAGGCATCATGCTTGATCACGCGACGGGCTTCGTGGTTGGTGAAACCGCCGTGGTTGGGGACAATTGCTCGTTCTTGCACGGCGTGACCCTTGGCGGCAGCGGCAAGGTGGGCGGGGATCGCCATCCCAAGATCGGCTGCAACGTCCTGATCGGCGCCGGTGCCAAAATTCTCGGAAACATCCGTGTCGGCAATTGCTCGCGCGTGGCCGCCGGCAGTGTCGTGCTGCGGGATGTCCCCGACGAAACCACAGTGGCCGGTGTTCCAGCGAAAGTCGTTGGTCCGGCAGGATGCTCTGAGCCTGCGCGTTCGATGAACCAGGATCTGCCTGGAGAATAATCGCGCAACATCGAGTGCCGGACTTTCGTCCGGCAAAACGACCTATAAGAACTGGAGACGTAAACGGTGACGAAAACCGAGATCGAGCGCCTGCAAGGCTATTTGCGAAAGACGTTCGGCGCCCCGAGCCTTGAAGTTCGGCCGCAGCCTAAAAAGAACGATATGGCCGAGGTGTTCATCGCCAATGAATTTGTCGCCACGCTCTACAAAATCGTGGAAGACGGCGAGACCGAATATCAGTTCCAAATGGCCATCCTAGAGATGGATCTCGAGGACGCGTGAATTACGCACCAAGCTTGAGCATTTAAACAAAGCGATAGCCCGCACAGCCGCCGCTCACGGCTTAATGTGCCGGTTCGACATTAACGACGATCTCATGGCCCTATTTGAACTTGATCATCAGGTGCGCACGCCTGCCAGCGGAGCATACTGGGTAGCTCCGAACGCCGTTGTGGTTGGCAATGTCGAAATCGGCGACGAAGCGAGCGTTTGGTTCGGTACCGTCATCCGGGGAGACAACGAGCCAATCCGTATCGGCGACCGTTCGAACATCCAGGATGGGTGCGTGCTGCACACCGATCCTGGATTTCCCATGACCATCGCATCCGACTGCACCATCGGACACATGGTTATGCTGCATGGGTGCACAATCGGCACCCGCAGCTTGATCGGCATCGGCTCGATCTTGCTCAATGGCTGTATTATCGGCGAAGGCAGTCTTATCGGTGCCAACACCCTCATTCCAGAAGGCAAAGTGATCCCGCCAAGATCTCTCGTGATGGGATCTCCCGGACGCGTTGTGCGGGAACTAAGCGAAGAAGACGTCGCGAAGTTCTCCCTCGCAGCCGAACGTTATGTGGAAAACTGGAAGCGCTTTTCGGATCGCATGAAGCCCCAAGCGGAAAGCTAAAAAGCTTTCCCGCCGGAGCAAATGATTTTGCGCTCAGTCACGGTCGGAACCGGAGTTACCCGACATCACCAACGGCTGATCCACCAGCATCTCCTCCAGTGACACCCAGACACGCGGGTTCACGTAAGACTGCCGCATAACGTACTGGTAGGGCGTCGAACTCCAGACGCGAACTTCAGACACCTTATTGTCGAGGATGTAGTCGCCCTGAGATGTCCGCGCGGTCAACACAGCGTGGCCATCACCATACTCGTCCCGAACAACCGTGATCAGAAGTGCGCTCGGCGGCCAGCCACGCTCGATCAAAATCTGCCGCTTCAGAAGCACATAATCTTCGCAGTCGCCGTACTTGTCAGGCAGGGTCCAATATTCCGTAACCCCGTAGATCTCCTGATCCGTCAGCGGCTGAATACGATCATTCACATACCTGTTGACCTCATCAAGCTCGATGAGACGCTCTGGCGTTGCGGTAAGCCGCGTCTCGGCAATCCCGTGAGGTGCGCAATACTTCGGATTGGACTCGCAGAACCGTACGAAACCGTAGGGTGGCTGAGCGGGACCGAAGATTTTCATGAAGGCGGGAGCGCGGTGCCCATTATAAGACGCGCTGGGCTTATGATGAGAGCCCGTAACCTGCTGACCCTGCGCTGCGCCACCAACGGCAGCGCACAGAACGGCCAACGTCAAAACGGTACCGACGCGCGTCATACTCGATTACCCCCGCATACTCGTTTCATACTGACATACGCACTTGTCAGCGCAACCCTCACCAAGGCAACTGGCTGTTAATACCGGCTTGTGTGCTTGCCTCGTCACGCCGTTGCCAATCCCATTCTCAACAGTTTGGACATCATCAGGTTCCGCCCTACTGCGCTCCAAATTCAATGCCGATGCCCGTTCGGTGATGACGACGAACGGTGGCGCTTTGTCTGCCGACAGTCACAATTGACCCCAGCGGCGGACGCCACGTCGTGGCAAGCAAAGCCCCTGACACGGACATATCGATCAGCTCACATTCGACTTCGCGACCATCTTCCAGACGAAGCAACGCCGTGTTTCCAGACCGTCGGACACGCTCTTCCTTGCGCGCCTCGAAGTCCTCCAGTTCACTGCGGTTGATGAGCCACGTCAGCTTTGCGACAAGACGTTCGCGCTTATGGGCAGACAGGCTGCTTCGCAGGGCAAAGCCTCCCGCAAATGCGCGCACGACAACGCCCTCAAGAGCTCCGAGATGTTCGAAATAAACAACGATGCGCTCATTATTCTCCACGGTGGCGGCGCTCTTCACTGAAGCCCCGCCCACAGAGATATCCACAAGCTGGCAATCATGCTCGGTCTTGTCGGCACGCATAAAGCGCCCAGGCAACGACAGCATCACACGACGATACCTACGCCGCGTAGTTTCGCTGCCTGATCCGGGTTCACCCGCGAGGTGCCGCAGCACCAATTGTGCCGTAGTCGCTGACATATGCGCACCTTCTCACCGCCTGCCCGCACGCGCTGGCAGACGCCGCGTTTCGTACTGAGACACCAAGTGCTCAGAACATCGCTGAGGATTATGCGGTAGAGGCCGTTAACGTTAGGCTAACGTCCCGTCCAAATATGAAACAGTCAGGAGGTGGCAGAATCACGGCATGCGAACGTCGTTAAGTTTCAGTTCCCCGTGTCAAGAGCCCGCCATCATAAACGCGGAATTGGCGTCGGTCCTGCCGAACGATCCGAGCATTGCGCACATGAGAAAAAAACGGAGGTGGATCTTCTGCGGGCGGAGAAAGCTCCGGTAGTTTTAATGAAACCGGCTGTTCAGGGCTAATAATTCGAACATCAATCAGACGTTGACGAACCAACGGCTCTTGCCCAAGCCAGGCTGGAGGGTTGATGCAACTTCCAGCTCCAAGCAACCTATCGATCGAACCCTGAGTATGAACCAAGGGCATCACAACAAACTCAAAGCTCGCCTTTCGTCCGCGGCTACAGAGGGCCTCCGTAGCGATAACCGCAACTGAACCGGAGCGCATGACCTCTGAGAGTTTACTCATCACGGTCCCGCGTTCGAGCCCTATCCAGTGATGAAAGAAATTTGCTCCGCGGAATTCCTGGCCGAACTGCTCCGTAAGTCGCGTGCCCGCCAGCCTGTAGCGCAAGTTGCCTTCATCCACAGCTTCCAGAATAAATGTCTCTGGCAGCAAATGTGATATGCGCGAAGGCTCGATCTCAAATCGCCGGGGGGCGATACGATCTCCCCTTACCTCGTTCCAATACCGATACAAATTACGGCTAGTCGAATGTCGCATTGCTCTCGCGGGCCCCGAACGATGGGTCGACCGCCAAACGCGGACAGACCAGTCAAAGCTATTTCAATCACTGTCCAGAAACGGGACGATTTACCGCCCATAACCGGGTATAGCCTTGATTGAGCACCTTCCATGCCAGCCTCCGCACTACAGCGAAAAGAGGCCCGCACCCCGAACAACACTTGTCTAATCTTGCCTAATAAGGAACGAGGACCAGATAGGGTCCGACGCGCCGCGTTCAACTCCGGTACAACTAAGGGGATTAGCTTGTCCAAGGCGCGGGCTGGCTGTAACGCTTCAAAGCTCGCGACACGTAAAACGGCCCCCCGCGAAAGGAACTTTAAGTGCGATATCACCAGCCAATCTTCAACGTCCCAAACTCAGTGCTGGCGCTCATCGCGATTTTCATTGCGGTCCATATCGTACGGCAGATGTTGCCTGTGGATCAGGAAGAATGGCTGACCGTCGCCATGGCCTTCGTTCCTGCGCGCTACTCAGGCTACGCCGCAGAGTTGCCGGGTGGGGAAATCGCTTCCATCACGTCGTTCCTTACGCACATGCTTGTCCATGGCGATGTCACCCATCTGATGTTTAACTCGGCGTGGTTTCTGGCTTTTGGAGGCGCAATCGCTCTGCGTATCGGCGGACCCCGCTTTCTTGCCTTCACAGCTTTTACGGGCGTCATCGGAGCATTAACGTTTTTAGCGTTCCACTTTGGTGAACTGGTTCCCGTCGTCGGAGCCTCCGGAGCCGTCTCGGGAATGATGGGGGGCGTCATGCGCTTCCTGTTTTCCGCGATCGACCGGCACAATTTCGCAGCTCTGCGCGAGGCTCCCCACAGCGTCCCGCTAATGAGCTTGAACCAAGCCCTAACGGACAAACGCGTTATTGCCGTCACCGCAATCTGGCTTCTGCTTAACGCTCTCAGCGTCCTTGGTATACCTGGCGTCGACAGCGGCGGTGGCATCGCCTGGGAAGCGCACGTGGGTGGCTACGCGGCGGGCTTCTTGTGCTTTGGCTTCTTCGACAACCGCGCGCCTACGAGTAGGCCTCGCCCCTATCTCGTCAACTGACGCTTGCGACTTTTGTCGTATCGTCGCACCATGCACCTCCGGAGGGAACCAGGGCGTTCCGTTAACTGACGGAACGCACCGACCGGGTTTGCAGTCTTGCCATATGCAACAAATTACAAAAGGCAAGGGCGGCGACCCATTGAATTGGAGGTGCCTGTAAATGAACGTAGCCGCAGTTTTAAAGGCCAAAGGCCGTGCTGTAGCAGTGGCCGGAGCAGACACAACACTGCTGGAGATTGCCTCTCAACTCGCTGCTAAGCGAATTGGTGCTCTCGTCATCGTCAATGACGACAACACTGTAATCGGAATCATTTCCGAACGCGACATCGTTCGAGCCATAGCCGCGTCAGGCGAAGGAGTACTTCGCGCGCCGGTTTCCACTGTTATGACCAAGAGCGTCGTAACTTGCGAAGAGAGCGTTACCCTCGACGAATTAATGGGCATGATGACCAAGGGTCGTTTCCGTCACGCTCCAGTCGTCATGAATGGAGAACTCGTCGGAGTCGTGTCCATTGGCGACGTCGTAAAACACCATCTCGCCGAGGTGGAAATGCAAGTGTCAGCAATGCAGGGATATCTGGCCACCGGCTGAAATGCTTCGGATTAATTATTCTGGCCGGTGGCGTAAGGCACCGGCCAGATCTACGACAGGTCCGATGTTATGCGACCCCAGCCTTGAGGCGACCGAGCTGACGTCGCACAGAAATTTCCTGACGTATTGTTTCCAACTCACGTTCCGCCGCGAGCCGTCCGAGATCAATAAGTTCGGAGGCGCGGTGAAAATCAAACAGATTGAAGCCATACAGACGCGGGCTGATCATCGCATCCGGCGGATCGCCAGCCAGCCGGGAGCGCGCAATGCGATCCTGAACGATGTTGAAAGCATCGACCATAACCGTAGAAATCCCCGGAACGCTTTTGTCGCCTTTTCCGAAGATCTGCCGCTGCAGCAGCCTGCGCGCACCAAAGCCATTGGAAAAACTGCGCGGGGCGATATCCGCGAGAGGCTCCGCCTCTTCGTCCTCGACCACCTCAGAAAGATCAAACTGAGCGGCGGTCGTCCCACGGCTCGACAGGTCGAAATTCAGATTAACGGCGATGACATAGCGCGCGCCCAGCGCCCGGCAAACAGAAACCGGAACAGGATTGACTAACGCACCATCAAACAGCCAACGCCCATTGAGTTTGACCGGCTTAAGAACGCCTGGAAGTGCATAAGAGGCCCGAACCGCATCTCCAAGTTCTCCACGAGACAGCCAAATTTCATGACCCGTCCCGATCTCCGTGGCAACTGCTGTAAATTTACAATCGAGGTCTTCGATACGCACATCGCCGAAAACCTTTTTCAATCGCGAATTGAGCCGTGTTCCAGAGATGAGACCCGTACCCGCCAGATTGAAATCGAGGAAATTCCAAACACCCCGAACGGTCAGCCCTCGGGCCATGTCCTCGAGATCGTCAAGGTGGCCCGCCGCATAGCAGCCACCGACAACAGCTCCGATAGAAGTGCCTGCAATGATGTCAGGTTCGATACCGGCAGCGCTGAGAGCTCGGATCACGCCAATATGCGACCAGCCGCGTGCGGCACCGCCGCCAAGGGCCAAACCGATCTTGCCGTACTCCATAAAACGTCTCCAGAGCCTACAGCTACCGTGTTCGTCTCCCGTTCTGCTGCTTTGGGCACGACAAACCGTCTGCGTACCGAGTTCATGCAAGCAAAACGGAGGTACTAATCGAGATTAAGCACAATACCGCAATAAGATTAACGCAGCGCTAGTCCGCATCAACCATAGCCCCTAAACGCACCCTCTCAAGATTTTGCCTTCCACACAGATCATTTTCCTTCAGGTTTGCTATAAATTGTCTCAGGATCGAACAATCGGGTGTCATCGCTCGGAACGAGTTTAACGTCGGACTCAGACTCGAAAACGACGCGCCGGTAAAAACAGGTCCGTCGCCCCGTGTGGCAAGCCGCCCCATGCCCTTCGATCCGCACCTGCATCCAGATAACGTCTTGGTCGCAATCCGTTCGCATCTCAATAATTTGAAGCCGGTTGCCGCTATCTTCGCCTTTTTTCCAGAGGCGTCCTCGGGATCGGCTCCAGAAATGTGCTATTCCCGTCTCGAGGGACAGCTGCAGAGCTTCCGCGTTCATGAAGGCAAACATTAGAACCTGCCCAGTGTCCGCGTCTGTGACGATGGCCGGGATGACGCCGGCGCCGTCAAAACGCGGCTGAAATGCCAGCCCCTCCTCCAAGTTGCTTTTGTCCTCGCCAGGACCCATTAGAGACATAATCGCTTCCCTCCGCCTTGACCGGCACTACATACAGGAGGAACCCGCAAATTGACCCGCCAAGAGTCAACCTGCACCATCTCCTATATAGTGATTGAATTGGGCGGGAGGACTAATCCTCCGCCATCGGCGTAGCCGAAGGGACTTCTATGGCCGACCTCGATGAAATTTACCACACGCGGATCCTCGAACTCGCCGCAGCAATACCGCGCACCGAACGCCTCGCGGATCCTGACGCACGGGCATCCGCGCACTCAAAGCTGTGCGGCTCCACGATCGATGTCGACGTGAAGTTATCCGATGGCCGTGTCGTCGACTTCGGGCAAACGGTGAAAGCCTGTCTTCTGGGACAAGCCGCCGCCTCCGTCGTCGGACGAGAAATTATCGGCACCCCAATCGAGGAGTTTACGGACATCGCGGAGACCATGCGCCGCATGCTCAAGGAGGACGGCCCTCCTCCCCAGGGGCGCTGGGCCGACCTTGCTGTTCTGGAACCGGTGCGTGACTACAAAGCGCGGCACGCGTCAACACTGCTTGTCTTCGATGCCTTACGCAAAGCCATCAATGAAGCCGAAGGCGAACATGGAAAGTCTGGTGAGCAGCCGACAACGGCAGCCACAACGGAGACCTGATCCGATTGAACACTTGTAAGCAGCACGATCACAGCCCTAACACCCCTACCGACAGAAGGTCAGGTTGGGCAGGCCTGCTGCTGAAAGCGCCGATCCACGCCTACCGCTATACCTTCAAAGCGTTCTTCGGCTGGCATTGTCGACATTTGCCGACATGCTCCGAATACGCACTAGAAGCAATCGATCGTAATGGCGCTTGGCGCGGCTTTTGGCTGACTCTATCTCGCCTGGCCCGCTGCCGGCCGGGCGGATCTGCCGGCTACGATCCGGTGCCGGACATTTCCACCGAACGCCATCCATTTGCGCCATGGAGATACGGCCGCTGGACGGGCGCTCATATGGAGGAGCAGTGGACCAGCCCAACGGAGTCGCTATCCCGGCCACACCGGAACGACTAGTTGGTTGCCTCCAGCGTGGCCAACCGTTCTCTCGCGGCGACAACCCCATTTTCAGAGGCCTGCGCATACCAGAAGCGCGCACGCGCTGCATCACCCGTCAGACCGACTGCGCCGCGAGCAGCAAGCTGAAGCGGATCAAACGTTTCGCCTAAGGCATACGCGCCCTCCGCGACACCGCTCTCCGCAGCCATTTCAAACAAGAGCCGTGCACCGCTGATGTCTCCAGCTTGCAAAAGGCCACGGCCCCTTGCCAGCAATGCCTGTGCGCGCTGAGGATCAAGACTGCGGGTCACCTCAGTCGGTTTGACCTTGAGAATAAAGCGCGGCGAACCGATCGGCTGGGCCGACATGTCGAAAAGTTCGGCAGTTACAGTGACATCGCCAGCCCCGCCCGGCGGCACGATAATGCGAGCACCATCCAGGCTATCCGGTGAAAGAACCCAGCTGTTATCTCCGCTCGGCATAGCGCCTGCCACATTGTAGTCCGGGGGCAAGCCACGCAGCACAATCGCCGCGACTTCGCCAGTACCATGAGCCGGACTAAGTTCAATCGGCAGACGCACTTCATCACCAGCATCAGCGGCGATCGCAGTCTCATCCCGCTGCGCTAAGACGGTCATCTCAGAGTTAGCGTTCTCCGCACGAGGCTCCGCTGACATATTCGCCGCATTTGCGCCGACCAAGCTGAACGCCGCAATGGTAAAGCGACCGACACCCTCAACGACAGGATCTTGCACGGACGCCGCCTTCATTGGTGGCGCTTCACTTGCTGCTGGATTTGACATTATGGAAGACAACTCAATCCCAGCTTGTTCGAGCCCACTAATCAGTGTCGGCTCGTACACAAACGTAGCCCCCGCACACACGACAACAATAGCCAAACCGGCGGCAATAAGCGGCCAACGTCGCGACCGAACAACCTGATCCGTTACAGCTTCGACAACGACCAATTCCCCTTTACTAGGCTCGCGCTCGGAGTTGATGTCGTTCACCGCGGATGATGATGAAACGTCGATGGAACTCATTTCATGCCAGGGAGCGACACCAACGAACTCGCCAACGAGTTCGCCGTCCTCAATATCCGAAGTCTCTCGTTCCTCATCATTGCGCGAGGCCTGCGCAGCAACCTTCATACGAGCCTCACGCAATACCTGCATGGGATCGGAACGGATACACTCATCGCCGAGCGGGTCCACGGCGTCGAGCCGGCGTAAGAGCGCCTTGATCGAGCTGTCTTGTGATGTCCCTGACGAATAACTCATGTACTTCCCCAGTCTTTGGTAATTGCACCTCGAACCAAGCTCGAGCGCATTGCGGACAACCCGGTTAGCGCAACCGCTTCTCCGCCTCTCCCCCACTCGACCGGCTCGTCAGCTCAGATTGGCGCGACGAAGATTGCGTCGCTGAAGCTTTCGAGCGGGCACCGGTGAGTACTCGCTCAAGCCAAGCCTTAGCGGGCCCGAACTGAACGATGCCCGGCACAGGCGCCGGTAGATTCATTTCATGCCACTTCGCATGCCGCGCGGGCTCACGCAGCCCTTTCAAATTACCGAACAGGTCTTCAACAAACCGGGCCGACAACTGATAGCGCTCGTGCTTGGCGGGCCAATTCACGACGGTCAAAACAGCACCAACCGCGACCGTATCTATGCTTTGTCCCTCCCCTATCAGATCGGGATAATCCGCATGTGTCAGCTTGGCGGGAAGGTAATCAGCCTCCAATGACGGCGGATATGCAATGGGCAGAAGGCGAAGGCCCTCAATCCGCTCCATCACAAGCGCATCTGGAGTAGGTTTGCCTCCGAGAAAAACATGCGCTGAGATTTCACCGCGCTGGAGCCGTTCCATTGCGTCGGCATGGCTCAAATTGACTTCGCGCACTTCAATGCCGAGCGCCGCAAAAACGCGCCGCGCTGAAAATTGCGTCCCACTGCCGTGTTCGCCGAAGTTGACAGCACGACCGGTAAGTTCACCCAGATCGCCGATGTCACCGCGCGCTACGACATGAAGCTCCTCATTGCACAGCTTGGCGATGTAGGCGATCTGCTCGCTCTTGATGTCACCGCCCAGCTCTCCACGGGACAAAGCCGCCAGGACGTCTGATTGGGTAATCGCAAGATCGATACCCTTCAGGTACAGCAAATCGGAGATGTTCTGTGGTCCGCCCTTCCCGACAATCGGGAGCACGCGGACATCGTCCGCACCACCGAGAACGATGGAGGCATCCTGCGCCATTTGCAGAGCGGTGCTACCAGAGCTGCCAGCAAGGAGAGTCAGAGACTGTCTATTTCTCAAATCGTCAGTCGACGCGACGCGACTGACAAAAGCCTGTGCATCGACGTTGCCACCGCTCTTCCCGGCAGCTGGAGACCTCGCTGGCTGAGCCGAAGCAGTTAGGGATACTGCGAACGAGAAAACAACAGCAGCAAAAATCCGTGCGGACACACCAAATCCAGCAGCCGCGGTGAGATACCCACCACCCATACCAATGGAATTGAAGCCCATCGTTTACGCGCGCCCCTGTACGCAAACACTACTCAAGCAGGCTCCCCAACCTGCCAAAACTCGTGTGGCCCCGACAACCACAGTCAGCAAACGGCAAAAACCTTTTGCCTTTCCGTGCCCTAGGTGGTGCCAGCCTGGGGGCGTTTTTTCGACGCGGAGAAGGAGAATGTGTGGCAGGAGCTGGGCGATCTCGTGATCGCTTCAGAGGTAAGGTCCCGCGCCGCGGCGCCTCGGCGCACGTTGATCTCGTAGCTTTGATCTCCCTGCGTTCCCATATGAGACTACCGGGCCAAAGAACCAACAAACTGCCGCGCAGGCCTTGACATGGCGCACGCCTGCCGCGCAGATGCCAGCCTCCCGCAGCAGTTTGAATGCGGCTCGCGACGCGACAACGTCCAACCCATCTTACCTGCTTGGTATGCAGCGATTGAGAGAAGGGGCCCAGCTAATGGCCGATATTACTCTTACGTTCCCCGATGGTGCCGCACGTTCCTACCCAAAGGGCATCACAGGCGCTCAACTCGCCGAAGCCATTTCCAAATCACTCGCAAAAAAGGCCGTCGCCATTGTTCGCGATGGTGAACTGAGTGATTTGTCAGATCCCATTAATGAAGACACTCAGGTGCGCATCGTCACACGCACGGATCCTGAGGCGCTGGAACTTATCCGGCACGATGCCGCGCACGTCATGGCGGAAGCTGTGCAGGAACTCTATCCGGGCACTCAGGTAACGATTGGTCCGGTGATCGCCAACGGCTTCTATTACGACTTCGCCAAGAACGAACCGTTCCATCCTGAAGATCTGGCTGCAATCGAAGCAAAAATGCACGAGATCATCGCGCGCAATGCTCCCTTCACAAAGGAGATTTGGAGCCGCGACAAGGCCAAGTCGTACTTTGACGGCAAGGGCGAAAGCTACAAGGTTGAGTTGGTCGACGCCATTCCCGAGGGGCAGGATCTTAAGATCTACCGCCAAGGCGACTGGCTCGATTTGTGCCGCGGGCCGCACATGGCTTCAACCGGACAAATCGGCAAGTCCTTCAAGCTGATGAAGATCGCTGGGGCCTATTGGCGCGGCGATTCCAACAATCCCATGCTGCAACGTATCTACGGAACGGCTTGGGCGAGCGATAAGGAACTTGCAGACTACCTGTCGATGCTAGAGGAGGCCGAAAAGCGCGACCACCGCCGCCTCGGCCGCGAGATGGACCTGTTCCATTTCCAGGAAGAGGCACCGGGCTCTGTATTCTGGCACGCTAAAGGATGGACGCTGTTCCAGACCCTGATCTCTTACATGCGCCGCCGCCAGGCAGATGCCGGCTATGTCGAGGTGAATTCGCCCGACATGATGGAAAAGCACTTCTGGGAGCTATCGGGCCACTGGGAAAACTACGGTGAGAACATGTTCACCACGACGTTGCCCGATGAGCGCGTCTTCTGCTGTAAGCCGATGAACTGTCCTGGCCATGTGCAGATCTTCAAGCATGGCCTGAAAAGCTATCGCGACTTACCCGTGAAGATTGCTGAGTTCGGCAAAGTCCATCGTTATGAACCATCCGGAGCCTTGCACGGGCTCATGCGTGTACGTCACTTCACGCAAGACGACGCGCATATCTTCATCAGCGAGGATCAGCTCGAAGACGAATGCCTGAAGATCAACGAGCTGATGTTGTCGATCTATGAAGACTTCGGCTTCCAAGAAATCGTCGTGAAGCTTTCGACGCGACCCGAAAAGCGTGTTGGCGATGACGCCTTGTGGGACCGCGCCGAAGCAGTGATGTCCAAGGTTCTGGAACGTATTGAACGCGAAGGCGCCGGACGCATTAAAACCAGCATCAATCCTGGGGAAGGTGCCTTCTACGGTCCTAAGTTTGAGTACGTCCTGCGTGACGCCATCGGGCGTGATTGGCAGTGTGGAACAACGCAGGTCGACTTCAATCTGGCCAGTCGCCTGGGCGCATTCTATATCGACGCCAACAGCGAAAAAAAGACACCGGTGATGATCCATCGCGCCATGTTTGGCTCGCTGGAACGCTTCACGGGCATTCTGATCGAAAACTATGCCGGGCATTTCCCGCTGTGGCTCGCACCGGTTCAGGTCGTCGTTGCGACGATTGTGTCGGAGGCCGACGATTACGCACGCGAAGTCGTCGCAGAACTGCAGTCCGCAGGCCTGCGCGTTGAGATCGATACACGCAATGAGAAGATCAATCTGAAGGTCCGCGAACACTCACTGCAGAAAATTCCGGTAATCCTCGTCGTCGGCAAGCGGGAAGCCGAAGAAGCCAAGGTATCGATCCGCAGGTTAGGAAGTCAGGCACAGCAGGTTATGCCGCTGTCCGAAGCGATCGGTGTGCTCACACGTGAAGCTGTTGCGCCTGATCAACGCAGGGAACTAGCCCCGGTCAAAGAACCTGCGTAAGGGCACAACCTGGTAGAAAGAGGGCCCAGCGCGACGTCGTCGCACTGGGCCCAATCTTTTTTGGAAAGCACCAAAACTTAGTGGCGATGGCGCCGGTGGTGGTGGTGCTTGTGGTGGTGCCGGCGCTTGTGCCAACGGTGATGATGATGGCGGTGACGCTTCCACCGCGGCCGGCACCAGCTACGCGAACCACGATGATACGAACGGTGCCAGCCACGCCGGTCGAGCCTGCACGCACGGTGCCGGCCATGGACCTGGATCACGTTGCTGGTTTCCGTTTTGGCCGCCAAACCATTGGCACCCGAAAGCGGAGCAGCGCTGGCGCTACTGGTGGCAACAGCACCGAGTGCGAACAGGCCGATGGCCGCCGCGAGTAGTTTTTTCATGAGGTACTCTCTCCTTTGGCGTTTCCCGGCGTACGGGCAGAACGTCTGGACCCGGCGAAATCCGTCGCCGAGTTACAATTATTTGCCTGCGGCATGAAGAGCCGCCTACAGACAGGACTTATAATGAGCAATTAGCGCACAAATTTTGGGCTAATTCGGGCGTAAAATTGATTTATCTGTCCGCCCTTAGCCGCGACCTCGATAAGGAGCTACTCCTTGATCGGGAAGCCACACGTCCTCTGGACATTTGCCAACCTGCCAGAATACGTCGATGGGAATGCCCCCGCGCGGGTACCAATATCCCCCGATGCGCAGATAGTGGGGAGCGATCAGATCAGCGATACGCTTGCCGATCGTCACGGTGCAATCTTCGTGAAACGCTCCATGATTACGAAACGACGTCAGATACAGCTTGAGAGACTTTGATTCGACGAGCCAAGCATCAGGCACATAATCGATAACCAGATGCGCAAAGTCGGGTTGGCCAGTCACGGGACACACGGATGTAAATTCAGGCGCCGTAAACCGTGCAAGGTAATGGGTGTCCACATGTGGATTTTCTACACGCTCAAGGACAGCCTCTTCCGGAGCCTGAGGAATAGCTGCCGCATGGCCAAGTAGCGTTACGTCTGGTTTGCTGCCCATATTATTTACTCCGCCGCCAGTGGCATGCGTCGATCGGGTCCATCATAGACACAGCCTTCCTGGCAGGAATCACGTGCGACTTCGACACGCGCCAAACCTGGCACCCGATTGGCAAGTCGGTTCCAGAGCCAGATCGTGATGCGCTCAAGCGTCGGCGCTTCCAAGCCTTCGACATCATTCAAAAGCCGATGGTCTAGCGCTTCGCGCGCATCAGCGATCGCCCCCGAAAGCTCGTCGAAATGGAACACGAGGCCGCTATGCGCATCCGGCTCTCCTTCCACCCAGATACGCGCGCGAAATGAGTGCCCGTGCATGCGGGAATTTGGATGGCCAGGAGGAGCGCTGGGCAAGTAGTGCGCCGCCTCGAAATTGAAGTCCTTATATATTCGCATAAGCCGTCTCTAAGAGATTTTTTCAGCCATTACCAGCAATTGACCTACCAATCAGGCGATGCCGATCAGTTTGTGCGTCTGCAACGACAATCGCCATTCTGGATGTTTGCGACAGTAAGCCACCGCCGCGGCGGTATTGGCCGCAAGATCAGGGCCATCCATGGGCTGAACGTACCTATGCCCAAAGTCAAGGTATGCAAGATCCTCTGGATCGAGACCCGGCTGCGGATAGACCAATTTTAGCTCATGCCCATGAATTTGCTGCAGTTTTGCGCCGGATTTCGGACTTACACAGATCCAGTCAACGATATCAGGAACTGGCAACGTCCCGTTGGTCTCAATTGCGACCTCAAAACACAGTCGATGCAACTCATCAATCAGCGCGGCATCAACCTGAAGCATCGGTTCACCGCCAGTCAGCACGACGAAACGCTCGTTCTCCCCGCCAGCCCAATTGGACAAGATCGCTGAGGCCAAATCCGGGGCAGTCCCGAATCGGCCGCCCCCCGTGCCATCCGTACCGACAAAGTCCGTATCGCAGAACTGACAGGTCGCTTCGCTCCGGTCGACTTCACGTCCCGACCAGAGGTTACAGCCGGCAAACCGACAAAACACGGCAGCCCGGCCAGCGTTGGCGCCCTCTCCCTGCAGCGTGAGAAATATTTCTTTGACGTGATACATGGCGCAAGCAGTTGCCAGCCGTGACGGCCATGTCAAGTGGGCCGAATGACTTGCACAAATCAGGGTTGAAAGAGCAGGTCGTCTCGAAGGCGCAGCAACTGCCCTTCTGGATCCGAAGCCGGCCACTCATGATGGCCTGCCCGCCCGTACCAATACTTTGCATTTTCCTTATCGCCTTCGAGGCGATGTAGAACGGCGTGGATGTAGCAGGCATTGGCATCTGTATCGTTCTTTTGAACGATGGCGTGAGCCTTGTCGTTTTCACCTGAAAGGATCAGGTCAATCGCACGGATTAGCTCTTTGCGGCTTGCCACTTTTCCCATCCTTTCTGCCGCAGCTGACAAGCCGGACAATGTCCGCAGCCATAGCCCCACTCATGCAGCCGGCCTCGTATTCCGAGGTAGCAGGTATGTGTCTCGTTGATAATCAGGTCGACCAACGGCGCGCCGCCAAGTTCTTCCGTCATGACCCAGGTCGCCGCCTTATCGATGAACATCAACGGCGTATCAATCTTAAAAGTTCGCCCCATACCGAGCGAAATCGCCTTCTCCAGCGCGTCGAGCGTCTCTGCACGGCAATCTGGATAGCCGGAATAGTCGGTCTCACACATACCGCCAACGAGCACTTCAATGCCGCGCCGATAAGCAACGGCAGCTGCATACGTAAAGAAAAGTAAATTGCGTCCGGGAACAAACGTTGACGGCAATCCGGCCACCGTCATTTCAATTTCGCGGTCACGCGTTAGAGCCGTATCGCTGATTTTGCCAAACTCAGGCAGTTCGAGGAAATGATCGTCTCCGAGCCGCTCACCCCAACGCGAATTCAGCTCCGATATGCGCGCGCGCACCCTCAATCGCGCATCAAGCTCAAGCGCATGCCGTTGACCGTAAGCAAACCCGACCGTTTCAACGCGCTCAAAGCGGTCCAGCGCTGACGCTAAGCAAACGGTGGAATCCTGGCCACCCGAGAATAACACCAACGCACTATCGAGCATCGCCGCCCACCCTCAAACTCCTCATGTTCGGACTTTGGCCCAATGTAAGAAAAAAGGGCTGCCAATGGCAGCCCTTTAAGAGTTTGGGTCGGGGGACCCAAATATTTATCGTTACATCAGAACTTGATGCGTGCACCGCCGACAACGGTGTCGAACTTATCTTCGTTAGGATCGACAAGTCCAGCCGTGCCGCCGTCCAGCTCGTAGTGGCGATAGCTGATGTAAAGATCCATCGCCGCAGCGTCGATCTTCTGGACAGCGCCAAGGCCCCAGAAGGTCGCTGTACGATCAGAACGATCTTCCTGCTCACCGCCCATGGCGAACAGCGTCGTCTTACCGATCGTGAACCACTTACGCTCAAGACCACCGCTCAAGAACCAGAAGTGCTCTTCATCAGCGAAGTCATCGGCGTCACGTGTACCGGCCGAGGTCGTGACGAACAGACCCGTCGGCATGTGCATGATGGACAAACCACCGTTCAGGACTTCAATAGCCGGATCATCCGTAGGGCCAGCGCCATTGTTGCGATCCGTGTTCTCACCGTAGGCGATACCTGCAGCAATCTTGAAGCCACCGTGCTCACCGGCATAGCGCAGAGCGACGTCCCAAAGGTCGTCTTCACCCCAAGCAGCCGACACTACGAAACCGCCCATGGTTGGCGTATCGTAACGAACAACGTTAGCGCGGTTGAACTCGTAGTTGCCGAATGCCGGGCCGCCCATGTCGTTCTGCATGATGGCCGAGCCAGCCTGCGAGGACGACATACCGTCAGCAACGCTGGCGTTCGACAGGTCGATTTCCGCGATGCCCGAGTTTGCCGTGTCGGCGAAACCGACGCGAACTTTACCCCAGGTATTGCTCTTGATGTACCAGTGCGCCTGACGGAACTCGGGGATGTCCGCGCCCTCGTCGTTGTCTTCGCGCACCTTCGTAGCGTCGGCCGTCTGCCAACCCAGCTCGATGTTGTAGCCGGCTTCCAGGTCGGAATTGATCGCCGCTTTACCGCGGAACCCAAAACGGGTGTTAGAGGTCTGCGGATCAACGACGTAGACGTTGTCCTCAAAACCATCGTCCCACCACATCACGGCGGTCGTGACCTGGCCATAGACTTCCAGGCTTACCTTGCGGTTGCCCTTACGAGCCGTCGTTGCTTCAAGTTCTGCAACGCGCTCTTCAAGGTCTGCGCAGCAGTCACCGCCGAGGTCGGCAGCGCTAGCTGGCGCCGTGTAAGCTGTAAGAGCCAGTAAGCTGGCACCGGCGACAAGACCGAGAGCCGTTGTTTTGATTTTTTCCGTCATGTGGTTTTCCCCGCGCGAGGCCTTTTGCTGTTTATGAACTTGCCCCCGGCCACTCAACATAAAAACTCTACTGCAGACCGGCTTCCGATGAAGGCATAGGCGATTCGATATGGATCAAGAACCGCTTGTGGTGCTTGGATCAGACGCCTGTGGCGAATACGATACAGTTATCCCTGTCGAAACGACCGATTAACTCTGGCGCGATCAGCAGAGCTACGGTCTCTGAGAGTCCGAAAAGACGGGCGTAAAAGCCCCTAGCCCGACACGCACCGCCTCGGCTAAGAATGCGCTTCGAGTTGAGGGAATTTCCCCAAAACTGACGCTTAAGAACTGAACCTGCTTGGGCAGACGCATCGTCGAGACGGCGATTAAGGAGCAAGAATGACGGCAATTATCGACATCATCGGTCGCGAAATCCTCGACAGCCGCGGCAATCCTACCGTTGAGGTCGACATCATTCTTGAAGACGGAGTGATGGGCCGCGCAGCAGTACCCTCGGGCGCTTCAACGGGCGCACACGAAGCTGTGGAACTGCGAGACGGAGATGCCTCACGCTTTAATGGCAAAGGCGTAACCAAAGCCGTTGACGCTGTGAACGGAGAGATCTTCGACGCGCTCGTAGGCATGGATGCTGAAGACCAACGCGGTATCGACGCGGCGTTGATAGCGATTGACGGAACGCCAAACAAAAGCCGCCTCGGCGCGAACGCCATTCTTGGCGTCTCCCTGGCAACAGCGCGCGCCGCAGCGACCGCGTCAGAATTACCGCTTTATCGCTACATTGGCGGGGTCACCGCCCATGTTCTCCCCGTTCCCATGATGAATATCGTCAACGGTGGCGCACACGCGGACAATCCGATCGATATTCAGGAATTCATGATCATGCCGGTCAACGCACCGTCATGCGCGGACGCCATCAGGACCGGAGCTGAAATTTTCCACGCTCTAAAGAAAAACTTGAGTGCCGCCGGTCACAACACGAACGTCGGAGACGAGGGTGGCTTCGCCCCCGGCCTTAAGTCCGCAGACGAGGCTTTGAGCTTTATCATGAAGTCCGTTGAAGCGGCCGGTTACAAGCCGGGCGAGGATGTCATGCTCGCGCTCGATTGCGCCGCAACCGAATTCCACAAAGACGGCAAATACAACCTATCCGGCGAAGGCAAAACGCTCGATTCCGCCGGAATGGCGCAATATCTCGCTGATCTCGTCAACCGCTATCCCATCATCTCGATCGAAGATGGAATGGGTGAAGACGACTGGGACGGTTGGTTAGCTCTGACCGAATTGATTGGCAATCGCTGCCAACTAGTAGGCGACGATCTATTCGTCACGAATACCGAGCGGCTCTCCAAAGGAATCGAAAAAGGCATCGCCAATTCCATTCTAGTGAAGGTTAATCAGATTGGGTCCCTGACAGAAACACTCGATGCGGTCGCCATGGCCCAGCGCGCTGGATATACGGCCGTGATCTCCCACAGGTCCGGAGAAACTGAAGACTCAACGATCGCCGACCTCGCAGTTGCGACCAATGCAGGTCAGATCAAGACAGGCTCGCTCAGCCGTTCAGACCGCCTGGCGAAGTATAATCAGTTAATCCGGATTGAGGGAGAACTTGGGGACGTAGCTCAATACGCCGGCCGCAGCGTAATCCGCGCTGGACGGAGTTAAGCTATCATAGATTAGGCTCGAAACAAGCAAAAGCCCCGCAAGTCGCTACGACGCGCGGGGCTTTCCATTTAAAGATCATCATCTACACCTAACCCCAGAGCGCATTTGCAAAAAAATTGGGTCTTGTTCACACGCTCTTAAGACAGCGGAGGCTATGACAGGGGGGTTCCCACTCCAAATCTTTTTCAGCGTATTGTGAGTTCGAACAAAGTGTCTCGTCGCACCTTCCAAGTAAGGCGGCCTAAGCTGTCGCAGGCTACGGTGTTGCTTGCCTGCCTGAGTTTCACAGCTTACTTCGCCCACCACGCGATCCACGGCCGACACGGTCTCGAGGCTCGCTCCAGATTGATCGATCGCTCCACTCTGTTGGAGTTTGAGATCAAGAGTCTCGAGGCCGCCAGGTCGGCACTGGCTCGCGACGTGGCACTCCTCAATCAAAATCCGCCGCACCCAGATCTCGTCGAAGAGATTGCGCGCGGCGTACTGGGCTACGCCCATCCCTCAGACCGGATTATCGTGCTCCGCGAGTAAAGGTGACGCCTGTAAGCGCTACCTCCAACGCTATCAACGGCAATATCCTCAAGACTTCCCGCCCCTTTGTGCCGTTCAACTGGCGCAAATTTTGAAACGGGGTTAGGCATCATTGTCCAATGGATCGCGGCAGCCCGGCATGGTCTGCTACGTTCCAAGACTGACATGTTTGAATGATGCGCGGCGACATACGCCGAGGAGTTGCCCAAATGGATATCGACGACGACCTCCCCGAGGAACTCGACCTACCCGACGGCGTCGTCGAGGCGGATGAAGCTATCGAGGTCCTTCGTGCCTGGGTCGCTGACGGGGCGTTGCACGTTATCTTTGATCCCGAAACATTCCATGATGATGTATCCGAATGGGGCCGCCTCCTCGCCGACGTCGCTCAGCATGTCGCCAATGCCGTCGAGATGGACGGCCAAATGAACCGCTCCGACGCGCTGGCCCAGATGTATGATGCATTCGACCGCCACGTTCATTCAGACCAACCAGGAACGACCGGTCGGATAAAAGGTCGCACGGAGCACTGATACATCCGTTTCTGAGCCGGGATACCGATGCCCATCCAGATCCTGCTGCCGGCACTACCCCCACGGACGCCACCCGCGCGCTTAATGCGCTGGCGCGTGTCCGTCGGCCAGCAGATTGCTGTTGGTGACATCATTGCCGACATCGACACCGGACAAGCGACAATCGAGGTCGAATCCACTGTCTCAGGCCGCATAAAGCGCATTTTGGTGCCGGAGAACACGTGGGGCATGCCGCCTAACGTTGCCCTGGCGCTTCTTGATCCCGACGATAGCGGCGTTGAGAGCAGCGGCGAGCCGACTGACGAAGTTTGGCGACCTCTCGATGCGCCGAGACGCAGTGCGACCAAGCCTCAAAATCAACAGACGCGAACACCCTCTCCCGAACCGCAACGGCAAGCCGCCCCCCAACGGGAACAGAGGGCCACGCAGCCACCGCAAGACACTCACTCGCGCTGCTCGAAGCATCTCGCTTCACCCCGGGCGCGCAGCTTGGCAAAAACCTACGCCATTGATCTGGACATGGTGCGCGGCTCAGGGCCTGGAGGCCGGATTGTTAGCCGGGATGTCGAAGCTGCGCTCAAAGCGAACCAAGACACGCCAAGCGAAAAGCCCGCACCGAAGAGGCGTCAAGTTGAACACAACAAGTCGCCAAGCGCCAATGAGACGGCGTGGGAAGCCGAGATCAGGCCCTCACTTGCGAGTCCAGCACCATCGCCGCCAAAAGTCAGAGAGATTCCTTCCTCTCCCGTGACACCACATATGGCCACGCGCGCCACCTTGCTTGAAAGAGCGGCACAGGAAATCCCGTGCGCGCGCCTCACGATTGACTGCATCGTGGATGGCTTGCCTCGCCTGCGACGCGTCCATAGCGGTCAATCGGGAGATTTCGCCACTCTGCCCGCCGCGACTTCACCTGGCGTCGTTTTCGCAAAGGCGTTGGGCTTGGCGCTCTATGATATCCCAGCCGCGAACGTCACGTGGACACCAAAAGCGCTGCTGCATCATCAAACAGCAGACGTCGCCTTCGCAGTCCTTATTCCAGAACTGCAAGTCTCACCGGTCATACGTAACGCCGACACGCTGACTTTGGATGAGATTGCCGAAACCGTAATCGACCTAACGCAGCGCGCCCACACCAATAATTTGGAGCAAGCTGAACTAGAAGGTGCCGCCGCCGTTATTCTTGACCTCGGCGCCTATGGCGTACGCTCATTCGAACCCGTGGTCGAACCTCCACGCGCGCTCAGCTTAAGCCTCGGGGCAAAGGAACACCGGCCAATAGTAATTGACGGCCAAATCCGCAGCGCGTCGATAATCAACTGCACATTAACATGTGATGTTCGCGCGATACCGATCGCTGTCGCCGCCGAATTGCTCGCAACTATCAAGGCCTTAGTCGAAGAGCCCATGAGCATGCTCAGCCCTCCGATCGGCACTCCTCTCTTCAGTGTCTGAATCGCAACGCCGCGCACCTATCCACACTTTACCACCTATCGTCCGACGCAAGCCTACCGCAAGGTAGCTTTGAACCTTGAGGCGACTCACCTGCCATGCTTCAGATGCTGTAGCGGTCCGACGGGGAGTCGGTGACACATAACGGGACTTAGGGGTGATCTATGTATCAAGGCAAACTCGTTTTAGGACTCCTGCTGGGTAGCGCACTAGCTCTCGGTGGTTGCGCCGCTGATGGTACCAGTTTGCTGACGACCGGATCGTTAGGCGGCAATGAAACCAAAGTTGCCGAGAGTGATCGCATCAGCCCCGAGTGCATGAAGCTCATGGCGAAGATCCAGGAGTTGCGCCAGGAAGGAACCCCGGATCGGGTTGAAAAGATTTCCAGTGGCAAAAGCTCGACGGTGAATATCAAGCGCTCAGCACTCGCGAAACTGACCGAGTTGGATAAGGCGAACAGCGAGTTTCAATTGAAGTGCTCGAAGCTCGCCCCGACAACCGCAGCCGCGGCGACACCAGCTCCGGCAGCCGGAGCGACGGCGGCGCCAGCCAAGCAAGCAGCTACGACCGCAACAAACACCCAGCAAGCTGCCGCTGCAGCTCAATAACAACGCATCGGTTTTGATCGCATCACATTGGCGGGCCGGATTCCTGGCCCGCCAATGTGCATTTTGCCTCCGAATTGAGCGATTTCCGAGCGTCGGCAATCTCAATAAGTTCAGCAAAAAACACATCCACGAGCCAGCAGCACGCTTGCTGTGGTGCAACAAGGACACATCGTTGCCGCGAGCCCTTGCTAACCGGCTGCGGCTGTGATGAAACCGCTATTAATTACGGGACTTTCGAATCGGAGGGAGACGTGTCGAAGTCTACTGCAGACACGCGTTTCATGAAATTTTTGGTCGTGGCCGCAGCAGCGATGCTGATTGCTGGTTGCGCCAATGAGGGTGGCAGTGGCTACGGCGATCCGGGTGCGAGAGCGTTACCGGCGGGTGAAAGCTGCAAATCCATTCGTGCGGAACTCAACCGCATGGACGCACGCGGAATTCCGTCCAAGGTAGAAGCTGTAAATGCCGGACGCAGCGTCTCCTCAAAAGATCGCGAACTCGCGAACCGCTATAACTCGCTTCTCAATAGTTATTTGGGTGCGCGCTGCCACGTGTAAGCGGCTCTGCGTCACCATGTTGTCTACGTCGGGTTGAAGCAATCAGAACGGGGGGCGTGATCAGCGTTCCCTCGTACTCATGAGATCTGTGCGTTAGTCTTCGGACGAGCCGGGACTTCAATTGATCAACTGGCAACGGGATAATCGCGCAATGGACCGCCGAACACAGCAACTTCTAATCTTCCTCCTGATCGGCATCCTCGCCGGTTGGCTTGCCTCTATTGTCGTCGGCGGGGGCGGGCTGATCCGATATCTCGTCACCGGTGTGATCGGCGCCTTCGTTGGCGGGTATCTCTTCGACGCGCTGGGTATCCGCCTCGGCATACGCAGTGCACTACTGAGCCAGATCATCACAGCGACGATCGGCGCTATCGTCGTCGTACTTCTGGCCCGCCTGATCGCCTAACCTGCTTCAAACAAAATCGATTTAACTGGGGCGATACCATGGAAGACGCGCTCGTCTATCTCGACAACCCATGGGTTGTCATGGTGATCAACGGCCTGATTGCAGGCTGGTTGGCTGGTCTCCTGCTCGGCGGCGGGGGCCTGATCCGTAATTTGATCGTCGGCATCCTGGGCGCGCTTCTTGGCGGACTGCTGGTCCAGTTGGGCGTTATTGCTCTCCCACCCTCGGTCACCGATGTAACCAGTCAAGTTCCGTTCGGAACGCAAATTCTGGTCTCGACCATTGGTGCGATCATCGTCGTTCTTCTAGCAAGGCTGATTGCGCGCTAAACGGGGACGAGACTACGGCGGACGGAGGGGTTGATCGGAGGGCCTATTTAGCCACCTAATAGTGCGTCACAGCACACAACATAGGTTTGCCCCCGATCATCATGGTTACTGTTATCGACAAGGTTTCGCCGCCGGAACGCCCGCGCCACCCGGAAAAGGCCCACCGGCCTGACACGGAACGCTTACCCAAACCGTCATGGATCCGGATCAAGGCACCCAGTTCGGACGCGTTCGCCAAGACGCGCGCCATAGTGCGCGAACACAACCTGCATACCGTCTGCGAGGAAGCTGGCTGCCCCAATATTGGTGAGTGCTGGACGAGCCGTCACGCTACCATGATGATCATGGGCGACACCTGCACGCGCGCCTGCGCATTCTGCAACGTGAAAACCGGCCTTCCTTTACCGCTCGACAAGAACGAACCCGCACGCGTCGCCGATGCCGTTGCGCGCTTGGGGCTACGCCACGTCGTCATCACGTCCGTGGACCGAGACGATCTACCTGACGGCGGCGCCCTTCATTTCGCTCAGGTCATCGAAGCTATTCGCGCGGCAACACCCAGCACAACAATCGAGATCCTTACCCCGGATTTCCTGCGCAAGGATGGCGCACTTGAAACGGTCGTGGCAGCCAAACCCGATGTGTTCAATCACAACCTGGAAACAGTCCCGAGCCTCTATTTACGTATCCGTCCAGGCGCGCGGTACTTCCACTCTTTGCGCCTACTTCAACGCGTCAAAGAACTCGACCCCTCTATGTTCACGAAGTCAGGGATCATGGTGGGACTGGGTGAAACACGCGAAGAAGTCCAACAGCTCATGGACGATCTACGCTCTGCGAATGTCGACTTTCTCACCATTGGCCAATATCTGCAGCCCACGCTGAAGCACGCAGAGGTGAAACGTTACGTGCACCCCGACGAATTCCACAGCTATGAACGTATCGCTCTGACGAAAGGCTTCCTGATCGTTTCAGCAAGCCCCTTTACGCGTTCCAGCCACCACGCAGGTGAGGACTTCGCGCGTCTACGCGCTGCCCGCGAGGCTCAGCTGCAATCGCTCAACCAGCGACAAACAGCCGATTGCCCAACGCCTGCGCCCTGATAAGAACGACGGGATCGTTACCGGAACAGGCTCGAAACTGAGCCAATCAAATTTACAGGCTCACGAAGGCCCATGCCCAGCTTCTCAACTCGACATCGCATGTCCTGGACAGCCAAGCAGATGTTCGATCTGGTCGCTGACGTCGAAACCTATCCGCAGTTCGTTCCGTTATGTGAGAATCTCACCATCACGCGGCGGGACGAACACCCCGACCATACGATGCTCGTTGCTCGCATGGACGTCGGCTACAAGGCGATCCGGGAGAACATGACGACCCAGGTTTTGCTGGAGCCCAACGAGAACCGCATCCTTGTCAAATACCTCCATGGCCCCTTCAAGCACCTCGAAAACCGCTGGAGTTTTCACGACGCGCCTGACGGCTGCGACGTAGATTTTTATATAACCTACGAATTCAAATCGATGATGCTGCAGATGCTGATGGGCGCGTTATTCGATCAAGCATTTCGCAAATTCACGAAAGCTTTTGAAGAGCGGGCCCGCAAAGTGTACGGCCCATACGGCCTTGCCGCTTCAGCGAGCGGATGAACGCTCAATCCGCATCGGAACGACGGCGTCTACTGCAATTCGCGTTTTCTCGCCATCCCAATGGCCTGCGCCAACCCGATCGTGTCATTGAGCTTGGCGCCATCTAAAATCGCGCCGGTAAAGTCAGCGCCCGCGACATCGGCTCCACTGAGATCGGCCCCGGAAAGATCCGCATCGCACAATCGTGCATCACGCAAGTTGGCTCCCCTCAGCTTCGCAAAGGCCAACATCGCGTGGCCGAGATTAGCACCGGTCAGGTTGGCGCCCGAAAGGTCGGCCGACCGCAAATCGCTACGCCAGATATTCTCGATAAAGCCTGTCCGGCCGAATGGTGCCAGAGTTGCTCCTGACATATTCGCCCCACGGAAGCTCGCGCCGTCAAAACGCCCGAACAGCTTCGCGTTCGTGAGATTCGCATCCGTGAAATCTGCAGCCTCCCCAGCACGAGGAACAAGCTCATTTGAGGTTGATGGCCGCAATAGACTGGCCTCGGAAAGGTTTGCGCGCACAAATCGACTGGAGATGATCACAGTACGATCGAGACGAGCCCTGACCAGATCAACGCCACTGAGATCGGCGCCTGACAGATCCGCTCCAAACAGATCCGCTCCCGATAGTTTCGCGGCCTTAAAATTTAGCCCTGCGAGATCAAGCTGCGAAAGATCATGCCCGGCAAAGTCAACCGGAGTTCCTGCGTCGGCCGCAAAAAGCCTCTCGGTCATATCTCGCACGCTGAAGTCGGCAGCAAAGACGACGCCAGTTCCAGCGAGAAAAAGCCCCGCCACGTAGCATCCAGCGATAGCTGAACCTCTAAAACCGCGACACCAAGCAAGAGCCATTTTATTAAATCTCCGACCTTTACCCTCAGGCGTCAGGATCAGCGATCATACCGCGAACGAGATCAAAAGCTGCTGCGACGGTTAGTTCACGCACTTGATTACGGCCGACATCACCGAAGCGCTTCTCTTCCACGATACACTCACGGTTCCTTCGTGCTGCCGCAAGATAAACAAGCCCTACTGGCTTCGTGGCGCTACCGCCTCCCGGTCCCGCAATCCCCGTCACAGCAACGCAGATATCCGCATGAGCATGGTCCAAACCACCAAGGGCCATCGCACGCGCCACATCCCTGCTGACCGCCCCCTGCGTTGCGATGAGTGCAGGACTAACACCGAGCAACTCGCTCTTCGCCTCGTTGGAATAGGTAACGAACCCGCGCTCAAAAACTTCCGACGAGCCGGCAACGCTCGTAAATGCAGCCGCGATGAGCCCGCCCGTACAGCTTTCCGCCGAGGCAACTTTGAGATCTGCTGCGCGCAATTCGCCCACCAGGCGAACCGCATCCTTTATCATCACGGCATTCAGCATGGACAGAACCGATCTCCATTATCGCCCTACCCGACGCGATACGAAAAAAACGGCGCGCCAGATAAGCACGCCGTCTTATGCAATCACAACTGCCAAACCTCGCCAACCCGGACGAGCATTCACCAAGTCTTAGGCCGCCACGAGCCGTTCGGCCTGAACCAGAAGCCCATCCAGGATATCGCGGCTCTCAGCGCCCATGGCCTTGGTTGCCCGTCGCTGAGCATCTGACCAAATGGGATAGGCGTCGCTCAAAACAGCCTGACCTTTTGGCGTCAGATGCAATCCGCGGCCACGACGTCCAGCCGGAGGATCCATAACGATATGGCCCAGCGCCAGTAGCCGCTTCAGGTTGCGCGACAGTGTTGATTTCTCGATGTCGAGTTCGTGGCCGATCTCCACGGCCGTGATACCATCGCGTGCAGCCAACTGCGCCAGCAACGTGTATTGGCTCGCCGTAATGCCCAAAGGCCGCATCGCATCGTCATAGACGCGCGTCACGATGCGCGAAAGCTGACGCACGCGCGTTGCGAGACACGACGTAGCTGTGCTATCGGCGATTTCCTTAATCGATGGCTCCTGCATGACAGGACGATCGACGGTTTCGGCCATCATATTCATCTGGGCCCCCCAAAAAGCCGGATTGTGTTCATACAACCCCTAATGGCGCGATTCTCTCCACAGGGCAATCAAAACCCCGTCACAATCGAACCTAAATCGTAGGGGGCGGCAACTCTGCGAAGCGCAAATCAATCAATGGGATGCTGAAGTGAGGCGAACCGGCAACGCCACTCCGCCATCCAGCCCCCTAATACGGCAACAGAACCGTGGCGCTTGCCATTGCCGCGAGACCTTCGCCCCGACCGACAAAGCCAAGCCCCTCCATCGTCGTTGCCTTCACGCCGACATTCCGAATATCGATTTCGAGGATCGCAGCGATCGCCGCACGCATCGCATCTCGATGCGGACCGATCTTAGGTGTTTCTGCCAGCAACGTGACGTCAACGTTACTGATACGGCCCCCGCGTTCACGCGCCCGACGCGCCGCATCCTCAAGAAAGATATTTGATCGCGCCCCTTTCCACTGGATGTCACTTGGCGGGAAATGCGCGCCGATATCACCATCACCCAGGGCTCCAAGGAGCGCATCTGTGAGAGCATGAAGTCCAACGTCGGCGTCCGAGTGGCCAACAAGACTGTGGCTATGTTCAATGCGCACCCCACACAGCCAAACATGGTCACCGTCGCCGAAGCGATGAACGTCGAAGCCCGTTCCAACGTGCGGGACAAGGTCACGATCTCTCGATGATAGAAGTCGATCAGCCAGAATGAGATCCTCCGCCGTTGTCAGCTTTCGATTTGCGCTGGAACCCTCAACTACAACGACATCCAGGCCCGCCCACTCAGCAATGGACGCATCGTCGGTAAAGCGGTTTTCACCCGAAGCCGCGGCCTTTCGATGGACGTCTAATATTTCAGCGAAGGTGAAGCCCTGCGGAGTCTGTGCGCACCACAACTCCTCGCGGGGAATAGTGGCACCTATGCGCCCTCTGTCATCGACGCGCTTGAGCGTATCAGCCAAAGCGCTCGCCGCAATCGCTCCCCTCGCTCCTGCTTCGAGCGCGGAGATAACCCTATCAATGATCTTGGCATCGGCGAACGGTCTAGCGGCATCATGGATCAGCACGACGTCGGGGTGTTCCCCGGCCAGGGTTTCAAGCCCGGCAAGAACAGATTGCTGACGTGTGTCGCCACCGACGATGGGAGCGCGCAACTTCATCGAGCAATCCCGAGTAGCGCCGAGATACAACTCCTGATCGTCAGGATGAATCACGACGGCGAGCAGATCGATTCGGGGATGAGCGTCGAACGTATCAATAGAGCGCCGAAGAACAGGAACACCGCCGACCAAGGCATATTGTTTCGGCGATCCGATCGTCCCGCCGGCTCGATGTCCCCGCCCCGCGGCGACGACCAATGCTGCAACCTTCAAAGTCTTAGCCTTTTTGCTGCGCCCAGACGCGCCTTCATACCTACCGACTGGGATTTCAGCAATTGCCCCGGCAAAAGCGTGCATGACGCACTTGCGAAAGAAATCTGCCTGCCCTAATCTGCACAATACCAAGGCATAAAAATTACATGCACAAAAAGTAGGCCAATCTGGATGAGCATGATACCCGCCGGCCCCTTAACTATCGGCCGACATACGTCAGAAAACGCCGTACTCCTCGCGCCAATGTCAGGGGTGACGGATCTGCCGTTCCGCCAACTCGCCCACCGTTTAGGGGCAGGCTGGGTCGTATCCGAGATGGTCGCCAGCTCCGAACTTGTCGCACAGCGCTCTGACGTCCTGCGGCGTGCAACTGGCTCCGAGCTGACACCGTTCGTTGTGCAGTTGGCCGGACGCGAAGCCCGTTGGATGTCCGAGGGCGCGAAAATTGCCTGCGATCTAGGCGCTGAGATTATCGATATCAACATGGGCTGCCCGGCGCGCGAAGTGACAGGCAAGCTGTCAGGCAGCGCCTTGATGCGGAACCCAGAACACGCGCTGGGCCTCATCGAAGCTGTCATCGAAGCTGTCGACGTCCCCGTCACGCTCAAAATGCGTTTGGGCTGGGATCAGGACACGATCAACGCGCCCGAACTCGCCCGCAAGGCCGAGAGTGCCGGAATACAGCTCGTCACAGTCCACGGCCGCACCCGCTGCCAGTTTTTCAAGGGCAAGGCGAACTGGGCCAGGGTTGCCGAAGTCAAAACCGCCGTCAGCATTCCCGTCATCGTCAACGGCGACATTACGACGCCGGACGACGCGAAAACCGCCATGGAGCTCTCGGGCGCCGATGGCGTCATGATCGGGCGTGGAGGATATGGCGCTCCTTGGCAGCCCGGACGTATTGCACGAAGCTTAGCCGCCGGACGCGATATGGGTCCGCCATCACTGCCCGAACAAAAACGCATCGCCTGTGAACACATAACCGCGATGCTGGCCCACTATGGCGAAGCACTCGGCCTGCGCAATGGCCGCAAGCATATCGGCTGGTATCTTGAGACTAGCGGCCGATTAACCAGCGAGCTGAAATCCTGGCGACGGCGCTTGTGCACGGATGACAACCCCATTCGCGTCTTAAAGGGGCTCGCTGAATTCTATGATCACGCCGGCGAGGTCGCCGCATGATCGACAAGTCCGACAACGCCGGCGGCAAATCAAAACGCAAGGCTCCCACGAAGAAGCCTGCAAAGAGCGCTGCAGCCCAGGGCAAGCCAAAAGCCGGAACCGCACCAAAAGCGAAAACCGTGAAGCCCGAAGCCGAAGCGTCAAAGCCGACGTCCACGCCCATCACACCGACGCTGAAACCCGTCGAAACACAGATCCTTTCAACGCCCTCGGCAGAACCACCACCCTCGCGGCCTGCCTTCACGCTGGCGCCGGATTATCGCATCAAGCGGCGCCCGGGTCCGAACAAGCTTGCTTCAGCAGCCGAGATAAATGCACGGTATCCGCTGACCCAGGAAGCCTTGCTGGCAGCGCTGCCACATCCAATCTTTGTCATTGCACACGACAACCAGTTCATCTTCGCAAATTCCGCCGCTGAGTCCTTCTTCTCGACGTCGGAAGCAATGCTACGTCGCGTACGTCTGGATGATCTGCTCGGCTTTGGCTGTCCGCTCATCGCGCTTGCTGAGCAAGTGCGCGAGACCGGCTCGACTCTGAACGAATACGAAGTCGAGGTTGTCACCCCACGCTTCTCCGGCCCCAAATTGGTCGATGTCTACGGCGGGCCCATCATCGAGGTGCCGGACGCCGTCGTCCTTATGCTGCAGCAGCGTTCCATGGCGCACATGATTGAACGCCAGCTCACACATCGCGCAGCGGCACGCTCGGTGTCGGGTATGGCTGCCGTACTGGCCCACGAAATCAAGAATCCGTTGTCGGGAATTCGCGGTGCGGCACAGCTCCTGGAACAAAACCTCTCTGACGCCGACCGCGCACTCAGCCAGCTCATCTGCGCCGAAACTGATCGCATCCGGAAACTCGTTGACCGCATGGAAGTGTTTGGCGACGAACGCCCCCTAGTCAAAGAACCAATCAACATCCACGACGTACTCGACCACGTACGTCGCCTGTCCGAAAACGGCTTTGCTAAAGGCATCACCTTCGTCGAAGACTACGATCCTTCGCTTCCGCCCGTACCAGGCAAACGCGATACGCTGATCCAGGCGCTTCTCAACCTCGTCAAAAACGCCGCCGAAGCCATACGCGATCGCGAGCACGGCCGCATCTCGATACAAACCGCTTACCGTCCCGGCGTCCGCCTCTCGGTCCCCGGCACTGAAACGCGCGTCGCCCTGCCACTGATGATTCAGATCGAGGACAACGGACCTGGCGTTCCCGAATATCTCAGGCCGCACCTGTTCGATCCCTTCGTCACGACGAAGCCACAAGGAACCGGACTCGGCCTCGCCCTCGTCGCCAAGATTATCGGTGACCACGGCGGCGTCATCGAATGTGACAGCGAACCCAACCGAACAATCTTCCGCATTCTGCTGCCCACCCACGACCAGCCGCGATTAGGCAAACCTGGCTGACAGCAAGAGAAAGGCAAAGCATG
Organism: Candidatus Filomicrobium marinum; assembly: GCF_000981545.1. Classification (NCBI taxonomy): domain Bacteria; kingdom Pseudomonadati; phylum Pseudomonadota; class Alphaproteobacteria; order Hyphomicrobiales; family Hyphomicrobiaceae; genus Filomicrobium; species Candidatus Filomicrobium marinum. Next base: position 3,043,106 of record NZ_LN829119.1, read on the forward strand.
GCTCGAGGTACGATCCTCATCGCAGACGACGACACGGCGATCCGCACCGTCCTTAATCAGGCCCTCGCTCGTGCAGGATATTCACCGCGCGCCACTGGCAATGCTGCCACGCTGTGGCGCTGGGTATCTCAGGGCGAGGGCGACGTTGTCATCACAGACGTCGTGATGCCCGACGAAAACGCTTTCGACTTGATTCCAAGAGTTAAGAAAGTCCGGCCGGATCTGCCGATAATTGTCATGAGCGCCCAGAATACGCTGATGACCGCTCTGACAGCAGCCGAGAAGGGCGCCTTCGAATATTTGCCCAAGCCCTTCGATATCAACGAAGTCGTAGCCATCGTCGGCCGTGCACTGCATGAACCGGCGCGCAAGCCAGCACGCACAGCAGCCGAGGGTGAGGGCGATGAACTCCCGCTGATCGGCCGCTCGCCGGCGATGCAGGAGATCTACCGTGTGTTGGCGCGTCTCACGCAGACCGACCTCACCGTTATGATCACCGGCGAGAGCGGGACAGGTAAGGAACTTGTCGCACGCGTCCTCCATGACTTCGGCCGACGGCGCCAAGGCCCGTTCGTCGCGTTGAACATGGCCGCCATTCCACGCGAACTGATCGAAAGCGAATTATTCGGTCACGAGAAGGGCGCCTTCACCGGCGCACAGGTGCGCACGCAAGGCCGCTTTGAACAGGCTGAAGGGGGAACGCTCTTCCTCGACGAGATCGGCGATATGCCGCTCGAAGCTCAGACCCGTCTTCTCCGCGTGCTCCAGCAAGGCGAGTACACGACAGTCGGCGGCCGCACACCTATCCGCACCAACGTTCGCATTGTCGCCGCCACACACCGCGAGCTGCGCACCCAGATCCAACAGGGTCTCTTCCGCGAAGACCTCTACTATCGGCTCAATGTTGTACCCTTACGGCTGCCGCCACTGCGCGAGCGCGTCGAAGATATCGGCGACCTTGTCCGCCACTTCCTCCGCCAAGCGGCGCGGGAGGGACTTGGCCAACGCGCCATCGAAAGCGCAGCCATCGAGCGCCTGCGGCTCCATCCCTGGCCCGGCAACGTTCGCGAACTCGAAAACTTCGTCCGACGCCTTGTCGCTCTTTACACGCAGGACACGTTGTCCGCTGAAGTTATTGATCAGGAGCTTGCAACAGTACTGCCGCAGTCGACGGGGGACGTCGATGACCCGGCGAGCCTGGGCGAACTAACCGAGCGATATCTGCAGGGTTATTTTTCGGGCTTTGGAGGCGACTTGCCACCCGCAGGCCTCTATGACCGCGTGATCCGCGAGGTCGAACGCCCACTGCTCTCCGCCGCCCTCGCCGCAACCCGTGGCAATCAGATCCGTGCAGCCGAACTCTTAGGACTTAACCGGAACACGCTGAGGGCCCGCATAAAAATGCTTGATATCAAGGTCTTCCGTTCTCCTCAGCCTTGATCTTGTCTGAGGAAAACAGCCCGAGGTAACAATATTTTTTGCCGCTCATCGCCCGTTTCCTGCCACACTTGTTGCGTGGATACTGCTTTTAGGCTCGCTTCCGTCGCGAGAATGTCACAGTTTTAGACCTACTTGTGACTGACACGCGCCAGTGTTGCGTACCAGTCGGCAGAATTGATCGCGCCGTATGTGGAATCCAGGACGCCCGGAGCTAATCCGTGCGGGAAACGAGACGTAATGCCCTCAATTGTTGAAACGCTCAGGACCCGTACGCATAGTGCTGCTGCATGGCTCAACAAGCACACCCAGCTTGTTGCGATGCGGCTCCGCACAATCCTGAACCAGGTCGGTGACGATGAACAACCCGGTCTCGACCCTGGTAAGCTGATGGTCAGAGTCGGCTTGGTCACGGTTGTCCTATCGCTGATATCCGCGCTTCTGACCTTTCTTATCCTGACCGGCCTCACACCCATTGTACCGCGCCCTGAGGTTGTCGTTGGCGCGCTATTTCTGAACGTCAGTCTGATCATTGCGATGATCATCATCGTAGCCTCGCAAATCAGCGGGCTCGTGCGGGCATGGCGCGAAAAGGTGGCAGGAGCCCGCCTGCACATCCGGATCGTCGGACTGTTCTCTCTGATCGCCGCGTTGCCTGCGATCCTTCTCGCCATCGCGGCGACTGTGAGTTTCGCCCGCTCGCTAGACAACTGGTTCTCGGACCGCGTTCGCGCAATCATCGACAACTCAGTGGATGTCGCCCGCACGTACGTCGCTGAACACAGCCAGGTCATTCGCACCGACATCGTCAACATGACCCGCGACGTCAACGCGGCAGCTGATGAAGTCTCGAAGGATCCAAAAAGGCTGAAAGAAGTCATCCTGTCCCAGGCCGCCCTGCGAGACCTGCCGTCAGCATTCCTCATCGACAATGCCGGAAAACGCGAACTGACAGCGCTGGAAGACCAGAAACTACCATTCACATTGCCCACCCCTGCGGCCATCCACGAAGCTGAGGCAGGGCAAATTCCACTCTCCGTATCGATGCGCGATCACCGCATCTCAGCGATAGCAAAGCTCGATGCGTTCCCCGGAAAATATCTCTACGTCAGCCGCGGCATCAGCCCGACCGTCCTGCGCCATCTCGACCAAACGGAGCGCAATGCCGCCGAATACACGGCGTTGCGTCGCGCCCGCGGCGGCCTCAAATGGGCGCACGGTTTGATGTACTTGACGATCTCCATGACAGCGCTGCTTGCTGCTATCTGGGCGGGCATGTGGTTCGCCGGACGCTTCGTCGCGCCCATCCGACGTTTGATTGCAGCGGCCCAGGAAGTCTCAACGGGGAACCTACAAGTCGCTCTGCCTGAAAAGCGCGGCGAAGGGGATCTGCGGCGTCTGTCTCAAACCTTCAACACCATGACGCGCGAACTCAAACATCAACGCGACGCGCTTGTCACGGCCAACGAACAACTCGAAATCCGCCGCCGCTTTATGGAGGCCGTTCTTTCAGGCGTATCCGCCGGCGTCATCGGCCTGGACAGCCAAGACCGCATTACCCTGGTTTCGCGCTCCGCCTGCGAACTCCTTGGTGTCGAACAAGATGACCTTGTCGGCAAACCATTCACCGTCGCCTTGCCTGAACTCGCACAGGTCCTGGAGAAGTCCAACGAACCTAATCTCAAAGCGCGACCGCAGGAGCAGATCTCAACCGTCGTTGAGGGCGAAGAACGCACATATGCAGTCAGGATCACTCATGAAAAGGCCGGAGACCAGGACGTCGGCTCTGTCGTCACGTTCGACGATGTAACCGAACTCGTTGTCGCCCAGCGCACGAGCGCTTGGGCTGATGTAGCCCGCCGCATTGCCCATGAGATCAAAAACCCACTAACGCCCATACAACTGTCGGCCGAGCGTCTTCGCCGTAAGTACGGAGAACGTATTGAGGGTGACCGTGAGACCTTCAACAAGCTGACGGAAACAATCGAACGTCAAGCCGGTCACATCAAAGGGATGGTCGACGAATTCGCAGCTTTCGCCCGGATGCCTAAACCCGAAATGAACCCTACGGACGTACGGGATGCCGTCCAGGAGGCCGTTCTGTTGTTCCGGGAGGCGCATCCCAACATCGAGTACCCGCTGGAAATCCCACGCGCTCCAATCTCTAGTTTGCTGGACCGAAGGCTGATCTCTCAGGCCGTCACCAACCTCGTGAAGAACGCAACCGAGGCCATTGAAACCGCTGCTCAGTCAGGTGACAAACCTGCCGACTGGCATGGCCGCGTAACGACGCGCGTGCGCCCCGAAAGTGATCGCGTCCACATCGAGGTGATCGACAACGGTACCGGGTTGCCACGCCAGAACCGCACGCGTCTGTTGGAGCCCTACGTCACGACGAAGGGCCACAAAGGCACGGGACTCGGCCTCGCTATGGTGCAGAAAATCACTGAACAGCATGGTGGCACCCTGACACTCGAGGATGCCGCATGCGTAACCGGAGAAGACACCACAGGCGCCGTCGTCCGCATAACGCTACCGCTCCAGGAGAGCCCTCATAAAACCGCCGAAAGCGGCGGATCCCCCAATACAACCGATCAAACAGAATCCCCGGCGACGACAAGCGGCTGAACCGCAAACACGTCCCCTGCGACACTAAGGAGCCACCGATGCCTGCTGATATTCTGATCGTCGACGATGAAGCCGACATTCGCGAATTGATTGCTGGAATCCTCGAAGACGAAGGTCACGCAACCCGCGTTGCACGTGACAGCGACGAGGCCCTGCGCTCCATTGAAGAGCGCCGTCCACAACTGATCATCCTCGACATTTGGCTACAAGGTAGCCGTCTCGATGGCCTCGAAGTTCTTTCCATCATCAAGCGCACTTATCCAGAACTGCCCGTGGTGATCATTTCCGGCCATGGTAATATTGAAACCGCGGTCACTGCCATCAAGCGCGGTGCCTACGACTACATCGAAAAACCGTTTAAGGCAGACCGCCTGATCCTCGTCACCTTACGAGCGCTGGAAGCGTATCAGCTTCGCCGCGAGGTCAAGGAACTCCGCGAACGTTCCACAGTGTCGGCCGAGATGATCGGCAAATCGGTAGCCGTAAATCAGCTGCGCAATCAGCTCGAAAAAGTCGCGCCCACCAACAGTCGCATCATGATCCGCGGCGCGTCCGGGACCGGCAAAGAACTTTCAGCGCGCGTCATTCATATGAAGTCGCACCGTGCGGAAGGCCCGTTCGTCGTCCTCAACGCAGCGGCCATGGCACCCGAACGCGTCGAAGAAGAACTGTTCGGCACGGAGGACCGCGTCGGCGGCCCACGCAAGGTCGGTGCTCTCGAAGAAGCACACGGCGGCACGCTGTATATCGATGAAGTTGCCGATATGCCGCTGGAAACCCAGGGCAAGGTACTGCGCGTTCTCGTGGAACAGAAATTCCTCCGTTTGGGCGGCTCACAGAAAGTTGCCGTAGACGTTCGCATTATCTCGTCGACGAGCCGCGATCTCGACCTCGAAATGCGCGAGGGGCGGTTCCGTGAAGACCTTTATCATCGCTTGAGCGTCGTGCCGCTCCGCGTGCCAAGTCTCGCCGAGCGCCGCGACGACATTCCCGAGCTGATCAACTATTTTATCGCCCAGCTCGCGCAGGCCTCCGGCCTTGCGCCACGGCGCATTGGTGAAGACGCCATTGCGGTTCTCCAGGCCCATGACTGGCCCGGGAACGTTCGCGAACTGAGAAACAACATTGAGCGTCTCATGATCCTCGCCGGCGGGGACCCGAACACCGTGATTACCTCCGATATGCTGCCGGAAGAAATTGGCTCTAACGTGCCCCTACCCGTTAATGGCGGCGCTGAGCACCTAATGTCTTTGCCGCTGCGTGAGGCCCGCGAGATCTTCGAACGTGAATATCTGCTAGCCCAAATTAACCGGTTTGGCGGCAACATTTCACGAACGGCCGAGTTTGTTGGCATGGAAAGGTCCGCTCTACACCGCAAACTGCGCGCGCTGGGCGTATCCTCCGACCAGCGGAGCAGTGAAGCGCGCGCCAGCTGACGTGAAACCCAGGCCGCAAAGAGGAGTTGACCGCAGCGCCTCAATCTGGCTGATCTTCGCCGTGTCGATGAATATTCGCATCGCGGTAACAGCCGGTTGAGCTGCCCCCCTCGGGGCGGCCATGGAGCACCATGAAAGTTATTATCTGCGGAGCAGGTCAGGTAGGCTCCGGCATCGCCGAGCGGCTATCTGTCGAGGGTAACGATGTTTCCATCATCGATGCCAGCCCGAAACTCGTTGAGCGCGCCAACGAAGCGCTCGAGGTAAGTGCCATCGCCGGCAATGCCGCGCACCCCGATGTCCTGGAGCGCGCTGGTGCCAATGACGCGGACATGCTGATCGCCGTCACCCTGCATGACGAAGTCAACATGGTCGCCTGCCAAGTCGCGCACACTCTTTTCGACATCCCGACCAAGATCGCTCGTGTACGCGCGCAGACGTATCTCGAGAAGCAATGGTCTCGCCTGTTCGCCCGAGAATCCATGGGCATCGACCACATCATTTCGCCTGAGATCGAGGTCGGCAATACGATCCTCCGCCGCCTTGAGCTGCCCGGTGCGTTTGAAACGGCAACGTTTGCCGACGGTAAAGTGACAATGGCCGGCATCTTCTGCGGCCCCGACTGCCCTGTCGTAGATACTCCGCTGAAGCAGCTGACGGAACTCTTCCCCGACCTGCCCGCCATCACAGTCGCTCTCGCACGCGACGGCAAACTCTTTACACCGCGTGGGCAAGACCAGATTGAGGAAGGCGATGAGGTCTACCTAATCGCCCCAACCGAACAGATTGCCCGCATCCTCAAGATATTTGGGCACGAGGAACGTCAAGCCCGACGTGTCGTTATCGCAGGAGGTGGCAACATTGGTTTCTACCTTGCCCACTCAATAGAAACGCGCGATCCCAACCTTCGCGTCAAAGTCATCGAAAAACAACGTGAGCGCGCTTTCGAGATCGCCGAACAACTCGACCGTGCTGTCGTCCTTCATGGCTCCTCCTTGAGTGAAGACATGCTGCGAGAAGCCGACATCACATCCGCCGACACGCTCGTCGCCGTGACAAATGACGATCAGATCAATCTGCTTACTTCGGCGTTGGCAAAGCAGCTCGGATGCAAATCAAGCCTTTGCTTGGTCAACAGTGCCGACTATTCAGGCATGATCCGCAGTCTCGGCATCGACGCGCAGATTGATCCCCGTGCGACTACGGTAAGCCGCATTCTCCAGTACGTGCGTCGGGGACGCATCCGCGGTGTTCATTCCATCCATAACGGGACAGGCGAAATCATCGAAGCCGAAGTCCTCGAAACGGCTCCCATCTTGCATCATCCGCTGCGAGATGCTCCGATATCGGAGGGTGTGCGTATTGGTGCCGTTTTGCGCGATGGTGAGGTCATAAAACCAAACGGCGCACTCGAATTGGAGGTCAAAGATCGGGTCGTACTGTTTGCCGGCGCCGACTATGTTCGCGAAGTCGAACAGATGTTCCGTGTCAGCCCCGACTACTTCTGAGACTGAGAACCCGCTCGAGCGGCTATAAGGTCCGCGCGAATGCGTAAAGTTGAGTGCTGCAATGACCCGTGTCATCTACGTCAACGGCCGCTACCTGCCCTACCACGACGCCAAGGTTCACGTCGAAGATCGAGGTTTCCAGCTTGCCGATGCTGTTTATGAAGTCATCGAAGTCAGCGATAACTCCTTAGTTGATGCAACTCGACATTTGACCCGATTGTGGCGCTCGCTATCTGAACTCTCCATCTCCCCACCAATGAGTGAACCCGCCCTGCGCCATGTTATGGGGCAAACCATACGCCGCAATCGCGTGCGCAATGGCTTGGTCTATTTGCAGGTGAGCCGCGGAGAAAGCCCTCGCGACTTTCTTTTCCCGGATCCCCCGGTCCCCCCAACGCTCGTCTGTCTGGCGCGTGCAACGATCCCAGCTCAAGTCGATCAACGAGCGGAAACAGGCATTCACATTATCACCATGCCCGAAACGCGCTGGAAGCGTTGCGACATCAAAACAGTTATGTTGCTCCCGGCCTGTCTGGCAAAGCAACAAGCCCATGCACAATCAGCGAGTGAGGCTTGGTTCGTTGATGCAGAAGGTCTCATCACCGAAGGCGCTTCAAGTAACGCATGGATCGTCGACCGTAGCGGCCGATTACTAACGCGCCCGCTGGACAACACCATCCTGCCCGGCATCACGCGTCGAACCGTAATGGATACGGCAGCCTCACTTGGCCTCGTTGTCGAAGAGAGCCCCTTCACCGTCGCCGAAGCGTTGGATGCTGCCGAGGCTTTCATAACATCAGCGACCAATACCGTAATGCCCGTCATTATGATCGATGGACAAAGGATCTCATCGGGGACACCCGGTCCCTTGTGCCGACAACTGCGCCGAAGTTTTGCCCGTGTAGCTGAGCATTCTCCGGTCGGTTATGTTCCCTCAAAGCTCGAAAACCAGGCATTCGCGCCCTAAGTTCACTCAACGAGCAAGAACATGCGAGGTCGCTGCTGAATTTATCAAATACCTGAGGTACAGTAGCTCCGTGCACAAGCACGTCACGACGGGCGCTTTTTTCAGCCCGATCCAAAAGACGAGAAAAGGCGGAAAGAAAAACTATGCCGGCAGAGCGAGTCCAAAGCCTTCAGGACACATTCCTGAATTACGTACGTAAGAACAAAACTCCATTGACAATTTTCCTTATCAACGGCGTAAAGCTACAAGGCATCGTCACTTGGTTCGACAATTTTTGCGTGTTGTTGCGCCGCGATGGTCATTCCCAGCTTGTCTACAAACACGCTATTTCAACCATCATGCCGGGCCAGCCAGTACATTTGATGGATGTAGAATCCACTGAGACAACGACCGGGTAGGTCCCCATAGACGATCGCACATACAAGCCTGCCGACCCAATGGCGACGCCGCCAACGAAGGCGCCGCTGTTGCTGCGTAAAACAGGTTCGGATCGCCCGAGCGCCATCGTTCTTGTCCCCGTTCTGCCAACCCGCAGAACGGGGACGGACGTGTCTGTCCGCACGGACACATCACAAAACTCCGTACACTCACCGGAAGAACGTGCGACGGAAGCACGTGGGCTCGCTGAAGCCATTGATCTGGATGTCAGGGAAACCCTGATCGTCCCTGTCGCGACCCCACGCCCGGCTACGCTCTTCGGCTCGGGCAAGGTCGAAGAGCTTCGCGAACTGATCGCTGAATCGGAAATAACCCTCGCGGTCATCGATCATGCCATCAGTCCGGTTCAGCAGCGCAATCTCGAACGCGCTTGGAATATTAAAGTCCTCGACCGAACCGGCCTCATCCTCGAGATCTTCGGCGCTCGTGCGCGAACCCGAGAAGGCCGCCTTCAGGTCGAACTGGCGCATCTGTCCTACCAGAAGGGCCGGCTCGTTCGCGCATGGACCCACCTTGAACGCCAACGTGGTGGCGGAGGAGGCGGCGCGAGCTTTCTCGGCGGTCCAGGTGAAGCCCAGATCGAACTCGACCGGCGCATGCTGCAGACACGCATCGACGCCATCCGTCGAGAATTGAACCAAGTCGTCAAGACACGTGCCCTTCATCGGAAAGGCCGGCGCAAAGTTCCTTATCCGATTGTTGCGATCGTTGGTTATACGAACGCAGGCAAATCGACCCTTTTCAATCGGATCACCGGCGCATCCGTGTTGGCCAAGGATCAGGTCTTCGCGACGCTCGATCCGACAATGCGCGAAGTTCGGTTGGCAAGCGGACGGCAGATCATTTTGTCGGATACGGTCGGCTTCATTTCCGATCTACCTACAAGTCTCGTCGCCGCATTCCGTGCTACGCTGGAAGAAGTCATCGAAGCGGATCTCATCCTGCACGTGCGCGACATTAGCCACGCGGAAAGCGAACTCCAGCGTCAAGACGTAGAACGCGTTCTTGCCGATCTCGACATTGATCTCACGCCAACCGACCGGCCTATTCTTGAGGTCTGGAACAAGATCGATCTCCTACCATCTGATGTGCGCGGCGTAACCGAAGCAACGGCCCAGCGCCAGGAAAACCGACCTGCCCTTGTTTCCGCGCAAACTGGTGAAGGCATTGAGGATTTACTCGCCGCCATCGATACGCGCCTCGGGGCCGACGATACCTATCTGACACTCGTCGTGCCTGCCCGCGAAGGAAAACTGCTGAGCTGGCTGCATGACAACAGCGAGATCCTTGAACGCACCGTCGACGACAACGGTGAAACGACTCTACGTTTGAGGATTGCCGCGGAAAAGCGCGGCCGGCTCTTGGCGCAATTACAGCATTTGAGATTGCGCGTTCAGTAGGCGAACTAATCGTAAACCTGGAGCCAACAGAGGCATTCCATGGCCGATTCACGACAAGCCCATTGCTGCATTGTTGGTGGTGGTCCCGCCGGGATGGTCCTTGGGGTCGTGCTTGCGCGCGCTGGGCTCGACGTCATTGTGATGGAAAAGCATAGCGACTTTCTCCGCGACTTTCGCGGAGACACAATTCATCCCTCGACACTGCAAGTGATCAAAGAACTTGGCTGGCTAGAAGAATTCCTGGCACTTCCTCATCAAAAGGTATCCGAGATCGGAGCGGACTACGCCGACCAATTTTTGCCCGTCGCTGATTTTTCAAAGCTCCCCGTTGCCTGCCCTTATATCGCTCTCATGCCGCAATGGGATTTTCTGAATTTCCTCGCTGAGAAGGGGCATCGCTATCCTGGCTTCGAACTTCATATGCAAACGGAAGCGATAAGTCTCATTCGCGAGGGAGATAATATCGTAGGCGTGCGAGCACGCACTCCTAACGGGGACCAAACGTTCCATGCCGATCTGGTGATCGCCGCGGACGGACGCGGCTCCCTTCTTCGCGAAAGCGCAGGATTGAACGTTCGAGACCTTGGCGCTCCCATAGACGTTCTATGGTTTCGCGTTCCCCGTCACACGAGTGATCCTTCCCAGACTATGGCGAAGTTTGCCCCCCCCCACATGGCCGTACTGCTCGACCGCGGAGACTATTGGCAATGCGCATATATCATCGCGAAGGGCAGCTTCGACGAACTCAAAAGCAAAGGACTGCACGAGTTCCACGCGAGCTTACGCGAGCTCTTACCCTTTGCAGCTGACCGAATCGACGGACTTGCCGACTGGAACGATGTGAAGCTTCTCAATGTGCGCCTCGATCGCCTCGAAACCTGGTGGACGAAAGGGCTGCTCTGCATAGGAGACGCGGCTCACGCGATGTCGCCCATTGGTGGCGTGGGGATCAACCTCGCGGTCCAGGACGCAGTGGCTACGGCAAACATTCTGTTCGATCGGCTTAGCCGGCGGAACGTCCACAGCGAGAATTTGGCTGCGGTCCAAAAGCGTCGCATGTGGCCGACGAAGGTAACTCAAACCCTACAAGCCGCTGCTCATAACAGGCTCCTGACGCCGTTGCTTGCAGGTGAACTATCCGAATATCCGCCGCTCCCTCTGCGGCTCATTTCCTCAACACCGCTTCTGCGGCGTCTAGCAGGCCGTCTCATCGGATTGGGTGTCCGTCCTGAACACATAAGCGCTGAAGTGCTCAAGCCCAGAGGAGCGCTGGCCTAACCTCAGCCTCATCTCTCATCCAGTAGTCGGTTTGCGCTCCTGGTCCTTAGCCTCATCCCAAAGTGCATCCATCTCGATGAGATCACTACTGGATGGGCTCTTCCCGCGCTCCGCTAGTCTCTGTTCGATATACCTAAACCGTCGGCTGAATTTCTCGTTCGCTGCGCGAAGCGCATCCTCCGGATCGACATTCAAATGCCGCGCGACATTCGCCATGACAAAAAGCAAGTCCCCGAATTCTTCGCGAACACGTTCGGGCAATTGCTCTTGTGAAGCTTCTCCCTCCCCTCGAGGATCGTGTGGCAACGCCACTTCTTCGAGCTCAGCGAGTTCCTCACGCATCTTATCGAACACCGGCTTAAGGCTCGGCCAGTCAAAGCCCACCTTCGCAGCTTTGCTCTGCAACTTCACCGCACGCAGAAGAGCCGGTAGCGGCAAGGGAACATCGGCCAAAAGACCACCCGTCTCGCCATTAGCGTCATCTCCCTTTGCTGCGGCCTTCTCCACCTTCTCTGCAGCCTTGATCCGATCCCATGCACCCTTCTGCAGGCCCACGGCTCGCTCGGCAGGAGTTCCGAACACATGGGGATGTCGCCGCAGCATCTTGCGAGTGATGCCGTCCGTCACATCATGAAAATCAAATGCACCAGCTTCCTCAGCCATACGCGCGTGATAGACAACCTGAAGCAAGAGGTCGCCGAGTTCTTCCCTGAGGTCTACGAGGTCTCCTCGTTCGATCGCATCCGCAACCTCGTACGCTTCTTCAAGCGTGTAGGGAGCAATCGAAGCAAAGTCCTGCTCGAGATCCCAAGCACATCCCGTTACGGGTGTCCGCAACGCCGCCATCACCACGAGCAGATCTCCGATCGTCTTCTTTCCGGCATCGTCGTTATTCACAACAGCTCCCACGAAGTTAGTCTAAGAACACCTTGTGGATGTGCGGCTGGGTGTCAGCAGCATGTTCGGGCACAAGTCGGAAAACCTGCGCTATGAGGCCGGTATGATCGTCCTGAGGTTCATCGTCAACGTCGCTATACTGGCCTTCGAAATCGCCTTGGTCGCTGCGGCCGCTTGGCTGGGCTTGCATCATCCGCTTACTTTTGCCGCCCTTACGGCGGGTCTGACACTCGCCTTTGGCTTAGTGCTGGAACATGCACGCCTGAGACACGAGTTACCGTTCTATTTTGGCAAAGGATTTTCTGGCCACGCTCTGTTCGCGCGACTGATGGCTTTTATCGATGCCATTGTGAAAGCATTGTTGGCAGGACTAATGGCGCTGATTACGTTTTCCGGAACGGATCCGGAACGCCTCTTCTGGGTCGCGATCTTTTTTGGCGTTTCCATCTTTGCTGGATCGAGTCTATTGCGACGCCTGTCGATCTCGCTCAATGCACAACCTTCCCGCTGGGGCTATTTCCGTTTGGCAGCCCCTCTCGGGCTCCTCTTCTCGTTTGCCCTCTCCTTCCTTCCCACTAAGAGCTTTGCCGATATCGGCATGACGATCGTATTCGACCTTCCCGCCAAACCGAGCATCTCTCAAGCCAGCGAGGTTCTCTTCGTCCTCAAGCAGAAGTTCGATGCCATGATCGTGCTGGCACTCTCAGGCTTCATGAGCCCCGAAGCTGCGCAACTTGCTGGAACGCTCGTCAGCGTGAATGTCCTGAGCGGATTCGTCATCGCGATCTACGCTGTCCTCATCGCCGAGGCCGTTCGTTGGCTTGAAGACGCCTCGCCCTGAAGAAACAACCTCACGCTCTCATCGAGAGCTGAATTGGTCATCACAGTGGCACAATCATTCGAGTTCCTGTGAAAACACAACACGCCCTGCAACTATCTTGCTGAGCATCTCGCAAGACTGCCCATGTCGAAAGAGATGTCGGTGCGCGTTTGCTCCGAAGCGCAATGGCGCCATCGCTAGGTAGATGTCGTTGAACATCTCAACATCAAGCGATGTAGGCCTTTGAAAGGTCGACAGGAACAGATCACGAGTCTTTGTTGGCATCGAGTTTATCTGGACCGCATAGGCCACATACTCATGCGCTGCGATCGGAAGATTCCGATGCCCGATGTGCTCGCGGAAAACCGCATGCGCAACTTCGTGAACAACAAGGCTGTCGTATACATCGCGGAGAGGAAGCCGGCGATATGCAGAGCCAGGTAGAAGGATTGTCCGCATCGCCTCAAACGTCGAAATCTGGATGCGCCATCGTTTGGCATCGAACAGGGCGATAACCGGCAACCCAAACGGCTGAATGACCTCACTTAAGATCTCGACACGAAGCTTGCGCTTCTGCGGCAGTCCGCAATATTCGAAAAATGCGTTCGCACGCTTGGCAGACGCACATACCGCTCTACCCTCAACGTCAGAACTGCCAGAGACCTCAATCGGAATCCCTGGACAGTCGAGGGCGAGCGCACGCACGCCGAGCGCATGAGCCACGCTCGCAAGCAGAAGAACCGTAAAGCCCAGGACATAACGCCGATTTCGTGCCACGTGCGAGCCTCCCGTATCAGCTCGTCTTCGTGACACTTAGCCGCCGGCGGGCCACTTCCCTATGATCTCGCTCAAGATAAAGCGCAGAAAGGTTAATCAACGTTCCGGACAATCTCCGGCCATCGAGGAGAGAAATCCCCTTACGCACGAAAAACCGCTATTGTCGGGCAACCTCGAAGCTCATTCGCATAATATATATTATGGAAAATTGTAAAATATGAACGCAGCTTAACAGTGCGTTAAAAAGTTGCTGGCGGACGGTGAAACCCCTCCCGCCAGCGAACGATCAGATTGAGGCCTTAGCCCTCATGCTCATTGGCGACAAACCGATCGAGCAGACGCACACCCCAACCGGATGCCCAGCTCTGGTTGATCGCATTGCGCGAAGAATCCATCGCCGTGCCCGCGAGGTCGATGTGCGCCCAAGGCGTGTCCTTGTCTTTGACAAAGCGCTGAATGAACTGTGCTGCGGTGCATGCCCCCGCCCAGCGACCGCCCAGGTTCTTCACATCCGCGTTTTTAGAGTCGATGAGCTTGTCGTAAGCCTTATCCAAGGGCATCCGCCAGATCTTCTCACCCGTCTCCTTGGACGCTTTGAGCAGGTTGTCCGCCAACGCATCATTGTTGGAATAGAGCCCCGCATATTCCTTACCCAGCGCGATCATGATGGCGCCAGTCAGCGTTGCAAGATCAATCAAGAGCTTTGGCTTGAAGCGCTCCTGCGCATACCAGAGGACATCAGCCAGCACGAGCCGGCCTTCGGCGTCCGTGTTCAACACCTCGATGGTCTGACCGGACATCGAGCGCACGATGTCGCCCGGACGCTGAGCGGTGCCCGACGGCATATTCTCCACGCAGCCGATAATACCGACGGCGTTCACCTTGGCTTTGCGCGCACCCAAGGCGTACATCAGGCCAACGACGCAAGCCGCCCCGCCCATGTCGCCCTTCATGTCTTCCATGCCCTGAGCGGGTTTGATGGAGATACCGCCCGTATCGAAGACAACGCCCTTTCCGATGAACGCCACGGGTGGAGCATCCTTCTTGCCGCCCTGCCAACGCATCACGACAACCCGAGCCGGACGCTCGCTGCCCTGAGCGACGCCGAGCAGCGCGCCCATTTTCAGCTTTTTGAGATCGTCAACGTCGAGCACTTCGACTTTAACGCCCACATCCTCAAGAGCCTGCGCGCGATCGGCAAACTCAACCGGGCCAAGCTCATTGGCTGGTTCATTGACGAGATCCCGCGCGAGATGCACACCCTCCGCAATTCCCTTTAGGCGAGCAAATGCCTTCTCCGCCTTCTTGGGCTCAGCACAATGAATGACGAGTTTTTCCAACCCGTTGGCCTGAGCGTCCTCGCCCTCGTCTTCCTTCGTTGCTTTGGACTGATATTTGCGGAAGTTGTAGTGGCGCAACTGAGCACCGAATGCGAGGTTCGCAGCCAAATCGACGGCGCTGGGCTCATCGGCGTCGAGTTGTGCAACGATGCTTGCTGACTTGGCTTTACGCGACAGGATCTGCCCAGCTGCAGTTCCCCCCAGTAGCACCCAGTCATCTTCACGGGCATCGGCCGGATCACCAACACCGAGCAAAATGACCCGCGTCTCTTTAAGTCCGTGAGGCGCAAGCACTTCCACCGTCGTTTTGGCTTTTCCTGAGAAAGCTGCCGCCTTAGCCGCTTTTTCCAGACCGCCAGATGCGTCTTCGTTTGCCTCACGTCCGACCTCTGAGAAAACAAGATCACGGGCGACCAGGAAGCAGGTGACGTTCTCGCGGTCGGCTTTCAAGGGCGCAAACGTAATCTCGAACGCGGGTGCCTTTTTGGCGGGCATTAGCTGGCTCCATTCAGGGTTTGACGAATTTGCAGCTTCAGAAGAAGACGCTGGGGCTTGCGGTCCAGATACATGGTCACTTACGCGAGATCCGTATTGGGCCGGTGAGGCGTGCGCCACGCCAAGCGTCGATTGGGCTCCGAAGGGATTAGAATAGCCGCAGATTAGTCACCCGCACGGCTCGATCAAGCCGCTAGCCGCCCGCCAAGTGATATTAACCTAGATTCTCAGCAATTTCGGCCGCTTTCCGGCTGAAATAAGCCCGGCGAGGACACTTATGAGCACACATTCAACAGCGCACGGACCACCAGCCGAATTTCCGCCACCGTGCTATGAGAGCGAACCAGCTTCCCGTTGATAGCATAGAGTCTCTCATAAGCAGGATCACGGAACTGCTCTACCCTGACGCCACAGCTAAAGCCAAAACATAGATGTCAATCATCTCCAAATACGTATTTCGGCAAGCTGCGGGCGCGTTGCTGCTGATTCTGCTGTCGTTGGGCGGCATCGTCTGGATCGCATTGGCGCTCAAGCAGTTGAACGTCGTCACCTCGCAAGGCCAGGACGGCTGGTTATTGCTGAAAATGACGACGCTGGCCTTGCCCAACCTGCTGGCAATCATCGCACCGTTCGCGATGCTGATCGCTGTCATGCACACACTGAACCGGCTGAACGGCGACAGTGAGTTGATCGTGCTGACGGCCTCCGGCGCTACTGTGTGGACAACTGCGAGGCCCCTCATCGCTCTCGCGTTGCTAGTTACGATGGCGGTCGGGTTCGTCAATCACATCGGCATGCCGTGGAGCCTCCGGCTGCTGCGTGAATACATCATCCAGGTCCGCACCGATCTGCTAACACAAGTTATTCAACCTGGACGCTTTTCTACCGCCGAAAAAGGCCTGACGTTCCATATCCGCGAACGCACCCCGAACGGCGATTTGCGTGGCCTGATCATCAACGATACGCGCGACAAGAAGCTATCTCAGGCATATCTCGCCGAAGTCGGTCAGATCGTGAAACAGGAGTCGGGTGCGTTCCTCGTCATGACGGACGGCCACATTCTGCGACGGGCTGAAGATAGCGACGCAGCTCAGATCATCGAATTTCAAAAATACGCCATCAATCTCGCTGCGCTCGACGAGAACGAGCCTTCTCACGTCGATTATAAGCCGCGCGAGCGCTATCTGGACGAGCTTCTCAATCCAGCGCCCGACGATAAAACCTACCACGCCCAACCAGGCCTCTTCCGCGCAGAGTTGCACGAGCGCTTCGCGAACCCGCTATATCCCATCGCCTTCGTACTCATAGCCTTGGCTGCCGTAGGTCAGGCGAAATCAACACGACAGAACCGCACTGAGGGCGTAATCCTAGGTTTTGTTGCTGCCACCGGCGTCCGTATGGGCGGCCTCGCAGTCAACAATCTCGTAGCGCTAAATCCCGTCTTCATCCCGCTGCTCTACGCGCTTCCAATCCTCGCTTGTATTGCCGCGCTCGCTCTTGTCGTGCACAACGCCCGCCCACGCGCTGGACCTTCTCGCCTGGAGAGCCTACGAGACGTGGTGACCACCGCTATTGGCACTGTCATCACGAGCTTGCTGGGCCGCCTCCGCTTGGCACGACCGCAGCCGGCAGGCCCAGGCCCCGCAACATCTAGGAGCCGTTGATCATCGTGGGGATCGGAACCGCCACACTCAACTGGTACGTCGGACGCTGGTTCCTGACGACCATCCTCGGCACCTTTTTGTTGTGTAGCGCACTCATCTTCATGATCGACTTTGTCGAGTTGCTTCGCCAAGCGGGAAAATACGGCAGCGTTCCCGCTTGGCTGTTGGCATGGATGGCGCTTCTCCGATTGCCGGCGTACACCGAGTTCCTATTACCGTTTGCAATCATGACGGGATCCATCGCCGCCCTCCTGCAACTGAGCCGCAAAAGCGAACTCGCTGTGATGCGCGCCGGCGGCATGTCGGTCTGGCAATTCCTGCTGCCTGGTTTCATCGTGGCTGTCACGTTGGGCGTCTTTGCAACGACCCTCTACAATCCGTTGGCAGCCGCAGCGCGCGAAAAGGCGGAAGCGATTTTCGCGGACGCTTTTGGAAGAGACGTCAATCTCTTAAGAGCCAAATCGGGTGAATCATGGCTTCGTCAGAACGGCATTGACGGACAATCCGTGATCAATGCCGTCCGGGCCTCAAATCAGGGGCTTACGCTGACCGGCGTCATCGTGTTCGTCTACGACAATGATGGCGGCTTCGTCGAACGCATCGATGCAGCCCGCGCTGATCTCAAAGAAGGGTACTGGGAGCTTCGCGATGCGTGGGTCTCCGGCGTCGGGAGAGAGCCGCAAAAATACGATTTCTACATGGTGTCCACATACCTTACACCGGATCGCGTTCAGGACGCTCTCGGAACGGCTATTTCCGTCTCCTTCTGGGAGCTCCCTGGCCTCATCGAAGTCGCTGAAAAAGCAAAACTTTCAGCCACAACCCTGCGCATTCAGTACGAACTCCTCCTGTCAAGGCCACTCTTGTGCTTTGCGATGGTGCTTTTGGCGGCGACTGTGTCGTTGCGGTCATTCCGATCAGGCGGCATCCAGACTATGGTCGTCACCGGAATGGTAGGGGGATTGGGTTTCTTCTTGCTTGCTGAAGTTTCACGACAAATCGGCGCCGCGGGGTTAGTGCCGCCTTGGGCGGCAGTTTGGTTGCCGGTTGTTTTGGTGATCTTGGTTTCGTTGACGGTGCTCTTGCACCAGGAGGACGGCTGAGTGATGCGTCGAGCGCGGAAACCGCAAAGCGTTTGCGGCAGGGGGCGCGCAGAGAAGGCAGACCGGCGGCTTTTCCGCGGTCCTGCTCGCTCGGCGATTCCCTCGGCATTCGTTGCGCCCATCCGTAACCGACTATCGGCATGTGCTGTGGCTCTAGCGGCCGCGACGGCGTTCGCTTGCCTGTCGTTCAGCCACGAAGCCGCCGCTCAGAGCGATGGCTTCAAGAAACACGCGGCACCGGCACCGACGTTCGGTAATTCATCCAGCCTCATGCCATCGACCAAAATTGATCGCTCCCAGCCTTTGTATCTCCAGGGCGACCAGTTGGTTTATGACAATTCGGGCAACACGGTCATCGCCCGCGGCAACGTCGAGATCTACTATAACAACTACATCTTAACGGCCGACGAAGTTGCCTACGATCAGAGCGCAAACACGCTAACAGCGGTTGGCAATGTTGTGCTCAAAGAACCTAATGGCAACATAATCCGTGCCGACCGCTACACGCTAACCGATGATTTCCGCGATGGCTTTGTGCAGTCGCTCAGCGTCGTCGCAAAAGACGACACGCGCATCGCTGCTGCACGCGCGACACGCCGCGAAGGCAACATCACAGAATTCAACGAAGCCAAATTCACGCCGTGTCGGACAGACGGAGGCTCGCCGCCGCTTTGGTGTATCTCCGCCCAAACGATCATTCATGATCAGCAAGCGGCAACCATCACATACCAGGATGCTCAGTTTGAGATCTTTGGCCAACCGATCTTCTATCTGCCCTACTTCCAGCACGCCGATCCTTCGGTAAAGCGCCGCTCAGGCTTCCTGATGCCAACTTACGGAACTTCTTCCGACCTGGGCTTCATGACCTCGGTTCCGTACTATTTCGCCCTGGCGCCGAACTATGATTTCACATTCCATCCTCGGTACATGACCAAGCAGGGTGTGCTCTGGCAGGGTGATTTCCGCCATCGGTTGGCGAACGGTCAGTACAATATCAAGTTCGCAGCGATCGATCAGAACTGCGGCGATCTTCCCGACTCGATCCGCGCCGACCGGGGCAGGTGCGAAGATCTCGATGGATTCCGCGGCAGTCTCGAAACAAAAGGCCTGTTCTCGCTATCAAGCTGGTGGCGCGGCGGCTGGGATATCACTCTGGAAAGCGACGACTCCTTCCGGCGCTTCTATCAACTCGACAGCATCCTGCTGACCGATCGCGTGAACCGCGTGTTCATGGAAGGTCAGTCAGACCGCAACTATTTCGGTGTGAACTTGTACCACTTCGGTGGCTTGACCTTTGAGGACACGCCTCAGTCGGAAAGCCGCGTTCACCCGATCATCGACCACAACTATGTCTTCGCCGACCCGATCCTTGGCGGTGAACTCAAAGTCGCTAGCAACTTCCTCAGCTTCTCGCGCGGCGACTATCATGTCGACGGCACAAGCTCGCAGGACATGACGCGTGCCATTTCGGAAGTGACATGGCGTCGTAAGCTAATCGACAACCTCGGCATCACCTACACGCCATTCGCCAACCTGCGCGGCGATCTCTACCAGATCAACAACTACATTGATCCGATAACTGGTGAGGCGGTAGCCGATGAATCAATCGCGCGCGGCGTTGCCGCTGCGGGCGCCACCGTGTCGTACCCCTGGATCGCCAGCGGTTTCAACGCAACCCACACCGTCGAGCCGATCGGTCAGATCATCGCGCGCACAGCCAGCGTGCCGCAGCGCGAGTTGCCTGATGAAGATGCCAAGAGCTTGGTGTTCGACGACACCACCCTATTCCTCTTCGACAAGTTCTCCGGCTATGACCGTGTCGAAACCGGTACGCGCGCCAACGTCGGCGTCCAGTATACGTTCCAGGCTAATACTGGGGGATATGCTCGGCTTCTCGCAGGTCAAAGCTTTCAACTCGCAGGCGACAACCCCTTCGCCAACCCTGGATACGTCGATCCAAACGCACCGCCTAGCGAGCGCAACCCCGTGTTCAATCCGAATAGCGGCCTTGAGACCCGCGAGTCGGATTATGTGGTCGGGCTATACTTGGCACCAACGGATGCGTTCCGTTTGATCTCTCAAAGCCGCTTTGACGACAATAACTTAGCGTTACGTCGTCAGGACGCTGCGCTTCTTGCCAGGTTTGGGCCGTTCTTTGGCGACGCCACCTACACATATGCGCCGGACACAGCCAACCTGAGTAACTATCCTCTTAGCGGCGGCTACAGCGACGACGACCAGCAAGACATTTCTGGCTCGCTGGGTGTGCAACTTACGGAAAATTGGAGCGTTCGCGGGCGCATTCGCTATGACATTGATGATGATTTCGTGCTGAGCGACGCAATTCAGCTGCGCTATGCCGACGAGTGCTTCGTACTGACCGCAACCTACGCCGAAAACTTCTACAACGATCCTCTGCGCGACATCGACACCGATCGCACACTATTCCTGCGCTTCGAACTCAAGCATCTTGGCGACTTCCAGTATAAGACCGACGCGCTCGACTACGTCATGGGCGATCAGCAGCCGCCGCATTCGCCGCAATAACGGTTGCATCTCGTATGCGTCGGCAGCACCTTAGCTTGCATAAGCTCTCATGAGCTTGGGGTTTGCGTCCCGGGCTATGATGGCGGGGAAACTCAGGCACAGCTCCACAGCTGACTGATGGCAACCCTTGGCCGTTCAAGCGCATAATGCTATTTGCTGCAGATCTTTCGCCATGCCCTCGCCGAGGTTGATGGTTAGTCTTCAACAATCTGCGGGATGACAGCCAACGGACAGAATAGGGCTGCGCCCTTACTTCGAGAGCTTAAAACAAGGCCAATTGCGATGCCCCGATCCCGTCTCTTCTGCCCGCGCTTAGTCCGCTCGGCTCTTTGCAGCGTGATCGCCCTCGGAAGCTGGGCTGCCTTGACCTCCACAGTCAGCGCCGATCCCGCCGCTTTGGCGCGCGCATCTGGCGCCATGGCCAAGGCTCACGGAGCTGCGCTGGTACACGTCACCGCTAGTCGCACACAAGGCATCGCCGTTCTGGTCAACGACGAACCTATTACGAATTACGAAATCGAATTGCGCCAAAAGCTTCTGGCCATGAATGTCGGCGGCCTACAAGAACGCGCGCAAGCAAATTTCAAAAAACTTGTCAAAGCTGAGAGCACGAACACGAAGCTCAAGGCTATCCTGGACACCACGATCAAAGCAAATCAGGGCAAGTCTCGCGAAGAGATCCTGGCCATCTTCGAACAGAAGAAAAAGGACTTTGCCAAAGGTTTACAAGAACAGGCCGTCTCTAGCGCGCGTGCAAGCGTTCTGCCTGGGCTACGCAAAAAAGCCCTCGAAGAATTGATCGAGGAACGTCTAAAGCTCCAAGAAGCCAAACGGCTCAATGTTCTGGCTGAAGATGACGAGGTCAATAAAATCATCGCCGGCTTGGCTGAACGCAATAAAATGAATGAAAAGCAATTCGAGGCCCATATGAAGAAAATGGGTACCGATGTTTATACGATGCGCACGAGATTTCAGGCCATGATGTCCTGGCAAAACGTCGTGCGCCGCCAGTTTGGACATCAGATCGCAATTACGGACCGCGACCTGGACCGCGCCGTTTCCCAGGTTCAGGCTGAAGACCAGACCGAACTGAACCTTCAACGCATTGTGCTCATCGTGCCGGACAAGGTCGATCAAGCCGTCGTGGCACGGCGTCTGCGCGAAGCCAGCGCGCTACGCCAGAATTTCAAAGGCTGCTCCATGACGGGCACGCTCGCAAAATCCGAAGGCGCGACACGTTTCGATAATATTGGCCCACGGGCCGCTTCAACCATCGCTGAACCGACGCGGACGCTGCTACTCAACGCGAGTGATGGGGAAATGCTCCCCGCCACAGTTGGGTCGGAAGGGATCGAGCTTTGGGTGCTATGCGGCCGCAAGGTAGTGGAAGCAAAGGAAACCCAGCGCGACGAAGCTGTAAAAGAATTGCGGCAGCAGGAATTCAACGTGCTCGCTGAGCGTCACCTGAAGGACCTGCGTCAGGACGCGCACATCGAGTATCGCTAGGTGATCAACGCACCGTCGCAAACAAATCATAGTGGACCCGCATCACCGGCTCCTCCCGTACTCACGATGGGAGATCCTGCCGGGATAGGCCCGGAGATCACATTGCTCGCTTATGAGCAACGATCCAAGCGCGCTTTACCTCCATTCGCGATCTATGCGGATCCCGCCATGCTTGAGGCCCGTGCGAGAGACATCGGGCTCATCACAAAATGCATAACGGTTGCAGATCCTCGTGCGGCAACGGACAGCTTTGAACGCGGCTTGCCAGTCATTCCAATAAGTCTCGCAAAACCAGCTGCGCCCGGCGACCCTGATCCTGAAAACGCTCAAGCCGTCATCACATCTATCGAGGCAGCGACCGCCGCTGTCTTTGCCGGTTCCGCGGCCGCGGTCGTAACCAATCCGATCGCAAAATCCGTGCTGTATGCCTCAGGTTTCAGCTATCCGGGCCACACTGAATTTCTCGCTTATCTCGCCGACTGCGCGAAACCCGGAAGCAAAACACATCCTGTCATGATGCTAGCTTGTGATGAGTTGCGCGTCGTACCCGTTACAATTCACATCCCGCTGTCGAACGTCCCTCAGGAATTGACCCAGGAACTCATTGTCGAAACGGTCAGGATCACAGCGGAAGCCCTGGAACGCTACTTTGAGATAGATTCACCCCGCATCCGTCTTGCCGGTCTCAATCCACACGCCGGAGAATCCGGAAGCATCGGCACAGAAGAACAATCGACAATTAAGCCTGCCATCCACACCCTACGCGCACTGGGCATCAACGCGACTGGTCCAGCCCCCGCCGACACAATGTTTCACGAAGCAGCTCGGAAGACCTATGATGTTGCCGTCGCGATGTATCACGACCAAGCCTTGATCCCCATCAAAACCTTGGCCTTCGATCGCGGCGTCAACGTAACGCTTGGCCTACCCTTCATCCGCACATCTCCCGACCACGGAACCGCATTCGATATCGCCGGCCAAGGCCGCGCTTCACCCGAAAGCCTGATAGCAGCAATCCACATGGCGACCACAATGAAGTCCGCTGAAAACGCGTTCTTGGCTCAGCGTTCGCTTGAAGCCGCGGGACCTCACCGGTGAGCGAAAAATCCGCAAGAGCATCGTCCCCACGCACATCAATGAACGCAGCGGCCCAAAGCGATAACCTGCCACCGCTGCGCGATGTCATCGAAAAACACCGCCTCATCGCAAAGAAAAGTCTGGGTCAGAACTTCATTCTGGACCTGAACTTGACGCGGAGAATTGCCCGCGCCGCTGCCCCGCTTGAAAATTGTACCGTCGTGGAGGTCGGCCCCGGTCCGGGCGGATTGACCCGCGGCCTCCTGATGGAAGGAGCCCACCGCGTCGTCGCCGTTGAGCGTGACCATCGCTGCCTCGCAGCCCTTGCCGAAATCGCCGACAGATATCCCGGCCGTCTTGCCGTGCATGAGGGGGATGCGCTCAAAGTCAACTGGCAAAAACTTCTTGAAGACACTAATACTGACGAGACAATCATCGTTGCCAATCTTCCCTACGGAGTAGCAACTGCGCTTCTAACGAACTGGCTCGAAGCAGAACCTTGGCCACCTTGGTACAAGCGCATGGCCTTGATGTTTCAGAAAGAGGTCGCGGAGCGCATCGTTGCAGAACCGGGCACCAAGGCCTATGGCCGCCTTGCCGTCATTGCGCAATGGCGTACGCGCCCCCGTATCGTACTCAACCTCAAGCCGGAAGCCTTCACCCCGCCTCCCAAGGTGTCATCATCAGTCGTCTTCTTCGAACCTCGGCAGAACCCCACTCCCTCCTGCTCCCCACAAACGCTGGCCCGCGTCACAGCCGCAGCCTTCGGACAACGCCGTAAGATGTTACGTCAAAGCCTGAAGACACTGACACCCATGCCGGAGTTGCTCCTGCACAAGACCGGAATATCGCCCGAACTACGCGCTGAAGCATTGACCGTCGCACAATTTGCCGAGCTCGCTGCGGCCTTTGATGCCGGCGCGGGCCCCCCGCGCTGACACGCCTCGCACGCGCCGTCTAAACCGCATCTATTCACACGGCTTTGCCAAGATCCTTGTGCAGCTTCGCTACAAAATCAGGAAGCCCCTTCAAGCGCTGCCGGCGTGCACGCTCGGCTAATAGAATCGCACGCAGTTCTGCGAGGCTTTCCTCAACGTCGAAATTAACGATCACATAGTCGTATTCATCCCAGTGACTGATCTCATCAGCCGCCTGAGCCATGCGCTGGGCCACAACGCTAGCACTATCCTGATTGCGTCGCTCCAAACGCTCCGCAAGCGCAGCTGCCGTCGGTGGCAGGACAAACACGCGCACAACATCCTCGGCGATTTTTTCCGCGAGCTGGCGCGCACCCTGCCAATCGATGTCAAAGAGAACATCGTGCCCCGTTCGCAGCATGGCCTCGACGCTATCACGAGGCGTGCCGTAGAGATTGCCGAACACCTGAGCCCATTCGAGCAGCCGGCCGCCCTCGCGCATCTCCGTGAACGTGCTCTCGCTGACAAACCAATAGTCTTGTCCGTCAACCTCGCCAGGCCGAGGAGGCCGCGTCGTCACTGAAATCGACATCGAAAGCTGCGAGCCTTCGACGTCAAGCAGCCGTCGCGAAAGCGTTGTCTTGCCGGCGCCTGAGGGTGAGGACAACACCAACAGCAGGCCACGCCGTCCAAGTGATGCGTCACCGGTTTGCGCAGGTCCCTCACTCAATGTTTTGCACCTGCTCGCGCATCTGATCGACGAGCACTTTCAAGGCAAGCCCTGCTTGAGTGATGCCTTCGTCGTTTGATTTCGAACACAACGTGTTGGCTTCCCGATTGAATTCCTGAGCCAGGAAATCCAGCTTACGACCAATGACACCGCCACTTCGCAAAAGATCTCGCGCAGCCGCCACATGCGAGCGCAAGCGCTTCAGCTCCTCTTCTACATCCGACCGCGTCGCCAGAATAACCGCTTCCTGATGCAATCGCACTGGATCTAATGCTTGCCCCGTCTCGACAAGACGCGCGACCAGTTCCGTAAGTCGCTGCTTGACCACGTCCACCTTTCGCGACGGTGAACGCTCAACTTGATCGACAAGCGCTTCGATCTCATCGAGCTGCTGAGAAATAACTTGAGCAAGACGAGCCCCCTCGTCTCCGCGAGCTTGCGCCACTTGCGTCAAAGCCTCACCCAGCGTCGCAAACACTGCCGCTGTGCGGGCCGCAACCTCTTCTTCATCAACTGCGACCTCGCCGACCTCAAGAACACCTTTTATGCTCATAAGGTTAGCCACATCAGGCATGTCACCGCCGACCAATTCCTGCATGCGCCGGGAGGCCCTGATAACCTGCGCCGCGACTTCTTCATTGAGCCTCACCTCAATGTCACTAGTCGGTCGCTGCATCGTCAGTGTTGCCGACACGTTGCCCCTGGTGAGAAGTTTAGAGATCGCTTCCCTAACCTTAGGCTCAAGCACTTCCAGCCCCGGCGCCAGACGAATACGCAAATCGAGCCCACGGCCGTTAACACTGCGTACTTCCCAGAACCAGGAAGAGTTGCCGTTACTGCCATCGGCCCGGGCGAACCCGGTCATACTGTTCAGGGTCATGAGAAATTAGAGCCTGGTTATTGAGGATTGACGATCAAGACAGGCACCGCCCTAAAAAACGGCTAAACCCGGCGGGAACTTATCCGCTTCCAACCGCTGCAACAAGCTCACGCCCCGCCGTACAAAAACTTTTACATGACAAATAATACGTATGCGCACCAATTCGGGACGCTGCGCCTCACCGCGGCTTGCGCACCGGAATAGGAACCGCGCCTGCAACCGGCAACGTCACAGCGGCGGTGCCGGGTTCAGCCGCAGCAGCTTGCGCGGCAACATTCGCATCGGCCTGATCCGATGCCTCAGCAGAATCCGAGCTATTAGCACCCTTCTCAGCGGCAGCAGCCTTCGCCTTCGCGCGGGCCTCACGCTCAATCTTCCGCCAGTCTGAGACAGCCTCGTTATGCTCTTGCAGAGTCTCGGAGAACGTATGCCCGCCAGTGCCATCAGCGACAAAATAAAGGTCTTTTGAATTTGATGGATTCAGCGCCGCTTTAATTGCATCGCGCCCTGGATTGCATATCGGCGTCGGTGGCAATCCAGAAATATGATACGTGTTGTAGGCTGTTTTTTCTTTGATATCAGAGCGATAAATCGGTCGCCCCAAGCTACCCTGACCACCGACAATACCATAGATAATTGTCGGATCTGACTGGAGCCGCATCCGTTTCCGCAAGCGATTGACAAACACTGCGGCCACACGATCGCGCTCATCTGGCTCGCCAGTCTCCTTTTCGATAATCGACGCGAGAATGACAGCCTCTTCAGGTGAAGAAATCGGCAGATCAGCCTGCCTTGTTTCCCATGCTTCCATGAGAACCCGACGTTGCTCCGCGCGCATGCGATCAACCAACGCTTGGCGATCCATTCCGCGCGAATAAGCATACGTATCCGGCAGCAGCGATCCTTCAGCAGGAATAGCGGTGATCTCACCGGTTAGGTTCGTATCTGCCCTGATCCGCTCAACGATCTGCTGACTGGTCAGCCCCTCTGGGATCGTAAGCTTGTATTCAATCGCCCGTCCTTCCGAAAGTTCGGAAAGAACAGCGCGCATGCTTGCCGCCTTCTCAATCTCAAACTCGCCGGCCTTCAGATCTAACCGCTCGCCATTCAGCACGTTGCGTACGAGGTGGTTGATAATAAAGGTCCAACGGTTGGCGATGATCCCTTCGCGCTCCAGGCGGGTGGCAATCTCGATACGTCCCTCACCTCTCGGAATCACGATCGTACGCGACACCTCGAGCGGACCAGGGCTTTCAAACTGATGATTAAGCAGAAACATGGCGCCGACCAAAACCACCATCACGACAAGGATGGTGGTCAAGACACCACTGATCACACGCACAAATCCGCTCAATGAACTGCGGCCGCGGCGATGTTTACGTCCACGTGGACGCTCGGGAGCTCGTGAAGGTTCCAGCATTTCAGCAGGACTGCGAGGTCTGATTGATCGGCCGCTAGAGGGCAATTCCGGTTCCAGGCGACGCATGCTCATCAAACGCTACCCTCCTTCTAAAGGACCCGGAAAATCTCTACGAGCGGTATCCTGGTCAGGCTGGTCGGCCCCGAACATACGCCAACGAAATATCACTCTTTACGCATCACAGGAGCGAAACCTGCCAATCTGCGAAAAGATTGTTGCGAGGAACCTAGCGTCAAATATGGCAAAACGTCGAACAAACGCACCAAGACGCAAACAGTGTCCAGGACCTGTTACATCCTTGCCGACAACGACGACACGCTGACCTGCGCGAAGACGCAGTTACGCGACTCGGCGCAGGATCAGAGAAGCATTGGTACCGCCAAACCCGAAGGAGTTGGACAAAACTGTATTGATTTCGATCTTCTTGGCCTCATGCGCCGCGAGATCAATCGCAGTCTCAACCGATGGATTATCAAGGTTCAGCGTAGGCGGCGCGACGTTGTCACGAATGGCAAGCGTCGAGAAGATCGCCTCGACAGCACCCGCAGCCCCGAGCAAATGCCCGATGGCAGACTTTGTCGACGACATCGTTAGCTTAGCGGCCGTATTGCCAAATAACCGCTCCACCGCACCAAGTTCGATCTCATCGCCCATAGGTGTCGATGTACCATGCGCGTTCACATAGTCGATATCCGACGCAGCCAGCCCTGACTTCTTCAAAGCCGCCTTCATGCACCGATACGCGCCATCTCCGTCTTCAGCCGGTGCCGTGATGTGATAGGCATCCCCCGACATGCCGTAACCAATGACTTCGGCGTAGATGTGTGCTCCGCGCGCCTGCGCATGTTCTAGCGTTTCGAGCACAACGATCCCGGCACCTTCACCCATCACGAACCCGTCGCGATCCTTATCATAGGGCCGCGAAGCTTTTTGAGGCGTATCGTTATACTGGGTCGAAAGCGCCCTGCAGGCCGCGAATCCGGCCATCGCAATGCGACAGATCGGGCTTTCCGTGCCTCCAGCAACCATGACCTCAGCATCGCCCAGCGCGATCAGGCGGGCCGCGTCACCGATTGCGTGCGCACCCGTCGAGCAAGCCGTGACGACTGCGTGATTGGGGCCCTTCAATTGATGTCTGATCGACACATAGCCGGATGCCAGGTTGATCAAACGACCGGGAATGAAGAATGGGCTAACGCGCCGCGGCCCCTTTTCCTTGAGCAGGATCGACGTATCCGCGATCCCGGATAGCCCGCCGATACCTGAACCAATAAGAACGCCGGATTGCTCCTGCTTTTCTTTGGTATCCGCCTTATATCCAGAATCGGCCAACGCCTGATCGGCAGCCGCCATAGCATAGACGATAAAATCGTCTACCTTGCGCTGCTCTTTTGGCTCCATCCAATCGTCTGGATTAAACAGACCATCTTCCGTGGGACCTCTGGGAACGAAGCAAGCAATCTGCGAGGAAATGTCCGAAACTTCGAATTCCTCGATACGGCGTGCGCCGTTCTTCCCCTGAAGCAAACGCGACCAGGACGCCTCCACACCACAGCCGAGCGGCGTGACTAAACCGAGTCCTGTAATGACAACGCGGCGCATATTCGAATAACCCGATTGTCGTAAAATCTGCCGCTAAAACCGGCAGACAAATAGACCGATGCCGGTGCCCACGCAAATACCTATGAATGAATATACCCACCCGCTTAAAGCGAATAGAGCGTGGCACAGGCGCCTTGTGGACGGCCTTGTAAGCTTAACGGGCGGGGAACCTCGCACACGAGCGGCGCACCCCACCCCGCTATAAAATCCGACCGAAAAAACCCAATCGCGCCGTCTCAGGCTGCGCTTGCGTTCTTTTCCAGGAATTTAACGGCATCGCCGACCGTCAGAATGTGCTCTGCGGCATCATCAGGGATCTCGCAGCCGAATTCTTCCTCGAAGGCCATGACCAGTTCGACGGTATCCAGACTGTCAGCGCCCAAGTCGTCGATAAAGCTGGCGTTCTCGGTCACCTTGTCGGCTTCCACGCCCAGATGCTCCACGACGATCTTCTTTACGCGCTCTGCGACATCGCTCATCTTAAATCCTCTTGTCCTATTAGCTCATCATTAGGCTTTGTAGCCCGGAATTCGTACTTTGGGCTGGGACATTGCTATCCTCGGTACGACCGCCCTGCAGAGCGCAACCCGTTCACACGCGGTCGTCTGGATCTTCAGACCTTCCAAAAATCCCTCGCGACCAACACGGTCTCAGCCCATCTGTCAAACCGCCAAGCGACGGCTCGGTATCACACTTCCCCTGTATTGGCCAGCGACACAAAGTCGACGACGGCAGGCCATTTCTAATTGCGAATTCGATGATCGCAACCCTTAAAAATCGCGACAAAATTCGCTGCAGTGCACGGTAGCGGTTTAGGGCATCGCCATGCCTCCATTGACATGCAACGTCTGTCCCGTCACGTAACCGCCCGCGTTGCTCGCGAGATAGAGCGCTGCCGCGGCTATATCACTTGGCTCACCGAATCGCTGCGCTGGGATCATCTTGGCGATTTCTTCAGTCTGTTTTTCGTTCAGCACATCTGTCATCGCCGTCTTGATAAACCCTGGCGCAATACAGTTAGCCGTAATACCGCGCGATGCAACCTCGCGAGCCATTGACTTCGTCATACCAATGACGCCGGCCTTTGAAGCCGCATAGTTTCCCTGTCCCGGGTTACCAAACACACCCGATACGGACGAGATATTGATGATCCGCCCATACCCGGTTTTGTTGCGCATCATATGACGTGCCCCGGCACGCATCAGCATGAATGTCGACGTCAGATTGACCGCGATGACGTCATCCCACTGCTCATCTTTCATGACCATGAAGAGATTGTCTCGCGTCAACCCTGCGTTGTTGACAAGAATATCGAGCCGCCCCATCGCTGCGATCGCGTCGTCAACCAATTTGGCAACACTCACGCGATCCGCGAGATCGCAAGGAAGAACATGAACGCGATCACCGAGTTCCGCCGCTAAAGCCTCAAGTTTATCTTTCTGTCGCCCGGATATCCCCACCACGGCTCCAGCTTCGTGAAACGCGCGGGCGATAGCCCCACCGATTCCACCTGTTGCTCCCGTCACAAGGGCAGTCTTGCCGGTAAGATCAAACATCACGTCCTAATCGTCCTTTTTCGAAGTCTCGCAGCGCGTACACGAAGCGACCAATCCTTACAATCCAAGGGCAGTCCGCACCGCCTCAATATCGGCAGGAGCACTGACGCTCATAGCCTTAATCGACTTGTCGATACGTCCACAGAGCCCCGCCAGCACTTTGCCGGCACCGATCTCGTAGACTTCGGTGATTCCATTTTCTGCCATGTAGGTAACAGTCTCGCGCCACCGAACCGTGCCGGTGACCTGTTCGACAAGTAGATTGCGGATATCTGCAGGCTCATTGACTGGGCCGGCAAGCACATTGGCAATCAAAGGCACCATCGGAGGCTTGATGTCGACTTGCGCCAGCGCTTCGGCCATCGCATCTGCTGCGGGTTGCATCATTTCACAATGGAACGGAGCCGAAACCGGCAACGGCACTGCACGACGCACGCCGTGCTTCTTACCGATCTCCGCAACCCTGTCGATCGCACTTTTGTGGCCCGACAGAACGACTTGCATAGGCTCATTGTCGTTTGCCACTTGGCAAACATCACCTTGCGCAGCCTCCGCCGCAACGGTCTGCGCAACATCGAGCCCAACACCGAGAAGAGCGGCCATGGCGCCCTGGCCAACGGGAACAGCCGCCTGCATAGCGAGCCCCCTAAGACGCAACAAACGCGCCGTATCCGCCAAACTGAAGGAGCCAGCAGCGGCTAAGGCACTGTATTCACCGAGAGAATGCCCTGCTACATAGCGAACCTTATCACGCAGATTCAGGCCGAAGTCCTTCTCCAACACCCGCATGACAGCCATAGACACAGCCATAAGGGCAGGCTGGGCGTTTTGAGTAAGCGTCAGTGTTTCCTTCGGGCCCTCAAAGATGACCTGAGAGAGCTTCTCGCCAAGTGCCTCGTCCACCTCAGCAAAAACTTCCGCCGCCGATTTAAAGTTTTCGGCAAGTTCTCGTCCCATTCCAACGTCTTGGCTGCCCTGGCCGGGAAATACGAATGCAACCGTCACAATAACGAGCTTCCTTCGGGCTGGGGCCATCACGGCCCTGTGAAATGTTTAATATCCGGCCGCGCTTAAGGCATGCGCAGTCGTGATCTGTCAAGCTGCAGCCGCCCGCGGGTTCCTTCACACCTGCCTCTAACGCCGACACCCCCGCCCGCCTCATAAAGACGAAAGGTCCGCTGGGCTGCAAAGCAAATTAGTTGATGTTTCTCCAAACCCATGTATAAACCGCCCCTCTACCAGCTCCGGCTGGAGGCTGAATGGGAACGCCGAGTATTTGGCGTGAGGTATTTGCCTGTTTCCCAGTGTCTCCGCTCTCGTGGGTTTCTCTGGTGGGCCTTTCACGCTCGCAAACGAGCGGCCAGGGCCTGCAAGGGGCTTTGCGCCGGGACTGACAACATAGAAACAGAAGGGCCAGAAGCGGTATGCCGCTATACGAGCATATTTTTCTTGCGCGCCAGGACGTATCAAACGCCCAGGTCGAGCAACTCACAAAAGAATTCTCCGACATCATCACTGAAGGCGGTGGAAAGATCGCCAAGTCGGAGTATTGGGGCCTCAAAGCCCTCGCCTACAAGATCAAAAAGAGCCGCAAAGCGCATTACACGCTGCTCAACATCGAAGCTCCCCATGACGTGGTCGCTGAGATGGAGCGCCGCATGGGGCTATCGACCGACATCATCCGCTTCATGACCATCCGCGTCGAAGAGCATGAAACCGAGCCATCCGTGATGATGCGCAAGTCTGACCGCGACGATTCACGCGGTGGCCGCGGTGGCTTCCGCGGCCCACGTGGCGAAGGCGGCGGCTTCCGTGGCGGTGATCGGGGTGATCGCCCACCGCGCGGCGATCGTCCAGGCGGCCCGCGCGGCCCGCGCCCCCCTCGCGATGAACAAGCAAACTCTGGCTCGGAGGAATAAGAAATGGCTGCAGCAGGACCTCGCCGCCCGTTCCACCGTCGCCGCAAGACGTGCCCGTTTTCCGGCGAAAGCGCTCCAAAGATTGACTATAAGGACGTCCGTCTCCTCGGCCGTTACGTCTCTGAGCGCGGCAAAATCGTTCCGAGCCGCATTACCGCTGTCTCGGCAAAGAAACAGCGCGAACTGGCCAGAGCCATCAAACGCGCTCGCTTTCTGGGCCTTCTGCCCTACGTGATCAAGTAAGTCAGTCGGCTTATTAGCCGATAAACACCTGCAGGCGCTAAGCCTGCGAATTTAAAGCTACGGGTTGGGGCGGCGGTCATCCAAGATGTACAGCCGCCTCTAACCGCGTTTTAACCGCGGGACAGCTAAGCTGTGCAACTGATTCTCCTCTCTGGCATTGGCGCCGGACTGATTTCGGCAGTGACGTTCGCGTCCGCAACGACCGGCTCGCCGTTGATCCAGTTCGTGCTTTTCCTTCTTACTCCGCTGCCGGTTTATCTTGCTGGCCTGAGCGTGAGCTGGGTTGCTGCATCGGTCGCGGGATTAGTCGGGGGCATAGCTCTCGCAGTCTTTACGTCTCCGGTAATCGGCATTGTCTTTGCCGCATCGCAGTTGGCCCCCGCTGGGATACTCAGCTACCTCTCCCAGCTTGCCCGCTCTGCAGGCCCCTCAGTCCCAGAACCAGCACCGAACCAGCCGCAAGCTCTCGAATGGTATCCTGTCGGTCGGCTCATCGTCTGGACAGCCTTGATCGCGATTGTGCTGTCGGTGGGCATGTTGATGCTCTTGGGCCAGGACGTGGACAGCCTAAAACGCGCACTCAGAGAGTTCATTCAGCGTGTCGTTGAACAGGGCATGCCCGATCAAGGCACGGTTAAGAGCGCCATATCGGATGCCGAGCTCGATACCATCACCGATATCAGCCTCAAATTGCTGCCCGCAATTACCGTGATGTCGATCATGGGAACGCTATTGTTCAATCTCTGGCTCGCGGGGCGCATCACGCTCGCCACCGGCCGCTTACGCCGCCCCTGGCCAGACTTGGCGACGATCACATATCCTTCTGGAATACCTCTCCTCCTGGCCATATCGGTCATTGGAGCCGCCTACGCGCCTGGAATGCTGGGCCTTTTTTCCTCCGCAGCAGCCGGCGCGATTTACTTCGCCTATATCCTCCTTGGATTGGCGATCCTCCACTACATCACGCGCGGAAATGCGTGGCGTCCACTGATCCTATGGTCGGTGTATTTCGCCTTCCTCGTGCTCAACACGGGATTCTCATTGATCCTTGTCGTGATGGCACTGCTCGAACCTTTCTCACCGATACGGCGAGACTTTTTGAGGCCGCCCTCCCCCCCGAAAAAACCACCGGGCCCGAACGGCGGACCTCCAACCTGACGCATAAAAAACCTGCAAGCACATCAAGCGATTGCCTACCCGGCAGATTCGAAGGAGTAGAAAATGGAAGTCATTCTTTTACAGCGCATTGGACATCTCGGTCAGATGGGCGACGTCGTATCGGTTCGTGATGGATACGCCCGCAACTACCTGCTGCCGCAGAAGATGGCGCTACGCGCCAACAAGGAAAACCTGGCACAGTTCGAAGCCCAGCGCGTTCAGCTCGAAGCAAACAACCTTGAGCAAAAGAAAGAAGCTGAAGCCATCGGCGAAAAGCTCGCCGGCCAGTCTTTCATCGCGATCCGCCAAGCCGGCGACACCGGCCAGCTTTATGGCTCGGTCTCTCCGCGCGACATCTCAGACGTCATCACTGAAGGTGGTTTCACCATCGCGCGCCGTCAGGTCGTTCTCGAACGTCCCATCAAGGAACTCGGCCTTCATGACGTGACGATTTCCTTGCACCCGGAAGTTTCTGTGCAGGTGATGATCAACGTTGCCAGAACACAGGACGAAGCTGAGCGCCAGGCTCAGGGTGAAGACGTCACCGTCATCAAGGACGAAGCAATTGAACTTGAGACGTTCGACCCTGACGCCGAAGAGCACGGTGGAAGCTATGACGCAGAAGAATCTTCCGAAGAAGCCCGCGAATAGCCCTTGGCGCGCTCCAAGACTGTGCAGAAAAGAACGAGCTCCGACTTAGTCGGAGCTCGTTTTGATTCAGAGTAATGATCTAAGGTCAGGACCTATTAAACAGACTTCCACTATATCGTTAGGTTCCCCCAACAAGGACGTTCACTGAAATCATAGCGCCAACCGCGTTGCGTACGAGTGTGTGTTGACGCGGGAGCGGTCCTGTCCTTATCGTTATCACGTCTAAAACAGGTTAGGTTCGGGAAGGTTGGCCCGGCCCCCGCTTGGCGGGTCCTTCTGTCATCAAGGTGACGGCCCAAGACTATCAAGGCGTACGCATGGTGCGGACGCCGATAGAATGGGCATGGACATGAAACCACGTATTTCCGTTCTCACGCTTGGCGTCTCCAATCTCGAAAACTCGCTTTCCTTTTATCGTGATGGGCTTGGTCTGCCGACTGAGGGCGTCATTGGGCGCGAATTCGAGCATGGCGCGGTCGCATTCTTCAATCTCTCGGGTGGTCTGAAACTCGCCATCTGGGCACAAGATGACCTTGCATATGACACCGGATTGCCCAAGCATCCGATTTGCACCACCGCTGGCAGCATCGGGCACAATGTTCTGTGCCGCGAGGATGTTGATGACATCATGCGCAAGGCCCAGCGTGCAGGGGCAGAGATTATCAAAGCACCACAGGATACCTTCTATGGCGGTTACGCAGGCTACTTTACTGATCCTGATGGACACCTGTGGGAAGTAGTCTGGAATCCGCAGATGCTGCCGTCGGACTGATGCCACCGAAACATGCGCCCTGACTTTTTTGTCAGAAGGTCAAGGGCTGCATTGGCTTTACAGCACGGCGAGGTCGAAGGCATCCTGCGAACCATGATGTCAAGTTGTACCAAAACGGCATAGCGTCAAAAAACCTGGTCGCCCGGCTAAAGGACTGGCGTCGTGTCGCAACGCGTTATGACCGATGCGGCGAATTGTTTTTGTCGGCGGTCTACATCGCCGCAACGGTCATCTAGCTTCAGCAGCTCTGTGCATATCTTGGATAAGCCGCTGTTGACGCCAACCGCTCCTACGATTCGCGAAGGACGCCACGGGGACGAGTCGAATACTCAAGGGGCATGACACAGACAGCCCTCCTCCCGACTGACAAACTCCGCGCCGCTGCCGGTTCCGAGGAACCTGTGCACTTTCGCCAAGCGCCCCACAACATTGAAGCTGAGCAAGCCCTGCTCGGTGCGATTCTCATCAATAAGGAAGCGCTAGACCGTGTCTCGGGCTTTCTGGAACCTGCGCATTTCTACGATCCCCTCCATGCGCAGATCTTTGAGACAATGTCGAAGCTGATCCATGCGGGGAAAGAAGCCACCCCGATTACGCTCAAGACGTTCTTTGAAAACCTTGAGCCGATCGACGTTGATTTGACGGTTCCCCAATACCTCGTACGGTTAGCAGCCAATGCCACCACCGTAATCAATGCGCACGACTACGCACGCACCGTTTATGATCTCGCCATCCGCCGACAGCTGATTCTCATCGGCGAGGATATGGTCAATGTCGCTTTCGATAGCTCCGTCGATCAGACACCGACTAAGCAGATCGAAGAGGCCGAGGGCCGCCTCTACGAATTGGCCGAACCATCAAAATACGGCCAGGGTTTTCTGAATTTTTCGACCGCGCTCACCCAAGCCGTCGATATGGCCAACTCTGCGCGGATGCGCGGCGATCGGCTGTCCGGCTTGCCCTCTGGCCTTATCGATCTCGACGCCATGATGGGCGGCCTCCAGCCCTCCGATCTCATCGTGCTCGCCGGCCGGCCGTCTATGGGCAAAACAGCGCTCGCCACCAATATCGCGACGAACGTCGCGAGCGCAAAGCGCTTACATCGCCTGCAAACCAATCCCAATGCGCCCGTAGAGGACGCCGTAGTGGGTTTTTTCTCGCTGGAAATGTCGGCGGAACAGCTGGCCTCTCGTATTCTGTCCGAACAGGCTGAAATCCCTTCCAACAAGATTCGCCGCGGGCAGATCGACGAGGAAGAGATGAAGCGGCTGATCCAGGCGTCGCAAGCGCTATCGCAAGCCCCGCTGTTCATCGACCAGACCGGCGGCATCTCAATTGCGCAGTTGTCCTCACGAGCGAGAAAACTGAAGCGTCAACACGGCCTCGATCTGTTGATCGTCGACTATATCCAGCTGCTCTCTGGCTCCGCCGCCAAAGCTGCCGCAGGCCGTGTGCAGGAGGTCACGGAAATTACAACCGGCCTTAAAGCGCTCGCAAAAGAGTTGGAAGTACCAATCATCGCCCTGTCGCAGCTCTCGCGTCAGGTCGAAACCCGCGAAGACAAACGCCCGCAACTTTCCGACCTTCGCGAATCGGGCTCGATCGAACAGGACGCCGACGTGGTGTTATTTGTCTTCCGAGAAGAATACTATGTCCAACGGAGTGAACCGTCCGTCAGCGATGTCGAAGCTCATCTCAAGTGGCAAACCGAGTTAGAGGCTGTACAAGGAATTGGCGAAGTGATCATCGGCAAGCAACGACATGGTCCCACGGGCACGGTACGGCTGCAATTCACCGGTGAATTCACGCGCTTTGACAATCTCGATCGCCATCACCCATTGGCAGGAAAGACGGATTGACGCGACTCTGGCCCGATCTAATGCCCTCAAACAGTAATGCGTTTTTCGCCGCAGCGCCTCCCGAGGCCCCCGGCATCCTTGCAATCGATCTGGACCAACTCGCTGCCAACTGGCAGGCCCTGCGTGATTACGTAGCGCCAGCGCAGTGCGCGGCTGTTGTGAAAGCAGATGCATACGGATTGGGAGCAGATCGCGTAATCCCAGCCCTCGCCGCCGCCGGCTGCCGCGTGTTTTTTGTCGCGACTTTGGCCGAAGCGCGTCAGGCACGGACGCTCGCCCCCCAAGGGAACATCCTCGTTCTCGATGGCATCACACCGGGCGCATCCGAAGCTTATACGCAGATCAACGCCTGGCCGGTCCTCTCAAGTCTGGCTGAAATCAAGGAGTGGGGCCAAGAGGGCGTCCAGCGCGGATCCCCTGCGCCCTGTGCGTTGCATATAGATACCGGGCTCAATCGGCTTGGGATGAGCGAGCCTGACATTCGAGCGCTCGCCGGAGACACGCATCTGCTTGGCCGACTCGATATCCGCCTCGTGATGAGTCACTTGGCCTGTGCTGATGAGCCCGACCATCCCAAAAACGCGAAGCAGCACGACGTCATGCGCCAACTTCGTCCGCTGCTGCCCAACGCCGCCACAAGCCTCGCCGCTTCTGACGGCATCATGCTCGGGCCAAACTTCCATTTTGACTTGGTGCGTCCAGGCTACGCCCTGTACGGCGGCCAAGCCTCGAAAGGCAGGCCGGCGCCAGTCAAACCGGTTGTCCAATCCTTCGCGCGTGTTCTTCAGGTCCGCGACCTCGCTCCGGGAGCCACCGTTGGCTACTCAGCGAGCTACAGCGCCGAACAGCCACGCCGCATCGCAGTGATCGCTGCTGGATATGCCGACGGCTTTTTCCGTCACCTCAGCGCCGCTGCCGGCGAAACTGGGGGCTTCGTCGCCTTCTCAGGCAAACGCGCGCCCGTAGTGGGCCGTGTTTCGATGGACCTCATAACCACAGACGTCACCGCATTTAACGATCCGTCAGTCGTCCGCGGCGACTGGGCAGAAATCCTGGGCCCGACCATCACCCTTGAAGAGATGGGGGCCGCAGCAGGCACAATCGGCTACGAGACCCTCACGCGTCTCGGCCGCCGGTTCCATCGGGTCTACCTCGAGCGTGACGGAGACATCTAAGCAGCCATGGCACGTGCCGCCAAAACCGTCTTCGTTTGCCAGAACTGCGGCGCGACCGCCCCGCGCTGGGCGGGCAAATGCGCGTCATGCGAGGAATGGAATACGCTTGTTGAGGAAACTGATACCGGGCCCCCACCCGGCAGCGGTTTGACCAAAGCAAGCAAAGGCCGGGCGATCACCCTAGAGTCGCTCAAGGGCTCTTCCAAGCGGACCCCGCGAATCCCCACGGGCTTAGAGGAACTCGACCGCGTGACCGGTGGAGGCTTGGTTCCCGGCTCGGCATTGCTCATTGGCGGCGAGCCCGGCATCGGAAAATCGACGCTTCTGTTACAGCTCGCCTCAGCCATCGCGCAACGCGGTGGACGCAGCCTGTATTTCTCTGGCGAAGAAGCTATCGATCAGGTCCGGCTCCGCGCAGAACGCCTCGGACTCGCCGAAGCCCCGGTCGGACTAGCGGCGGAAACTCACCTTTCGACGATCCTGGCGACGTTGGATGCAGAACCTTCCGCGCAACTGATCGTCATCGATTCGATCCAGACGCTCTGGTCGGACACGCTCGAAGCAGCGCCCGGGACCGTCAGCCAAGTCCGCGCGGCAACCCAATCCCTTATTCGTCACGCCAAGCGCCACGGCGCCACACTACTCCTCGTCGGTCACGTCACAAAGGAAGGCCAAATCGCAGGCCCCAAAGTGATCGAACACATGGTCGATACCGTGTTGTACTTCGAAGGTGAGAGCGGCCACCCGTTCCGCATTCTGCGTGCGGTCAAGAATCGCTTCGGCCCGACCGACGAAATTGGCGTCTTTGAAATGGCTGGCGAAGGCCTCCGTCAGGTCAAGAACCCGTCGGAATTGTTCCTCGGTGACCGTGACGCCAGCGCGCCCGGCACAGCAGTCTTTGCCGGGATAGAAGGCACAAGACCCCTGCTGGTCGAGATACAAGCACTCGTCGCGCCCTCGGCGCTGGGAACCCCGCGCCGCGCCGTTGTCGGCTGGGACAGCAACAGGTTGTCGATGCTGCTCGCCGTTCTGGACGCACGGTGCGGTGTCTCGTTTGCGCAAAACGACGTTTATCTGAACGTCGCCGGAGGCCTTAAAATCACAGAACCCGCCGCCGACCTTGCTGCCGCAGCCGCGCTGCTATCGTCATTTTCCGGCAAACCCCTACCACCTGAAACCGTCTATTTCGGTGAAATATCGCTGTCAGGCGCCGTCCGAGCCGCCGCCAACACCGCAGGACGTCTCAAAGAATCTCAAAAATTGGGATTTTCTAGTGCGGTCATCCCGGCCTTGGGTGAAATCGAAGCGACCGGCATTTCTCTGGACTTGAGCCGGCTCTCGCACCTCAAGATGCTTGCGGAAAGGGTTACGGCGTGCGACTGAGACTAAACAGGGTTAAGCGGCACGTGGGCCGGAGTTCTAGGCCCAGTGGAGAGAAGCAAGAATGATCGGGCCTTTGACGTACCTCGATGCCGGGGTAATCGCGATCGCCTTTATATCGGGGCTGCTCGCCCTTTATCGCGGACTCACGCGCGAACTTCTGGCCATCCTGTCGTGGATCATCGCGGCCGTTGCCGTTCTCTACTTCATCCTGAATCACCGCCAATTCGCAACGGAAGTAGCCGAGCAGATGGGCGCTCAGCTCATCATCGCACAAGCCGTTATTGGCGTTCTGCTGTTCCTGATCGTGCTGATCGTGGTCCATCTGGTTACCGCACGCATTTCCGACTCCATTCTCGATAGCCAAGTCGGCATGATTGACCGGATTCTTGGCTTCGTATTCGGCCTCGTACGGGGCTTTATCCTGGTAGTGATCCCGTTCATGCTGGCACTGCACTTCTACCCAAAAGAAGAGCAGCACCCGGACTGGCTCGCCAAGTCAATCACCCGACCCTACTTGCTCTCAACTGGGGAAGCTCTCCAGTCGATGCTCGTTGCCTATGTTGTACCGGTCATAGATCGCGCAACGAATAAGCAAGACGAAGCGTCGCACCAGCAAGACAGTTCCATCGAAATTCGGGGCGACGAAGCGCAAAAAGGCTAGGTGCGCCGGCCAAGGGGCCTGTTGCAGTGCAAAAAAGAACTGGAAAAGTACACAGTTTTTCATATATCCGTCACAGAAGCGGTGGCGCAGCCATGAGCGGGCTGGTACCTCAAGCCATTGTGACGATCAGTTTGTGCGGCAACGGATGCGATCGCGGGAGGCAGCCATGACGTGCGACGACAACGTCGGAGCAGCGGAAACCCAATGGGATTCCGGATATTCTCGATACGGCGACGACAGACTTCGCGAGGAATGCGGGGTCTTTGGCATTTTGGGACATCCTGATGCCGCCGCCTTGACGGCCCTCGGTCTCCATGCCCTCCAGCATCGCGGACAGGAAGCGGCCGGGATCGTCACCTACGACGGCCATCAATTCCATTCGGAGCGCCGCCTCGGTCTCGTCGGAGACAACTTTAACAAAGGCAGCGTCATCAAACGTTTGATGGGCTCCATGGCCGTAGGCCACAACCGCTACTCCACCACAGGCAACACCCTTATCCGCAACGTACAACCGCTTTTCGCCGATCTTGATACAGGCGGTTTCGCGCTAGCGCACAACGGCAACCTTACAAACGCTCTCACCTTGCGCCGAGATCTCATCTCCTCCGGCGCCATCTGCCAGTCCACCTCGGACAGCGAGGTCATTCTTCACCTCCTCGCCCGCTCGAACAAACGTCGTATCGTCGAACGTTTTGTCGATGCCATCCGCCAGATCGAAGGCGCTTACGCGCTGGTCTGCCTCACCAACGATATGATGATTGGCGCACGTGATCCCATCGGCATCCGGCCACTCATAATCGGCAAGATCGACGGTTGTTATGTTCTTGCCTCCGAGACCTGTGCCCTCGACATCGTCGGCGCTAAGTTCGTGCGTGAAGTCGAGAATGGCGAAGTCGTCGTCATCACCGAGGCCGGTCTGGAAAGCCACCGCCCGTTCCCGCGCCGTCCAGCGCGTCCCTGTATCTTCGAATACATCTACTTCGCACGACCTGACTCAATCGTCGGCGGGCGTTCTGTCTATGACATCCGCAAGCAGATGGGCGTGCAGCTGGCGATCGAATCTCCTGCGGATGCCGATATCATCGTCCCGATCCCTGATTCCGGCGTACCAGCCTCGATTGGCTACGCACAGCAATCAAATCTGCCCTTCGAACTCGGCATAATTCGTAATCACTACGTCGGACGCACCTTCATTGAGCCAGAACAGCGAATTCGCGCACTGGGCGTGAAACTGAAACACTCCGCCAATGCGTCGATTATCAGCGGCAAGAGCATTGTTCTCATCGACGACAGCGTCGTCCGCGGCACCACATCCAAGAAGATCGTGCAGCTGATGTACGAAGCCGGCGCGCGCGAAGTGCACATGCGCATCGCCTGCCCACCCATCACACATTCCGACTATTACGGCATCGACACGCCAAGCACTGAAGAGCTACTTGCAGCGAAATTCGATGTCGAAGGAATGCGCAAGTTCATGGGCGCCCATTCGCTCGCGTTCCTTTCGATCGACGGTATTTATCGCTCAGTCGGTTTCGAAGGCCGCGATCCAAACGCCCCGCAGTTCACGGACCACTGCTTGACGGGCGAATATCCAACGCCTCTGACAGATCAGACTGGCGATCCCGCCGCCCGCCAGCTATCACTTCTCGCCGAAGTGAGCTGAGCCCAAGCAGCCGAACGGCATAAGCCATCGGCTGCCACATCCATTACCACGGAACACTGCGTGACCAGCCAATCGGAAACACCCACGGACGGCGAACAGCCGAACCGCATAGCCCTCGTGACTGGCGCAACACGCGGCATCGGCCGTGCAGTCGCTATCGCCCTCGCGGCCGAAGGCTTGCATGTGATCATCACGGGTCGAGTGACTAGCGCGCTTGAGGAAACCGACGACGCCATACGCGCCGCTGGCGGAACAGCAACACTCATCCCCCTCAATCTGCAGCAAACCGAACGGATTGATGCACTGGGCCCGACGCTTTATCAGCGCTTCGGACGCCTCGATGTCCTCATTGCCAATGCAGGCTTGCTCGGGCCGCTCTCTCCCTTGCCACATGTCACAATGGATGCCTGGGCGCGCGTGCTTGAACTGAACCTAACTGTGAACTGGCAGCTCATTCGCACGCTCGATCCGCTGTTGCGTCGCTCAGACGCTGGCCGGGCCGTGTTCGTAACGTCAGGCGCCGCTAAGGCGAAGAACGCGTACTGGGGCCCCTACGCCGTCTCCAAAGCCGGCTTGGAAGCTCTAGCGAAAACCTACGCGCGGGAAATGGTCAACACGAACGTACGTGTGAACCTCATCAATCCCGGTCCCATCCGCACCCAAATGCGCGCCAAGGCTTTTCCGGGTGAAGATCCTGCGACGCTCTATACGCCGGAGGACATCGCACCGCTGTTTGTTGAATTGGCGAGCCCAGAGTGCACGGCAAATGGTGAAATCTTCGACGGCCCCGGTTGGTTGCGCCAACACGTCGGCACCAAATCTTCAGCCTGAAACCTCGAACACCATCCCATCGAAGGCCGGCTCTACGTTGTCCGGCAACGAGCGCTTGAGCGCGTCGTAATCGAGATCCGTTGTCATATGCGTGAGGATCGTGCGCTTTGGCTTGAGCCGCTCCGCCCATTCCAATGCACGGCGAACGTGAAAATGGCTGGGGTGAGGATCGTACCGCAGCGCATCCACCACCCACACATCAAGATCTTCGAGCATTGGGATGGAAGCATCCGGAATATCGGACACGTCAGGTGAATATCCGAACCTGCCGAAGCGGAAGCCGAGGCTCGGAATATCGCCATGCACCTGCGGAATGCAGAGGGCTTCGATCTTCCCGCCTTTCCCGTCAACAACGACTTTGCCTCCTGCCACGATGTCATGCGGATCGAGGATAGGCTGATAGCCGGAATCGGGCTTGGTCTCGAAGCAGTAGCCAAATCGAGACCTTAAGCTGTCGCGAGTGAGCGCATCGAAATAAACGTCCACGCGCTTTTTCATGGAATAGCAGACCATGCGCAGGTCATCGATCCCATGCGTATGGTCGGCATGGTCGTGAGTGTAAAGAACTCCGTCGATCGATGAGACGCGCGCATCGATCAACTGTTCGCGCAGGTCCGGCGGCGTATCGACAAGTACGCTCGTGCGGCCTCGTTTACTGAACCGATCAACGAGGATCGCGCACCGCCTTCTGCGGTTTTTCGGATTGGAAGGCTCACACCGCCCCCAGTTCGGCCCGATGCGCGGCACACCGCCTGACGGGCCGCACCCCATAATCGTAACCCGTATGCTCATTGTGGAGGCGCACCCTTCAACAAAGAAGGATCGAGCTCCTCAGGAGGCTGCGCTTTGGTGTAAAGCCTGAAAAAATTCTCCGTTGTGGCCGCAGCGAGTTCCGTAAGAGTAATACCGCGCGCTTCAGCCACTGCCGCTGCGGTATGCACGACATAAGCCGGCTCATTGGTTTTACCGCGATAAGGAACTGGCGCGAGATACGGAGCGTCCGTCTCAACAAGGATCCGGTCAAGCGGCAACTCTGCAGCTAGCGCCCGCAACGCCTCCGACTTCTTAAAGCTCACCACGCCCGAGAACGAGACGTACAGGCCAAGATCAACGGCCCGCATAGCCAAGTCGCGCCCACCGGTGAAGCAATGCAGAACGGCTGGAAACGCACCCTGTGCATGCTCATCCGCCAGGATTGTTGCTGTATCCTCATCAGCATCACGGGCATGAATCTCGAGCGGCAATCCCGTTTCGCGCGCCGCCCGAATATGCCGCCGAAACCCTTCTGCCTGCCCCTGCGCACTGGAGTGCTGATAGTAATAGTCGAGGCCCGCTTCGCCGATGGCCACGCACTTCGGATGTTGCGCTAAGCGGATGATGTCCTCGACCGGAATATCGAGTTCCTCATCCGCATTGTGCG
The DNA here is from genome assembly GCF_000981545.1 of Candidatus Filomicrobium marinum. Taxonomy (NCBI): domain Bacteria; kingdom Pseudomonadati; phylum Pseudomonadota; class Alphaproteobacteria; order Hyphomicrobiales; family Hyphomicrobiaceae; genus Filomicrobium; species Candidatus Filomicrobium marinum. The sequence continues at coordinate 3,087,264 of NZ_LN829119.1, forward strand.
GATGCGTTCCGACGGAGCAATAGACGTCCTTATACGTCTCGGCGATCACCCGAATGCGATCGAACTGACGAATGCGCGTCGAGATCGTCACCATCGTGCCGACGCCCGCCGCTTTCGCGCGTCCGATAATGCCGTCGAGATCTTCTGCAAACTGCGGGAAATCAAGATGGCAATGATGATCTACGAGCATCGCTGCGTTGGTCACGTCAGCCCCGTTCCTTGTTCTTTTTGGACTTTCCATTACCGCCGGACGGCTTCTCCTGCCCCTCCCGCTTCGCCTGTTCCTCAGGACTCACATAGCGCGGGAACACACCTGCTGGCGGTGGCAACGATAATCCGGACGCAAGCCGGCCGCCCTCGCCCAATTGGCTGAAGCTCCGTTGATCTTCACCGAGCCCCAGTTGGTCAAGCAGTTTGGCGCACGATTCCGGCATCGCCGGCTGCGCCAGGATAGCAACCTGCCGCACAACCTCGACCGTGACGTAAAGGATCGTCTCCATGCGCGCGAAATCAGATTTCTTCTTCGCCCATGGCTCTTGGCTGGCAAAATACCGGTTGGCCTCTGCAACGACCGCCCACACGGCGTCGAGGTATTTCTTTAGGCCCTGCAGCTCCATCGCTTCGCGAGCCTTCGCGTACATCCCGTCCGCCACCGAGAGAATAGCGCGATCCTCTTCCGTCAAAGCACCTGGTGTCGGCACCCGGCCCTCGCAGTTTTTCGCGATCATGGACAGCGAACGCTGCGCCAGGTTGCCAAGGTCATTCGCCAGATCAGCGTTGGTCCGGTTGATGATCGCTTCTTCGCTGTAGCTCCCATCCTGCCCAAACGCGACCTCGCGCAGCAGAAAATAGCGAAGCTGATCGAGGCCGAACGTAGAGACGAGATCGTGCGGATCGGCAACGTTGCCAACCGACTTCGACATCTTCTCACCTTTGTTCAGAACCATCCCGTGCGCAAAGACACGGCGTGGGGGCTCTACCCCAGCCGACATGAGAAACGCGGGCCAGTAGACCGCATGAAACCGCAGAATGTCTTTGCCGATGACATGCACGTTCGCCGGCCAGAACTTCCATTTAGGGTCTGCTTCATCAGGAAAACCAACGCCCGTGATGTAGTTGGTCAGCGCATCGACCCAGACATACATGACATGCTCGGGATGCCCGGGCACCGGCACGCCCCAATTAAACGTTGTGCGCGAAATCGAGAGGTCTCTGAGCCCACCTTTGACAAAGCTCAAAACCTCATTCCGACGCTCAAGCGGAAGAATGAATTCGGGATTTGCTTCGTAATAAGCGAGGAGCCTATCCTGATAGGCCGACAGCCGGAAGAAGAAGGTTTCCTCCTCCACCCACTCAACCGGAGTGCCCTGCGGCGACAGCTTCGTACCGTCCTCTGTGACAGACAATTCGCCTTCATCGTAGTACGCCTCATCGCGCACCGAGTACCAGCCTGCATAGCGGCCAAGATAGATGTCGCCGTTCGCCTCCAACCGCCGCCACATCTCCTGGCTGGCGCGATGATGACGCTCTTCACGTGTCCGAATGAAATCGTCGTTGGAAATGTTCAACGCTTCGGCCATCGCACGAAACAACGGCGTGTTGCGGTCGGCAAGTTCCGCAGGCGTCATGTTCTGGTTACGCGCCGTCTGCACCATCTTGATGCCGTGCTCGTCCGTCCCAGTCAGAAAATAGACTGGCCGCCCATCGAGCCGCTCAAAACGGGCAATCGCGTCCGTTGCGATAGCCTCGTAGGCATGCCCAATATGCGGAGCGCCATTTGGGTAGGAAATCGCTGTCGTAATGTAAAATGGCGTGGCAGAGCCCATGAATTATCCTCTTGAGATCGAGCTGTATCGACCTGTTGCTGGTGGCCCATTCACCGCCACCCACTGAACGAAGCCCGATTGCCCTAGCGGCGTACCGTCTGCTCGATACGCAATATCGTATCGAGAATCAAAGCCTTCCGGTCCAGATTGAGCGCTAGCGCCTCGGCCCTTTCGCGCGTGATTGTTTCCCACAAGGCCGCCCAAGTGGCAAGTTGCCCGTCCTTAATCAGGCGCTGGGCCAGGGTGAGATCGCGATCGCTCCCCTCGCTTGTGGCCCCGGCACGAATTAGTCGGGCCAAATAGTCCTGAAGTAAGTCAAAGAACAGCCCGAAACGCTGCTCAGCCGCCGGTGTTCCTAAGCTCTCTGCAAGATCATGGACCGACCCCCAGGAAATCGTGGGCAGACCCGCAATCAAACTCTCGACCGAGCGGAACACCTCTAGGCCCTTGTCTCCTTCAAGCCCCAGAACACGGCGCACACTACCTTGACCGATTGCCAGTAACTGCGGCCATTGATCTGCATCTGGTTCACGTTGCTCTGCGCTCGCCAACGCCTGCCGCACGGCCGCCTGTAACGGCTCAGCCCCAAGCGGCTGCAAATCGAGCCGCCGGCACCGGGAGCGGATTGTCGTCGGCAAGCGTCCAGGCTCTGAAGAAATAAGGAGAAAGACCGTGCGTTCTGGAGGCTCTTCCAGAGATTTCAAAATGGCGTTGGCCGCGTTGATGTTCAACTCGTCCGCTTGATCGACAATAACGACGCGCCAACCACCCGCCGAGCGATGCGAGAGAAATCCCCTCAGTCGGCGCACTTCATCGATTGGAATGCTAGCGGTGAACCGCTTCGTCTTAACGTCATAGACGCGCCGGATCACGAGCAAGCCCGGATGAGACAGCGCTGTCACCTGTCGCGCTGCAATGCTTCCTGATCTGACACTCAAACCACCGGGCTCACGTTCTTCCGGCTCAGCCAACGCATAACGTGCGAACCGATAAGCTAACGTCGCCTTCCCGATACCCTGCGGCCCCGTGATTAGCCAACCGTGATGCAACTTGCCTTGGTTTAACGCCACGGCCAGTTCTTGCTGCGCGCCCTCATGGCCAAAAAGCAAAGCGGTCTCGCGCGGATGCGCGTAACCTTCCAGCCGATCCGCCTCCGGCAGATACTCAATATCTTGAACAACAGGGGCCCGCGCCATCGTCTTATCCGGCCGTCGCAATCAAACGTTCGGTAACGGCCTTCCACACGGCCTCAGCCACCTCGGCTTCCGGTTCGGCACCGTTCAGAACGACGCAACGGTCCTTCTCGGCCATTGCAAGGTCAAGAAACCCTTGTCGGACCTGTTCATGCTGCGCGAGACTCGCTGCATCAAAGCGCGTAAGGCCGCCGCGGGCCTGCGCACGTTCCATACCCACCTTCGCCCCAACATCAAGGACCAATGTGAGATCGGGAAACCACGGCGTCACTGTCTGCTGCTCGATGGCACGGATAAAAGCCTTATCGATGCCGCCGATATCGCCCTGATACACCCGGCTTGAATCGATATAGCGATCACAGACCACCCACGTGCCAGCTCCCAGCGCTGGCGCAATGGTCACAGCGATATGCTCCGCACGCGCCGCAGCGAAGAGCAAGAGTTCCGTCACCGCCGCTGCCGGTCGGTCGCTAAGCACAAGATCCCGAATCTTTTCTGCCAGCGGGGCGCCACCGGGCTCACGTGTTACAATTGTGCTGATATTAGCCGCACCGAGGCGTTCGGCCAGTTGACGCGCTTGCGTCGACTTGCCCGATCCTTCACCGCCCTCGAAGGTGATGAGCTTACCCGTTGTCATCGCCCCATCCGGGGCGCCTTCATACGCCCGCACCCGCTGTTCACGTTCCTCCGATCAACTCGGAAGCTTGATCGGCGACCCAGCGGAACGCCATCACGGCCAGCGAGTCAAGTCCACGCCATGCAATCGAGGCCTCATCGACATCCTCCGCCGCATACAAAGGCACTTCATTGACGGTATTTGAAGCACTTGTGACCCGAAGAACCGCAACGCGATCCCCCTGTTTGATAGGGGGCTTGAGAGGGCCGGTATAGACAATTTCCGCCCTCAACCGAGACGATTCTTCCGACTTCGGAATGAGAATCCCAATTGGTCCGTTGCCGGTGAGTGGCACGTAGTATTTCTCGCCACCCCAAACTCGAGCCGACCCAACAATCTCGCCAGAATCGAACAGCTTGTACTTCGAGAAATTTTGAAAGCCCCATCCTAAGAGCTTTTGCGCTTCGGACCGCCGCGCCGTACTGCTTGCTAATCCATGGACAACCACGATAAGGCGCCTGCCATCTTGAACCGCCGAACCCGCCAGACCGTATCCCGACTCTTTTAAATGCCCCGTCTTGAGGCCGTCTGCACCAATATCGAGAGACAAGAGCGGATTGCGGTTGAAGAACTTGTAAGGCTGCCGACGCCCTTCAGGCTGGTAGGGAAAACGCCGCTCGCCGAACCAACCATAGTATTCGGGATAGGTCTTGATAAGAAACTGAGACAACAACGCGATCTCTCGGGCCGTCATCAACTGATCAGGATGAGGCAAGCCCGTCGGATTGCCGAACGTTGACTTCTTAAGGCCAATTTTCCGCGCTTCTTCCGTCATCAATTTTGCAAAGGCAGCTTCTGATCCGGACATGCCTTCCGCAATGACGATAGCGGCGTCATTACCCGACTGGATGATCAGGCCCTTGAGCAGATCCTCAATGGTCACTTGAGAGTTCAGCGGCGCGAACATCGCGGACGTGCCAGACGGCGCCCCTCCCGTACGCCAAGCATGTTCGCTCACAGGAAATGTATCCGTGAGCGACAACCGCCCTTCCCTCAAGGCACGGAAAACCACCGCCGCGGTGACAAGCTTCGCCATACTAGCCGGCGGAGCCAGAACATCAGCATTGTGCTGGAAAAGAACTGCACCGCTGTCGGCGTCGATAAGAATTGCTTGCTTAGCAACTGTCCGAAATTCACTGGCCGAAGAGCCAGTTGGCGCAACAGCAAGCAAACTAACGAAAAAAACAAATCCCAAAAAAACAAAGCGCGTCAAAATTTCTCCCCGCGAGGCGTCGACCGTGATTTTACAAGCAGATTTTGTCATCAGCCACTCCCCGCCGGCTGATCCAAATCGCTCGCGACTATCGGAATAATGGGCGACGGGGTCAACGCCGGCACCCCCGATAAACCCACGGCCTGGCGGCTCTACACGAAGATATGACTTTTTATGGCGCGCGTATCGTCATCAGCGAAGCCTGTTCTTGTTCATCGCTGCCATCGAGCGGTGCGGGACCGAGGTACTTGACATGGACCTTCGCAGTCCCCTTGTCGGCAAATCCGAGTTCCCGCGCGACCCGTGCCGAGACATCGATTATGCGGCCTTTCTTGAATGGACCACGGTCGTTGACACGCACCACCACCGAACGGCCATTCGCCAAGTACGTTACGCGCACCAAAGACGGCAACGGCAGTGTTCTGTGCGCAGCCGTCAGAGCATTCAGATCGTAGATTTCGCCGTTCGCGGTCTTCTGCGCATGAAACTTATCGCCATACCAGGAGGCGATCCCTGTTTCTTCGTAGTCCGCATCGTGCTTCGGCGTGTACCAAATACCGGCAACTTGATAGCGCTTGCCAATCTTGTGATATCCGCCCCCTTTGCGCAGTTTGTGCCGCCGTTCGGCTCGCGCCTTCGATGTAAGGGTCTGACTGGCTTTCGCCGCGCTTTCAGAAGGCTTGTTGGTCTGGCTCGCATCGCTAAGGCTTGCGGTGACGATGGGACGCTCACGGTTGACTTCCGTCGTCCAGGAAATTGGCGTTTGCGATATCTGAGGTTTTTCGGAACACCCCGTAAGAAAGTTGCACAGACCTGCAATGACCAGCACTTCCATGAGCAAGACCCAACGTCGTCGCGCAGAACAGCTACGAAGACCGCAGCGCGCCAAACTGCCTGGACCCTTCTGGAATACCCCCGACAACCCCACGTCCCTCGTCTCAGCCCTTCAGTAAGGTAACTCTTCACAGCGGCACGGCGCGCCCAAGCGAGCACATTGGCGCCTCGAAATTAGCCAGCCTAAACCGGGCACCGCAAGTACACGAGAGCAACACCGGGCAATCATGGCCAAGACGTGGTCAACCTGACAGGATTGATACGTTCATCCACATGAGAGGCATGCGCACAACACCCTTATTTGCCAAGCCGTTGCAATGGCACTTGATTGCAGGGGCCTTCCCCTGATATCGGGAGAGGGCGCGCTTGCCCCTCGATAAGGGTTTTACGCAGGCATCGGAGGGGTGGCCGAGTGGTTTAAGGCACCGGTCTTGAAAACCGGCGTGGGTTCACGCCCACCGTGGGTTCGAATCCCACCCCCTCCGCCACTACTCTATAATGTGGCGGCCTTTCTCGGCGCTTTCCACTTCCACGAATATACAGCCAATGCGCAATGTCTGCGATCCGGGCAAAGCGCGAACTCGCTGCAACTGCGCGAATGGCGGACGGGCCTACTCGCCCAGCATCAGTCTATTGATCTCCGAGGATCGGTTGGCAGAGGCCGGGAAACACCGATCTATCTTCCCCAATCTCATGGACGTCGAGAAACAGGCTGTCGCGGCCTTTTGCAAAGCGCAGGGCCATGATCCGTTTCAGACCAGGCTAGTCGAAAGTACCGACGTCCTGCCGCTTTGTAGGAGGTGGGCTCGAAGCCGTTCTCAACCTCAAAGAAATATTAGAAACTCGTGATCTCTTCCCCCAATTGACGCCGCTGCTCAGAGACGAAAGATAAGATTCGAAGAAAATGGATGCGGATCCGTTCACATTGTTTGGAGCCAACGCGGTCATTCTGATCGTAACTGCGTTTGCGTTCCTCGCAGCGTGGGAAAGCCACCCTCAAGAAGTCTACTGGAGCTCCTGGAGTTCCGCCAACATGACGCTCGCCCTCGCCGTAATTCTATTCATGATCGCACTCGGCGGGCAATCGCTCCTGCCGATGATATTGGCCAACTGTCTGCTTGTTCTGGGGTACGGTCTACGTTGGCAGGCCGCACGCCAGTTTAGCGGCCGTCCAAGCCCCCTTGCAGTGATTATCGTGCCTACGGTTCTGACGTTGGGTTTGTTTGCGTTACCGGCAATATTCGCATATCGCACCACCTACATCGCCGTAAATATCATCCTTGCCATCCAAACTATCGTGATCGCCTACGAATTCTGGCGTGATAGAGGTGATGGCTTGCCATCACGCTACGGACTTATGCTGGCTTACGGCTTGATCGCAGTATCGTTCTCCGCACGTGTCGGTCAGGGCATTCTGACAAGCAATGGCCTAACGAGCTACCTCCCGCAGGACGCTTGGCTCCAGATCCACCTCTTCGTAGCCTTGTTTCACACTACGGCGAGCGGCGCCTTTGCCCTTTCAATCGCTTATGAACGCAGCACAAGGGAACTACGTGATGCCGCACTACGAGACCCGCTAACCGGCATCCATAATCGCCGTGCATTCGAAGCAAGACTGCAGGAACATCTGGACAGTGGAGCCAGCACAAATCTCGCCGTGATATTTTTTGACATCGACTACTTTAAACGCATCAATGATCAATACGGTCATGCAGCAGGCGACGCGGCTCTACGCACATGCGCTGAAATCTGCACAAAGAATCTTCGTCCCACGGATTTTGTAGCGCGCATAGGTGGAGAAGAATTCGCCGTCATACTGCCGGACATATCACCACGTGCGGCCTTAGAGGCGACGGAGCGCATACGCCGAGCGGTAGAAAAAACTGTCATCACACACGATGCGAGGCTGTTCAAAGTTACGATGAGCGCCGGCCTCGTTCACTCATCAACGGTTTCCTGTGTCGACATCGACAAACTGATGAAGCAAGCCGATACCGGCCTCTACCGCGCTAAAAACAACGGGCGCAACAGAACGGAAAGCGTCGCTGCTTAATTGACATCGGCTACATCCGGAAGCTCACTCATCGGCGGCCATATTTTTCGAGCAGCACTTCCCACCGATCCACCACACGCTCAATGTCGCATTCCTCAGGAACTGCCGTTGACGGCGCGACCAAACGAACACGTGTATCGCTATCTTGCATGAGCGAACGCAGAACCTCCGCGAACGCACCAACTCTGTCTTTCCCCGAAACCAACGCACCGTTGAGGCCAGGCTTGATGAGGTCATTAACACCGGGACAATCAGCAAAACCCACGGATGGCAATCCGTGAGCCAGAGCCTCGATCACGACAAGTCCCAAGCTTTCATAAAGCGACGAAAGCGCAAACAACTGCGCATTCTCATACTCGACATAAATCTTGTCAGTAGCCCCAGGCAATTGTACGCGCTGGCCCAAATTCAGTTCATGGATCTGCTTTTCCAGATCCGAGCGTAGCTCGCCCTCGCCAACAATGCGCAGATCCCAGTCAGGCACATCCGACGCAATCTTCGCAAACGCCGCGATCAAAGTGCGGTGATCTTTCTGCGGAACCAATCGTCCCACAGACAGCAGAATTTTGCGCTTGCTCGCCTCCCCAACAACGTCAGCACGCGCCGTAATATTCAGCTGTACAGGGTTGGGAATAACCGTGATGTGTCGACGGTCCTTCTCAGAATACTGAGAAAGAATCTGATCGGACACCACTGTCATCTGCCGGGCCAACCATGGCGTGAATTGCACCAAGACGCGCTGCATCGGCCGCGTATCATAGTGGGCTGGTGCGCTGTGCTCACTCGCAATCAACGGGATACGCGTGCCAACAAGCGAAACACCAAGCGGGACAAACATGCTGTGTAAAAAACCAACCACAACTGCCGGATCAAGCGACAGAATCGTACGTCGGAGAGCTCTAATACGCGCCAGAGTTTCTCCCATCGTAGAGGGTTCATCGATACGTCCGAGCCCCAGTCGCACCCATTCGATACGGGGATCAAGCTCATAGAACGAGCCCTGAGAGGGACGATCATATGAGATGATACCAACGTTGTGCCCGCGGGCCGTCAAGCCGTTTGCGACGTCGACGAGCACGCGCTCTGCTCCACCACCGGGCCTATCCAATCCTTTGATAGCGAAGAGCTTCATTGGCGCTTAGCACTCCTCGCAAACAAACTCTCCCAACGGTCCATGATGCCATCCGGCGCAAAAGTCTCTGTCAAATCACGCGCCGAAGAACCCATCCTGGACCGCAACGAAGGATCTCTCATCAGCGTGGCAAGCGCCGAAGCCAAGCTGGCACAATCTCCATTTCCCTGAGCCAACAGCCCATTTTTTTTAGTATCAATAAGTTCGTTCGTGCCTGCGCAATCTGCAAACCCGATAGCAGGAAGACCATGAGCTTGTGCTTCCGCCAGCGCATTGGGAAATCCTTCCCAGCGTGAAGCGAGACAAAAAAGGTGGGCGTTTGCATAGTGTGGATTGGGATCCGGCACGGTCCCGGGCAAGAGAATGCGATCTGATAGACTTAGGGCCGCAATTTTGTCTTCCAGTTTCTCGCGCAGCTCACCATCACCTAGAATAACCAAATCCCATTTAGGGAACCCGTCGGCAACCTGCCCAAACGCATCAATCAGACATTCAGGGTTTTTCTGATAGCTCAACCGTCCAACCGAGAGCACCCGATATCGACCTGCTTTATCAGCACACTCAGGTTGAGCCCTAAGCACTGCAGGAGGCACAGGATTGGGAATCGTGACGATATGTTTATGCAGATAAGACGGATAACCGTGACGATACCCTTCGCATTGAACAACAACTGATTTTGCAAAACGAAACGCATTGAATACGATGAAACTTCGTCTTGCTCCTTGCCGGGTGTGCTCAAAACGCGTAGGCGCATTTCGCTCAGCAGCAATCACGGGAATTCCAAGTCCTATGCAATAGGACCACAAGGCGCGAAAAGGCCCGTCTTGGAACGCGACAATAACGTCTGGCCGCCGCTTGCTTAAAAGAGCACGCACGGTGGTGGCCCTTTTAACAACCATGGACAAATCAGCCTTGACCATGGGATCGCCGATGTTCAGTTGATGCCAGACAATCCGGGGATCCATCGCGTAGAAGGCCTTTGCTCCTTCAACGTCCCACGTGATCAATTCTACGTCGTGTCCACGGGCAACCATCGCATTCATGATCGTAATGATCATGCGCTCGACACCACCGGCCATCCGGTCAATGGCGCGCGCGGCAAACAATAACCGCACGTTTATCCCCCTCGCTTGATACGGTATTCATGAAGCAAACGTCGCGGCCCCGTTGAAAGAAGATGACGGGAAGCCGTGAGGGGATGACGAAGAAGCACATTCAAAAACTGAACGATAAATCTCCCGTACCGACGCTTGAAATGCCAATAGCGAAGCTTCGGCCAGTTCGCCGCGTAATGATACCGACCGATGGACTCTAGATACGGCCGGTGCTTTCCCACCAGCATCAGCTCTGATTCAAGGTTCCGCTCCGGCGACTTATCTTGCGCGCTAGTGGAATGCTGCACAAACAAAGGCTCTGCCGTGCCAATGAAATGCCCGCCCTTCAACGCCAGCCGCACCGCAAAATCGACGTCTTCAACGCGGCGTAAACCTGCATCAAAACCGCCAACTGCTTCAAACGTGCTACGCCGAGCCAGCAGCGAACACGAGGGTGTGCCGGTTCCAAAAAACCAACCAGTTTCTTTCCGGTAAAGCAGTAAGTAGTCAGCAACACCTCGCCCATGAGGCGCAACATCCCCGCGCGAACCAATGGCAGCCAGCTGCATTTCATATCCACTGGAGTATCGCCGTTTGCCGGATGCATAGCAGGCTACAAGTGAAGCACCTGTTCGCTGCTCATAATCCCGCAGATAATCAATTTGTTGCCGAACACGCTCTGGAAGTGCTTCGTCATCATCGTCAAAAAAAACCAAGAACGAGCCCTTCGCCGCACTGAGCAACGTGTTCCGGGCTGCCGCCGGCCCCGCATTCGTCTCATGACGGATAAGACGCGCATTTGGCCTGCCATCGATCACACGCGCAACAACTTCGGCGGAATTGTCTGTCGAAGCATCATCAACAATCAGGATTTCGACATTGGGCCAATCCTGCACGAAAGCACTCGTCAGGGCCCGCTCGATCGTATCCGCCGCATTGTAGCAAGTCAGCCCGATCGTCACCAAGCCGTCGTCGTGAACTGCCGCCGTCATTGCGGGTGCCGCGCGCTATGAAATTGGCGAAACGCCACATTGAGACCAACGTGCGGAACGGCCTGCATAAACCGCTGGCTCGTAAGCACCGGACGCGTAAGAGCTAGCCAAGACATAGCCCAGCCAAACGTCAAATAACGTCGTTCGAGCCAAGCCTGCTTGGCAGACATCCAGGACCGGCAGAATTCATATTGGCCCTGCTCTTCGATCACTTGCCGATGCTTTTCAATAATCCGAAGCAAGTTCTCATATTCTGCCGCAAGAGACTTATCTGACGTCGCGGTCATCGTTTGCTCAATAAGCGGCCGTGCGACACCGACGAAATGCCCCCCACTCAGCGCCAAACGCACATTAAAATCCGTATCCTCACTCCTCCGCAAAACCGGATCGAACCCCCCAATATGACGATAGGTGGAGAGCCGCGCGCACTGGCTACAGGTTGCGCAAGCACCATACCCATTCTTTAGCGGCGTACCCATCAAGATACGATGGGCGACAGGCTTACCGGAGGGAGCTAAAGCGCCCTCTACCTCTCCCATCGTGCCTGCGATTTTTTCCGTGCCATCGGGATAAAGAACGCGGCGAGCGGCATGACAAATGACGGGCGCACCATCAGCAAAATCACGTTCGTAATCGACGATGCGCTCAATCTGAATTGCTAAACGCTCCGGAAGGCTTTCGTCATCGTCATCGAAGAACGCAACAAATTCCCCACGGGCCTCAGCGAGGATACGGTTACGCGCGACAGCAACACCGCCGTTTTCTTCGAGCCGGAACACCCGCACTTCTGGATGGACCTTCGCAAAGTTTTCAAGGACATGCACCGTATCATCGTCAGACGCGTCATCGACGACGACAACCTCCAGCGGCCGCCACGTCTGCGCCAGGACCGACATCAAGGCCCGCTCAATCGTCTCGGCAGCGTTAAAAGCCGTAACGCCACATGTCACCAAGGGCTGCTGCGTCATACTCTCTCCCCATCCAGACACGTCCGGATCAGGTTCTCCCACCTGTCATACTGAATTTCTGGCGAATAAGCGGCCATAGCAAGGCTTGCCTTGCTACCGCGACGCACCCGCTCACTGGCGTCCCCCATGGCGCGCGAAAGCTCCACAGCCAGCATTTGCGGGTCGTGGAGCCCTTCTGCCAGCCAACCGGAAGCACCGTCTTCTATGAGCTGAGCGACGCCATCAGCACCGCGATATCCGACGGCCGGCAGTCCATGGCTCATGGCCTCTGCCAAAACGTTCGGGAACCCCTCCCACAACGATGGAATAGCGAACAGGTGCGCTTCAGAGTAAGCCTTAAAGATATCGAGCGTGGTCGCTTCCAACTTCACGCGGTCCTGCAAGCTGTGTTCCCTGATCAGCTTCCGGAGTTCGTCCTCCTGCGGCCCGCCTCCGACAATGCGTAAGTCCCAATCACGATGCCGCTCGGCGATCGCAGCAAACGCTTGCACGAGATGATCGAAGCGTTTCTGCAAAGGATCAAGCCGGCCTGCCGCCAACAGCGTGTAACGTCCATCTGCACTTGACACACCAGGACGCGCCAAAGTGTCAGCAGATCCGACCGGATTACCGATCACCTCCATGCGACTACGCAAACTGGCGGGATAACCGGCCATGTAGTCTGTGAATTGAACCGCAATGCGATCACACAAACGCAGGGACGCGAAGCTGATCCGCCGTTGCAATGCACTGTAGCGCAGCCGATACATCGAAGGACTGTTACGCTCGGCCGCGATCAGCCGCACACCGGATAACTTAGCCGCAGCGTAAACGGTTTTGTCGCCACTCATAACGAAACCAACCAGCGCCCGCGCACCGGCTTTGCGCAACACGGACGCGAGGGCCCGCGTCCGGCGCAATTTGTCCCTCGCTCCTGGGCGAAATCCAAGGCGATGCCAACTAACACTGGACCGAAGTGGATAAAACGTCTGCGCCCCCTCAGCGTCCCACGACACGAGGTGGACTGTGAAACCGCGCAAATCCAGCGCATTGGCGAGCTGGCAAATCATCCGCTCCGCCCCACCGGCATTGCTCAGCCCATAGAAGTAGAGCGCAACGACCATCCCCCTCCTCGGTCAGCCCGGAATTTCCCACCCCGCTCAAGAAGCACAGGTCCGCTATAAATCCAATGATTTACTGACGCTCGCCAACGATACAAGCAGCCGCAAACAGAGACTCAGAGGTTGATACTATGGCGCTGCACAATACGCCACAGCGGGTGGACAGAGCTAAGGCATATTTGTGGAAATTGCGAGATCGCTTCTTGGGTTAGCGACCCATCAGCCGCGCAGCCAAGAGTGACGGTCCAACTAAGAAAGCGAGCAGGCGGTAGGCGCGACTTTTCAGCATCCGCTTTTTGTTGCCGTGAAAGTTCGAACAAGCGAGCGCGCGGGACGCAAAATATAAACCGCGCTCGTTTAAATACTCACGATGCTTCTCACGGAGAAGTAAGGAATATTTAAGCGGCACAGAGCCAGATTTATCAGCACTCTTCGTTTTATATTGAGTTATCAGTGGTCGATCCACTGCTATAAAATGCCCGCCCATAAAGGCGGCTCGCACGGCCATATCCCACTCGGCACAGCGACGAAACGCTTCGTCAAAGGGGCCAACTGTCAAAAACGACTCCCGACGCGCCATCAGCGTGCAGCTTCCGAACATCCCCCAGACAAAACCCGGCTCAGCAGAGATGGAAAAGAGATAATCCGCAACGGCGGCACCATAGGGCTCTGGAGAACAACGCCCGATAGCCAAAGCAATATGGTCAGGCTCAGCCTGCCCACTCTTAACGACGTTTCGGTTAGAGTAGCAAAATACAAGCTTGGCTCCAGTATCACGCTCATAACCCGTAAGTCGCTCATACTGAGCCTTCAAGCGATCGCAAACATTGTCATCATCATCGTCAAAAATCGCAACAAATTCACCTCTCGCAGCCTCTATGATTGTGTTAAGAGCTCCTGGATAACCCCTATTTGTCGAATGTCTGAGCACCTTGAGCCTAGGTTCTGTTCGCGCCATTTCCGCGAGCGCAGACCACGACCCGTCGTTCGAGCAATCGTCGACAACGACGACTTCCACATTTGGCCAATCTTGAGCCAGCGCACTTTTCACCGCCCGCTCAATAGTATCCGCAGCATTGTGGCAGGTTATACCTATCGTTATAAGAGGCGCTGCAATGCAAACCATTACGCGTTTTCACCATCCAAGAAAACACGTCGACACTTAGATACAAGAGCGGATTTAAGCAAACGCGCACTTCTCTTAATTCCAGGATTATTGGCGCGCAAAACTATTGGCGATAAAGTCCTAGGGTGCACCAAATTACGCATCGCATCGGGAAGACAGTAAAATCCCAACGCAGAAAGCGTTTGAGATAAATCATTTCGCTTAGAAAGCAAAAAAATATTTTGACAGTACCAGGAAGGTACGTCTACCCTTGCCCATATCAGTGGCCGCACAAAATCGTAACAGTAATATCCACGGGCCTCAAAACGTAAAATCCAGCTTTCTTGCCACTGCTCGTTGATATGACCGTTCCCACCTTGTCCCGGGATAGCAGCTGAAAAAATAATATTTTCAGACGAGTTTGCCAAAAGATCAAGAAGGCTATCAGAAGCATCTGCTTCCAGATGTTCCGCAACCTCCAAACAAATCGCCAAATCAAACAAACCGACATCTTTCGGTGGGCTTGCCAAATCCGTGGGGCGAAACTCAAATTGCTCTACATCCAAGTATTCAATAGGTACATGCGGTCCATCGAGACCAAGTATCCGCCGTGCGCCCAGTTTTTTCGCAACGCCCAACCAAGTCCCAGTACCACATCCCACATCCAAGGCGCTTTCCATGGGTATGCATTGCTTAACGGCTTTGAGAACAACCGAAGCGGCACTGACAGTTTCCTGACGTCGACGGTTATACCAAAAGGCATTCTCGTCACGGCGGGCTCTATTAGTCGTCATGTGTGTGCGAACGGCCACAAACAATTCCTTTCACCAAATTAAACCCGCCCAAACAACGCTATAATTGTTGCTAGGCTTGACTGCATACCCGTCTCACACGTTATTGACACGTAACGCTTTGATGACAAGGTGATAAAACCTGTTGCACCCACGAAAATCGCCTACGACCGCTGCGCGCTATCCCCGTCAATTCAGCACTACTCGTCGCCCATGCTGTGATCCTTCAAACACACAATGAACCAACTATCAAAACTACCATCGATGCTAAGTCAATACGGACGTTACCTTATTAGGGGGCAACTCTCAGATGCTCAACATTATTGATCGCGGGCGCAACATTCTGCAGCAAACCCTCGCACCTGATGAAAAAATATTCTTCATCGGATTCAATAAATGCGGAACGA
The DNA here is from genome assembly GCF_000981545.1 of Candidatus Filomicrobium marinum. Classification (NCBI taxonomy): domain Bacteria; kingdom Pseudomonadati; phylum Pseudomonadota; class Alphaproteobacteria; order Hyphomicrobiales; family Hyphomicrobiaceae; genus Filomicrobium; species Candidatus Filomicrobium marinum. Next base: position 3,102,648 of record NZ_LN829119.1, read on the forward strand.
CATCGCTGCACCATTTAATGACTCAACATGCAATCCGATCAACACACTGGAATAACGGACAACTAGCCGATGACATCGAAAAACTACTATCCGATAAGAACAATTTAAAAAAATATCTGTCCAGAGCAACTGCCTATAGCGACATAATATACTCAACGCACAGAGAGCAAATAGAAGGAAACAAACACTTCCGACTGTTCCATGAATTGTTTCCACGGGCATACTTTATCTTAAACGACAGAAACCTGGAAGCTTGGGTTAAATCTCGCTCGAACCATCACAATGGATCTCATCTTGAGCGTTGCATGGCGGCATGGAAAACTGACGAACGCGGCGTCAAAACGATCTGGCGACAGACTTACGAAGCTCACACCAACGATGTTCTCGATTATTTTAATGGGCACGCACGTTTTTTACACTTCCGCATAGATCGTGATTCAATAAACATGCTGATTGACTTTCTTTCACCCTCCTTCACCCTCCGCGCACGCGGTTGGAAAATAACAAATGCCACAAAGCAAGGTTGATCCATTTATTGGATATTGCGCACCATCTAACTCCTATCCATATTTAAGATGCCGTCGAACTCGTCGAAGCTGATGAAGAACAACATGCGCAGGCTTGGCCCGCTGCCGCAGGAACGCAAGAGCGGCTTGCTGAAACGCATAAAACCTAATGCGGGGGCTACGATATTCCCGCTCATATCTTTCCTTCGCCGCTGCGACAACCTCCGAACTCAATGGCATGAAGTCGTCACCTGAATATTTTGCGCGGGATGGAAAATCCGTCTCACCTTGCATGAAATGCTGAGCAATCTTAGCGTTATCCTGAGCAACATATGCCTCGAGGTCAGAAACTAAAGCGGGATCCAAATGATATGCTGTCCCCAAGCAGCTCTCTCGCGAAAGTCTTTTTAGACAATAGACAACTGCACGCTCCTGAGCGCGAGACTTAGGCGTGAGATTTAGAATTTTTTTTACTTCAAGATATTCACGAGACAACGTTTCATTTATTTTTACATCAGCCGGGTCGATTCCCAGAAAATCCACTCCAACTCCACAACGATTCAAAAAATCAGACACACTACTTTGTTGAAACAATCGATCGCGAATATAAGGAACCACATGGAATTCCCGGGGTGCCATCACATCATTCCAAATACTCAGTCGATTATAATACCTGAGTAAAAATTTTCTTTTTCTATAGTGCCCCCAATCATCATCATACGACATGTCGTGATGAATAGACTTTCCGTGCGTAATAACCTGCGTTATGTTAGAAGAGAGCCAATCAACCTGTGGGCGAAGATAAACTATGATGTGAACATCATAATTCACCATATAACGTTGCAGAGCTTCAATTTTTCGTCGGTAATGAAAGAAATAATCCGTTTCATTAGCCACCTCCCAAACACGCGGCTGACCGCCAAAAAAATGCTCCGCACTAAGAATCATGGTGTGAGCATTGGAACGCTCGGCCTGAAGAAAAAACTGCTTAAAATACTCATCTGCCGTCAGGTGAGGGTAACGACTAACTCCTGCCAAGGCATCAGCCACCGGATTATGGCTGCCAAGATCCAGTGGCATTCCGTTGATACGAGGCGAGGGATATAGGACGCCCTTAGATTGTAGCTTAAGTCGATGAAACGTCAAAAACGCCTGAATTGCCGACGTTCCCGTCTTCGACTGTCCTATGTGTAGAATAATTTTCACGTGCGGCCACCCTTGTTATTGACCTTGGTCTAACTGTCAGATCAAAACCTGATCAGGCCACATCCAACGTTGATGACGGCGCACCTAAACTGGCCAGTGCGTCGGGTCCCACTGCCGACACCTTGCCTTGTTCAACAACAAAGATCGCGTCGCACCCCCTGACAGTCGTCAGCCGGTGGGCGATCATGATGATAGTCTTGCGATGAGCCAGATTGTTTACGGCGTCCATGACTGCTTTCTCAGTCCTATTATCAAGCGCACTTGTCGCCTCGTCCAAAACCAACACGTCCGGATCGTGATATAAGGCGCGCGCGATTCCGACACGCTGGCGCTGTCCACCTGAAAGACGTACCCCTCTTTCACCAACCTCGGTCGCATACCCGTGCGGCAACTCGCTCATGACAAAATCATGCAATTTCGCCATCCTCGCTGCGCGCTCGACGGCCGATTGATCAATTTTATCAAGTGGAACCCCAAAGGCGATATTGGCCGCAATGCTCTCGTCCGCCAAGAATATATGCTGTGGCACATAACCCACGGAGCGCTGCCATGCCCTCACGTTCGAACGCTCGATAGGTACGTCATCCACGCGCAACCGCCCATTTTGCGGTTCAAGCAGACCGAGGATGATATCAACGAGCGTCGACTTCCCAGCCCCCGTCTCTCCAACAATCCCGACAGACGTGTGAACGGGTATTCTGAGCGAAACGTCCCTGAGCGCAGGTCGCCCGGCCTGTGGATAGGAAAAGTCTACATGATCAAGCTCGATCTGGCTTCGCAAAGGCAGCGGAACCACATTCGCCCAATCCGATGCTTGACCATCAGCCTCGCAAAGCTCTCGGTGTAGTGCATCCAACGCAGGGCCACCAAAACGCAATGCCACCAAGCTCTGATAAATCGTCTGAACAGCCGGCAAAAGCCGCAATCCCGCAAAGGCGTAAAGGGCGATAATTGGCAATGCAGTCTTGAGGTTGCCATCAGCGCGAAAGAGCAGCACGAGAATGACAACAAGAACACCACCGATTGCCACCAACTCCAACAGATGCCGCGGAACTTCACGCACCAGCTGAAAACGGCTTCTAAGACGTGCGAAATGCTGCGACGCCTTTGAAAAGCGGCGCACGTAGCCCGGCTCAAGCCCTCCGATCTTAACTTCCTTGACGCCCCCCAACACTTCCTGCGCGATCTGATACCGTGCACGGTTAGCCGCCACGCGTTCCTTCCCCAGACGGCGTAGATACGTACTAACCGCCAGGAACACGAGACCGTAAGCCAACGAGACGCCAACCAGCACGCCAATAGCAACGACAGGTTCGATAACCACGACCAAGCCGGTTATGAAAAGGGTAATGATGAGCCGGGATACGAGCTGCAAACACGGCATCAAGCTTTCGTTGACAACCTGTTCGACCTCAGAGAGCACCGACTTGCCCATGTCCGCGCTATGGCGGTTCAGAAACCACGCGTAGGGACGGCGAAGGTAAGACGTGAGTAACTTCACGCTCAGGGCATGGCTCCGCATTTGTGCGTAGCGCAGCACTCCATAACTCGTAACAGCAGTAACCCCCGTGCGCACGACAATGACGAGAAAAACCAACGCAGCGAGGACGATAAGAAAGCTGTTTACGCTAGAAAACCCGAGCGCCTCATACGCCCAGCGAAGATAGGGGTTCGTTTGAATAATGCTCGGATCCGAAAGAACTGCGATCAACGGGAGGATTGACGCAACCCCCACCATTTCGACCAATCCCAAAGCGAGCATCAGCACAAGCAATAGCAACGCCTGCCACTTTTCGCGCCGGTCAAGAAGATCGCTTAGTTTGGAAATTGTCTCTCGCATGCAAACCCGTGGGCTCCCCAAGCATCCGCGCTATATATCACTCAGCACCGCTTTAGGCACATCATAACGCGACACGGTGCGCAAATTTGGCCCATAAGTGCGCTCGGAGCCAACGGTTCCCTATCCCGCGCTCCAAAAAGTCGCAGCGTGAGTCACCACCCAAATTCCGACACAATTCCGCATCTGCGCCCCAACCAACGGATCAGGCTGCCCGCATCAGCTCATCGAGCGATCACGGGTGGAACCATGGCGTGCAATTGCCAACAATAATGAGAAAGGCAGACCTAGCCGCCGGCACCGTTATCTATGTGCTCCTCCCGGGACTGAACATCGCTCAGCGGCACTCCCCACGCCCTCTTTCTGTCACGGCCACGTTACTCAACAGTACAATTACTGCTTGATTTGGTTTCGGCTGTGTTTAGCGCACTTTCGAAATCCAAGAGCCAGCAAAACTTTTTGCTGAGGTGAGAAGCGGCGACGCACGCCACCGCCCCCATCAACCTAATCGAGCTTGACGCGTGCCTGCTCCGGTTTGTGGCCATCCATTGATAGCGTCACGATGATAGTGGCGCCTTTAGACGCTTTGAACGCACCGGCCCCTTTCAGCACACCATCTGATGCCGAAGAGAGCGGAACATCAACCTTCTTGCCATCTGACAAGATAGTCGCCTTCGCTTTGGCTCCGGTAACATCCTCCGGCTTGCCATCCTCGCCAATGACATGAATTTCTAGCGTTCCATCTTTGGCGACGACTTCAAGGTGATGGTGGCCACTCTCAACCATCACTCCTCCGTGCTTGCTCTTATGGTGCTCGTCCTCATGAGCCTGCAGCGGCGCGACCGTGATGACGGCGAGAGCGAGCACTGCCAAGAGTTGCTTGACCATATATTCCTCCGTTTTCTCTAGGTTTAGAAGGCTTCGGCGTGAACCAGCGTGTCCTCATTGACCATCAACCGTTCCAGGGCTTTTCGACCAAACCGCAGAAACAGCACTGGCGTGAGGAAAGCGTCGAGGAGCGTGGCTGAGATCAGCCCCCCAAAAATCGTCACTGCCACGGGATTGAGTATCTCTTTCCCAGGCTCGCCTGCACCAATCATCAAAGGCACAAGCGCAATACCCGCGGCAAAGGCCGTCATAAGGACTGGCGTCAATCGCTCTAGCGTTCCGCGGATCACCATCTTCCGCCCGAACTGCTCCCCTTCGAACAGCACGAGGTTGATGTAGTGGCTGATCTTCAAAATGCCGTTCCGCGTCGCGATGCCGGCAAGGGTGATAAATCCAATCGCGCTCGCAACCGAGAATGGCTGCCCGGCAATCCACAACGCAGCCACACTGCCAATGAACGCAAGCGGCACGTTGCCCATAATGATCAGAGCCAACACCCCGGAACGATAACGAGAATAGAGCACGACGAAGATCATGAGCAGCGATAACATCGACAGGGCTGCGATAAGCCGCGATGCTTCTTCCTGCGCTTGAAACTGCCCTTCTAGGCTAGTGAAATAGCCCTGCGGGAAATCTGACCTCGCGACCTCGGCACGAATATCCTCCACGATTTTGGCCATGTCGGAACCATCAGTATTGGCGAGTACCGCGATTCGTCGGCGACCGTTTTCCCGCAGAACCTGATTGGGCCCATCCGTCTCGAGAACTTCCGCAACCGCGTTCAGAGGAATACGACCAGCGGGGCTTTCGATCAGCATTTCACCCAGCGCGCGCGTACTGCGGTCTTCGTCGCTCAGACGTAAGACGACATCGAACCGCTTTGACTGATCGATAATCTGTGAAACGACGCGGCCATTTGAAAGAGTTTCCAGCGCTTCCGTAATTACACTCGGATTGAGACCATAGCGCTTTGCCTTCTCATAATCGACGCGCACCTGCAGCTGCGGAATACGCACCTGCTTTTCTGTCTGGAGATCGACGATACCCGGGATACTCTCAAGCCTTTTTTCCAGATCCGTCGCTAGACTACGAAGCGTGTCGTAATCATCACCGTAAATCTTAAGCGCGATCTGCGCCCGCACCCCAGAAAGCATGTGGTCAAGACGGTGCGCGATCGGCTGTCCCACCGTGATGCTGGCGGGAAGCACCGACAAGCGACTGCGAATGTCAGCGAGAACCTCTTCACGGCTACGATCGGATTGCCTCAGATCGACATCCAACTCACTCGTGTGGACGCCTTCCGCATGCTCATCGAGCTCGGCTCGACCCGTGCGTCGGCCCACGGAATGCACTTCTGGTACCTGCGTCACAATCTTTTCGGCCAAACGGCCAATACGGTCAGACTCCGCCAGACTGATTCCAGGTTGCAGTGTAACGCTGACCAGGACCGTACCTTCGTTAAACGCTGGCAAGAAGGCGCGCGGGAGTAGCCCCCCTGCGAAAATCGCCGCCAATACCGCAACAGCTGGGATACCCAGTACGAAAGTGGGGCGATCAAAGCACCACTCAAGCCCTCGCTTCTGCCAGCGCTTAAGAACATGCACTAACGGGCTCTCGCGCTCGCCAAGGTGCCGCATCCGCGGAAGTATCCAGTACGACAACACCGGGGTAACAGTCATCGAGACGATCAAGCTCGCTACGATCGACACGATGAATGCGATACCCAGCGGGGTAAACAAACGCCCTTCGATGCCCGACAAAGCGAACAGAGGAATGAACACCAGTACGATGATTGCGGTGGCGTAGAGAATGCCTGATCGCACCTCAATCGAAGCCTCTGCCACCACCTCCTGGATACTACGTTGGTCGCGCCCTCCGGAGGCACGGTGTAATCCAAGACGCCGATAGATGTTTTCAACATCAACAACCGCGTCGTCGACCAAAGCACCGATGGCAATCGCCAAGCCACCTAGCGTCATCGTATTGATGGAAAGGCCCATGATCTGAAAGACAATGACGCTCGTCAGCACCGAGAGCGGAATAGCCACCAGAGAAATGAACGTCGTTTGCCAGTTCACCAAAAATGCGAACAACACGATCGCCACGACCACGAGCGCTTCAACCAACACCGTCATCACATTCTTGATCGAAGTCTCGATGAACGTTGCTTGACGGAATTGCACATCGGTCACACGCACGCCTTCGGGCATCACGCGCTGGAGTTCAGGCAGCATTTCTTCGATGCCACGCGTGATCGTGACCGTATCGGCCGCCGGTTGCTTTTGGACGGCCAGGATTACTGCGGGCTTTGCATTGAACCCGGCATCGCCGCGCTTAGTACGCGCCGCGAAATCGACCTTTGCCACCTGACTAAGCGAGATCACACGGCCATCGCGGTAAGCCACCACCAAATTCTGGAGATCTTCGATCTTCGTGGTGCGGCCAATATTCCGAATCAAAAATTCACGTGCCTTGAGGTCAACAAAGCCACCACCCGTGTTCCCGCCAAACTGTTGAATCGCCTTCTCGATAGCCTCAAAGCTGATATCAACCGCCGCCATACGCCGGGGGTCCGGAATAACCCGATATTGGCGCACCTCCCCCCCAATGGGGATGACCTGAGATACTCCAGGAACCGTGAGAAGTTGCGGACGCACCGTAAAGTCTGCAAGCTCGCGAAGCGTCATCGGATCAGCCGTCGTACTCGACATGGCGATCAGCATTATTTCGCCCATCACCGACGAGATGGGCCCCATTTGCGCCGTGATGTTGCTCGGCAATTGTTCGCGAACCAATTGCAGTCGCTCAGAGACTTGCTGTCGCGCACGATAGATCTCCGTCGACCAGTCAAATTCAATGTAGACGACTGACAAACCAACGCCGGATACCGAGCGCACACGCGTAACACCGGGCATTCCGTTCATCGCCGTCTCAATTGGAAACGTGACGAGGAGTTCAACTTCTTCTGGCGCCAAGCCCTCGGATTCCGCCATCAGCGTGACGGTAGGCCGGTTGAGATCAGGGAAAACATCGACAGGAAGTTGTCTAAGTGTCATCAAGCCGTAGAGCATGATGACGACGCCGGCGACCAACACAAACAACCGGTTCGCGAGGCTACCGCGCACGATGGCATTAAACATCTCTGGGTCACCCTAACGGATCTGATTGATAAGTTCGGAGCCTTCCACGACAACACGACTCTCCGCGTCGAGCCCCTTTGAAACCAGAACTCGCGAACCATCGAGCGCAATAGTTGTCACGGTTATTGGCTCGAACTTTTCCGGAGCAACCTTGACCCAGACCTGAGCCATACCATTGAGCGCGCGAACAACCGCGGCCTGCGGAAGCACAATCCCACGTGCTTCCTTCTCGCCTTGCATGATGACCCTAAGTGTCGAACCAATAGTCAGAGCCTCATGCGTGTCTTCAACTTTGAAGAGGATTGGCAGCGATTGCTGACGAAGTGTCGGTGATCGGCCAACATATGAAAGCGCGATACTGTGGCCTTCGGCATCAATCGCGTAAGCCGCCTGAATTTTCATCTCGTCATGGCCGCCAATACCGATCGCTTCGACCCAAAGCCGTTGCGGATCCACGATTTCAAAAAGCGTATCGCGTGCACTAACGACTTGTCCGGCCTTGACGTTTGCAATTGAAATCACGCCAGCCACCGGCGCTGTCAACTTCAGCTTCTCGGCTGATTTCGGAGCCAGCACGCGTTGTTGTTCGCGCAATGCTTCAAGCTCCGTTTGGGTATCTTCAATTTCCCTTTGTGCAACGACGCCGGCGATCCGCGTCAGGCGTGCCAGTTTTTGCTCTGCAATGCGCAGTTTGCCTTCGACCTCGGCAGTCAATTGCTGCAGCGATCCCCGGTCCGCCACTGGGATCGTTGGCGAAAGCATCGCCAGAACCTCGCCTCGCCCGACGCGCTGGCCGACAAAGGCAATCCCTCGGTCCGTGAGTTCGATCTGCCCATCCATCGGCGCCTGAACATGTCCGGAAGCAGAAGGGTCTGAGATGACCACGCCGATTAATTCGCGGCCTTCCGCTGCGTCTGTGATCTCGGTGACTGTCGTCCGCACACGCAATAGCCGTTGCGAATTTTTCGGAACGAAGACTGTTCCGTCCGGAAGCTTACGAGGCGCGTTCCCTCCCGTGGGTGTCGCCGCGGGCTCTCCGTGATCATGGCCCGGCCCCGCGTGCACATCGGACGCCTGGGCCAACACGCTAACGATAGCCACCAACACAGCGGCCGCCGCCTTGCTACCCTGCTTCGCGACTGTATCGGAATGAGGAACAGCACCGGCCGCAGGTTCACCCGGCAACCGCGCAGGACGAAACGCGAAGGAAAAGAAGAAACCAAACAAGGCTGCGAGACCGCCGATCGCCCACACCATGGGCTGAGCCAAAAGATCGGACCAGGAATTTGCAGCATCCTGTTTTGGCGCTTCAGGACCAAGGATATCGAGCGTGCCATTCAATAAATCCATGGTGTCGCCCGCGCTCACCATAAAGATCAGTGCGTACGTCCCAGGATGGTCGAGCCACTCACCCTCAATCTCATAGACACCCTCCCCAACCGGGGACGCCGTGACCGTAGGGATACTATCACCGGAAACCTCGATCGTTGCGCCTTCTACAGGCTCATTGGTCGCGAACCGGTCTAGATAGATCGTAAGCGTATGACCTTCCGCTGTTGCCACCAGCTCAAGATCGGAACTGGAGCTCTGAAGCCGAGGGATTTCAGGAGCGGCAATCTCAGATTGAGCACCATGATCGTGTCCGTGATCATGTCCGGGCCCCGCAAGAACGGGGTGCGCGAGCGTAAACGCCCATAGAATGACGGCAAAGAGCCAATGCATGCGTCGAACCTTTTATTCGCTTTAAGTTCGGCACCGGCTCTTGCCCGCGTAACGCTCGCCCAGAAGGGGCAGGCGATTCCGCCATACCCAACATGTCGAGCGACATTAATTTGAGCGTAAAGAAGCCGCGCCGATCATACCAAGCGACACGGAAAGACGCCGTGCCGCCGCGGATCACGCGGCGAAACTGGGGGGGCGCTGGGGCAAGTAAGATGGTTGCCTCAACGGTACAGCCGATCCCAGATCAAAAGGCGACGTGCGGCCTTGGGCCTCAAATGTGAACGGTGTCTCGATTGCCGCTAGTGCCAAAGTACCGCAACAATTTACGTGGGCATGCGGGCAACCGTAATGATCGGCCCCGTGTTCGTCGCAATCGTGAGCACCGCAGGCTTCACCCACATAAACAGTCGCGTGGGCGAGTTCCAAGGGCACCGCGTGAGCATCTGTGATCGCAGCAATATGCCTACCGCCACCTACGCAGGTGACAGCAATCATCAGTATGGTCAACAGTCGTAGCAATAGCCCTCGCATACGCGGACATGAGCAGCAATTCTCCCGATCAGTCAAGCACACAAGCTTGTCAGATCCACCGTCAACATGAACTTCATCTCACCAACGGTCAGTAACAACTCAAACCACAAAATCCGGCAGTTCGGGGGCAAGCCCCACATCCTCGGCCTCAGATGCAACGAGTCTCAGCTTCGGACGTTCACCGATTTGTCCGGGCGAGCACTTCCATCAACTCAGCCACCTTCGTCCGCTGCTCATCCGCGTCGCCACTCGCAATCGCATGCTCGACGCAATGGCTCACGTGATCTTTGAGAACCGCCTCTTCGACACGCCGAAGGGCCGCGCGGACGGCCGCGATCTGCGTGATGATGTCGATGCAGTAGCGGTCCTCCTCAACCATCCTGGAGATGCCGCGGACCTGGCCTTCGATTTTGCTCAGACGTTTAAGGCACGTCGACGCCGTTTCGGGTTCCATGCTTGACGCATACCCCTACCGGGTATAAGTGTCAACGACTATACCCCCCAGGGGTTTAAAATTCCAAATCCGAGGACACCATGAGCCATCCACCACAAGGGCCGAAATCCGAAGACCACAAGAGCCATGGAAGCTGCTGCTCAGGCCACGACCACCGCCACGACGCTGGCGCTGAAACCACACCGGCCGCTGGCACCACAGTCAAAGACCCCGTCTGCGGCATGGATGTCGATCCGCATACCGCAAAGCACCGCGCCGACTATCGAGGCCGCACCTACTATTTCTGCGCCGCGGGCTGCCGGAGCAAATTCCTTACCGATCCGGAGCACTACCTCGGCGACCGCGTTGAGGAACCCGTCCCCGAAGGCACGATCTACACGTGCCCCATGCACCCTGAGATCCGGCAAGTCGGCCCGGGCTCATGCCCCATATGCGGCATGGCCCTGGAGCCCGAATTGGTCAGCCTCGACTCGGAACCCAATCCCGAACTGATCGACATGACCCGCCGCTTCTGGATCGGGCTAGCCCTCACTCTCCCTGTCTTCATCTTGGAAATGGGCAGCCACCTTGTAGGCTGGCACTTCTTCGACCAGCAGACATCCAACTGGATTCAGATGTTCCTGGCGACCCCGGTCGTCCTCTGGGCGGGCTGGCCCTTCTTTGAACGCGGATGGCAATCGCTCGTCACCCGCAATCTCAACATGTTCACCCTGATCGCCATCGGAACGGGAACGGCGTGGGTCTATAGTATGCTCGCCACGCTCACCCCGGGTATATTTCCGCCGGCCTTCCGTGCTGCCGATGGCTCCGTGGCGGTCTATTTTGAAGCTGCCGCGGTGATCACGGTTCTCGTCCTGCTTGGTCAGGTCCTCGAGTTGCGGGCACGCGAAAGCACGAGTGGCGCCATCCGTGCCCTCCTCGATCTCGCACCCAAGACCGCGCGACGCATCCAGAGCGATGGTACAGAGGAAGAAGTCCAACTCGATGACATCCAGGTCGGCGACCATCTCCGCGTCCGACCGGGCGAAAAAGTCCCGGTTGATGGCGAGGTGATAGAAGGCCGTAGCGCCGTCGATGAATCCATGGTGACCGGCGAATCGATGCCCGTCACGAAGGAAGCTGGCAGCCAAGCGATTGGCGGCACGATGAACCAATCCGGCGGCCTCGTCATAGAGGCTCAAAAAGTCGGACGCGACACGATGCTGTCGCAGATCGTCCAACTCGTCGCCGAAGCCCAGCGCAGCCGCGCGCCAATCCAGCGTCTCGCCGACCAGGTCTCGGGCTGGTTCGTGCCCGCCGTCATCCTCGCGGCCATCGTAGCCTTCGCCGCGTGGGCGATCTGGGGGCCTGAGCCGCGTTTTTCCTTCGGCCTCCTAGCTGCCGTCTCCGTTCTCATCATCGCGTGCCCGTGTGCACTGGGCCTTGCCACGCCCATGTCCATCATGGTCGGCGTCGGCCGCGGCGCCCACGCCGGCGTCTTGATCAAGAATGCCGAAGCACTGGAGCGCATGGAGAAGGTCGACACCCTCGTCGTCGACAAAACCGGCACCCTCACCGAGGGCAAACCCGCCGTCACCGCCATCATACCCTCCCAAGGCTTGACGGAACCCGAAGCCCTCCGTCTTGCCGCCAGTGTCGAACGGGCCAGCGAGCATCCTCTGGCGAACGCCATTGTACGCGCAGCTGAAGATAGGGGGATGCCAACGGCATCGGTTACCGATTTCGACTCGCCGACGGGCAAAGGCGCCCTGGGCACTGTCGAAGGACGACGGATCGTCCTGGGCAACAGCGCGTTCTTGTCCGAGCAAGGCATCGACGTTGGTCCGCTCAGCACAGAAGCCGACCGCCTGCGCCAGGATGGAGCGACCGCCATCTTCATGGGTGTCGATGGCCAGCCCGCCGCCATCTTCGCCATAGCCGACCCCGTGAAGGCATCGACGCCGGAAGCCCTGAAGGCCCTGCAGGACGAAGGCATTCACGTCGTCATGCTGACCGGAGACAATTGGACGACGGCAAAGGCTGTCGCCCGGCAACTCGGCATCGACGAAGTGGAAGCCGAAGTGCTGCCCGACCAGAAAAGCGCCGTCGTCGCACGGCATAAGAGTTCGGGCCGCGTGGTCGCCATGGCCGGAGACGGCGTGAACGATGCGCCCGCTCTCGCCGCCGCCGATGTCGGCATCGCCATGGGCACCGGCACCGACGTCGCCATGGAAAGCGCGGGCATCACACTCCTCAAGGGCGACCTCAACGGCATCGTCCGCGCCCGTCGCCTGTCGGAAGCGGTCATGAGCAACATCCGGCAGAACCTGTTCTTCGCGTTCATTTATAACGCGCTGGGCGTGCCCATCGCGGCGGGCATCCTTTATCCCGCGTTCGGCATCCTGTTGTCACCGATGATCGCGGCCGCTGCCATGTCGCTCTCATCGGTGAGCGTCATCGCCAACGCCGCGCGCCTGCGCGGGGTCAAGCTCTGAAGCGACGGACATGGCCGGTGCGACGTGCGCCGGCCCACCCCGAATTGCCCCGCGCGCCGGACGGCGCCGAGGTGATGGCGGAGGTGAAGCCCTCGCGAAATTTCGAGGGGTGCGGAGCGGCGTCAAAGCCGCGAAGGGTGTTTTGGTACGGCCTTGACGCCGCCCCGCGAGCTACCGATCCGAACATGATCGGACAAGGCCACCGATCCGGTTTCCCCTGGACGTTGCGGCGGGCGGCCACGGCCGACGCAAGGGACCCAGGTTGATGATGCATGCGGGTGGCGCCGTCAGAGGCATCACGTCCGCCCGGCCGGCCCGCCGTTCACAGGGCTTGGCTTAAAGCCCTGTTGTTTTGAACGACTTGCTCCCCCGCGCCTGCCTTCAGGTCAGCCTCCGGACGGCACCCCTCGGAAACGCGGTTGCGCTCAGAATAAAAGCCACCCAACGGCACGGGGGTAAGTTTATGCCGATGATTAGGCATCACACACTGATGCAAGAACCGAAGTTTTCGACAAAAACGCTAGCGTTTACGCGGAGTCCTGACGTCCATACAGGATTGCAGCGCGGATATATTGAGGGCACACTGACAATTCGATTGGCCCCAGAAAACGGTCCGGGATCAGGGAGGGCATCATGGGACCCAATCTGTCGCTGTCCGACAAAATCAAACTGGCGATTGTCGCGCTGGGCGCGCTCGCCGGTGCTGTCCTCTGCTTTGTCGGCCCCGCGGAGTTGCGGGAGGACGTCCCCTACCACCGCGAACTGGGGCTCGGCTTCGGCGCTTTCGGGCTCTTGATCTTCCTCGCACTCTTCAGCGTGCGCGCCAAAGCCTTCCTGATCTTCATCGTCGTGACCGCCATCACCATCGGCGAAGCCGCCGTCACCATGACCTTCCCCTTCCCCAGTTGGCAATTCATCGGCCTCGGCATCGTGACCGTCCTGACCGCGTGTTACGCGGTGTTCTGCCTGATCGATGCCGTGCAGGGGAGGGATCCGAGTGGGGTGGATTCAATCGGCAAAGACCAAAAAAGCTGAGGTCGGAACCAATTTGGGTTTTAATCCCATCTTTAAAACTCACGCAACATCTGACGAACCACTAAATCTCGAAGAAACGGCCCTCGGTATTATATCCGCCATTGTCATCCCAGAAGCCTGCAAAGGCGAACCGGATACTTTACTGTATCCAGTAGACTGCGGAGCAAATATGCAGGCCGCAGCGTGAGACAAAACAATTTCTTGTCCATCTTTATTGCCAGAAGCCTTCACAAGCGCCGTAAATGTCATCAAGGCATTTTGTCGATGCCGATTAATTATTTCGTTGTGCTTGTGGGATAAATAATTTCGCGCTGAAAGAGCCAACAAGTACGCCGCTGTACCAAAAACCAATATTTTTCCGGCAAGCACATGCAGCGCGTTCTGTATATTATCCGCCGCCAGATATTCCCACTTGTGGATAAACATGCTCGACACAGCCAAACAAATTAGAATTCCCGCCACCACCAAAGTAACTATTCTCCACGAATTTGCTGAAGTACGGTGCGCGTCCGCCTCCTCGCGGAAATAAATAGCCTGCTGAGAAACACCTTGCTCAGCAGCCACTCGCCGCACCTCTTCTACAATTGAAGCAGCCTCTTTGGATCTTTCTTGAAGAGCCTCAGTGAGTTCATCAGCTTTATCTTCGATCGCTTGAATTGCAGCGCGACCCTGCACTTGGAGATTGCTGAAGTCTACCGTCCTACTACTGGCAAACGAAATAAACGGATGCAACCCAGAAAATGCCTGCTGATATAAATTTTGCACCTCCTTCAGGATAGCGTTTCGCCGTTGCTCTGGCGTCCCACCTTCAGTCTCACCAATACTGCTGAACTCCAGGCACTTTCCAAAAACGTTGAACACACTATCGGCTTGCGTCTTCAGCTTGTTTAATTCCTGGGACGGCAGTTCAGAAAGAATACTAATGGGCAACTGATTAAATAAAGCTACGACCTTTCGAGCCGGCTCAACCGCTTCAGAAAAACTCAGCTGCTTGCCAAGATCTTCCTCTCGCGACAGTTTCGATGGATCAAATCCCTGAATTCTTTTTAGAGACTTTTCAATTTCCTCCATCATACCCATAAATCATCTCCATATTGGGATTCTACCTTGGCGAGTTTCATCCCCGCTTCACACGCGACCCGACAAACTGAATTATCTCCGAAGCTGAAACTGCGCCTCCCGGTACCGGCTGGCCCGGACCGATATTCAATATTCGGATATACGCATCCTGGCCCGGCTTGAAAACATTATGGACCATTGGCGGGGTATAGTTTGTCGTAGCAACGTTGTGGTTATACGTTGTCGTCGCAGTCCCACCTGTAACGATTTGCGAAGTTCCAGACGCATCCGCTGCATCGATCACAATGAAGTGGGTGCCGCCGTGCTGCGTCGTCGTCTCCGCAGCCTTCAGCATGAGATAGTCCTGAACCTGCGTTCTACCCGTGTAACCATTCCCCCGCGCCGATATCCGGAATGTATCCGAAGTCATTTGCTGAGCACCGACGCCACCAGCAAAGCCCATTTCTTGATATGGTGTTGAACAACCGCCCAAAAGAAATAAAGCCAGAGCAAATCCTCGCCACATAACACCCCCCCTTAAGGCAATGGGCAACGTTTGCACCGTGACGACCGCATAGCAACGGTGTCAATGTCCGATATCCGGATTTCCTGTGGGATGTTGCATCGGGACGCGAGAGGTGAAATTCAATTTCGAAACGGCTCTTCAGAAGAACGTTAGATCCCGGCAATGAATGCCGGGATGACGGTTGAAGAGTGGGGGACGTGCGGAGGCTGGCAACCAAAGGCTAAGATGACAGGCTGACGGTCGCGCATGTGGAGGTCGTGACGCCTGAGCCGACAAGGCCGTCGTTCGTGGCGGAGGGAGTCCTTGCAAACAACTCCACCTGTCATCCCGGGGCTTGTCCCCGGGATCCAAGGTTCAGCAGTTGCCAGCGCGAAGGGGGCAGCAGAACCGCGCAACGGACTCCCCAGCTCTGCTCTGGATCCCGGCAACCCCGGCAATGAATGCCGGGGCAAGCAAATGCCGGGATGACGGTTGGGGAGTGGGGGACGTGCGGAGTCTGGTGAGCAAAGGCTAGGATGGCAGGCTGACGGTCGCGGATGTGGTGGGCGTGACGCCTGAGCCGACAAGGCAGTCGTTCGTGGCGGACGGCTTCCCTGCAAACAACTCCGCCTTTCATCCCGGGGCTTGTCCCCGGGATCCAAGGTTCAGCGATTGCCAGCGCGAAGGGGGTAGCAGAACCGGGCAACGGTTTCCCCAGCGGCACGTTAGATCCCGGCAACCCCGGCAATGAATGCCGGGGCAAGCAAATGCCGGGATGACAGTGGCGGGCGTTGAAAGATAGCCAGGGCACGGCATACTCCGATGATGCAGGAGATCCGCATGCGCCGATTTTGGGTTTACATTCTCGCCAGCAGTCCACGCGGAACTCTGTACATCGGCATGACGAACGGTTTGGTCCGGCGCGTGGAAGAGCATCGCGACGGAACCGGCTCGGTGTTCACGCGACGGTATGCCATTCATCGCCTCGTGTGGTTTGAGGAACTCCCCAATGTGCAGCAGGCGATCCAGCGTGAAAAGACGCTGAAGGAATGGCCGCGCGATTGGAAGCTGAACCTCATCGAGCGAGACAATCCGAATTGGATTGATCTTTATCCTTCGTTGCCGGGTGTCGCGCCGCTCAGGAAGCTTTAGCTTCACCTCAACCGTCATCCCGGGGCTCCAAGGTTCAGTGCCGACGCGAGGGGTGAAGCACGACCTCGCAACGAACACCCCAGCCGAGAGTTGGATCCCGGCAATGAATGCCGGGATGACCGTGGTGGGTGTTGAGGGCGTGAAGCGTATGCAGTGAACGCAAGCGTTCGTGGCTGGCAAGACCCGAGAAAAACATCTCATCCGTCATCCCGGGGCTTGTCCCCGGGATCCAAGGATCAGCGGTTGCCGACGCGACGGGTGAAGCAAAACCGCGCAACGGACACCCCAGCCGAGGGTTGGATCCCGGCAATAAATGCCGGGATGACGGTAGTGGGTGCGTGAACGCATGCGCGTACCATCTCGGCACGAGGCAGTCGCCGCACACGCGCTAGCGCCAAACACAAAAACGCACCGGCGCATGTCTGCAACCGGTGCGTCCTCGCTCGTCGTTAGGCCCAATACGCTGGCTTCGAAACCTACTTCTTCTTGAACGCCTCAGCCTCTTTGCTCGTGAGCGAGGCTGAGAGCTTGTCGCCATCCTTGCTGATCTTGTCGATCGGCAGAACGTAGGTCGTCGCGAAGAAGCCCGAGCCCAGAATGCCGGAGGTCTCAACCTCCACGCTGGAAACCTTACCATCGGCCTCGTTCACACCGACGACCCTGCCGAGTTCCTTCCCTGCAGAGTCAACGACGTTCAGACCGTCGACGTCCGACGCCGTAAGGGCCGGAGCCGCAGGAGGTGTCTCGGCCTTTTCAGCCGGCGCCTCGGCTGGAGCCGGTTCTTCCACCGGTGCAGCAGCCGGTTCAGACGGCGTTGCCGCAGGGTCCTCTGCCTTCTCAGCAGGTTCGCTCGGAGCCGCCTCTTCTGCCGGGGCAGCAGCCGGCTCTGATGGCGTGGCGGCAGGCTCCGCAGCCTTCTCCGCTGGTTCGGTCGGAGCGGGTTCTTCCGCAGGTGCTGCAGCCGGCCCAGACGGAGCCGCAGCCGGCGCCTGGTCTTGTGTCTGTGCCGGGGTGGTGTCCGGCTCCGGGTACTGCGCGAAGGCAGATGATCCCATTAAACCCGTCACGAGGATCGTCGAGAGAGTCATCGCAAGATATCGCATCAATTTTGTATCCCCCATTGAATCGATCTTCGGGCGAGGACCAAGCCTCGCCTGCGCGTTCTATGACATACTCAGGCTCGCTGACCAAATTTCGACGCGCTCGCACATCTGATTGCGAGGGCTCGCAATCTGGCATGCCAAATGCCTCCAATCCGGCGCAAAGAAAGTTCGTGAGCGGCCGACAGTGTTTATGGGAAACCACGTGCCACATCACTCAAGAAAGGCGGCGCAATGATCGATCATGTCTCGGTGGCCGTGCGCGACTTGGAGCTCAGCGGCAAAGTCTATGAAGGCATGCTCGCCCCACTCGGGCTGACGCGGCTCGTCACCCGCGAAACGGCTATCGGCTTCGGCAAGCGCTATCCCGAACTCTGGCTCAATCAACGGCCCACCCTCGTTGGCGTGCCCGCCGATACCGGCTTCCACATCTGCCTGCGCGCACCGACCGAAGACGCCGTGCGCGCCTTTTTCGATATCGCACTCGCGGAAGGCTGCATCAGCGCTGGAGCACCGGGCCCGCGCCAAGCCGCGATGACGCCCTACTTCGCCGCGTTCGTCTACGATCCCGACGGCAACAAGATCGAAGCCGCGAATTTCCCCAGCGCGTGAGCTGCGAACCATACCGCCCGACACACCGCCATCTGGTCAAGGCAAGCCCCTGCGCCGCCGGCCGCACGAAACCAAGTGCGGCTTCCGCGCATTTCAAAGTTGCATCGACCAAAGACTGACCATCGATGGAGTAAACCATGCCCAATTCACACACAGCCGCTTGCGAGAGCTGTCGCTTTTATGACGACCACAAACTCAACGACGCGACCGCTGAGGACGAACACGGTCTATGCCGCTTCAACCCGCCGGTGAACCAGCCCGATCCGCTCGGCCACGGCTTATGGCCGGTTGTGGCGGCCGAAGACTGGTGCGGACACTTTTCGCCCGAGCAACTCGCGGCGGAATGAACGAGAGCCTGCTCTGAACGTTTTGAGCGAACGCCGGCAGCACTGGAGCACCGGCGCGAAGTCGTGCAGTCTGCGCGGATGACATCAACTGAACCGCGAGGCCGCACGCCCCTTATGACTGAAGCCGCAGAAAAGAAACCCGAGATCCGCCCCGCGCAGATCCGTCCCTATGACGCGATCATGCTGGATGTCGGCGACGGGCATTGGCTCTACGTCGAGGAGGTAGGCAACCGCGACGGAGTCCCCGCCCTGTTCCTGCACGGCGGGCCGGGCAGCGGCGCCCAGCACACGAGCCGCAACGTGTTCGATCCCGAACGCCACCGCGCCATCCTGTTCGATCAGCGCGGCGCAGGCCGCAGCCATCCCTACCTCGCGCGCCACGCCAATACGACCGCGCACCTTATCAATGATATCGAACGCATCCGCTCACACTTCCGGATCGAGAAGTGGCTTGTGGTCGGCGGCTCCTGGGGCTCGACCCTCGCGCTCGCCTATGCCGAAGCCCACCCGGCGCGCGTCACCGGACTGGTCCTGCGCGCCGTTTTCCTGGGGACACGCGCGGAAGTCGAATGGGCGTTCATCGAGGGCCCGAAACGCTTCCGCCCCGAACTCTACGACGCCTTCGTCGCGTTCCTGGATAAGCGGGAGCGCGACGATCCGCTCAAAGCCTATCTTGCCCGGCTCAACAATCCCGACCCGGCCGTCTACGCCCCCGCCGCGCACATGTGGAACGCCTACGAACGCGCGCTGTCGCAGCTTGCGCCGCGCAATGCCAAACTTCCAACGAGCTTCGATAAAAAAGCGCGACTGCCCCCGACAGCGCTAATGGAAGCGCACTACATCGCCAGCGACTTCTTCCTGCAGGACGGCCAGTTACTCACCAACGCGCACGCGCTCGCACGCATCCCCGGAACCATCGTGCAAGGCCGCTACGATTTGTTGTGCCCACCCTCGGCGGCTTACGCCCTCGCCCAGCGCTGGCCGCATGCCAAGCTCGAACTCGTCGATGGCGCGGGCCACGACGTCAACGAGCCGGGCATTCTGCCGGCGATGCAAAAAGCGTTGCTGGAATTGACCTAACGGGGATCAGCGGGAGAGGAGCGACAGGCCTCTCTCCCGCCTGCGCTTACGATGCCTTGGATTGAGGTGCGGCCGCTGCATCGTTGGCCGCCGTGTGTTTCGACAGCGCCTCCTGCAGCCGTGCCTCCTGCTCCGGTGACAGCGACGAGCGCAGCACGCGGCCGGGGAACTTCGAGAGTTCGGCCAAGACTTTCTCAGGTTGCGCTTTCCGCACCAGAACGAACAACGCGGAGCTGTCGTTGGGGAGCGTTTGCGCCAGAGATTCGATGAACTTGTCGTCGATACCGTAGTCGACGAGCGTGCCCGACAGCGCACCGCCACCGGCGCCCGCGAGCCCGCCAATCGCGAAACCTGCGAGCGGGTTGAGGAACAGCAGTCCCACGAGCGTGCCCCAGAGCGCGCCGGTCAATCCGCCGGTCGCCGCGCCCATGCGGACCATATTCACACTTTGCTTGAGCTGTATTTTGCCGTCGGGCTGTCTAATCACAACAACGGCGTCTTCAAGATCAACCAGATACTCTTTTTGCATCCGGCGGAGGTCGGTCAGAACTTGATCGGCTTCCTGCGGGTTATCAAAACCAATTGCAACCATTTCTGCCATTGGGGAACCTCAAAATCATACATGGGGAGTCAATGTACGTTTTGAGAACCGCGCCGGATGAACTTCGTTCCATTCGCCCCTGATCACACTCATGTTTTTGCCGGAGACGGGGTCGGCTTGCGGCCCGTAAGCTGGCGTAATCGCGACATCGAGAAGACGCCAAACACCGGCCCCAGCCCCAGAATGATAAGAACGACGGGCCAGCCGGTCGTCTCCGCAAGTAAAGGCGCCAGCTGCACGGTGAGGATGGTTAAGGCGAAACCCAGCGCCGTTTGCAGCGTCATGAGGCTGCCCGCGTTCTCCGCCACCGCCGTATCCGCCACAATCGCGGAGAATTGCGGAGAATCCGGCACGATGCTGATGCCCCACAGCAGGATCAGAACGAACGTCAGCCACGCCGGACCACCGAACGTCAGCGCGGTCCCGACAGCGCACGCCCCACTCACCACCATGGCGATGATCGTGACTTCTGGCTTACCGATCTTGTCCGCAAAGAGCCCGCCGATCACACACGCCACACCGCCGAGCCCGATCGCGAGAAACGCCGTGAGCTTGGCAAACTCCACCGCCTCGTTGTTCGGCATCGTCGCGCTATAGGACGTCGCCGCCACCACGCCGATCCACGCCCACATGGCGTAAAGCTCCCACATGTGGCCGAGATAGCCGCCATAAGCGAGCCGGATGCGCCGGTCCGTCCACGCGACCTTAATGCAGTTGATGTCGAAGCGCTTGGCCCGGGCGTGATACGGCCCAAGACCGCTTGCGAGAACGAGAAACCCGCCGAGGATAGCTGCAACGGATGTGATACTCACCGCCGTCCGCCAGTCTGCGCCGCCAAGCAGCGAGGCCAGATGCGGCGAGGCAGACCCCAGCGTCACCGCGCCGACAAGAAGACCGATGAGCAGCCCGCGATCCTTCGTGCCCCACCCAGCCGCGATCTTCATGCCGACGGGATAAGCCCCCGCGAGCAGCGCGCCGGTCACGAACCGCATGAAAATCGCCAGCACGCCGCCGATAGGAGCCACGAGCAGAACGGCGTTAGCCACACCCGCCGTCACCGCACACACCATGAAGACGCGGCGCGGATCGAACCGGTCCGCCAGCCCGAGGAACGCCGAGATCAGCGCACCGACGACGAACCCGGCCTGCACCGCGCTGGAGAGAAGCGCCTGGCGCATAGGCGACATCTGACTTTCCGCCACCATCTCCGGCAGCACCGCCGCGGAGATGAACCAGAGGCTCAATGTCAGAATTTCAGCGACGACCAGTATAGCGATGGATTGAAACTTGTTCCCCTGCGCCACCTTAGTAATCCACCCCGTTGATCAGCATCGTCCGTCTGCACGAACTCCCAGCATTGTCATGATCTTGCACGGAGGGGAAGATGTAGAGGGGTGGGACTTTTGGTAAGGCCCCACAGCATTTGCGCAATCGGCACGCGGCAATCCACAGAGGGTAAATTTTCATGCTTAGCGTCAAGCATTCTTGTTGCGTGGATGGAGCAACGTAACGTTATTTGCCGGCTTGACTTCCCGCTGCTCAGGAACTTTCCCGTTTAGGCGCTGCACTATCTCAAGTGAAAAACCGACCTCTTGTTCGAAATTTACCCGGTCGACAACGCCTCTTTCCATGACCAAGCGCCATGCTTTCAGCAGCAGGGTTGCCTGCTCAAGTGGCAAGACATCATCAAGAGGCTCTTTAGTCAGAAGTTTTCTTGCGCTGACCTGCTTCCGAAACAGAATATACTGGTCATCATCAATTACGCCGACGTCACGAGCACGGTGTGCGAGAGCTTGCATTGATACTCGCCACCTTTGTTTCAAACCCTCCAGATGGCGCAACCGTGTCGAATAAAACTCGGCCAATATGGCTTTACGAGGAACGAGAAAAGCGCTCGCGAACCAATTCGCCTCCCTCTCAATGCGGTCTCTAATTGCTTTGTCATCAAGATCTTCTTGGGAAATGTCCCTATGAAGTATCATGTGTCCAAGTTCATGGGCAGCGTCGAAACGAGAGCGTGCGGCGGAACCTTTGTCCGATCCAAGCAAAATGTATGGGCGTCCATCAATCCAGGCCGAAAAGGCATCAACTCCAGATAGCCCAACTTCGAAGCGTGAGACGATTACGCCATTCGTCTCAAGCAGCGCAATCATGTTTGCTATCGGGCCATCACCAAGCCCCCATGTCCGCCTAACTCGTTCAGCAATTTCTTCGATTTCAGAAAGCGTGTAGGAGTCGTTCGCAGGACCATCTACGAGCGGTATATTTGGTGATGGTAGTCTCACATGGCGAAGCAGAAACTGTACATTCTCCCATAACCACTTCGTTCTCACATCGAGAGACTGGTTTAGTTTATTGCTCTTTGGTCCAATTTTCCGAAAAAAACGGGCTCCGACAACGCCGGAAATAGGAGAATGTGGTTTAAGAAAATAACTTACCGGCTGCTCTAACTCTTCAGAAAGGCGCAACAATGTCTGCATGTCCGGACAGCGTTCTCCCGTCTCGTAGTACCCGATAGCTTGTCCTGTCACGCCGAGTCTGCGCGCAAGATCTGCCCGCGACATCATTAGCGACAGTCTTGCTTCGCTCAAGCGTTGCGGAATGAAGCCTTCCCGCGCAGGGAATTGAACGATTCTATTCATTACCAAGGTCGTTATCGTTGATCATGCGAATTATATTCTCGATGGCCTCTGGATCAGGTGAGTCGGTGGGGCCTTCGTCTTTCGCAGGTTCGGTAACTTGGTGCGGCAAATCCAAAAGATTTGCTGATTTCCATGCAATCTGCTTGGTCTCCACATTCGGCATCGCAAGATTTGAAAAAGTAAGCTCTTGATACCCATGAACGAGCAGCAAGTGTTTCCGATCTGCGCGCTCTTCAATCTCGCGATTCCAATCCTCAAAGAGGAAGCTTGTGTTGGGCAGACCAAAAGTATTTCGAAAGACGGCCTTGCGTGGCATCGTCGATGGCGACTCAACCTGGTTGATTGTTATCAGCGCTCGTTTTGTACGCATCACCAGATGCTTTCCAGTCGGTCTGGAATAGGGCTCCCAAGAAGGCTCAAAAGGTAGAGCACCAGTCTGAATCAATTTGTAGAACTCGTATTCGGACGCTAGACGAACAAGATCGCCCCGCCCGTATCGAGCGCTTGGCGTTGCGAGCCAAGGTTGTTCATCAATGACGTGCTCTACGGTGGCATAGGCCCTTTTCAGAGCAGGTGGCACGAGCGGTCTGAGATTTGGTGCAAACTCTTCATCCGCAAGCTGCTGAGCGGGATTGACCGCATCGACCATCGGAATCTCCGTTGAATTGAGAAACAATCAACAAAAGCCGATATTTCAGAAAAAATGTCAACAGATAATTACTTATCGACCTGTTTTCCACGCTTACCGTGGCCCTTTTTGGGATTTCCGACCGCCTTTCTGGCGACGTCAGCAGAGCGCTTTTGCCCTTTTAGGGCCTTTAGGCACTAATCACACTCCAGTTCCATTGTCCCTTCCCATATGAAAGGATCCGAACAGATCACAGTTCCATCTTTGATTACGTCCCACCCGATCAGATATCCTGTGCCCACAACCGTCTGCGCGTAACCAGAAGTCGCGGCACCAATTATGATGCCAATCGCGAGCCCAATAATGAACCGCATGGCCAGATCCTCCCCCTTGGTTGCCGCCAAGCATAACAGAGAGGCCCAGAGCGCGCTAACGAGAGGCAGCTCACAACACCACCACCTTCAAATCCCATCCTGATTGACCCGCGCTGAGAGAGCTTCCGCGCTTTCCACCCGCTCGCTGTAGCGGTCGGTGAGGTAGGCGGACACATCGCGCGTGAGCAGCGTGAACTTCACCAGTTCTTCCATCACATCGACGATGCGGTTGTAATAAGAGGACGGGCGCATGCGGCCCGCGTCGTCGAACTCGTTGAAGGCGCGCGCGACAGAAGATTGATTGGGGATCGTCAGCATCCGCATCCAGCGGCCCAACACACGCATCTGATTGACAGCGTTGAACGACTGCGAACCACCGCACACCTGCATCACTGCAAGCGTCTTGCCCTGCGTCGGACGCACCGCGCCTTTCGAGAGCGGAATCCAATCGATCTGCGTTTTCATGGTGCCGCTCATCGAGCCATGACGCTCGGGCGAACACCACACCTGCCCTTCGGACCAGATCATCAGATCCATAAGCTCCTGCACCTTCTCATGCGACGTCGGCGTATCGTCCGGCAACGGCAAACCGTTGGCGTGAAAGATGCGGACCTCCGCACCAAGCCGCTCCAGAATCCGCGCCGCCTCCAACGTCGCAAAGCGGCTGTAGGAGCGCTCTCGCAACGATCCGTAAAGCATGAGAATGCGCGGCGGATGCGTCGAGCGCTTAAGCGGAAAGAGCCGCTCGACATCGAGCGGATGCAGATGTTCCGCGTTCAGTGCGGGAAAAGTCCGATCGTCCTGCGTCACGGCATCATCCTAAGTATGAGACGTTTTGCCTTCAGGGGCAGCCACACTCTTTGCTATGATCAATTGCTGCACTGCGTCGTTCCCGTTCAACGGAGGGGAAAAACAAGGAACGACACCCAGCGGCAACCCGCCTTATTTCGACAGTTCCGGACGTATCATTGACTCTTCGTCAGAGCAACGCACAGCCATGGCCCATGAAACGCGACGGCACAGCCGCCCGTCCTAAAGCCTTAGGCAACCCGACACGGCGGGCCGAACACAGCGTCGCGCCGGCAATGCCGTCCCTCCATTCTCAGGACGCCGGTCCCTGTCGATCAGGGCGACCAAGGACAATCACGTGACTGACGCTTCTCAAAAATCCCGGGTCGGGATCACTGTCGCGCTCGGCTTCGCCCAAATGCTCGCCTGGGCGTCAAGCTATTACCTTATCGCCATCCTCGGCGACCCGATGGCCAAGAGCTTGAATATTAGCTCAACGATGGTCTTCGCCGCTTTCTCCGTGGCGCTTCTCGTCTCCGGCCTCGTCGGGCCCAAGGTCGGCCGCACCATAGATTTGATAGGGGGACGGGGCGTCCTGGCCGGCTCCAACCTTGTCTACGCCGCCGCGCTCGTCACCCTTGCCTGTGCCTATGACCCCATCACGTTGTGGGCGGGATGGCTTTTGCTCGGGATCGGCATGGGCCTCGGGCTCTATGACGCCGCCTTCGCCACACTCAGCCGCATCTATGGATTATCCGCACGCCGCGCCATCACCGGCATTACGCTTCTCGGCGGACTGGCAAGCACTGTTGGCTGGCCGCTCTCCGCATGGGGCGTTGATGCCATCGGCTGGCGCTGGACGTGCCTCGCCTGGGCGGCAGCGCAGATCTGCATCGGTCTGCCCCTCAATCTGCTCGCCATACCAAAAACACCGCGACACGAAGTGAAGACGGAGACGCACGCCGCAAAGCCGCACGTGCCCATCGACCGCACGATGATGCTGCTCGGGTTCGCCTTCGCTGTCGGGTGGATGGTTTCGGCAGGCATGGCCGCACACCTGCCACGTCTGCTCGAAGCCGCGGGCGCAACGGCATCACAAGCGCTCATCGCAGCCTCCCTCATCGGCCCGGCTCAGGTCATCGCCCGGTTGGCCGAAGCCGCAATCTTCAGTCAATACAATCCCCTGATCAGTGCGCGCATCGCGATGATGCTTCACCCGATAGGGGCGGGATTGGTCGCCATCGGAGGCGGAGCCCTCGCGCTGCCCTTCACATTTCTGCACGGCGCGGGCAACGGCATCCTCACGATTGCCCGCGGCACGGTGCCCCTCGCCGTCTTCGGACCGGACAACTACGGCTACCGCGTCGGCCTGATCAATGCGCCAACACGCATCGGCCAAGCGGCCGCTCCGCTGGCGTTCGGGTTGCTCATCGAAGCCTATGGGGCAGGGACACTCGTTGTTTCAAGCCTAATGTGCCTCAGCGCCGTGCTGGCCTTCTCCTGCGTCCGCCGCGCACCACACAACCTATCCTGAGGAGCCGTATGCCGATAAAGGGAGGCTCGCATCCATTGCAGGATGCATCGGGCCAACCCACTTGATGGGTCTTATTGATCCCATCATCCCTTAGCTAGGCACACCGCTCCATGCTTTTGCCGATCGAAGTTGCCAACGTATTTTCTCCCGACGAATGTAAAAAGATTATCTCCACCACCGATGAAAAAGCCTATGCCGACGCGCGCCTGATCGACGGGGCCCGGCAAGACAATACGCGCCGCGCCCGCATCACATGGCTGGATGATACCGACAAAGATGAGTGGGTCTTCCGACGGTTGCTCGACACCGTTTCGGAAGCCAACAGGCATCACTTCAAGTTCGGGCTTGAGGAATTCTCCGAACGGATGCAGGTCGCCTATTACGGCGCCGAGACGGAAGCCTTCTTCGACTGGCACATCGACATCGGCGACGGCCAGTTCGCCCGTCACCGCAAGCTGACAATCGTCACGCAACTGAGTGAGGACGACAGCTATACGGGCGGAGATCTTGAGACTAATGCCGACGGAAACGTGCGGCGCGCCTCGCGGGCATGCGGAACGGCTATGCTCCTTCCGAGCTTTGTCCTGCACAGGGTGACGCCCGTGACCCATAACGCCCGCTATTCACTAACCCTCTGGGCCCATGGACCCGAGTTCCACTAACGGGCGTTATGTTTGGGTATCCTCTCCATCGCTCCTATCTCAGATGACAGAGGTTTGCTCATTTGGAGGTCAAGAGATGCCCGCATCGTTCCACGTTCCGAAGCATTGGCAGGATTGGGTCAGTTGGATTCTCGGCTTCTGGCTGTTGCTCTCACCGTGGACACTGCACTACTCCGATGACTCACCGGCGCTACGCAATGCCGTCATCGTCGGATTCCTTTTGATCTTTGCGGAAGTGGTGACGCTCTCGGCATTCCGGCCGTGGGAAGAGTGGGCAACGATACTCATCGGAGCATGGCTGATCGTCTCTCCGTTCGTCCTGGAATTCATCCACCCGATGGGCACAGCGAACGCCATCATCATCGGCGCAATTGTCCTGCTGCTCTCATCCTATGAGCTCTGGCGTGTCAGCACGGGAAGAAAAATAGAATCCTGACGACGCGGTGGCCTGGCCTCACACAGCGGAATTGTACCCGCGAGGTTGTTAGGCGACCTGCGCCTTTAGGTACATGGTCTGCACACAATTCAGCAGGTCTGCGGCGACAAAGGGCTTCCCGACTGTTGGAACATCGCAATATGCCTTGGGAAGCGCATCTCGACTGAGGCCAGTGACAAATGCAAAGGGGACCGCATTTTCCATGAGCCGTTCGACGACGTCATGCGCATCGCCGTCTGTCAGCAAGTAATCAATCAAAGCGCAATCGACGTCCTGCGTTCCAATCAATTCCAAAGCTTCCGACACCGACGCAGCCGGCCCGATAACCTGAAAGCCAACCGCAGCAAGGATGGATTCAATATCCATCCCCACGATCGGCTCATCCTCCACGACGAGCACACGCGCGGTAAATTGCATCGGCTCGCCGCTGATGGATGCCAGGTTTTGGCTCCCCATAAATTCACCTGACTGAAACGCTCTACACACAATCGATCGTTAGCACATCCCCAGCCAGTCACAAGTTTTTCTTGATAGCTACGAGTAAAAAAACAGCAGCAGAAGCCTGTCGGTAAAATTTGCATCACAACAATACTATTAAGACGCTGGCATCCCAATAAAAACGCCAAAGATATTAAACATGCCCAATGGCAGAGCTTCCCGTGAAATGGCGGGTCAGCTGCCTGAAAAGTCGAGCCGACAGTTCCAAGCCAGAAGTATTTCAATAATATTTTCTCAGAACTCATCTCAGATAAATGATATAGAAT
This sequence comes from Candidatus Filomicrobium marinum, assembly GCF_000981545.1. NCBI lineage: Bacteria > Pseudomonadati > Pseudomonadota > Alphaproteobacteria > Hyphomicrobiales > Hyphomicrobiaceae > Filomicrobium > Candidatus Filomicrobium marinum. The sequence goes on from NZ_LN829119.1 coordinate 3,130,726, forward strand.
AAGAAAACCAGCGCGATACGACACCACCTTCACAGGACACCTCATCTCGCAGGCTGTTCTGTGCCGAATAGAACTGACTTCAAGCTGCGAAAACCTCAGAAATGCAACGTGGGCGAGTATTATTACTCATTCGCTTTTCTTTTCCGGGAGGCCCTTGCGCTTAGTGGAGGCGAACTCCTCCAGTTCCTTCTCCGTCATGGAGTCGTACATCTCCCGCGATGCGCCCTTAAGCTCTGACACCTTGGCCTCGCCGCGCTTGGCCGCTAGCGCGGCTCCTGCGGCCATCTGCTGGGCTTTTGATTGCGCTGGCATGTCACAAACCCTTCCAGTTAATTAGGATCCCGCCAAGGCAATCCTCAGCGGCGGCTTCCTTAAAAACTGGCCCGGCGCGCGCCCAGTTCCGCATCAATGTTGCACAAGCATTCACCTGTGACCGGGCCGTTCTTTGGTCCGGACCCAAAAAGTCGAAAGCGAACGAAAAAAATTCGAACCCCCACGGAACCGCATGCCGAACTGATGCATTGGGATGGGTAAGTTGGAGCCACGGTCGCAAGTTTCCCCCCCTCCCCCTCCCCCTGCTTGCACCAGCTCCCATGGCCCGCGGCGTCGCTCCCCTTCGCCGCGGGCAACTTTTTGTGGGGGCGCTCTGCATCATGCCATCGGAACCGGTGAAGCTGAGGGGGCGTTTCAGTTCACGCACTCCACAGCGTCCGCGATGGACCGCACAAATCGAAACGTGGAGCGTAATCAGGTCGTGAGCTCGCACCCGGAGTTGCAAAGGCAGCAGATGCGTCCCGCATGATGCACAACGCCTCGTCTTCCCTGGGCCAGCACAATGAGGAGGACCTAAATGGACCTCACATCAAGTGAAATTGAAATCCTGAGAGCGATCGAGAAGAGCGGCAACGACCGCGGCGACTACACGAGCTTTCGCCGTATGATTGGTGCCATCGCCGATCCCACGCTCACCATCGATGACGCCGAAATCCACGAAGCTCTCGATAAACTCAAAGAAAAATCATTCATTGAGATCGAAAGAGGCAGAGCCGTGAAGCTCACCGAAAGCGGCATCGTGGCTCTGCGCGCGCTGTAGGGGCAGGGCGCGAATGTGACAGCAGATTGATTAGGTCTCTTCTTCCGGGACATCACCCGCAATCAACGCGCTGCGAGAACTTTCGATCTTGCGCAACAGTTCAGCGTCAGCCGCCTCCTGCGCGCCTGAAACGGGCATTCCTTCATCGCCGGAAGCAAGCCGCCGGTTGACGAGAAAAGCCCAGCGCTTCAACGCGGCAATCTTCTCACCACGCGTCAAACCTTCAGACGCCACGAGATCATCAGGAGTCTGAAATTGAGATTCAGGTTCCGCCTTGGCGGCTTCCCGGTCAATCTTCAGCCGTTCGCCCATACGAGACATCCTTCGTGAATTACCCAGCAAAAACGCCCGGCCAATAGACGCCGATACCAAATCCCACTGCCAATGCGAGCAGCAACGAGATAGCAAGGACCCAAATCAGTCCGGTTCTCTTCGCCTGACGCGCCTCGTTCGTCGTCAGAACTGGCGCGCTTTGGGATTCTCTATTCATGATCATTCCTCCTCTTTGCGCAGAGTCCAGTCATGGCAGGCGAATGGGTAAAACGCCTCTAAACGAGTGAGGTTCCGCCACGGGGCGTCCTTGAAACACCCTCGCGGAGCAATCTCAGGCCTCGTCATTGTTCTTAGGATCTAACGGCGGCTCGGGCGGAAAAATTCGATCTTCCAGCCGCTTAACGAATGCCAAAATCACGATGGATATGACGACCGCGACGATGGCAACGTAGTAATATCCGCCACCGCAAGCTAACCCGATGGCACCAGCAAGCCACATCCCCGCGCCAGTCGTCAGCCCCTGAATTTTCCGGCCACTGACGATGATCGAGCCGGCGGCCAGAAAAGCGACGCCGGCCGTCACCGCCTCGATGATACGGATCGGATCAACGTTCCCGCTCGGAAACTCTCCGCGAACTTGATAGAAAATCTCGAAAGTGATGATGGTAAAGAGCGCCGCCGCCAGCGAGACCATCATATGCGTTCGCAAACCGGCCGGCCTGTCCTTCAGCTCACGATCAATTCCGATCACTCCGCCAAGCCCTGCAGCAAGCAGCAACCGCATTGTGATCTCCAGTTCCGGCACATGTGTCCGTGAAACCACTGATATGTCGAACAGGTCCACTCGCTTCCCAGTGCTTGTCATTGTAAAGACGCGGCAACAACAAAACCAAAGGTCGTCTCAATCCGTTCCGTAAGTGAGAGGCGACGCCGAAAGCTGATCGAGAGTTGCAGATGAACGAAACAACGAGCGCAGTCTCACCGGCCCGATACGAGTTTCGCATCTTCACGACCAACGGTGCCAATCTGATAGAACGCCTACGTGCGTTGCCCGGCGCAAAAAAACCGGAGCGCGATCAGGGTGCACAGACCTATATCGTCCGGCACAACTACGATCATATCAGCATCAAGCTGCGCGAGGACCGGTTAGAGGTCAAAGAGCGGTTCGGCCAGCTAGATTGCCTCGAACGCTGGCGATATCGCTTCGTTGCACCACTCCCCGTCACGGCAGATCAAGTCGAAGAGCACCTCTTTGCTCCACTCGGCCTTTCTGTTTCGCTCAAGGCAGGCACACGTTTCTCGGCCCATGCACTCATCGAACTTGTACAAGCTCATTGCCCTCCGTTGGCCCTCATCGAACTCAACAAGGATCGAGTGAAATGGTCCCTCGGAGCTTGCAATGCAGAATACGTGAGCCTCGACGCTGACGGTCATTCTCTATGTAGTATCGCGTTAGAATCGACTGACCCTAACGCGCTGCGGCAGCTCATAGGAACGCTGCAGCTCGATCACTATGAAAACCAGAGCTACATCGCGTTCTTGAATAGTTCGGAAAAGAATGGCTGAGACGCACACTCGATAACCGAGTGAACGTCTCGCGAACCGCTGCGCCCTCCAGGCAGGGAGTTATTTTGTCTTATCCGATTTCATGTCCGGCACAGCTTCGCCCACACGGTTTGTCGGCGCGTGTTGGGTTTCGTCCTTTTTGTGCGTAGAAGACCCACTCTGCTGAGTGTCAGCCTTAGGCTCAGCCTTCATCGTTGGGACGCTCTCACCGACGCGATTTGTCGGGGCGTGCACATCTTCTTGAGCCTTACCGCTCGAACCGCCAGTTTGACTTTGAGCAAGCTGACCGCCTCGCTCAGATGATAGCTGCGCACTATTGCCGGCAAGCAACGGCGAGGACGCAAACACAGCGATAGCAGCGAGGCCTAAAACTTCCCTTCTCATGATATCCTCCTTTATAGCGGCCGTTGATCGGCCATATCGGAGGAAAACGTTGGCGCCGAAGGTCTGTTCCAAGTCATTTCCGCACGGGTACAGTTGGTTCAACGATCAGTGCTACGCCTTTATGGAATGAAGCGCCAACTCCAAAACGGAGATTGCGGGCTCCGAAGAAGGTGAGAGCGGATCACTCACGGGACGCAATTCGATCGTGTCGTTAGCGCCTCCACGCAAGCCAGCGGCCGTACCATCGGGCGACGAAGATGTAGAATTCAACGTCCCCATATACTGTCCTTCCAGATCCTTGAGCTCAACGTCCGGCGTAGGAGCCAGCACCGCCCAGGACAGGATAACCTTCGGTTCAGCCTCCTTGTCGCTGCTGATCCGCTTGATGACACCGTCAAAGCGCCCGCCAGGCCCACTAAGGGCTTCGTACTCACATGAAAGAGCCGTCGCCCCTTCAGGCAACTTTCGCTGCGCTTCTGCATCTGCTGGAATCGTGCAAGTCAACGTCCCCGCATTCGCCGGCGGAGGTGGCGTGTCTGCAAAGGCCGACGTTGTTACACTCAATCCCAGTACCGAAACGCAAACCGCTAGCTTGAACGGTGAAATCGAATCCATCGTTATACCTCCTGAAGAGGCCAACGATGTCGGCACCAACGAAGTTCCCCTGACGCCCGTTTGGCAAGCCGTTATCCGTGATGTGGACCCAATCGGGTGTCTCCATGCCACAGTGCTCCCTGCACCACAGAAATGTGTGTCCGGTCCAACGCTACCCACGCCAGCGACCCGATGAGCACGGTGATGGCCAGCCCGGTCAGGAATGTCTTCATGTTGGCAAACCTCATTATTGTGTTGCGAAATTCTTCTTACTCGGCAGCCTTTGGGTGGTGGTGATGCGTGGAAGACGTTTGCTCGGTCCCAGTCCCGTCCGGGTCGCGCCAGTTGCCACTGATATCGCGATACCAAAGACTGTGGTGCTCTTTCGCCCAATTGCGATCGACGCGCCCTGACCACATCGCATCGATCGCGCCTTCCATACCGACGGTGCCGATGTATATGTGGCCGATGATCAGAGCGATCATCAGTAGCGCGATAACGGCATGAGCAAGCTGAGCCCACTGCATCCCATCAAAGCCGAGCCACGCAAACGGAAACATCAGCGTGACACCGGAAATAAGCGCCGCCAGCCCACCAAGCGTAACACCCCAAAAGACAATCTTCTGACCCGCATTGAATTTACGCGCTGGCGGATTGTGACGACCGTCAGAAAGAAAACCGCCACCCTCTTTGAGCCACTCCACATCAAGACGTGATGGCAAATTCTCCCGCAACCAAAGCCAGGCCATCGCCACCACACCAATGACAAACGCTACCGACGCCGCCATGTGGAGCCACGCACTGATCGAAGCCACCTCATGAAATGCTGATGGACTTATGAACGGAAGCAGAAGCGGTTTTCCGTAAAGAACGACGAGCCCCGTAAGAGCCAGCACAACAAACGCCGTCGCCGTCATCCAATGATTGGCACGTTCAACCTGATTGAACCTCTCGACCGTGCCGCTGCTCCGGCCTTCCGCGATACGAATACGCCCGCGTGCGAATAGAAAAAGCGCCAGTGCCAAGGAAACTCCAAGGATCAACCAACCGCCCGTATAGACGACTGTACCGTTCCGGGCTCTCCGCCAGTCGCGACCCTGCGGCTGCTCCAGCAGGTTCGTATTGCGATAAGGAAGTGACGTTGTTCCAGTGCGCTTCTCCGGAGTAATCAGGATCTGGCTGTCCGCTTTATCCAGCTTCCAGCTCTGCACAATTTGCTTTGGATTGGACACCGAACCGCCAGCCTGGGTACCACCGGCCACGACATCCTCTTGCGGACGAGCAACCGCTGGTAGCGTCTCTGCCGCATTCCGGTCGGACAGCAGTTTCGAACGATCGACCCAGACGGTTCGTTCACCAGGTTCGCCCCCGATCTGGACACTCGGCAGCACCATGGGCTTGGGCGCTGCGGCATACGTCGCCATCCATATCAACAAGGCCGCCAATAAAGCTGCAGCGAGACCACCGGCAACGCGATACGCAGACATCACCTGCCTCCTTATCCTTGCACTGCTTGTGAACTGTAATAGGCCGTAGACCAGCCCCAAGCGCCGGCGCCATAACCGCGCCTGACGATACGCTCTCTATAAATTTGCGAGACGATATCTCCGTCGCCAGCCAACAGCGCGCGCGTCGAACAAACCTCAGCGCAAAGGGGCAATTTTCCTTCGGCGATGCGGTTACGCCCATACTTCTTGTATTCCGCTTCCGAACCCGGCTTTTCAGGACCGCCCGCGCAATACGTGCATTTGTCCATCTTGCCGCGGGAACCGAAATTCGACGCCTGCGGATACTGCGGCGCACCGAACGGACACGCGTAGAAGCAATACCCACACCCGATGCAGATATCCTTGTTGTGCAGCACGATGCCGATGTCGGTTTGATAAATGCAGTTGACCGGACACACCGCGATGCAAGGCGCATCCGTGCAATGCATGCAGGACGTAGCTATAGATTTTTCACCCGGCCCACCATCGTTGATCGTCACGACCCGACGCCGAAGTATGCCCCACGGCACCCCATGTTCGTTCTTGCAAACGGTGGAGCACGCGTTGCACTCGATGCAGCGATCGGAGTCACATAGGAACTTCATCCGTGCCATGATTTACTAACCTCCGATCGGTCTCTCACGCTTTTTCGACGCGGCAGATCGTTGCCTTCGTCTCCTGCATGAAGGTCACCACGTCGTAGCCGTATGTCGTTGCTGTATTGGCGGCCTCACCGATAACGTAAGGCACTGTGCCTTCGGGATAGCGGTCGGATCGGTCCTCGCCCTGCCACATGCCGGCGAAGTGAAACGGCATAAACACCGCCCCCTTTCCGATGCGCTTCGTAACCTGGGCCGTCACGCGCACACGTGCTTTCTCAGGCGTAGCAATCCAGATCATCGAGCCGTCTTGGATGCCGAGCGCAGTAGCATCCTCGGGATTGATTTCCGCAAACATCCGCTGCTGAAATTCCGCCAACCAGATATTCGCCCGCGTTTCATCGCCTCCGCCCTCAAACTCAACGAGACGTCCGGAGGTCAGGATCATTGGAAAGTCTTTTGAAACGTCGTTCTTCTGGATCGACCAGTAGAGCGTCGGCAAACGGAAATCTTTACGGTCTTCATAGGTCTTGTAACGGGGCAGGAGATCGCGCCGCACGGTGTAGAGAGGCTCCCGATGGACAGGAATGCCATCCGGGAAGTTCCAAACCAGCGCACGCGCCTTGCCGTTACCGAAAGGCGCCAAGCCATTGGCCACCGCTACGCGCTGAACGCCACCCGAGAGGTCCGTCTTCCAGTTGATCTTCAGGATTTTTTCGATCACGTCCGTATCGGGCTCGACCATGCCTTGGTCGCGCGCCGCCGTTTCGCCACTACTCGACTGCGAACCGCCATCGCCCTGCTTCGATGCACCGTTGGTCTTGTTCGGATGATGCGCAAGATACCCTTCAATGGCCGCCCGCGCGTTCGGCGCGAACGCACGCAAACCGAGTTGCTGCGCTTTGGCTGCACCTTCTGCATCGTTGGCACTCGGTGGCATCGCCGCACCACCCCCCCCCTCTTTCATGAGCTGCGCGGCTTCATCGTCCGTTATCTTAAGAAGGCGCGGGTGATAATCACCCAACGCAATCGCCGCGATGATGAAATTTTCGCGCGGCGTCAATTGATCCACGAAGCCCAACTTATCGAGCACCGCGACGGTAATTTCCGGATATCCATCCTTGATAGGAGAACCTTCGGGATAAGAGTTCTCGGCAAGCAGGTTTACGCCCTCATGCTCAACACCCCACGCCGCGCGGAACGGAAGGCCACCCTGCGCCACAGTCTTGGTAAGATCGTAGAGCAGCGGCGTACCGGGATGCTTCATCTCCGGCGTTCCCCAACAGGGCCACGGGAGCCCGTAGTACTCACCCTTCACGGGCCCGCTCATGCCGAGCAACGTCGTTGGATCAAACAGGCTTTGGTTCGCCATGTGCACTTTCAGTCGCTCCGGGCTTTGCCCGGTGTAACCGATCGTCCAGCATCCGCGCGTCAATTCGCGAAGGAGATCCTCCGCAACCGGCGCGTTGTCCTTCACTTCAACCTGGTTGAACATCTTGTCGGCGAAGCCGAATTTCTGAGCGAGCAGATAAGCAATCTCGTAATCGCTCTTGGCCTCGAACATCGGTGCTATAACCTGCTCCCGCCACTGCAGGGATCGGTTCGAATTCGTGACCGAGCCTGACATCTCCATCGTAGAGCCCGCCGGCAATAGGTACACCCCGTCCTGCCGGTCGCCGATAACGGCTGAACTCGTCGGCACCGGGTCAATGATGACCAGCAGGTCGAGTTTCTCCATTCCCTTTTTGAGATCTGGCCCGCGCGTTTGCGAATTCGGCGCATGCCCCCAGTAGATCATGGCGCCGATCGTGTTCGGCTGATCGATGTTCTTGGCATCTTCGAGAACACCATCGAACCAGCGGGACACCGGCATGCCTTTGCGTTCCATCAGATCTTTGGAAGCAAACCGCCCCTTGAGCCACTCATAATCGACACCCCACACACGTGCCCAGTGCTTCCAAGCTCCTTCGCTAAGTCCGTAGTATGCTGGGAGGCTGTCACAGGTAACACCGAGGTCTGTGGCGCCTTGCACGTTGTCGTGGCCGCGGAAAATATTGGCACCGCCACCAGGCTTCCCGATGTTTCCAAGCGCGAGCTGGATGATGGAGGCCGCCCGCACCTTGTTGTTGCCGATGGTCGACTGCGTCAGCCCCATGCACCAGATGAGAGCGCCAGGTCGGTTCTCCGAAATCAATTTCGCCACACGCTCAATCTGAACGGGCGGAACGCCGGTGATGTTGGCAACAACGTCCGGCGGATAGTTTTTCACTTCCTTACGGACATCTTCGAAGCGGAACACCCGCTGATTTATGTAATCCTTGTCCTCCCAACCATTCGCGAGGATGTACCACAACACACCCCACATGAAGGCAACATCGCTTCCGGGCCTCAATCGCACGTATTCGTCGGCATGGGCTGCGGTCCGCGTAAAGCGGGGATCAACAACGATGAACTTGCATCCGTTCTCTCTCGCACGCAGCACATGTTGCATGGCGACCGGGTGCGCTTCCGCCGGATTAGCTCCAAGCAAAAAGATCGACTTGGAATTATGCATGTCGTTGAACGTATTCGTCATCGCCCCGTAGCCATACGTGTTGGCCACACCGGCAACGGTGGTCGAGTGACAGATACGCGCTTGGTGATCCGTATTGTTCGTGCCCCAGAACGCCGCAAACTTCCGGTGCAGATATGCCATCTCGTTAGAGAACTTGGCCGAACCGAGCCAATAAACGCTGTCAGGTCCTTTGGCGTCGCGCACCTTGAGAATCTTATCGCCGACCTCGTCGATTGCGACGTCCCAGGGAATTCTCTTCCACTTCCCACCTTCGAGCTTCATCGGATACTTAAGCCGGCGATCGCCGATAGCGAGTTCGCGCGTCGCCGCGCCTTTCGCACAATGCGTTCCAAGGTTGATAGGACTCTCGAAGGCAGGCTCCTGCCCAATCCACACCCCGTTTTGGACTTCCGCCCAGATGGAACAACCCACCGCGCAGAAGGGACAGATTGTCTTCTTAAACTGGATGTCAGTGGGAGAGGTGGGAGCCGGACGAGGCTGCGCGCGAACTCGACGCGTCTTCAGCGTGGCTGCGCCCACAAACGCGGCTGATGCAAATCCTGACGCCTCTAAGAAATGACGCCGCGACATGCCGCTCGTTCTGGCGAAATCCGACAGAACTGCAGTCCCGGCTTCACCGGAACGCTTCTTCTTGAGCATCTATTCGGCTCCTGCACGTTTATGCCGTTGCGCGGCAAGGCAGGATTATCGTCGGGCGAGCGCGTAAAACGTCCGGATATGAGGAGTTTCCCGATACTCTGGCGCACGGGGATCTGATCGTTGACCGGTGGACATCTCGGCCTCAGCCGTAAATGCCACTCCGGCACCCAATGCCAAAGCTGGGAGCCCCGTCAGCAATGCACGCCGCGACGAAACAAACGGCACGGGGTCATGGTGGGGACGAGGATCTCGGGTCGATGGCGGATGTTGCATGCTCGCTTTCTCTACCAAGAGCGCAACGACGATGACGGCTGAACGCCGCCCCTCTCTAAAGGTTCCATAATTTCTTTGAAAAAACCGAGACTTCCACTCCATTAGCTCACGGAGCGGTGATCCTGCACGGACCTATTGTTCACCACCAGAGCACTCATGCGGTCGCAGTCCAATGCACAAATGCGATCAGCTTTCGACAGTCAAAGGTTTCACGTGAATCCACGCCGTAAATCTGGCTCGGCCCGCATCTCGTAGCACGCACAGCGCTTCCCCCTCTCATCCGTTGCCGCTCTACTCCGGACACCAACATAGGAAGAAACTTCGGGGTGAATTGCTATGGCGTATTAGAATGCGTTCCCCATATTGTTTGCCAGACGTTACGGGTTATAACCGGAACGTTATTTCGCAACGGCCGTAAACTAAAGTGCACAATTGAAGACTTACGGCCCAATACAGAACGCGCTAGGGAAGGGTGTAATATATGCGACTTCAAGTTCTAGCCGCCGTCGCCGCATTGGTTTTGACGGCTGTAGCTTTTGGCAATGAGGCAAGCGCACAATCGGGATTGCTCGGCAAGGCGGTTCGTTTAGATCCGATTACCCTCTCAGCCGGAAAGCCACTCGCTGATAAGCCCTACGAACTCGAATCTGGAAAATACTATAAACTCACGATCAAGGCGGATGGATCTCAGGAGTTAGCCATTGAAGGACCTGAGTTTTTCCGCAACATCTGGATCAACGAAATCGTCATCAACGATATCGAAGTCCGCCCTCTCGGCGTATCATCATTAGAATTTGACGGAGAAGGCGAAGCGGTCATTAGCTTCGTCACAATTCGCCCCGGATCTTTTTACTTGAAGATCCCAAACACAACGGGCGAAACGCAACGCGCAATATTCAATGTAAAGGGATAAAGTCCAGAATTCTGGGATTCAAATGCGCTAGGGATATTTTCCCGAATTAATGGGGAATATTTCCCGAAAACATACGGGCAATGGGCCGCATTTTAGGAACGGAACGAACACGTCATAAATGCGTAGTGCATCTGCGTTGTACGAAGTGTTCGCTCCGTTCGATGCAGTTAAATTAGAGGAGGTATGTATAATGAAGCGCTTTGTCGTGGCTTTCGCCGCGTTGACTCTCGGCAGCTCCCTGGCTTTCGCCGACGAAAAACCAAGCGATGCCGAAGCCGCCAAGATCAAAGAGACTATCTCAGCTTGGGGCTGCAGTGGCGGTGAATACGAAAAAGAATCCGAAGGAACCGGCGTTTTCGAAGTTGACGATGCAAAGTGCAAAGATGGTCAATACGACTTCAAGCTGGACAAGGATTTCAAGATCCTCAGCGTGACGCGCGACTAAGATTTGCAGCTGGTCACAGGGCGATACCTTTGCAAACCTTCTCGGCTCCTGCTTCCCCCGAGGCACAGTGAGACGAGGAAACGGGCTCTAGGTATCACCGTGCCCCGCTATTGACGGGCCGGTACTTTTGTACCGGCCCGTTTCGCATTCCGGTCCGTCCAAGCTCGCCAAACCGACATAACGCTCAGCCATGTGCAATAGCGCCCATTTTGCCGCCTGCCCTGAACTCAGGAATCAGCAAAGCTGATCATCGATTTCGTAAAAGCAAAGGGGCGCAAAAGCGCCCCAGAACATTCAGATCCAAAAAGATCTACGCGATTCAGAAACGGTGCTTGACCGACCCGCGAATGCGTAAGTCATCCGTTTCTGGTCCTGGATCATTCTCCATCTTGTCCTGCTGCCCATTCGCTCCGTAGAGCAACTCCAAACCAAAATCCATCTTGGGCAACACGCCGAGCTTACCGAGGCCAGGAATGCTGACTTCGGTACCACGATCCGCCTCACTGGCTGCGTTAGGAGCAGAAAAATCAGCAGCGGGCGGAGCCACGTCTGCAGCCGGTGCGGAGGGCGCAGCAGCTGCAGGAGGCGGCGTAGAAGCGCTGCCACCTTGCTGTTCCTGGAAGGCGAACGCGGGCAGGCTGGCAAGTCCAACCAACATCACCCCGGCCCCCAGAGTCTTTACCCATTTCATAGTATTCATCAAACCCCGCAATGCACGGACTCCGGCACTGGAGTGAACATGAGTGCCAGTCCCGCGAAACACAAGCATGTTTCCATCGTAGTTAAGCCCCAGTGAACGTTTCTTGAAATGCCTGTGTTCCTGATGCCATGTGACCAGCTGACCACAACAATCGATATTGAGCCAGAAAGCCTTTTTGTTGCCTAAACCTGCATAATGCCACCACAAATCGTGACCAACGCGTGTCAACGAAAAGGCAGAAAAAAGGGGCCGTTTTAGAGCGGCCCCTCTGCTATCAGATCTTATGAGATCGATCAGAACTTGATGCGTGCGCCACCGACAACGGTGTCGAACGTGTCTTGGTTAGGATCAGCGAGACCATTCACACCACCGTCTAGCTCGTAGTGGCGGTAGCTGATGTAAAGATCCATCGCCGCCGCATCGATCTTCTGGACAGCACCCAGACCCCAATAGTGAGCTGTGGCCTCGTCATCATCTTCGTACTCGCCGCCCATGCCGAACAGCGTTGTAGCACCGATCGTGAACCATTTACGTTCAAGACCGCTGCTCACGAACCAGAACCACTCTTCCGTGTCCCAATTATCGCGGTCCCGTTGACCGGCAGACGTCGTTACAAACAAGCCCGTCGGCATATGCATGATCGACAAGCCACCGTTTACGACTTCGATAACCGGGTCCGCGACACCACTGCCGCCGTTGCTGGTATCCGTGTTCTCACCGTAGGCGATACCTGCGGCAATCTTGAAGCCGCGGAGCTCACCGGCATAGCGCAGAGCGACGTCCCACATGTCGTCTTCACCCCAAGCAGCCGACAACACAAAGCCGGCGTATGTTGGCGTGTCGTAACGAACGACATTCCTACGGTTGAACTCGAAGTTATCGAGGTTCGGACCACCCATATCGAGGAATATTATGTCGTGACCAGCCTGCGAGGACGACATACCGTCAGCAACGCTGGCGTTCGACAGGTCGATTTCCGCGATACCCGAGTTCGCCGTGTCGGCGAAACCGACGCGAACTTTACCCCAGGTATTGCTCTTGATGTACCAGTGCGCCTGACGGAACTCGGGGACGTCCTCGCCCTCGTCGTTGTCTTCGCGCACCTTCGTAGCGTCAGCAGTCTGCCAAGCCAGCTCGATGTTATAACCGGCTTCCAGGTCGGAATTGATCGCCGCTTTACCGCGGAACCCAAAACGGGTGTTAGAGGTCTGCGGATCAACGACGTAGACGTTGTCCTCAAAGCCATCATCCCACCACATGACAGCGGTCGTGACTTGGCCATAAACCTCCAGGCTTACCTTGCGGTTGCCCTTACGAGCCGTCGTTGCCTCGAGCTCCGCAACGCGCTCCTCAAGGTCTGCGCAGCAATCGCCACCAAGGTCGGCGGCCGAAGCATTCGTCGCATATGCCGCCATGAGGGCGAACATCGCAACGCCAGTCATCAGTTTCATTGGTGTCCCCCAACAGTCTTGAATGTCGTATCGTGAATTCGCACTGACAACGGAGCACACGCGACGCGCACACCCCATAACGGCTCGGGCAGGGGGCAGACTGCGCGCAAAGATGCACAGCATTGACCAACCCCGAAACTCAACCGAACTCTGAAAGCTTACAAACGCTACAGGAACAAAACCGCGGGAACCGCACTGCGGCCGACTTGCAAAGCCCTTGCACCCGCGTCTCGACGCACGACACGCGTCGATGAACTGCACGCCATAATCGCCATTCTCTGGCGAAACTGCTGACGATTCGTGTCAGCGACTTGACGCTACGCTCTTAGCACCCCGGTTTCAAACATATCCGCAGATGCAACAAGCCATAGGCACACATGAGTGGCCAAACTGCCACCGTGTTAATGGCCTGCAATGATAGTCCGAAATGAGGCCTAAAGAACCGTAAACATCGCTCTTTATGAACAGCCCATCTGAGGGATGTTGCCTGATTACTACAGAGTAGTGTCACCGATCAGTCTCTCTTTCGGAAGCGATCTCCGCAGAATTTCCATGCGAATCCTGATCGTTAAATGCAACGGCTCACACTACTCAAATCGTCACTTAATCAATCATCGATGCAGCAATGAGCAGACACAGACGCACAGCTGATGCAAGACGCCTTGGCACGCACCAGCAACTGAGTTGCGCCTATAGCCCACGGTCGCTCAGCAAGTCTTATCCACAATAATTGGGGCTCTACTTCGCGGTTTGTGAGGGCATCCAGCCTGAACAAGCCAACCTGCTGCGCCCCTTCAGACTTCAAAAAACAAAAAGGGCCGCCGAAGCGACCCTTTCCGTAATCTGCCAATCGTGAGATCGATCAGAACTTGATGCGTGCGCCACCGACAACGGTGTCGAACTGATCTTCAGGACCGAACAGGCCAACTGTACCGCCGTCCAGTTCGTAGTGACGGTAGCTGACGAAGAGATCCATCGCAGCAGCGTCGATCTTCTGGACAACACCCAGACCCCAGAAGGTCGCCGTGCGATCTCTCGAGTCTTCCTGCTCGCCGCCCATACCGAACAGCGTGGTCTTGCCGAGCGAGTTCCACTTCTGCTCGATACCGCCGCTCACGAACCAGAAGTGCTCTTCATCGGCGAAGTCATCGGCATCACGCGTACCGGCCGAACCCGTAACGAAGAGACCCGTTGGCGAGTGCATGATGGACAAACCACCGTTCAGCACTTCAACAGCCGGATCATCCGAAGGGCCAGCGCCGTTGTTGCGGTCTGTGTTCTCACCGTAGGCGATACCAGCAGCAATCTTGAAGCCACCCCACTCACCGGCGTAGCGGACAGCAACGTCCCAAAGGTCATCTTCACCCCAGGCCGCAGACACCACGAAACCACCAAAGGTCGGCGTGTCGTAGCGAACGACGTTGGCGCGGTTGAACTCGTAGTTGCCGAATGCCGGGCCACCCATGTCACTCGTCATGATGGCCGAGCCAGCCTGCGAGGACGACATACCGTCAGCAACGCTGGCGTTCGACAGGTCGATTTCTGCGATGCCCGAGTTTGCCGTGTCGGCGAAACCGACGCGAACTTTACCCCAGGTCTCGCTCTTGATGTACCAGTGCGCCTGACGGAACTCGGGCATATCCGCGCCCTCGTCGTTGTCTTCGCGCACCTTCGTGGCGTCAGCTTGCTGCCAAGCCAGCTCGATCTGGTAACCAGCGGAAATATCCGGGGTAACACGAGCAGAGCCTCTGAAGCCGAAGCGCGTGTTCGACGTCTGCGGATCGACAACGTAAACGTTGTCTTCGTAGCCATCGTCCCACCACATCACAGCGGTCGTCACTTGGCCATAGACTTCCAGGCTTACCTTGCGGTTGCCCTTACGAGCCGTCGTTGCTTCAAGTTCTGCAACGCGCTCCTCAAGGTCTGCGCAGCAATCGCCACCAAGGTCTGCAGCCTTAGCGGATACGCCGCTCACCATAAGACCAGCAACAGCCGCAAGCGCTAGCGTGCTGGTGGTCTTGAAGAGTCCCCCGATCATAACTGAACATCTCCGTTTACTAACACTTGTGGCACTCAAGCCGTTAGACTGGGCACCGCGAATTGACTCTGTGCCAAGTCCCTTCTCATCTCAGCGGGAATTTTACGTCCCAGCCTCGGCTTGGCTTCACAAGTGGTATCCCAATGCCGGATCGCCCGTAAACCTCATTCGACCGTGTGACCCGAATCAGCTGTGATTCGTGGCAGTAACGCCACAATAAATAGCATCTGCTACTATCACCAATTCCACCAGCTGATTTGCGTACAACCTCCGCAATACGGGCCGCAGAGCCACCTTGTCCTTTCTGCGAGACCATGTGCATAAGATCTGAACATCTCCAAACGACCTGCTCGCTGAAATATCGCTCGGCTCGACCAAGAACCGGCGCATGCACAAAAAGTCCATTTAAAGCAATGCGAAATTCTTCCGATTACGACGCCATCATCGTCGGTGCAGGCCCGACAGGGCTCGCCGCCGCTCTCGCTGTTGCCCAATCCGACCTACGCGTCGCTCTTATCGCCGCGCCCCACAATCCCGCCGCTACCGGCGCCGACACACGGACTGCGGCGCTCTTTAAAAATTCCTTGACACTATTGTCGAACATCGGCGCCTGGACGGCCTGTGAGCCTGCAAGCGCGCCATTGAATGCCATCAGGCTGATTGATGATACGGGCGCGCTGCTGCGAGCACCTGAGGTCGTTTTCCAGGCATCCGAAATTGGCCATGACCTGTTTGGCTACAACGTGCCTCAACAGGCCCTTGTTGCTGCGCTCAGACAGGCTGCGGCCGGGTTTGGCCACGGATTGACGGTGATCGAAAGCGCTGGCGCGCAGGATATTGCGGTAGATGCGGACCGCGCATCTCTTACTCTTGCGGAAGGTCAAACCCTTACCACGCAACTAATTATCGGGGCTGATGGCCGTCGGTCTATTTGCCGGCACGCCGCCGGTATCGCCACGGCCTCACACACCTACAATCAGGCCGCGTTGGCATGCACGTTCAAACATGCTGTGCCGCACCATGGGATTTCGACAGAATTCCACCGTCGTGCAGGCCCCATGACCACCGTTCCAATGCCAGGGCGCGCCTCAAGCCTCATTTGGGTTGAACACCCAGATGTTGCTCATCGCCTCGCCTCAATCAGCGCAGCAGACTTCTTGCACACGCTAGAGGACAATCTACAGGGCTTGCTTGGAAAACTGAGCGATTTAGGCCCTCGCGTCGTGTTTCCACTTTCTATGATGTCTTCAGAAAGCATGGGCCGAAACCGAATTGCCCTCGTAGGGGAAGCCGCACACGTCGCCCCGCCGATAGGTGCACAAGGATTGAACTTGAGCTTCAGGGACATCGCCACTCTTGCCGACATTCTTCACACCGCCAAGCTGGAAAAGCAGGACCTGGGTAGTGATGATCTCCTGCGGCGCTACGACAACGCCCGCCATGGCGATGTCAACAGCCGTGCCCGCGCCGTTGATCTCCTCAACTACTCACTTACCTCGCAGCTTATCCCAGTGCAGCTGCTGAGAGGTGCAGGGGTTCACGCCCTCAAGGCACTCTCTCCTCTGCGCCGCCGCATCATGGCTGCAGGCCTCGCGCCTGCCGGTGATCCGCCGCCGCTCATGCGTGAAGCCGACACGCGAGACGCAACGTTTGCGAGCAGGCGCACAACACTGTAAAGGCTACCCGGCCCGCGCGGATTAGGCTCCTGAAAGCCAGGGGATCAACCGGCGGGCGCGCATCGTCTCTGGAAAGAATCTGTCACGAACCCGCATGAAACCCGCCGCTCGCTTTCGCGACATTCAGTTTCGCCTGG
Organism: Candidatus Filomicrobium marinum; assembly: GCF_000981545.1. Lineage (NCBI taxonomy): Bacteria > Pseudomonadati > Pseudomonadota > Alphaproteobacteria > Hyphomicrobiales > Hyphomicrobiaceae > Filomicrobium > Candidatus Filomicrobium marinum. Next base: position 3,147,569 of record NZ_LN829119.1, read on the forward strand.
AATACGTCGTACTGCGCTGCGTCATCGCTGTCGTGCGGGCGCTTCCTCTGGAAGTCGCGACATCCGCATCTGCAAGGGCGTGGCGCCTTCTGGCTCCCCGCATCAACCCCAAACGACACAATCGCGCGCTGGCCAATCTCGCGATCGCCTTCCCTGAGAAGAGCGAAGAGGAACGGCTCGCGATCTGTATGGCCCATTGGGAGAATCTCGGCCGCGTCATGGCTGAGACCATGCAGATCGATCGTATCATCGCCGAACCCGATCGCATCGTCATCACGAGCGCCGCAATGTTCGGTCGTTACCGTGACAAGCTAGGCCCGGCAATCGGCATCTCGCTACATATGGGCAATTGGGAATTGGCGATCTGGCCGCTGACGCTCGCGAACGCCAATCCCGCCGCGATCTACCGTTCCGTCAACAACCCATATGTCGACGAATACCTACGCGCACAACGCAAAGATCTTTACACTGGCGGCCTGTTCGGGCGGGGCAAAGTCGAAGGGGACCACGGCGACGACCGCAAAACGGCGCGCGTGATTACGGACTACGTGAGGAAGGGCGGCCGCCTCGGAATGGTCTGCGATCTCTATGACCGCACCGGAATCCCAGTGCCGTTTTTCGGCCAGCCAGCCAAAACACAAGCCATCGGAGCCATGATTGCGCGTCGCGTCGGCGCACGTCTCTGGCTCTCACGCTGCAAGCGTATTGGGACCTCGAGCCGCTTCGAAATTGAATTGAAGGAACTGCGCGTCCCTCGCACCGCTAATCAGTCCGAAGACATCAAATGGATCATGACAGCGATGCAGCAGGAGTTCGAAGCCTGGATCCGGGAAAGTCCCGAACAATGGATGTGGTCGAACCGGCGCTGGAGCTAACAAACCCACACCGAAGCTGTAGCCTTCACAAACAAAAAGCGGCCAGCCTGATCGGCCAGCCGCTTTTCGTAATGACATAACCGCGGGATCACCCGCGACGCCGGATTAGCGCGAGTAGAACTCGACCACCAGGTTCGGCTCCATCTGCACCGGATAAGGCACGTCGGAAAGAGCCGGCACGCGTAGAAGCTTCGCGACCATCTTACCGTGGTCAGCTTCGATATAGTCAGGTACGTCGCGCTCAGCGCTCTGGCTAGCTTCAAGCACCAGCGCCATCTGCTTACCCTTCTCACGAACTTCGATCACGTCGCCGATGCGAACGCGGAAGCTCGGAATGGTCACGCGGCGGCCATTGACTGAAACATGGCCATGGCTGACGAACTGACGCGCAGCAAAGACCGTCGGTACAAACTTGGCGCGATAAATCACAGCATCAAGACGGCGCTCGAGAAGACCGATGATATGCTCCGACGTCGAGCCCTTGAGACGCACAGCTTCTTTGTAAATGCGGAGAAACTGGCTCTCGGTGATGTTGCCGTAGTAGCCCTTGAGCTTCTGCTTGGCGCGGAGCTGCTGGCCGAAGTCGGAAAGCTTGCCGCCACGACGATCGCCGTGCTGACCAGGCTTGGATTCACGCTTGTTTACCGGGCTCTTCGGGCGGCCCCAGATGTTCTCGCCCATACGACGGTCAAGTTTATGCTTGGCGCGAATGCGCTTCGTCATTTCTTAGCACTCCAATTTAAGTTGCATATAGTTTTTGATTTGGAGCGCCCCTTCCTCTGCGCCGACCGGAAGGCCGGAGCCGACAGGTAAAGACGGAGACGCATTGAACCGGAAGTCCAAATCGCCGCCAATACCGCAGGTGCGCAAAAAACAACACGGGGCCGACCATGGCCCCGTGAAGACCTCAAGCGTTTACAACCGGAACACGCGGACGTCAACCGGCTAAAAACGTACGCTATTTCTTGGCTGCGTTGTCGAATTTGCAGATATCGGCGTTGAGATCCGGGCCCGCCTTAACGTAGGTGGCGATCACTTCCGTAACCTTGGCCTTCTGCTCTTCGGTGCAAGTCGCCGCCGCGGGCGCCTTGCTTTCTTCGACGACAACTTCCTTATCGCCATCCTTTTCAACGAGCTTGATCTTGCCCGTCAGCAGCATGACGGTCGTCAGGTGAAGCTGGGAAATGTAGACAAGCTGCTGCTCGCTCCAGGACTTTTTATTGACCTCACGCCGCATCAACGACTGATAGTTACAGATCTGCTCCTCCTTGAGGTCGCAGATCTGCGCATGTGCCGAAAGCCGTCCGACACGAATAACCTCACGCGCAACGTCTATCGGGACCATGACCGCATCCTTCTTGGTCTTATCGATCATGATCGTATCGCCGTTGGGCGGAGTAAACTGTGAAGGCACCAACTGCCACGCATAGTTCATGAACGTGCGCACGGACTTTTCGCTAAGTTCCTGTGCGTAGGCCGGAAACAAAACAGCCACCACGCAGGCGATCCCGCCAACAAGACCCAGCCCCGCCTTACGATTCATCCGCATCTCCAATCAGCCCCCGTCTGCCCGCCGCAGATTTGATTTGCTCGCTTTATTGACGTGTACGTCGCTCAAAATTCCGGATGTGTCATGCTTTTTCATGAGCGTAACCGCGCACGTGGGCTTCAGCTTGAGTTGCCGAGCCTCGCTGTTGTCCATGCCACACCCGCCGGGCATCGCTCTGCTGAAAACTTGGCTTGAATAAGGCGGTTGCTGCTTAAGATTTTCGCGCGGGACCCTTGCCACGGACCAGTGTGGCAACAACGCCACGAAGGGTGCGGATTTCCTGCGCGGTTGGCTCCATACGTGTGAACAAGGTGCGCAAATTGCGTACGACCATCGGCCGCCGTTCGACCGGGTTAAAGAAGCCGTGCCGATCAAGCTCACTCTCCAGATGTTCGAAGAAGCCAAGCTGCTCCTGTTTCGTCGCCGGACGATCTGCTCCCATATTAAGTCCGGTTTGAAGCGGCTTTTCGTAAGTCGTGACACGCCCGAGGCTTTGCTCTTCGCGGCCCTGCATCCAGGTATAACCCAGAATCAAAACGGCCTGTGCGAGGTTCAAGGACGCGAATTCGGCGTTCACAGGGATCATGATGAGGGCGTCGGCATCAGCCAGTTCTGCAGTTTCCAACCCATTCCGCTCTCGCCCAAATAACATACCGCAACGCTGTCCCTCGGAGATTCTCCGTGACATTTCCGTAACAGCCTGATCTGGCGTTAAAATGGGTTTCCGAAGGTCGCGTTGCCGCGCGGTCGTTGCACAAACCCAGGTCAGATCCGCCGTAGCATCAGAGAGTTTCTCGAAGGCAACCGCGTCGTCGATAACGTAATTCGCCCCTGATGCAGCAATCCGCGCTTTTTCATTCGGCCATCCATCGCGCGGGGCAACGAGACGCAGCTCATCGAGCCCAAAATTCGCCATGGCGCGCGCCACCATACCGATATTGTCTGCAAGTTGCGGCTCCATCAGAATAACCGCCGGGGTCTGCCCTTCTTCGGCGAAAGGGGTCCCCTGAATGTGGGCGCGACGAATACCGTGACGTAGTTTGCGAATAACGCGCCGCGCCCAATACCAATACTTTTCGCCAGACCACGTTTCGGCCAGGGTCTCAAGACTCTCGGATTGCGCAGTACGGACGCCAGGCCCCTCTAATCGTAACGAACCATCGCCGATAATAATGGCCGCGTGATCCCGAGCGAACGCGTCAAAACTGGTTAAACCCTGACTTTCCATACGGCGACGGCATCCCGGACAACTCGCTTTGTCGGCCTCACATCGCCGCTCGGCGCAATAACGCAGCACATCATCAAGGCTGGTCCGATCTAATCCCGTCAGAGAAAATTGATCCAAGGCACCGTCGATTGAGCCTTCATGGCAGGCATGCACAACAGCGCCAACCGATACGGACGAACCTGAGATAACCGGAACTGGTAGATCACCAGTTATGTCGACTGATATTTTCAAACCGTCGTTGTGAACGTGTTTCAAGTTTCTTGCGGCTCCTGGTGGGCGTTTGCTGAAGGTTGGATTAGCCCTTCGGTCTGCTTGTTGTGCCTTGGGCGGACGGCTAAGGTGCGCCGCGAAACCCCGAATTAAGGCAGTTGAGGCCCAGATCATATGCAAAAAATCAAGGTGACCGGCACCGTCGTTGAGCTCGACGGCGATGAGATGACGCGCATCATTTGGCAGTTCATCAAAGATAAGCTGATCCACCCGTATCTTGACGTCAATCTCGAGTACTACGATCTGGGCATCGAAGAGCGCGATAGAACGGACGATCAAATCACCGTCGACGCTGCCAACGCCATTAAGAAACACGGTGTCGGCGTCAAGTGCGCAACGATCACGCCGGACGAAGCACGCGTCGAGGAATTCGGCCTCAAGCGCATGTACCGCTCGCCCAACGGCACGATCCGTAACATCCTTGGCGGCGTTATCTTCCGCGAACCGATTATCTGCAAAAACGTGCCGCGGCTGGTTCCCGGCTGGACGCAACCGATCGTCGTCGGCCGTCACGCATTCGGCGACCAATATCGCGCAACAGATTTCAAGTTCCCAAGCGCCGGCACTCTAACGATCAAATTTGTTGGCGAAGACGGACAGGTGATTGAGCACGAGGTGTTCAAGTCCCCCGGCTCCGGCGTTGCCATGGCCATGTACAATCTCGACGAAGCAATTAAAGACTTCGCGCGCGCATCAATGAACTATGGCCTAGCGCGGAATTATCCCGTCTATCTGTCAACGAAGAACACGATCCTGAAAGCCTACGACGGTCGCTTCAAGGACATCTTCCAGGAGATCTACGAGAAAGAATTCCAGGATAAATTCAAGGCCGCCGGGATCACCTACGAGCACCGTCTCATTGACGACATGGTCGCCTGCGCGATGAAGTGGTCGGGCGGTTATATCTGGGCATGTAAGAACTACGACGGCGACGTTCAGTCCGACACGGTCGCGCAAGGTTTCGGTTCGTTGGGCCTGATGACCTCCGTTCTGATGTCTCCAGATGGCCGTACCGTCGAAGCCGAAGCCGCCCATGGGACGGTGACGCGTCACTATCGCCAACACCAGGAGGGTCGTGAAACCTCGACCAATTCCATCGCATCGATCTTCGCCTGGACCAGAGGCTTGATGCATCGCGCGAAACTCGATGGCAATGAAGAACTCGCCAAGTTCGCGACAACCCTTGAAAAGGTATGTGTCGACACGGTTGAAAGCGGCTTCATGACGAAGGATCTCGCTTTGTTGGTCGGCCCCGACCAGGCATGGCTGACCACAACCGGCTTCCTCGACAAGGTCGATGAAAACCTCAAGATCGCGATGGGCGCCGTCTGATACGCCGCACACAAATTTCGCGACGAAAAAAAGCCCTGACAGTTTATGACTGCCAGGGCTTTCCTATAGGAGAACGCAGAGCTTAGCGGGCTGCTTGTTCCAGGAGCTTGTTGGTAGCAGCGATCGCTTTTGTGATCGCGTCGTCGCAGCTTACATACGCGGGCGTTGCTTCATTCCAGTTGCAGTTCTTGATCTCGCTAATGAGCTTCTCAGCAAAACGCTGTGCCTGCTGCATCGAGCTTTCCAGTTCGCCGCAGATCGGCTTGAGGGCGGGTTTCGAAGCCGCCAAGTGCCGCGCGTCCTCGATAGCAGAAGAGACAGAGAACTTGCCGCTGACAGATTGTGCAGATTCGGTACCAAGCAGAACCGAGCAAAGCTGCCGCTTCCAGATCGTGACATCGGCACCAAAGCGGATGAGACCAAAGTTCTCCACCGGCAGCATCTCACTGGCCGCAAACGTGTTGGCAGTCAGCTTCTCAGACTCTTGCAAACGCTTGCCAATCGCTTCGACTTCATCTTTGTTTTTATTGGCCTTCTCGGAAATCTGAACAACGTTTTGGCTGATCTCCGATGTCGCAGCTTCCTGCTGCTGAATGAGGTTGAACAACCCGCGGATCCGCTCGGAAACTTCGCTAACCTCGTCTCCGACATTCTCGATAATCGAGCTGACCTGGCGAACGATATCACTGCCCGCCTCGACGGACTTCAGGCTCTCTTTAACCGCAACGCTGATCTCGGCCATCTCATTCGTCAATGCCTCAACGCAATTGCGAATTTGCTGGGTCGCCTTGCCTGTCTCCACCGAGAGTTCTTTTACTTCGGAAGCAACAACGGCAAATCCGCGACCGGCCTCTCCGGCACGCGCAGCTTCGATCGTGGCGTTGAGCGCGAGAAGGTTTGTCTGACGGGCAATCGAATCGATAGCACCTGTCATGGAATTGATCTGGTCGACAGCGGTCTGCAACTCAGCGACGCGCTCTCCGATATGGCTGGAACGCTGCTGAATAGCCTGCATCGCATCGATCGCGCCGCGGCTGTCGTCAGTACAGCACCGCATCGTATCCCGCGCGGATTCCGCTTGCGTTGTACTGGTGCGTGAAGATTCCGCCAACTCGCTGATAGACGCCGCGAGCTCGACGACGGCGCCCGAAATCGATTTGGTCGAGTCCGCGACTTCGCGGAAGTCGTGATAGACCCAGCCCATATTTATGGCGGACTCGCCGGCCTGTGCACCCAGCTGGCTCACAGCCTGCAGCTGTGCAGAATTTGACTTCTTCACAAGCGCGACAAGCTGTTCCAGCGTTTCTCCCAAGCGTCCATCAGCGGCAATCTTTGCCGTTAGATTAGAGCGTACGAGATCCTCAAGAGCAGCCAGCACTTGATTATCGACAACTGCCATAGAAGGGGCCGCCGATGTTTGAATGATCTCGCGGTCCTGCGTCGGTTTTCTCTGAAACGATAGCACGGACTTCTCCGTTCGAAATTTCGGATATGGGGATGCTGATAAACTCAGAAAATCACGGAAAAAGCGTTCCTCGGGCAGGAGACTATAGTGCAGGGCTTAACTTGAGCTTAATTATAATACAGCCTCAAACCGAAGCCGTTGCCGCGACATCGGTCGTCGCTACATAGACACAATTCACGCGTTTTTTCAGTAAAGCGTTTTTCGAACCAATATTTTGAGTTTGTTTTATTTTTTGAGGTTTTTCATGCCTGAAGAAGAGCAGACAACCCGCATTCGCAAAAAGCGCTTACGGCTCGGCTCATTTGGTCAGGTTGTAGCGGTCGCCAGCAGCTTGTTCGCAATGGCATTGCTATACTTGGGCTATGATCTTTTAAGAACGAATCTGACGCCCTGCGAAGCTATCTTTCAGCAAACGTCCGTTGGATTGGCGACAAAGGTTTCCTTCCTGAAAACCGAAGGCGAATTGAAGATCGGTCGCGAACAACTGACCGAGCTCGATGAACGGGCTCAAATGACGGCAATCAATCTAAAGACCTGCTGCACAGTCCTCGACGCCGGACGCCTCAATCCTGAGCAGTTCCTGCAGTGCAAGGCAAACGCACGTGATTACGAATCGCGCGTTGAAGACATCGTTGCGCTCGTACGTACGGCAATGCAGGCAACTGACACGCCGTCGTCTTCCCCAATAACGCCTACTGCGGCCGCAGCATCCCCGACGAATACGGCGACGAGCACGTCCAAACAACAGGTCGACCAAGCCATTGCAAAGAAAGTCAGCGAAGCCCGGCAAGCTTCCAAAACGTTCAACCATCAAGTTGTCGAAGTTCGAAAGGAACAGGCGCTGCAATCTCTGGAAGCCGTACCCCCTCGGCATATCGAGATCGACGCGCGGGAAAGCGAACCCAACAACGACAGCCTGTCGACCAATCAGCTTGGATTGAAGACGTGGGTCGCGGCATCGATTGATCCACCGAAAGACGCGGACTTTTTCACTTTCACGACGCCTGCGGAATACCGAGACTGGATCAGGGTCGAAATAGAAAATCGGTCCACAACGCTTGAGCCACGGATCGAATTGTTCGATGCAGAAAAAACCAGCCTAGGCTCTGTGCACAAGACGACCGCGGGAGCCGATATTGTTTACACATTCGTCGCCACGCCTGACACGCGTTACGCAGCTAGAGTGAGCAACCACTACGGCAACAGCGTTGGCGTCTATAATGTGCGCGTCGTTCCAACAAAGAGCTATGATGCGTTCGAACCAAATGACGGGCTGCTCACGGCAAAGCCAATCAATATCGGGGAGGGAATAGAAGCAGCGATAATGGACCCAGCCGATAGCGATTTCTTTAGCTTTGAAATCCCAGAAGGACGGGCTGAAACTGAAATACGGCTCGAAAACAGATCGACGACATTGCGCCCGGCCATTGTCATATACGACCCAGCCAAGTCTCAGATATCAGCAACATACAACACGACCGGCGGCGCCGACGTGACACAAGCATTCAAGTCCGCCCAACCTGGACGGTACCTTATTCAGGTGTACGATCACTACCGATCAGCCGCCGGCGCCTACACAATCCACATCAGCAGCAAATAAACCACCGTCGCGCTGTTTGGCATCGTCCGCGGAGAGCCCTCTGCGTTAAGGCGGCGACTACTTCTTCGCCTTCATTTCTTGCGCCATGCGGGCATTGAGAGCACGGAAGTCCTGATCGAGTTGTGCGCAGGCCTTGGACTCTCCCTTGCAGTTCACGACCATATCGAGCGTGATGGATTCGCCCTCACGAACGGGGCGGCGACAGACCACAGCCGGATGGGCCGGATGCGAAGGCAAGGTGAAGGTCCACATGGCCCACGTCGACTTGTCCTGTAGCGCCACGTAATTGTCGTCGCGGAACACTTCAGGAAGCTTTTCCGTGGTCGACAACTCAGACTGCAATTTCTCGGGATCTGTATTGGCACGCGCGCATGGGGAAGCGTCGGCCCAGGCACCACCAGCGGCAAGACCGACGGTCGTCACAAAGACGAGAGCGGCAACGCCGCAACGCGAAACATTCATCATGTCCTGCTTCCTTCCCGTGAACTGATTGTCGTTAGCCCGCGAGGCGGGCTTCGATAGCCTTGATCGCATCGGCTGCTTTGCTGCCATCCGGACCGCCCGCCTGAGCCATGTCAGGTCGGCCGCCGCCACCTTTGCCACCGAGGGCTTCAGCACCGACACGCACCAGATCAACAGCGCTGTAGGTATCCGTCAGGTCTCCGGTCACACCAACGGCGATGCCAGCCTTACCATCTTCGGTAACACCAACCACGGCAACCACGCCAGACCCCACTTGCTTCTTACCGTCGTCGATAAGTCCGCGCAGATCCTTCGGGTTTAACCCTTCAACCGTACGCGCCAGAAGCTTGACGTCCCCCACGGTGCGAACCGCAGATCCGGAACCCGTGTCGGAAGCCCCTGAGCCGCCGAGCGCAGCCTGGCGCTTCGCATCGCTCAGTTGCCGTTCAAGCTGTTTCTTCTCCTCAAGCAGTGCACGAACGCGATCGAGAACTTCCTCCGGCCGCGTCCTAAGCATGGCCGCAGCCTCACGAAGCCGTTCGTCCTGCGACGCAAGATATGCGCGCGCGCCGTCCGAGGTCAGCGCTTCGATACGACGAACGCCGGCGGCACTCGCGGATTCACCGACGACCTTGATGAGACCGATGTCGCCGGTGCGCTTGGCATGCGTACCGCCGCACAATTCGACGGACCAAGCTTTGTTGGCCTTCTTGCCCACGGATTCGGACGCATCCCCAGGCGTGTAGCCCATGGAAACGACACGAACTTCATCTCCATACTTTTCGCCGAACAGCGCCATCGCCCCCGACTCCATCGCGTCGTCGAGTGCCATCAGGCGCGTTTCAACAGGAACGTTCTGAACGACAATCTCATTGGCCCGACGCTCGACTTCGCGAATTTCATCAGCCGTCATCGGCTTGGGATGTGAGAAGTCAAACCGCAGACGCTCTGGCGCAACCAACGAGCCCTTCTGAGCAACGTGCGTTCCAAGCACCTGGCGCAAAGCCTCATGCAGAAGGTGCGTTGCAGAGTGGTTGGCGCGCGTCGCTGTCCGCCGCGCATGATCAACTTCGAGACTGACGGGTTCGCCGGTTTTGAAGGCCCCGCTCTCAACCGTGCCGAAGTGAACAAAAAGATCAGACAACCTTTTCTGCGTATCTGTAACGCGGAACACGGCGCCCTTCGGTCCGCGGATAACACCCGTGTCACCCACTTGTCCGCCGGACTCTCCGTAAAAAGGCGTTTGATTCAGGATGATCTGAGCTTCGTCACCCGCCTTGAGGGTCTTCACGGGCTTGCCGTCTTTGATGAGCGAGAGGATCTCACCCTCGGCCGCCTCCGTGTCATAACCGAGGAACTCGGTGGCGCCGACCTTATCCCGCACTTCGAACCAGACGGTTTCCGTCGCCGCTTCTCCCGATCCTTTCCAAGCTTTACGGGCCTCGGCTTTCTGCTGCTCCATAGCCGCGTTGAAAGCAGCATGATCGACAGCGATGCCGCGCGTCCGCAATGCATCCTCGGTTAGGTCGAGTGGAAAACCGTACGTATCGTAGAGCTTGAAGGCGACATCCCCAGAGAAGACGTCTCCCTTGCCAAGGTCGCTCGAAGCTTCGCTCAATAGGCCGAGCCCTTTGATCAGAGTCGTGCGGAATTTCGTTTCTTCGAGTTTGAGCGTCTCGGTAATGAGTGCGTTAGCCCGGCTAAGTTCGGGGTACGCTTCCGCCATCTGCCGCATCAACGCCGGAACGAGCCGATGCATCAACGGCTCCGTCGCGCCAAGAAGATGAGCGTGACGCATCGCCCGTCGCATAATGCGGCGCAGGACGTAGCCACGACCATCGTTCGCAGGCAGAACGCCATCCGCAATGAGGAACGAAACCGCGCGCAAGTGATCTGCGATGACCCTGTGGCTCGCTTTGTGCTCACCCGTCGCTTCTACATTCGTCAGGTCGACCGAAGCCGCGATCAAAGCGCGAAACAGGTCTGTTTCATAGTTATCGTGAGTCCCCTGAAGAACCGCTGCGATACGCTCAAGCCCCATGCCAGTGTCAATGGAAGGGCGTGGCAGGTCGACGCGCTCCCCAGGCGTAACCTGCTCGTATTGCATGAACACGAGGTTCCAAATTTCGATGAAACGGTCACCGTCTTCGTCCGGCGAGCCGGGAGGTCCGCCAGGGATATGCTCCCCGTGATCGAAGAAAATCTCCGAACACGGCCCGCAGGGCCCCGTGTCCCCCATCTGCCAGAAATTGTCGGATGTTCCGATTCGGATAATCCGCTCATCAGGAAAGCCCGTGAGCTTCTTCCAGATATCGAACGCCTGATCGTCCTCTTTATAGACCGTGATCAGGAGACGCTTGGGATCGAGTCCAAACTCCTTGGTGATCAGGTTCCAGGCCAATTCGATGGCGACATCCTTGAAGTAATCACCAAATGAAAAGTTGCCGAGCATCTCAAAGAACGTGTGATGGCGCGCCGTATAGCCCACGTTGTCGAGATCGTTGTGCTTACCGCCCGCGCGCACACATTTTTGCGACGTGACAGCACGCACGTAGTCCCGTGTCTCATGACCGGTGAATACGTTCTTGAACTGCACCATCCCGGCGTTGGTGAACATCAACGTCGGATCATTCCGCGGGACAAGCGGCGACGACGGCACTATCGCATGGCCGTTCTTCCCGAAATATTCGAGAAATGCGCTTCGGATCTCATTAACGCCGGTCATTCATCGCCTCGTGCTAGCGGTCGTAGAAAAAACGTGGGTCTGCCCCGCGTGCTATTCCATCCTGTCAGAGAGTGCCAACTCCAAGCCCTAGAGCCTGACGCCTCACGGGATTCGCGCGAAACGCTCAGGCTGTAGACTATTTCTCATTTCCAGCGAAGCGTATTCCGCCTGATCCCCGGCGCTTGAAGTTGTGCAAGCTACCACCCGCCACGTCCGTCAGGTTACCCGGAGAAACGCCGGAAGAAGCAATGACGGCGAAAAACGGACGCGCAGGCTCCAGAAAAGTCGTCTTATCGATGTAGCGTCGCCTTCTCCGCCATCAAGATGGAACTGGAAGGCAACCGTTGCCTGACGCTTGCCCACCCCGCACCACGGGACAGCCAAAACGGCAGTTCGTCGCCGTTTTATCGGCGCACGCGCGCCCTGTCCAGGCAAGGGCTCCGGGACACCGAAGCCCTCTAAGCCAGTCGCTCAAGGCTAAAGAACGCGAAAGGCGGAGGGTCCGCTTCAGAACCACCCCGCCAACATCGCGAAATTTCGACTTAGATCAGATCTGTGTTCAATCAGCGCCGGGCACGCGATTTACGGCCACCGGCCTGATCGTCAGTGGTTTCATCCTCGCCAACAACCGCCGGCACCTCCGCCGGTTCACTGTCCTCATCTTCAGCGACGGTAGGATCAACCAGCAAATGATCCGCGACGAGGCCCGCGTTCTCGCGGATAGCCTTTTCGATCGTAGCGGCGATTTTCGGATTTTCCTTGAGGAACGTTTTCGTATTCTCGCGCCCCTGCCCTATGCGCTGGTCACCATAAGAATACCAAGCCCCCGACTTTTCGATAATGCCGGCTTTAACGCCCAGATCAACCAACTCTCCGACCCTGGAGACACCTTCACCATACATGATGTCGAATTCGACCTGCTTGAATGGTGGCGCGACCTTGTTCTTCACGACCTTAACGCGGGTCTGATTGCCAACAACGTCGTCACGCTCTTTGATCTGGCCAATGCGACGGATGTCGAGACGAACCGAAGCGTAAAACTTGAGCGCGTTGCCACCGGTGGTCGTTTCCGGGTTTCCGAACATGACGCCGATCTTCATCCGGATCTGGTTGATGAAGATGACCATGCAGCGTGATTTGGAGATGGAAGCCGTAAGCTTGCGCAGAGCCTGGCTCATCAGACGGGCTTGAAGGCCAGGCAGACTATCACCCATTTCACCTTCAAGTTCCGCCCTTGGCGTCAGTGCGGCCACCGAGTCAATGACCAATACATCCACGGCACCCGAACGAACGAGCGTATCGGCAATTTCCAGCGCCTGTTCACCAGCATCTGGCTGAGAAATCAGCAAATCTTCTACTTTGACGCCCAGCCGCTTCGCGTAAACCGGATCAAGCGCGTGTTCGGCATCAACGAAGGCACAAATGCCGCCCTTTTTCTGAGCCTCAGCCACAACGTGCAGAGCAAGCGTGGTTTTTCCGGAGGATTCAGGACCATAAATCTCTATAATTCGGCCACGCGGCAAACCACCAATACCAAGGGCGATGTCCAACCCGATCGAGCCAGTCGGCACCGCTTCAACATCGATCGACTTGTCGTTGGCCCCGAGCCGCATGATCGAGCCCTTGCCAAAGTTCTTATCGATCTGTTCGAGCGCGGCCTGCAGCGCCTTTTGCTTATCCATAGCTCCCCCTTCGAGGACACGAAGTTCCGGCTTGCTCATAACGCGATTCCCGATGTTGTCGTGAGTTGCAGATCATGTCCGCGAGTCACAACGTACACTTTTTGTTCGCTGAGAACAAGAAGAGAACATGGCGCATTTGTCAGAGCTCAGTGCGCGCACTCCGTAAGAGAAAGCGTCACCACTGATGCAGTCATAGCAAATCAGCCGGTCCAGTTAAATCGCGGGCTCCTAAAACCCGTGTGAAGACAGTGGACACACGCAATGCGTTGCAACGAAACATGATCGCCGAAGCAACAAATGAAAACGCGCGGCAAGCATAACGCTTTGCCGCGCGTTCCATAACGGAAGCTGTCAGCCGATCTACCAGAGAGATGCGAGGAGAACAGCAGCCCCGACACCGGAAAGCGTTCCGACGCCAATGATGCCGAGAAGACTTACGAACGGAAGGACGACGTCAACAACCATGATACGCACTCGCCTTATGCCCCAATGAGAAAAGTTTTCCCCAGGGCTTATGGCAATCAGATGGCAAATTGTCTCACTGGCGGCAAAATTCGTGCAGGTTCGGGGCACATCAGTGGCGTGTGTTGCAGGAATACCCCATCAGTCAGCCACAAAATCTCAACAAATCACACCCGCCTTATGTTTCGAGCTGCTCTTTCACCTTTGCCGCGAGTTGAGGCAACGAGAACGGTTTGGGCAGGAAGGCAAACGTTTCTTCACCCAGGGCCTGCTGGAAAGCCTCGTTCGGATAGCCCGACACAAAGATGATCTTGAGGTCGGGATTCGTTTTGCGCATTTCCTTCAGCATCGTCGGCCCATCCATCGCAGGCATCACGACATCGGAAACCACGATATCGATATTGCCGTTCTGTTCGGCCATGACATCGAGGGCCTCCAGGCCATCGGAAGCTTCGAGAACCTCGTAGCCTTGGCGGGTCAAAGCCCGGACGGCGAACGAGCGTACGACATCTTCGTCTTCGACCAGCAGCACACGCCCAGCGCCCGTGAGATCAGCCTTCTGCACGCGGTTCTTGGCTTCGACTCGTTCGGTAATCGCCGCTTCGTCCTTCTCATCGAGATGGTAACGCGGCAGGTATATGCGGAACGTCGTCCCGTCACCCAGCGAGCTCTCCGCATAGATGTGACCGCCGGTTTGCTTGACGATGCCGTAGACTGTTGCCAGCCCCAAGCCCGTGCCTTTGCCGACCTCCTTCGTCGTGAAAAACGGCTCAAAAATCTTGCCAATTACATCAGGCGGAATACCGGTCCCCGTATCGCTGACCTCGATCTCCACGTATTCGCCAGGGAGCATACCCCGCTGCTGCAAGCGACGGGACTCACGTTCGGTCAGATTACGCGTGCGGATTGTGAGACGCCCGCCGTCCGGCATCGCATCGCGCGCATTGACCGCGAGGTTGATGACGGCCTGCTCGAGTTGAAGTTTGTCGGTCTTGACGTACCAAAGGTCACGGCCCGACGAGAGCTTCAATTCGATCTTTTCGCCAACGGAGCGTTTCAGCAGCGAAGCCAGATCGGTCATGACCTCACCCAACTGCAGCGGCTCAACCATAAGTGTCTGCTGACGCGCTAACGCAAGCAGTTTGCCTACAAGCCCCGCGGCTCGGTTCGCCGACGACTTAATGTTCATGATGTCGGCATGCGCCGGATCGGTCGGACGATGCGTCTGCAGAAGAAAGTCGGAAAAGCCGATGATTGCCGTCAGCATGTTGTTGAAGTCGTGGGCAACAAAGCCCGCGAGCTTGCCAACAGCGTCCATCTTCTGGCTTTGCGCAAATTTAGCCTCAAGAGCTTTTTGCTCAGTAACATCAATCGCATACAGGATTGCAGCTTCCGAAGAGCTTCCCGTATGCGTCAACGGGCTCATGTAGACGCGCCGCGTAAATTCAGACTTGGCCCCGACGACGATATCCACGGGCGGTATGTTGCCGCGCCCCGACAACACCTTCTCTAGCCCGTCGCCAATCGCCTTGCTCGTATCATCATCGCCGGTACGAGCGAGAACATCGAGAGCCGCCTCGCCTATGCCGCTCGTTCCATCCACGATCATGCGAGAGAACGCAGCGTTGGTGCTCGAAATCTTTCCATCCCGCCCAATCGTGGCAATACCAATCGGGGCGGACCGGAAAAAGCGGGCAAACCGGACGCCGGCAACCTCAGTTGTGGCGTCGTCGATTTCCTCCTCGCGCCGGTCCATGACGGCAATCACCATGCCACCACCAACCGGTTGCGAAAATTCGTCTGGATCGTCCGCCAACGCGCTCAAGGCATCGTTCGCCGTTTGGCAGACAATACGCACAGGCAAGAGGCGTCCGTCTTCGCAAACGAGATCCAGATCCGTGCTGACAATCTCGTCAGGCCGGCGCCGCCGGCGCATGTCGAGGAGAAGTTCGGCACCGTCGGCCGCAAGCATGTCCGCTAACTTGCTGACGCGCGTCGAGGCCCCCAGCTTGTCGGAAACGCCGAGCCATCTCGCCAGCGTGCCGTTCATATGAACGATCGCACCGTCGTCATCAGCTGCAAGCAATCCGATTGGCATCGTCTCGTAGCGCTCAAGCTGAAGCTCGTAACCGGCGACGGCTGCAGCCTGCTTCTGACGCTCCGAAGTAATGTCGCTGATTTTCCAGAGGACGAGCGGCCGCTTGTCTTTGGAAGCCCCACCTGATTGGAAAGGCGAGACGCTGATCCGAACCCACGTAATCAGTTCGCGCGGACCCAGCGCATCGTTCGCAAGCGTCACCTTGACGTCTTCACTGCGTGCCAAGCCTGATTGCGCCGCGCGGGTCAGTCTGAAAATGGCTTCAGAAGCTGCCGAACTGCCGCCAAGGCCAAGCTCTAACGCTGCAATATTCCCTGCTGCCGAACGGTCGAGAATGCGATCAAAACGCTTATTCGCCCACACCCGTGCCCCATCGTTACGCGTGAGCTGCAATGCCTCGTTGAAATCGTCCACCAGCATCCCAGCGACGTCATGTCGGGACTGAGCCGTGCCAAAGTGGATATGCCCCACCATCCATCCGAAGATGAAAAATGCGCCCGCCATAGCAAGCAGCGAAAGCACGATCAGCAGAATGGGCTGTGCCGTCCCGGAGGCAATAAGTGCGATCAGAGCTGCACCAGCCCCCGCCACAACAGCAATCAATCCGGCGTGCGCGCGCACGTCCGCAAGGACAGCAGGCCCGTCACCGAACACATGTTGTCGCTGTGTTCCAATTCCGCTCATAGGCGGGCAAGCTATACGATTCTGTTGCGGGCGGCTCTCAGAAGCCTGCGGACGCTTGTACATATACTCGATACACTCTCAGCCGACAGTATTCGGTTCTCGCAGAATGGGGCAATGACGACTGCGCCACGGCCACATTTGTAGGGGAAAACCCCACGCTAACACCCTTGCGACACCGCTAACTGTTCGATCATCAGAGTTAAAATGACATGAATTGCAAGCTATAGACGGGACAATAGACGCAATCCGCCAGCGAGATTTCAGAAGCTATTGCACGCATTCGGCTGGCACATCGCAAAACCGTCGAGGTCGATAGACGGCTCACCCCGCAAGGGGCAACCTTGAAGCATCAGCCAAAAAAGGGCGCGGCACCGTCCGCGCGGGAAATGAATGTTGGACATTCTCTATTATCTCGCGATCTTCGCCTTCGTTGCCGCATCCATCGTCGTTGGTGGCTTGCTTTGGCGCAGCTACGCCGAAGGTGTCAGCCCGACAGCGGGCTTATTTCGCGCCCGCCAGGAGCCCCGTCTCGACGTCGTGGCGCAAACGAACCTTGATGGTCGGCGGCGATTGGTACTCATCAGACGTGACGATACCGAACACCTGATCATGACCGGTGGTCCAGTGGATGTCGTGATTGAAACGGGCATCAAAGATGGCAAGCCAGTCGTAAGCAGCGGCGAGGTCGTCGAGCCCACGTTTTCGCGTCCCGCACGCACCGCCGGCAAGACGGAAGCTTGAAAGGTTGGGGAGGGTGCGGCGCACTGAGGGGTTGCGATCATGAGCGCGCACTGGCAATCCTGTGCGGCATTTGACGCATCCAACTAAGAGCTCTTCATCGGCTTTTATGCCGTCTTTACGGCCATCTACAGTCAGAGTAGCTGCGCGGCCGACGAATAAACGCCGCCGCCTGAACAAGGATTGTCATGTTTGCGGATATCAGGCGGCTCGGCCTTTATGTGATCCTAGCACTTGTTGGCATGGGCGCGCTGCCTTTGGCCGCGCAGACGCCGACTGCACCACCGGCAACACCACCATCCGCAACGGGCGAGCCTGCTCCGGCCGGGGCACCCCCCGCCCGCCGTACGCAGTGGCCGTCTGAAAAGTTTGCGCAGCAGCCTGACGAAGCAAAAAAGGCCGAAGGCAAGGCGGAAAAATCCGCAACACCCGCCCAAACGAAAACCGAACCCAGCACCAATACCCCGACGGCAGACGGCACCCCAGCGGCAGCTCCGGCGCCAACCAATGGCAACGGTCAGGCTACCAACGGGGACGCACGGCCCGCAGCATCATCCGAGAAATCGTCGGAAAGCGAGGCCCCGGCGAATACGGTCGCACCGACACCGACTGAGCTGCCCGCTGATATCACAAACGGCTTGAACCAAGCCCAGGGCCTTGAAAGCCGCATAGAAGCGCTGGAAAAAAGCGTAGAGCGCGTCAAAGGCCGCGATAAAGAGCTCATCGACCAACTCCCTGTGATCGAAGCCGTAATCGCGGACTCGCAACGTCTGGCCCGTGAACTGCGCCCCAAGCTCGACGATGTTCGATCCCAAATCAGCCGACTTGGTCCGGCGCCTGACGGCAAAGACATACCGCCAGAATCTGCCACGATCGCCGCGCAACGCAGCAGACTGAATGCCATAGCCGCAGCGATCGATGGCGCAATAAAAACAGCCGGCCTCGTTGAAGTTCGCGCACGACAGCTTTCCGGTCGTGTCCAAGAACTGAGACAAGATATCTTCACGCGCGACCTGTTGCGACGCTCACGGTCGCCACTGGCCCCAGCCTTCTGGGAGGAAATCTGGCGCGCTGTCCCGAGTGCCAAACTTCAAGTACAGGCAATTACCGCTGGCTGGTGGTCCAATGTTTTAATCCAGCTCCCGGCAACGATTGCTGTCATTCTGGGTAGCTTCGCATTCTACGCTGTATTGAAGCTTTTAATGTTGCGTCTGTTGCGCGGCCTTTCAGCATCGCAGATCGCAGATCCAGGTTTTTATTTGAAAGTGTCGATGGCCGGGGCTCAAGCCCCTTTACGGGCCATCCCAGCCATAGCTGGTGCAAGTGCGCTGTATTTCGGGCTCGATTTTCTGGGGTTGCTCTACCTCCAGGTCGGCTACCTAGCCGCGACGATCCTCGAAGGCGTTATCATTTACAAAGTCAGCACCGCCCTCGCGAGGGCGTACTTGCGACCCAACCAGCCTGCATGGCGTGTCCTGGAATTCGACAATCAGACGGCGCGGCGCCTTGCACGACTGATAAAGTTGATCGCCGCTGTCTACGTGATTGATCTCGCCTTACGAGAACTCATCAGGCTTCTTTATCTACCGCTGCCCTTCAGCATCGTAACGACCCTGACCGCCAGCCTCTTACTGGCCGTTCTATTCGCCTTGGTCTCCCGAATGCGTTTCCCACTATCGGTCGATAACGATAGCTCGCTAGCGAGACTGAGAGCAGAGCTCATTCGATTGCCCCTATTGCTAGCGGCCGTAGTGATCGTCGTCGCTCTTGTCGGGGGCTACATCGCCTTGGCGCGCTACGTCGGCAATCAGGTGTTGATGACCGGTTCTGCGATCATCCTTCTGTTGCTCTTCTACCTCGCCAATCGAGCAATAGCAGCGGAACCAGATCAAAATCCGGGAGCTCAAGCCGCGGCCGCAGATCCTCATGGTCTTTCGATCGACCTGCGGCGACGGATGGCAGGCATCACGGCTGTCGTACTGGACAGCATCCTCGTGGTCGTCGGCATCCCGGTTCTGCTGCTATCCTTCGGCTTTTCCACCGCAGACATCGGCAGCCTCGCAAACCGTGCTCTGTTCGGTTTCGAAATCGGCGGCGTCCAGATTTCACTTGCCCGCATCGCAATCGCTCTGGGCATCTTCGCTGTCCTTTTAACGCTGACACGCGTTCTACAGCGCTGGCTCTCCGAAACGGTTTTGCACCCCAAGCGCACGGATCAGGGATTGAGCAACTCGATCTCAACCGGCGTCAACTATCTCGGAATTGGCGTCGCATCGCTGGCCGCTATCTCCTACGCGGGCCTCGATATCACCAACATCGCGCTGGTCGCCGGTGCATTGTCCGTTGGTATCGGTTTCGGCCTACAATCAATCGTCAATAACTTTGTGTCGGGCTTGATCTTGTTGGTCGAGCGCCCGATTAAGGTCGGCGACTGGATCGATGTCGCGGGCCAGGGCGGGTACGTTCGTCGCATTTCAGTCCGTGCAACCGAGATCGAGACATTCGATCGAGCGAGCGTCATTCTCCCAAACTCGGAACTGATTACTGGTACCGTAATCAACTACACCCATCGCAACGCGATGGGGCGCCTGACGATACCTGTTGGTGTGAATTACGGAGCGGACCCTGAGCACGTCATCTCCGTCCTCATGGACATTGCGGAAAACTCATCGCTTGTAGCAAAACACCCAGCGCCGTTTGTCGCCTTTGAAAATTTCGGCGACAACGCATTAGAGTTCTCTCTCAGGGTCTATATCATCGATGTCGGCAAAACCTTGGGGACGAAGACAGAACTCCGCACCCAGATCGTCAAACGTTTTGCTGAGGAAGGAATTGGCTTCCCGTTCCCGCAACGCGACATTCATCTACGCGACCTGGACGGACTGAAGATCGTACTGGCCAAGCTCCTACAGAACCGTGCATCCGCGCAGCAGGTGAAGTCAGACAGCGAAGACGAGGCCCCACAAACCTGACACAGCAACGCCGTCTCTGTGATGATTATTGCGTCGCGGTTTGTGCGGAGGCCAGATCGATAGTACCCCGCATGGCTGCAATCGCGCGGCCATAAGCCGTAGCGCTCTCATCCGGTCTGGAAACGACAGGTTGAGAAACCTGCTGCGCTACAATCCTATTGTTCACATCCGCCACGATCCGCTTCTGATCGGGGTTACCCGCCGCCAGAACGAGCGTAACCGCCATGACCACGCCCGCAGACATCAAAACCAGACGTACTCTGTGCGGCAACCGGCTCGGCGTAAGCCGATCTGCAAGTTGGCGCGAAGCGGTATCATCCAGCATGTCGTGCAGCCTTTCGGTCCGTTGGCGGCGTCCACGTGGTTAACTATGGCGTTGCACTAGTTAACAATGCGTTTTGAGCTGCACCATTTTGGAACCGGGGCTCGCGGAGATTGCCGCGGGCAAGCGCAAGATCACAGCTTGCGCAAGCAAAAACACACAACTGAAAATCCGACGTAGGAATGGAACCGTACGCACTACTAGGCGTTTACGGCTGGCGGCACCGGCGCAAGACCGTCAGTCGGGCGCGCTGGTACAAGCGGGGCCGTGGCGTCTCGCGGTGGCTCCCCCGCCGCGAGACGACCTTTTTCAGTCTCCCCAAGCTCACCAAAACGCTTAGCCCTTAAAAAAGTTGCAGCAGCCTCAAACACAGCGCTCTGCCGCCGCGTTGACTTGGCACCAACCCCCTCTACAGTGCAGCGCAACAATCGTTATAAAATGAAATAGGAAAGCCCACCGATGACTGTTACGCGCACGCCCGCCAAACACTTCCAGCCTCTCGCCATCGGTGCGCCGGAACCCTTCCGTACTCTGCCAGTCCGGTTAGAGCGGATGATTCACTTCGTCCCCCCGCACAACGAAAAGATCCGCGCCAAGCTCGGCGACATGATCAAGAAGGTCGACGTCATCCTCGGGAACCTGGAAGACGCCATTCCAGCCACCGAGAAGGAAGCCGCCCGCGCCGGCTTCATCTCCATGGCGCAGGAACACGATTTCGGCTCCACTGGCCTCTGGACACGTATCAACTGCCTGAATTCACCGTGGGCACTCGACGACATCACCGCGATCGTCGCGAGCGCGGGCAATAAACTCGATGTCATCATGTTGCCGAAGGTCGAAGGACCGTGGGACATCCACTATCTCGATCAGCTGCTGGCACAGCTTGAAGCTCGGCATAACATCACGAAACCCATTCTCATTCACGCCATCCTCGAAACCGCCGAAGGTGTAAATAACATCGAGGCTATTGCTGCAGCGTCCCCACGCATGCATGGCATGAGCTTAGGCCCTGCCGACCTCGCAGCCTCACGCGGCATGAAGACGACCCGTGTCGGCGGTGGGCATCCTGATTACGCCGTGCTAGCCGACGCCGGGGAAGCCGGGGCACCGCGCATCGCTTATCAGCAAGATCTCTGGCACTACACCGTCGGCAAAATGGTCGACGCGTGCATGGCCTATGGTATCAAGCCATTCTACGGACCCTTTGGTGACTTCTCTGATCCGGCAGCGTGCGAGAGCCAGTTCATGAACGCGTTCTTGCAGGGTTGCCTGGGCGCTTGGTCTCTTCACCCTAGCCAGGTCGACATCGCCAAAAAGGTGTTCAGTCCCGATCCTGCCGAAGTTGACTTTGCAAAGCGCATCCTCGAAGCCATGCCGGACGGGACAGGCGCGGTTATGATTGACGGCAAGATGCAAGACGACGCGACGTGGAAGCAGGCAAAGGTCATTGTCGACTTGGCGCGAATTGTCGCATCCAAGGATCCAGAGCTGGCAAGCGCCTACGGCCTTTGAGCCAAGGCAGGTGTGGCGGCCATACCTTGGCCGCCCATCTTTCACCTATCGAACGTGTTGACAGGACTGATGCAGTCTCGTGGAATACCAGAATGGGTTCCAAAAAACGAAACAATGAAGTTCTGAAAGCAGTCATGGGCACGGCCGATAAAATTAAAAGCGCCAAATACAATGTCGGAGAGGTGGTAAGGCACCGCCACTACGGCTTTAGGGGCGTTGTGTTTGATATCGATCCGACCTTCGACAACACGGAAGAGTGGCTTCTCGCGATCCCAGAGGAAATCCGCCCTGATCGCGAACAACCATTCTATCATTTGCTCGCTGAAAATGCTGACAGCGAATACATCGCCTATGTCTCGGAACAGAATCTGGTGATCGACCAGACTGGAACACCGCTGCGTCACCCGCAGATCGAAGAGCTGTTCCATCAGGACGAGGAAGGCCAGTTCCAGCCCCTGTTTTTGCAGGCACACTGACCCGCACACGCAGCGTCAAAAATTCATTTGTGAGCGGGTGAGCCGAGCCGCCCGCAGAAGGCGCATGGCAGCGGCTAAAACTATCTCCACCCTCCATCCAAGCAAAAAAACAGCGCCGCCGAAAATAACGGCAGCGCTGCGACTGGTCCTGAACCGGGGAACCTCAGTCGACGCGGGAAAAAACCGCACCGACCATGAAAATTGATTACTTCTTCTTCTCGTCCTTCTTGGCCGCACCAGCCTTGTCCTTCTGAGCGTCCTGGAACGCCTTCATGGCAGCCTTCTGGCGCTCACGAATTTGCGCCATCAACTGGCTTCGTGCCTTTGCGTACTGCTCGTTATCGACGGGCTTACCGTCATGCGCTTCAGCAAAGCCGGACAGCGGAACAGGGAAGCCAATCGGCTGAGCGCCAGCGTTGACCGCGAGGATCATCAGGCCACCGCCCTTCTTCATTTGATTGATGAGTTCCGGCGTTGCCTCGGCTTCAGCCGTGCAGCCTGCAGCATGGCACAGCGAATACTCAAGCTTGATTGGCTTGAGTTCCTTCTCATCAATCTTTTCGTTATTAGCCGCCTTCGTCCACTGCTCTTGACTGTAAACCGCAGCGCGGACACCAGCCGGAAGCGCCATACCGAGCGGGACCATCACCATCAGGCTCTTGTGATCAGCGCCTTCAACATCGCGGATAGCCGCCGAAACCAGAACCATGCCAGTATTGCCATCGAGACGTTCGTGGTGCGTCAGGCAAATCGTCTTATCTTCACGGACGACTTTGCCTTTATCTTTTTTGTCCACACCCGTAACGACAGGGGCTTTCTCACACAATTTCACCCATGCGCTCTGACTGGCGGCCGGAGCTTGGGCCGCCGCCTGCTTTGGAGCCGCGCCCTTCTTCTCCTGCCCATGTGCCGGCATGGCAATTGCCGCTGCCGCCATCAGTGCCGCACCAAGCGCAAACCGCTTGGACTGCCATACCTTAATAGTCATTTGACACATCAACCTTTCGTTGAGAGCTAGTCCCGCCAGCTCAGCCCCTCTTTGGCGCAAACACTGCGCTCTATTTTCTTGGCCACAATCACGCCAGCGCGATCGCACTAAGGCGTGGAATAAGGCGATCGCGTGACGTGACGTATGTTGAATTTGTATTGTTAGACCTCATCAGACACATCGTGGCAAATCCGCAACGCTTAGGCTTTCGAAGTTCACGCCAGAGGCTTGGCCGTCTGCCTCTATTGCACCAACAAGTGTGGTAGAATTCAGCCGAGAACGAGACGGCACGGCTCACCCCGGTTGTCAGCACACCACTCAAAGGATTTGTGAACCCGTGATTTCTACTCAACGCGATGGTGTCATGCGGCTGTGTCTGACCGCGGCCGCCTTGCTCAGTTTTGCCGTTTTGCCGTCTCCAGCGTCAGCTGTCAAAACACACGCCATCGCCATGCACGGTACACCTAAGCATTCGGAAGGCTTCAAGCATTTTGATTATGTCAATCCTGACGCGCCGAAGGGTGGTCGCTTGCGCCTTGGCTCCCAAGGCTCATTCGACAGCCTCAATCCCCTGATCATTAAGGGCGACCCTGGTGCGGGCCTACGCGAATTTCTCTATGAAAGCCTGCTGACACGCGGCCTCGACGAACCTTTCACGCTCTATGCGCAGCTTGCTCAGCACGTCGAACTGGCGCCGGATCGCAGTACGGTCACGTTCCACCTCAACCCCGACGCGCGCTTTTCGGACGGCCACCCGGTAACCGCAGATGATCTCCTATTTTCATGGCGCGTCCTGCGCGATCATGGCCGCCCCAACCATCGCGCGTACTACAAAAAGGTCACGAAAACCGAGCGGCTTTCCGATCTGAGCGTCCGCTTCGATCTTGAGCCCGACGACCGTGAACTGCCACTTATTCTCGGCCTGATGCCGATCCTGCCGAGCCACCTTCTCGATGAGGACACGTTTCAGCGCACGACGTTGACCCCCCCTATAGGCTCAGGCCCCTATAAGATGGCACAGGTCGACCCCGGCCGTTCCATTGTGTACGAGCGCGACCCAGACTGGTGGGGCAAGGATCTTCCGATCAATCGTGGACGCTTCAATTTCGATGAGATCCGTTTTGATTATTATCGTGACGACGCCGCCATGTTCGAAGCATTCAAGTCTGGCAGGATCGATATACGCCCAGAAGAAGACCCCTCGCGCTGGGCGGAAGGCTACGACACCCGCGCGGTGACCAATGGTAACATCATAAAAGGCGAATTCGATATCGGTTTGCCGGCGGGCATGTCTGCTCTCGCCTTCAATACCCGCCGCCCTGTCTTCGCTGACCAGCGCGTAAGGCAAGCGCTGATCTATCTCTTCGATTTCCAGTGGATCAACCGCAACCTCTATCATGGGCTTTATAGCCGTACGCAGAGCTACTTCGAGCGTTCCATGCTCGCCAGCACCGGCCAGCCTGCCGACGCGCTCGAGAAAAAATTACTGGCGCCTTATCTTTCGGAGATAAAGCCGGAACTCATGATGGGAGAATATCAATTCCCCGTATCTGACGGCACAGGACGTAATCGTGAGAATTGGCGCACCGCCCTGAAGCTTCTAAACGACGCCGGCTACAAGCTCGAAGGCGGCAAGCTGCTTTCACAGGAAACCGGTCAACAGCTCAGCTTCGAAATATTAGCCGCAACGGCAGCCCAAGAACGTCTTTTTTTAGGCTTCGCGCGCGACCTTGAACGCCTCGGCATTAAGCCGCGAATTCGCGTAGTGGACAGTGCGCAGTATCAGTCGCGGCTCAAGACATACGACTACGACATGATTCAGACACGCTGGCCTTCCTCACTTTCGCCAGGCAACGAGCAGCTCTTCCGTTGGTCATCGGCGTTGGCCGACCGTGACGGCACCTTCAACTACCCGGGGGTCAAGAGTCCCGCCGTCGATGCCATGATCGCTGCCATGCTGACGGCCGAAGCACCAGAAGACTTCGTGTCCAGCGTGCGCGCTCTTGACCGAGCGCTGTTGTCGGGAGATTACGTAATTCCGCTCTACCATCTGCAAAAGCAATGGGTCGCTTACTGGCACCACCTCGGCCAGCCTCAGCAGACATCATTGTTTGGATATCAGGTCGACACATGGTGGAGCGCCACCATTGAGAAGGCCCAGGCGGTTGAAGCATCCCATAACGAATAAAACGCAAAGCAGTCACCTCGGCTTTTCAGGGCAGCCTCCCCCCAAGGCCTTAAATCTCGCAGCGTATTGTCTTGCTCCGGCCTCCCAGCGCCCCCCCGACAAACCTGCGCTGATCGTCATTGAGGATGTCTCCGCCAAAACACCGGCTGAGGTCTGGACATACGGCGAACTCGATGAAGCGGTGCGCCGCGTAGCCGCCGGACTAAGCGCTCGCGGGTTGCCGCGCGGCAGCCGGATCGTCCTAAGCCTCGGCAATACGAGCGCCTTCCCGCTGGCCTTTTTCGGAGCAATCGCAGCCGGATTCGTACCGATCCCGACGTCAGCGGCCCTCACACCGTCAGAGCTGGCATTTATCGTCGCCGACAGCGAAGCCGAACTTGTCATCTGTGACGATGAGCAGGCAGCCAGCGCTTTGCCATCAAACGTAGCGCTGTACGGACGCAGCGAGCTGCATCACCTGATCGACTTTCCAGAAAGCAGCGACTACGTCGCCACACATTCTGATGATCCGGCATATCTGATCTACACATCCGGGACCACAGCCTCCCCCAAGGGGGTGATCCACGCCCACCGCGCCGCGTGGGGGCGCCGCCCCATGTATCAAGGATGGTACGGCATCACGCCTGAAGATCGCGTTCTACACGCTGGGGCATTCAATTGGACCTTCACACTCGGCACCGGACTGACGGACCCGTGGGCTAATGGCGCAACCGCCATCATCTTTACCGGCGAAAAGAACCCTGCCGTCTGGCCAAATCTGATCGAGAAAACCGAGGCCTCAATTTTTGCTGCCGTACCAGGTCTGATCCGTCAGATCCTGAAATACGCAGATGTCGACCCGACACGGATGCCGACTCTCCGCCATGCTCTCATTGCAGGCGAAGCGCCTCCACCGGACCTTTTTGAGGAATGGACAGAGCGCACGGGCCGCCAGCTCTACGAAGCACTCGGCATGAGCGAAATCTCCACGTACATTTCCTCAAGCCCAACCGTTCCCAGAAAGTCTGGAACAGTTGGCCGAGCACAACCGGGTCGCAGCATCGCAATTCTCAGCGAAGAGGCTGGGAACGAACCTCTTGCGCCCGGAGAGCCGGGTCTCATAGCTATCCATCGGACAGATCCAGGCTTGATGCTCGGATATTGGAAGCGGCCGGACGAGGAAGCCGCGGTGATACGCGGCGATTGGTTTGTCGGTGGTGATCTTGGCGTCATGGACAGCGAGGGCTACATCAGCCATCTCGGGCGCGCCGACGATGTCATAAAGGCGCTCGGATACCGGATTGCCCCGCAAGAGGTTGAAGCCGTACTCGTGCAACATCCTCATGTCGCAGAATGCGCATGCGCAGCGCTGGAAGTCAGCTCTGGCGTAACTATTCTCTGCGCGTTCATCGTTGCCCAAAATTCCGGCTCACCTCCTCGGCAGGATGACTTGCTCGCCTTCGCAGCCTCTCGCCTTGCAGCCTACAAATGTCCGCGCGAGATCCGCTTCATCGACAAGCTGCCCCGTACCGCCAATGGGAAGATCAAACGATCTATTCTGAGCAAAGAAGAAGAACCAATGGAAAATTCGGAAACCAGATAGAAACAAACAAGGAAACATCATCCGGGAAAAATAAGAACACGCCAACATTATATAACTTCAGATAACGGTATATCCTTAAACACCCCTTTAAATTGTTACGGAACCACCTAGCTTGTGAAGCGTTAGTCATTTCAAGTTTTGCAAGTAACTAGGAGGAAGCAACATGAAGTCTGTAGCGACTGTCGCGGCATTGCTGGTCGCAGCAATTGCAAGTCAGCCCGCACTGGCGCAAGACAAAAAGGGCGGAGAGAAAGCAGTGGAAGTAGCGGGCCGCCCAGCCCTTCCAACTGATTCCGCCAAAGCAGTATTTGAAATGCGCTCGGAGTGGGGAACGAAACCCAGCATGAGCACAGCGCAACCCGAAAAGTCCGAGAAGAAGTAATCTGATCGGGATCACAGGGTAACGATTTCGGGGTCGGAGAAGTCTATTCTCCGACCCTATTTTTTTACGCGACCTTACGCTCGCGTTCCGCAATTTCCGCCAACTGCTTTACCAGCCCCCGAACACCCTTCAGGCGCTGTTCGGGTAGATCCCATTCCGCTTTGAACACCAGCTTATGATCGGGCAACAATTTGATAAGCCCGCGGGATCGCTGCATCAGTTCGACCAAGCCTTCCGGATTGGGGAAGCTGTTCTGATGGAACGACAACACCGCGCCCTTGGGACCAGCATCAACCCGGCTAACGGAAGCTTGACGGCACAAACCTTTGATCTCCATGACATCCAGAAGATGGGTAACCTCTTCCGGCGCGGGACCAAAGCGATCGACCAATTCCGCTGCAAAATTGTCGATATCCGCACGTGTCTCAAGGCTGGCCAACCTGCGATAAAGTCCCAGCCTCAGCTGTAGATCTGTGACGTAACTCTCGGGGATGAGGATCGACGTACCAAGCGAAATTTCCGGACTCCACTGATCCTTCAACTCACCGCCTTCGCCGCCCTTCATTGCAGCCACGGCTTCTTCCAGCATCGACTGATAAAGCTCGAAGCCAACTTCGCGGATGTGCCCGGATTGCTCTTCGCCAAGCAGGTTACCCGCACCACGAATATCCAGATCGTGCGACGCTAACGAAAAACCTGCCCCTAATGAGTCCAATGAATTTAAGACCTTGAGCCGCTTCTCGGCGCCTTCCGTCAGAGCTTTGCCCGGTGGCGTCGTAATGTAGGCATACGCACGCGCCTTCGAGCGGCCCACGCGCCCGCGCAGCTGATAAAGCTGCGCCAAGCCAAACATATCGGCACGATGGACGATCAGCGTGTTGGCATTGGGCACATCGAGACCGGACTCGACGATTGGCGTCGACAAGAGAATGTCGTAACGCCCCTCGTAGAACGCAGTCATGACGTCTTCCAACTCAGTTGGCGTCATCTGCCCGTGTGCCGTCGCCACGCGAAGTTCGGGCACCGCTTCTGTCAAAAATTCTCTGACATCAGGAAGGTCGCTCAATCGCGGGACGACATAAAATGCCTGACCGCCACGATACCGTTCGCGGCGAAGTGCATCGCGCACAATGACGGGATCGAACGGCGAGATATACGTGCGCACAGCCAAACGATCGACCGGCGGTGTCGTAATCAAAGACAGCTCGCGTACACCCGTCAACGCAAGCTGAAGTGTCCGCGGAATAGGCGTCGCCGATAGCGTGAGAACATGAACATCTTCACGTAGCTGCTTGAGGCGTTCCTTGTGCGCGACACCGAAGTGTTGTTCCTCGTCGATCACCAGCAGCCCGAGCCGGGCAAACTTGATCGACTTGCTGAGGAGCGCGTGGGTTCCCACAACGATATCGATTTGCCCGTTTGACAACCCCTCCTTCACTTCAGCCAGCTCTTTAGCACCCACAAGCCGGGAAGCCTGCGCCACATTGAGCGGCAATCCTTTGAACCGGTCGCTAAATGTCTTGAAGTGCTGACGGGCAAGAAGCGTCGTTGGGACGACAACTGCGACCTGAAGGCCGCTCATCGCAGTCACAAAGGCTGCACGCAACGCGACTTCCGTCTTGCCAAATCCAACGTCGCCACAAACAAGGCGATCCATTGGACGGCCCGCCCCAAGATCCTCGATCACCGCATCGATACTGGCGGCCTGATCCTCGGTTTCCTCATACGGAAAACGCGAGACAAACTCTTCAAAGGCCCCAGCCGGAGGGGCCAACGCCGGCGCCTCGCGCAATTGCCGTAGCGCTGCGATTTTGATGAGTTCGCCAGCAATTTCCTGGAGGCGCTTCTTGAGCCGAGCCTTCCGCGATTGCCATGCGACACCACCCAACCTGTCAAGCTGAGCCGAACCGTCCTCCGCACCATAGCGCGTCAACAGTTCGAGGTTCTCAACCGGCACGAACAGTTTGTCGCCACCCGCATAGATCAGCTCAAGGCAATCGTGCATCGCGCCGAGTGCGGAAATCGTCGTAAGCCCTGCAAAGCGGCCAATACCATGATCGGCATGCACAACGAGATCGCCAACGGAAAGGCTCGTCGCTTCCGTAAGAACGTCCACAGCGCGACGGGCTTTCCGCCGCGGTCGCACCAGCCTGTCGCCAAGAATGTCCTGCTCACCGATAACCGCGAGTTCGGGAGTGACAAAACCCTGCTCCAAACCGAGCACAGCCATGGGCGTGACGTCCGCCGGAAGCTCCAGAGCCGCATCAAAACTCTCAACGTTGCGGGTCTCCTTTAGACCGTGATCGTTGAGCAATCCGGCAAGCCGCTCCCGAGCACCGGGCGTCCACGCCGCAATCATCACGCGCCGATGTTCACGCTTTAGCGCCGAGATATGACTGACGACAGCGTCGAAAACATTGACGTCTCCTGCTAGGCGCTCGGCCGCGAACGTTCGTCCCGGGCGGCCATTCCATGAGCGTACGTCCGCGCCTTCGCCCGTCTCAAACGGGTTCAAACGATAGACTTGGCGCTGCCCCATAAGTTCACCCCACGCTTTCCCATCAAGGAACATGAGGTCTGGCGGCACAGGCTTGTATGGAGGCGCGCCGAAGGCTTCCACCTCAAGCGCCTGCGTGCGCGCTTCGTAATGTTCCGCAATCTGCTCGAAACGCTGCCGCACAGCCTCATCGGCGCGGTGGTCGAATGAAATGGCAGAATCCGGCGCGTAGTCCGCCAGTGTATCGAGTTGCTCATGAAAGAGCGGAAGCCAGTGCTCCTGCCCCGGATAGCGGCTGCCCGCACTCACGGCCTCGTAGAGCGGATCGCTGCCTGTCCCTCCGCCGAACAGTTCGACGTAACGACTACGAAAACGGCTGGTCGCTGCATCCCCCAGCGCCAGTTCGGAAATCGGCATGAGCACAATCTTCTGCAAAGGCTTGAGTGTGCGCTGCGTTTCCGCGTCGAAGGATTTTATGCTCTCCAGCGTATCGCCAAAGAAATCGAGCCGAACCGGATTGGTTCTGCCCGGCGGAAAAAGGTCGAGAATGCCACCCCGAACCGCATATTCGCCCGGCTCCATCACCGTCCCAGTGCGCGTAAATCCCGCGAGCTGTAATCGCGTGATCAATCGCCCCATATCGATCCGCTGCCCAGCTGCCATCTGCTTTAAGGAGCTGCGGACGAAGGCGACCGGAGGCACCCGTTGCAGGATCGCGTTGACGGTGGTTAGCACCAGGGTAGGCGCTTTCCGACGCCCGATCGTCAGCTTGGCCAGTGCCGCGATGCGACGCGCCACGATATCGGAATTAGGCCCAACCCGGTCATAGGGGACCGTATCCCACGCTGGAAAAGAGATCGTGCGAATTTGCGGCGCGAAGAAGCGCAGCGCACCCTCGAGCTGGTCGACCCGGCGATCGTCGCGCGCGACGTGGATCAGAATACCCGCATGCCCCTCAGCGCCTTGCGCTTCCTGAGCGAGCTTGGCCAGCACAAGTGCATCCAGCCCCTCCGGGACACCTGTCAGCAGCAGATCGTGGTTTTTAGGGGTAGCGCCGCTCATAATAGCTAACGTCGTTCCTTAAATGTGGGCCGATGACTGTTCGGCGAAGCTCAGGACAATCCGTGAAACGATCTGAGCGATTGAATGAGGTCAGCAAATTCCGGTTCGATGGGCGTCCGGCGATCCGCATCCGACGCGGAAAGTATCCACGATTGAACATCTGGATCGGCTAGAGCGAGAAATCGCTCGAAACTATCCAACGCAGCCTCATCCATGGCCTCTAGATGCGCTTCCGCATACCGGCCCATCAAAAGGTCCATTTCTTTTGTACCGCGATGGTTGGCCCGGTATAGCGCACGGCGCCGTCGTATATCGAGGCTCTCGTCCAATTGTCCCTCTCCTGTTCACCCGTCACGGTATTCCTTGGCAGCGTTTCGCGCCGACAGGTCTCAAGCCGAATTAGCAGACCGCACCCGAAGCCGCCTCAGACGGCACCTAGCTCAGGGAGACATTGCTTCTTTGACAGGTTGCGTTCCTATAACGCCTACAAGACCTTGAGAAAAGCGGGGACCAGGCAAAACACGCATGCTCCGCAACCCCAAAACAGGACTTGATCGGGGTATAAGCGTTTTTTGATCCAACACGTCCAAACAACACACGTACCCCCAAACGGAATTCCGTCGTATGCGGCCCGATCAACTCCAGCCTCTGTTTGCCCCAGCCCAATCCTTGACCGGCATCGGTCCACGACTGGTCGCGCTACTGCGCAAAGCCCTGGATTTGCCCGCTGGCGTCAGCGAAGCCCGCATCATCGACCTGCTCTGGCACACGCCCACAGGTGTTATCGATCGCCGTGCTGAACCCACGATCAGCCACGCCGTTCCTGGAACCATTGCCACTCTTAAGGTGCGCATCCTCAAACACCGGCCCTCCCCGCGGGGCAACAACAAAGCGCCCTATAAGGTCACCTGCGAGGATGACAGCGGCCGCATTGATTTGGTGTTTTTTAGAGCCGAACGCAAATTCATTGAGCGCCAGCTCCCCGTAGGCGAGGAACGCTACATCTCCGGCCGCATCGAACTCTACGGCGAAACGCTGCAGATGACGCATCCAGATTACATCGTCGCAGCCGACGCCCGCGACGATCTGCCCATGCTTGAGCCCGTGTATCCGCTGACAGCAGGATTGTCGGGAAAAATCCTGCAGAAGGCAACGCGGCAAGCCCTGGAGCGGCTCCCGGACTTACCCGAATGGCAAAATCCGAGCTGGCTCGACCAGCAAAAGTGGCCCTCAGCCGCTGAGGCGATCGCGCGCATTCATCGGCCACAAGACGCGACCGATATATCGAACGGAGCTCCAGCCTGGCAGCGGCTCGCTTATGATGAGCTGTTTGCCGGTCAGGTCGCGCTCGCACTAGTCCGCCAGAGCTTGAAGTCCCAGCACGGCCGTGCGGTAAAGGGCGACGGTGCCATTCGCCAACGTATCTCTGACGCCCTCCCCTTCCAGCTCACTGGCTCTCAGACAACGGCGATCACAGAGATCGCCGCCGACATGGCAAGCCCAAGCCGTATGCTGCGGCTTCTTCAAGGCGATGTCGGATCCGGCAAGACCGTCGTTGCGCTTATGGCCATGGCGATCGCGGTCGAGGCCGGAAGCCAGGCAGCCCTGATGGCCCCAACCGAAGTTCTGGCCCGTCAGCACCTGGAAACCATTGCGCCGCTCGCCGAAAAAGCAGGGCTTCGGTTGGGTCTTCTCACCGGCCGTGAGAAAGGTGCGGCACGCAAACACGTTCTGGCCGCCCTAGCAGCCGGTGAGATCGACATCCTCATCGGAACCCATGCGCTTTTCCAACCCGATGTCCAATTTCGCGATCTCTCCGTCGCCGTCATCGACGAGCAGCATCGCTTCGGCGTCCATCAACGCCTTGCGCTGCAAGCCAAGGGAGGCGATGGCGGCGCAAACGTCCTCGTCATGACCGCAACCCCGATACCGCGCACCCTCGTTATGACGCACTACGGTGACCTCGATGTTTCGCGATTGAACGAGAAGCCGGCCGGGCGCAAACCGGTCGTCACCACCAAAGCCTCCGTGGAACGCCTGGAAGACGTCGTAGATGGATTGCGACGCGCGTTGGCTTCAGGTGCCCAGGTCTATTGGGTCTGCCCGCTGATCGAAGGCACGGGCACCAGCGAACTCGCTGCCGCTGAAGAGCGCCACGCTCACCTGAGCCAGATTTTCGGCGAGGGTGTCGTTGGTCTCCTTCATGGCGCGATGAACGGGACAACAAAAGATCAGACCATGGCGGCATTTTCGGCAGGTGATCTTCGTATCCTAGTCTCGACGACTGTGATCGAGGTCGGTGTCAACGTCCCGAACGCCTCAATCATGGTGATTGAACACGCCGAGCGTTTTGGCTTGGCTCAGCTTCATCAGCTGCGCGGACGCGTGGGCCGCGGCAGCCGCCAGTCGTATTGCGTACTGCTGTTCAAACCACCGCTGGGAGAAACCGCGGAAGCACGTCTCGACATGATGCGCGAAACGGAAGATGGCTTCTTGATCGCAGAAAAGGATTTGGAGCTACGTGGCGGCGGCGAGGTTCTCGGCGCACGCCAGAGTGGGCTCCCGGCCTTCCGTATTGCCAATGTGCCAAACCAATCCGAATTACTGGCAGCAGCCCACGATGACGCCCGTATGTTTCTCGCTGAAGACCCTAAGCTGACAAGCGAGCGCGGAAAGGCCGTTCGCCTCCTGCTCTATCTGTTCGAATGCGATGAAGCGGTACGCTTGTTTCGGGCCGCTTAACGCCCCACAGACAAACGCTAAGCCTTTGGCTTTTTCGGAGGCACGGCACCCGCGCCGAGTGCCGCCAATCTGGCCTGATAGTCTGGCACGACCATGCCCGCCGACAAAATAATCTTGGCGGCGTCTTCGGCAGTCATATCCAGAATAGTCACATTCTTCCGCGGCACGAAGCAGATGAAGCCTGTCGGCGGAACAACACCCGTTGGCATGAAGACCGCAATCAGATCCTCGCCAGCGTCGTTGACCTTGATGTTGATCTCACCCGTTTTTTCACTGGTCACAAAAACAAGCGACCACAATCCCTTCGACGGAAATTGGATCAGGCCGACCTTTTGAAAGCTCTGGTTCGGCCCTGCCGCAACCAGCACACCCTCAAACACCTGCCGAAGCCCGCGATGCACGTTGCGAACAATCGGCATGCCATCCAGCATCTGCACACCGAAACTGATGAGCGTACGGCCAAGGAGATTCGCGGCCAGCGCACCGATAACCATTAGCCCAACGATACCAACCAGAAGGCCAATCCCGGGCACGGCAAACGGCAAATATGCTTCCGGCAGATACCGTTCTGGCAAAAGTGGCTTGATCCACGCGTCCGCGATGTTGATCAGCGACCAGACGATGTAGAGCGTAATGGTAACCGGTCCGACGATAATCAGTCCGGTAAGAAAATAGTTGCGCAGTCGTGCACCAAACGTCACCCCCGGCCCATTAGGAAAAGCCGTAATAGGCCCGAGTTTTGGGCCTTCAGCGGCCTCCAGCTCAGGTGCTTCCGTCTCTTCCTTGTCACTCGGCTTCGTCATGACCCGCTAACTCACTTGGCGCTACGCGAATGAACGCTCCCCCCTCGCGGTAACTCTGCCCGCCGGAAAGTTGCCCCCAAAACCACCGCACATGTTGTCACGGGAAGGGCCGAAGCTGAACACATGCTTTCGTCTTTTCGCCAGTAAACCACCGCACGCGTATCAGCAGATACCCGCTAAGTTAGTTCTTAGCGACCATGCAATCATACCCGCCGGCCTTGAGCGCCTTGCAGACGCTCGCCGTGTCGTCAGCCTTGGCAAAAGGCCCGATGCTGATCCGGTAGAAGGTGCCCATGTTGCCGAACACCGTCTCTTCGATCTCAGGTACACGCGCCCCTAAAATACTCGCGTGCTTTTTGGAGAGTTCCAGCGCCAAACGTTCCGCTTCGTCGCGTGAACGCACAGCCGCGACCTGAACCTCATAGCGCCCTTTTAGCTTTTTAGTGGGCGCGGCAGCCTTAGACGGAGGAGCAACAGCGGCCTGCTTGGTGGGACGCGCCGCGGTCTGCCATTGCTGCGTCGGCGGCGGCGTTGGCGTTGGCGTTGCGCCCGTCGATTTTTGCGTCGTACTATCCCAGGCGGAAACTGAAGGCCCCGTTGACGCAGTTTCTAACCCGCTCGCCGGCGGCGTATCGGAGGCGCTTGGACTGGCGTTCGCCGATGAAGAGGACCCGCCACCAAAGAGACCTGAAAAGAAATCGCCGACGCCTGACAACGGATTGGACGATGAACCTGACGACGACGATACGGTCGTCGAAGAACCTGAACCACTGGAGGATTGGCTCGACACCGTCGTGCCCGAGTCAGCTGCACCTTTCGCCTCGACCATTCCGGGGTCTTTCAGCCCCGCCTCACCGTAAGCTGCACTACGATTTTCCAACGCTGTCTTACGTTCCGTCTCCGTCAATCCCTCCTTCAACCAGACCGCGCTGGTCAGATCCGAGATCGCTTGCGCTGGGCGCCCCGAGCGCCGATTGGCGAGCCCCCGATAATAAAGCGCTTTCGCCGTATCCTTAGGTGCCAGTCCACCGCTTTTGAGACCTTTGGTCAATTCGGCGATGGCTTGATCCATCTTGCCCTTTTCGAACGCTTTCACGCCGGCGATCACATCCTTGCGGGCTTCAGCGGGATCTTTCTTCGAGGCATCCTCGGAAACAGTCTGCGCCAGAACGTATGTCGGCTGCAGGCTCGCACCACCGAGGACCGACAGCCCGGCGGCGAACGACGCCACCGCAAGCCTTTGCCATGTCCTTGATTGTCGTACGCTCATAGACAGGTCCCCTCGTCTCGACACGGACGCCACTACCCCCAAACTTCGTTTTGAGAAGGCTAAGTGAAACAGGCTATCCAGGCAAATTCTTGGCCCAAAGGATCGACTTAGAATTCCGCCGCCTACACCCTATTCCACAGTGACCGATTTCGCCAAGTTCCGCGGCTGATCTACATCCGTCCCCATAAATACAGCTGTGTGGTAGGCAATCAGCTGTGCCGGCACGGCATAGATCAAAGGATTGGTGAACGGATGCACATCAGGAATAGTGATATGCGCAACGACGTCACAACCAACTTCATCTGATTCGCCATTCGAAACGAACACGATTTGGCCACCTCGCGCAGCCACCTCCTGCACATTCGATACTGTCTTGTCGAAAAGTTCGTCTTTTGGCGCGACCACGATGACCGGCACACTCTCGTCAATCAACGCGATTGGCCCATGTTTCAGCTCACCAGCCGCGTAGCCTTCTGCGTGAATATACGAGATTTCTTTCAACTTTAAGGCGCCCTCAAGAGCCAGTGGAAAATTGACGCCCCTGCCGAGATAAAGGACATCCCGCGCCCGTGACAGGTCGTGCGCAAGCGCCTCGTAGACGCTCTCGTCACTCAACATCGATGAAATGTGACGTGGCACTTCCATCAAAGCACCGACGAGCTCCTGCTCCAACTCGGCACTGATCGCCCCCCGCGCACGTCCCAGCGCAATAGCCAGAGCTGCCAGCACAGCAAGCTGACAGGTGAACGCCTTGGTCGACGCAACGCCAACCTCGGGCCCGGCAAGCGTCGGCAACACGGCATCGGATTCCCGCGCGATTGTCGAAGTCCGCACGTTGACGATAGATGCAATCCTCTGCCCCTGAGATTTGCAGTATCGCAAAGTTGCCAGCGTATCGGCTGTTTCTCCTGATTGCGAAACGAAGACGGCCAACCCGCCCTCAGGCAGCGGTGGTTCGCGATAACGGAACTCCGACGCAACATCGATCTCAACCGGCACCCGCGCGTAGCGCTCGATCCAGTACTTACCGATAAGCCCGGCATAGTACGCCGTACCGCAAGCTGAAATCGTCACACGCGAGAGCTTCGACAGATCGACACCCAGATCTGGAAAGTTCACGCGACCCGCCGCCATATCGATCAGATTAGCCAGCGTATGACTGATGACCTCGGGTTGCTCGTGTATCTCCTTGGCCATGAAGTGACGATGATTGCCCTTGTCCGCGATCTGAAGCCCTGCAGACGAACGCATGATCGGACGTTCCACCCGCTCACCGTTCGCGTCGAAGATCTCCATCCCTGAACGATGCATGACCGCCCAGTCGCCCTCTTCGAGGTACGTAATCGCGTTGGTGAAGGGGGCCAGCGCAATAGCATCCGAACCCAGATACATTTCACCATCACCGTGGCCGATAGCCAGCGGGCTGCCCTGCCGCGCCGCGATCATGAGATCGTCGTGCCCAGCAAACAGAATGGCCAACGCAAAAGCGCCCTTCAGCTGAGCAAGCGCGGAACGCACAGCGGCAACCGGATCATCGCCACAGCATTTGAGCTCCTCGGTAACGAGGTGGACGACGGCTTCGGTGTCGGTCTCACTGTCAAAAGTATGGCCAGCGGCCTGCAACTTTGCGCGCAGCTCGCGGAAGTTCTCGATAATTCCATTGTGAACAACCGAGACCTTGTCCGACATATGGGGATGAGCGTTGGTCTCGCTCGCCTTGCCGTGGGTTGCCCAGCGCGTATGACCGATACCGCTGCGCCCGCTCAACGGCTCCGCACGAACCCGGTCCTCAAGATTGCGCAACTTGCCCTCAGCACGCCGCCGTCCAAGGTGACCATTCTCCACCGTCGCAATCCCGGCGGAGTCGTACCCGCGGTATTCGAGCCGCCGCAAAGCCTCGATGAGATCTTCCGCGACAGGTTTCGATCCTAAGATGCCGACAATTCCGCACATACCTCGGTAGCCCCCTTCGCCTGCCCTATCCCAATGGACGAGCTAATGGCATGCACATCTAAGGCCAACTCACAAAGTATTTCCGGCGATTTCACCGGGAAAGAGCGATGTTGGCGACTTTCGCGTTAACCTTTACGGCGCTGCATCATCGCGCGATATTTTGCCGCCCACTCGGGACGGTCCTCGCGCTTGGCCCTGACAATCGCAAGACTGTCGGGTTCCACGTTTGTCGTGATCACGCTGCCAGCCGCGACATAGGCGCCATCTCCGATCCGGACCGGCGCAACAAGCGCAGAGTTGGAGCCAATGAACACACCCGCGCCCACCTCGCAGCGGTTTTTGTTGAAGCCGTCGTAATTACAAAAGATCGTCCCAGCGCCGATATTGGCCCCTGCGCCCACTGTGCCATCGCCAATGTAGGTCAGGTGATTGGCCTTGGCGCCCGGGGCGAGAACTGCGTTCTTCACTTCAACAAAGTTGCCGATATGCACATCCGCGCCCAGTTCTGTCCCGGGCCGTAAGCGCGCGAAGGGACCAACCTCCGCACCGGTATCGATCCGCAATCCTGCAGCGCTCTTGCGATCGGCGCCTTCAAGGTAAGAGTTGGCCTTGATCCAGACCCCCTCCCCGACGGTGACACCCGGCCCAATAAACACGTTAGGCTCGATGGTCACGTCCTGCCCAAGCACGGTATCAAACGACAGCCACACAGTGTCCGGCGCAATCATCGTCACGCCCGCCCGCATGGCTGCCAAGCGTGCTCGCGTTTGCCAGATGCTCTCCGCCACAGCGAGTTGATCACGCGAATTGACGCCCAACACCTCATCCATTTCACACGTCACGACCGCAGCCTTCAGCCCATCCCGGCGAGCGATTTCAACGGCGTCTGTGAGATAAAATTCACCCTTGGCGTTATCGTTGCCGATCCGGTCTAGCACCGCCACCACGTCAGGCAACCGGAATGCCATCACACCAGAGTTGCACAGCCTCACATTTAATTCGTCGGCACTGGCATCCTTGTGCTCGCGGATCGCAATCAGGTCACCGGACGCATCCGTGAGCAAGCGCCCATATCCTGTGGGATCGTCCGCCTCGAAGCCGACTACCGACACACCTGCTCCGGACTCCAGGCTGGAAACAAGCTTGGCGAGAGTCTGCGGTCTCATCAGCGGAGAATCCGCATAAAGCACGATCACATCACCGCGCTCGGCAAGCTGATCACGCGCAGCGAGAACCGCATCCGCTGTTCCTGCCTGATTCTCCTGGACAAAAATGGAAGCATCCGGAGACCAACGCACCACCTCCTTGCGCACATCATCCATACCGGGTCCAATGACGACGCTGATCTTCGCGTGCGAAATGCCCGACGCCAGCGCTAGCACGTGCCCCAACATCGACCGGCCGGCGATTTGATGCAGCACCTTCGGCTGCCGCGAGTACATGCGTGTGCCCTTGCCGGCGGCCAATATCACGATCGAAAGCGAGCGGTCGGTCATCGGGGCTCCACATTTGCTGATATGCCAGCCCAACCGGCGGGGCTTGGCCTAAAGGTCGGGCAGCGCAATTTGCCAAGTGCATAGCGCCCAAGGGCCCTGCCGCGCAACCGGCAGCGGAGGAGGCTGGGTTCGGCGGCGCACTGCATTGATCCAACTCGTCCACAATCCGTCCACAGCGTGTTGAGGCGCATCGCCGCCGACCGTTTGCTTCCCCATCGCGACTCAGCCAGCGTCACGACAAGAGACTTGCCGCGGCCTGGCGTCGACGAGCGCAGGCGGAATACCAGCCCAGCGCGAAGCAATGTTCTCTCAATGAACAATAAAATTTGGGGCCTACGGCACAGGAAACTCGATCACCATTTTGCCGGCTCTCAACAGGTCAGCGGATTTGCGCAATGCAAAAAGTCAAGACGGCACGGGAAGCAGGTGGACGTCGTAAGACGAAGGGAAGGGCATTGCCATTCCTTTACGTTCTCTTTTGGAGCTTCGCGGGCGCCGCCTCAGTCGCATATCTCGGGGTCATTTTCACCGATCCTGACTTGGTCAACGCACTTTCCACGCCAGCCTCCACTGATTCACCCTCAAGTCTGTTTACCGATGAGCAGGTTGCGAGCCCGGCAGCGCGCGCGCTCAGCGACCGCCTGTCCAACGCAAAAGTGGAACTCTCCAAGCTCCGCACAGAATTGAATGAACATAAGCAGGCTTATGCGGAGGGAGAGCCCCAGGAAGTCGCGCCTTCCGAGGCAGTGCCGACAACATCCGCTGACGACGATCGCGTCCCGGCCGAACCTCAAATGACTGCTGCAAATGAAACCGCCCCTGTGCCGGTCGTGCCCGGTGTCGTGATCCCGGGACTGAGCATCGTTGATTCAGCGACACAGCATCCCGGTATGCCACACCCCAACATGCCGATGACAACGGCTGCCCCTGAACAACCCTCGCCTCCGAGCTCGGTCAGCGAAGTCGCCATCGTCAACACGACGATTGTAAATGGCTCCAACGCAGGTTCGCCGATCGAAACCGGCGCGCTCCCAGTCGTACCGCCCCCGGCTCCAGGTGTGCGCCCGAAGCCAAAGCCGGTTGCCGTCGTAGCAATCTCCAAACCTAAACCCGCAGCACAGCCGCAGGCTGCGCCAACAAAGGCTGCGGCCCCACCAACAGGACCGACATCAAAGGTCGTCGCCTTTGGCCCCGCAACGGTCACACGGGCCCCAAAAACGGTGGAGATACCCAAAATCGGTGTTCGCTTGGCTACGGCGCCGACGCTTGATGCCCTGCGTTTGACATGGAACGCTATGCGGGAACGTCACGGCGACGCGTTAAAAGGGTTATCTCCGCGCTACGTAAAAGAAAGCGTTTCGAGCACTGGGCCTTATGCCTTGGTGGCCGGCCCCGTAGCCAAATCCACGGACGTGCTCGAAATCTGCGCCGGGCTAGGCGGCGAGGTTCGCGAATGCGCCCTCGCCACGTTCGAAGGCAGGTCGCTTTAAAGGATGAGATGGACCTCAAAAAAGAGATCCATCCTTTAATCCTTACACGCCCATCTGCTTCCGATAGCTTTATTAAAGACTGTCGGAAGAGGCGCCAAACGTATCGCAAGCTTGCATCTTGCCCGAGCTAAAGCCGGTCTTGAACCAGCGGACGCGCTGCGCTGCGGAACCATGCGTAAACGCATCGGGCACAACATAGCCCTGCTGCCGACGCTGAATCATGTCATCGCCGATCTGACTCGCAGCATTCAAGCCTTCCTCGATATCGCCGGCCTCAAGACGGTTCTTCAACTGATCGTTGAGATTGGCCCAGACGCCAGCGAGACAGTCCGCCTGAAGCTCCATCCGCACTTGTAGGGCATTGGATTCACGCTCGCCCATGCCGCGCTTGGCCTGCTGAACCTTTTCGGCGATCCCCAGGAGCGTTTGCACATGGTGTCCAACTTCGTGAGCGATCACATAAGCCTGAGCAAAATCGCCCGGCGCATTGAAGCGGCGCTTGAGCTGGTCATAAAACGCCAGATCCACGTAGATCTTCTGATCCAACGGGCAATAAAATGGCCCCATAGCGGACATACCCATTCCGCAAGCCGTCTGCGTGCCCCCGCTGAATAGGACGAGCTGCGGATCTTGATATTGACGGCCGAAAGACTTGAACACCCGCGCCCAAACATCTTCGGTATCAGCCAGCACCCGTGAAATGAAAACCTTCATTTCATCGTTGCTTTCGGATTTGGGCTCAGT
The DNA here is from genome assembly GCF_000981545.1 of Candidatus Filomicrobium marinum. Taxonomy (NCBI): domain Bacteria; kingdom Pseudomonadati; phylum Pseudomonadota; class Alphaproteobacteria; order Hyphomicrobiales; family Hyphomicrobiaceae; genus Filomicrobium; species Candidatus Filomicrobium marinum. The sequence goes on from NZ_LN829119.1 coordinate 3,189,218, forward strand.
GCCCGGCAGTCCCGGAATATCTAACGGTGAGCGGTCCGCGGTCCGTCGGTTGACGTCCTGCGTCTGCGGCATTTGCGGAATATCCGGGAAATTAATGCGCCCGTTGCCGCCACCCCCTGTGAGCAGCTCCAGCGGATTGATACCGAAGAGCAGCATGATCGCGCCGATGATCAAAAGCGTCGTGATGCTGAAACCACCACGGCCACCGATCGGGATGCGGATCCCACGTCTACCACCAGGCATACGAAATCCGCCGCCACCGCGTCCGCGCCTGTCTTCGACGTTGGAACTCTGACGGTCCTGCTCATCGTAGCGCATCTGTTTCTCCGACCTTTCTATCGACGCTGGCAGAGCCCATAGTGCATGGCGCCGAGGTCGACTCAATATTCATATTCGCAACGAAAAGACTGTCACTCGGCCTTCGGCATCGCAGGCGCTTCGATCTTGTCTTCCTCAGGGGACTTTTTAGGTGGAGCCAAAGCCTTTGGAGGCTCAGGCTGAACCACGGTTTTAACAAACGACTTCGTCTTTGAGGGCGAACGCAGAAGAGCCTTTACCGCACGAGAACAAGCTACCGGGCCGTCGTTCGCATAAGCCTCATGATTCTTTTCAATTTCCTTGAGTTCATAACGGTAATTGACCATCAGCCCATGCGCCTCTCGTAGACCCTTTTCGGAGGTATCGCCCAGCCAATTGATGCGTTCCAGGCGGGCACCGTTACCGAGATGGAAACGCGCCACCGGGTCGACCGGCTTGTTGTCAGCGGACTTCGCCCGCAGAAAATAGTCCGCGGCCAACGCCAGGACTGAAGCCTTCAGCTCTGCATTTTCCTGCTCGGAGGAAGCCCAGGAAGCAGGCTTGAGAGACGTAAGCACCTCGCGATCCTCCTCCGTGACGACTTCGCTAGCCGCATCCAGGCTCTCTTTCTCGAGCCAGCGCGCGAAAGTCGGCACCGGTGACAACGTCACGAACGTTTTCAAACTGGGCACTTCCCGCACCAGCTCTTCAACCACCTGCTTGATCAGGAAGTTACCAAACGAAACGCCCTTGAGGCCTTCTTGGCAGTTCGAAATCGAATAGAAGACTGCGGTCGTGGGATTTTCGATCGGTTCGGACTTTGCCGGCTCATGCAAGACAGGAGCAATGGCGCCTGGGATGTCCTGCATCAGCGCCACTTCCACAAAGATCAACGGATCATCGATCAGCGATGGATGGAAGAACGCAAAACAACGCCGATCCGCCGGATCAAGCCGACGTCGCAAATCCTCCCAGCCCTTGATCTCATGCACCGCTTCGTAAGCGATAATCTTCTCAAGGATTGAAGCCGACGTCTGCCAATCGATACGGCGGAGCACCAAAAATCCGCGATTAAACCAGGAATAGAGAAGATGGCGCAGATCGGAATCGACGACCGTCAGTTCGGGATACTTTTTCAGAAAACCCAACAGGTCGCGCCGCATAGCGACAAGGTCAGCGGTAGCTCCGGGCGCCAGATTGAGCCGCCGGAAGAATTCCTGTCGCGGACTCTCGACCGCTTTCTGCAGATTCAGAAGAGAACCTGGGGACGGTTTATCCAGGTAAGCGCGGGCAGCGTCGGCAACGCGCGAACTTTCTGGGGTCAACGTATGCGCGATATAGCGGAAAAACGCTTCGCGCTCCTTTGCTTTCAGAAGTTTATAATGGTGCAGAAGCTGGCGTGCGATGGCGACGCCTGAAGCTTCACCACGTTCGGACACCAACGCTTGCACGAGCGCTTGCAGGCCACGGTCGGGATCCTCCCGGAAGAGAGATTTAGGCAAGAGAGAGCGGCCTTGCTCGGCGACCGTGTTGAGCAGTTCCTGCAAAAACGAAACATTCATGGGCTGACCTCTCCTATCGTCAGTCTCGATCCGTTGTCACAAGGCTAACTGCAACGGCTTATCTCAGCCAGATCTCTGAACATTAACCAATCATCAACCATCGCGCGTCAAGATTTGCTTAACCATTCGATCAGCTTAACTATCCAATCGGCCCGAGGAGGCCCCGCAAATGGCAGGAGACGCGCTCAGTGCTCGTATGACCTCCAGCCTCAACAACGTCAAGAACGACACAGGTCGCACGGCATATTGCGGTCCCTTCGTTCTTTCCGCGCTCACAGGCTTCCCGATTAGCCGCGTGGAAGAAGAGGTCAATCGGTTCAGGGGGCTGCCGCCTGATGCCCCTATAAAAGGCACAGACGCGGCTGAGGTTGCAGCAGCTGCTTCAGCGCTCGGCTACGAGATGAAGTTGGGCCATTCGTTCGAGCACTTGCCGCGGAAGGAGCGGCCAACTCTGTGGCAATGGATGCAAAAGCCACGGAACGCCTGGGTGCATTACCTTCTCGCCATAAATCGCGGCAAAGAGGGTCACTGGATTTTGATCAAGGGGGTCAAGATCTGCGATACATTCACAGACGGGCAATGGAAATTCGTTTGCGACGGCCCCCATCGGGGCAGCCGTATCATGGAGATCTATCAGATCAAGCATGCAACGAGTTTCTAGAACCAACGCAAAGCTCTAAAACGTTCTAAAGCAGCCCGAACGGCCCCTACGCACCATCCATCGGGAGCCACATAAGAACGTAGAATTTATAAAGCTGGAATATGCTCGAACCCCTCCCAGGGCTGCGCGCAAGTCGCCAGACAGGCCACTTGACGCAATCCTAACGGCAGACCATCTTGCCGCCCGTCGGCCACTGTGCCACCACCCGAGCCCCTGAACTGGACAATTTCGCCCCATGAGCACCGATTCCGCCGTTCGCCAGTCTGGAACCGTCACCCAACGCGGCTCAGTGTCAACTCTTGGTCTCTGGGTCACAGGGTTATCGGTAAGCCTCCTCGTGGTCACCACCTTCATCATGCTCACGATGGGCCTTCTGATCGGATTTTCCGCATCCTTCGGGCTTCCATTGGTCGTGACCGAAGTCCTCGCCGCGCCGATCGTCTTGATCACCCTTTGGATGGCGGTTTGGACATGCTCTCGCGTGATCGACGTCGAAAAGCGTTTGGCTAAAGGTGCCGGCGGCCCGCCTGACCCAGCGATGCACCTACTCAAACCGTGGGTAACCACAAATGAAAGCAGGTAAGTCCAGCGGCGAATCTGTGCGCCGCTAGAAGTTACTTAAGCGCAAGATCGAAAACTCGCGCTTCATCGCTATTATCTTGAGATCAGTCCTTGGCACGCTCGACGTAGGAGCCGTCCGCCGTCATGACAACGACGCGCGTACCGCTTCCAATGTGTGGCGGAACCATAATGCGGGCACCGTTAGAAAGTACGGCCGGCTTATATGACGAAGATGCTGTCTGACCTTTTACGACAGGATCGGCCTCAACAATTTCAAACGTGACGCGCTGCGGCAGTTCGATGGCAATCGGATTACCTTCATGCAGCGAGATCGTGCAGGTCATGTTCTCGTCAAGCCAGACGGCCTGATCTCCGATGACATCCTTCGGCACTACGATTTGATCGTAGGTTTCAGGGTGCATGAACGTATACCCACTCTCGTCTTCGAAGAGGTAGTTGTAGTCGATCTCCTCAACAAAAGCGCGCTCAACCTGGTCCGTCGTCCGGTACCGCTCAACAATTTTGACGCCATCCGCGATGCGGCGCATTTCGAGATGCGTAACGGGAGTTCCCTTGCCCGGATGAATATTTTCCGCGTTCATCACGACAGCAAGCTTCCCGTCGAGATCGAGCACGTTGCCTTTGCGCACCGAGCTTGCGATAATCTTAGGCACATCAGTCTCCATTGTTGTTCGCCCCTGGACGCGCGGGCTTACGGGCTCCGCAGCGGTCGGGCCGCTTGAATTGATACCGGATCGCCGGTTTCTACCTGTTCACACGCCCCAGGCCAAGTGCGCCGACCCTAAGCGCGATCTTCGCACCTCAAAGAACCTGCCCATGTCCCCCTCAACACCCTGGTGGCGTCCCGCCTACCACACCGATCGACGCCCAATCCTTCTCGCGCGCAACAAGATCAAGCGCTTAGTACGCAACTGGTTCCACGAGCAGGATTTCGTTGAGGTGGACACCGCCTGCCTGCAGATTTCCCCCGGCAACGAGACCCATCTGCACGCATTCCGGACCGAGCTTATTGGTACCGATCTCGGTATTGGCGACTACTATCTACACACAAGCCCCGAGTTTGCCTGCAAAAAACTGCTCGCTGCGGGAGAACGCAACATATTTACCTTCGCACCCGTGTTCCGAAATCGCGAGCGGGGCTCCCTGCACCACCCTGAATTCACGATGTTGGAATGGTATCGAGCGGACGAACCCTTCAAACGCGTTATGGCCGATTGCATCGAAATCCTCCGAATCGCGGCAAAAACAACCGGTCTAGAGACGATTCAATGGCGCGGACGCACATGTAATCCGTTAGCCGAACCAGAGAACCTCAGCGTCTGCGAGGCTTTCTTGCGACACGCTGGCATCAACCTGCAAACGACATTTGATGCCACGACGACCGACCGTGACGCGCTCTATCGCGCCGCAACCGCCATTGGGATCGCTTGCGCGGAGGACGACACTTGGTCCGATATATTTTCGCGCGTGCTGACGGCTAAGGTGGAACCGCAATTGGGAATGGACCACCCCGTACTGCTGACGGACTATCCCGCGTGCGAAGCCGCACTGGCACAACGCAAACCCGACAACGAGAGGCTAGCGGAGCGTTTCGAGCTCTATGTTTGCGGCGTCGAACTTGCGAATGGCTTTGGCGAACTCACCAACCCTGCTGAACAACGCGCGCGTTTCCGTGCGGCTATGGATGACAAAGAGCGCATCTACAATGAACGCTACCCAATCGACGAAGATTTTCTGGCAGCCCTCGAAACCATGCCACCAGCATCCGGCTGCGCGCTGGGCTTCGACCGTGTAGTGATGCTGGCAACCGGTGCACAACGCATCGATCAGGTTATCTGGACACCCCTCCCACAATGAGCACGACCGACCAACCGATCAAGACAGTGGGCCAGTTGATCGTTGCCGGTCTTACACCTCCAGATCAGCACGATGACCTTGAACGGCTGACGCAACACTATGCGCTCGCCATTACTCCAACGATCGCAACGTTGATCGATCCTACTGCCGGGCATAAGGACCCGATCGCCGCACAATTCGTACCGAGCATGGCGGAACTCGATCGGCATCCCGAGGAGCAAGACGACCCCATTGGCGACGACACCTATGCCCCAATCAAGGGCATCGTGCATCGCTACGCCGACCGCTGCCTACTGAAACCGGTAAGCGTCTGCCCAGTCTATTGCCGCTTTTGCTTTCGACGCGAAACCATCGGCCCCGGTCATAACGGCCAACTCACGAGCAGCGAACTCGAAAAGGCAATCGGGTACATCGCGCAGCATCCCGAGATCTGGGAAGTCATCCTGACAGGCGGCGACCCGTTAGTTCTGCCGCCACGACGCGTCCGGGAAATCACGCAACGACTCACTGGCATTCCCCACGTACGCGTCATCCGCTGGCACTCACGCGTGCCCGTCGTCGATCCGGACCGCATAGATACCGCAATGGTTCAGGCACTACGTTCGCCGGAGAAATCCGTCTACATCGCACTCCATGCCAATCATCCCCGAGAACTAACCAATACCGCACGCGCTGCATGTGCGAGTCTCATCGACGCCGGCGTCGTCATGATTAGCCAGAGCGTCTTGCTGAAAGGCGTCAACGACGACGCAGATACGCTCGAGACATTGATGCGGACCTTTGTCGAAATGCGGATCAAGCCCTACTATCTGCATCATCCGGATTTGGCCCCTGGCACCACACACTTCCGCCTGCCTATCGCGCGAGGACAAGAGATCGTCGGGGAACTGCGTCAGCGTTTGTCGGGCCTCGCGATGCCGACCTACATTCTCGACATCCCAGGCGGATACGGCAAAGTCCCGATCGGTCCCGGTTACATTCGCGGGAACGGACAAGACCAAAGCTACGAAATCACCGACCGCAAGGGCAGGACACATCAGTATCGCGACTGCTGCGCCGCGCCGGAGGACGACTGAACGCAATGCGAGCGCGCTTGATACGCACCGGCGTGTCCATACACTCTGCAAAAGTCCGCTGCATCCTGGCCCTGCTCGTCGTCGGGTCGGCGTCATACAGTCTCGCCCCAATTCAGGCCGCTCCGGCAGACAAGCCGGTTCTGATGGCCGCTTGGCGAAATATCTTCACAAGACCCAAAACAATTCCCACGCCGCCGAATACCCCCTCAACCTCGGCGAAGGTGGAATTGGGAAAATTGCTCTTCCATGACACCCGCCTCTCCGGCCCCCAAGATCGCAATTGTGCCACGTGCCACCAAGCCGACCTCGGCTACAGCAACGGAAAAGCGCGCGGCCCTGGACGCGATGGCAAGGACCTCACGCGCAACGTCCCCAGTCTGCAAAACCTGGCTTGGGCCAAGCGGTTTTTCTGGGACGGCCGTGCGCAATCCCTTGAAGAGCAGGCCTCCGGCCCTATCCTCAATGCGCTTGAAATGGCGGGCAACTGGCCGGAGATCACCGCGCGGCTCAAAGCTGATTCAGCAATCACTGAGCTGTTTGAAAGGGCTTTTCCTCAAACGACCACAACCGATCCAGTAACGCCGGACCATATTGTCGAAGCGCTCGCAGCCTATGAGCGCACGTTAATCTCGCCTGTGACTCGCTTTGACCGATTTATCGCAGGTGAAGCCAACGCCCTGAGCACCTTCGAACAGCAAGGCTTTGCGCTATTTGTCGGACGTGCAGGATGCGTAGCCTGCCATGGCAGCTGGAGATTCACCGACGACCGGCTCCACGATATAGGACTACCCGCATCCGCTGGCAGCACCGACCATCAGTCCGACGACACCGCGAGCCAGACATCCTTTAAGACGCCAAGCCTTCGCGAATTGCGTTACTCCGCGCCTTACATGCACGACGGATCAAAGACCACACTGGAAGACGTCATCAAGCATTACAACGGGGGCTTCACCGAAAGGCCTTCTCTCTCGCGAAACATCGTTCAGGACCTGAACCTGACCGCGACCGAACGCCGGGCGCTTATCGCATTTCTAAACACATTGAGTTCGGACTAACACCGTCCTAGCCGCCAAAATAAAGACCCCGAGGCATTACCTCGGGGTCCTACTTTGGTCCGCGTACGCGAAGTAAATTTGGCCCAATATAACTGACCACTCCCGCGCCTTATTCAATAAACGGACCTCAGTAACAATACTGGCGCAACGTCCAGCCTTTGACCTTGCATTTCTCTTCGCCGTTCACGATGGAGCAAACACGGTTCGGCAACCGTTGATAGGAACAGTAGTACCCACCAGCCGCTCGACCATCGAAGCCATGCATCGGCTTATTGAACTTATAATCCTGCGAATAGAAGGTACGGCCGCGCGCATCCGCAGGCGTTGCAGAAATCAACGAAGCAACAGCAATCATCGTCGCGACCGCAAAAAGACCCATCGAAGTTGATCTGGAAATCGTCATCGTCCTGCTCTCCTAGTCATCCAACGGGGTTTGCCCGTCGAGCCCTTGATGATTTCCAAATTATACTCCCAACCTCTTGCGCGCTGTTCCCGCCGTAACGCGGGCAAGATTTTCTCCAATCAACCGCTGATCATCAAATCCAATTTGGGGACTTTCCCAACCGCCACACAACGTCCCCACAAAAAGGGGGAGCCCTAATCTACCATCTATTTCGACAGCGGAAAAATCACAGTTTTAACAAGCACTAAAAACAACAGAGCAATGAATGACTCAAGCCGCCATTCCCATCTGCGAAGCTTCAATTCCTAAACGCAGGGTACTTGAATAAGCGGGACGCTCCGTTGCTAGCGCCCAAATCAAGCGCTGCGGATTAAAGCCCCAATGAAGGTTGAGCCGCAGCCGAGCTGCAGCCACCACTGCAGGATAAAAAATGTCGTAGCCGCGCGCCATTAGAAGCGCTCGCAACCGACGCGATTGAAAGATATCTACGAGACACCAAAAACGCATCAGCGCCACAACACCACGCTCAGTGCCGCCCTCAAAATCATTCCAGAAGCGATCTTCAATTTTCGCGCGATCCACGTCGGTCACGCCGCGCAGGAACAGTAATCCATGTTCACACTCAACCATGATCTGGATCAGCAGCCAAAGATCGGCAGACGCGGCCCGTGGCACATCACTCAAATCCATGTTCGACGTGGGCGCGGCCGTCATGAATGCCTCTCCTGATTGTCCAATAAAGAGCCAGTTGGAATGTGACTATGCGTGCTGAAAGACCTGCCACGGAGACCCCGTCAGCAGAATGATGTCGAGAGGGCACACGCCATAAACCAGGAAATCAACTTCATGACCGACGAGGCGACCGTTTTGATTGACGACCTGATCCTTGTTGAAACGGAATTTCCGTCCGTCGTTGGTCGCGATAACCCCGACCTGCAATCTTTCATCAAACTTCGTGATGTGACCGTACATGTCTGCAACTTCCTACTTAAGAAAACGTCCGTGCGCCGCGCACCGTCGCGACATCGCTCGGTATGTCTGTAAAGGTGCGGGTTTTTGTGGAGGTGCGCTGTTCCTTGCGCGACAACGAAAAACAAAGAAACAAAAAACCCGCCACGAAGGGCGGGTTTGGTGGGCATAGTGTAACTTCGTTTTATCTAGAAACGCATTATTTCAAAGATGCAATCCGCGTACGAAACACCCTGACCGGTGTTCCTTCCGTTTTATTTTTCACGAAAAAAGGCATCTACCCGCATGCCAGGCAACAACGGCACGTCCCCAGCGAATTCGAGCGTAACTTCCAACACCTCAACATCCGTCGGACGCCGTGGGCCACGCTGCGTAATACCTGGGTTGGACAGCGCCGGGGCAAGCTTCACGACCTTTCCGGAAAACTCCTGACCGGGATAGCTGACACTCTTCACGTAGGCATCCTGACCGACCGAGATCTTAGAGACATCCGCTTCGTCAACTTCAGCGGTGACCTGAAGGACCGACATGTCGCCAATCACAATTAGAGGCACACTTGGCGAGGGCGCCACCATCTCACCGGTTTTCGCCTTCAACTGAAGTACGCGTCCAGATTGAGGGGCACGAATACGAGTTTTATCGAGTAAAGCTTCCGCGATAGCGACTTGCGCACGAGCCTCACTGACGGCAGCTTCCGCTTGGCTGGGTGCAGGGAGTTTCGAATCCGCCTGCGCCTGAGCGACCTTAACGCGAGCACGCTGGACGCGATCTTCCGCCTCACGCAGACGGCGCCGCGCATTCTCCAGCGTCTGATCATTCACGCTGCCGTCACGCTTCCCGTTCAACGCATAATCGAGTTCGATCCTGGCACCCGTTACAGCCCGTTCCGCACGGTAGACCTCATCCTCGGCATCCCGCACATCTCTGCGGTTGGAATTGAGTTGCTGGTCGTCACGTGCTTTTTCGCGGACATCCGCCTGTGTTTCCGCAGCAGCAAGGCGTGCCCGGGCCTCCGCATCATCCAATTTGATGAGAAGCTGGCCTTCTTCCACATCGTCGTTGACCTTGATGGACACTTCTGTAACCCGGCCGATGATGGCTGTGCCAACTCCAACCTCGCCACCTTTAGGTTCTACGCGTCCGGGAGCAGCTGCGACCCACGCAACTTTTGCCGAAGCCGCGACAGGAGCGGGAGAAGCCGTCACCCCCCCATACTGATTGCTCGCCCAATAGCCGGCGAAAGCTGCCAGGCCCAACGCCGCGATTCCACCTATGATCTTAAACATGGTCATGGCTCCCATTCGCCGCAGCAGCAGCGTGCTCCCCTACAGAGTTATGATTTACAATTTCACCCTGCGAAGGCCGTTCATCGCCAACGATGAAACCATCCTCGATACGAATAATGCGATCGGCATATTTCAGCGTCCGGTGGTCGTGCGTAACGGCAAGTACAGCGCGGCTCGTATCCCGGGAAACTTCCGCGAGTAACGCCATAACCGCTTGTCCGTTCTCAGAATCCAACGCGGCGGTGGGCTCATCGGCTAAAATCACGGAGGGCGAACCGGCAAGCGCACGGGCTATCGCGACGCGTTGCTTCTCACCACCCGACAGTTTGCTCGGATAAGTATTGATGCGATGTGATAACCCGACGGCATTAAGCGCTGACGCAGCTCTCTGTGGTGCGTCGGCCGGAAGCTGATCGCGCACGTCGAGGGCCAGCATCACGTTTTCCAATGCCGTAAGCGTCGGAAAAAGATTATAGGATTGAAATACAAAGCCGATGTGGTGACGCCGCAAGTCAGCCATCTCCTCGGGAGACATGCCGGTCGTGTTACGCCCGGCAATCTCTAACTCTCCGGAGTTTTGCGTCAGAATACATCCGAGGATCGACAGCAATGTCGTTTTACCACTACCCGAGGGCCCCATGAGCAATGTCAGCTCTCCAGGCTTCAAGTCGAGATCGATCCCTTTGAGAACCTGCACTTCACCCGCACCGGTACCAAAAACCTTTTTAATTTGACGGGCAACGAGCAGCGGTTCGGTAACCGAAGCGCTCGTACTGAAATCGTTCATATCGTCCTTCCTGATGGATACTTTTTATTTCGTAGCAATCGACGTCAGTATCTCGATATGCCGCAATTTCCGCAGTTCCCAGCGCAACACCAAAGCGACGACGATGCCGCACTGGGGAAAAGAAGCCTAGCGGCTGAAAACCCCCGCCGGATCAATGCGTGTGACCTTGAAGATCGCTGAAACAGCAGCAATCGTGCACATGCCGATTGTGACGAGGAACAACAACAGCGCGAGGCCCGGTGTCATTACCACATTGAGGGTCGTCCCCTTTGCCGCAGCAAATATTGCAAGCGTCAGGCTCATGCCCAAGGCATACCCCACAACAGCGCTGAACAAGGCCTGCAGGAGAATGACCTGAATGATATAACGCGATGAAGCTCCAAGTGCCCGCAACGTAGCAAATTCGTTGATGTGATCCTTGGTGCTGGAATAAAGCGTTTGTGCGACAATAACGATGCCCACGATCAATGCCAGCGCCGTACCTGCAATAAGCCCAGACCCCGCGGCCGTGTGAAACAGCCAATAATTGATACTCCGCGAACGAAACTCTCCACGCGTGAGAACCTCAACATCAGGAAGACGCTCCTGTATCCGGGCCTGCACCGTCGCGATGTCAGCATCCGGCTCAACTTTCACCAACGTGTAGGCGCCCTGTTCTTGATTGGCCCGCAGCATCGATTGGGCCCGGCCCAGGGTTGTAAACACATAAGGCATGGTCGTGAAGGAGCGGATGCCTTTTGTCACAGCGCCGACGGTGACGGTCTGACCATTTATTTCTGCCGGATCGCCGAGCCCTGTGACATCGAGGTCTTTAAAATAGGTCTTGTCGACCGCAACAGCCTTCGGAGCGGCCAGTTCTTCCACGCTCCCCTCAATGACATTCCAGGGCCGAAATCCCCCCTGCGTCCAATCCGACCCGACAAGCAAAACCGTCGTCGCTCCGCCGTTACGCTTTCGCCAGCGGGAGAAACCCATAACCAATGTTTCAACACTTGCTACGCCCGGAACTGAGAGTACCGCATAACTTTCACGGCCCGGCAGCAGCGATGGATCATCGACGCTCTTCGTCCCAATCGGTACGACCCAGAGCTCTCCTTCCGTCTGATCGATAACAGCAGCAATCGTACGTTCAATCCCGAGATAAATCCCTGATTGGAATGCGAGCAGGACGACAGAAAAGACGATGCCGACAAGCGTAACAAACAAGCTCAAACGATCATGGAAAAGGTTTCGGTAAGCCAGCTTCGGGGCCATCCGGAGACGTTTGCTATTACCGGCCGGGGCAATCATCCCACCACCCGTCTCACTTATATCCTTGCTCGCTGTCATGTTAGTCGGTCCTTCCCCGTCTCCGCAGACCAGCCGCGCCTAATCAATACGGGCTTTTATTTCCGCGCGCACTATCTTGATTAATGAAAATGGCAGCTTCGTCCGTTGTTCCGATAACGCAGCGCCAACCACCACAAGTTTTATGGATTCCGCAAGGCACATTGATTGTTAGGCCAGCACTCGGCACAAATTTCTTGCACGTCAGCTCTTTATTGATGCTTTGCTCAGGAGGAGGAACGTGCGCGACCTGTGTGTCCGCAATCTCCGCTTTTGGGGACTCCGTCCGAACATCAATAGTCTTCAGGTGCACGGTGTCGCTTTGGCTATTGTTGTCGATCGCAACGACAGGAATAAGCGCAGTAGCCCCGGTAACAGCTGAAGCTTTGACGGGAACGGCCTTTTGCACCTCTGCCGCCTTCACAGTTGCAACTTCAGCTCTAACGACCTCAACCTTCTGGTCTTCCCGCTGTGCGGCGACGAGCTTCCGTGCACGCTCTTCAGCCTTTAGCCGTGCCGCCCTCCGGCGTTTCGCCTCACGTTCTTTAGCCTCGGTAATCTGCGCATGCCGCGCAGCCGCCTTACGCGCCGCAATGTCATTCTTGCGCTTGTGACTGAAGTTGCGCGTGTGATGAGAAGAGCTTGATTTGTAATGAGCACCATTTGAATGCGCGTTGAATACACCAAGCGGACCACCAAAATTGAGACGCACACCACCTCCGGCGTGCACCGGCGAAATACTCGAAGTGATCGCCAAGACGGCAAACGCACCCCCTATAATCCCGGTCGAAAACTTATTCATGACGAGCTCCTTCTGACGGCCCAGCGCCCTATCAATTTTCATTGCGTTCCAACGCTGCAAAACTTCATGTCCTGCCAAGCAATGTGCCCTTGACCAGTCGAACCCGCTGTTCCGACAGATACAGAAATCGAATTATTTCTTGAAAGCTGACAAAGACTTCACGCTGCGACAGAAACCTTGAAGCGTGTCACTGTACTCTCCCGCTCCTCAGCGGCGTCTCCCACGAGACGAGCGATGAATGCCGTAGATCTTTCAACAACAACGTCGCGCTGCCGATCGACCGTAACGATGTGGTAGCTATCCTCCAGCACGGTCACTTCGACCGGTCCCGCAAGCTTGCTCTGGAGATACCAGGCATTGTTTAGATGCGCGTAGTCGTCTTCGCGCGGATGAAGAATAAGAGCGGGTTGTTGAATTTTGCGGACTTCGCGTTTCACTGCCGAAACAAGGCGGCGATGCTCCAGAACCGCGCAGCCAGGCGTGTTGCGCAGGCCTGATGTCCCCGTTTCGCCGTCTACCAGCGCACGAACTACGAACTGCCGGATACGGTCGTCTTTGATCCCGTGCGGGTGAAGGTCTGGAAACTTGATGAGGTTTGCGATGCGCTTGGATCGGACAAGCTTAAACAAGCGCATATACCAAGGGATGAGCCAGCCATTCACCCAGAGCGTCGGTGAAAACAGCGTCAATCCGTGAACCTTATCAGGGTGGCGGGCTGCCAGCAGAAGACCGAGAACAGCACCCGTCGAAAGGCCTCCGACAAATACTCTGTCGCAATTCTGGGAAAGTTCGAAAAGCGCGTCTTCTACGCTCTTGTACCAATCCTGCCAGCTGGTTGCCTTCAGATCCTCAACACTGCCGCCATGCCCCGCCAGTCGCGGGCAATGGACCGTGTAACCCTGACGTGCCATTCCATTGGCGACATAACGCATCTCGGTCGGGCTGCCACACAGACCATGGACGAGGAGCACACCGATCCGGCCACCTTTTATTTTGTAGGTATCCTGCTGAACGATCATGACGCCTTCCGCCCTGTTTGAACCCGATGGCTCAAACCTAGGCAGCGCGTGAGGCAGGCGCTGTTCCTCAGGAAACCCGCAAATCGTGTTGGAAAAAATTACTGGTAAGGGCGTTACCCCTCACTCAGGAGCCCTCGAAGTAAGCTGCAAACACCTCGGAGCGTACGAGTTCGCGTGCCGTTTGCGCCTCCAGATCTCGGTGCGGAGACCGGTAATAGGCCCGCAACTCGGGACGCCGACGCCACTTATCCTCTTCTGCGGCGGTAGCCTTACCGGGATGAAGCAAAACTTCCACCGCCTCTTCACCGTGATCGCCAGCAGCCCGCTGCAATGACCTGAGGCTTGCAGCAACACCCGCTTCAATTGCGGGAACCGTCATCGCTCCAGTATGCAACACTCCAAGGAAGGCTGGGTTAAATCGGATATCCGCAGCCTGCAATTTTCCAGTCATAGAACCCGCCAAGCGATTGAGCACGCCCCACTTGACGGTATTGAGACCCAGCGTCGTCTTCAGATTGTCGACACCAGGGGACAGATGCCACGGCTCCCGCGGAACGCGCACATAACCAACGTCCACCGCCGAGCGAGAGGCGAGAACGGCATCGAGAACAAACCCCAAAGCATGGATGTGGGTATGGCTGTCGATGCGAAGTTGATCCACCGGCCGGTGGAGAGCCGCTAAAGCCGCGCCCCCTCGAACAAGCTGAGCCGTAAATTCTCGTTTTATCTGTTCGCTGAGCGCCTGCTTCTTGACCAGATCCCCCGCAATCCACTGACGAACGAGATCCTGAAACGTTGTCGATAACGCACCTTCGCCGTCGACGAGCAATGGAACCTCCCCGGCCGCACTTAAAGGCTGACCTTCGAGAAGATTAAGATGCAGGCTCACCCGAACGTGCGGCCGGACGGCCAAAGCGTCAATCGCCTCATCAAACGCGAGCCCATTGCAAATGAGACTGACGGAACGCACACCTCCCTCGTCGATCGCCGCAACGATAGACCGGGTAATCCCCCGGCTGAGGCCGATATCGTCGGCGTGCAATATGAACCTAGGCACCATGCTCTTTGCGTTTCTCACCAGCGCGGACGTTACAGGACTCACATCTTCAATATAGCGTGCGGAGCAAATGATCCCCTTCAACAAAACAATAACGGCCGCGCTCGGATGAGCACGGCCGTCATGCGCGTACAGAAAGAGAGTACGCTAACTAGGCTTAGCGGAACAGCGACAGAATGTTCTGGCTGTTCTGGTTGGCCAGCGACAGAGCCTGGATGCCAAGCTGCTGCTGAACCTGCAGTGCCTGCATACGCGTGGACTCTTCGTTCATGTCAGCGTCAACAAGCGTCGAGATACCACGATCGATGGCATCGCTCAGAGCCGAGACGAACTCAGACTGCAGATCGATACGACTCTTGGCGGCACCAAGGTTCGTTGCAGCATCCGTCATTTCCTGCATGGCCTGATCGACGGCCGTGATGAACTCGTCGATGTTTGCATCCGTGACTGCAGCACCCGAGATATCCATCTCGGCCGTGCCGTCTGTGCTGGCGATAACGATCGTGCCGGCAGCACCAATCGCCCCCGTCGCAGCAACGCGATTCGAAGCGAGGATGCCACGTGCGTCGGCGGTTGCAGCTCCGTTCTGGTTGAACAGGAAAGTCGATGAAACGTCGATAGAGATCGTGCTGACCGAGACACTACCGCCGCTCCGCGAGAAGGACGCAACGACCTCCTCACTTGCCGTGTAGCCGGAGCCTGCCGTGGTATCAACGTCCAGCCAATTCTCACCCGTGAATGAAGCTGAGCTTGCAATCGACCGGAGCTGGTTCTGCAGCTCATCGATTTCCGTCTGGATCTTCGCGCGATCAGCACCTGGCTGACGGGCAAGAACCAGCTTCTTCTGCAGGTCCGTCATGACGTCGATGGATTTTTCCATGGCGACATAAGCGACGTCGACCGTCGCTGCGCCAAGACCGAGCGCGTCGGAGACAGCTGACAGCGACTTGTTGTCGGAACGCATGGTGGTGGCCATGGACCAGTATGCAGCGTTGTCAGAAGCTTGGCCAACGCGAAAGCCTGTCGAGATGCGCGACTGCGTCTCGATCATGCTCTTGTTGGTCTGATTGAGGGATTGCAGAGCGGTCATTGCCGCGAAGTTGGTATTGATGCTGTTCATTTACTTACTGCCCCTAAAACTCGAGAGGAAAAAACGACTGGGACATACCGGCTTTCACGGCATAGTGGAGCGGCATCATACCTTTGAGGACATTTAATCAGCTCCCCAATCCACCATGATGCTTTGGTTAAACGAGAGCCTTTAACGGGCAGTAAAGATCATTATGAACACGCGACGAATCCCATCAAAAAACGAGACGGCAACGAAAACAGTAAAGCGCGCGGAAACACGCAACACTTTCGCATATTGTATGAACCCGAGCGGTTTAAACTTTTAAATAACTGATCGCAAATCGTTGCGAAGTCTAATTCCCCGACGAGATAGGACGGTAATCTGCAGCCCACATTGCCATTGTCCCGGCACCGGAAAAATTCCGGTAGTCGAGTTGATCAATCTGCATCTCGAACTCGAGCGGGTTGGTCTTTGGCTCAAGAAAACGATACGACGACGTTGTCGCCGTATTGAGAACCAACCGAAAAGAATAGGTGCCAGCCTCTAGATCAAGAATGCGCGCCACCCGTTCGCCCGAGCGCGGAAAAAACTGCAGCGCTTGCGAAGACGAACCCTTGCCTTCCAGGGACACGGGTGCAAAAGGCTGAAACGGTTGAGTTCCCCAGGTTCCCGTGCGCGCGGCATAAAAACGCTTAACCTCATTCCGCCGAGGGTTCGTCACTTCGAGATCAATTGAAAGGACGGTTCCGGTTCGCGCCCCGTCGTTTAGGACCGTCAACGGCAGCACAAAAACTTCAAACGGACTGTCGGGAGAATCTGGATCCGTATATTCGATCCGGGGCGGGACATACACGCTCAGTTCGGGCGAACGCAGCACGGATTCATAAAAACTATAACCGGAAAAGGCCAACGCGAACGCTGAAATCAGCGTTGCCCATAACCCTCCATCACTCAAACGTCCCCGTGTCGCCTGCTCGAGTGAATCCTCCTGCGCGCGGTGCGCCGTACGCCTACCACCCTTCCATACCACTTCAAAAATCCCCCAACAAAAACTGGTGCCCCAGCACCCATCACCGGCCATCCGTGTCCGGCTGGAAAACCGCTGCCAGCTGAACACGACGGAAAAAGGGCCAGTACAAAAAAATTGACATCAGCCTGGGTTGAAACAAGCAAATCGAGCAAGGCCCTAATCAAGCATGGAACCTTGGCCGATTACATCGGTTCCCCTACGGAACGGCTGTTCGAGCCGGTCAAGCCAACGCACCAAGTCACTCGCTTCTGACGCGCTTAGTTCGTGTTCGGCAGACACGTTCTCACCTAAAACCCGATTGAGCTGTTACGTAAGAACCTCGCCGCACATCGTCATAGCAATGAAAGACATTCTCGAAAGTCCGATACCACATGACACGAAATAATCACGACTCAGCCATGGGCACCGCCCGCTGGGCTCTGATCGTGTTTTCTGTTGGCGCACTGGTCGTAGCGGCAGCTCTCGCTCTTTGGCAGATCCGTGCAGCTCTCCTTCTTGCTTTCGCATCGGTCGTATTTGCAGTCGTACTGTTGGCGATAGCTCACCCGATTGAAAAATTCACATCTCTTAGCCGCCGATGGTCGGTACCGATAAGCGGCTTGGTGCTTCTCACATTTATCGGACTTTTCTCCGTCTTGATCGGTACGCAACTGTACAATCAATTCGGGGAATTACGACAGAAGCTGCCCGCCGCATTAGAACAAGTCGAAGAGCGGCTCGGCGTAAAGGCCGAACAACTTCTTCCCAATGAGGGCGGATCGACGAACGCCGCCTCCCGCCCAAGTGGGCTAAGAAACGGAATCCCTGATGTGATGGGGGCGGTTCGTTCCGTAACCGACAAGATAATGTCCGCCGGAAGCCTTCTCCTCAACGGATTGGTCAGCTTGGCTTTGGTAATTGTCGGAGGAATGTTTTTAGCTTTCGATCCCACAACATATCGGCGCGGTATCGTGCTGCTAGTCCCCAAGGATCGCCAAAGTCAGGCAGATTCGGCGTTGCGTGAATGCGGACGCGTCCTGCAGCTTTGGCTGCGCGCACAGCTTATTTCGATGGGGCTCGTCGGGCTATTGTCAGGGGTGGGGGCCTGGGCAATCGGACTCCCCGCCCCGCTAGCTGTTGGCTTTTTTGCCGGACTGACGGAATTCATCCCAATCATTGGTCCCTGGATTGGCGCCGTCCCGGCACTTCTCATCGCCTTAAGCGTCAGTTGGGAAATGGCGGTTTGGACTGCGGTTCTGTTTCTTGCCGTTCAGCAACTCGAGTCCTTCATCATCACACCGCTGGTTCAACAGCAGGTCGCGAACATCCCGCCTTTTGTGGTCCTCTTTGGCATACTTGCCCTCGGCCTGCTATTTGGCCCCGTCGGCGTTCTCGTCGCCGGCCCTCTCGGTCTCATCGCGTATTTCTTAGTCACAGAGCTTTACGTGAAAGACACTTTGAACAACACACCGAAGTCAGACAGCTCCGAGTGAACATCGGCAAATGATGCGCATCTCAAAATTTTGGCAACAGCGCATCAAGATGCGGTGTCATGATGATGTCGTCCTGATCATCTCCGGAAGAGTGGACAACGATCCAAGTGCACGGCGCGCCACTGTCGTTGACGGGAGCGTGCGGAACATCCCGCGGCATAAACATTTGCTCGCCCTGCACCATCTCCACGCGATGTTCAAATTGATCGCCGTAATAGACGGAACAGCGCCCTTCCAACAGATACGCGATCGTATCTATGTCTTTGTGATAATGCGCCTTGGCCTTCGCACCTGGCGGCATGGGAAGCACATTCATACAAACACTCGTCTCACCCACCGTGCCCCGCGACACGCCAGCCTGATAGGTAAAACCTTGCTGACCGACATATGTTTGGCCAGGACGAATGATTTTTGCGCGGTCAGCTGCGGACACCATGTTTCAACTCCCTTACGCGAAAAGCCACAAAGTCGGGACATTCGGGTCGGACAACGCAGCGCAATGGATATTGGCTACATAGTATTAGAACTGATGAATTGGACCCAGCCCCAGCCAATTTCTTAAGCTACGGCGAGTCGATCGGCTGCAGCCAGCCGATTGACGCTCCCAGCGCATCCTAGTCGTGCGCCTCGGCCCCGCTATCGCTTTCGTTTCCCTTTGAGGTAGCGGGGCCACCCAAATCAATTATTTTCGCAAACCGTTCCCGGGGCGGTGGATCCTAAGCGGCCTTGCGGTAACCCGCGGCCATAATCCCGGCACCCACCAAGAGCCCACCCCCCATGCGATTGACTGTCCGCTTTACTGTAGGGCTTCGTAAGGTTGTACGAGCAGACGCTGCCAACAGCGCAAACAAAGCAGCGTTCAGCGCAGCCAACGTGACAAACGTAGCCTCCATAATCAGCAACTGCGGGAGGAAAGGATCGCTCGCAACGATGAACTGCGGGACAAACGCCACAAAGAAAACAATGCTCTTCGGATTGAGCGCTGTCACCGTATAGGAGTGGATGAACATCCGGCCAAGACTGATCTTCGGCGCCTCAACCTCCTCTGACACATAAACCGGAGAACGCCACAGCTTGATGCCGAGATAAATGAGGTACAGCCCACCGACCCAGCGTAAAATGGTGAAGAGCGTGGCGGACGTGGCCAGCATCACACCAAGGCCCAGCATCGAAGCCGTCATGGCCGTGAGATCGCCAAGAGCAACACCTGCCACAATCGCAGCCCCCGGCTTTCGCCCATGCGTGAGAGCGTAGGTAACGACGAGCAGCACTGTCGGTCCTGGAATCGCAAGCATAAGCGCTGAAGCCGCCGAAAAAGCCAGCCAGTTCTCCAACAACATGCCTTCGCGTCTCCCGCAAAGCTAAAGGTCCAAACTTTTCCGATGTTTTGAAAAAAGCGCTTTGGTAGACCGGGGGGCAATGGAACTACCATATATGCAATTGTTTTTGTTGAGCTTTATCGAATGTTGTAGGGCAACTGTTACCCAGAATGTACCCCAATTTGTTACCCTGGATCACCTGCAAAAAGGACGGGACACAGGATAGGTGAACGGCGGGCAGAGCCCAGCGCCGACCCGCCCGGCTTGCGGGAGCTAGATCGCATCCGCTCGGCATGGTCAGGACCGCAGCCGATTGTATGGCGGGACGATCTCGCCCAGCTTTTCCCTTGCCCTTTTTATGGCCTCCTGAGCGCGGCCTCCGGCCTCGCAACCTTCACGGAAAAGGGCTTCCCTTCTTGCCGCATCCAGGTCGTCGGTCCACATATCCCGCTTGCCCCACGCACTTAGCATACCCTCTAACCCCCGCTCGATCTCGGCAGCCTCCTTCTTTAGCTCTGGCACATAATAGCTGACGATCATGTGCATCAGCCCGATGTCGAATTGGGCGATCTCCCTGCTGTCGATCAGTGACCTGCCTGCATCGATGCTTTGGAGCAGCATTGTTGCCCGGTCATATGCATTGCTGAGAACTTCATAGAGCCGCTCCAAGCTGTCGCGGAAGCGGCGCTCGTCCTCCATACGAGCCTGATGACGGATTTGAAGTTGCACTCCGATAAGGGCGATGCTGCCGCCCACCACAGCACCCACAAGTGCCGCCGCGAATTCCGCCATGTTGCCCCCCGTGTTTGTCTCACGCCTCCGATTAGTACGGCCACGGGCGGGACAAACGCAAACGGCCCGCGCATGGCGGGCCGTTCTATGGGATGGGTGCGACGGGCGGCGGAGGTCCGGAGAAGTGACCACACCCGCCGCACCCGACCCCTCGCTCGCAATTCGCCAACGAGCGCGGAAGCCGATGGCTAGGCTTGGCCGGGGTTCTTGTACCAAGACCTCCAGTCAAGGAACGCGCAGCCAAAGTCGAGCCGGACTTTGAACTCGACCCCATCAACGTCGAACCCGTTGCGGTATGTGAGCTGCGGGCCGGGTTCGTTGGCCAAGTGCGCGTAGGCGATGCCGTCGATGGAGGCGGGATCGGCGGCAACGAACCATTGCTTACCCGTAAGCCTTGGCTCAACCGCAACCGTCAATCGGATCGGCTGAACGTCAGACGTGTCCGTCGCCGTGATGGCTGCCATCAGCTTCTCCGCATCGGTTTCAAGTTCAGGGCCGACAATGAGATACCGAGGGCCGATACCAATCAACTCGCCAGCCTCGTCAACCTGCTTGCGCATCGCGAGACGGGCAGCGCTGAGCGTAGTTTCGGATAGAGCCGCACCGGCTGCCGCGACGTTGCCGTGGTCAGAGTGAAAGACCGGCTTGCCATCCCCCATCACGAGGTTGCTCGTCAGCAGGGCTGCCAACTGTTTGGCCTCGAACTGAGCAGCGGCAACGCCGAGCTTGCGCGGAATGTCAGCCACCCAACCGAGATCATCGTTTACGAGCACCTGTCGCGTCACGCCGAATATCTTTCCGAAGGGCTCTACCGCGATCTTTTCGCCGCTATCCGAAATCGTTCCGCGCTTAAACTCGCCATGTTCACCGACCTTCTCCAGAGCGCTCATCCCGGACAAGCCGACCACGGTTCGGGCGCGGAAATCGGCCAGCTCCAAGCGTCGGGCAAGCGGCTTGAGCCCGCTTGGCGCTTCCTCATACGTCTTACGCAGCACGCGCCCAACGGCGCTCGAAAGCGCATATGAGAAGTCACTTGTCGAATGCAACCCGCCAAGCGACCGCGTGACCACCTGCGCCGGAGTGAGACCGCGCACGTCTTCACCTGCGAGCCGCAAGTGCTCCCGCGCCAGCTCCGGAAGTGCCAGGCCGACAAACTGGCGGGCAGCCGGTGACGGCTCCAGGCCGGGCAATGCGCGCACAGCGATGGCCTCGCCCATCGCCTCAGTGCGGAATGCCGGATCGTGCAGGCTGGCAGAACCGCCTGACATCCCCGTGTAAGGCGACAAGGCAACCACAGACTGCGTCGGGGCCTGCCGCTGCTGCTCGTCAGCCAGACGGTCGATGAGCGCCGCCCGAAAATCTTCTACGGACGTGCCCGCGATCTCGTGTTCTGCCGCGAACGCCCGCTGGCCAAAGTGCTCGCCCAACTCCCGAATGGTGGTCAGGCGCTTGCGTTCCGCGCGCTCGTCCCGTTCGGGGGCTTCGCTAGTCGTTGTCGTGGTGCTCATGATGTTTCTTCCTCTGATGCGTGCGGCGTCGTCTGCGGGGATCGGCACTATGCTGACCTCCAGCAATCGCCACTTGGTCGCCGTCTTAGTGCGGTTGCCGTCTTCGTCGGTGGCCTCGGTCCAGGCTATGACCAAGTATCCAATGCTCACGCCGGTCACGATGCCGTCCGCGATGTCGACGGCGATTGCGTCAACCTCCTGGCGCTTTGACAAGCGCAGAACGGCGTCCAGGTTCTCGCCCTTACGATCAACGCTAACGACCGCTCCGAGTACGTCTGAAAGGTCGCCAGCGCGGTGCGCGTTTAGGACAGGCATGTGCGCCGAAAGCTCGACCCCTGACGGGTCGAGCAGTTCAAGGTACCGACCCTCATAGTCGTACCGCTCCACGCCCGCTCCGGCTGCGATGGTGGCGCGCAGCGTCCGGCTCTTGTGGTTCCATGATTTGGAGCCTGCTGACGGCGCGAAGCGCGTCAGCATTTCGGGCTCGGGAACTGGCGACCGCTTCGGCGGCTTGAGTGAAGTGTCAATCGGCACTAGCAAGCGCCTCCCTGACGCGGCGCGCGTGGTTGCTGGCGTTCACCAGGAAGACCGCCGAGCCGCCACCGCCTTTTGTGTCGCGGATATCGCGGCCCACCTGTTGCTCGACGCTGGCAAGCACCTGCGCCAGATGCCCGCCAACGTGACCGGCTGAACCGTTCAGATGAACCACGCCAATCCAGGTGTCCGCCAGAGCCGGAGCGTCGGCATGATGCCCGGCAAGCCAGCCCCGGCAGTTGCCGATAACGCTTCCCGCCACATCGGCAGCCACGCCGCGCTCAATCAGTTCCAGCACGCACGCAAACGCCACAGCGTCGGTGAAGCTATAAGTGCGCCATCCCCGTCCGAAGTCGTCTGCGCTTTCATCTACGCCGCTGTCCCACATTCCGGTGTGCCCGCGCGCCCGCATGGTCCGCACGCGGGTCAGTGGGATGCCGAGAGCATCGGCTATGTCGCTCAGCCTGTACGGCTTGTCCTCGACCATATCGCCTCCAAATTAACCCAACTTGCGTTAATTTAGGTGGGCGCCTGAATTGTGTCAAGTTGCGTCAATTCAAGTGCGAAGCTTGCCCGCCTGCGCGGCGCGCATGTAACGTGCACACGGCAAGGAGCCGCCCATGATTGACCCCGCCAGCCTCACACCATACGACACGGCAGACCCCGTTGGCGCTCAGCGCCCCTTCGAGCGCTTCGCGTGTCACGCCGGTTGTTACGCTGTTTCGGGTTCCCATATTGGCGCGCTGTGGTCTCATCGAGGCCACTCACGACTGACTGTCACGCGGCTATCTACGGTCTGGTGAACCGCCCGAGCGTCGCGCGGCAACCTGCTCTGACGTCTCTCGCCAATGTTGGAGGAGCAGAAGTCCAACTCCGCAGACAACCGCGACATCAGCCAGATTGAAGGCTGGCCAGTGATAGGCGCCAAGGTGAACGTCCAGAAAATCGATCACTGCGCCGTGCCGCAGTCGATCAAGTACGTTGCCGAGGGCTCCGCCGATTACCAGTCCTAAAGCGGCGCCGAGCAGGCCGTCGTGTGCTCGCCAGAGCCAAATGGACAAGGCACCGACGATGGTGAGACTTAGACAGGAGAGAGCCCACCATGGCGTAATCCCCGCGAGCATTCCGAAGCTCACACCATGGTTGTGGACAAGAACTAAGTTCAGAACGGGCAAGACCTCAACGCCGGTCGCCAAAGCCGAAGCGCCCAGCGCCACAGCCTTGGTCGCCTGATCGAGCGCAAACGCAGCCACTACGCACAGCGCCCCTACTACCGGTGCCCTCATTTGGCCTCCCCCAGATCGGCTCTCGCATCCCGTACGATCGACCATGAGGATTGCAGGAAAAGACCGGCGATCACCATCGCAACTAGAAGGTCGGGCCATGCCGAGCCCGTCCAAGCCACGAGCCCAGCAGCGGCGACCACGGCCGCATTGCCTATGGCATCGTTGCGGCTGAACAGCCAGACCGCCCGCACATTGGCGTCGCCCTTCCGATGCGGGATCAGCACCAAGGCTGCCGCCACGTTCACGGCCAACGCAACGAGCCCGAGGATACCCATGAGTTCAGCATCTGGCGCCTGCTGCACCAACGCGCGGTAGGCTGTCGTGCCGAGGACGCCTAAGCCCAGCGCTCCGAGAAACAGGCCCTGAATAAGGGCAGATCGCGCGCGCCAGCGGAGGCTCCAGCCGATAGCAAGGAGCCCCAAGAATGTGATCAGGCCATCGCCAAGGAAATCCAGGGCATCAGCTTTCAATGCCTGCGAACCCGAGATGAGGCCGCCGGTCATCTCGATCACACCATAACCGACATTCAGAAGAACGACGGTCCAGAGCGCCCTCTTATACGCTGGAGTGATATGGCTCAGGTCTTGCGGCAGATCGTCGAAATCCGCTTCTCCGGTAGTGTCTTCGGATCGGCCCAGACGATCGAGCTGGTAGCCGATACCTGAAACGGCGCGCTCCACGTCGGGCAGTCGCACACCTGCGTTAGCAAGGTGCAACGTCATGATCTGCGTCGCGGTCGAAACCTTCACATCGCCCACGCCCACTGAGCGAACCGCCTTCTCGATCTTGGCGGCGCAGGAAGGACAATCCATACCAGTGACGCGGTAGCGTATCGCTTGCGGCATATTCATAGTTTTCGCTCTCCTGCTTATTCAGCCGCCACGGCAAACGGCGCATGGCGCCGTTCTTCAAGAGCCTGCGTAATGATCAGGAGGGACGACCAGAGAAACAGTCCGGCCATAAGTGCCGCGACCACGAGATCCGGCCACGCGGTCCCGGTTACATAGACGCCGGCCGCTGCTCCCATCACGGCCAGGTTGCCGATGGCGTCATTGCGGCTGCACAGCCAGACCGACCGGACGTTGGCGTCGCCGTCCTTGTAGCGCATGAGGACGAGCACGCTGAGCAGGTTTGCGGACAGCGCCAAAAAGCCCACTGCTCCCATCACGCCAGCACTGGGTAGCCCTAGGATAAGCACCTGGTGGGCCGTCGATCCGAAGACCCAAAGCCCCATGGCGCCGAGGCTGACGCCTTTCACAAGCGCCGCCGTCGCGCGGACCCGGAGCGACATGCCGAGGACGAAAAGACTGATCCCGTAGGTGAGCGTGTCGCCTAAGAAGTCCAAGGCGTCGGCCTGCAAGGCCTGGGAGCCGGCAAGAGCGCCCGCGATCATCTCCACCATGAACATGGCCGCGTTGATCGCAATGACCGCCCATAGCGCCCGGCGGAAGCCGAGCGACATGCCGTCGAACTTGGGTGTTTGATTGCAGCAGCCGGCGGCCATGGGCCCTCCCAGAGAATCTCGCTTTCGGATCGGGTGAGCCGTATGTAGGGCCTACAGTAACTGTAGGTTCAAGAGGAGATTGCGATGTCCAGCTTCGCCATTGGCCACATTGCCGAGGCGGCCGGCTGCAAGGTGCAGACGGTCCGCTACTATGAGCAGATTGGCCTGCTGCCACGCCCTAGGCGGTCTGAAGGAAACCAGCGGCTTTACGGCAAGCAGGATCTGGAGCGGCTGCTGTTCATCCGCCATGCCAGAGAACTTGGGTTTCCGCTCGGGTCAATCCGGGAGCTCCTTAGCCTGTCCGATCAGCCAGATCAGCCTTGTGACGAAGTGGACCGGATCGCACGGACACAGCTTGCGCAGGTCAAACGACGGTTAGCACAGCTCCGAGCCCTTCAGGCGGAACTGCAAGGCATGATTGATCGATGCTCCGGTGGCCGGGTCGCCGACTGCCGCATCATCGAGCGTCTTGCCAAGAGCTACGGCGACTGAGCAGCCGCCCATGTTGGGCGGAGCCACGCAGACGTCTTCTGTCGGGCTAGCGCCGCGTACGCATGGCAGCGAGCAGCACTCCGTCTGCGCCCCCATCGACCGATGACAGCCTACTGCATGCCACCAAGGCAGCGCTCCGGGTCAAAACAAAACGGAAAAATCGGCAGCGGGAACACCCACAAAAACTGCGGGGCGGCGCGCCGCATGGTGGCCAGGGGCTTGGGAAGGACCCATGCCCACGGGGGGGTAGCTGCCCGTGCTTGCGCGGCCTTGGGGCCGCTGCACGAGCCATAGTCGAGCGCTCTCTCGTTGACGTTCGGGACTGCCGGAGGATTGGGTAAGGGGCCGCCATGAGGCGCGAGCCGCTGGCTCTGTGCCGCCCTTGCCCCCTCGCTAGCCGCACGCGCTACGGTTGCCGTTGCGCGCGCCCTTGCCTCAGCTCCCATCAATGCAGCCTCGCCTTCGCTGGCACCGCCATATCCATTGGCGACGCGTCAGCGTCAGCTAGTTCTGATGTTCCCGGCGATGGCTGCGTGTCAGAAACGTTAGAAAACCCCTTATAGGGGTTTTTTTCTAACGCTTTTTTCTGACGCTCGCTGATGTCAGATCGCGTTAGATTTTCTGACGTTTCTAACACTTCTAACGGTTCTGACGGTTCTGACGGTTCTGACGGTTCTAACGAAACTGACGCTTCTGCCAGCGCAACAACGTCACCCTGAATGACGATTAGAGCGCGGCCTTCCAGCTCCTTTCTTGCGCCACTGAATGCCGACCGAAAGGCACCTTCAGTCTTCGACTTGAAGGCTTGCTTGCAAGCCTCACGGAGCGCATTGAGCGTCGTCCTGCCGCCGAGCCTTTTAATTTCCTCCAGCATCCGAGCCGCGCCCTTGGGCAGCGGCTGGCCTTCCGGCTGGCTACTCTCCACTGGCTCGGAATGATCGCGCTCGACGCGCAGCTCCGAGCCGTTGGCGGCGATCCTGAATGGGATTGGCGGAGACAGCTCCATGTCGCGTTGCTTGGTGCAGACGAGACTGGTCACGCCTCGCTTGCAGTCGATTGCGAACGCTGACGTGGCATCGCCTATGACAGCCGAGTGACCGCGCGTCTCCAGGCCGCCGCTCTTGCCTGTGTGGGTCAGTAGGAGGACAGACACGCCGTGCGCTTCGATTTGCTTGAGCAGGACGCCAAGCGCCTTCGTCATGGAGGCGCTAGCGTTCTCATCGGAGCCGCGCATCGCGCTCGTCAAAGCATCCACCACGACCAGTTCGACGGGCGCGCCAAAGCACTCAGACGCCGCCTTGAGAGCGGCGTCAATTGCCTTGGGTGCTTCATCCGCAGTTAGTAATGGAAGCTGCGATGCGACCGCTACGGGCGGCGTAGACGCCGACCCAGCGGCCAATGCTCGAATGCGGCGCTCGGTGCTGTGGGCTGCCTCGTAGGCGATCCACAGCGTCGGGCCGCCCTTAACCGGCATGTCAAGCCAAGTGCCGCCGTCAATGCCAGCCATAACGAGGTTCGTCGCGAGCGCGGTCTTTCCCTTGCCAGCTTGACCCGACAGGACAATCAAGCTGCCCTTTTGGAGATAGCCGTGCACCAGAGAGACTGGCGGCGGCAACGGCTTATCCGATAGGAAACGAATTAGCATCGGCAAGCCCTCAAAAGCACCGCGACCGCTGCGTGCATTGATTTATGAAAGGAGCCGATTTGTTGGAGCCCGATGGCGGTTGCGGCGAATGCCAGCCACTTTCCTTTTGGGCCGCAGATTAGAACCCCGATTTGTTTGTTGTTTCGATACGCAGAAACGTAATTCCGCCCTTGGAATGGCGCAATTAGTTTGAACATAATGGATCATTCTTCCTTTGATCAATTCTCAACGCCGCCGGGTCCCTCGATCCGGCGGCGTTTCTCTTCTCAGAGATTAGGCGACGGCAGCCATTTGGAAACGGTCCCGCATCCCCTCCAATTCAGCCCGGACAGAAGACGCGGCCTCAACGGCATCGTCGTCATGGGCGTGCAGCTCCTGGAACTGGTTTAGGTGGTGAACAGCGGCGGCGATCAGGTCCGGCCAGTACTTGCGAAGCAGCTTGCCGCAATCATCAAACAGGGCCCCGTCCACCTCCCCGGCCGCCTCAAGGTCAGTCGCCGACAGGGCTTTCGCATCGCTGTCCCAGTAGTCGATCAAATCCTCATCGTCTATATCGGCCATGTCATCGCTGGCGAGCATCTCCGCGACATATCCGGCAATCCCAAGAAGCTGATTGTTTCGGCCATTCAGAGGCGGATAGTAGTGGCTCCGACCCCCAACTAGACTTTCCTTTTCTGGGTCTGCGTCATCGTAGAGCCAATTCTCAATAAAGAATTGTTCTACCCCCGCCCATTTGGCGATGACCTTGTGGCCGCACTCATGGACGAGGGCCTTGCAGAGATCGAGCGCGATCATCTTAGGGCGTGAAATAAGCGTGGTCATATGATGCCTCCAGCATGTTAAACGAACGAGTTTCTAGGTGTCGCCGGGGGTCACGCCCCGGCGTTTTTTTATGTCGAGCCCAACGCAATAAACAAAAGGGCGGTGTCTGATTAGGATTGACAGCCCAACGGCTGATAGTTCGGCAGCGACGCAAGCCAACGGGCTTCCTCGTCACTGCGAATGAAAGTCCGACGACCAAGTTTGATGGCGCTCAACTCGCCTGTTTCGAGCAGTCGATAGAAAGTCGTTCGACGGATGCCGTTTCGTCGGCAAAACCGATCTGGAGCGATAAGATTTATTTCGTCATGCTTCATGCGTACTCGACCCCCACTGTTCGCGTCTGTTCAAGTAGATGCGCAAACGGAAAGCGAACACAAGCCCCCGGGGGCGGGAATGAAATTGCCAAGAATTAATGAATACAACCTAGTTGTATTGATAAGGGGTATTAGGCCAACCTAGTTTTAGAGTTTCTCGAACTTGATAAATCACAAAGAATAGCAGGCAAGTGGAAATACCTAAGAAAAACAGTGAGATAAGCGTGTGAAAGCGCGGACATTGCTGACGCAACGTTGATTGGCGTGTTCTTTTGGCCACGCTTTTTTGAAAAACAATGGTTGGGCTGTGGGAAACTCGGCCATCAGAAGGCGATGGCCTTGCATCTATGCGGAATTGATGTATGTCGCGCCCGACGCATGGATCAAGACCATAGGTGAGAAACCGGCGTTTGCCGCATCTTCGACGGCCGGATGGTGGACCCACAGATGCGCCCTAAGTGGCCAGGGCGGGCCACCAAGCGGCGTTGAACCCGGTGGGCGCGCCGGTCACAGGTTCATGACGCTCTCAAGATCGGGCTACCGCCTGTGCTTGGGAATTCTGGCGAGATAGGGACGGTCACGGTCAGTTGTGTGAATGGCGACCCACACCGCACCCGTTTCAAGGTCCCCCACATAGACTGGCACTGCGTCGGCCCATCCCGTCCAATGTGTCCCAGGTGCCAGTACGTTCGGCAGCGGCTTCCCGCTTGGGTGGAATACAGGGTACGAACGATCAAAGTCGAACCGATCCCGCAGTCGATCCCAGAAGCCCGAATACTGATTTACTGTGAAGTGAGTAACAGTCGTTACAGTGTCGCCCCGGTTGGTGACAGTGACGAACACCTCCCGCTTATCTCGGTCCAAGCCTATACTGGCGCGCACAAAAACTTTTGGGCCGCTCTCGAACCAGCGCCGCACTTCCAACACCAGCGCTCCGGTTGCAACGATGGCAGCATATATCGCGGTCCAATCTCCGTATGTCATGCGCCCCCCGGTCTAAGCCGCCATTAGTATCGGCGGTGGTGAGCGCCAAGATCAAGTAGGAGAAAGGCAGCCCACGGGGGCGGCTTGCGGGCCGCTACGGGCTCTTAGGCGGCGTGAAGGCGATCCGCTGAAGCCAGCCTTGAAGGTGTTTGAGCGTTGGACCCGCCCCGTACTTTGGACGGGCGAACTTGTGGCCCATGAGCGTCGCCACAATCTTGTCGGGCGGGTCAAGCGCGGTCAGCCTGTCTTCAAACGAATGGCGCAGCGAATACAGAGTATGGTTCTTCGTCGGGCGCATGCCGCGCCGCTTCATCACCGCGTTGACGTGCGCCGACAGGCCATCGCTCTTATCGCGATAGGTCGGGAAGCCTTTAGGCTGCAACCGCATGGCCGCCAAGGCGCAACCGACCAACGGAATGTCACGCTCGGACTGGTCCGTCTTCAATCTGCGATCAATCGCCTTGACTTGTACGTAGGGAACCGGCGCGGACAGGTGAATGCACTCCGGCGTGAGGTTGACCACCTCCACGGGCCGCAGGCCGCTGTCGGCGCAGACGTACACGACGCGGCGCGCTTCCTCGCTGATCCCGTCGAACGCACCTTCCGCCAGGATCACATTCTGAATGAAGACAGGATCGAACGCGGCCCTCTGCTTCTCCTTGCCGCCTTCTATTCGAAGCTTCGAGTAAGCCGCCAAGGGGATGCCAAGTTGGCGAGCGTCCTCGATCACGCGCAGCATGCGCGTGATGCCTCCGATCTCCTTATTCGCGGTTGAGATTTCCAGCTCGCCCGCAATGATCCTGTCTTGAAGGTGACGACGGAACGCCAAACCATCGGCGCGCGTCAGCTCACCGACCGACTTGTCTCCCACCACCTCAATGAACGTCCGCAGGGGTCGCTCCTTGTGGGTCCGCCAGCGCTGCCGCTGGCGTGGTGACAAGTCTGTCAGCGAAGCACTCTGTTCTTCTTCGAAGGCATCGAGCAGACCGGACAACATGAGCGGCGGACGCTCGACGCCGCCAAGGATCGCCTCGACGACCTTTTCGTCATCCATGAGCCCCGACAGTCTGATCATATC
The DNA here is from genome assembly GCF_000981545.1 of Candidatus Filomicrobium marinum. Classification (NCBI taxonomy): domain Bacteria; kingdom Pseudomonadati; phylum Pseudomonadota; class Alphaproteobacteria; order Hyphomicrobiales; family Hyphomicrobiaceae; genus Filomicrobium; species Candidatus Filomicrobium marinum. The sequence continues at coordinate 3,219,809 of NZ_LN829119.1, forward strand.
AAGACGGCGACGCACCTCATGCAACGGGCCAGCGACTAGATCGTTGGCTGGCCTATACTCGAAGCCGAAAGACCTTGCGCGACGACGAGCGCGCTCATAGCGGCCATTGTGGTCGGGCTCCAGCCCGGCGTCCAGATCACGCCACTCTTGCTCAAGTTGCTCGTTGATCTGTGGAAGGATGCGACCTGCGTGCGCGCCGCGTGGGTCATCAGCGACGTAAACGCCAGTGCTGATCTTGACGAAGCGCCTCTTATCGACGTGCTGGAAAGCCCTCGGCACGCGGCGAACCAAGTACCAAATACCGCCCCGATTGGTCGGCGTTAAACGCCTCATGCCGCCCCCCCGTTGTACCCCAATTTGTTACCCAAGAAAGGGTACAATGGTGCTTAGCGGATGGCAACGAATTGAAATTTTACGTTTGAAATCAAGCGCCTGCGAAGACGAGACTTGGTAGACCGGGGGAGGTTCGAACTCCCGACAATCCGATTAAGAGTCGGATGCTCTACCAACTGAGCTACCGGTCCACACCAAATGAAAGCGGGGCCTTCAGGCCCCCGTCGGCGCTTGTTAGCACCGAGAGAAATCGCTGTCCAGACGCTTTGAATGTCCATGCGAAGTGCTGGATATAGGCGACCCGCAGCCCTTCGGCAAGTATAAATACACTAGGGTGTTAGCAGTAAATGGCTACGGTCACCCAAGTGCTCCATGACCTTTGCAGCACCACGAATAACGCAGTGCATCGGGTTATCGGGCCGGAAGAATTCAACGCCCACGCGCGCCTCAAGCTCTTGATCAAGCCCATCGAGTAGCGAGCCACCGCCTGTAAGGCATATGCCACGGCTACAGATATCTGCTGAAACTTCCGGGGGGAGGTCCTCGAGGGACCTCTGAATAAACTCTGCAATCAGCTCTATAGGTCCATCGAGCGCTTCCGCAATGTCCGCCGGGCCCAACACGATGCTCTTCGCGCGCCCCTGCCTCAGATCGCGGCCGCGAATGTGGATGTCGAGATCACGGCCGTCGCCACTCACAAGGGCCGACCCAGCTTCAATCTTGATCCGCTCGGCATTCAACTCTCCGATCAGCAGCTGATGCTGTCGGCGAACGTAGCGGATAATTGCCTCATCCATGGCATTACCAGCACATCTGAGAGACCGCGCCTGCAACACGCCCCCAAGCGAAAGTACACCGATGTCTGTCGTCCCGCCGCCGATGTCGATGACCATCGAACCGATAGGCTCATCAACGGGCATCCCCGCACCGATGGCGGCCGCCACGGGCTCATCCAAGAGATAGACTCTGCGCGACCCTGCCGACAACGCTGATTCATAAACGGCGCGCCGTTCGACAGGCGTGGCACCGGCAGGAACGCACACGAGAATGCGCGGCCGGCGAAACCCGAGCATCGTCTTCGTGCGCTTGATGAACTGACGTAGCATTTCTTCAGTCGCGACGAAATCGGCGATGACGCCATCGCGCAACGGCCGGATTACCTCAATATTCTCTGGCGCCCGCCCAGGCGTGCCCTTGGCCTTGAGCCCGACGGCCAAAACCTCGCGCCGCCCACCACTATTGCTGACCGCAACCGCCGAGGGTTCATCCAGGATGATGCCGCGCCCGATCACGTGCACGAGCGTGTTCACTGTGCCGAGATCGATTGCGATGTCATCGGAAAAGACACTCGCCACGCGTTCCGCCTCGTTGATCTAAAATCTATAAAAACGCACATCACCGCGAATGCCGGCACATGCGAGCAAGAGTGCACCCAATAGGACACATAGCTGAACAGCGAACGGTTCGGGATACGACGCGCCGTAACCCGAACCACTACTCGCGAATCTCAATGCAGCAATTTACACTGATTGCAGCCTAACGAACAGGCTGCGGCTTAGCCGAGCGCTTGCGCACGCGCCGTTTTTTCTCGCGTCAATTTCAGCTTGTTCACAGCCGCCACATAGGCGCGGGCCGACGCAACCAATGTATCGGTGTCCGCACCACGTCCCGTGACGGTGCGGCCATCTTCTTCCAATCGCACAGATACTTCCGCCTGAGCGTCCGTACCCTGCGTGACCGCATGCACCTGGTAGAGCTGCAGCGAACCCTGATGCGGCATGATCTCCTTAATGGCATTGAAAGTTGCATCAACAGGACCATTGCCGATTGATTGAACGGTGCGATGCTCGCCTTCCACGTCCAGCGTCAAAGTCGCCGTCTGTGGGCCCATCGTGCCCGCAATCACAGTCAAAGCCACCACCTTCGTCCGATCGTGCATGTGCGCGATTTCTTCATCGACCAACGCTTCGATGTCTTCGTCGTACACATGCTTCTTACGGTCGGCCAACGCCTTGAACCGGGTGAACGCATCCTCGAACTGGTTGTCACCCAGTTCGTATCCCAATTCCTTCAATTTCGAGCGGAAAGCGTTGCGGCCGGAGTGCTTGCCCATGACAAGAGATGTCTTGGACACCCCAACCGATTCAGGCGTCATGATCTCATACGTTTGCGTATGCTTCAGCATGCCGTCCTGATGGATACCGCTTTCATGCGCAAACGCATTACGGCCAACGATCGCCTTGTTGTACTGCACCGGGAAATTGGTGACCGCTGACACAAGCCGCGACGCACGCGACAACCACGTCGTATCGATATTCGTGTGATAGGGGAGAACGTCGGCGCGCGTCTGAATGGCCATAACGACCTCTTCAAGCGCCGCGTTACCCGCACGTTCACCGATGCCGTTGATCGTGCATTCGACTTGCCGCGCACCGCCCGCCACGCCAGCCAAAGAGTTCGCGACCGCCAAGCCCAAGTCGTTATGGCAGTGCACGGAAAACACAGCCTTATCGGAATTAGGTACGCGCTCGCGGACCGCGAGGAACATGTCACGATATTCCTGCGGCGTCGCATAACCGACCGTGTCGGGCAGATTGATCGTTGTAGCACCCGCAGCGATCGCAGCATCGACACATCGGCACAAATACTCGATCGGCGTGCGGGTCGCATCCATCGCCGACCATTCAACGTCCTCGACGAGGTTGCGCGCCTGAGTAACGGTCGCAGTGATGATTTCGAGGACTTCGTCCTGTGACTTGCGCATCTGGTGCGCCAAGTGGATGGGGGACGTCGAAACAAAAGTATGGATACGACCGCGGCGCGCACCCTTCACCGCTTGCCCGCAGCGATCGATATCCGCCGGAATAGCGCGCGCCAAGCCAGCGATCACTGCGTTTTTGGCGCGGTTTGCAACCGTGGCGACAGCCTCGAAATCACCTTCTGAAGCTATCGGAAACCCAGCTTCGATGATGTCGACGCCCATGATGTCGAGCAATTCGGCAACCTCGAGCTTTTCTTCGAAGGTCATCGTAGCGCCGGGGCACTGTTCGCCGTCACGCAAAGTTGTATCAAAAATTACGACGCGATCGGCATCGCTTTGAGCTGATTGGCTATCGTTGGTCATCTGATTTCATGTCTCTCGTCTCTGGCCGGCCCGACATTATGCGTCAGCCTGCACAAGATTGTTGCCTGGCTTCGATCAATTCGATCACCCCTGAGCACTGATCCCACATTAGCTATTGGCCGGGACCCGTTAAGGCTCAGGGGCTGCTAAGCAGCAGGTCTAGAGCGAGCGCACACGTCCGCGGATCCCGCCACGCCAAAATGGCGTGCGAACGGTCACATTCAGCGATTGTCCAATGCATCGGCATTGAGATCAGCGCTCCCGCGTCCCGATTTCGGGAAGGATTCCAACTCTCCCCGCAATAAGGCAAAGCAATTAACAAAATGCAAGAGGAAGTCTCATAGTAAACGAGATTTCTTCCGTCAGCACATGATAGATAGTACGCGGGAATCCAATGGAACAGGGTGATGTCAGCAACGGTTTTTGTAGTCGTCCTGTTCGCAGCAGCACTCCATGCCACCTGGAACGCCATCGTTAAAGGCACCGAGGACACACTTCTAACAACGGCTATGGTAACCGGCTCGGCGGCCTTTTTAGCTGCTCTCGCGCTCCCTTTTGTGACCCAACCCGCCCCGGAAAGCTGGTCATTTATCGCCGTCTCCGTCGCTGTACATATCGCTTATTTCGCTCTGGTCGCTTGGGCCTACCACTTCGCCGACATGAGCCAGGCCTATCCCTTGATGAGAGGCACCGCGCCGCTGCTTGTTGCCCTGACGAGTGGCTACTGGATCGGAGAACACCTCTCGCTCACCGGCTGGATCGGCGTTTCAACGATCTGCCTGGGGATCTTAAGTCTGGCCTTCGGAAGCCGAGGAACAAATACCCGTGGTATAGCGCTCGCGATGCTCAATGCCCTAGTCATAGCGGGCTACACACTGTTGGATGGGATCGGCGCGCGCCTATCCGGCGCGCCCTTAGCCTACAACATGTGGATGTTTCTGCTCACCGGCTTCCTCTTCGCACTCTGGGCGCTTGTGGCAAAACGCAAAAAATTCACCCGCTATGTTGCGCGCCATTGGCACCTGGGCCTCATTGGCGGCTTTGGGACACTCGCATCATATGGATTGGTGCTCTGGGCCATGACCCTTGCCCCCGTCGCCATCATCGCCGCGCTACGGGAAACCTCAATCCTGTTTGGAACAGCCATCGCCGGGATAACCCTCAGCGAACGCATCACCCTCGGCCGGGTCGCCGCAGTGAGTGCCGTCGCCTGCGGAGCAATGGTTTTACGTTTGACATAGGCCTAAGGCCGACAAAGCGGGATCAATTCAAACTTCAATCTGGCCAGAGATAACACGAACAGCGTGCCCCCCAATCCGGACGACGCTGAGCTTGCCGCCTTTCACCACGAGGTTCATCACGATCCGACTGGGCCGGTTCATTTCGAAGCCCTGCTCCAATACGCGTTTGTGAGTTCCGTCAGGCAAACCATCAAACGCCGTAATAACCCCCGCTAGGCAGATCGCCGCGGATCCTGTTGCTGGGTCTTCTGGCACACCTGCCGCAGGGGCAAACATACGCGTATGGAACGCAGCCGTAGTATGCACGCATTGGCGCGTATAGAGGTATGCACCAGCAAGCCCCTGCTCTTCGAACGCCGCGGACCAATGCAAGGTATTCACGTAAGCCTTTTCCATCGCCTCAAGCGACGCGACCGGAATGCAGGCAAACGCGTTTCCCGCCGCAAAGCAGCGGGGGCGATGATTTTCAAATCCGATCTCACTGGGAATGAGACCAAGCCCCGCCGCCAACTTTTCGAGGGGCGGCAACACCCCCGCATCTTGCGGAAGCTTAGGAGCTTCAAATTCAGCGAACGTCGCTTCGCCCGCCTTATGCCGAACGCCAACGCGAACTGTCCCGATCGGCAATTCGAGAGTCACAATAGCATCGCCACAGCCGTTTGCACCGGCGAGCTCCTTGAGATCCGCAAGCAAGATCGCCGTGCCAATGGTCGGATGCCCTGCGAATTGCAACTCCTGCCCCGGTGTGAAGATGCGCACACGTGCCGTATGAGCTGGGTTCTGAGCCGCCGTTACAAAGACGGTTTCCGACAGATTGATTTCACGCGCAATGGCGTGCATCGTCGGCGCATCGAGCCTATCCGCGCCAAGCACAACGCCTAAGGGATTTCCACCGAAGCGCTTATCAGTGAAAACATCGATCGTGTGAAATTCCAGCGACATCCGTATCGAGGGCTCCGGGTAGCTACTAACGTTGGCTTAGTTCCGGCCCCTGGTCCGGAAATCGCGCGGACTTTGCCTTATTCGGTCGCGATTTTAAAGGCATATACGACGAATAGGCCGACCTATAGCGGCATTAGTCACCTGGCGCGGAAAAGACTGCCGGTAGCAGCATCTGCACATAGTCTGCCATAGCGCTCGACGACATGAGATCCCTCTCGCTCACCGCAACAATATCCTCAAGCTCGGGATCGTCCTGCGTCGCGATCCTGTTTAACATCGTGTGCCGCAACGCATCCGCTGGAAGCGCGGAACAGTATTCAACCGCAATCGAAATCTTGGCGCCGAAGACCGTCACATAATACCCCGGGCGACGTCGAAGTTCCTCGGCATTAAGACCGGTTTCCTCCACCAGCTCGCGAGCTATGCTCTCATCAATACTGACAGAACCATCCTCCCGAACATCACGCGGATCGATGAACCCGCCAGGAAGATAAGCCAATCCAGAATTGATGTTGCCCGCCCCTTGCCGGCCCAGCAGAACAGCCCCATCAGCCGACCTGATGAGCGCAGCGCCAAAACCGTCAAAGACACCCGCCTCGGGAAATCCGCTCTCGCGCCAGAACAGATAAGACTTGAAATCCGTCTGGATGAGCTCAGCGAAAAACGTGCCGCTCTCGATGCGCGGCGATTGCATTACGAGAATACCGCCATTGAAGAAGTCGGGATTTTCAGCTTTTCGGCGCCCCCAGTGCGCGGAAATTTCCGCCTCTCTGTTCGTCGCAAAGTCCCACGAACACCTCTCAAGACATAAGCAACAATTGCGAACGCGCAGAACCTCACGCGTCGCGCCAAACGGCACTTTGCCAATCAAACTGCGCCCCTCGAAAAGAATACAAGACACGATAAGCCGTGCCCTCTGATGCCTGAATTGGCCGATGGGCAACACACTCACATCAGAATCACAAAAACACAGCACACCGCATTGACCGGTCGGCCCTCGCACCCGAAAATTGGCCCAGTGAATTCGTCAATTTCGAGTATAAAAATTCGGCAAAAGTGTTTTTGTGAACATTGTTTCAGCACATTTCAAAGATCTTACTGCACGTCACTTTTTTATCACGATTGAAACAATTTTCCGCCGCCGGTGAAGCTTGAAATCCTTAACCAAGCGGACGCTGACAGGGGGTTCTTGACGCGCCGCTAGAGAAGGCCTGAAGCAATGCTGCGCTTCCGGGATTCTTTTCAGGGGGTTTTGGGGACAATCACACCCAACATCACTGAATTTGCAAGATAGCCGTTCGGCCCCTTGGCACACCTGTGCCCGAGCCGGACCGCAGTTTCCGATGTTTGTGCTGTCGAGATAGACGGCGCGCGAGCGCGCGCCGCATCAAGGCCCGATCACGCCGGGCTCGAGTGGAGACCTTACCGGGGAACCGCTCGTATGACAGGAGATGAAGGTCCCCGCTTCTTCGTCGCCTGTTAGGATGCTCGTCCGCCCAAGTCGCGACTGCGACAACGGGCGGACGAGTAGCTGCTGGAAGGCTCGTGCTGCTGCACCGCCACACACCTCCCTCCCCGACGCGGTGGCGCGAGTCTTCCGGTAGCACCCTAATAATCAGAATGCGTCCCACTCAGACTTTGTGCCAATTCTCATCAGCACATAAGCAGACGACCGTTACATCACAGCAGCGAAGGCAGCCAACAAAGTCCGCTGGCGCGTTTCCCACTATATAGGGAAAACGCGCCATGTAAGACTCTAGAGATATCGCAGGATGGTTAGAGGCATCCGGTGAAGGTCGTGCCGCACTTCACGTATTGAATTTCATCCCAAGCACAGCACGGAACCGACTTATCGCAGACCCAAACGGTCTTTTCGCCGTTCGGGAACTTATATTTACAGACTTTTTCGTCTTTGCCGGCAGAGCGCGTCGGGCTTGGCCACGACTTCATCGACCGAGCCTCGCCTTCAGCACCCATTACCGCCGAAGTCGGCATAAGAGCCATAAACACGGCGGCAGCAACAACAGCAGACACCACGCGCATGAAATCACACTCCTTCAAGGATAGCTTTCGCGCGCGCAGTTTGCGTCTGCTTGCGTCTCGGCGCTAGAGCGCCAAGGCATCAGTTGCGAGACTTATCCACCAAAGCCTTGTCTTTGATCCAGGGCATCATGCCGCGCAGCTTGCCGCCGACTTCCTCGATCTGATGCGCGTCGTTGAGACGACGAATGCCCTTGAAGCGGGCCTGGCCAGCCTTGCATTCCTGCATCCACTGCGACGTAAACTGACCCGTCTGGATTTCGCGCAGAACGCGGCGCATCTCTTCCTTCGTCTCAGGTGTGATGATGCGCGGTCCAGAAACATACTCGCCCCACTCCGCGGTGTTGGAGATGGAGTAGTTCATGTTTGCAATGCCGCCTTCGTAGATCAGGTCGACGATCAGCTTCACTTCGTGCAAGCACTCGAAGTACGCCATTTCCGGAGCGTAACCGGCTTCAACCAGCGTCTCGAAACCAGCGCGGATCAACTCAACGAGGCCACCGCAAAGCACGACCTGCTCACCGAACAGGTCGGTTTCGCATTCTTCCTTGAAGGTCGTCTCGATTACGCCGGATCGGCCACCACCGACGCCGCACGCATAGGACAGCGCCAGTTCATGCGCATTGCCGGACGCATCCTGATGGATTGCAATGAGGCAGGGCACACCGCCGCCCTTCTCATATTCGCCACGCACCGTGTGTCCCGGACCCTTCGGCGCGATCATGACGACGTCGACCGTATTCTTCGGCTCAATGAGATTGAAGTGAACGTTGAGACCATGCGCGAATGCGATCGCTGCACCGTCCCTAATGTTGTCGGCGATATTGTCCCGATAGATGTCGGCCTGCAATTCGTCAGGCGTCGCCATCATCATCATATCGGCCCAGCCAGCGGCTTCTTCCACCGACATCACCTTGAAGCCGTCGGCTTCCGCCTTTTTGACCGTCGACGAACTGAGGCGCAGTGCAATAACAATATCTTTGACGCCAGAGTCGCGCAGGTTCAGTGCATGCGCACGGCCCTGCGAACCGTAGCCAATGACCGCTACCTTCTTGGATTTAATGAGATTGAGGTCGGCGTCGCGATCATAGAACACGCGCATGGGTTGCCCCTTTCGGTTGTTGTTGTTCGTCGATTAGACTTGCGAGAGATTGGGCGGCGAGGGCACATAAGGCAACCAGCCGCTTAAGAACGCGCGAACCTACTACCCAAGGCCAGAGCTTTTCAATGGTTTCGGCACATTGACGCGCGAATTTGCTTCACCCAGCCTCCCATAAAGTAGATCCAAGCCTCAAAGCGAGGCCGACATTCCGCCATCAACGGCCAATTCGGCCCCCGTAACGAAGGCGGAATCGTCGCTGGCGAAGAACAGCGCCGCCTTGGCGACCTCTTCACTGGTCCCAAACCGCCGCATGGGCGTTCTGTCGATAAGCGCCTTGTTTACCATGGGGTTGCGAAGCACACGCTCCGTCAGCGACGTCTCAATAAAGCCCGGTGCCAAAGCGTTTACGCGGATCCCAAACGGCGCGTATTCGACAGCGAGTGCGCGCGTCAGCGCCGCAACGGCACCCTTCGAGGCTGAATAAGCCGCGAGCTGCCGCATCCCGCGATGCCCCATGATCGAGGCAATATTGATCAGCGAGCCGCTCCCGGCTGCCTTCAAGAGCCCAAAGCCATCGCGCGCGATGCGGACGACACCGTCCAGATTGACTTCGCGAATGCGCTCCCACTCCGCGTCCGCCAAATGCCGGAAATCGGCACGGACATTTAAACCGGCGTTGTTAACGATGACGTCCGCACGGCCATGGGCACTTTCGACCGCGCGAAAAAGAGCCTGGACATCCTGTCCCCGCGACACATCAACGGTGAAAGGCGTCGCCTGTCCCCCATTGGACGCGATTTCGCCAGCGACCCGCTCCGCGCCGTCGCCGTCAACGTCTGTGACGTGCACATGTCCACCTTCAGCGGCAAAGACATGCGCGATACCCCGGCCAATGCCGGAAGCCGCACCGGTCACCACGATGATTTTGCCATCGAGCCGTCGCATGATCCCTCACAAAATGGATTTGACGGCACTCATAGCCGCGCGCGATGCCACGTGCAATCAGCCAAGCCGTAACGTCCCTAACAGACATGTCTCCGAGGGACTCATTCGGCAGCGGCTGCTACGGGTTGCCACTTTTGCCGCATGGTCACGAATTCTTCCGCAGCACTCGGATGCAGCGCCATCGTTTGATCGAACTGTGCTTTCGTCACGCCGATGCGCAAAGCAATGGCCGCCATCTGAACGATTTCAGCGGCACCCTCTCCGATGACGTGACACCCAACAACGCGCCCGGATTCCCCGTCAACCAGCAGCTTCATGAGCATTTTCTCATCGCGGCCGGATAACGTGGCCTTCATCGGCCGGAATTCGGATTTGTAGACGTCGAGCTTGGCGCACCGTTCACGGGCATCGCACTCGCCAAGCCCCACCGTCCCAATCTCCGGTGTCGAGAACACCGCCGTCGGGATCATCTCGTAAGAAACCAACCGCGCGTTGTTCCCAAACTGGGCATCCGCAAATGCATGCCCCTCAGCAATGGCGACCGGCGTAAGATTAAACCGGTCACAGACGTCACCAACCGCGAAGATGTTCTCAACGTTCGTCCGTTGCTCGTCATCAACAACGATGCTTCCGTTCCATCCGCGCTCAACGCCAATGGCATCGAGCCCGAGCCCCACAACGTTCGGATTGCGGCCGATCGCCAACATGATCTCGTCCGCTTCCAAGGTGGAGCCGTCGTCAAGATGACCAACGAGCCGACCGTTGACCTTTTCAAGCTTGGTGAACACCCGCCCTAAGACGAGCTTGATTCCGCGCTTGGTGTAAGCAGTTGTTAGCCCATCGCGTAAATCATCGTCAAAGCCACGTAATATTTTGTCACCGCGATAAACGATCGTCGTGTCGACACCGAGCCCGGCGAAGATGCCCGCGAACTCGATGGCTATGTAACCACCGCCATAAATGACAATACGCTCCGGTAAGCGCTTTAGGTGAAACGCCTCATTCGACGTGATCCCCAATTCATGGCCTTCAAGCTTTGAGTCGACAAATGGCGTGCCGCCCGTCGCAATGAGCACTTTGTCCGCAGTCACCGTCCGGCCGGAAGTCTTAAGCCGCAAGGTGTGCGCATCGACAAACTCTGCCCGTTCACCGAACACGGTGACACCCGCTCTTTCAAGAGTACCACCATACAGACCCTCGAGGCGGCTGATCTCTTTGTCCTTTGCGGCGACAAGGCTCGGCCAATCAAACTTAGTCGAACCAACAGACCAGCCGTAACCCGCGGCATCTTCAAACTCATCGGCATAGCGCGACGCGTAGACGAAAAGCTTCTTCGGCACGCAGCCCCGGATCACACACGTGCCGCCAAGCCGATATTCCTCAGCTAGGCCCACTCGTGCGCCATATCCGGCTGCAATGCGCGCAGCGCGAACGCCACCCGAACCGCCACCGATGACAAACAGGTCGTAATCGTAATTGCTCATAACTTCACCGGAAGTAGAAAGACTCAGAACCGAGACAGAAGTTTCTCACTAACGACGCTTAATTTAGATCTCGCCGCTGTAATCTGTTTCCAGAACCTCGATCCCCTCGGCAGCAGACAGGATTGCGACATCCGCGATCCCGATAAACAGCCCCGTTTCAACCACGCCGGGCACCAACTTCAATGCGTCATCAAGCCCTTCCGGATCTTCGATGCGGCCAAAGGCGCAATCGAGGATCACGTTGCCGCTGTCCGTCATGAACGGCTTGCCGTCGGCTCCCATTCTGAGAGAGATCTCCCCCTCGCATCCCGCGTCCGCGGCGAGAAGCTCAACGAGATTGCGCGTCGCGCCGAGCCCAAACGGTACAATCTCTAACGGCAGAGGAAATGCACCCAGGGTTTTGACAAGCTTGCTCTTGTCCGCAATGATCACGACCTGCTCCGAAGCCGTAGCGACGATCTTCTCGCGCAATAGCGCGCCGCCACCGCCCTTGATCATGCGCAATTCAGCGTCGATTTCATCGGCCCCATCGACGGTCAAATCAAGCACTGGGAATTCATCGAGTGTCGCGAGCTTAATGCCGAGCTTCTCCGCCTGCGCCCGTGTCGCCTCAGACGTTGGGACTCCAACGATGTCGGAAAGGCCTTCGCGCACACGCGCCGCCAAAAGATCCACAAAATGCGCGGCTGTCGATCCCGTCCCGAGACCAACCCGCATCCCCGCCTCAACGAATTCGACAGCTTTCGCCGCCGCTTGACGCTTCAGCTCATCCGACATTCTGACTATCCTTGGCTTGCGGCCGCTCAGCTAATTCGGCCAGAAGAGTTCGATAATGCGCGCAACCACTCGAGGGCTGCGCGCCCGAAAATTATGGCGAGGACTAAAGACCACCCATCAGCACATACTTCGTATCAAGAAATTCCTCGATACCGTGATGAGAGCCTTCACGCCCCAGGCCCGATTGCTTAACACCACCGAAGGGGGCCAGTTCGGTCGACATCACACCTTCGTTGACACCAACCATTCCGTATTCGAGAGCCTCAGCGACACGCCAAACGCGACCGATATCGCGCGCATAGAAGTAAGCCGCAAGCCCAAACTGCGTATCGTTGGCTTGTGCGACAACGTCGGCTTCGTCAGTGAACCTGAACAGAGGAGCAACAGGACCGAATGTTTCTTCCCGCGTCACCTTCATGCTGGAATCGACATTCGCTAGAACCGTAGGCTGGAAAAACGTGCCGCCACGGTCATGCCGGCTTCCGCCGATGAGAACACGTGCGCCCTTGTTCACAGCATCGGCGACATGATCTTCCACCTTGGCAATGCCTGCTTCGTTGATCAGTGGGCCAATCTCAACGCCAGATTCCGTACCTGCCCCAACCTTGAGCTTCGCCGCCCCTGCTGACAGCTTCTCCGCAAAAGCATCATAGACCTTGTCCTGTACATAGATCCGATTGGCGCAGACGCACGTTTGACCCGCATTCCGGAACTTCGAAGCCAACGCACCTGCAACGGCCTGATCGATATCCGCATCGTCGAACACGATGAACGGCGCATTCCCGCCCAGCTCCAGCGACACTTTTTTGATCGTACTAGCCGCTTGCCCCATGAGAATGCGGCCCACTTCCGTCGAGCCCGTGAATGTGACGACACGTACCAGCGGATTCGTCGACAGTTCTTTGCCGACCGTCGCCGCATCCGCAGTGGTGATGACATTCAAAACGCCTTTGGGAACACCAGCACGAACGGCAAGTTCTGCAAGAGCGAGCGCAGAGAGAGGCGTATCCTCCGCAGGCTTCACAACAGCAGTGCATCCCACCGCGAGCGCGGGACTGACTTTCCGTGTAATCATCGCATTGGGAAAATTCCACGGCGTGATCGCCGTAACGACACCGACTGGCTGTTTCAAAATAACCGTACGCGCCCCTGCCTTGAAGGTCGGCAGCGTCTCGCCGTAAACGCGCTTGGCCTGCTCGGCGAAGAATTCGACAAAGCCCGCACCGTACATTATCTCACCGCGCGCCTCACTCAGTGGCTTTCCTTGCTCTTTGGAAAGAAGAAGCGCCAGCTCATCCGCATGTTCGATGATCAGCTCGTACCAACGGCGTAGGATGGCGGTGCGCTCCTTGGCAAGAAGCTTCGACCAGGCCGGAAATGCGTTGTGAGCAGCCTCAATCGCTGCTTTCGCTTCAGCCACGCCGAGATCGGGGACGCGCGCAATCTCTTCACCGGTCGCTTTGTCGGTAACAGGCATCGCAGGAGTGCCAACCCAAGCCCCATCGATGAGAGCTTGCGTCTTAAGAAGCGTCATGACCTTTTTATCCATAACCTAGCCTTTCTGGCCCGCTGATTTATGCGCGCACTATTTAAAATCGGCCCTAGCGCCTGGACCCGCCTGTAGGTTTTGTGTAAGCGCGCAATAGTCGTCATTCAACCTACACCCGACTGGTAGTCGCAATTTCACCACCCCATCACAACCAACCAAACCTAAGGAACGCCAGCATGCGCGATGCGACGGTCGTCTTTGATCTCGATGGCACTCTGGTCGACACGGCACCCGATCTCATCCACGCTGCCAACCACGTTCTTGAACTGTGCGGCATTCCCGCAGTCACGCCAGCAGATCTGCGACCCTGGATCAGCTTTGGCGCGCGGCGGATGATTATCGAAGGCCTGCGGCAGTCTGGTATGGAAAAAACCGACGAAGACGTCGATCAACTCCTTGCCAGCTTCTTGAGCCACTACAGCGAAAACATCGCCGCAACCAGCCGTCCTTTCGAAGGAGCCCGCGACGTTATAGGCCGTCTCCGCATCGCGGGCAGCCGATTGGCCATTTGTACCAACAAACGCGAAACATTATCGCGACAACTCCTTACCGAACTGGCTTGGCTCGACAGCTTTGATGCATTGGCTGGACGCGATACTTTTCCAGTCTGCAAACCCCACCCCGATCACCTGTTCGGCGCCGTTAAACTTGCAGGCGGAGAGCTCACGCGCGCGATAATGGTTGGTGACAGCCCAACCGATGTGGCCACCGCCCGCGCCGCCGGAATTAAAGTCATCGCCGTTTCTTTTGGTTATACTGAAGTGCCTCCGGAAGATCTGGGAGCTGATATCCTGATCCACCACTACGGTCAGCTGGAACAGGCTCTACAGGAATTGTTGGGCTCCGACTGACACAATGTGTAGGCCTCAAGCCACACTCCAAAGCACCATTGCACTTGTCCTTGAAGAGCCATATTCAACCGCAAGATACGCTCGGCCGTAACGGCTCTCAAAAGAGGAAACCTAAGACATGATCAAACGTATCGTCCTCGCCGTCGCTGCAGGCCTCCTCGTCTCCAGTCCCGCTTTCGCACAGGATGTGGCCGCTAACGTTGACGATTGTCTGAAACAGGCCTTTGACCTGGCTCAATCGGCCGAGGAAAAGAACCTCCCTGATGCCAAGCTCGATAAGCTTGAAGAGCTCTTGACCACCATGGAGGGGCACTGCGACTCTAACAAATTTGACGAAGCCGCCACTGTCGCCGGCCAAATCAAGACCGAAATTGAAACGCCGTAGCCGTTTGGCGCAATGTGGCGATAACCCAACGGAACAATGGCTGCAGCATCTCGTGCTGGCGAACAACCGCCGATGTCTTTGGCCGCCCTTATCCGTTCCCGAGAAGAGTATCCTCTGGCGGCAGATCCCAGCCGACCATGCGGTCCATCGCGTCGAGATGAACCACGGCTCTTAACCGCGACATGTCGCGTCGGGCTGCAGGCAACAACGCCCGGCCCTTTCGGCTGAAGCCAATGCTTCGCACAGCGCGGTGGTGCCAATCCATGTGCCCGCTGATGGGATCGAATTTCAGCTTGATGACGCGGCGGATCATATCGACTTCGCAAGTACCCATCAGTCCTGCACAGGCTAGTGTGCCCTTCACTTCCTCTTCGGTGGCCTCAAGATCAACCAGCCGATCAAGAATGGCCACAAACTGCTGATACCCGCATAAGCCCCTTTCGCTGATCTCCTCGAGCACAGCACCAACGGCGGCAGGGCTGAGACACCGCCTGAGGTTACTAATCAACGCGTCGTGCGCTTCCGGTGAAACCTCAATGGATGTCGCCCGTATAATGCGCGTAGCAGGCGCACGCCGGCGCACATCTTTAGTACCAACGAGAACAAGCCGTCCGCCAACCCGATGAGCCTGCCTCTCCGTACCGCCCGACGACGGGACCACACTCACGGCATTGCGGCGAAGCATCGAACGAGGACGAGCCTTAAGTCCGATGACTTCAGGTCGTTCCCGGCTAAAGCGAGCGCCTAAAATACGCCGATAAATCGTATCGTTGATAACGATCAGAAACGCGAGAGGCCCAAGGAATACATTACGAAGCCATTCCCTCCAGCCACGATGGTGGCGGGTGGCTGATTTGGTGCTCTTAGGTGAGGATGCGTCGGTCACGCGGCCTCGGCACGATTAGGGTTTACTAGAGACGGAAATTGGGAAGATACAGAACGGTCCCATCCCCAACGTCTCCACTCTCACTTCATGTCAGTCATGTTACAGGCAACGACCGACCTTAGAGAAGCCCCAATAGTAGAAACCGAGTATTTTTCCCTCAAACCCCGCAGGCAGCGATTATAAGCGCCTGAACCTGCGCCATCCGCAGCGCAAACGCCTCCTGCCACTTAGGATCCGCCGTGCGCTTTGCCTCGAACTCTTTGATATAGCGTTCCTTATCGCGCCAATAGTAAAATGCCATTTGCTTGTCTTCGAGGCTCATCCGATCCGGATCGCTCATAAGCTTCTGCTCGCATTCGCAAGACTTGGGATTACGATTTTCGACGGTGGCGCAGTTATCATACGCCGCGCTGAGAAAGCCTTGTTCACTGAACTCTGGCTTATCATCGGCCAACGTGACGGAGGCGCCGAACCCCACCAAAGCCACAAGCACACCGAAAGACCGAACAAACGTCAAAATACGAGCCATAAGGGGTCTCCTCCAAACCGCAAAGTACCGGTCGCACACAAGAATTCGCGTGTTCTCATTGTCGGCCCCGCCGAACGCCACGTCTGAACCCCAGTCCATAAGCATCTGAGCAACAAGAGCGCAAGCCTCCCTGTCGGCCCCCGCCCCGTCGCAAATCGTTAGGGTTACGGATTGCGCGGTATCCATCCGCGATAAAGGGAAATTGTCGCCGGCAGGATAACAAGTTGCGCGATCAGAGAAGCAAACAGACACACTGCCGAAAGCTGCCCAAAGAGCCTCAGCGACGGCAGGTCCGAAAGCACCGTAACGCCAAGCCCCATCGCCAGAACGATCGTCGTTAAAACGACCGCGGGACCAATGTGATGGGCGGTGCGCCTTAACGCCTCGAAGTGCATGCCCGAGCCGCCACCGAGACGGTCTTCCTCCAGCCGGAACCTGTTCAGGAAGTGAATTGTAGAGTCGATAGCTAACGAAAATGCCACGGTAATCGCGATGATCGACGCAAACTGCAGCCCTTCACCAGAAGCCCAGAGAAGAGCACCTGTCGCAAAGATCGGGAACAGGGATGGCAGAATACTTGCAACACCCACCAGAACCGATCGTAATGCCAACCCTAGGAAGATAAAGATCACGAAAATATCGCCGACGAGGCCCCAATTGAGCTCTGTGATCAACGTCGCCGAGTTGCGCGCCGCGATGGCCGGCAGGCCCGTAACGTTGATTTCATAGCCGGGATGCGCCGCGCGCACCGGCGCCAACGCAGCGTCAATCTGCTCGACAACAGGCAGGATTTCACTGGCATCAAGGTCCGGCATGCGAGCCGTCACCAAGACAGCCCGCTCATCGCCTGAAATGAACCGTCGCACTAGATGTTCCGGCAAAATTGATACGTAGCGTTGAACGGTCTCGACATTGTCTTCCCCGGCTTCTGCCAGCCAGCGCCTCAAACTGTCGAGCGACCAAACGTTGCCGAGCCCAGCGCGCTTTTCGAGAACGTCATGAGCCGTCCGGATCGTATCCAGCGTTTCTTCATCGAAAAGAGTATTTTTAGGGGCGCCTGACGCGTCTTTATCGTCAGGCAAAAGGATCATGACATGGATCGGGTTGGCGCCCGTTAGTTTCTGATCCAATTGCGCTGAACCCGCCAAGGCCTGCTCCTGATCCGGCACTTGATCGGCGAGCCGATACTTCGGTTCAAGCTGGGCGTAGGCGGTGCCGGTCAGCACCACAGCAACGACGCCAAGCGTAGTGAACAACGCCGGATTTCGGGCTGCCGTCCCCATCACGCGGTCGGTCACCCGCTGCAGCAGTCCGACGCCACCGCTTTCTTCATCAGGATCGGCAAGCACGTGGGTTTCGCGCTTTACGAAAATTGCAGCAAGCGTCGGCACGACCACGGCCACCGCAAGATAAGAAATCCCGACAGCCAACAAAGCCGCGACACCGAATGTTCGAATGAGAGCGGATTCAGCCAGCGATAACGACAGGATCGCAATCCCCGCGTTCATAGCCGTCAGAAGACACGCAGGCGCCACGTCTATAACAGCCGCGCGCGCTGCAGCGACCCGGTCCACGCCAGCCATGATGCCGCGACGAACCGCAAGAACCAAGTGCATGGAATCTGAAAAACCCTGCACCAGAATCAAGGGCGTAATAACGTTGATGAAGAGATTGAGCCGAAAGTCGAGCGCACCCAGGACGCCCAACGTCCAGAGAATGGCAATCCCAGGCCCCGCTACCGCAATGATCGTCAAGGATAGACGCTTGAAGAAAATGAATGCAACAACGAGTCCTGCGAGGAAGCCCAACCCGTTATAGACAAGACGGTCTTGCTCCACCGCATTGCGGATCTCAAGCTGCATGACTGGCGCCCCGGTCAGCTTGATGGTGACGCCTGTCCCCGCGAAGCCATCCTCTGCGGTCTTTCTCAGTCCCTCGATGACAGCCTTGGAACCGTCTCTGGCAACCGCAGCGCGATCCAGAGAAATAACGATCAAAGCCAGCTTCCCGTCATCTGACAGGAATTTCCCTTTCACAATGTCATTTGTCTTGAGCCGCTCAGCCATGGCCGACAGGCCAGCGTCATCCTCCGGGAGATCGTCTGGAACAATCGGGGGCGCATAGCCGGTCTCGTCCGGTTTATCACGCGCCGACATCATGGAAACGAGACCGTTGACGCCATCTGCTAGTTGCAGATCAATCGTCGTTTCGCGAAACGCCGTCAAAACCTCGCGGCTCAGAAGATCAGGCCCCGAAGCAACAATCAAAACGTCATATTCACTTGATGGGAACAACCGATCGATAGTTTCGTACTGATGAAACTCTGGTGTATCGGTGCGAAAGAGCTCCGAAAGCGAATCGTCCACCTTGAGCCGCGAAACGCCAAGCGCCGCCAAGCCCGAAAGAACGACGATCAACAAAGCCGAGAGAAGAGGGGCGCGAAGCGCAATCAGCCCAAGTTTTTCCAGACCGAATGAAAACCGGAACGTCCTGGGTTTGGGTTCAGACACGTTCATGATTCCCCTCGCGTTCCCATGCCGAAAAAAAGCCGACAGCCCCTAGGTAAGCCAAACCCGACGCAAACCGTATAATGGTGACACCCGCTGATGCCTGATGACAACCAATCCGGCAATGCCTAATTGCCGCGATATACCCACTTACACCGTGCGATTCGGGCGTCAGGCCGCCAAACCTATCGCCAATTTGCACGTTTTGATATCGTCGCGCGCCTTCTACCTCTGCTATTCTCGTGAGCGGCTGAGAATTAGGCGCCGATAAAAACAAAAATCTGTCCGGAGACTGCGACGACCATGGCCGATATGACACTGGATACAAAGGGTTTGAATTGTCCGCTGCCAATCTTGAAAACCAAAAAAATCATCAAGGACGTTCCCCGCGGCGGCACCCTTGAGGTCCTGGCCACCGATCCCGGATCTGTCGCCGACTTCCAAGCGTTCTGCAAAACAACCGGAAACACCTTGTTGGAACACGAAGAAAGCGGCGGCGTATATCGCTTCCTGATCCAACATTCCGCCTGACCCATACCAGAGGCGCCGTAGGTCCACGCGGCGCCCCTTTTTCGCGCAAAGTGCTTCATTCGCGACGCCCTGTAGCAGTCAGCTGAGGCGCCGCAATTCAGCCGCATCCACCCCCTCTCCTCTCGCTATGAAGAAACTAATTCTGGGGCCAGAACGGCGACTGGGTACCGTTTCAGGCGAGCGAGATAACCAATGCGCCTTCCGACAGCTGAGTGCCACACCATCGATCTGAGCGCTGATCGAAGAACAAGTGTCGTTCGAACGGTGGCGCTTTTCGTGGTCCTCGCGGCCTCTTTCATGTTCGGCGCACTTCAAGCCTCCGCCCTGCCCCAACAGGCTCTCAACAGTCGGGTCGTGCTCGACCTCCCGGAAGGCTTCGAACCGTCCCCGCTATTCTCCGGTTTTACAAACGAAAATCTCGGTGTGAGCTACGTGATCTTCGAAACGCCTCACGAAGCCTATGACGAATTGATTTCAGGTTTTACGGCGGAAGGGCTTGCCAAGCGCGGAATTACATCCGTCGAACGTGGGACACTGCCCCGGACGGATGATCACATTTACATTCGCGCCCAACAAACCTCGCCAACCGGTACGTACGAAAAGTTCTTCGTTGTGTTCCGTACGGCCGATCAGTCGGTATTGGTTTCCGCGAATGTGCCGGTCGAGATCATGCGTAATCGCACGATAACGGCAGAGGATATTGAGCGCGTTCTCAGTTCGGCGAAAACCGCCGCTCATCTCACGGTGCGGGAGCTTTACCGTCTTGGATATCTCGGAGAATTCAAACGAGCGGGCACCGTTATCGGCACAAGCACGGTCTATACCCGGGACGGCCGATTTGAACCTGAGCGCAAAGGACAAAGTCGCCCCGTTTTCATGATTGCCCCCTCCCTCGACAAGCGACCGGTCAAGGAGCCCCAAGCGTTTGCAACAAAGCTGCTGACCTCACTCACGGGCTATCGCCAGCTTAAGCTGAGCACGCCCACAGAAGTGACTATCGGCGGCCTGGAAGGCATATCGATAGAGGCAACCGCCGTAGACGCAACAGACGAAAATCCGGTCAACCTGCTACAGATTTTGCTTCCGGCACCCGGTGGTGGATACTATCGATTGCTTGGCATCACACCAACATCACAAACGCTTATCCCGGAGTTCCGACGCATCGCCCAAAGCTTCGAGCTGACTGATGCGCGACGGTAAGTGAAGGGTGCGAAGTTCGGTCACCACGGACCTTGACAGCAGGTGAAGAATGTCAGCATAAGCTGGCTTCCCTGGAACCGGGCGGTTAGCTCAGCGGTAGAGCACACGCTTCACACGCGTGGGGTCACTGGTTCAATCCCAGTACCGCCCACCAGTCCTAAGATTATCAGGACAAGACGCGCGAACGGCGCACGCCAGGCCCCGTCCCGGACAAAGCATACGCCATCATCTTGTAGGCAAGTTGCGCCGCAAGAAAATCATACGCATGGAAGCCCGGTATCGGCGCCAGCTCTACGAGATCCGCACCTACGATCGTGCCAACCTGCGCCGCGCGGCGCAGGATCGCAAGCGCCTGCGGATAATTCATACCGCCGGGCGTAGGCGTACCCGTCGCAGGCATGATTGACCCGTCCAGACCGTCGATATCGAAAGTGACGTAGATCGGACGCCCCTTCAGCGGCGCAACGATATCTTCGATCGACCAATGTGCTTGGTCTTTGCCCCAATGAATGTGAACACGATGCTTGTTCGCTTCGGCAAAACCAACCTCTGGAGCCGATACCGCACGGATACCAACCGAAACTAAACTGACGTGCTGATAGTCAAGCACACGCCGCATCGCTGCCGCATGCGAAAAGCGCTCACCCAGATAACCATCCCGCAAATCGGCATGAGCATCGAACTGCAAAACAACGAGGTTGTCATAGTGTGCCGCAAAAGGCCGGATGGCACCTGCAGTCAACGAATGCTCGCCACCAAGCACGAACGGAAATCGGCCAGCTTCCAATGTTTGCTCGACGATGCGTGCGAGCTTATCCAAAGCAGGTTCAGGACCCTTTTCGAGATCAATCATCGGCGGTTTCAACGTCGCGATACCGAAATCATCACAAGGCTGACGCATGAGTTCGTCGTCGTACAACTCAAGCTGATGACTGGCCGCAAGGATGGCCGCAGGACCTCGCGCCGTACCGGAGCCGTAGCTCACCGTCGCCTCGAGCCCAAACGGAATAACGAGAGCACGGGCCAAATGCGGACAAAGCACGTCGGACCGATCTGGATCGAGAAAGGCCTCGTCCGCATGTAGGTAAGTGAAGGGGTCGCTCGGTTGTTGGCCCATATCTTTTGGTCCCTGGCACTAGTCACAAAACGAGGCTCGAAAGCGTCTACCCCCGAGCCTCGTTGTTTATCAATTGTGTCCCGCCAGACGAAGCCGGCAGCGAAATTTTAGCCGCGCGCAAACCGCGCCGGCACAGCGGCATCTTCCGAGTACATGGTCACCTGAGGCTCATCGAGCAGGATGACCTCCTCGTAATCGCCATAACCATTGAACTTGCCAGCCATCGCCCGGCCATAAGCGCCGATGTTGCCAATCTCAATGTAATCTCCTGGCCGAATGGACGCCGGCAACATGAAGGGTCCTGGCATGTGATCAATTGAATCGCAGGTCGGCCCCCACAGTTCAAACCCCGTGAGCGGTTCACCAGCTTCCGGCTCACGCGAAACCATGCGTGCCGGAAATACGAAGCCAAGATGCGCGGCATCGAACAGCGTCCCGTAAGAGCCGTCATTAATATAAAGATGGCTACCGCGGCGCGCATCCACCCGCACGATTAGGCTTTCAGCCTCTGCGACCAGCGCACGGCCTGGCTCACACATCACGCGGACATCTTCACGCACGGGCATCTCTTCGAGGCCAGCATCAATCGCGTCGATAAAATCGACGAGCGGTGAAGGCTCACTGTTCGGATACCGCGAAGGATAGCCGCCGCCGACATCGATACGGTCGACGACAACGCCAGCAACGCCGATCAATTCGCGCACCGCCTGCAATGCGGCGACGAACGCGTCTGGTGTCGTTGTTTGCGAACCGACATGGAACGTGATGCCCAATTCGGCTGCCACCTGACGCGTCTTAACGAGAAGATCCGCGGCTGCAGCACCAGCGATCCCAAATTTGTGCTCAAGTGGGATGAGGCTGTTGATCGCAGGTACCGCCACGCGCACAAACAGCTTCAAATCCCGCGCCGGGCGGCCATCCGCCCCAGTCGTCTCCTCGACAATTTTAGTAAGCTCATCGAGCCCATCGAGGGAAAAACTACGGACACCCAAATCATACGCGCGACGAATTGCGCTGCGCGATTTGACCGGATGCATGAAATGAAGCTCTGCCCCAGGAATCGTGGCGGCGTCCTCAAGCTCAGGGAGCGAGGCAACGTCGAAATGCCGGATTCCGGCACCATACAGCGCCCCGATCAGAAAGACCGAGCTGTTGGCCTTGTAGGCATAGGCCACATCGCCATCAAAGTTGTCTATAAACCAACGCGCCGCCCGGCCAGCCGCCTGCGGACGAAGTCCAAGTACGGGCTTTTCAGGGCGTCGGGATTGGATCAGAGCTGCCGCGGAAGCGAGCTTTTCCATTTCATGGGACCTCCACCAGTCGGGTTTAAAAATCCGAGGGCGCTGCTCATACCAGCAGAGACCGCCTTATCGCAAAGAAGCGCGGATATATGGTCATTTGCCCCCCACGTAAACCCCTCGTGTGATGATCGAGAAATTCGCCGGTTATCGCGGAATGGCCGTCAGCGAATTACTCGCTCTGAAACACACGAGCAACCCCATGATTCTAGTGTCCCTTTTGATTCCGAAGTTTGCTCCCAAACAAGCATCCCCTGCAGCGAACTTTGGAAACCGGACACTAGCGTGAAGCAAATTTGTTGTTCCAGGCCCGCTGTCACCGCGCCATCTTGTTCCAGGGGCGTTTAGAACAGTGGAATTCAGTTAACATTCTCAAGTTTGACTATGATAACGCTGCCGCCGACAACGGACAGTCTCGGAGACCACTGACGATGGAAGAACTACGCCAAGCCTTTATCGAAAACGCACCACTTTACCTGATGATCTCAGGATTGGTGGTCGGCTTCGCGTTTGGCTGCATCGTCTACGCCACAAACTTCTGCACGATGGGCGGGATCTCCGACGCTTTTAACTTTGGCGACTACCGCCGCTTCCGCTCATGGATCCTGGCAGGCGCGGTCGCAATCCTCGGCACCCAGGCGCTCGCCTACGCTGGCATCGTGTCGGTCGAGAAGTCGATGTATCTCGGCCCCTCGTTGAATTGGTCAGGCCATATCCTCGGCGGACTGATCTTCGGCTTCGGCATGGTCTTTTCCGGCGGCTGCCCGAGCCGCAACCTGGCGCGCGCCGGTGGCGGCGACTTGCGGGCTTTGCTCACTCTCGTCGTCGTCGGGATCTTTGCATACGCCACAATCGGCGGCGTCCTAGGCCCTCTGCGAGCTGCAATTGCGGACGCGACAGCACTCCCAATGAGCGGCCTCGGCGCGCCATCGACAAGCCTTGCCGACATGGCTTCAGCCCACCAAATCATTCCGGGCGACATCGCGGGCCTCGCCGTCGGTGCGATCATCGCGGGTCTAATGATGCTCTATTGCTTCGCAAGCCGCGAAATGCGCGCAAGCCCCGTCCATATCATCGCCGGTATTGCAGTCGGGTTGTGCGTGATCGCAGGCTGGGCGGCCACTGGCCTCGCCTTCGATGAGTTCACCGAAGCGCCCGTTCCTCCAATCTCGTTGACCTACGTCCGCCCCGCGGGCGACAGCCTAGAATGGATCCAGCGCTACACCGCACTAGGCTATCCGGGCTTTGGAGCCGCAAGCGTCTTCGGGGCATTATTCGGCGCCTTCCTTGCCGCCATGTCTATGGGACGTTTCCGCGTGGCGTCCTTTTCCGATGCCGGTGACACCGTGCGGACCTTATCAGGCGCCGCACTCATGGGCTTCGGGGGTGTGATGGCGCTCGGGTGCACGATCGGCCAGGGCCTGACAGGCATCTCGACGCTGGCTTTGGGCTCATACCTGACATTTGTCGCGATCGTTCTCGGTGGCATTCTCGGCTTGAAAGCCCTAGAGCGCTTGGCCTGATCCGCAATAAAGCTCAGTCTATCTTGATGACGATCGCGTCGCGGGCTTGCGGCAGCGGTGTCGGGTCGCTGCGGGCGGGCACTGTGTCCCGGCGCTTGCGGCCGGACACTAATTTCGCCCGCTGCACCGTCCCTCCGCCGGCACGCTCCTTGCTATCCGCTGCCAGCTCATCGCGGAGAAAGGCTTCCCAATCCCCCAGACTGGTAAAGCGTTGACGCTCGAAGTCGTGGAAAACACCGGGCGGCGAGGTACGTCCGCCCGCCATGCAAATCCCAACGATCATTTCCTCACCAACAGTCCGCAATCGGAACCTGAACTCATCGGCCGGTCCCGGCACGCGTAAACGTTGGCGGGCCTTGAGAAGGTTATCGGGATTAAAGTCGTTGGGAAACAAGACGGTAGCCAGCCCCTTGGCATCAACCGAAATCAATGTCAGATGACAATCCTGTGTGCTAGAAGCAAAGAAGTAGGCCGCTTCACCCGCTTTGTAGCTTGGCTTGTCGCTCCATAACGAAAGGCGCAAGTCATCCGCATGGGGCCGAATTGACTGCCTTTGATCCGTATCCTCAACAAGCTCAGAAGCGAGCCAGTCAAACTCCGCGCGTGTGATCACCCCCTGACGCAAGCGCCGGGCGGCAGGCGCCAAATCGCCGTCAAGCTTCTCAAGCGTTTGAGAAATCTGCTGGACGCTTCGACCCATTTCGCGGGCCACGCGGCGAATATCAAGCGCGCGCAGATAGTTCAGAACCAGCGCGTGAATCGGCTCCAACCCATCGATTGTCAGATCAGGTCCAATGCCCGCCGAACGGAGGACGATCGTCTGTGCGTTGGCATCGTTCGCCAAGAGCGCATCAAGCTCCGCCTGAGAAACCAGGTGGTTTGCACCGCCTCCGCTCTGGCTGACCTCTTCCATGGCAATGCCACGCAAATCATCCTGAAAGGGCAACAGGACCGGCTGATGACAGACAAAACACCCAAGCCCTCCACCTGTCGCGCGCCCAGCCAATTCAGAGACATGGCTTTCAGTCCCTATCTCCTTTGCCTCGTCCCGACGGGTACCATCGGCAGAAAACACGGCCGAGCCAAAAAAGCCGTTCGGAAGCTGAAACAGCAAGCGAGACTGTTCAGCACCCTCCGCAACGTCATCTCCCGCCCCGCGGCTTAGTCGGTTCGACAAATTTGTGAGTGCGTCCGACTGCTCCCCAGTCCCAGGCACAAAATCAAAAGCCTCCCAAAGTACCCGCCCATCCTTATCCGCGCGGCGCAAAAAAGTGCGCGCAGCACCCGTAACGGCACTTTGCGCAACGCCAGCAACACGTGTCTGCGCAAGATCAATGTTTCCCGTGAAACCTAACCACGCATCAAAATTCCTCTCTCGGACAGGGATCCGCAAACGCGCGTAGTAGTTTCCAGGCTCAGAGAGGGCGTACGCCAACCAGTCAGCCCGTAAAAGCGGCTGACGGCTCCCGGAACTCTCTAAAATATCCGAACCTAAATTAGGCCGTGTTGCTTCAGGCGTTTGCTTGGCAATGGCTTCCCATTCGTCGGGAGACCATCCCAGATTGCGCACATCAAAAGCAATGAAACTTCCTCGGATATCGACGTTATCCGGACGCAACGGCTTCGGCGCGCGCGAAACACTATTGAGGAGTTTGACGAGAGCCTGCCTGTAAGCATCCAGTTGGCTCTTTCCGCCACATGATGTGCCAAGATGCGAAAGTTGCACGTACCGGCGAAACCTTGCGGTCTCAGGGTCGGCCCCTTGCTGATCGGCCCGGATCAGCGCATCCACGTCCTCGGTGTCCGTGACTCCCCATACACAACGGGAAACGGCACGCAAACCGGCAATCCAAGTCCTAACCGCCGCAATTTCCTCGACGCTGGGCTCCTTGAGGTCGCCAAAGCCGTTCGTAACGTCATTCGGCATATGCCGCGTCTGCATTACGGTAAAAAGTGAAGAAGCATCCGGATAGCCAGGGCGCACTAAGTCCGCGCGCCGTGCAAGAGCATCAAGATCTAGGACATTTCCCAGATCCCCCGCCGCGACACTCCGCTTGAGACGACCCGTCTGGTGGCATCGCGCGCAGTGCTGATCCAGAACCTTGTACGCGCGCACCGCATCGCTGGCCGCGGAAGGTGCAAGCACTGCAGGGGGATCTTGATCTTGTGCCTGACACGGAACGACAAGACAGCCGAGCGCCACGAGGACGGCCACCGCCAGCCATTTCCGCCGTTGAGCTCCCGGAACCAACGAGCCGCCACCTTCCCGCAAATTCGACTCAAGCTTTCAAATAAATACCACAAACTGCTTCTGGGGCATCGCCAACCATCCGCGCGACTACCAAAATTGAATTACATAAAAATAAAAGTAATTACTCATTAACTTAGGTTAGCGTGAAGTTAATTTCAAGAAATGGTCGTTATCCATGTCCATTCTACTTCTTCGACTAACAAGAAGTTATCGGTTATAAAAATCCTAACGGCATTTCTCTGAATAGCCTGTGAGGAAACCATGGATCTCGAGGCAGCCAAGTTACTCAGCGGCAATATCTGTCGCTACACGATGATCGCCGCGCTCGGATGCCTTCTACTGGCCGCCCTCATTCTCGTTAGGGTATCGCTGTCGTCGAACCCTATGCCCAAAGACGATGTCGCCCTTAACGAGCCGTCCCCGCAATTTTTCGCGAAAACACGCTTAGACTAAGACAAGCCGAAATCGAGATTACCTCCGACCCAACCCGATACTGCTCCTTCCAACTCTATGACCCCGTTCCTCACCGAACGGGGTCAACTTTTTTAAATTAGAGATCAAGCTCTTACCTGAGGGCTTTACTGCCATAAGGCCGACGGCACGCGGCCTCAGCCGATCTGAGCCTTTCTTTCCCCAACTTTTCCACAAATGCCAGCCAACCTGCAGGCAAGGCGTTATGGACAGCTACGGCCAAAACCGTTCAAGCTCGTCGCTGTCCACCCGCAAAAGTCCGTAACCGTCACAGCTCCCGCTCACCAAACTCCTCACGCACTTGCCCCTTGACAGACCGCCCTAGCACCGTGCCTAACCCACGAGGCGGCCACATTCCGCCAGTTGATCTCAATCGGGGACGTCCACAAAATGACCATCTCTTCGCAAGCGATCATCGACAGCATGCTGGCGAGCATTGAGGCGTCGAACCGGACCGACGAACCTTATCGACACTGGTATCTGACGGACTGCCTCCCCGCCGCCGCCGCTGAAGACATTGTCCATCTTCCCTTCCCGGCTCCGGCTCTGGACGGTGTTTCCGGAAAGCGTGAATTGCACAACGCAACGCGCACCTACTTCGATGCTGAGAACATGGCGAAGTTCCCCGTCTGCAAGGCGTTCAATGAAGCCTTCCAGGCTGACCAACTCACGCACGCGCTCGCAGACCATTTCGGCACCAACCTGAATGGTAGCTATCTCCGCGTAGAATATGCGCAAGACATCGACGGGTTTTGGCTGGAGCCACACACGGATCTCGGCGTGAAGGTCTTCACGATGTTACTCTACATGTCGCGTGAACCCTCACACGCCAACCTCGGCACCGACATCTACGACAACGACAAGAAGCATCTTGGACGTTCACCATTCCAATCAAACTCGGCCATGATCTTCGTTCCGTCCGACAACACCTATCACGGCTTCGAGTCGCGCCCCATTGAAGGCGTTCGTAAGTCAGTGATCATCAATTACGTCACAAACGAATGGCGTGCCCGGGAACAGCTAGCCTATCCGGAAACGCCGATTAAGCAGTGACCTCCATGAGTGAGTGCGCCCGCAAAGTCCGAAAGCTCAACGGGCGCCCTTCACCTCAACGGCAAAGCCAGCCTCTTCAAGCTGTCGCAAAACTCTACCGAGATGATCCCTATCGCGCGTCTCGATGACAATGTGCAGCTCGGTACCTTTGGCCGGCAGGTCCGTAAACACGCGCTGGTGATAAACCTCAACAACATTGGCGTCAGCCTCCGCGATAATGGCTGACACCGCAGCCAGCTGGCCTGGCCGATCGGGGATATCGATGGTGAGCTGAGACAGCCTGCCCTCGCGCGCGAGTTCCCGCGTCAACACACTGGCCAACAGACGCGTATCGATATTGCCTCCGCACAAGACCAAGCCGACCTTCTGTCCGGCAAACCGCCCCGGCTCCGCGATAAGAGCCGCCAAGCCCGCCGCGCCCGCCCCCTCGACCACCGTCTTTTCGATCGCGAGCAACAAACTGACGGCCCGCTCAAGTTCCGGCTCGGAGACAAGCACAATGTCGTCGACGAGCTCTTTCACCATGGGGCTCGTCAACTTGCCCGGCGCTTTGACCGCGATCCCTTCCGCCAATGTATCCCCGCGCATCGGCAAGCTCATGCCACGCGTTGCGTTGTACATGGATGGATAAAGCTTGGCCTGAACGCCGACGACGCAAATTTCCGGCTTCAAAGCCTTCGCAGCGGCGGCAATGCCGGAAATCAAGCCGCCTCCGCCGATCGGCACCACGAGAACATCGAGATCGGGCACATCACGCAGCATCTCCAAAGCGATCGTCCCCTGCCCCGCGATTACGAGTGGATCATCATAGGGATGCACAAACGTGAGCCCATGTTCATGCCCATAGTCGTGCGCGAAAGCAGACGCCTCTTCCAAGGTCGGGCCTTTGAGAATGACCTGAGCGCCGTGCCCCCGCGTGTTCTCGACTTTTACAGTCGGCGTCGCTTCAGGCATGACAATAACCGTCGGAACACCAAGCCGGTTCGCATGATAAGCTACGCCTTGCGCGTGATTGCCCGCCGACATCGCGATAACGCCTTTGCGGCGTTCTTCAGCACTCAGCGCCATCAGGCGATTAAGAGCGCCACGCTCCTTAAAGGCCCCGGTAAACTGTAGATTCTCAAACTTGAGCCAGATGTCCGCGCCGAACATTTCCGACAACGTACGACTGCGGCCGCAATCCGTATCGACCACCGCTCCCGCTATGGTCTCAGCAGCGCGTTTGACATCCGCCAGCGTCACAGCCAACGCACGCGCACCAGATCCCGAAGCCAGAGAACCGCCGTCATCAAGCTGCTTCGAATTCACTGAGGTGTCCTTTCTTCAGTGTTGTCACTGAACCATAGTCCCAGCTAGCCCCTTTTTCTTTGCTTCCGTCATCACCCATTGGCTAAAAGTGCCGGATCAACAAATACGAACCATCGATAATTCTGGGAAGGAGCAGGGGCATGGCAAAAGTTGCGTGGATTGGGCTCGGCGTTATGGGCTTCCCGATGGCGGGCCACATCCTTAAGAAAGGCGGACACGACCTCGTTGTCTATAATCGCACCGCCGCCAAAGCCAAGGAGTGGGTTGAGCAGCACGGCTCAGGACAAACGGCAGCGACGCCCGCTGAAGCTGCCAGGGATGCCGACTTTGTCTTCTGCTGCGTTGGCAACGACGACGACCTGCGCTCCGTCATCATTGGGCCCGATGGCGCGCTCGCCGCGATGAAACCCGGATCCATCCTGATCGACAACACAACGGCTTCCGCCAACGTCGCACGCGAACTTTACGCTGCTGCCAAAGAAAAGGGCATCGGTTTCATCGACGCCCCGGTCTCCGGCGGGCAGGCCGGTGCAGAAAACGGTGTGCTGACCGTCATGTGCGGTGGCGACGCAGATGTCTTCGCGCGTGCAGAACCGGTGATCACGCACTACGCCCGGATGATCAAACACATCGGCGCGCCAGGCGCAGGCCAGCTCACCAAAATGGTGAACCAAATCGCGATTGCAGGATTGGTCCAGGGCTTGGCAGAAGCTATCCATTTCGCTCAGAAGGCCGACCTGGATATCCCGACCGTAATCGATACAATTTCCAAGGGTGCAGCCCAATCCTGGCAAATGGAAAACCGCTGGGAAGCCATGAACGCCGGCAAGTTCGATTTCGGGTTTGCCGTGGATTGGATGCGCAAGGACCTCTCCATCTGCATCGATGAGGCACGGCGTAATGGCGCCAGCCTTCCGGTTGCAGCCGTCGTCGACCAATTCTATAGCGAGGTCCAGAAGATGGGCGGCAATCGCTGGGATACGTCGAGCTTGATTGCGCGCCTGAACGCTAGCGACCGAAAATAAGGACAATTATGAGCACGGACACCACCTCTGCAGTGGACCAGCCTGATCCGCGGCAACTCATGGAAGCAATGGCCGCCAATAATCCGGCTTTTAGAGAACTCGGTGTCGAAATCATCGAAGCGGGTGCCCAGCGCAGCCGCTTCGCGATGCGCGTGAAGCCTCAACACACCAACACGTTCGGCGTCTGCCACGGCGGTGTCACTTTCGCCCTGGCCGATTTGGCTTTTGGTTTCACGTGTAACGCCAGGGGCGAACGGTCCATGACGGCGGGAGCGAGCATCGAATATCTCGCACCTATCCCCCTCGGCGCTTATCTTTATGCAGATGTGACCGAAGCCGCCATCAAAGGGCGAAATGTCTACTACGATGTGCGCCTGCATTTGGAGGATGGAACGACAACGGCGATTGCGCGAGGGCGCATGCGCATTCTTGGCGGACCGGTCATCACGGACCCGGAAGCCAACTCCTAAGCTGGCTTTGCCTAGGTTCGTTTGGAGTGTTGTGCATCTTCAAGAACGAAGTCTAACGGCAACGCCGTGGTGTACTTGATCTGCTCCATCGCAAACGTTGAAGAGACCTTGGCGATTTCGATGCGGCCGATCAGCTTTTTGTAAAATGCGTCGTAGGCGGCAATATCCGGCACAACCACGCGCAGCAAATAGTCAATATCACCAGACATGCGGTAGAACTCGACGACCTCCTCAAAATCGACGACAGCCGCATGAAACTTCTCTAACCATTCCAGGCTGTGCTGATCCGTCTTGATCTGCACAAACACCGTAACGCCTGCATTCACCTTGGTTGGCTCAAGCAAGGCAACACGGCGTTGAATCACGCCAGCCTCCTCAAGCTTCTGAATGCGCCGCCAGCAGGGCGTGGTCGACAATCCAACCTCTTTGCCGATATCAGCGACCGCACGCGTCGTATCCTGCTGCAGCACCTTGAGGATCTTGACGTCCATCTCATCGAGCACAGCACATCTCCACCGGCTATTAAAAATTGGGACATGTCGTCACTAGAAAAAAATTTCAATATCCATGACGAAACGCAAATTTATTAGCATATGATTTCAAGTGGGACTACACCGCGTCGCGTAAAATCCGTGACTGAGATCGAATTGTCGCGTCGACCAACACGCGCGCAACACCTAAACCTGCGACGCGGCAAACGAATTGAAACGAGCGAGGCCCATGCAAACCGTTACCCACCTGACGCCAGACTTCGCGGTCGCCGGAGAATTGAGCGACGCGGATTTTGAAGAAGCGGCCGCAAGCGGCTTCAAAGCCATCATCAACAATCGTCCCGACGGCGAAGCACCTGGCCAACCAACGGCGGCATCCCAAAAGGCAATTGCAGAAAAGCATGGCCTCCAGTACGTCCACATCCCTGTAAATCAGGCGAACATCTTCAGCGACAGCGTCGTCGGCGCCATGGCAGATACCCTTGCCAAGCTGGACGGCCCGATACTCGCACACTGCAAATCGGGGATGCGCTCGGCAATAGTCTGGGCAGCAGCCAGCGCAAGAACCCGACCAGTCGCGGAAGTCGAGAAAATCCTCAGTCAGGGCCCCTTCGACCTGAGCTTCCTGCACGATGAACTGGAGCAGCAAGCCGCACATGCCGCCGGTACGGAAACGGCCTAAGACTTACATGACACCAATCATTGGAGAGGCCGCGCCCGCTCGAGAATTTCGCGATGGCCTGCCTTCCCAACGCCCGTGCCGTAGGTGTGGCGAAACTCTCCCCCTAAGCGGCTCGCGATAAACGCATCGGCCACAAAATCGGGCGAAGATTGGCGCAGCAAACATCCAGCCGCCGTCCGCGCCAACGTTTCGACAAGTGTGCGTGCATCGCCCTCCTGCGCGCTGCCACGCATCAACGTCTCAAGCCGTGCGACCGAAGCTGAAAGTACGGCATCCCCTGCGCTGCTCTCTTTCAACACAGCCATAACCGTCCATACGGCCTCAGGAGTGCGTTGCAATACCCGCAGGAGGTCAAGGCACATAACGTTGCCCGACCCTTCCCAAATGGCGTTGAGCGGCAACTCACGATAAAGCCGGGCGGCGAGCCCATCCTCGACGTATCCATTCCCGCCGAGGCACTCCATCGCTTCAAAGCCCAGCGCTGGCGCCATCTTGCACACCCAATACTTCGTGACCGGCGTCATAACCCGACGCCACGCAGCCTCATGCGGATCCATCCAAGCGCGCTCAAATGCACCGGCCAACCGCACAGCAAGCACCGTCGCGGCCTCAACGTCGATCGCCATATCAGCAAGAACAGCGGCCATCATTGGCTGATCCACAAGTCGCTTCTGAAACACGTAGCGATAGTGGCAATGATGAAGGGCCACCGCCAGCGCAAGACGCATCTGACCTGCTGACGCGACGGCACAATCGAGCCGCGTCATCGTCACCATCTCGATGATGTTGGCAATGCCGCGCCCTTCTTCCCCAATAAGCCAACCGGACGCGCCCTGGAGCTCAACTTCCGATGAGGCATTGGAGTGATTCCCGAGCTTGTTCTTGAGCCGCTGCAGACGCAAAGCGTTGATCGAGCCGTCAGGAAGAAACCGCGGAACCAAGAAGCAGGAAAGGCCGCCGGGGGCCTGCGCAAGCATCAGAAATGCGTCGCTCATCGGCGCTGACATAAACCACTTGTGGCCAGTGAGAATATACTCCTGCCCGGCCCCGGCATTCACGGCGGCAATGGCCGTGCTGGCATTCGCACGGACATCTGTTCCGCCTTGCTTTTCCGTGAGCCCCATTCCGATGCTGACGCTCTCTTTCTGAGGCCATGGCCGAAAGGCTTTGTCATAAGTTCGCGAAAGGATCTTCGGCAGAAGTGACGTAGCCAGATCAGGCTGTAGCAGCAGTGTAGGAACGGCTGCGTTCGTCATAGTCACCGGACAAACATGGCCCGGCTCCATTTGCGTCATCATGTAGAGTCTGGCGGCACGCATCACGTGCGCACCCGGACGTGGACCGGACTCGGCAGCGCCGAGATAGTCCCACGGGCTGCAATGCAGCCCCACGGCAAAACTCATCGCCATACAGTCATGATAGGCAGCGTGAAATTCGACCGTGTCGAGCGGAAATCCCTTCTCGTCAAAGCGTCGGAGCTTCGGTGGGTTTTCATTCGCCAAGCGCCCGGCTTCGAACGCTTGCGCACTTCCCGCCTTTTGCCCAAATCTTGCCAGTTCTTCTGTCTCGTGAGCCGCACCTTCTGCTGCGATCGCGCTTTGAAGAGCCGCATCACTCAAGAAAAGATTGATGTCGCAAAACGACGGGCTTTGGTTCGTAATCTCGTGCGTCGAGAAGCTTGAATGCACCGGAATGCCCTCCATGCGAACTGAGCAGACACCGGTCGCGGATGGCGGTTTCTAACGTCCACCGTCGTGCGCAACAGGGTCCGACGCCGTCGCAATAAGTCTGCGCACTTCAGATCGTACCACCGGCAAAACGTCCACCTCAAACCATGGGTTCGCTTTCAGCCAAGCTGAATTGCGCCAAGACGGATGCGGTAAGGGAATAAAACGAGGAAAATCACTCTGCTCGTAAGTCTCTCTCCAAGCGCGCACGACATCCGTCAGGGACTGCCTACGAGCCTCCGGCAAATGCCAGCGCTGCGCATAAGAGCCAACCAACAAGACGAGTTCGAGGTTGGGGAGCTCCTTGATGAGCCGGGCACGCCAGGTCCGCGCACATTCCCGGCGCGGCGGCAGGTCGCTACCCTTCTCATTGTAGCCAGGAAAGCAAAAGCCCATCGGAACGAAGGCAATACGGTCCTCATCGTAGAATTCTTGTTCATCGACGCCCATCCATTCACGCAAACGAACGCCGGAGGGATCTTTGAATGGGAGCCCGGCATCATGGGCGCGCAGCCCCGGTGCTTGCCCAAAAACCCCAACGCGCGCGCTCGATCGTACGCGCAGAACGGGACGAGGCTCATGCGGCAAAGGCTGGCCGGTCGGTGTGTCAACGCACACACGGCACCCAGAGATCTCACGCAACAAGCGCCCCAGCCCGCTAGCCGCGTTCTTTGCCTGGCGATGTGCGGAGGCAGGAGGAATGGAACTCACCTTTACTCAAATGACGAAACATCAAACGTCGAGACTGAGTCCATCTTTTGCAAGGATTACGTCACCAACATCAAGACCAGCTGCCACTCGCGACAGCATGTCATCGCCCATATGCGTTACAACTACACGGCGCGCATTGAACTCATCAAGATGGCTTGAAATCTTCTGCCAATTCATGTGATGCGGAATGTCTTGGTCGAAACTGAAGCACTCCGTGATGTAGACATCAGCCCCGCTAGCGACATCAAGCAAGGCATCAACCCATTCGGTATCTCCAGAATAACTAACAACCTTACCTTCCGCGGCGAGACGAACCGCATAGGAAGGCGCACCAGATGGATGGCTGACAGGAACGACCGTCACCACCACAGGCCCGACCTCACAAGGCACGGCTTCGTCAAACTCGATAAAATTCAGATCGAAGGCCAAGCTCTTATCTGAAGAGCCTGGAAACAAAGCTTCCGTTGCCGCGCGATAACGTTCCGCGATCGTGCTCGGCCCGACAATAGTCAGCGGCGTCTGTCGCTTTGCAACATGCCGTGCGTGAAGCAGCCACCAGACAAGCCCCGAAAAATGATCCCCGTGCAGGTG
Source organism: Candidatus Filomicrobium marinum (assembly GCF_000981545.1). Lineage (NCBI taxonomy): Bacteria > Pseudomonadati > Pseudomonadota > Alphaproteobacteria > Hyphomicrobiales > Hyphomicrobiaceae > Filomicrobium > Candidatus Filomicrobium marinum. The sequence goes on from NZ_LN829119.1 coordinate 3,254,953, forward strand.
AGAAATAAAAATAGCGGAGACACCGTTCGGGTCGAGTCCGAGACGCGACATCCCCATCAGGGTTGTCGCGCCGCAATCTACAAGACAGTTCCATTCGCCGATTGCGACGTGGAAACTCGTCTGCAATCGACCGCCCGAACCAAACGCGTCACCTGAACCCACAATGGTCAGTTTCATGGCGATGTTGCCCGCATCTATCCCGCGATCTCCCAGGTTGCCATAGGGATAAATTACGGGCTGTTCCCTAGGGAACATGCCCGCGGCGACAGAAAACGGACATGATAATGGGAATTAGGCTTTCGCGCTCGGTCTCGCACTAACCTCATTATACCAGCGCTGAACATTGGAAAGAGTATCGGGCATGTCGATGCGGGCAACCTTCATAAAGTCCACAGCAACGAGGCCTGTGATGTCCGCAATCGAATAGTTTTCGCTCGCGACGTATTGGGTGTTCGCAAGTTGATCATCAAGAATCTTCAGAGCGCCCAAGCACTTTGCTTTGTTCGCCTCACCCCACTCAGCGACCTGAGGCACTTCCCGCTCGCGCATGTTGGGATGTAGATGCCGGAAAGCTTGACCGACAGCCGTAAAGAAATTGAGCTCCATACGCCGGTTCCACATTTCGACGAGCGCCTTGCCCAACGCTCCTGTGCCGAAGAGCGGTGGCTCCGGGTGCAACTCTTCAAAATACCGGCAGATCGCGACGCTCTCGCTGATACACGTCCCATCATCGAGCACGAGAATCGGAACGCGTTGCATCGGATTCATTGCTGTGAATTCCTCAGAACGCAGGTTTGTCATATTCATTTCGAAAGGCTCAAATGGAACGCTCAATCCTTTTTCAGCCAAAAAAATACGGACACGTCTCGGATTTGGCGCCGTAGTCGTATCTAGAATTTTCATATGGTGCTCCCCGTTTTGGCCCGCGAAGCCAAATCTCAACGTCAATTCATTAGTTGCCGATGCCGCGCTCACGGCGCCAATCGCGTGGCCTTTCAAATTCTCCAGCCCAAAGACCTCTATTGGAATTTGCCGCCTCTCGCTCTTCAGAGCCATATCGACCATAGGCGACTGCAAATCCGCGAATCACCATTTCTTGATTGAGATTCAAATTTCCGACAAAACATAAAGCGAGAAGCCGCCCATGCTTGTCGATCTCAAGCCCCTCGCAGCGCACCGTCTGCCCACCGATCAGCGCAGTAAGCTCTTGAGTTGCAGCTTCGCCACATTCCCATTTCGCACCGCCGCGGCGGCAAACCTGCTGACCTTCCGGAGCATCAATGCCTTGTAGGCGCACCTCCCGGCCGGCCACATAAAGGCTGTCTCCGTCGATCGCAGTTGCATGTCCTTCGACATCGCCGACGTCGGTCTGTTCTAGCTGACGCACAAGGAAGGCAGCTGCGATAAGCCCCGCCAACAGGGCGATTGACACCCATCGATTGCGCCAAGTCCGGCCTCTGAAGACCATGCTCACCATGCCGCAGACCTTAACAAATTGAACTCACCGATAAACACTAAGTTAATGAGTTTAGTAGATATTAACACATCGTGTAGACTGTAGCTCTGCCCTACTAGGGCCATGTAGTTGTATCGGAATCAGACGTAACCACGCGGTTCCTTCACCTTGATTAGAAGTTCGGGACATATGACCTGGTCTCCCACATCAGATGAGTTCGCGCCTCGCCAAGGCCGTCGAGAAACTCGCAATCGCGCCTTCGACAACGTCAAGGCCGTGCGCGAACGCCTGACCAACGGCGGCGAGCTCCGTCCCGAAAACGAATACGATCTTCTGACGATGTTCGTGCGCAACGAAATGGCAGCGGCCGCGACCATGCCAGCGCTGTCCATCATCATCTCGATCGCTTCCATGTTATGGGCAACGCCCTTGGAAGCAGCGCTGTGGATGATCCTCGTCATCTCCGCCAAGGTGCTCCTCCTCGAGCTGTGCCGTCGTTTCCTAGCCCTGCCCCGCGCCGAAGTTGACGTGCGCGTTTGGCGCCGGCGTTTTGTAATTGCCGAATTGATCAACGGCATGACATGGGCCGGCTTTGCCTTAGTTGGCATCGGCGCGCATACGCTGTCGAGTCCCGCAGCTCTGTTTTCCGCTCACGTATTTATTTTCGCTATGCTGATTGTCATTTTGGCGATCCGCATGACGTTTTCATCTTCCATTCTACCGATCATGCACGCCGGAACAATTCCGGTAACGGTAGCCGTTGTCGGGCGCCTCGCATATCTCGGCGTGGAAATGAATGATCCGCTCTATTTCGCACTCGCGACAATGGCGGTTGGTGTCCACCTCTATTTCATCTTCCTAGCGATCGGCCTCAAATCGACGGCTCAAGCAATGCTCGAGTTCCGCGACCAGAAGGACGCGTTAATCGCTGAGCTCGAAGAGGAAAAAGCTCGATCGGATGAAGCCCGCCGTCGCGCCGAAGCCGCCAACAAGGCAAAGTCGCAGTTCCTCGCAACGATGAGCCATGAATTGCGCACGCCGCTGAACGCCATCATGGGCTTTTCGGAGGTCATGAAAGCGGAAATTCTTGGACCGCTGTCCAATCCCACATACCGGGAGTACGCGTCCAATATCCACGACAGCGGCAGCCATCTGCTGAACCTGATCAACGAGATCCTTGACCTGTCACGCATTGAGGCGGGACGCTACGATCTCAACGAAGAACCTCTGCGCCTGACGGAGGTCGTGGAAGATGGCCATCGTCTGTTAAAACTGCGCGCAAATAACAAAAATCTGCGGGTCTTAGAGGATTTCGACGCCGAACTCCCGCCCGTTTGGGCCGATCCGCGCGCTATGCGCCAGATCGTGCTGAACCTCATGTCGAATGCCTTCAAATTCACACCGCAGGGCGGAACCGTGAAGCTGACAGTAGGCCATACGGCTGACGGTGCACACTTCATTTCGGTCCGGGACACAGGGCCAGGCATCCCGCGTGAAGAAATTCCGAAAGTAATGCAGGCATTTGGCCAAGGATCGTTGGCCCTGCACACAGCGGAAGGCGGAACCGGCCTCGGCTTGCCGATCGTCAAGAAACTGATCGAGCTCCACGGCGGACGCTTCGAACTTAGGTCCGAACTGCGCAAAGGTACCGAAGCCATCGTCTACCTTCCACGGCAACGGGTGCTGCGCGCCGTCGCTCCGTTGCAACCCCTTGGAAGCGAACGGCACCGCCAAAACGCCGGCGTCACACAGCGCGCCAGCAGGCCACCACGGCTGGTCCGCGATCAGGCCGCTACGCCAACCTTCACCGTGCACAAGACAGCCACAGTGGTTCATCATTGAGCCGTCTGACGATTGTACTCACACGGATGTCGGCTTACATCCATACGGCACACGTGCAAACGCAGGTCGCCCGCATTGCGATGCGCAACCGGCAAAGGAATTATCGCGCCTATGGAGTCACCCTGCATCAATATTTGCGCCATTAGCGACGAAACCGAGATGTGTGAAGGCTGCTACCGAACCATTGACGAGATTGCATCCTGGAGCCGGTTAACCGCTGAAGAACGCAAGCGGATCATGGCGCTTCTGCCCGAACGCAAGGCGAAAGCGAGGGTATAACGAATGCTCGGCTGGCTCGTCGCAATCCTCGCTGTCTTGATCGGTGTATTCTATTTCCTGTCCGGCAACACCGCTGTGATTGCGGAAATGGGCGGCCTAGAACGTTGGCTTCTTGTCATCTCTGCAGCCCTCATTTGCCTCTATGCAGGCGTGCTGCTCATGGGCCATGGCGGCCGCTTCATGCAGGCCGTTCGCCATCTCGGCATTTGGCTTGTCATAGGGCTGCTGCTGATCGTGGGATATACCTACCGCAACGACGTTTCGATGGTCGCCAACCGCGTGGCTGGTGAATTGCTGCCCCCCGGCGAAACCATGACGGTCACCCGAAACGGCGACGGCCCGGCATCGGTCCGCATCCGTCAGCGCAAAGATGGCCACTTTACCGCGCGCGCAAAGGTCAATGGCGCTCACCTATTCATGCTCGTAGATACCGGCGCATCAACCGTCGTTCTGAAACCCGCAGACGCGGAACGGGCTGGAATTGATACAAGTACGCTCTCGTTCACAATTCCTGTGCGGACAGCAAACGGCACCGGCTTCGCAGCGCCCGTGCGCCTGCGTTCTGTCTCGATCGGCCCCATTGCCCTGGACAATGTCGAGGCCTTGGTTGCCAAGCCGGGAGCGCTCAACGAAAGCCTGCTCGGTATGAGTTTTTTAAGACGTCTCCGGTCCTATGAGTTCTCGGGTGAGTTTTTGACACTCCGCAGTTAACCGTCGCAGCTCCCTGCAATCGGTGCCTCTGGCGTGTCGCCACAAATTGCAGATCAAAAACGCACGGTTGTTTCGTGATATGGCGCTATCAACTGGAACGCGCGCACTTCTGAGCGAAGCCCTGAGTTGGACAGCAGCGGCAGCCATGATCGCCGTTGTAGCGGCGCACTATACTGAGATCCGCGATTTCGCTTTGCAAACTCTCAGCTCCTCTCAGAATAACGTTACGCAGATCACAGACGCCCGGTCCGTCCCCGGCTCCAGCCCGTATGGGTACGTCGAACTTCGCGCCGACACCCAGGGTCACTACAATAGCGACATCGAGATCAACGGACGCACCGTCCATGCCATGGTAGACACCGGCGCAACGATGGTAGCTATGAGCTACGAAGATGCCGAACACGCCGGTATTTTCCTTTCTCCGTCCAACTTCACCCATCGCGTCAACACTGCGAATGGCGTCGCCCGTGTCGCTCCCGTAACGCTCGATCGCGTACGTCTCGGATCCATAGAGGTGCGCGACGTACGCGCCGCCGTCGCCGAACGGGGGCGGCTAAACGGCACACTCCTGGGAATGTCGTTTCTTGGCCGCATCTCCCGGCTTGAGATGCGCGACGGCGTTCTAGTACTTCAGGATTAATCATCCATCGTTGACGCCATGCCATCGGTTTGTCATCGAATTCTCCGAAAGACATATGCGGAATGCCGGAATCTCACCTTGTGCTCCCAGCGCAAGACGGAGTTCCTAGGCTGAATACAAGCTGGATCTTGCCGCCGTTGCAGGCGGACTTCTCATAAGGACGACCAAATGCTCCCCAAGCCGCGCGCAGATCTGAAGCCCAATACCGCCGACTTCGAGCGCTTTCCACTCGTCAAACCCACCGGCTTCCGCGAGTACGACGCACGCTGGCTATTCCCCGAGGAAATCAACCTCATGGGGCTGAATGCCGTAGGACTCGGCATGGCAACCCTGTTCGACCGCCGCGGCGTCAAAAAGCGCATCGTCGTCGGACACGATTATCGCTCTTACTCCGGAGCCGTAAAACAGGCGCTCATGACGGGCCTGCTGGCTGGCGGCTTTGAGGTCCATGACATCGGTCTGGCACTCTCGCCCATGGCGTATTACGCGCAGTTTGCGCTCGATGTCGAAGGCGTGGCCATGGTCACGGCAAGCCATAACGACAACGGCTGGACGGGCATCAAGATGGGCCTTGATCGCCCCCTGACGTTCGGCCCGGATGAAATGTCCGAACTTAAAGCCATCGTACTGGACGGCACCTACGATGCTCCCGGCGGCGGCAAATATATCTTCGTTGAGGACATGGCCCGGCGCTATTTGACCATGCTTACCGACCGTCCGAAGCTAACCCGCCCGCTCAAGGTCGTCGCCGCGTGCGGGAACGGCACGGCAGGCGCCTTCGCCCCCCAAGTCCTGGAGGCCGTCGGCTGCGAGGTCGTTCCACTGAACGCCGACCTTGATTACGCATTCCCCAACCACAATCCCAATCCCGAAGATTTGGCCATGCTCCACGCCATCGCCGACGAGGTGAAGCGAACCGGCGCGGACGTTGGTTTGGCCTTCGACGGCGATGGCGACCGCTGCGGGGTCGTCGATAACGAGGGGCATGAAATCTTTGCCGATAAGGTCGGCGTCATGCTGGCACGCGACATCTCTAACCTGCACAAGGATGCCAAGTTCGTCGCCGACGTGAAGTCGACGGGTCTTTTCATGACTGATCCCGTACTGAACGCGAACGGCGCCACGACCACCTATTGGAAGACGGGGCACTCCTACATCAAGCGGTTCAGCCATGAAACCAAAGCGCTTGTGGGCTTCGAAAAGTCCGGCCACTTCTTCTTCAATCCGCCACTCGGCCGCGGCTATGATGACGGCATTATCGCGGCCCTGGCCGTTTGCGACATGCTTGATCGCAATCCGGATAAGTCCATGGCCGACTTAAAGAACGATCTCCCGCGAACGTGGCAATCACCCACGATGTCTCCGAAATGCGGAGACGAAGTGAAGTACGGCGTCGTCGACCGCATGGTCGCGCACTATCAGGCAAAAGCCGATGCGGGAGAAAAGATCGCCGGACAGTCCGTTCGCGAACTCATCACCGTCAACGGCGTGCGTATCGTCCTGGAAGACGGTACATGGGGCCTGGTGCGCGCCTCATCGAACAAACCCGAACTCGTCATCGTCGTGGAGAGCCCGACGTCAGAAGCGAATATGCGCGCCATCTTCGCGGACATCGACTCCGAACTGCAGAAGGAACCGGAAGTCGGCGCGTACAATCAGAAGATTTGATTTTCTGGCCAACGGCCAACCGCAAATCAAACCGGTACGAGACTTAGGTGGCGGCTACGGCTGACGGGAACAGCCGCCACCTCCACATTTCAGTCTACGATCACCAAACATCGATTAAGGAGCTGGGCGTTGCTATAGCTTGCATCAGCTATCCTCCGTCCCAAGACATCCAGCAAACCTGATCGATACGAAGTGCTGGCCGATATTCGAAAAAATTACAAAACTGACGCGTGAGCCTGCTCCGCAAAACAATCTGCCGTTGCTGAGCTGACGGCTCTTGGCACAGTCAGTCACTTCCGGCCCAAAGCCCCACACCCTCACCTCGCCCCCCGTGTTCGTCGGAAGGCAATGTGTGCCTCTCGAACGCCCACGCATCATGGAGAACATATGGACGATATAGACCGCTTCATCATCCTCACCGGAGGTCCCGGATCCGGCAAAAGCACGCTCATCGCCGAGCTCGCAAAATCTGGCTACGCGCATGCGTCAGAAGCGGGTCGCGCGATCATCCAGGCACAGGCCGCCATTGGCGGCAAAGCACTACCCTGGACGGACCCAACGGCATTTGCCGAATTGATGCTCTCTTGGGATATGCGATCTTACGAGCAGGCACGCGAGCTCAAGGGCCCTGTCTTCTTCGATCGCGGCATCCCCGACGTTCTCGGCTATCTGACGCTATCAAACGTACCGACACCAACCCACGTACAAACCGCAGCGCAGCTCTTCCGCTATGGCCGCGTCTTCATAGCTCCGCCCTGGCGAGAGATTTTCGAGCAGGACAACGAACGCAAGCAGAACTTCGACGAAGCTCAACGAACATACGACGCGATGACGGACACCTATCAGAGACTTGGATACGTCCTCGTCGAGCTTCCCAAAGCATCTGTCGCAGACCGCTGCGCGTTCGTCCTGGAGACCGCTGGGCTCAAGGCCAACAACAGCCAACCCACCTAGCCCGAACAGATCCGCAGCTCAGTTGCTTGGCCTGCTGGCCGCATCCTTTTTCTTAGCCTCAGCCAATGCTTCACGCTCGTTATACCGCGCGAGATGGAACCGCTGGAAGTTGCGGTCCTGCTCGTAGATCTTGTGATCAATCCAAACGAACATATCGTAGAAGGTTCCCGCACCAATACCCAAGTTCATACGCGTAACTTCTAGTGGCTGGCCCCATTTGCCATCGAGCCCGGAGAGATCGTCTTTGAAGAAGACGATGGTCGGCGTGAACATTACGCCCCAACGCTCGGCAAGCTTCTTCTCAGGCATCGCCGTGCCATCAAAGTCGGTAACCTCACGCGCGCCCCACATATCAAATTGTAGGATGGTGAAGTTCTCCCGGACATAATCATTGATATATCGCTTGGAGAGAACTTCCGTGTGCATCTTCACGCAATACACGCAACCGCGCTGCTCGAAGATCACGGCAAATCGCTTGCCTGCCTTTCGCGCCTCTTCAAAGTCCTCGCGCAGATCGAGAAACGACGCGGTGTTGAACCAAGGCTGATGATAGATCCCATCTTCGCCCTTGATCGGCGCTGCGGCCGGCTCTTCCACACCAATAGGTGGCGGCAAATCGCTTGCCGTTGCCGGGATGCCTGCACCCAGCACCAAAACACCCAAGGTCACGCCAATCCGTAGCCGTCGCAAAAGCATTTTATGGACCTTTCCTCCAGGAGCCGAGAGCGGCATGCCGTAGCCTGGGCCAGGAACCGCAAGCAACGCCATCATCCTATTCCAATATAAGGCTGCTGAGGAACCGCAAAACAATGACCACCAGAAACACAGCAAACGCCAGTTCGAGTTTACGCCGTGAGACGCCGTGTGCGAGCCGTACCCCCACTGGGGCCACCAAAACACTCGAAGGAACGATCAATGCCGCACCGAGCAAACTCACAAATCCAAGCGACAGTGGCGGCAAGCCGGGGTGCCCCCAGCCGGCCCACATCATCCCGATAGCTCCAGGTATCGCAATCAGGGGGCCGATTGCCGACGATGTTGCCACCGCCGTCAGGATTGGCCGGCCGTAAAGCGTGAGGAAGGTCACAATAAACGCGGCACCGCCAATGCTCATCAAAACAGAAATGATTCCGACTAAAACACTGAAGATCTCAAGCTTCGGCAACGCAGGAAGATCATGCCCCAGGCGCCACGTATCCCGCCCAAACGCCATCTTGGCCGCAAATAGCGTCCCAAACACCACCCAGACCCATTTCAGCGTCGTACCGGTCACTTGATCCGCAAACATAATTCCGAGAACAACGCCAATGACGATCCAGGGGCCGATGCGTCGAACCGCAACCCAATCCACGACGCCCTTGGCACTGTGAGCCATGAGCGCACGCAGGGACGTCGGAATAATAACAGCGAGAGATGTCCCAATAGCCATGTGCATCCGGATAGCCGGATCTACGCCGAGCGCAGCGAAGGTTTCGTAAAGGACCGGCACCAAAATGCCGCCGCCACCGATACCAAGCAATCCAGAGAGAAAACCTACGATCACACCCGCGGCCAGAAGCGAGAAAGCCAGCATGCTGAAGCCAGCCCAAGTCATACCGATGTCCATAAACCCGACGTCTCCGACGCTCTCCCGGCCCATTGAGGCACAGGAGCAGCTCCCCTTTATACGACCGCGCCGGTTCTTGCTTGGCCGGCAACACCCTCGGCAATAGCTATCGCCTGTAACAGGACATCGCTGCGGGCTCCATCACGAACTGCGTTCTCACTCAGGTGACGCCGGAAAGCGCGTGCACGCGGTCGACCGTGATAAAGCCCCAAAATATGACGGGTCACGTTATTGAGCCTGCCGCCAGCATCGAGATGCCGTTCCACGTAAGGAACGAGTTGCCTCAGGACGTCACCCCGCGACGGCACAGCCGAGTCGGAAATGAACAACCTTTGATCCACGTCCGCAAGTAGGTAAGGCGTCTGATAAGCAGCACGCCCCAGCATCACCCCATCAACATGCTGCAGATGCCGCTCGCTTTCATCGACGTCTGCGATGCCGCCATTAATAACGATGGTGAGGTCGGGCCGCGCCGACTTAAGCCGATAGACACGCGCATAATCAAGCGGTGGAACCTCCCGGTTTTCCTTGGGAGACAGCCCCCTGAGCCAAGCCTTACGCGCATGCACAATGAACACCTCCGCACCTGCATCCGCGACCGTGTCGATAAAGCGCTGGAAATGCACTTCGCTGTCCTGATCGTCGATTCCAATGCGACACTTCACAGTTACGGGAACGCGAACTCGTGCCCGCATAACGGCTATGCATTTTGCGACCAACTCTGGCTCGGCCATCAGACAGGCGCCAAACCGTCCCTCCTGCACGCGATCTGAAGGACAACCAACATTGAGGTTGATCTCGTCATATCCGAAGGCTTCTCCGATTTCCGCAGCGTCAGCAAGTTGCGCCGGATCGCTACCACCGAGTTGAAGTACCAACGGATGCTCGCCAGGTGCAAAACCCAACAGCCGCTCGCGCGCACCATGCAATACCGCAGGCGCCGTCACCATCTCTGTATAGAGCAGTGCTTTGCGCGTCAGTAACCGATGGAAAAACCGGCAATGCCGATCAGTCCAATCCATCATGGGCGCAATGCAAAATCTATGTGGTTTAAACTGCACTGGGATTACAGATCTCTCGTTGTTTTAAACAGGCTACGGTCCCCACAACTACTACGGCACGATCCTTTTCAGAAGGGTAGGGGCCTGCGCAGAAAGCCGTCCTCGTATCGCAAGTTAACGGCTAGTCAACCGCATTATGATACGACGGTAGCTGATAAAACGATGAGCAAGGTCGACAAACAGACGTAGAGTTCGCCGTCGATAGATTGTCATCGAACCACGGCTATGCCCTTGGAAACGTGTCATGCATACGCCGTCAGTCCATTATATCTTCTTCTCGACTGCCATATTCTTCGCGGCTCTTTTAATGGCGCTGGAATATGACCTCATTCGCAACTGGGATTTAAAGCCCAGCGAACAAAAAAAGCTGCAAGTTGAAGAAATCTTCGTTCTTGCGTCAATCCTGATAGCCGAACTGCTCATTTTTGCCTGGCGGCGCATGCGCGACCGCGCCGACGAACTCATGCGCAGAATGGCTGCAGAACAAGATGCCCATCAGTCCGCGCGTCATGACACGCTTACAGGCCTGCCAAATCGTAAACTCTTTGCCGAACGCGCTGGAGAGGCGCTTAGCAATTCATGGAACCGTGGCACGGATTGCGCAGTGCTCCTCATCGATTTGGATGGGTTCAAACCGATCAACGACACATGGGGACATGCCTCGGGTGACGCAGCCCTCCTCGAGGTGACGGAACGCCTAAAGTCTTGCTCTCCGAAAACCGGCATGGTCGCACGGTTGGGTGGCGACGAGTTCGCCGTACTTTGTGAAGCTCCTCTCGGCGGCACGGCTGCAATGAGTTTAGCGCAAGGCATCCTGCGTGAACTTGAAAAGCCGATTGGCATAAATGGGCACAATATAGCCATCAGCGCCACGATCGGCATCGCCATCGGTCCCGCCAATGGACGCCGCGCAGAAGACTTGATCCACGCCGCAGATCTCGCAATGTACGAAGGCAAGAGAAGCGGACGCGGCACGGTGGTGATGGCCACGTAATCCGTAGGACCACCTGACACGCCCTACATTTTCACGCATGCACACACAAAACTCTTTTCATATCAAGAAGGCCCAAACGGCGATGGACCTTGAAGCCGTGGCCACACTATTTCGAGCGTACGCCGCAGCCCTCAATATCGACCTATCGTATCAGAATTTCGAAGCTGAACTGGCGAGCCTCCCTGGCGAATATGGCCCACCCGCCGGGTGTCTACTTCTCGCACGATCTTTAAACGGAAACGCTATCGGATGCGTCGCCTTACGGCCGTTAGAATTTCCCGCCTGCTGCGAGATGAAACGCCTGTACGTCGCGCCTGACGCCCGCCGTAGCGGATTGGGCCATCACTTGGTTAACCGGATCCTGAAGGGAGCAACCAAACTCGGATATCGAGAGATACGATTGGACACACTTCCGAAATTATCAGAAGCGATTGCGCTATATGGCAAAGCCGGTTTCGAGGTGACGGAGCCTTACTACGACACGCCGATTGCAGGCACGATTTTCATGCGCCGTCCGCTCCCATAAAAAGCCGCACCACTACAAACCTAGATCGCGCAAGTATCTCTCGACACCTGGATGAATCTTGTCCGCATCAGCGGCGCCCCGTGTGTTCGCAGGCGTGGTCTCACGCGCCTGATCTAGACGAGACACCATTGCGCTTTGGCCCATATGCAGCGCCTTCGCCAACCGGTAGCCTGTATCGTCAGGAAGATCTGGTCGCGCGAGGATGTAGCTCCATACCCCAACGGTGTTGACCGGTTCCCTTTGCCCCTCATAGGCTCCGGCGGGGACCGTCATGGATTTAAGAAAAGAATACTTCGCCGTGACTGCCTTGATCTCGTCCACAGAAAAGCCCATCAGCCGACCGCCGGACGCCATGACCTTGGTGAACCCCGGCCAGCCGATCCCTGCGCCCCAAAGTGCCGCGACGCGCCCCTCCCGCACCATGCCCGGCCCATCGCCGGCCTTCTCGAGAAAGTGCGACTCAAAGTCGGCATCACGCTTGAGACCAAGCCCATCCATCACGTACTTGGCCATGAGCGTTAGACCAGACGTACGCGTCCCCCATGCTATGGGCTTTCCAACCAAGTCGCCCACCGACCTCGCGGAACTGTCGCCGCGCACCGCGAACATGCCTGGGCTTGAATAAATCGCCGCAATAACTTTGAGGTCCGCCGGTTGGCGCCCGATACCAGTGAATGCTTCATAGGCCGCAACGCCCTGAACAAGTCCGATATCGAATTTCCCCTCTTCGAGGAGACCGATGTTCTCAACACTGCCCTTGGTGTTGTGGGTGCTGACGGAGATCGAGCCATCCGCGGCGTTGATCGCAGCCGCGGCGACGTCCCCAAACAGTGTAAAACCACCACCTCGTGTCGCCGTAGCTAAGGTGACCTGAATAGGCTCAGCTTGAACCGGCAAAATGAAAAGGAAGAACAACGCCGATAGCACTGCTCTGGCAATCGGCATTTTCACGGCGGCATCTCCCGAACAACGCAAGGACCTCTATCCGCTAGGATACAATCTTTCCACGCTGCGTCCGTCAACAGCGTGATCGGCGTCCGCACTTTCATTCACAAATGAGACATGCCCCGTATAGCGCGGCGCGCTACTGGCAAGAGCAACCAGTAGCCCCGCAATGAACCAGAAAATACGCTGGTAAAAGAAATCCTGAGTGAGCCCCCCAAGACAAAACGCGACAAGACAGATGAAGGCTGCATTCGCCACAATTTTGGCGTTGGGCAACAGCCGATAGCTCATTAAGCCACCAACGAACATCACAAACCCCGTGGCGATGAGCGCAAAACCGACGAGCCCCATCTCAGCCAGGATCCAAACAGGTACGTTGTGAATAACCAGCGCCTTTTGCCCATGTGCAATGCGGTCATGAATAAACCCGCCAAGCCCGTGCCCCAACAATGGAGCCTGACGCCAGAGCTCAAGACCCTGCACGATTGACTCCATACGCTCCTGATCGGACCCCTTGCGAACGACGGTTTTGCTGATCTGCGCCAACTGTATACCGTCGCCTTGCCACAGAAGCGGAACATTTGAGATCGCGACGGCCAAGACCAGCCCAATCACCACACCAGCGCTGAGTTCGCGTCGGCAAGACGGATACAAAACGAAGATCAAAAGGGATGAAGCACCAAGCATAATCCATCCGGTACGCGATTGCGCGAGTACAACCGCAAGCGCAAGCACCGCCGGGATCAACCTGAAACCCCACGCATCGCGACAGATCACATAGGACCGCAAGAAAAAGTATCCAATGAAGGCAATGACGCACTGGAATGCAAAGGCATTCCTATCGGCGAGGAACCCCTCAAGCTCCTTCCCAAGAATATCGCGTGGCAACTTGACGATCATGCTGTCGATCACAAACAAAACAATTTGTAACGCAGCCACGATCGCAACGGCAGAAACCAGGAGACGTAGCGTTTGCACAATGCGGCTACGCCCACCGTGTCCCCACAGCAAAAGACCAACGCTCACGTAGGAAAGAATAACAAACCAACCGAGTGTGCGGTTAACGAAAGCCCACGACAGAAAGCCGTGAGAAACGACCCCTACGATCAAGGAAATGACGATCGCCGCGGTGATCGCACCCAGCGGTGCAAAAAGCCACTGGGCCCGCCGTACGGTGCTCCGGGTAGAACCCCACGTAAGTGCCAGAACGGCAGAGGCCGAGATTGCAAGAATGTCTGCCAGATTCACGTTCAGGGAATGCTCCGGCATTGGAACACGCACCTGAAACATAATCGCGAAAGGCAACAGAACAGAAATGATCGCCGCAAACAACCGATCGATGTCATGCTTGGCGGCTTCTGCGCCTAGACGGTCAACAGCGAAACGGGGGTGCGAGCGAGGGCGTACTGAAAGGAAAATGGTCGCGACAAAACAAACCGCGACAAGCAGCAACGACAAAATCCCGATCGCAGCGCCGACAGCAACGCCGATGGCAGCCGGTACCCCCAATTGCCCCAAGACGTGCGCAGCGCTGAGTTCTCGAATACCCCACCCGGCAAAGCTGATCGGCAAAGCAGCAAGAAACATGACAACCGCCAGGGCACCGAGCGCCGAAGCGACCGGCACAGGCTGATCATACGCGGAAAACTGCGCATAAAACGCACCGAGCATCGCGCAATGGGCAACCACTGACAGGAGAAAGCAACCCGCAATCGCAGGCCACGACAAGCGATCCGCCAGCTGAGCAAACAGGATGCGGATACGACGTCGATTGAAGAACGCGTAAAGCAAAAAGATCAGAGGGAGAGAGACCAAGAGATTCAGCAGGTAAAGACCGCCATGCTCCATATCGAAGCCAAGAGACCCGAGAGTGTAGCCCCCGCCGATGAGCGCAAAGATTAGCAACGATCCAAGCGCTATCATGCGCTCAACGAGACTAAGAAATGTAACAGCCGAAGCAGACACACCGGCATTCGTCAGGATCGCAGCGCGACCGACCGCCTGACCGACCACACTGAATATGAGAAGACTGCCCAAGTGTCCGACAAGAAACGACCTGAACGTGTCGGACATGGGCACTTGAAGCCCGAGAATCCGGAACGAGTAGTGGAACCGCAGGAACGACAGAAGCAGATTGGCAAGGATGCACGAAAACGCAACTGCAGTCGGAACCCCAAACCCGCGACCAAGGGTTTCCACCACCGTTGTGAGGTTGATCTGAAAGGCGATAACCGTCGCAGCAAGCGCTGTTATAACGATTGTTATGCCGCGCTGGAGACGCATCGCCCCCTCCTGCTCACGCCAACCCAACAAAGCCCCTGCGCATTGAGGCTCGGTTGTATATCTATTATTTTCCAAGGTCGCTGGCGAGGCAGAAGCGCTCGGACCAGGATCAACCCGCTATGCCCATGGGTATAGCGAGGACCGTGCGGGTACCAGATCGAGTGAGCTCAAGAAAGCGAGAGGGCAGGGGATAACCCATCGACCCAAGCAAACACCTAGCGAAAGTGACATTCTCGCAATTCATTGGATTATTCTTACTTGAACACTCATCATCCCTAGCTACTGCAGATCAAACAAAACCAGATTTAACAAGCCTTCGCCTTAACAACCGCATGGCAGACAGATGGCTGCGGAGTAAAGACAAAGCCGACCCCTTACCCCCTCCGTGGCGGTGACATTTTCTCTCGAGCAATCATTTAAAGGTTAAATACTCTGAATGTGCGCGATGAACGCTTTGCACGTTCAACTTCCAAGTTCGCGAACATCTTAGCTAAGCGCAAAATATATCAGACCAACAAAGATATTTACTGGGTTGACCCGCCCGATGTACTCCGTAAGTTGGCTTCAATTACGGAGTATTGAGCTAAATGCTATGATAAAATTTTAGTCATAGTAGTCTTGGGAGAGACCAGTTGCTGAGGACGCTTGCAGGTATTGTCGCTGGACAGAGCTATAGAGTTCTAGCTTGCCTGTTTGTCACGGCGGTCTTCACACTTCCCACGAAAGGGCTGCATGCAGCAGATGCTGCCCCGGTGATCGTAGAAAGGGTTCGAGAAGTTCCACTCATCAGTAAGCTTGAGCTTTCCGGAACCGTGACCTCACGACGTGTCTCGCAACTTTCAACCGCCGTCCCAGGCTTGATCACGACGGTTCACTATGACGCCGGCGCACAGGTAAAAGCCGGAGAAGTCCTACTGGAGCTGGATCCCAAACTCGAACAGATTACGCAGGAACAGACGCTGGCTAATATCGCCGAGGCTGAAGCACAGCTGGCGGATGCCCATAGACGCCTAAAAATCGCGGAAGACCTGGCTACCAGGTCGCATGGGCCGCAGAATGCTGTCGACACGATCAAGACAGAGATCGCAATTCGCAAAGCCACGTTGGAACGGCTCCACGCCCAGCGCAATGCATCCGATGAGCGCCTTGTTCGACACGTTGTAAAGGCGCCATTCGCCGGAACCATCTCACGCAAACTGGCTGAAGCAGGTCAATGGGTCGTACCTGGAACAGCCGTTTTCGAACTGGTCGAAATGTCGGGCCTGCGGATCGAGCTGCCCGTCCCCCAACAGCATTTCGCGAAAATTGACGATGACATCGACATCAATCTGAACTTCGACGCCGTCCCAAATACCAATGTTCCAGCCCGCGTCGAAGCAATCATCCCAGTGAGCGATCCGACCGCACGTACATTTACCCTGCGGGTCATTCCTAAGACCGAGCGCAGCGACATCACGCCGGGGATGTCGGCGCGCGCAAGCATAAGCCTGCAAACGAATAGGAAGGGTCTCGTTGTCAGCCGCGACGCTCTGCTACGCCAACCTGATGGCCGCATCACGGTTTGGGTCGTCGAACCGAATGGCAAGGCAAATCTGGTTCGCGAACGGCGTGTCGAAATCGGTATTTCATTTGATGGGCTGACGGAGATTCGCTCCGGCCTCAAACTCGATGATCAGGTCGTTGTCCGCGGCAATGAATCATTAAATGAGGGACAAGCCGTTCGGCTCTCGAGCTGAACCGTGATCAGCGCCACGAAAGGATTGCCATCGTGTTCGAGGCCTTGATCAAGAGAGGCACGCTAACGGCAGTGATCACACTGATCGTTTGCGTTATAGGCATCGTAGCAACGATGCGCATTCCCGTGCAGATGATTCCGGACCTCGACGTAAGGACCGTCACCGTCGAAACCACTTGGTCTGGCGCGACACCGCAAGATATCGAGAAGGAAATTCTCATCGAGCAAGAGGAATACCTCCGCTCGATTCCAAGCCTCGAACGGATCATCTCGCGTTCATCGAGCGGCAGTGCGGAAATTGAACTTGAATTTCCCTACGACATCGACCTCAACGAAACGCTGATACGTATCAACAACGCGCTAAGCCAAGTCCCATCCTACCCTGAGAACGTTGACCAGCCGCGCATCTTCGCAAGTTCCTTCAGCGCAAACTCATTCATGTACTTGCGCGTCTCGCCGCTGGACGGGAATCCAAACCAGCTCGACATGGACATGATGCGCGACTTCGTCGACGACCACGTGCGGGTTCGTCTCGAAGGGGTGCCAAACGTTTCGCGCGTCAATATTGGTGGTGGCGCAGAAAAACAGGTTCAGATTCTCGTCAACGCCCCAGCTCTGGCAGAACGCGGGCTCACCCTCTCCGATGTTCGCAATGCGCTAGCCTCAAGAAACCGCGACACATCCGGCGGCGAAATCGAAAGCGGCAAGCGCCGGTACTTGTTACGCACCATAGGTCGCTTCGACGACTTGGAGTCACTCAAAGACCTGATCATCGTTCGCCGCGGCGACACGGTCACCAGACTCCGTGATGTGGCCGATGTGAGACTCGATCACTTCGAGATACGACAGCACGCTTACGTCAACGGCAAACCGATCATATTCCTTTCCATCCAACGGGAAGCCGGCTCCAACGTCATCGACATCAAAAAGCTGGTGCTCGAAGAAATGGAAGCGATAAACCGGAATGTGCTGAAACCCGCCGGTATGGCCCTGGAACTCACCGCCGACGACGTTGTGTACGTTGAAGCCTCAATCACGAATGTCTGGACGAACCTCGCCATCGGCGCGGTTCTCGCAACCCTCGTAATGTTTCTGTTCCTGCGCACCTTGTCGGGAACACTAATCGGCGTCATCGGCATTCCGATCTGTACGATCGCAGCCTTCCTCGGCCTTTTGCTATTCGGGCGCACCATCAACGTCATCTCGCTCGCAGGCGTTGCGTTTGCCATCGGCATGACAGTCGACAATTCCATTGTCGTGCTCGAAAGCATCGAATACGAGCGGCGGCGGGGCCTTGACCGAATGCAGGCAGCGATCGAGGGGGTACGCAAGGTTTGGCCCGCTGTGATCGCATCCACGATGACAACCGTGCTGGTGTTCGTCCCCATCGTCTTCATCGAGGAAGAAGCAGGGCAGCTTTACTCTGACATTGCGATTGCGGTCGCTGCGTCCGTATTGGCTTCGATGCTCGTAGCCATCACGGTGATCCCGACAGCCTGCGCACGCATCGACATTGCAGGAAAGAATAAGCAGACCGGGAGCATGCTCGAAGCGGGTTCAACCACGCTCGTCGGCTGGCTCGTGAAAAGCCGCGTACGCGCCGTGATGTGTATTGCGGTGATCACTGGATTGGGCACCGCCGTCATCACGTATTTGACTCCGCCCGCAGAATATTTGCCCGAGGGCGAAGAGCCAAAGGTCTTCGCCCGAATGAACGCACCGCCCGGCTACAATCTCGAAACGATGCACCAACTCGGCTTGGGATTGCAGACTGAACTCCTGCAGTACGTCAACGACGACCCTGAGCGTTTCAAGCGCGGCGAAGTCCCCTTCCCAGCTCTCAAATACGTTTTTTTGAGAGTGAATGCCGAAGGTCTTCGCATCATCGGTGAAACAGTCGATCCCGCTGATATAGAACCGTTTATGACGGCTATATCGGCCAAGTATCAGACCTACGCCGGTATGCAGGCCTTCGCCTCGCGAGGCTCAATCATTACCAGCAATGATGGGGGGACGCGGAGCGTCAGCCTCGATATTTCCGGCCCGAGGCTTGAAGACATTTTTGCGGTCGCCGCAGCCGCATACCGCCGAGCGGAGGAAGTCTTCAACAACCCACGGATTCAAGCCGATCCGCCTACGCTAACCCTCTCGCAGCCCCTCGTGGAAATACGGCCCAATTGGCAACGTGCTGCAGAGCTTGGCATGAACGCCAATGATCTCGGCTTTACCGTCGCAGCACTAACGGACGGCGCCTTTGCCGGATATTTCTATCAAGACGACGAGAAGATCGATCTCTACTTCTACGCGCACGATCCCTCCAACGTCGCCGTCGAAAATATCGAGAAGCTGCCCGTTTACACACCGCAAGGAACAATGGTGCCGCTGTCCGCACTCGCGGACGTACGCGAAACTGTCGATACGAGCACCATCCGGCGCATAAACGGAAGACGAACGGTGACACTCAACATCATCCCCCCGCCGTCCATTGCGCTTGAAACCGGCGTTGAAATCGTCGAGCGGGAAGTTGTCGACCATTTACGGCGGACCGGCCAAATTCCGCAGAACATTGCTCTCGACATCTCAGGGGCAAGCGACCAACTGGAACGCACGCGTGATGCGCTCTCCGGCAACTACGTGGTGGCCATCATCATCATCTATTTGTTGCTGGTCGCAGTCTTCAGCCACTGGGGCTATCCGATACTGATTATGACGACGATACCTCTCGGCATCGCAAGCGGCATTGTCGGGCTGGCGCTCATAAACTTGGCTGGCGCGGCCTTGCCTTCAATTGGACTGACGGGCTTCCATCAGCCCTTCGACATGATCTCGATGCTGGGCTTCCTGATCCTGATGGGAACAGTGGTAAACAACCCAATTCTTGTCGTGGACCGTACGTCATATAACGTTCGGGAGATGGGCATGGACGCGCGGCAAGCCGTCACTGAAGCGGTTCAATCCCGTATACGCCCCATCACAATGACAACCCTGACGACGATCATCGCCTTGGCGCCACTCGTCTTCATCCCCGGCGCCGGAACCGAGCTTTATCGCGGCGTTGGAGCGATCGTTCTGTTCGGGATTCTCGGCAGCACGATCGTCACCTTGACGTTCCTGCCGTCGCTCACAGCTCTTGTGTTTCAGTACATCCGCTCGCCGTCTACTGCGAGCGGCGCGGAGACCTCCAAAGCCTGATGACTATCGGCGCACCACCGGTGCGAGACGTTGCCCGCTTAAAAGCGTCGCAAGCGAATTTCGCGATGGCTTGAGATTTAGGAGTTGTCAGACTTGTACCAGCTAGCCGATCAGTCAGGCCACGCCTTCAATGACATCTCCACCACGTTCAGGAGATCCGCGTGCGACGCGCCACCTGACGCTTGAACCGACATGCCCTGAACAACCGTCTCCACATAGCGTGCAAGAGAAGCCGGATCGCTTTCAGGCGACAAGTCACCCTCCACTTTGGCCCGTTCAAGTCGTGCGCGAAGCGCTGTTTCACTGGCGGACCGGCGTGAGCACAGCTCATCCTTGATGGACTGTGCGGCTTCACCACACGACAAAGCGCCCTGGACGGCAAGACAACCACGTGGGTTACAGGGATCCGTCAAGCTCTTGGCTGCGCTTGTAAGGAGTCGCTCAACCACGGCGCGGGCGGTGGGCTCTTCCAATGCGGCACGTTGGAGTGCACCCGGCCCGGTCTCGACATAACGGTCCAAGGCGAGGCGGAATAACTCCTCTTTGTTGCCGAACGCGGCATAGAGGCTCGGGCGATTGATGCCCATGGCCTCGGTTAGATCGGACAAAGACGTTCCTTCATAGCCCCGACTCCAGAAAACGTGGAGAGCCTTATCTAGCGCTTTGTCAGTATCGAATTCTCTCGGACGGCCTTTCTGCACCGCTCTTCTCCTTTCTTGAACGAACCCCCTATACCATTAACATACTCATCGATACAAATAGTGATTGACAGCCCGGATGCCAGACCTATATGTGTACCGCACAGTACAAATATAGAGCACGAGGCATACAATGTCACATTCCCTCAAAGGTAAGGTTGCTCTTGTCACAGGAGCATCTCGCGGAATCGGCGCAGCAGCGGCATACGCACTCGCCGACGAAGGCGCCCACGTCGCAATCAGTTACGCAGCCTCAGCAGACAAGGCTGAGGCCGTCGTTCGCGAACTTGAAAAGAAAGGTGTCAAGGCCGCAGCTTTCAAGGCTGACCAAGCCAATCCCACAGAGGCGGCTGGTCTCGTAAAGGCTGTCGTCGACAAATTTGGTCGCCTGGACATCCTCGTCAACAACGCCGGTGTGTTCGTGACCGGTGCGGTCGGCGACGACGCGAACAATGACTACAACGCACTTGATCGCCAGCAGGCCATCAACGTGAACGGCGTTGTTGCGGCCATTCGCGAAGCATCCAAAGTCCTAAGCGATAACGGCCGGATCATCACAATCGGGTCCGCCATTGCAACGCGCGTCGGCTTTCCAAATCTCGCCGACTACGCGGCGACGAAGGGCGCTATCGTTGGTTACACAAAGGGCATCGCGCGCGACCTCGCATCGCGCAACATCACAGTCAACGTGGTGCAACCCGGCGCTGTTGATACGGACATGAACCCGGCGGACGGTGATTTTGCCAGTCACCTTAATGCCGTGACGGCCCTCGGTCGGTACGGTCGCCCGGAAGAAATCGCAGCAGGCGTAGCATTCCTCGCAAGCCCAGCGGCTTCGTATGTAACCGGCACCGTCCTGACAATCGACGGGGGTTACACAGCCTAATTCCCTAAGCCGCCCCCAACCACTTCTGGAGGATCCGGCACTCAGCCAAGTGTCCTGACCTACCGCCTCTCACATCACTTGCACCCATGTCCCGGCGTGCCGAACGACAGCGACCTCCGCTGACGCTCGACACACCGAACGGGGAACTGTTGCCCGACAGCAGCCAATCAAAAAGTCACAGGAGGCAGTCATGAGCCGCAATCAATTCCTGCTCCGCGTCTTCGCCGGTGAAGCCGTTCTCATCGTCTTGTTCAGCGTCCTCATCCTAGGCAGCAGCTGAAACAGAACGCTCGCTGCCACAACAACAAACGGTCCCAAACGGAGCCCATAAGAGATGATCCGATCCCCCGCCTTTATAGCCCTAGGGCTTGCCTTCCTCGTGGCCATCGCGATGGTGCTTGCTGGCTGCGACCTCAACGAGACCAAAACCGCCGCCGCATCCCCTGCGCCACCGCAGGTCGTCGCTGTAGCGCCGACAGTCAAAAAAATCACCGAGTGGGACGAATACACAGGACGGTTCACCGCCGTTGAAAGTGTCCAGGTCCGAGCGCGTGTAAGCGGCTACCTCACCGCCATTCACTTCAAGGATGGCCAGCTCGTAAAAGAGGGTGACTTGCTGTTCACGATCGATCAGCGCCCCTTCAAACTGGCAGTCGCATCCACGCAAGCCGATGTCGGGGCTGCGGAAGCCGCACTGGAATTCGCTCGCCAGGAACTGTCTCGCGCGGCAGCGTTGCGTCCGTCGCAGACCGTACCTGAGCGGCTTTATGACGAGCGCGCGTCAGGCGTCCGGCAGGCCGAAGCACGCGTCCTCACCGCGAAAGCTGCGTTGGACCGCGCGCTGCTCGACCTGGAGTTCACGGAAATCCGTGCACCCGTTTCTGGGCGCATCGACAGTCATAGGGTCGACGTCGGCAACTTGATCGGCGGCGGCGGAATTGACGCCACGGTTCTCACTGACATCGTGTCTCTGGACCCCATCCACGTGGTTTTCGACGTCGATCAGAACGCATACCTGAAATACGTCCGCGCCGCGCGGAATGGCACGCGGCCAAGTTCACGCGAAGCCCCCAACCCAGTTCAAATTGCACTGCCAGACGATAAGGGATTTCCCCATTCCGGAACCATGGACTTTCTGTCCAATCAGGTGGATCGGGCAAGCGCAACGGTTCGGGCGCGCGCCATCGTGAGTAACCAGGATCTCGTCTTCACTCCTGGACTGTTCGCACGCGTTAAGCTTATCGCGAGCGGTGCTTACGATGCCGTGTTGATCCCAGGCGAAGCCATCGCCACCGACCAAGCTTCCCGCGTCGTCTACGTCGTTAAAAATGGCAAGGCCGAACTGCGCAATGTCACGCTAGGGCCCATCGTCGACGGCCTACGCGTCATTCGCACCGGCATTACGCCCAGCGATGTTGTGGTGACCTCCGGCCTGCAGCGCATTCGAGCCGGCCAGGAAGTCGCCATCAGCTCTACCCCCTCCGAGCCCGATATCAAAACTGCTCGCATTACCTCTGAGGAGATCGCCCGATGAGACTCGGTCGCTACTTCATTGATCGGCCGGTATTCGCGATCGCCTTGTCGATCGCTACCCTGATCATCGGAGCCGTCGCCGCAAGCCGGCTCCCAATTTCCCAGTACCCAGAAGTTATTCCGCCAACAGTGACGGTGTCGGCTCAATACCCCGGCGCCAACGCTAAAACGATTGCCGACACGGTCGCGACGCCAATTGAGCAAGAAGTGAACGGCGTCGACGACATGCTCTACATGCAGTCTCAATCAACTCAGGACGGTCGCCTCAGTCTCACTGTGACATTCCGCATCGGAACCGATTTGGACAAAGCGCAGATGCTGGTTCAGAACCGCGTTGCACTCGCCGAACCTCGCCTTCCCGAGGTCGTTCGGCGCATCGGCGTCACGGTAGAGAAAAACTCACCCGATTTCCTTCTTGTTGCCCAGCTCATTTCTCCCGATAATAGCCGCGACCAGCTCTATCTATCCAACTACGCGACCCAACGAATTGTCCCGGTTCTCAGCCGGTTGTCCGGCATCGGCAGCGTCCAGATCCTGGGTGCACGCGACTACGCAATGCGCGTGTGGTTGGACCCTGACAAAGTCGCTGAAATGGGCTTGTCGGCATCGGAAGTTGTAGAAGCTTTGCGCGCCCAGAACGTACAGGTTGCAGGCGGCGTTCTCGGCCAGCCGCCAGTTCCGACGGATCGCGCCTTTCAACCGTCTTTGACTGTCCAAGGCCGCTTCATCGAACCCCAAGAGTTCGAGCAAATCATTGTCAAGCGCACAGACGGCGGCCGTGTCGTGCGTCTGCGCGATATCGCACGGACCGAACTCGGTGCCCGCAACTACGGCACTAATGCCTACATCAACGACACTCCCGTGGTCGCGCTGCTCGTCTTCCAGCGACCCGGCACCAACGCGCTCGATGCCTCGACGTCTATTCAATCGACGATGGCGAAATTGGCGGAAGGTTTTCCATCCGGTGTCGATTATCGGATGACCTATAACCCAACCGAATTCTTCGTCCGGACATCCATCGAAGCGTTGGAACACACCATCTACGAGGCCATCGCCCTCGTCGTCTTCGTGGTCATCCTCTTCTTGCAAAGCGGAAGAGCCACGATCATTCCGCTTCTGGCTATTCCAGTATCTCTTGTTGGAACGTTCGCCGTCATGGCGGCGCTCGGTTACACCATCAATACCCTGACACTGTTCGCATTGGTGCTGGCCGTTGGCATCGTTGTCGACGACGCCATCGTCGTTGTCGAAAACGTCGAACGCTATCTACGCGAGGGATTGTCACCCAAGGAAGCTGCGCGCAAGACCATGGACGAAGTGGGCGGGGCACTGATTTCAATCGCACTCGTGCTGACGTCGGTGTTCGTTCCAACCATGTTCCTCGAAGGCATCTCTGGTGAGTTCTTCCGGCAGTTTGCCGTAGTGATCGCAGTCGCGACGTTGATCTCGGCGTTCAACTCGCTGACCTTGAGTCCTGCCCTAGCTGGGTTGCTTCTCAAAAAGCACGACACCCATACGCGCCGTCCGAGTATCTTGGCCAGACTGCTTCAGCCCCTCATCAACGGCTTCAATACTTTCTTCGACAAGTTGGCTTCCGGATACGCCGCACTAACGCGACAAGCGATCCGCAGGACGGGTTTCATGTTGGTGCTCTACGCGGGATTGATCGCGGCGGCTGTCTGGGCGTTCGTCCAGGTTCCGCGCGGCTTCGTCCCCGCTGCGGACCAGGGTTATCTCATTGCCTTGGTTCAGTTGCCGCCAGGCGCATCCTTGCAGCGGACAGACGACATCGTTCGCGAAGTGGGAGCCCGCTCCCGCCAAATTTCAGGAGTGGAGTGGGCACACATGTTCCCAGGCCAAAATCTGGCAACCGGAACACAGAGCAGCAGCGCTGGCGTGGTCTTCGTCCAGCTGGAGGATTTTAAAAAACGCCATGACAAATCAAAATCCGCAACGGCAATCCAAGCCGAGCTGAACAAGCGTTTCGCCGATATCGCAGGTGCCCAGATTACAATCATCGCACCTCCGACGATCCGTGGCATTGGCGCATCCGGCGGCTTCTCATTGCGGGTGCAGGATCTCAACAACCATGGCTCTGTAGCGCTCGAAGATGCCACCCAGAAACTGTTGGCTGCGCTCAGGGCGGATCCTCGAATTGCGTTTGCGTTCACGCCGTTCAACGCGTCGGCGCCGGAGTACTTCTTCGACATCGACCGCACGCAAGCTGAGATGCTCGGCGTCGCCGTAGCAAGCGTCCACGAAACCCTCGAAACCTATCTCGGCAGCAGCTACGTCAATGACTTTAACCTCTCCGGACGCACGTATCAGGTAATCGCCCAGGCGGAGGGCCGGAACCGTCTCGATATCGAGCAAATTAGCAGGCTCAAAACGAAGGGCGACTCCGGTGCGATGGTTCCGCTGGGGTCGATTGCGACCTTCAAGACCCAAGCCGCACCCGATCGCGTGCCACGCTATAACTTGTTCCCAACCGCTGAAGTCATTGGGTCCGCAGTCCCGAATGTAAGTTCTGGCGCCGCACTCGATCTGGTGGAGGAAATCGCAGCAAAGACCTTATCGAGCGATTACGCCATCGAATGGACCGAGCTGTCCTATCAGCAGCGTTTGGCCGGAGGCGGTATTGTGATCTTCCTCCTGAGCGTGGTCTTCGTCTACCTCGTCCTGGCCTCACAATACGAAAGCTGGTCGTTGCCACTTGCCGTCATCCTGATCGTTCCAATGTGCTTACTCTCAGCAATCGGCGGCGTGA
Organism: Candidatus Filomicrobium marinum; assembly: GCF_000981545.1. Classification (NCBI taxonomy): domain Bacteria; kingdom Pseudomonadati; phylum Pseudomonadota; class Alphaproteobacteria; order Hyphomicrobiales; family Hyphomicrobiaceae; genus Filomicrobium; species Candidatus Filomicrobium marinum. The sequence goes on from NZ_LN829119.1 coordinate 3,280,729, forward strand.
TGTGGATGGGCCAGGACAACAACATTCTGACGCAGGTGGGCCTCGTTGTTCTCGTTGGCTTGGCCGCAAAGAACGCAATCCTGATCGTCGAGTTTGCACGTGACCTCGAAGCTCATGGCCAATCCATTGACGATGCCGTCGTGGAGGCTGGCCGCTTGCGGTTGCGTCCGATCTTGATGACATCGCTGGCGTTCATTCTCGGCGTTGTGCCACTGATGATCGCTGAAGGTGCCGGCGCAGAACTACGCCACGCCATTGGTACAGCGGTATTCTTTGGGATGCTCGGCGTCACCGTATTCGGCCTGTTCTTTACGCCGGTCTTCTACGTGACGGTGCGCCGTCTGCTCACCCGCAGACAAGCAACAAATCAAAGCCAAGGATCAATCTCTGCTGATCCCGTGCACACCTAGAAAGAACACAATGATCATGCGCCGCGCTGACGGAAGAAGATGCCGATAGCGCGGCGCAAAGAGATAAATCGCTGCCTAGAAAAGGGACATCTGCGCACAAATTAATAAAACTAGAAATCTGCAATTCGATTATCCGATTTTAAATGAGTGACAGCTAAAGTATGAGGGATTTCTGTCATCTAGAGCAATTGTCCCGAAAAGGCTGGTGTATCGCCCCATGAACGAACACCGAAAATCCCGTAGAACCCACACTAAGAAGCTGGCCAAGATTGTCTTTGACGACGGCCGCACTCCCGTGAATTGCATCATACTCGACACGTCAGAAGGCGGCGCGCGCCTTCTTATGGAAAGCAATGAGGAGCTTCCTGACCAATTTTTTCTGTTCAGAAGAGCTGAGTTGTCACTTCGCGAAGCCACCGTCGTCCGCCGTGCCTATAAAACGGTGGGTGTCCGGTTGTCGGAACCGCTTTCCGCAAACAGCGAACGTGCACGCGCCTTAAAACACCTGAAGGACCTTTCCCCCGTCTTCACGTGACGTCCGATACCATAACCATAAGATCGCGGCCTCTAGCGAACAGATCGTTAGAGGCCGCAATGGTTTTGAAAATGCTTGATGCGTCCTCTAACGCTACTGCGGCGCCGATTTCAACTCCTCCACCAGCAAGCGCGTTTCATCAGCCCGCGGTTTTGAAAACGGCGCCAGTATCCGAAATGTAATCGGCGTCAGGAAGAGCGTGAAGATCGTCGCAAACCCCAAGCCGCCGATAATCACCCAGCCCAAAGCCAAACGCGACTCCGCACCGGCACCCGTCGCGAATATCAGGGGGAGCGCACCCAAGACGGTCGACGCCATCGTCATCATCACGGGACGCAACCGGGTCGTCGCCGCATCACGGATCGCAGTATCGACGTCCGCGCCTTCATCCCGGCGCTGGTTTGCGAATTCAACAATCAGAATACCATTCTTCGCCATCACACCCACGAGGAGAACGAGCCCAATCTGGCTATAAACATTGAGCGTCCCACCCGTGAGCTGGATAGCGAAGACCGCAGCCGCCAAGCCAAATGGAACGGTCAGGAGGATGACGAGCGCGCTGACAATGCTCTCAAACTGAGCCGCCAGAACTAGGAAGACAATGATAAGCGCTATTGAGAAAACCAGTGCCGTGTTTTCGCTAGTTTCCGATAGTGTCCGTGCTTCACCGAGCAGGATAATTGACATGTTCGGATCCATAAGCGGAGCAGCCACCGTTCGCATCGTTGTCACCGCGTCACCGAGCACGACATCCTGATTCAACGACGCGGTGATCGGCACGGACCGTTGTCGATCCTCACGGCTTAAGCTTGGAGCAATAGCCACCTCCTCCATTGTTACAAGGGAGGACAAGGTGATGAAGCTACCATCCGATGCTTTGACGAAAAGATTTTCAAGGTCCGAAGGATCATTGATCGGGCGCCCACCCGCCTTGACCTGCACTTCAACGATCTCATCGTCAATGAAGAGATCCGCCGCCTTGCCATAGTCCACCATCGTGTTGATCAGGCTTGTGATGGTGTCGATCGACACGCCGAGCGTCGTCGCCGCCTCGCGGTTGATGCGAACGGAAAGCTGCGGTTGCGTGGTGTCGTAATCAGTCCGCGCGTTACGAAAGCCGGGCGTCTCAGAAAGTTTGTTTGCAATCTTAAGAGCGACGTCGGCAAGCCGGTCATAGTTCGGCCCTGCAACCGCAAACCTCAGGCCCTGCCCGCCACCACGAATACCAAGACTGTTTGGTGACAACAGTGAAACCGTTATACCCGGTATGGATGCGAAGCGGCGTTGAAGCTCAGCTTGTATCTCCTGCTGGCTACGTGATCTCTCCGACCAAGGCGCGAGCGGGGCAATCACAAAAGCCCGATTCACCCCACCGCGACCGATCATCGCCAACACATCGGTCACTTCTCCACGATCCTTGAGTTCGTGAAGAACGGCCTCGACGCGCTCTGTCTTCTGCGCTGAATACTGGAGATTGCTGCCTTGCTGCGTCCCAAGACGGATAAGCACAACGCCACGATCCTCCGTCGGCGTGATCTCCTTAGGCAAGTTCTCGTACGCAAGCCAGCCCAGCGCAGCAAAGCCGAGGCAAAGTGCAATGAAGAGATAACGCAACTTCAAACATAGATTGAGAATTGCACCGTAAGCGGCGGCCCCCAGCGCTCCCATGCCTCCCAACAGGCCTTTGCGTGTTTCTCCATCAGAGATCGAGACCCCGGTTCCAAGCTTCGATGCCAACATCGGGCAAAGGATCAACGCCACCGCAGACGAAATCGTCACCGCGAAGGCCAGCACAAATCCGAACTCGGAGAACAGGTTGCCCACGATGCCCGGCATGAACGAAATGGGCACAAACACAGCCGCGAGCGTCGCCGTGGTGGAAAGCACGGCGAAGACGATCTCCTTCGTTCCAAGAACCGCGGCCGCGCGAGGACCTGCGCCCATCGCTCGCCGTCTGGCTATGTTTTCAAGAACCACAATAGCGTCGTCGACAACGAGGCCCGTCGCGACTACGAGCGCCAAAAGCGTCAGTAGGTTTATCGAAAACCCTGCCATCCATATCGCGGCTAACGTTCCGATAAGCGATACAGGGATCGCCAACGCTGGCGCCACCGTCGCACGCACCGACTGCAGAAAGGCAAAAATGATCAAGATCACAATTGCCGTCGCCAACAAAAGGCTGATGAAAACTTCCGAGATGGACTCACGTATGAACGTCGCGTCATCAGACGTGATCGCGATGGTCACGCCTTCGGGCAATGATTTGCGAAGCTCTTCGACCGCGGCGCGCACACCATCGGAGATTCGGATCGTGTTCGCTTGCGCCTGACGGATGATCTCCATTCCGATGGCGGTTTCCCCATTGAGACGGGTCACGGCGGTCGCCTCTTGAAACGCCCACCGGACAAAGGCAACGTCGCCAACCTTCGTGTGTGAATTGATCTCTAAGGCGCTCACATCTGTTGGAGACATAACGGGCGCTTCCGCACGAACGAGAAGCTGCTGCGTCTCGTTTTCAAGAGCACCTGATGGCGTGACCACAGAAGCTTTGTTGATCGCGGCGATGAGATCCTGAAGGCTTAAGCCACGTCCCGCCAGAGCGACGAGCGACGCCCTCACCTCGATGGTCTTGGCACGTAAGCCGTAGGAGTTGGCAGCCGCGACGCCCTCAACGGCAGCAAGACGATCCTCGATGATGTTTTCGACGTAGTCCGTAAGCTCACTTTCGGAAAGCGTCGTCGAAGAAACGGCTATCCGAATGATCGGCGAAGCATCCGAGTCAGCTTTAATCACGCGGGGTTCTTCATCCATATCGTCGGGCAGTTGATTGGTGATCCCGGCAACGGCATCACGCACGTCCATCGCCGCAGTTTCCATATTCGTCTCACTGGAGAACTCGATGGAAACGCGGCTCGAGCCGTACGAGGACGTTGACGATATGCCGGTAATCCCCTGCACCCGAGACACAGCACTTTCGATGATCGCCGTGATTTGAGCATCCATACTTTCCGGTGTTGCCCCGGGATAACTCGCGCGCACCGTAACGACGGGACGGTCAACGTCAGGAAGCTCGCGAATTTCGATAGATTGCAGAGCCGCGACACCGGCAATGATGATCAACAGATTGACCACCAAGGCGAGAATCGGCCGGCGAATAAAGACGCCAACCCATCCCCCATCATCCGGTTTCGAGCTTGATTGCGAGCCTTCGGGCGCAGCGGTCATCGTCTGAATTCCAAAGTTGTTCCGAGGGAAGCGTTCACGACACCAGGAAGGCGCTCGTTAGGAGTTTTGCGGATTGACGGTTTGTCCCGCGCGCAGAAAGCCACCGCCTTCATGCACAACTTTATCGCCGGCCTCGAGATCGGCCTCGACAAGCACGCGGCCGCCGTTACGTGCAAGGATTACGGCATCGACGCGTTCGACGGTGTTCTCCCCAGTCAAGCGCCAGACAAATGCACCCGCGCGATCCCATTGAATCGCGAGACCAGGAAGCTCTGGAGCCTCTTCGCCAGGGAGGCGGATGCTGACAGAAAAGGTTGACCCCGGGATGAGGGAAAGATCTGTATTCGGGATTTCGGCGCGGACCCGCAATGTCCGTGAAACTGGGTCGAGGCGCGTACCCACAGCCTGTACTTTGCCATTGGAAACATCACCTGTTCGCGCGATCGGGTTGGCCCGAACCGGCAACCCAATCTTGACCGAGGACGCGACCGCTTCCGGCACCGTGAATTCGATGATCAAGGTAGATCGATCGTCGATCGTGGCGATCGCATCACCAACAGCAACGTAATCACCAGGTTGCAAGTTCGTCAGTCCCATGACACCTGCAAAGGGAGCCCGGATGGTCATCTGATCGAGCTGGTAACGCGCCGCGCGTAGCGCAGCATCGGCGACTTTGAGCGCGGTTTCAGCCTCCGACTTCGCCACGCGGGTAATGGAACCGGAACTGAGCTGATTGTATCTTTCGACGGTATCAAATGCCTGGGCGCGCTGAGCCTCGGCTGTTTCAACGGCAATAGCCTCCGGCTCCGATAAGAGCTTTAATAGAGGCTCGTCCGCTGAGACCTTGGACCCACCTTCAAAAAATACATCCGACACCACACCAGCCACCCGAGCCGTAAGCGTCACTTCCTGACGTGCGCGGCTTGACCCGACTGCGGCAACACGGTCATTGCGTGGCCGCATAGACACGTCGACAAACGTGATTGCCGGAGGTTCATCCCCGCCGCGACGGCGTTGCGCTTCGGCAGGCGGAGCGAAAAACGAGGCCGCCAACAAGAAGACGGCGGCCGTATAAATCACGTTCTGCCCGTAACCACGAGTAGAACCAGGAAAAATCCCAATCATCCGGTGACCCTCAAGGTGTGCCCTATTGCGCGGTACTAGTCGCCGAGACACGACCAACCGTCAATTCAAACAGCACAACGAGAAAGCCCGGCAAAATCCGTTGCACGCATCATCACGATGAATTGTGCAACGGATACGGAGCGTGTAAATCCACGCTTAGGACAACAGAAAATACGGAAGGGACCCCGGGGCCTCGATTTACTCACCCCAGCGACATGCGGGCGATCTGAGCAGGCACCGTCAGCGTGGTGCGAGGGTGTTCCCGCCTGTTAAAAGAAAATGTCGTCGAGGCTCGTTTCCAGCTCCAACGGTGCGGTGACGGCCTGACTATCCGGAGCCGCACCCAACAATAGATCATGCAAGCGACGCTCACTGTCCATCGTATAACGGGCGCGCAACTTACCCATGAAGGCCTGATCGAACCCGGAAGCTGCCGTCTTCTGAACATTTGTCGGAGCAATCACCTGGAATTCGCGCAGAACCGCCCGCCAGGTGTCCGCAAACTCACGACGTCCGGAAACGCTTCGAATTGTTTCATCCAAAAGAGAAATCGTCCGAGGCCCAGCGGACGACATCGTCTCTACGCATGCCCGCATGCGGCCAACGGCCGTTTCAAACAACGCGATAGCGTCCCGTGCGCCTTGGCCGAGAGCCGAGGCGTTATCAGCCGCCGCTGCCGAACGTCGTTCAACGAGTCGCTGCGCGAGCATATCAACCTCAGCCAACTCGGTCATAATCGACTCCGCCGCTTCCACCGTCGCTTCCGCCAGAGAACGCAGGTTCTGTGCCACAACCATCAATGCATCACCCTGATCCCCCAACTGACTGCACTGAATAACAGTGTTGAGGCTGAGCATACGGATGCGCAGCTCGATATCGCGGATAGTCTCGACGTGTTCAGCCATTGCCGCCACCATCGCACCAACCGATTTCGCAACTTCTCCGGTAATTTTCTGTAAGCCAGCATGCGTCTTCTCAAAATCGTCGAACAAAACGCAGATTTCGCGAAGGTCGTCGATCAACGCCGCCAAGGCCGTACCACTCTTTGAAAACAGCTGCTCTGCTTCTTCGCTGTTCTCCCTCAAAACCGCGGCCGTATCTTCTGCAAGCTGGCCGAGTATCTGTGCGAGTCCCGCGACTTGTTCATCAAAGTCCGAAATAGCTTCATCCAGTTGCTCAGCTTGAATACCGAGAACTACGGAAATGGTATTGGAACCAAGTGTCGGATCGCTAGCCGACTTCTCCGTGTCGTTGGAATAGTCGTCAAGCATACCCAGCGCTTCTTCAATATGCTCCACGCGTTGGCGCGTAATATCCCCGATCTGAAGAGCTGCGACAGCCTCTCCTACTCGTGCCGTGAGACGGCTGAGAGAGGCGGCATGATCTCCGGCCTTATCCGCGGCTCTCGAACGGTGCTGTGTAAGGATAGAAAGATGTTCGCTCAATTTGCCCGAGACATGATTGAGCGTCGCTTCGTGCCGAACAGCAAAAGCAGCATTCGCCGAACGAGCGACTGCAAGACCAGCTCCTAGTCCCTCGAATGAACGGGAAAATGCGGAAACGGCACCTTCGACGCTGCGGCCTAATTCGGCCATATCCGTTGTGGAAGCGTCAAACGTCCCATGTGCGCCCTTGATCCCCGCAGCGACGACACGCGCGTTGACCGCAATAAAGCGGATGGCACGCACCGCCTCCCGCAAATCGGTGAGAGGCTTTTTCACGCGTCCGGCAGTGCTCGTCAGCTGAACAATATCGTCCTGCTCGGCAGAGTGCGCCACCACCAACTCTGCCAACTGCTCGCGAATTGCCTCCAGCATCTCGATGGCGGACTCAAACTCTGCGCTCTGCAGTTCCGCAGGCATATTCTCATGGGCGTCAGCGATTTGGCGCAGCTGACTTGTGCAGCCAATCAGCCTCCCACCCATCTCGGTAAAGGTCTGCTCAATCGTATCGCGCGGCTCCGCAAGCTGTTTCCTCTTCCCAGCAAATGAGACCGCTCGCGGGTCGAACGACGAGGCTGACACAGCTAGATTCTCAGACTTACTCACGATGCACACGCCTCCGGGCTACGCCGGACGTCCTCTGTAATCTGACGGGCTATACGATCTAGGGGTAAAATCTTTTCGGCCGCGCCCAACGCGATCGCTTCTTTCGGCATTCCGAATACGACGCAGGTCGCCTCATCCTGCGCGACTGTGCGCGCACCGGCAGAGCGCATTTCCAGAAGTCCATGCGCACCATCATCACCCATCCCCGTGAGCAAAATGCCCATCGCGTTCGCCCCCGCGGCCTGGGCCGCAGACCGGAACAGGACGTCTACAGATGGCCGATGCCGTGACACGTGCGGACCATCTTTGATGACGACCCGGTATTGCTTCCCAAGCCGCTCCAGCAACATATGATGATTGCCAGGTGCGATAAGAGCGCGACCGGGAATGACGGGATCCCCCGTTTCGGCTTCTTTGACCGCAATCCGGCAAAGTCCATCAAGCCGCTCGGCGAAAGATGCCGTAAACCGCTCCGGCATGTGCTGAACGATGACGATGCCAGGACAATCCACAGGCAGAGCCGTCAGAACCGCCCGCAAAGCTTCCGTCCCGCCGGTAGAAGCCCCGATAGCAATGATCCTATCGGTGATCAAACCGGGCCGTTTGCGCAGGGTAACGTGGGGAATGATCGCATCCGCTGTAAGCTTCTTCTCGATCTTGACCGGCTGAACAACACGCCGCCGGACACCAATCCGGGCATGAGCGGCGGCGCGGGCCACGTCACAGATACGCATCCGTGAATCAGAAAGCGCCTGCGCCGTATCAACGCGCGGCTTTGTAATGACATCGACGGCACCGGCTTCGAGTGCCTGCATGAACGCCGTCGAACCCTCAGCCGTCAGCGTTGAGCAGATCACGACCGGAATAGGTCGCTGAGCCATAATTCGGCGCAGGAATGTGAGGCCATCCATGCGCGGCATTTCAATGTCCAGGAACATGACATCGGGAATCTCATCGCGCATGCGCTCGGCCGCCTTATAGGGATCCGACGCCGTTGCCATAACTTCGAGATCCGGTGCGCTCGATATGATGTCGGAAAGAGCACGCCGCACGGTGGCGGAGTCATCGACAATAAGAACCCGAATTTTCTCCGATGACGCCGACTTGGCCAATCTGTCGAGCATCAACCCCTCCCCCGCTCACGCATCATATTGGAATACGCCTGGCGCCCACTGACGCAGGGACATATTAGTGCCAATCATTGATTCGGAATGACCGAGAATAATGAAGCCGCCTGGACGTAAATGCCCCATGAGCCGGCGCACCACAGCTTCCTGTGTCGCCTTTTCAAAATAGATGAGCACATTGCGCAGGAAGATGACGTCCACATCCCGATCGATGGAATAGCGGTCATCCATAAGGTTGAGTTTACGGAACTGTACCCGGCGGCGTAGCTCCGGAACCATTCGGACGTCCCTCGTGTGGGAAGGAGAGCGCCCACGCATAAGATAGCGCTCCTGAAATTCCGGCGGCACCGGCACCACCATCTCGGCGGGATAGACAGCTAGATCAGCCGCAGCCAAAATGCGCGTAGAGATATCCGTCCCAAGAACGGCAAAATCAAACGCCTTCGTTTGCTCGGCCAAGTTCGCCATCACCATCGCAATGGTATACGCTTCAGCGCCGTTCGAACTGGCGGCACTCCAGAACTTGAGCCTCGGCCTTCCACCCCTCGGACGCCGCGCAAGAAGTGATGGTAAGAGTTTATTTTCCAGAACTTTAAAATGCTCAGGCTCACGGAAGAAATCCGTCTTGTTTGTTGTCACGGCATCAATGACGTGGACAAGTTCCGTGGCGAGCCCGTTCTGGTCAAAGAGAAATCGGCAATAGGCCGTAAGGCTTGGGTGACCCAATGTACGCATGCGCTTACGCAAGCGCCCCTCAACCATAAGCCGCTTAGCATTCGGCAACTTGATGCCCACCTTGCCGCTGATAAGCGACGCGATGCGACGAAAATTCGCCTCGCTCAAGCGGTCATAGCCCAGCGCTTCCTCCGCTGGGTCTTCAAGAAGCAAAGCCTGTGACACGACAACCCCCGAAAGTCTGGAACTCGCTAAGAGCTCCATCAGAGACACATATGGAGAATGAGAAAGGGAAGGATCGCGGAGCACATCGATGCACTCCGCGAAGTATTTCTAGGCCGCCCGTCCATCAGCCTGATTAGACGGAGCGATGACGGAGATTTCGCTAGCCTCAAAGAGCCGGTTTAAATCGAGAACTGTAACAAACGCACGGTGCCGCCGGCCGATTCCCGCGATGAACTCAGACCGCCATTTGACCCCAATCTCCGGCGGCGGTTCGAGGTCGGGCTCATCGAGCACCGTAACCTCAAATACGCGGTCAGTTTTGAGACCAAACGTAAGCTCACGCCCTGAGACCGTGACATTGAGCACGATGATACGCGTGTTCTCAGTGTCCTCGCTCGCGTCGAAGCCCAGCTTCCGGCAGAGATCAACCACCGGTACGCCCTGCCCTCTCACATCGATCATTCCGAGAAGATAGTCGGGTGCATGCGGCAGACGGGATACGAGTTGTACTTCCAAAATCTCTTGCACCCGCTCGACTGGCACCGCGAGCAATTCGCTCGCGATGCCAAGGGTGACATATTGGGCCATGTCAGCCATGAGTGTCCCCCTTTACGCCGCACCCTGGCGTTTGAACTCAGCGTCGAGTTCGTCGGAACCCTCACCCATGTCGAACGAGAAGCCACCATTTGCTTTCGCCGGACGCTTGGCTGCAATCTGTGGAGCTGCAGCTTTAACCGCATCCTGCAGAGCCGCGACTCCCGACTTAGCGGAAGGTGTCATACGACGTGCGCCCTGCGTCTTGCTGGCTGTGCGAACTTTCGCGGACACAACTGAGGTTTCATCCAGCTTGAAGTAGCTGATTGAATTCTGCAGCTGCTCTGCCTGAGTAGCGAGTTCCTCCGCGGTCGAAGACATTTCCTCAGCGGCCGAGGTATTCTGCTGGGTGACCTTATCAAGCTGCTGTATGGCAGCGTTGATCTGACTTGCCCCAGCATTCTGCTCGTTGGACGCCGCAGAGATTTCGGAAACAAGTTCCGCCGTTCTCTTGATGTCCGGCACCAGCTTGGAGAGCATTTCGCCAGCCGACTGCGCCGATTTCACAGTGTCACCAGATAGTCCGGAGATTTCCTGAGCCGCCGCCTGGCTGCGCTCCGCAAGCTTACGCACTTCCGACGCCACCACGGCAAAACCACGACCATGCTCACCAGCGCGAGCGGCCTCTACCGCAGCGTTGAGCGCCAAGAGATCGGTCTGACGAGCAATCTCTTGGACGATCATAATCTTCTCTGCGATCGTCTCCATGGCCTTGACGGCGTCACCGACAGCCAACCCTGAAGCCTCTGCATCAACCGCAGCCTTACGGGCAATGGTTTCGGTCTGGCCGGCGTTATCAGCGTTCTGCTTGATATTGGCAGCCATCTGCTCAACCGATGACGACGCTTCTTCGGTGGAGGATGATTGCTCGACAGCACCCTGGCTGAGCTGCTCGGCAGCCGCAGACATCTCCTGACTACCCGAGGCAACGTTACGCGTGGCCGAGGTCACTTCACCAATAATCTCGCGAAGCTTGAGAGTCATGTCATTGACGGAAGCCAAAAGGCTCGTCGTGTCGCCTTTGCGCGTGGCAATCTCAACACCCAGATTTCCAGACGCAACTTCGCGCACCATTTCCTGAGCATACGCCGGCTCACCACCGAGCTGACGCATAACATCACGAACGATCCATACTGCCATACCTATTCCGATCAGAGCGGCCGCGGCAAGAAAGGCAAGCAACATCATCCGGCTGGACTCATAGGTTGCATCAGACGCGACCTTCGCTTCATCCAACTGGCTGGCATTCAGCTCAAGGATGGATTGGAATGTGGCGACAGCTTTGCTGCGGGCCTCCGCAGCGGAGCCGTTCGCGAGTTCAAATGCTTTCTGATTACCGTTTTCCACGGCAACATCACGGACCTGATGCAGAACTTTGACCCATTCGGCATAGCGTGCATTGAAAGAATCCAAGATGACACGATCGCCGTCACTGAGACGCGAGTGGACCGCCTCGAGCCTTGTCTGAAGCCCTGCCAGGGCTTCATCCATAGCCTTTGAATAGCGCTCCACAGTGCTACGGTTGTCCAGCGAAAGAATGATATTCTTTGAGATGCGCTGAAGATTCATCATCTCGGGAATGACTCTTTCGATATCTCGGAAGACAGCGAGCGAAGCCTGTCCAGCCTCAACCTCACCCCTCATTCGATCTGCTAGACGCAACAATTCTGCATTCGCGGCATCAAAGCCCTGCCGTTCCTCGTTCTGAGACAGACGGCGTGCCCTGAGGCTCGACTGAAGCCGCGCGAAATCCTGAATCTTTTCATTGAGAGAAATGTAATTCTCCCAAGCTGAAAGGAAAGCGTCAGCACGACGTTTTCCTTCATCGCTGGAGGAAGCCCGCAGATTAGCCAATTCTTCTTGGATCTTCTTGTCTTCATCCGCCATCTGCTTCGCGAACTGATCCATCTCCTCGACCGAGGTTGCAAGGATCATATTCTTTTCATCGCGTGTCACGCGCAGTGTACGAGCATTGATCCGGTTCGCCATGCGGATACGCTCAACCTGACCGTCCAATACGGCGTCGAAGTTCTCATTGAGCTGCGCCATGCTGGTAATTCCGAGGAACATCCCCCCGGCAGACAAGAGGACGACAGCAGCAAATGCCATCCCCAGTTTGAATTTCAATGTAAGTCTCATTGGTCTACCCTTCCCTCCGATGCCAAGGCGTCTCCGCCCCCGTCCACTCCAAAGATTCGCCCCAGATCGGGGATGATGATAAAATTCTCCGCGTGCTTACCGATCCCGCGCACATATTCAGACCGCCAGCGCATGCCGACCTTCGGCGCCTCTTCGATGTTCGCCAACTCGATGTCGGTGACGTCATGAACCCGGTCAGCGAGAATCGCCGCGATTGTCGGTTCGCCATCCAGTTCAATTTCGATCACGACAATGCGGGTGTCGCGTCCTGGCGGAGGACGATCCATGCCGAACATCACCCTAAGATCGGCCAGCGGAACGACCCGCCCCCGCACATTGATGAGCCCGCCCACGAAAGGACGTGCGTTGGGAACTTCGGTAATTGGAACGACATCGAGAATCTCGCGCACGCTTTCCGCTTCTATGGCGAAGACTTCATCCTGAAGTCCCAGGGTCAGCGCCCGCATCATTGGGCCAGTCGCCGCTAAGTCGGTTTCGGTCTTTATAGCTGCGTTGCTCATGCCGCCCTCCCGCTGTGCATGTTCCTCAGGCGCTCCTCGAAATTTTGCCCAAAGCGAACGAGGTGCACGACATCGAGAATGAGCGCGACCGTGCCATCCCCAAGGATGGTCGCCCCGGAAAAGGTCTCGACATCTGAGTGCAGTTTCGAGAGTGACTTGATGACAGTCTGGTTGTTGCCAAGGATCTGATCGACAACGAGTCCGACCCGATGCTCACCGGCCGAAACAATGACCACCTTCTGGTGGAGATCAGCCGGCGCCTGCGTCTTGAAAAGCTCCCGCAAACGCAGGAACGGGATCAGGGAGCCTCGGATATTCAGGAAGTTGCGGCCTTTGCCACCTGAGGATACGGCGTTCGGCAACTCTACGCATTCTTCAACCGCCGAAAGCGGGATGGTGTATCGACTGTTCCCAACCCGCACCAACATGCCGTCGATGATTGCCAGCGTAAGGGGCAACCGCAGAGTGACAGTCGTTCCTTCGCCACGCGTCGAGACAACGTCAATGCTGCCACGCAGCGCATCGATTGTACGCTTGACCACATCCATGCCGACGCCGCGACCCGAGACGGAAGTAACTTCCTTCGCCGTCGAAAACCCTGGATGGAAAATGAGTTGGAAGAGATCATGATCGGCGACCTTCGCATCAGGTGCGACCAACCCAACCTCTTCCGCCTTGGCCCGAATGCGTTCGACATCAAGCCCTGCGCCATCGTCGGTGATTGAGATTGCAACCTCGGCCCCCTTATGGACCGCGGCAAGCTTGACACGGCCTCGAACAGGCTTCCCAGCCGCCGCACGACGCACGGGATCCTCTAGACCATGATCAACGGAGTTCCGGATCACGTGAACCAGCGGATCGGCCAGCCGTTCAATGACGGTCTTGTCGAGTTCGGTCTCTTCGCCGGATGTGAGGAATTCGATATCCTTGCCAAGCTCGCTAGATAGGTCGTGAACCAAGCGACGGAAACGACCAAACAGCGTACCGATAGGCACCATGCGAATACCCATGGTGGTATCGCGCAACCCCGAAGCAAGCCGCTCAATCTCCTCGGCAACCGCCTTGAGGCTGCCGTCATCGCTCACCGACGCGATTTGCAAGAGACGCGCCTGTGCAATGACCAATTCACCCACGCGGTCCATAAGCTCATCGAGGCGTTCCGCTGGAACACGCAAAGATGAGCTCGCCTGCTCGGATGAACCTGGCTTGCGTCCGCCTTGCTTGATCTTCGATGCTCCAGATGGCGCGTCGGCAGACAAAGCCGGGGCGACGGCATCACCGTTCACGCCTACAGGAGGAGCCTCTATCAACTCGATATTGAGGTCCATGCCATCGCGAAGGAAGATGAAAACGTCTTCAATTGCGTCCTGCCCGCGCGTCGTGTTGAGCACCACGTCCCAGTGCAGATAACAAACTTCGACGTCAATCTCCTCAAGCAAGGGAACGTCATCACTCAACGCCGTAACGATGCAGTCGCCCAGCTCTCTCAACTCGGCAAGCAACAACGCGGGATTTGTCCCGAGCATGAGCGCATCGTCCGGCAACCGGAATCTGATCCGCCAGCTTTGCATACCCTCGGCTAAAGGCGTCGGTTCGGCTACAGCAGCGACATCCTTTGGTGCGGCGTTCTTCCCGGTTGCAACGATTGACCTCAGTTCCCCAAGGATCGGCGCACCCCCAGCCGCATGAACACCTGGCTCTGCAATAAGCTTAGTGACATGGTCCTTTGCAGCGAGCGCAATGCTAATGAGCTTCGGGCCAATATCGGCCTTGCCCTTGCGCACCTGATCAAAGGCCGTCTCAAAGTCATGCACGAAGTCTGCAACTTCATCGAAGCCGAACATGGCCCCAGAGCCTTTGAGCGTGTGCAACGCCCGAAATGCGGTGTCAACGAGATCGCGATCCTCCGGATTTTGGTCGAGATCAAGAAGTGACTGCTCAAGGCTTTCCAGAAGTTCACGCGCCTCCTGGCGAAAAGTTTCGTTTGGATCTGTTGCTGTCATGACCCTGCAATCTTTTTGACTACGGCCAACAACTGGTCCTGTTTGAAGGGCTTTACGATCCACCCGGTTGCGCCAGCCGCTTTAGCTTGACTCTTGAGCTCTTCGTCGGATTCCGTCGTCAGAAAAACGATCGGAACGCCGGCGCTGGAAGGATGCGCACGATACTTGCGAATAAACTCAATACCCGTCATGACCGGCATATTGAGATCGGTAATAATCGCATTGACCTTATTGGAGGTCGCCTTGGCGAAACCCTCTGCGCCATCGGCGGCTTCAATGACGGTGTAACCCGCACCAGTCAAAGTCATAGCCACCATCTGCCTTACAGAAGCGGAATCGTCGATTGTAAGTATCGTCTTACTCATAGCGTCTGCCCCTCCAGGCCTTTGCCACCAAACCAAAAGGCCGCATCCAGATTGCAGCCCCCGCCCTGCGTTCCACTCAGCCCGATTTCAGCAAGCGTTCCGCGAAAATTTTCAGAACTATTCGATGAAATCGTCAGCGCTTTGCCTCTAGCGCTCGCGCTTTTGCGAGCGGCAATCAGAAGTTGGACAATACTGACATCGACACTTGTCAATTCGCTGAGGTCGACTTCCACTGTGTCAAACTTCTCAAGCGCCTGAACGAGTTTCGCACAAGTGTCTTTGGCGTCCTGTAAGCCAAGACCACCAGCAAGCGCGATTTTGGCGCGCCGTTTCCGAGCCATATCCTGCCCCCCCATTTATCACCGGCCACAAATTCTGAACCGATATCCGGACGCCCCCACGCCCGCTAATACACAAAGCTTCAAACCAAAAACTTTGTGCGCAACGCCCCACATCGAAAGCTGTCTAAAATTACATCGATGGTGACGTCATTACTCAGTAGTAATGCCGAAAAAATATTAAATCATTTATTACTCGGCGACCGATTTTGAAAAAAATGTTGCCGCACCTAAATCAAACAAAGGATCGAAAATCGCACTGAAAAAAAATGCACAGATTCATCTGCAACAAAAATTCAACAAGTCGAGTCTGAGAGTTCCAACGAGCAAAATGCGGAAGTCTTCAATTCAAAAATCAACGCACAGAAATGGAAAATAATTTCGCCGCATGTTTGGCGAAACCATAGGTTCGATTGATCGCATCAATTGATGGAGAGGATGCACAAACGTCGATTAAAGAGGAAGTCGGCGTTGGATCGTCGAAACGGAAAACTCTCACACGCAAGAAGAATAATAAAGCGCGGCTATCAACACCGACGGATGTGGCTTCTCAGAACTTTAGCGCGTCCACTTCAACACCCGCACGCCCTGTTAGGGCGCGTCACGGGCGGCACGTTAAAATCAAGATGCCCAAGCCTATTAATTCGCATAGGCGAGATAACGGTCTTAGGGTCGGCCCAAAAGGCAAACACATAAACGGCCGCGCAGCTTTCGCCGCACGACCGTCATGCATCCCCGAACACTCAAAGGAAAACCTAGGCCGCGGCATCCTCGGCAATCATGTCGCTTGCCTTTTCACCGATCATGATCGCAGGAGCGTTGGTATTGCCGGACACGATCCGCGGCATGATCGAGCAATCTGCGATCCTGAGACCGCGTACGCCACGCACCCGCAGCCGCGGATCAACAACCGCACGATCATCAGGCCCCATGCGGCAGGTTCCCGTGGGGTGATAAATCGTCGTTGCAGTATTGCGCGCCCATTCAAGGATGTCCTCGTCGCTCGCCACATCCGGCCCCGGACGGAACCGCGATGCAATCTTTCCGGCGAGCGGTTGCTCCTCTGCAATCCGCATCGCAATACGGATGCCGTCGACAATCGTCCGCTGATCCGTACCTGTGGCAAGGTAGTTCGGATAGATCTTCGGATATTGCAGCGGATCTGGACCGCCGATCCGAATCTCGCCCTTGCTCTCGGGGCGCAGTTGGCAAACCGATGCCGTAAATGCTGAAAACGGATGCACGCCTTCGCCGGGACTATCTGCAGACCACGGCTGAATGTGAAACTGGATATCAGGCGTTGCAACAGCGTCGTTTGTCCGCATGAACCCGGTCGCAAGGCTTGCCGCCATCGTCATCGGACCAGCCCGGAACATGATGTACTTGAGCCCAATCCGCGCCTGGTTGAACAGACTACGCACCTCATCATTCAAGGTCGGTTCGTTGCACTTGTAAACCAATCGTGCCTGCAAGTGATCTTGCAGATTCTTGCCCACTTCAGGCTGATCGACCACTGGTGAGATGCCATGCTCCGCAAGTTCCTTTCCTGGCCCGATTCCGGAGTACATAAGAATCTGCGGAGAACCGATCGCACCTGCGCTAAGGATCACCTCTCGCTTGGCGCGCACCAAGCATTCAGAACCATGATGAGAAAGCACGACCCCAGCTGCACGTCCCTCTTCGATCAGAAGGCGCTTTGTCTGCGCGTGCGTAAAGATCTGCAGGTTCTTACGGTGCTTGATCGGATGCAGATAGCCGACAGCCGTACTGCAGCGACGTCCCTTCCGAGCTGTTAGCTGAAAATAGCCAACACCCTCTTGCGAAGCTCCGTTGTAGTCAGGATTGAACGGATATCCCGCGTTCTGCGCAGCAGCCACCCATGCATCACAGATAGGACGGCTCAACCGCATATTCGAGACAGCAAGCGGACCACCGACACCGTGGAAATCGTCCTCACCACGTTCTTGATCCTCTGCGCGCTTGAAGTAGGGCAACACGTCATCCCAACCCCAACCGACGTTCCCCATCTGACGCCAGCCGTCGTAGTCTTCTTTCTGGCCACGCACATAGAGCAAGCCATTCAGTGAGCTTGAACCGCCGAGCACTTTTCCGCGCGGCCACTCCAGCCGACGGCCGTTCAGTCCCTTGTCCGGCTCGGTCTGGTAGCACCAATCGACACTCGGGTTATGCATTGTCTTGAAATAGCCGACCGGCACGTGGATCCAGGGGTTCCAATCGCGACCGCCCGCTTCGAGGATCGCAACGCTTACCGATGGATTGCTGCTGAGCCGATTGGCGATAACGCAGCCCGCCGACCCAGCGCCGACGATCACATAATCGAATTCACCCCAAGACTTAGGCATGCTCTCTCCCTGCCCCGGCTCTCGCCGGGGTTCGGACCATATTCAATTGATACTTCGTCAGTGCCGTCTCGCTGCGCCCGCCCTTACATGAATTGCGTAAGCCACAGCGAGAGCACAGGAAATGCCGCTACGAGCGCCCAGACAAGAACCAG
Source organism: Candidatus Filomicrobium marinum (assembly GCF_000981545.1). Lineage (NCBI taxonomy): Bacteria > Pseudomonadati > Pseudomonadota > Alphaproteobacteria > Hyphomicrobiales > Hyphomicrobiaceae > Filomicrobium > Candidatus Filomicrobium marinum. Next base: position 3,298,574 of record NZ_LN829119.1, read on the forward strand.
GGCGACGAAGTAGGGCACCACGAACCGGACAAGTTGCAGGTACGGCAGAGACGTCACGCTAGACGCCACATAGAGATTGAGTCCGTACGGTGGCGTAATGAAACCGATAGACGCGCCGACGAGGAAGATCACCGCGAAATGCACGGGATCCACGCCGACGTGCGCGGCAAGCGGCGCGAGCACTGGTGCCAGAATGACGGTAACCGGAAGGCTCTCTAGGATCGTACCGGTAATCAACACGATGGCCATGCAGACTGCCAGCGTCACTGCGTAACCACCACCGAAACTCATGACGAAATCACGGATCGCCTGCTCTGCGCCCATAAGCGAGAACATCTGCTGCATCACGATTGAAATCGCGATTAAGGGAGCGAGCAGACCGGTAATCTGGCCTGAACTCATCAGGATCGAAGGCACCTGACGTAGCTTGATTTCCCGCGTTACGAACGTACCGGCCACGAAGCAGTATCCCACCGTCATCGCAGCAGCTTCCGTTGGCGAGAAAATGCCGGAGTAAATTCCGAACAGAACGATGAAGATCGCCAAGAAGCCAAGATAGGCTTTAGCGCCCGCTATGAGCGTTTTCTTCAGCGAAAAGGCAAATGTCATTCCCCATCCGTTTCGCCACGCCATGTAGAGCGCAACCAGCTGCATCGCGATGACCATCAGGATGCCCGGCAACAGGCCCGCGATAAACAACGTGCCGATGGGCAGGTTCATAATGAACCCGTAAACGATGAAGATAACACTCGGTGGAATGATGATGCCGACCACACCTCCTGCCGCGATCGTCGCGGCTGCAAAACGCTTGTCGTAGTTCTCATCAACCAGCTGCGGATACATGATCTTGCCGATCGTCGCGGTCGTCGCAGCGTTGGAGCCGGAGATAGCAGCAAAGAGGCCGCAAGCGCCAAGCGTAGAAATAGCCATACCGCCTGACAGCCAGCTTAGTGCTGCGCGCGAAAAATCCGTTAGCCGACGGGCGATACCCGCAGCACTGATCATGTCACCCGTCAGGATAAACAGCGGCAAAGCCAACAAGCCGAAGAAGTTGATGCCTTCGAACAGTGTCGTCGGGATATTTGAAAGTGTGAAACCAATGGCATTGCTTGCCATCACGATCCACAGCCCAAGCACCAGAAAGACCGGAACGCCGATCAGGAACAGTACAGTTCCCCCGATCGAGGCAAGGATTACAAGTGTTGTCGTATCCATCGTTTCCCCGCCCTTAGTTGCTGCCAATGGAGGCGGTAAACGTGAACGGCTCACTACGCCGAAAACGTCCGATATCCTCGATGATATTTTGGAGTGATCTCAGAACGAGCATCCCCCAACCCACCGGAATGGCGAGATAGAACCACCACTGCATCACATCGTCGGTACCCGGAACGATCGCGTAGTTGTCGCGAAGCAGCTGAACAAGATCGATCGAATAGTAGATCACCATCGTGCCAAAGCCGATCCAGAGAATGTGATCGAGCAACGTGCATAGAAATTGAAGCACGTAAGGCATTGAAGCCCGCAGCTCGGTAAAAGCGAGATGGCTGCGCCGCCGAACGTTATAAGCCGCCCCGATCCACGTGATCCAAACGAACAGATAAACGGGAATCGTTGTCGACCATGGCGCCTGCTGATTGAAGGCAAAGCGCTGAATAACTTCGACGAAAATGATCGAAGTCATGGTGCCGTAGGCGAGAATGATGAGATATCGCTCAAGATTGGCGTCAAGCCACTTGAACGGCTTCACAATCACGGACATGGAGTCTTATTCCGCTGGGTTAGGTAGGATAAAGTCGGCACAGCACAACAGTGGCTACCAATGTGCTGTGCCATTGCGACTTTGAGGGCTTATGCCTTCCACCAGCGCTGCGGAGGCACGTTCACCGGGCTCGTATCCTCTGGGATTTCGCGAGCGATGTCGTAGATCGTCTTGTAGACGTCCTGTCCGCCGGACCAGCCGTTCAACCGTTCACGCCATTGCTCCCAAGGCTCCGGCTTGAACTCAGGCGAGCACATCTGCTCGGTCCTCTTCAGCTCTTCCTTCGAAAGCACGGCGACCTTGACGCCGTACTCATTGAACAACGTTCCCGGACGCGGCGGGTTCGTTGCACCCACGATGTCGACCAGGGCCGCTTCGTGACAGCCTTGGACGTGCACCTGCGCGGTGTAAGACGATTCCATGATGGCATCCTGCAGATGCGGCTCGAGCTTGTTGAAGACGGGAGCGCTCATGGCCGTGTGTTCCGTCCCGCAGAAGAAGCGGAGATCAACCGCCTGCCCGAGAACTGGCGTCATGTTGGCATAGGCCGCAGCACCCATCCAAGTTTCCGCGCCGTCGATCAGCCCCTGGCGCAAACCATCGAGCGTTTCTTCCCAAGCGATCGGAACGGGATTGAGGTTCAAAAGCTGCATCGCGATACGGCCAAGCTGTGTGCCGGTAACGCGGTTCTTCGTGCCAGCGAGATCTTCAATCTTGGTAACGACAGGCTTATCAGCCCACTTCTTGCCGAGCATCAGGCCACGAAGTTCGCAGTGCGTAAAAAGGAACTTGATCTTGTGGCGAGCTTCTAGCGGCTCACGAAAGACCTTGTTGCTCTTCGGGCTGTAAAAGAAGTGATACTGCGAAGCCCGTGTAGGGAACATGTAGGCAAAGTCGAGAACGTTGTAGTACGGCGCGTTGCCTGCGGAGTTCTGAGTCGACGCCGAAAAGATCTGTACAATGTCCTGCTGCGTCTTCTGCACGCAATCGAGCTGACCGCAGATCTGGTTGGAACCCAGGAACTCGACACGAATTTCACCGTCGGTGCGATCCTCGAGATCCTTTGCAAAAAATAACTGCCCCGATTTTTGAATATTCAGGTTGTTCTCGTTAAAGCCCGACGCACCGAATTTCAGCGTGTGCTTCGCCGGTTTCCGCTTCTTAGCAGTTTCTTCCGCTGCCCGCGCCAAGCTGCTGGCAGTGACGACACCCGACATCCCTGCCAGAGCAAAGAGCGTTGAGGTCCATCCGTATTGGAACGCTATGCGGCCGAGGTCCCGTCGGCTCAATCCCTTTGCCTTAAGCTCCATGTGCGTTCTCCCAAAATACCGTTTTTTATGTTCCGGCAGGTGGACTCAGCCACAGCCGTAGACATCATCTTCACCAGAACCAATTATCGTCATTTGAGACGATACATATCATTTGAGCTGCTTTATAGTGTCGACGCAATACAAATTCCGTGCTGCATCGCAGCATCCCACATTCAAATTCGCGGAAAATGGAACGGCCTACGACTAAGGGCGCAGGAATTAAACGGACTAGGAAACAAGTGATGTAGACATCCAGACCTTGATGTAGGCAGAGAAAAGCAAATCAATGGACGTGCGCTCCTAGGCGCGAGCATCAAAAAAACTTTGAAAGAAAATCAGCGGAAATGCCCCTAGCAAAAGCAAAACTTGGACCCTCGCGCACACGGCCAAAGGCTGAGGAACGGGAAACGAGCTCGGTAATGCTGCGCGCCATGAGCGTCATATCGGCTGTCGCAGAAAACGAAGGAACTCTCTCGGTCGCAGAGATCGCAGCCAAGATCGGCTTACCCAAGCCAACTGTACACCGCATGTGCCAGCAGCTCGAAGCAGCGGGCTATTTGCTGAGAGATATCGACAGCCGGCACTACGGTGTGGGCCATCGCCTTTGGCACCTCGGCCTTGAAGTCGTAAACGCCGGCATGAAACCGGAACGCCGCGCCATCCTTCAGAAGCTCGTCAACGAGATCGGCGAAACCTGCAATCTCTCCATGCGCATCCACGATCAATCCATCTACATTGACCGTGTCGAATCACGCTGGCCGCTTCGCATGCATCTAGAGCCAGGTTCGATGGTGCCGCTCCATTGCACAGCCAGCGGCAAACTTTTCCTCTCCGATATGAACCGGGCCCGACGGCAGAAATTGCTCTCGGTTACACAGCTGCCCACGCACACACCGCGCACCATAACGGACCTGGACGCGATGGAGCGAGAGATCGAATTGATCCGCAAACGCGGCTACAGCATCGACGACGAGGAGTTTCTTGAAGGGCTCGTCGCGCTGGCTGTCCCGGTGCGCAACAAGCAGGGACGCGTTGTCGCCGGCATAGCGTGTCACGGCCCGACAGCGCGGCTGACGCTCGACCAAATCCTCTCATTCCTCCCGTCGTTGAGAAACGCCGCTGCAGATTTGGAAGACACGCTGCCCACCGACGACGCGGACAAGGATGACGTCTAGCTGACGGGTCAGCTACACCTGTCACATCGACAGATATATCCCATAGAGTCCCGCGAGCAGCAGAATACCCAGCGCCACGCGCCGATAGGTGAGTTCGTTGGAAGACCGGAACATGCGACTGCCGAGCCAGGTGGCAAGCAAAAAGCCGGGCATCAACGCCACGGCCGTGAAGAGAACATCTCGCGTAATCAACCCGCGCAAACTCATCAGGGCTATAAGAGCCACAAGCGTAAGCGCAAAGTATCCAGTGAAGTTCGCACGATTGACCCGAGCTGGCGCGTCACTCGACAGAAGATAGACCATGACCGGAGGATTTCCGAGGCTCGTCACCGCCATCAAAAATCCAGAGAGCCCCCCCACGGCAACACTCAGCATCGTGGGACGGCGCCCTTCATAGCGCCAACCACTCATTAAGAGCAGCGCCGACAACGAGACCAGAAGCGCAACGCCAAACTGGATACTAGCTCGGTCGAGACTAACGAGAAACCATCCTCCCAACGGCATGAGCGCCGCGGCTGCTAATCCCATCGGCGAGATCATGCGCCACTGAATGTCGTTGCGTACTGACGGCAACAACTGTGCTGTCGCGACAATCTCAATGAGGATGATGATGCCAACTGTTTGGACCGGCCCAAACAGATGAACAAAGAACGGCGCCATGAACATGCCGGACCCGACACCTGCAAAGCCGCGCAACAAACCTGCCGCCACAGCAATCCCCACAGCTGCGATCAACTCTTGTGTCATCTTCCCCTCGCGCCAAGGCGGCGGAGATTGCACGGGGAGAACCTCAGGAGCAAGCCCTTTGCACGCAAGCCAAACGGCTAAGGCTCCAGCTCCAAGAGACAAAATAGATGTCGCAACAAGGCCCTGTGCCATCAAGACAACACGCTGTTGAGAACTGCCTCCTCACCGGACTCTATAGCCATCGACTATTGCAATTTGTATACAAAAAGAGTTAGGAATCGAAATCTAAGATGCTAGGGTAACCCACCCACACAAACAGATTGATCCGAAGTTCGCCGACGCGTCGTCGGCGACAATGAGGACGTTTGCGCGGGCGTAGGGCAAGAAAATCGCGGATTGGAAGCAGTAATGGCAAAATGTTTTGAGGCAACGTACGTGGCAGGCGCAGTGGTTTTGGCCGTGCTGGCCCAACAAGCCCCTGCCGTTGCGCAACAATCCGCGCCCCCGGCTCCAGCAGCCGAACAAAATAACAGTGGTCAACCGTCGCCGTCCACAAACGACCCATCAATGACCCTGCCGGAAGTTGAAGTGATCACCTCGCCCGAACCCGCACCAAAACAGACAAAGAAGACGGCCCAGAAGTCCAAGGCACCGGCACAGGCACCCCCACAGCCCGTCGCGGCAACGGCACCAACGGGTCCTGCGGAAGGGACAATTCAGGCTGAAACGGCCACGAGCCCGGTCCAGGGCTATGTCGCCACGCAGACAGCTACGGGCACCAAAACGGACACGCCGCTACGTGAAGTCCCTCAGTCAATCTCCGTGGTCGGTGCCGAGCAGATCCGCGACCAGGGCGCACAGTCAATCCAAGACACGCTGCGCTATGTTCCAGGCGTCGTAGCCGACGCCTACGGTTTCGACAGCCGCACAGACAGTGCGTTAATTCGTGGAACGGAGGCTGCGGAATACCTTGATGGCCTTCGCCGGACATTTAGCTACTACACCTTTAACTACCGCATCGATCCATACTTCATGGAACGCGTCGAAGTCCTGCGCGGACCCGCGTCGGTGCTTTATGGTCAAGCCCCGGTTGGCGGTATCATAAACGGCGTCACCAAGCGCCCGCAGAACGAGCAAGGCGGTGAGATCACAGCGGAGTACGGCACGTTCGACTTCAAGCAAGTGAAGTTCGATATGACGGGGCCCGTGACCTCGGACGGCAAATGGTCCTACCGCCTGACCGGTCTTGCGCGTGATGCCGATACGCAGGTGAACTACGTCGAGGACGATCGTTACGCCATCGCACCCTCGATCACCTATCGTCCAACAACCGACACCAGCATTACGCTCCTCGGCCATTTCCAGAAGGACGAGACCGGCTCCAGCTCGCAGTTTTACCCATTCGCCGGCACTCTATTTCCCAACGTCAATGGCCGCACCATCCCGCGCGAAAACTTCGCGGGCGAACTGGGAGACCACTACGACACGGACGTCGCTTCAGGGACGCTTCTCTTTGAGCACAAGTTCAACTCGGTGTTCAAACTAAGCCATGCGTCGCGCTATGCCGACATCCATAACGACTACACCAGCACCTACTCCGATTTTTACACTGGCTATACGGACGCGGACCAAGAAACGGTCAATCGCTACGGATGGAGAGCGATCACCGACACGCAGGTCTTCAATCAGGATACCAATCTCGAAGCCAAGTTCGCGACCGGCTTTCTAACGCACAAAGTCTTGGGTGGCATCGACTACACGAACTTCAGGGCGAGCCAAGGCACTGCTAGCGCTTATGATACTGGCGGGTTCAACGTCTACAACCCGGTCTATGGTCAGGGGAGCTGGGCAGGAACGGATTGCAGTGGCGCCTATAGCGGCGCTACTACGCCCAACCTGGAGGTCTGCTCCTATGGCGATCAGAAAATCACCCAGACCGGTCTTTACATTCAGGATCAGATGCGTCTGGGCAACTGGATCGGTATAGTTGGCATGCGTAAGGATTGGGCCGAGAACGAATCCGGGACGACCGTAAAGAAAGACGACGCCGTTACCTACCGCGCCGGGCTCATGTACGAGTTTGCGTCAGGCTTCACGCCTTACTTCAGCTACGGAGAATCGTTCCTTCCTGTCGCGGGTGGTCCCCCCAGTAATCCATTCGCCCCCCAGGAAGGCCGCATGTACGAGCTCGGCTTCAAATATCAGCCACTCGGCGCACAGTGGATGATCAACAGCGCGATTTACGACATCGCCGAGAGCAACCGCGTCGTTTACCACTCCACTAATCCGGCTCTCTACGGCAGGCAGATTGGCGCCGTTGCGATCAAAGGCTTTGAAATCGAGTTTACCGGCAAAGTCACCGATAACTTGAAAATCGTCACCGGCTACTCCTACACGGACGCGCAGTACGACGACGGTACTGAGGTCGATGGCAACCAGATCGAGTCCATCCCCAAGCATCTGGCTTCGCTGTGGGGCATTTGGGAGTTCGATCAACCCTACCTCAAAGGCTGGTCGGTCGGCGCTGGCGTCCGGTACATCGGCAAGTCCTGGGATGATCACGCCACGATAGAGGTCCCTGACGTTGCGCTGTTCGACGCGATGATCGCCTACGAAGAAGACCACTGGCGCTGGTCCATCAATGCCAAGAACCTCGAGGATAAGGAATACGTTTCGACGTGCCTTAATCGCGGTGATTGCTGGTACGGCAACGCGCGCACCATCACCACCGGACTAACCTACAAGTTCTGATCACTAAGGTTTTTTAAAAGAGAAATATGCGCAACGCATTCGTCATCATTCACCGGTGGGCAGGGCTCTTTATCGCGGTGTTCCTGTTGATCGCGGGGCTCACCGGCGCGCTGATTTCATGGGACCATGAGCTTGACGAGGCGCTCAACCCGCATCTCTTCCACGCCAAGAGCACCGGTGGCCCATCAATTGATCCGCTGGCCCTCGCCAAAAAAATCGAAGAAGCCGATCCGAGGGTAAGAGCCACCTTCTTCCCCCTTGCGATCGAGGAAGGTCACAACTTCGAGGCCTTTGTGCAGCCGCGCGTCGATCCCAAAACGGGTGAGCTTTATTCAGTAGACTACAACCAGGTATTCCTGGATCCCGTGACCGGCGAGGTCGCGGGCAAACGCTTCTGGGGCGCAATCTCGCTCGACTCAGAGAACATCCTGCCGTTCCTCTACAAGCTGCATTACTCGATGCACATCCCGGATATGTGGAACATCGAGATCGGCATGTGGTTCATGGGGCTGGTCGGCATCGTCTGGCTGTTTGATTGTTTCGTCGGCTTCTATCTCACGCTGCCACGTCGGCGTCGCGGCAGTGCCGCCGCAGCCGTAGCGACCGGAGCCAAGCATGCCGAAAGTCCTCAGGCCGGTACTAGCCAATCTTGGTGGCAACGCTGGAAACCAGCGTGGAAAATCAAGCGGGGAGCCAGCACCTACCGGCTCAACCTCGACCTGCACCGCGCCTTCGGGCTGTGGTTGTGGCTTATGCTATTCATCCTCGCCTTCACGTCGATCTCAATGAATCTCAACGATGAAGTCGTACGGCCGATCCTCAGCACCGTTTCGACACTCACGCCCGATGCCTTCGACGACGTGGCGGGAACTCCGTTGAACAAGCCGATCGAGCCTAAGCTGAACTTCGCCGAAGCCATCAAAGCAGCTGGGCGCGAAATGCAACGCCAAGGCTGGAACGAGCCCCCCGGCAGCGTGTTCTACGGCACCCAGCACGGGCTTTACGCGGTGAGCTTTTACCGCCCAGAAGACGACCACAACACGATGGCGATGAAGATGCTGTTTGTCGACGCCTCAGACGGATCCTTCAAGGGCGGCCGCATCCCGTGGGAGGGTACAGCCGCCGACATCTTCATGCAGCTGCAGTTCCCATTACACTCGGGCCGCATCGCCGGGATTCCGGGGCGTGTGTTCCTGTCGTTCATGGGGCTAGTTGTGGCGCTGCTGTCCATCACCGGCATCGTCATCTGGTTCAAGAAGCGCGCCGCCCGCCAGAGCGCCGCGGCCTCAAGGACACGCGACCGCGGCTACGGATCATCGGCGCCCAACAACATTCCTGCGGAGTAAAGGCGGGAAAAGGCGTGGCGCAGCGAATCTACCGGTTGACGCATCCCGTCAAAGAGCGCCGCGCAATCGCATAATTCAGCGGCAATAGCCCCCTTCTGACACAGCAAGATCTCCGACACGCTTCCGCTGCGGCGCCTCTCCTGAAATGCTCAAAATTATATTCGCATATTACTATGTGTCGCGTATGTTTGGGCAACAAGATGATCAGCCAATCCGATCGCGACGGGAATGGGAGAAGACGAGATCAATGCGCTTACTTTGCCTTGCCACGACCATGGCCGTCCTAGGTGGGACAGCTACAGAATATGCAGCCCGAGCTCAAACAGCCACAAATCCGGAACTGATGGCTTACGGAGAATACCTGGCTGGAGAATGCACGACCTGCCATCAGACAAAGAGCAGTTCGGATGGAATCCCGGCCATAACGGGCCTCGATACCGATCACTTTGTTTCAGCACTCGAAGCCTACAAAAGCGGATCACGCACCAACACCACAATGATCTCAGTCGCGCGCTCGCTCGACGCAGAACAGATAAGGGCCCTCGCGGTTTATTTTGGCTCGCTCAATCCGAACAAATAACTACGACCAGAACCACCTGTACACCACACGTCAAAAAGGCCGAACGCTTATCCGAAGCGTTCGGCCTTTTTCATGAATTTGGTCTCATGAAAAGCTGCCGATCTCCTAGTCCGGAAGATCCGCAACTCCGGCTTCAAGCCGGTTTCGCAAAGATGTCCGACACAATGCCCGAGTACCATCCGAAGCTTTCGGTGAAGGTTTCCTCGCGCAAGCCTACCGGCTCTCCCGGCTTCGAGACAAAGCTGTCCTTCGCAACGAGCGCCGGCTTACCCTCCTTCTCACCCGGAGTGTAGTTGGCTCCGACCTTGATGCCGTCCTTCGGCGCAATCGCCGACCAACATGTGTTGCGGAAACGCGGCGGGAACTTCTTCTTCTCGGCAAGTTCTGCCAGAATGTCAGCCGCAACGACTTTGGCCTGGCTGTTTGCAGAAAACGCCGACTTGGGCATCTCTGTCGCCACGGAAGCATCACCCAGCACGTAGACGTTTTCCACCTTCGTGGAAGACATGTTCTCCGGATTGGTGGGGCACCAATCTCCTTCGGCACACCCTGCGCGATGCGCGATCAAGCCCGCGCGTTGCGCTGGCACAATGTTGGCGACATCGGCCTTCTCCTTGCGCCCACTGGCAGTCTCGATCTCACCCGTTTTGGGATCGACACGCGTCAAAGCATAAGAATCAATCTCGTCAGTGAGATTCACTTCGATGATATCCGCGTAGTGAGCCTTGAACCCTTCCATGAAGGCTCCCTGTTTGGAAAACTTCGTTTTCGGATCAAACAGGATGAGCTTTGATTTCGGCTTCGCCGTCTTCAGGTAGTGCGCGATCATGCACATACGCTCGTAAGGCCCAGGCGGGCAGCGATAAGGGTTAGGTGGAGCCGCAAGAACAACGAGGCCCCCGTCATCCATGGCTTCAAGTTTCGCCTTGAGAAGCTTTGTCTGCGCACCGGCTTGCCACGCATGCGGCATGAGCTCGGCAGCTTCCTTCGAATAGCCCGGAACGGAATCGTATTTGAGCTCGATGCCAGGTGACAGCACCAAACGATCGTAGGGCAATTGCGTGCCGCCCTTCAGCTTCACAACCTTCGCAGCTGTATCCACGTCCTCGGCCCAGTCGTGAACGACTTTGACGCCAAGATCTGAGATGTTCTTATAGTCATGGGTAATGTCGTCAAAAGAAACGAGACCACCGAGATACAAGTTCGAGAAGAAGCAAGTCGTGAACGCCGGATTAGCCTCGACCAACGTCACATCGAGATTCGGAGCGGCAGCTTTGATCTTGTTAGCCACCGTTGCGCCACCGGCGCCACCGCCGACGACAACAACCTTGGCACTCCCCTGAGCAATGGCTGCCCGGCCGAATGTTAAGGTTCCAACCGCAGCAACACCTGCCGCACCAGCCATATAGCCAAGCTGCCTGCGCGTGATCTTTTTCATCCTAAGCCCTACTCCCTTTCTGCGTGCTTCCACACGACAGATTTTCCAATCGGCTGAAGCTGCCAAGCCCCCGCAAAGCTTGTTGACCTCACCCCCTAAAGTCCTCCCGCAACCCCATACTCCCGACTACGCTTGTTTGACTGACATGCGCGCGAAGCCCATGTTTCCAACCCGCGATGAACTAACGTTCACCACATCATCCAGCGATTTTGAGAAAGGTAACGATATCCCCCCTGATTCAGTTATATCTGATCAGTTCCACCCAGCCATCATGTTCAACCCCGCCGGCATTTATTGTCGACGACATCTAGAATGTGGGAGCAGGGACGTATCGTCCATGTATGGCCACGCCTCGTGAAACATCACGCAACGATGGCGTTTTGTAGGCTTACCGACTATTTCCAAAAGGATGATCAAAAACGTCTGATCTACGAACGACTTAGATAAATCCGAAGGGATGGAAAGATAAAGTTGCACATCATCCCAATCCAGACGCACTCTTCGATCGAAGGCCTATAAACACAAACTTGAGGCGAAACCCAGCACGCACACAAGCCCATCCTTGCCCATCGGAGACTCGGGCACGTATGATAAGCGTGCGTAAGCACAGCGATCGCTGGCGATTTGGTACAAAGCCCACAGATCTGGCTCAATCAAATCGCGCCGTCTGAATAGCTACGCACCGAGTAAGACAATCAATACCTGCGCAATCACGGATTCACTGATGAATGAAACGTTGGCACTTGACGTCTCAGAGGAAACGCGAGCCCAGCAGGCATATCGTGTGATCGAAGAAATGATCGTCACCCTGAGGCTACCTCCCGGGTGCCGCATTTCGGAAAACTCGATCAGCAACAAGCTCGGCCTGGGCCGCACGCCAGTTCGCGAGGCGATGCAGCGGCTTGCCCGTGAGGGCAGCCTCACAATCATGCCGCGCGCTGGCGCGATCGTCTCCGAAATCGATATCACGGACCAGTTCAAGCTGATCGAGGTACGTCGCGAGTTGGAGCGCGTGATCGCAGCACGGGCTGCACGGTTGGCTGGTCAGGCGGAAAAAACACAATTCATCAGCCTTGCCGAACGGTTTGATCATGCGTCCCACGAAAACGACGAGATGATCTTCATCGCCGCAGACCGTGAGTTCAATCACCTGGTCGTCGCAACGGCGGACAATAAGTACGCGGCCGCCGCAATGGCGCCAATTCAGGCACAAACACGCCGGTTCTGGTTCCTCAACTTCAACAAGTTCGGAGACTTGAAAAAAGTGAGCGCGATGCATGCCGATATAGCGCGCGCCATCGCCGCCAACGACGCGGATGGGGCCCGCGCCGCATCCGATGCCCTGATCGACTATGTCGAAGAGTACACAATGAAGACCCTGCAGGCCCTGATCTGACGCCGCAGGCGTGATCGCTCGAGTAGCAGCTGCGCCGAAAAAACTTACCGGGTCCAGACTGCCGCAAGCTTTTTGGCGGCGCGCTGGAGAGTTGGCACATATTTCACAGCAGTCTTCGCCGTGAGACGCGATTCAGGGCCGTGCAATGCAAGTGCCGCCAGCGCGGTGCCGTGTTCATCCAAGATTGGCACGGCGACGCCGACGATGCCGATGTTCTGCTCCTTGTCATTCAACGCATAACCCAACTCGCGCACGCTGGCCAAATGCTGCTCCAGTTTGGCGTAATTAGTGATTGTGTTGGGCGTGAACGACTCTAGCTTTCGGGATTGAAGAAGCGTTTTGCGAACTCCGGGCTCAAGGTAGGCAAGCATGACCTTACCGCCTGATGTGCTATGCGCTCGCACGCGCGATCCCGCAACGAGATGCACGCGAAGTGACCACTCGCATTCAATGCGTTCCAGATAGACAAAATCCCAGCCATCGAGCGCGCCGACGTTGCAGGTCTCGCCGGTTTCATCAACGAGGGCGGACAAAATTGCCCGGACCGGCGCCGTCTGATTACGTGAGCGCAGCGTAGCGAATGCCAAATGAGACAAACGCGGACCCACAGTATAACGATCTCGCGAAGCATCACGAACAATGAGCCGGTTATCCGTCAATTGCTGGAGCAGCCTGTGAATCGTCTGGCGTGGCATGCCAAGACGCAACGTTAACTCTGGCAAGCTGACCGGCTGCGGATGGTCCACGATTGCCTCAATAACAAGCATAGATTTTTCAAGCGCGGACAGCCGATCTGAACTGTCACCCTCACCCGCCGACTTAGAGGCTAGAGATTTTTCGTTTTGTTTTTTCATTCTCCAGTGCGTCTCCACGTCCGCAAGGTAACAATCTGCGCGTCTGCGCTAAAGCCAGCTGAAAGAAAGTCAGAACTTCCGCAACGAACTGTAGTGAGATGTCCGTATGCCGATAACCGACGCTCGGGCGCAGAGCAATCCGACATTTCAAATTCCAGAATTAGTCACGCATATTGCTCGAGCCTGTTTTCAAAGGGTCGAATCGCACTTTTCAATTGCCGCAGTGCAGCATTTGTTTTTGCTCTGCCGCATTACCTTTGTTTTTTCTTGGCATACTCGATAGAGCGTTGACACGAGCCCCTACGATACGCAAAGCTGGACGCAGTGTCTCACATTTTTGAGACGCTGACGAGGCTCGGCAGGCGCACACGACAAGGAAAAATTCAATCGCATCACGGCCCGAGCCGTTCTTAACAACGATGAATTTAACGGAACAACGAGCCAGGCTACAATGGTTCGAATTCCACGGAGAGGAGACACTCAAGATGCTAAGACGATCCTTGCGCGAGGCGGCCTGCGCCTCGACCCTTGCGCTATTGGTACTCGGCGGCGTAGCGACGCAAGCCGCGGCCGATGAAAAATACCCGTCCCGGCCGATTGATATGATTGTTACCTTCGGTCCCGGCGGCGGCGCGGACTTGATGGGTCGTAAATTTGCGCAGCTCGCAGAACCCATTCTCGGCGTTCCTCTGCCTGTCGCCAACGTATCCGGCGCTTCCGGCAACGCTGGCCTCACCCGCCTGCTCACGGACTCGAGTGATGGATACAGCGCAGCGACACTTATCGCACTTTCGGTCTCTGCATGGGCAGCCGGAATCGGGAATCACAACCCGGATGAGTTTGCCTATGTCGGCATGATGCAGAGCTCGCCCTCGATGTTGTTCGTCCGTAAGGACAGCCCGTTCAAATCCTACAAGGACCTCGCTGAATTCGCGAAAGCCAACCCAGGCAAGTTGCGGTGCGCAACGTCGGGTTACGGCACGATGGACGACATCACGCTAAAGTACCTAGCCACCAAGGGCGTGAAGATCGTGAACGTACCGTTTGGTAAGCCCGCCGAGCGCTATGCTTCTGCCGTCGGCGGTCATACGGACATGATCTACGAAGAACCCGGCGACGTCGCGCAGTTCCTCAAATCCGGCGACCTGCGTCCGCTCATTGTGTTTGACGAAAAGAGCCACGAGTCGTTCCCCGATATCGAAACGTCGAAAGAAAACGGCCTCGAAATCAACGACCTTCCAAACTTTAGAACCATCGCTGTTTCGTCCAAGACTCCCGCTGATCGCGTTGCAGTGCTGAACGAAGCTGCAAACAAAATCCTCGCTTCGCCAGAATGGAAAGAATTCTGCGAAGGAACTTACACCTGCACCAAGCCTCTTTCTCCTGAAGAGACCAAGGAAACCGTTGCGAAGTTCTACCAAACGGTAAAATCCTATCTGGAGCGCTTCCCCACGACCGCCGAAGAAAAGAGCGCGTCGAAGAAAAAGTGATGATGATTGGACTACCCGGCGTCGCGTTATCGCGACGCCGGCTTTCGTTTTTAAGACCTCGCACGGCAAAATATGCCTGCACCGTCTGCTGACTACGATGCGCCCGACTAACCAGCGCTGATCACTTTGGCACTGGACTGGTTACGGTATAGCCGCGCACTTCCTGCTGAGACGCGCCGCCCACCCGACGACGCACACCGAGATCGATAAAAGATGACATCTTCAAAACGCCTGATCCGTACAGCGTTCCCTCTGTCGATGCTGCTGGCCTGCGCATTCTTGTGGACGCACATCGCCTCAAACCCCGCCATGCTTAACGTTCCTAATGCCGTCGGCCCTGGCGGGTGGCCCAAAGCCATGTTGGCCGGCTTGGCATTTTTCTCCCTGCTTGCGTTCCTTGTCGAATTAAACAACTGGCGCATCAGTGCGCGCGACGGGAACGACACAACACAAAACGGCGAAAAGGCAAATAACGGCTCAGCCGTTATGGCCATCGCCGGAGTCGGGGTGATCCTGATTTACGGCTTTGCAATCCCTTACCTGGGCTTCGCACTGGCCACATTCCTCTTTATCGTGACCTGGTGCCTCATGGGCCAGATCCGGTCGCCCATAACCATCAGCCTTGTCAGCATCATCGGTACAATCGTCCTTCTCTACATGTTCGTTGCCCTGGCCAAGATGCCTCTCAACCGCGGCGTCGAACCCTTTAATCAATGGACGATTTCGCTCTATCGCGTGCTGCGCATCTACTGAGAGGCCAACCAATGGATCTCCTTTCTCTTTTCTTGACCGGTCTGCATGGAGCCCTCCAGCCCCATAACTTCCTGATCCTCATAACGGGCTTGATGATGGGCACCATCGCAGGCGCGTTACCAGGCATCTCTTTCGTCAACGCCATGGCGATGGCTCTGCCTTTTACCTATGTAATGGAACCGGTCACGGCGATGTGCTTCCTCGGGGGCATCTACGCAGGCGGCGTATTCGGCGGATCGATCTCTTCGATCCTCATCAACATTCCCGGTACACCCGCATCACTCCCCGCGTGCTGGGACGGCTATCCTATGACGGTCAAAGGCCTTTCGACGCGTGCGTTACGCATCGCGATTACGGCCTCTGCTACTGGTGGCCTCCTGTCGGCAATCTTGCTCGCCGTCGGATCCCCGCCCTTCGCTGCCTTTGCATTACGGTTCGACCAACCGGAATTTTTTGCGGCAACCATCCTCGGTCTCGCCAGCGTCGTGGCAATCGCAAAGGACATGCCGGTCCTCAGCGCCCTTTCTATGTTCATCGGGCTGGTGATCGGTTGCGTCGGCATTGATCCTCATCATGGCCTTAGCCGCTTCACCTTTGGAATCCCGCAAATTGAAAGCGGGATCAACTTCACGGTCGTGATGATCGGTCTTTTCGCCATTGGCGAGGTCGTCGACCTGTTGGCAAAAAACGTAAACCTGAAGAGCTCGTTCGCACCCAAACCAGGCAAACAGATCACCTGGCGTGAACTCTGGCAGTACAAGGGATCAATGCTGCGTGGCTCAGGTCTGGGTTGCATGGTCGGCATGATCCCAGGCGCAGGCGCCACCGTCGGCGCGGTTCTGGCCTACGGCGTGGAACGTCAGGCCTCGGGTCGCGGCGCCGAGTTCGGTACGGGCGTCGAACAGGCGCTTGCTGCTCCAGAGGCCGCTAAAAACGCCACGACCGGCGCAGCCATGATCCCACTGCTGACGCTCGGCATCCCAGGCAGCGCAGCAACCGCGATTATGTTGGCTGCGATGCTCATCCACGGCATTAATCCGGGGCCGTTGCTGTTCCGCATGGATCCATCATTGGTCTATACGATCTTCGTTAGCATGATCATCGCCAACTTCCTGATGATCATAGCTGCCGTCGTCGTCGCCCGCGGCTTCTCTACGTTGATGAAGGTTCCCCCCGCCATCCTCGGGGCCTTTATCATCGTATTGTCCGTCGTCGGGGCCTACGGCGTCCGCAACAATATTTTCGACGTCTACGTATGCCTGATTTTCGGCGTCCTAGGCTTCATCATGAAGCGCGCAAACTTCCCGACGGCTCCGCTCGTTCTGGGCGTAATTCTCGGCCCGTTGGCAGAGCGCTACTTCCTGACGTCGCTTGCAAACTACGAAGATAATTTCTGGATCTTCGTCGAGCGCCCGATCAGCGGAACTATCCTCGCGTTGGCCGCCGCGTTCGTGCTCTGGTCGTTGTATCCGGCCATCTCATCCCGTTTCAAACGTACGAGCGAGATAAACGCTCAAACTACGCAATCGAATTAACCGGCAACATGCCGGCAAACACGGCCGTCGAAGGCGAATTTCGCCTTCGACGCACCTTGACTCGCGACATTCGTCATGACACAAAAACAAGACGCAATGTCCCATTTTTTGAACGCGGCAACTTCGCCGAATTCACTTCGCGCTGGAGACAACGATGACATCTGAAGCATCGACACTTGAAGTATCGGGAGAGAAAACCGCTCAGACCAACCTTTCTCCAAAGGAGATTGTTGCGGAGCTTGTGCGCCGAGCGCGCGCCGCGATGGAGGCTTACGAGAACCACGATCCGGAACGCGTAGACGACGCTGTCCGCGCCCTAGCGTGGTCGATCTATAAGCCCGAAAACGCGAAGTTTCTGGCTGAGATGGCCGTGGAAGATACGGGCTTGGGCAACGTACCCTCCAAGATCATCAAGAACACGCGCAAAACATTCGGGACATTGCGCGACCTGCTTCGGGCCAAAACGGTCGGCGTGATCGAAGAAAATCCAGAACGCGGCATGGTGAAGTATGGCAAGCCAGTCGGCGTCGTTGCCGCTGTTTGCCCCTCGACCAATCCAGCTGCCACGCCCGTCAACAAAGCCATGATGGCGATCAAGGGCGGCAACGCCGTGATCATTGCCCCCTCACCTTCGGGACAGATCACGACAGCCAAGACCGTCGAATTCATGCGCGCCGAGCTGAAGAAGTCCGGCCATCCAGAAGATCTGGTTCAACTCCTCCCTGCCCCCGTCTCGAAGGAGACGACGCAGGAACTCATGAACCAGGTAGACTTGGCCGTCGTCACGGGCTCTCAGAATAACGTCAAGCGGGCCATGCAGTCGGGCACGGTTGCGATCGGCGTCGGCGCCGGCAACGTTCCGGTCATCATCGACTCCACCGCAGACCTCGACGATGCCGCTGAGAAAATCTGCGCATCCAAGATCTTCGACAACTCCACATCATGCTCATCGGAAAACTCGGTCATCATCCTTGATGACATCTACGAGGATGCGATCGCCGCGTTGACCCGGGCCGGGGGCTGGCGCTGCACGAGAGAAGAACGCGACAAGGTTTCTGAAAAGCTATGGATTGATGGCAAGCTCAACCGCCACGTCATCGCGAGGGACCCTGACGTCACCGCGAAGGCCCTAGGCCTGGCTCCAGAGGCTGAACAGTCAAAGTTCTTCATGGTCGAAGAAGACCATATCGACGGCAAGCATACCTTTGCAGATGAGAAGCTTTCGCTGGTCCTCACGGTCTATCGCGCCAAGGACTTTGCCGATGCGAAGCGCATCGTGCACGACGTATTGGAAGTGACCGGCAAGGGCCACTCTGCCGGTATCCATACGAAAAATCTCGACCACGCACGCGAACTGGCGGCGGATACCGATGTCGTGCGCATTCTCGTCAATCAGGCACACACATTTGGAAATGGTGGCGGCTTCAACAACGCCCTGCCGTTCACGCTGTCGATGGGTGGCGGCACCTGGGCCGGCAACACCATCACCGAGAACCTCAACTACCGCCATTTCATCAACATCACCCACCTGGTGACGACCATTCCAGAGGACAAGCCGTCAGAGGAGGAGCTGTTCGGCCCCTACTGGCAGCGCTACGGCAAATAAATAAGAAAGAAGGCCGCAAACAATGAACTTCGAAGAACACGCAGCAAAACCGCTGCTGGCTAACCACGGCATCGCCGTGCCTGCCAGCCGTCTTGCAAAAACTCCAGACGAAGCTGCTGCAGCGGCTTCCGAAATTGGTCCGTGCGTCGTCAAGGCCCAGGTTCCGACAGGCAAGCGCGGTAAGGCTGGCGGCATTAAGCTTGCAGCAAACGCCGACGAGGCCAGAACTCATGCCTCGAACATTATCGGCATGACCATCGGCGGGTGGCCCGTCGAAAAGGTCATGATCGAAGCTCAGACGCCAATCGCGCGAGAACTCTATGCTGCGATCGTGAACGACTCCGCCTCCAAAGGCCCCATGCTGCTCTTCTCTCCAATGGGCGGCATGGACGTGGAAGAAGCCGCAGAGGCTGATCCCAACGCGATGCGGCACGTGGTCATTCCGATCGCCGAGGGATTGAGCGAAGCCGCTGCGCGGCAGGCCGTTTCGGGGCTGGACCTGAATGCCGTCGAGGACGACCTGGTCTCAACACTGTTAAAGCTCTATGAGGCCTATCGCGCACTTGACGCAGAGCTTCTCGAAATCAATCCACTGGTGATCACGAAAGATAATCGCGTCATTGCGCTCGATTGTAAGCTCACGGTGGATGACAGTGCTGCGCCGCGCCAACAAGAAATCATCGGTCTGGCCGCCCCTGAGAAATACACCACGCTTGAGGCTGCAGCCGCAGCTGAGGGCCTGAAATACATCGAGCTCGGTGGCTCGGTCGGTGTGCTCGCAAACGGCGCTGGCCTGACGATGACGACGATGGATGCCATCGCGCACTATGGTGGCTCGCCCGCAAACTTCCTTGAGATCGGCGGCGAAGCTTATACGAAGGCAAAAACGGCGCTTTCGATCCTTCTCGAAAACAAGAATATGAAAAGCCTGCTCGTCAATTTCTGCGGCGCATTCGCCCGCACTGACGTCATGGCAGAAGGCGTTGTTTCCGCGTGGTTGGAACTTAAGCCTGACGTTCCGATCTTCTTCACAATTCACGGTACCGGAGAAGATGAAGCCGTAGCACTGGTCAAGGACCGGCTTGGCATCGAACCTTTCGATCTTATGGACGATGCCGTCAAAGCTGCTGTCGCAGCGGCTGCGAACTGACGAGGTGCTGAAATGATCCCACGTAAATCTCATACAATCCTGGTGCAGGGTATTACCGGTAAGCAGGGGACCTTCTGGACCAAGGCGATGCAGGACTACGGCTCTAACGTGGTCGGTGGCGTTAACCCGAAGAAGGCCGGCACCGAGCACCTCGGTGTTCCCGTCTATGCGACAGCCCGCGACGCGGCAAAGGAACGCCCCTTCGACATCTCCGTAATGTTCATTCCGCCAATGCTTGCCAAATCGGCAGCGATCGACGCGTGCGAAGCTGGAACAAAACTGCTTGTCTGCCTCACTGAGCACATCCCTGCGCACGACGTCATGGAAATGCACGTCGCCGCAAAAGCCAATGGAACTCAGATAGTTGGACCGAATACTGCGGGCCTCGTCACGCCAGGCGAATGCTTCGTAGGTATAATGCCCGCATTCAACGAACGTGTCTTCCAACCGGGACGCGTTGGTGTTATTTCGCGCTCCGGTAGCCTCGGAACGCTCGTCAGCTTGAACCTAACGCAGGCCGGCATGGGGCAGTCCGTTTTCTACGGCGTCGGGGGCGACCCGATGATCGGAACGAACTCTGCTCAGGCTCTGCGTATTCTCGATGCGGACGAGAAAACCGATGCAATCGTCTTATGCGGCGAAATTGGTGGCTCCGCTGAAGAAGAAGCTGCCGAATATGCGAGCACAATGAAGAAGCCCGTCGTTGCATTCATCGCGGGTCGCCAATCACCACCAGGCAAGAAGATGGGCCACGCCGGTGCCATCGTTGCCGGGGGCAAGGGTGATTATCCATCCAAACGCGCCGCTTTGGAAAAGGCCGGCGTGGCGGTCGCAGACACGCCAAGCGCGCTCCCCGCGCTCTTGTCGCGTCACTTCGCAGCGGCCTAACACATACAAACGTTTGTCACATCAACCGGGCAATCCGGTGCAACTCGTCAACTGTAGGACAAGGACCATCACCGTGAAAATGACCACCGAAGAAGCCTTCGTGAAAGTGCTGCAGATGCACGGCATCCAGCACGCGTTTGGCATCATCGGTTCCGCGATGATGCCGGTTTCCGATCTATTCCCTCGGGCCGGCATTACGTTTTGGGACTGCGCACACGAAAGCAACGCCGGCATCATGGCTGACGGTTACACCCGCGCAACGGGCAAGATGGCCATGGCCATCGCCCAGAACGGTCCGGGCGTAACGGGATTTGTCACGGCGATTAAGACGGCATACTGGAACCACACACCGATGCTGCTGGTCACGCCGCAGGCGGCCAACAAAACCATCGGCCAAGGTGGCTTCCAGGAAGTCGAACAGATGGCTCTGTTCCGTGACATGGTTTGCTATCAGGAAGAAGTCCGCGATGCCTCTCGCGTTGCTGAAGTTCTGAACCGCGTCATCAGCAAGGCTTGGCGTGGTTCGGCACCGGCACAGATCAACGTGCCGCGTGATTTCTGGACCCAGGTCGTCGACATCGAACTGCCGCAGATCGTGAAGATTGAACGCACGGGCGGTGCAGACAATTCAATCGCCGAAGCAGCAAAGCTTCTCTCCGAAGCGAAGTTCCCCGTCATTCTCTCCGGCGCAGGTGTTGTCCTGGCCGGCGCGATCGACGCATGCAAGACGCTTGCGGAACGCCTCGACGCTCCAGTCTGCAGCAACTACCAGCACAACGACAGCTTCCCCGGTTCGCATCCACTGGCTTGCGGTCCGCTCGGCTACAACGGCTCGAAGGCCGCGATGGAGCTGATCGCAAAAGCGGACGTCGTTCTGGCCCTCGGCACGCGCCTCAATCCTTTCTCCACGCTGCCGGGCTACGGCATCGACTACTGGCCAAAGTCGGCCAAGATCATTCAGGTCGATATCAATGCCGATCGCATTGGCCTGACCAAGAAGGTCACGGTGGGCATCTGCGGCGACGCCAAGAAAGTTGCCGAGCAGATCCTCGAGAAGATGGATGCGTCCGCCGGTAACGCTGGCCGCGAAGAGCGCAAGGCGCTCATCCACCAGACCAAGTCGGCATGGCTGCAGACGTTGTCGAGCATGGACCATGAAGACGATGATCCCGGCACGCACTGGAACGAAGAAGCTCGCAAGCGCGAACCCGAGCACATGTCACCACGCATGGCTTGGCGTGCCATTCAGTCCGCGCTTCCTGCGGATGCGATCGTGTCGTCGGACATCGGCAACAACTGCGCAATCGGCAACGCGTACCCGACGTTTGAAGAGCCGAGAAAGTATCTCGCACCGGGCCTGTTCGGTCCTTGCGGTTACGGCTTCCCGGCGATCCTCGGCGCGAAGATCGGCTGCCCGGATGTTCCTGTGATCGGCTTTGCTGGCGATGGTGCATTCGGCATCTCGATGAACGAGATGACAGCCTGCAGTCGCGAAGATTGGCCGGCCATCACCATGGTAATCTTCCGCAACTACCAATGGGGTGCTGAGAAGCGCAACACCACGCTCTGGTTCGACAACAACTTCGTCGGAACCGAGCTCAGCCGTGAGTGCAGCTATGCACGCATCGCCGATGCTTGCGGGCTCAAGGGTGTTACGGTGAAGACGATGGAAGAACTCTCAGCGGCGCTTAAGGAAGCCGTGCGCGAGCAGATGGAAAATAAGGTGACCACGTTCATCGAAATTCTGCTCAACCAGGAACTTGGCGAACCATTCCGTCGCGATGCGATGAAGAAGCCTGTGAAGGTCGCTGGCATCGAGCCGGGCGACATGCAGTCTGAACAAGTTCTCGCGTCTCTATAAAACACGTCACTAGAAAAGGCTGCGCCGCGACGCACGAGAGGGAAGCAAATGACAACTTCGGAATCGAAGGCCCCCGATCGCGGCCAGCACCATTTTCTTGACATCACACCAAGATGCCCGCGCGAACTCCTCGCGCGGGCTCAACAGATGGGCAAGGCCCGCACAGCCGTGATTTGTGCCGATGCCGCATTGCCGATGATGTCCGTAGAAGGCGCCGTGCGCGCCGGGATATGCGAGCCGATCCTCATCGGCAATCGCGCGCGCATCGAAGCAGAAGCCGCCAAACTTTCCTGGGACATCACCCCATACGAAATCATTGAGGCCGACAGCGAGCAGGACGCTGCGCTTGCCGGCATGCAGCTCGTTCGCGACGGGCGCGCAGATATCGTGATGAAGGGCCAGATTCACACCGACGTTATGATGAAAGCGGTGCTGAATAAGCAGACGGGTATTCGCCGCGACAGCCGCCTCGTACACGTCTTCCACATGACGCCACCACACAGCGACCACCCGATCATTCTGTCGGATGGCGCTGTCAACGTCGCGCCAGATCTTGAGACACGCAAATTGGCTCTTCGAGCCGTCGTCGATGTTGCACATGCCGTCGGCATCGCGAAACCAAAGGTCGCTCTGCTTTCAGCAACCGAAGAACCAATTCCATCGGTGCCTTCAGCACAAGAAGCCCGTGAGCTTAGAGACTGGGCGCGCGAAAACATTTCGGACGCGGCTTTCAGTGGTCCGCTCGCGCTCGACCTCATTTTGTCCAAGACTGCGGCCCAAGCGAAGAACCTCCAAAACGACGAAGTCGCAGGTGCTGCCGACGCAATCGTCGTTCCCGATCTCGTCTCCGGCAACGTACTCTTTAAAGCGCTGGTCTATTTCCGTTCGGCTTGTGCGGCAGGAGTGGTCCTAGGCGGTCTGGTTCCGATCGTTCTAACGAGCCGCGCAGATCCACCGGAAGCGCGCTTGGCCTCGTTAGCCTTGGCGTCACTTCTCGCACCGCCACGCGCTGAGCCTCAAAAAGAACAGGCGACAGCGGCGGTCTAGAAAACTCACATTTCGTAACAGGATCGACGTTGCACCAGTGTGTTGCACGGGCGGAGCGAACGCACACCTGCATGCATGACCAGTTAAAAGATGTATATTTGATATTGCTTTAACCTTGCCCCCGAAATAACATGCATCATCAATGCATGTTTGCCGGCCAAGCAACTTGGCTACACAGGCCCTGCGGAGGGTCCGCCCGAATGCCGGCAAGACCGGTCGCGGGCGCGATAAGGGAGGAAAGCATGTCGAAGAAATTACTTGGCATGGCGATCGCGGCAATAATCACGACAACCGCAGCCAGCGCGAACGAACAGCGCATTGCGTTCCCCAAAGACTATGCCAGCGATTTCAAAAACTACCTGAGTCTCGACCGCGTACAGAACCCGGATCAGATCATACGACTATTCGCGAACGACCGAGCGCTCAGTGCAGCAAAGGAAGATGGGGTGCTTCCCTCAGGCTCAATTCTGGTTGGTGAAATCTACGCCGCTAAGAAGGACGCGCAGGGCAACATAATCACGAGCTCACTAGGACGCCGTATCAAGGACAAATTGTTAGCTGTAGCAGTCATGGAAAAAAGGACGGGATGGGGTTCAGCCTTCTCTGAAGAGTTGAAAAACGGCGACTGGGACTTCGCCATATTCTCCCCCGATGGCAAGCGGCTGAACAAGGATCTCAACAGCTGTCGGGGATGTCATGCCCCCTTAAAAGATACGCAGCACATCTTCTCATTAGAGCACCTCACAAAATAGGCTAGGCGCGTTTTGGAGCAGCACATCACCGCTAGGGATTGAAGCGAATTAAAGCCAATCCTCGCGGGCCTTTGCCTGTTTTAATCCGTGCAATCTCGCGCGCAGCATCGAGATCGATGACGGAGACATCATCCGAAAACCAATTCGCGATGAACGCTTTGCGTCCATCGTCCGCGACGACAACACCCTCCGGATAATCTCCGATGCGCACGACGTGTTGCAGTTCAAATCCATCGCGCGCAAAAATCGAAGCCGTGCCTGACTGCTGATTGGCAACCACAATGCGCGCGCCATTTGGAGGCAAACCAATACCGTAAGGAAGTTTGCCGGTCTCCAGATCGCGCAACTTGGCCGGAACGTCCGTGTCGATCACGCTAAGGGTGGAGGCCTGCACGTTCGCAACGTAGGCCTGAGTTTCATCTGAACTAAGCGCAATGGCAAAGGGCGCGCGGCCCACATCAACTGTAGCAGAGACTTGAAGCGTCGACAGATCGATGACGCTCACACTATCGCTCTCACGATTAGCAACGTACGCGAACTGAGCACCCGCAACGATTCCCGCTGGCGACTGCCCCACCGGAATGCGCACAATCTCAGTTCCGGATACCGCATCAATCACGTGAACACAGTGCAAATTCCAATCGCTGATAAGTAGACGATCATCGGCATCCACAGCGATGCCGAAAGGCGTCCCCTTCACCTCAAACGTCTTCTCAACAGTGAGGCGATCGGCATCAAGAACCGTCACCTCACTCCGTTCCGGATGCGTGATGAAGATCCGGCGCATCTTGGCTGACGCCGCAATAGCTGCGGGCGCCGTTGCCACGGATATCGTGTCTGTAACCGCCATCGCCTCAACATCGATAACGCTGATTGAGGAACCGGCCTGGTTGACCACAAAGAGCCGTTCAGAAGACGAAGCGACCGAAGGAAAAGACACCAGTAGGCTAACCACAAAAAGAAGGCCCGTTCGCCACCACGTCACAACGCTGCAGCGCATGATCATTTGCCTGCGGCGACTTTAGCTTTCAAACCCTCGAGCCCCTCGCGGAAAAACGTCTCCATGGCTTTCACGGCAGCTTGATCATTCAGGTTCTCGGGAGGGAAATTACTCGTGTCCGCCCGATAAAATCGTCCGAGCCAAACGACTTCGCTACCGCCGCCATCGCCTGGCTTTACCGACAAGGTCGCCGAGTAAAAGCTTACCGGCAACGCTTCGATATTTTCCTTGGAAAGACGATATCCGTAGGACATCTCTTCGGCATTGTACTCATCCAGTCCATCGACAATGACGCCACCGGACTTAAGGGTCAGAGTACGCTCGGCACCCGGTTTATTGCCCCCAGTGGCCTCTGCTGTTTCGACGCCAGGATGCCAATTAGCTAATCCTCCGAAATCGCTGACGACAGCCCAGACGTCCGCGGGCGAACTCTTCAAAACAATCTTTTCTTCGACCTTCTGCGGGGTGGGACCGTGAGCCGATGCGGCCAACGGCCCTAAACACGTCAGGGCACCCAGCAACAGCAAGGACCATCGCATCATTGATCTTCTCTCCGATTTAAATTGGAACACGGGGCATCACATCGCGCTGACGCCATCGGCGCACGCGATCGAGAGCAGGGAGCAACGCGCTGATCAGCAGAAGCAGAATTAAAGCGGCACTCGCAAGGTAGGGACGAATATCCGCAGCGGCTTTGACAGGCCGTGAGCGGCTGACAGCCTGAAGTGACGAGACCAAGTCACGGGTCTCGGCGAGATTGGCATATCCAAGCCCGGTCTGTTCCGCGAGCGTTTCAAGGTAGGCTTCCCGCACCGACGAGAGATGTTCATCACCAGCCGTAGTCGCACCACCCCACGGAGCATTGCGAGGATGATATCCCGGCCGGGAAGAAGCGTCCTTAGGTGGAAGACCAACACGGTTTTCATGAGGAACGTCTTCGCGGCCCCATGTGCCAATCTCCCGACCATCAAAATCAAACTTCGGGATTGGCGATTTCTCGCGCCCGCCAACGCCTACGATCAATCCGCTAACGGTGCCAGGCTCACCATCGAATACCGGGCCTCCAGAGGCGGGCAGCGGCGGGGCCTCTTGCCCATCTGTAAAGAACGCAAGATTGGCATCCACACTGCTGGCAATCTCAACTGCTTTGTAAAGACCACGAGACACGTGACTGTCAGCCGCCCACGCCATCCGCCAATCCAGTTGTCGCACGGAGCCATCGAGCGCCGCGTAGTTCGCACACACCTCGGCAGGTTCAAACAGCAGGAAAGACGAGCGTTCCGTAAAAACCCCCAGCCCTAAACGCGAGCCGCAAGGCAGACTCGTCAACAAGCGCCGGACGGCGGCCTGCGACGCTTCAAGACGGCTTCCGGCGCGCCCGTCTACGTTCATATCGCGCGTATTCATACTGCCGGTGATGTCGAACACAGCCACAACATCGAGAACCGGTCTAACAAGCTCAACACGCGGAACAAAAAGCGCCGCAAGCGCTAGTAGCCAAGCCGCACCTGTCAGCCAGAACCGGATATCCCGAAGCGCCATCTTGATCACGGTAGGCCTCTTGGAATTCCGGGAAGGTCCGTCCAAACGCGCTTGGATTCACCTTCGGCGTCCTCGTCTTCACTGAAATCCGGCTGCGGAAAATCACGCACGAGCCGCATAGCAACATCCAGATTGTATTTGTAATCCCAATTCTCCGGCCGAACGCCGAGAGCCTTCCGGTAGTCATCCTTGGCGAGCCGCACGAGAGGGATCGCATGATCAAGGTCCCGCTTTTCAATCGCATGAAAGGCGAGACGAATGCGGGCATTCGCCAGATTGTAGAGTGCATCTGCTTGAGCGGCTGGCTTCATATACGGTACGGCTTCATCAAGAAGACTTTGCGCTTCATCCAGCCGATCCCGGAATAGGAGAAAATGGAGGCGCGCCATCACAACCTCCGAAGACGCGTAAACGGGATCGACAGCGACATCCTCTCCCGCCACCAAAGCTCTCACCGTTGCATTGCTAGCGCGCTTTTCGAGGTAGCGTCCCCCCGCATACGTGAATGCAATGCTACTGGCAGCCAGCACCGCTATGATGATGATGCCTCTGAACGGTAGAAATCGCGGCCGCTCATCGGAAAGACGCTCTGTACGCCCAGCACTCGCAGAGTCACTTAGCGTTGTTGCGCGCATCATGCAGTTCCTCGGAATTGACCAATCACCAAGATCACAGGGCGCAACCACCGACGCGTCTTA
The DNA here is from genome assembly GCF_000981545.1 of Candidatus Filomicrobium marinum. Classification (NCBI taxonomy): domain Bacteria; kingdom Pseudomonadati; phylum Pseudomonadota; class Alphaproteobacteria; order Hyphomicrobiales; family Hyphomicrobiaceae; genus Filomicrobium; species Candidatus Filomicrobium marinum. The sequence goes on from NZ_LN829119.1 coordinate 3,326,192, forward strand.
AGCATCTCAAACATTCGCCCCCTTCCAAGTTCGCGCGATACCCACTTCGCAAAGCTTGGCCAAAAGCAAAATCGCGAGGCACACCGCAGCGATCGCGTAGGCCCAATGCGCGAGGTCCGTTTGAGGAACACGCTCGACATAACGGATAGGTTCGCGCTCGAGCTTATCGATCTCCGCAATGGCATCAGCCACGGATTGCGGGTTATCCGCCTCAAAGGCTCGGTAGGGTGCGCCAAGCGTCAGGAAGAATTTGTGCAGGTGCCGCTCGGGCAGTGCTTGCGGAGTATCCTCTTCTCCCTGCCGAGGTTCTTCGTAGATCCCTCGACTGCCTTCCGTGCGCAGATAGAGCCAATAAAGATTGATCCGTCGCTTACTGAAGCCCTGCCGCAAAAGTTCCTGAACTTTACGGTCGATAACCGCAGCGCCATCGGACACAAGCACGATGGCCCGCGCAGCTGCAGCCGGATCAGCCTCATGTGTTGCCAATGACAAAGCCAAACCCCGGCCGACATCTGTGAACGCAAGCCCAGGACGATCGATTGCACGAATGGCGGCGAGGACGGCTTCCTTGTGATCCGTAATCGGAAGCACAAGAAACGGCGCCGTGGAAAACGCCGCGACCCCGAACCGGTCATGCGCACGCTTCTGAATAAAATCTTCGAGCAGAACCCGCGCCGCCGTAGACTTCGACATTTCGTCCCCAGTCGGCTGACGGCCAGCAAACGTCTGATCCATGCTACTTGACCGATCGATCAAGAGAACAATATGCGCTCCAGTCCCAACGCGTTCGATACTCGTCCCGCGAACATGGAGCCCCGCCAATCCCAAAACCAAACCGAGAAGGCTCAAACTTAGGAGCGCACGAAGCCCCCAGTCGACCGCGGTTGAAAGCCAATCTGGATCCATAAAATCAAGCGACGCATAATCGTGAGTGCGCTGGCTGAGCCAAACCAGAGGCACCAATGCCAATGGCAGCGCCAACAGAAACAGAGGGTGAGCAAAGGCCAGGTTCATGCCACCGCCCTCTCGCACTCGCTCATAGACGTGGCAAAGGTCGCTAGATCCGAGAGTGGTAGCTCAGCGCGACTCCCCAACATATCGTCCGCGAAAAACGCCCGCCGGGACGTCTGAAAAAAACGCTCGATATCAGGTCGCAAAGACTCAAATTCCGGACGCGCAACCAAAAAACTATCGAGGTCCTCCGCCAGCACGCGTCGTTGCGAGGCTTCATCAAACGCGCGGTGCAAAGCAAGAAGTGCGAGCCTATAGTTGGCCGACTGCGCCGCCTTTGCTGCTTCTCGACGCACGGTACGCATCGCCTGAGTGAAGGGCCTGCGACGACGACGGTGAAATGGCCACAGGGCCAGATGATGGGCAAGCAACAACAGGGCAACGACTGCGGTCACCCCGGCAATCGCCATACTGGTGCGTTCAAGAGTCGTGGAACTTAAAGAGACCGGAGCATCAGCACGCAACAACTTTGCCGGACCACCCTCTCCGTTTTTCTCCGGCATGATTTCACGGAGAGGCGATGAAATGAACGACCAGGACGGAACAACTGCCTGCGTGCTCTCCCTCTCGGGTCGAAGGACCCGAAACCTGATCGCGGGAATTTCCAGCTTACGCGGCTCGAGCGGTGCATAGAATGTTTGGTATGCGAGCCGTATCCGATAATGCTTCCGCACGCCTCGAACATACTCATCAACGTCAACCGACTTCAATTCTAGCCAGTAATTGAGCGGCCCCGGTCGCGGAATGCTCGCAGGATCAATCTTGGCGTCGTCGGCCACTGCCACGTCGGCATCTCGCGTGAGCACATCCCCGATGAAATAACCAACGGAACGTGGCTCGACAACATGAACGGTAGGCGTGTCAGCGCGCGCCACACCGTTCCCCAAAACTAAAAACAAGGCCCCTGCAAGAACACGAAGGATCATATGCCACCTCCCGCGAAGTAGGAGGCCAAGCGATCCCAATCGATCACATCTGTGATCTCAAAAGGCTCTCGGCCATGACGGCTTGCGATTGCACGCAAACGCCCACGACGGTCTGCATCCACGCGACACCAACGCGTCTTAAGCGACGGGCGCACCGCAACAAGTCTCCGTCGCCCCGTCTCAGCATCCCGAAGCGCCAAAAGTCCCCAATTCGGCAATCCTTCAACTTCAGCGGAGTCGCGCAAAAGAATTGGAACCACGTCGTGAGGGCTAAGCGCAGCGAAAACATCCTCCATTTCTTGAGAGGACATCTGGAAATCTGAAATCAGGATGACCAGCTTGCGACGGCCCGCAATCAATTCAGATGCCCGGATCAATCCCTCAACGCCCCGGCGATTAGGTGTAAGCCCGCGCAGTTCTGCCGCGAACTCAACCTCGCCCGCGCGCGCGCGCGTGGCGCGTTGAAAGAGTTCGCCGTGCACGTCGCTGTCACAAGCAATAATTCCGAACGCATCACCAATGCGACGGGCAGAGGCTGCAAGAACCGATACGAGATCCGCAGCAAGAGAAATCTTGCTCGTATGCCCGACGACACCCATCGAGCCCGTAACATCTACCAACGCATACGCGGTAATCGCGCTGTTCTGCTCAAAGCGGCGAACTCGCAACGCCTCCAGCGGATCGCGGGCACTCGCACGCAAATCGATGCGACGCGGATCTGGATTATCCAACAACGACACGTGGTCTTTGAATAGTCCGCCTGTCCCACCTTGGCGTGATCGGTGAGCGCCGGCACGCACGCCGCTACTCCGCCAAGCCAAGCGGAAAGGTATATCAACGGCAGGAGGCATCGCTCCGACTGAATTCCCGCGATCATTGATCATGCGCCATCCGAAGGGGCCGCAACTGTTTCAAAAAGGGCGTCACAGAGCTCTCTGACAAGGGCATCCCGGCGCAACTCGTAGACTGGATCGAGGAAGATCCGATGCGCCATGGTCTCCACAAAGACATCGCGAAGATCCTCCGGAACAACCATCGAGCGTCCAGCAAGCCACGCCGCAACACGTGCAGCGCGCAGCAGATAACTGACACCGCGAGGGCTCGCGCCCCCTTGAACAAAGCGCGCCATGTCGACACCGGGTATCGAAATTCCCGCTGTCTGCGGATAACGAACGGCTTGCCAAAGATCGAGCACATAGCGCTCCAGGGCTGCACTCGTATGCACGCTATGTTGGATGGCCTTCGCAACAGCACCAAGTTGTACGTGATCCAGAATTGCCTCTGGAACCGTTGCAACCAACGCGTCCGCATCATGATATTTGGAATCAAACGCGAGCTGCCTGCGTGTCTCTAAATCCTGCGGCGCTTCGATACCAATCTCCATAAGAAACCGGTCCCGTGCGGCTGCAGGCAACTCGAATGTTTCCTCGCGTTCAATACGGTTGCGATCGGCAAAAACCTGAAGATGCGGCAATGGGTATTCGCGATTGAATGCGGTGACGCTGCGCTCTGCCATCAAGCGGAGTAGAAGCGAGTGCACCTGCGGACGGGCGCGATTGATCTCATTGAAAAAGAAGACCGCAAGATCTGATCCGTGACGCAGCACGGGACCAGGTTCAACTCTCGGGCGCCCGTCTTCAGCAAGGTAGGTGTGATAGACAAAGTCCGCGGGCATAAGATCGATAGTGCCTTCGATGCGTTCGTACGCACCCCCCATTCCTCGGGCCGCCGCGCGTAGAAGCGTCGTCTTTCCGACGCCGACATCGCCTTCAAGCAGAACGTGACCACGTGCAAACACCGCGATGGTCATCAAATGCAATGCGCGCTTTTGCCCAGCAATCACCTGGCCAAGTTCGCGCTCAAAGGACCGAGCACGCTCGCGCCAGTGCGCCAAGTCCACTGTTGCAAACTCCGAAGGAGATGGCGCTGCCGGCCGGCCTATGCGTTCAACTGACATTCCTGCTCCTGGAGTAACACGCGGCCACTCCGGTCACAGCTCATCATATCCTCCACGAGAACCCTAGGAGAGCACTGAAGAGCCGGTCACCGGCGCAAAAGGAGGGGCGCGACTTGGCCGCGCCCCATTTCACCTCGGGAGGAAGCAGAGCGGTTTTGCAAGCGTAGCACTGCACCGAGGCGTCAAACCAAGCTCACTATTGGATCTTGGAAACGTCGTAGACCCATTTTCCGGTCTTCTTAAAATTCTCCACGCGCTTGGCGTTCCGCTCTTCCATCGAAGCAATCGATGCCGACTGCTTGTTCAGCTCCTTGGGATCATGCTTGGGGTCATACTTGGAGCCGGCCACCTTTTCAGGATAGCCAGGCTTAGGCTCCCAGCAGTTGCCAGGGGCTTTGCATTTCGTTCCATCATAGGCCATTGCGCCTCCAGCAACGGAAAGCAGAGCAGCAGCGGCGATGACCGAAATCAATGTCTTCATTTTCGTTTCCTCCATGGGTCTTCAGGTCTTGCCAGTTCACCCGGCGGCCATGCGGCCACCGCTTCAATCCGCCAACTCGCAAAGGAAATTCCACCTACTTCGGACGGAAAGGATGAGCTCATTGCGCGGAAACTTTGCAGGCATCCAGAGCCGCAGTCTTTTGCTCCTCTGACGCCGAACTATTTTCTTCTGCGGATTTGTCAGGCTTGAATGGCGTGAAATTTTTCTTTTGCTCGTCAGTAAGCCAATCGGCCTCGGCCACATCACCAGTATAGAGATGACGAATCCAAGCCATCATCAGCAGCATTTCATCCAACTGCAGGTGGCTTCCATGCGGCCCCATCATGCCTTGCGCACCACCAAAGATTGTTTCGAACAATCCCTTGTCGGTTTTGTTTTTGGGATAGGTCCAATAGCTATCGTTCAAGCCCGGACCAACTTTGCCTTCGGCATAGTGACCGTGGCATCCCGAGCAAGCGACCAGATAAGCTTCTTCACCCTTTGGCAGACATTCCTTCACTTCCGTGTAGGGGTTGATTCCAGTCTGCAAGAATTGACGAACAGCCTCCGTATCGCGCCCCTCGGGCAGCGAGTCATCGAGATTGAGAACTTCACCGGTAATCGTGTGCCGGAATGTTACCTGGCCCGAAGCCACACCGAGACCAAACACAAACACTGCGCTGGCAGCCGCAGTCATGATCAGTGATTTTTTCATTACTGTTGGTCGCTTCTCTACCTTTATATCGCGTTGCGATTCACATCTGTTGGAGCGAGCAATCACGGAGTGCACGGCAATCGCAGCACGCACTCCAAGACCTGCGCGCTAGCTTCTCGATGACGTTTCAACGAGCGGGATCCCTTCTTCTGTCAGGATCTCTCTGATCTGCGGACGAGCCTTTTCGATCGCGAGATTTATGGCATCGAGCAATGCCGCATCTTCTTTGCGAACGGCGATCGACTGACTGAAGTGATGTGGAACTTTCTCGCCATCAACGCGAACGTTGTTGTCTGGGATGACAACCATCTTGAGCTTAGGATTCACTTTGACGTACCGCGCCACCTCAGGGGCAAAGGCAACGGCAAGATCAGACGTGCCGTCGGCGACTTCCCCAATGAGCCGTTTTGGATCAATGCGGGTGTATTGGTTGCGACGGCTTTTGAAGTTCGTCAGCGAGTTCATGTAGTTGAAATGTACGTTGAAGAGATCAAGCTTTGTCAGCATGACCTGTGCGGGAGAACCGGGCACAAAACCGATCTTGTCCGCCTTGACAAGGTCAGGGCTTTCCCAACTGGTAATGTTGAGATCGGACTCGACGCGCTCAACGAAAACATAGGGCGCGCGATAATAGGGCTCGGACGTCGCGACCCGTTCGTCCCCGGTGTCGACCCCCATCACCACATCACACACGTGCATATTGAGCTTGTCGCGAACGAGGTAGATAGCCGGTTTGTTATGCCAGACGAACAACGGTGTCCGGCCCATCGCCTCAGCAATCGCTTTGGCTATCTTGTTTTCAAATCCACGCTCATCGCGCGTGGAATAAGGGTGCTCATTAGCTGCCGCGCAAACTCTAAGTATCGAGGGGTCCGGCGCGATATCTTGTGACGCCGTGTTCGCGGCCTTGACGGGGAAACCAGCGCCGACAGCCACTGCCAATGCGAGCGCACCGGGCAACCAGCACTCGACGCGCGAAAAGGATTTGGTACGGAACATGGACTGCTTCCTCTTTGTCTTGTGACCGCGTCGTTGATGTTCTTCTCCGTCTGCGTGCGAAGCCGCCCAAGGGTGCCAAAATCACACGGCGGTAGGACCAGCGGAGTTATTGGAGCAAGGGAAGCCGGAGGAGCACTCGGGAGATCGCGACCACCGGCTTCCTACGTCCACGAAGTCCCGACTACCGGAGATCCGGCAGCCGGGATCGAGACTGATGTAGGGTTAGCCCTTGCCACCCTTCCACTCGCCGACGGTCACGTCGTCATAAGGTCCCTTGCCATCGAGCGAGAAGACCGCGACACCGCCACCCATCTGCGTGTAGTTTTGAAGGTTCTTGAAGGCACCGACAGCACCCAGACCGGCAGTCGGATCCTGAAGATCGAACACCAGACCAACGCCCGGCCAACCACCGACGCCATACATGATGGAAACGAACTGCGTGCCGTTGTGCTCGAACGTCATCGGATGGCCAATCGACCCCGAAGGCAGCTTGGCTTTCCAAAGCAGCTCACCGGAGCGGCTATCACGAGCCTTCAGGAAGCCGTCGAGCGTACCGTAGAACACGAGGTTCCCAGCCGTCGACATGGTGCCGCCCCAAACGGAGAAGCGTTCCATTTTCTCCCATTTGTACTCACCGGTGATGGCGTTATAGGCCTTGATCTGGCCGAGGCCTTCATAACCCTGGCGATCACCCTTCGGGCCCGGATACATCCACAGGGTCGCACCGACGAAGAACTGACCGGCACGATAGGGAAGCATGAAGGGCTCCCAGTCCATGCAGATGTGGTTGATGCCCATGAAGAAGAGCTGCTTCTCTGGATCATAGCTGTCGTGACCCTGGTTGTGATAACCCATGGCCGACGGACAGATATCGGTCGCCTTGTGATCCATTCGCGTGGAGAACTCAGGATCACGAACCGGCAAGCCAGTCTTCAGGTCGACTGTCTTTACCCAGTTGACCGTATCATCAAGCTTGTTCGCCGAGATCAGCGTGCCGTCCTCGCGATCAAGCGTATAGACAATGCCGTTCCGGTCGGGGTGGGTCAGAAGCTTGCGCATCTTACCCGACTTGTCCTTCTGCTCAGAAAGCATCATGACGTTGACGCCGGCGTAATCCCACTCGTCGTGTGGGGTCTTCTGATAGCCGAACTTGGCCATACCCGTATCGGCATCCCGACCCCAAATGGTCATAGTCCACTTGTTGTCGCCGGGACGCATGGTCTCGTTCCACGGAGCTGGGTTACCCGAGCCGTAGTAGAAGAGCTCCAGGTCAGGATCGTACGCATACCAGCCCCAGTTCGTGCCGCCGCCGATCTTCCAGGCGTCACCTTCCCAGGTGCCGGTGCCGAGCCCCTTCTGACCATAGTGTGGATTGGCCTTGTTAAAGTTGTCACCAATCCCGACATCGCCATCCGGACCCGTCGCGTACTTGCGCCACTTTTGCTCGCCGGTCTTAACGTCATAAGCCGTCACGTAGCCTCGAACGCCGAGCTCGGCACCGGACGATCCGACAAGAACCAAATCCTTGATGACGTAAGGAGCGATCGTCAGCGTCGAACCAACTTTGATGTCCGAGTTTTCAATCTTCCAGCGCTCTTCTCCGGTCTTGGCGTCAAGCGCAACAACGTGACCATCGAGCTGCGTCTTCAAGATCAGCGGCTTCACATCACCGTCACCAGGCCAGTAGGCCAAACCGCGGTTCACGAGGTCGCAACACGCAACAGAACGCGCAGCGGGGTCTTGCTTCGGCTTGTGCTGCCAGATGATGCGGCCGGGGTCATTCAGATCAAGCGCAAAGGTATTATTCGGAAAAGACGTGTGCACGTACATAACCCCGTCAACGACGAGCGGGGTGCCTTCATGCCCGTGCAGAAGACCGGTCGAAAACGACCAAGCTTGGCGCAATTGTTTAACGTTGTCGGTATTGATCTGAGTGTTCGGGCTATAATTATTCGCGTGATACGTCTTGCCCGTCATAATCCAGTTGTCGTTGCTCTTTGAGAGCTCGACGAGCTTGTCGTTCGCGGTTGCGCCCGACACCCCGAGTGCCAACGCCGCAAGTGACGCAGACACTAACAGGGACGTTCTCCAGGATTTTTTCATTTATGGAAACCTCACGTTTCGTTCCCTAGACCAAGGCAATCACGCTCCCCAGCCTCCGACATCGCCGGAATACTGATGTGCAGAGCTGCCTTTGATGCGCGGTACAGGCGAGGACCGGAGTGGACATGCTCCGCCCGAAACCGATGCGGCAGATTCCACTTCCTGGAGCCGTTCTTTTTCGACACCGCGAAGTCGTATCCAACACGCAGCGCTACGCTAGAGCCGGCCCTAGCGCCCGTCTTTAGTCCGACTACCAGAACTGGCCGGGAAGAAGTGGCAACAAGGACTGCCTTTCCTCACCCCTCACAAAATCGTAACGATGTAACAGCTGAGGCCAGCCCCAAAACCGCTAAATACAAGGGAATGGCAATCCTGCCTTATCGGGCACGGAGCTCTGCGTAGCCTTGGCGATTCACCCGAATGAGGCTCAGCCGTGCGCCACAACGCTACCCACTTTGGTCATCGCCACCGCCCTGCCGTTAAGCGGGTTATGGCAGTCGCGTGCATCCTGACAAGCGCAGCCCTCGGCGCATGCTCTGACGATCCCGCCGAGACCATTGCCCAACACCCGGCAGCGCAAGAAGACCCGGAGAAGCCTCTGACGCAGGACCATTGGCTAGAAGCGAATGAAGGAACCAAACCGGAAGTGTGGCTTGCCAGCAGAATTGACGGTCAGAGCGCAACGCCGGGGAGCCCAGCGGTTGAACGCATTGCATCCCTTCTCAACACCGCTGCCGGGCAGTTTCGTGAATCACCAAGAATGATCGCCAATCGCGCCGTCCAACTCGAAGGCATGCTAGCGGAAATCGGTGCACCGGAACCAGCCATCGAGATCATCGAAGAACTCTCGCGAATTGTCGGCGAGAATACGCATGACGAAGGCTTTGGCTCTCTTTGCCAACACTATTTCAACCTGCGCACCGCAAACCACAATCGCGATCAAGCACTCGCTGATCTCAAATCGAGATATGGAGCGCAACAATGATCCTCACCGCTTCCGAAAGCGAATCCAAAGGCGGCGCGGAACTCCTGCCCAGCCTTATCAAACGCCTGCAAAATCTTTGGTACCGTCGACCGGTTCGCACTCAGATCCTCATCGCCTTCCTGGCCGTCACCGTCGTCACGTCGCTGTTTGCATGCTTTCTAAAAGTTCTGGACGCCGGAAACCGTACCCGCATCGAGATGCGCGCTTCCATGGATCTAGCGGAGAGTTTCGTGCGGGAAACGGCACGCTCTCTTTTGAACGAAACAGAGGCACGGAATCTGCTTCAAACTCTTGAGGCTCAACTCAAACATCTTCGCCACGTCCGAATAGAAGTGGTCAGAGCCAACGGAGAAAGGGGCCCGAGCAAAAACCGCCCGCCTCAGGAACCTTCGAACGAAAGAGAACCAGCTTCGGTACCGCGATGGTTCATTGAAATGGTTCGTCCACCGGCAAATAGATTCAACGTTCCGATAAGGGTAGAAAATCAGCCCATCGCAACCGTTCTGATCCAAGGCGAGCCTTCCGATGAAATCGCAGAAGTATGGAACGACTACCGCACGATGCTGCTACTCTGGATCGGCACAAATCTGCTTATGTTGAGTGCCCTATACGTCGTGCTCGGCCGCATCCTAGATCCCCTGGTCGGATTGGCCGGCGCAATGAAACGTTTGGAGCACGGTCACAGCGCAGTGCGCGTCGAACCTCCCAAAGTCCGCGAGCTGCGCATGATCGCCGACCACTTCAATCAACTCGCCGCAGCGTTGGACGCCGTAAATGCCGAAAATTCCCGCCTTTGTCGGGATCTCATCACCGTCCAGGAGGAAGAACGCCGACAAATCGCAAGCGAACTTCACGACGAAGTCGGCCCCTGCCTGTTCGGGATAATGGTCAATGCCTCATCGATCGAGCAGTACGCTCAACCACTTCCTGAAAAAATATCTTCCGAAATCGCTAGCAGAATCAGTGAAATACGGACGATCAGTGACCGGCTCAAATCCATAAATAGGCGGCTACTGAAAAAGCTCCGACCGATCGCTTTGGGCCGCATAACGCTCAAAGAGCTCATAACAAAACTCTCTACCGAATTTGAGCTTCGTCACCCCAATATCAGGTTCAGCACGATCACAAACGATCTGCAATTGAGCTACGGTGAATCTATAGATCTCACCATTTACCGCTGTATACAGGAGGGCATAACAAACGCGCTGCGTCACGCTAATCCCAAGAATATCGTTGTCCAATTGGCTCATGAAACCATTACCGGCCCAGACGGCGAAGCCGCATATTCTCAGATTAGCCTCAACATTCGCGACGACGGAGAAGGGATCCGGGACCCTGCACCCAACGGGTTCGGATTAGCCACGATGCGTGAGCGAGTGCGCGCCCTAAACGGCACATTCTCACTTAGCGGCAATTGGCCCTCAGGCACCGCCATAGATATTACCGTTCCTGCGGGGCGCTCGACCGGCGAAAAAAGACTAGCTGCAGAATTTTTTGGAAACCGCGCATGACAAAAGTTCTCGTGATCGACGACCATCCCATCGTGCTTCAGGGTTGCAAGCGTGTGCTGCAGGACGCCCGCGTAGAGTTCGTCATTCAAGCGGCAAGCCTATCAGACGGCTTCCGCCAATATCGCGCCCAAAAGCCTGACGTTATCGTCGTCGATCTCGCTGTGAACACAGGCGCTCTCGATGGATTGAACTTCATACGCAGACTACGCATCCACGATAAGAAAACACCCATACTGGTTTTCAGTATGCACAGCGACCCGGTAATTGTGAGCCGGGCACTGGAAGTCGGCGCCAACGGCTTTCTCTTGAAAGACACATGCTCCGACGAATTCATAAAAGCGTTTCAGCGCGTACGGGACGGCGGCACTTACCTCAGCCATGAACTCGCATCGGAAGTCGCCTTCATCAGCGCGAGAGGATCAAATAACCCATTGAATACAATAACGATTAGAGAGTTGCAGACACTCTCTTTGATAGCTGAAGGCAAACCCTACAACATCATCGCGGAAGAACTGAACGTCAGCTACAAAACGATCGCGAACACAGCCGCGCAGATCAAAAACAAGCTTGGCGTACGGACACTGCCGGAACTGATGCGCATAGCCATTCAACATTTGCCCGCAACGTCGATCAAACGACATCTCTAACGTTCTGGCATGCACATAAAAAAGCGTGACGGCCGCAAGCGGCCGTCACGCCAGACTTATTCAAAATTGGAACGCTTAGATAACGTCGATCTCAGCTGGGAGATAGCTCGTAACTTCGAGACCAACTTCCTGCTCGCGAACCTGAGGTTTATTCCAAACCTTCATTTCTCGTTTCCTCCAAAAGTTTCACACAAACCGTTATGCTTCCCAATTATTTTTATGGACACATCGGAGAATGAGCGCAAGTCATGTTTTCTGATCGCATCGATTTGAGAAATAAAGTGACAAAACGCAATTTCTCTCAAGGCGCAATCCTTGCTGCGGCCACATTAATTTTAGGAGCTTCAATCGCAACGCCGCTGCGCGCTGCTTCTATTTGCGCATCTGTTATTGAGAGCGGATGGGCAATCGCATCCACGGAGTCCGAAGCGAAGAAGCGCGCAATCCTGTGGTGGTCATCACGCGCCGGCGCAAAAGGACCTGGCTATGAAAATTGGGATCGGGCCCAGCGCAAACGAACGCTCTGCGAAGCCTATAAAGGCAAGACCCGGTGCAAGGTCACGGCGGCCCCGTGCCTGCCTGAAGGACGTCTTCCAGATTTAAAACCGGGAGAAAAACACCTGGAACTCTAAGGCCCGACACGCATACGACAAGCAAACTTACCGCGTCGCAGGCACATCGATCTTCAGATCCTCTCTCAATTGAAAGGTACCGTCGAAAAGCCGCTCATTCGGAGCATCGGGCTTGGTCACGATGTTCCGCACAGGCAGTCCCGTCTCCTTGTCAACGTAAAGCATTTGAACGTTACCCGGCACGGCTTCAGCGCCCGTTTTTGCCGCGACGGGAGGTAACTCCGTGCGGTACGCCACGTACTCGCCCCCCTCGAAAGTTTTCTCACCAAGACATTCATAAGCAGCATTCGCGCTTTTGTTTCCCGAAAGGGACTGGCGCATTTGCCCAGAAACCTCTTTCGCGAATTTGTCCGGCACCTTCGCCCAACCTTGTCCTTGATTTGACCAGGCTTCCGATCCAATTACGATCAGTTCAACGGTCCCAGCCGAAGTTCCCGTCTCGACTGTTTGATGCATACGATCCGGCGGCACATAATCAACCGACATGCTGAGCGAACCTTGATCGTTCACAATCTTCGTCATCATACGGAAAGCAGCTGCCTGCCTGAGCTTTGCAAACGCCGCATCAACCTCTGCGCTACAGTCTGCATGGGCACTGCGTGCAGCACCCAAAATTGAAAGAGCCAGAACCCCGCAAAAAACAAGACGACGATGCACGTTCGGCTACTCCTGCCTAAACATTGGGAGGGCGAGGCTTCGCACACGCGCCGAGGCGTGTCATGGCACAAACTATTGCCGAGTTTTCCCGTTCGAACGCAGTTAGCGTCGGATCGCCTCTCGCTCTGTCACGACAACGTCCATCGCAACGTCATAGGTCTGCGGATATATGGTCGGAATTTCCATGACACTGTATCCGACACCGACAGTTAGCGGACGGTTCGTGGCGCATGCCAACGTCCGATCAAAGTAGCCACCGCCATAACCCAGCCGGTAACAAGCTCTATCAAACCCAACGACAGGAGCGATAATCACATCCGGCGTCACAGCCGCCGCACGGTGCGACGGAACAGGGATGTTCCATATGCCCTTCTCGAGCGGTTCGCCTTTTCGCCAGAGGCGGAAGATCAGCGGAGCTCCCTTCTGTTCCACGACAGGTAAAGCTCCGGTGCCCCCGCGCATCTCCAGAGCTTCCAACCAAATGCGCAAGTTCGGCTCCCCACGCATCGGCCAGTAAGCGCTGACCACCTTTCCCTCCACGCCGCCTATAATTTCGTCGAGCCGCGATACGATGGCGTCTGCATGCGCCGTACGCTCGACAACCGGCATCGCAAGCCGCGCATCTATGAGCCGAAGACACTCGCTGCGTCTCCAGCGTGAGACGTCCTGCTGCTGTTGCACATCAAGCCCCATGTAGGCCGGGTCTATTTCATGCATGAGACAAGGTGGAGATGCGTAGCTACCGCCTTCATCGCGATCATCATCTCTCCCGGACATACGACGCTCCTGGCCAATTTCGACGTGCCTTTGCTTCACGACGGATGCTTACACCTCGATCCCGTCGACATGAGGTGAACCGTCTTGAGATGAAGCGCTATAGAACTCGACATAAAATCGGACAGCACCTAACGGCTCCACCTCGTGCGCCTCTTCCGGACGAACGATGCCCGTCACACCTGGTGAAAGGATCTGCTCGGAAAGCGGCTCTAAACACCGGTAGCGCAAACGCCCTTCGACGACATGGATCACCGCCCAAACACCAGCCTTGGTCCTGTGTGTTTTGCGTAAACCGTTCGGCAAAGTGTCCTGGTCGAAAACCGGCGTTTTCCGGTAAGCGACCAGCCCCTCGGGCAACTGCTCGTCAATCACTTTTGCCACCAGAATAAAACATGCATTTGAAATACCACTTTATGGTGGCATAATCGACGGCGCAACGAGTTATTCGGGAGGCCCGACGGATGCGCCTTACGATGTATACGGACTACGGACTGCAGACGCTGACGCGCTTAGCTGCTGAGCCAGAAAGAGTTTTTTCTATCGACGAGATCGCCAAAGAGTTCGCGGCCTCACGCAATCATCTCGTTAAAGTCATACGGGATCTGGCCCAATGCGGCGTTCTTGAAGCTCAACATGGCAGCACAGCACGCGGATTTCGCCTCGCACGTGATCCTAAAATGATTACGCTCGGAGAAATCGTCCGACTTCTAGAGTCGCGCAAAGCAACACTCGAGTGCCTCAGAGCGGAAGAAGCGACCTGTCCACCCTCCGAAAGATGCCGACTTAGCAAAAAGCTAAACGCCGCCCGCGAAGCCTTTCTGCGAGAACTCGACACCACGACGCTCTTCGACTGCGCATTGGTCCCGAGAAACCGAACCCAAGACAAACACACCGCGGAAACAAGACACGGCGCAACTTCAGATTGCGTGTGAGAGGATCGTTGTGCGATGGGCATCCACCTAAAGCGCGCCTACGATCCACCCTCATCCGGTGATGGCATACGCATTCTGGTCGATCGCATCTGGCCGCGTGGGGTTACCAAGGAACAAGCCGCATTCGACTTTTGGGCCAAAGACCTTGCTCCCTCCGCGGAACTCCGCAAATGGTTCGGGCACGCGCCCCAACGTTGGGAGGAATTCCAACGGCTCTATCGCATTGAACTTGAACAGCACGAAGCCGAGCTTGACGATCTGCGCAAACAAGCTGCCGCCCAAAGGGTGACGCTCGTTTTCGGCGCTAAGGATCGCAAACACAATCAAGCCGTCGTGCTCAAACAAGTTATAGAAAATCAAACTTAGCGATCCATCGGACCTTCGTCCTGACGCGAAAGCCCCGTAGCCCCTTCCAAATCAGCATCCGTCAAGTCTGCCCCCGCGAGGTTGGCACCCGCAAGATCCGCACCTCTCAGATCAGCGCGCGAAAGGTCTGCATCGGAAAGATTCGCACCACGCAGATTCGCATTCCGAAACTTCGCAAATGTCAGCGTGAGCCCCGCCATATTGGCATTCACCAGCTTAGCCCCCGTGAAGTTAACATGCGCCAGACCATGGGTAGGCGTGCCACCCAAACCACGTTCTGAAGCCGGCGCAAAGTCTGCCCCCGTAAGGTCTGCACGACTGAAATCAGCTCCGCCAAGTCGCGCTGTAATCCGAACACCACGAAGATCAGCATCGCGAAATAACGGCAAGTCCTGCGCAACAAAACGAAGGTCGGGCGCCACACTCGGCCTCAGGATCGATGCGTTTTGTAAAGCCGCTTTTGTAAAGTCGGTACGCACGAGAACGGTGCGGTCAAGCACAGCCCCCGTCAGATCAGCGCCTGCGAGATTGGCTGCAGTTAAATCCGCGCCAAATAAATTGGCGCGCGACAGATCTGCCCCTTTAAAATCTAGCCCTGAGAGATCAAGCCCACGCAGGTCGCTGCCCGACAAATCTACCCGCTCTCCCGCCTGAGCCAGAAAGAGAGTACGGGCCACATCTCGGACCGTCTTCTTGGACACTGTCTCCGCTGACGCCACAGTCCACAAGAGACAAACTGTCGAAGCCGTAAGAACGGCCCACCGCACCCAACGCATTACGTTGCGAAAAACCCGGTAGAAGACATAGCTTACCGCATTGGCTCCAGCGGAATTCGGATGCAATGTCATAGTTGTCCTCATGCGTTGACGCGTCCTGAGAAGCAGCAACAGGTCGGGTTTGAAACCCACGAAGCAAACTAGCCGAATATCGAACATGCTTTCCATAAGATATCAATGAACACACATATTTAGTAGCATCATCAATCGAAATAGAGCCAATTATTGAACGCCACTGCAGGTGTTCAATAATTGGACACAGCGCGAACATTCAGGAAAGACCGATGTCCAACGGTCACAGCTCGTCACGAACCGTCCATGCTTCCGATCTACCCGCCGGCAGCCTGAACAGAGCCGTCACATTGCTTGAGGCGATCGCACAGGGCCCGCAAGAGGGATGCGAGCTGAGTGATCTCGTTGCTCGGACGTCTCTACCCCGCCCCACCGTTTATCGCGTATTGGAAATGCTGATGACCGTAGGCTGGGTATCCCGTGATCCCGAAACCCGCCGCTTCAACCTCGGCGCCGATCTCGCTGCGCTTGGCTTTTCGGCAATTAGCCGCCATCCACTGGAACGCACCGCAGCGACCACCCTCAGCGCCTTAGCGGAAAAGCTCTCGCAGGTCGTCTATCTTAGCGTCCGCTCCGGCTTGGACTTCGTCTGCGTTGGCCGCTACGAAGGCCCATCACAGATACAGGTTGGACGAGGTTGGGCGGGCATGCGCGGCCCATTCGGCATGACACCCGCCTGTATGGGCATGTTTGCCCGAATGAACCCTGACGAGGTCCGCGACATCATCAAGCTCAGCATGCCGCGGTACCGCCGCATCGATGGCTTCGATGAAAAGGGTTTCCGCAAATCGCTCGCCGACTCGATGGACGCGGGCTACGGGATCTACGGCAATATTGTCCTCGACCGATCGACAAGCGGCATGGGCGCCGCCATTTGCGATCCGTCGGGCCACCCCGTCGCAGGTATCGGCACAACATTCATTACCGGGTGGCTCGACGACGCCCAACTCAAGCAATGCGCTAAAGCCTTAATGACCGCAGCAACGGACATCGAACACCGAATGTTTCTAGCAGAGCTGCCTTCACCGAAACGCTAAGCCCTCCATCAATGCACGGCGGCATGCATGATGAGGTCCTCACTTGCATCCGCACGATCAAACGAAGCAGTAATTCGTCCATCGCGCATGACGAGCACCCTGTCTGATAGGCGAAGAATCTCCGGCAGATAGGACGATATCACGAGTACCGCCTTACCATCTTCGGCGACCTCTCGGATGACATCGTGAATTTGCGGAATCGCACCGACATCAACACCGCGTGTTGGCTCATCAAAAATAATCACTTCAGGGTCTTGCGCGAGGGCCTTCGCAATCACGACCTTCTGCTGATTGCCACCCGAATAGACTGAGACCACCGCATCGCCATGAAGCGTTCGGATCGCTAATCGCGCGCGCCAATAATCAGCCAGACGCTTCCGGATAGCCCGCGAGTAGATCCGCAGCCACCCCCTGCGTCGGGCCTGAGCCGCAAGGTAGATATTGTCATCTGTTGTCATCGTTTCGAACAGACCGTCCAACTTGCGATCTTCGGTGACGTAAACGATCCCTGCCGCAATGGCATCTCGGGGCGTGTTAAAGGTCACAGCCTCTCCACGGAGCCGAATAGACCAGTTGCAATCATTCTGAGGACGGGAAAGGCCCGCGATGAACTTCGCCAAGTCAGACCGTCCAGCACCGACCAGCCCGGCGAGCCCAACCACCTCGCCAGATTTCAAAGAAAGAGAAATACGAGGACCATCAACACCGCTGCCGACAGAGTCCACGGCGAGAAGCTCCAGGCCTCCCACGCCACAGTGTCCCAGTTCCGTCGAGCGTTCATCAAGATCACGCCCAACCATCAGCTGAACCAACAGTTGGCGATCAAAACTTTGAGCTGGTCCACAAACGACCCGCCTTCCATCCCGCAGCACGGTAATGCGATCAGAAATCGTCAAAGCCTCTTCCAATGCATGCGTGATAAAAACGACAGCCTTGCCGCGTCGGCGCAGAGCTTCCAGCAAATTGAAAAACTTATCCCGTTCTGCTGGTGAGAGTGACGCTGTTGGCTCATCGAAAATAAGGACACGCGCATTAAGATGCACAGCCCGCGCAATCTCGACCATTTGCCTTTCCGCAGGGCCGATATCCTGAACCAGGGCGGTTGGCTCCACATCGAAGTCAAGCGACTTGAGAGCTTGTCGTGCAGCGCGCTCAGCCGTCCCAAATGAATTCAACCAGGGTTCGTGGCCCAGCAGGATATTCTGAGCAACAGTCAGGGATGGAATAAGGCTGGTCTCCTGATAGACCATCGCCACGCCAGCACGGAGACCGTCGGCGGGTGAGTGAAACGCACATACCTGTTGATCGATAAGCAGAGAACCCGACGTTAAAGGAACGGCGCCTGCCATCACTTTTGCGAGGGTCGATTTGCCCGCGCCATTCTCACCGATGAGCGCATGGATCTCGCCACCCTTCACCTCAAAATCAACACTGTCCAGGGCAACTGAGCCAGCAAAACTTTTGGTCCCCTTGCGAACACTCAAACACGTTGCGGCATCGGTCATGGAGCGCCCCGTTGGTCTGATACAGGCGACCTGACAGATCGCGAACGCGCACGACGCCGCGACCACTGAATGTGGATGCCGACAGCCCCCAACAGCGTCGCACCGATCAACGCTGAAGAAGCCCCGCCGGGCATGTTCATACGCAACAGACCACTCATCAGCAGAAACAAGATCGCAGAACCGATCATGACGCGTCCAACCGAACCGCCACCACCGGACAAGCTTACGCCACCCAGCACCACCGCGGTTAAGGCGGTCACTTCCCAGCCAAGACCTGTGTCTGAACCCGCGCTACTTTGCCGGGCCGCATAGAACAACCCAGCCAGAGCAGCGATCAATCCACTAAGCACATAAGCCAGAAGCGTAACGCGCCGCGTATTTATTCCAGCATGACGCGCAGCCTTGCGATCAGCTCCCGTGGCCATAATGTGCAACCCCGGACGAAGGCGCGTAAGGAACAGATGGAGTGCCAGAGCCACAACGAGCAGGATCACCATGTTGCTTGGAACACCCAAAAAATATCCGGCCCCAAGCCAGTACCAACCCTCTGTGTCACGCCAGGCATTCGCGAGCTCGATCGTGTAGGCGTTGGTGACGAAATCCAGCCCTGCGCGCAAAATCAACAACATCGCGAGTGTCGTCAGGAAAGCTCTGGTCTTAAGATAAGCAATCAGGACACCGTTGATCGCGCCTATAACGGCACCGACAGACAGCACACCCAAAACCGCAACTGGCAAAGGCCACATCTCAATCCGGAAAAGGTAGAGAGCCGTAAAATTAGCCAGGGCAAATATGGCGCCCACCGACAAATCGATCCCGCCGGCAAAGACAACGATCCCCAGAGCCAACGCGACCAGGCAAGGCTCTGCATAATCGCGCATCAATTGCTGCAAGTTGGAACCGCTCAGGTAGTTCGGCACAAGCAGCGCGAAAGCCGCAAACAGACCACACATCACAAGCAGGGGCACGGCCGCATCGAGGCTGTCGCCAAAGCGGCGCCTGAATACGGGATAGCGCGAAAGCAAACCTCTCTCCCTCTCCGAAAAAGCTCGGCCAGCCACCCTGAGGGATGGCGACCGAGCGAGAGCACCTCGGAGGAAAGAGGCACTGCGATCTTCAGCCTGCGTCATTGCGTCAACGAAAGGTCGTAGCAGTAATGACGCTCAGCCGGGCCCGTGACCCAAAAGTTGTTGGAGAGAAGCGTCAAACGCTTTGCTCCCGGCTTTTCACCGCTTTGCAACAGCGTCAGCACCGCATCGGCAATCTGCATCCCCTGGATATCGGCCCGATAGGACAGCACCTTATAAAAGAGGCCCTGCTCGACCATCTCACAGTCCGAACGTGGACCATCGCTCGACGCATAAACCTTCACTTTGCCCTGCAGACCCGCCGCCTTCACAGCCTGGGCCGCACCTTGCTGCATGATCCCCCAATGTCCGTAAGTCGCGCAGAGATCGGGGTGCTGTCTCAGCACCGTCGCCGTTATCTCGTTCGCCTTGTTGGCATCCCAATTGGCCGCCTGCGTCGAAACAACTTTGATCGACTTATCCGCAGCAAAAACCTCCATCGCTCCCTTGAGCTGATCAAGGCTCCCCGCTGACGTCGCTTCGCCTTGCACGATCGCGACCTTGCCGGAACTCTTGCCACCCCCGCATTGAGCTACGATGTCCTTCGCGATCAGCCGCCCCGAGTCAACATTGTCGACCCCCACATAGGCATCGGAGGGTTGGTTCGACATCATGTTGACCTGGATGACGTAGATGCCGTTCTCCATTGCCCGCTTCAACTCTCTCGCCAGCAATGAAACGTTGATATTCTGGACGATCAGAACGTCGGGCTTTTCATTGATGAGCGACGTCACAGCTTGCAGCTGCGCATTGCTGTCAAAGTTCGGATCGCGGACGATGAATTTGATGCCGTACTTGTCGAAGTGCGACTGCATGACGGCCGTCCAGATCTGATCGATAGGTGTCCCCATCGTGATCGGCACCCAGGCGACTGTCTTACCCTTCGCCGCCTTATCAAAATCAATTCGAAGCTGAGACCGTGGATCGGTCTGGGCGTGAGACGCTCCGTCCATGAAGCCCCACGTCACCACCAACGCGGAAACCAGCCCAATCGCCCAGCGCTTCCCGGATATAAAATCGACCATTATCACCCAACCTCCCTTTGAAATTTTGTTGTACGCACCGCGACACGACGCGGCTCAGATGCTGTGACGCTCCGCCTCCTCGTCATGCGGCCTCAACTGGCTGTCCAGCACGATGGCGGCCAACAGCAAGCTTCCTTTGATGACTGTTTGGACCTGAGAATTGACGTCGAGGATGGACATGCCGTTGAGCAGCACGCCGACAAAAGCCGTCCCCGCAAGCACACTGGCGACGCCACCGCGTGCACCCGACAAGCTCACACCCCCGGCAACAGCAACTAGGACGACGTCGAAAATGAATGTCGACTTGGCCGTTCCCAGATCGACCATCGCCGTGGATGCGACCATGACGAGACCACCCAGATAGCCAATCACAGCAGCCATCACGAATGTCATCATGCGCAGCCGACGAACCGGCAACCCAGAGAGACGTGCGGTAGCTGGATTGTCCCCCACCGCGTAGACGAAACGCCCAACGACTAAGTGCGCCAGAAACAGATGCATCACGACAGCTGAGACAGCAAATATGAGCGCAGGAACAGGAACACCGGCCCAATTTGTCCCAAGCACGAGAAACGCGCCGTCGCCGGGCGGCAAATTTATGATGGTCGACGGCATGAGCGTCGACCGGGCCGCGCCCATGAAGAGCAACGCGCTCGCAAGCGTTGCGAACAATGATGGGATGCCGAGATAGGCAACGAACCATCCGTTAGCGAGCCCCATGCCGATTGCTGCGAAAAGCCCCACCAGGAGCGCAATCGAAACAGGAAATCCGCCGTTGATCATGATGGCGGCAACGCCTGCGGAAACGAGCGCGACAGCAATCTGCGACAGGTCGATCCCCCCGCCGATAATGACGACAGACATACCAAGCGCCAACACCCCGATAATCGCGATGCTGCGCAGGAGCGCCATTGCGTTCCCCCACGTCGCGAACCCAGGAATTGCAGCCGCGAACACCAACGCCAACGCAACCGCTAGCCCAGCGACGACAAGTTCCTGACTGAAACGTCCGGCCACGGAGTACCACATTGAATTCATCGCGATCATTTATCGGACATATTCCAAGGAGCGAAGATGCGCCAATATCTAGATACTGATAGGTAGCACCAAGAAATCTACCAACGATCCAAAATCACTTCAATTAGGACGCAGAGAAAAGTTGTCCGAATAATGGACAATAAAAAATGAACGTAAATCTTGCGCTGCCGCACAGACTGTCACGCCCGGTCCGTGCGGCAACAAAATCAGGTGGCAGCAGAAATCCTCAACTCATGGAGATGCCCGAAATGGGTGCGCGTGTCGAGTTGCTGCCCCGTTTCAAAGCGAACCTTAAGGCTTGGACGCAGATCAGCACGCGGCACATTCGGCCAGATTAACCTCAGCGAATTGAGCCCCTGCTTGACCCGTGAACTGTCCAACACGATGCGCTGATCACACCACTGATCCTGAACCGAAACCCGGCCGACCTGAGCACCATTCAGTTTGACAATGATATCGCCCGACTGACGCGCGCCTGGGACACGAGAGACAATTGAGAGCTCCAGCTTCTGCGACCGAGCACTAAAGAACGGAAAGGCGCTCTCCAACTCGTAAGCCGCCTTGAAGGCACGCCGATACCAACGGTTACCATCCATTAACGGCAACCAATGCGCATCGAGAAGGTCAAGCTCGTCAATCTCTCCGAGCACAAAGTCCGGGTCCGACGAGATGTTACCGAGCGAGGGGAACGCAGCGACAATCGATTTCAAGAGGTCATGCTCCCGGATCAGCCCTCGGCCGATCAGGCCGTATCCCATGAGGTAGGTCGAAGCGATTTGATTTTTGACGAGCTCACCGAAGCACGAGAGCAGCAACGGTGGCACGCCATGTCGGAACGCATCATAGACGAGCGGAATGCTGATCTCTCCGATCGGCGGATAACACGACGCCGCACGCTTGAAATGAAAGCTACAGATTTCGGTACCCTGTCCCCAGTGCGCATTGTGAATGCCCGCCAAGAGATGCGCCCAACCTTCCTGCTCCGGTGACGGAGAAGGTCCGGCCTCAACAAGTCGCTGCAAATCCGCGGTGCTATGGAAGAGAGCCTGAACCACCGCTTGCGCCGTTCCCGCCATCGCAACGCGAATACCCTCAGCATTCAGATGACAATAGTCGAGGAACTGCCCGCGCCCGGGAACACTGTTCCCAAAGTGCTGATGGTAGACATGAGGCAGATCGACCACGAGAGCACCGACCTCCCGCCCAACCTTCCGGATCACTTCCGCGACGACAGAGAAAATGCCCGGCAACACCCGCGTCTCATCGACAATGTCACGACTACGCCGCAGAGCTGCCGAGGCTTCACGCGTCTTCCCCTGCTTTAATTGAACGTGAGCAAGCAGCTCGAGACTGGCGGAGCAAGTCCCGCCATCAAGATTGATGGCCTCTTGCACGCGATCTTCCGCCTCACGGAAATCACCAGCATCGGCCGCCTCTCGGGCCTCAGAGAACACGTCCACCCAGGCCACCGTATCCAGCTCAGACATTAGCGGAACATCAAGGGTT
Source organism: Candidatus Filomicrobium marinum (assembly GCF_000981545.1). Taxonomy (NCBI): domain Bacteria; kingdom Pseudomonadati; phylum Pseudomonadota; class Alphaproteobacteria; order Hyphomicrobiales; family Hyphomicrobiaceae; genus Filomicrobium; species Candidatus Filomicrobium marinum. Next base: position 3,348,977 of record NZ_LN829119.1, read on the forward strand.
CCGATCGGGCAACTCAGCCAATCCGCAACGTTGATCTCTGGCAGAACGAGGATCAGCGGTACGCCCATGTCATGCGCAGCCTTCGCCAACTCTCTGACTGTGTGCTCAGCAATTTCTGCGGCGCGACGCTGTTGCCGCGCCATCAGGGCAGAAAGCCCCCCATCTTCAGCCAGCAATCCGCCATCCTGCACAAAGGCGTCCGTGGATGCTCTAGATAACGAACCGGCACGCCAGTTATTCCCAGCAAAAACAACGATAGCGTCGGGTTGCAACGCAGCGGCAGCTCGCGTCATCTCTACGAGCCACCATGGCCCGCAATTACTCTGGGCGAGATCGACGACCTCGACACTCGGCCCGACGGCGGCGAGCTGTTTTTCAAGAACCTGCGCGGGGCCATATTGCGGGCTGAAGAAAAAGCCGCGCGCAACCGATTCACCCAAAAACGCAACGCGTTTGCGGTTTCCTTTTTTCCGGATCCGGTCGACGTTCGCGCAAAACCGCCAAAGATCGATATGACGCCGCGACCGGACAAACTCCCCCGTCGTTGGCTCCTCTTCCCAGATACCAACCGCCCGGGCGCCAGCCTCTCCCTCGCCGCCAGAAAACCCCAGAATATCGTCCCGAAGCGAAGAGAAGGGACCGGTCCATATATCCGCCACCTCACCGACGCCTTCCACCTGCGAATCGCACAACAATTGCAGCAGAGGCAACGTCGCACGGTCCTTGATCGCCTCAGCCAGACGTGTTGCCAACTCCTTGCGCGTGATTTGCTCACCCACGGCACCAGCTCCCTGAATTGAAAATTGATTTAAAGAAATGAATAGACGTTGGCGCGACCAGCATCGGCAGCGCGCCGCTTCTTTTTGAGACGCGCGCCCATCATCTCGATGATCTCAGACCAGGCTTCCGGACGCTCGGTGCGATCAATAATGAAGTCCTCCATCACAAGCGCGTCGATGTTCGAAATCGCAAAGGTCCAGATCGCGTGGTTAGGTTCGAGCACGATGGCATCCCCACGCAGATTGAAGGACGTATTGAGCAGGATCGGACAGCCCGTCAGCTTATCGAACGCAATCAGCAGATCGTGGAACCGCTTATTGGTGTGCTCGTTGACCGTTTGAACGCGCGCCGATTGATCCACATGCGTGATCGCCGGCAACGCCAGGCTCGAAACCACCCGGCACGTCTCGAGCATGAAAGGCGAAGAATGGTCGATCTCGAAATGCTCCGCCATCTTTGACTCGAGAACGGCGGGCGCAAAGGGCCGGAACGCTTCGCGCATCTTGACAAGCGCGTTAATCCGGTCGCGCATCTCCGGCCTGCGCGGGTCGGCGATGATGGAGCGCGCGCCCAACGCGCGGGGCCCAAACTCCATCCGCCCTTGGAACCACCCGATCACCTTGCCGTCCGCCAAACGCTCAGCAGTCGCTTGGATCAGCCCCTCAGGATCTTCCGAATAGTCCAACGCACACTGCTTGAGCGGACTAGGATTGACGACACGGGCGACATCCCGGGCGCTGAATTTCGGCCCCAGGTAAACGTGCTTTTGTCTCTCGCGGGATAAACGATCCTCGCCGTGACGAACACATGCCACTGCCGCCGCACCGAGCGCGCCTCCGGCATCGCTTGCCGCAGGTTGCACAAAGAGGCGCTTGAAGGGCCCCTCGCGCAGGACCTTGCCGTTTGCCACACAGTTCAGAGCGACACCGCCAGCCATACAGAGGTTTTCAGTGGGATGACGCGCGTGGAGATACGCCACCTTATCCAGCAGGATAACCTCAAGGGCACGCTGCACGCTGGCGGCCATGTCCTTATGGAATTGCGTGAGCTCTGACTCCGGCACACGCGGCGGCTCACCAAAATGCTCACACAAGCGATCCGAATACATCCGATCCCCGCCGAGAAAATCGAAGTACTCCATGTTCAGGCGGTACTGTCCGCCGTCCCAACAATCAATAAGTTGCAGAACCTTATCCAGGTATCGAGGCGAGCCATAAGGAGCAAGCCCCATCACCTTGTATTCGGCATCATTGACTTCAAAACCGAGATAGGCCGTGATCGTGCTATAAAATAGCCCAAGGGAGTGAGGAAACGAAACTTCCTCAAAGAGATCTATTTTCCGATCAACCCCGCGGCCATAGGTGGTCGTCGCCCATTCACCGACGCCATCCACCGTAAAAATGTCAGCCTCATCAAACCCAGAAAAATAAAAAGCGCTAGCAGCATGAGACAGGTGATGATCGACAAATTCGATCTCCCTGTCGTACCCCAAGCAATCTCGTATTTCGTCTTGAGCACGTCCTGGATCTATCCGAAAACGCTGTTTGGGGTTGTTGAGAATACCGGGCAGCCCAGCCCATAGCTGACGCGCAACCTTCTTGGCGGGATTTTCATAGTACGCAAGGCTTGTCACGTCCGCGATCGTGACGCCAGCCTCCCGCAGACAATAGCGGAAAGCATTGGATGGAATGCCATTATCATGCTTGATGCGGGTGAAGCGCTCCTCCTCCGCCGCCGCCACGAGATGACCGTCCTTGATCAAACAACACGCGGAGTCGTGATAGTGCGCTGAAATTCCGACAAACACAGCCATAAAAATCCCCATAAAAAAAAGAAAATTAACAAAAAAAGTGAAACCAGATCACTTGCCGACAAGAAAACAAAACACACGACCATCAATAGCCAAAAGTCCAACACCTACCAAAATCAACCCACAAGTTTCACGAGCACCAATAGAATCTCCCAGAAGTACAATCCCAAAAAACATAGCGCTTATCGGAATAAGAAATGTCACAAGAAGAAGATTAGTCGCGCCAGCGGTCCTCAGAAGTTTAAAATAGACAATATAAGCCAACGCGGTCGATAACACCGCCAACGCGAGAACCGAGCCAACCACTGACCAACTCGGCAGCCTCAACCCGAAAAGGTTGTCAGAGATGACAACAGCCGGAAGCAGCAGAACGGATGCCGCAACAAGCTGGCCCGCGGCGCGAACGATCGGAGGCTCTCCAAACCGCCTGAACCGACCTACAACGGCAGCCAGCGCATAACAGATGGCCGCACCCAGGCACGCCAGATACGCCAACGCATCTGCGAGTGAAACGCCGACATGCCACCCTCCGCTCAGCAGGACGACAATTCCCGTCGTCCCCACCACAAGTCCCAACACTTTGTGAGCCGACAACCGCTCCTCTCCGGTCCAGAAGTGACCCAGTAAGAGCGTGGCGAAAGGCGCGGCCGCATTCAGGATCGAGGCAACAAAGGACGCAACCCGAAGCTGCCCCCACGCGACCAGGCAAAACGGCAGAACGTTCGTGAGCAGCCCCAATACGAAAAAACTTCTCCATGCCTCAGCCTCTCGCGGCAGGCGCAATCCCATCATGCTCAGTGCCAGCCACAGCAACGCCGCCGCCAGGGCAACGCGCAAAAACACGATGAGGAATGTCGGCAATTCATGAATGGCAATGGCAGTAAAGAAGAACGCGCTTCCCCACAGCATGGATAGCCCAACGAGCAGCCCCCACTCGCAAGCGCGCATCGGATTGCCCTTCTCTCGCGTAACAGACAAAGGGTGAAAAGCACCGGTCGCGCCTCGGGTCATCGCTGCCCCCTCACCGGTTTCGGAAGACGTAGCCGGACGGGAAAACAAAGTCTTCCCCGCGCCGCTTCGCCGCCAGAAATTTCTCGACCGTGACTGACGTCAAGCCGATTGCTCCGGCGCGAATTGCCGTAGCCGACACGACGCCCGTACGGACAATCGGACAAGGGTAGATCCAGCCGCTGCTATCAAAGATATTGCGAACCCACATGCCGCCGGGATCACTGCCATGCAAACCATGTACAGGCTGGCCCTTGTGCAGCGACTTGATACGGCCAAGCACACCTGCAAAACCCGATTTTTCATAAAGATCCGGCAGGTTGAGAACTTCGACACGTCCATTCAGACCCGCGTCGCTTATTGCAGCCTTCAAAAGCTCCAACCGCAATTCATAGTCATAAAACCAGTTGCCGGTCGGGAAGTAGTTCTTGCCCGTATCCGCAAAATGCGAAGCACGGTATTCCCTAACGCCAGCACGTTCACAAACTGCAATTTCTCCACGCGCCAGAGCCACACGATGCAGCTTCGGAATCGTCGTGGCATGCACGTAAATCTTGTTCAGCTGACGGTCCGCCAGAAGGTTGCTCAAAAGCGCCAAATGCATCTTGTGGACCGGGTTGAAGGAACCGAAAAACACCCCGATCCCTCGTCTCGGAAAAAGGCGGGACCTCAGGTCAGAAAGAAGCCCTCTTGCCGTATCCAGGCCAAAGAGCACTCCAAGAAACACCGTCAGAACCCACAAGCTCCAATGCCCTTCGGCCGTGACGACAAGCCAAATAATTGCTGAGATTGCCAGGATGCTGTTGCTGATCCGATCGCCATAACCACGATAAGCAAACGTGGCAGCAACCGCGTGCAACCCGGCAGCTCCAGCCGTCAACGCGAATGCAACACTCCATCCTGCCCATGCGTCACCGCGAGCTGCATGAGCAATCGCGAGCACGCTAAAGACGATCGGGACATGGAACAGGAATCGCACCAGCCGCGCTGGCGTGACCAGCGCTGTTCTCTGATTGAAGTCATCCTCAACCGCACAGATCAGCGTCACATACCTCGGCAGCACGAACGCCAACCCAACCGGCGCGAACACAAGCAGAAGCGCCACCATGAAGGGCAGATTTAAAGCCCCCACGACGAGCAGCGATAACGCCAACCCGCCGAGGCCAGCATAGATCTTCGTGCGATATTTGGAGATGAAACGCATCGCGCGCCGGTCGTGAGGCAGCAGCGCGCCCTTCAATGCCGCTTTGTCCATTTGATCACCGACGACCGTTAAGCAACGCAACAGTTGGGATAAATGCCTTTGTATTTTTCGAAGGCATAAGGTCCGTATTTGAGCGGCGGAAAATCCTCAAGTCGGATATCCGTTACGCCACCGAAGGGTTGCACGACCGTTTCGTAGTCGGGCTGAAAAAAGAAGGGCAACGATATGCGCGATTGGTTCGTCAAAACACGATGCAACGTCGCCACAAACAAATTGCCTGTCCAGTATTGCAGCATATCCCCGATATTGCAGATATAGGCCCCAGGAATTGCCGGCGCGTCGAACCACTCCCCATCACGGTTGCGCACCTGAAGGCCAGGATTGTTCGCAAGCAAGATCGTCAAGCACCCATAATCAGTGTGAGCACCACAGCTGTAATCCCCAATCTCGATTTCCGAGACAGGTCCGCTCTGCGGCGCATCCTCGGCCATCTGCCGCACGGACTGAGGTTCAGGATAATGCGTCGTCCGAAACTGCCAGAACGAGCGCTCGTTGAATGCGTCGTAAAAGAAGTCTTCCGGTAGCGATAAGCTCATGGCAATGCCGCGCATCAGGTCAAAGCCCAACTCATTCATACTTGCCACATATCGCATAATAGCCGCGCGATAGCCGGGTAAGGATGGCCAAAGATTGGGGCCATGCATCGGCTTTCCGGCGACCACGTCGGGGTGTTCGTCATCAAATTCGACACTGAATTCCATGAGCTCGTAGGAATTGCGTTTGCCATCCGCCAATTCCGAGAGGACGGGCGCATATCCTCGAAAGCAACGGCTATGGCGCTCCATGGAGAACTTCATCTTCTCAGCAAGCGGCAACGAGAAGAAGGCCTCAGCCTGACGGAAGGTATCGGATATCACACCGTCGGCGATGCCGTGATTCCGCACGTAGAAAAAACCGATGTCTTTACAGGCCTGCCCGATCTGACGCGCGGCTTCACGGGACCCCAACGGATCTCGATCGCGCAACAAACCCACATCGACGACTGGAATAATGTGCTCTCGCATAAAAATGAAACCCCTCAATAGAAAACAACAAACCAACACCAGCTGCGAAAATTTAAAAAAGCAAAATATTGTTTTTTAGATTTGTCGATCATTGACTCAATCCAAAGCGCATGTCTATAGTTCGATCGCATTTCGAAGTTGTTTTTTTTAAAACAGTTTTCTACGTTGTTCAGAGAATAAACAAATGTTTTTTACACTTTAGAGAACTCATCTGCACAGAACTCACCAAGCCACTTGAAAGAACGTAAAGTCCACCTGCATGGCAACGCGACTTGCAGGACGACCAATCACGTCCAAAGGACAAAGCGGCACCCAAGAACAATTAAGGGGAGACAAGCGATGCACCTAGCTCTCGAAGGCCATGGGATGGAACAAAACCAATCAGGAACTCTGGATTGGACCGAAGCCCTATTTGACCTGACGATGTCGAAGGATTTCGAGCCAAGCACATTAGCAGACATGCACGAGCAGTTTTTACGAGGCGGCTACGTAAAACTGCCGGACTTCCTCACCCCAGCAGCGTTGCACTTCCTGCAAGCCGAGTTGCGGCGTCTCGAAGCGACAGCCAGCCGCCGAACTTTTGAAATGCCGGGATACCTCTCCCCGAGAAATCTCTCCGTCCTTGGCGGCCGCGCGATCAAAGAACATTCCCGTTTTCTCTACCGGCTGTATCACCACACCGCGCTGCGGGCGTGCGTCGAGGCAATTTCGGGCCGTCCGATATTCTCCTGTATCCACCCCGAAGAATTCATGGTCGCCAATTTCCTCCAAAGCAGTGGCGACACACACGGCTGGCATTTGGATGATCCTCCATATGCGCTCGTCATCTTCGCGGAAACTCCCGATCCCGGCCAAGGCGGCGAAGTGGAAATAATCCCAAACTGGTCAGATTTGTGCCGCCGCAAAAAGCGTCAGGCGGACCAAAACATCACGGATCTCATCGCATGGGCTGAGGAGAATAGCCTCGTCGAAAGGCTCCATCATAAAGCCGGCGACGCCTATCTGCTTCGCGCCGACCTAAATCTGCATCGGGTTGTCCCAATCACAGCAGAGGGTGCGCGACGCAGCGTCATAAACATGGCCTTCCAGACGACGCGCGAAACTGAATACGCCAACACTGCCGATCTACTTTACGGCAACGGCAATACGCCGGCTGCTTAGACGATCTCGCACCGTGCACCCTCCCGAAACGCTAAACGAGAGATCAATGTTATACTCAGCCCTCCCGGCGAAACCGCCAGAAAGCGGCATGCCGATCTCACCCGCATCCGAACCAACGTGCAAGGGTGCCGAAACCATATCGCCATGCACGAATTCTTCTGACACGAAAGCCGATGCACGCGAGAAGTGCCACATATGCCCCCACGCGATCACGTGGAGCTGGTCCCAATTTGAGGACCTACAAGCACAGCAGCTCTATGCCGTACTGCGCCTCAGGCAAGAAATATTCATCGTAGAACAGGGCGTTCCATACGCGGATATTGACGACAGGGACGCGCAGTCCCTGCATCTGCTCGGGCTCTTGAATAAAAAGGTGGTTGCTTATCTTCGGGCTCTACCACCCGATCTCTTTGCGCCAGGCTACGCAAGCTTTGGTCGCGTGGTCGTCACCCACAAGATGCGCGGCCGCGGCCTGGGACGACTGCTCGTTGAAAAGTATTTTGATCGTTTTGAGAACGAAAACAGTGACATCCCAATAAAAATATCCTCACAGGCCTATTTGAAAGATTTCTACGCCTCATTTGGATTTGTTGCCGTCGGCGCGCCCTACATCGAGGATCGGATTCCTCATATAGCAATGATCAAACAAATAAAATCCGCCAAATAAGCACGAGCGATTTCATCTGCCTGACGAAATTATTAGGGCACAAAACATTTTATATTGAAGGCATATTGCGATGAGCACTCAAAACATAGAGACGACAACACCCGCCCCCCCCACCCGCAACGCGGTCACGCGGAAAGCCTTGAGCAAACATGGCCCCGCGCCGAAGCCGGTGCCGGTGACGATCATCGGAGCCGGCCCCTTCGGTCTGTCTGTTGCTGCTCACTTACACGGACTGGGAACGGATTTCCGCATCATCGGCACACCAATGAAATCCTGGCGCGACAATATGCCGAAAGGCATGCAGCTCAAGTCAACGGGTTTTTCCTCAACGCTCTATGATCCCGACCAGAGCTTCACGATACGTCGTTACTGCGAGGACCACGGCATAGCCTTCGAAGACGTTGGGCTCCCCGTTAAGCTAGAAACATTCACGGCTTACGGCTTGGCATTCCAAAAAGCCCTCGTCCCCAACGTCGAAGAAACGACCGTCATCCGCGTAAAGCGCCACCATCAGGGCTTCATCCTTGAGCTAGCAAACGGACAATCATTCACGTCCCGCAACGTGGTCATTGGCATCGGCCTCGATTATTTCCGCAACACACCGGGCGAACTGAGCGGACTACCACAGGAACTGGTCACGCATTGTGCGGAACACCACGATCTTTCCATCTTCAAGGATAAACACGTCGCTGTAATCGGCGCTGGATCATCAGCCATAGATTCCGCGGTGCTGCTGCAAGAAGCGGGCGCCAAGCCCCTGCTCATCGCACGTAAATCTACTATCGAGTTTGGCTTGGACGAGCCGCTCCATCGCCCTCTGCTTGAAAGATTATATCGCCCCATGTCGGGAATAGGCCCCGGCTGGCAAAACCGCGCATGCACCGATATGCCGTGGGCCTTTCGGTACCTTCCCGACCAAGTCCGGCTACGCACCGTCAAGGAGTTTCTCGGGCCGGCAGGCGGCTGGTTCATGAAAGAACGGATGGCGCAGGTCCCCCGCCTACTCGGTCACGACCTGCGCCACGCTCATGAAGCGCTCGGGAAGATACGGCTCCAGCTTTCAGACATAAGTGGTCGGGAAAAAGCCATCACTGTCGACCACGTCATTGCGGCCACAGGTTATCGGCAAGACGTATCCAGACTTCCCTTCATTGCGCCCGACATCATCGACAATCTAGACCGGATAGGCCCAACGCCCAGGCTTTCGGCCAACTTCGAATCGTCCATTCCAGGCCTCTATTTCATTGGCCCAATCTCAGCCAACACCTTTGGGCCTGTGATGAGGTTTTCAATTGGTGCGGCCTTTACGGCCCGACGCTTATCGCGTCACTTGGCAAGGGCGGCACATTCCACTCAACGGTCACTCTCGACCTGACCCTGGCCCTGCAGCCACAGCATCAGCATCCAACACAACAGCGCCCATCCCGCCCCGAGGGTCCAGCCGGCCAACACATCCGTTGGCCAGTGAACGCCAAGATAAATCCGGCTCAGTCCAATCATCAATGTCAGAAGGACACAGACAGAAAAGATGAAAATCTTCACCCTCGGGTCGGGCTGGGAGCGCGCCAGCAACATGCCCAACGTTAGATAAACGACCGCCGACATCATCGAATGCCCGGAAGGAAAACTAAGCGTATGAACCTCTGTGCCATGCGTGATGATATCAGGACGCGGTCGCCCAAAACCGATCTTCAAGAGGTTATTCAACAGCGTCCCGCCCACGACTGCCAAAACCACATAAAGCGCGGAGTGCCCCTTTCGCGTTATGAGCAGAAACAACGCCGAGATAACAACGATGAGGACGACAACGCCGGTACTTCCCAACGCTGTGAAGTCACGCACGGTCCCCTCAAGCCAAGCGGGTCCAATTGGCCCACCATTGTCGCCAGGGGCGCGCATGGCGCGAAGCAACCATTCGTCAAAGTTGCGCGAATTTCCACTAAAGACGAGGGCTGCAATCTGCACGAACACAAAGGTCAGCACAGCCAGCGACGCAAGAAAGAACATCGGCAGCTTCTCGATTTGCCGAACGGACGCCAAACGCCGGAGAAGATTACGGCGCTCAACAGTGCTCCTGGGCGCTGCTCCTTGATCGTCGGCCATTCTCTACTCCACCTCCTGCCATTCGCACGCTTGATGTCGAACCAATGGCCTATCTATAGGCTTGAGCATCATGGTTCCACACACGCCGTCACTCATCAGTAACACGGCACTGGAACGTCCGAACGAAGGTAGACGTTCATAAGCCATGCGTACCCATACAATCGTAAATTGCCGAGCCGGAACCGCACTCGACCTATCGCCCCGTGATATCGAAAAAAAAGTTGCACAAGCGTTTCGCGATGGCGGGCATGAAACACGCGTGGAGTGCGTCGAACCGGAAAAGCTTGTCGGCGCGATCTCGGCGGCCGCGCAAGGAGATATCGACGCACTTATTATAGGCGGCGGTGACGGCTCTGTCCGTTCAGCCGCCGAACACCTGATCGGGACCAATAAGGCGCTCGGAGTGCTCCCCCTCGGCACCATGAACAGATTTGCACGGGATCTGAACCTCCCGCTCGAGATCGACGCTGCACTGAATACGCTCGCAGAGGGGCACTCCGTTCCCATAGACGTCGCCGCCGTCAACGGCCAAATCTTCCTCTGCAATTCGATGTTTGGGCTTCCAACGGGGTTCGCCGAACAACGTCAACATCTGCGCGGCAAAGCGGCCCTTGAACGCTTGCAAGGATACATTCGCATCCTGCGACAGATGCTAGCTAGCACACGCATGATCTCTATCGCCGTCGATAAGGACGGTGAACGGCATCGCATGCGTGCGTTATCGGTTGTGGTAACCAGCAATGAATACGACGAAGTTCCAAGCCTGATGCTCACAAAAACAGCAATGGACCGAGGCTACCTGACCTTATACGCAGCACGGCATAAAAACGGAGCAGCCTTATCCGTCGCTGTGGTACGTGCAATGCTCGGACTATGGAAAAGCGATCCTGAGGTTGAAAAAATATCCGCAACTGAATTTACAATCCGGATGCCTCGGCGCTCTGTGCGCCTGACGAACGATGGCGAAGTCGAGAGTTTTAAAGCTCCACTTCGATACACCATCCGGCCATCAAGCTTGCGTGTCCTTTGCCCTCCTCCAGCGTACGGGACCTAACCCTCGAACGACCGTGTCATCCGACATTCAGATCAAGCCTTTAAGCAGACAGTCTGTGTACTGGGCCTGCGAGCGCTCACGCCACCCTTGCTCTACGAGCCCGCATGGGCAATCCTCTCACCAGAACCCTCGAAAGAAAACGAAATCATAGACATTCTGGGCGTATGCCGCAGCTCCACGCCCCCGATCCAGCGCTGCCGGAACATAAAATGAAAACAGACACACCGCGCCCCATCTACCTGCGCGATTACCGTCCTCCAAATTTCCTGATCAAGAGCGTCAATCTCGACTTTAAACTCGATGCAGCAGCGACGAAGGTTCGTTCGCGTCTCAAGGTACGACACAACCCAAAATCTCAGGTTCACAATGCGCCCCTAATCCTCGACGGTGAAAACCTTAAACTCGATGCCGTGATCCTGGACGGGAACACGCTCACCCGTTCGCAGTACCGGCTAACCAAGACGTCGCTGACTATTCCCGAAACGCCGATCAAACCCTTTACGCTTGAGATCCATACGACGATCGATCCGAGCCAGAACAAATCCCTTCAGGGCCTCTATCGCTCGCGTGGCGTTTTCTGCACACAATGCGAAGCCCAAGGCTTCCGGCGCATAACGTACTTCCTGGACCGCCCTGATGTGCTCTCGACCTACACAGTTAGACTGGAGGCCGATCCGAAAGAAGCACCGGTCCTGCTATCCAATGGAAACCGCCTGGAACGCGGCACCTCTGATCGCGGCGAACGTCATTACGCCGTGTGGCATGATCCGCATCCCAAGCCCTGCTACCTATTTGCGCTGGTCGCTGGCGACTTGTCGTCAATCGCGGCAGATTTCAAGACCGCAAGCGGTAGCGATGTCGGGCTGACGATCTACGTCGAACACGGCAAGGAGGAGCGCGCTGCATGGGCCATGGACTCACTGAAACGCTCAATGCGTTGGGACGAAAAACGTTTCGGCCGTGAGTACGATCTCGAGGTCTTCAATATCGTCGCCGTATCCGACTTCAACATGGGCGCGATGGAGAACAAGGGGCTAAATATTTTCAATGACCGACTTGTACTCGCATCACCAGAAACCGCGACGGACACGACATTCGAAGCTATCGAAAGCGTCGTTGCGCACGAATACTTCCACAACTGGACCGGCAACCGCATTACCTGCCGCGATTGGTTCCAGCTCTGTTTAAAGGAAGGTCTCACCGTCTACCGTGATCAGGAATTCTCCGCCGACGAGCGTTCACGTGTCGTCCAACGAATATCGGACGTTCGCCAGCTAAAGGCCCATCAATTTCCTGAAGATTCCGGTCCTCTGGCACACCCTGTCCGACCGGAAAGCTATATCGAAATCAACAACTTCTACACGGCAACGGTTTACGAAAAAGGTGCCGAAATCGTACGCATGATCGCGACGATCCTCGGCGCCGAGGCTTTCCGTTCCGGGATGGACCTCTACTTTGAGCGGCACGATGGAGAAGCCGCAACCATCGAACAGTTTTTGGAATGCTTCGCGGAGGTCTCGGGGCGCGATCTTTCGCAGTTCGCTCTTTGGTATTCGCAATCTGGCACGCCGCATGTGGAATGCCGCACATCCTACGATAAACGTGCGCAGACCTACTCCCTAACCCTGAAGCAAACGACCCCGCAAACACCGGGGCAGCAACAAAAGAACCCGATGCACATCCCGGTTCGCATTGGCCTGCTGGGTCCGGATGGCCACGATCTGCCGCTGACGACGGATGCAGGAGACGCCCTGCAGGACGACATCATACATCTCCGCCAACCCAGCCAAACGATCACCTTCACTGACGTCCCGGCGCGCCCGGTCCCGTCGGTCCTTCGAGAATTTTCAGCGCCTGTCCACCTGGAAGTTGAACTCAGCGAAAAAGACCTAGCTTTTCTGCTCGCCAACGATAGTGACGCCTTCAACCGCTGGCAGGCCGCCAATACATACGCAATGCGCACGATGGTGGCGATGGTTGAGGCTCTCTCACGCGGCAAAAGATCCTCGCGTGGCACTGGCTTTGCCAAAGCGCTTAGCGCTGCCCTTGTCGACGATAACCTCGATTGGGCCTTCCGAGCCGAGTTGATGCGGCTACCATCACAAAGCGATGTCGCAACCGAGATAGGACAGAACGTCGATCACACGTTCATTTATCGCGCTCATCGTCAACTCACACGGTTGATTGCACGTCGGCTGGAAGACCAGCTTGCGGCCATCCATGACACGTTGAAGGAGAGCGGACCGTTCTCACCGGATGCCGCAAACGCCGGCAAACGCGCCGCCCGCAATGCCGCCCTGCAGCTGCTCGCGTCTCTGGGCTCAAAAACGGCAATAAACCGAACCGCCGACCAATATTTTAACGCCTCAAATATGACCGAGGCCGCGCACGCACTCAACTTGCTCGCCGCCAGCAACTCACCCCAGCGGCGCACAGCGCTCGACCATTTCTATCAACGCTGGCACGAAGACCATGTTGTCATTGACACTTGGTTCGTGGCGCAGGCCCAATCGCCGCGCAACAACGCCCTTGACGTTGTTCGTGCACTCACGCGGCATGAGCGCTTCGACATTACCGCTCCCAACAAAGTGCGCGCGCTGATCGGCAATTTCGCCCTGATGAACCCCGTTCAGTTCAACCGACCAGACGGCAAAGGCTACGAATTCTTAGTCGAGCAAATCCTCGCTATCGATCGCTTCAATCCGCAAATCGCCGCGCGTCTTCTCAATGCCATGCGGAGCTGGCGCGCACTTGAACCAAAACGTCGAAAACTCGCCCGTAACGCATTGACAAAAATTACGAAACATCCCGACCCCTCTCGGGATGTACATGAGATTGTGCTTCGAATCCTCGATGAATAACGTCATCGTCATAACAGGACGCGAATTGAATTAATCTCCTCGACAGTGACACCCTAATGAGGTGAACTGAAATAGCGATTCGCGTGGCAGGCAGTACCGAGTTTGTCAGCGGGGGCGGGGGCGGCAATTTACAAATATGGCGGGGCATGCGAATGGCGTGGACGGTGTCTGTCCGCCCTCACGGGAGACTTGTGTCTTTCGCGATGAGGCGAGTGACTCACTCTGACGTCGACCGCCCCACGGTGTCCCATCAGCTCGCACGATGTGTTTTGCGTTTTTCAGGCCTTGCCTTGCGCATAGTCTTGATCACGGCAGCATTTGCCCACGTCACCACAGCTCCAATTCTCGCGACCTTGGCTATCATCGGCGCGGTAGTTTCGTTGGTGACGTCGGAGTGGGTACGCGATTGCTCCTTCGTTGCGAACAATCAGACTGACGAAAACCAGGCGGCTGATCCTGCCGCGTCGATCCAGGCGGCCCCATTTCCCGTTCAAGAAGCGCCTTTTGATCCGCTGACGCTCAACTTTACGACTGGAGCTCCTTTATCAAGCCCAGCCTCAAGCTGTTATCCAAATGAAAGCCTTATCGATAAGATAGCTCCGGCGAACGACGCCGATGCCTGGGCTGGCCTGTGCGCGCGCTTGAGTCATGAACTACGGACACCACTTAATGCGGTGCTAGGCTTTTCTGAGCTTATGAAGGCGGAATTGCACGGCCCCCTCGGCCGCCCCCTTTATCGCGAATACGTCAGCCATATCCGCGACAGCGGTCAGGCATTGCTCAAATCCACGGAAGACACGCTCGCTATAACGGCCGCACTGTCATGCATCCGCTTGGGAAATGGCGCAGTGAGCAACCGTCTGGCGATCAAACCACTTCTAGAAGATGCATGGCATTTCATTGAGCCGACCGCGCGTGCACGCAATGTTCAGCTTCATCTGAAGGCACCAGCTGATCTGGAAATATTGGGAGATCCCCGCGCACTGCGCCAAGCCATCATCAACCTGTTCGAAGAAGCCGTCAGCCACGCAGCCAAAGATAGCCGGGTCGAGGTCACCGCGACACCGGAGCGTAGTATCACGTATCTTGATGTACGCGCGTATAGTTCGCATGAACGCTTAAGCGACACTCTGTCGATCCATCTCGCGCGCGCACTCTTCGACATTAACGGCGTGCGTCTCGATACCCAAAGTAGCAAGGGATGTTGGCGGGCCATTACGCAGCTTGACCGCGCCGCACAGTCGGACTTCTTTGATTATCTTAATAGCCCATCAGTCGCACAGAATTCCTGAGCTCAACGCTTCCGAGACCCGCGCCACTCCTCATACCATTCAGCATAAGCACGACGCTCTTCCGGCGTCATCTTGTCGATCATGGTTAGAAACTGCTCCGACAACGAGCGCCGGGCCGTCACCCTTTCCGCGAGAATCTCGTTCAAGGCGGAGACAAACTTCTCTCTATCGAATGGATCGGCCTTCAAAAGCTGAACAGCTTCGACTTGCCTGTTGCGAATATCCCTACGAAACGATCGCCAGTGCTCCTTGTAGGATTGAGCAAGTTCGCGAAAGAGCTGTTGACGTTCGCCCTCCAGCCGATGCGCAAAGCCACTGACCCCGTGATCCTTCCACGGTCGCCACCCATGGTGTGAAATCTTTGCGCCGATAAAAAAGCCCGCTACGAGGAGATTCAGCGACAAAGACACCACAAACGCCCACCACAGCCAGCCTCTCCTGCCAGCTTGCTGCGCTGATCCTGAGCCAGAGCTGCCTTGATCGCTCATATTTTATCTTCCTCGGCGAAAATAACGAAGCCATCGTCGGCCAACGAAGTCGTAAATGTCTCCTCATCAAGACTGCTAACTTCCGACGTTTGCTCAACGGGTGACGCAACCAAGCCGCTTTGCCCGACCATAATGCCCGTGACGAGGCAAGCCGCCATAAGGGTCGCGGCCTGCCACAACCGGGCGCGGACCGACTGATAGGACCTGACGTTCGGTAGTGTCTGCCTGAACGAAGCCGCCTGCCTCTTTTCAGCAAGCGCGCGCGCCATGATCCGGTCACCCAGATCATTCAGGCGCATTGAATCGGATCGTCCCGATGGCAATTGACAGTTCATGATTACATCATCGAGGACGCAAGCCTCCCTCAGCAATCGTTGAGCCGCTGCGTCCTCAGCCAAAAACGCTGCCACGCTCAATCGTTCGCGCGCGGGCCAGCGATCGCGGTCGCCTCCATAAACTTCGAGCAAATACCGCAGTCGCTCCATGTCGCGCTGTCTGTTCTGTTCGCTCGTCATGTCTTCCTTCCGACGCTCATTCTTCGAGCCCTTCAGGCTCTATATCCAGCAGTTGCCGCCAAACACCGGCAAGTTTGCCTTTCAGTCCCCGCCGTCCCCGCGCCAGCAGAGATTCGACAGCTTCCGATGAAGTCCCCATTTCTTTCCCAATCTCGATGAGACTGAGTCCCTCGTGGTGAAACAGTAAAAGCGCGGTCCTTTGCCGTTCTGGCAATTCTTGCATCGCTTGTTCGACGCATGCACTCACGTCAGCCGCCTCTAATCCATCCAACTGTCGCGGCGGTTCGATTTCCTCGGGCACCTCCTCCACGACTCTCAGTCTGTGATTGGTACGCTGACGGTCGATGCACAAATTGCGCGCCACACGAAATAGCCATCCACGAACGCCATTGGCGCCGACTTCAATTCGGTCTGCCGTACGCCACAGACGCAACATCGCCTCTTGGGCGACATCTTCAGCTTCGGCAGTGTCACCCAACAACCGTCGAGCCAAACCAACGACAGCTCTTAAGTGACGATCAATGAGGCCACGAAAAGCGCCGTCATCACCTTCAATCAGCCGCGCCATAAGAACACGGTCGTCGTCGAGAGGCACCGCCCCCAATGACGCGTCAGTATCGACCCCCAACGGCCTTTGCGTTTCGAACTCCTGCCCGGAACCGCTTCCAGATCCGGGCAGGACGGACTTTGCCGCCACGCTGAACCTCAAATGTCTTTGACGTGCCAACACGTCATGACCTCCGAATGCCAGCCATTACTTCTGGTCTTTGGCATCCGCCTTGGCCTCCCAGTACCGCGCAGCACGCGGCGGGAGATCATCAACGGTCACCTTACCGTCGCCGTTGAGATCCATCATCGAAAAACGTGACTTAGTCTTGGCAAGGTATTCGTCCTTGCTCACACTTCCATCTTTGTTGGCGTCAAGAACGTGCATGCGAAGCTTTTGCTTATAGGCTATCCGCTCCGCTCCACGGCCACCGATCTCATCCTGATCGATCACACCGTCATCGTTCTTGTCCATGCGCGCAAACCGTCTGTCTACCCGTTCGAGAACACGGTCTAGATCTCGCGCCTGGCGTCCGCGCCACCCTTTACCGCCATGGTGATCCCCACGATGCCAACGTCCTTCGTGGTAACGTTTGCCCTTATGCTCGCGCCCTTCTTCGCGGTCACCATCGTCGGAAGCCTCAGCCTGGCGATCGTCGGCGTCCTCAACATCGTCAGCACGGTGCCGATCGCTCCGTCCAAATCGGGGGGGAAGTTCATCATCGGTGATCTTCCCATCGCCGTTAAAGTCGCGCTCGGCAAAACGGTCCTGCGCAGGCTTTCGGAATTCTTCTTTCGAGATCTTTCCATCGCCGTCAGTATCATAGCGCTTCAGCATACGCTTGATGCGGTAGTCCAACTGCGCCTGTTGACGCGCCACCAGCTGTTCACCGGTCAGGCTGCCCTTGCCATCTGTATCGAGCTCAGCAAAGCGCTCTTCGCTTGGTTTCAGGAACTCTTCCAGAGTTACGACGCCATCACCATCGGCATCGAGCTTCTTAAGCTTGGCGAGTTTGCGATGAAGTCGGTGATGACCCTTGCCGTGACCTCCGCGCCCCCAATCGCCATCATGGTGATATCCATGCTTGCCATGAAACCCATGATGTTTACCGTGATGCTCAAAGTCACCTCGAGCCATTGCTCCTGCTGTAACAGCGCCCATGATCGTCAGAACACCAGCTGTCAGCATCAAAGTTTTTCGCATAAGTCTTCAACCTCCTTGCGCATCACGCAGATTTAAAGGCCCAGGCGTGACCCTCATGACAGCAAGAACGCAAGGAGTGAGTGTATTCCGTCGCAGCGCAGAAAAAATTTAACGAACAATCTCCTCGAACATATCGGCCACGGCGGCCAAGGTCACCGTAAGGTGTTCTTCCAGCATAATAAAACTGGGAGCATCCCCTGCCCGCGCCAGGAGTTCCTTCAAGCCGAGCGGGGCGGTATCACGATCAAAATTGCCATCCGTACAAATACGTAAAATTTGAGTGAGATCGTGAATGAGTCGTGTTGCCGGCAAAAGGACATCAGCCTGTCCAGCCGTGAGGAAACCGGCATCGCGCAGCCGTTCCAGAGACGTGTAGGTAGTTTGATCAAGCACTTCCGGATTCTGGCCCGCCGAGACAAGTTGCAGAAACTGAGCGATGAATTCGAGGTCCACAAGCCCGCCACGCACGTGCTTAAGATTCCAGATATTAGTCGCCCCCTTCTCCGCAAAAATACGCTCACGCATCTCACGGACATCACTGGCAATCTTGCTCCGATCACGCGGGCGAACCAACACATCACGGATTGACGTGGTGACCCGTTCGCCGAGGTCACCGGTCGCCGCCACGACCCGTGCGCGCGTGAGAGCCATATGCTCCCACGTCCACGCCTCTTCGGTCTGATAGTTGACGAAACTCGAAATCTTCGTCGCGACCGGTCCTTGCTGACCTGACGGCCGCAAGCGCATGTCCACGTCATAGAGTTTGCCTTCCGCCGTCGGAGCCGAAAGCGCACTGATCAATCGCTGCGTCAGACGCGCATAGTACTGCGACGGCGAGAGAGGTCGCTCACCATTCGATTCCTCAACACCCGGAACAAAATCATACACGACAATCAGATCGAGGTCAGAAGCAGCAGTCATCTCACGACTGCCAAGCTTACCCATGGCAATGACAGCCACCTCGCCTCCGGCAATTTGACCGTTCACACGGGCAAGCTCATCACGCGCGGCTGTTAAAAGCGCCGCAATGAGACGTTCGGCAACAAGCGCATAAGCGCCGCCAGCCTGACTGGCATCGATCGTCCCGGACAGAACACGTACGCCAATCAGAAAGCCCTGTTCATTCCCGACAATGCGCGAAGCATCGAGCACGCCTTGAAAATCTGGAGCAGCCGCAATCTCCGTCGCAATGATTTCGTCGAGCTCCGCCGCAGAGGGGCGCGTATCATAGGTACGCGGATCGAGCACCGCATCGAGCAAACGCCGCCGCCGCGATAACACGCCTGCCAACCGAGGCGCCGAGCCCATAATGTGCGCAACAAGTTGCATCAACCCGGGATGTGCGCGTAGCAATGAAAATAGCTGCACGCCTGTCGGAAGTTGTGAGAGGAACCGATCAAACGTCGCGATCGCCGCATCCGGATCCACAGTCGCAGCAAGCGCTTCGATCAGCAGCGGCTGAACCTCCGTCAACCGTTCCTGTGATCGCGGAGACCGTACTGCAGGATAACGGCCATGATGCCAGCCCCTCACCATGGCAATCACGGTAGACGGCTGAGAGAACCCCATGGCTTTTAATGTCGCTACTGTTTCCGGGTCGTCCTCTCCCCCCGCAAAAACCATATTGGAGCCACGTTTCGTAAGCTCCGGCATATCCTCAAAGAGCGCAGCGTAATGTGCCTGGACCTTTTCGAACACGGCTTTCAGTGCCAGGGAAAACTGCTCAACGTTTTCATACCCACTGAACAGGGCCAAGCTCTCGAGTCTCTCAGGATCATCTGGCAGCAGCTGCGTTTGCTCATCTGCCACCATCTGAAGTCGATGCTCGATACGCCGCAGAAAACAATAGGCCTGCACCAAATCATCCCGAACGTCTTCTCGAATCCAGCCACGCTCAGCCAACGTAGCTAGGGTATCGAGGGTTCGTCTTGAACGAAGGTCTCGCTGACGCCCACCGGCGATGAGTTGTTGCGTCTGAGCGAAAAACTCAATCTCGCGAATGCCGCCGCGACCAACCTTGATGTTATGCCCAGCCACACCGATCTTGCCGAAGCCCTTGAAGGCGTGGATCTGCCGCTTCATCGCATGCACATCCGCGATAGCTGCGAAGTCAAGGTACTTGCGCCAGATAAAGGGTTGCAGCTCCCGCAAGAGCGCCTCGCCGGCACGCAAATCACCCGCCACGGCACGCGCCTTAATTAATGCTGCCCGCTCCCAATTTTGCCCGAAGCTTTCGTAGTAGGCCATTGCCGCATCGGTCGACATGGCCAACTGCGTCGCCCCAGCATCGGGCCGTAATCGGAGATCTGTCCGGAAGACGTAGCCGTCCGCCGTATGCTCCTGGATCAGCTTCACCAGCTCGCGTGTCAGCCGCACAAAAAACGTCTGCGCTTCGACACCTTCGCGGAGCCGTGCGCGATCCCGGTCGAAAAAGACGATAAGATCAATATCGCTGGAATAGTTCAGCTCGTCGGCACCGTACTTTCCCATTCCCAGCACGATGTAACCGGATCCGTCTACGCCTTCTGCCCCCTCCTCCGATGCAAGCCAGTCTCCCTTCGCAATCGCACGGGCAAAGAGATAGCGGACGCTCGCACGCAGAGCAGCATCCGCCGTTTCACTCAAAGTCCGCGTCACTGTCATGACCGACCACACGCCACCCAGGTCGGCCAGCGCAGTCAGCAACGCTACCTCGCTTTTAAATTCGCGAACCGCACGCATGATGGCCGCTTGATCGCCGGCCTCTGTCGCAGCCTGAGTCGACTTCTCCAAACGCACTTTAAGTGTTTCGAACAAATCTTCCGGGTTCGTCGCCAGAACCCGAAAGAGGCGGGCAGGATCACGACGCGCTAGCCCAAACAAGTAGGGGGAGCCGCAAAACGTGCCGATCAGAAGTTGTTCAGTTTTTGGGGCCGACAGAATTTGGCTGATGGTCGCGCTTTCAAAGCCCGCTGCTTCCGCAGAAGCCCGCAAATCTGCGACTTCACCCCTCCAGCGCTCTGGAGATGATGCATAAGGAGTTTCCGCTATGCGCGTATAGAGAGCGCCGCTCGCTTCGTGATCTGTTAGTCCCATCTCATCGCTCCGCATCCTCGCCCGTTTTCGATGCCCGAGCGTTATGGACTTCGCTATCGAGGTATCAGGGACCGGCAGGTAAATCCACAACGGCACGCAGGCCAGGTTTGTTGTCTTCGAGACGGATAGCACCGCCATGTAGCCGCGCAACTGCAGATACGAGGCTCAGCCCAAGCCCCGTTCCCGGTGCTGTGCGGCTCTCCTCCAGCCTCACGAAGCGTTCGACAACGCGCTGCCGATCAACAGCTTCAATCCCTGGTCCGTCATCACTCACGCTAATTTCGACGCGATTGCCGCCACAACGGCGTACGTTAACCTCCACGTGACCAGCCAGCCGGTTGTCGCCATCAACACGGCTGCGTCGGGAGGAATACTTGATGGCATTGTCGATGAGATTAGCTATTGCCTGAGCGACTAACCGGCGGTTGGCATTGAGCTTCACGTCATGCTCAACCTTGGACGTCAGTGCCAGCCCGGCATCATCCGCCACAGGCTCATAGAGCTCCACCGCATCCCGTATCAGTGCGCCAATATCAACAGGCTCCAAAGTGGAAGATACGGCGCCGGCCTCCAACCGCGCAATCAGAAGCAATGCGTCGAAGGTTTTGATAATCTCGTCAGCCGCTTCGATAGTCTGTCCCAGACCATCCTGCAATTCCTGACTCGTCGTGGCATCTCGCAACGTCGCTTCTGCGCGGTTGCGAAGTCGGTTCAAAGGCGTCTTCAGGTCATGAGCAATGTTATCTGAGACCTCGCGGAAGCCCGTCATTAGCTGCTCAATTCGAGACAGCATCGTGTTAAAGCTCTCGGCGAGACGATCAAGTTCATCTCCCGTATGCGAGCGGGGCAATCGCTGGGCAAGGTCTCCGGCCATAATGGCACGGCTCGCCTGGCGCATCCCTTCAACACGCGACAGAACGCTCTTCCCAATCACCAGACCCAGAACCAAACCACCAACGCCAAGGCAGCCAAAGCCAATGAGCGCCAAGATACGGATGCGGGCCGCCAACGCCCGCTGATCCTCAATGTCACGCGCGACAATCAAAAGACCGCCGCCGCTCAACCTTACGGGAAGACCAGCGGCAATCCGCTCCGATCCTCCCTTTTTGCCATTCGAGGTGTAGTCGAAAACCCCACCCGTCATCCCATCGGCCAATTCGGACGGCAAACGAGAAAGATTGCCCGCGAGTTTGGAACCCGTAGCGTCCGTCAGATAGTAGAGATTGGATTGATTTAACTCAGAGCGAACATTGATCGCCCGCGTGATAGCATCCAGCCCCCCCGTCGCCTCCGTCGCACTTAAGACCTGCGCCTCAGACGAAAGTGTCCGCAAAACCTGTTCGCTCAGCACTTTGTTCGTCTGCCACACAAGACCGGCAACAACGAGTGCCGCGACGACAAGAAACGCGACCACAGCCGCCGCCGTGACACCGAAGACGGTCGTATAGAAAGCTGTTGTTGTCCGCTTATTCGCTACCGTCACGGATCACATACCCAGCGCCGCGCACCGTATGCAGCAGCGGCCGATCGAAGCTTTTATCAATCTTGGCCCGAAGCCGGGACACGTGCACATCGATCACGTTCGTCTGCGGATCGAAATGATAGTCCCAGACATTTTCAAGAAGCATAGTCCGCGTTACGACTTGCCCAGCGTGCTTCATGAGATACTCAAGTAAACGGTATTCGCGAGGTTGAAGTTGTATGGCTTCACCTCCACGGGTTACGCGATGCGATAAACGATCAAGCACCAGATCCGCGACCGCATAACGCGTGACTTGCTCTTCAGGCACGGTTCGCCGAGAGAGCGCTTCAACTCGCGCTAGCAGTTCAGCGTAGGCATAAGGCTTCGTGAGATAATCGTCTCCGCCGGCTTTCAAGCCCTTGATGCGGTCATCGACAGCGCCCAACGCGGAAAGCACGAGGACTGGAGTTTGCTTTCCTTCTTCACGCAAGGTTTTGATGATTGTTAGACCATCGAGTTTCGGCAGCATTCGATCAACAATCAGAACATCATAGCCGCCTTCACGGGCCATTTCGAGCCCGGTCTCGCCATCCTCTGCCCAGTCGGCGGAGTGCCCGCTTTCCTTCAACGCCTTTACGAGAAAGCTGGCTGCTTCGCTGTCGTCTTCAATAATGAGCACGCGCATCGTCTCTAATCCACCCTTCCGGCAGATATCCGATTAAAACCTTATCGGCCTGAATTTTATACGATTATGATACCGCCAGGGTTCTCATAAGCCCTACCAAAATGCGAACGCTCTTAAAAAAGAAGACGGGAGTGGTTCAGTGGTCCTAATGACCCGAACCACTCCCGACATTTAGTCTATGTGGCACTCACTTGGCTGCGTGAGCACAATGCGCTCAGCTCTTCTTAAGTTGAACAGCGACGAACCGTTTATCGTTGCCGGACATCACATGCAGCAACACCGCGGGACGGTTCTTTTCGCGCGCTTGTTTGAGCCCCTTAACGACGTCATCAACGCTCGACACCTTCACGCCCTGAACTTCAAGCACCCGATCCCCGGCTTTGAGACCCTTGCGAGCTGCGTCGGATGAAGGATCGACATTCGTAATCCGAACGCCTTCCTCATTATCGTCATTAGCTGCAGCAAGCGAGAAACCCAGCTGATCGAGCTCAGCCGTCTTTGGCTCGGCCGGCTGCCCCTGATTCAGAGCCGCCAGTTCGTCCTTCGAGGTTGGAAAGCGTCCGAGATCAACCTTGATGGTCTTCTCCTTACCATCACGCCAGACACCAACATCAACCTTGGTGTTCGGCGAATACGCTGCGATCTTACGAGCAAGATCCCGGCTATCCGAAATCTCAGACCCATCAACCGTCAGAATAGCGTCCTGGGTTTCAAGACCTGCATCCTGAGCAGGACCGTTCGGCGTAACCTCCGAAACCAGAGCGCCCTTCGGTTCCTTCAAACCAAGGCTGGCAGCTGTATCCTCGTCGATGTTCTGGATCTTAACACCCAACCATCCACGGCTAACCGTACCGTTGTTCTTCAGCTGCGCGATGACGTCAGTCGCCGTCGCTGCGGGAACAGCAAAGGCGATACCTACGTTGCCGCCCGAGGGGCTGTAGATCGCGGTGTTCACACCGACCACGTCACCGTTGAGGTTGAACGTCGGACCACCAGAGTTGCCACGGTTCACCGCTGCATCGATCTGCAGATAGTCATATGGACCAGAGCCAATATCGCGACCCTGCGCCGAGAGGATGCCGGCCGTCACAGTACCGCCCAAACCGAACGGATTACCAACGGCCAAGACCCAGTCACCAACGCGCGAAGGCTTATTGGCAAACTTCACGAAATGGAACTTGATGTTGTCGGGATTCTTAATTTTTAGAAGCGCTAGATCCGTGCGAGGATCCGTTCCGACAAGCTCAGCCTCGAATTTGCGATCCTGGTCGAACTGAACCTGAATCTCGCTGGCATCATCGATGACATGGTTGTTCGTGACAACATAACCGTCCTCGGAAATGACGAAGCCTGAGCCTTGCGCCAAGCTAGGACGGCGTGGCTGACCACCACCTGGTCCGCGGAATTCCTTAGGCAGATTCTTGAAGAAATCATGCAGGGGGTGATCGTCCGGGAGGTCTGGCAGACCCGGGATTGGCTGGCCCTGTTGATTCTCCTCATTGGACGCCATGGCTTTACCGCCATTTGTCACAGAGATACTGACGACGGCGGGCTTCACCTTATCAACGATGTCCGCAAAGGTCAGAGGCGCGCGGGGGAACGGCGCTTCAGCTGTCTGAGCTTCCGGCTTGAGCTGAGCAACCGCTTGCTGGGGCGGGCTGAAAAATACTGCCGAAACACCGGCAGCAGCAATAAGCGCCGCGGCAGCACAACCATTGCGAAGATTCTTTGACCGGAAAATACCTCCGGCGCGGGTTTTTGAAACCTCATTGGTCTCGATAGGCATTGGGGCACGTCTCCATCTAGCGAAACGACAAGCATGTTCACCAACAAGAGATAGTGCGTGCGCGCTTACAGCAGCCTTTCGAGAGAATTAAACATTCGTAATATTCAGCGGGTGTTCTCTTCGTCAAAACACCACAAGCCTGAAAACCTCACTTCTCATCGAGAATTTTGCGCAACTCAGCTTCTTCGTCAGGAGTGAGTGACTGAGCGGCCGAAATCGTTTGTGCTGCCGCATCGCGTCCACAACTGGATAAAAACACACGATAGGCTAGCCAGATCCCTGAAATCAAAGCCAGGGCCGGCGCAAGCCAAAGCAGCAGCGTATGCGTGTTAAATGGCGGCTTAAGCAGCACAAATTGGCCGTACCGCGCAACCACAAAGTCCAAAACCTCGCGGTTCGTATCTCCGGCCTTCAAACGGTCCCGAACGAGAAGCCGCAGATCCCGTGCCAACGGCGCATTGGAATCATCAATCGACTGATTCTGACAAACCAAACACCGTAGCTCGAGAGATAATTCTCGGGCGCGCGTTTCTAGAGCCGGATCCTTAAGTATCTCATCGGGCTCAACGGCCGCGCCAACACCGGCAAACATCGTGGTCGCCAATGCCAGCGAACAAATACCAACGCGCACTTTCCGTATGAAGGTTGCCATTAGAAGCATATGCCTCCGGTCATTCGGCAGGAGCCACTGCAAACCCGCGCGAGCGACGTGGTGCCCCCACACGCAGACGACGATCCGACAACGACACCGCTCCGCCCACAAACATGATCAGAGCTCCGAGCCAGATAAAGCGTACGAGAGGATTAAAATAGAGCCGGATCGAATAACCGCCATCCTCCTGCGCATCACCCAGCACTGTGTACAGGTCTCCGCGCCAAGAAGCATGGATGCCGGCCTCTGAGGTCGCTTGCGGTGGCGCGTCGTATACCCGCTTGGATGGCGACAGCGTTGTAACGAAAGCACCGTTCTGATGAACCTCGAACTTTCCAACCTGCTCGCGGTAGTTAGGTCCGCGTTGGGGCGCCACACCCCGAAATGTCAGATCATATCCTGAAATTTCCCGGCTCTCTCCTGGTTTCATCAAGATAACCTGCTCGCTTTGATAGGCGGTTGTCGCCGTTATTCCGACGACCATCAAACCGACACCAAAATGGGCCAACGCAGTGCCAAAAACAGAACGTGGAAAATTCCAGAAACGCCGCCGCGTCTCTGCAAAGGGGACCAATCCGAGCTTCGCGCGATACGCCAATTCCGAGATCGCTCCACCCATGATGTAAACGCCTATAGCGAACATGACAGGCGCTAACCACGGACCACGTCCGAACATCGCAAAGACGGCAACCATGACCAAGACGGCCACAAGCGCCGCAACCGCAAGCCGTTCCGCCGCTCCGCGGATATCGCCACGCTTCCACGCCAATAACGGACCGAAAGGCATCGCCAAGAGCAACGGCACCATCAAGGGCACAAACGTCATGTTAAAGTAGGGCGGCCCTACGGAAATTTTTTCTCCGGTAACCCCCTCTAGCGCGAGTGGATAGAGCGTACCGACCAGGACAGTAACCGTGGCCGTCGTCAACAGCACGTTGTTGAGCACGAGACTGCCTTCACGGCTGATCGGCGCAAACAGGCCGCCCTGCCGCAACTGGCCCGCACGGAACGCATAGAGCGTTAGCCCGCCGCCAATGAACAGCACCATGATCCCCAAAATCGCAACACCGCGTTCGGGATCAACAGCAAACGCGTGCACGGATGTCAGAACACCGGAGCGTACAAGGAACGTGCCCATCAGAGAGAGTGAAAACGTCAGGATCGCCAGCAGAACGGTCCAGACTTTCAGAGCCTCGCGCTTCTCCATGACAAGTGCTGAATGCAACAGCGCCGTACCGGCAAGCCAAGGCATAAACGAAGCATTCTCGACGGGATCCCAAAACCACCAACCACCCCAACCGAGCTCGTAGTAAGCCCACCAAGACCCCATCGCGATGCCGAGCGTCAAAAACATCCACGCCGCCAAGGTCCATGGTCGAACCCAGCGCGCCCAGGCCGCATCTGTCCGGCCTTCAATCAACGCTGCGATGGCGAAAGAGAACGCCATCGAAAACCCGACATAGCCCGCGTAAAGAAAAGGCGGGTGAAACGCGAGGGCTGGATCCTGCAGGATTGGGTTGAGACCACGTCCCTCGAAGGGGGCAGGGTCAAGTCGTAAGAACGGGTTCGACGTAAACAGAATAAACAGACCGAACGCCAAGGCGATCGACGACTGCACTGACAGGACGTTGGCTCGTAGTCGCGAGGGTAGATTACCCCCGAAGACAGCAACCAGAGCGCCAAACAGCGCCAGAATAAGCACCCACAAAAGCATGGAGCCTTCGTGGTTTCCCCATACACCAGAAATTCGATAGATCAGCGGCTTCGCTGAGTGCGAGTTAGCGGTCACGTTCGCGACGGAGAAATCCGATGTGACGTACGCGTAGGTGAGCGCACAAAATGAGAGAAGCAAAAGGATGAACTGCGCGAGCGCCGCGGGTTCGCCGGTCGCCATCATGCGAACATCACCCGTACGCGCCCCCCACATCGGAACGATCATCTGAAAGAGTGCAACCACGACCGCGAGCACAAGCGCGAAGTGGCCCAATTCAATGATCATCGCCTTGAGACCCTTTCCTGCCGATTACTGATTGCCCGGATGAGTCGCACCCTGCCCGAGCTTCACGCCCTTCTTCTCCAGCGCATCCGCCACTTCCGGCGGCATATAATTTTCGTCGTGCTTCGCAAGCACGGTATCGGCCACAAAGAGACCGGCATCCGTCAGCTTGCCCTCCGTCACCACGCCTTGGCCTTCCCGGAAAAGATCCGGAAGTATCCCTTCATAAGTGACATTCACAGTCTCAAGTGTATCGGTTACGGCAAACTGGACCTTGGTTCCAGCGCCCCGCTTCACCGATCCTTCCGCCACCAACCCACCAAGCCGAAAGCGTTTACCAGCTTCAACCTTGTGAGCCGCGACATCGCTCGGCGTCTGAAAAAAAACGATCGTATCACGCAGCGCAAACATAACCAGGATGGCTGCAACGGCCAGCAGAGCAACCCCGCCGCCGATAAGAACCCCTCTTTTCTGCTTACGCGTCATGATGTTCCTTAAGATCCGTCACGTTCCAAGACCGAGTTCGACAGCCAAGCCGTCGAGCGCCGCCCTATTCTCGCTGCCGTCAGGAAATGTCTTTCTCGCGCGATCAAGCGCCGCCAACGCGTCGTCCTTCCGGCCCAACACCGTATAGGCACGTACCAACCGTATCCACCCCGCAAGATCATCAGGCTTTTGCTCAAGTCGGGCCGCAAGCTGAGTGACCATTTGACTGATGAACTGACTCCGCTGCTCCGCTGTCATCGATTGCGCTGCAGCGATATCGGCCGCAGATGGACCTCGCGGAGTCTCTGAGCTTTCCGGCGAACCATTCGGCTGAACCGCAGCTGTCTTGTCTTCTGCCTTATTCTCGTTGCCTGCCTCTACCGGTTGCCCTGTGACGGTGGCTAAGCGCTGAGCAACGACTTCTTTCCATCGGGCATCTTCAGGTGCGGATGCCAGCAACGCGCGATACGCGTCCGCTGCAGCATCGCCTTTGCCATCCTGTTCCAGCGCTACAGCTAGCCAGAAACGTGCTTCAGCAAAATCGGGCTGGCTCTCCAACAGACGCTGATAAGCTTTGCGTGCAGGTTCCGTCACAATCCCGTCGTTGTCGAGAATGGTCGCTTCAGCGAAGCCTGCAAGTCGCTTTGGGCTTTCGCCCTGCAAGCGAATGGCCTGCGCGTAGGCATTGGCCGCTTCAGCAAAGCGCTGCAGTCGGAGATAAACCGGAGCAAGAACATCCCAACCCCGGCCGTCTTCGGGATGTGCGCGCAGCTCAGCCTCGACCCTGCCGATAAGATCGGCGACAGTTGCATTTTGGTTAGGAGTGGTGAGACGCGCTGCATGGGGCTTGCTGGGCAGATCGGGAGCACCGAGACTTAGATAAACACCCGCACCAGCTAAGGCGATGAGCACTGCAGAGGCCACAGACACCCATGAGCGATACCGCTCTCCGATCCCAGTCGTTCCGGTATCATCGCCCTGACCGGAACCAGCAACTGCCAACACACGGCGGCCGAGCTCCGCGCGGGCGCTTTCTGCTTCCGCTGCTTCGATAAGACCACGCGCACGCTCGGCTTCAATTTCAGCCATTTGGTCTCGATAAACGGCCAAATCCGCTTGACGCGATGCAGCCGCCTGCACACGCGCACTCAGCAGGGGCCGAGTAATAACCGCAATTACGGCTGCAGTTAATGCCGCAAACCCTATCCAGAGAACCATTTGCCATCCAAATCCGAGCCTCGGATTTGGATTAAGGTGATGAACCCAATAACACAAGGCCCGTAGGCTGAACCGGCTCTATAGGTCGCAACCCAATCACGCCACGGATCAACCCACGTTGCGCCAAGTTCCATCCGGATTACGGCAGGCCGTTCCGCTCATCGTCTGCGGCCGCCCGTCAATATAAACGGTATGCTTAAAGTCACGACAATCGTATTCACCACGCCGATAAGTACGGGTCGGTACGACCTCGCCATAGTGTCCATTATCGGGGTTCCGCCAAGGCCGGGCGACACCTGACTGGCCAGTCTCTAGAGCCGCATATTCGGCTTCCTGCGCCAACATCCGATCCTGCTCATCAAGCGACTGACCGATGGAATGACCGACGATACCGCCGACGAACGCACCCGCTACCGTCGCAAGAACACGCCCCGTGCCGTTGCCAACTTGGTTGCCAATGATGCCGCCGGCAACAGCGCCGACCACCGTACCGGTATCAGCCTTCGTCGGCCCTTCAGGACCGCAACCAGCCAGCACAAGCGCAGCTCCTGCAACAACAAGGCACTTTAAAACCGAACCGGTTGCAACACCCGTTACGGAGAACGGCAATTTGCCCATCGTACGTTTCCTGCTGGTTCAGGTGCGGATAACCGCGCCTGGACAAATACTGAGCCGCGCATTGCGTTAGGGAGCTTCATAACAATGGCAGCATTGTATTGCCGATAACACTTTGGATTCGGGCAAAAGTTCGACGCCGCTGTGGCCGAACAGCCACCGAAGCCCCATCACAAGCCCGTAACACCGAACTACACGGCCGGAAGATCCAAACGGATGAGCAATCCACCCTTCGCCGATTCATCGAGCCCGAGGCTGCCTCGGTAGGACTGAGCCAACTCGATCACAATCGACAACCCCAAACCCGACCCAGGCTTGGTTTCATCCAACCTTAGTCCGCGCTGACCAATACGAGCTCGTTGCTCACTCGTCAGCCCCGGCCCATCATCCTCCACAACAATCTTAAGCCGACGCTGCTGAGGCCGCGCAGTCCGACGTGGTACCGCCACGCTGAGGTAGACGCTCCCACGCGACCACTTAGCCGCATTGTCGAGCAGGTTGCCAAGCATCTCCTCTAAATCCTGCTTCTCTCCTTGGAACTTCGCATCCTCGGGACACGTCACGGTAATGCTGACACCCTTATCGCGGTATATCCGCTCAAGAGCGCGGGCCAACGGTTCGACGACAGGTAAAACGGGCGTTGAACGGCCGATAACGCTCACCCGGGCCGCCATCCGCGCACGATCAAGGTAATGAGTGATTTGATCACCCATGATTTTAGCCTGTTCGGCCACCTTTTCGCCGAGCGGTCCCTTGTGCTCGCGCGCTTCGTTGGTCACTACCGCCAGCGGTGTCTTCAAGGCGTGTGCGAGATTGCCAACCTGCGTACGCGCCCGTTCCACGATATCGAGATTTGACTGGATCAGCGCGTTAAGCTCTTCTTGTAGCGGTTCAATCTCTGTTGGGACCTGGCCTTCAAGGCATGTCGCCCGGCCCGATCGTATCTCTGCCAGGGCGCGTTGCACCCGCTTCAGTGGCGCTAGGCCGAATCGGATCTGGAACAACGTAACCAGCATCAAGCCAAGCCCTACCAAGGCCAAGGCTATCGTAAGCCGGTTACGGAAATTCACGATCGACGTTTCAAACCATTCAAGCGGCCCAGCAACGATAATCGAATACTGCTGACCGTCCGGGTCATTTCGCAATGTATCGAGAATTTCGACGATCCGAACACGCTCGCCACTGGGACCCACATCATTGCGCCAACGGGTATTCGTCTCCGGGTCCACTGGATACCCAAGCGCATATGGGGACGTGAGGCGCGCGTTACCCAGGGAAACAGATGCAAGAACAGGCCCCGCCGCATCCCCGACCGGCGAAATCTGCCAGTACCAGCCCGACTTGCTGACCTCAAATAGAGGTTCATAGCGGTTCGTAGGTGCCACAGGCTCATTACCGGTCGCGGCCATACTATCCACATCCATCGCGATCACGAGCTTCTGTAGTTGGCCATCAAAACTGGTCTGAACATCCTCGCGATAGAGCGAGTAAATGAGCAAGCCAGCGAGAGGTAGCGCCAGCAGTGTCCACACTGCTGACGTAGCAAACATACGAAAAGCGAGAGAGTTAAGCTTCATCGCCGCCGCCGCAACTCATGCGGTAGCCCAGCCCCCTCACGGTCTCAATCACATCCGTCGGAATTTTCTTGCGAAGCCGCCCAATAAACACTTCGATCGTGTTTGAATCTCGATCAAAGTCCTGATCATACAGATGCTCAACGAGTTCCGTCCGCGAAACAACGCGTCCGTTATGGTGCATCAAATACGCAAGTAGACGATATTCGTGAGACGTCAGCTTAATCTGCGTCCCGTCACACGTAACCCGGGCCGATTTGGTATCGAGCCGGACACTCCCACATTCAATCTCGCTAGAAGCATGTCCTGATGCGCGCCGCATCTGTGCACGAGCACGCGCGAGCAACTCTTCCATGTGGAACGGCTTCGCCAGATAGTCGTCGGCACCCGCATCGATGCCCTGCACCTTGTCGCTCCAGCGGTCGCGCGCAGTAAGAATGATCACCGGCATCTTCCGGTCAGAGCGCCGCCATTGCTCAAGGATCGAGATGCCGTCCATCTTGGGCAGGCCAATATCGAGGATCACAAGATCATAGGGCTCGGTATCACCAAGAAAGTAGCCCTCCTCCCCATCACTGGCGGAGTCAACAGCGTATCCAGCACCACTTAAGGCGTCGACAAGTTGACGATTGAGATCCTGATCATCTTCAACGACAAGAACGCGCAATGGAATGTGCCCCGATTTGTTTCCCGACCCCCCTTATTAAGGAAGCGTAAGAGAAATCCTAGCCGTTGAATGGGCTTTGCGCATCCCCATTTGGCACCAGCGTGTGAAACGCCTCAAACGCCTATAGCTTCAAGCTCATAGCTTTCCGCATAAGCGGCCGTTTTGCTTGAGTACGCCCATAAATTGCCATCAAGGTTCCCACGAGAGCCGTAAGAGCCTGTCCGACTTGTAGGACCTCTTCCCCCACCTGCCGCACCAGATCAGCCGTAATATCCAGCCCCACAATCGGCGCGATGGCTGGCAAAACGCTGGCCGCCGCAGCGATCAAAGCGCCCCACACGGTCATGGACTCACCCCACCACTTTGGCGTGACGTCTGAGGATGGTTGCTGAGAACTCATACTTGCATCTCCATTTCGCTGCTCGATAGACAGGTTTGGTTTGCTTGCCGAAACTTGGCCAAGAGGCGGCAATGTTTTCGCCCCCTCCAATGTCTTTTCAACCCGCGACAGCCAGCCGCGTCCGAACCGCCAGAAATGCGGCAACGACCGATATCGGCGCCGGCGGATCTCAGCGTACGTCCGAATAAGATCAATAATCGGCATGGCAGCAATCCTCCCGCGCGTTTCTGCTCCGATCTCCCCGTCGACGGCAGCCCCACTCGCTTCCTGCAAAATACGAATTGCAGTACCCACACCGTGGTTGACCGCGGCATCGAAATGCATGAACGCGAGCGCCGGGGCCAAACTCGAGCAGCCCGCGGGACGCCAATAACGTTGCCGGTAAATTTCGGTGACTTCGGATTCGGAAATACGCCGCAAGCCGGTGATCAGATCATCTCTGCGCTCAGATGTAACTTTGAGCCCACGCCAAGCCGCGAACGTCGCCAACGTGATCCCCTTGTTCGTCGGACCACCAGGATCATGCGGATCGTCGGTATATCCGCCCTCCATCTCTAGGACATGCGCAAGCGACAACTCAAAGAAGTCGTCTGAGCGAGGACTTGAAACGCCAGTTTCGCGTTTGGGCCATCGCAGCGCCACAAGCCGCGCGCGATTAAAAGCCGTAACGTTGACTTCATTTGCTTGGTTACCGCCCAACAGCCACAGGCGCGTCTCCGTCCATCCGACTAGAAACCCGACATGGCCCAGCGCCGTATCACGACCTCGACTGAGAACAACAACAGCACCAAAACGCTCTGCCGCTAAGGGAACTCCCCACTCCACGTAAGACCGCGCCATGAGCGACCGCGTACTTGCAACACCCGAACGTTCCAAACTTGCCCCCAGGAATACAGCGCACCACGCCACCTCATCCCGGCGAACACTCTCGTGTCCAAGCTCCCGAAAGAACTCAAGAATACGATCGTTGTGACGAGCTCCACTAACTTCGCGTTGGCCAAACTCCTCCCATGCCTGCGTAAGCCAGCCAGGCTGCTCGCTTGCTGCCATCACACATATCCTTGTCGTGGTTTATCCAGTCAGAGGACCGCGGTCGCTGAAGCCCCACGGCCGAAAACCGCGCTTAGCTGAGCAATGCGCACACGAACCTGCTCCTGTGCGCCGCCGAAATCTTCCATCTGGGCACTGATCGTATACGTTACCGACGAAGTGTCAGACGTCAGCGTCCGCGCCACCGAACCATCCGGCCGAAGAATATCGATCTCATAGCGTTCGAATTCTTCGGCCAACGGCACGACTGACGTCCCCCAACTGTCGCCCCCAACCCGCGTGCGACGTACCCACGTCACCTCAAGCTCACCGCCCGCACGCCTCCCCCGCAAATGAACCGGCGCATAGGGCCTGAGACCAATGCCGCGAAACGCATATTGCTGTTGATCGTAGGAAGCGTCGGCGAGATCCCGGTTCGCCGGGCCATAGCGCCAGAAATAGGGCAGCCCCAGCTCTTCTGGACTGAGATCAACGCGTGCAATCGCGCCATTGAGCATCACGAATGGCGCACCCGCTGCGATGGGCTCACCTGCTTGCATCGCGCCTTCGCTGCCTGCTTGCCCGCGCAATAAGTCCGACAGAAGATAGGTCCCCGATCCGATCAATTCGGCCATTTCAAATTGCAGGATCTCCCAATCACCGGCGCCGGTACGCACGGCCGCGGCATTGGCCCCAGCCAACAATTGAAGTCGAGAAACCGAATACAGCTCACCACCAGAAACAGACACCTGAAGCCGGTGCGCATGATCAATCCGGGCAATCGGTCCCGGCGGTAGCGATTCGATCGTCTCGCCCAAAATCGCTGGCGCAGCAGCCGTAGACCGAAGCCGATAGCCCGCCTCTTCAGGCGATCCATAAAGAGCGATTGCTCCCGGCCAAGGTGACTTCAAAGCCGCAAAATAGGCTCCGCAGGCGGCATGAGTGTCCTCATCTGAGGTGAGCAACGGAAGATCAAGAAGTTCCACTTTTGGGCGTCCGACATCGATCGGTCCGACCCCACTTGCTTCTCTATCGGGAGCTGAACCGCCCACGTAGATATCCGGATCGATGCTCCGCGCCTCGATTTCGCGGGCGCCGTGGTCTCCTATCTCCGTGATACGAAAAAGTTGTTCGTTCCCAAGGCGGGTCAGACGCACGACGTCCCCAGGCTCGAGCCCGATCTGGCTCGGCGGCAGAATGAAACTCGCACGCTCCCGCGACGCCCACGTCTCAAACAGCCAGCTCTCCGCAATACGCGTCGCTTGGTCCGCCTCAAGTACGATAGGCAAATCCGCCCGGCCTAAACGGCCACTTGCTCCGACAAGCCGCCGTGCATCCACCACCGCTTGCTGATAGTCCGACAGACTAGAGATATAGTTGAGTTTTGCCGACGCAGGCAGGTCAGTCTCTTGCCCACGCACAACCGTTGCCAGCGGCGTGTCTGGGTCGCCCTCAACAAGATCGGCCTCAACGAAATCAGCAGCAAGACCACTGGCACCGCGATGCCGGAAAGCAATCGCGCCTTGACTCTCGACAGCATCGAAGAAATACGCGAGCCCCAACGGCTGCAGCGCATCTCGCGCACTCATCGCGCGATCGACGATGTAACCCGGCACCATTCCCTGCAAGCTTTCCGCTTCGAAGCGATCGAAATCGAAGTCCCGCAAGATCGCCTCAACAAGCTCCGACAACGGTACACTCGCAAGCCGTCCGCTCAACCAATGCCCAAGACGCCAGTTCGCTCCATCTCCCCAGGCTTCGAGGTTCTGAGGAAAAGCCGGATACGGACGAGCATCCCAGCAGTAGGCGTAGATCCTCTCGCAATCGACCATCCGCCCGCCATAAACCTCGGAGACGGGATTGAGCCCAGCGACGTATCCATCCGCATCTGGGTCAAAACCGCTGACGAAGGCACGGATGTAGCAACGTTGCATAAGGTCATCGCGCGCACCGTTCGAGTAGTACGGCAACGCCGTCTCCGAACTTTTCGGATCGACAAAAACGTTAGGTTGGTTCGCGCCTTTGTCCGCTGCCGGACAACCAATCTCCATGAACCAGATAGGCTTGGACTGAGGCACCCATTCCGTTGCGGCCACGTCCTCAACACCGCCGGGCCGATTGAAATGAGCGTTGATCCACCAGCTTCGGACATCCTTGTAACGGAACACCCAGGGCTTTCCCGCTCC
The DNA here is from genome assembly GCF_000981545.1 of Candidatus Filomicrobium marinum. NCBI lineage: Bacteria > Pseudomonadati > Pseudomonadota > Alphaproteobacteria > Hyphomicrobiales > Hyphomicrobiaceae > Filomicrobium > Candidatus Filomicrobium marinum. Next base: position 3,384,565 of record NZ_LN829119.1, read on the forward strand.
GTCGGTGATCGGCGTACGCGCCTGCACATCACGATCCGTCGGGCTCGCATAATACCAGTCGAACCCTTCGCCCCCGACGAGATTGCTGCGCAGATATGCGAGGTCGTAAATCGAACGATGCCCCCCGACGTAGTCGAGGTGTTCTCGCCCATCGCGCCAATCCGCCAGCGGCCAATAACAGTCAATCCCAATGGCATCGATCGACTCTGACGCCCATAAGGGATCGAGATGAAAGCACACGTCTCCGGAGCCATCCTGCGGTTGATGTCCGAAGTACTCAGACCAATCCGCTGCATACGTAATCTTGCAGCCTGCACCAAGCACGGCTTTGACGTCATCCGCCAACGCACAAAGCGCAGCCACGAAGGGATAGCTCCCCTCCCCGTCTCGCACCCAGGTTAACCCGCGCAGCTCGGTTCCAATTACGAAGGTATCAACCCCACCCCCGGCCTTCGCGAGATGCGCCAGATGCAGCACCATCCGTCGATAGGACCACTCCGAGGGCCCCGAATAGGAAACGGTCCGACCAGAAATATCGAAGTCAGCCGCCTCCGCCGTTCCGACAAAGGCTGCAATCTGCGTGGCTGCCGTCGCCGTCTTATCAGGGCTCCCCGGCTGACCTGGAGCGGGATGGCATGTAATACGGCCACGCCACGGGTAAGCAGGTTGCGAAGCCCCACCGTAGGGATTGGCCAACGCGTTCCCATCGGGCACGTCCATTAAAAGGAATGGCGTTAGCGTAACGCCGATGCCGCGCTGCTTGAGATCGCGGATGGCATCGACCACCGTTCTATCGGCTGGCGTCCCTCCATAGGCCGCCGCGCTATCATGCGTACTGATAAGATGTGCCTGAGCCCGCATCGCGCCACCGGCGCGCCACGTAAAGGGTTCGGTCGTCTTCTCCGCAATATCAACACCCGGGCGTATCGCGCAGTGACCAGCACGCAGATCCGTTCCGAACCAACTCACAATGAGCGAAACATTCTTCGCGTTCGGCAGCTCATCTTCAAGCTGATCGAGCGCCACCTGCCAGTCGCTGGCACCTTGCAGGGTGTGGACGTTTTCAGCTCTGGTTCCACCGTATCCGAACGTCCGCACCACCGGCTCGGGCGCATAGACAAATTCGCCCGATCCCGGTATCAGCACAACCCCGCGGATCTCCTCGGCAAACGGTTCGACCGAGCGATAAACCTCAAACGACAGCTGTGGCAGCCGATTGCCGAACCGCGCCAAAGGCAGACGCTCAAACACAACATACGCCGTTCCCCGATAGGCCGGAGCCTGATCTCTCCCCTCCCGCGCGGAGATGAGTGAATCAACGGGCTGCGTCTCAGAACCACGATAAAACCGCGTCACATAGCGTGACAGATCAATCTCGGCACCGTCGGCCCATACGCGTCTTAAACCGCTAATCTCGCCTTCGCAGATCGCCACCGCGAAGTTGGCATAATACCGATACTCAACACGTTCGATGCCGCCTCCACCGCTGGAAACACCCTTCCCGCCACCGGACGTCTCGGTTGTCGTGCGGACCTCTTCTTCAAAATCCGTTGCCCAAATCACTTGGCCCCCGAGCCGCACACGGCCATAGATCCGTGGGATCGCCGCGCCTTCAGTGGACGATGCGACGTAGGCTCCGGCAAGCGCTCCAATCTGCGACCCGATGGTCGCGCCCGAGATCGTTACCCCGAGCACACTCATGCCGGCAGGCAGAACCGCGCTGCCGACAGCGGCGCCTGCAGCGGCCAAGGCCAGTGTTGCCATTCTCAATTGATCCCAGGAAACGAAAACACGCCAGCAATGCGTCGACGCCACCAAGAGGTCAACGCAACCTCGCTAACCGCAACGCCCTCCATGGCGTGCACAAACGCCACCGGGCTCGTCGCAAGTCCGCAGTGCTTTGCCGCAAAGCCGCAGCGGTAGCGAAACACCAGGACCTGCCCCGCCGCGATCACATCTGGTGGCAGCTCCACGAGATACGTGCGAGCCGCTCTTAGAAGCAGTTCCTCTCCCGCTCGCGAAGACCAGTCACGCGTATAGGCTATGGGCTGCTGCACCTCAGATCCGTAGAGCTCCCTCCAAACTCCGCGTATGAGCCCCAGGCAATCGGTCCCCACCCCGCAACGGCTGGCTTGGTGATGGTAAGGTGTCCCAATCCACGCACGCGCCAGACGCACCACGTCATCAGAGGAAGCCATCCACGCGCCGCACGCTTCAGTTGGCGAGACGTCCACGGTTGCCATTGAGTTCAATCCGGTCAGCTTTTGTTAGTCCGGCTCGGCGCGTACGCCGCCACGAAGTCGTTGCCGGGCATATGCGGGAAGCCACGAAAATTCGCGGCGTTGAAAAACTTCTCCCGGCACGTAACGAGTGTCTTGTCGCAGCCCGCGCGGATGAGAAACGTGTGCCCCGGTTCGAGCGGTGCCCGTGCCGCAGTCCACAACTCGATCTGAATGCCGCTTCCCGGCTTGGAGTGCGATTTTACTTCTATCGACTGACCGCTCGCAGCTCCACTCGAGAAAGTCAGAAGCCCGCGAGTAAACCAACCGTTTGCGAAAAGTTCGAGCCCGCTAACGCTGAAGCGGCGAGGGCTGATGACCGTGACGACCTCACCCGCAGAAGTGTATTCCGCTGTGTCCAGAGCAACCTTGCAGCGATGATCTCCAAGATCGGCCCCACACGTGTATTGGAAAACCCTGCCTTTGGTCTGCTGCAGGTAATGCGCAAGCCCACGAACTTCGGCCGCAAAACCTATGCCCGCGCGGCGCACCTCTCCGAGGCTTCCCGAGCGCATCAGCACACGATTTTCCGGAGCCTCCCAATCGACCCGGAAAATCTCGACCTGCGCATCATCGTAGAGGCCAGCCGCCAGATCAGTCTCCGTCAGCCGTTCTGACGTTAGCGCACCCGTCACCTCCAAGTTATCGACGCTCAGCCCGACGGAGTCCCGTATTTCACTAGCCGTGAAGCCCGTAGCCGCCTCAAATACGGTCTCGTCGAAAAGAACGTTTCGATCATGATCTGTGAAGCCTTGCGTCACACCATCATGCCGTTTCAATCGCCAACACCAACACAGCGTCGTCACACCGCTGGTAAGCTTTGCAGCCAATCCCTCGGGCAGTTGCTTCATAGGCGGATCTCAACAACGGGAATGTTAGGGAGGGCTCCGTGCGTAAATCCCTGTACGTTGACTTCAAGCTTGTCGGTATCGAAACGGACCGGGACATCAAACGCGAACCCAGCCGACACAACCGCACCTGCCTCCGGTTCATAACCAGGCAAAAACGTCACGAGCCCACGCGTCGTATCAGCCGAGAACACCTCACCCTCAGCCACCGGCGTTCCATCGATCGCAACGAGCACGCTCTCAGCCACCGGCTTCTTGATCTCCCGAACCCACGGCGCATCCGCGCCACCATAAGTCTTGGTCAGCGGAAATACGGCGCGGGCACCGTCCCCCACACCAATCACCTGGTCCTCAGCGCTCGGCACCTGTCCGGGCGTACACGACTTCCAGTCGCTATGATCTCGCCAACGAAACCCGTAAAGCCGCCCACGCCGCTCTTCGAAGAAGGTGATCACCGCGTGCAGATCATCCAAGGAACGTACGCCGTATCCCGCATTAAAACTGCGCCGCGAATCCGCCCACCGGCTGTTGCGCTCTTCGAAGCCGGAACCCAGCACCACGACATCCGTCCGGCGTTCCGGTCCACCTTGCGCTCCCCGGGAAATCCCGCTGGGAAAGCGCACCTCATGAAACGACATAGCCAGTTAGCCCGCCCACCTAGAGATTGCGCTGCCCCATAGAGATCGCGCGCGCCATTGCAGCCGCCACCTGTGTCTGCGCGCGCTGAAAACTTTCCGCGTTCGGTGTCGTGACATTGACCACAACATTGATTCCCGCGCGGTCACCCTGTGCCACAACACCGAGTCGACCGTCCCGCCCCCTGGCCAACGGCATAATGGCTTCGGCGCCGGCTTCGCCAGCCAAGCCAACGCCACCTTTCACCGGAAATGTGAAAGGGCTTTGCACGACGCCGCCCTTGGCAAAGGGAACCGGCAAAGGGGTTGGTGCACCCCGGGCAACACCAAGTCCGCCCGCAAACAATCCCGAAACAAGTGATCCAAATCCCTGTTCGAGCGGTTTGAAAGCAGCTTTGAGAACGATGCCTGAGAGATCAGCCGTCAGCCCCCGCAACACCTCCCCCAGGCTACGCCCCTTGACCGCAATCCCCTCAAAAGCCTTGACCAGAGAATTCGAAAACCGCCGCCCGAGCGTTGACGCAACGTCCAACTCCTGACGCAACGCCCGCGTGTCCGCATCCACTACAACCGTCCACGTCTCGAGCCCTTCATCGAAGTCACCCATGGATCAGTCCTTTCGATCTGGATATGCGCGCATCAGGTGGCCCAGATCTTCTCGCGAGAGCGCCGATAATCTTGAGCCACGGCCCAGACGGCCACGCAGCGCAGCTTCGAACTCACGCGGCGTCATTGCCCAGAGCTCAGCAGGCGCCAACCCAAGCAGGCCTAAGCCCACGGCCATCACCTCGTCCCAGGGAAAGGGACACCCGCAATCCCCTCCGCCTCCCGCTGAGGCTCCGGCTCTCCACTGGAAGAAGTCCCTTCAGAACCTCCGAACGTCACTGAAAGCAGCCGAGCGACGATGTCTACGAACACCGCCGCACCGCCCTCCGCTTGCATAGAGGCAACCACCGCATCGGAAATATCGTAACCCGCCCCTCGGAGCCCGGCCCCGATCACACGCTGGGCGTCTCTTGCCGAAATCCGCCCGCGTTCAAAACGCGATGCCAGCCCCACCATGTCATCATGCCCGAAAACCGCTTCCAATTCCGCAAGCGCGCCCAACGTCAGACACAGCGTGAAAGCCTTGCCATCCAGTTGCGCCTCGATCTCACCGCGATGCCGGTTCGCCATTCCAACTGCTCCTGTTGTCTCAAGCCGCCGCAAAATCGATTTCGCCGGCGCTTTCCAGCGACAGCTCAAAATTGACTTCCCCATCGTGGCGACCGTTGAACTCAAATGAGGTGATCTGGAACAGTCCGGTCATCGTGCCCAAATCCGGAATCACCACCTGCCAGGAGCGAATCGAGCCGTTAAAAAAATACGCCCGCACCGTCTCGTCTGAGGCTTCGTCTTTAAAAATCCCAGCGCCCGTCAGCCGGGCACTTTTAACACCCGCACCTGCGAGCAACTCACGCCAATGCCCAGCCGACTCCTGATGCGTGACGTCCACCGTCTCCGCGTTGAAAACGAGACTTCGCGTTCGCAATCCCGCAACCGTAACAAAGCTGCCCAACCCATCGCTATCGACCTTCAGCAACAGGTCTTTGCCCTTTTGAGCCGCCATTCGGATCGTCCTTTTTTAAAGTCGCACTCGGCACAACCAACTGGCCCGCAACGCACCTTCATCCCAACCGGCGTCATCACCGCGTCATGACGCAGGAATGCGTGCGGGCCAATGCTGTTTAAACCTCAGGCTCCGTGACAGCCCGGAACCGCACGATCCCTTGATAGGTCTCGCCATCCTCATCGCGTCGTACCTCCGACATCTCATGCCGGAGGTTTATGAGTCGGTGTCCGTCGAGAGTAAGAGGCCGCTCATGCAGTGCGGCTCGCACGACATCCATCACTTCAACCGTCTCTCGTCGTCCGCTATGCCGCGACCACACATGCAAAACGAATACATGTTCACGCCCCACCTCAGACCCGGTGCTCCAGTCCCGCTCAACCGTTGGGCCGAACGCGACGTAAGGAAACTCGGCTTCGCGCGGCACGTCATCGAAAACTTGGTTCGACCCGAGCCGCGCCGTAAGAGCCGCGTCACCCGACAGGGCGGCGTAAACAGCCTTTTGCAATGCCCATCCAGCACTCGCCATTAGGTCCTCACCCGCATCTCACGAAGGTTGAGGGAGAACCGACGAACACGCCGTCCACGCTTTGCAATGAGCCTGGCAATCCGCTCTTCCACCAGACGTCTGCGTGACGAGCGTGCTTTGCTGCTTAATCCACGCAGCGTCACGCCCACCTTCACAGATCCCGCTCCTCGCATAAGCACCGCAGAAACCGGCGACGTTCTTCGACATCCATGACGGCCCGTACGTCGAACAGCCGAGGCCCAAGGCGCAGCCGCATATCAGGAGCGACATCCGGGCGATAACGCATCCAGATCTCGTGGGAGACGTTCCCATTAACGGCATCGGCTTCGACGCGTTCGGTGCCTGTCAACGGCATCACGGCCGCCCAGACTTCAGCCACCATGTCCCATTCTTCTTCCGCACCGCCGCCACCATCCGTGACGCGCACAACACGTTCAATACCAACACGTTGCCGCAGGTCGCCAATGCGAACATCCCCACCTCGGGTCATACGCGCACCATTCGATAGGGCTTCAACAACCGGGAAACACTAGCCGGAATAGCCACCCCATCCGATCCGATTTCGATCGGGTCGCGGTGCTCATACCAATGGGCGACGAGTAACAGCAGCGCTTGGCGGATGGGTTCAGGCACATCCTCAAGCGCACCTCCATAGCCGGCTGTCAGATCGATCTCTATCCCGTTGCCGACGCGGGTCGGCTTAGGCCAGCCAGCAACCGTCGCGATCAAACGCGCTGGCGTTCCCGCAGTGTCGACCACGTAGCGGGCGGGATCGACCGTGGCGTGCCCTCCATCGGCATCGAACACACGCACTGCGTTCACTGACTGTAGAGGGCGAAGCGGCAACCGCACCGCTCCCGAACGCGGCCAGTGATCCAGAACCAACCGCCAATCCTGCGTTATCAACGCCACCCCAAGAGCCGCCTCGACATGCAGGCGCGACGTCAGGATTAGACTGGAGACGAGGGCATCCTCGCTATTTCCGTCAATGCGCAGATATCCCTTCGCCTCCTCAACCGAAACGGGTTCGGAAGCCGGGCCGCTTTGCAGGACGAGAGCCATTAGGTCACCTATTCTCGACAACCGGTTTTGCCATTCCAGTTCAACGAACAGCCTGACAGCCGTCTTTAAAAAGAAAGCGGCAGGACCGCCGTATGTGGCGTGTCAGGCGGCCCTGCACTCTCCGGCAGCGGCAGAGGAGACCCGCTGGCGGAAACAAAAAAGGGCGCGACCCCAACGGCCAGCGCCCATCCCAATGAATCGTCGTGTCGCGGAATTCAGCGACTAGGCGCTGAACTGCAAAAGCTTGATCGCATCGAAATCTTGGATGCCACCGCCCACACGCTTCGTCGTATAAAACAACACGTAGGGCTTCGCGGAATAAGGGTCTCGCAGCACGCGAATACCCAGTCGGTCCACGATCAGATAGCCGCGCCTGAAATCGCCGAAGGCCACGGCAAGCGCATCCGCCGCGATATCCGGCATGTCCTCCGCCTCCGCCACGGGGAAGCCCAACAAGGAAGGAGCTTCACCAGGTCGCGCGCCCGGCTGCCATAGGTAATGACCATCGTTGTCTTTGAGCTTTCGGATCTCCGCCTGCGTTGACCGGTTCATGACGAAGTGAGCATTCGCCCGATAACCCGAACGCACCGCGTAAATGAGATCAATCAGAATGTCGCCAGGATTAGACGCAGCAAAGTCTCCGGCAACACCCGACGTCAAAACACCGACCTTGCCCCATTCCCACGCAGCGTTGTCGACGGTCGTATAGCTGAGAAATCCTTTCGGCTTATTCACACCATCGCCGGCGACAAAGGCTTGGCCCTCCTGTTCCGCAAAGGCGATACGCACTTCTTCCGCCAGCCAGGCATCGATGTCGACGGCACTGTCATCGAGCAAGCTCGAAGTCGCCGCAGGCATTGCGTAAAGTTCCATCGTGGGAAACGACAGCTCTGCAAGCGTTGGCGTCGCCGTCTCAACGCGCGCTGCGGTCTCCCCGATCCAGCCCGTATCCGGACCCGATACAGCAAACGGTCGCTTGTAAATGGAGCCGGAAACCTGCCTCACACCGGAGATCGCCCGGATAGGAGAGATATCTTTCAGCGCGCAGTTGACCGCCGCTTCCGTTTCCTCCGGCACAAGATACCCACCATCCGGATCAGACCCCACGGAAAGCGCCTTGCCTTCAAGCTCTCGAAGTGTGCCGCTTTCCCCCTTCCGTACATAGGTATCGAAAGCGTTCCGGTGCTCGATGGAGAGCGCCGAACGGGCAACGCCACCCGATGCACCGAGCAGAGGACGTCGCGACTTCAGCGTCAAATCATCGAGCGCACGGTTGATGCGTTCAAGCTTGTCAGTGGTGACGACATCCGCCGAAACGCGTTTCTCGATGCTCTCCAGACGCTCATCGTTGGCAGCCTTGAAAGCTTCAAACGCCTGCATAAAGTCATCGAAAGCAATGGAGATGTCATCCGTTCCCTTCCGTTCAATATCATGTGTCGTAAACATGGTTACTTTCTTCCTGCTCGATCCGGTCAGTTGGTCCTCAAAAGACGCGCGGCAGCACTGATCCGTTCAGTGAGCCGCTGGCCTTCGCGACAGCCTCCGCCCGCATCCCGCAAGGATCGGAAACCTGTGAAGCCGCTACGCATGAGCGCGCGCGCTTCTGAACGCGTGAGCCCAGCATCCCGCGTGAGCCAACGTTCGAAATCTCGTTCCGTAGGATCACCCACCGGTAGCGATCCGGCTTTAACGCGTGAAACCCGCGCCTCCGGAAGCATCGGAAACGTGACCACCGATATCTCCCAAAGGTCGACCTTCTCGATACGGCGTATCCCATTGCGTGGATCACGACGTGCCTTGAGTGCACGAAACCCAATAGACAAGCCGTCCAGTGCACCCGCACGCATCAACGACGCGACCTCGCGCGCCCGCGCGACCTCGTCCGTGAGCTGCCCTTTGGCAAAAAGCCCACGGGCATCCTCGCGCAGCTCTGTCCAGATCCCGATGGGTTGATTAGCATCGTGCTGAAACAGCAGCTTGACGCCCCCCGCCCCCTTCTGACGCAAGCTCTCCGCAAAGGCGCCGACGGCAATCACATCGCGACCGAGATCCTCCCGCTCGAATAGGCTCGCATATCCGGAAAAACACCCTTGGGCATCGACGCCCTTGAAATCGAGCGACAAGAATTTCGCTTCCAAGCCAGCCTCCCGAACTTGTCCAGCTTCACTCATACGCGCCGTCACCATCAGGGGCCGTCCCGTAGCCAACCGCTGCGCGCTTTTCGTCACGCGTGAGGAAACTTGCTCCCTCCACGCGTGACCACAGAGCTTCACGCTCAGTCGACAATGCTTCGATCTGATCGAGATCAGGGCGCAACTCGAGCCCGCCTCCGAAGGAAGGACCTAACCACGCCGACATGGCCTTCGCGGTCCGGTGCACCATGGGCAACACCGTCTGCCGCCAGAACGACCGGTTGGCTTCCTGATAGTTTGAGTAGGTATTGTCGCCAGGAATACCGAGCAGCATCGGCGGCACACCCAGCGCAAGGGCGATTTCACGCGCAGCCGCGTTCTTCGCCTCGATGAAATCCATCTCCTTCGGGCTAAGGCTGAGCTGTTTCCAGTCAAGTCCGCCCTCGAGTAGCAGAGGCCGCCCGGCATGGCTGGCGCCTTGAAACCCACCCTCGAACTCAGCCTTGAGACGATCATATTGTTCGCCCGTCAGATGACCGTCGCGCGCCGCGTAGATGAGCGCACCGGAAGGTCGTGCGGCATTGTCCAAGAGCGCCTTGTTCCACTTTGCCGCCTCGTTATGAATATCGATCGCGGAGGCAGCCGCCTCAATTGGGCTCATCCCATAATGATCGTTCGTCGGATGGAACAACCTGACATGCAGAATGGGACGTATGCCGCCCTCCAAATCCTGCTGAAATCGAACCGTTCGCCCGTCCGCAGTGTATTCATAGGCTTCCGGCCACCCATCACTACCGGGCACGACCTTCATGCGATCAGGCCGCAACACAAACAGCTCGCGGATCTCACGCCCGACCGCGACCGCTTCGGCATACACGTTGCCGGCCACCAACAAGTGTCCGTACCAGGACTCGAACAAATCGACACCGGTCTGCTCAAGCCCCGGTCTCGCAATCAAATCCAGCAGCGGATGTTCGCTAAGCTCGATGTCGCCGTCGTAAAGCAGCAACGGAACGGAGGCAGCAGCTTCGGCGATCATGCGGACCGATCGATAGACGATCGCGTTCTGTCCATAGCCCTCGCGAGCAAAGGTTGCATAATCCCGCGGACTCCACACGGCACGCCCCGGGCCGCCAACCGCGATCAGCGCACCAGTCGCACTAGCCTTCGCCGCGCCAGGATCTGACCGCAGACTGGGCAACAGCCATCTCGCCAGCGCCTGCATCATGCGCGCCATGCGAACCATCCATCGGTTTGTGTTTCGAAAATTAGAACGTCAAAGCAGTCGAACCGCTGGCCCTGCTGTCTCAGGTTCCATCAGGTCGCTCAACGCCCACACCAGGGCATCAAGCCGATCAGGACTGCGACCACGCCCCCAGGCATTCGTCCCAAACAGACACATTTCGTCTTCCAACGCAGTCAACGCCCCAACGTGGGCAACGCGGCCTTCGGCATAAAGAGCAGCCACGGGCTCAGCGCGAAGCCATTTGCCGCGCGTCGCACGCACCTTGCGGACAGGGCATTGCGGATCAACGTGACGGAGTACGCTCGCCACCAAATCCCCGCCCTGATTGACCTCCGCCACCACGCGATCTGCGTCGAAGTCCTTCTTCGCGGCAATTGCTGCCCGTGCCCAGACCGCAGGCTCGCGTCCTTGAATACTGCGATCGGCAAGCACGTAATAGCGCCGATCCAATCCTTCTCCCGCAACCACGATTCCGCAGGCATCCGACTGAACGGTCGCCGTAACCGGCGGATCAACCGCGACGACGATCCTTTTCAACGGTGGCGGACTGGCAACTCTCTGTTCCTCAATCCAATCGCGGCGCCATAGTCCTCCGCCGTCGTCCGCGATGATCTCTCCAAACAGCTCCTGCCGCCCGAGAACGCTTCCGCCGTAGCGACGCATCATCTCTGCAACAAACGAGGGCGCGAGATTGCCCGCGTTGTCCGCAGTGGTCGAGCGGCTGACAACTGTCGACGCATCCTCCATCAGCCGTTCCAAAATTGGCACACGCCGCGGCGTCGTGGTCGCCACCACCTGTGGTCGCTCACCAAGACGTAGGCCGAATTGCAGCATGTCCCAGGTTTCGTCCGCAGTCCGCCACTTCGCGATTTCGTCACACCACGCCGCATCGAACTGCGGCCCACGTAGCCCCTCAGGATTTTCGGCCGAAAACATCTGCGCCACAGCACCGTTCGACCAAGTAAGTTGTAGCCTCGACGTTTCAAAACTTGGCCGCTCCCCGGCCCCATGAACCGAAAGTATTCCCGAAACGCCTTCGACCATGACATTGCGAACTTCGCCGATTGTCTCACCGACCAAAGCAATGCGTTGCGCAGGCTTCGATCCCACCGGACCAAGCCCCAGCGCTTTTGCCCTCACCCACTCAGCACCTGCTCGCGTCTTGCCCGCCCCGCGCCCACCAAGAATAAGCCAGACGCGCCAAGGCACTCCATCTTCCCCAACTACAGGTGGAAGTTGATCATCACGCGCCCAGACTTGCCAATCGCGGTGGAGTACCGCGACCTGATCATCGCTTAGGAGGCCGAGATCCCGCTCCAGGGTTCCCCGCTCCATTGAGGCGTTCAAGGCGCTTCGCAATCTCTTCGCGCATGCGCTCCGCATCGGCGGAACTGATACGCTCCGGTGCGGCGGGTTTACGGCTACGTTCGATGTCGGTTGCAAACGCCGTCACCTTTTCGAAGCTTCGAATCATCACCCCAAGTTCCCGCGTCTCTCGCGCGCTTTCCGCCGCGGAGACTTCTCGTCCAGAGCCCATCCGGGCCTCCAATCGTTTAAGGTTTTCGTCAATGGCCCGATAAAGCCGCTGGATCATTGCCACGTGACTGATTTTGCGATCGTCACGGCCGCGCGGCTTAGCTCCACAAACTTTGCCCGCAGCGCGTTTGCCCTTGGCCTGTTTCACACGCCGCGATGACCGGCGCGTCCAGCCTTCCTTCCGGGCGCGTCTGTAGATCCTATCTGCCGAAACCGCACACCGTGTCGCGAGCGCCGCCACTGTTTCCAGTCCAGCCTCGTAGGCACGCCTGATCTCGGCCCAATTCGCGTCTGCGATGGGCATCGAGCCTCTTCAATGGTCAGTGATATTATATTTCGGCCGGAACGATCTTTCTATGATCGCCGTAAGGATCTCGAGACCCTTTACCAGCCATACCCAAATACTATTCGAGCAGCGCGACGGTGGGGATAAGTATCGAAATTCATTCTTCTTCAAAATCCGCGATAATATACCTGTGCATGCTGTAGGCGTTGACCGTACCTTCTGGGCGCGCCCAACCGCGCACCGAAATTCCAGCCTGATGCACCGTCTCAATCGTCCCCGAAACCAAGGGATGCCACCAAGCCAAGTCGCGTCCCTCCGCAACCCGCCGATAGGCGCAACTTCCCGGAAGCCAATCCAGCTTGCGGATCATTTCCGGTGAAATCGAAATGCAATCGTGCACGGCGTCATGTCGACGCTCATAATCCGCACACCTGCAGTTGCCGACATCAAGCAGGCGGCATGACAATCGCGTGAGGTGTACCTCGCCGGTATCCTCGTCCTCAAGCTTAAGAAGGCAGCAGCGTCCACAGCCATCGCACAAAGCCTCCCATTCGTCCTGAGACAATTCTTCAAGCGATTTCGTGCGCCAGAACGGCTCTGACATCTTGTCTCCTTATTGCCTCAGCATCCGCTATGCTCGCCTGGCATACCGGGTGCCGAACCATATTTGCGACCTCTTATTGCGCAAACTTGATAGCTGGCTCTGGCACCTTGCGTCGAGCTGAGTTAATTCAGTGCGATCAGTACCAAACTACGCACCGTCAAATCGACAGGGCAACATGCCGTGAGCGACTGGTTTTTCAAGCAGGGCGGACGCGACCGCATCATAGATTGGCTCAGCATCGATTCGAAGATCGATTCGATGATGTCCGAAACCTGGGTCCGCATTTGCGATTCCTGGAATTCGGCGTCGAGCTTCTTTGCGCGCTTCCGGCTCACGGGATGGAAACGCCTCTTCAACGAATTGGCCTGCGAGTGCCTGACCCTGGCAACCGGCGGTTTTATTCTACTTTACGCTCTGGCTCTCCCGGCCTTCATGGAATTTAGTGAGGAAAGCTTCCTCACCGGCCAATACTCCGTAAAGTTCCTCGACCGAGATGGCAACGAAATCGGCAAGCGCGGCATCCTGCACAATGACGCAGTTCCACTCGAAGAAATCCCAGACCCGGTCATCAAGGCAACCTTGGCGACGGAAGACCGGCGCTTCTTCGAGCATTTCGGTGTCGACTTCCAGGGCACTCTCCGCGCGCTGATCGAAAACCTGCGTGCGGACGCCGTCGTACAGGGCGGTTCGACGCTTACGCAGCAGCTCGCCAAAAACCTCTTTCTTTCGCCGGAACGCTCAATCCAGCGCAAACTGAAGGAAGTGTTCCTCGCGTTCCTATTGGAATCCCGCTTCACCAAACGCGAAATTCTCAAGCTCTATCTCGATCGAGCTTACATGGGCGGTGGTGCTTTCGGCGTGGAAGCCGCCTCGCAATTTTACTTCGGCAAATCCGTCCGTGACGTAAACTTGGCCGAGGCTGCTCTCCTCGGTGGGCTGTTCAAAGCTCCGACCAGCTACGCGCCACACATCAACCTGGCTGCATCGCGCGCGCGCACCAACGAGGTCCTTTCAAACTTGGTGGAAGCCGGCTTCTACACGGCGGGCCAAGTTTACGATGCTCGGCTTCATCCTGCGAAGATCGTTGAACACAACGATCCTTCGAGCCCGGACTGGTTCCTCGACTGGGCCTTCGAAGAAGTTCAGCGCATAGCCAAGGGCAAAGGTGAATTTGTCCTGACGGCCCGCACGACAGTGGATCTCAATTTGCAACGCGCTGCGGAAGAGGCTCTGACCTCCACGATCCGCCGCGAAGGCAGGCACAATCGGGTCAAGTCCGGCGCCCTAGTCTCGATGGAAACGGATGGAGCAGTCCGCGCCATTGTTGGTGGCGTAGATTACGGCGCAAGCCAGTTCAATCGTGCAACAGCCGCACGTCGCCAACCCGGCTCATCCTTCAAGCCTTATGTCTATTTGCTAGCACTGGAAAACGGCTACAAACCCAACACAATGGTTCGCGACAGCTCCCGCAGCTGCGGAAACTGGACACCGAAAAACTACAGCGGCGGATATGGTAGCGGTCGGCGCGTTCCCCTGTCCTACGCCCTGGCAAAATCTTACAACACCACCGCCGTCGATCTGTCGCTGAAGTTCGGCCGCGACAATCTTCTTGAAGTTGTAAACCGCCTCGGTGTTACGGGCGTTACCAAAAGTTGCTCGATGGCGCTCGGCGATGGCGGCGTAACGGTACTAGAACACACGGGCGGCTACGCCACTTTTGCCAATGGCGGACGCTTAGTCCGGCCCTACGGTATTTTAGAAATCGTCAACTCACGCGGCGAACTCGTTTACTCGCGCGAACGCGACGAACCCGAACCGCCGCGCGTCATTGAACAGTCAGTTGCGGAAGACTTGAATCGAATGTTGCAAGAGGTCGTCGAAGCCGGAACCGGTGGACGCGCACGCCTCGATTTCACAAACGCGGTCGGTAAGACGGGCACGAGCTCAAGCTATCGCGATGCTTGGTTCATGGGCTTCACCGGAAAATACGTCACCGGTGTATGGCTGGGTAACGACGATTTCCGCCCGACAAACCGCGTCACCGGCGGCAGCCTTCCTGCAGAAACGTGGCACGCCTACATGTCGGTGGCCCATACAGACATGAATATCCCGACAATTCCTGGTCTGCGGCCCCACCCAGTTCAAGTGGCTGAACGCCAACGTTTGGCTGAACTCGCCAGCGCTGAGGGCAGCTTTGCAAACAGTGATGCCCAGAAGCCGTCCAACACGGCGAGCCTCATGCCGGGCAAAACACGGGACGTACTGAAGCAGGTAAGCACAGCAATGCGCAAAGCCAGTGGCCAGGAGCCTGCGGAGGGTCCTCCCGGCGAAAAAGAAGCCCAGCCAAAATCTGACCTCGGGCGACGCGCCGAGGCGGGGGCTCCGTTGAGGTCCCGGCCATGAAATATAAAATCGAACGAGCCAGAGAGGCCTGATAAAACACTTCACGAGCAACCCGCGTCACACTTCGAGCCACGCACACAACGCTTAGCCCCACCTCCGAGCCCACATGCCGTTCGCCCTTCACAAGATCAAGAAGACCACGCTGACAGTCATCAACAAACTGTCGGACTGGGCGATGTTCATCGGCATAGTCCTGATCGGTGGGCTGACGTCGAGCTGGTACATGGTGAGCGCCGGCTCGAACCTGACCACGCGAAGCGTAGGGCCCTGGGTCACGTGGACGGCTGAAGGCCGCGCTGATGCAGATCCGTACACACGAGCCCACTTCGCACGATCCGGCACGCTAAACTTGTCGACCGAACTCGCAGGCACCTACGTCGCCAGCCATGACAGTGACGGGATGCGCCTGCATTCTTCATGCGAATACAGCATCAAGGGACAAGAGATAGACGCCCGCTGGTGGAGTATCACTGTCTTCGACGATAACGGCCGCCTGATCCCGAACCCCGCAGCGCGTTATTCCTTCACAAGCGATACCGTAGCCGTGGGGCCTGACAATACCTTCACCGTAACATTGGCCCGTGATGCACGGCCAGGAAACTGGCTTCCAACCGGTGGCGGTGGCCGCCTGACACTTATTCTGGCTGTCGTGGAAGGCGCCACGTCCATTGTAGACGGAGAAGCCGCCGACCTTACCCTTCCCTCAATTAAGCGCATGGCCTGCCGATGATCATGCGCATTCTGAAAAGATTGGCAAAGCTCGGGCGCCCCAATCTGCGCGTGATTTTGGCCGCTCTGTGCGCCATAGGCATTCTGCACATCATCGCAACCTTGACGGCACCTCTCTTCAACGTCTCGACAGCCTACGCCCGGCTGGAGCCCGTTCTACCAGTCAACAAGATAAAGATACTTCCACCTGTAACACCTGAAGCGCAGCCGCTGCCGTTCCTGACGCCCGACGTTCGTTACGCCATGTGCCGCTACGATGCCACGGCGGGTCCGGTCACGGTTACAGCCGTGCTACCTGGGCGCGGGTGGTCCCTCGCTTTGCACACACCCGACGGTGACAACGTCTATTCTGCCACGGGCCGAGATGACCGCAGCACCACGCTGCGCCTTCGTATCGTGCCCACTGAAGACCGCTTTTTTGGAATGTCTCCCGAGGCCCTTGGCAGACCTCGCCCTACAGCGCGCACGCAAACCGTGGAAAGCTCGCGCGGAATAGCCATCATCAGAGCGCCGGATAAAGGTGAGGCTTACAACCACCTTATCGAAGCCGACCTACGTCGCGCCCGCTGCAGCTGGGAGCCGTTCTAAAATCAGCCAAGCAAACGGCCCCGGTTTAGGCCGTCGCGTCTTTCTCATTACTACAAGCGTTGGAACCGTCCTCATGGACAGCTTTATTCTGTGCTTCCAACTCTGCGTATCTAACGCCTGTGAAGAGCACTACTTCACCGGTCGTGCATAAATCATCCAGATCTATGCTGTCGGTTCGTACAGTCCTCGCCTTTGGAAACTCGATCACGGTGCCCATAGCACCCCCCGGAATTAGTCGCCACACGAGCGATAGAACACGCCATCGCTACGTCGCACAGGGTGCTTCCGGGCTTGTCGCACCACCAGGATGCTCCCACTTTCGAAGATTAGGGCAATGATTCCCTTAACCGAAGCTTAAGCGGAACACACACCGACGACAATCAATCTTCAGCAAGCCAATCTTCGAGAAAATGTCGCCCCTCACGATCCTCAACCTCAATAACCCAAATGTCCGGATCGAAGCTGATTTCACGTGCTACGTACGCGTCGATATCCTCGTCTGGTTTGGGATCCTGACCCAGCCGGAGGGACCATCGGCGTTCGATCTCTGCTGTCTCTAACCCTGCAGCAGCCGGACCAAATAACGTCGATGTCCCGTCGAGACGATTGATGCGAATAAAAATACTCCCTGCAGCGTCATCACCCCGCCGGACGACAAATGCCGCCCCCCCGGAAGCTCCGCAGCGCCGGATATAGGCCTTCACCCAGATTTCAGATTTTAATCGCATCGCGCCGCCAAACTAGGCCCCCCGCGCTAGTGCTGCGAGGCGACACGAGCCCGCAGCTTGTCTACAGCCACCGATCCGTGATCGAGCTTACTAACCTGAGCAAGTTGCGCCATAAGCCGTCCCGAAACTCGGCCCGTTACAGGGAGCTTATAGTAGGCCTCAAATTCACGGATAGCTTTTTGGGTCTCAAGGCTGGGAAGACCGTTTGCTTCGAGCTTATAACCGAGTAACGCAAGCGACCGCTGCGCCGCCGCGATAACCTCGCGCGCATCTCGCGAGACCTCGGCAGAGGCAGGCATCGCATCTACCATAGGAGCGTTTCTCGCGACACCGAACAAGAGCTGCTGCAGAAGCTCCGAACGTACACGTCCGGTCAGAGGCAACCCCGCATCGCTCTCAAAGGCCAAGATAGCTGCACGTGCTTCAAGGCCGGAAAAATCCCCCTCACCAGGCGCATACCCACGCAGTCCCAATTCGCGGCGTACCGCACCTTCAAGATCCGGTGCTTTCTCGCCGTTCAATACCGCCGGTCCCGCCTTGGACACATCAGCCTTCTCCGGCACCGTAGCCGTCTCAACAGGGGCAGCTGCTTTGGTAGCCGGACCGATTGCTCGCCGGCCAATAGGTTGCAACGCCATCACGTTGGCGGTCACCGTCGCGGCCAACACGACAAACACGAGTAACCCAATCTTGACCATATTTGCCGGCACTACCCCCTCCAGCGATCAATTCTACGCTCAAATCTCTTTCACGGCAGACTATTGGGGAGCCTGTGAAGGCGACGTTAACCAGCGAGCTGCTGAGCTAGATCGCGAACGCATATCCGTTAACAGAAGCATAATCAAAGCTTTGCAATTCAACACAAATTGCATCGCCCTCGCGAGCGGTTCTGCAGCTTTCCTCCGCTATTGTACAAGCTGACGAACGACGCCCGCATCTCACTGCCGCCCTCACCAGGGGAGCCTTGAGACCCTGACCGGATTTCGCGGCGTTCGAGACGAGTAAATTTGTAGACTGGAGGGGGAGTTCCCCATGAGACTACTGCTGATCCTGGCTCTGATCGTGATCTTCGTGCCGCGCGACGGCATTGATCGCGAACGGCTATTGGAGCGCGTCGGTGAGGCTTACGATTGGACGTCACAGACTTGCGTGCGCGACCCGCATCTGTGCGATCAGGCCATGTCCACGTGGGATAACGTGTACGTTAAAGGCGGGCAGGCCTTGGCCATGATGGAAGGCGCGGTTCGCCGCAATCTTGCCGCCAGCAACCTGGGCCGTATGCCGGAAGATGGCCAGCTTGATCACTACGCTATATCTTCTCTTGAGCGAGGCACGCTGACCCCCAGCGACCGCCTTCCGGCCTGGCGGGGCCACGAGCTCACAAACTAGACGCCGAGAGAGGTCACCGCTCGCAAGAGCGCGCACGCGCGAGAAGGAACGCCTTCTCGCGGGAATTGCGGGTCAGAACCGCAGCGCGCTCAAATTCGGTCTTGGCCTCTCCTAACCGCCCCGCACGGAAGAGAAAGTCACCCCGGGCCGCCGGCAAAGGGGCATAGCCACCCAACGCCTCCGCCTGTTCAATCGCATCCAGCAGCACCAATCCGGCCTCAGGGCCAAACGCCATGCTATGCGCAACCGCCCTATTCAGATCGACCACGGGTGATGGCATGACCTCACGCAGCGTGTCGTAAAGTGAGCAAATCCGCTCCCAGTCGGTCTCCTCAACCCGACGAGCCCGCGCATGACAAGCGGCAAGCGCTGCCTGCAGCGTATAGGGCGAATGTGCACCTCCAAGCGCCTGAGCGCGCTCCAATGCGGCGAGCCCTCGCCGGATCAAAAGTTGATCCCAGCGCGCGCGGTTCTGTTCGTTCAGTGTCAGAAGCGAACCATCCGTCGCTGTGCGGGCTCCCAGGCGCGATGCCTGAATTTCCATAAGCGCAAGCAGACCGAAGACTTCCGCCTCATCTGAAAGAGCGGCGGCAAGGATACGGCCAAGACGCTGAGCCTCCGTACACAAGGCCGGACGGATCAAATCCTCCCCGGCGGTCGCCGCATAACCCTCATTGAAAATGAGGTAGATAACCTCCAAGACCGAAGCCAATCGTTCCTGAAGGGCCGCCCCGCGCGGCACCTCAAAAGTTAGACCCGCCTTCCCGATCGTCTTCTTCGCCCGGACGATCCGCTGCGCCACAGTCGCTTCACTCGAAAGGAAGGCACGGGCAATCTCATCCGTCGAAAGCCCGCCGATCAGCCGCAGCGTGAGAGCCGCGCGCGCCTGAGCCGATAAAATCGGGTGGCATGCGGTGAAGATCAGCCCTAAGAGTTCATCGCCAAGATCATCGTCCATGGCGGTCTCGATCTTTTCTATGCTCGTGTCGCGAACGTTCTCCTGATCTCGTCCAATCTCCGCATGTTTGCGCTCCAGCATCTTGTCGCGGCGAAACCCGTCGATGGCTCGGCGTTTCGCTGCAGCCATCAACCACGCTCCGGGCTTTACGGGCACACCGGTTTTCGGCCATTCCACCAGCGCGGCCACAAGCGCTTCCTGAGCCAGCTCTTCTGCACGATCCACATCGCGCACAATCCGCACGAGCCCGGCAATAAGCCGGGCCTGCTCGATACGCCAGATGGCGTCAATGCTCGCTTGAACGTCGGTAGCAGTCATGGCTACCGACTATCGCAACTCACCGCATCCAGGCAACTTTTCGCCTAATGGACTGAAGAGGTTTCCCTATTCCGAGGCAATTTGGCGAATTTCACACTCACCTTCCCGTTCCGGCCAATGCTCCAGATGCAGAGCCAGAAGACGTTTAGCCCAATCAATCGCCTCTTCCTTGCTCTTCAACTCAAACATGGTACATCCCCCAATAACCTCTCTGGCCTCTACAAATGGGCCATCGGTCACACTCAATTTGCCATTGGAGAGACGGACACGAGCGCCCATCTGGCTCGGCATTAGCCCACCCACATTGATGACGATACCCGCCTTCGTCGCCTCCTCTACGAGACCACCGACCGCTTCCATCAGCACCATGGGCGGCGGCCCTTGGTGCTCCGCAGACTTGACCATCGATAGGAATTTCATCGTCACTCATCCTTCTGCATCCGGTTATGAACCGACATTTGCGGTTTTAACGCGGGAGAATTAGGCCGGCGCTGCCCTAACGTCGAACGAGCAACACCCGGATCGGCACGATGGATGTTTTTTTTCCTCGAGCGATTTTTTTTCCGACGGTGGAGTGCCCACCCACCGTGCTTAATGTGCCGCGCCACCGGCAGCCGCCTTCGGCTTGCTGACCAGAAGCGAAAGCAACGCGAGGCCGGCAAAGAGCAGCGTCAGCAGCAAAAACACATCGGAAAAGGCCATGACGACACCTTGCTGATGCGTGATCTGCATCAGCTGCTTGAGCGCCATGGCATGCGCATCGCTACCGAAAGAGTGAAAACGCTCCGTCAGCATGTTGAGCGTCTCTTCTACGACTGGCCGCGACCAGGTGATCGACTCGTGCAAACGCGCCAAGTGGAGATCCGTGCGATCATTCAAGACCGTCGTCAGTCCCGCAAGACCTACGGCACCACCAAGGTTGCGCATCAAGTTGAACAGGCCCGAAGCATTCTTCACCCGCTCAGGCGGCAGAGTGCCAAGCGCGATGTCGTTGATCGGAATGATTGACAGCATCAGCCCAACGCCACGGAAGATCTGCGGCCATAAAAGCTCATAGAAATCCCAATCGCTGGTCAGATACGTCATCCACCACGTGCCAACCGCGAAAAACAGAAAGCCCACCATCAGCATCAAGCGCTTGTCGACTACCGGCATCAACCGCCCGGCCACCGGAGCAGTGAGGAACATGGCCAAACCGGACACAAACATCGTCTCGCCAATCATGAGTGCGTCATACCCACGGATCTGGCCGAGGTAGATGGGATAGAGATACGTCAACCCATAAAGACCGATGCCAAGCACAAACGAGAAGAGCGAGCCCACTGCGAAGTTGCGGTTTTGGAAGGACGACAGATCGACAATGGGCGTGCGCGCTGTCAAAACCCGCACAAAGAACGCAATCGCCGAAAGCCCGGAAACCCACGCCATAACGAGAACGGCATCGTCACCGAACCAGTCATTGCGCGGCCCCTCTTCCAGAACATATTGGAGGCCGCCTAGGAACCCAGCCATAAACAACAAGCCAAACCAGTCGAAAGTATTGAAGAGACTGAAATCGGGCTCATCGAAATCAATGAGAGCCAATGCGGCGATCGCCACACAGATACCCGGAATAACGTTGATGAAGAACAACCAGTGCCATGACAGGATATTGGTGAGGTAACCTCCCACCGTCGGACCGATCGTCGGTGCCAATGTCGCAACCAACCCGATCAACGGTACAATCACATTCATGCGCGACCGCGGAAAAATCAGGTAGGCTGAGGCGAAAACCGTCGGGATCATACCGCCGCCGATGAACCCCTGAATGGCGCGCCATATGATCATCTCGTTGATAGAGGTCGAAAGCCCGCACATGAGGCTAGCAGCCGCAAAGCCTCCCGCAGAAACGGCGAACAGGATGCGCGTCCCCAGCGCGCGAGACAGGAACCCCGACAACGGGATCATCACCACTTCGGCGATGAGGTACGCTGTCTGAACCCAGGTGATCTCATTACTGCTCGCTGCGAGACCAGCCTGGATCTCCGTCAGCGACGCCGAAACGATCTGGATGTCCAGGATCGCCATGAACATCCCGAATACCATTGTCAGGAACGCGATGAGCCGGCGCGGATCTATGCGATCGTCAGCAATCTCTGAAGATATTCCGTTCGTATCGGCCATGGCATGGCTCGCTTATCTCTCACACTTACTTGACGCTTTGAACTGCAGCGACAGAGGCCCCCTCGGTCGCGCCTGGCTTCGCATCCACCGTTACGACGACCGACATACCGGGCCGCAAAAGCTCATGCTTCTTGTCCGAGACCGGCACACGGATCCGCACCGGGATGCGCTGTACGATTTTGGTGAAGTTGCCTGTCGCATTATCCGGCGGCAGTAGGGAGAAGACCGAGCCTGAAGCCGGCGCCACACTCACAACGCTGCCCTTGAGGTCATGATCAGGAAGCGCGTCCACTGACACGGTGACCGGCTGCCCCGGACGCAGATCGGCAAGCTGCGTCTCCTTGAAATTCGCATCGATATAGACGTCATCCAGTGGCACCAGCGCCGCGAGACGCTGCCCCGGCTGCACGTAGTCGCCCACCTGCATGGCGCGGTTTCCGATCACGCCATCAATCGGCGCGCGAATTACAGTGAAGGACAGATCCCGCTCAGCCTTGGCCAGTGCGGTCTGCTGTTGCTTGAGTGTCCGCTCGGCTTCCTGCTGCTGCGCCTTGAGCACAGCCACATTGGTCTCCGCCGCCGTCACACCGGCCTTCGCCCCTTCCACAGCCGCCGCCGTCTGATCACGGTTCGCCTGCGCCTGCTCCAGCGCCTGCCGGCTGGCATAATCACGATTTGCGAGTTGCTGCTGACGCACCAATTCAAGTTCGGCTTGTTTGGCTGCGGCGTTGGCGGAAATAAGCTGAGCCTTGGCCTGTGAAACTGCTGCGTCCTGGGCGTCCACTTGCTTGCCGATCCGCGCGATCGCAGCTTGCTGGATCGCCACGTTATCGCGGGCGGACTGAACCGCCAGCTTGTAGTCACCGTCATCGATACGCGCGATCACCTCACCCGGATGCACCTCCTGGTTATCGCGAACATCAATGGAAGAAATGTAGCCTGAAACCTTGGCCGCCAGCGTCGCCGTGTGCGCGCCCACATAAGCGTCATCGGTCGAAACGAGGAAACGGCCCGTCGTCCACCAGTAATGTCCATACCAGCCGCCAGCGCCCAGCGCGATCAACGCAACCGCAACAATCACAAGCCGCCGCAGCCGATGCCGCTTGGCTGGCGCAGGCGGAGAAGCCTCCGCGTCGGGCTTCGCCCCCGGCGCATCTTGAGGCGCCTTCTCCGCCTCGCGGCTCTCAGGGTCTGCAGGCGGGGGCACAACACGCGGCCCCTTCGCTTCGACAGTCAGGGACGAAGGCGTGAAATCCGGCTCCGAGACCGGCACATCGCCGTCCTCGAAAGACTTTAGCTCATTGTTATCACGAACCTTTAGCATGTATTCGCCTGCTTAAATCATGATTGACCGAACCGTTCAGTCATGGCTTGACTTAGCCATCTTATACGCCTACGTCAATACTGACTGAACGGTTCGGTCATCACACTCACCTCCGGAGCGATCACAAAATGTCGAGCAAGGTCACCGACGCACCGGCCGTCGAAGAAAGCGCCAAGCGACGGCAGATCATGGAAGGCGCGCGACAGCTCTTCCTGACCCACGGCTTCGATGCGGCCAGCATGGGCGAAATCGCGCGCGTCGCGGGCGTGTCGAAGGGCACGCTCTATGTCTACTTCGAAAATAAGGAGAGCTTGTTCGAAGCCATCGTCGAGGACGAGCGCGCTGGCCAGGCGCAGCAGGTCTTCGCCCTGGATGCCAGCGATCACAACGTCGAAGCCGTTCTCACGCGCCTCGGCGACGCCTACGTCCGCTTCCTCTGCCAGCCCTCCGCCATGTCAGCACTGCGCACTGTCATCGGCATCGCCGAGCGCATGCCGGAAATCGGCCGCAAGTTCTACGAGTTCGGCCCCCAATATGGGATCCAGCGCCTCTCGCAATACCTTGAGGCTCAGGTGAAAGCCGGTGTCGTCGCCATTGACGACTGCGAGGTTGCCGCCGCGCAGTTCCTCGACTCATGTCAGTCGACGATGTTCAAGCCGGTCCTGTTCGCCGCCGCCCCCGCACCAAGCGACGAACGCATCGCCCACGTGATCGGCATCGCCGTGCGCACGTTCATGGCATCCTACGGCAAGCGGTAAAAGCTCAACGCATCACGTTGCGCCCCAGCCACTTGCCCACAGTCAGAAACGGCAACCTGGCACAGATCCTATTGCCGGAAGCAAGTCCTCCGCCCAAGGAAGATATGTTCGTCAGCGTCCGGAGGATTTCCAGGTTATGCTTTTCCGAAAGAGTTTTGGCGCGGGCATGAACTCGCAAAACTGCAAGGCGGGCGGACGACGGTCGTCGCCTACTTCCAATGCGCGCCGATCAACTACCTCACCGGCGGCAAGATCATGACCTACACGTCGACGATCAGGGTCGATGGCAAGGAAGTCGGCAAAATCGAATACTGCGCGCACACACGCTTCACCGTCGACTCCGGCCAGCGTCAACTGGTAATCAGCAACCCCAACGCGGTCTTTAATCGGGACGGGACTTCACGGCCACAGATCTTCCGTCCGGGCGCGACCCAGTATCTCTCGATCCACCAGGACGGCTACCACGTCATCACCCACCGCTGGGTGAGGAAGGCAGATGCCGACACCGGCATCGCCGCCCTGGACAAGATCAAGCCGGTCTTCTGATCCGCGTTGCCCTCCCGCGCCGCCGTGTTACAGCTAGGCGCATGTCATCTGAGCCCGCCGCCATCCGCCGCCTCGGCCCTGCCGATCTCCCCCTTTTCCGCAAGATGAACGCCTTGTTCGGCGAGGTCTTCGCGGAGCCCGACACCTATGGCGCCGCGCCGCCAGACGATGCCTACGTCACAACTCTGCTCGCCAAGGAGCATGTCGTGGCCCTCGTCGCACTCTCCGGCGAAGACGTCGTCGGCGCCCTCGTCGCCTACGAACTCGAAAAGTTCGAGCAGGCGCGCCGCGAAGTCTACATCTACGACCTCGCCGTCCATGAAGCCCATCGCCGACAGGGCATCGCCACCGCCCTCATCGAACACCTGCGCGCCCACGCCGCCGAACGCGCCGCATGGGTCATCTACGTCCAGGCCGACCATGTCGACGACCCGGCCATCGCGCTTTACACAAAACTCGGGCTCCGCGAAGACGTCCTGCACTTCGACATCGCGGTGGAGAAAAGGCCAAGCCCGGGAACAGCCGGGTCCGAATGAGGTGTCACCATGCCCGTGAGCCCACACGTTGAAATCACCTACTGCCGGTTATGCGGCTGGGGCCTGCGCGCCTCCTGGATGGCGCAGGAGCTTTTGACCACCTTTGCCGAAGACCTGGGCTCCGTGACCCTCACGCCGGACACGACCGGCGGCGTCTTCGAGGTGCGTCTTGACGGCGACGTCATCTGGTCGCGCAAGGCGGAAGGCCGCTTCCCGGAGACGAAGGAATTGAAGCAGCGCGTCCGCGATCTGATCGCCCCCGACCGCAGCCTCGGCCATTCCGATACGCCCTAACCGAACCATATGTCATACCGGGGCTCGTCCCCGGTATCCAAGGTCCAGCAGGCTCCGTGGTAGCGGTGGAGCACAACCAGCGAACGGACACCCCAGCCGAGAGTTGGGTCCCGGTAACTTCCTTCCAGCCACGCCACCGGCAACAAGTGCCGGGACGACGGTAGGGGATGTACGGCAGTTGCGCTCCGAACCCCGACAACATGTCATCCCGCGACTCGTGCCGGAGGCGCGGCAAACAAGTATTCGCGGGATCCAAGGCCCAGCAGTCGCCGACGCAAAGGGTGAAGCACAACCGCACAGCAGCCTCCCCGGCCGAGAGTTGGATCCCGGCAATAAATGCCGGGATGACGGTAGGGAATGTGTCATCCCGTGACCTGTGCCGGGACGACGGTAGAGGGTCTCGCGGATGTTGCACTCGGAACCCCGACAACATGTCATCCCGTGGCTTGTCCACGGGATCCAAGGTTCAGCGTGCGCGGCGGCAGCAGTGGAGCACAACCGGCGAACGGAAGCCCCAGTAGCACCTTGGGTCCCGGCAACAAGTGCCGGGACGACACGAGAAGGCACGCCTACCGCATAAACGGAAACACCGCCCGTACCCGCGCATCGCGCAGCCACAGCCCGCCCCACATGACAAGCCCCAGATAGACAGGCTGAACAGCCAGTTAAACACTAAAAAAGTGGCTGAAGAGCGGGCTCTCCGCGCGGATCTGCGTCGCCATCGCGCCGCCGACCAGCACCATCATCAGCACCGCGCCGAGCACACGAGAATGCTTCCGGAAAAGTGGGAACCGGTTTTCCGATAAGAAGCACGGAAAAAACTGGTCCGTGGGATCAGAAAGAGCACGACGCAAACCAGCTCGATGATCCCGATCATGAACGCATAGCCCGGCGGCCAGCCGAGCTGCGCCATCGTCTCTTCCGCAATCGGCATCTGCGCCAGCTTCGGCGTCACGGACGCACCAAGCATAAACAGAGCAAATAGACCGGACAGCCCCCACCCCACCCAAAGCATCGCGCGCGTACGCATCGTGGTCTCCTGGTAATATGGCTAGCGGCCGAGATGTATACGGATTGTGGGGGGGAGTTGCACACTGAAGATTTGGGGTGATCGTGGAACAGTAACGGAGGACGGCTGAACTCAATCGGGCCCCGCTACCACGGGGGCATACGAAATAGGCGTCCATCATCACCCTCGTCATGAAGGGTGAGGATGATTTCTGCGTCTTCCAACTTCACCGTTTCTGCATCTCCAGAGGGCAACTCTGCGTCAATCAAGGTGATAACAGGCTGTAGGCCCTCATTTGCTAATCGTCGAATCTCCCCGAGAAGCTTGACCTTTTTACGCGGATCCAAGGACTCGAACACCCCGTCGTGAAAGACGAATCGCGGAAACTTGTCTTCGAGATGGCAGCGGAGCACGGCAAGGTCGAACGCGATGCATAGGAGTTTCCTGTAGGTGAAGCCTGCGTCGGCACTGCTCGAGTTTCCCGATTCATCCAGGATTTCCGCTTTGAATTCGAGGTGCCCCTCTTTGTTCGTATGAACGCTGAGGATCGCCTTGCGGTCGATAACCTCTTCAACAATTTCGTTAAAAAGCAGACGAATACGCGAGAACAGAGTATCCGGATTGTGCTGATTGTTTACGTCTGCGTCAATTTCCTGTCGCAGTTGCGCAATTTCATCGCTGAGCCTTCTGATTTCGGTGGCCAGGAGCTGCAGGCGCAGCAATAGATCTCTCTGACGATTGAGATCGAGAATTTCTGCCTTGAGAGTGGCCAATTCGTCCGAGGCCCGCTTATACTTGGCGAAGACATCTGCGCTGGTTAAGAATGACAGCGTTTCAGATCGCAGTTTACCAAGAGAATTTAGTTCGGCAGTGATCCGCTTTAAGTCGGTATCGATATCATTCCTTTCCTCGATAAGGTATTGACGGCGTTCGTCGGTGATAGCTCGGTTAAATGCAATTAGCTGCTCATAATCCCTCTTAATCTGCCCATGAAACAGAATGCCCGCTTCCTGGAACAACTTGGCTGCTTCATCCGGATTGAACATGATCGCGTCTTCTTCGAGCGACGCAACAATCTTCTTTCGGCTCTGAGTAAGGGAATAGCGCTTGCTGTTTAGCGCCGCGATCTGTTCATCAAGCTCATCGACCAGCTGTTTGTTCGCCTGCCTATCGCGATTCCGAAAATCAAACGCATCAAGCAAGATCTGCTTCTTCTCGACCTCCTGGCGCTTAAGCAGCAAAAGGCCATCTACCTTACTGATGTCATCGACCGAGTCGCCTAGCTCATGTTTCAACGTCTGAGCCGTGGCTTTTCTTTCTTTAAGCCGCTTCTCCTTCTCATAGCGCTTGGAGATTAGCTCTGAGTTGAAGCCAAGAACATGAGCAAGGTAAGGCTTCCAGTCCGCGTGACCGCCAGCAAAGCGCCTAAGCTGAAATACGTCTCGGTAATCGTCCTGAGAGCGTAGCTGATAGCCCAATCCTTTGCGAAAATCGTATGGCTTCAACGATCTCCAATCTAGCAACCCATCAAGAATTTCCTTTGATCGGTCGAAGGCCACGCTGCTGTGATCCCAGCCCGACTCCGGAAGCCTATTGTAGTCTTGCCCAGCAGTTTCATGCTTCTTGAAGCTAATCTTCGTAACTTCTGCAACGGATCTCCGGATAGTAACGAATGTACCATCGAATAGTTGGATCTCTAGGAAAAACACGAAGTCGTTGAATAGATTAGAGTGCTTTAAGAGGAAAAACTTCGGGTCACGGCCCGCGAGCAGCATAAAGTCAAGGAGACGCCCGACAGTGCTCTTGCCGAGGTTGTGGGTGTCCTTGTTTTGGTTCTCTGGCAGACGGATTTCGCCGAGCACGACATTAACGCCGGTCACAAAGGTGATCGGCCGGAATACCACGGGCTTGTTCGAGTAGAGCTTAGACAGCTTCATTGGGACCTACATACTCGAACGCATCAGTCTTAGGTCTGTATTCGACAACACCCATGACGTAGAGAAAGTTCAGTGCCGGGAGAAAGAGCACCTCACCGCCCAGAACCTTTGCTTTGGCGTATGTACGAAGCGCATCATAATCCTCCACCCTCTTGCTGCGTAGACGCGCCAGGAGAACCAGCGCTACGTTGAGCACCGTGCGATCCGGATGGGAGTGCTTAGTTGGCCGCAACATCAGGCACCTTCCCAATGTCGCAGTTCCAGTACATGTAAAAAAGAACGGCCCTGGTGATCCGCTTGTGGTGCTTCTGTCGCAGAATAGGATCGCGAGCGTACAAGAGATCTATCAAGTACTCCATCACTTCATCGAAGTTCTGGTAGTCCTTGCGTTTCGCTATTATCTTCGACTGGAACTCATCAACAACGGAATTGTACAACTCCAACAATTCGACATTTTCTGGAGCCGCCAAGAAGGTAGCAATCTGCTGAGTCTCTTTGAGATACTTTCTCTGTTGGAATTTGGCATAGTCAGCCGTCATGTCGTTAACAGCGTTCTTGTCGGCATACGAAACCCGCTCGGTTGGCGGGTCATCCACCGCCTTGGCAAGCTCATGCTGGGACTGGGCGATAGCCTGCACAACCTCCGCAAGATCATTGGGACTTACAATCAACGGAGAGTCGATTGGATCGAGTTGAACCTTTTCTGGAATTTCGGGGAAAGTCCTCAGAAAAATCTCAAGCTGTTCGACTCCGTAAAGTGCAATACATTCAACCGACATATCGCAAGAGTTGGAGATGTGGCCCCTGATTTTTGCTTCTATTCCGCCTGCGAGGCGCCGATTTGCGAACAGCATGTAGTTGTCCAGCTCATTAGAATTGCGCAGGGTACGAATTCTGAGAATTTCCTTGCCCAGGATAGTTTTCTCGGATTTTGGATTAAAGAAATCGGTTTCAGCAAAATGGCGATTATATCCGTTAGTGTGTTTCGCCTGAATGATCGTTGTTCCGGTCCAAGGTGAACTTTTGCTTGGATGGCGTTCAGCCGTACCGACGAATTTGGCATCACGTCCGCCATCACGACCATCCGAGAAGCCTTGAACTCCCACGCCAAGGAGGCTTTGGCATATGAACAGGACAAGTTGTTCAAACTGCTTATCACTAAGATCCTCGTAGGCGTATTTCATAAAGCCTCCCCCCGTCGGTCCCGGCCGAAGTCTAACGTACAAGCGCAAACTGGCCCATGCCTGTACGTTTACGGAACAATGGCCTTTTGGGTATGGAGAGTTATCGAAGCGGGGATCTAGAACCTCAACCCACAACGGCTTTTCACCAACGGGACAGGCATCGTGGCATCGATATTGCTAATTGAAACGGTGCGGTTTTGCCACACAATGCTCTTGTCTGATACGCTCACCCCTTCCCACCACCAATCTTCCGAGCGGCGCGGCCATCTCAACCGCACCCGCTCCGCGCACTCCCTTCACTGACCCATCGCCGACATATCCATCCACGCCGGCTCGAACACGTGCCCGTCGAGATCGACAAAGCTGCGCACGTACATGAAGCCCATGTCTTGAGGTTCACGCGGATCGGCCGTGCCACCCGCCGCCGCGGCAGCGTCCACCATCTCGTCCACATCCGAGCGCCGGCCACACGACAAGGCGATCAGCATGCCGACACTTCTGTGCGCATCGGCAATCGGCTTATGCGCGAACGTCGAGAAATAGTCGTGCGTCAGCAGATGAAACACGATTGCGTCCGACCACATCATGGACGACGCGTTCTCATCGCTGAACTGGTCGTTCTTCGTGCATCCGATCGCTTCATAAAAGCGGGTCGCGGCGGCGAGGTCTTTCACCGGCAGATTGAGGAAGATCATCTTGGGCATTTCGGGCATCCCTTCGTTATGGGTTCATCTCGTAGCGAGCGCGGCCGGAGAGGCCGCGCTCCTGGATCAGATCCGTCTCACTTGCCCTCCAGCTTGTCTCGAACCCGGTCGTGCACCGCCTCCGCTTCGGGCGTCATGATCTCGTTGAAGTCGGCCATCTCGTAAACCGGGCGGATCTCGATCTCGCTCGGGCCCATCATCGGATTGGGGCAGCGCTTCACCCACTCCACGGCCTCGGCCATGTCCTTGACGTCCCACATCCAGTACCCGGCGACCAACTCGCGCGTCTCCGCGAACGGCCCGTCGATCACGGTGCGCCCCGGCCCGTCAAACGCGACCCGCTTTCCTTGCGATGAGGGCTTGAGACCATCGCCCGCCAGCATAATGCCGGCATTGACCAGCTCTTCGTTGTACTTGCCCATCTCGACGAGCAATTCCGCCGGCGGCATGACGCCTTCTTCGCTGTCCGTCGTCGCCTTCACAAAAACCATCACACGCATTGTCTCGTCTCCTTATGATCCAAGGCAGCCCCACTGGCCGTCCTGCTCATACGACGAACGGGAAACGACCAAATCGACATCCCGGTGGAATTTTTTTTGAAAAAGAGGTCGAGAGTGGGACTTCGCCCCGTAAAATCGGGGCTGAAGCGGCGGCCTGGCACGCCGGAGAGAAGGCAAAATGGGCGATTCATTGCTCCGCACGCCCAAACACATTATCTAAAGCGTGAACACCGTACGGCGCACCGCGCATCGAGCAGCGTCGCGCCGTAGTCCTGAAATCCCGAAAAATTTGATTGCAGCCCATGACCCTTGCCGAAATCAGTGACGACTTTGCCCTTCTCGACGATTGGGAAGACCGCTACCGCTACGTCATCGAGCTGGGCAAGGCGCTGCCGGAAATGAGCCCGGAGCTGAAGACGGACACAAACAAGGTCCGCGGCTGCGCCAGCCAGGTCTGGCTCGCAACCACGACGGAAGATGGCCGCCTGCAGATCATCGGCGATAGCGATGCCCACATCGTGCGCGGCCTCATCGCAATCCTGTTCGCCATCTATCAGAACCAGACGCCGGACCACATTCTGAAAACCGATGCCCGCGCGGTCTTCGCCGACTTAGGGCTGAAAGAACACCTCACCCCGCAGCGCTCCAACGGGTTCTCATCCATGGTGGAGCGCATCCGCGCCGACGCTCAACTCGCCGCCGCCAGCACGTAATAGCGGCACGCGTCTTGTCGAGCTAACCCGCAACATCACCCTCGGGTCGGAAGTCAGCGGCACCCCAGTGCCGGATGCGGTCGCCGCCCATATGCCCGTCCGCTTGGCCGATCATTCCGTAATGCCGGGCAAGCGTCGTCAGTGCGAGCAGCAGCACAACCTTGGCCGTGCGTTGCGGCCACCCCGCACCACGCTCGACATCGGCAAGCCCCTTCAGGTGACAACAAACGTCAACCAGAATTCCAGAAAGCTCCGGCCCTGTTGCCGATAACGCCGCCCGAACACGCTCGCGCGCGGCAAGCGCATGCCCGCGCAGCGCGATCTCTCGGTCAGGCCCAACCGAACCCGGCGTCACACCACCGGTACTGCTCCAGTTGGCCGTAACCCGAGCGCCCATACTCCCACGTTCAAAATCTGCCCGCAGACGCTCACCCGCTTCAAACTGCGCCTGAGAAATCAACGGTTGCCCGTGCCGGTCGGTGCGCCGGCGCAGCCACGCCAGCGGACTTTCCGCCAAGTTCATCTCCGGCCGGGCACGCCCTCCCCCCGAAGTCTTAGGTGGATGCGAAGCAGCTGTCAGATCAGAGAGCCCCTCTCCCCTGCTCATAAGTCTCTTGAGATGAATTCGGCCGGCATTGGCAAGGCGCCATCGTCCCTCCGTCTCGCGGACAACCCAGCCGCGACGGACGAAGTTCGCCCACAGATCCGGTTGGATCTCGCCGCAAGCCGTCAGACCATCCTGACCGTCCCGCTCCGCGAGGATGGTGACGCCCCCATCATCCGTTTCCTCTGCGAGCGCAGTCCGCAATGAAAGCTTTTTCAGCGCTCGGCGCGTCGAGGCATCACGCGGAAGCTCTCTGGCATTCTCAGCCATCAGCACCTCTTTTTACTGACGAAAGGAGGTCAAAGATTCACGGCAGGATCAAATCGCGGCGACGTCACGGCAACGGTGACACGCTCCAGAAGCTCCAGGATGCGATCGAAGCTCGGATCGTCACGGCGATCCTCAACCAGCCCGCACGCATGGGCAACGGTCGTGCGGTCGCGCTCAAAAGTTCGCCCCACCTGCGTGAGGCTCATGCCGCAAACCACGTGAGCCAGATACATCGCCACCTGACGCGCCAACGCCACTTTCGCGCGGCCACGCGTAACCCCTCGCAGATCGGAAAGCGCAACGCCGAACACTTGGCTCACCGCGACTTCGATGACGCATCGCCGGGTCTTCATGACAGCCTCGCAGTAAGGCGCTGGCCCCGGCGGGGGAGCTCCGCTCTCAACAAGTGACGGCAAGTAATGAAACCCAACATCCATCATACTGTTCATCACCATGGTAATGACTCGGAAACCTTGAAGTAATCGGGCCAATTGATGTGATATATACAGCCTAGAGGATATCTAGGTGATGGGGATAAGTCGAAAAATCACATGTATTCACATAAGAAAACATAATCTATGCACAGGAGCGCATGTAATTCCGTTATATTAGTCCACACTCATCAACGGATCGGTGACAATTTCAGCTCTGCTCCAAAAGCCGAAAAGTTGAAAATGCCACCCAACACAGCGCCCCCGATCCACGCCGTCCACCCTCGAGCTAACCCGTCTATCGTCCAGGGCACTCTTGAGAGTTTACGGCGCCTCATCGCCGTCTGGCCTTATGACGTCGCAAGTGGCGACGACCCAGCGGCAATGGATCGATTGCTTCGCCAGCTTCGCAAAGCACTTCGGGCTGAACGGCAGCGCGGGATAGCCGGCCACTGGGCTTATGACTTAGCGCGGCATGCCGAACTACTCGCGGCCTATCGCACCCTCGCCGCCGCGCATAATGCGGCCAACCTCAGGCAACGACCTCAGACCAAAGAAAAACGGCCCCGCTTCAACACGAGACCGCTTCCTGATCGTTAACTTGCATCGCGGACTCTAAAGGCCCGCGCAATATTGCAGTTTACTTCTCGCGACGCGTGCCCAGACCCATCTTCTTGGCCAGATCCGAGCGCGCCTTTGCGTAGTTCGGCGCGACCATCGGATAATCGTGCGGCAAACCCCACTTCTCGCGATATTCCTCCGGCGACAGATTGTAGTGGGTTCGCAAATGCCGCTTGAGGGATTTGAATTTCTTGCCGTCTTCCAAACAAATGATGTGATCCGGCATAACAGACTTCTTGACCGGCACCTTGGGTCGCAGCTCTTCCCGCTCCGGAGGGGTCACGCCACCCGAAGCACGGCTCAAAGCCAAGTGCGTCTCGCTGATCAAATGCGGGACATCGGTGGCGACCACGGTATTGTTGCTCACGAACGCCGAAACGATTCTTGCGGTCAGTTCGACGAGTTCCGGCTGCGAAGAGTTCTCCATAACAGTCCTCTCTATTGCGGGTTAGGCGAACAGTTCGCGCGCCGTCCCGGCAATTTACTTCAAGTCAATACCACAAATCTCGCCAGTCTTTGTCGTTAAGACGCTAGCAATGCCTAAACAGACTCTATAAGAGTTCTAGAATTGGAGCGTCTCCGCGACAGATCCCAAGAGCCACCTTCTTGGTCATAGCGGAACCCCATTGTCAACTAAAAACCAAGTCGTCGATGACCTGAGAACTACAAAACCAGTGAATCTCCCCTCACGAATTCATCAACACTGCCCCGTTTTTCATGACTGACGTTGCCCTCAGCCAGGCGCGACATTGCGCCACCAAGTTAACATCAAATACTTAGCCACAATCGTCGAAAACTTAATTTCCCTCTTTCGAAACCCTCGTGGTTGGATATCAACTCGCTCAATTCCGTCGCCCACCCTGGCCCAAACCGCTACGCCCCGTTACAACAACCGGCTAACCCGCATCCGACAAAGCACGTACCGGAGCCATCCAACATGACCGCTCACTCCCTCCGGCCCACCGGCATTAAGCCGCCGCGCGCCACACGCAAATCAACTGCCGCTACCCATCACGGGATCACGATCGAGGACGAGTATTCGTGGTTGCGGGCAGAAAACTGGCAGGAAGTGATGCGGGCACCAGATAGGCTCGATTCCGCCATTCGAGCTCATCTCGAAGCCGAAAACGAATACACCAACGCCGCGCTTGCGAGTACCGCTACGTTACAATCCGAGCTGTTTGACGAAATGAAGGCTCGGATCAAGGAGGATGACAGCACTGTTCCCACACCCGACGGATCATGGGCTTACTCATACCGTTTCGTCACAGGGGGACAATATCCGCAACTTTGCCGCCAGCCCCGTGAGGGCGGCGACGTCACTATCCTGCTGGATGGAAACGAGCTCGCGAAAGATAAGCCGTACTGGAGTTTAGGCGGAAGCCAGCATAGCCCCGATCACAAACGCCTTGCCTATGCTGTCGACGAGAAGGGCTCGGAACTTTACACGATCCGTATTCGCGACCTCGATACGGGCCAAGATCTTGAAGACGTGATTCCCGACACGCGAGGCGATTTCGTTTGGACAAACGACTCCAACACGATCGTCTATGTGCGCCTTGATGAAAATCACCGTCCGTTGTCCGTCTACCGCCACGTTATAGGGACACCCCACGCGGACGACGTACGAGTCTACCATGAGCCAGACAGCGCCTTTTATGTCGGAATCGGCAAGACCCAGTCTTCCCGTTTCATTCTGATCGACGCACACGATCACCAAACGAGCGAAGTCTACCTAATCGACGCCGACAATCCCAGCACAGAACCGCGCTTGGTTGCTCCCCGTCAAGCCGGCCATGAATATAGCATCGAGCACCACAATGATGCGCTTGTAATCCTGACCAATTCGGGCGACGCGGTAGACTTCCGGATCGTTGAGGCTCCCGTCAACAATCCTGGGCAAGAGAACTGGCGCGAAATCATCCCGCATCGCCCTGGGCGCCTTATCATCGAGGCCGTTGCCTACAAAAATCATCTGGTCCGGCTTGAACGGGAAGACGGCCTGCCGCGTATCGTCATCTCCAAATTCGACGATAGCTCAGAGCATGAAATATCGTTCGATGAAGAAGCCTACGCGCTCGGCCTGTCACACGGCTACGAATACGACACAACGGCAATCCGCTTTACGTATTCCTCCATGACCACCCCCGCCGAGGTCTATGACTACGATATGGAAAGCCGCGCACGCACATTGCGCAAACGCCAGGAAGTGCCCAGCGGCCACAACCCTGCCAACTACGTGACACGACGCCTGCAAGCGCCAACTGCCAATGGGGAAACAGTTCCAGTCTCCCTCCTGTATCACAAGGACACCCCGCTTGACGGCTCCGCGCCCGCACTTCTGTACGGCTATGGCTCTTACGGGATTTCGATCCCGGCGTCGTTCTCCACGACGCGCTTGTCACTTGTTGATCGAGGCTTTGTCTATGCCATCGCCCATATTCGTGGGGGCAAGGAAAAAGGCTATCGCTGGTACACGGACGGAAAGCTCGAAAAGAAGACAAATACCTTCAAGGATTTCATCGCGGCCGGAGAGCATTTGGTCAGTGAGGGCTTCACCAAACGCGGACGCATAGTTGCCAACGGCGGGTCCGCCGGAGGCATGCTCATGGGAGCCGTCGCAAACATGGCACCAGACCTGTTTCTCGGCATTATCGCCGACGTGCCCTTTGTCGACGTTCTAAACACGATGCTCGACGCAACACTTCCGCTCACCCCGCCTGAATGGCTGGAATGGGGCAATCCGCTGAAAAGCCCTGAGCAGTTCGAAATCATCCGCTCCTACAGCCCCTACGACAACGTGAAGGACCAGCCCTATCCACACATCCTCGCCTATACCGGACTGACAGATCCTCGCGTCACGTACTGGGAGCCTGCCAAATGGATCGCAAGGCTGCGGGAACACAATACATCCGACAAGCTGGTCCTATTACGTATCAACATGGAGGCTGGCCATAGTGGAGCATCAGGTCGTTTCACGGCACTCAAAGAAACAGCCCACGATTATGCGTTCGCATTGTTGATCGCCGGCAAAACCGAAACCGCCGTCAGCTAAATTTCAGGCGCTCATGCGCGAAAGCGGCAGCCATCCAAACCACAAAAAAGGGCAGTCCCAGGACTGCCCTTTTTTCGCAACTTGAAGATCGTTCGTAAAAAAAGAAAAGGCCCCTTGCGGGGCCCCTCCGAATGCCTGGATCTCAGGCTGCCTGTACCTTGAAGGCCGGCGTATTCTTAACCTCCTCGAGCGCTGCTCCGGAGCGTAACGCGATACCAATATACCGGACTCGTCCTGCAATCTTCGCTTTCTGAATACCCAACTCTCCAAAATCTCGGCCGAAAGTTGGAAGTGCTAGAGGCTCCTTTTGCTGTTCTTCACACCAAGCACAGTAGTCTTCATAAAGTGCAGTTGCAGTAAGGCTCGATCCATCCTGTGTTTCTATCCGTTCCTTATAAAAGCGCTCCACATCGTTTTCTGGAGCAACGAGTCTCTGAGGCACAATCGACTTGTTGATGTTGTCGTTTGCGCCGGAACGCGGCTTTTCAATCGCAACGGGCACCGGAACCACAGCTGGGTTCGGGACCGCCACCGCTGCCGCGGCGGTGCTGGCCGATGCCAAGATTGGCGCGGCCGGGCTTTGGCGTTCGTAGAGACGCCACTGACTAAAGGCAATGTACATACCGAAACCGGAACCGATCTCGAGCAGCAGAGCAATGAACAAGGTCATCGCAAGCTGGATCTTATCGACATCGAAACCCGTAATCTTAGCAATCACCGCAGCCTGCGGATCCGCCTCTGTCATTGCCTTTGAGCTATCTACCTTCCCAAGCTGGGTTTGCACTTCAGCAATGCGAGTCTCAAGCACAGATGCCTGCTCGGCTGAAGCCAACTCCGAGACAAGAGCGTGATAGCCTTCACAGAAGGTTCGACTCTTAGAAGCCGTAACATCCGTACAGCCGCTGGTCGAAGCCCAACGTCGCTCATTCTTCGCAGCATCAATCTCGGCCTGAACCGTTCCAGCGGGGCGATGCTGCGGCACCCAGCCGAGCTGCTCCTTGGCACGCGCGAGATCAGCGCTCAAATTTTCATACAGCGTTTTCTCGTGAGCGCGCTCACCCGCAACATCGAAGCGGTTAAGAGCAGCATGACCAAACGCCGAAGTGAGCGAATACGCCGTGACGACAGTCCACACGACGAGCGACGCGGCCGCCTGGCTCCACGCCTTGTTTTTTATTGCGGCGAACAGAAAAAATGGCACCAGCGCCTTTAGACAGTCTGCGGCGGCGCTGGCCGCTCCATATATCTGGCCATCAAGCTCGGTCCTACCGAGACTCAAGCCAAACCGCCAATTCATGGCGGCTGATACCGCCAACAATACACCGGCGGCAAGAATTCCTAATACCCCTAGAGCATGCCTCATAGCCCTCTTTCCCTCAGTAGGGCTGGCGTGTGACGCGAAACAATAACTATCCAGCCTCGTGCACGCGTCCTGCAGAAGAGGCTTGCAGGCAATCCAGAAACACGCGGAACCGGCGTCAAAAACATCACCGCGCATCAGATCTTTCCGTGAGCGCCCGGCACCATCCCCAAATAGTGACCGGCAGGCAGATCGAAGCGTGACTTTGCAGACGCACTAGAACCTGGACACTCCCTCTCTTGATCATCAATCCACAGGAGCGATCGCCGCTTGATTCAACCTGTGGAACGTTTTTCAACTGAGCGGGAGATACTTGAAATTAACGCAATACGAATGCCCCTCTCCGCCGAGGACTACGCGATTCGTAGCTTATTGTTAAGAGAATCAGCTTCGTAGATGGCGAGCCAAACGACCACGCAAAATTCACCAATTTCGCAATTCTCTGGCCCACCAGCAAACTATCAACAACAGAGCACCAAAAGACTCACCATTCATCCACACTTGGTGAAGCACACTGCCCACAAGGCCCCAATGTAGCAAGCATGCAACAAGAGGGCTGATCTCGGTACGCAATCCCCCCGCCTGCAATTTCATCTGCCTCAATCGCTCAGCAATTCGTGACCCAATCTGCGCCCCGCCCAGTCAATCAGGACTAGCGAACAGGCAGGGAACGCACTATTCTGAAGCGGATCACGTCCGGGGAATTTGAGGAGGTTTAGGCAGCGGTTGGATTCGGAACCGCGACGGCGCGCGCACGTTCACCTGGAGCGACCGGGCGCACAGTACAGGGTTCTTAGTTATGCGTAGTCTGTTTGGGTTATTCTTGCTGGCAGCGGGGCTAGGCATTGGCGCCTACTCATTTTTCCCTGACGCGATGGAAGACCACGTCCGTCTCGGTCAGCTCTCGAGAATTATAACGCCCGTCTCCTCCAGCACGGGCGCGCCTGCTCAACGCCAACTGCGCTCCTTTTCGCCGTCTTCGCCCTTGTTTGCGCAAAGCTCGAACGACGCAGCAGAGAACGGCGTAATCTCTGCAGAAAATAACGGTCCACCGACTGTGGTCGCACGCCGCAATCTTGTCCGCCCCGCAACAGGAATCGCGGCCACTACGCCGGCGACATTGATAGAAACCGGAACGACATACGCAATCCATTCATCGCCGCACGCGCGTTTCACGCGTATTGTCGAAGTACAAGAAGAACTAAAGCGTGTCGGATGTTATTACGGCTATCTCGACGGCGATTGGGGCCCAGCATCGAAACGAGCCATGCAAGCCTTCGTCCGCAAGGTGAACGCGTCCCTCCCGATCGAAGAACCCAACGAAATACTTCTCGCGCTGTTAAAGGCCCATCCAGCAAACACATGCGCTGAAGGTTGCGACCCTGGTCTGGTTGAAAATGCGAACGGCCAGTGCGTCCCCAACACGGTATTCGCTCAGGACACGTCGCACAGCAGTCCGAATCTTTTCGCCCCGCCACGTTTAGCGCAGCGTTCGACAACAACAGGATGGCAGGCCGACGTGGAGACAAGCGGCTATAACAATTTGCCACCTCTGATATCCGTCTCAGAAGCACGTGAAGCTCCTCCTGGTCGTATGTCAGTCGGAGGACCAATCAGCGGAACAGTCACGCAGGGAGTGGCAGACGGTGGTGCAGCACTCCCCCAGATCATGCCGGCACCAAAAGACAGTGGGCCTGAGCTACGTACCGCGACAGCAGTCGCAGTAGCAGACCCCGTCGACCAGCCGGTGGAGATCGAGCGGCCGGTGACCGTCACGAAAAAACACTCGAGCCGACGGCGCTATAGTAAGGAGACCCGCCAAAAGCGGCTGATGCGTCAAGCCTTCGGCGACGTTTTCTAAAACTCGCGTGTGGTTTCCCAGCAACAAGCATCAACTAGGCTTGCGTCTGCGACGCAAGCCAATCCAAATATCCCTGTGCACCATGCGTGACTTCGAACACCAGGAGTGCGGGGGTGTCATAAGGATGCTCGACCTCAACAGCCGCAATCACCTTCGCCGCCAATGCTGCCCGTGTTTTTATCAGCATAATCGCTTCGGAATCGGTCGTAAGCGCCCCCTCCCAACGATAAATAGACGTCATCTGCGGTATTATGTTGACGCAGGCCGCTAGTCCATGATCGACGAGCTTTCCGCCAACGTCCTTCGCGGTAGCCGTATCGGGAAAGGTCGAGTAGATCATGACCATCTTTTCAACCTCGCTCATCTCAACCGAGCCTCCTTGCCTCTTTTAACCATCTGATCGGGGCCTACGCGAGCAGACTGATGTCCAAATCTGCCAAAACCTTCGAACGTATTGCCTTCGTCGCCTCTGGTGTGCCGGAGGCCCGCGATGCGTTACGTCGGCTCGCTCACCGCTACGGCAACTCGCCGCCGACTGACGCAGACGCCATCGTCGCCCTCGGAGGCGACGGCTTGATGCTACAAACGCTGCACCGCTACATGAACAGCCGCATTCCAATCTACGGTATGAATCGCGGTTCGGTTGGTTTCCTGATGAACGAATATCAGGAAGACGACCTTCCCGATCGGCTGCGCACGGCGCGCATTTCACGCATTCACCCACTCGCAATGCACGCCTACGATTGCAACGGCAAAGCTCACAAAAGCTTAGCAATCAATGAGGTCTCCCTCTTCCGTCAAACACACCAGGCCGCCAAGTTGCGCATTTCGGTCGACGGTAAAGTACGCATGCAGGAATTGATCTGTGATGGCGTACTGATTGCAACGCCAGCCGGATCGACAGCCTACAACCTGTCAGCCTATGGCCCGATCTTGCCGATCAATGCGCCTTTGCTGGCGTTAACGCCGATCAGTCCGTTCCGACCGCGTCGCTGGCGCGGGGCCCTTCTGCCCAATAGCGCCCGTATCGTCATCGAAGTTGTTGAGCCAAACAAACGCCCGGTCAGTGCGGTCGCCGACCATTTCGAAACTCGCGACGTCCAACGCGTCGAGATCGAACAAGCGCATCATGTCGAGTTGCTGATGATGTTCGATCCCGGCCACGACCTCGACGAACGAATTCTGGCTGAACAATTCCGATATTGACGACAGGAGGCCTCGCTCATTCCCGACGAGGCCCGTCCCATCTCACCATCAGGCGCGCCAGTACGTAACGTGTTCGCTCAGCAGCGGGCGATCACGATCTGCCTGACGCTCTTGTGCGGTGCCGATATAGACGAAGCCGGCGATCCGCTCATCCGCCCCGATGCCAAAAGCCTCACGGACCATGGGGCTGTAAGCAACCCACTCCGTAATCCATGCTGTCGCAAATCCCATGGCATTTGCGGCAAGGCATAAGTTGTAGGCGGAAGCTCCAGCCGACAGAACCTGCTCCCATTCCGGCACAGCAGGTATATTCTGGGCTCGGGACACGACGGCAATCACGACGGGCGCCCGTTCAAAGCGCTGCCGCTCAAAGATAATACGAGTTTCGCTCGGCGGCTCGCTTTCTTCCGCGACACATGCTTGCGCGAACACATCTCCCGCCTGTCCGCGCGCACCACCGGCAAAAACGATAAAACGCCATGGTGCCAATTTCTTGTGATCCGGCACCCGCGCGCCAATTTCCAGAATCTGCGTAAGCTGCGCATCACTGGGGCCGGGTTCCATCAACATTGCCGGCTTCGCTGAACGGCGCGTCCGCAAAAAATTCAGCAACTCGGCATCCGGTGTTATCGTCATTGTGTATTTGTCCTTGAACGTATCGATGCGACAAAGCTCTACCTTGAGCATGCTCTCCTAAATGGGCTGTCTCGCTTCCGCAAACGCGAACCGCTACAATCTCCGCCATGAGACCTGCGCGATTCTCCATAGCCCTAGGGCGTTCCATCCTGCTCATGCTGCTTCTGGCAGTATTTGCAGCTCGGCAAACCGTCACCGCAGCCGAGACAACGGACGCGGGCCCGACGCTGATCATCCTTTTCGACAGTTCCGGATCAATGTGGGGACAGCTGCCTGGCGGATCGCAGGCCAAATACGCCGCTGCACGTGACGCTCTCCTCCAAGCGCTGCCGGCCCTGGATCTCAACGCCCGAACCGGGCTCGTTACCTTCGGCCGGGGCTGTAACGGGGTCGATGTGGTTTTGCCGCCCGACGTTCGTCCGAGAGACCGGACAATCGCACCTATCAACAGTCTCAATCCGCGTGGCAAGGGCCCTCTGGCCGATGCCCTGTCGCGTGCTGCAGAGGAAGTTGAACCTGGACGCCGTGCCAGTCTGGTCGTGATACACGACGGTCCGGACAACTGCCGCCAGGATACTTGTACGATTGCACAAAGAATTGCGGCGGCCCACCCCGGCATGCCCATTCATCTCGTCTCTCTCGGTCTCGATGCGACCGAAACGGCGGCAGTTTCATGTATTCCAGAAGCAACGGGCGGCAAAGTTTTCCCGGTACGCTCGTTGTCCGAAGTGCGTGGCGCGATTGATCAGGCCATAGCGTTAGCTATGACGAGCGGAGTTCCCGCGCCCTCGCCCGCACGACGCAAGGGGGCAGAGCCAGAAACACCCAAGCAAAAGCTGCCGGAAATACCCGCCGATGCCCCGCCGCATTTGGTCGTCTCAGCCACTTTGGGTGACACGCAAGCTGTCGACAAGCCCGTCCACTGGCGCATTTTTCGCGAAGATGACAAATCGAAGCCCGTTCTCGACATTTTGGAAACGCAATTCGCGGTGCCGTTACCAGCAGGCAAATATATCGTAGAAGCCGCCCTCGGTCGGGCAAAGGCAACCCAAACCGCTGAAGTCGCTGAAAAGGGACCAACAGCTGTAACGATCAGCTTTTCCGCAGGTATCGCCCGTGTCGCAACCCGAATTGGCAACAATCAAACTTCCAAGATTCCAGTGCTCGTAAGCGTCGCGGGGCTCTCAGAGCCGGCAGCAAACGGCGCAGCAAAACCATCTCCGCTGATGGTCATTCCTTCTCCATCGAGCGAATTTGTGCTGCCCGCAGGCAATTATCGCATCACGGCAGAGAGCGGATTAAGTCGGGTGACACGGGACATCGCCATTAAAACTGCCGAGATAGAAGCGGTGAATCTGGACCTAAGCGCAGGCCAGCTTCATCTAAGCGCGGTTTCTGCCAGCGGGGCCCCGGTAACGGACAACTTGACGTATTACTTATCCGTCGATGACCCCAATACACCCGGCGGCCGTCGCGAGGTGCTGCGCACGGCGGCAAGTTCACCGATCCTGGCCGTTCCGGCAGGGACGTATTACGTCAAGGTCCGCTCCGGTCTCTACGAGAAGTATGACCAGATCGCCGTTGGTGCGGGGAGCACTGTGGAGCGCGCAATTATCTTAGATGCTGCACGCTTGCAGGTTGTCGCAAATGTCTCGCTGGGACCTAGCAACGGCGAATTCCCAATCGTATACCGAGTTCTCTCGCAGGGACCTTACGCACAAGAGGTCGCAATGAGCTGGGAACGGACACCACAGTTCACCCTTCCGCCCGGACGCTACCGGATTGTCGCTGAAATTGGCGCACGCAACGTCAGTGTAACGCAGGACATCGAACTCGCCCCCGGAACGAACAAATCCGTCACATTGGCGGCACAAGCTGCCGAGTTGCGGCTCCGTATAGCTGA
Source organism: Candidatus Filomicrobium marinum (assembly GCF_000981545.1). Lineage (NCBI taxonomy): Bacteria > Pseudomonadati > Pseudomonadota > Alphaproteobacteria > Hyphomicrobiales > Hyphomicrobiaceae > Filomicrobium > Candidatus Filomicrobium marinum. The sequence continues at coordinate 3,428,059 of NZ_LN829119.1, forward strand.
AGGCGCCGGAGTCGTAGCAACAAACCGTTTCTGGGAAATCCGCTCAGCCTCCGGCCAGATCGTCTGGCGCACTAGTCAACATACGCCACGCGCGCTTTTGGCACCGGGCCGCTACGAGGTACGCTGCGAACTCCGGGACCGCACATTGAAGGGCACAGTGGAACTGGCCAACGGCCAATCGCTTATCGCGAAACTAAGTGAGCAATAACAAAGACCCCACTGTCGAAAGTTGCCGCGTCCCGATTTCCGCCTGTATGCACTATTATAGCCGCAACAGCTTATCCGCGGACGAACCCGGACCACCGTTATGACGAACTCTCTCCGCCACATCCTCCTCACCGCCCGCAAGTGGGGCGGCGCTGCCGTTATCAGCGCCATCGCCGCCAGTTCACAGGCGTTGGCGCAAAACGCTCCTTCCATGGAGCAGCCCAATGAATGGGGCGCAGGTATCAGCGTCGACCAACCAGATCCGGCCGATCAATCTTCGACAAACACAACGATCATCAAGCGCAGCGCACCGGCGCCGGCGGAAGCCTCGAACGACGAAAACGATGCTTTAGATAACGTCGCACAGGTCCGCTTCGTCGCGATGTTAACGGCCGACGGGCAGTACATCGACAAAGGCGTAACGTGGCGCATATTCGAAGACCCGGGCGACTGGCAAGTGTCTCCGAAACTGATTGAAACGCACCGCACCGCCAGACCGTCGCTTCAGCTCAAACCTGGCAAGTACATCGTAAATGCAGCCTTCGGTCGAGCGAATTTAACTCGGAATCTGACCTTCAAAGGAGGCGATACCGCCACTGAGAGGTTCATCATCAACGCAGGTGGACTGCGAGTTCAAGCGCGCGTCGCCGACAAAAACGCCACGGAAAATACTGTGTCCTTCGATATATATGAGGGCGAACGAAACCAGCTTGGCGAACGAAACCTCGTCATGAGCGGAGCAACACCCAACGTCATCATCCGTCTCAATGCCGGCATTTATCACATTATTTCGACGTACGGAGACAGCAACGCCGTTATCGCAACAGATGTGACCGTGGAGGCGGGAAAACTGACGGAAGCCACCCTATCCCACGCCGCAGCAAAGGTGACGCTAGGTCTGGTAACGCGTCCAGGCGGCGAAGCTCAGCCTGCCACACAATGGACGATCGCAACCCCGGAAGGCGAAGTCATCAAGCGCAGCGTCGGCGCTCTTCCAACCCATATCCTTGCGCCTGGAACCTATAAAGTTACGGCAAATCACGCCGGCCGTATCTTCGAGCAACAATTTCAGGTCGAAGATGGACAGATGGCGCGCATCGAAGTCCTGATGCAGTAACCGGAAAGCCGCTCTACCAGCTTACCCTAGGGCCCACAGCACCCTCTCAGAAGTCAGTCAGGACCCAATCTGTAGGGCAGCCATTCCGCTGCATGCGCGCATCCACGTCCACCTTCTCATCGGCCAACTCGGCAAGCTCAAAAAGGCTGCGCGCCATTTGCCAATGCTCACACGCCATGGTCAGATCCCCGGCACGGTGCGCAATATCGCCAAGCTCCAAACGTGCCCGTGCGTGGACCTCTGGATTGTTGGCTTGGCTTGCAAAAACGACTGATTGCCGCAAAGAAGCCGCTGCACCCGCTTCATCTCCTGCCTCCCGATCCAACAGAGCGAGGGAGAGATAAAGCGCTGCCAACGGCCCCGGATCACCGACGCGCCCAGCCGCGGCAATATCAGCTTGAACTTGGTTACGCTGAGGCGCGGCATGATCAACAGCTGCGCCGCCCACATCCGCCACATCGGACGCCTCGGGCTCAAACACGACAGCGTCTGTCCCTGCGGAAGCTGCGCCCGGCTTAGGAGCAAAGTCCGCAACCCGCTTAACTGTCTCCGCAACGGGCGAGGTCAACGGCGCGACAGCGTGTCGTTCGTGTGAATCAAAATCGATAGAAGCGTCCTTTCGTCCGCTCCAACCTGCCCATAGGGAGGTGAGCGCAATGATCGCCAATACGGCGAGCGGCGATGCGACAATTGCCCATCCGACGGGCCCGTCGATCGACACAAGAGGGTTCATCCCTCGTCTCCCAAACGCCTACCTCAACGGCATAGCATACATAAGACCGCCCTCTGCCCAGAGCTTGTTAAGTCCACGCTCCAAACGCAGAGGCGACCGGCTCCCGAGATTACGCTCAAACAATTCCCCGTAGTTCCCGACCTGCAGGATAGCTTGATAGGCCCAGTCCGCGTTAAGCCCCATCGCCTGGCCGAAATTGAAGTTCACCCCCAGCAAACGTCGCACGCTTGGACGCGTACTGGAAAGCTTAGCTTCTGCGTTCTTGCTTGTAACGCCCAATTCTTCCGCGCGGATCAATGCCATTAAGGTCCAGCGCACGATACTGAACCATCTTTCATCTCCCTGTCGCACCGCTGGCCCAATCGGCTCCTTGGAAATGGAGTCTGGCAGGATCGCGTGCTCTTGTGGGACTGGAAACTTCATCCGAGCCGCAGCCAAGATGGACATTTCGCCAGCAATCGCGTTGCACGAACCAGAAAGGTAAGCGTTGACGACATCCGTCCAACTGTTTGAAGCAACGGGTTGATAGCGCATGCCGCGCATCTCGAAAAATTCAGCGACCTCTGCTTTCCCGCGAGCTCCTTCAAGCACACAGACGGATGCACCTGATAACTCAAGAGCGCTGAAGATATTTTGCGAGCGGCGCACCATAAACATGGTGCCGTCATGAAAGAGCGTATCGACAAAGCGTACACCCAGTTCCGTGTCCCGGCTCAGCGTAAAATCAGCACCGCCCGCCAGCACATCTATCTCCCCTCGGGACAACAGACGATAGCGCTCAGAATTGGAAACAGCCCAAAATTCGATGGCATCCTTCGAGCCCAGCGCCGCGGCAGCAAGCGCGCGACAGAAATCAACCTCTAACCCAGACCATCTGCCGCGGGCGTCGACTTGCGAAAATCCAACCACATCAGCGCGCACGCCGCAGACAACGTGACCACGCGCCTTGACGGCATCGAGCGTCGTCGCCGCGTTCACCACAGCGCCTGGCGAAGCCGCAAGCACTCCCAACGTCAAGGCCGCGTAAAAGGCGCGGGACAACTGAGCCAATACCCAACTTGTCAAATGCAAGTTCCCCAGAACATCACCGGCGCTACGACAGACGCGAACAGCACCTACCCGTGGCACGTGCACTCAAACGTCTCCGCATCCCCTCAATGCGCCCCCCGCGCACTAAGGTGAGCCGGTTCAAACTTCAATTCGGACCCTCGGGTGAAAATGCAGAATTGCTTCGCACCTCAAACCAAACGTCCCAAGCCCGCACCTCACGGGCTCTCCCCCGTCAACGTCTTCTACCGTTGCCCAGCTAAGGTCAAGCCTTGACCTTTGACGCGTGCTGGTTCACTGGCTGGACATACCTCATGATCGAAGAGCCCATGTCAAAACCAACCAAACCTGCATCCACGCGTCACAAATCGTCAACCGAGGCAGTACATTCCGGACGCGATCCATCTGCCAGCTACGGCTTTGTGAATCCGCCCGTGTATCGGGGCTCCACCGTGGTCTTTCCAACGCTGGATGCTTTGACGGCGCGCGATCAGCCTTACACCTACGGTCGCCGTGGCACGCCGACAGTGTCCGCACTTCAAGAGGCTATCTGCAAGCTTGAAGGCGGGGATGCGACCTTTCTTACCGCGTCGGGGCTTCAGGCTGTCACCACCAGTCTGTTGGCTTTTGTCGAAGCCGGTGACCACGTCCTTATAACGGATAGTGTCTACCAACCCACGCGCCATTTCTGTGACACGGTTCTGGCCCGCCTGGGAGTGACAACAACCTACTACGATCCGTGCATTGGATCCGACCTTGCTGCGCTCATCACCCCGCAGACCCGCGTCGTTTTCACGGAAAGCCCAGGATCGCAAACCTTCGAGGTTCAGGACATCCCGGCAATCTCCGAAATAGCGCGCACGCACAACCTTTGGCACGTAACCGACAACACCTGGGCGAGCCCACTCTATTTCGACGCGTTGGCCCACGGTGCGGACGTATCGATACAAGCCGCAACCAAATACATCGTCGGGCATGCCGACGCGATGCTCGGTGCGATAACCACCAATACACGCGCCAAGCCTCAAGTACTGCGCATGCACGGCGCGCTTGGCGTTTGCCCCGGTTCGGAAGAAACCTACCTTGGTCTGCGCGGCTTGCGCACACTCCCCTTGCGCCTCGAACGGCACTTTCGTTCGGCTCTTGAGATCGCCTCATGGCTGGAGGCACGCCCCGAGATCGAACGCGTTCTGCATCCAGGTCTCCCGAACGATCCCGGTCACGCGATTTGGAAACGCGATTTTACCGGTGCCTCCGGCCTCTTTTCCGCGGTGCTAACCCCCGCACCTAGGGAAGCCGTGGCAGCCTTCGTTGATAGCCTCGAATTTTTCGGAATGGGGTATTCCTGGGGCGGCTATGAAAGCCTCATCCTTCCTTTCGACCCGAGATCGTATCGCACTGCTACGAAGTGGGAATATGATGGGCAGGCCCTGCGCTTCCACATTGGTCTGGAAGACGTCGACGATCTCAAAACCGATCTCGAAGCAGGCTTCGCGAGATTTAATGCGGCCCGACAGTCCTAGCTGCCCGAACAGGCCCTTCTCACAGATCATCCAACATCGTTTGCTCAACGAAGCATGCAACCGCTTGACCGGCGGATAATTACTCTAGCAATTTAGACTATTACCCCAGACAATCGGTTCGCGGCAGCCGGGCGATCCGGGCACGAGAGATGGTTTTGAGGGATAGCTCATGACGGACCTCGGCAAGCCAGCCGACCACTCCGCTGAAGCAGCAGGCCCCACATTAAAGCGGGTGATGGGGCCGTGGTTGCTCTTATTGTTCATCATTGGCGACATTCTCGGCACAGGCATATATGCCCTTACAGGACAAATTGCCGAACACGTCGGCGGCGTTGTTTGGCTCCCGTTTCTCGTTGCCTTCGCCGTCGCGCTGCTCACCGCGTTTAGCTATCTCGAACTCGTCACGAAGTATCCGCGGGCGGCCGGGGCTGCACTATACGCTCACCGCGCATTCGGCATCCACTTCGTCACGTTTATCGTAGCCTTTGCCGTCACGTGCTCCGGCATAACCTCTGCATCGACAGCATCACGTGCTTTCGCCGCCAACCTCTCGAACGCATTTGGATTAGGCCTCGATCAGGGAGCCGGTATCACGCTAGTTGGGCTGGCATTTATGCTGGCTATCGCCCTCATCAACTTCCGTGGTGTGGGTGAGAGTTTAAAGGTCAATGTTGCACTGACAGTCATAGAACTCACAGGACTGCTCATCATCATCACGATCGGCTTGTGGGCGATCGGAGCGGGCCAGGGAGATGTCTCCCGTGCCATGGAGTTCAAAACCTCCGAAGACGGCAGCTTTATTTGGCCGGTAATCGCCGCCACCACGCTGGCATTCTTCGCCATGGTCGGTTTCGAAGATTCCGTCAACATGGCCGAGGAAACCAAGGACCCGAGCCACATATTTCCCAGAATTCTGCTGATGGGATTACTCCTCACAGCAATTATCTACGTCCTCGTATCCATATCTGCGATTACGCTCGTTCCACCCGAGCAACTAAGTCAGGGCGAGACACCGCTCTTGCAGGTCGTGCAAGCGGGAGCGCCCAGCTTTCCTATCGAGATCTTCGGTCTGATCACCATGTTCGCGGTCGCCAATACCGCGTTGATCAACATGATGATGGCGAGCCGCCTCATCTACGGCATGAGCCGGGAACACGTGTTGCCTCCCGTTCTGGGAAAAGTCCACGCAGAGCGCCGAACACCCTATGTCGCCATCGCCTTCACAACGCTACTGGCCTTCGCCCTTATTACGTTTGTCGGTGAAATACCAGCACTCGGCGGAACCACAGCACTCCTGCTTCTGTGTGTATTCACCGTCGTCAACGTAGCCGTACTAATCCTCCGCAAGGAGAACGTAGACCACCGACATTTCCGGGCCCCAACGATAGTGCCCATACTTGGCATGTTGTCCTGCGGCTTCCTCATCGGGCCGTGGACCGGTCGCAACCCAGATCAATACCTCATTGCCGCCGTTCTTATTGGCATTGGCATCGCACTGTGGTTCGTAACCGTATGGATCAACCGCACAATCGGGCTGCAACCGGAAATCTTGGAACCCGACGATATCGCGGAGTTAGGTCCGCGCAACTGAACCACCGCGTTCCTCCACGTCACAGCTTAATCCCGCTGAAACGTATCAGCCGGACCTCGCAAGCCCTTTACGCGCTCTCATCACCTTTGATCACGCGTTCCATCCAATCCTCGGCCGTGATTTGTCCCTCTTTTTCAACCGCCGCAGTCTCAGCAGGACGCAACACGTCCTGGATCTCGTCGATCCGCTTCCATCCACACAGCGGGGTCTCAACGCCATCACGCGGCACATAACGCGAAGACTTCACCTTCTCGTAGCGATGCACGTAGCGTGGACAATTGGTCCAGATCTCGGAAATGGAAACGCGGACAGCCAGATCGGCTTCATTGAACATCTCCAGAAGCGGTCCGCTACGGACGAGCTCCGCCCGCCCCTGCAGACGCAAACGGTTCGGTTTGTCGAACGCAATAAACAGCATACCGATCTCTGGGTTCATGTTCAGATTGCCCATCGAATAATACATGCCGTTGCCGTCGTAGTTAGGAAAGACAACGGTCGTGGGATCAATCACCCTGACCAAACCAGGATCGCCCCCTTTGTAAGAAACGGTAGGTCGTCCGCCGTGGTCAAGCGTTGACAGGAAAAACATGTCACGGCTTTCAATGAAAGCCTTCGTCAGATCGTCCACCTCTGTCCTGGCTGCAACCAGCTCAATACGGTCGGCCAATTGGCGGCTTTGGAATTCGTCTTGAAGCGCGCGATGCTGTGGCCCGAAAAGACGGCTCATTGGCGTTCTCTCCATCGTTTCCCGTTTTTTAAATTATGAAGGCTTTGCATTGCACCCTAACGCAGCAAATGCACGATGAATATACGTCGACGAAAAACTTGTCTCGGGACAGAATTCTCAGAGGAATGGAAGCAAGTGCCACCGGAACTTGCATATCATCCCGCGAGGCTCACCAAAGCCCCTATAACGCCGGCAAGGCTCTCGCCGACGATAAATCCAGCCGCGACAACAACGATGCGCCGCTTAGACCACTCGGGATAAAGCCGCGCAATAACGGCAGCGGCTGCAGCACCCAAAAACAACGAAAACGCATTCCATGCCGGGATAACAAATGCGAGTCCAATCGCGGAAGCGCTCGGGATAACGCGTTGCCAAGTTTCTGAAGCGAAAGCCTCGGCCACAGCGAGGCCAATACCGACAATCGCCGCAATGACAATCGCTGAAATCGCGCCAGGCGGCATCGCCTCAAGGCCTTCGCCGAGAACCTCCGCAACAGCCTTCCAAGTCGCGACCGCGGGCGCTGGCCACTCTGCCGTAATAAGTTGAGCCTGTGGATCTGGGATCAACACAAGGTATGTGAGCGCGGCCACAAACGCTCCGGCCAACACTCCAAAAACTTGAGCGACAATCTGAAACGAAGGTGTCGCCCCAATGAGTTGGCCCGTACGCAGATCATGCATGAGATCGGCGCATTGCCCCGCTGCCCCACCCGTGACGTTGGCTGTCATGAGGTTCGCTGTAACATTCCCTGGAGAAATCGCGCCGAACGTGAGCTGAGTGATCTTTCCCAGCGCCCCGATCGGCGTGATGGCGGTTTCCCCCGAAACGCGTGCCGCCACAACCGCCAAAACATAACTCAGAAGGACAGCAATGACGGCCTCGAACAAGCCGATGGAAAATATTGTGCTCTGGGCCGTCACCGACAATCCCAGCACCACAACAAACGCGGCCAACAATACACGCATATTGATCGGCCGTTCCTGGACCGCGAAATCGTCCATACGTTGCGCCCGCTGCTGCAAGGCCATCCGTATCATCGAGAGGCCGAATGCGGTCAGGGACGCTGTCACCATCAACGTCGCACCAGGCCACAAAAGCCACTCAACAAGCGGAGCAAACCACACCGCATCACCATCGGCAGGTTGGACCCAGCCGTAGCTCAGAGCCAACGGGGCGAGACCTCCCCACGCAATCACCGCACCGAGAAGCATCGAAACACCGATGCGAAGCCCGGCAATGGCGCCAAACCCCACCATCAACAGCGATGGGTCAAGCGCTAGGCCGAGGTTAGACGCCGAGACAGAAATGTTCCTGCCACTCTCCGTGGTCATCGTTGCTTGTAAGCCCGGCGCCAACGGACCAACATTCAGCCGCGTAACAAGCAGCTTTAGGCTCGCGCTCAGAGCAGCAGTGAATGACAGCAATCGCAATCGGGCATGAGCTTCCTCTCCGCCCTTGTGAATCTCCCCCATCGTCTCAGCCGTAACGACACCGGAAGGAAACGGCAAACGTTCGCGCAAAAGAAGCTGATTGCGAAGCCCGGCAGCAACGACGATCCCAAGAAGGCTCACGACAATCAACCAGAAGCTAAGCACGTAAAACGAGAGCGTCTGTCCCGTGAGAAGCGCGAGGGCAGGGATAGGAGCTGCGAGACCCGCAGCAATAATCGAAGCTGCAGCCGAAGCCGCCGTCTGGTTGATGTTATTTTCGCGAAGCCCCCACGGGCGTCCAAAACCGGACCGTTCAGCAGCGGTCCAAAATGCGAAACCAATCAACCCCGCAGCGACGGACATGTTGAATGTCCAGCCGATTTTCAAACCACTATAGACATTGCACGGCGTGAGAAGCGCGCCGATCACCATGCCAGTCATCACGGCTCGGACAGTCAATTCCGGCAGATATCGTGCCTCGACCGAATTTGGTGTCGCTACAGTGACGTCGCACCTTCCGCATCTAAGCGCTCACGCGCGCCCGTTGAGCACCGCAAACTGAGTACATCAAGTATCCGACCCAACATAAACCGCTAAACTTGGGCAACTGTTGCACGCCCTCGCCAATCACACCAGTTGGCGTCCCCGATCTTCGTGCGAGACGTAAGGTCAAACGCCCACCGCGAAGAAAACGGCGCGTTAACCGCTTCAAGCAATTACCGGAATAACTTGGTTGAAGCTATGGTGACAACGCGTTGTATGAACTACATCATTAGCACGTTCGTGAACCCTCCCCCGTTTCACGAACTCATTGCCCTGACCTTTTTTGTATTTTTCGGAGTTCATAAAATGAGGACATTTATCCTTGCGGCCACCCTAGCAGCTCTGACATTCCATCCTGTCTACGCTGAAGAAGACTGCGACAAAACCTGGAACGCATATGATTTGAACTCGGACGGTTATCTGAAAGGCGACGAAGCCAGGAAATTCAGAGACGATATGAATATTAGAGGTATCACTGTCGGTGATACAAAGGACGGCAGCATCTCCGCAAACCAATACGCGAAAGCCTGCGAAAGCGACTTCTGGGAAAAAATCTCAGAAGATACCCGTTGATGAGCGGTTGCAGGATACGGGCAACGAACGCCTGTTCACTGCCTTCCCTCACAACTCATTGCGCCCTGCGCTCAGAAGCGCAGGGTTCCCCCGTTTACGTCACTGCACGAACACGGAAACTGAGCAGGTTTTGTCGGACGTCAAGATGGCGGCGCGCTTGAGCCTAGCTGCAATCCGCAGGAAACTATGAGCGTCGTATGGTGGCCAGCCCCAATCCGATACCAATAAGCGTGGCGCCGACGAGATGGAAGGAAGCAAAACGCTCTCCAAGCAGAAGGATGGCGAGGCCGCTGCCGAAGATCGGCATGAGATGCACGAAGTGCCCGGCCATATTGGCGCCTGCCAACTCCACGCCGCGGTTGAAAAATAAGTAAGACAGGAAGCCGGGAAAAACCGCTACGTACGCAACGGCGAGGGAAGCTGCCCAAACAGGCTCTACCCGTGCAACCGTCAGGTGCTCGTAAACGTAAAGTGGCAGCAGCATGGCTGCCCCAATCGCAAATGTCGCCGCGAGAAAGCTCAGCGGATGGACGGCGGGGCGCTTACGCAGCAGCGCCGAATACATCGCGTAGGCGGCGACCGCCGCAAGCACCCACACATCGCCCGAATTGAGCGACAGAGCCGCTAGCGCGCCCCAATCTCCCCTTGCCGCGATAACTGCGACGCCGCAGATCGAAATCAATACGCCCAACGCCTGCCGGACGCTGGCCCGCTCTCCGTAGAGGAGAAATACGGCGGCCAGAATGATGACGGGCATCGCCGACTGCAGAAGCAACGCGTTGACGGCCGTCGTCGTCTGCAAACCGACGTAAACCAGCGTATTAAAGGCGGCGATACCGAAACCACCGAGCAGCAGCAGGATAGGCCAGTGCTTCTTGAGCATAGGCCAGTCGCGTCGAATTTGTGGCGCGCCAACAGCGACGACAAGTATAAGCCCAAGCGTCCAACGCCAGAATGCAAGAGCAATAGGCGGCACGATGCCGGTAGTCGCCCGACCGACGATGAAATTTCCGGACCAAAAGAGCACGGCAAGGGCCAACAGAATATACGGCGAGTGCCAAACGCGAGAGATCGCGAACTTGACGACATCATAAAACTTGCGAGCAGGCGGGCCCGCAGGCTCAGGATACGACATAGCAATCAACCAAAGAATAGGAGGAGGAGCATGGTGGATTTGCGCACCCAACGTCAGGTCAGAGGCGCGTTCGAATATGCGGCGTACAGAGAGACACCCGTGCGGTAACTCGCAACGCGAGAACTCCGCGCTGAATTCTATCATCCACCTTCGTTAGCATAAATAAGGCTGACCTGTTCTGAGTTCACGGACACCAATTCTCTACGACATTTATGAGGTGTAGCGCGACGGCATAGCCCGCGCACCTGCCACAGGCCGATTGACACTCTGCAGACACAAAATCCACTGAGACCCGTGTGTAAACGCGCGCCGTTCCGCTTTAAAAGGGAACATATTCATTACTCCTCAGTTCAAGTTAGTTATATATTGGCTGCCGGTGGAGGCTAAGCCATGCCTGAACTGGTTCTGTTAGACATATTGGGAGCGTGCGCCCTGCTGATATGGGGCGTCCGAATGGTGCGGACCGGAATTTCGCGAGCGTTTGGAGCGAGGCTTCACCATTGGCTTGCCCGTAGCACGGGTAACACCGTGTTTGCGTTTGCAACAGGACTTGCCACGACCTTTGCGATGCAGAGCAGTACAGCGACTGCAATGATTGTCGCTGCCTTTGCAGGCAAGGAACTCATCACCACGGCGATGGCTCAAGCAGTAATGCTCGGCGCTAATGTAAGCACGAGCATCGCCGCAAAGATTTTAGCTTTAAATCTTCACTGGCTTGCGTCCGTACTGCTCATAATCGGGGTTACCGCCTTCCTTTCAACGGATAATTCGCGCCGCCGGGCGCTCGGACGTACTGCGATCGGTTTGGGCCTAATGTTGCTGTCCCTCCGACTACTTGCCAGCGCGACTGAGCCGATGGGTCATTCCCCGGCTCTGGCTTTGGTTATGTCACTACTTGAGCGCGCGCCCTTCCTCGCGCTCGTTCTGGGCGCAGCAATTGCTGCCATCTTCGCTTCAAGTCTCGCGACAGTGCTTGTGCTGATGTCCTTGAATGCGACTGGGGTGCTGTCTACGGACCTGGCAGCCTGGATGGTACTCGGTGCAAACGTTGGCGGCGCGTTGCCTCCCTTCCTGACATCGCTCCCTCTCGGGCCAGCGGCACAACGGGTGACACTCGGCAATCTTTTGGTGCGCGGCATGGGAGGCCTCGCAATGCTGCCGTTTATTCATCCGCTCTTGTCGTGGCTTAGCCCGATTTCCGGCTCTGCTGGCCAAGCCATCATAAATTTCCATGTCATCTTCAATTTGCTCCTCGCTGTCGTGACACTACCTCTCGTGCAGTTGATTGGCCGCGGACTCGCTTGGCTCCTCCCAGTCGATCCGACAGAGACAAGCACCGCTCGCCACCTTGATAACGCGTCACTATCGGTGCCTCCTTTGGCCCTGGCGTGCGCGGCACAAGAGGCTCTGACTGTCGCGGAGATGATCGAAGCTATGCTTCAAACTGGCCTGAAGGCCTTCAACTCAGGCGATGAGAACCGCAGAGCTGAAATGGTCAAAATGGATGATCAAATCGACCAACTACAAAATGAGATAAAGCTTTACTTGGCTCGGCTCGGTCGTGAGGAATTGACGGACGAAGAAGAACGGAAGCGCTACGAGATTTCGCTGTTCGTAATAAACATGGAGCACATCGGCGATATCGTAAGCACCAATATCGCGCACGCGATCCGCCGCAAAAACAAAAGGCGTCTCACATTGTCGGACGAAGGGCTCGACGAAATTTCAAACCTCTATGGATTGGTCATCGAGGAACTGAAGTTAGCGCGCGGTCTTCTCGTCTCCTCAGACCGTTCGATAGCGCAGAAACTTCGAGACGTTGACGTGGAGGTGAAGCAATACAGTCGCTTCTCCGAAAGCTCCCATCTCGAACGTCTACGCGAAGGCCGCACCGAAAGCGTTCGGACGAGCTCCTTGCATCTAGACCTCCTCAGAGACCTAAAGCGCATTAGCGCTCATCTGACCTCGGTCACCCACGGTCACTAAGGCGTAGTTAGGTTGCCAAAAAGGGTAGCGTCTCAGTCAACGGCTCTGCGCACGGGCATATCGGCGACCGTATGTCCGGCAAGAACCGATGACGCCAGGGCTTGTCGAAGGCGCAAGGGCTGAGTGGGTTTGTAGAGAAGTTTGTAGCCGTTTCGTTCGGCCTCTTGCTCCAGGAGTCGGCTTGAGACTCCAGACAGAATGATCGCCGGAATACGGAGACCCAGTTCATCCTCCATTTTGCGTAACAAATTCACTCCGGTGTCATCATTCTGTAGCAGGTAATCGACGATGATCGCCTGTAGTGGATCACCTGCTGCAAGGATGGCCAATGCGTCGTCCGATGTTTGAGCGGTGATGACCGTGCATCCCCAATCTTCCAACGTCGATTGGACTGCCTTGAGAGCAAGAACGTCGTCATCGACGACGAGCACCAAAGCTCCAGCCACATCAAGATGTTTATTTGCCGTCGGGTTTTGACGGGCCGGAGGCGTGCCGGCCGCGCGCGGAAGCGTGATGGAAAATCGCGTGTGCTTGTTGGGTACTGAAGCAACGTGCACGGCATGATTGAGGAGCCTGGCGGTGTGTTCCACGATAGAAAGTCCAAGGCCCAGTCCGGAGCCGAAACCAACTCCACCCCTATGGTCCGGCTTGTTGGCGCCTCGGTAGAACTCTTCGAAAATGTGCACGATCTCGGATTGAGGAATGCCTATTCCGGTATCCCAGATCTGTATCTCGACGGAATCACCTCGCGAACGACACCCGATCAGGACGCGCCCCTCTTTCGTGTTCTTGATCGCGTTGGAAAGCAAATTGCTGAGTATGCGATAAAGGAGAGCTGGATCGCTCCTCACCAGGAGCGTCGAACGGATCGATTTAAGATCTACGCCCTTTTCTGCGGCGAGCCCCTCGAATTCGCGTTGTAGACGGTCGAGCAATCGCGAGACGGGAAATTCTTCGGTCTCCGGTTTGATGACGCCAGATGCCAACTTTGAAACATCGAGAATATTTTCAAACATTTCGCAAAGCGTCTCGACGCAAGCATTGACGTTGATGACCGTCTGCTTGGCTTTGGGCGATTCAACCTGTTGCACCAAGTTCGAGACAAATAGGGTCATCGCATGCACCGGCTGGCGAAGATCATGACTCGCGGCGGCAAGAAAACGCGACTTCGACGCATTCGCCGCTTCCGCTTCCTCTTTAGCTCGAACGAGTTCAGCCTGAGCGCGCTCGCGTTCGACAAGCTCGCGCTGCAGCTGCTCGGTGCGCCTCTCCACACGCGCCTCAAGTTGTTCGTTGGTCCGGTCGCGTTCCGCCAGAGAGGCCCTCAGGTTTCCGGTTAAAAGATTTAAGATATCCCCCAACCGTCCAAGCTCATCCTGACTACGCAAATGCACGCGCGCAGTCAGATCTCCCGAGACTTGTTTCTCGGCAACAGCGATCAAATGTCGGACGGGGCGCACGACCGTCATGAACATGAAAATAAATGTGACAATGACGGAAGCGGCCGCAGCAATGGCTGCAATTGAAAGAATACTGGCACGCGCACCCCAGAACGGGCCGAAAAGCGCAAGATCGTTCGTCACGAGTTCAATACGATATGGCGCCCCCCCGGCAACAGCACGTTCTGTGTAAGCGGTATGAGCGCCCTCATCCGCGGGGAAAGCGCTGACGTCATCCGTCCACATGAAGGATTTGCCGCTTTGATATAGCGCGACAGACGTGTGGTTGGCAGGAGCGAAGGACTGCAGGAATTGCGGTGACAGTCGTTGACCTACGACAACGACACCTGTTGCCCCACTCACGCCCTGCGTGACACGGATCGCGACAAGCGCCAATCCGTCCTTATATGGCGCTATACCTGAAACCGTCTTGGGCTCTTCACTGGCCGTACCCGCTACGATCTCACGGACGATAGGCGCAAATTCATCATAGTCGCCAAAGTAACTCGGTGACTGTGCGCGGGCGAACGCACGACCGTCGAGATCGTAGAGGTTGATGATGTCGATGCTGGAATGACCGAGAAAATTCATGATCGTGTTCAGCGGGTTGTACTGATCTCCGATCAACAGGCCATTTTGCACACTTGGGTTGTTCGCCAGTAACTTCGCGACATCCAGCAGCTTGGAGCGGTTCCCTTCATAGAGTGTGCGTACGCGCCAAGTCAGCTCTGCTTTCTTCTGAGCGACGCTTGATTGATAAACCTTGTACTCCTCGTTGAGGATCAGTCCCCCCAGGGTGGCAGCGAGAAGAGTGAGCCCCGTTATGGGCGCGAGCACCTTAGCGGCAAGACCGATTGCTGGCTTGCGCCGTCTCACCGAAGCTTGGCCGGTCGGGCTTCGCAAATATGAAGCTTCCATCGGTGAATTCAGCATCTCACGCTCTACTTCTCCTCACCAATCAAGCCAGGCGCTCTTGCTACAAGCTGAACGACATCGCGGACGGGATCATAATAGGAGTCGTCCTTGACAACGTATCCCGCAGCCGGAAGCCCTCGGAAAAGTACTTCATTTGCCATGAGCAACGCGTTGCGAATCTTGTTCTGCATTGCCTCTGGCACAGTCGTGTTGGCGGCAATTCCAAGATTGGGGATCATTCCTGTCTTGGCCACGATCTTGAAGATCGGACCGTGCTTGCTGATGGCCTGCTTAAGATTGTAGTCCCACGTGGCGCCGGCATCGATGCTGCCGCTGGCAACGGCATCGGTGACTCTCGGCTGGCTGCCCAGAAAGTACACCCGGCTAAAGAAGGCCTTATAGTCGATGCCGTGGCGGATGAAGTAGGCCACCGGATAGACATATCCGCTCGTCGATTGCTTCCGGACAAACCCGAAGCGGCTGCCCCGTAAAGACTCCAGACCCGTTATGTCATCTCGATCAGAGCGCGTGATAATAAACCCTTCATATGACGGGCTCTTTTTCTGGTTTCCGAAGTCCCAACTGAGTTCAGTCACAAGCATCGCGACACGCGGGTTTCGCTGCTTAGCTAGGACAAAGGGCACTGGTGATATTGCCGCGAGATCAATGGATTCATTGGCCAGAAGCTCAATGGTCTCGCCATAGCCAGCAGCACCGACGATCACGAATTCAGCACCTACCCTTTGCCCAAGCCATTCAAGCAATGGCTTGTAAAGCACACGAATATCGTCGTTGGACTGACCATGCTGCCATGGTGTAACGCCGAATCGATAATGAGGCAGACCAGAGATATCGCCGGCGCAAACCACATCGATCTGCGCAAACAGAAGCAGTATCCCGAAAAAATGCTTCAGTTTGCGTATCCAGCCACGTGGAATACGACCAAACGGAACACCTTCAGCGACATCGCCTCTTTGCATGGGCCTACGCCCCATCACCAGTTTTCAAAATAGGAGCGTGCATAACTCATTTGCTTTCCGATCCATGCGGAGCCGCGTTGAGTTGATGAGCGACCAGGGCGGCCTGCGTTCTGTTTTCCGTCCCAAGACATTTCAATATAGCCGCGACGTGCAGCTTTACGGTTCCCTCGGTCATCCCGAGCGAACGAGCAATGAGCTTATTGGATTTTCCGGTTCCGATCTCGGCCAACACATCTCGCTGTCTGCTGGTGAGCAGCGCAATACGAGCGTCTTCTGAATCGGGCTTAATCGCTGGAGGATCGGATTGGTTGGTTGGGCGTCCGTCATTGCGCGGCTGAATGCAGACCCGTCCTGTCAGGATGAGCCTGATGGCGCTAAGCATCTCATCCTTCTTCATCGATTTTGGGATGTAACCGTAACACCCTGCCTTCATCGCGCGCTCGGCATCCACTCGCGAGTCGGACCCGGAAATAACGATGACAGGGGTAGTTGGACGGCAAACGTGGAGCTTCTCGACGACCGAATGCCAATCACCGCTCCCCATGTACAGGTCGAGCAAAATCAGATCGAGATCAACGTTGATGGTCGAGACACAGTCGATCACTTCGTCGAACGTTTCGGCCTGAAAAATACGGATATTCGGTCCAAGGCCATCCAATATAGAGGCAAGGGCCTCACGATAGAGAGGATGATCGTCGGCAACGAGGATGTTCATGGCGTAGAGCCCCTGGAATCTGCACAGGCAGCGATGTACTCCAGAAGATAAGAGATCATATCGGACACGTGCGCCCCCGCAATGCGGGCCTTAGTGCGCGCCAAGCTTAAGCCTGCGCACGCACCATTGCACACAAAAAGCATGTTGCATTGCAAGACGCCTCCGGAACGGCGAAAGAAGACGATGACCTCTGGGATGCTAGCCAAAAGACATATGCCTTTTGGTTAGGCGAACGTCTTAGACCCCTGCCATTCGAGATAGGCCGCACTATCTCGCATGCCGGTTAGACACCCCCCGCACCGAACTGAAAACATGCAGACGGCAACCACGTCACTGCGCACGTGTTGCTCAATGACGCTGCGCAGTCCTCAAGCAAGCAAGGACAATTCGGCCGAGTTCCAAGCGCCAGCAAAAGGGCGGGAAATAACACTCAGTCCGCTATGCGCTGACGCCAACAATCAAAATAGCGCGCTCGCAAAAACCGTCGCAAGCAACGCATGTCGGGAGGAAAGTGCTCAATGAAATTTACCGATATTCTTCTGGGTTTAGGCGCAAGTGCTTTGTTACTTTGCACGACCGGAACCACCAAAGCCTATGCTACTGAAACTGCTGGCGAGGCTCCGCCAAAGCTAATCGTTTTCATGGCGGTCGACGGATTTCCGCAGGAGCAGCTCGTCAAATATTACGATCAATACGGCAAGGACGGTTTTCGGCTGCTTCTCGACAAGGGCGCGTGGTACGGCAACAACCACTATAGCCACGCCACCACCTATACCGGCGTGGGGCACGCGACGCTGTTGTCGTGTGCGCACCCCTACAAGCACGGCGTAATTGGGAATGATTGGATTGACCGAAAGACACGGGAGCGGGTCTATTCGACACAAGATAACCGCTACAAATACCTGGACGAAGAAACGTCCAAGCACGCAGGAACATCTCCGTTCAACATCAAAGTGACGGCAGTCGGTGACGAACTGAAATACGCAAATAGCCAATCGAAAGTGATCGCAATCGCAGGCAAGGACCGCAGCGCGATTGGCCTCGCCGGTCAAAACGGCACGGCATACATGCACAGCACAAAAACCGGCCGCTTCATCACCTCAAATTACTATATGCCGGATTATCCAGAGTGGTGGAAAGCCTATTACAAGGATAAGCCGCAGGACAAATACTTCGGCCAGCAGTGGACACTCCTGTTGCCGGAAGAAGCCTACGCAAGGTCAGCTCCCGATGACCGGCCATGGTCGACGAATTACAAAGGGCTCGGCACGAAGTTTCCCCATCCGATCAGCGGCGGAGCGAACGAACCCAGCAAGAGCTACTACGACGCGATGATCTGGTCGCCATACGGTGACAACCTCATGCTGGATTTCGCCAAGGCCGCGATCAAGGGAGAGAACCTCGGCAACAACCCCGCCGGCGTTCCTGATTTGCTCGCATTGAGCTGGACCAGCCACGACTATGCCAACCACCTGTTCGGTCCGGAGAGCCGGCAGTCACACGATCAGACCGTTCGTCTAGATCGCGTCTTCGCCGAGCTATTCGAATTCCTTGACCAGGAAGTGGGTCTAGACAACGTGATTATCACGCTGTCCGCAGACCACGGCTTCATGAACATTCCGGAATTCAGCGCAAGTAGGAATCTCGATGCTGGTCGCATCGATCCAGAGAAGTTGATCGAAGCCACCAACACTGCGCTCTCCGAGAAGTATGGAGAGGGCAAGTACATCATGACCTGGTGGAATCCGAACCTCTACCTCGACTACGACCTGGTCGACAGCAAGAACCTTGACCGCGAGGCTGTCGAGAATACGGCACAGAGATTTCTGCGCAGCTATCCAGGCGTGGAGGCTGTATTCACCCGCACGCAACTCGAAGAAGGTCGTATGCCGAACACGAAACTTGCCAAGCAAGTGACGCTCGCTTGGCACCAGCAGATCAGCGGCGACATCGTCATCATGAACAAGCCCAACTGGTATTTGTTCGCCAAGCCTACGGCCTACGCTTCAACCCACGGATCGCCCTGGTCCTACGACACCAACGTGCCGCTCGTCATGTACGGCCCGAAATGGATAAAGGCTGGAAAGTACGGCGACTCGGAAACCGTTGATCTGGCGCGTACGCTGGCCTTCATCCTCAACGTTCGCCCGCCAAATGGCTGCGAAGGACGCGTGCTGTCAGAAGCGTTGCAGTAGGCAATCCTGTGCCAGATACAGCGCAAACCCGCGTGCTGGACCTCTCTCAAAACGGAGGTCCAGCACCGATCGTTGAGATGTCTGGGCTCAAGATAAGTTACCGGACAGGTGGGATGTCGTTCACGGTTCTTGATATCGATGAGCTGGCTCTGCCTGCAGGCCTCTCGATCGGGTTGTCCGGTCCCTCCGGCTGCGGAAAGAGCACGCTGCTAAATCTGTGTGCCGGCCTTCTTAGACCCACTGTCGGCAGCATCCGCGTGGATGGAGAGGAACTGACGGGGCTAGGGCAAGGCGCGCTGGATAGATTCCGGGCCAAAAAAATTGGTTACGTTTTCCAAGGCTTCAATCTCATTCCTGCGTTGAGTGCTCTTGGAAACGTTGAACTTCCGATGCGACTTTCGGGCTCGATGCCCGCCTCGCTCCGCCGCGCACGAGCACAAGAGCTTCTGGATCGCGTGGGACTTGGCACTAAGGCCCGACAAAAGCCGAATCAGCTTTCGTTCGGACAAATGCAGCGGGTCGGGATTGCGCGTGCCATTGCCGGGCATCCTCGTCTGCTGCTTGCAGACGAACCAACAGCCAGCCTTGAGCCGGGACTAGGATTAAGCATCGTGCGGTTGTTGATCGCGGTTGCCAAAGAAAACAGCGCAACCTTGGTGGTCGCCACCCATGATCCCGCGGTGCTGACGGAACTCGATCACACGCTCACAATGTCAGCCATCAACAGAGCCATGGAGGTGAGTTCATGACCTCTGTCTGGTTGGCGTTGAGCTACCTGCGTGCCCGCCCTTTGCTCAACGGGCTTACGGCGCTGGCCGTTGCTCTCGGCATCTCGATTGTCGTCGCCACCACCACGCTGTCCAAAGCCGCACGGCAAAGCGCGAGCGAAACAGCGGGAGGATATCAGTTATTGCTTGCCGCGAAAGGGAGCCAGATACAGGCTGTCCTATCGACGCTGTTCTTTGCCGAAGCCCCAACAGGCAACATCCCCATTGAGATCTATGAACAGGTGCACGCCGATCAAGGCGTAACGCTCGCTGTTCCGTTCAACTTCGGAGACAGCTTCAAAAGCCATTTGATCGTCGGAACGACACCCGATTATCTCCATCTTATCAGACGAAACCGGCGCAGTTCTCAACAAACCCTCCTAAAAGGCAGATGGCCGGAACACGCGTTTGAAGCCTCCCTTGGAGCGGCCGTCGCGCGAGCGACCGGGCTCACAATAGGCGACACGTTCACAGCCGCGCACGGTTTCGTCGAATTGCCGGAAGATCTCTCCGACCATCACAAAGCGCAACCTTATACCGTGGTGGGCCTTCTCGAAGAAACACGCGCACCGACAGATCGTGCGATTTTCACAACGCTAGATACCAGTTGGCGAATTCACGGCCAGTTTCACGACGCGTCGTCAGACGCACACGATCATGAAGGCCGTCAGATTACAGCCGTGCTCATCGAAGGCCGCGGGTATGCCGACGTGGCGCGCCTCAATGCTCTCATGGCACAGCGCATGGATGTACAGCCGATCTTTCCGGGGCGCACAGCGACCCAAGTGCTCGGCTACCTGCAACGAGGACAATCGCTCGTCACATCCATCGCATGGCTCGCAGCGCTCATAGCTTGCCTCGGTATTATGATCTCTCTCTTTGCTGCAGCGGTCGAACGACGCCGACAGATCGCCACGTTGCGGGCCATTGGAGCTTCGCGCGCAACTGTGTTGGGCGTCATGGCCATTGAGGGACTATTCATCGCCGGCCTTGGCGCCGTCATCGGTGTCGCATTCGGTCGGTTAATGGCCGTCGCCATAGCGTGGCAACTGGAACAATCCAACGGCTACCTGTTGACCATTGGCCAAGCCGGCTTGGCAGAGATCTCGGCTATCGCTGTCGCTATGGCACTCGGATTGCTCGCCGGATTCATCCCAGCGCTTTTGGCCTTGCGCGAGGACGTCGCCAAAGGCCTCGCAGCCATGACATGAGGCACTATGAAAAACCAAATCATCGTATTTTTCGTATCTGCCCTAATGATGGGAGCGACCATGACGAGCAAATCATCGGCTGCGATGACACGTGTTAAATTTACCGACTTTTTCGTCGGCGAGACGTATCAGGTCGGCCCGGGGATGAAGCCTGAGTTTAACCTCTCCGAATCCATCCAGGCTCTTCACGGCAATACAGTTGAAATTCTCGGATTCATGGACGGCATCCTTCCGCGTGATGGCATGCATTTCATGCTGATCCGTGAGCCGACCGCTCTCTGTCCCTTTCACACGTCGAGCTTTGACTGGGCTGCTTTCATGCCCGTCTTTCTCTCAAACTCGACCGAATACATTGACGGTCCAATTCGCATCGTAGGCCGCCTCGACGTGGGACAAAAGACGGACGAAATGGGGCTCGTCAGCTATGTCCGCATCTACGATGCGTCCATTGCCCGCGCGCAATAAATCGACCTCTGAGATCCTTATCGTGCTCAAGACAATTCGCTCTCACATCGAGATTGCATTCCCAGGCACTCGGCGAACGCCACGGTTCGAGCTCGGCGATTCCGATGCATTTTTCTCATCGGCCAACGTGGCCCCCTTCATCAGGCGGTGATCAAGAGCAAATCGTTCGATTTTTTTAAAAGAACCAGGGCTGATTCTCCTTGTGGAGCGCTTCGAATGCTCGAATCTCGTCCGCGTGTTCGAGCGTTACGCCCACCGGATCCAGGCCTTTGATCAGCATCTCCTTCCGCGTAGCATCGATGTCGAACATAATCTCCTCGCTGGTGGCATCGAGAAAGATCGTTTGCTGTGCGAGATCGATGGTGAACGTGTTCCGCTCGGGATTGCTTGCATAGTGAGCGAGCATTGCAACGGTTTCCGGAGGTAGGACAATCGTCAGGAGGCCATTGTTTTTGCAATTGTCATTAAAAATGCCAGCGAACGTTGTTCCGATAAGCGCTCGGATGCCAAGCTGCGACAATCCCCACACAGCATGCTCGCGGCTCGAGCCGCACCCGAAGTTAGGCCCCACAACAAGGAACCGGCATCCTTCGTAGCCGGGCTTGTTCAGAACAAAATCCGGGTTTGGTTTGCCGTCCGCGAAGCGAAGCAAATTGAACGCACCGACATCGAGCCCTTCGCGATCCACCCCCTTCAAGAACGTCTTCGGCATGATAATATCGGTGTCGATGTTTGGCGCCAAAAGCGGAGCTGCTGGCCCCGTTACAGTGTGAAAGGGCTCCATAGTTTATGCTCCGCTTCTGAATTTTCGAACGTCGGTGATGTGCCCCTCGACGGCAGCGGCAGCGACCATCGCGGGGCTCATCAGGTGCGTCCTCGCGCCGGCCCCCTGACGTCCTTCGAAATTACGATTTGTGGAAGAGGCACAGCGGTCGCCGGGTTTCAGCACGTCGTCGTTCATGGCAAGACACATCGAACATCCCGATTGTCGCCATTCAAACCCGGCATCGATAAACTTCTGAGAAATTCCCTCAGTTTCCGCCTGAGTACGGACCTGGGTCGAACCCGGCACGACAATCGCACGCACGTTCTGAGCCACCTTCCGCCCATCTAGAACTTGGGCCGCATCACGCAAATCCTCGATCCTCGAGTTGGTACAAGAGCCAATGAAGGCGTGACTTATGGGAATGGAAGCGATCGGAGTTCCTGGCATCAGGCCCATGTATTCGAGCGCGCGCAAATCCGCCTTACGTCTCGTCACATCGATCTGCGTTTCCGGGTGCGGTACGACATCCGTTATGGTTGCGGCCTGATCAGGGCTCGTGCCCCACGTCACCATGGGGGCAACGTCAGCAGCGTCGATTTTCAGCTCCCGATCGAACCGCGCATCTGCATCGGACTTCAGCAGATGCCAACTCTCGACTGCGGATTCCCACATCGCTCCTCGCGGCGCTCTGGGACGCCCGCGGATGTACGCGATGACCTTTTCATCAGGGGCCATCACAGCGCCACGCGCTCCTGCTTCAACGATCATGGTACAGACCGTCATCCGGGCCTCAACGCTCATCGCGTAAAGGGTATCGCCAGCAAATTCCACGGCGTAGCCCGTCGCTCCATCTGCACCGATGCGCCGGATGACCTCCATAACGATATCTTTGCTGGTAATGCCGACCGCCGGGGGACCAGTCACCGACACGCGCATGGTCTTTAGACGACGATAGACGAGGGTCTGGGTCGCCAGATAATGCTCAATGTCGGAGGTGCCGATGCCGAATGCAACCGCGCCGAGCGCGCCGTAGGTAGTAGTATGACTGTCTCCGGCGGCGACCACCATGCCGGGCATGACAAGCCCCTGTTCGGGGGCGACGACATGCTCGATCCCTTGCCGTTTATCCAGAATGTCGAATAGCTCGATGCCGAAGTCTCGGGCATTCTCAGCAAAGTATTCCACCTGTCGCTGCCCCCCGGCATCCGGCATACGATCTGTGCGATGGGCAGCCGTTGAATTAACGTGGTCGACGACCATCAAAGCGGCCTTGGGATTCCATACTTTGCGGCCGGCTTTCCGCAGACCGGTGAAAGCCTGAGGACTGGTGTATTCGTTGAGAATCGTTCGGTCGACGTAGAGCAGAATGAGCCCCTTATCATCGAGCGTTCTCACTGTATGCGCATCGATGATCTTGTCGTAGAGCGTTCGTGGTGTCTTCATGGCCGCCTCGATTGTAGATCCGGATGTCAGGCGTTTTCCCCCTGGATCGCGTCGATCACCGCCGCCGTAACGTCTGCGGT
The DNA here is from genome assembly GCF_000981545.1 of Candidatus Filomicrobium marinum. NCBI lineage: Bacteria > Pseudomonadati > Pseudomonadota > Alphaproteobacteria > Hyphomicrobiales > Hyphomicrobiaceae > Filomicrobium > Candidatus Filomicrobium marinum. The sequence goes on from NZ_LN829119.1 coordinate 3,451,647, forward strand.
CCGGGCCTTACCGCCGAGGTCTGGGGTGTGGAAACGCTCGTCCGCCGTTACGCGTTCAACGGCTTTCATCAGGCGGTTCGCGGCATCGTTCTCGCCGAGATGTTCGCACATCATGACCGCCGTCCAGAAAGTCCCAATAGGGTTGGCAACACCTTTACCCGTGATGTCGAACGCCGATCCATGGATGGGCTCGAACATGGAAGGGAAGTTCCGTTCGGGATTTAGGTTCGCCGTCGGCGCAATGCCGAGCGAGCCGGCAAGTGCGGCGGCAAGATCCGACAGGATGTCGGCGTGTAGGTTGGTCGCCACGATCGTGTCGAGTGATTCTGGCTGCATCACCATGCGCACGGTCATCGCGTCGACCAGCATCTTGTCCCAAGTAACGCCCGGAAACTCCTTGGCGACCTCAGCGGCAATCTCGTCCCACATGACCATAGCGTGGCGCTGCGCGTTGGACTTTGTAACGACGGTGAGATGTTTCGCTGGACGTGATTGTGCCAGCTTGAAACCGAAACGGATGATCCGCTCCACCCCAGGGCGCGTAAACATCGCGACATCCGTCGCCGCTTCCAGCGGCGAACCTTGATGCACCCGGCCGCCGACACCAGCATATTCGCCCTCTGAGTTCTCGCGGATGATGACCCAGTCGAGCTCCTTCTCAGTGACGCCGCGGAGCGGAGATTTGATCCCCGGCAGAATGCGGGTAGGGCGCACGTTGGCGTACTGGTCGAAGGGTTGGCAGATGTTGAGTCTCAAGCCCCACAGCGTGATGTGGTCGGGAATCTCTGGGTGACCGGCCGACCCGAAAAGGATCGCGTCATGGTCACGGATCTGGTCTCGGCCATCCTCCGGCATCATGCGACCGGTCTTCTTATAGAGCTCTCCACCCCAGTCGAAATGGTCGAAAGAGAACTCAAAATTGCCGTCGCGCATTGCCAGCGCATTAAGGACTTCGATTCCCGCCGAGACGACTTCTGTCCCGATGCCATCGCCTGGAATCGCAGCAATTTTGTACGTGCGCATTTTCTTCTCCGATACTGATCTTGCAGATTTGTCGATAGAGCCTCGCCTCAGAACAGCACGTCCTTGGGAAGCCGGATCAGAAGCACCTCCGACATCAGCAGGTAAAATCCCGCGACAATGCCACAGGCCACGATCAGGTATGCAAGCCAGCGCAAGACGCCGATCCTGTCGTGATTTGAGATGAAGGTAACGACTACGAATCCGACGAGGCTTGCCACGATGAAGCCGATCTGGTCGATGGCGACAGCCCACGCGGCCAGTGCGAGGGTCACCGCAACGCGCCGCCACGTCGATGGTTTCGAGGCGACCGGTCGATCATCCGGCAGACCGTCAGCTGGCGCAGCGGGTCGCAGCAAGTTCACTGCGATGAGAACCAAACAGAAGGCGATCATTGCTGCGGAAATGGTGGTCGGAAACACCGAGCCCAGGGGGCTCATGTCAGCCGTGCCCATGATTGCCAGGACACCGATGACGATGAGCAATCCAGCAATCGTCATGCCCGGATAATCGCGGTATTTTAGAGGCTTGACTGGACGTGCGTCTTCTTCCGCTGATCTCGGGAGGTCAATCTCCATGGCTTTCTTCGGCATGATATGGTCCGCGATCAGCGGATAGAACAAGGTAAGGGCTGCCGCTACGATCAACGCAATGCTGATGGGCCTGCCGAAGAACATGCCGAAGACATTCTCAGACGCACTGCCAATGAGATAACTTTGTACGAATCCCTGCTCTGCAATCTTTCCGAGAATCAAGCCCAACACGATCGGTGACGCGGCGAAGCCGAAGCGTTCCAGCACCCAGGCGATCACGCCAAGCACAATCATCATGTAGGTGTCGCTGATATCGCTATGGATCGCGAAGCTGCCGATGATGACAAGAAACGCGATCGTCGGAGTGAGCAGAGCCTTGGGAATAGAGATGATGGAACGATAGGCATAACGCCCGATCAAAAGACCGACCGGCAGCATCAGAAGCGTCGCAATCAATAGTCCGAAGATGAACGTGTAAACGGTCCCAGCCTGATCATTGAAAAGCGTCGGGCCGATCTTGATGCCTTGAACGAGAAGCGCTCCGAGAATGATCGCATCAGGAGGTGTACCGGGAATACCCAGCACCAGCGTGGGGATGAAGCCGCCGCCGACGGTGGCGTTGTTGGCGGATTCCGTCGCAATGATCCCTCCCGGATGCCCTGTCCCGTATTCCGAAGATTGTTTCGAACTGCGGCGCGCTTCGGTATATGCGACGAGTCCAGCAATTGACCCTCCGGCGCCTGGCAGAATTCCAATGACGGTTCCGATGACAGAACTACGGATCAGGTTGAACTTCTCCCGGAGCGTAGTTCGGAACGCTTCTCCCAAGCGAATTCCGCCATCACCATCCGAAACCTTCAAATGCGGATCACGCGTTGCCACCAAGTCGATGATCACCGGAATACAGAACAGCCCGATCAAACCGGAAGTAATGTCGATCCCACCGAGGAGGATCTGGGTATCCAGCGTGTAGCGCACATCGCCGCCAACGACCGCGACACCGATCATGGACATCAGAAGGCCGATACTCGCGCCGATCAATCCCTTGATCGTATTTCCGACCGAAAGCACCGAGATCAGCGTGAGCCCGAATACGGCAAGCCAGAAGTATTCCGGCGGGCCAAACTTGAGAGCGACTTGGGCGAGTGGCGGAGCCAGGAGCAGTAAACTCAGCGCCCCGACGATGCCGCCGGCAACGGAGGCGATAGTCGCGATGCTTATGGCAAGCCCACCGTCGCCGCGCTTGGCCATTGGATAACCATCAAAGGTCGTGGCGATCGCCGACGGCGTACCCGGCGTGTTGACGAGGATCGCGGCGAACGCGCCCCCATAGATCGCCCCTGTGTAGATGGCGCCAAGAGCAATCAGTGCGCTCGCCGGATTCATCGTGAAGGTGAAAGGCACAAGGACGGCCACCGCCATGGTTGCCGACAGCCCCGGCAAAGCGCCGACGACTGTTCCCAGAATTACCCCGCCCAGCGCCAGAAGGAGATTGAACGGCGTAAGCGAATCGATGAGGTACCCCAGGAGTTCCATGGCGGTGGCGTCCTTCCCTCTCGGTGCTTGAAGTGCGGATTACTTCTTCTTCAAACCGAGCAGTTCGGCCGCTTTGGCATATTCTGCCTTCTTGCCTTCGACGAACGCCCCGACCTTGTCGTAAGTGACATCGGTCAGAACAAATCCGCCGGCTTCCATTTTCTCGCGAAATTCCGGATCAGCATTGATTGCCGCGACGAGATCGGACACCTTTTTTCGGATCTCGTCGGATGCCCCTTTGGGCACCGAGACGCCACGGTAGGCTCCACCAACGAGGTCATAGCCCAGTTCCTTGAACGTCGGCACGTCGGGGAAAGCCGGCATGCGTTCTTCGGAAGCGACCGCAAGCATCCGGATGGCATCACCTTGCTTGATACCCGACGGTGCATAGTTGAAGCCTGCCAACGTCTGGCTTCCAACGAGCGCGGTGATGGCCGGCCCAGTGCCACTGAAGGGAATATAGGTCGTCTTTACTCCGGCCAGTTCGTTGAATTGCGCGGCCGCGAGGTGGTTTGCGGAGTTAGACCCGGAACCTGCGAATGTTACGACGCCGGGGTTAGCCTTCGCGAATTCGACGAGGTCCTTGAGCGTTTTGAACTTGCTGTCCTTCGGAACGAAAATCGCGTTTGGCGTGTAGTGGAAATAATGAACCGGCGTCAGGTCGTCGGTCTTGTAGCCGACATCCTTGATCATGGGCTGCAACACCGTATGTGGCAGGTTGATGCCCATGATCGTATGGCCGTCGGATTCCATGCCGTTCAGCTTCGACCAGGCCTGCGCACCTCCCGCACCCGCCATATATTGGATCACCACCGGCTTGCCGGCATGCTTTTCCCAAACAGATTGCTGAAAACGCGCCGAAATATCGGACTCGCCGCCAGCATTGAACGGAATGATGTAGTCGATCGGCTTGCTCGGAAAGTCCGCAGCCAGCACCGAACCGACGCCTAGGGTTGCGAAGGCAATCGCCGTAGCAATCGCTCTTGTTGGAGTTTTCATGGGGTTCCTCCTTGAAGACATGATTGACCGTTCGGCCGAGCAGCTGTCCGGTTCCGTGAGACCGACTCCAAGTGCTGGCACAGTTCAGCCGCGGTACGGCCGGACATGATCATCTGAATCGGATCTTGTTGGCCTCCAGAACGTCCTGAAGTGACCTTCGCCAAGTCCGACGTTTCCTCCGACTTTTACGGGTCTCTGCCGGCGTACATCGCCGATCCCTCGCCCGTTGTCCGCGCCCTGATGCGCGCGATGCGATTAACAATAATGCAGCCTAAAAAGATGATAATTTCATTCGGTTCACTTGATTATGAACCTGGAGTTACGAATGACGGCCGAGACCGACCTAGCCTTTTTCATTCTCCTCGCGCGCAAGGGCAGCTTCGCTGCGGCGGCGCTGGAACTCGGCGTCTCGCCGCCTGCGGTCAGCAAGCGGCTCGCTAAACTGGAAGACCGGCTTGGCGTCCGTCTTCTCAATCGCACCACGCGGCGCGTCAGTATGACGGGCGAAGGCGAAGCCTATTACGAGCGTGCGATCCAGATTCTTCGAGACATCGATGATCTGAACGAGTCGTTGACCGACGCGAGCGCGACCCCGAAAGGCCTGCTGCGCATCAACGCGACGTTCGGATTCGGACGTGAGCACGTTGCCACGATCGTCTCGGAATTCTCGAAGTGCCACCCGCTCGTGGAAATACAGCTCGTCCTCAGCGATGCGCCATTCAATCTCGTGGAGGAACGGTTTGATCTCGGAATACGCTTCGGAAGTCAGCCAAATTCGCGTTTGATTGCGCGCAAGCTCCAGTGCAATCGGCGGCTGATGTGCGCTGCGCCGAGTTATCTCGAACAGCACGGTGCACCTCAGCGCCTCGAGGACCTTGAGCACCACAACTGCATTGTTCTGCGACAGGACAACGAAACCTACGACCTTTGGAAATTACAGCGAAACGACCGTTTAGCGACCATCAAGGTAAGAGGAGCGCTCAGCAGCAATGACGGCGAGATCGCGTTGAAGTGGGTGCTCGATGGGCATGGAGTGATGCTGCGGTCGGAGTGGGACATCTTGCGCCACGTGGAGGCGGATCGGCTTCGGCTTGTGCTGCCTCGCTACTCCCAACCAGACGCTGACATCTACGCCGTTTATCCGGCGCGTCACAATCTCTCCGCTAAAGTCCGAGCGTTCGTAAATTTTCTTGCTGATCGACTAAAGCAACGTTTTGGCGAACTGCCAGCAGCATGAATCTTAAATGTGCTGAGGATCAACCGCGCAACGAACAAAGCTCCCGACCTCTGGCTCTTCTAGTCAAATTGCCCTACGATATGTAATTGGCGCGTCGCTCTTCGACGCCCCCATAACGCCGTAATCAAGACACTGCAGCTGGCCCCGCCGACATGATCATTTAAGCAATGTATGATGAAACCGATCGCCTCAACTGCGTCTTCCATGCTCTATCCGATCCGACCCGTCGGGAGATAGTCAGCCTGCTTGCGGTCAGGCCCTACAGCATCACAGAATTGGTTCCTCCATTCTCAATGTCGCTGTCAGCAATCTCCAAGCATGTGAAGTCCCTTGAACGGGCAGGTATAGTCTACCGGGAGGTAAGGGGCCGCAATCACATTTGCACTTTAAACGCAGATGCGTTGAACGAGGCCTACACTTGGCTCTCTGGATACGAACGCTTCTGGAATCAACGACTGGATGCACTCGAAGAAGTACTGCGTCGAGAGGGTAAAAAAGATGAGAACTAGCGCGCGAAACCGTCAGAAGAATGTCGCGGTAACTCTGGTTCGAAAAATTCAATCCTCTTCAGAAGCCGTTTTTGCTGCATGGACCGAGCCGAGGCTAATTGCGCAATGGTTGGCTCCAGGAGCTGATAGCGTCACAGCCGTCACTGCAGACCTCCGACCAGGGGGGCAATACCGTATCGACGGCCTCCATGGCGACGGCAGCGCATATTCTATAACCGGCACGTATATCGAGATCATTGAGAACAAACGAGTATCTATTACCTGGACATATGATGGGCCCGTTTCAGCACTGCGAGGCGCCACGTCCTTAGTGATTGCAGATCTTCGGCGTAGAAGTTCCGATGTCACTGAACTGACGCTCAGCCACGAAAAGCTCGCTGACCGCGAGGCCGCCGAGCTCTACCGTATCAACTGGAGCAGGTGCTTGGAAAAATTGGAACCAACTTCCAGGCTCCACCTTCCTATTGATCAGCAAGAAGCCGACAACCCTAGCAGAGAGTTTTTTACTGATGAGCACCGTCGTCTCCAGGATCGTAATGGCACTCGAAAGCTAGCCGATCGCCTTCAGGCGCTCACGGTAAAACACGAATTAAATGTCGTGGACGCCGTGTTTATCGCTCGACAGAATATGTTTTTCCTAGCCACGACCGATGCGGATGGACAGCCTAGCTGCTCCTATAAGGGCGGAGCCCGAGGCTTTGTTAACATCATCGACAATAAGACATTAGCATTTCCAGACTTTGACGGGAATGGAATGCTAATTTCTGTTGGCAATATTAGCGAGAATGGCCGAGTCGGCTTGCTATTCGTCGATTTTGAAAAGCAAGCGCGATTACGGGTGAACGGACGCGCTCAGATATTCACGGAAAACGATAAGCTTTTTAGTCGGTACCCGGGCGCGCGGTCAATCGTACGCATTGCAATCGATGCGGTATTTCCCAATTGCCCTCGGTATATTCATAAAATGGCTCTCGTTGCGGAGTCGCCTTTCGTACCAGATGGCAAGCATCCAGTTCCTCGAACGGATTGGAAGTATCTCGCTGCGTTCTCAGATGTAGTGTCCGAAGATGAAGCGGGCGTTGAAACGGATCTCGACAAAGCTTTGAGCCGAGATTGATCACGGTTTAAACCTCAGAAGCGCCGGTCTTTAAGACAAGTTTTCGCAAACAGATTCGTACAAATCTTTGTTGCTCGTAATTGCAATTCCAAATGCTTAAGACATAAAAATAGTCCGACGCATTGCGCCGGACTAGTCAAATCTCGCAACCGCGATTTTAGGAGGAAGCGCTAAGGGAGCGAGAATACCGTCAGGCTGCCGCCCAGGTTTGTGTATTGCTTAAGGCCAGCGTAACCGCCGACTGCACCCAGACCATCATTGGGATTAGTCAAACCGGCAGCCAAACCGATGCCGGCCCAACCGCCGACGCCCGAGTAGACACCAACAAACTGATTGCCTTTGTGCTCGTAGGTGAACACGTTGCCAACGATGCCGGATGCGGTCTTGAACTTAAATAGTTCCTTGCCGTCTACAGCACTGACAGCCTTCAGGTATCCTTCAAGAGTGCCGTAGAAAACAACGTCACCAGCAGTAGCAAGCGCGCCAGACCAAACCGAGAACTGTTCAGGGACCGACCACTTGATCTCTCCCTTCCCAGCATCCCAAGCAATAAAGTTACCCATGCCGCCATGACTGTTGGGAGCAGTGTACATCGACACCGTCGCGCCAACGTACGGCTGACCCGCAGTGTAGCTCACCCGGAACGGCTCGTAGTCCATGCAGACGTGATTGGTCGGCACGTAGAAGAGACCACTCTTTGGAGAGAATGCCGCCGGCTGTTGGTCCTTTGTTCCAAGCGCAGCCGGACAAATTCCCTTCACGTTTACATCTTCACCGTTTTGGAATGTTGAATACTTGGCGACGACCTTCGGACGCCCATATGTTGAACTCTTGGGATCCAAGTCCACACCAGACGTCCAGTTGACAACCGGATCGAATTTCTCAGCAACGAGCGGAATTCCCGTCTTTCGATTGATCGTATAAGCTAAGCCATTTCGATCAAAGTGGACTAGCGCCGGAACAACCTCTCCATTTACCGGAATGTCCGCAAGTATCATTTCGTTGACACCGTCGTAATCCCATTCGTCAAACGGTGTCATTTGATAGGCCCACGCCGCAACACCAGTTTCCGGATTTCTAGCGATTATCGCCATCGTCCATTTTTGGTCGATGGGCTTCCCATCCGGACCAGCACGCTGTGCAGGATTCCAAGTCGACGGATTTGCCGTCCCATAATAGATCAGATTGAGTTCGGGATCGTATGAGAACCAACCCCACGCTGTTCCTCCGCCGATCTTCCACTGATCGCCGTTCCAGGTTTTGAGGGACGAATCCCGGCCAACCGGCTTACCCAGGGATGTTGTCCTCTCGGGGTCAAACAGAATTTCATCGTCCGGACCTGTGGCGTAGGCACGCCAAAGGCGTTTCCCATTCTTGATGTCATAAGCCGTCAGGTGACCGCGCACACCAAATTCAGCGCCAGAATTACCAACGATCACTGCGTTCTTGACGACAAGCGGTGCAGCAGTCCCCGACTCACCCTTTTTGGGATCGCCATTCACTGCCTTCCAGATTTCTTTCCCCGTTTTCGCATCGAGAGCTACGACAGCAGTGTCGGCCTGATGAAGAAAGATCGTTCCATCCGCGTAAGCGACACCTCTATTCACTGTGTCGCAGCACATTATTGCGACCACTGCGGGGTCTTGCTTAGGGGCATAAGACCAGAGAATCTTCCCCTCGCTGTTCAAATCCAACGCATAGACGTTGTTTGGGAACGGGGTATGCACGTACATGACATTGTCAATCACGAGCGGCGAACCTTCGTGGCCCCGCAACACGCCCGTCGAGAAAGTCCAGGCGACCTTGAGATCTTTGACATTAGTCGTGTTGATTTGATCCAGCTTGGAATACCGTTGATTGTAATAATCACCGGATTGCATCGCCCATTGTTTTGGATCGCTCGTATTTTTTGCGACGTCATCATTGGCGATAGCAGTTGTCGCAAACATACTGACCAAGGTCAGCGCTAGCCCTAGTTGGCCCTTTGCCATCTTTGTTTCCTCATCCAATATTAAATTGGTGTCCTTAGGGCCGCGGGCTTGCAACATTTTCCCTCAACCCATTGGTTGAATATCCCCGCCCTATCGGAAAGTCAACCATTCGGTTGAGCGATGACACTGCTCCGGAGCGGCATCAGGGCCTTCCCGATGTCCGCGAGCCGCAATCCGAAGCTATAGTGGTGCCGTTCAACTTCTTCTTGCCCGCCAAGACGAATGCCGAAGCGGTAGTTGAGCACCGCCGAAACCCGGCAAAATCGGACCATCAATCACCAACGCCTTCACGCCTCGGGCAGACGCCACGATCGCTTCCCAGATGTCGACGGTGAAGCGCAACTTGAGCGCCGCGATCCTGTTGGCCGCACCCCTCTGCACTTGTCCCTCGCAGAATCTGTTGGTTGAACCGCCCTCCGCCAACTTGATCACTGCCAGCGGCACCAGCAGCTTTTCCCGGATACGTAGTTGCAGACGCTTTGACCTACCCGCTCCGTGACAACCGGAGGGGCTCGCTGTTCAACGCTGGCCCTCAAGGACGCGAAGCGTTCTCTAAATTGTCTTGGCCTGCTAGACCTCCAAAGAGGGGGAACACAACCCCAGGCACAGCACGCGTGCAACGCCGCAGGCCGCAAACCTACATTTCGACCTGCAAACCACGGTAAGAGTACGGATTGTTACGGAAGGAAGGCGCTTCGCCCTGGTGGCCCGTTGGTAGCCTGGGCCCAGCGCCCCTAAAATCGGTCACTAAATTAGCCAATGAATTCATTGGCGATCCCGGCAGGATTCGAACCTGCGACCTACTGCTTAGAAGTCGTCCATCGCCATTCCGGAGAGTTACGGAACAATACGGTATCATACTGACTCTCCATGGTTTTTCAGGCTGGCCAATATTATCCGACCACGTACAATACGCCCTGTTACCGCTTTGCCCTGGTAGCCCATTGGTAGCCCGCAGCACCTTCACCACGAAACCACGTGGTAGCCCGGACCAATACAGCATCAGGCAACCCTCAACCCAACAGGGCGGCAGATGAACATCATAAAGTCCATTACCCAAACCACCATAAAGGCCCTAGGCCCCGGCGACACCATCCGCGATACCAACCTCAGGGGCTTCGGCGCACGACGTCGCAAAAACACCATCACTTTCTTTGTTAAAACCCGTTACAGGGGAAGCCAGCGCTGGATCACCATCGGTTCACATCCCGCATGGTCGGCCGACAAAGCGAGACAGCGTGCCTCTGATATCCTGCGCAACGTCGATAAACATTTCCAACGCACAGTCGCCTCGCCCGCAACCGCAGATCCCTACCTTACGTTCAAGGAAGCTTTCGACAGGTTCGCCGTCGCCCACGGTCCCTTCATTAAACCGCGCACGCTCAAGGAATACACACGCATCGCGAATAGGGTCATCGTTCCCTATTTCAAGGATAAGCCCCTCAAGGACTTCAAACGAGCGGATTGTTCGGCGTTCCATCAATCCCTGATCATGGTCCCTAGCGCAGCAAACCATGCGCGCGCCCTTATCAGTCTCGTCTTCAACTGGGCCATCATCGAGGAGCTTATCCCCGAAGCATTGAACCCCACCAGAGGCGTTCGCAAATACAAAGAAATCAGCCGCGCCCAATTCCTATCGCAAGACGATCTCAAACGCCTGGCCAAAGCCATGCACGAAGCACTACTCCGGAACGAGGCTTCCCGCATCCAGGTGGCAACCATCCTGTTGCTTCTCTTCACCGGAGCACGGCGCAGCGAAATCTTCACGCTCAAGCGCAACTACGTCGACCGCCACCGCATGATCGCCCACCTGCCCGACAGCAAAACCGGCAAAAAGGTCCTCCACCTGGGTCCCTTCGCCATGAGCATCCTGGATGCCATTCCGGAGGTCGACGGAAACCCCTATTACATGGTCGGACGTAAAGCCGGGTCATGCATCAGCGAAATCAAAAAGCCCTGGGACAAGATCCGCAAGCGCGCAGGTCTTGAGGGTTTCCGCCTGCACGACTTCAGGCATTCGTTTGCCAGTTTCGCCGGCGACCAAGGTGCTTCAGCTCGCGCCGTCGGCGCACTCCTCGGACATGCCAGCATCGAAACCACCAAACTCTACCTGCACATCTTCAACCAGAGAGCCAAAGAGACCTCACGCCAAACCGGACAAGCCATCGACAACATCCTCTCCGGCGCTTTGATTCTTCAAACGTCGCCGCCACCTTCCGGGAATCAAGCCACGCATTCAGATCCGCAAGATCATACAGAACGCTAGACCGCCCTTCGGCCAGCTCCAGTAATATAGAAACACGCCATTGAGTTCCTTGTGGATTTTTAGAGGTTTTTTACCAGTTCTACGTACCTGCAGAACGCATTGACCAGCTGTATCTGTCTAGGTGTTCGGCACTCAGCTTCGAAGAGCTGCGCTGAGCTAACGATGATCGAGATGCACTTGGCTCGTGACGTCGCCACGTTCAGACGATTCAGGCTGTAGAGAAATTCCATCCCTCGTGGGGCATCCGCATGGCTTGACGTTGCCATTGAGTAGATGGCGATCGGCGCTTCCTGCCCCTGAAACTTATCGACGGTCCCGACGCGAGCGCCGGGAAGTCGTTGCTGAATTTCGAAGACTTGTGCGTTGTACGGCGTGATGATGACGATATCGTCTAGCGTCAGTCCGTGCTCGTTTCCGTCGCGGTCGATCCACGTCGCATTGCCGGCCAGGATTTGGTTGACGAGCTTGCTTACCTCTTCGGCCTCTTCCGGTGAGCAGTTCTGATTGCCCGTGTGGTGCACCGGAACATAGCGCAACCCGGAGCCGCTGATTGCGCCGTCTGACTCGATGACTTGCGCCCTGAGCCCGGGCTTCGAAGTAAGCTTGTCGTCATAAAACAGTTCAGAAGTGAAGGCGCAGATGTCGGGATGCAAACGCCAGGTCTGTTCGAGGAAGAGTCCGCGGTCAGCCGGCACCGTGTGGGCATCGCCAAGTATGTGCGTCAGAGCTGAAACGTCTGTACCTTCCGGATGAGTGCCCTGCATCGGCTGGTCGAGCTGTTGCGGGTCCCCGAGCAGAACGACGGTCTTGGCTGCTTGCGAAACCGCCAGAACATTAGCGAGAGACATCTGGGCGGCCTCGTCTACGAACAGCACATCGAGTATTTCGAAGGCGTCCTGCCTTGCCCACAGCCACGCAGTCCCGCCGCCAACATTCACGTTGCCGCCAAGCGCATTTATCAAGTCTTCGCTCCGCTTTGCGAAGGTGAGCCGATGCTGAGGTTGGCCAACCTTGTCCGCCTTGTGGCAGCATTGGACTCCAATGCCCAGATCGTCGGCAGCTTCAATCGTGCCGTCGATGAGGTTGCGAATGACCTTGTGACTATTCGCCGTAATGCCGACCGTCTTTCCCTGACGGACCAACTCGCAAATCATTCTCGCGCCGCTGTATGTCTTGCCTGCTCCTGGTGGACCTTGGATTGGCAGGACGCCACCCTCCAGATGGCTGCAAAGTCTGACGGCAGTTGCGCTGGCCGCTTCACCTTCATAATGGAGAGGTTCGCCGCCGGTGCGCGGGGCGATCCTCAGCAGGAGATCGCGCGCCGCCTGATACGGGCCATCGCCCTCGATACCGTTATCGGCAACGTATTCGCCAAGCCGGACCAGCGCATCTTTCATTGGCTGCGTATCGATAACCTTATGGGCAAATATCGCCACGGGATTGATGCCGGCAGAATCTTTCCGCTTCTTGATGTCGATCGTTCGGTCATCGAAGGAGATCGCGGCGACCGTTCCGAACTTCTCTCCGCCTTGCGAGCGAAGCTCTTCGTCACCGCGCAGATCCGTCTCTTGCGGCGGAAAGCTATAGCGGTGTATCGGCGCTGTGTTGGTACCGCCCGCATTCCCGACATAGGACAGGCCAGACAGCCCGGCACGCTCATCCAGCAGATCTTCTGCCGAGAGGTCGGACAAGCGGAATAATTCCCACCAGAGCGCTTTTTCTTCCCTTCGATGCCAATCGAGAATGTTAGCGAGTATCCATCTCGCCTGCTGCTCGTCGTTCCGTTCGTCCGGATCGACGGGTATGTCGCCGGTCAGCCGATCGATGATCGCATTAATCTTCAGAATCCAGGTGGTGATGCGCTCATTCGGCGAGCCGTCACCGGCCTCGGGACGCGGAACATCGGTCCCTCTTGCGACGACTTGATTTCGCAGTTCCTCGAGCCAGTTTCGCAATCCTTCGGCGGCAAGGCAGTCGTCCTTGTTGTAAGCGAGAACGGCTTCCTTCGTTTCCTCCGAGATGGACGCCGTGTCATCGAGTTCAAGGCCAGTCTGCATTGCAGCAAGCGCGGTCCCGGCATCGGCAAGGTCTTTCTCGCGAACAAACGAGAAGAACGGTTCCATCTGCTTGATCGAATAACTTTCCACGCTCGCTCGGACCGTGTGCCGCACGACCTGGTAGAGATCAACGAACAGGCCTGCCCTCAACATCCTGTCAATTTCTTCCTCACGTGTCGCATAGCGCCCCATAAGGCGCTTCATCGCAGCGGGCTCGTAAGGTGCGTAGTGGTAGATGTGAAGGTCGGGGTAAGTTTCCCACCGAGCCATGACGAAGTCGACAAACCGCTCGAACACTTTCTTTTCATCTTCGCGGGTGAAGGCCCAATCGCCGACATAAAGGAAAGAACCGTCCTCCTCGAACACATAGCCAAAGAGATATTCGAGCCCGTGTTCGCCAACGAACGGATCGCCTTCAAGATCGAAGAAGATATCACCGGGTGATGGTTCGGGAAGTCGCGTGAGCCCCAAGCCCTCCAAGACCGGCAGAAGTTCGAACTTGCGCTCGCCGCTTTGCCGCGCTTCGACCTGGATGCGCGCTTGTTCCCGAATGCGCTCGTACGAGTCAGCCGAACCGCGGTCGGGCTTCCAGCTCAGCGGTAAGGGCATCGTTGCCAGTTGCTCGACCGTAGAGACTTCGCGCCGCTTCAGTTCATTGATCTGGACTTTGGAGATTCCGGCGACAAGGCAAAGGTGGTCATCATCACGGCGGCGCTTATCACAGCTCTCCCGCCATCGGCAGATGTCGCAATACTCTTTCGGATCAGGGTAGGTCTTTGCAGTTTCTTTGGCTGCCAGGTCATCGATTAGGCCCCGCTTCACTTTGCGAAAGTATGCAGCAGAGTCCGCGAACCTGTAGCGCCGGGGTTCGAAGTCCGACCAAGGCGCAACGACGTACATATATTCGGGCGCGACGCCTTGAGCTTGAGTCAGCAGATCCGAATAGAGCGCGAGCTGCAGGACCGCACCTGCTTTCGTTTCACGTGCGAGCTTGGTGTCGATCACTTCGTATGACCAGTCACCTAAGTTGCTGGGTCTATCATCGACGCGCCTCAGGATATCGGCGCGTCCGATCCAGCCATCATCCGAAAGCGCGCCTTGCGCTATGACTTGCGCGCCAGCACGCATGGCATCAAGCGTTTCGGTGACGGCCTTGTCATACACATCGACACCGTCGATTCGGACAACCTCGATCCCCGATGCCTCGAGATGGTCGATATAACTCTGCTCGTGCTTCGTGCCGCGCTCGGCGAGCACCATGAGGAGCGGGTCCCAAACCTTCGGTTTGGCAAGCGTGCCTTCGGCAACTGAACGGTCAAGCGACGTCAGATGCCGACAGTTCAAATGTCCGACAAGATCAGTAGCGCTAAGTTCGAATTTTCCCCCGCGTTTTTTCATTGGGATACGATATGCCTTTAATGCTCAGCGGGCAAAAAGTAGCTGCCGACGGTCCACAAGTTACCGGCTATTTTCGGCGCTCCCATACCTCTCGCCATGCGGCGTACTCGCTTGGTCTGATGCCGCAGCAGGCGAAGTTGCCTTCATGAAGACTAGGAGTTCTGCTTCGGCGACCTCGATGAAGCGTGCTGGTCTTCTTCCGGCAGTTCTTTGTTGGCAAAGGGCAACTTGGGCTGCCGCTCGATTCTGTTTCATCGCCTCGCGAATTATGGTGGCGACCAAACCGGACAAGCCATCGAAAATATCCCGCCCGGCGCTATGATTCTTCAAACGTTGCCGCCACCTTCCGGGAATCAAGCCACGCATTCAGATCCGCAAGATCATACAGAACAGGACTCCGCTTCCCCAGACCAAGTCGAATGAACACCGGGCCACCGCCCTTGATCCGGTAATCCTCAAGGGTCCGTGGGCTGATATGCAGATATGCCGCTGCCTGTGCCGTTTGCAGCAGCGTCTTTCTCTCAGGAATATCCGCCACGGGCCATTGCTCTTGCGTTTGCATCCCTCTGCTTGCAGATTACAACGTGATCGCCGCTTCGCAACACGGGAGTCCACAACGTGGCCCCACCAGACCTGACAGAACTTCAAGCCGCCTGCACCGCCGCGCATGACGAGTATCGCACGGCACGAAAAACGTTGGCCAACGCCATCGGCAAGGATGAGCGCAGCGAAGACATGCGCGACATGATCGCCTCCACCATCGATATCGGCCTCAATGCAACGCTTCACCGCCTCAAAACCGACGACCCGAAGATCGTCGAAGCGATTGAACGGTTGAGCGAAGCCTCCCATCACCTCGGGCTCGCCATCAACGCCCGCGAGGAAGCCCAAATCGAGAAGAACCTCAACCATCACCGCGTTTACGTCGATGATGGCCGCGAATTTACTTTGGACCTGAAAACGGGAACCTGGACCTACCTCGATGCCCCCGACCGGCCCATCAAGCTCTCTTTCGTCAAATCCGACAAACTTCCCTTCGCGTTGCCGGGCTTCGAACCGAAAATGGACCCTCCGAAACCAACCAAGAGCCGAAAACGCTCTCCCCGCATGTAGGCTTGCCTGCAACACTCCCGTTTGAACTTGTATTGCTTAAACTGCTAACTGCCTACGTCGTGGGCAATTCACATTGCCGACTCACGTGGTTAGCGGGGTAGGCTCCCCTCATGATCATCACCCACACCGTCAACCATCAGGGAAAGCACCGCGTTTATCTCGGCGGAAACTTCTCCCTCAAGGCTTGGCTTGAGCAAAAGGACGACACGCCCGCTTGGACATTTGCCTTCGACGCCTCAGAAGCGCCAGCCCACATGTCCGATCCCGACGCCATGCGCCAATGGGCCTACGGGCTGCTATCCGAGTTGGCCAAAGCCCTTCATGTGCAGCTGCGCGACCTCATGACTGTGCCCTTCGATGTCATCGCGAAACTGCACACAACATCCGCGCTGCATGACAAGCGCATCCCTTCACCCCAGCGCGAGGTCATCGAAACCGGCTACATG
Source organism: Candidatus Filomicrobium marinum (assembly GCF_000981545.1). Classification (NCBI taxonomy): domain Bacteria; kingdom Pseudomonadati; phylum Pseudomonadota; class Alphaproteobacteria; order Hyphomicrobiales; family Hyphomicrobiaceae; genus Filomicrobium; species Candidatus Filomicrobium marinum. The sequence goes on from NZ_LN829119.1 coordinate 3,467,869, forward strand.
CCAACTCTGCCAGGGCTCAAACGCACCAAGGCCGACTTTACCGCGAGCGATTTCAAGGCCTACCACGACAAAGGACGCTCGCGCGGCAAACGATGATCGCAACCCGTCTCAACAAATAAGGCCCCACGCTTAGGGCGGGGCCGAATGGCGAAGGCCGCAGTCCTTTCGGTGGCCCATCACCGGCACGGTCATCGCCTCTTCAAGCTGTACCGCACTGCCATCCTAGCAATACCGAATGCGTCCGAAACCCCTCGCGCCTGCACCATAAGCACCCATCTGTTGTATACACTCCATCACCGGCTGTAACTACTTCACGGGGGGTTCGGGGGGCGTGAAGCCACCCGTGCGCAGGGTCTGTATTCCGGTTCCTGCATGCACTTGCCTCTCCCAAAAGCACCCTCATGCCATCCAGACGCGGCGCAAGTCCTTGTGATGGCGGGGGATGATTTTCACCTAGGCAGGGAACGTGGCGTCGATGCATCGATGCTGCCCATACACAGGGCATACCGCTGGTATGCAAAGTGAAGCTAAGAGAAGGTTGAAAGGAACGGAGCGAGGTATGCCTTTGACCACAATTTTGGTCAAAGGCGGCGCCTTCGGCGCTGTGGCGCCGGGGCAAGCCCCGGCGCCCCGCTCCGTTCCTTTCAAGGAAAGCCATTAAGATGCCGCGCAGATGTTCAAAACGCGCCGACAAGGAAGAAAAGGTGGTCAAACCACGATTCCTGAAGGCGAGACTGAGTGAAGACGACCATCGCCAGATGCACCGCATCGCCGCGGAACGCGGCATCAAGATATCCCGGTTGACCAGAACGATTTTGCAGGCGCACCTGAAGGGGATTCCCGTGCGGCTGCCGCATCCGCACGGCATCACCGATGAACTGGTCCACCAGCTGGCCCGTATCGGCAACAACCTGAACCAGCTCGCCCATCAGGCCAACATTGGCTATGTCGCCGTACCCATGCAGGAAATCCGCAGCTGCATCGACGCCATCAACCAGAAAGTGGCGCAACTCTGATGCTGGCGAAGGTCGCGCCAACGTCGAGCGATTTTCGTGCCCTTGCACGTTACCTCTTGAACGGGAAGGGGGGCCAACCCCATCCCGACCGGGTCCGGTGGTTTTTCGCGCAGAACCTCGGCACCGACGATCCTTTGCTTGCGGCCCGCTACATGGAAGCCACCGCCTCACGTTCCGCGCGGTGCGCGAAACCCGTTTACCACCTGATGGTGGCATGGCACGAGCGCGAGCGGCCATCCGGTGAAATCATGCAGGACATCGCTCGGAGAACGCTCGACCTGGCCGGGTTGTCGGAGCATCAGGCCCTGATCATGGGCCACGGCGACACATCCCACCGCCACTTCCACATCATGCTCAACCGCGTCCACCCGGAAACCCGCAAGGCCTGGAAAACGACCAACGACTTTGCCCGCTTCGACCAGATCATGCGGCAGCTGTCCGAGGAACACGGCTTCGAGTACATACCCGCCCACAGTTTCGACCCCGAGCTGACCGATGAACTTCCCCAGCTGCCCGACAGCAAATCGTTCCGGGCGGCAGGGAAGGGGGCCAACACTGCGCGCACCAAATGGAGCAAGCGCGCCTCCCGCGAATTCGGGGACTACCTCTCAACAAACCTCGATCACGCCACCACCATCGAAGACCTCAACCTGCTGGCTGCCGAACACGGGCTCGCCTTCGAACCCAAGGGAAAGGGCATGGTCCTCGGGAACGTCCAAGGCTATGCCACCTTGTCCAGCCTGGGGCTTGCCCTTTCCGCCAACGGCATGGTTCGCCGGCGAGAGGCACTGCCGGATATCGTCCTGACCAGCCCATTGCGGCGGCCTTGGTTTGACGTGGATGCGGTCGATATCACGCGCGCCCTCATGGGTTGGGGCCTCGCCACCAAGCACGACCTCACGGAAACCATCAACGATATGCGCACAGAGCGCGCCGCGAAGGCGGCCGCGCGGAAGGTGCCGCCCATCCTCCCCGCCCTTTCCATTCCGGCAGTGCCCCACACGCGCACAGCACTTTCGACCGCACGCACCGGATTGGGGAGGCCCCAGAAGCCGCATTCACGACCACCCCGAAACGCCATCAAGGACCACCTCGACAGCCTCATCCGTGCACAGACCGACCGAGCGGTCATTGACCGACACCGCAGGCTCATAAGCCAGCAGCGCAAGCGGATGTCATGGACTTATGTCAACCTTACCAATGCATCGGATACGGCATCACGCGGCCGCGCCTAGTGAGCCGTCAACTATTGTCCCAAACCACACCGACCCATTTTGCTTAATCGACAGCTCTTCAATACACGGCCGACATCATCATCCGAGCGACCACCGCTATCGGTGACTTCTTGTGTGCCAAGAAAGCAGAAAATTCTCCAGCTCATCGATCTGTTTAGAGATCGGCGAACTGCCATGATTGCTCCACTCCCTTGAGCAGTCATGGAATAGCGCTTGGCAGCGCTATCCCGGAGGACCTTGACTCGCGTCATCTCCGCTTAGACGGAGGAGCCCACCCTTGTTGAGCGCTTCTAGCTCCGCAGGCGGGTCGATCTCCGCGTGGGCGGAGGAGCCATATCGCCGGGATTACATTTGCGCGTGGGGATGGGTCGATCTCCGCGTGGGCGGAGGAGCCGTCGCGACCGGCCCGGTAGAAAGCTGTTTTGAGGGTCGATCTCCGCGTGGGCGGAGGAGCCTGAGATGCGGGTGCTTCCAACGACTTGGCTGCGGGTCGATCTCCGCGTGGGCGGAGGAGCCCCTGTTGGGTGGTTGCGATTATCACATCGATCGGGTCGATCTCCGCGTGGGCGGAGGAGCCGGTGGAGCGGGAAAAGCTGCCCGTTGATCGTGGGGTCGATCTCCGCGTGGGCGGAGGAGCCCCCTGCCACTCCATTCCAGGCCTGCCCTTTCCGGGTCGATCTCCGCGTGGGCGGAGGAGCCACTGAAGCTCAGATCCCAGAAATACAGCCAGAGGGTCGATCTCCGCGTGGGCGGAGGAGCCTCGGCAAACACCGGGGCGAGCGCTTCGACTCTGGGTCGATCTCCGCGTGGGCGGAGGAGCCAGTCAAATTTCGCGAAAACGTCTCGGCTAATGGGGTCGATCTCCGCGTGGGCGGAGGAGCCACCTCGCGCAGTGGAATGCTGATGGAGACATAGGGTCGATCTCCGCGTGGGCGGAGGAGCCGGGTGGCAGCCCATATTCAGGAAGACATTCAAGGGTCGATCTCCGCGTGGGCGGAGGAGCCGCCACCACGCACTTGTGGAAGCGCTCACTCGCAGGTCGATCTCCGCGTGGGCGGAGGAGCCAGGGCTAGAAAGAGGGCAACGGGGTAATGACAGGGTCGATCTCCGCGTGGGCGGAGGAGCCCGCCAATGCAATCGCTGGAGGTGTTACGGGAGGGGTCGATCTCCGCGTGGGCGGAGGAGCCACAAAGCAGCCACCCAGCCGGAGCTACTGTCCCGGTCGATCTCCGCGTGGGCGGAGGAGCCGAACAGTAAAGGAGTGCGTTGGGAATAGGATTGGGTCGATCTCCGCGTGGGCGGAGGAGCCGTGCCTTGAGGAATGGAGGTTGCAGCGGTGCCGGGTCGATCTCCGCGTGGGCGGAGGAGCCCTGAAAGACATCACCGCAGACAAAGTGTCGGCGGGTCGATCTCCGCGTGGGCGGAGGAGCCGATGCCTCCTAGAGCCTCCTGAACTGGGGTAGGGGTCGATCTCCGCGTGGGCGGAGGAGCCGCTGCGGGCCTGTCGAGAGAATGGCGGCGAAGGGGTCGATCTCCGCGTGGGCGGAGGAGCCTTGTTGCCGCTGCGTTCTCATGACGTAAGGACGGGTCGATCTCCGCGTGGGCGGAGGAGCCCAACCGCCTACGACTTTCCAGTTCGGATGCTCGGGTCGATCTCCGCGTGGGCGGAGGAGCCGGGGTACCGGCTGGCAAGACTATTCGGGCGGGGGGTCGATCTCCGCGTGGGCGGAGGAGCCTTCCTCGTAGTGGCTGAGATAGCGCGTCCGTGGGGTCGATCTCCGCGTGGGCGGAGGAGCCGATGAAGACAAGACCGGCACCAACCCTTTTCCGGGTCGATCTCCGCGTGGGCGGAGGAGCCGATCCGGTCAATGTCAAGCTTGACGACGCCGGGGGTCGATCTCCGCGTGGGCGGAGGAGCCTAGCGACCCGGCCCGGTAGAAAGCTGTTTTGAGGGTCGATCTCCGCGTGGGCGGAGGAGCCTCTTGCACGCAAGAGATTGATATCTTTACAGATGTCAAAGAACACGCGTCAAGTGGCGCGAAACGGCCGGCGAACGAGCAGGGCACCTTCGTGCTCGATGATGTCCTTCGGCGGCTCACCAAGCGTTTTGATCTGAAGCCCACCTGGCGCCGACGTATCGCGCCAGATCATCACGATACTGCCCGACTGCAGGCTGGCGTGCCAGTCCTCCAGAACGCTCCACGCGCGTTCCCGTACACCCTTCGTCAAGTGTGGACCGACGTAGACGCCCGGCGAGGCCTCCAGCATGATCGAGCCCAGAAAGCCGCGATAGCGCATCTCGACATCGCGCGTGACGACAATGCACAGCGGCATGCTCAAGCCTCCCTCCGTTCGGGATCGGGAGGCGAACCCTTCGAGGGCTCGGTAACGGGCTTCGGCTCCGACGCCGGCTCAGGTCGCGAGATGTCGCCCGAAAGCGGCGGGGCCAGGATCGCCTTGATGTGATTGATCAGCCGAGCCACGGTCTGGTCTTTGTTGAACGTCTCAGCGGCACGCCGTCGGACAAGCCGCTCGAGGTTCTCGTCGCGTTCTTGCAAGGCCTGCTTTGCCGCACCGAACGCGATCGGCAGAGTCACGTCGTGGCGGACGAGGTCAGCGATGTCGAGAATGAACGACTGGCCGCTGTCCTCGTGCACGAAGCCGATCTGCGGGATCGTTGCTGTCGACGCGACCGCGATCGCAGCGGCAGCCTCCACCGCGCTTGCCGCATGGTTGATCGCCTGGTTCGCGATGTCGGTTGCATTCGGGTTGGCGCGGTCATACCGGCGCCCTTTCCATGGGACGCCGTAGCGCTGCGCGGTCAGTTCGTAGAGGCGTTTCAGGCGTGCGCCTTCCATGCCGCGCAACATTTCTATCGTGCGCGCCTTCACCTCCTCGCCGAAGCGGATCGTGTACATCTGGCGGGCGACGGCGACGCGCTCCTTCGGGTCGGCCCAGAAGGTGACCTGACGGCGTGCGAGGGCGGAAGAGTCGGGAAGCAGCGGCGGTGCGGTGTAGAAGCGGACGCCGCCCTGGCCGATGGCCGCGAGTGCGCAGCCGTGGGCGGAGAGGATACGGAGTGCGTCATGGGTCACGGACGAGCCGGGGCCGAGCAGGATGATCGAAACGGACTGGTGCGGGAGCTGGTAGTCGCCGGCATCGAGTGCGCCACCGCCGGCGCAGACGAACCGCAGGCAGCCATCCTCGACCTCGAGCCGGCCGCGTTCAAGAAATACGCACCCGTGCCGGTCGGCATGCGGAATTCGGGCCTTTTCGAGACCGAGGCGTCCGAGCAGCATGGGACTACCTCCGTCTGGGCGGGCGCAGGAGCAGCATGCCGAAGCCGAACGACAAATGCCGGCCGATGCCGCGGGCGAGGAGGGCGTGGAAGCGCTCGGGGTCGGTGACGCTGAGTTCGCCGTGGAAGGTGGCGTCTGGGCCTTCGACGGATGCGCCGCCGCGGGAGACACGGGAGCGCTGAAAGGCCGTGAGGTCGGTGTGCTCGTGGTCGACTTCGGCGGCTCCGTCGAGGCGGGCTGCGAGCCAATCGCGGTAAACCGTGGGACGGTCGCGGCCGGCAATCATCATGCCCGAGGCAGTCGGCGTGCCATCGACGAGGCGTGTGCGGCCGTCCGGATGGTTCCGCTGCGCTTCGAGTAGAAAGACGTCCACTTCGGAGCCAGGCTTGTAGGCGGGCCGTTTCGGGTTCGGGTTGGGCAGTTCGGTGCGGATGCGCGAGACAGGGCGGACACGGACATCGAATGCGAGACGTTTGCCTTCGGTCCAGGTCTCGGGCATTGGCTTGGTGTCGAGATCGACAAGCCTCAGGATGTGATCCGCGGCAAACTCGGGCACCGCTGTTTCAGCGGCGATCGCGAGAAGCTCGTCCTTAGGCCATGCCGTGTAGGCGTAGATGGTCCCCAGATCCTTATGGCGCGGCACCATGAGGCGGAACGGCTTGAGCGCGTTGGGGCCGAACGTTTCGTCCAGTACGTGGTGCAAGGCCCGGCCGGGATCGAAGCCGGCATCGGCCTCTCGGCCGTCACGCCGTTTGCGGGGTATCCAGTCGCGGTCGCCAGCGTAGCGGGCCAAGGCTGAGAGCCGGATCGGCACGCGCGCGAAATGAAGCGGGCTGCTCATATGGCCACCTCGCCATCTGCTGTAGGTGGCGGCGCGGGCGGCGCTAAGCGACCTTCGATCACGCGGCGCGTGCCGCCGTGAAGCCCGGAGATCCAGTTGCGGCGGTCGTGGATGGCAAGGCCCCGGTCGACTCCTGCGCCCTGGTCGGGGCCGTCGCCGGCTGGCCATTGCGCGCGCAGGTCACCGGTCTTACGCGGCTCTCGTTTGCTTAGGTCCATCAGCGCGGGCAGTTTGAGGAGCGCATCGTGGGCGGTTTCTGCTTCGATCAGTCCGGCGTTCAGCGGCCACGCAGGCAGGCAGGGCTTGCGGCCGATGAACAGCGGGCGCTCGGGACGGTCTAGGGCAGCGGCGAGATCGTCGAGAGTGGGATGGTGGCGGCCGGCGGGGAGGGCATGGTCCGGTGGCAGGTGCAGGGTGAGGACGACCGCGACAAGCGCATCGGGGTGGTAATCACGGAAGCGGCGATGTGGACCGCCGTAGCTTCCGCCATCGCGGCCTTCAGGCGTTCCACGGGTGGTCCATCCCTTGTCGCTTTTTTGCATATGCACGTTTTGGACGTCGGTCAGGACGCCATGATAGGGCTCATCCTCGCGCCGCGATGCGAAGACGATGCGGTCCTGTAGCGCCTGATGTGCTTCGCACTCGATACGCTCATAGCCGAGCGCGTTCGCGAACAGCCCGGTCAGCATGGACAGCGCCGGGAAGTCCCAGGTGACGCCGTAATTGTCGATGGCAACCGCACCAAACGAGAGCAGCGGCGCCTCGAGCCGCAGGACGAGCCAGCGGCGGGCGGGGCTCATGCTCATCGCGTCGCCTCACCGTTGAGGACCGCAGCCTTCGCCCATTCGGCGATTTCGCGCAATGAGCCGCGCGGGGCCGACCGGAACACGTCTTCGTTCATGGGGTGCAGGGTGCGGCGGGCTTCTCCGGTCTCGTACAGCCGATCCATGGTGGCCAGGTGTTCCGCGCTTGCCTTCAAGGCCGCGTACAGGTCGGCCCTGACCGGCGTGCGGAATGCCGCGGAAAGGCTTCGCGGCTGACGGTCGCCGGCCTCGACCAGCACCATCTCGGCCCGGCCATAGGGAGCGGTCGAGCCGAGCTTGGCGCCGGGCGAAACCTCGGCGATGAGGTAGATGAGGTTATGCACGACTTCGGCCGCCATGGTGCGGTCGGCGCTGGTCCACTCGGGACGCTCGCAGCCGGTGAGATTGGAAACGAGGCCGGGGACATCGACGACGGCGTAGCCGTAGAACAGGCCGGACATGAGTTCGGTTTCCTGGATGGTGTCGGCGCCGGAATCGTCCTCGTCGCGCTTGAGGTCGTCGACAGCTGTGAAGTAATCGCTTTCGGTTTCCTCCTCATGCACGGTGAAGGCGTGCGCGACGTGAATCGGCGCCTCGATGTTGGCGGCCGGGTCGGACGTCACCATGCGGCCGAACAGTGCGGCGGGGAGGCCTGCATTCAAGGCATTCTGTTCGCGCAGAGTGGAGAGATTGTTTTTCTTGTCACTAACCCACGGCTTTAAGATGCCGTCAGCGTCCTTCAAAGCCTGAGCAACAGCCTTCTTATCCGTTGCATCGGAGTTGGGAGCGCTCAGCGCCGCCTCGATTTGTGGCGCTAGCGAATCTGCCTCTTTCGCCAACCAGCGTAACTCCGGCGCGCCCAAGAGCAGCGTTTGACGAGACTTCTTGTCGGTGCCCTTGTCGCCGTAGACGTGTTTCTGGAAGGTGTCGTTCAAAACAGCCAGCGTCAATGGCTTGTAGCTTGCTGAAAGCGGCTCGAGGACCTTGAGCGTAACGAGTTCACGTGAGCGAAAGGCGTCCTCCGCACCAGCGATTTTCAGCAGTGCATGCGGGTCGTCCGCCAAGCGCCAGTGCCTTTTGAGGCATTGGCTGGAGACGCGCGTGCGCATGGCGCCGCCGTACTTGATGCGCTTCGCCAGTCCGCTGTCGTCGAGGTTCAAGAGGGCGGCGGAATAGGAATGCAGAGTATGGATTTGAAGAAAACGGGAGGTGGTCATGCGGCATCTCCGGTGGCGTCAACTTTGTTGGACTGGTCATCATTTCGGCCAGCTCGATCGAGGCGGGCGTAGTAGTCGCGCGCGAGCTTGCGCGCGTGTGCCGGATTGTCGGGATCGAGCAGGAAGTAAGCTAGATCGGTGCAGTTGACCTGGGCGCCAGGTGGTTTCTTCGCGGCGAGTGCGCGGGCGGCACGTTCCATCAATTCGGCGCGCATTGGGCCGCGGGCGGCCAGCAGGCGGGCGAAGCGCAGTTCCGACAGCATCGGGCGTGGCTTTGACCCCGGGGGTAGTTCACCAGGCCAGTTTAGATCGGCGCCGTCGCAGAGCGCCTGGCCGAGGCCGCGCCAGCCGTTGTCCTTCGTGGCGGGCGCATGCGGTGAGCGCTTTCCCTCGGGCTGCCCCTTGTCAGTGAGGATCGCCATGATCTGGACGATGCGCGCCCACGTCGCGAGCCGGTCCCCCGTTCCGAAACCGTGTCGCGACGCGAGCCGCCAGAAATAGGGCGCGCCGTGCGCGTTACCGTCGAGCGACATGCGCCTCATGTCAGCGAGCGCACCAGGGTCGAGATCGGCCAGGGTCCGGCCAAAGGCGAAAATTGTGTCACCCGTCTTCGACCGGCTTTCCTGAGCTTCAGGCTGCATGGGCCACCTCCGTGTCATTGCGCTTGTCGAACAAGCCGGGGAAGCCAACGGAGCCACCTGCTTTCGTCTCTCGATCGCTTCGGATTTGAGCTTCAAACCAACGTCGCGCACGGGCTTCGGCGCGCGGGCGGTGGATCGACGGGCACGGGATGTCGGCGAGCCCCTCTTCGAGAAGGTCGCGAGTGGCATCGATCAGCGGCAGCAAGAACGCGCGACGGGCGTCTTCCACGGCTTCCGATGAGCCTTGATCCTGCGCTTCGAAGCGGGCCCAAAGCGCTCTGAAAAAGGCGCGATCCGCAACGACATCAAGGCGGTCTCGGTAGGGTTGGGCGCGTTTGCGTTGCCGTTCGCCCTCCTTCTTGCGCCGGTCCTTGGGAACGTCACGCCAATAGACGCCGCTACGTCCAAAGACGCCGATAGCACCCGCGAGCGCGTCGTCGATCTTCTTGATCTCACTGATCTGTTCGGTTGCGAGTTGGTGGAGTTCTCGACGTTGTGCGCCCAGGCGGCGCGCCGTGCGTCCATCGAGCGGGATGGTCCGGGACTTGAAACCCCCAGTCACCGTATTTCCGCGCGCAATCGCTGCGAATGCGAGCAACCAGTTCGGTGTCGTGTCAAGTTCGTCTGCACCCAATTCGGCAAGGGGAGGTAACTGCCACTCACCAGATAATGTGAGCTCCACAATGCGCCGGTAGTGAAAGTTGCCCCTTTCAGTGATCGATAGCGCTTTACTTTCGACTGGATGCACCGGAGCCCAAGGATCGGCTATGTTGCCATTGAGATGTTTGGCCCTGACGCGCTCGGCAGATGAGTTTCCCACCTTGGCGAACAATCGAGATGCAGAGTCTTCGAGGCGGACTCGTCTGCAAACCTCGATGAACCAGATGTCGAGATCCTCGAGTGCAAGTTGCTCGCCCTCGGGCCAGGGCACAGCCCAAGTAAGAGCAATACCGTACGTTTCTCGATATGGGATTGCTGTTTGCTCCAGGATGCTTTCGCGGCGCCTTAGAAGCTGCGTTAGGTCACGTTTCAGGCGGCGGCCGTACCGAACACTCGGCTCTCCAACGGTTTGCGACATCGGGGCAAGCGACAGCAGCACGCGGCTCGATGAGCCCCCGTTCATTCGCGCTATGCCGTAATTCTTTGGGCCGCCGTAACCCTCCATGGTTTGCAAGCTGACTAGGGCAAACATCCAGTCATCGTCATAAGCAGCTTGCGCCACTTCCTGCTTGAGATCGTGGTTGCGCGAGGTGATCAGCATGTCGAGCGCATCGGGCGCGAGTACCGCATCATCCTTCAGCGTAACACCCTCAGGCACCGGCGGCTGCAGAAAAGCCGGCTTCGACCAGTCCTCGACGACGAGGCTCCACGGCTCATCGTTGGGAAACTCCGCCCGCGTCAGACAGCCGATGATGTCTTGCCAAGCCGCGTCGTCGTCCGGCGGCGCGTCCAGCCCCGCGCGATGACAGGCAATGGCACCAAGTTGAGCCAGGAACAAGTGCCAGGCCGGCTCCTGATGCGCGCGCAGGGCCGGAAAACTCTCTACGCGATCGGCCATCAGCGCAGCGTAGACGTCGGGTAGGGACCCCGTCTGTTGCCCCTCAGTCGTCTCGAACCGGATCAGCGATTCCGTCAGCAGATTGTGAGCCATTATCCCCGTCCCTCTGGCGTGCCAGTCCGTACCGATCATACCGGAACGCGGCATCTCCAATGGAGAGTACGATAGCATTGCAGTTCTTTGAATGTTCTAGCGGTGCGTCCTCCCCAGAAATTTCGCGGCACCATCGGCCGGGGAGGACGAGTTCGGTAACTGGCTCGCCGAACGGGCCGACAGGAACTTGCTCTGCGAGGAGCAGCCGGACGTTGTCTTCGCCAAGCCGCGTGCGGATCTTCTGTTCCGCGCCGTCAGGAAAGGCGCACTTTTCGAACGGCTTTGTGCGATCGATGAGGACGCCGCTTGCGGCAAGCCGGTCGCCAAGCTCGCTGCCAACCACGTCGTCTCGATAGGCCGACCAGGCTGGGCCGAGTTCTTCATGCAGAGCCTTGATCTGCTGGGGATGCAGCGCGCTTTCGACCAATGGCCGGTTCATCTCCGGGATTGTCCAGACCGGGTCGCCTTCTACGAGCCGCCGGGTCAGTTCCAGCACCGAAAGATCGCGGTACACGCCTTGCAGCCCTCCCGCGGCACGCCACGCACCGAGACCGTTCTCAAAGGCGGGCTTCAGCAACAGCGCAAGCCCGCCCTCCGGCACCATGACGATGCAGCGCGGCTCTTCAAAGCCAGCGGGCCGGGCAAGCTTGTGACGATGCAGTCGGCCGATGCGCTGTAGCAGGACGTCGATCGGGCAGAGGTCGGTGATGAGGAGGTCAGAGTCGATATCGAGGCTTTGTTCAAGCGTCTGCGTCCCGATGACGATGCGGCCCTCGGGCGCCCGATGCTTGTCCGTGTTCAAAGCGGCTTCGACGGCCTGATCGAGGAGCTTGCGGTCGGTTGGTGCGAACCGGCTGTGATGCAGCGTCGAAACATTGCCAACCCGAAACAGCAATCCGTGATCCACGGGCTCGGCGAGTGCTTCAAGTGCCGACAGTGTCTCGATCGCGCGATCCACCGTGTTGCGGATGACGAGGACACGCGCCCCCCGGCGCGCAGCGGTCAGCGCACGCTCGGCTGTCGCCTCGGCGGCCATGGTCACCAGCGTTTCCATGGCGACGTGCTTGGAGTTGTAGGGCGGTGCCTCGGGTGATTGGGCCGTGTCTGTCTCCGAGGTCCATAAAGCTGGATAGGGTATGGCGCAGGCGGCTGCAAAATCGGGCGCGGAGTGTCCGAGCCACTTGGCCCGTGCCGTCGAACCGAGTGTTGCCGACATCAGCATCGCATAGCCGCCTACAGCGACATGGCTGTCAAGCAGCGCCTTTTGCACAGAGGTCATGTAGGCGTCACTGGCATGCACTTCATCGATCACGAGGAGGCTGCGCGACAGGCTGGCGGCACGCAGGTGAGCATGCTTGACCGTCAGCGCGCCCATCATGACCTGGTCGACGGTCCCGACCGCAATCTGCGCGGCGAGATAGCGCTTCGAATGCTCAGCAGCCCACCGAGCATGCTGCTTTTCCGGCTCACCACGCGCGGCATCATCCCAAAGCACGCGCCAGTGTGGCAGCGCCGTTCCCTCAACATCGCCCGCCTTGATGTAGCCAGGCACGGCGAGTACCGGCTGAGGCGTGTCTTTTCCGAAAACCCGCTTGGCAGCGTTGACGATCCGGGCATGCAACTGGACAGCGGCCGCGCGCGTCGGCACCGCGAAGTAAAGTCCGTCGACGCGGCCTGCCTCAAACAGCCGCACATAGTGCCAAAGCGCAGCTTCCGTTTTGCCGGACCCGGTCTCCGCTTCAAGTATTACGGCCCGCGCGTTCAAATCGATCTCGCCGACAAGCGCTTGTTGCGGATTGGGTGACGAGAAACCTGTCAGGTCACTAAAGCAGATGGCCGAGTTGCGGGCGTTACGCTGGCGCAAAGCATCCAGCCCGACCGCAATACACGCCCTTTCGGCTCCTTTTTGTGCCGTCTCGATGTAAGTCCCGTCTAGTTGCGCCATGTGCGGAAACCATTGGGCCGACGAGCCAAGCCAATCGGCCAGCGTCGTCAGACCGCATATGAGATGCTCGAACTGACCGTTATCGCAAGGCAGTTCCGTGCCGCCATGCTCAAATGCCGCCGGAAACCATTGGCACATGATGCGGCCCATCTCTTGCCCTACCGCTTCGAGATCATAGGGTCCTCTAGACCGCCAACACTGCTTCGCGTCGCTGAGGTTGCGGACTTGGTTTCGTGCCGGGCGACCATGGTGCGATATGACGGCGCGTAGCAGGCTTTCAGCGATACCCCATCCGACGAGTGAGTCGATGTGGAGTGAGCGCGCGAGTGGCAGGTTGGCGACGCCGTCGTTGGCTAGAAAAATTTCTAGCCCCTCGTGGACATGACCATGGGGATTGACGCCCCAGCTTTCACCAGGCCAGCCGCGCGCTTGAAAGCCTGGATGCAATTTACCCGCGTCGTGCAGAAAGACGAGAGCTGTCAGCCGCTCAAGTTGGATGTCAGTGATAGCATCTCCGGCTGCCTGCTCCAGCCTGGCGCTGAATGCCGGCAGCATGACCAGTCTGCGAAAGATCGCCGCTACATCAGCGCAATGGTGAGCAAGGTGATGTCTCGTCCCAGCTGAAGCGTCAAACTTTCCCCAAGGAGCCCTCGTCATTGACCGCAATGTTCCAAACAATCGTTTCTCTAGTATTCAAGTATGATATCTGAAGCGCAAACTGCGCGACCGAAAGGATGCGTACGACGAGAGCGCCTGCTAAAGCGATGCCCTAGAATCCGGACGTCGTCGATATAACATTTGAGATAAGGGCGCTTTGCTTTGCCGATGGCGGCTATTATTGGGACGACACTGCCGTCGCAAGGCCGAGAAAGCGGACGGTGCTTGGTGCATCTTAAGCCGAATTGGGCGCCCTTCGGCACTATACCGATCACCGATCCATAGCCGACATATGTGCCACTTACGATGCAGTAGCCAAGCTTTCACTCGTTAGCCCATGGACAAAGAAGAACGAGAACTAGTATCGCAGGGATGATTGCCTCGATATCAAAGGTGTATGTTTGCGGCTCCGTGGATCCTATCGCCGCCGGTTATTGGGCTTTGTCATGGGCGTATCGAATTCACCTGATAACCAAGACAACGGACAAAGCGATTGGCAGCTCGACTATCTGTTCTCCATCGGCAGGGCCAGCTGGATTGTCCACTTATCCGTCTGTGCACTCACGTTCGTGGTGCTGATCCGTCGGGATGTCGGGTCATGGAGTCTGGTTTGGATCTCCGCGATGGCGGCACTCTCGCTCGCGCTCGCAGGCCTCAGTCATACCTATGCGAAAGGCTGGTTTCCCCGTGTCCCGCGCAGCGCTTTCGGGAAAGCTCATTCGGCAATCACAGCGGCTATCGGGCTCGTATGGGGTGCAGGGGCCTTTGCCTCTGCGGCTCAGGGAGAGTTGGATCTCAGCGTGCTTTATGCCCTGGCGCTTGGAGGGACCGCATTAGGCGCCGTCAGCTCCCAGCACGCTTTGCCACGCAGTTGTTTGCTGTCGATCTGGACGTCTGTCCCGCAGCTGGCCGCGTCGTTCCTCGTCTACGCGCAAAACCCTTCCATGTTTGCCATTGCAACAATGGTGCTGCTCTATGGGGTGACGCTCACAATCCTCATGCATCGCATGTTCGATTTTCTGTCCGATAATGTCGCGATTTCACGCGACCTTTCCCGCAAGAACGCCAAGCTTTTCGCGACCTCTGCCCAACTCAAGGAAGCGCATGATGCAAAGCTTCGCTTTCTGGCACAGGCCAGTCACGACCTGCGCCAACCCATCCACGCAATTGGCCTCTTCGTCGAATGTCTGAGAGGGATGCGATTGGGAACGGACGCGTCGGAGATTTTGGCAAGCGTCAACCAGTCGGTCAGCTCGCTCTCTCGGCTCTGCCGCTCGTTACTTGATCTGTCCGCGATTGAAGCAGGTCAGGTCAAGCCCGAACCGGTGGACTTCGCCTTGAACGACATCCTTGGCGAAGTTGTGCGCCAGTCGCAGGAAAGCGCGAGGAAGAGTTCCGCCGAGCTGCGCTTTGTGTCCACGCGTCATTGGGTGCACGCTGATCCGGCGTTGTTGCAGGCTATGGTGCAAAATCTTGTCTCGAACGCCATTAAGTATGCACCGAACGCGAAGCTGCTCGTTGGCGTCAAGCGTCGCCAGGGGAAGCTGGCTCTTGCCGTTGTCGATCAAGGTTCGGGTATCCCGGAGGAGCGTTGCGAAAAGATTTTTGCCGAGTTCGAGCGGTTGGATGTCCACCGGGGTGGTCCGATCGAAGGGCTTGGACTTGGGCTTTCCATCGTTCGCAGGCTTGGGCACCTGATGGATCTCACTGTCCGCGTCCAGTCACGCGTCGGACATGGAACCACTTTCTGGATCGAGGAACTCATGCCGATTGCCAGTCGGAAAGTGGCTGCCGTGAAGCTCGCTCGCGACCATCACCGCGTTCTCGAAGGTTTGCGGGTACTTGTGATTGACGACGACCGCGCCGTGCGAAAAAGCACTGCGCAAGTGCTCGCCCGTTGGGGATGCTCGTCGCGGGCGACAGGCCGGATCGACAGTCTCAGAGCGGAGGTCGACAGCACGGATTTCATTCTATGCGATCAAGATCTCGGCGGAAGCACGACCGGGTTGGACCTTGTCACCCGTCTGCGCGCCGCGACGCCAAAGATAATCGGAGCCGCGATCATGACCGGTTCGGACAGCGAGCAGTTACGAGCCGACGCGGCGCGGGCAGGCATTGTTGTCCTGGCAAAGCCCGTGAACCCGTCGCAGCTCCGGTCGCTGCTGCTCTCGGCGGTGTCGGGCAAGTACTACAATAGTCCGAGTTCAGCTGCGACCCGCGCCGCGGCTGATCGGGTCGAAACCTCGAGCGAACGCAACACGGCGGACACGTGAATGCGTACCGTGTAAGGCGAAATATTGAGTTCCCGTCCGATCTCTTTGTTGG
The DNA here is from genome assembly GCF_000981545.1 of Candidatus Filomicrobium marinum. Classification (NCBI taxonomy): domain Bacteria; kingdom Pseudomonadati; phylum Pseudomonadota; class Alphaproteobacteria; order Hyphomicrobiales; family Hyphomicrobiaceae; genus Filomicrobium; species Candidatus Filomicrobium marinum. The sequence goes on from NZ_LN829119.1 coordinate 3,483,499, forward strand.
AGAGACCTGTACCAATCAAACGCAAGACCTCTCGTTGACGGTCCGACAGTCGCGCGAGCACATCAGACGGTAAGGGGCCGTTGGCGCTGATCGTGCTTTCGATGCGCACGATGATATCGCCTGCTAAGGCGTCGGAGACCGCCGCCGCCATATCCTGTCCCGAAACGGCCTTGCTGATGAATCCATCAGCTCCGGCTTTCATGACACCGTCGACCGTCTCGCTGTCGTCAGACATCGACACCACGACGAGCGAAGTTGTAGGAAAATCTGAGCGCAAGGTGCGAATACTGTCTTCCCCCTCGAAGCCTGGAAAGCAGAGGTCGAGAAGCATCAGAAAAGGAGGAGGACCGTTTCCCGCTTCCCGCAGCAGTTCGGCCGTCGTTCCGACTTCGATAATGTGCGCAGACGGGACGGCACGTTGCACGATGCGCCGCATACCCTCTCGAAAAACAGGGTGGTCGTCAGCGATGAGAATCCGGTCTGACATGGGCTGAACGTCGCGTTGAATTGCAGCTGTGATCACGTTGAACAGAGAATTTTCGAGAAACCTATAGTCTCAATCCACTTGCCGCGGCCACAGCTGCCGTCCGCGAATTGACGCCCAACAGTCTAAAGAGGGAAGAGATATGCACACGCACAGTATAGTGGGAAATACCCAGGGCCAGTGCAATTTCCTTGTTCGTTCGCCCCAGAGCAAGCTGCTCCAGGATCTGGCGTTGGCGCGGAGATAACTCGGAAAGTTCGACACGGCCAACGGGCTCGTCACCGAGCGTGGCAGTGAGCACTTCAACCATAACCTCCGGTTTCACCGACCTCGCGACACACCCATCTGCGCCATGCTCGATGATAGCTTTGATCTGGGCTTTTTGAGTGTCGGCGGCAATGACCAAAATCGCACTATCGGGACAGTGCTGACGCAATCGACTGATGGCGGCACAATATTCGTGACCGCAGAGGAGAAGATCCAAAACGAAGAGAGCTGGATGGTTTTCGGATGCGACCCTTAACATGGAGTCGAAATCGTCTGCTTCCAGCACGAATGCGTCGGTCACATAGCGCAAAACAAGACGACGCAACCCATCGCGAAAAAGCGGAATGCCGTCCGCGATAACAATCTTCCTCAAACTCATCCCGCCCCACCCCATTCAGTAAAGGTCCTAAAGCGGCGTAAAACGGCGGCCAATAGCACGCATGTGCTAGTCGAAATGGTTTGAGCCCGGAAACAAGGACGTAGATCCGAACAAAAGCGCTGGCGAATCAGGGGCTAAATCCGGATTCCTTAAAGGTCAATTAGCACGCCTAACCGAATTGCCGGTGTCGCCCCCGCGTTCCATTTTGCAGGGCAGCGACGGACGCAATCGGGGGAACACTGCCCCGCGCCCGTGATTTGACCGTGCGCAGACTGCTGATTGGGTTGCGCGGATTCTTTGAGGGGGCGCCTCGTATGGACCAGACCTGCCGGAACATCTGGTCACGAACCTTCGCAAGACTGATTGTGGCTCCCGAGTGCCCTAACGGCGATGAGGGCAAACCCGGTCGGCGGCACCGTTGGCGCACAACCGCGTTCACTGCTGCTCTCGTAGTAATCGGGGCGTCAGGGATCGCGGGAAAGGCATCAGCGCAGTCAGTAAATATTGACGGCGATTACGTGGTGACCGGTGGCGCAGGCGGCACTCAGCCAAATCCGTGGACCGTGGAGGACAGCGCCTACGTCGGTCGCGATAGCGAAGGCTCGATCACCATCGAGAACGGGGGCGCCGCGCATTTTGAAGAGAGGTTGACCGTCGGATCTGGGTCGACGGGAACGGTCACCGTCAGCGGTGATGGATCCGAACTGACTGGAGACCGTAATCTCTGGATCGGACTGGATAGCGATGGCACACTGACGATAGAGAACGGCGCCATCGTCGAATTCGGTGGTTATGTTAATTTTGGCTATGTGGGTTCATCGTCCGGGCTAGCGACCGTCACTGTTGACGGTGACGGATCCTCCCTTTCGACACTGTACGGCATCAACGTCGAGAGCAACTATAGCCCGTCGTCCAACAACAACTACACGCCTCATCCAGACCACATCACCACGTTCGACATCACAAGCGGCGCGACTGTGATGAGCAAGGACGCTGATATCGGAACGTCGTCCGAATCCTTCGCGGTTGTGACCATTTCCGGTAACGGATCGACGTGGACAGCCAGCCAACAATTCATGATCGGAGATTTCGGCACCGGAGTCCTCAACATACTGGACGGCGCCGTTGTGATGAGCGACCAGGACGCTGGTTCGTTCGGTTCACATGTGGGGACCAACAATGGCGGTCATGGCGAAGTACTCGTGGATGGTGCCGGCTCGAAATGGGTGAGCGGAAAGTTCCTTAAAATTGGCCGCACAGGCACCGGCATTCTAACCGTTGCCAATGGCGGCACGATCATAACCGAAGATGGGAACGGGACCGTCTTTCTAGGCGATGAATCCGTGAACGCCGTTGGCATTCTAAACATCGGCGCGGCCGCGGGCGACGATGCTGTCGCGCCCGGAACTCTGCAAGCCGGAAAGATCCAATTCGGTCTCGGTGATGGCCGCGTGGTCTTCAACCACACTCGGCCCGGCAATCCCTACTACGATTTCGCGACGCCGCTGATCGGAGCCGGCACCGTTCAGCATATTGCCGGCAGAACGAACCTTACTGGCGACAATAGCGGCTTCATCGGCGCCGTGGAGATGGAGGGTGGCGAACTCTATCTTGAGAATGCGTTCGGCGATGACAATGGTGGTGACAACGGCAGCAGCTTTATCGTATCCGGCGGCAACCTCCACATCGGTCTCTCGTCCGAAGTGTCGACGGCGGCGATTGAGGTGGGTGCAGACGGCGCATTCACCATGATGGGGTGGTCAACGCTCAATGTGACGGGTAGCGACGGCATCACCAATGCGGGTACGATGGAGCTTGCGGATGTCAACAGCGCCGGGACGGTGACCAACCTTGAGGGCGGCAGGATAAACATCGGCGGCATTTCAACTCTCAACGCGGCCGAGATTATCAACGAAGGACGTACGGTGGTGCTGTCGCACAGCATCTCTCCCACCGTCTTTGGCGGTCGTTCCGACGATACATTCGTCAATCGCGGAAGCGGCGTTTTACGGATCGGAAACAGTTGGCTGAGCGTCACCGGCACGTTGGAGAACTCATCATCGGGAAACCAAGCTGACGGTGAGGCTGGCATCGATATTGGCACGTTCGGTGATCTCAGGGTTGGTGAAACGTTCGACAACGCGGCCGGCGGCGTGGTCGTCAATCGCGGCGAACTGCGAGCAAAGGCATTCGTGAACCAGGCAGGCGCCACGCTCACCACTTCGAACTTGATGTCCGTTAGCGGGGGCGAGGGGCTCACCAACCAGGGCACCGTCAATGCCTCGGGAGAGCTGTTCGGCAAAATGTCCAACCAAGGCGGTGGCGTCTTCAATGTTACGGGCGACCTCGACAGCTATGACCCTCTGATCAGCGCGCCCTTCACCAACGAGGGTAACGCGGTTCTTAATGTCGCCGGGGGTAACTTCACGGGAGTTAGGAACCTCACCAACACATCGGCTGCTCAAGCCGGAATTTACGTCGCCGAGGAGCGGACGCTCAGCGTGGACAACCCGCTCAACAACTTTGGCGGGATCGTCAACAACGGCATCATCGAAGGCGGGATGAAAAATGAAGGCGCCGTGACCAACGCCGGAACCCTGGACGGCGGTCTAGTCAATGACGCAGGCACATTTACGAACACCGGCGTTGTCAACGATGGCGTGACCATCAACGGCGGCACGTTCATTACGCACGCAGCGGGCCAGACCACGGGCATTGTCAACAATGGCGAGCTTGTCTTCAATCAACTCGCAAACGGCGGATACGCCGGGTTGATCATCGGTACTGGTACGCTCGAAAAAAGAGGCGACGGAACGCTTGAGCTAACCGCTGACAATTCGGCCTTTTCCGGAGCAACCACGGTTTCCGAGGGCAAGCTCGTGATCAACACGGCACTTGGGGGCACCTTGACACTTGCCGGCGGGGTGCTCGGCGGCAACGGCCTACTCGATACGCTGAATATCGCCGCAGGTGGAATACTCGCTCCGGGAAACTCAGTCGGCACGACGAATGCCGTCAATTACAATTTCGCCCCAGGCTCGACCTATGAGATCGAACTCAACGACGGAGGAAATGTCGCGGGCGTCAACAATGACCTCGTCAACGCAACCGGAACGGTCACGATCAACGGTGCTGCCGCGCATGTAAAGCCTGAAAATGGCGCGGATACCGGTGCCACTTACACGCCTGGAACAACGTACACAGTCGTCACTACGACGGGGGGCGTCACGGGCACCTTCGTTAATCTGACTGACGACTTCGCGTTTCTGAATTTTGCGCTGTCGTACGATGCCAACAATGTCTATCTGACGTCTCAGCTGGCGAACATGTGTCTTTCGGATTTCTCAGCCAACCAATGCGCAGTGGCGGACAGCCTATCCGGTTTGGGCTCTGGCGCGCTCTTCAACGCAGTGACGAACCTATCGAATGCCGAAGTCACAGGCGCCATGGATCAGCTTTCCGGCGAAGCCCATCCATCGATTTTGGCTAGCTTGATGGAAGAAAGCCGCTATATCCGCGACGCCGCAATCGATCGGCTGCGCAGTCTCTTCGGAGGCGTCGGAGCGCGGGTCGTATCAACTCCTGAGGCAGAGAACAATTCTGCGTCTCGCAACACTTCCAGCATCGAATACTGGGGGCAGCTGCTTGGTGCGTTCGGTAGGGCCGCGGGCGAAAGTGGAAAAGCTTCCGCAGACCGCTCGTCCGGCGGAATTTTTGCCGGCGCGGATGTTCCGGTCTCAAATAACATTCGAGCCGGGATCGTGGGTGGCTATGGACACACGCATGTTTCGGTCGATGACCTCGCATCCTCTGCGTCCTCTCAAAACTGGTCCGCGGGCGTGTACTCAGGTGGTGCGTGGGGGCCCCTCAATGTGCGGGCGGGCGGCGCATATACGTGGAACGACCTCGAAACGCGGCGCAGGATCGGCTTCACCGGATTTTCCGACAACCCGTCCGGAGATGCGAATGCCGCGACAGCCCAAGGCTTCGCCGAGAGCGCGTATCGGATCAGGACGCCGTGGGCTAACTACGAGCCCTATGCGGCGCTCGCCCATGTGCAATTGAACCGCGGAAAATTCACGGAGCAGGGAGGTGCTGCCGCGCTCACCGCCGCCAGTTCCCGCATGGACACCACCTTTACGACTCTTGGCCTACGCGCCGAGACATTCACGGCTTTCGGGACCAACACCAACATCCGCTTGAGCGGTGGCATCGGGTGGAGGCACGCCTTCGGTGACACCGTGGCGCAGGCGAAGATGGCCTTTGTGGGAGGCACGCCCTTTGCCGTTACCGGCGTTCCGATTGCCCAGGATGCCCTTGTGGTGGAACTCGGAGCTGACGGCGCATTGGGTGAAACGACTAACTTCGGCGTGCACTATCTCGGGCAGATCTCCGATGATGCCGACGATCACAGCTTCAGCGCAAGTTTGGCCGTGACATTCTAGCCTCAGCGCCGTCCGATTACTTCTAGTCATCCGGAAGATTGGAACACCGTTGTTGTCGAGAATGCTGAGAAGCATCTTTTTACACGATGCACTGATAAGCAGACGTAAGCGGTGATCGTCCAGCAGGAGCCAACCATCACGTCACCGATGGCCGCCAACCGGCGTCCGCACTGGGTCTGACATCGCCCGCGCCCCAACCGCGCAGATGGTGTTCCACCTGCATGGCGTCCGCACGCCAGAACGCCAGACCATTGCCGTAAAGGTGCCGTTCCACCTCATCCTGCCCGCCAAGGCGAATACCCAAGCGGTAATTGAGCACCGCCGACACCACCACCAGACCAAGGCTCCCCACGACGCGCGGAATTCACCGCGCCCCAGTGCCAGGCGACATTGGCAAGGCGCAGATCGCGACCATAGCCGGCAGGCAAGCGACACACGAGCTACGTCGTGCACGCGACTGCCATAGGGCGAACCATTCCTTACCCTTTAAAACACAGACAAATTCGTTTGACCGATTTGGAGGGCTCGCTCAGCGCAGCCTTCCGAAAAGAAAAATTGCGGAGGAAGACAACGCATGACCGTCAAGTCAGACATTGAGATCGCACGCGAAGCCAAGATGAAGCCGATCTCTCAGGTGGGCGAGAAGATCGCGGTGCCGGGTGACGCGCTGCTCAACTACGGACCTTACAAGGCGAAGATCTCGGCCGAGTTCATCAACAGCGTCAAAGATCGCCCCGATGGCAAACTCATTCTGGTGACTGCGATTTCGCCAACGCCGGCTGGCGAAGGCAAGACGACGACGACGGTCGGTCTGGGCGATGGTCTGAACCGCATCGGCAAGAAGGCGATGAGCTGCCTGCGCGAACCCTCACTCGGGCCCTGCTTCGGCGTGAAGGGTGGCGCGGCCGGCGGCGGTTATGCCCAGGTCGTGCCGATGGAAGACATCAACCTGCACTTCACCGGCGACTTCCACGCCATCACGTCGGCGAACAACCTGCTCGCCGCGATGATCGACAACCACATCTACTGGGGCAACAAGCTCGGCCTTGACGAGCGCCGCATCACCTGGCGCCGCGTCATCGACATGAACGACCGGGCGCTGCGCTCGATCGTCAACTCGCTCGGTGGCGTTTCCAACGGCTTCCCGCGTCAGGACGGCTTCGACATCACGGTGGCCTCGGAAGTGATGGCGATCCTGTGCCTTGCCAGCGACCTCAAAGATCTGCAGCGCCGCCTCGGCAACATCGTCGTCGGCTATACGCGCGACAAGAAGGCGGTGCTGGCGCGGGATCTGAAGGCGGACGGCGCTATGACCGTGCTGCTCAAGGACGCGCTGATGCCGAACCTGGTGCAGACCTTAGAGAACAACCCCGTGTTCATCCACGGCGGTCCGTTCGCCAACATCGCGCACGGCTGCAACTCGGTGCTGGCCACCAAGACGGCCTTGAAGCTCGCCGACTATGTCGTGACCGAAGCCGGCTTCGGCGCGGACCTCGGCGCTGAGAAGTTCCTCGACATCAAGTGCCGCATGGCCGGTCTGAAGCCGGATGCCGCCGTCATCGTGACGACGGTGCGCGCCATGAAGATGCATGGCGGCGTCGCCAAGAACGATCTCAAGGGCGAGAACGTCGCGGCGGTGGCCAAGGGTTGCGAGAACCTCAAGCGTCACATCGAAAACATGCGCAAGTTCGGTCTGCCGCCGGTGGTTGCCATCAACCAGTTCATCACGGACACGGATGCGGAAATCGATGCGGTCCGGGAAGCGGCTGAATCGGTCGGCGCCAAGGCGTTCCTGTGCTCGCACTGGGCAAACGGCGGCGCCGGTATCGAGGACCTGGCCCGCTACGTCGCGGAGCTGGCGGATTCGGGCCAGGCGGACTTCAAGCCGCTGTACCCCGACGACATGCCGCTGTGGGACAAGATGAACACCATCGCCACGGAAATTTACCGGGCTTCGGGCATTACCGCCTCGGCGTCGGTCAAGGCGCAGTTCAAGGATCTGCAGGACGCCGGTTACGGCCATCTGCCGATCTGCGTGGCCAAGACCCAGTACTCGTTCTCGACCGATCCCAACCTGCGCGGTGCGCCAACGGGCCACGAAGTGCCCGTGCGTGAAGTGATCCTGGCGGCGGGTGCGGAATTCATCGTCGCGGTCGCGGGTGACATCATGCGCATGCCCGGCCTGCCGAGCGTGCCCTCAGCGGAAGCCATCCGCCTCAATAATCAGGGCCATATCGAGAACCTGAGCTAACCCAAAGCCGGGGAGGGGCGCAGCAGCGCCTCTTCCTCCGAGCTCTATCAATTGTGACCGGCTTTAACGATTTTCTTGAAGCCGGTTTTTCCTTTACGAAACATGCTTTGTTCAGGCGCCGTTGTGCTCGACCCGATTTCTCCCGCTTTCTTTTGCGATGTAGAGATGTCGGTCGGCGCGTTTGATGAGCTGTTGGATGTCTTCATCGGTTTTCAGTTCGGCGAGACCGAATGATGCCGTGATTTTGCCGATGGGTTGCCGGGTGGTTGTTACCCGCCAGCTGCTTGCCTCCAAATCGGAACGAATATTTTCGGTCACGTGTTTAGCCCCCTCAATACCCGTCTCGGGGAGGATTAAAGCAAACTCTTCGCCGCCATAGCGAATTGCCGTATCGCGGCCCTTAATATTTTTAACGAGCAGCGAAGCGAATAGTTGAAGCACGCTGTCTCCGACCTGATGGCCGAATTTATCGTTGATATGCTTGAAATGATCCAGATCGCAGATCACGAGAGAAAGTTTTGAGCCCTTGGCCTGCGCTTGTGCAGCTTCCTGGGCCAAAGTGATATCGAAGCGTCGGCGATTTCCAAGCTCGGTCAAGGGGTCACGCATGCCCTGATCCAAAGCATGCGCGAGCTTCGCGCGGAGTTCTTCGATCTGTTGCTGGGAGGTGGTGAGGCGTTGCTTGAGGTCGGCAGACTCTTTCTGCATCAGAGAATTCTTGGCGAGCAGAAAAGTGATTACGACGTCGGTCTTGTTGGCAGATTTGGAGCGTTCGAGCTTGGTGCGCGCGTCTTTCAGCGACCTTGAGAATTCTTCGTTCGCGCGCAAGAATGTCTGGATCCACTTTATATTCTGGACGAGTTCTTCATCCAGACGCAGGCCCTCGGCGCGAATGTCTTTTGCGAGTTCACGCTGGCTTGCCGAGAGCTCCTGACGGCTTCCCTCCTCTGCGTTGCCCAAGTAGCGCTTTGTAGCGAAGTAAAGTCCCGCGCCGCTAAGTGTGAACAGGCTCAGGATAAAAACAAGAGAGTTCGGGCTTTCGACATAGCGGATCGTCTGTGTCTGACCAACGCTGTTGGATACCTCCCAGATCGCTGGCGATAACAATCCAAACGTCAAGGCGTTCACACTCACCGGAAGCCAGCCCGGAGACAAAAGGAGAGACGCCCATAAAATAGCTAAAAATATCGCTCCCGACACAAGCAGCGGCAGGGGATTGGAAAAGCGTACGGTCAATCAATATATCTCCGATTTTGAGGATAGCTATATACTATAAATTATGCGTGTATACATAGATATGGTTAAAGGCTGGTAACCAAGAAGCTCTTGAGATTTCAGGTGTATGGCTAAAAAGTAATCAGGCCAATTTATTTCTGTATACGAACCATCTTCCTGCGACCTAATTTTTGTCGGCGCGCCGTATCGTTACGGCGACGTCTATTTCATTATTTAAATCCACTCCTGTGTCGGTGAATATTTTTCCCGCAATGTCTTTTGTTAAATAATGCATTGTGTGAAATGAGCCGGAAGAATCCGTTCTCCGCATGTGCTCATGCAAGTCTACGAGGCCAGTGTACTCGATCGTTCCTTCGATCCATTCACCCGTACGGCGGTCTGCTTTGACGATTATATGATGACGTTTGTTCATCGCTTGCTCGCTGTCGCAAACTTCAAAAAATACCTAATTCTTAATTCTGGCATTGGCTTTTTATTTAATTTGCCGTGTGCCCAGGGCAATCCAGGCATCGTGTGTTCGATGTAAATTGGGCAGCTCAGGTTGCTGGCTTTCGTCGAAATGGCGCAAATATAATCTGCCCGCCTCCTAACTTAAGAGAAATTTTCATCACTCTATGTAGCTTATGCTGCTGGTCGTTTCTGCAGAGTGACAAAATGGTGCGCGTAAGAGAAGAAAATAAACTTTCTGTGGCGTGGTACGTACCGTCATTGCTCTGCATTGCGCTTGTCGGCCTGTGCTGGATTGGTATTGCGCTTATTCTGAAGAATACCAGAGAGTCGCAAATTGCTGCGGAAGCCCGCCACTTGCATAACGTGGCGATGATCTTTGCCGAACACGCCGCGAGCACGTTCGGTCAAGCAGACACGATGCTCCGTTCTTTAAAAAATGACGTAGAAGCGGATCTTGCATCAGGTATCGATAGTCTCAGGATTGAGAGATCAAAGTACGGCCTGGGACCACAATCTCGACCTGTTGAGCGACTCTCCCTTGTGAATCCAAGAGGGCAGCTTGTTGCGACCTCACTTTTAGGAACGGATACGCCTCTCATTGATTTGAGTGGCCGGCCGCATATTCGAGTCCATTTAGACAATCCAGCATCCGGATTGCACATCGGCGTTCCGGTGATTTCGAAGCTCACATATCGGTGGTCTTTGTTCCTGACTCGCCGGATCAATGGGCCTAGCGGGTTCTTAGGAGGGATCGCGACTGCAGCGGTTGATCCCGCGATTTTATCGGAAATGTATGGTTCCGTGAGGCTGGGTGATGATGCGGTTATTATGCTTGTCGGCACGGACGGCATCGTCCGAGCAAAGGTGGGCGAAGACGGCAAGGCGATAGGCCGGAAGTTGGATTCGCCGGTCTGGAGGAGATTGCTAGCATCGCCACCTGACAGACCCACGGTGCATCGTACTCTCATGTCATCCGAGAAGATGATCGATGTGGCACCAGTGATGGGATATCCCTTGCGAGTGGTGGTTGGCCTCAGCAAGAACGACTACCTTGCCTCTTATCGTCTTGAAGAGCGGCGCTTAATCAGCATTGGCGCGATTGCGACGGGACTACTTTCATTGGCGGCGATTCTGATCGCAATGCTTCAATTGCGTTCCAATGCGGCCTTTCAATCTCTTGTATTGGTCGAGCAAAACAATCGGCTCATAAACTCTACGCTCGCCGTGAACAATGATCGATTCCAGGCTATGTCAGAACACCTGAGCATTGGTCTTTGTATGTTCGATGGTAGCGGAAATCTTGTCGTCTGTAATGACAACTTCTTGAAAATGTACGATCTCCCGTTTGAGCTTCGCGATCGGGAGGCAAGTTTCAAAGAAGTTGTGATACTTTGCGTCGATAACGGATTCTGGGCGGTGCGGAATGGGGACGAAGGCGGTGTTTCCGAGCCAACCTATTGGGGGCGTCTCGATGAGGAGCCTTCAAACCGTTGCGTGTATGACCTTGTGGATGGCCGATCCATTTTGGTGACGCGTCAGCGTATGAATACCGGTGGCTGGGTATTTACGCATGATGACATCACTGAGAAGCGTAAGAAGGACCGGCAGATCGAACTGTTGGCACTTTCAGATTCGTTGACGTCTCTGGCCAATCGTGCGCGCTTGCTCCGCGAATTGGAATCGATGGTTGCGTCTGAGGATCGGAACTTCGCGCTGCTGTTGCTGGACCTCGACCATTTCAAATCAGTCAACGATAGTCTCGGGCATCCGGTCGGCGATAAGCTCTTGATCGAGGTTGCGGAGCGTATCAAGCGAACCTGCCGCGAGGGAGATGTTGTTGCGCGTCTCGGTGGCGATGAATTTGCTGTTATCGCCAAAGATCTCCAGGCCGTTAAGGACGCGAGCAAACTTGCGGCCCGGCTTATACAAGAAGTGTCTCAGCCCTATCTTGTCGCCAGCCATGAACTGGTTATTGGGGTCAGTATCGGTATTGCGCTTGCACATTCCACGGATCTCGCGCCGGAAGTACTTATGCAGGACGCGGACGTTGCGCTTTATCGCGCGAAGGCGGAAGGACGTAACGCTTATCGGATCTTCGCGCAGCAGATGATGCTGCAAGTCAAGCAGCGGCGCCTTTTGGAAACAGAACTACGGACGGCGGCCATCGAGAATCAGTTTGAGCCCTATTTCCAGCCGATTGTTAACACACATGATGGCCGCGCCGTGGGGTACGAAGCATTGGCGCGGTGGCATCATCCGTCGAAAGGACTGGTGATGCCTGGCGAGTTCATTGATGCTGCGGAGGAGACGGGGCTTATTGGTCCAATCGGACGACAATTATTCCGGCAAGCCTGTCAGGCTATGCGGCGCGCCCCGGAGAATGCATTTCTTTCGATTAACATCTCGCCGGTGCAGTTGCGCCATAACGATTTTGTCGAGCGCATTCTGAAGCTTTTGCAGGAAGGCGGACTGGAGCCTGATCGCGCTCAGATTGAGATTACGGAAGCTGTTGTGCTCAGGGATGATGCGATTACGCAGCATAATCTTTTGGCGTTACGGCATGCCGGTGTGCGGATCGCTGTCGACGACTTCGGTATGGGTTACTCATCCCTGAGTTATCTGAAGGAATATCCGTTTGATACGGTGAAGATCGATAAGAGCTTTACCAGCGGCGTCACTGACAATGGCCGTGGCCTTGCAATCGTCAAAGCGATTGTCGAACTAGCGCACGCTATCGGTATGGACGTTACGGCGGAAGGGGTCGAGACGGAAGAGCAGTTCACGCTCCTGAGGAGCATCGGCTGCAGTAAGGTGCAGGGCTACCTGCTGGGGCGCCCAGTGCCGGTTGATATGATTTTTGCTGGCTCCGCTACAGCTTATACGCCGTCGAGCGATGATTTGGGGGCGGGGAAAATTTACGCCTGACGAGAGACGATGCCCCCGTGATTGTTCTCTGACACAGCCTTCTGGGTGAGCGATTAGTGTCGAGAAGCGCGCAAGCGCATGTGCGTCGGATAAGCGCGCACTTTTGGTACGAGACCGGCGTTGAGCGCGCGCTGCATCCCCTCCCAATAGGCTGTTGTCATTAGTTCCCCATTGATTTCGCGAAAAGCGCGACGCAGATCAGGGTCGTCGACGCGAAGTCCAACCAGCATCTCCTCAGGTAGGAAGATGGTACCTTTTTCGAAAAACCAATCGGGGATGTCCTCTTCGCCTTCGATACGATCGAGGTTTGTGCGGACTTTGATGCCTGTGAGGGGTTCCACCGCATCGTAGTCGAATAGATAAACGCGGCCAATTCGGCTGACGCCATAATTGCGGGCGTCGAGATCCTTGTTGAAGATGTTGGCCGCAGCATTATTCGCGATACAAGTGCCGAGTTCGCGTATGGCGGCTTTGGCTTCCGTGGGAGATGCCTTTTTCAGAAACTCGGGAACGGGCGTAAGTTTCATTTGAACGATCAAATGACGGAATAGCACATAGCGGTGGAGAATCTTGACGCTGTCCGGCGCAGCGTTGGCGAATTCCTGCAACAGCTGCGGCGTGAACCATTCGCGGTCCAAGCGGACATTATCGTAGATTATGTTGTCCAGCATGGAGCCCGCACGATCGGTCTCGTGTACCGCCCGGTATTTCTGAAGTATGGCATCGACGCCGGGAAAGGTATCCCACTTATAGCCCTCGGCGGGCTGATCCCGAATTACCTTCAAGACGTACCGCGAGGATGGCGTTGAAAAACCGATGGCCACGGTGCCGCGAAAGCCTAACGCAAAATCGAGCTGTTCGGTGGCGGTGTTGTGTTCGGCTTGAAGCTCGCGCATGACGGCGACCTTGCCGACGTGATTGAAGCCGATCGTCGAATAATGGAGGCCCAAGGGCCGCTTCGGCATGACGGAATGGAGGAAGTGCGCAAGCTGATGGTACGCTTCCGCGGTAACGTGAAAGTTGGCGAGCGCAGAAGAGAAGACGTAATGCAGTCGATCAGCCTCGAACAGGACGGCATCGACATATATGCCGTCCTTCTCATTGAGCAATGCGAGGGCTAATGGAATGTCGGGCCCAGATGGTTGCTTTATGCGACCAACGAGATAAGCACCACGATTTCGGAAAAAGCCGCCATCGATCATTTCGATCGTGATTGATGCGCCTGAAATGTCGCTGTTCGTGGCGGCTTCCAGTGTCTCGTTTATGCGCATTGCGATTAGCCGAGCGTCATCGACAATGTCACGGAAAGGCGCGTTGAAGCCCGGCACCTGCAGCAGATCAATTACCGTTTCGTTTTTAACGGGCCAAATACAGGTGAACGTACGTATGGCAGTGGGGCCGTTGTCATGAGGAACGATCTCTTTCTGCCTGCCGGCAAAATATGAGACTGGCGCCCATTCACCTTGCCGCATGAGGCGGCGCGTTGAACGTAAGAAGGCAAAGGCAAGATCGGCTTCATAGCGCTCGCGAATTTGAGTGAGATATTGCGCTTCAACCTCAACCCAAAAACCGCGTTCGTCAGCGAACTGGGGCCACGATTGCTTTAGCAGTGGAATCAACGCGTCGAGATTGCGCCCGTAAATGTCGAGACGCTCACGGCTCAGGTTGGTCGTTTCCGGCCAATTACGCGTCTCGAACGCTTCCTTGGCAAGATAGGGGATGTGACGCGAGCGGACGTAATAGTTGTCGAAGACGGCCAGGATAGCATTGGCGATGTGGCTCGCCTGAGCTTCTCGTGTTGTGGCTTCGGGTAGTGCGCTGAGCGCGTCGCGAGCGACTTCCTCAACCGGGATGAAAGATGCGGGGGATGAGCTGGCCTGAAACGCGACCGTCATTGCTGTGTCCTTATCGGTTGGGGCGCGACGTAGCCAGATGAGGAATAAAAAAGCGCTCAAATAAAAAATGCGGCAGCCCAGCCGGGCTGCCGCATTGAATTGGCGAACAGGTCGGTGCCTGTTCGCAATCTTAGCTGATTATTCCGCAGCCTCAACGCGTGCGCGAACTTTCTCAACCTTGGCTGCGCAGTATTTGAACTCCGGAATCTTGCCCATTGGGTCAAGTTTCGGGTTCGTCAGCATGTTTGCGGCTGCCTCTGCAAAGCAGAATGGAATGAAGACCATCCCTTCGGGAACGTCGCGATCCATGCGGGCTTTGAGAGTGATTGTGCCGCGCCGTGTCGAAACTTCGACTTCATCACCCGGCTGCAGGCCTTGCCGTGCGAGTTCGCGCGGATTGAGGCTTGCGATAGCTTCCGGCTCCAGGCTATCGAGCGTGGCTGCGCGCCGCGTCATCGAGCCGGTGTGCCAATGCTCCAGCAAGCGGCCTGTGGTAAGGATCAGCGGATATTCGTCATCCGGCACCTCATCGGGTGGGAGAAGGTCGGCAGGCGTAATCTTCGCGCGACCGGACTTGGTCGGGAACGATGATGCGAAGATGATCTCGTTGCCCGGCTTGTCGGGCGAATCACAAGGATACGTGACTGAGCCCTCACGCTCGACGCGTTCCCACGTGATGTTGTCCAACGACGGCATGACAGATGCCATTTCGTCGAACACTTCGTTGACGCCGGCGTAATCCCAATTCAGTCCAACGCGCTGAGCTAGTTCTTGAAGGAGTTCCCAGTCCTGACGTGCTTCGCCCGGGAGCGGCACGACGGGGCGGCCAAGCTGAACCTGGCGGTTGGTGTTTGTGAACGTACCGAGCTTTTCGGCGTGAGCGGAAGCCGGGAGTACGACATCGGCATGCCACGCTGTTTCAGTGAGGAAGATATCCTGAACTACGAGATGGTCGAGCTCAGTCAATGCTTCGCGTGCATGCTGGACGTCAGGGTCCGACATGGCGGGGTTCTCGCCCATGATATACATGCCGTTGATTTTGCCATCGTGGATGGCGTGCATGATTTCAACGACAGTGAGACCGGGCTTGGGATTGAGTTCTGCTCCCCAAAGCTTTTCATATTTCGAGCGTGTCGCCGGATCAGTCACAGAGACGTAGTCCGGGAAGACCATCGGAATGAGACCCGCGTCGGAAGCACCTTGGACGTTGTTCTGGCCACGGAGAGGATGAAGGCCGGTACCTGGGCGGCCGATCTGACCGGTCACAAGTGCCAGCGAGATCAGGCAACGGGCATTGTCTGTTCCGTGGGTGTGTTGTGAAACCCCCATGCCCCAGAAGATGATGGAGCGCTGCGACGTTGCGTAAAGGCGGGCAACTTCGCGAATTGTCTCGGCGGGGATTCCGCAAACGGACTCCATCTTTTCAGGTGTGAATTCCTGAATTTTCTTTTCGAGAGCCTGGTAACCTTCCGTGTGTGCCTGAACGTACTGAACGTCGACCAAGCCTTCGGTGACGATCACGTTCAGCATAGCGTTCAGGAGCGCGACGTCGGAGCCGCCCTTGAACTGCAGCATGTGCGAGGCGTGACGTGCGAGCGTACCATTATGACCGCGAGGGTCCATAATGATGAGCTTTGCACCGCGCGCGGCTGCGTTCTTCAAATAGGTGGCGGCGACGGGGTGGTTTTGGGCGGGACGGGCGCCGATGACGATCATGCAGTCGCTGTCACCAGCTGCCGTGAACGGAGCCGTAACAGCGCCGGAGCTCACGCTTTCCATGAGCGCTGCCACTGATGATGCGTGGCAGAGACGCGTGCAGTGATCGACGTTATTGGTCCCGAAGCCCTGGCGGATAAACTTCTGGAAGAGATAGGCTTCCTCGTTTGAGCCTTTGGCCGAGCCGAAGCCGGCAATGGCGTTACCACCCTTCTCTTCGCGAATTTTGACAAGGCCCTGGGCGGCTTTCTCAAGAGCCTCTTCCCAAGTTGCTTCGCGGAAGACCTTTGCGAAGTCTTCAGGACGCAACTGCATGTTGGGGTCTTTAGCGACGCCTTCGCGACGGATAAGCGGCTTCATCAGACGGTCTGGGTGGCTGATGTAATCGAAGCCGAACCGCCCCTTAACGCACAGGCGGTTTTCGTTCGCCGGGCCGTTGCGGCCGTCCACGTAGAGGATCTTGTCGTCCTTGACGTGTGCGGTGGTTTGGCAGCCAACGCCGCAGAACGGGCAGAGCGTATCGACGGAGTGGTCTTCGTAAGCGACGCGTTTGCCTGCATCATCGAGCAGGTTGGCTTCCATCAGAGCGCCGGTCGGGCAAGCCTGGACGCACTCTCCGCACGCAACGCACGTTGATTCACCCATTCCGGAGTCGAAATCGAAAACGACCTTCGAGTGGTGGCCGCGGTAGGCCATGCCGATGACGTCGTTCATCTGGACTTCGCGGCAAGCGCGGACGCAAAGACCGCAATTGATGCATGCGTCGAGATGGACCGAGATCGCTGAGTGCGTGTTGTCCGCGACAGGGCCGGCTGCGCCTGGGAAGCGGCTCGTCGTGGCGATGTCCATCTGGCCGACCCAGTTCCAGAATTTGGACGATGGGTCGTGGCTTTCTTCTTTCGCAGGCTGGTCGGCGATGAGCAGTTCGAAGACCATTTCCCGGCTTTTCTTCGCCCGTTCGGAAGCGGTCTTTACCTTCATGCCATCGGCGACTTTGCGTTGGCAGGACGCCGTGAGAACGCGCTCGCCCTCGACTTCTACCATGCAGGCGCGGCAGTTGCCGTCAGCGCGGTAGCCTGGCTCCGGCAGCCAGCAAAGGTGGGGAATTGAGGTGCCGTGGCGTTTGGCGACTTGCCAAATCGTTTCGCCAGGCGCGGCCTCGACGGTCTTACCATCGAGCTCAAAGGTGATCTTATCGGTCATGATCTATCTCAGCACGTAATGGAGTTGGTTTCGCCGTATTGCGACGGCTGCTTATCCCTTGCGTTAGTCCCGTTCTGGCGCCGCGGGGCTGCCTGAAACGATGTCGTCCGGGAAGAATTTAATGACGCTGGTCAGCGGGTTCGATGCCGCTTGCCCCAAGCCGCAGATAGACGCATCGCGCATCACTTGCGCGAGATCATCGAGAAGTTCTTTGTCCCAGCTGGGCCGGCTCATCAATTGGACCGCCTTCTCTGTGCCGTTACGACACGGCGTACACTGGCCGCAGCTCTCGTCCTCAAAGAATTTCATGAGGTTCAAGGCCACAGCTTTCATATCGTCCTTATCCGACAGGATAACAACCGCGTGCGAGCCAACGAAGCAGCCATGCTTTTCGAGCTGGCCGAAGTCGAGCGGAATATCCGCCATCGACACGGGCAGAATGCCGCCCGATGCGCCGCCCGGCAGGTAGCCCTTGAAGGTGTGACCTTCTTTCATGCCGCCGCACAAACGCACCAAGTCGTTGGCTGTCGAGCCGGCTGGAGCCAGGATGACGCCGGGGTTCGCGACGTGACCGGAAACGGAATAGGACCGGAAGCCCTTCGCGCCGTTGGTGCCCTGGTTCTCGAACCACCCCGCACCTTTTTCGATGATTTGGGGGATCCAGTAGAGCGTCTCAACGTTGTTGACGAGCGTCGGACGATTGAAGATGCCGACCTGAGCAACGTAAGGTGGGCGATGACGAGGTAGCCCTCGCTTGCCTTCGATCGATTCGATCATGGCGCTTTCTTCGCCGCAAATATAAGCGCCAGCGCCGCGGCGTAGGTTGATCTTGGTATGCGGAGCCAGGTTCGCAGCCTGCAGTTTGGGAAGTTCAGCCCGCAGAATTTCAAGCACAGCTTGATACTCATCGCGCATGTAGATGAAGACTTCCTCGGCCTCTACTGCCCAAGCCGCGATCAGCATACCTTCGAGGAACTGGTGCGGACGCGTCTCGAGATAGTGCCGATCTTTAAAGGTTCCGGGTTCGCCTTCATCGCCATTGACGGCCATGAGCCGCGGACCCTTCTCAGCCCGAACCAACGTCCACTTGCGTCCGGTTGGGAAGCCCGCGCCGCCGAGGCCGCGCAGCCCACCATCAGAGAGTGTTGCGATAACGTCCTCGACTGTGTGCTTGCCGGAGAGGCAGGCCTTCAAGACCTCATAACCACCTTCGGAAACATATTGTTCGAGTGTTTGATAGGCGGGAACCTCAGGATGCGTATGGCCTCCGGTCGCGAGTTCCATCACCTTCGTGGGCGTAGCGTGGTCGACGTGGTGGTGGCCGACGTGTGCAACCGGTGCCGTATGGCAGGAGCCAACGCACGGGGCGCGGAGGATGCGCACATTTGGTGCGTCCTTGGACTGAAGCGCTTCGATAAGCTGTTCAGCACCGGCCATCATGCACGAGAGGCTGTCGCAGACGCGGACGGTTACGGCCGGGGGACGCTCAGCATCATCCGGGACGACGTCAAAATGCGCGTAGAACGTTGCAACCTCATAAACCTCTGCCATGGGGACGCGCATGAGTTCTGCCAGCCCCTGGAGAAGGCCGGCAGGCAGGCAGCCCTCGGCATCCTGAATTTTGTGGAGATATTCGATAAGAAGCGGCCGCTCATACGGTCCTTCGCCAATCAGCCCCTTTACCGTCGCGAGTTCCTCGGGCGTGAGAACACGGCCTTTTGGATGCAACAGTGCGTTGCGACGTCCTGCGCCGGGGTGAATTGGCTTCTTACGTCCGCCGCCACCGCCATTGCCGTGACCGCCTTTTATTGTCATATCGTTCATGTTTTCGTGCCTAAACCCGCTTCAAGCGATCCAGTT
Organism: Candidatus Filomicrobium marinum; assembly: GCF_000981545.1. Classification (NCBI taxonomy): domain Bacteria; kingdom Pseudomonadati; phylum Pseudomonadota; class Alphaproteobacteria; order Hyphomicrobiales; family Hyphomicrobiaceae; genus Filomicrobium; species Candidatus Filomicrobium marinum. The sequence goes on from NZ_LN829119.1 coordinate 3,502,610, forward strand.
CTCGAACCAGCGGATCGCATCCCGATTGAAATTTCCTATCAAAACCAGTCTTAGGTCAAATCGGCGTCGTCTATTCCTGCCATCGTCTCTTCTTTTCTTTGTCTATACGGCAAGTGTTTTCCGCATTGTTTCGCCGACTGTGGCTGCGTTGGGTGCGACGACAACGCCGGCTGATTGCAGGGCCGCGATCTTGCTAAGCGCCGTTCCGCCGCCACTCGATGAGGCAAATGCGCCGGCATGCCCCATGCGCCGCTCCGGCGGGGCGTGACGACCGGCTACAAGCGCTACGATCGGCTTTGTCGGCTTAAGCTCGGAGATCAGCTCTGCGGCTTCTTCTTCTTCCGTTCCACCGATTTCGCCAATTACGATGACGCCATCGGTGTCAGGATCATCCAGAAAAAGTTTAACGCAGGTCTTCAAATCGACGCCATGAACCGGATCGCCGCCTACGCCGATGGTTGTCGACTGGCCGAGTCCCGCTTGTGTCGTTTGTAGGACTATTTCGCTGGTTAATGAAGCTGACCGAGAGGCGATTCCAATGCGCCCGGGGCTTGCGTCGACCGTCGACATGACCCCCAACTGCGTTACGCCCGGAACCAGAATACCTTGTGAGTTTGGACCAATCAAACGCGTCTGGGTGCCGATGAGTGCCTGGCGGACGCGGACCATATCTAAAATGGGTATTCGTTCGGTGACGCAAACGATCAAAGGTAACTCAGCTTCAATTGCTTCAATGATCGCTGCGGCCGCGTTGTTGGGTGGCACAAAAACTATCGTGGCATTGGCGCCAGTTGCGTCAATTGCTTCGCGAACGTGATTGTAGACGGGAAGATCCAGATGTCGGTTGCCACCTTTACCTGGCACGACACCTGCGACAAGCTGAGTGCCGTAAGAGAGCATCCGGCCACAGTGGAAAGTTGCGGTGCGGCCTGTCATGCCCTGGCAAAGGACCTTAGTTTCTGGACCAATGAGTACTGCCATCAGGCTGCTTTCCTTCTCGATAGCGCGACCGCCTGCTGGGCGGCGTCCGCCATATCGCTGACGGCGACGTAACGTGTGCCGTTGTTTTCCAGGATGGTGCGCGCGAAATCGGCGTTGTTTCCTGCCATACAAATCACGATAGGTATCTGACGGGGATGACGGCGCAGCGCGATGCCGATGCCTTCGGCGATGGTGTCACACCGTTGCATGCCGCCGCCGTGCACGTTGACCAAAATGGATTTGACCTGTGAGTTTGTCAGGAGCATTCCGAAACCATGCGCGATATCAAGGCTGGTTGCGGTGGTGCGGATGTCCATGAAATTCGCGGGCTGTCCGCCGGCGTCGACGATGAGATCGTACGTCGCCAGAGCAAGACCGGCGCCGTTGACGACTACCCCAACGTCTCCGTCGAGCGGGACGTAATTGATCTGGAAGCGCTGAGCTTCGAGTTCGGTTGGAGAGCAGACGATCCGATCGTTCTCCTGACGCAAGGCGGCGAGCTCGGGGCGGCGGTAGAGTGCGCTGTCGTCGGCAGATATTTTTACATCGAGTGCGATGAGGCGACCGTCCTTCGTTAGGGCCAGCGGATTAATTTCAATAAGCGTCGCTTCGTACGCGACAGCGGCGTCAGCGAGGTCGCGGTAGAGATTGGCTAATCCGGTTACGACTTCGGGTGTGTCCGCGATGATGGACGCCAAGCTGTGGAAGTCCGCGACGGCCTTATTGTTCTCAAGTGTCAATTCGAGTCGATGAATCAACCCCGGTTCTGCAGCAGCCCGCTCTTCGATCGCTTCGCCGCCTACTGCAGATGCGAGCATCACCAACTTGCCGGCCGACCTGTCCAGCGTGATGGCGACATACATTTCGCGCAGGCTTTCGATGCGCTCTTCAACGAGCACTTGCTGGACGATGTCGCCGATTGAGTGGGTCTCGCCAATGCGCAAGGCCTTTCCGATCATCGATCGGGCCTGCGCGCGTACTTGTTCCGGTGTCGAGGCGAAGGCGATGCCGTTATATTTCATACGCGCGAGAAGAGGGACCTGTGCCTTGACCGCGTAGCGATCGCACCCGAGCCGCCGGGCGGCTTCAAAGGCTTCTGACTCGCTCGCCGCAACCTGGCCAATCGGGGTGGCGATGGCAAACCGGCCCAGGAGCCGTTTTGCTTGAAACTCAAGCAAGTTCATCGACGCTTCCTCTGGCGTAAACCCAAGCCCCTATACGCGGTCGGATCTGCGCCATTCCGTTTTGCTGGCAGTCAGCCGGGCCGCATTTGCGTTGGTATATAGGATGATGAACGAAAGTATAGTGTTCGGCCGCGGAGACAAGGTCGCTGTTGATGGCATACGGTATACCAAATTTTGATCGTTGTCGAGGATTAGGTGGTATATTTCCGATCGATCTTTGGGGCGTGTTCAACTCAACCCATTCTTAGCGATTGCCTGTTCCGTGATGTGATCCTGGGCGACCGAAAACACCAAATCTCATGCCCATGTAGCTCACCACCATCGTGATCAAGCTTGAGATGAAGAGTGAGACAAGCGGGGGTGTTGTCGGTTGCGCAATGAGGATCCCAGAATAGATGGCGTAGTTCGCCGCCGCCGTCGTCCAGGCGATGCTTGCATACCCGGTGAATTCACGAACCGTCGGCGGCCGTTTTACAGCGAACGTAAACGTTCTGTGGGTCAACCAGCCGACAACCATCGCAATGGAAATCGCAAAGATACGGGAAACAAAAGGGTCGAGCCCGATGATGCGGTAGAGCAGCGCCAATATGACGGCATCGACGGTGAGGGCGAGCGTTCCAGATATAAGAAAGCGGCCACCGTGGGCTAGGGCATCGCGCATCTTTCGACCATTGGTTGGAGAAGCGTTGGCATCCTCTCTGGGATCGTCCGTCAAGGCCGCTGCTCCAGTCCCTCAGCCACGTCAGGGTGAGGTTCGCCGGGTTTGGCTGGCTGATTGGGGGTAAAACCAATCTCTTCGGCAACAAGGAAGAGTGGGCGCGCTTTCACCTCATCATAGATGCGGCCTAGATACTCGCCGATAATTCCCAGTGAAATCAATTGAACGCCCGCGAGCAGAAGGATTGAAATAATCAGGGTTGGAAATCCGGCGACATCAGTGCCGAAAATTAGAGTCTTTAATAAGAAAATCGCAGCGTAGATGAAGGCGAACGCCGAGACGAGCAGGCCGATGTAGGACCAAATGCGCAATGGGATCGTTGTAAAAGAGGCGATGCCGTCGATTGCGAAGCGTAATAGCCGGCGTGTGCTCCAACGTGACGCGTCTCCCACTTGCCGCTGGGCGACGTTATAGGGGACGCCAATAGAGCGGAAGCCGATCCAGGCAAAGAGGCCTTTGTTGAAGCGGGCGCGTTCTCCGAGCTGATTGAGGGCGTCAACGGCGCGTCGACTTAAGAGACGGAAGTCGCCCGCGTTTTCGTGTAGTTGCGTGCCGGACAGCACTTTGAAAATTGCGTAGAAGCTGCGTGCCATCATTCGGTAAGTGGCGCTGTCGGATTCCCGATCCATCCTCTGACCGTAGACATCGTCGTAACCCCGCTCCCACAGCGAAATGAATTGCGGTAACGTTTCGGGAGGATGCTGCAAGTCGGCATCCATGAGGATGACTGCATCCCCTCTAGCGTAGCGTAGCCCGGCGGCAACAGCGATTTCTTTGCCGAAGTTGCGGCTGAACGAAACGGACTTAAGACGCGGGTCAGTTTCGTTGAATTGGCGTAGCTGCGATAGCGTCGCGTCTGTTGAGCCATCGTCTATAAAGACGATCTCGTAGTCATATGTTGTCCGCTCGAGAACGGGCAGAAGCCGGGCAAGCAGCCGGGGCAGGCCGTTAGCCTCATTGAGCAACGGGATTACGATTGACAACGACTGCCTCCGGCCCGACGTCGCTATGGAGGTGGCCGGTTTGCGGACAGGCAGCTCGTCGATCTCCTTCGTCAAGAAGGCCTCGTGGTTCACAAGTCGTTAAGTATTTGCAGCGCGTTAGGCCGCATATCTTCAATGCTGCTGATTTGGCTTATTAGCTGCGCTCTGGCTAGAGCAAAGTATGTTTACTCGGTTAATCGGGATCGCCGCTTGCACATAATTTTGGAGATATCTTGCGTTGTGCGTGGGGGCGCGATTGAATCTGGCCCAAAGGTGCCGAAGCACCGGATACATGAACTAGGGAGTCTGCCACAGCATGCCGATTGAGGGGGACCTCGTCCAATTTCTTGAGCGATGGTCTGCGCAGGACCCCGAGCGTGGGGAGGTGGCGCAGGCCGTTGAGGTTATAGCGCGGGCGGCTTTGGCACTTCACGGGCTTGTGGATCGTGGTGAGCTCGCCGGGGGGCACGACGTTGTCGGGCTGAAGCCCGCGGGAGGGGATCAGCAAACCGGGCTTGATCGCCAAGCCAATGCGTTGCTGTTGGATGCGTTGCGGGACGCACCGGTCGCCGCCATGCTGAGTGAGGAAGCTGCGCGGCCCATAACGATACGGACGGACCAGCCGCTTGTCGCAGCGATCGATCCGTTGGATGGCACAACAAATATCGATACCAATGCCGCGATCGGAACAATCTTTTCAATATTGCCGCGCTTTCACGCAATGCAGTGCGGTGGGGTCGAAGACTGTTGTTTCTTTCAGCCCGGGACTAGTCAGCTCGCTGCGGGCTTTGTCGTCCATGGCTCAAGTACGCTCATGGCGCTCACCGTCCGTGAAGGGACGCATATCTTCACTTTCGATCCCGATAGCGGACGTTTTCTCCTGACGCTACGCAATGTGCAAATTCCGGCGATGGCCAGAGAATATGCAATCAACGCATCGAACTATCGACATTGGGACGAGGCGATCCGCATTTACGTCGACGACTGCTTGCAGGGCGTCGAGGGAGTGCGTGGCTGCGACTTCAACATGCGTTGGATCGGATCACTTGTTGCCGAAATCTATCGCATTTTTATGCGGGGCGGGATCTATATCTATCCGGCTGATCAACGTGAAGGCTATGAGCACGGGCGGCTTCGTCTCATCTATGAAGCCAATCCGATTGCATTGCTCGTCGAGCAGGCGGGTGGGGCAGCGTCGACAGGGCGCGAGCGCATTCTCGATATCGTTCCCAAGGCCCTGCATCAACGAGTTCCTATTCTCGTCGGGTCGCGCGCGGAGGTCGATTATGTTGATCGCCTCTATACGCATCCGCGGGCGCACGGCGAGCGCTCCCCACTCTTTGGGCGCCGCGGTTTGTTCCGCCTCTGACGGGACGTAAGGTGTGAAGATAGCGGCGCCTGCATGCTTCGCATTGTTAGGTTAAGCGCTCCTCATTCCATCCCTAGAACGTATTTCCAAAAAAGGTATCCAAGGTCATGTCAGCCAAGCATCCGATCATCTCGGTCACAGGGTCTTCAGGGGCCGGGACGACGGCAGTCAGGCAAACGTTCGAGCAGATCTTCCGCCGGGAGCGCGTCAACGCCGTGTTTCTGGAGGGAGACGCTTTTCATCGTTACGACCGCTTCGAGATGCAAAAGGCCACGGAGAAATCGACTCAAAACGGCGAGGGTGTGATCAGCCACTTCGGTGTTGAAGGCAACTTGGTCGAGGAGCTTGAGCGTACGTTCAAAACTTACGGGGAGAACGGCACCGGCCGGACTCGTCATTACGTTCATGATGACGAGGTGGCGGCACGTTTCGGTGTCCCGGTGGGGCGTTTCACTCCCTGGAAGGATCTGCCGGAGGGGTCAGATCTCATGTTCTACGAAGGGCTTCACGGCGCCCTCGTCACCAAGGACATCAACATTGCGCGCCATGCGGATCTCAAAATTGGCGTGGTGCCGGTGATCAACCTCGAATGGATACAGAAAATCCATCGCGATAAGTCGACCCGTGGGTATTCAACAGAGGCGGTGACGGACACGATCCTTCGCCGGATGCCGGATTACGTAAAATATATTTGTCCGCAGTTTTCGGAGACGGATATCAATTTTCAGCGCGTTCCAATGGTGGATACCTCTAATCCGTTCATCGCGCGGTGGATCCCGACGCTTGAGGAGTCGATGGTTGTCATCCGGTTTAAAACACCGCGTGGAATCGACTTTTCGTATTTGCTGGCGATGATCCAGGGCAGCTTCATGTCGCGGGCGAATTCGATTGTCATTCCAGGCGGCCGCATGGACCTTGCGATGCAGCTCATTCTGACGCCGATGATCATGCAGCTTGTGGAGCGGCGTCGCAGGGTCTTCTAAATTCCGCGAGAGCGAGTGGACGCGCATGACGTCCGTTCTCTGAAAAGGATGTCTGATTTTGAGCCGACCTACCGGTGGCAAAAGCGCGAAGGGGACCGGTTCCAATCCCAATCCGTTTGCTGAGCCGCTCCCCGTCGACGAGGTGTTGGAACAGCTGTCGGATACCCTGTCTCAGGGGACCAGCGCCGTTCTGGTGGCTCCGCCGGGTGCAGGTAAAACGACGCGTGTGCCTTTGGCGCTGCTTGACGCTCCGTGGCTGGATGGCCGCAAAATCATCGTTCTGGAGCCTCGACGCATTGCTGCTCGCGGTGCTGCGGAGCGGATGGCCAGGAGCCTGGGAGAGGAACTCGGTGAGACCGTAGGACTCCGGGCGCGCCTCAACTCGCGGGTGGGGCGTAAGACCCGGGTCGAGGTTGTCACGGAAGGCGTGTTCACACGCATGATCCTCGATGATCCGATGCTCGAAGGCATTGGGGCTGTTCTTTTCGATGAGTTTCACGAGCGATCATTGGATGCCGATCTGGGATTGGCGCTCACGCTGGATGTGCGACGGGGACTGCGACAGGACCTGCGTATTTTGGTCATGTCGGCGACGCTGGCGGCTGATCGCGTCGCGGGCTTATTGGATGGTGCGCCGGTCATTGTCAGTGAGGGGCGGAGCTATCCGGTAGAAACACGCTATCTCGGGCGCAGTGTTGAGCGGCGTATTGAGGACCAGGTCAAAGACGCGATTATGCGGGCAGTCCGTTCGGAGCCTGGATCCGTGCTTGCGTTTCTACCAGGCCAACGGGAAATCATACGCGTCGCGGAAGCTCTAGAAGAGACGATGAAGGGGGATGTCATCCTTGCCCCCCTTTATGGCGCTATGGATCCACGCGACCAGGACCAAGCTATTGCGCCAGCACCGGTGGGTAAACGAAAGGTCGTGCTTGCGACCGCGATCGCTGAAACTTCTCTCACAATCGAAGGCATTCGCGTTGTGGTCGACAGCGGCTTGGCGCGGGTGCCGCAGTTTGAGCCTGATGTTGGGGTGACGCGGCTTGTTACGGTTCGCGCGCCGCTTTCGTCCGTGGACCAGAGACGTGGCCGGGCGGGGCGTATGGAGCCCGGCGTCTGCTATCGTTTGTGGGATGAAGCACAGACTTCATCGCTTTCTCGGTTTCCCGAGCCTGAAATTCGAACGGCAGATCTCACGGGGCTTCTGCTCGATTGTGCCGATTGGGGCGTCGTGGATCCGACTTCTCTCTCTTGGCTCGATGCACCTCCTTCGGCTGCGCTTGATGCAGCACGCAGCCAGTTGGTCGCGCTTGGTGCGCTTGATCTTGAAGGCCGCCTCACGGACGTGGGGCGTGCTCTGCGCGCACTCCCATTACCTCCGCGATTGGCGCGCATGGTATTTGCTGCCGTAGAGGATGGCTGTGAAGATGAGGCTGCCGAAATTGCGGCGGTGATCGTCGAGCGGGGGATCGGCGGCAACGACACCGATCTGGCGGTCAGGCTTGCTAAGTTTCGTAGAGATTCCTCACGCCGGGTAAAGGACATGCGCCGTTTAGCAGGGGAGTGGGCGCGTGTGGCGCGCAGTCTCGTCTCACTGCGGAAGCCAATCTCTCTACGCGACATCGGTTTGGCTGGTCATCTGGCGCGCGCTTATCCTGATCGCATCGCGAAATCACGTGGTTCGGATGGCCAGTACTTATTGGTCAACGGCCGCGGTGCGCGTCTCGATACGGCTGATGCTTTGGCGCGTTCTCCTTATCTCGTTGTCGCTGATTTGCAGGGTAGTGCCGCCGCCACCCGTATTTTGTTGGCAGTGCAGGCGAGCGAGGATGACATCGTCGCGATTGCTGGCGCGCGTATGACATCGTCGGTGGAACTCGCTTTCGATACACCGTCATCGAGTGTGCGCGGACGGGAGGTGCAAAAGCTTGGGGCAATTACTTTGTCCGCTAAGCCGATGCAGGTCCGGGCGAGCGAAGAGACGCAAGAGCTGCTTGCGGAGGGGCTGGCAAAGATCGGGATCGCGGCACTTCCTTGGAGCAAGGCGCAAATTCAACTCAGGGCTCGTGTTGCCTTTTTGAGAGCGGAGTCGCCGACTGATTGGCCGGACTTGGGCGATGCAGCGCTCGCTGAAACGGTTCAGCTTTGGCTGGCGCCGTTTCTGGCTGGAAAGCTGCGGGCAAGTGACCTCAACGCGGGGGATCTTTCGGCGGGTTTGGATATGCTGCTGTCGTGGGAACAACGGCGAGACCTCGATGAGGAAGCGCCGACGCATTTCCTTGCCCCGACCGGCAATCGACACGCTATCGACTATGAAACGGCGGGGGCACCGGCACTGCATATCCGGGTGCAGGAATTGTTTGGGCTGACGGAACATCCCGCGATCGCCAAAGGGCGTCTCCCTCTGACGCTGCACCTTCTTTCGCCTGCCCACCGTCCTATCCAGATCACGCGCGATCTGCCCGGATTCTGGGCGGGGTCCTGGGCGGCCGTCCGCGCGGACATGAAGGGGAGGTATCCCAAGCACGTCTGGCCGGATGATCCAGCGCGCGCAGAAGCGACCCACCGTGCAAAGCCGCGGCGCTGAAATTGATCAGACATTCCCTTGCTTTGTACGATTGTCGCGGCAGGGGGCCTGCTTCAATTTGTCGGGGCCTACTCACGACTTAGCTGACAACAAACTGTCACACACTACCGTTTATCACTGCGGCGACGTTGTGGACGCGCACTAACGGTTGCTTTTTGCAGCCATATCGGGCTAGCGAACGCAGTAACCGGGTAGGTGCCTGGACGGTCCTACCATAGAGCGATGGGGGTTGGTTCGTGAAAATCTGCATGATTGGTGCCGGTTACGTGGGTCTCGTGTCGGCGGCGTGCTTTTCCGAGTTTGGTTTCGACGTAACCTGCGTCGACAATAACCCCGAGCGCCTGAAGCAGATGGAAGAAGGCCGCTCTCCCATTTATGAGCCGGGGCTCGACGATCTGATGGCGCGCAATATTGCCGCTGGCCGTCTACGCTTCTCAGGGGATCTGGGACCGGCAGTAAAGGCTGCCGATATCGTGTTTCTCGCCGTTGGTACGCCGATGCGTCGTGGTGATGGGCACGCGGATCTGTCTTACGTCTACGGGGCCGTCGAAGAACTAGCACCGTATCTGGATGGCTTCACAGTCATTACGACGAAATCGACTGTACCTGTCGGGACAAGCCGTGAAATCCAGCGTCGACTTGCGGCCTTAAGGCCAGATGCCGAATACGCCGTTTGCTCGAATCCCGAGTTCCTGCGGGAGGGGTCGGCGATTCAGGACTTTACCCATCCGGATCGGGTGCTCGTTGGTCTCGATGATGCGCGAGCACAAGAAGTGATGGAGAAGCTTTATAAGCCTCTCTCTATCCGGAATGCTCCGGTTATGTTTGTGTCACGCGAGTCTGCGGAGCTGGCTAAGTACGCGGCCAATGCGTTCCTGGCGCTTAAAATCAGCTTCATCAACGAAATCGCGGACCTTTGTGAAGAGGTTGGCGCAAACGTGCAGGAAGTCGCCTCTGCTATCGGCAAAGATCGGCGTATTGGCGATAAGTTTTTGCACCCTGGGCCCGGTTACGGTGGGTCGTGCTTCCCGAAGGATGTGTCAGCGATCATCCGTACCGCACGGGAAAGCAAGTCGCCCTTGTCGATCATTGAACAAGTGCAAATCGTCAATGACGAGCGCAAGATCGCAATGGCCGGCCGTATCGTGAAGGCGGCTAACGGTTCGGTGCGCGATAAGACGATCGCGGTGCTTGGGGTTACGTTCAAACCCAACACGGATGATATGCGCGATGCTCCAAGCTTAGTGATTGTGCCCATGCTGCAGGAGCGTGGAGCCACCGTGCGAGTCTATGACCCGCAAGGCCAAAAGCAAGCTGAGCCTCTGTTGCCCGGCGTTACGTGGTGTGCGGATGCCAACGATGCGATCTTAGGGGCTGATGTCGCGGTGGTGCTGACGGAATGGAACGAGTTTCGTGCTTTGGACCTGAAGGCTGCACGTGCACGCATGTCCGGTGATGTGCTCGTTGATCTTCGCAATATTTTCAGCGCGGACGCTGCACAAGCCGCGGGCTTGCGTTACCACAGCATTGGGCGGCCGGTCTCCGCTGACTAAATCAGCTTGCCGGGATTGAGAATGCCTTGTGGATCGAAAGTCTGCTTGAGCTGACGCATTAGGTCCAGTTCAACTTGACTGCGGAAGTGTGTGAGCGCTTCGCGTTTCATTCGGCCAATGCCGTGTTCTGCCGAAATCGAGCCACCAAGTTCGGTGACGAGGGTGTGAACCGCTTCATTCATCGGTTCCCACAGCTTGAGATAGGCGGCCTTATCCATCTCTAACGGCTGTGAAATATTGTAGTGAATGTTGCCGTCGCCAAAATGACCGAACACGATCGGGCGGCATCCGGGGCAGATGCTCTCCACAATGGGGGCTGCACGCGCGATGAATTCGGGAATGCGTCCGACGGGCACGGAAATGTCGTGCTTGATGCTGCCGCCTTCGAACCGTTGGGCTTCGGACAGCGTCTCGCGGAGTTTCCAAAGGGCTTCGGATTGCGAGATAGACCTTGCAAGGACCGCGTCGGTGATGAGCCCGTTCTCAAGCGCCTCGCCAAGCACCGTCTGCATCAGATCGTCGGGTTCTCCGATCTGCGCGGTGCTCGAGATTTCGATTAATACGTACCATGGCTGGTTCAGGTCGTTAAACGGCGTGCGGGCGCCTTCGACATGACGTAAAACGACGTCCAGAGATTCTCGGGAAATGAACTCGAAAGCCGTCAGGTTGTGACCGGCGGCGCGCTCAGCGGCGCGAAAAAACTGGAGCGCTGCATCCAGGCGGGGAAGAGCGACGAGTGCGGTGGATTTCGTGGCTGGCGCCGGAAAGAGTTTCAAAACAGCGGCGGTGATAATACCGAGCGTGCCTTCGGAGCCGACGAAGAGCTGTTTCAGGTCGTAGCCCGTGTTGTCCTTCTTCAAGGCGCGCAGGCCATCCCAAACGCGCCCATCGGCCAGTACAACTTCAAGGCCCAAGACGAGCTGACGTGCGGAGCCATAGGCTAGGACGGCGACACCGCCGGCGTTTGTTGCGAGGTTTCCGCCGATTGTACATGTTCCCTCAGATGCGAGGCTTAATGGAAAAAGGCGATCGACTGCAGCCGCTCGGGCCTGGACTTCCGCGAGCGTGACGCCAGCTTCTGCAGTCATGTGGCCAGCATCAGCATTGACGTCGCGGATACGATGCAAGCGATTGGTTGTCAGAATGATCTCGTAGCCGGTTTCCGCCGGAATCTGTCCGCCGACAAGCCCCGTATTTCCACCTTGTGTGACGATGGCGAAACGTTTGCGATTTGCGATCTCCATGATGGCGGAGACCTCGGCAGTAGATCCCGGGCGCAGCACGAGCGGCGTGCGGCCCACATAACGACCGCGCCATTCGCGCAGGAATGGCGCTTGATCGTGCGGGTCGGTTAACGCGTGCTCGTGGCCGACAATCGCAATCAGCTGTTCAATTGCGGAAGGTGAAGGTGGCAAGAGTCCGGAGATGGACCGATCGTTCATTCGTTATGCTCGCGGTTTGCGAACCGGCTGATTGCCCGATTGGGGAGAGCCTGTCCGTTTGCCGCTAATGCTTATCAATAATCCCCTTCATTTCCAGGGTTCGAATAATTTCATCAACCAGGGCTTCTGGGGCGAGGGTGCCGCCCTGGAGCCGAAGTTCTGGATTTTCCGGCGCTTCGTAAGGGGACGAGATGCCGGTGAAGTTCGCGATTTCGCCCGCGCGGGCCTTGCGATATAGGCCTTTTGGATCGCGCGTTTCGCAGATTTCCAAAGGGGTGTCGACGAACAGCTCAAAAAACTCGCTGTCTTCAAAACGCTCGCGGGCCAGGCGCCGTTCAGCCCGGAACGGGGAAATGAACGAGACGAGGGTTAGAAGCCCAGCGTCAACCATGAGACGCGCGACTTCTGCAACACGGCGGATATTCTCGACGCGATCCGATTCGGTGAAGCCAAGGTCGCGGTTCAGTCCGTGGCGTACGTTGTCGCCATCGAGAATGTATGTGTGACGGCCGAGGGCGTGGAGGCGCTTTTCGAGCAAGTTGGCGACCGTGGATTTTCCCGAGCCAGAAAGGCCCGTAAACCAAATGCAGCAGGCCTTCTGGCCTTTCATCGCGGCGCGCTGGTGTTTGTCGATATCAACGGCTTGCCAATGGATGTTGTGCGCGCGGCGCAGCGCGAAGCGGATCATACCGGCGCCGACTGTTTCATTTGTAAGTCGGTCGATAAGGATGAAACCGCCGGCCTCGCGATTATCAGCGTAAGTGTCGAAGACAATGGGCTTAGACAGCGAGAGATTACAGAGGCCGATTGCGTTGAGCTCCATTTCGCGACCTGCGGTGTGCTCCAACGTTTCAACGTTGATCTTGTGTTTGAGCTCGCTGATCTGACAGACGGTCGATTGCTGACCACAACGGAGAATGTAGGGGCGTCCACGCATGAGCGGACGTTCGCTCATCCAGACGATGTCGGCTGCGAATTGGTCGGCGACCTCGGCCCGCACATCCGCAGCGCAAATCACATCGCCGCGGCTTACGTCGATTTCGTCTGCAAGTGTTAGAACCACCGCGTCGCCAACGGTGGCGCGTTCCAAATCGCCATCATAAGTCACGATGCTTGCGACTTGGGTCGATCGCCCGGCGGGAAGTACCGTGATCCTGTCACCAACGCTTACGGATCCTGCTTGGATCGTACCAGCATAGCCGCGGAAATCGAGGTCCGGACGACACACCCATTGAACCGGCATCCGCAGCGGTGCGGAGGCTATCGAGCTGTCAACAACGACGCTTTCCAGATGCTGGAGAAGAGCGGGGCCACGATACCAAGGTGTGCGTACGCTCAAGGATGAGATGTTGTCGCCATCGAGTGCCGAGATCGGAATTGCAGTGATGTTCGTGAGGCCAAGTTCTGCGGCGAAAGTTCTGTAGTTGCTTTCGATTTCGGCAAATCGCGTCTGATCGAAGCCCGCAAGATCCATTTTATTGATGGCCAGGACGATGTGTTTGATGCCGAGCAAGTGGGCGATGCAGCTGTGTCGTCGTGTTTGGGTGATGACGCCTTTTCTGGCATCGACAAGTATGATTGCAAGGTCGGCGCTCGATGCTCCAGTGACCATATTGCGCGTGTATTGTTCGTGACCCGGAGTGTCGGCGACGATGAACTTGCGTTTGGATGTTGCGAAGTATCGATATGCAACGTCGATTGTGATGCCTTGTTCGCGCTCGGCTTGCAGGCCGTCGACAAGCAATGCCAGGTCAATCTCACGACCGGTTGTGCCGTAACTGCGGCTTTCGTTTTCCAGTGCTTCCAGAGTATCGTCATGGACCAGCTGGCAATCGTAAAGCATGCGGCCAATGAGCGTGCTCTTACCGTCGTCGACGCTGCCGCACGTCAGGAAGCGCAGGAGCGGCATGTTGGCTTCAGCCGCTTCATTAGTGGCTGAAATCGTTGGCGAAGAATTTGGGGTGAAGCGGCTTACGGCGGTCTCTGCCATTAGAAGTACCCCTCCTCCTTCTTCTTCTCCATCGAGCCGGATTGGTCGCGGTCGATGACCCGGCCCTGCCGTTCAGATGTGCGTGACGCTTCGAGTTCGGCGATGATTTCTTCGACGGTTGTAGCTTCGGATACGATGGCGCCCGTGAGCGGATAGCAGCCGAGCGTGCGGAAGCGCACCATACGTTGTTGCGGGATCTCGCCGGGTTTCAGCGGCAAACGGTTGTCGTCCACCATAATGAGTGCACCGTCGCGCTCAACGATGGGGCGCGGGGCGGCGAGGTATAATGGGACGATCGGAATCTCTTCTTGCGCGATGTAGTCCCACACGTCGCGTTCGGTCCAATTCGATAGGGGGAACACGCGCATGTTTTCCCCAGGCGCCAAGCGACCATTGTAGAGATGCCAGAGTTCCGGGCGTTGCTGTTTGGGGTCCCAACGGTGATCGGCTGTGCGGTGAGAGAATATCCGCTCTTTAGCGCGCGACTTTTCCTCGTCACGGCGCGCGCCACCGATTGCAGCATCGAAGCGATATTTCTCAAGTGCCCGACGCAAACCTTGCGTCTTCATGACGTCCGTATGCAGAGCGCTGCCGTGGCTTATTGGACCGATGCCCTGCTCGATGCCTTCCTGATTCATGTGGACGATCAGTTCGAGACCGTACCGGTGCGCGACGTTATCGCGAAAGGCGATCATTTCGCGGAACTTCCAGCCGGTATCGACATGAAGCAAAGGGAAGGGCGGTTTCGCGGGATAAAAGGCTTTGAGTGCGAGATGCAGCAGGACGGAGGAATCCTTGCCGATCGAGTACATCATCACTGGACGCTCGAATTGACCTGCGACTTCGCGAAAGATATGGATCGCTTCCGACTCCAAGTCTCTCAGATGATCGGTATTTCTCACAGAATTTGGTCCCTCGCTCCCCTGTGCCGATGGCATACTCAACTTTGAAAGCCGCTGTAGGGCCCGCAGTCAAGATCCGACTGTTAGCTTATGGGCTATTGTGGGCTTGGTTTGACCAAGGGGAATGGGGCTGTGGTTACGCGAGTGGCCCGTGAGCCACAGCTGCAAATGGCACTCCGTTGGCCTTATCCGGTATGTCGGGCCGAGACCATTAGCTTAAGTGTGCGCCGTCTTCATCATATTTTGAAGGCGGCTTATGTGTTGCGCGGGATAACCTGCTCTATCTCCTAAGATCCTTCAGTGAGACGTTATGGCGATCTCCGAGGCAGGGCCGACTGATATGAAGTGCAATGCGATAGGTGATGATGTGAACCTCACGATAACCTCGAAAGCTGACGCCGGCGGAAAACCAGCCGAAGCGGCGCTTGATATTGCGAAGCAATGCCAAACGTGGCTTCGCGAAGGCTGGACGATCGGCCTAGCGACTGTCGCGGACACCTGGGGATCGTCACCTGTTCCAATCGGCGGTCAGATGGTGATAGCCGATGGTGCAAATTTCCAGGGATCGGTTTCGGGTGGCTGTGTCGAAAACGAGGTGATCGTGGCGGCGACCGAGATCATTGAGACCGGTACGCCGCGGCTGCTGGAATTCGGCATCACCAATGAGACGGCTTGGCAGGCCGGGCTGCCGTGTGGCGGGCGCATTATGGTGTTTGTCGAGCGGCTTACGCCAGATGATGATTTGGCTTTCATCGATGAAGTGATTACGGCGCGCGAAGGTCGTCGTCCGATCGTCGCGTTGCGTCAGCTTGATACGGGTCAGCGAGACCTTTTCAAGCCGGGCGATAACGCGCCAGCTGAAGTCAAGGAGCGATTGGCTTCCGGGCATAGTGGGCTAGCCCAAGTGGATGGACGTAAAGTCTTCCTTCAGGCCGTGGTGCCCCGTGCTCGTATCATCGTTATCGGAGGAACGCACACAGCTCAGGCTCTCGCATCGATGGCACCGTTGGTTGACCTTGATGTTGTCATCGTCGATCCCCGTGAGGCGTATGCAGCCTTGCCGCGTTTTCGAGATCGAAACGTTATTGTTGCCTGGCCACAGGATGCGATACCGGAACTTGGCCTTGATGAGTATTCGGCCGTGGTTACGCTTTCGCATGTCGAGCACATTGACGATGAAGCGCTCAAGTTGGCGGTGAAGAGTGACTGTCGCTATATCGGAGCGCTGGGGTCCACACGTAATCACGTAAGACGCCGAGAGCGGCTCGCTGCTGCCGGCCTTGCGTCTGAAGAAATCGATCGTGTGCACTCGCCGGTTGGGCTCGACATTGGGGCGCGGACGCCTGAAGAGATTGCGCTTTCAATCCTAGCTGAAATTGTCCTGACTTATCGGGGACCGCGGAGAAAATGAAAATTGGCTGTGTCATCCCGGCGGCTGGCTTTTCGCGTCGGTTTGGCGCTGCCGACAAGCTTACCGCGGAACTCGATGGGACAGCATTGGTACGCAAGGTCTGCGAAGCCGTTGTCGCGAGCCGCGTTGCAGTATGCCTCGTCGTAACGCAGCCCGCCGCCGTGAATGTGGTTACGGCGCTCCTCGGACTTCCGGTTTCCATCGTTGAAAATCCGAAAGCCGCGTTGGGGATGGGAACTTCGATCGCCGCGGGGGTTGCGGCATTGGACACAAGTGTCTCCGGGGCGTTCGTCCTGCCAGCGGATATGCCGGGCATGACGTCGGAATTTTTAGATCAATTGATCGCGTGCTTTGCAAGCGAGGGTGGGCGCAAGATCATTGTGCCGGTGACACCGAGCGGCGAACAGCGCAATCCTGTTTTGTGGCCGGCAGCGCATTTCGAAGCGTTGAAAGCTCTCGGCTCTGAGGGCGGCAAGAAGCTTCTCGATGAGCTGCGTGAACAGGTCGTTCAAGTTCCGCAAAGCGATGCCAGTTTGTTCGCAGATGTCGATACGCCGGAGGACTTTGTTCGTTTGCTGGGTGGGCGTGTCCACTGAACGAGGTCAGGGCGCGGGCCTCAAGACTTCGATCGTCATCTTCCAGCGCGCGTGCTTTTCGCGCTCCTTAAGCCAATATGCCGCGAGGTCCGGTCCGGATAGCCATTCTCCGCTTAGGCTGTTCTTCTTTCTGTAGTTTTGCCAGTCAGCGGATGTGAAAACCCGTTTGAATAGATCGGCGTAGTAGGCTTGAGCTGCTTTGGTCATGGAGGGTGGCCCGACGACAGAGCGCTGCATGAAGTAGTTGAAGTCCATGCCGGTTTCCCGAAGAGTGGGAGTAGATTGGAATTGGGTGATCCTTGCCGGGGTAATGGCTACGATTGGCTTGGTAATGCCGGCTTCGTAGTACTTGCGTTGCTCAGACGGATTGTTGACCGTCGAGTCGCACAGCTTCTCGGTTAGCTCCTTGGCTACCGCGCCGCCGCCTTTGAGGGCGCGATAGGACATGTCGAGTCCGAAGGTGGCATTCAAGAACTCCGTCAGTAAATGATCTTCAGCTCCTGTCCCCGTACCGGACATGACCCAATCCTTACCCTTGGTGCGTGCCTCGCGTACGAAGTCCTCGATCGTGTTGATGTCTTTGCGGTCTGTATGCACCCAGAGCAGAAACACATCTTCGGCCAAACGCGCGATGGGTGCGAAGGCGCCGATGTCGATCTTGAGTTCCGGTTTATCAATGGGTGTTGTGTAGAAGCTATTGAGCGTGAACAGAATTATATGGTCGTCGCCAGCGCGTCGCTGCAACTCCTGAAGTGCGTCTGCGCCGGAGTTGCCTGGAATGTTCACGACCTCGAATTTTGCCTTGGTCAGTTGATTGCGTTCGATGAGATCGACAATGAAGCGGGTGGCCTTGTCCGCACCGCCGTCGCGACCCGCCATTACAATAAACGTTACGGGCTTGTTTGGTTGCCATTGAGCCGCTGCTGTTACGCATGTGGAGAGCAAAGCGGCCAGGATGAAGGCTACGCCTATCCTGAGTTGGCGAAGATGCAATCGCAGCATCCTATCCTCCAAGTTCTTAGGCGATTTGCCTTGCAGCGAAAGCGCACCGCTGCCGGAGCGAAGCTATTTCACCCAGATTTCGACGCGACGATTGTAGTTGCGGCTGGCGGGGGTGTCGTTGCAGGCCACGGGTGCTAACTCGCCGTATCCTTTGGCGATTGCGTTGGTGACGCCGGATTTTTTTAGGAGATCTGCGACTGCCGTTGCGCGTACCTCAGAGAGTCTTAGGTTCTCGTCGTAGCCGCCAACAGCATCGGAGAAACCGAGGACGAGTAGCTGGCGGTCGCGGAATTTGGGTGATTGCACTGTCGTGACGAGGCGCTCAATGTCTTGCCGACCTTTGTTGTCGAGCCCGACTGATCCACTTTTGAAGCGGAATGTCGTCGTGAGCCGTTCGGCTTGAGCAATCTCGCTGATCAGTTGGCGCATTGCGTCGAGATCGAAATCTTCATCGTGCGCGTTCAAAGCGTAGGCGATCCGAGCCCCCTGGTCTCGGAAGGTGAGGGAGTCGCTGCCCAGATCGATAAAGTCGGTGCGTGCAATGGCAGGCTGCGCTTGCTCAGATAAGGTGAAGTCCAAGAAGCGAGCTGCGAGCGGATTTTTCGGGCGTCCCGGCGTGTACAAGTAGAGGCGGCGGGTGAGCGGGTATTCCTCGGTCTTCATTGCGAAGCGAGAGGGCCGGGAGATAAGACCACACGAGGATTCGATATTGAGAGCCTTGGCATTTCGCTGGTAGGCAATGCTGGCAAATGTAATGCCGGAGGGGTCTGCAATTATCCAGTTTGATCGTTCCGCGTCATCGGAGGTGCGCTTGGCGCTTTCGGCCATTTGTTTGCCGTTCGGTTCAAGCACGAGCGTTTGGAACGTGTCCAACGTGCCGGACCCGTCCGCTGGGGCATAGAGGTTGATTGCTCCCTCTCTGCCGCCAAGTTCGGACCAGTCGGTTATTTCGCCAGCAAATACCCGGGCGAGATCGGTAATTGATATTGCTACGACTGGATTGTCCGGCGAGACCAGAACGACCAAGCCATCCAGTGCCAGGACATGCTCATGTGTGGGTGCATGCATATTGCCGAGTCCGGCTGCGGCGAGGCCGGTAGCCTCCAGATCGGCGATCGGTCGCGATGACATCGTGAGTTCGGAGGTTTTCGCGCGGAGTTCGGTGAACGCAGTATCGGAACCTTGCCGACGGAGATCGATGGTTCCTGCGTGACGTCCGTCTGATGATGTCAGCTTCACCGTCGTATTTTTGGGATCAGATCCAACCGCGGTGGAAACGGACAGTCCCAAAGTGTCAGCGTAAGCCTCAATCAGAGCAGGCATAAGCGCATGACCGATAGTGTGGGAGCCGGCTATGGCCATTTTACCCGACGCTGGTAGTGGCGCTAATTTGGCCGGTATCGGCTGCGTTGTCGTCGTGAGATTCGGGCAGGCTCCGCCGATGCATTCAAAGCGTGATGCGTCTGCCTTCATGCGACCGACGAGAGGGGATAGGACGACGTATGTCCGTCCGTCGAAGGAAACCAAGTCCCCTACGATTTCAAAGTCTCCGCCTTTGAGGCGTAACCGAACCTCTTCTGCCGCGGCGGTAAATGAAGATATCAATGAAAATAGTATTAGTACGCACACGGCCCTTGCGGAACTGACCCATCCGGCCATTGCCCACCCTCCCCACGCAAAACTCTAGCGGTGCCGCGTTATCGTTTCGGCCCGTCCGCGGTCAAACAATCTTCCAATATTGTTTTTCCTAGGGGCGCTCCGGTACAAGAGCGCGTGTTTTTGATCTTCATGGTTGATTTTTTACGCATATCATCCGGCGCCAAAACGAACCAGGAGAGCCCCCTCTCGCATTTTTCAATTTAACTAGATGCGCTTGTCGGGGGCGCGATCTGTTTCGGCGTCGTGGACTCCGCGGGTTTAGCCCCTTTGGTTGCGGGCGTTTCATTCAACACCTCAAGCAGTGGTGTCAAACCTTCTACGTCAACGAGTTTGAAGATTTCGATGTCCCGACGCGCCTTTTCGCTCCAACCGGCGATGGTGAGGACACGCTCGGCTTTGGAGAACAGGCCATGATTGCGTACAGGCTCGGCGGTCCGGATCTGTTCGGCTTTGGCTTGGTCGAGTTCGATACCCTTGTTTTGCTCCAGCTCGCGGAGCCGTTCTTTGCGTATCTCTGTTAGATCCGTATCGCTGCTGCCCGTTTCTTCGTTCTTTAGTGTCTTTAGTTCAGCGCGGGTTGGCCAACGCACGAGGTCAAGGTCGTCAAGGACGCCAGCGAGCTGATTCATGGCGAGGGCTTTGGCGGATTCGTCTTGATTGTCCGAATCGGTGCTGAAGAGATTTGGAATGACGAAGTAAGACGCGTGATTGTGGTAGATGAAATGACGGCGGACCCACTCGATATCAGCGCCGGGCGCGCGTGCGATCGCCATGTCCATGGCCGAGCGAATTTGCGCGATGACCATGGAGCTCGTGCGCGGTCGACTCGGCGGCGTTGATGGTGGGTTGAGGACCATGAGGACGAACAAGCCGAGGTCGATGCCGATGCTCGCGAGTAAAGCGATCAAGTCGCGACCTGTAATGGGCTGGCCACTTTCCGTCTGACTGTAAGCCTGCTCACCTCCCGAGATTACGTAATTGAAGAGGCTGCTTGAATAGGCACCGATGTTTGACCAGAGGTTCTTGATGGCATTTGCGACGCCGGCTGGACCTTCATTGAAGGAGGCGACCCGCAGATCAAGGTTGGCGGGTTCATCGGCTTGATCTGCCGCTTGACGCAGGCGCTGGGCCAACGTCGGATCGTAACAGGAAAACCCGGCTTTTCCTGGCGGGATGGAAACCACTTCCGCCAGCGCGCGCATTTCTGTGGCGACGGATTTGCCCAATTCATTGCTACGCGACGCGATGTTGCGCGCATGGGTCCGGATGTCTCGCGCTTTTGCCTCAAATTCGCGTTGCCGCTCTTCGACCGTGATGCCTTCCAGGCCTGCGGCTGATTTTCGCAATTCCTCGATGTCGGTTTGAACCGGAGCGATCCATGAGGTGGTGATGCTTTCGCGTAAGGAAGCAACGGCGTCCCGGACGCTTAAGCGCGCATTGTAAAGGGGCCCACGTCCGGCGCCTGAGGGCTGGCCGCAACTCCCTCCACTCGTTTCTTCGCGCGCCATCTGGCTTTCGGACCACGTGACAACGTTGTCTAATTGTATGCGTACTG
Organism: Candidatus Filomicrobium marinum; assembly: GCF_000981545.1. Lineage (NCBI taxonomy): Bacteria > Pseudomonadati > Pseudomonadota > Alphaproteobacteria > Hyphomicrobiales > Hyphomicrobiaceae > Filomicrobium > Candidatus Filomicrobium marinum. The sequence goes on from NZ_LN829119.1 coordinate 3,523,522, forward strand.
CGTCCAGCCGAGCTGCAACAACGGAGCTTGCGGCCCGGGCGTCTTCCTGAAGCCCCGACATGCTGGTGCGGGTCGCCTCTTCGCCGGCAATGAGGCTCCACCAGAAGCCGTAGCCAAAGCCGATCGACCAGACCGCCAGGAATAAGTAGAGCGGGAAGGTGATGAGGCGATCGCGCAACGAACGTCCAGCGCCAAAGGTTTCGCGCAATGCGAGCCACATGAGAAATGTCAGAGCGACAACAACGGCTATGACGAGGAACTCATTGGAGACAGAGAGGCCGCCGGGAATTTCCCGTCCTTGGCTCGCTGGCGAGGTTGAGACACCAACGATGAAATCGTTCATTCCGCTCCAGGTTGCGTAACCTGAGATGGCCAGCAACATAAGCGAGGCGATGCCGATCAGCGTATTGCGTCCGAACAAGTAATCGAGCCACCGGACCTTGACGGAGCCGGTGCCTGATTTCGGTTCTGTCATGGTCGTGTCCCTTCCGCGAAACTGGCTCGGGCCGAGTATAGGAAAAAGTCGGGGCCTGTCGTGCCGCTTTCGCGTGCATGGCGACCTGTCATTGGACAAGCGTAGCGCAGCTGCAACGGCTGGGACGGAAATCGCTCGATCTATTCTCCGCGCGATCCGGATCGCGACACAATTTGAGTTCAAATATTATGGAGCGAACGGAAGAGTTTGGGAGTTTGAATAGAGGGCTGTGACGGCGGATGGGCGAAACTGATCTGGCGGGGCGCTGGTGTGGCTTTGCGGATGCGGAACAGATCACCAGGGGTACGGTGATCAGAGAAGCGCAGCGTTTATGAGGGCCCTAGCGCTTGTTTCGGTTATTGCCGGGACTTTGGCCGTTCTTGCGGAAGTCTCTGGTACGTCGACGGCAATCGCAGCGAAATCTCAGCAAACGCACCCCATTGTGCTAGCGCAAAAAAGTAAGCGCGCACCTGAACGTCGCGCGCGGCAGGTCCGGGATATACCCTTGCCGGAAAGGCCAATGGATCCCGGTAAGTCTCCTGCGAAGCCAGCCACGAAGGATGTTGCAATACCGGTGCCCAAAGCGGCGGCCGAACCTGAGCCTCCAGAACCTGACGAATGGTCTCAAGAGGAGGTCGCCCGGGCTTTACGGGACTGCATCAAAATGCTCGGGCCTATTGCGGCGGAGGTGGACGTCACGGTTCCCATCAAGAATGGAGCTTGTGGGGCAGCGGCCCCCGTGCGTTTGCGTCGGATTGGATTGGTGAACCCGGTTGTGCTCTCGCCGCCCGCAACGATGAATTGCTCGATGGTTGCTGCCCTGCACCGCTGGGTGGAAACGCAACTTCAGCCTCGAGCGAAAGAACTGCTCGGCTCTGAAATTGTCGCCTTTGAAAGCGTGTCTGCCTACAGTTGCCGGATGCGAAATGGCACATCGGTCAACAAGCTCAGTGAGCACGCGTTGGCCAATGCCATAGACATTGGGAAGTTCAAGACGGCGGATCGACAAGTCATTTCGGTCGCTCAGGATTGGGGGGCGACCGCGCGAGACATCAAGGCTGCGCGCGCGGGGCGCCCCCAAAAAGAAGATACAACTAAGAAGTTGGCGCCGCCCATTCCCGCTTCCAAGACCGCACAGAAGGCCAGCTTATCGAAGTCTGATGGTATTCCGCTTCCTAGCCGAAGGCCTGAGGCTGAAAACAGCCAGACGAATAATACCGGCGAGACAGAGACGGCCCTCAAGCCTGCAACGTCGAACAAGGCCCGGTTTCTGAAATCGATTCATGAAAGCGCGTGCGGTATATTTGGGACCGTGCTGGGGCCGGAGGCCAATGAGGCGCATCGCGATCATTTTCATTTCGATCTTGCTCACCGTCGGCGCCGAGCCTTTTGTGAGTAGATTTATTCGTCAAAGCCTCGATAGGCCGGCGCAGGACGACGACAATCAGAGCGTGCCTTGGCGGAAAGAGTTTCGTTTATTTATGCTTGAGCCGCTTGGACTGAAGGCTCTGGATGGACCGGTAGAAATCAAACCCCAGATGGTCATGGTGTAGGTAATCGGCAGGCTGCAGAAGCTTGATATCGAAGGCTATACCAATCGATTTTTTATCTATTCTCGAAACAGTTCCGGCCAATTCCGTCTTGTCCAAAAGCACGATGCTGACGGCCTCGCCGGTCTCTGGGCATAGGCCGTCACGTATACGCAACTTGGCCCCAGAGGCAGAGATGTCGAGCAGTTCGCCGACGAGGTCGCCCTTGGGCGTCCGGACGACAATAAGTTGTTCGGTATCGTCGCGTTTATCGCTGCGACGGTCTTTGGTGGATTGGCGATCCTTAGTACTTGTCCGCCCGCTGACGTGCGCCATGCTGCTACCTTAAGGTCCCTAAAGTCGTGAGAACCCCAGAGTTTGGCCGCAACATATTGATATTCGGTTTGCGAGATCAAATCGGCCTGATGGCGCAAACTCGAGTGTGGCTACACTTAAATCCTTGAGCAGATGTTCTGTGTAACAAGTACCCGAGACAGGGACGTCCTGTAACATTTTTGACTCTTGACGTGAACTAATTGCGTGATGCGGATATCTCAAAACGCTATATTTACGAATTCAGCAATTCCGAAGTCTTGACGCAGATTCTCCATGAAGTTACCCCGCGATAGGGGAAGTCGAATTGAATGATTCGATTTTAGGGGGATATCTAGATGATCGTGATCGTCGACGAGCGCGAGCTTGTCATCAACGGTTATGCGTCAATGTTCGATCGTGAGGGTGTGGCGACTACAGGGTTTTGTCCAACAGAATTCGATAGTTGGTTTACGGCTGCGCCGGATCCGGACCTTGGATCAATTGAAGCTTTTTTACTTGGAAACTGTGACGGGCGCAGGTCGCTTGCACGGATTATAAAGAAAAGATCGTCCGCTGCCATTATTGCGATGGATGATCAGAAAACTCTCGACGAAACTTTGGATTTATTCGCCGCCGGCGTTGACGACGTCGTAGGTAAGCCAGTCCATGTGCGTGAAATCATGGCGCGAATTGGCGCAATTGGTCGGCGCGCAAAAACTTCTGATAATGAATTGGAGGCTGGCCCAATCGTTGTGTTCTCCGAGGGAAGAGATCCCGAGGTTGGAGGGGTGCCGCTTCCATTGCCGCGGCGTGAATTGCGCATTCTGGAATATCTCGTGCGCAACCAGGGGCGCCGGGTGACGAAGGCGCAGATTTTCAACTTCGTTTACGGACTGTTCGATCGCGAAATCGATGACAACGTCGTCGAGAGTCACATCAGCAAACTGCGCAAGCGTTTGCGGCAGCGCCTCGGTTACGATCCAATCGATTCAAAGCGTCATCTTGGCTACCGGCTGCATTCGGATTGAGCGTTAGTTTGTCCTGCCTGAAGTGCGTTAACACATTATTAACCTTTGAGTTTTTGTACGAAATTGGAGCATTGCTGTAAGGCCCGCATAAGTCCCGCGTGATGTCATCGCTCCAACTGCTTTTATTGATCCAGCGAGGGACGATCTAATGAGCGTGTACAATTTGATGCGGACGGGTGTGTCCGGCATGGGGGCCCAGTCCAACCGTCTTGGTACGGTTGCTGACAACATCGCCAATGCAAGGACCACCGGTTACAAGCGCGCTTCAACTGAGTTCGCAGCTCTCGTCCTCGACAATCACGGCACCAACTATGCTTCGGGCGGTGTGGAGTCCAAGACCCGCTATGCGATTAGCCAGAAAGGCACGCTTGAGTATTCGGCGTCGGGTTATGACCTCGCGATCAATGGCCAGGGCTTTTTCATGGTCGGCGATGCTGAGGGCAGGGTCTCTTTAACGCGTGCGGGTGCCTTTGTCCCGTTGGAAGATGGTACGCTCATGAATACGGCCGGCTTTCGCCTCATGGGGTATCCGATCACCAACGGCAACACAGGGGCGGTGATCAACGGTACGGCCGGCCTTGAGGCCGTCAATATTCGTAGTGTGACGCTCGTGTCGGAGCCCTCGACAGAAGGTGTCATGACGACCAACCTGGATGTCAACGAAGGCATTGTGGCTGCGGGCAGTTTGCCGTCCGACAACGTGGCCGGTTCGACGTTTACGCATACGTCTTCGTTGAAGGCATATGACAGTGTCGGCCGGGAAGTCATTCTCGACGTCTACTATACGAAGACGGCCGCGAACCAATGGGAAGTTGCCGTCTTTGATCGTGATGACGCTGCTCCTGGAGGCGGGTTTCCTTATGCGGCGGGCCCATTGTCCACGCAGACGCTTACGTTTGATCCCACCACGGGCGCGCTTGATGCCGGCAGCTTCACGGACATTACAATTCCAGTTCCGAACGGTTCCAGCCTTGTTATCGATCTGTCGGCAACAACTGAGAAGGGCACGGGCTATACTGTTCTTGATGCGGAAGTTAATGGTAGCGAACCGGCTGCAATTGAATCGGTCGAGTTTGCCGATGACGGCATTATTTATGCGGTCTACGAGAATGGAGCGCGCTCCGCGATCTACCGTATTCCGCTGGCCAATGTTGCGAGCCCTGACCGACTGAAGCCGGAATCCGGGACCGTCTTTTCAATTACCGCCGAGTCCGGTGATTTGCAGATTGGTTTTCCTGGAGAGGGCGCGCTCGGAACCATCTTTTCCGGTGCTCTGGAGAGCTCCAACGTAGATCTCGCGAGCGAGTTGACGACGATGATCGAGTCTCAGCGCAACTACACAGCGAACTCCAAAGTCTTCCAGACAGGTTCGGAACTCCTCGAAGTTCTGGTCAACCTGAAACGGTAACGCGCACTAGTTTAGCAAAGCAGGGTAGGGGTCTCATTCAATGTCGCTGTCTGTTGGCTTGGATATCGCCAAGCAGGGTCTCAGGACAACGTCTGAGCAAACGGCGATTCTGACGCGTAACGTTACGCGGGCGGATGACCCTTATGCATCGCGTAAGGTCGCGCACCTTATTACTTCCATTACCGGAGGTGCGCGGCTTGGGACGGTTCAACGGCTTGCCGATGAGGCCCTGCTGGAAAACCTCATGAGGTCGGCTTCCAGTCATGAAGCTCAATTGGCGATCGCCGATGCGCTTGATGCGCTCGATGCTACAGTCGGCGATCCCGAACTCGGAGCGTCTCCTGCCGCTATGATGCAGGAGCTCATGGATAGCCTGCAGGAATATGCGGCGCGGCCACACGATGCGATTGCCGCGCGGGCCGCTTTGGATTCAGCAGTGCGTGTCGCCGAGTCCCTGAATAACGCCTCTCAAGAAGTGCGAACTGTACGTGAGCGTGCGGACGCCGACATAAATAGAAGTGTCGAGAACCTTAATCAGCTGCTCAAGGAATTCGATAAGGTCAATGAGCAGATCATTAAGGGTACGCAAGCTGGACTCGATGTCACCGATCAGCTCGATAAGCGCGATGAGCTGTTGCGCAACATCTCGGGCGAAGTCGAGGTTCGCACGGTTTTGCGTGCCAACAACGACATGGCGATCTTTCTAAGCAATGGCGTTACGCTCTTCGATAAAGGGCCGCGTACTGTTTCCTTCACGCCGACACCAACGCTGCTTGCTGGACAGACCGCCAACCAGGTCTATGTCGATGGCGTGCCGATGACAGGATCGGTTACGGGGCGTATCGCGGGGCTCATGGAGGTGCGCGATACCATCGCGCCGACCTATCAAAGCCAGCTTGATGAGATTGCGCGCGGGCTTGTCGAAGTTTTCGCAGAGAGCGATCAAAGCGCGGTGCCGACGCTGCCGGATCTGCCGGGCTTGTTTACAGCGCCTGGACTTACGGGTGTTCCGGCATCGGGAGTCGTTGTTGATGGTCTCGCGGCATCCATCATGATCAATCCCAACGTCGATCCCGATGCTGGTGGAGATTTGATGCGGTTGCGCGATGGTGGGATTTCCGACCCTCTCAACCCAGCATATGTCTACAACGTGGATGGAGCGGCCTCTTATTCGGACCGGCTGCATGGTCTTCTGGAGAAATTCGGAGCTGTGCGAAGCTTTGACCTCTCAGCTGAGGCCGGAAATTCCGCAACGTTGATCAACTATGCGTCTGCGTCCGGCGGATGGCTCGGTGAAGCTCGCTCTGCGGCGAAAAGCGAAGCTGATTTGAGGGGCGCAGTGGTGACCCGGTCGGTTGAGGCGTTGTCGAACGCTACCGGCGTCAATGTCGATGAAGAGATGTCGTTGCTGCTCGACCTTGAGCGCTCGTATCAAGCGTCGTCGCGTCTCATTTCGACTATCGACAACATGTTCCTCGCGCTGCTCGAAGCCACAGGATGACGATATGAAAATCAGTCAGGTTTCTACATCACACATTTCGACGAGCTTGCGGGCATCTGTTGCTGAGCTTCAGTCGAAGTACTTGGTCGCGCATAAAGAGTCGCTTACGCTTCGTGCTGCCGATATGGGGTTGCATCTCGGGAACCGGACCAGTGAGGTGTTGTCCCTGCGCGCTCAATTCTCTCAGATCGGGAGTATTAAGCAGGCGAATGACAGTATCGCGATCCGTATGGACACAACGCAGGCCGCATTAACGGCGATTGTTACGGATGCGGAAGATTTCCTCACGCAGCTTATTCCGATGCGCGATCGCACAATTGGGTCCGACGTTGTGCAGGATCAGGCGAAGACGCGGCTCCAGGCTCTGATGGAAATCCTCAATACCGGCCTCGATGGCGCGAATATGTTTGCCGGCATAAACACGCAGAATAAGCCGATTGTTGACTATTACGCCTCACCAACCGCGACCAATAAGGTTGGGATAGACGCGGCGTTCTCTGCTGCCTTCGGCGGGCTTACTCAAGATAACCCTGCGGTTGAAACGATCGATGCTGCAACCTTGCAGACGTTCCTTGATACGGATTTTGCGCAGAAGTTTGAGGAGCCTGCTTGGTCTGCGGAATGGTCGGATGCGTCGGATGCCGTACGCTACGACAAGATTTCGCTTACGGAGCGGATCCCGACTTCGGTTTCCGCGAATGCTGAGCCTATCCGTAAGCTGGTGAAGGCTTACACGATGATTGCAGAGCTGGGCCTCAACAACATGAATGATCAAGCCTACGGCGTGATCATCGACGAGGCGACGCGACTTATCGGTGAGGCGATTCCTGGGATCGCTACGCTTCAGGCCCAGTTGGGCAACTCGCAGGAGCGCTTGGAGTACGCGAATAACAAGATCGACAAGCAGATCGCATTACTGAACGAGCGTGTCGGCGAAATGGAAGGTGTCGACGGCTACGAAGCTCAAGTGCGCGTAAACGAGCTTAAGACGCGCATCGAGACATCCTATGAGCTGACAGTACGTATCCAGAGTCTCAGCCTCGTGAATTACCTCCGATAGAGACGGTCGAACATAGGGACAAAGGCAAGAGAGCGGCGCCATGTATCAATTTTCATACACGGATGTACTTTCAGATTCGTCAGCCAGCGCGCGCGAGTTAGAGGGTAAGGCGCTTGATCATTCGATCGAGCTATTGCGGAAGGCTGCAGAGGTCGGCCCTAATACCAAAGAGGCGACCGAAGCGATCTATTTCTTGCAGCGCTTATGGACCGTGCTGCTTGAAGATCTTTCCAATCCGGAAAACGGATTGCCTGATGAACTGCGCGCGCAGGTGATTTCAGTTGGTATATGGATCCTCCGAGAAGCCGAAAAGATCCGCCAGGGTGAGGTTGCAAGCTTCGATGGACTAATCGAGGTTTCGGTTGCCATCCGTGAGGGGCTTGAATGACTTCGAGTTTCAAAATCCATCTGCGGCCCAACGAGCGCATTTATATAAATGGCGCCGTGGTGCGGGTGGATCGCCGGGTTTCGCTCGAATTTCTGAATAACGTGACGTTTCTTCTGGAAACGCACGTTATGCAGGAAGCCGATGCAACGACACCAACCCGGCAATTGTATTTTGTAGTTCAGTCGATGATCATTGATCCGGCGACAGCGCCGTTGGCGCAGAAGCTGTTTGTATCGTCGATGCTTGTGTTGCGTAAAACCGTGACAGACGCGGCGATCCTTAACGGATTGGACGAAGTTGAACTTCTCGTGGAGAGTGGACGTTCGTTTGATGCGCTCAAGGCGATCCGTGGCCTCATCTCTCTAGAGGACGAAATTTTGCGGCAGCAGCCTGACGATGGGTTGTTAGAGCGCGAACAGGAAGCGGAGATCGCCTGATGTCTACAGACCCCATATCTGCAATCAGGAACTACGGACAGACTTATGAGTCGTCGTCATCTTCGTCAGCGCGCAACGTGTCTCTTGATTACGATACGTTTCTTCAGCTCCTGATCGCTGAAATGCAAAATCAGGATCCGCTGCAGCCTATGGATTCCAGCGAGTACGTGGCACAGCTCGCTTCCTTCTCTAACGTCGAGCAAACAATTGTGACCAACAACAAGCTCGATGAGCTGTTTGCGGCAACGATGATTTCGCAGGCGGGTAGCATCATCGGCAAGACGATCACTTCCGCTGATGGTGAGGTGACAGGCGTTGTCGAATCTGTTCGCTTCGTTACCGGTGGTGCGATTGCAATTCTCGAAGATGGTCGCGAAGTGGTTATGAGCAACGGCATGATGCTGTCAGAGTCTGGGGCTACGCCTGATTCGGAACCTGAGCCCGAAGCATGAACGAAGCTGATGCACTAGATATTGTGCAATCGGCCATTTGGGCCGTGCTCATGGCTTCGAGCCCGGCCGTCATTGCCGCGATGGTTGTCGGTATCGCCATCGCGCTTTTACAGGCTTTGACGCAGATCCAGGAGATGACGCTTACGTTCATCCCGAAGATTATCGCAATCCTGCTGATATCGCTTGTTTCTGCTCCGTTCGTGGGCAGCATCATTATGTCATTCTCGACATCACTATACGCGCGAATAGAAACGGGATTTTGATGTTGATGGCTCGCCCGAGGGCGGCTTGGCGCAAGGTTTCGCCCTCAAGAATCATGCGAGAGCGAGTGTATGCTCGCATTTGATTCTAAACGGTTGAGACGCAAATCATGGAAAACACGGCGTCCTCGGCGCTGACCGTGCCACGTGAAGGCTTCCGCGACATTGGCTTCGCGGTAGCTATCATCTTCATGTTGACGGTTCTGTTCCTGCCTTTACCACCCATCATGGTGGATTTCGGGCTGGCGCTGTCGATTGCTTTTTCCGTTCTCATTCTCATGGTGGCGTTGTGGATTCAGACGCCCCTACAATTCTCCTCGTTTCCGACGGTGCTGTTGCTCGCAACAATGATGCGGCTCGCGCTGAATATTGCCACAACGCGGCTGATCTTGACGGATGGCTCCAAAGGGTCCGATGCCGCGGGGCATGTGATCGGAGGATTTTCGACCTTTGTAATGGGCGGTGATTTCGTTATCGGGATTATCGTCTTTGTTATCCTGCTGACGGTCAATTTCATCGTTATTACCAAGGGTGCAACGCGTATTGCGGAAGTTGGCGCGCGCTTCACGCTGGATGCTATCCCCGGTAAGCAGATGGCGATTGACGCTGATCTTTCGGCTGGCCTGCTCGATGAAAAGGAAGCTCAGCGGCGACGGCGTGAGCTGGAAGAGGAAAGCTCGTTCTTCGGTTCGATGGACGGTGCCTCGAAGTTCGTACGCGGTGACGCGATCGCGGGGTTGATCATCACTGCCGTTAACATTTTTGGCGGTATGATCATCGGTGTGCTCCGGCACGGGATGTCCGTGGGCGAGGCTGTTGACGTCTTCACGCGCCTGTCGGTGGGTGATGGCTTGGTCACCCAAATCCCTGCACTTATCGTTGCGCTTGCCGCAGGTATGATCGTGTCTAAAGGTGGCACGAAGGGGTCTGCGGAAAAGGCGGTTCTTGGACAGCTCGGTAATCATCCCAGAGCGCTGTTCATGGCCTCCATGCTGATGTTCATCTTTGCGCTGTTGCCGGCGCTACCCTTTGTTCCGTTCGCACTCATTGGTGCGGTCCTGGCTTTCCTCGCGTATTCGATCCCGCAAAAGTGGGCAGAAGAAAAGGCAGCTCAGGAGGCTGACGCCCTCAAAACCGAGATGGCGGCGCAGGAGAAGGCACGCGAGTCGGTCAAGGAATCTCTGAATACTGTCGAGATCGAGCTTTGCTTCGGCCGCCAGCTTTCATCGGGCTTGGCAAGATCTCATTCGGAGCTGGCGCAACGTGTTGCGAAGATGCGGCGCAAGTTTGCGCGGCAGTACGGCTTCGTCGTTCCCGAAATCAAGCTGTCCGACGACCTGCTTATCGAGTCGAAAGCGTATCAGATCAAAATTCACGGTACGGTTATGGCCAACGAGGAACTTCGGCTCGGCGATATGCTGGTGATTGTCGGCGATCGCAAGCCACCTCAGGTTCCTGGCGAACCGGCACGCGAGCCAGCTTTCGGCATGAAAGCAATGTGGGTTCCGCAAACGCTTGCCAAGGACGTTAAGAACGAAGGCTTCGTACCCGTCGACAACCTTTCAGTCCTGTTGACGCACTTAAGTGAAATTCTGCGCAACAATCTGGCTCAGTTATTGTCCTACAAGGATATGCGTTCTTTGCTGGACCGCTTGCCGGCGGAGTATCGCCGCCTTCTTGATGAAATCGCACCGCAGCACATTTCTTATTCGGGAATCCAAGCTGTCTTGAAGTTGCTTTTGGCGGAACGTGTTTCCATCCGAAATCTACATCTCATCCTGGAAGCGATTGCGGAAATCGCACCACACTCCCGGCGGACAGAGCAGATTGTTGAACATGTCCGTGTCCGTATTGGTCAGCAGATTTGTGGCGATCTCTCTGAAAACGGTGTTCTGAGTGTGTTGCGATTGGGCAGCCGCTGGGACCTTGCGTTCCATGAAAGCTTGAAGCGGGATTCGAATGGAGAAGTTGTTCAGTTCGACCTCGATCCGCGGATGATTGAGGAATTCAGCAAGGAAGCTTCGAAGGTCATTCGCGGGTTTATGGATAAGGGCAAGAACTTCGCTCTTGTGACGTCGCCAGATGCCCGCCCTTATGTGAGGCTCATTACAGAACGTTTGTTCGCGAACCTACCGGTTCTATCGCACGTGGAGATTTCGCGCAGCGTTCAAGTTGAGTCGCTTGGTACGATTTCGTGACGGAGCTCGCGAGCGACGCGATTGTGACGGTGCTCGTCATCTTCTGCCGCATCGGTGGATGTTTGATGGTCGTGCCGGGCTTTGCGACGCCGCGCATTCCCATGCAGATCCGGCTGTTTGTCGCTGTTGCGGTGACGTTGGCGCTGTCTCCGGTTCTGATGCCCGTAGTAAAGTCGGCAGGGCCTGACCCGTCCTTGGCGATATTGCTTCCTTTAATGGTGCTTGAAACCATTGTGGGATTGATGATTGGGCTGATGGCGCGTGCATTTTTCGCCGCGTTACAGTTTTTTGCGATGGCCATCGCTTCGTTTGTTGGCGTCGGCGGCATGATGGGCGCGCCGATTGACGACGTGGAGCCGGCCGCGCCGTTGTCTGTATTGATTACGACTACGGCGACCGTGCTCGTGTTTCTCACGGATCGTCATTGGGAGCTGCTGGCTGCGCTCCTCGATTCTTATTCGGCTATTCCTGTGCAGGGCGTCGGCGAGATGCAGGGACGTTTGATCCCTGTTGTCGATGCGCTTTCGCGTTCGTTCTATTTGTGTTTGCAGATTGCAAGTCCATTCCTTGTCTATTCCCTGTTGGTCAACCTGATGTTCGGTATCGCGAACAGGCTTGTGCAGCAGATCCCAGTTTATTTCGTTTCGATGCCCTTCGTTATTGCGGGCGGTCTGGTGCTTTTGTTCTTCACGGTGACGGAACTCTTGAGGATCTTCATGGCGGGGTACGCGAGTTTGCTGGCAGGGGGGTGATGGAATGACGAAGCGGACGGAGAAGGCCCGGCAGATTGTGCAGTTGTGTGATGACCTTTTGCGTGTGGAACGGGGCAAGCTGGCGAAGCTCATACGGCATAAGGACCAGTTACAACATGATAGACAGCGGATCGCAGAACTGATCGACGGCGCCCAGCTTATGAATTCGCGGTTGATGGAAATTGGTGTTAGCCGCCTGTCCTGGATAGATCGGCAACTCCATCGATTGGAACTTCAGATTGATACACAACGAGAGATGGTCAACGATGCTGCGGTGAGAGGGAAAGCTGCGGAGGCATCGTTGCGGTCTGCGCGTGAGCGCGAAGAGCTCGATAAGAGGCGCACGTATGAAATCGAGATGTCCGAAAGTGTCGCCTGGGATTGGTCCGACAAGGCTCCCATAAGTTAGGGGAGCGAGAATACCCTGTGGAATTATAGGGATTCTCATGGGTATCAATCCGTCTACCGACCTGATTGTCGATGTTATGCGCCAAGCGGATCCAGTAAAGGTCCGAGAGGCTGCCGAACGTTTGGCTGAGGTTGGCCGTGCGGTGCGCGTGGAAAGACTAGACGCAAATTTTGCATCGCTTGTGAAAGATGCGATTGGCGAGGGTGAAACGCTGGCCCGATCGGGTGGGGGGGCGCCTCAAGGGCCGGTACAGGTCGTAGACAGTCATCCTGGTGTGCGCATGGCTGAAAAACTGGCACCAGGGCAGCAGCTCGAGTCCTTTGTTCTCACTCAGCTTCTAGAAAATATGATGCCGAAAGATGCGGATTCGCTTTTCGGTTCTGGGACCGCTGGCTCTTATTGGCGGTCGATGCTCGCAGAAAAACTTGCCGCTGAATTGACGATGGCCGGCGGCGTTGGGCTTACCGAACAGTTAGGTTTAAGCGGGATGCGCGATGACCCGAAAATGGCAACGGCGATGCTTGGTGCTGTGCTGAACGGTGGCCGAGCTTCAGCCGCTACAGCGGAAGAGGTGGTTCCCACTTTCGTGCATGGCGGGTCTGCGGCGAGGGCAATCCAAGAAATAATGTCTCCAGTTGAAGGCACTCACAGTGCTGAACCTGAAACGAACGGAGTCTAAATGGTCATGGCGACTCAATCCAAAACGACAGTTGCTGCTGTTGCGGCAGATAAACTGAAAGGGGCTTCCGCACCTATCGTAGCGGTCGTAAGCCGGCTGGCTGATCTCCTCGACGAGGAAACGCAGCAGCTTGAGAAAAATGACGTCAGCAATCTGGGATATTTTATTGACCAGAAGAGCCGGTCGCTGCTCGATCTCAGCCGTGCATTAGCCGCACATGAAAACACTTCAAGCGTGATTGGGCTTGATGACGAACTCACGCGATTGCGCCGCTCTTATGAAAAGAACCGGTCAACGCTCGGTATTCATCTTGCGTCGGTTCAGGAGATAACGGAAATCATTGCAACGGCTATGCAGCAGGCCGAGTCCGACGGCACATATAGCACCCGGATCGCTCGGTAAGGAGCGCACATGATCAAGTTGCTTCTTGCCGGGGTCTGGGTTTGTGCCATCACGTTGGGGGCCAGCTACTTTGCCCATTCCTGGTCTGCACAGCCTGTGCCGACGACATCCGAGGTGACGTATTTCGGGGGGCTGGACTATGTAAAACCGGCTTCAATCAGCGTGCCTATCATCAAGGCCGGTGTCATTGAGGGATACGCAATCGCGCAGTTTGTCTTCACGTCGCCAGCCAATTTGCTTGCCAAAATGACGGTGCCGGCGAAGGTGATATTTGTCGATGAGGCCTTCAAAGCGATTTACGCGAACAGTAATTTCGACTTTTTGAGCAACTCGAAACGGGACCTCGATGCTTTGACAAAAACCATTGCTCAGAACGTTAACAAGCGTGTGGCGCAAGAGGTTGTCGTTGAGGTCATGGTCGAAAGCCTAAATTTCGTTTCGAAGGAGCAGGTGCGTTGTCAAAGCGCGGGTTGAGGTGTCGGGCTGTGAATGGCCCAGCTTTTCAAAGCGACGTCTTTTTGCTGCGTGACGGCTGCATAACCTTGTCGTCCTATTTGAATCAGTCGGTCAGACCTCGCGGGGGAGAGAAATGACGGAAACTCGGCTAGAGGGACCCTTTAGGCTTACTGTCGATGAGATCGACTCTGCGATTGGTGCCAAAACGGCAGGCACTTTCGCCATAGGTCATGTCGATCATCTCGGCCGTTTTGTTGTTCAACACGTGGGGCGCTCCGATAGCGACCTGCGGGCCCAGCTACGCAACAAGATTGGTGCTGAGCCATACTTCAAGCATCTTTGCTTTGGGACACCCAAAGAGGCGTTCGAAAAAGAATGCGAACTTTTTCATGCGTTTCAGCCGCCCGGAAACTTTCTGCATCCGGAGCGCCCGCCTGGCACGGATTGGAAATGTCCCTGCTGTTTGGTCATGAGTTTCCGGCGCTGACAGTCGCCTCACTGCAGGTGGGTGTGTCAGATTATTGACGGCCGTGAGCTCGTAGGGCGGCGTCCAGCAGCGCGTTGAGCTTTGCCATTTCGGCCGTCGCAGATTGGCGGTGGTCTTCTGAGACGATATCGGGATGAATGTGGCGCGCGAGCTGTCGACGTAACGTCTGCAGTTGCGAACGGGTCATTTGTTTGTGGTTCGCCAACTGGTTCAGAAGTTCGGGAAGATCCGGAATTTGCTGTTGTTGTTCGGGTGTGCCCGGCTCTGTATCTGCTTCGTGAGGTTCCAGGTCTTCGTCAAAATCTGCAAAAACCATTTGCCAGTCGCGGTAAGCTTTGCGGAGGTCGTGGGCCGACAGGTGTGGTTTATGGAGCGAACCGCCGGGTTCATTTTCCTGACGCATCTGCAAGAAGTCGGACTTGTTGGCTTGTTTCGTTGCCGGACGGAATGCGCGCGACAAATCTGTGTCGTTGCGTGATCGCGTGGGTTCGCGATGCGCCAATCCGGCATCAATCATTTGTTCAAAGCGAGACCGATTCATAACAACTGCTCAGAACGGTTTGCGGCCCTGACCGTGTTCGCGGGTCCGCGCACCGGCGGTCTGGGCGGTGGTTTCATATCGACATCCACACTTTGGCGAAGGATTGTTACCCTTCGTTGCCGTTGGCGGCGATCATTCACGTCCTGCGACTATTCTCGTATCTAAATCGTTAATGAATGCTGCACGCCAGCCGATTGGAAATACATCAAAATTTATGAATGCATCGCTCTATACGTACGTGTACGGACCGGTTCTTTGATGTGCAATGTGCAATCTATGGTTGTATTTCGGGAAATATATGATTAGATGAGCGGGTCTTGTGATGAATGCGTGAATTTCAATAGATATTTGATGTGTTTGCGAAACCTCAGTGTTCGTCCGAACGAATTTCCGGGTCCTTGTGACGCGGGATGGACGGCTGAGAATGGGGTTGAATGCAACGAAAAGTTTAGTGTATGGGGCATTCCACTGCGAGACGTGCGGGGCGCTTTGGGATTACTCCGAGCGTAGAATGACACGCTGAAATCGATGCAATAGGCCGACGTCAGTTATTGCTGGCGCTGAACGATTCGGCTCGATTTGTTTTGAGGAGAACCTGAATGAAGATCAGGCGTGACGATCCGCGGTTGCCGGCTACGTCGCGACCGTACGCGGGGCCACTCTATTTGCAGATCGGCGATCTTTTACGCGAGCGAATCCGTTCGCGTGGATGGGTCGAGGGACAAGCCCTTCCCAATGAAGGAGAGCTTGCACGTGAGTACGGCGTTAGCGTCGGGACCATGCGCAAAGCGCTCGAACAAGTCGAAGCTATCGGTTGGATCTGTCGGCGCCAAGGTCGGGGAACTTTTGTAACCAACCCAGAAGCCGCATCGGCTCAACGGCTCAATCCTTTCTTTGATGAAGGGGAGCATGTGATGCCACAAGATATCGCGGTTCAATGCGTATCATCGCGCGGGGCGACAACAGAAGAGGCGAAGCTGCTCATTCTCGATGAGGAAGAAAGTGTCGTTGAGATTGCGGCAGTGCGTAGGTCGGAAGGCGTTTTGGTGATTCACGACAATATTGTCGTCCCGGAGCGGCTTGTTCCTGGGCTTGCCGACGAACTGGCTGTTCGACCTGAAGGGGTCACCACTTATCGCAATGACAATGGATTGGTCGTAACGCGGCTTAAAGAAGCGCTTACCGCCGTCGCACTTCCGGAAGACATGGCCGTTAAGCTGGGTCTACCGATTGGTACACCCGCACTTCTGGCCAAGAGAGTTTCATTCGACGCTGATGGAGGCCCGATCGACGTTTGCGTCCGTTATGCTGTGCCGATGAGGACTGAGTATCGTATCGAGTTGAGCTGAGTGTGCTCACAATGCCGACGTTTCGGCGATTTTTCTAAACGAGAACTTATCTGGCTTTTGGGGGGGCTTCCGGACGCTTGGGGGTCAACGCGTTTGCCAGTTCTTGGAACGCGTCTGAGCTCGCTTGATCATCGGGGGTTTGCTGGAGTGCTTCAAGCACCCTGGGTACCAGTTCGACAGCTTGATCCAATTCCGCGTCTTCGCCTTTGCGATGTCCGGCGATAGCGCGAATTTCGCGCGTTTCTTCAAAGCGCGCGATTAGGCCCCGGAGCTTGGGGATGAGCGTACGTTGTTCGGGTGTCCAGGCTTTGTCGGCCAGTCGAGAGACTGAACTCAGTACATCGACGGCGGGAAAGCGCCCTTGCTGGGCGATGGAGCGTTCGAGAACGATGTGGCCATCGATGGTTCCGCGGATGGAGTCTGCGATCGGATCGTTGTGGTCGTCCCCATCGACGAGAACGGAAAATACGCCCGTGATTGAGCCTGAGCCTTCTTCTCCTGCACCAGCGCGTTCGAGCAGATTGGGAAGTTCGGAGAAGACGCTTGGCGTGTAGCCGCGTGCGATGGGAGGTTCACCTGACGCCAGGCCGACGTCACGTGCAGCGTGGGCGAAACGTGTTATTGAATCTACAATTAAAAGTACGTTGTCGCCGGCATCCCGAAAGTATTCGGCGATAGTCATTGCCGTTTTGGGAGCTAGGCGCCGTTTCATCGAGCTTTCGTCGCTAGTCGAGACGACGGCAACGGTATTCTGCCGGTTTTTTGCGACTGCTGTTTCCAAGAATTCGCGCACTTCGCGGCCACGTTCTCCGACCAATGCGACAACGACTGTGTCGAATTCCGTAGATCGGGCGAGCATTGTCAGAAGAGATGATTTTCCAACACCTGAGCCCGAGAAAATTCCGATGCGTTGGCCGGCGCAGAGCGGTGTGAACAGATCAATCACACGGATTCCGGTTTTTAACGGCGAATCAATGCGTTGACGGTGGAGTGGACGGGGAGGCGCACGGTCCAATGGGATGCTGCGCGGTCCTTGCTCCAGAGTGGGACCGTTGTCGATGGCACATCCGAGGGCATCGACAACACGACCTTTCCAGGAGGGGGCCGGGCGTATCGTCAATGGCCCGCGTTTCCACGCAGCGTCACCTATTCGGGTCGAAATTTTTTGCTGGAGAGATTTTACGCTTGCTGATCGCGCGTCGACACGCACGATCTCGCCGATCTCCTCACCATATGGCGCATCGATTTCAACGCAGTCGCCGATCTTCAGAAAGCGTGACATCCCTTCGACGCGAAAATGAGTCGGCATCACTTCGGAGATGATGCCGCCGATCCGATAGGGAGCTTGGCTGTCCATGGTGTCAGACAGTGCGTCAGCAAGACGTTGCAGGACGTTCGGTTGAGCGCTGGACGGCGAGGTGTCGTGCGTCATTTCAATCGGAGCTGTCTGTGATGTTTGAATGCCTTCTGAGACCATTTATTCGGACTATCGGCTTGGCTCGCCTAAGGTGTCGATGGCTTTCCGGAAGGTCGCGTCGGTTTGATCTACTGAGTTTTGCAATGACTCGAAGGCGCGGGAGACGGCGATCAGTTGCGTAATCTCGACGACGGGATTCACGTTGGAGCGTTCAAGATAACCCTGTCGAACGCCAACGGAATTAAAGTCGAGCGCGGGTTCAACAGGTCCCTCGACGGTGACGCCGCTATTGTCGTAGCGATTGAGCTTGGTGTCTGGAGGGATCGTGAACAGGCCAATCGCACCAAGCTGGACGCCGTTCTGCGTTATCATTCCATCATGTGCGATTTTGGGAGCGCCGCCTGCGGGATCCAGCTGAATGGGCGCGCCACCTACATCGAGAATGGGATAGCCTGATACGGTTTGCAGGTCGCCGGCTTCGGTCATTGTGAGGCGACCATCGCGCGTATATGCCATGCCTCCCGGTACTTGGAATGCCATCCAGGCATTACCGTCAATTGCGACATCCAGAGCGTTGTCCGTGCGTTCGACCGCTCCGGGACGACGGGAGATGTAGTTATCTCCTGTTGAGGCAAAGTCCGTACCGGTACTGACCTTTGAAAGCAGCGCTTCAAATTTGATTTCTTCAGCGCGAAAGCCGGGCGTCGAAGAGTTGGCCACATTGTGAGCAAGTGTTTCCAGCCGCCGTTGCAAGGCGAGCTGGCCGGACAACGCTACGTAAAGCCCTGCCTCCATAGGTTAGAATCCTCCGAGTTTGAGATTTTGCAGACTAGCGAGCAGATCAGAGCTGAAACTGGCTTGAAGAGGCTGCCCGATCAGCACGTTTGGTACGGGCGCAGATTGTGTCGGGTTTTCGAGTTCCCAAAGCATGGTGAAGCGCCGAACTAGCTTGTCGAGCTTTTCAGGATCCTGCAGGTCGGCAAGATCGAGCCGCTTTTCGATCATGGCCGCTTGCTTGTCGATATCCTGCGAGGATGCGCTGGCCGGAATTCCCAATGCGACCTGTACGAATTTTGTAAGGGCCTTATCCGCGAGAATGGTATAGGCGCTGGTAATCGACGGCGCTTTGCGTTCGAAGTATAGCGCCAGCCGGACGCCTTGGTTTTCTTCCCCGGCGCTGACCTCTAGCGTCTCGCGTATGTAGCGGTCGACAGTGCCTTGCTGTGTCAGCGAGTATGTGGTGGCGTCCTCGCCCCGTTCTCTGAAGTTGAAGGCATTGGCAAAAGTCGCCAAGCTCTTTTGATCGAGGGCTTCAAGTTGCTCGATGATACCTCCAACACTGTCGAGACCATCTTCCAGAATCTTACGGATAAAGTCCGTGTCATCGGCGAAGTCTTCGAGGAAGAAGGCTTTCAGTGCGTAGTTGAAGACCTCGGTGTTTTCCATGAACTCGCCGATGGACTTGATGTCGGCAATCGTGGACAAATAGTAGTCCGTATCGGCTTCCTGTTTGCTGCCCATCGTGAGCATGTATTTGTCGACGGTGCCCTGTTGGGTTGCCGAAAACGAAGTGGTTGCCTCTCCGTTGCTCTCGAAATTGAAAACTGCGGCGAACTTTCTGAAACGCGAGTCAGCGAGCTGGTTTGCGAACGCGTTCGGGTCGTGGATACCCTCGGTAAGCACCGTGCGCATGAAATCTGCGTCCTCGATCATATCTTCGAGGCCGAAAGCTTTCATGGCGTAGCTGTAGACGCGGGTATTGCCGATAAACTCATCGATGGTCGTGATGGATTGGATACTGGCGAGATAATAGTTGGACTCCATCGAGTCCTCTTCCAACATCCGGCGTGTGTAGTAATCGGTTGTGGTTTCCTGCGCGACGATTTGTGTCGCAGCAGCGCCAAGCTTCTGGAAGTTGAAGGCCTCGGCAAAGGCTCTATAGCGCTTGTCGACCAGCTTGTTTGAGAAGGCGTCCGGATTGTCGATGCCCTCCGTGAGGACCTTGCGCATGAAAGCCTTGGCGTAGCTCATTTCCTCGAGCCCGAACGCCTTCATGGCATAGTTGAAAACGCGCGTGTCATCGACGAATTCGTCTACGGTGGAGATCTCGGAAATGCGTGACAGATAATATTCTGTTTCACGAGCTATGACCGGATCTGAGGCCGTCATTTTCAGGGTCCTATCGAGGTCCTGTGTCAGACGTTGATATTCCGCCATAGTTGTCAGCATCACGAAATCCTTAACCCCGTTTCCAGGCCGATCAGTCTTAGAGGTGGCAGATCACGCTTTCCTGGACCTGATGCCGTTGCGGCTACCGGATCGTGATGAGCGTTGATCCAAGAAGTGAAATCTTGCCCCGCAAGGTAATTACCCTCTGCAAGAATTATGGGACGCTTACTGATTTTCAGTAAAACCTTTGTCTCAAACCCGTCCATTCGGAATTTATTAACGAATCACTTTGCAGCGTTAGGTGGAAATCCGGCAAAAAGCTTCGCGCAAGCAACGACATTTACTCATAGTTCTCGCGCTGCATAAGGGGGACACTGTCGTTGACAATCGTCATTGGTTTGATCGTTACGCTAGGGTGCATCCTAGGTGGCTTCATGGCCATGGGAGGCCATGTCGCGGTCATCTGGCAGCCATGGGAATATGTTATCATCTGCGGTTCGGCGTTGGGGACGTTCATCGTCGCTAACCCTATGAAAACGATCAAAGATGCGGGTAAGGGCCTCATGGAAGCCTTCGCCAACGCATCACCCAAGCAGCGCGATTATCTGGACGTTCTGAGTGTATTGTTCTCGCTTATGCGCGAGCTGCGCAGCAAATCGCGCACGGAAGTCGAGGCACATATCGACAATCCTGGCGAGTCGAGAATATTCCAAGCGTTTCCCAAACTCCTGGCTAATACAGAAGTCGTGACGTTTATTTGCGATTATTTTCGCCTCATCATTATGGGAAATGCGCGGACGCATGAAATTGAAGCGTTGATGGACGAAGAAATTCAGACGCTGCGGGCCGACAAACTTAAAGCGTATTATTCTCTTGTTACGCTGTCGGAGGCGTTGCCGGCCTTGGGAATCGTCGCCGCCGTGTTGGGGGTCATCAAGGCGATGGGAGCCTTGGACCAGTCAACGGAAGTTCTCGGTCACCTGATCGGTGCGGCTCTCGTTGGTACGTTTGCCGGCATCTTCTTCTCTTATGCCATCGTTTCTCCGATAGCGACGCAGATGAAGACCGTGCGTGATAAAAAACTCCGACTGTATGTTGTTATCAAGCAGACCTTGCTCGCGTTTATGAATGGCGCCATTCCGCAGGTGGCTATCGAACATGGACGTAAAACTATTTCGTCTAGCGATCGTCCTACGATCGATGAAGTCGAGCAGGAGACGATGGCGGCGGGTGTGACGGTTACCGCGGAAGCGGCCTAGCCGTCATCGAGGTTAGTGGATTAATGGAGTTGGCGCGGGTGCTGCGCGATTCGTGGCCTTCGCAGCCGGGCCAAAGTGAGAGGATGAGATGACCAACGAGACCGCTTCTGAGACTGAAGCTACGATCGAGGAATTTGCCACCGAGTTGGTTGAAACCGGTGAAGAGATCGCGCGCTCGTTTCAGGGCGTGGCGGGGGCGAAGGCACAGGAAAACCCTTTGACGGCCGGGCGTAATCTCGATGTCGTTATGCGCATTCCGGTATCGGTGAGGATCGTGCTCGGCTCTACGAAAATGCCGATATCCAATTTGGTCAAGCTGGGGCGTGGTTCTATCATTCCGCTCGATCGCAAGGTCGGCGAGGCGGTCGATATAATGGTCAACGACCGAGTTGTGGCGCGTGGCGAAGTGGTCTTGATCGATGATAAAGAATCGCGTTTTGGGGTGTCTTTGACAGAAGTTGTTGGGTGGGATGCTGTCGACGTCTCCAAGTAATTTGTTGCGATATTTTTATGCCTTTGAGGCCCGCAGTTTTTCTTGGCGGGATTTTTCTCGTGCGTGCGCAGCTCGCTGTATGAGCTAGTTGCCGAGGGTGTTGTTCGCTTGATGCTCACGTCACGAGTGTGAGCCGCTCTTGTCTCCAACTGAATCTAAGCTGGGTTTCTGATTTGGTCGAAAAGCCAGACAAAGAGAGTAAAACCGAGCAGCCGACCCCGAAG
Organism: Candidatus Filomicrobium marinum; assembly: GCF_000981545.1. Lineage (NCBI taxonomy): Bacteria > Pseudomonadati > Pseudomonadota > Alphaproteobacteria > Hyphomicrobiales > Hyphomicrobiaceae > Filomicrobium > Candidatus Filomicrobium marinum. The sequence goes on from NZ_LN829119.1 coordinate 3,545,210, forward strand.
AAAATCAGGGATGCTCTTGACGAGGGAAATGTTCCGAACTCGAGAGAGTTCGGCACCCTTGCTTCTCTTACTGGTGTGGTCGTTGTGGCGGCCTTCGTACTGAACGATGGCGCTGCGTCCATGACAGCCGGCCTCAAGAACTTCATTGATGATCCCGGAGGGTGGAGGCTTGAGAATGCGGCGGATGCAACCCGATTGTTTCAATTTATTGGGATTAATGTGGCGGGGCTTCTTATTCCCGCAGCCTTGATACTCGTCAGTTTCGGGCTGGCGGCATCCTGCGTGCAGAGCGTGCCAAGACTTGTTCCGAAGCGGATCAAGCCAGACCCCTCCCGTCTCTCTATCTTGAAGGGCTTCACACGGATTTTTGGCCCGCAGGGCCGCGTGGAGTTCCTGAAAGCAACACTAAAGCTCTTGGGAATCAGTATCGGAGGCAGTCTTCTTCTGCTGTCGATGCAGAGCCAGGTCGTGCAGACGATGCTGTCAGACCCTCGCGGTTTGCCTGCTGTCTTACTATCGGCGTCACTTTGGCTTTTTGGTGGGGCGATGCTCGCCATGGCGGTGCTGGCGGCCGCGGATTTGTTCTGGTCACGCCATTTCTGGCACACTGAACTGAAGATGACCCGTCAGGAAGTTAAAGACGAAATGAAACAGTCGGAAGGTGATCCGATTGTTCGGTCGCGCTTGCGGTCTCTTGCGCGTGACCGCTCGCGCCGTCGCATGATTGCTGCGGTCCCGAAGGCGACGCTCGTCATTGCCAACCCGACTCACTACGCGGTTGCTTTGCGCTATGTGCGCGAAGAGGGGCCTGCGCCTCTTGTGGTGGCGAAAGGCGCAGATCTTGTTGCGCTGAAAATTCGCGAGGTCGCAGAATTAAATGAAATACCTGTGGTTGAAGACAAGGCTCTGGCAAGGGCGCTGTACGATAGTGTCCAGGTAGATCAGCTTATTCCGCCAGCGTTCTATAAGGCGGTGGCTGAAATCGTGCTTCATCTGATGAAGCGTTGATCAGCTTCATCGACGTTTGTGCAAGGGCGCTCATGATGTTTCGGCAAAGTATATCCATTAAATGCGAATACGAGCGTATTCTTGGTGAAAGCCTTGCGGAGGTCGCGAGCGAATTGCGTCTCGTCGAAGTCTCGGATTTCATTGCCTACATTCGCAACGGCCATATGGGTAATTTAGAGAGCATCGTCGATTCCTCGACAGAACTGTTTTTTCGGCGCGGAACGATTCGATTGGGTTCAACATCCGATGTCGTTTTGGATTGGGGAGTTCCGCCCATTGTGAAGCTCGGAATGGAGTTTCACAATCATGATGTCTCGGTTTATTTTCATATGATATTGGAGGCCGATAAGGCGGGTCTCGGCATTGATTACATGAATGTGTATGATAAAGGCGGAAGTAGCATTTACGAAGAGGTCGAAGATAAGCTGCGATCAGCTTTGGCCTTTGCGAAGCTGCAGCCTGTCGCGCATCGCAGCATATTCAACTAGCATTTATTGAGCTTCCTTTCTTTTCCTGATGCCGCATTTATTTTTTTGAGCTCTTCTTAAAGAGCTGAACTTCTGCGTTTCAGGCGCTGCAAATGTAATCTAAGTGTGCCTGAGGCGCATCGAATAGACTTGATTTATATATTCTTTTGTTTCTCAAGCACGCTCCCATCAAGCCTCGGACAAGTTTGATCCGTTAGACGAAAAGGAGGTTGATAGGGACGAGGGGGCTATGGGGCCTGTACATCTATTCGAGCTTATCTCTCAGCGCAGTGAATGGCTTTCACTTAGGCAGTCGCTTGTTGCTGGTAATGTCGCGAACGCCAACACGCCGGGGTTTAAGTCGAAGGACGTGATTCCGTTTGAGGCGGTGCTAAATCGCGCGAATCTCGAGCAGACGATGACGCAGCAGGGCCATGTCAAAATCGGCATGGGCAATGTGGCCGATACGGAGGGCACCAAGAAGACGGACAGCATGGTGCTTCACTCCGGCAACAGTGTCAGCCTGGAAGGGGAGCTGCTGAAAGCGGGTGAAGCTTCTCGTGACCACCGGCTCGCGAACACCGTCATGAAGTCATTCCATCGCATGCTTTTGTCGACGACGAGAGGGTAATTCCAAGTGGACGCACTGGCCGCAACTCTGAAGATCGCGTCGTCGGGCCTCACGGCCCAGTCGTCGCGTTTGCGCGTTGTCTCGCAGAACTTGGCGAACACGCAGTCAACGGGGAACACGGCAGGGGCCGACCCTTATCAGCGCAAGTTGATCAACTTTACGAGCCATCTCGACCGATCAGCGGGCGTCGACGTCGTTCAGGTCGATAAGGTAACGCGCGATGACGCGCCGTACCGCCTAGTCCATGAGCCTGGCCATCCGGCTGCCGACGAGAACGGCTACGTGAAGTATCCCAACGTCAATGTCCTGGTTGAGATGGCGGATCTGCGGGAGGCCAACCGCACGTATGAAGCCAACCTCCAGGTCATGAAGCAGGCCAATTCGATGATTGCCACAACGCTTGATCTGTTGAGGAGCAACTAATGTTTGAAGCTATTACGCCGACAGCTCCTGTATCTGCCGTATCGGGCAGCGAAGCTGCGACGATCGCGAGTCCTTCAGGAACTTCCGGTGTCAATGCGAGCGCGCTGGCTAAGGCTGGGAGCGCTGTTGTCGCAACGGGCGCCGAACAGGATTTTACGGCAGTGCTCGATAAGCTCATGACCGATGCGGTTGACACTCTGAAGACGGCCGAAGCGACGTCGTTGAAGGGCGTGAAGGGCGAAGCGTCAGTGCAAGAAGTCGTCGAGGCGGTGATGGCTGCGGAGCAGACATTGCAGGGCGGGATCGCGATCCGTGACAAGGTCGTGTCCGCCTATCTCGAAATCAGCCGCATGTCCATCTAAGGAACCGCACCTATGAGAGCTCTTGCGATTGCAGCGACCGGCATGGGGGCCCAGCAGCTCAATGTCGAAGTTATCGCCAACAATATCGCCAATATCAACACTACGGGCTTCAAGCGGGCCCGCGCCGAGTTTACCGACCTTCTCTATCAGGCTGAGCGGGCTGCCGGTGCTCCAGCGCGTGGCGGTGAAAATATTGTGCCGGAGGGCGCGCAGGTTGGCCTTGGCGTACGTACCGCAGCGATCCGAAATCTGCATATGCAGGGCGCTCTGGCCCATACGAACAATCGTCTCGACCTTGCACTGAACGGACATGGCTGGTTCCAGATCAATGGGCCGGACAACGAGATCCTCTATACGCGCGCCGGCGCCTTCAATAAAAACGGTGATGGGCAGATCGTGACGATCGACGGCTACCTGGTGCAGCCGGAGATGACCGTTCCGGAGAATACCAGCGATATCATCGTGAACGCCGACGGCACAGTGTATGCGAAGATCGATGGCCAGGATGATCTGCAAGAGCTGGGACAGCTGACGCTTGCGAACTTCGTCAACGAAGTCGGGTTGGAACCGCTGGGCGGCAACCTGTATCGCGAGACTCCGGCGTCTGGCGCGCCGGTGGTCGGGATGCCAGGGGATGACGGGTTCGCCACTGTGCGGCAGGGTTACTTGGAAAGCTCCAACGTCGATCCGGTGAAAGAGATTACGGAGCTTATTTCCGCGCAGCGTTCTTATGAAATGAATTCCAAGGTGATTCAGGCTGCTGACGAAATGTTGGCGACGGTGGCCAAGGGTATACGCTGAACTTGAAAGGGTTGGCCAATGGGCAGGTTTTTGCTTGCGGCCATTTTATTGGCTTCATTCATGCTCGCGCTTCCGGTGGGGCCGTCTTCGGCCGCCGGCGGCGATGACGGAGTTTATCCCGTACCTCGCAAAACCCTCTACCCGGGTGATGTCATTACAAATGCGTCGCTTGAGCGGCGCAAATTCCGTTTTCGGAAGGGCGTCGTTATTCCTTACGTGCAGTCGGTCGACCAGTTGGTCGGGATGGTGGCGCGTCGCACCCTATTGCCGGGGCGTCCTATCGTTAAGAGTTCATTGCGTGAGCCTGAGCTCATTCAGCGTGGACAGACTGCAAGCATCGTCTTCCAATCCGGATCTCTGACGATCTCTGGATTTGCCAAGGCCCTGGAGCCGGGTGCCGTCGGCGACATCATAGCGCTCAGAAATGTCGACAGTGGGTCGATCGTTCGCGGGCAGATCCGCGCTGACGGCAGCGTTGTGCTAGGAGCAAACTAATGCGTTGCCTGTTGGCTGCCGTATTGTTCGTCCTGATGACTGCAAGCGCCATTGCTGATGGCGCTGTTGTGCATAGCGGGAGCCATGGGGTTCGCGTCAAGGATATCGTTTCCATACAGGGCGTACGGTCGAACCAACTTGTAGGCTACGGATTGGTCATCGGTCTTATGGGATCGGGTGACAGCTTGCGCAACTCGCCGTTCACGCAGCAATCGATCGCTGCGATGATGGAGCGTATGGGCGTAAATATCCGTAACGGTGACGCCCGAACGAAGAACGTTGCGGCTGTCATTGTTACGGCGGATCTTCCCGCCTTCTCCGGACATGGTTCGCGCATCGACGTCACGGTTTCGTCGTTAGGCGATGCGACGTCGCTTGCCGGTGGTTCGTTGATCCGTACGCCACTTTATGGTGCTGACAACCAGATCTATGCCGTTGCGCAGGGTTCGCTCGCTGTCGCCGGCTTTGATTCTCGGGGGCAGAATGAGTCGGTTACAAGGGGCGTGCCGACAACTGGCCGCATCGCCAACGGCGCGATCGTAGAGCGCGAAGGGCCCGGACGATTTGTAGATCAGGAGGAGCTTCGCCTGGAGCTTAGAAACCCCGACTTCACCACGGCCGTGCGCGTAGCGGAGGCCATCAATGAATTTGGGAGCGAGCGCTTCGGAAAAATGGGAGTACGTATGGCTCTCGCGGAAGATCTGCGCATGGTGCGTGTATTTCGCCCACCGAATGTCCCATTAGCGATGTTCACCGCCATGATTGGTGAATTGTGGGTTCAGCCGGACTCGCCTGCGCGTGTCGTTATCGATGAGCGAACCGGTACGATTGTGATCGGTAGTGAGGTGCGCATTTCTACCGTGGCTGTGACGCACGGAAGTATCACCGTCCGGGTTACGGAGACGCCGGTTATCTCCCAACCGCTACCGTTCTCCGATGGCCGGACCGTTGTTGAATCGGACACGGAAGTGGATGTCATTGAGGAGCCCGGCAATTTCTCGATCGTAAACGGCAGCGATCTGCACACTTTGGTCAACGGATTGAACCGGATGGGGCTTAAGCCCCCAGGGATTATTGCCATTATTCAAGCTATGAAATCCGCGGGGGCGCTGCATGCTGAACTTATCGTTCAATAAATTTTCGCTGGCGGCCATTGCAGTGGATGGACCCCATGCAACTGCAATGACGGGTGGCACCCGAGTGTCTCAGTTTGTCGCTTTGGGGCTGCTTGTTGCCGGATTGGCTGCTTTCCCGGCTCAGGCTGATGCGGAGCAGGTCGCGCGACCTGCTGATACCGTGACCGGGCGGACGATGGCCGAGCGGTATTGCGCCAATATCGGGGACGCGGCTCAGGATGCGCGCTTTGCCTGGCAGGCCAAGACGATTTCCGACATGGAGAAGGAGCTTGATAAGCGTATCGCGGCCATTGAGGAAAAAAGTGCTGAACTCAAGGACTGGGTCGAGAAGCGTGAAAAGTTTCTCGATATGGCCAATGATGGGCTTGTCGAGATCTATACCAAAATGCGCGCGGATGCGGCTGCGCTACAGCTCGCTGAAATGAATGAAGTGACTGCAGCTGCCATTGTGATGAAGTTGCCTCCGAAAATTGCCGGTGCCGTGTTGTCGGAAATGGAAGCGGAGAAGGCAGCGCGGATGACTGCGACCATTGCCGGTGCCGGACGTGCTGCGAAGCGGAACAAGGGCGGAGAGTCGTGATAACCACCCTACGCGCGCGCATTCTAATCTTATTCTGCGCTCTGCAATGTGCTGGATGCGCGGTTAATCCGCGCGATATGTGGCGTGAGCCGCATCTTACTCCAGTTGGAGCAGGGGTTATTCAGCCGGCCATCGACATTCCCGTCAGCGCAAAGCCCATCCGCACATCCTACCATGGCAATTCGTTCTGGCAGGACGAGAGCGCAGATATGTTTCGCGATCAGCGCGCCATGAACATCGGCGACGTCGTCACGGTGAAGATCTCCATCAAAGACCGAGCGACGATAGAAAACGATTCAGAGCGTTCTCGCGATGCAACGAACGACCTCAACGCGGGCTTTGACTATAGCGCTGCTACCCCGGGTTACACAGGAACCGCGTCAGGCGAGGTCGGAACGGCCATTGGCGCGAAATCAACACATAAAGGCAAGGGAGAGATCGATCGCTCGGAGCGAATCGATCTATTAGTTGCGGCCATCGTTACGGATCTGCTGCCGAACGGTAATTTGATTATTGCCGGATCGCAGGAAGTGCGTGTCAACTTCGAAGTTAGGGTTCTGAGCGTCACGGGGATCGTCCATCCGCGTGATATCGGAGCTGACAACATCGTATCATACGAGAGGATCGCTGAGGCGCGGATTTCTTATGGAGGGCGCGGTCGTCTAACCGAGGTGCAGCAACCGGCTTGGGGACAGCAACTGATCGACAACGTCAGTCCGTTCTGAGCCCCATCGTATACCGAGAATTTCTCACTTGCGCGGGCAGGCGCTAGCATGGCTAAGGCGAAAAATTCTGATAAGGCTTCCGGCGGAGAGGCCTCAGCGCTGGGATTTATCCTCGCGCTTGTCATGCTGACGCTTCTTGGTGGTGGTGCCGGTACGTTTTTTGGCATGCAGCTCGGCGGTGCGACCGCGTTTACGTCGTTTGGTGACGGTGGCTCCGTAGAAGCAGTGGATTCCTCGTCGACGGAAGCAAAGGATGGTCATGGGGGCAAAGTTGGCTCTTCTGACTCGGATGACGGCAGCCAAGATCAAAAGGGCCCCAAGCTTGTCGCGCTGGAGCCGATTTTTGCCAATCTGGCCGAACCCAAAAATGTTTGGATGCGTCTTGAAGCGGCTTTGTTGATCAAGCCAGGCCCGCAAAAGCGCGATGTTCTGATTTTGCAGGTTTCGCAGGATGTCATGCAATTTTTGCGAACGGTGAAATTGGCGCAACTTGAAGACGCGAGCGGATTGCAGTTCCTGCGCGATGACCTGAATGACATTGTTCGGACGCGCAGCGATGGCCAAGTCAGTGAGATTTTGGTCAAGGGGCTAATCGTAGAATGAGGCGCTTTGCGACTCTTCTGATCATTGCCGCGGCTTTGATCTATTTTGGGTCGGGAAGTGCCAATGCGCAGATTCCAGATCTGCGCGAGCTCATCCCTCAAGGCGACGCCAGTGTCTCTGGACGCATTGTACAAATGCTGGCCTTGCTCACCGTTCTCTCGGTGGCGCCGGGCCTCCTTATCATGGTGACGTGTTTCACGCGCTTCATCATCGCGTTGTCATTTTTGCGAGCTGGGCTCGGTTTGCAGACGACGCCTGCGAATCTCATTCTTATCAGCTTGGCGCTCTTTATGACCTTTTACGTCATGGCGCCGACTTTCGACAAAGCTTGGCAGAATGGGTTGCGACCGCTGATCGAGAATAAGATCACGGAAGAGCAAGCCTACACGGAGATTACGGCACCTTTCAAAGAATTCATGCTGGCCCACGTCCGTGAGAAAGACGTACAACTCTTCGCAAATCTTGCTGACGCAGAGGGGGGCAATATGCAACCCGGGCAAGAAGTGGAAATGCGGGTTCTGATCCCAGCTTTCATGATCTCTGAACTCAGAAGAGGGTTTGAGATTGGCTTTCTGATTATCCTGCCATTTCTCGTAATCGACATGATTGTTGCGACGCTGACGATGTCTATGGGCATGATGATGTTGCCGCCGACAATTATTTCCCTCCCCTTCAAGATCTTATTTTTTGTTCTAATTGACGGTTGGAACCTTCTGGTTGGCGGGCTCATACGTTCGTTCGGGTGATTCTGGAGCGGCGTTTAATCTCTCAGTAACTAAATTGGCTTAGGTGTGGAGGGATGGCAGATCGGGGAACAGATTTCCCCGAAGGTATGACGCCGTTTCTCGCCACCGCCAGCTTCAGGCTGGAATGTCCCATTGATCGAAATTGTCCAAGCGACAAGGGGCACCCTCTTTATGAATAGCATCAATACGAACTTCGCGGCGATGACCGCTCTGCAATCCCTCAATCAGACCAACAAGAACATGATCGAGACGCAGTCGCGCATCTCGACTGGCTATCGCGTTGGCGAAGCGTCGGATAACGCTGCGTACTGGTCCATGGCCACCACCATGCGCTCCGACAACAAGTCGCTGTCGGCCGTGTCTGACGCGCTGGGTCTTGGTGCAGCGACGGTCGACGTCGCTTATGTCGCCATGGAAAAATCCATCGACGTCATGACGGACCTGCAGAAGAAGCTGGTTCTTGCCCGTCAGCCAGGTGCTGATCGCGCGAAGATCCAGACGGAAATCGATGAGCTGCAGAACCAGCTCCGGTCGATCTCGACCTCGGCTTCGTTCACGGGTGAGAACTGGCTGAACGTCGACACCACCGCAGGCTCCGGCTACACGGCAAGCGAGGAAGTCGTTGCTTCCTTCTCGCGGAGTGGCAACACCGTCTCGGTCGGCACGATCTCTATCGACGTTTCATCGACCTTCCTGTTCAACCAGAACGGAGCTGCAACCGCCGACGCACGTGGCATCCTCGCTTCGAATCGCGTTGCTGCGACGGGTGCGATTGGCGTTGCGGGCACGATCGTTATCGCCAGCACAACCGGTGCGGGTGAGATGGATATCTCAGGTGCTGCGATCACGGAGACAAACATTGACGAGTTCATCGAGGCCGTCAATCAGGCTATCCAGGAGATGACGGATGCTGCAACGAACCTCGGTGCAGCCAAGAGCCGTATCGATCTGCAGTCTGAGTTCGTCTCGAACCTGAGCGACGCCATCGATCGTGGTATCTCGACGCTTGTCGATGCTGACATGAACGAAGAGTCCACGCGTATGCAGGCTCTGCAGGTTCAGCAGCAGCTTGGCATCCAGGCTTTGTCGCTGGCCAACCAGAACAGCCAGAACATCCTGTCGCTGTTCCGCTAATTGTAAATTAGTCACTCTGATTTCGACGGGCGCGCTCGGTAACGGGCGCGCCCGTTTTGCGTAATGTTCACATAAGCTTCGTTCGCAATGTTCCTGGCGTAAGGGTTTCTGCCGGCCGTTTGAGCTGGTGTGTTGTACGCGGTGTAGGCCCGTCATTGTAGGTAAGTGGATCGGCTTGATCGAGCCGAAGGCATGATGCCGCTCCACTGCTCCGGTCTGACCCCGGAATGTCCCAAACGCCAATCCCATTCTTGCGACCGAGGGGCATGATCATGAACAGCATCAATACCAACTTTGCGGCGATGACCGCGCTGCAGTCTCTTAATCAGACCAACAAGGATATGATTAAGACGCAGTCGCGTATTTCGACGGGCTATCGCGTGGGCCAAGCGTCCGACAATGCCGCCTACTGGTCCATGGCTACCACCATGCGCTCCGACAACAAATCGTTGTCGGCGGTTACTGACGCGCTTGGCCTTGGCGCAGCTACAGTCGATACGGCCTATACGGCGATGGACAAAGCCATCGACGTTATGACCGATATTCAACAGAAGCTTGTGCTGGCCCGTCAGCCGGGGGCTGACCGCGACAAGATCCAGACCGAAATCGACCAGCTCCAGGATCAGCTTCGCTCGATCGCGATTTCGACGTCTTTCACAGGTGAAAACTGGCTTGCCGTTGATAACGGTCAATCCGGGGGCGGCACCTATTCCTATACGGCTACGGAGGAAATCGTTGCTTCCTTCTCGCGCACTGGCGATACGGTTGCCGTGGGGACGATCTCGATCGATATTTCGACGACTTATCTGTTTAATTTCAATACGGACGGCGCTGGCGGTGCGATTGGTTCGGGGACTGCGACGGCCGACGAGCTTGGAATTTTGGGGTCGGCGCGTTTGGCTGCGACAGGTGAGATTGATGCCGCCGGTACGCTTACGCTCGTAAGCGTCGACGGAACGAGTGAAATGGATATTTCAGCGGCCACAGAAGCGCAGATCGACGAATTCCTGACCGCTGTCGACAAGGCCATCCAGGACATGACGGATGCTGCAACGAATCTCGGCGCGGCCAAGAGCCGGATCAATTTGCAGCAGGATTTCATCGCCAGTCTCGGCGATGCGATTGACCGCGGTGTCTCGACGCTCGTTGACGCTGACATGAATGAAGAATCGACGCGTATCCAGGCGTTGCAGGTTCAGCAACAGCTTGGCATCCAGGCACTCTCCATTGCCAACTCGAACAGCGAAAATATTCTGGCTCTGTTCCGCCAATAGAGTCTCTAAAGTCACACTAATTGAAACGGTCACGCAGAAGACTGCGTGGCCGTTTTGGCATCATTCTCGCGCAAGCTTAACGTCCGATCCTCCCGGTGGGAAATCAGAGAATTTCTAGGGACTTGAATGTTTGCGCGCGATCAACTGATGCAATTGGGTCAAAACCTGGCGGGTCTTGGGACTAAGCGCCTGGCGATGATGTCTGTTGTCGGCATTCTCGTCGTCGCCTTGGTGATAGGGTCGGCCTACTATCTGAGCCGTCCGCCAAAAGAAACTCTCTATACGGGATTAACGCAGCAGGATGTTGCCCGCATCGGCGGGGCGCTTAGCGATCTCAATATTCCGTTCGACGTCAATGAGCAGGGCGGAACCGTGATGGTTGGCTATGGAGAAGCCAGCCGTGCGAGGATGCTGCTTGCCGAGCAGGGTCTCCCAACCGCATCCAGCGGCGGGTATGAACTGTTCGATCAGTTGGGGTCAATGGGGCTCACCTCCTTTATGCAGGAGGTGACACGCGTTCGCGCTCTCGAAGGGGAGATGGCGCGCACTATTCAGACGATGAAGGGTGTTAAGGCAGCCCGTGTCCACATTGTGATGGCGGATGCGGGTTCGTTCCGCCGTCAGTCCCGTCCGGCCTCCGCGTCGGTTGTTATTCGCACCGACATGCCGGGCGAATTTCCAGGTGCCGCGGCGATACGACATCTCGTGGCAGCAGCTGTGCCAGAGCTGAACATCGATAATGTCAGCATTTTGAATACCAATGGTGCGGTTCTGGCAGCCGCGGGCGATCCCAACTCACAAGCGCCTGGAAAGATGCTCGGTCTTGAGCAGACTGTTTCGGAACGATTGCAGCAAAACGTGAGTATGACGCTGGCTCCGTATCTGGGAGTCGGCAATTTTCATGTGAGCGTCGCCGCCAACCTAAATACCGATAAGCGGCAGACACGCGAGACCACTTACGATCCTGACCGGCGCGTCGAGAGGTCGACACACGTTATCAGGCGAGCTGAAAGTACCGAGAATAAAACAGCGAATGGCGCGGTTGGCGTCGAACAGAATATTCCCGAAGAGGAGCCGACGGCTTCAGGCGCCGATCGCTCAGCGAGCAAGGATGAGCGCCGCGAAGAAGTTACGAACTTTGAGATCAGCTCCAAGACGATTTCGACAGTCAGCGAAGGTTATCGCATCGACAAGTTGACGGTTGCTGTCGTCGTCAATCGAGAGCAATTGCTCGATGACGGACAGGTGGCAACTCCGGCAACGCTTCAACCGAAACTCGATGAAATCGAGCGACTTGTTAGCGCTGCGACGGGTATTGATGCGAGCCGTGGTGATGTCGTGACCGTCAGCGCGGTCGACTTCCAAGGGCAAACGGCTGCATTGTCGCCTATGCCTGATGTCGGCGTTGTCGAACACATCATGCGCAATCTGGGCACGCTGATCAATGGTGCGGCAGCCGTTGTGATTGCTTGGCTACTTATCTGGTACGGCGTACGGCCGATGGCGACGGCGATGCGCGAAGTCGCTGAGGCTAATGCGCTGGAAGGCGGCAATCTCGTTGGTGCCGCGGCAGGAATTGGCAGCCTGGAAGCCGCTGATGAGCTTGAGGCTCTGACCTCAGCGGATTCAGCCATAGTTGAAGATTACCAGCGGCGTAATGAGAACTCTCCGCAAGCGCGGTTGCAGCGGATCATCGATATGGATGAGACGCAGGCGGCAGCCGTTCTTAAACAGTGGATGCATGACGGCTCGTAACAATGGCAGCACGACACGCGGTAAACTTCTTAGAAGAGTTGGACGGTGGCTTTGAGCCGGGAACCGACGACGGGGAGGTTATCGAGTTCGATAACCTCTTCGCTGTTCGTGCTTCCGAGGCCGTTGAAAGCAAGACAGAGACACTGGAGTTTGTAGAGGCCGCCGGATACAGCCGCGGTTTTTCGGAGGCACAAGCCAGCGTAGCGAATAAATACGAAGCGCTTCTGAAGGAGAAGACAGAGGCATTCGAAGCGCAACTTGCCGCTGAGCGGGCGCAATGGGCGGAGCGCAGCGCAGATCAAAGCGTGCATCTTATCAAGGAAGAGATTCAACGGTGCGAAACGGCTATTGGCGAGCAAGTTGCTCGGCTGCTGCTTCCGTTGATTGAAACGCAGCTGGCGGAACAGTCCGTTCGTGAAATTCGAGATCTCGTGCGGCGACTCCTTGCTGAAGCGCCGGAGGCTCATATGAAAATTTCCGGTCCCGGCGCCATGGTCGAAGCCATGCGTATGGCGCTTGGTGAGAACGGTCTACATGCCAGTGTCCAGGAAAGTGACGTCTTGGAGCTGAGGGTCGAGATTGATCAGGTCGTCATCGAGTCGCGCGTCAGCAAATGGGTTGAACGGCTTCGCGAGGCGATAGGATGAGCTTAGGTAAGGAAGATACGGCTGCGGCCCAGATTGTCGTTATAAGACGGCGTGCTGATGACCATGGTGAAGGACACCATGGTGGTGTCTGGAAGATCGCATACGCCGACTTCATGACCGCGATGATGGCCTTCTTCTTGGTTATGTGGCTCATAGCTTCCTCGGATCAGCTCACGCGCGAAGGTATCTCGAATTACTTTAATCCAATGCAACTTGCCGAGGATGAGCCTCAGGCCAAGGGGCTTTCGAATGCCGATAAACCCGTAGACCGGGATCCGAATTCCAAGAACATGAATGGCTCGCAGAAGATCAGTGCTTCGGGCGGGGCTGGAGAACTCAAGGTCCAGCAGGCGCCGACGGGGCAGGATCTGTTCCAGGACCCCTACGACATTCTCGAGCGATTGGCGCAGCGGGCTTCCTCTGGGGATGAGACGAAAACAGAGCCACGGGCAGATCGCGGACCACAAACTACGGATGATCACGGAACTGCCATGGCCGACGGGCAGGCGTTTCGCGATCCGTTTGACCCGGCGTTCCGCAGCCAGCGACCACCGGCACGCCCCTCGGATGCCGTTGGGGTTGGCGGTGATTCCGTTGCGGATGGGGGCAACACGATGAAGGCCTCCGATCGCATAGCAATTTTGAATGAGGGGGCCGGCGCTCAGGCAGAAAAGGCGGCATCGGACAACGCAGAGTTGGCAACGACGACTCAAGAAGCGAGCCGCGTGCGTGACGAGCTTGCGGCAGCACTCGGTCGCCATGTTTCCGATGAGAAGACTGGCGAGATCGATACGGATCCTGCATCCGGCGTGAAGGGACCCACGATCGAAGTTACGAGCGATGATCATGGTGTTTTGATCAGCCTTACAGACAACTCCAACTTCGGAATGTTCCCGATTGCGTCAGCGGAACCAGCCGTTGAGATGGTTTCGCTGATGGAAAAGGTTGCGGGTATTCTGAATGAGCGTAAAGGCAGCTTGGTCGTTCGAGGCCATACAGATGGGCGGCCTTTCCGATCGGGGACCAACGACAACTGGCGCCTTTCGATGGCGAGGGCGCACATCGCTTTCCATCTTCTTACGCGGACGGGTCTTGATGAGGCACGGGTCGAACGGATCGAGGGGTATGCGGATCGCCAGTTGAAAGTCGCGGATGATCCGCTGGCATCGGAGAATCGTCGAATCGAGATTTACTTGCGGCAGGAGGCTCCGAATTGATGACGCGGGTCAGATCCATGCTGCTCGGAGGCGCCCTGGCGATGAGCTGGGCGTGTCTCATTTTTGGTGCGGCCGCGCAAGAGGCTGCCGGCCGGTTGCAAGTGTACGAACTGGTGCGTTCGCTGGTTGTTTTGCAGAACCAGGTCGTGCATGGCGATTTGCGGGCTCATGCATCACAACGCAAACTGCTTGATCATATTGCCGAGGTTATAAAAGGAATGCCCTCCGAGGAATGGGAGGACATTCGGAATGTGCGCGCTGTCATCAGCTTTATTCTGGGGGGCGGTGATCCAAGAGCAGTACGGCCTATTCTGGATAAGTTTGCTGCGCGGGGCGAGATAGGACGCGTGGCGGAGGCCTCTGTGCTTTATGCCGAAGGGAAACGGCGAGAGGCGCGCGAGGCATTCAAAGAGATCAAGCCAAGGAGCCTTGAGACGAGCCTTGCCGGCCATGTCGCGCTGGTTAAGGGGGTGTTGCTGGACGGCAGCGACCGTGAGAATGCGATCAAGAATCTAGACGATGCTCGTTTGCTGTCTCCGGGTACCATCGTGGAAGAAGCGGCGCTGCGTCGCGAAATTCCAATCGTTGCGCGGGCCGGCGATTTCGACAAATTTTCCTATCTGCTGGCCAGATACTACCGGCGCTTCGGAGCGTCAGTTTATGCGCAAGGGCTTGCTCCCGAGGTCGCAGCTGTCGTCGCGGTAAAACGCTTCGTTAAAACTCCGGAGCAGTTTGCTCAGCTAGAGCGTTCCATTGCCGTTAGCAGTCCAGAAGTCGCGCGCGACCTTTATCTCATGCTGGCGCAGTCGGGCGTTGCTGAGGGTTATGCCGACATGGTCCGATTTGCGTCGGAGCGAGCGTCTCAGCTTAGCCAACTCGATACCGTCGATGGAAATCGAGCCAAGCTCTATGGCGCAGCCGTCATGATTGTTTCAGACGATATGGACGAAGGGCTGTCTCGCTTGATGAGCGTGGAAAAGTCACGGCTTGAGCGCGCGGATGTTGAAATCGTGGACGCGGCATTCAACGTGGCGACGGCTGTCCGGCAGTGGCCGGAAACTCCAAAGGCTCCTCCTCTCGCTCTTCAACAGCGTGTGGATGATAAAGCGCTAGAGTCGTTTGCGGCCAATCAAACCAGTCAGTCTGTCCTTCGTGCACGCGATACGCTGGCCGCTGTCGATACTGTTTTGCAGGAGATCGATTGATGGCGGACGCGACTTTGTTTCTCGGTGATGCTGGACATGGTGCAAGTGCTGTCGGTGGCGCCAAGGGGCGGTCGGAGGCCGGCGGCGGCAAAGGGCATGCGGATATTGCGAACGACCAGGGCGAGGGGTTCGAACAAATCCTTGCCAAGGGAAATAAATCTCGCGATGGCGATGCGGAGACTAATGCCGAGACGGCCACGTCGGGATCCCGCGTGCGTGGACTTTCAGTGCGGTGGCCGCAGGGTTCGGAGCCCACTGACGAGGATGGCGCGCGCGCCGACGCGACTGAGGATGGAACCTCCACGGGCTCTTTGCGGGAAGCTGATTTAGAATCTGAAGACGCATCTCAGGCTGATCGGACGACCAAGGCGGCCCAGGAGCCGGTGCCCGATGTGTCGTCTCACTTGGTTGGGGCGGCTCCAACAGGGGGGGGCGCAGGCGATGCCAGCTTAGGAGTTGGCTCTGCGAAGACGGCGGAGGGTAGAGGCGACGGCATTGGTAAGAACCTAATGTCAGGGTTGCCTGCCGATGATTTGCAGGGCGCAAGGCAAGCTCGCGACGCCAGTGCGATCGAGACTTCGAGACAAGCAAACCGTGTGGCAAATGATGTAGCGGTTCAAGCGAATCAGGCAGCTTCCCGAAATCCCGCCGGGCCGATTCTGCCGGGAGCGGTTCAGCCTGCGGTGGCTCAGCTCACCGCAGTTCTGTCGCAGGGCCGAGAGACCGGGAAGCGTGATGTTGCCGCGCAGCGCGGACCGATGGATGTTCCCGCAAAGATAAATGTATCTCTGGCGGAAACGCATTTCTCACCCGTTAAGCCGGACAGCGAACTAGAAGCTTACGATCTTGCACGACGCGCTGACGGGCGTGGTGCCCAAAAAGATCTTGGTAAATCAGCTCGCGACGTGTCGCGGATGCAAGCTGAAGTGCGATCCGATAAAGCTGGCCGAAGTTCTACGTTAACGCAAACCGATGTGCGGGCCGAACAGATTGCTCAAAGCGTGGCAAGGCCGGCCTCCGGTGACGTTAGTGGGCAGATCGGGACAAGAATTTTACAGGAACTCGAGCACGCTCGCCCCTTGAGTGAGACCCGGAGTACCGTTCAGGTGCACGTAAAGCAATCCGATCCCGTGCTGAAGGTTCTGGAAATTAAGCTCGAGCCACGTGATTTGGGCAGTGTCGTGGTCCGTATGTCGCTCCGCAATGACGTCCTAAACGTCGAACTTGGGTTTGGCAGATCAGAGGCGGCTGCAACAATTGCGAAAAATACGGACCAACTTACCCATTATCTGCGGTCGTCCGGCTATGTCGTCGACGAAGTTGTGGTGCGCGTCGTTGAGGGTGACCACCGCGTACATTCTCAGATGACGACGACAGCGACCACGGGCGCTGATCCAACTCATGCTCAAGGTGAGGCGGGCAATTCAGCGACCTCGTCCGGTTTGACGGGGCAATCCTTCGGCGAGCAGGGCGAGCGGCGGCCGGCGGCTGGAGGGCAAAACCCGAGTTCGCAACACGGTGGCGAGGGGACACATGACCAGGACAATTCTCAGTCTCGCTCTCGCGGTGGCGTTTTCGTTTAGTTTGGCCGGGACGCTAAGTGCGGAGACCGCGAATGTCTGTGAGCGGGAAATGGCGCGTGCGGCAAAGTTGCACAATATCCCCCTCGGGATCCTTTATGCCGTCGGACTAACTGAGACCGGCCGCGGTGATGGGTTGCGTCCATATGCGCTCAATATCGACGGCGATGCCGTCTACGATTTAACACGGCGACAGGCTGCGGCCCGTGTTCAGGAATCACGCGCGCGCGGTATCAAGCTGATCGATATCGGATGCATGCAGATTAATCACTACTGGCACGCAGATAAGTTCCGCTCACTGGATGACATGCTCGATCCGGCACGGAATGTCGCTTACGCGGCCTTGTTCCTCAAGGAATTGCACGCCCGTGAAGGCAGTTGGGTCATGGCTGTCGCCCGCTATCATGCGGGGCCTAATAATGATGCAGCTCAGAAGCGTTATGTGTGTCGCGTGATCGATAACATGGTTGCGACAGGGTTTGCGGAGTGGACGAAAGCGGCGCGGCATTTCTGCGGCAGGTAGTTTTGTAAATGCTTATGCGCCCGGGGTTTCATGTGCTCCATTGTGAGCGAATCTGCTATTGGCGTTGATTACAAGATGCTTTTGCAAGCTGGCGTCGCCAGGCCGAGACAACGAGATGCGCTAGGTTGGCGAAAGCATTCGGCAGTAAGAGATTTTCAAGGGTTTATAGGCTCCAAATTGGGACGCGGCAGTCTTGGCGGATGCAACGACATGGGCGCCAGCTGGAGCTGAAAAAAATTAGGCTGGGCACAGAGTTGTCTCGGGCTTTGGAGGGATAGATCATGAATACGGATATCGCAGTACTTGTGGTGGATGATTACAGCACGATGGTGCGCATTATCCGGAAGCTGCTGAAGCAGGTTGGTTTCGAGAACGTGGACGAAGCCGCCAGCGGTGCGGAAGCCTTCGAAAAGCTCAAGCAGAAAAGCTACGGCCTCGTCATCTCCGATTGGAATATGGAGCCTATGACCGGTTATGATCTGCTGAAAGCTGTGCGTAGCGACGCCAACCTTAAGGACACGCCCTTCATCCTGGTGACGGCGGAATCCAAAACCGAAAATATCGAGGCGGCAAAGGCTGCCGGCGTTGACAGCTATCTGATTAAACCCTTCACAGCTCCAGTTCTGAAGGAAAAGATTGACGGCGTGTTTGCGAAATACGCTGCCTGAGTCAAGGCGGCGTATTGAGACGTTTCTGAGTTTGCGTTGGGCATGCGGAGGCGAGAGTGGTCGTTTGGCCAAGGGTTCCATGGAGCCCGGGAACTCGTTTTCCAAGAGGATTCTGACAAGCGACCGGCGAGGCGTTCTTGGAAAAAGTGACTGGCAAAACGCGGCTCCGTGGTGCTGAACGGACAGCGGCGCTCCTGCTGGCCATGGGCAAGGAAAATGCCGATCGCATCGTCAAGCATTTCGACGAAGAAGATCTCAAACATCTTGCACGTACCGCCTCGACTCTAGGTCGTGTGCCGCGCAAAGCCATAGAAAACCTGGTCGAAGAGCTCTCTGAAGCTATGTCGATCGGGGCCGATCTGATGGGCAACGACAACGTTGCCGAGCAGCTGATTTCGGGTTTCCTACCTGAAGATCAGGCTGCAGAGTTGATGTCGGATTTGCGTGGCGATGCGGGCAAGGTCGTTTGGCCCCGGCTAGCGAAGATGCCGGAGTCGGCCACAGTGCAGTATCTGACGAAAGAGCATCCGCAGGTTGCGGCCTATGTTCTGTCAAAGCTTGCGCCGGGCTTGGCTGCGAGCGTTATCAGTCAATTGCCACTGGAATTGCGCAAAGAACTGACGCGGCGCATGCTGACGATCAAGCCAGTGTTGGATGCCCCTGTGCGTATACTGGAAGACGTTCTGGCGCAGCACCTCATTACCAGGGTTGCCCGGTCCAACGGTCCGGATATTCATGCGCGCCTGGCTGATATCATCAACAAGCTTGACCGCGAGCAGATGGACGAAGTCCTTAACGGGCTTGAGGAATATCGGCCGAAAGAGGCTAAGATCGTGCGTGGCCTGTTGTTTACCTTCGACGATATCGTCAAGCTCAGCATCGAAGTTCGTACGCGCCTGTTCGATGAAGTGCCGCCTGAAACGGTTATGTTGGCTTTGAAGGGTGCAGACCGGCCGGTTACCGAAGCAGTTCTCGAATCTGTATCGACCCGTGCGCGGCGTATCATCGAGCAAGAGCTTGCCAGCGGCGCGGCTGGTGTCCGGAAGGACATTATGCAGGCTCGCAGGTCTATCGCTGATCTTGCCCTCGACATGGCCAATCGCGGCCTGATCGAGATCGGTGGCGAAGACGAGTACTAAGCTCACAAGCGTTTCAGTTGGGTGAAGACGGCTTCAGTTTCGCGAAGGGCTAATACTTTATTAATCTTCGCTTGAAGCCAAGTGCGCTGTAGGGAAGCGACATGAGCAATGGCAAGGCCGCTTCACTGGGTGGCAAGGATACCGTAGAGCGGCTGTTTCAACCGCCGAAGCTTTCGCTTGAACAATTACCTGGGCTTGCGGCTGTTTTTGAGTCAGTCGCCGGGACATGCACAGAGCAGTTGCGCGAATGGGTGACGACGCCTTTGTCGTTGCTTGTGAATGGCATCGAGCTTTCAAATGCCTGGGATGTCCTCGAAAGCTACGAGGATTGCGTTGCCTTCATCTATTATGCAACCGCGTGGGACGCGCGGATTGTCGTGGGGGTCGATAAGCGCCTTGTTTATTTTTTGCTCGAGGCGATTTTTGGCGGCGACGGATCAACTGCCCCTTTCGACGATCAACGACCCCTTTCCAATCTTGAAGTGCGTATAGCTAAAGAGATCTCGAGGATCTCGGTTGACGCAATGCGCCGAGAGTTTGGACGTATCTCGCCAACGGAATTCGAACTTGAGCGTTTTGAGCCGACTATCGAATTCACGATGATGGGGCAGAGCGACTTCCCGGTTTCAGTGTGCCAGGTGCTGTCTCAAGTGCTCGATCATGGTGGGCGTATGTTCATCATGATACCGCAGACGGCTCTGCACCAGATGCGCGCCAAACTGCAGCGCGGGACCGGCGAGGCGACTACGGTGGCCGACCCCGTATGGACGCAGCGCATGGGTGATGGAGTTGCGCGCACAGTGGCGCGTCTTGAAGCCCACCTAGAGGGGCCGACAATGACGATTGATCAGATTGCAAATCTGAAAGTCGGGCAGGTGCTCGAAGCCAATTCCGGTGACTTTGGCGGAGTCATTTTGGAGTGCGACGGCACCCCCCTGTTCGAATGCAAACTGGGGCAATCCCGGGGGCAGATTTCTCTGCGATTGGAACAAGCGCTCGACCCGAGCGAGCAGTTTCTTGGCGAAATGATTCTAAAATCCAAACGAGCGTAAAAATGGAGTTTGGTGCCGACAAAGGTGGCTTAGAGCTTCAGTAGACGCGTGATCTGGTGAAAATCCCGCAATTTCAAGTGTTTTTGGCTGTTTCGAGCCTAACAAATATTTTCGTAGTCGTTTGTTAAGTACTGGAAACTATACGAGGATATAATGCTCGGCCTAAATCCGTGAAAACACGGGCCACTGCAACGGGGAGCCAGTGATGCGCGAAGATTCAAATGTTGAAGCGGTACCATCGGATCTTGAAGAACGGGCGGCCGCGCTCGTCAATCCTGCCTCGGGAATTGCAAATGATTTTCTGAATCATTTCAACGAGGTGCTTCTTCTGATTGAAAATCTACCCGTGCTTTTGCCGGAAATGGTCGATGAGCTACTGGGTTGGGCGCCTCGGACGTACCGTGAGTACTTTACGCATTCGGAATTGCCGGGCAGCAAACTGACTTTAGAAATCTATGATTCGATCTGCGATGAATTGCGGACCGAATTTGAAGCGCGTGTCGATGCAGTCAATTTGATGTGTCTCGAAAGCATTGATGTCATCAAAAGCCGCCGTGACGGAAAGGGTGAAATCGAAGCCGAGGATGTCGAAGAGTATTGCGAGCAGATTTCGTTGAAACTACGTTCGGCGCTTTCTGATTTGGCGGATCTCGTCAACAACGGATACGCAGCGCCTGTCGAAGCTCCGCAATCGATGGCGGACCGAATGATACCTGCGAATTGAGCTTTGGGGGCCGGGGGGCACGGGATCTATGGATGAGCTACTTAGAGATTTTCTGGTAGAGACGACGGAGCATATCGAGGGCGCGGAAAACCAACTTGTTCAGTTCGAACGGGATCCGTCAGATGCATCGCTCATCGCCAGTATTTTTCGTCTCGTTCATACGATTAAAGGCACCTCCAGCTTCCTTGGCCTGAACCGACTTCAGGATGTTGCGCACGGTGCGGAGACGCTCATCAGCGAGCTGCGCGACGGTGCGCCACCTACAGAACACACGGTTACGTTGATCCTGGCGGCAATCGATCGCATTAAAGGGCTAATCGAGGAAATCGAGGAGCACGGCGGCGAACCGGAAGGTGATGATTCCGATCTTGTGAGTATGCTGGCGGATCACGCTGCCAATGCTCTCAAAGAAACGGAAGCGTCTGCACAGGTTGAGACCACCGAGGTATCTTCTGCGCAAACCGGGGCGGAAGAAGACGAGGCTGTGATGTCCGCGACAGAAGTCGCGTCCACACCGCTTGCAGAAGCAAAAACCGATGAGAGCACCAACAAGGCTAATCCGGCGTCGAATGGCAACTCTAAGAAATCAGAGGGTGCCCATAGCCAAGAAACGATCCGCGTCACGGTCGATACCATCGAGCGGATTATGCAACTTGTTTCCGAGCTGGTGCTGACGCGAAACCAGCTGCTCGAACTGACACGCAATCGCGAGGAAGATACCGTCAAAGCGCCGTTACAGCGTTTGTCGACAGTGACGAGCGATCTGCAGGACGCTGTGATGCGGGCGCGTATGCAGCCGGTTGGTCGTCTTTATTCAAGCTTGCCTCGTCTTATCCGTGAGCTCTCATCCGAACTTGGCAAGAAGATCAATCTGGTTACGGAAGGCGCCGATACTGAGCTTGACCGTCAGCTCATAGATGTCATTCGCGATCCGATGACACACTTGATCCGCAACTGTGCGGATCACGGCATCGAACGTCCGGACGAGCGGGCGGCGGCTGGTAAGCCGGAAATGGGTACCATTCGGGTATCTGCTTCGCACGAGGCCGGCCAGATCACGATCGATATCGTGGATGATGGGCGTGGGCTGAATATCGATAAGATCAAGTCTAAGATCCTATCGAGCGGTATTGCCACGGAAGCTGGCTTGGCTGCGATGACGCAGCAGGAGATCTATCAGCAGATCTTCGAGCCTGGTTTTTCGACCGCAAGCAACATCACGAACGTTTCCGGCCGCGGTGTCGGCATGGACGTTGTGAAGTCGAACATTGAATCCATTGGCGGGTCGGTCTCCTTGTCGAGCGCGCCCGGAGCGGGTTCCCGCTTCTCGCTGCGTATTCCGCTGACTCTTGCTATCGCCCCGGCCCTCATTGTCGAAGTGGGCGATCAACGCTTCGCACTTCCTCAGCACGCCGTTGTCGAGGCGGTCGGCATCGGGGGGCAATCGCCGCATAAGATCGAGCGACTTCAAAACTCGCTGGTGCTCAAACTGCGTGAGCAGGTCATTCCCGTCGTCGCGTTGCGGTCGGTGCTTGGCATGACCGACAATGACAATGATCGTGATACGTTGGTTGTCATTATGCGCGTCGGTTCGCAGACGATCGGTGTGATTGTCGATGACGTCGCGGATGTCCAGGAAATCGTTGTGAAGCCGCTTAGTGCGACTATCGCGCACCTCAGCATCTTCACTGGCCATACGATCCTCGGTGATGGCTCCGTCGTTCTCATTATCGATCCGGCAGGCGTAGCGGTCGCTCTGGGTATCGAAAAATCTGCGGAACGTAAGTCCGAATCCGTACGTGAAGTTGCGGCGAGATCGGAAAGCTCGCGCTACGTTCTGTTCCGTGCTGGCGGCGGTGCACCTAAGATCCTTCCACTATCTCTGGTCGGGCGTATCGAGTCCGTGGAAGCTGATCGGATCGAAGAAGCCAACGGTCAGTATGTTGTGCAACATCAGGGTCGCTTGATGCCGATCGTTCCGGCGTCTCCAGCGGTTGATGTCTATGCACGACCCGTAAGTCCCGCGCTCATAATTTCCATCGGCTCCCGGACGATGGGACTGCTTGTCGATGAGATTATCGATATCTTCGAAGGCAAGCTCGACATTCAGATGGATAATCCAGGTTCCGATATCATCGGTACGACGGTGGTCAAGAATCACGCCGTGGAATTGGTCGATATCGCCTATCACCTGCGGGGCGCTTTCCCCGAGCCGGACCTTAAATCGCAGACAAATGGTACACGACTTCTTGTTGTCTCGCGGGATACGTACGCGACAGATGTTTTGTGTCCGACCTTGGCTGCGGCTGGGTTTAGCGTCAACGTGCGTGCAGATTCGCACGGTGCTAAGGCCCTGCTGCAGGAAAGCGGCGGCGAGTTCGATACGGTATTAATCGACCTTGAGGAGCCGGGCCTCAATCTCAAAGCCATCCAGGAGGCTTGTCAGGCGATTGGGCGGGGCAACATACCGATAATCGGTTTGGATGGAGAGGCGAGCGGGCACCGGATGAGTTTCCCGGCACAGGTATTGGCAGGGCGGATTGCCAAGTTTGACCGTAACGCGCTTCTTTCCATGCTTAGTGGGATTGTAGCGGAACGTCAGCAGGCATCTATGGCGCTTGCGAGCTGAGCTCAAAGCGGGGGGCAATTCATGCAGGCTCAAGATCAGGCTTTAGCCGTACTCGGCGATGGGGATGAGCGCATTCGCACAAGTGCGCAGAGCTATTTCACGATTTTTATTGGCGAAGAGATATTCGGTATTTCCGTACAAGATACCCAAACGATCTTTCGCGTGCAGAAGGTTACACCTATTCCGCACGCACCGAAGGATATCGTCGGGCTTGTCAATATTCGCGGTAAAATCGTTACTGCCGTTAGTCTTCGCCGGCGTTTGCGACTCGATGACGTCGAGAGTTTTGACAACGCTTTGGCGATCGGAATGGAACATAAGGGCGAGAATTTTGCACTTATGGTCGATCAGGTCGGAGATGTTCTATCTCTGGATGGATCCATGCGTATTCCGACACCGCCGCACTTCGATCCGATACGGGCGAGCCTTATGAGCGGGCTGTATCGGGTTAACGATTTCCTAATTCCCGTTTTGGATGTGGGTGCCGTTTTTGATTTCACAAAGTAGTAATCAATAGTGTGCACAGTTCACGGACAAATGTTCCTCCAGCGTATCAGGGGCCTTCAACATGACCACTGCTCTCGTCGTCGATGACTCGCGAGTCGTCCGAGGCTTCATCAGCAAAATCCTAGAATCAATAGGGTTCGTGGTTCAGCAGGCTGAAAACGGCGTGCTGGCCAAGGCGGCATGTGAAAAGTCCATGCCGGAAGTCATCATTGTTGACTGGAACATGCCAGAAATGAATGGCCTCGAATTTGTCGAGGCGCTTCGGGCTATGCCGAATGGCCATGAACCGAAAGTCGTTTTCTGTACGACCGAAAACGACATCAAGCACATTATGAAGGCGATCGAGAGCGGCGCTGATGAATACATCATGAAGCCCTTTGATCGCGCCATCCTGGAAACGAAACTCGATCAGGTAGGTATTCTTCCGCATTCTGTGGAGACCTCGGCGTTGGCTGCGATTGGGTAATTTCCTTCCGCGCCTACGTTACGGCGCTCCTCTCCAGATTAATTCCTCAACAAAAGCATTCTGCCCGCCAGCGGCATCTGTTCGGAGAAGCTGACTATGACCCCAAATACCGCCAAGGTATCCGGCGACCCTTATGAGGTGCTTTGCGCGTTCCTCAAGAAGGAATCGGGTCTCATAATCGATGCCCAAAAGCGGTATCTCGTTGAGAGCAAAATGCAGCCGATTATTCGGCGCGAGGGCCTAAACGGGTTCCATGGTCTGGTTGATATTCTGATCAACAACAAGTCGGCTCCGCTTGCGAAAGAGGTCGTCGAAACGATGACCATCAACGAGACATACTTCTTCCGCGACAAGGTGCCATTCGACAAGTTCTCGCAGGTGGTTCTACCGAAGCTGATCGAAACGCGGCCGGCCTACAAGACCATCCGAATCTGGAGTGCTGCGTGTTCGAGTGGTCAGGAGCCTTATTCTCTGGCCATGATCCTTGACCAGATGAAAGCTCAGCTTGGAGGGCGCAGGGTCGAGATTATTGCAACGGATCTGTCGGAAGCCATTCTGGCCAAGGCACGCGAAGGTCTCTATTCGCAGTTCGAAGTCCAGAGAGGCCTGCCAACGCCGTTCCTGTTGCGGTATTTCGACCAGAAGGGCGACAAGTGGCAGATCAAGGAGAGCCTTCGCTCACAGGTGCAGTTCCGTCGACTCAACTTGTTGGGTGACTACAATGCGATCGGCAACGTCGACGTTATTTTCTGCCGCAACGTTCTGATCTATTTCGATAACGCTGGTAAGCGCGAGGTCTTGGCGAAGATGCGCCGTAATCTGGCGAATGACGGTTTTCTCATGCTCGGCGCTTCCGAGAGCGTATTAGGCACTTCGACTGAGTTCGTTGCCGATCCTATGCACCGTATGGTCCTCTCGCCTGCGGACGCGAATTTAGGTGCGGCTCGTAGACCAGCTGTTGCAGCGCCGGCAACACCGGCGGCGCTAAGGGCTGCTATTCTCGCTGGGTAACTGGATTGCGCTGTACGACGCTGCCAGGCAGCGTCGTAAGGGCGTTGTTTTGGCGTGACCCACGTTATTATAGTGTGCCGCACGCAGATGTATGATGCATCGCTAAGCGTCGAGCTCGCTTCGCGCTTTATTTCCCTATTAGGTTGGCAATGCGCGCGCCGATCTGCTCGGGATCAAGTTGTTCGTCCGCAGCGTTGGCTTCAACGAGGGCGCGGGGCATTCCGTAGACAGCGCAGGTATCTTCGCTCTGAGCGATGTTAAATGCGCCGGCGTTGTGCATTTTCAAGAAAGCCTTAGTGCCGTCTGCTCCCATTCCCGTAAGCATCACGCCCAGAACGCGGCCGCCATAGGCTTGGAAAATACTATCGCCGAGCACGTCGATGCTTGGCTTATAGAGGCTTTCACCCTTATCCGCTGACACGCGGATCTGATTTTCCACGATGCGTGTTTGCATGCCTCCTGGCGCGATATAGATCGCTCCAGGGCTCAGGAAATCTCCGTCCTTCGCCTCAACGACATTGGGTCTGCAAATCTGGTTCAGGCGTTTGGCCAGAGCGTCGGTGAACTGCGCGGGCATATGCTGCGCGACAACGATTGGTACCTTCAGGCTGGCTGGGAGTTGTCCGAAGACCTGCTGTAGTGCCTGTGGGCCGCCGGTTGAACTTCCAATGAGGCATAATTTTGGTGGAGACGTGCGCAGGCTATGCGTTCGATTTGTTGCCGCCAGTTTCGGTGTTGCGACGCGTGTACGGGGCGCGATTGGTGCGGGACGCTGAAGTTTGGCCCGGGCGGCTGCAAGCAGCTTCTCGTGGATCATGTCGCCACTGTTCGATTTGGCGATAAAATCCACTGCGCCGATCTCAAGCGCTTCCATGGTGATGTTAGCCCCGGCTTTTGTGACCGAGCTTACCATCACGACGGGAGTGCGCGTTTGCGAGACGATTACCCGCAAGGCCTCTAGCCCGTTCATTACGGGCATTTCGACGTCGAGGGTGACGACATCCGGGCGCAGCTTCAGCGTTTTCTCGACGCCTTCACGGCCATCGGAAGCGGTATCAATCACGCGAAAGCGGCTATCCGTCTGGATGCGTCTCGTCAGAGCCCGCCGCATGACGCCTGAGTCGTCAACGACCAGAACGCTTATTTGCCCGGGCATTTGTCAGGGATCCTTGGATGCGCCATTTTTGCGACAAGACGCGGTCGTAGGCGCTTTTTGTTTTGTTTTCAGCCAGAGATTAGCGCTGATGGTTTTTACATCTATCACTAAAAGGCCAGCTCCTTTGTACAACGAGTTTATGCATAGTAGGCACTATGCGACTCATTCACTGTATCATTGATGAAGCCAAATCCCGGCGCGAACCTTGTCGCGCGGCGGTATTTTTACCGAATGGCTGAAGTTGTTTTGTCCAACGTTTGTAGGATGTCTTATAGAGGGGCGGGGCCAAGATACGTGACTCGTACTTTTGCAAGTCCTTTATTTGCAAAACCCAGATGATGTGCTGCAGATCGAGATAAGTCTATTACTCGATCATGAAGGAAGGGGCCGCGGTCATTCACGCGCACGACAATGGAGCGCCCATTCGTCATGTTCGTTACGCGAACGTTCGATGGTAGCGGCAACGTAGGATGTGCTGCGGTGAGGCGATTCTGATCGTAAATTTCGCCGTTGGCTGTTAGGCGTCCGTGGAAATCACTGCCATACCAAGACGCTATGCCAACTTTGTCGTAGTTTGGCTCGTGGCGTGGCACGTAGCGCTGTCCCCCGACATAGTAGGGGTTGCCGATCTTGTAGACACCGCGGCGTACTGGTGTGGTGCCTTCGCCGTAGTGTACCCGCGCGCTTGCCGGAGTACCGAATTTTGATGGCGTAAATCCCTGACTGATTGTGCTTCCGCCTGAAGCACATCCACTCACCAAAGTTGCGCAAACCGCAAGAGAAGCGGCTTTTGCTATCCAACCTGCCCCGTTCATTTTTACACCCGTTTCTTGGTCGTCGGGTGGAGAATGGCAAAGACTTCCTGTGACCATGCCAATTCGGCAGCGATAATTTGCTGAGAATTGTGTGCAAATTCATTCTGTTTTGTAGCTGATCTTCTTTTGGGTGTTTTGCGGAGATTGGCCGGTGGCGCATGTAATTGTAATTGCTTTTAAATTTTCTGACCCACGTAGTTTTATTGATTTTGTTGTTATGCCATTCATGATTACCGGTAAGGTTCGCGATGGCATCCCAAAACATCAATGATTACCTGTGCTTGAGCAAGGATAAACCACTGGCTAACCATCAACATAACGAGGACGGTAGGAGGTTAGATTTTTTGGGCCGACTATGGCGGCTCACGTCTCTCGTCAAGTGGGTGCCACCATTTTTTAAGGTGAACGCATCTCCGCGGACGACGCAGAAAAGAACGTCCGAGAAACCAAATCGTACCCATGACGCGGCCTGCGTGATGATGGGCTGCTGCCCGCTCAATATCCAAGTACGCGCGTAGGGCCGTACGCATCTTTGCGGGAAGCGGGATGTCGGCGTTTGGATTTAGCCACTTTTGCTCAATTAGACCGCAAGCTTCGTGTATCTGAAGGGGAGTTGGCCGCTCGCCGATTTCGATTACGGCTCCTTTGATTGCAGCAACGCGCAGGCGACCGCCGGCAAGCCCGAATCGCATATACCAATCGAGATCCTCGAGCCGCCGCAGGCTCAAATCAAATGGTCCTGTTTTCTTGAGCGCGCGTTTGCTTATGAGCACGGTTGAGCCCGGCATAAACCAGCAGGCGCTGGCGAAGTCCTCTGCGT
Organism: Candidatus Filomicrobium marinum; assembly: GCF_000981545.1. Classification (NCBI taxonomy): domain Bacteria; kingdom Pseudomonadati; phylum Pseudomonadota; class Alphaproteobacteria; order Hyphomicrobiales; family Hyphomicrobiaceae; genus Filomicrobium; species Candidatus Filomicrobium marinum. Next base: position 3,573,509 of record NZ_LN829119.1, read on the forward strand.
GAGAACTTTCGGCTGGCACTAAGCCGCGTTGCTTTCCGGTTCTACGCCTAATGGTTTGGTAGCCCGAAGAGTAACAAACGAGCGCACCTGGGTTTTGGGTGAAGTCTCGTTGCGCGAGGAATGCTTGCGCAGCGAGTTTTCCAGGCAGCCAGTAGTCGTCGGAGTCAAGAAAGGCAATCCAATCTCCCTTTGCGTGATGGCATCCAGCCTCGCGACTTGCCCCTGCGCCTACGTTGACTTCGTTGCGTATGATGCGAATGCGATTGTCGTTCTTGAGCTCGTCGGGCAACCTAAATGGAGGAGAGGAGGCGTCGTCAACGACAAGAACTTCGTGAACAGGGCCGTCCTGCAACAAGGCCGAGCGCAGCGCACGTTCGGCAGATTTCTGGCGTTGAGAGACGGGGATGACGACGCTTATCTTCATGGTCCCTTCGCGGCTGTTGTGGCTAGACATTCACCATTTCTGGTGACGAGCGTGTCGCGTGTGGGTGTATGTCATTCAATTGAGCTGTATGCGGACAGCTGAGCAAAAAAGGACGGTGTTGCTGCAAAAGCGTACGGAATGAATGGTACAATTTAAAACGGTCAGACTACGTTGCATCATGATACGCTTTGTGTGCGTTTAGGAAGCCGGGTCGCCTCCGAAATGATCCGTTGTCTGTGGATAGTTCCGTTGCTCAGAGCTGCATGCAATCGTTGGTCCGGACGTTTGGCCGTATTTTGAGCGCTTCAATCATTGCGGCTGTGGACTTGCATCGGGACGGAGATTATTTCATCCCCGCCCTGATTTTCGACCTAAGGGGAGCCACGATGCGCAAGCGGTTCTTTTTCGGAGGCAGGGCCCATGATGGGGGGGCTGCGCTCCCTTCCGTGGAATTTGATGATGGTGGTGAAAGGCGCGTGCTCTTCACGCTGCCACCAACGGACCGTTCTGATCTGCCGAGCGCTTTGGTTTTTGCGATGCCCAAGTCAGGATCGGTTCTGCTCGATGGCATTATGCGCAAGCTTTCCGCCAGCGCTGGTGTGACCTATGTCTCGATCATGCAGGAGTATTTCGCGATCGGTTTGCCGGATAAGAATATGCCGGCGGATACATCGGCGATTTTTCTGCCTCGGGGCTATTGTTATGGCGGCTTCCGCTATTTTCCCCGTCGTTTCGATATTCCGATCCTCAAACAGTCACGTCCTGTTCTTCTTGTGCGCGACCCGCGAGATATGCTCGTTTCGCACTACTTCTCGATGCGTGACAGCCATCCTGAACCCGGAAAGGTCTTGAAAAGCGTCAACGCCAACATGTCGATGCGCGACCTCGCCCGCGCCCTTGAGATTGACGACTACGTCAAGCGCGCAGCGGAAACATTCCGTGCGTTCCTTATGAATTACAGGATTTTGCTGTGCGGTGTTTGTGAGACACGGATGTATCGGTATGAAGACGTTATCTACCAAAAGCCCGATTGGGTTGCCGGTCTTGCTGCGCATTTTGGTTGGGACATCTCACGCGACGTAGTGGACGCTATTGCTGCGCAACACGATGTGATTCCATCCGACGAAGTGGATACACGCCATATCCGCCAAGTTCATCCTGGCAATTATATAAAAAAACTCCGCCCAGAGACGATCCGATGGTTGGATGACTATTTCAAAGAGGAAATGGCGTTCTTTGGCTATAAAGCCGACGTGCTCGCTCAAGGCGGAGGTCGGTAGGACGCCAACAACATGGTCGCGTGATGGTTGCCTAAATGTACTCGCCACCGGTTGTGACTGCTCCAGCTGAAGCTCCAGGAAGATGCGATGTGCCTGCGCCGTTGGTGTCGACAAGACCATTGCTCGACGCGAAATATCGCCTGCCGGTCGCTGTTCCCACGTAGGTGTTACCGATGACAACAAGTGCGCCCGTTCGTAGTCCGGCGGCAAAGGCTTGTGTTCCGATGGTTCCGAAGGCGGGTACGCCTGTCAGCGAGATTGTTCGACCGACGACCTGGACGTTGGCCGCCGAAACGAGCCAATGATAGGCGCTGTTTCCGGAAATCGTATAGTTCCCGTCCGCTTCGATATTCGCGCCGTTCTCGGCATACATATGGCTGTTTGTGCAAGTGCCGAAATCTAAATTTCCATAATAAATTTTGCTGGGGCCCATAGCCTTGATCGCGTACCCAGGCGTGCCTGTGGTTGCCAATTTCATCCCCCGCAGATGGTAGATTGCGTAGGTGTTGTCAGCGGTGAAGCAAGCGTTTGAGGCTACGTCGATGGTGACATTGGCCGGTGTTCCCTCATCGCCGACGATATAGCAACGTCCGGATCCGACGAGCGGCTTCAATATGTTCGTGGCTGTGTACGTACCAGATGTAATCTGGATTGTGACGTCGTAGATGCCCAAGTCCAGGCTTGCGACGATGTCGATGGCTTTCTGAATGGTGGCAAACGCATCGGGCGCAGAGAGGCCTGTATTCGTGTCCGAACCCGCGCCTCCGTCGACATAATATGTTCGCGGTGCCGCGAGCAATTCCCTTCCTCCGCCCGAGGGGAGGGCTGTATTCGGCAGCGTGACGGAGCCAGTGTCCTTATCGATGACAATAGCTTCATGCCATGCGGCCCCATCGGGGGATACCTTGAAGTGAAAATCGTCATCACCCATCAACCCCATCTCGGCGCGGGCTGAAAAGGTTGTTTGATAAAGCGTGCTGGCCGTATCAGTCGGTGCGGCCTTGTTGATCTTAATCTGGTGGCTGCTGCCTTCGTGAGAGAAAAGGCTGGCCTGCGATGATACGCTCAAGCGGTTTGTTGCGTCGGCTGTTGCATTAATCCCGAACTCTGTGGGGGTACCTCCGCCACCAAAAGCTGTCCAAGCTACTCCATTCCATAGGAGTGTTTGCTCTTCGTTGGTGAGCCACGCGATCCAGCCTTCGCGTGGCGGATAGAACATCCAGGCTCCATCCTGAAAGGCGGCGATTTCATTTTCATGGCCGGCCCAATTGGCCGTGGCCGGGGCGGCAACGATGTAGCGTGCACCCTCTTCAGGATCTTCTGGTGATGTCGTGAGGGTTCGGTCCTGAATGGCGAGATACAGAATCGCGTCGAGCGCACGTATCGCTTCGTTGTGCGTTACATGCTTTTGAGCTTGAGCCGCCATGATGTAGGGCAGGCCGAGGTTAGGGGTGTGCTCCATCCCACGCTCCGTCGTGATGTCGTTCGGAACCAGAATAGACGGCGCGCGAGGATAGGGGATAAAGCTGTCGGCGTGCTTGTTACGCGGTCGCAATGGCGGCGTGGATGCGATCGATAATCTCGCGGCCGCGTGGAAACTGTGCGGAGGGATCCAACTCGAGAAACGGTAGCACGAGCGCCTTGCCGAAGCGGACTAGGTCTGAGCGAGGTCCATAGCGCTCTATCGTGACGGTTAAAGAGTTCGCTGCTTCGATGAACTGGCGGTTTTGCAGCAGCATTTGATCTATGAGTTCGCAGTACCAGCGGAAATCGAGCGATATCTCTTCGCCGAACTCTTTGTTGGCTTCTGCGATCCCGTGTTGGAGAGCTGCGAGGATTGTGCGGGCCAATCGATCAGTATTCGCGTGTGTTGCTTCCAAGAAGTGACTGCTCGGTTTCTCAAAGTACTCAAAATCGTGTTTGAACGAGGCATAGACCGAGGTCGCGCGCTTGAGGATTTGGATGTTCGGGAGATTTGGTTTCGCTGCAGCGCTGGTGGCGACGACAGTCAACCCGCTGCCACAGCCGACAAAGAGATCGGCGTGATGCGTCAGGGCCGCTGTTTCGCGCATTGAGAGATCGCCACCGTGGATGATCTGCGGTCGATCCGATGCGATCGTTTCGTGCGTTGACAGGATAAAGGCGATGCGCGGGTTTTTGGTGAGTGCGGCGCGCGCGATTTCGACGGCCAATGCGGGCGTTACAAATGATTGCCCCGATTTCGAAGAGCATTCGAAAAGGACGACCTTTTCAAAGTCTGACAGCGCCTTATTCCGGACCCACTGGGCGACTGTCTCTTTTTCGGTATCGGTTAGTTCAATGACCGTTTCGACAGGGACAGTGATCGGCCGCGGGTAGTTCCGGAAAATCGATGGACGGATCGTACCGTCGTAGTTGCCGAAGTGGTTGGGGCAGATCTGCGTGAGGAAGGTGTGTTGGTATCGCCCACGGGCAAGCTCGCGGGCTGCCTCTGTCTCCAGTGCATTCCACGCTGCGTTCAGGTCGCCCCAGGACGCAACGGGAATTTCCCATATCTCGTCAACGTGCGGGTTGTTCTCAATCACGCGTCTACATAGCGAAGAGATTGCCCACGTCAGTCGGCACTCCGGGAAATCGTGTTTGATCTGACGGGCGATTGTCGTTGCGTAGAGGCAATCACCATTCGAGCCAAGCTGTCCTAGGAGGATGTCGGTCACTTTGTGGAGACCCGTCGGGCTGGATGACGGCGGAGGTGTAGGCCGTGATTTTCTGCGAGGATCCAGAGCGCGACATCCAACGCATTCTTTTGTGGGCCATATCCGAGGACACTAACCATGCGAGAGATATCGGCGCCGAACGTGGCGGCATACGACGTATCGATGGGTTCTAAAACGGGGAGATGATTTTGCCAGTCGCGTTCCGCGAGAGAGAAAAGCTCTCGAACGAGTTCAAAACCGGTCCATGTCCTTCCTGTTGCCATCACGTAGTCCTGGTTCGGAGACACTTCCAGCAAACGTGTGCCAAGTTCGACGAACTCCGCGCTGCTCCCCCAGTCGCAAGAGAAGTTTAGCGAACGAAGCGGATCGCTCGGTTGCTCGCCGCTTAGTGCAGCCGCCAACATTTGCGTTATGCGCGGCAGTACATAATGGCTGGGACGTCTGGGGCTTTCGTGGTTGGCCAGAAAGAGCGTGGTGGCTCGAACATTGTGGTGATGCCGGTAGTAGCCGATCAGATCCGTGGCGGCATTTTTGGTGATGGAATAAAGACATGTCGAGTGACGTGGGAGCTCTTCGTGAACTCGGCCGGCAGGCTTTGCGTTAAAGGCTTTCACTGAACTGGCATAGAGAAGGCACGCTTCGGGGTTTGTGGTTCGGATGTATTCCAACACCTGATGAACGCTGCCGATATTGACCTGCAACGCGTCCTGTCCGTGTTCTTCATAAGCGAAGCCGGATGCGCCATGTACTGCTGCAAAATGATAGATGCGATCGGGACGGCTTCTAACAAGAAGATCGGGGAGTGTTTCGCGGTCACGGCTGAGATCAACAGGGACGTACGTATAGCCCGGTGTGGTGCCCGGAATGAAACGCGATTGCGCCTGACGGCCAAGGCCCACGACCCGGCAGCCACAGCGTAAAAGATGTTCGGCAAGATACGAGCCGTCCTGCCCGTTGGCTCCGATAACGAGTGAACGCAATCCGGTTGGAGGGGGAGGTGTCTCAGATGCCAAGAATTTCTTCAAGCCGATTTGGCGTCAGCTCGGCGCCCTCCAGGCTCGCCTCCAAGTTGGTCGCGTCGACAACTTCAATCGTTGGCAACGGGAATAGCATCTTGGTGCCGTTGCGGATCGTTTCGGCTTCTCGTTCGATGAATTCACGGCGGAAATGCCAAGGGAGTACGAGATAATAGTCCGGCTTCATCGCGCGTGATTTTTCCTCTGATATGATTTTGATATTCGTTCCGAGGGTTTGCGCGCCATTTTTTTGCGGGTTGCGGTCAGCGGCATATTCGATCTTGAAGGTATCGATATTATACCATTGCAACAGCACGTTGCCTTTGGTTGACGCGCCGTAGACGTGGACTGTTTCGCCGTTCGCCCGGATGCATCCCATGAGCTTATTCATGTCTTCGCGCAACCGTTCGATGCGCCCCTGAAACGCGCGATAGGGCTCGTCGGTGTCGAGCTGCATTTCAAATTCCATGAGCTGTAGGCGGCGAATGTAGCTATCGGCTTCTCGCGTGTCGTATTTGATGCAGCTTTCATGGCAGACGTAGCAGCGGATACTGCCGCCGTTAATCGCGTTGAGCTCGGCGCGGAAGATACGCAGACCCGCGGCGCGCGCAATGTAGTGCAGAACCTCGAGGCTGTAATACTCCAAGTGCTCATGACAAATCGTGTCGAATGAGTTCATCTTGAGCATGAGCGGCATGTACGACATTTCCAGAATCCAGATGCCGTCGTCCGCTAGTGATTGCTTTATGTTGGAAGCAAAATCGATCGGGTCTTCAAGGTCGTAGAACATGGCGATTGACGTAATGACATCGAACTTACGACCTGCGATTCGGGCGCGTCCCTGGGAGCTTGGAAAGGTGGTGCCAACGACTTGGACCCAATCCGTAATTTCCTGAGCAATATCGGATGGATCGAACCCCCACAGTTCGAAGTCCTTTGGATAGGTGGCAAGCAGCGTACCGTCGTTACAGCCGATATCTAGAACGCGTTTGTCGTTCGGCGCGACGATTGCCATCGCCGCGTGAACGATACCCTGGAGATGATCGCGCATCGTCCGGTTCGTGCCGGACCGGTACCAGTAGTTCGCATACAGTATTTCTGGGGGGATTGAATGCTGGAGCTGCAAAAGTCCGCAAGCGCCTTCTTCCGCAGATACGTCGCAGCGAACAAGAGACGTAGGGATTTTTCGCAAGGGCGGCGATAGTGTCCCAGCCTTGACGAATGAGCCTTGTAAATATTGCGGCTGTAGATCGATTACAGGTTTGAGCGAGGGGGATTTACAGACGCGACAGGTCTTCTTGTGTCTGATGTGCATTGTTCCCCCGACCTATGCACGTCCGGCAGTCGTCGCGACCGCCTTTCTCAGTATGCAGTATATTTCGTATTGAGTCGCCTTTCAAGTAAAGGAGTTTGGGTTGGGTCTTGCCGCGATTGCGATGCGCTGGTGCTATCTCTTACCGTCTCGAACGCGCGAGAGGAGAGGATTGCCTTCGCTGTTCCAGACGATGAAGCTGGGATTCAAAAAGCCTTTTTCGAGCTTGCCGTACAGAAATGGTGATCCGTCTGTTTGCGTTACCACGCCGCCGGCGGCTGTCGCGATAGCGTGGCCTGCTGCGGTGTCCCATTCCATCGTTGGTCCGAAGCGCGGGTAGACGTCGGCCTTGCCTGCTGCGACCAAGCAGAATTTGAGTGAGGACCCGATATTGGCGCGGCCCGCGACGTCAACATCGGCCAGCCAATTTTCCAGAGCTTCAGACCCATGCGAGCGACTGGCGACGATTGTCATTCCGCTCTCAGCGTTGAGCGCGCTGGTCCGCATGCGATCGGCGTTAAGACCCTGCAGTGAGCATGTTTCGGCATCAGGATCGAGCGGGGCGGATATGGCATGATCATCAGCCAGGGTCAGATAGAGTTGCGATAGGGCTGGGGCAAAGATGATGCCGAATATGGGACGTTTGTCTCTGATCAGTCCTATGTTGATCGTGAATTCGTTACGCCGGTTGATGAACTCGCGTGTGCCATCAAGAGGGTCAACCAGAAAGAATGTATCTTCGAGGTTTGGCACCTTCCCCGCAGACATCGATTCCTCTGCCACGACAGGAACGCCGGGTGCAGCTCGACTTAGTCCTTCAAGCAGTATTTCTTCTGCCGCCTGATCGGCCAGTGTGACGGGCGAGCCATCAGCCTTGGTCTCGGTTTCGACGCCGGTGCGGAAGTAGTGCATTGTTTTTGCGCCGGCTGCGAGTACAGATGGCAAGAGAGCTTCGGCAAGCCCGACAAAGCTTTCAGACATGATCAGCTGTTCTTTGAAGTTGGTGGCCCGAGGTGGACCTATCCTTGGGCGTTTGGATTGAGAGACGAAAAGATAGTGTCTGTAGACATAATGGCTTAGCCCAACCTTACGCAAGCTGTTCCCGCGGACGAGAGACACGCATGCGACCTCAGATCAGTCTCGTTATGCCGACGCTAAATGCGGAGCGCTTTATTGCAAAGGCGCTGGATAGCGTGCCGAGAGCACTGGTCAATGTGAACTTTGAAGTGGTGATCGCGGACGGCGGTTCTGACGACGCGACGCGTTCAATTGCGGCGGATTATCCATTTGTACGTATCTTAGATGGGACCGATCGAGGACTTTACGACGGTCTCAACCGTGCGATTGGCGAAGCCAAGGCTGAATATGTTGCGCTTTTAAATTCGGATGATGTTCTGCATGGCTTCGGTTTGTCGAAGTTGTTTAATGCACTCGACCTTCACAAAAGTGCTGACATGATCATGGGGGGCGTATCGTGTGGCCCTGTGTTCGACGATTCCGGCGTCATCTACTCACAAACGAAGTTGTCGCTTCCGGGACTAGCGTTTGGAATTCCGGCGATCAACGCGCGTTTGTTTCGGGCCTCCGTCTTCCACATGGTTGGTCCGTTCCGCACGGATCTTGGCGTTGGTGCGGATCGCGAATTTCTTGTTCGCGTTCTTCTAAAGGGGGTGAGGGGGATGGGTGTGAGAGTGCCCACCTATCACTATCGCACACATGCCGGGTCACTCACGCTCGCGGGGGATCGCGATGCGCGTGATCGGATATGGCGGTCGGATATCGAGGTGTTGGGGACTATCTTGAAGACGCCGGTTCTCAGCGCGCAACAACGCCGGACTGTGGCGCAGGCGTTGTCTCTATTACGCGCAAAGCAACTTCGTTCTGAGACGCGAAGCGGTAATGCCGGTCAGCGAGACAAGCATACATTGTCCCTGGAGGATTGCGCCCGCTTGCCTATGGCGTTCGCGCGCTGGTTGCAGTGGCGCGGTAAGCTCGCGGGTTATTGATCCTTCGAAGCGCTGGAGGCATCGAGATGCCGGGGAAGTGGGCGCCCGTCTTGAGCGGGCTCCACCTAATTCGTGTCTCAATGCTGTCCCTGAACCATTGATGGTGTGTAGTTATCGGCGACCAGATCCGACTTGACCATCATCTCCACCAGTTCCTCAAATGAGGTCTGCGGTTCCCATCCCAGGACTTCCCGGGCCTTGGTCGCGTCGCCCAAAAGCAAGTCGACCTCCGTTGGGCGGTAGTAGCGTGGGTCGATAGAGATGAGTGTTTCGCCCGTCTTGCTATTCACGCCCGTCTCGTCGACGCCTTTGCCGCGCCACTCAATTTGGGTTCCGACAACGGCGAACGCCGCTTCCACGAATTCGCGCACGGAACGTGTTTCGCCTGTAGCCAGGACGAAATCGTCCGGCTTTTCGTGCTGCAGGATCATCCACATGCCTTCTACGTAATCGCGGGCAAAGCCCCAGTCGCGTTTGGCGTCGAGATTGCCAAGGTAAAGGCGATCCTGCCTGCCATTGGTGATCGCTGCGACGGCGCGCGTGATTTTGCGGGTTACGAACGTTTCACCGCGTGTCGGCCCTTCGTGATTGAACAGAATGCCGTTGCTTGCGAACATTCCGTAGGCTTCCCGATAGTTCACGGTCACCCAATAAGCGTAGAGCTTCGCTGCGGCATAAGGCGAGCGGGGATAGAAGGGGGTGGTTTCGCGTTGGGGGGTTTCAAGCACCTTGCCGTAGAGCTCGGAGGTGGAGGCCTGATAGAAGCGGCATTCGTTTTCCAGTTTGAGAATCCGAATAGCCTCGAGCAGCCTCAGTGTGCCAATCGCGTCAGAGTTGGCCGTGTATTCCGGAGTTTCGAAACTCACTGCGACATGGCTTTGCGCAGCGAGGTTGTAAATCTCGGTTGGTTGGGTTTCCTGGATCAATCGTATCAAATTGGAACTGTCGGTGAGGTCGCCGTAGTGCAGCCGGAACCGCCCGTCAGATACGTGTGGATCCTGGTAAAGATGGTCAACGCGTGAGGTGTTAATCAGCGAAGAGCGACGTTTCACGCCGTGTACTTCGTAGCCTTTGTCGAGCAGAAACTCGGCGAGATATGCGCCATCCTGGCCGGTGACACCGGTGATTAACGCAACACGACGTTCAGACATTAAGCCTAGCCCCTCTTTTGGTTGTCGCCGAGGTTGCGACACGACTTTTCGATCCCTCGCTCAGGTCATCAATCGAGTATCGAGCAAGGTTCATACCAACTGATGCCTTGCTCGATTTGTCTTTAAAACGCCGCTCAGGATCAGTTCCATATCGCGGTGTAGTCGTCGTAGACGGTGGACTCGGCACGATTTGAAACGGTTTGGAGTGCAAATGCGGCCACGTCGTATTTTCCGTATACAACGTGGGCGATTTCGGCGAGTTTGAGAAGCTCGGCGTCGGTTAGTTTTTCCGGATCATCCAGGTGGCGGACATATACACAATCTGCCCACAACAAACGGCCGGCGTGGAAAAAGCGGTCCTCCGTGACATCAAAGGCGTTGTAGCGCTGTCGGCCAAGGGTCGCGATGTCCATCAGAACGAAATCCAGCTCGCGCATATATCTGTCGATGTCGCTGAAAAGCGCTTCTCCCAAATAGATCTCTGTGAACTCAGCCTCCAAGTGGCAGATCAACGTTCGCGACAGAGTTTCTCGCGCGCCTTTTAAGACGGGTAGCGTTGCGCCTTGGACGTCGATCTTCACGAAATCAATCCAGCGATCAGAGATATTTTGTTCTGCAATGACATCATCAAGCCGGCGTGTTTCAACGGCTCGGCTTTCCACGATTTCTAATGCCTCGGCGAGTAAGGAAAACCGACGGGCAAGCGTAAGGTTTGGTTCAAGGAGCGAGGATGTTGGTTGCATGCGTGCAAGATTGCATGTTGCCGGATGACCGTCCCCGATGAAGTATGGCAACGTGCGAATTTCGCATCGTAGAGCTTCATCGTTTTCGCTTGTCTCTACCTTGGGAGCATCTTGGTCGGTTGGATCGAAACCGATAATCAGGGATGGTCGGTACTTGGGGAGCGCCGCATACACATGAGCCTCGAAGTCGAGCGGCTCGGCCCCGACATCAATAATTGTGAACTCGCCTCGTTGATGCTCGGTGGCGGACAATTCTGGCATCGCTACCGGCCGTGCAAGTAGTCGGCGGTTCGCGGCGAAGGTGACCTTTGATTGTTCAGAATAGCACTGGATGGCTACGGTTCGCAGAGCATCTTCAACGGTGTTGCCGTGCGCGAGATATGCCGCAATGGTTTGGCGCGATTGCAAATCGGCTGTCCGGTCGAACAGTAGCTTCGTGGCAAAATTGGCTATGCTTTCTGAGATTACCTCAGCGGTGGACTGCTCTTCGTCGGGTGACTTTGCGATCCGGTCATTCAATTCCAGGCACTGTTCCGACAATTCGGTACAGCGCAAGCGCAGTTGTGCGATCTCGGTTTCCAATTTGGCGCGTATCGCCCGAGCCTCTTGCGCATCGTGTTCCGCTTTGACCAGTAGCTCTCGGCTTCGGGTCCACTCTTTCAGACGGACGCGATTGATGAAGCTCACGCCGCTGAGGTCGTATCGGAGGGACTTCCGTTTTTCACGCAGATAATCCCTGAGCCGTGGCGGGATGCGATGGTTGATTGCGGCGCGCAGATTTTCCGGATGGCGGAGGCGCCACAATCGCTTGATCTGAGTTTTTACCGGCTCGGGTAAGCGATGTTGAATTGCGATGTGCAGTCTTTGTGGATCGCGCAACATCCAAATGCGTTGATACAAGCTAAGTGGAACGTGTGCTGGGCCGTGAATGGGGTCGAAATTGATCCAGTCTGGAATTTCGCCCTTCGGTAAGTCCCCTGAACTTTGTTGAAGCTGGGAGAGTGCGTCGTCGTGTTCAAGCAAGATGTTCTTGAGCTGATGGAGATACCGTTGTTCCGAGGTTGTCTTTTGGGCCTCATGTTCGCGGCTCCGCCCAATGGTGTCCGGGATGTGAGTGATGATCGCGCCAGCGAGCCCCATTCTTATCCAGAGCTCCCAGTCCATCGCCCAGTACAGGTGCTGTTTCAGGTAGCCGCCAGACCTGTGCCAGATGTCGGCGGTGAACAGAACTTCCGGCTGGTAGAAATAGTCGCCGCGCTCCCATGAGTTGGTCCACATGAAGTGCTCGAAGAAGCCGAGGGGGACTGCGCGTCCATAAGGTAAGGCTGGGTGATGGAGCGAGGTAACTTCGGCGCTGTTTTCGGTAATCCGCTCGCATCCACCGACCATCAGGTCGCACTGATTGTCTAGGAAAGCGAGCGCTGCGCGGCGCAGGGCGCCGGGGGCCAGCATGTCGTCGCTGTTGATCCACGTCAGGATATCGCCCGTTGCCACATCAAGCCCCTTGTTGAGGCCATGCGATTGGCCTTCGTCCGGCTCAATGATGAGGCGTGAAAGTTGGGGCGCGTAGCGCTGCAGGATTTCCTGGCTGCCATCGGACGAAGCGGCGTCGATGACGATGTATTCAAGGTTGGGATAGCCCTGGTCGAGAACAGACCGAAGGCAATCTTCAAGGTAGGGAGCCTGATTGTAACTGACTGTTACGACCGAAATTTTGGGCCAATTGGTTTCGTGCAGACGATCGTTGGGTATGAAGAGTGGATCGAGATAACGGGGCCCGGGATCCAGGAACATGACGTGTTGAGGCCATTCGATAATGCGGCCGTCCCAGTCCGATGCGAAGCCCTCGGCCACTTTGGAATAGCGTTCGGTGCAGACATATTGCCCAGGAAGCACGCGGTGTCGAATAAGGTTGAGATCTGTTGTGGTGGCGGTGGCGTCGAGAATATAGCCTGCGATATCAGCTCGTGCGGTTGTTGGCGTATCAGCAAACCATTGAGCTAAAGAACCGGCTTGCGGGCGGCTGCGGTCGGGGTGGCCCGATTCAACTGGTTGACGTTTTCCTTCTCCGGATAGAACGCCAACTATTTTAAAGTCGCGTTGTTTCAGCTGTGCGCACAAAGGAGTCTGGCTTGCCGTGCCACAGGTTAGATAAGTCGATCCTGTGATCGAGTTTGTTGTGAGCCAATCAACCACGCTTTGATCGCGGGGCGCCTTTTCCTGACGCGGGGGACTATTTTCTTGGAGTGGTTGCCAGGTGGCGGGGGAGGGCGCTTTTCCTTTCGTGATGGTCAGATCGAACGATGGGTGCGTCTTCGACTTTTCAATTTCGGCGTCGAATGTTCCGGATTTTTTTAAGTTGCGATCAAGCTGTTGACACCGTTCGGTCAGGGCGGAGACCTGGGAGGAAATGATACGCCGCGCCGTCACGATATCTGCGGCGGACGTCACTGCGATCTGGGTGCCCGCGTCTTTGTGCCAACCTTTGACTTCAAAGTACTGCAATCCGTTGTGAGGACGCATCTCGGCCGTGCCCCCCATCATGGTGGGTCGATGCTCCCCCGTCCGCTTGAAAGGGACGCGAAGAGCAAGAGACCGCGTCAGATGCTGACGTCGTATAAATCAGCCGTCTGAATGATCTGAGGAGAATGACCCTGCCAAGTTGTTGTGCTGGGCTCAAGATAGATAGGGCGTGTTCCACATATTTTATGACCGCACTTTGCCCAGATTCTGCAAATACCAGTCGTAGGTATCGCGCAGGCCAACATCCAATGATGTTTGGGCATGCCAGCCGAGGCTGTTGATGCGGCTAACGTCCATCAGCTTGCGCGGTGTGCCGTCGGGTTTCGTGGGGTCTGTTGCGAGTTCGCCTTCGAAGCCGACGACGTCGCAGATGAGTGTCGCCAGCTCCTTGATCGCTATGTCGCTGCCTACGCCGACGTTGATTGGGTCGGGGGCGTCATAATGCTCGGCAAGAAACACGAGCGCGTCGGCCAGATCGTCAACAAGCAGGAATTCGCGGCGGACTTGTCCTGTGCCCCATACGGAAAGTTTGTCTGAACCAGCGAGTTTCGCTTCATGCGCTTTACGCATGAGTGCCGGAATAACGTGCGCGCCTTCCAGATTGAAATTGTCACCGCGGCCGTAAAGGTTGGTCGGCATCACTGAAATGTAGTGCCGTCCGTATTGTTCGCGGTACGCCTGGGCCAGCTTTACGCCGGCAATCTTCGCGATCGCATACCATTGGTTTGTTGGTTCTAGAGGACCGGTGAGAAGACTGTCTTCGCTGATCGGTTGGGGAGCGTGTTTAGGATAGATGCAACTCGATCCGAGGAAGATCACTCGTTCGGTATCGTTGCGGTGGGCCGCATCGATCACGTTCGTTTCAATGACAAGATTGTCGTAAATGAATTCTGCTGGCCGCGTGGCATTGGCGAGAATTCCGCCCACAGTTGCAGCCGCTAAAAACACGACGTCAGGCTTATGAACTTCAAACCAATGGCGGACGTCGGCCTGGTTACGGAGATCGACCTCGTCTCGGCTTGTGGTCAGAGGCTCCATTCCGAGTTTACGCAATTGGCGCACCAGGGCCGCGCCGACCATTCCGCGATGGCCAGCAACGTAAATTCGCTTTCCGGCTAATTTGTATAGTTTTGTCAACGACCTTACCCCAGTCCGACCGATCCCTCGGCGCTGGTTCAATATCATAACTGCGATGCACCATATATGTCGCTGTCGCGTTAATGATAACGCGTGAAAGATCCCGCCACGTTTCACGGGATGGTGATGGCGCCGATGTGCTCGCTGTCGGGGGCGTCAGTAGTTCGCGTACGATTTTTCTTCCACGATCTGTGAGCCAAGGTGGAGATTTATTTCCTTTTTTATGGCGGCGCGCTCGTCGTTGGTGCGGTAGATCGCGCGAGCCGTTTCCAGGAACAGCTCGCCGAAATCCTTGTTACGTTCGCAATCCCGGATGGTGTCTTCCAGATTCCAAATGCGACCGTTTACGTTTTCGAGCCGCGTCTGCATCTCCATAACTTGTGGTAAGTTTGGGATATGACGGTGTTGCTCGGCTCTTAATATCTCCAGCTCGCGGCGTACGTTCGTGAGCTTGTCGGAATCGCTTATGCGCTCCGATTTGATCTTCAGGATCGTGATCTTGTCGATCAACTCACCCGGAGCGACGGGGATCAGAATCACGTTGGCCGTCATGAAATCCCTCTGTGCGTTAGGCCAGGAATTGGCTGCTAACAGTTGCGGAGCCCTTTCAGTCACTTAGGATTGCGCGGCGCCGATCCGGGCCGTGACTTCGATCTCGACTTTCATCTCAGGCTTGATGAGACCGCAGATTACCATTGATGCTGCGGGTCTAATTTCGGAAAACTTGGGCCCAACCGCTGCAACAACGGCATCGACATGCGCGACGTCGGTTACGTAGTAGACCACGCGCACGACATCCGCGAGAGACGCTCCTGCGTCGGCAAGCGCTTTCGCTATTGTCTCCAGTGCATTTCTGGCCTGCTCCCCAGGGCAATCAGGCATCGTCATCGACGCGTAATCGTATCCGGTTGTGCCGGAGACATAGATCATGTCTCTGTCCTTGACGGCGCGAGAATAGCCAAACGTCTGTTCAAAAGGAGAGCCACTGGAAATGCGTTGAACCATGATGAGTTACCTGGTGATCCTTGTTGATGTTACCCGAGAGGTGATGCGTCGTTGTGTTGAGAACCTTTGCCGTGGTCTTCCGACCTTATGAGGACACACGATAAGAGGGGTATTCGTCCATTTTGCCAACTAGTGTGTATGTGAATTTAGAGAGTGTGGGGGAGCATACGGGGGACATGTTCAGAAAGATTTTTCACGGCCTGACGGGGCGGCTTGACCATATCCTTGCCTCTCATGGTCATACGTTTGCTATGAGCAAAGAGCTGCTTGAGAGGTCTCTTTTCTTGAATGGGCAGATCGCTGCGATGCAGGTTCGCCAGCGCGAGCAGATCAAGACGCTTGCTGATGTTGAATTCCGCGTGACGTCTCAGTGGGGTGAGGACGGCATTATTGAATGGCTGTGCCACAAACTGCCCAATATCGACCGTTCGTTCGTTGAATTTGGTGTCGAGAATTTTGGAGAGGCCAATACGAGGTTCCTGTTGCAGAACCGTGGCTGGCGCGGGCTCGTCCTCGATGGCAATTCGGCCCACATGGATTATGTGCGTTCAGAAGCGATCCATTGGAAGCATGATCTTGTTGCTGAGAGCGCTTTTATCACGGCTGAAAATATCAACGACCTGATCACTCGTAACGGGTTCGCAGGCGAGCTTGGTATTTTGAGTGTCGATATTGATGGAAATGACTATTGGGTTTTGAAGGCGATCGCCTCCGTCAATCCGGCGATTCTGATCGCGGAGATCAACGGTGTGTTGGGTGATCATCATTCAATCACTATTCCGTACGATCCCTCGTTCCGACGTCTCTCCGCGCATCATTCGGGCCAATATTTTGGAGCTTCCATCAAAGCTATGATCTCGCTTGCAGAGGAGCGTGGCTATGCGTTCGTCGGCACCAACTCGACGGGTGTGAATGCGTTCTTTGTGCGCAGCGATCTTGCTGGACCCGTGCTTTCTTCGATCGAGACTATCAAGGCATGGCCTGCCCGGCATCGCGATTCACGCGACGTGAGTGGAGCGCTTACGTTTGCGCGTGGTCCGGCGAAGATCGATCTGATCAAAGATCTCCCAGTCTACGATTTGGAGCGGGACATAATCGTGCCGATTGAAAGTCTGTTGCCGCTTTATAGCGATGCGTGGGCACGCGAGATGTGAAGCGCTGGGGCTATATTGCTCGCAGATGGTGATGGTTCTGCCGTTGCTGTTGCGCGAAGGCCGATAAACAGGAGCACGAGCAACAGCAGACTGGCGAGGATGTGGGATAGGGTGCGATCCTTTTCTCGACAAAGTGGGGTTTCTTCCGAGCGGCGGCCGGCCCTCATGTAAATTCGTGGTGGCCGTTTCGATTGAGAGCTACGGCTGTGCCGCACTGATGGATGCATAACTCAACACTCCGTTCTCGTTAGCACTATCGGCAGGCGATTTTTTGCCGATAGTGTTTGGTCGATGGAACGGGTGAAAAGGTTCACACCCTTTTTTATAATTAGTCGCTTCTGCTGCTGCGCGTGGCTTCCTGAAGCGCGGCGGCAGCGTCGATACGGCCGGCGCCATATTCCTCGTCGTAACCTTCAGGTCCGAGATCGTGTGCAGTCCTGCTCAGAATAGAGCGGATGCGATCGGGAGATATTGCCGGATTGCGCTGATAGAGGAGCGCGGCCAAGCCACTGGTGTGGGCGGCAGCCATCGATGTGCCCGACAGGAAATTCATCGACTGTTCCGGCGCCAGTACCAGGATGTCGACTCCTGGCGCGGCGGCGGTGATGTAGGACCCGCGGTTGGCATCCGCATAGATGCGGTCTGCCTGGTCGGTGGCGGTGATGGCTATTACACTGCGATAGGCGGCAGGGTAGGCCGGCGCCGCCTTGGGACCATCGTTACCAGCAGCGGCGATGAAAATCGCACCCTTTTTGTATCCTTCCGTCGTGAGTTCTTCCAGCGTTGGGTCATGTGGGCCTGTGAAGCTCATGTTGAAGATACGGGCACCTTGCGTAAAAGCCCAATCAACGCTCTTGGCGAGGATGAAGCTGCTGGCCTCGACCTCCTTGCTCTTTTCGTCGACGTAAAAGGCGCGCACATCTAGCAGGCGTGCATCTGGGGCAACGCCTCGCACAGTCTTATGAGCCGACACAATGCCGGCAATAGCGGTTCCGTGGTCGGGTTTTGCACCTTTGCGATCCCCAATGGCGTCGAAGCGGTCAGCGACAGCACCCTCTAGCTCGGGATGAGTCTCTTCGATGCCGGTGTCGATGACCGCGACCAGAGTATCGCGACCGCTGGCGAGATGGTTGGCGGCTGGGGCACTAATTTTCGACAACGCGTACTGTAATTCGTCGGTCGTGGCTGCCCCATTGGATGGTGGCGCACCGCTGGCGACGTTGTACTTGGTGTCTGTTTTGTCTGAAGCGGCGGGGTTTGAGTGGCTTTCGGCTATAGCCGGTTCCGGTTCAATCGCGTTTGGCCGTTGGGGGAGCGGGGGAGCTTCCGCTTTGTTGCCTGGCGTCTTATCGGGCAACGTCGGATCTTCCTTTGAGCCGTCACCGGGATCAGGGGCATTTTCGTTTTGATCGTTCTGACCAGGTGATCCGTCAATCGGCTTTGGATTGCGCATCCTGTAGAGCAGGTTGGGTTGCGCAGAGATGACGCGCGGGTCAGAGGCGATGTCGCCCGTTACTTCCGCAACGTCGCGGCCGTTAGTGATCGTCATCCGTTGGAGACGTTGGCCGGTCAGCTCAATCATCGTGCTTTCTACGGGATTAAGGCCGTAGTCGGATGCGAGAGAGTTGACGTCGTTGTCGGTGAGGTCGCGAGACAAAAATACGATGACTTCATCCGGCACGTGCGGCGCATCGAATAGCTCCGCTGGAAATTCGGGACCGGGACCCGGATTTGGTGCGGGCAGAGGAGGTAGCGCGACCTTTTGGATATTGCCGCCATTGCCTGATCCAGAGCCGCCGCTCACCTTCGGGCGATGGACATCGATGCGATCGCTTCCACTTGGGCGGTCACGATCGAGATCGGGGATTACGAGCACCTGCGGCTGGATAAGCGGCCGGGTCACGCACGTATACACGTTTCCTGAGACTCGACGGCGGACGGCGCCCGCGAGGCAGTAACAGTGGCCGTAGCGTATCACGCCCCTGCGGCAGATGACGGATCTTCCAGCATCAGATCCGCTGCCACTGCCTCTACCTCTGTCGCGATTGCCAGGACGGGTATCGCGACCATCCCGGTCGTTCAGACGTCGGCGCAAGGTTTCGGCAGGATCGAGGCGATTTGTGTTTGCGCCAGGAACGATAAGCTTTGGGGTTGCTCCGCGACGCCTACGTTCAAGGTCCAAGCGACGTGCCCGGTTTGGGCGATTCAAGCGCTGAGGTGTGGTCAGACGTTGCCTATTTATGTTGGGGCCCGGAATGTGTTTTTGAATATGGTTTGAGATGTTCGGAAAGCGTTTGTTGCTATTAAAGGATTGCGAGAATGCCGGATCGGACAAGCTGATCGAGCCAAGCGCTGTGAAAAAAGCGCCGACGATCATCGGAATGTACTCCCATGCCTTTGAACGTGTGGATTGTATCGTGGGCGTGCGCGTCATGGCTTTTTCGCTCCTGGCGCCTTTGCCGCAAAGCTAATCATTTTGTTGCTCGACTTAAAGCGCTCTATAAGGGCTATGGCATCTTTATCGCTCAGGTTTTCAGTCGATAGCCTAATACGGTAAATGCCGCCGGGCATGGGGCCTGCAACGATACTGGCGCCGAAAGTTTCCAGCAAAGATCCGATCTCGTTTATTGACGCTTCGGGTGTGAAACGCACCAGCGCGATAACGCCTGTGGCAGCTGGTTGCGCCTTGTCGCCAGAAGCTGTCTTGAACTGTGGCTGGGTGCCGTCGCCAACAAGTAAGACTCCAATCGTGACAGCCTGGATCGCTACGACGGTGGCGACTGCTGCAGCCGCCCATCTTAGTTTGGGAGCCGTCAGGTCATTGGCAAGGCTTTCCGTCCATGCCAACAGGCGCCGCGGGATGTTTGCTACGACGCGTTTCTTTTCGTAAGCGGCAACCTCTGCCAGTAAACGATCGAGAGAGCCGGCAGGTGCACCGGAAATTTCTTCGTTGCTGGTGATGCTGGCTTCCGCTTCATCTTCGATCAGTTTGAGCTGATGAGCCATATCGGGATGCGCGTTGAGATAGTCCTCGACGCGGCGCTGATCCTTCGGCGCGAGTTTGCCGCTGACGTACCAGGGTAACAGCATCTCGACTTCTTCGCGTTCGCTCATCTTTTCGTCATGTTCGGTCATGGCCAACCCCGGTCGACACCGGCCTCCGCCAATAGAACCGAGAGCCGCTTGCGAGCGTGAAACATGCGCGTTTTGACGGTATTCTCGGGAATGCCTACGATTGTGCTGACCTCGGCTATCGGCATCTCGTGGTAGTATACGAGGTCAATGATTTCGCGGTGTTCCGCACTGAGATGGTTCATGCAGGCGCGGATGACATCTGCTTTATTGCTCTTTTGAGCGGTTATGTCGGGCGTATCTGCGTCATCTGCCAAAGTGGTTGCCGCATCGTCGTCCATCGCGACCTCGCGGCGTCGGCGCATGACGCTGAAGGCTTTATTCCGTGCGATCGATAGGAGCCATGTCGACACAGCAGAGCGCGCTTCGAAGCGGCTCGCTTGCTTCCAGACGTCCATAAAGACTTCGTTGACCAGTTCTTCAGCCACGGCGTCGCTTCCCGTAATTCGTGAGATGAAACGGAAAACACGCACCTGATGGCGCGCGAACAGGGCCGCCAATGCGGTCTGATCGCCGGACGTAATTCGCTCGACCAACTCGCGGTCTGCAGCTGCCTGCTCCATCTGGCATCCTAAAAATCTCCCGATGCGTGTCGGATTAGTAGTCGCATCGGCGGCGGAAAAGGTTCAAAGCAAATTGCGTACAACCCATGAATGGGAGTTTTGCCGTCATAATGTCAGGTGACGGCCCGTAAAGAAAAAACGCGCTTAACGACATCCTATCAAAGCAAACCTAAAATTCGATGCGTGTTCCGTTATGTCCGGTGCCGGGCAGACCCATGGATTCGATGGGCCAAGCCTTTCTGTGACGCTGCAAATATGGAGGGTGGAAATGTCTGTGACTTCAAGAAATAGAGGTTGCCGCCTTCGCCGCAGCGCACATTTCGTAGCGGGTGTCGCTGCCGGGATCGGGCTGACGTTGTTAGTCGGAGCGTTTATGGGCGCTGGAATTGCCGATGCCCGAAAGTCTCTGCAGCCGAGCGTCGATACATTGATTTCAATTTCCGAAACGATCCTGGGCGAGCCGATCTCGTATCCCACCGGAACAGCGAAGGTTACGGCTGCCGTCATTACGGTGCCCGTTGGCGCATCGACAGGCTGGCACAGCCATGGGGTGCCTTTGTTCGCGTATATACTGGAGGGGGAGTTGACCGTGGACTACGGTGAGAACGGCGTGCGGACCTATCGTTCGGGCATCGGGTTCATGGAGGCCATCGATATCGCGCATGATGGGCGCAATGGCGGCGATAGCGATGTCCGCATCCTGGCGGTCTATATGGGAGCAGAAGGGAAGGCTCTTTCGCGGAAGGCTGGGCCGCCGTCCCAATAGTTTTGCATTTCGGCTGTCCTCTCGGTGACACCCTGCAAAGGAATTTTCAGGGCGCGTCGAATTGTGGGGGACAGATGCGCATGTTGCTTGGTGGACGTGTGGCTTTTGCGTAGGCTCGTTCCGATTTGGCCCAGTGATTCCTTGGACGATCGGAATGTCGACTCCTTCTCTGTGCTACAAAGATCTTCGTCCTAACGTCCGGTCAGGTGACCTGATTGCCTTTGAGAGTCACACTTTCTCTGGACGGATGGTTCGTGTCTGGAGCAGCAGCCGCTATGCCCACGTGGGTATCGCAATGTGGCTCAGTGCAGGAGGGGCCCGGCCGCGGCTCTTTCTATTAGAGGCCCGCAGTGGGCACGGGGTCGGGATGCGGCTTATGTCGAGTGCCGGTGCATGCTGGTACATCCCGACACGCATTAATTGGAACGCCGACGTCAATCGGTTCGTCTGGCCCCAACTCGGGACCACCGGGTACGACTGGATGTCCGTTTGGCGGCGTATCTTCTTCCTGCCTCCGCGTCGTGATGGCGTCTACTATTGCTCGGAGTTCGCTGGGGAGATCCTCTTGCGCGGCGGCTTCAAGCTTCCTGATGAGGCGCTCGTAGACCCAGGTGAACTCGTCTATGCCGTGCTACGAAACGGTCCGGGTCAGATTTTTTGGATGGATGCGCCTCCGAGGAAGGTAGAGGGACAGGCAAAAGCTATAACGCGCTCCCCTCGACAATCTGCAATTCCGCCTTAAAAAGGTTTCAGTGCTTAGCTCAATCTGAGCAGCTTATTCGCGAGGCCAAGCAGGTCCCGTGAGAGCTGCCTTGTGCTTTTGCGTCCCAGGTGTTTGGGGGTCGGTGACTGTGTTGGGGGCTTCCGAGGCTTCTTTTCCGGCATGTCGTGGGTGGATTCTCCGGCGGCTTTGCCCGGCAGTGCGCGATCTTGCCCGCAATGCCTTTAGGAAGCGGGGGGCCTTGCCGCTTGGACAAAAGCTCTGGCTTTCTGGTGTGCAGCCAACCCACAGTCAGCCCTCCAGATCGCGTATCTGCGCGGGGCTTCTTTCTGTGAAGCTTCACAATGAGACAACTTTTGGCAGACGGTTTTGGGTGAGATCTCAGAACCGTGAGGATGGCTGTACGGATGCAGCGATATCTGCGACATCAGCCGACGGTGACAGAATGCAAGCTTTGAGAGGATGCCGGATATGACGCAATTGAGCCGAAGAAGGCTGGTGCAGGGGCTTGGTGCTCTCGCGGTGTCACCTGCTTTCAGCTCGTTTCCCAGTCCGGCTTACGCTCAGGGTGCTGCACGGATCGTTGTCGTTGGCGGCGGCGCGGGTGGGGCAACTCTCGCGAAGTACGTTAAGGTTGGTGCTCCCAATGCTAACGTGACTCTCGTTGAGCGCAGTCCGACCTATACGAGCTGCTTTTATTCTAATCTTTATTATGGCGGTTTCCGCACGCTCGAGTCCCTTACGCATTCCTACGACCAACTCCGCAGCATCGGTATCAATCTTATCCAGGATGTTGCCGTGGACGTGGATACCAGCGCACGCGTCGTGACGATGATGGGCGGCACACGCGTCTCTTATGACAAGTTGGTTCTTTCTCCAGGCATAGATATCGATCTGGAAGCAATCGAAGGGTACGACGCTGAGGCGACGCAGGTGATGCCGCATGCGTGGCGTGGTGGGGATCAAACACGGCTGCTGAAATCACAGCTCGAAGCGATGGAGGATGGCGGGGTTGTTGTGATAGCAGCGCCAGCCAATCCTTATCGGTGTCCGCCGGGGCCCTATGAGCGCATCTGCATGATTGCGCATTACCTCAAGACCAACAAACCTCGCTCTAAAATCGTGCTGTTGGACGCGAAGACGAGTTTTGCAAAGCAACCCGTTTTCCAAGAGGCTTTTGAGACCCACTACAAGGGCATGATCGAGGTCAATCTGACCGATCAGATCGACAGTTTTGAGGTCGTGAAGGTCGATCCTCGGACCAAGACCATGACAGTGAAGTCCGGACAGCAGTTCAAGGCCGACGTCGGCAATGTTATCCCGCCGCAACGCGCGGGCGGAATTGCCTGGCGTGCCGGTTGTGTCGAGGGGCGGTGGTGCCCCGTGTCTCCAGAAAGCTTTGCATCCACCAAGGTCAAGGACGTCTATGTGATCGGCGATTCTTCAAACGCCGCACAGATGCCGAAGTCAGCATTTTCCGCCAATAGCCAAGCAAAGTACGTCGCCAACACACTGGTGGCGGAACTCAACGGGTTGAAACCTCTGCCTTCGCGCCTGCGCAATACCTGCTGGTCTCTGTTGGCACAAAACGACAGCGTCAAGGTTGGAGCGAGTTACTCTGTTGGTGAGCTCGCCGGCGCTCCCGGCTTGGTGGCTGCGGGGCCGTTCGTATCAGAACCGGCGGAGCCGGCCAGCGTGCGGGCGCGGAACTTCAAGGAGTCCGAGGGCTGGTATTCGGCCATCACGATCGACATGTTCGCGGCGAGCTGATCGCACGAGGCTTTTGCAAGGGTTTGTCATGATGCCTTTCCGGATACCTGCAAGTATCGCTGCGTGCCTTTTGCTCGGCTTGTCCGCGCTGTCCGCCCATGCAGGATCGTTCCGTGCCACGCTGACATCAGGCGTGGAAGTGGTCGGCGATATCGTCGATTTCCACGATGGATATTACGACTTTCAGGTCGGCGAGACCTTAAAGCGGATCAAAGTTGAGGACGTCTCTGGGCTTAGTCTCGTCGAACTCACCGCAGCAAGAACTGGCGATCGTCCGAGTGGGGATAATGTCGTTCCGGCATTTACTTTGGAGAAGAGTTCCGGTCAGCCGGTAGCGGGACAGATCGTTCAATTCCAAGACGGATATTACACCGTGGCCACGGCGACAGGGACCGTTCAGGTTCCCGTCAGCGAAGTTACGAAGATCGCGTTAGCCTGGCAGGAAGCTTCCGAACCCAAGATTGCCGAGCCAAGCGTTGCGAAACTCAGCGGGACACTGCGAATTCGGGCGACTGCGGAGGGAGTGGAGCGCGTCGTGCCGGAGATCTTGCAGTTTTACGCTAAGGCGAGCGGTCAGACTGGGAAGTGGTCTCCACGTCAAGCGGATGGCTCGCGTATTTATAACGTCGAATTCTCGGGGGAACGAGAAGGTCTGCGTATCGAGCTACAGGCCGATGATCCGATTTCAGCCGTGGCAGCTGTGTTGGCTGGCAATTCCGATATTGCGATTCTTTCAGCGGAGCTAACGACAGAAGAGCTGGCCGCGGTCGCTGCAACGGTTCCTGGGGGCGTGATCCGTTCACGGTCTGCTGCTGTTGGTTCGCAGGAAGCGGCCCCCGCAAAAATTGCGATAGAGTTGACGCGTTTGGGACCGTCAGGCGCAGTCGTAATCGTCAATGCCGATAATCCCATTGAAAAGCTCTCGTACGATCAGGTCTCTGGAATTTTCAGCGGGAAGATTACCGACTGGTCACAACTGGGAGGTCCACATCGGCGTATTCGCGTGCACTCATTGGCTCAGCATTCCGGGCTCAAGAGCATAGCCAAACGCACCGTTTTGAAGGGCGGCGACTTGATGCTGTCTGCGTATCAGGTGGATACGCTGTCGGAATTGGCGGAAATCGTCAGCACCGATCCAACGGCGATAGGTCTTACGGAAGCTGCGAGCGTGGGTAATACCAAGGCGCTAAAGATCGTCGATCAGTGCGGGACGGCGCGCGCGCCCGATGAGTTCACCTTGAAGCTTCACTCTTATCCGTTGTCGGACACGTATGCTGTTTATAGCCTGCCCGATGCAAACTCGCAGACGAAAGAGTTTCGGAATTTTTTAAAAGCCGACCTGACGCAAAGCTTTCTCAAGAGCCGTGGGCTGCCTAACGACCGCGTCGTTGCGGTACGCAGTCCCGGTTTGAGCATTAATACTGAGGTTGGTGCCGGGACCAGCGCAACAAACGCGGCGAACAAGCAAGATGCTATTGAGCGTGTCTCAACGGTCTTCGGTTTTGCAAGCGGTAGCGTCACGCCGATGGACGGTTCCGAGAAGAAGGTCGATGGGTTGAAGACTTTTCTCGATGACCGGGATGGGGAAAAACGCCGGATTGCTGTGGTTGGATTTTCGGATGCGATTGGAACTCTCGATCAGAATATCGCGGTTTCAAGCGCGCGAGCCCGGAGCATCCAGTCTCTCTTGTCGCAACATGGTATTAAGGCAGAGAAGATATTGGCTTTAGGGCCTATGTTTCCGATCGCATGCGAAGTAAACCCGGGCGGGGCGGAGCTTAATCGGCGTGTTGAGATCTGGCTGTATTAATCGGTGTTAGACTGCGGAAATGGGTGATCAATGATCCGCTCTTGCTTCATAGTTGGTTTGGTCGCGTTCGCGGCTTTTCTGCCGTTCGGCGTCCTCGCCGTCGATGGCTTGAGTGAGGCGGATCTCAAACGGTACGGGCATCAGCTTTCTCAGGAGTGTTTGACCTGCCATCGGCTGGACGGAAAAGACGTGGGTGTTCCTGCGATCGTTGATTTGTCCAGGGAGGAATTTGTCAAAGCCCTGCAACTGTACCGGACCGGGCTCCGCGCCAACCCAATCATGGTTTCGGTTGCGTCAACGCTAGATAATCAACAGATCGAGGCGTTGGCTGTTTATTTCAGTTCCCTGAAAGATAACAAGTAAGTCCTCGTTCAGTCTTTTCGTAAGGATGCCGGCGTCTAAGTGGGCTACTGTTGATCCCGGAGCAGCGCTTCGCGTAATGCGGCAAACTTATTTGCGATGTGAGTCTTGAGCAGGGGGCCGAGGCGTGAGGCGTCACGTTTGCTTAGAGCGGAGAGAATTGCTTCATGCTCTGCGACGGCTGCGGTCCAACGGTCCTTCGACAGATTTGCCATGTAGCGTGCGCGACGTATGCGTCCAGATGCATTCCGCATCATCTGAGCCAACGTTGTATTTCGAGACGCACGCACAATGAGACTGTGAACCGCTTCATTGACTTCGAAATAGCGATGTAGATCGCCCCTCTTGTAGCATTCAACCATTTCTGCTTGCAGGTCGCGAGCAGATTCAATTTCCTCGTCTGTGATGCTCTGGCAGGCCAGCTCGCCGGAAAGAGCTTCCAATGCGCCAATAATGGGAAATAGTTCTTCGAGGTCGTCGATGGTGAGTTCGGTGACTGAGGCTCCCCGATTGGGAGTCAGGAGAACCAGGCCTTCGGTCATAAGAATTTTCAACGCTTCGCGCAGCGGCGTGCGCGATACGGCGAACTGGTCGCAGAGAAGCTTTTCGGAGATCTTCTCTCCCGGTCGCAGATCCCCTTCGATGATCAGACGGCGCAGCTGGTCAGCCAGCTCCTCGTGAAGCGGGCGCCGTTCAATGGGAGCACCGAGAACCGTACTCATGAACCTTCTTCCTTCAAACGTTATTGGAGGCAGAATATAGGACTTGCGCGACGTGGACAGCTTCACGGCCCGTCATATCGACAATCTGATGACGACATGAGGTGCCATCTGCCACGACTATGGCGTCTGTTGGTGCTTCGCGAATGCGCGGCATCAAACTCAATTCGCCCATTGCGCGCGAAATCTCGTAGGTTTCGGCTTGATATCCGAAGGCCCCAGCCATGCCGCAGCAGGACGTTTGAATTAGTTCAACTTCGAGATCGGGGATAAGCTTAAGCGTTTGCTGAACCGGTGATACCACGTTGAATGCTTTTTGGTGGCAGTGGCCATGGAGAAGGGCACGCGACACCGGCAAGGAGGAGAGTTTCAGTTCGAAAGACCCCTCGGCGTGCTTGCGCGCGATGAATTCCTCAAACAGCAAGACCCGTGCTCCTAGTTCCTCATTCCACTCTGCGCCCAAAAGTGCTGGGGCTTCGTCGCGGAATGTGAGTAGGCAAGACGGTTCGAGGCCTACGACGTAGCCTCCCCGTTCAAGGATGGGTTTGATGACTTCGATCGTACGTCGCATTTCCTCTGCTGCTTGGTCCGTGAGGCCTGCCGATAGGAACGTCCGCCCGCAGCACAGCGGGCGTGAGCCTGTGAGCGGGGTCGCGTGCGCAACTTGAAACCCGGCACGTTTCAGGACGGCTTCGGCGGCGCGAAGATTGTCGGGCTCGAAGTATCGGTTGAAGGTGTCCGCGAAGAGCAGAACATCCGCGTCGGCCGGCGAGGTTTCATATTCGTCCGGCTCAAATACGTCCGTGCGCCATTGCGGTAAGGGTCGGGCGGCGCTCATGCCCACAACTCGCTCAGAGATCCAGGCGGCACCAGGGATACGATCGCGCAAGTTCAACAGGCCTGCTGCGCGAGATGCTTTCTGCGCATAGTGCGGCAGATACGCGACCATGCGGTCGCGGAGGGAAAGGCCATGCCGCTTTGCTCTTGCAGCGGACACGTCGATTTTCATCTTGGCCATGTCAACGCCCGTTGGGCATTCACGGCGGCAGGCCTTGCAGGAGACGCACAGCTTCATGGTTTCTGCCATGGCGTCGCTGGTGAGTGCGTTCGGACCAAGTTGGCCGGATATGGCCAAGCGGAGGGAATTGGCGCGTCCGCGCACGAGATCGCGTTCGTTGCGCGTTACGCGATAGGACGGACACATGACACCGTCTTTGAGTTTGCGACAGGCGCCATTGTTATTGCACATCTCCACCGCGCCCTGAAAACCGCGACCCGATCCGTAGTGGCCGGACCAAGTGAATGCGGATTGTATCTCCGGGACGTTGTATTCGGGAGCGTAGCGTAGAAGATTGCGATCATCCATGCGCGGTGGACGGACGATTTTTCCGGGGTTGAGAAGCCCGTCAGGGTCCATCCGATCCTTTACCCAATTGAAGTTCTCAACCATGCGTTCGCCGAACATGGTGCGGTGAAACTCAGAGCGAACGATCCCGTCACCGTGCTCGCCGGAGTGGGAGCCGCGATAGCTGCGGACAAGCTCGAATGCTTCCTCGGCGATGGCGCGCATTTGTTTGACGCCGGTGTCCAACTTGAGGTTCAGGACCGGGCGGACGTGAAGGGTGCCCACGGACGCGTGGGCGTACCAGGTTCCGTCCGTACCGTGTTCGCGGAAGATGCCGGTGAGGCGGTCGGTATACTCGGCTAGGTCTTTGAGTTCGACAGCGCAGTCTTCGACGAAGGAGACGGGTTTTCCTTCGCTCTTCATCGACATCATGATGTTGAGGCCCTGCTTGCGGACCTCAATAATTTGCTTTTGGAACTCGGGGTCGATAGCCCGGACAACACCGCCGTCCTTCTTGCCGGGATCACCCCAACGGAAGCCAAGATCCGCCATCAGATCTTCCAAGGCGTCCAGGCGTTTGAGGTTCTCGTTCTGATCCGGCTCCGCAAACTCCACGATGAGCAGCGCGGCGGGCTCTCCGCGCACGAAGGCATCAACGATTGGCTTGAACATCGCGATCTTGCGGCCAAGCTCGATCATATTGCTGTCCACCAACTCGACGGCAGTCGGATCGAGTTTGACCAGGTGCTGGGTCGCGTCCATTGCCTCGTAAAACGTCGGGAAATGGCAGACACCCAGAACCTTCGAGCTCAGGATGGGCGACAATTTCAACGTAATACGTTCGCTAAGGGCGAGCGTGCCTTCCGACCCGACGAGCAGGTGCGCGAGGTTATTGCCCTTCGCGTTGGGAAGGAGAGAATCGACGTTATAGCCACCGACGCGGCGAATAATGTCAGGAAAGCGGAGACGAATTTCTTCGGCTTCGCGCGAGCCAAGGGCCAACAAATCGCGGAAAAGCTCGCGGTTGGGGTCGGCTTCGTTGAGACCTTGCAGGTTTGTTTCGACCTGAGCGAAGCGGGCGCGACGGCCGTTGGCCAGGATGGCATCAATTGCCAAAACGTTGTCGCGTGACGTTCCGTAACGGATGGATCGCGCGCCACATGAATTATTTGCGGTCATGCCGCCGAGTGTGCAGCGTGAGGATGTCGAGACATCGACGGGATACCAGAGGCCATGCGGCTTCAGGTGATCGTTGAGTGTATCGAGAACGAGCCCGGGTTCGACGACGGCTGTGCGTGCTTCGGGATCGACTTCGATCAACTTGTTCAGGTGTTTCGAAAGATCGATGACGATTGCTTCATTGACCGTCTGACCGCTTTGGGAGGTGCCGCCGCCACGGGGAAGGACCGGTACACCGGCTTCTCGTGCAATCGCCAATGTCGCTTCAACGTCGGCAATCGTACGGGGGATGACGACCCCAAGCGGCATCATCTGGTAGATCGATGCGTCGGTCGCGTATCGGCCGCGGCTAAACTTGTCGAATAGGATCTCGCCCTCTATCGCCCGGCTCAGCTGCCGTTCAAGGCCTTCAGTATCGGGTTGATGCGTTCTCGACATGGCCACCGGCTTTGCTGCTGTTTGTGGGGGCGAAGACATTGCATAGTTGACAATGGCTCACCGTTCAATTTTTGTATTCAAAATGCGAAATAAAAAATTCGCCAAGTGATCTGGGGGTAAGAATTTCCTTCAGGTGCAGAGGTGACGGGAGCGGAGGATATACAAATGTACAAATCGGGCCGGCATTTCCTCCAAATTCCTGGACCTTCGAATGTACCTGATCGTGTCCTTCGCGCGATGGATTTCCCGACAATGGACCACCGCGGGCCGGATTTTGCCGACATCGGCAAAAAGGCTCTTGAGGGAATGAAGTCCATCTTCAAGACCGAGCAGGATGTCGTGATTTTCCCGTCCTCCGGGACGGGGGCGTGGGAAGCCGCTCTGGTTAATACTTTGTCAGCTGGTGATCGCGTGCTGATGTATGAGACCGGACACTTCGCGACCCTGTGGCAGGCGCTCGCAAAGCGGCTTGGACTCCAGCCGGAATTCATTCCCAGCGATTGGCGCAGCGGTGCTGATCCGGAGAAAATCGAAGCGTATCTGCGGGCAGACAAGAACCACGAAATCAAGGCTGTCTGTGTCGTCCACAACGAGACATCGACCGGTTCGGTTACGCAGGTCAAAGAGGTCAGAGATGCCATAGATTCTGCGGGGCATCCGGCTTTGCTGATGGTCGACAGCATCTCGGGACTCGCGTCGATTGATTTTCAGTTTGATGCGTGGGGCGTCGACGTTGCGGTTTCCGGATCCCAGAAGGGCTTGATGCTTCCGCCGGGCCTTTCGTTCAATGCGATCAGCGCGAAGGCGCGCGCGGCAAGTGCCAAGGCAACGCTGCCGAAGTCTTATTGGGCTTGGGATGAAATGAAAGGCCCGAACGAGAAGGGGTATTTTCCATATACGCCGGCAACGAACCTTCTCTATGGCCTCAATGTTGCGATCGATATGCTGCATGAGGAAGGTTTGGACGCCGTATTTGCGCGACATGCCCGGCACGGCGAGGCTACGCGGCAGGCGGTGCGGACCTGGGGGCTCGACATCCTCTGCAGCGACCCAAGACATTACTCCAACGTGCTGACGACAGTCGTGATGCCCACAGGGAGCAGCGCTGACGCGTTCCGTAAGACAACGCTCGACAATTTCGACATGTCACTCGGGAGTGGATTATCAAAGGTTGCCGACCGTGTCTTTCGTATAGGCCATCTTGGCCATTTTAACGACTTGATGCTGATGGCAACGCTGTCTGGTGTCGAGATGGGACTGAAACTTGCGAGCGTTCCTCACAATCGGGGTGGCGCGCAAGCGGCAATGGACTATCTTACCAACTCAGAACGACCGACCGAGGCGATCGCCGCGGCCCAATAAGAATCAATAATTAAAAGCAACTGATAAAAACCTTCGGGAGGAGGACCCCAAATGAAACGAATGACGCTGTTGGCTGCGTCCGCGGCCGCTGTCCTGTTCGCCACTCCAGCAATGGCGGACAAGCTTGTGCTCAAATTCGGTCACGTCGGTGAACCCGGTTCGTTGTTTGAGGCGAGTGCCAATGCCTTTGCTGCATGCTCGAACAAAGCTCTTGGTGATAAGGCTGAAGTTCAGACCTTCGGATCTTCTCAGCTCGGCAAGGACAGTGAGCTGCTTCAGAAGTTGAAGCTTGGCCAAGTAACTTTCGCTCTACCTTCGTCGGTCATGTCGTCCGTTGCCAATGAGTTTGGCGTGTTCGAGATGCCCTACATCATTAAAAGCCGCGATCACATGCGGCGGGTGCAGAAGGCATTGATGGAGAGCACCTTCCAACCTGCGGTTAAGGCGAAGGGCTATCGTATCATCGGCTTGTTCGAAAATGGCTTCCGCCACATCACGAACAACGTCCGTCCGATCAAGGTGCCGGCAGATCTGTCCGGTATCAAGCTGCGTACGCCTAAGGGTGTTTGGCGGTTGAAGATGTTCAAGCTCTACGGCGCAAACCCGACGCCGATGGCATTCTCAGAGGTCTTTACGGCCTTGCAGACGAACGTCATTGACGGACAGGAAAATCCCTATGCGCAGATCGCGTCCGCGAAATTCCAGGAAGTTCAGAAGTACCTGACGATCACCAACCACGTTTACACACCAGGGTATGTTCTGGTGTCCGACAATCACTTCGGCAAGTTGCCGCAAGATGTTCAGGACGCACTCGTAAAGTGCGGTGCTGAAACCCAGGACTTCGTCTACAAGAAGGCGGCAGAGCTTGAAGTTGAGCTTCTGAAGGTCATTAAGGACGCTGGAGTGGAAGTGAACGAAGCGGACAACGCCGCATTCGTAGAGGCTTCTAAGCCGATCTATGACGAATACGCCGAAAGCTTCGATGGTGCGAGGAAGCTGGTTGAGACCGTGCAGTCTTTGGCGGACGGTTCGTAAACTCGCGCGAAGTTTCTGAGATTGGGCACGCTGCCGCGTGCCCAATCCGAAACTGTTCCTTCCAGGAGCGCCTTTGTCTCGTTCGCCGGACGCTCAACGGTACGTACGGCACATCTTCCACGATTATCGCGAGAAGAGCATTCCACTATGATCAGTGCTGTACGACGAGGCCTTGAACTCGTCTTGGAATGGGCGACCATCCTTTTGATGGTGTCCTTGACCGTCGTCGTTATCGTCGGCGTTTCATTCCGTATCGTTGGCGACTCATTGTCCTGGTACGACGAGATCGCAGCAATCCTACTCGCATGGATTACCTATTACGGTGCGGCCCTCGCTGCGCTGAAACGGAGGCATATCGGTTTCGATACCGTGTTGCTTTTGATCCCCATGCCGTTGCGGATGGTGGCTTTGTTGGTGGCAGAAGTCACGGTCGTTGGCTTCTTTGCAATCCTTGCTCTCACAGGCATGCAGGTTCTTCAGGTTTTGGAGGGTGAAACCCTTATCTCCCTGACTTGGATGCCTGTTCAATTCACGCAGTCGATCATTCCCGTTGGTGCAGTGCTGTTCATCATCTGCGAGCTTCTTAGCCTGCCTGAATACTGGGGCTTGACCGCGGCAGGTAAGTCGCTGGAGCACGAAGAGATCGAAGAAGACGTCAAATCTGAGCTCGAGAAAGCGAAGGCGCGATAGGCATGCTTATTCTTGCAATTTTCATCGCGCTTGTTGCGTTGATCTTCATCAACGTGCCGATTGCGGTCGCACTCGCTGTCGGGGGCATTATCGGTCTTTTGGCGACCGAAGGCGTCAGCAGTCTTCCCACCGTCGCTCTCGATATGTACGACGGCTCAACGAAGTTTTCGCTGATTGCCATTCCGATGTTTGTTCTGGCTGGTGCCATTATGAACGCGGGCGGTGTTACTGACCGTCTCATTAACTTCGTGACTGCGTTGATTGGTTTCGTGCGCGGTGGCTTGGCGATGGTCAACATCGGCGTGTCCCTGTTCTTTGCGGAAATTTCGGGATCGGCCGTTGCGGACGTGGCCGCGCTCGGTTCCGTTCTCATTCCGCAAATGAAGAAGCGAGGTTATTCAGCTCCGCTTGCGGCGGCGGTTACATCGTCTTCGGCTTCGCTGGCCATTATCATTCCGCCGTCGATTCCGATGATCCTTTACGCGACGTCCGCCAACACATCTGTTGAACAGCTATTCGTTGCGGGTTTCGTGCCGGGGCTGCTTGGCGCTGCGGGGTTGATGTTCGTCGCCTACATGTTCGCGCTTCGGTACAATTTGCCGGTCGAAGAAGCGTTTAATATGCCGCGATTGCGCAAAACCTTTATCGACGCGCTTCCTGCCTTTTCGTTGCCCGTTATCATTCTGGGTGGCATCTTCGGCGGCTTCGTCACAGCTACTGAGGCGGCCGGACTTGCCGTGATCGCTGCGCTCCTCGTGGGGCTTTGGTATCGCGAGATGGATTTCAAGCATCTGAAGCGTGCGATGCTTGATGGCGGTATGCAGACGGCGATCGTTATGCTGCTGGTTGCAGCTTCGGTTTTGATGGGTGGCTTCCTGACCCGGGCTCGGGTCCCTCAGGAGATTGCGGCCGCGATACTGGACATGACGACCAACCAGTATCTGATCCTGCTGATCATGAACGTTTTCTTCCTGATTATCGGCTTCTTCCTTCACTCGGCCGCAGCGATCATTCTGGTCATCCCGATCGTGATTCCGCTCATACACGCAGCAGGTATCGATCCGGTGCACTTTGGGCTGGTTGTGACGCTCAATTTGGCAATCGGACAGCAAACGCCACCGGTAGCAAGCGTGCTCATAACTGCGTGTGCCGTGGCTCGGGCTAATATATGGGAAGTCTCGAAGGTCAACCTCCCGTTCGTGGCCGTGCTGTTGGCGGTTCTTCTTCTATGCACCTATGTGCCAGCTGTTCCGATGTTCTTGGTTGAATATCTCTACCGCTAACACTGCAACGTGCTCGCAAAGACAATAACCACAGGAGGCGAGTGAGACATGTCAGGACCGCTGCAGGGGTGTCGAGTTATCGAGTTGGCTCACATTATGGCGGGGCCTGTTGCCGGATTGATGCTGGCCGACATGGGAGCGGACGTCGTCAAGGTCGAGAAGGCTCAGGGTGACGATACCCGTCGCTTTGTGCCTCCGACAATCAATGGCGAGAGCGCCGCTTTCATGATGATGAATCGCAACAAGCGGGGCATCGTTCTCGATCTCAAATCTGCACAGGGTCTTGAGGTCCTGCGGCGACTTTTGCGTGATGCCGACGTTGTCATCGAAAACTATCGATTGGGAACGATGGAGAAACTTGGGCTGGGATACGAGGAGCTGCGTAAGCTCAATCCGGGTCTCATCTACGCTGAAATCTCGGGCTTTGGACGCACCGGCCCCTACGCCCATCGCGGAGGCTTTGATCTCATTGCCCAAGGCATGAGTGGCTTGATGTCGATTACCGGCGAGGGCGCGGGGCGGCCGCCGGTGAAGGTCGGAGCGCCCGTGTCGGACATCACGGCGGGCATTCTGCTCGCGATGGGCATCGCTGCTGCTTATTCGCACAAACTTAAGACGGGAGAAGGGCAGAAGGTTGATACATCGCTGTTCGAGGCGGCCATTACGCAGACCTACTGGCAGTCGGCCATAACGTTCGCGACGGGCTCCTCACCGGGGCCGATGGGCTCAGCTCACCCGATGAATGCGCCCTATCAGGCTTTCGAAACCGCGGATGGTTGGATCAATATTGGGGCAGCCAATCAGACGAACTGGGAACGGCTGGTGCATGTTCTTGGTGCGCCGGAGCTTAATGATGATCCGCGTTTTGCTTCCAATGCTGAGCGCATCGTCAACCGGGAGGCTCTAGAAGACGTCTTGAGCGTCATTCTCAGGACGCGTTCGACAGCTGAGTGGCTCGAGGCTCTCGAAACATCCGGTATTCCTGCTGGGCCCGTTCTGAGCATCGATGAAATGCACAACGATCCGCAAACCCTGGCGCGAGATATGGTGCCGGAGGTTGCGCATCCGGTAGTTGGTGCCGTGCGCACACTCGGATTGCCGGTAAAGTTTTCGGAGACGCCGGGCGGTGTGCAGCGTGCTGCCCCCGTCCTTGGTCAGCACACGCGTGAAGTTTTGCTAGAAGCGGGCTAT
Source organism: Candidatus Filomicrobium marinum (assembly GCF_000981545.1). NCBI lineage: Bacteria > Pseudomonadati > Pseudomonadota > Alphaproteobacteria > Hyphomicrobiales > Hyphomicrobiaceae > Filomicrobium > Candidatus Filomicrobium marinum. The sequence goes on from NZ_LN829119.1 coordinate 3,608,320, forward strand.
TCACAAGCGGAAGTCGAAGACATGATTAGAGCCGGAGCGGCACGCCAGGAGGAAAGTCTCGCATGAGTTTGGCGCTGACGCTTGAAAGGTCCAATCGTATCATCACGGTTGCATTGGAGAAGGCGGCGGAGTTGGGGCTCAAGCCGCTCACCGTTGCGGTGCTCGATGCAGGAGGTCACCTAAAGGCGCTGGCGCGTCAAGATGGAACGAGCACGCTCCGACCCGAGATGGCGCAAGGAAAAGCCCGTGGTGCTATTCATCTGGGTATCGGTTCGCGGGCGATCTTCGAGCGCGCGGAGAAACAACCTTTCTTCGTTCAGTCGGTCAATGCACTTGCTGGGGGCTCTCTGGTTCCTGTGCCTGGTGGTGTGCTTATCACGACAAGTGACGGTGAAATCATTGGTGCAGTCGGCATTACAGGTGATACATCCGACAATGATGAGACCTGTGCTGTGGCCGGCATAGAAGCGGCAGGTTTCGTCGCACGCATTTACTGATTTTCGAAAAGTTAGTCCTGTCACACGTTGACTCGGCCCGCTGTCTATTGCCGAGCATAGAGAGAGCGTTGGAAAATGCGCGCACCAGCACGGCTTGGTATTCCGCTTGCAGACGTCGATACCCCTGCTTTGATCCTCGATCTCGATGCGTTTGAGCGCAATCTCCAGACGATGGCGGATTGGGCCAAAAGCAAGAACGTGCGATTGCGCCCACATGCAAAATCTCACAAATGCCCCGCGATCGCGCATCGACAAATGGCGCTCGGAGCCGTCGGTGTCTGCTGCCAGAAGGTCTCGGAAGCCGAGGTGATGGTGGATGCTGGCATAACTAATGTGCTGATCAGCAACGAGGTCGTCGGGCGCACGAAACTAGAGGCGCTGGCGCAATTGGCGCTACGAGCGCGTATGGGTGTGTGTGTCGACGATATCCGGCAAATCAGAGATTTGTCTGAGGCGATGCATGCTGCTGGCGCAACAATAGATGTGCTTGTTGAAATCAATATCGGCGGGAACCGTTGCGGTGTTGAGCCGGGCGACCCTGCAGTTCGGCTGGGTGCAGCTGTTGCGCAGGCGGATGGCCTGCGTTTTGCGGGCTTACAGTCTTATGACGGAATTACGCAGCATGTCCGCGATCCGGATGAACGCAAGGCGCGTGCGGCGCGTGCGGGTGATGTTACCGCGCAGACCATTGCGGCGCTTCGCGATATTGGGCTTGAGTGCGAAACTGTCGGGGGCGCCGGAACGGGTTCCTTCGCATTCGACGGTATGAGCGGCGTGTGGAATGAGCTGCAACCGGGGTCCTACGCTTTTATGGATGCCGACTATGCTCGCAATACCCCGGCGGGTGGCGATGTTCCCAAATTTGAGCACGCCATGTTTGTTTGGGCGATCGTCATGAGCCGTACCAGCGTTGGTCAGGCTGTGGTGGATGCCGGGCATAAAGTGCTGCCTATCGACTCGGGTATGCCGGTCCCGTTTGATCGTCCGGGTGTTCGCTATGAGCGGCCTTCAGACGAGCACGGTTGCCTGGTTGCGGAACTGGACTCGGCCCTTCCTGACCTAGGTGAGAAAATTCTGATCGTGCCCAGTCATGTCGATCCAACGGCCAACCAGCACGACTTTTTTATCGGTGTGCGTGGGATGGCCGAGGGCGATGGCACAGTTCAAGAGATCTGGCCAGTTACGGCGCGAGGTTGTGTGTTCTAGCAGCACAACCTCTTTGCACCGCACGGTTGTTGCTCAGCTTTCGCTTACATATTTGTACGCGGTTCCGTCGCGTTCCACGCGACCGACGCCGGGATCGGGCAAGTGGTATCCGATAAGACGCGTTTTTTCGTTGGCCATTTTGTCCAATAGCTTCTGACGAGTTTTGATTGCCCGTTCCGGCTCGTGATCGTTTCCTGAAATCCAGTCTGGATGTTGGAACGAGACGATATGGTGGGTGAGCGCATCGCCGAGCACGATGAAGGACTCGTTGCCTTGGCTGATTTCAAGTGAGATGTGGCCGGGCGTGTGGCCGCCGGTTTCCAGAGTGGTTACACCGGTGACGACATCTGCCCCCGGTTTAAAGGTTTCCAGCTTGTCCTTGACCGCATCGATGTTGCGTTGCGCGCCGGTTGCAAACCCTTGACGATCTTCGGGCAATTTGGACAGGATGTCGTCGGCCATCCAGTAATTGTACTCTTCCTCGGAAATCAGATAGCGCGCGTTTGGAAAGACGAGTTCGTCAAAGTCATCCGTGGTTCCCCAAATGTGGTCGGGATGCGCGTGCGTGAAGACAACGGTTGTTATGGCTTCGCGGTCGATGCCGTTCGCATCGACATCGTCGATAAGCTTGCCGGCTGTGGCCATGAAGCGTGGTCCCGAGCCAACGTCGACCAGGATCTGCTCATCGCCGTTGCGAATGAGAGTTACGTTTAGTGGGCGGCGGATTTGATCCCCTTTGTGGCCCGCAGCGGCGAAGGCTGCGGCGCGTGCGCTTTCCTCAGCATTCGGGGCGAAAAGGCGTGCGGGTAGCATCAGGTGGCCGTCGCTCAGTGGCAGGATCTCGAACTCGCCGAACTTGATTGTTTCCGCGGCTGCGGTTGGGAAGGGAAACCCTGTGGCTGCGAGTGTGGTGACGGCGCCGGCTCCGATGACAAACTGCCGACGGTTGCATGCAAGCGTTTCCTCGGCATTTTCAGGCTTATTACGATCTCGGGACATCGTTGGGCTCCCTCATATTGCAAACGGCGACATGCTGCTGGATATTCGGTGACACTTACGGTTGACGCAATGTTCACCTGAACCGCGTTTGCCATTTAATGGGTCACGAGGGCGAATGCCAATCGTATGTTTGCAGCAGAGTTGGGGTGGATTCGCGTGATGCTCAATGCTTTGTCAGTCTTCGTCGCTTATATGGGCGAGCTGCCTTGAGTATACGCGCGCGGAGGTTCTTCTACCTCATTCTTGTGGGGTTAAGTGCAGCATGCGGTCTCGTTGTGGAGATCGTCGCGGGGCGCATGATCGCTCCTTATCTTGGAATGTCTCTTTACACCTGGACGGCGATTATCGCGGTCGTGCTGGCAGGCTTTTCACTCGGCCACTGGATTGGAGGGCAGATTGCTCAGCGCGCGGGGGGACGGGCGCAATCCGATGTCGCCTGGAGTCTCTTGCTCGCGGGTGGCAGTGCGCTTGTAAGCATTTTTTTGATCCGGATTATTACAGGCCCGGTGATCAACCTGAGCCTCCCGCCTGTCGCGACAATTCTGATTATTACGTTCGCGCTTTTTTTCCTTCCAAGCCTTTTTGTCGGGATCGCATCTCCGGTTCTGACGAAGCTCGCGATCGACGATGAGCCGACCAAGGCCGGCGCGATCCTGGGAGGTTTTTACGCCGTGGGTGCGGCGGGCAGCATTCTCGGAACACTGGCCGCAGGGTTCATTTTCATTTCGTGGCTTGGGACAGTTTGGACGCTACTTCTCGTTTCGGCCCTGTACTGCGTTATGGCGGCGTCTCTCTTCATCAGTAGGCGAGGAGGGGCGGCCAAGGAACGTCTAGTTTCGTTCGTCATACTTTTGGGTTGGGGTGCCGTTGCGTTTGCTGGTCAATGGACGGGAGTGTTTGCGCGCGTCTGCATCGTCGAAAGCGATTATTACTGCATCCGCGTTGAGAATGTTTCTGGCGAAATTGGTGTGCCAGCAAAGGTGCTTGTTCTCGACCATTTGGCGCACGGTATAAACCTGAGGGATTTTCCGGGCGGACTCGTTTCGCCCTATGCGGATCTGCAGGATACGCTCATGCGTATTCATGTCGGTGAGAGGTCACCGTTTCGCGCGTTCTTTATTGGCGGCGGCGCCTACACAATACCGCGGGCGTGGCTGGCTGCCCGGAGGGACGTGGAGATAACAGTGGCGGAAGTCGATCCTGCCGTTACCGAAGTTGCGATAACGCATCTTTGGCTCAAGCCTGATCCGAGATTGACAATTCGGCACGGTGATGCGCGGAGCGTGCTCGTAAGTATGCTGGCTGATCAGTTCGACGTTGTGGTTGGCGATGCTTTTCATGACATCACCGTCCCGCAGCATCTGGTGACGTCGGAATTTTTCGGACAAGTTCGGTCGCGTTTGCGCGATGGAGGCATCTATCTGATGAACGTCGTCGATCATCGGGAACATCCCCGTATGGCGCTGTCCGTTGTCGCTAGCCTTGCGGAGCACTTTCCGATCGTCGAGCTTTGGCGCTCCGATGAGGCTGGTGAGCGCGCCACGTTTGTGGTCGCGGGGCTAGCGAAGGCAACTCCGGCCGGAGATTTGCCAGCCCGGCATTCGGAAGGTGTGAATTTTGAACGGCTTGAGACATCGCAGATGTCTAGGATGCTTTCGCCCATTGTGCTGCGGGATGATTTCGCGCCCGTTGACCGGCTTATCGGTGTTCAGTGAGCTGATACCAGATCAGTTTTCAGGATGATCGATCTGCCTTCGCGCAGAAGAGATCATAGACCAGTTCGAGAACAGCGCGTGCGCGGCCATCGGCGAGCGAATAGTAGATCGTGCGGCCAACGCGGCGGGCTTCAATGATCCCTTCCTCACGCAGGCGTGCCAACTGCTGGGACACAGCCGGCTGGTTCTGCCCTAATAACTCTTCCAGTTCCGTAACGGTCTTTTCGCCACTGGAGATGTGGCAGAGGATCATGAGCCTGCCTTCATGGGCAAGCGCCTTCAGCAGAGCGGTCGCCTGTTTGGCGCTTTCCGCCATCTCGTCAAGCTGCTTGTCTGGAAGAACGTCTGGATCAGGAGACGACATTATTCTTTCATCCTCAAGTTCGCAGCGGCGGCGTCCTCAGTGGAGGGAAGGGACGACAGGATATCCTGAAGCATCGGCCAGAAGAAATCCTGACCTGGATACCCAACAATCCTTCCATATTCCTTGCCGTCTTGAAACACGATGAACGTGGGAGAAAACGTTACCGCGGTAATTTTGGCGAGATCGTCAGGGCGTTGATCATGGATGTCCACGCGGCGCAAAGGCGCGATGCGACCCTCCTCCGTATTCGGATATATGACGCCGATTTCGTTATTCCAGCGCGCGCACCAGCCGCAACCGTCTTCCTCGAACATCACGAGTTCAGCGGCTTTAGCCGGTCCAAGGGCAGCAAACGATAGCATCAGCGCCAAGGCGGCAGCCAAAAGCTTCAATTCAACCTCGCATAGTTCGGGAGTTCGAAGATAGTTCGTAAGTTGAGTTGGGCCGCGCACATTTTCAAGCAGGGATGGTGCGTTGCAATATATGCGCATATTTGAATTTATCTCTTGATTTGGTTTGGAGTAGCTGTTTAGTCTGCGTGCGTGGCAGTTGAGAGGACAAAATTGCTGTCACCGTAAGAGTCTGAAAAATCAATTCTCGCTTCCGAGAGTAGCGAAGCGCAGCGGAGGGGATGTCTATGGAGCTGAATAGACGCGAAATTCTGGCTCTGAGCGGTGGGTCGATAGCCTGCTTCGCTCTTGGCGTATCAGCCGTTTCGACTCCGGCTTTGGCGAGTGCTACCGATGAGCGCATTAAGGCCTTCGCCGGAGATGCAGAGCTTCGGGAAGGGCGGATTTCCCTTACGGCTCCCGAGATCGCTGAAAACGGAAATACCGTTCCGATTGAGGTCAAGGTCGAAAGCCCTATGACGAAGGACGATTACGTTTCCGAGGTTATGGTGCTGGCGGACGGCAACCCCATGCCTGGCGTCATTACGTTCCTCTTTTCGCCGATGAGTGGCGAGGCGACCGCAACAACACGCATTAGGCTTGCGACGACGCAAAATGTCATTGCCGTTGCGAAGATGAGCAATGGTTCGGTCTTCATGGAAAAGAAGAACGTGAAAGTTACGATTGGCGGTTGCGGCGGCTGATGTCTGCAACCCTTTGCGTTCAAACGAAATTTCTCTGAAGAGGATTGAGAGATGGCGACTGCGAAGCCCCGCGTGAAACTGCCTGACAAAGCGACGAAGGGTGAAGTGATTACTATCAAAACTCTGGTGAGCCACCCTATGGAGTCGGGTCAGCGCAAGGATCGGAAGACGGGTGAGAAAATCCCGCGGATGATCATCAATAAGTTCACTGCGACGTTCAACGGCCAACAGGTGTTCGGCGCCAATATCGAACCTGCCGTTTCGGCCAACCCGTATCTCGAATTCACGATGAAGGTGGAGGAGAGCGGCAAATTTGAGTTCGTTTGGGTCGACGATGCCGGAACGACCTACAAGACTGAAAAAGGTATCGAAGTCACCGGGTAACCGGTGACGGTGCGGTTTATTCCGCACCACGGTTGCTCTCGCACGACTTGCGACTTGGCTCAGGCTTGCAAAATATGCCTAGTCTGCGCGCGCTGCTGCTCGCCCTCATTTCCGAGAAGCAGCGGTTTGATCCAAGAGCAAACGAACTGGGCGAAAGCTAATGATATCACGACGCGAATTTCTTCAAGTTTCCGTAGCCACAGGCGCTTTGCTCGGGACGGCCGGCAGCGGTGCGTGGACGGCCCTTGCCGCACGGCAAGGCTTGATGAGCGAGGCGGAACTGTTGGCGTTTCCGGAATTCGGAAACGTGACGTTGGTGCATCTCACCGATATTCATGCGCAACTCAAGCCGATCTTTTTCCGTGAGCCGTCAATAAATATTGGCGTTGGCGAAGCTGCGGGGAAACCACCTCATGTGACCGGCAAGGAGTTTCTCGAGCTTTACAAAATCGAGCCCGGTAGTCCGGAAGCCTTTGCCCTGACCTACGAGGATTTCGCGGCGCTCGCGAAAACCTACGGACGCATGGGCGGGATCGACCGCATCGCGACGGTCTTGAAGTCGATCCGCGCAGATCGTGAAGGCCGGGTGTTATTTCTCGACGGCGGTGATACCTGGCAGGGCAGCTACACATCGCTGAAAACTCAAGGTGCCGACATGGTGGAGGTGATGAATCACCTCGAACCGGATGCCATGACGGCGCACTGGGAATTTACTTTTGGTATCGACCGAGTTCGGGAGATCGTCGACAATCTGCCGTTTGCCTTCCTGGGCCAAAACATTTTTGACAATGAGTGGGACGAGCCTGCCTTCGAAGCCTACAAAATGTTCGAACGTGGGGGCTCTAAGATCGCCGTCATCGGTCAGGCCTTCCCTTATTTGCCGATCGCAAATCCACGTTGGATGTTCCCCAAGCTGTCATTTGGCATCCGCGAGCAGAACGTACAGCAGAACGTCGATGCGGCGCGTGCAGCAGGTGCTGACGTCGTTGTCCTGCTGTCTCACAACGGCTTCGATGTCGATCGCAAGTTGGCAAGCCGTGTGACGGGTATCGACGTCATCCTGACCGGCCATACGCATGATGCCATTCCCGAGCCTGTCATCGTCGATAAAACCTTGCTGGTCGCAAGCGGCTCGCACGGAAAGTTCCTGTCGCGGCTGGATCTCGATGTGCGTGACGGTCAGGTCAAGGGCTACAAATACAAGCTCATTCCGATTTTCTCGGACGTCATCACCCCCGACAAATCGATGACTGAGCTTGTCGACAAAGTTCGTGCGCCCTATGAAGCCGAGCTCAAGACCGTAGTCGGAAAGGCGGATACGCTGCTTTATCGGCGCGGCAACTTCAACGGCACGTTTGATGATCTGATCTGTGATGCGCTGCTGTCGGAGCGCGAGGCGGACATTGCCCTATCTCCTGGGTTCCGTTGGGGAACGAGTGTGCTGCCCGGCCAGGACATCACCGTCGAGGATATCTACAACGCGACCGGTATGACGTACCCAGCTGCATATCGCTCGGAAATGACTGGGGCGCGGCTGAAGGAGATCCTGGAAGACGTCGCAGACAATCTGTTCAACCCAGACCCCTACTATCAGCAAGGGGGCGACATGGTTCGTGTCGGAGGAATGGGTTACGCGATCGACGTTTCGCAAACGATTGGCAATCGCATTTCTGACATGACGCTCCTGAAGAGCGGCGAGCCTATCGATCCGCAGAAGACTTACATCGTGGCTGGCTGGGCTTCCGTGGCGGAGGCTACCGAAGGGCCTCCGATCTGGGATGTCGTGACTTCATACATCAAACGTGTCGGAACGGTTCAGGGTAAGCCCAACCAGTCCGTTCTTGTGAAGGCGTAGGGAGCCGGTCCGGCTTCTTACACAAAAGGCTTGTCCAGTTTGGATGGGGCATCGGGAGAAGAGAGATGAGCAAGCCGGACAACATACGTGGCCATAGCGGCGGCGTTTCGCGCCGTCACATCTTGGGGGCGAGTGCTGCTGGAATGGCCTTCGCCGCGACGCGCGTCTACGCCAATCCCGCGGGTGATGCGCCGACTACTCCCGATAAGGCCATTACGGAATTGCAGGATTGGTCGCAGGCTCTTGGCGATGGCGTCGATGCCAAGCCTTATGGCGTTCCCTCGAAATACGAGGCCGGTGTCGTGCGGCGCAACGTCGAGTGGCTGACGGCGTCGCCGCAGTCCTCCGTCAATTTCACGCCACTGCACGATCTGGAGGGTATCATCACCCCGAACGGTCTTTGTTTCGAGCGGCACCATGGCGGGGTTGCGGAAATCAATCCGGCGAAGTTCCGCTTCATGATCAACGGTCTCGTTGAAAAGCCGATGGTGTTCACCATCGACGACCTGAAGCGTTTTCCCAGAGAGAACCGGATCTTCTTCCTCGAATGCGCAGCGAATTCGGGCATGGAATGGCGCGGCGCTCAGCTCAATGGCTGCCAGTTCACGCACGGCATGATTCACAACGTCATGTATACGGGCGTGTCACTGAAGCGCGTGCTGGAGGAAGCCGGTCTCAAGACAAACGCCAAATGGGTCATGCCTGAGGGTGGCGATTCCGCCGCGATGAACCGTTCCATCCCCCTGTTCAAGGCGCTGGACGATTGCATGTTGGCATACGCCATGAACGGTGAGGCGCTGCGTCCCGAGCAGGGCTATCCGCTGAGGCTCGTTGTTCCCGGCTGGGAAGGCAATATGTGGGTCAAGTGGATCCGGCGCATCGAAGTCGGTGACATGCCCTGGCACGCACGTGAAGAAACCTCGAAGTACACGGACCTTATGGAGAACGGCAATGCCCGCCGCTTCACCTGGGAGATGGACGCGAAGTCGGTCATCACCAATCCTTCGCCTCAGGCACCGATAAAGCACAAGAAGGGATTTACGGTGCTGTCGGGTGTTGCTTGGTCCGGGCGGGGCAAGGTTTCACGCGTGGATGTCACGATTGATGGCGGCAAGAACTGGCACACGGCGCGGCTTGACGGGCCGAGCTTCGATAAGTCCATGCACCGCTTCTACTACGAGTTCGATTGGAACGGTGAGCCGCTGCTCTTGCAATCGCGGGCTATCGATTCAACCGGCTACGTGCAGCCGACCAAGGACGAACTGCGCCAGGTGCGTGGCTATAACTCCATCTACCACAACAACGCGATCCAGACGTGGCACGTGAAGGCGAACGGTGAGGTTGAGAATGTCGAAATCTCTTAAGGCGTTTGCGGTTGCCGGCGTGCTGCTGTTGAGCGTCTCTCCGGTATTGGCGGCAAAGCTGGGACTTGGACGTGAAGCGCTACCCGAAGAGGTTGCGGCTTGGGACATCGATGTACGCCCGGACGGCGTGGGGTTGCCTGCGGGCCGCGGAACGGTCGCGCAGGGTGAAGAGAAGTTCGCGGAACAATGCGCGATGTGTCATGGCGTTTTCGGAGAAGGTGCCGGACGTTGGCCGGTGCTGTCCGGTGGTCGGGACACTTTGAAGAGCGATAACCCGGTCAAAACAGTCGGGTCCTATTGGCCCTATCTCTCGACGGTTTTCGACTATGTTCATCGCGCGATGCCGTTTGGTTATGCGCAATCGTTGTCGAACAACGAAGTCTATGCGCTGACTGCCTACATCCTTTATCTGAACGACATCGTGACGGATGAAGATTTTGAGCTGTCGAAAGAGAACTTTCTCTCCATCCAGATGCCGAACGCCGAGCATTTTACCGAGGATCCGCGGCCGGATACGCCATTGGTCTCGGCGAAAGAGCCGTGCATAACCAACTGCAAGTCCAACGTCGACATCACTGGACGCGCGCGGATTTTGGATGTGACGCCGAAAGAGGGTGAGGACGCGCCGAAGCTTAGCGTCGATTGATCGAAGATCGCAGCTTTTTTAGAAGGGCCCGGAGCCAACGGCTTTCCGGGCCTTTTTTGTGTTTGGGGCAATCTGAGAGTCGGACGTCGCTGTAAGAGGTGATGCTCCTGTGCAGAGTAGCCACGCTTCTGCGTCTCAGTGTTGCGGGACGGAAACGCCCCTGGTCTGCAAACTCTATTATCTTGCTCAAGATTGAGGTTGTGGCGATTGCCGGCGTTCGACTTTCCTCGCTGATGCGTTCGCGCTCAGAAGCTTGCCTTCGGGGGTGGGGGGAAACGGATAAGCGCTTTGGCTAGCGAGGTTGCGCCTTTTGGCGGCATCGTAGGTGAGGGTGGATGCGATGAAATTTCAAGGTGCTGCCGTGGCGCTCGTCGCTGCGCTGATGGTCGGGCTGAGCGGTTTGGATTCTCATAGCGCGCATAGTCAAGATGACTCTGCTTTTGCGCCATTGCTGGGGTGGTGGAAGGGGCAGGGGCGCCTTGGCTTCCAAGAAGGACAGACCGAAAATGTCACATGCCGGGCAACGTACGTGTTGGGGGACGTCCCCACCAAGCTCGAGCAGAACATTCGCTGTGCGACGTCGAGCGGGAAGGTCGAAATCGTAAGTCATGTCACGAACGACGACGGCGAGCTCTCTGGCACGTGGACCGAACGCATTTACAACCTTGTCGGTGATCTCAGTGGCGCCATAACAGAACGCGGGTACCGCGTGTCGGTCACCGGCGGCGATGTCGGGGCTGAGATGGAGATCATCGTGAAGGATGGAATGCAGGTCATCGAGATCAAGTTTAGCGGAAATACGCTGCGCGGACTGACACTTGTCTTGAAAAAGGGCTAAGAAAGATTGGGTCGGGCGCATCGTCGCCCTCTCGTATTATTGATTGTAACACTCAACTTATCTGCTTAGCTTGCGACGCAATTCGGATAGGACTGCCGGATTGAAATTTCAGGCGGAGCGCACGATGGCAGCGGTACGGTTTGTTCGGTCGGCATGGCACGTGGCGCTGGCCGCGGCGGCGGTTTTATGGGCCGCCGGTCCGGCGGCCGCCTTTGACCATGCTGATGTGGCCCGACGGTCGCTCGAAGAGCACATCATTTCTTCGTACCAAGATTTTGCGAGCCGGACTCAGTCCTTGGCGGATGCCACGCGCTCTTTCTGCGACGCGCGATCAGAGGCTGGATTAGCGAAGGCCCGTTCGGCGTTCAAGGGCGCAGTCATTGCGTGGGGGCGGATCGGCCATATCCGCTTTGGGCCTGCGGTGACGGACAACCGTTACGACCGGATCCTGTTCTGGCCGGATCCTCGGCATGTGACGATGAAGCAAGTTGGGCGGCTGTTGCGGACGAAGCCTGAAGCCGCGCTAAAGCCGGAGAATGTTGCGACGGCCAGCGTGGCCACTGTTGGCCTGCGCGCATTGGAGATCGTTTTCTTCGGGCCAGGGTCAGACGATTTCGCGAGCGCGGATAAGGACAAGACACACTATCGGTGCGGGTTGGCGCTTGCGCTATCAGAAGACCTTCATCATACCGCTGCGGTTATCTTCGAGGACTGGACCTCGAGCGATAGGTTTCAGCAGCTGTGGCTTCATCCAGGTGCGGACAATTCGCGTTACCTGAAACCCTCCGAGACAACGCAGGCGCTGGTCCAAAGCTTCGCAGATCGGCTTAATCGCATGCTTGCGTTTGATATTCCATCCGCGGATGGTGAAGCGAGCAATGGCAATGGGACGATGCCGATCTTTGGCCCCAGTGGTGTTGCGATCGATTTTCTGAGCGCGAGCCTGGATGGCTTGGAAGCGTTACTCAAGGAAGGCGGCTTTCTCGATCAATCCGCAAGCGGCAGCGCGGAAGATACAGAGGACGTGCAGCAACGTCTCAACGTCGTGCTGACCGAGCTACGTTTTGCCCGACGAGCGTTGGGGCTTATCGCTCAATCAGAAGCGCGGGGTGACTTCAAGACCATACCTGTGGCGATGTGGAAATCGGTTCGTCTGCCGGTTGAGAACGCTCGCGAGATCGCTGACGAAACCTTGAAAGCGGAAGCGGGCTTGAGTTCCGGCTTCAATGCGTTGGACGGGGATTGAGGGCAGAACATCTACAAAGGTTGGCCTGCGTCCATCCATTCGTGCATCGCAACGATGAATTCGGTGGTTGGGTATTCCCTTATGTCATTTTCTGAGGAACCGGCAGCGAGTTCCCGCTTCCAATACCACCCCTGAAAGTCGGCGTACTTTCCCTGTATCCGTGACTGTCCGATCTTCTCTGCCCCGTGTGCGACGAGCCATGTCCTCACGTGGAGCATGGATTTCTCAAAGCTTCCGTTGTGAACTTTGATATCCCAGCCAGAGATGTCGGACAAAGTCTTTTGGTAATCATACTTCGCGTGCTCAAGGACCAAGATTACCTTGTCGGCCAGGCCGCCGGTGCCAAACTTTCGGCATGCATGATCCAAACCGAGCTCGAAGGGCATGTTCATTCGAGCGTACTGATCAGTGTCAGAAAACTTACAGCGACTCAGGTCGTGAATGCCGTACTTGGACCCTCGGATCAGTTCGATAATTCTATCGAGGCGCGCGGCTGAGTTGTCAGCATTCTCCGGAGCGAGGCGCGGGAAGAAGCCTAGGTAAACGACGCAAAACGCCATTGCTTGAAGCAAGGGTGCGAAGTCGTCGTCGAAAGGGCAGTTGATGAATACCGATCGGTCGAATGGTGAAGTCAATGTCAGCCCTTGGGATAAGGGGCTTCAGCATAAGAATTGCGTTCGCGAATTCGTCCGTCTGCACCGTGGATATAGACTTCGGTTTTCTGGTTTCGAGCAATTTCCGTAGCTGCTCTGATCGCTTCAGCCTGGGTCGCGTGAATGCTGGTGGCTCTCGAAGATCCCGCTTTTTTCACACTCCATTTTCCCGCGGAGGGTATGACGTGCTGACCCTTTCGAGACATTAGCAAAAGCTCCTTAGTTGGACCGCATGAGCGTAACTCAGACCCAAGATTAATTCCATTGCCGTCGCTGGCACGCATGCCGGTGAGCACTTCGCTGTCGTGCCTAGCTTGCCAGCTGACTTGAACCGGAACTTGGATCCCGGGGACAAGCCCCGGGATGACGACGAGGATACAAATTGTAAACGAGATGAGATACCTTACTTGCCTTCGCTGTTGCGTGTTTCAGCATAGAGCCAAGCAAGCCGGTCGAGGAACCAGAGCTGGCCGAACAACATTCCCGCGACACCGAGAGCGATGGCCCAAGGGTCGAGCATGACCAACCCGATGGCGAGCGGGGCGATCGCGACGCAGCTGCCGAAAACGATCCAGAACGTTGCTGTCTTGTGATGTTCCGGAATCGGATTCTCTTTGCGGGCGAGCCAAAGCTGCTCGCCGCGTATGGCACGAGTCTCCCAACGTTCGTCTGTTGTCGCCTTCGAGAAGATGCGCGTGTTCAACCAGAGAAAAATTACGATGAGGCCAATCGGTATGAGGCACCACCATCCAATCCATACACGGGCATAGACCGCTAAAGCGAAAGCCGGGAGTGTGGCTAGTCTCGTCCAGACGCTCCATGGATTGGCATGACGCGCCCATGCCTCGTCGTCCATGGCCATCGCATTGTTTATGGACTGGTCAAGTCGCAATGTGCGGTGTTCCTATCAGCTCTGCAGGCGGTTCGCCATGACCGCGATGGTGCGGGCGTAGACGTCAGCGCGGTTCCAGGCCTTGATGACTTGATAATTGGCTGTGCCGGGATCCCAGGATGCCCCCTTCTGCCAGCCGTGGGCGCGAAGATAGTTGGCGGTCGAGGCAAGCAAGTCAGGAATGCTGTGCACGAGATCCCGGTGTCCGTTGCCGTCGAAGTCGACTGCATATTTGTCGTAAGAGCCGGGTAGAAATTGAACTTGTCCGATTTCGCCCGCCCAGCCGCCTCGCATGTCTTTCGGGCTCATGTCACCCTTCTGCACAATCCTGAGCGCGGCGAGTAGGTGGTCCGTGAAAAATTCAGAGCGACGGCAATCATAAGCCAGCGTCGCGATGGACCGGATGATGGAGTATTTGCCCGCGGTGTCTTTGCCGAAGTTCGTCTCCAAGCCCCAGATCGAGACTAGGATCTCGCCGGGGACGCCGTAGCGTTTTTCGATACTTGCCAGCAGGCCGGCATGACGTTTCAAGCGTGCCTGAGACTGCTTCATCAGGTAGCTGCCGACGCGCCTCTTGTAGAATTCTTCGAAACTCAGTTTGAATGATTTTTGCGAACGATCTCGCCTTATGACGTTGGGGTCATAGGTAACGCCGCTCAGTGCTCGATCAAGCGTGCGCTGCGTGATGCCATTGGCTTTGGCGCGCGCCTCGAAATCGTTCAGCCAGGAGGAGAAGCCGCCTGGGCCGTTGCCGCACTTCGCTGCCGTTGCGGATGGTGTCGCCGCGAAGGTGGCCGTGAGGACAACTCCCACGGCGATCGTGAGGTGGTGAAATAATCTGGCAGGCTTCAACGCACATACTCCGCTGACGATTTTCACGTCCGACTCTAACTATCCGATCGGATGCGTGATGACTAGGTATGAGCGCGGATGCAGGCGCAGGAAATGATTGGCATCGGTCTCGCGCCGTTTCTTATCTTCAGCTTGTTCTGCCGGCTCTGGCGTGGGGCAAAGTAAAGAAGACTTAACGTTAGAGTGGCTGTTCTGTGCCGTGAGTGGGCTACGGATGCTACTTAGAGGCGTTCGTGCAAATCGGAGGTCTTATGCGCGCTGTTGTGACGTCGTTGGCGTTGATTGTGGCGTTTGCCGCAACGTTTCTATTCCCGCTTTCGTCCTTTGCCGACGATGGTGCTCTTACATCGCAACTTGAAAACCTCCGGGCGAAGTACACGCTGCCGTCGCTGGCGGCTGCAGTCACGAAGGGCGGCCGGATCGTTGCGAAGGGTGTGACGGGCAAACGTATGCTGGGTGGAGATACAGAGACCAAGATTGATGACCGGTTTCATTTGGGATCAGACACCAAAGCGATGACCGCGACAATTGCTGCCATGATGGTGGAAGATGGCAAGCTGAGTTGGACATCGACGATTGGTGATGTCCTAGGGGCTGACATGCCCGGTCTCACGCCCGCATTTTCAAAGATAACGCTCGAGCAGTTGCTATCTCATTCCAGCGGAATACCGACTGACGACGAAGAGATGATAAAGCTCTACTTCAGCGACAAGAGCTACGACTATTCACTCCATGATTATCGCAGGCGCATTATCGCTGAGTGGGGGAGCAAGAACGCGCCGAAGATACCTGAAGGCTCACCTTTCCAGTATGCGAATTTCGGCTATGTGATCGCGGGGGCAATGATCGAGGAGGTCTCGGGAGAGGCCTGGGAAAGCCTCATCACGACCCGGATATTCGAGCCGTTGGGATTGACGACAGCCGGGCTCGGTCCTCAGGCAACGTTCGGCCGTTATGATGCCGCTATCGGCCACAGAATCCACGACGACGGGAAGATCATTCCGATGCCATGGGGACCGGCCGCCGATGTTCCCGCAGTCATGGGACCGGCAGGAAATGCGCACATGTCGATTTCCGATTTTGCAATTTGGGCGGATTGGAATGCGGGCGTTGGGCGGCGCGGACCAGCGTTGGTAAAACCTGAGACTGTTGAGCGTCTGCACACGGCTATTGTCACGACTCCGGAGATCAAAAACCCCAAACCCGGCACCCCAAAAACCGGCCAGTATGCGCTTGGTTGGGGATTGGCCAAAATGGATTGGACTTCACGGCCAGTTCTGACACACAATGGATCCAATTCGCTCAATCTGGCCACGATCCTCGTTGATTCTGATCACGATATTGGCATCGTCGTAACAACGAACTTTCCCGGCGAAAAGGCAGATGCGGCCGTTAGGGAGATGGTGGAATGGCTTTATCGGCGGTACGGTCCGAATGGCCAGACGCCGATTCAGTAACTCGGGTGACGTGATCTATTCGGCCGTCGAGGGTAACAGCCAAGTTCTGCGATTGGCCATTCGGTTTCCCGTTGGGCAATCGCGATACTCGGGTCTTTAACATCCCTTATGTCCATCAACGCATGTTTCGCGTTCGATCTCGACGGTGGCATGGGTGATCTTGAAGTGGGTCGCGAGCCGTTTTTTGATCGCGACAAGAACTGCGTCACTGTTGGCGGAGGGTTCAAGCCGAGCGTGGAGGGTGATCATCGGCCGCTCCTGCGTGATCGACCAGGCGTGAACATGATGGATGTCTGCGACGCCTGACACCGCGCTGGCCAAGTCAGTCTCGATTTCCCGGACATCGATGTGCGTGGGACTGCCCTCAAGCAAAATATGTGCACTTTCGCTAACGACGCGCCAAGCTGATCGCAAGATTATAAGTGCGACCAGGACCGATAGAATCGGGTCAATCGGCATCCAACCTGTGAAAATAATGATCAGAGCTGCCGCGATGGCAGCGACTGAACCGAGTAGGTCGCCCATGACGTGTAAAGCCGCAGCGCGAATGTTCAGGTTCTCCTTATCGCCGCTCTGGAGGATCAAAAATGAAAGGACATTGACGGCGAGGCCGGCGAAGGCGACCCAGAACATCAAGCCGCCCATGACTTCGACAGGTTGGCGCAAACGATGGATCGCTTCAAAGGTGATCCAGGCGGCTATGGCGAACAACGTCAGGCCGTTGACGAACGCGACGAGGATGGAGAAACGGTCGAACCCGTAGGTGCGCTTCCAATCGGCCGGCTTGCGTACGAGGCGAAAACCAAACCACGCGAGCGCCAGACTAGCGAAGTCTGTCAGCATGTGGCCGGCATCCGCGAGCAAGGCCAAAGATCCTGACAGAAGCCCGCCGACCACCTCGGCCATCATGAACCCGCCCGTCAGGAGTGCCGCTATTCCGACACTGCGTTCGTTAGCGCCGTGGGTGTGAGAGTGCCCATGGTCGGAATGGTCATGACCGTGCACTTGGCTGGTACCTCGCTTGTCGTGTGATGGGTGTTTCACTCCTGTACATGAGAATTACCACATAGCGATGCGGTTGAAGCAATCGCCGTTGTTAGATGCGGGACAGAAGGCCGCTCTGCATATTTGATGAATTATATTTCCTATCTGCAACAATAGTTGATCGCGCATATTGTGGATTGCCGGGTGACCTCAGACGAGATCATGGCACACTAGTTTGTGGGGACGACGGGGGCCACAGAGGTGAATGGCATGCCGTACCCAACGATTGATTTGAATACGAAGAAGGTCATTCTTCTGAGCGGCTACCAATGGTCCGACAACTCGACGGACGAAGAGGTGCAAGTCGTAGCGCTTGAGAAGCTGCAAACCGAAATGGAGCGCCATACGGACGCGGTAGCCTTTTGCTACGTTTCTGGCAAATGGGTGCCGGCAGCGTAGATCGGGGTCGCGTCCGTTAGTACTTTCCGGGAGGCACGTAACGGCTTTCTGATGACGGTATCGTCGTCATCAGGGAGCCGCTGACGCTGAAATCTATTTAGCTTTTATCTTGGTGCAGTTATTTTGAGACCGATTGGGGAATCTTCATTGTTTTGGCGGTTGCCTCCGAAAGGGCTTTTGAACCCGCTGACAGACCATTACGCTGAAGTATATACGCGGTGATGGCTAGCACTTCATCCTTGGGCAAAGAGCCTGGGTTCGTGGCCGGCATCTTTTCATGCTCGAATTGAAAGAGTGCTTCGACAGGCTGTCCTCCCCAGTGTTGCAGGAAAGGTTTGCCGATTAAGGCTGGACCCATCGCGCCCGTAAGATCGGGACGGTGACATTCGGCGCAGTGATTGTTGAACAGCGTATGACCCTTGCTGGCCTGATCTGCCGTGTACCAGCTTGTTTCGGAAAGTGCTGGCAAGGAACTTAGTAAAATCAATGCGCACACTGAGATCGCATTCGCAATTACGGCCTTTAGCATCTCATTTCCTTTCAAAGAAACTATACATCCGTAACACGGATCAATGAGATGCCGTTCCGGTTCGCAGGCGTACTCTTAGGGTTTTCTCGCGAACGTGAAGTGTTGTTTTTAGTCTGTGATTTTCAGATGAACCCAACGTGCAAATCCGATGCTGAGTTCAAGTGACTTACGCTTTCAGATGGCCGTGGGCTCACGCCTTGTTAGGCTGCACGGTTCTATTTGGCCACTGCCCGACATTGTTGACCTTTGGGGTCCATCATAAATTAAATCAATCGATTGAATTTATGATGGACGTTGCCTATGTTGGCGTATTATGGATACGTCAAGAGAGCGTCATGGTGGCCGAATGCGCCCCAAGGTCAAAGCAACCGCTCCGCGGAGCAAGGCGCGCAAGGTCGCGTCCGCTGGGACGGGTAAAGCTGGCGGTAAACCTGCAAAATCTAGGGTGCGACAAGCTAAGGGGGCAGTATCTCGCGCGGCTGTTGAAGCCAACGACGAGACGCAAAACAAATTACTGCTCGCATCTATCGAAGTGTTTGGGACGCACGGTTTCGAATCTGCGTCGACGCGGTTATTGGCAACGCATGCTGGCGTGAACCTGCAAGCGATCCCCTATTACTTCGGAAGCAAGGAAGGGCTTTATCTGGCGGTGGCTGAGCACATCGCGAGCCGTATTCGTGCGCATATGGAGCCGCTTGCGGAAAAGATACGCAGCCGTTTGGATCTCGATGAAAACGGTAAAGCCAGATACCTACCTTCGCCAGATGAGGCGCGCGGGCTCTTGGTAGATATGCTGACGACGTTCGCGCACCTGCTCGTCAGCGACGAGACAGCATCTTGGGCGAGCTTCATCATTCGTGAGCAGCAACACCCAAGCGCGGCTTTTGATCGGCTTTATGACGGTGGGATGGGTCGGTACATAGGAACGGCAACACAACTTGTTGCAGCGATAGTTGGCCAGCCACCGCAGTCGAAAACTGTGCAGGTTCAAGCTATCGGGCTGATCGGACAAATTCTGATATTTCGGTCCGGTCGCGCAGCTGTGTTGCGGGCGCTCGGCTGGCGGAACATCGGCACATCTGAATTTTCAGAAATTGCCCAGATGATCGGGCGTAACGTTTCTGCTTTGCAGGCGTCGGCCGCCGGGGGGTTGGCGCCATGAGCAAAAGATTATTCATTGTATTTGCTGTCTTGATAGGAGTTGGTGCCACTGCTTGGTGGTTCAACATTCCTGCGCGCTTGGGCTTTGTTTCAAAGGCGAGTGAGGGTCTGACGCTTTACGGCAATGTCGATATCCGGCAGGTGCAACTGGGATTTCGCGTGAGTGGCCGCGTAGCCGAGATGTCTTTCGAAGAGGGGGATAGCGTCAAAGCGGGTGATGTGCTCGCGCGACTTGATGACCAACCTTACAAAGACCGGGTGAACGCTGCCGAAGCTCAGCTGGCAAGCCAACAGGCCAATCTTGCGAAGCTTGAAGCTGGCCCGAGAGAAGCTGAGATTGCGCAGGCGCGTGCTGTTCTGGCGGAACGCGTGGCAGATGTCGCTAATGCGGAGCCTGCCTTCGAACGGATGCTGAAACTGACGCCAGCAGGCGCTGCGTCCAAGGCCGCACTCGATCAGGCGCAAGCCAACAAAGATATGGCCGTCGCGCGGGAGAAGGCTGCGCGGGAGGCGTTGCGGCTTCTGGAAGAGGGAACTCGCCCGGAAGATTTGGCAGTTGCACGCGCGCAGTCGCACAATGCCGAAGCGGAACTCGCTATGGCGAAAACCTTAGTTGAGGATACGCAACTGCGTGCGCCATCCGATGGCATCATCCTCTCTCGTGTTCGTGAGGTGGGCGCAATCGTGTCTCCTGGAGAACCAATCTACGTCCTATCGCTTACAAAACCGGTTTGGGTGCGGACGTATATCGGAGAAACGCGTCTTGGTCAGATCCATCCCGGTATGGCCGTGGGCGTTACCTCTGACAGTGATCCAAAGCGCGTCTATCTCGGACAGATCGGGTTCATCTCACCTGTGGCTGAGTTCACTCCTAAGACGGTTGAAACGCCCGAGTTGCGGACGAGCCTTGTCTATCGTTTGCGCGTCGTAATTGACGATCCTGATAATGGATTGCGTCAGGGGATGCCGGTCACGGTGCGTTTGCCGTCTAAGTCTGCAAGCCTTCAGGCTGGTTCATGATGTCTTCCACGCGCGAGAGCGGCGCCGCGCCTTACGTCACTCTTTCTCGAGTTACGAAAAGCTTCGGCGCGTCCTCGCCGGCCCTTGACGATGTCTCTGGAATTATACGCGGTGGTGAGATCACCGGGCTCATTGGGCCAGATGGCGCGGGCAAGACAACGCTCATCCGTTTGATGACCGGACTGCTCGTACCTGACGAAGGCTCGCTTTCGGTACTCGGTTTCGACAGCCGGTCGGAGGCCGCGCGTATCCATGATGCAATTGGATATATGCCGCAGCGGTTTGGGCTCTACGAAGACCTTTCGGTACAAGAGAACCTCAATCTTTATGCGGATCTTAGAGGTTTGCCCCTCCACGAGCGTTCTGGCGTTTTTGAGGAACTTTTGCGCTTCACGGATCTCAAGAATTTTACGCGTCGATTGGCTGGTAAGCTTTCTGGAGGAATGAAGCAAAAGCTGGGTCTCGCGTGTGCGTTGCTGCAAAAGCCGCGGTTGCTGCTTCTTGATGAGCCAGGAGTTGGTGTCGATCCGATTTCGCGTCGCGAACTTTGGAAGATGGTGGAGAACCTCACGGCCGAAGGCGTCGGTGTCGTGTGGTCGACAGCCTATCTCGATGAGGCTGAGGCTTGTGACCGCGTGCTTCTCCTCAATCAGGGCAAACTGCTATTCTCGGGACCGCCGTCAGACCTCACGGAGAGAATGGGAGGCCGGGTCTTCAAGGTCACCGGTATTTCGGGGAGACGCCGAGAGTTCTTGGCCAAGGTGTTGGACCGGCCTGGTGTGATAGATGGCGTTATTCAGGGTGATGCCGTCCGGCTTGTCATGAGGTCCGATGCGAAGGGGGAGCCTCTCCTCGAAGGGGCCGGTGTTGAGGTCGCACCGACGCAACCTCGTTTTGAAGATGCCTTTGTTGACCTGTTGGGCGGCGGTCCGGGCGGGACGTCTCAGCTCGCGGAAGCCGTTAAGGCACTTCCCGCTCAAGATGCCGCGCCCGTTATCGAGGCGCGTGGCTTGACCAAACGCTTCGGTGATTTCACGGCCGCTCAGGACATTACCTTCTCGATTCCGCGCGGGCAGATTTTCGGACTATTGGGGCCGAATGGTGCAGGTAAATCGACGACATTCAAAATGCTCTGCGGGCTACTCAAACCGACCGCAGGACAAGGGCGGGTTGCGGGCTTCGATTTGCGTCGCGACACAGCGGAGGCGCGCAATCGCTTGGGCTACATGGCCCAGAAATTTTCGCTTTATGGAGATCTGACGGTTGGTCAGAACCTCGAATTTTTCGCAGGTGTTTATGGGTTGCGAGGCAAAGGCAAGTCGCAACGCATCGCGCTGATGAACGATATCTTTGATTTCGGTCCGCATGCCAAAATGTCAGCTAAGGATCTGCCGCTCGGTCTCAAGCAGCGGCTCGCCTTGGCGTGTGCGGTCATGCATGAGCCGGAAGTATTGTTTCTCGACGAGCCGACGTCGGGGGTTGATCCCATTTCCCGGCGAGAGTTCTGGACGCACATCAACGGTCTCGTGGAGAAGGGTGTGACGGTTCTGGTGACGACGCACTTCATGGAGGAGGCTGAGTATTGTGATCGCATCTCACTCATCTACCGCGGCCAATCCATTGCGTTGGGTTCGCCTGATGAACTGAAAGTGCGTGTGGCGAGCGCAGAAAATCCCGACCCGACGATGGAAGATGCCTTCATCGCATTGGTGGAGCAGTCTCAAGCGGAGGCTGTTGCGGCATGAGCAATGCGGGTCAGAGTGTGTCGCTTGGCGCTGCGCGGAATAGGCAACTTAGAACCCGCCGTTTTCTAGCTCTGGTCAGAAAGGAAACATTTCAGATTCTTCGCGATCCGAGCAGCATTTTGATCGCCTTTGTTCTGCCGCTGATCCTGCTGTTTCTGTTCGGTTATGGCGTTTCGCTTGATGCGACCCGTACGCGGATTGGGCTTGTGGTCGAATCCGCGACACCGGTGACTCAGGATCTCGCTGCGAGCTTCCAGGGATCGCGCTATTTCAGGGTCATCAATGGGCACGATCGGCGTGAATTTGAAGAGGATCTCATTCGCGGCCGCATCCGCGGGATCGTCGTAATTCCGGCGAACTTTGCAGGCGATTTCGCGAGTGGCAACGCCGCACCAATTCAAGTTCTCGTCGATGGCTCCGATCCGAATACAGCGAACTTTGTTCAAAACTACGCGCAGGGCGTCGTCGCGAACTGGGGGCGAATGCGGAGTGCTGAGGTTGGGTCCAGGTTGCCCGTGATCAATCCGGAGCAGCGGTTCTGGTTTAATCCGGAACTGGCCAGTCGCAACTTCCTTGTTCCGGGTTCCGTCGCCATCGTCATGGCGTTGGTGGGGACGCTGCTGACTTCGCTTGTCGTTGCGCGCGAATGGGAGCGCGGGACGATGGAAGCGATGATGGCGACGCCGGTGACGGCGGCTGAACTTCTTGCCGGAAAGGTGCTGCCGTATTTCGTGCTCGGGCTTATTTCGATGACGCTGTGTGTAATCGTTGCGGTGTTCCTATTTGGCGTTCCGTTTCGCGGTTCACTGTTTGCGCTTTACACAATCTCGGCGGCGTTTTTGTTGCCTGCGCTCGGCCAGGGATTGCTGATTTCGGCGACGACAAAAAATCAGTTCCTGGCATCGCAACTGGCGTTGATGAGCGGGTTCTTGCCGGCGTTTTTGCTGTCCGGATTTTTATTTGAGATCGAGTCGATGCCTGTCGTCATCCAATGGATCACGATGATCGTGCCGGCGCGGTATGTAATCGCGAGCTTACAGACCGTCTTCCTTGCCGGAGATATCTGGCCGCTGTTCCTGCGCAACATCGCCATCCTGCTTGCGATGGGAACGGTTTTGTTTGTGCTGGCGGCGCGCAGCACGCGCAAAAGGATCGGTTGATCATGTGGTGGGTGCGGTTAAGAGCGTTGATCTTGAAGGAGTTGCTGGCGGTTCTGCGCGATCCTAAGGGGCGTTTCATTCTCATCGGTCCGCCGATCATCCAGCTTCTGGTGTTTTCGTACGCGGCGACTCTTGAAGTCAAAAACGTCGATATCCTCATTCTCAACCAGGATTCCGGTGTGGCGGGATACGAACTGGTGCAGCGGATTTCCGGTGCCCCGTCCTTCCGGCATGTGCTGCGGACCGAAGATCCGGCTGAGATCAGGGACGCGATCAACATGCAGCGTGTGATGGCCGCTGTCCGCATTGACGCAACGTTCTCAAGGGATATCGCGGCGGGACGGCCCGCGCCGGTTCAGATCATTCTGGATGGCCGTCGCTCCAACGCTTCGCAGATCGTGTCGGGGTATCTGACGCAGATCATCAACGGGCTGGCTGCGGATGCCGCGAAAGCCAATGGCCGGCTTGCTGCACCGGTGAGTGTTGAGCCACGCAACTGGTTCAATCCGAATCTCGATTTCCTCTGGTTCATGGTGCCAAACCTGGTGGCGAGCATTGCGCTATTGATTGGGCTCGTGGTGACGGCGCTGTCGGTGGCGCGGGAACGCGAACTCGGTACGTTTGATCAGCTTATGGTCTCTCCGCTCAGACCGCATGAAATTCTCATCGGCAAGCTCGTTCCGCCGATGCTGATCGGCATGTTTCACATCACGATCTTCATTCTTGCGGCGGTCTTCGTGTTCGGCATTCCGCTGCGTGGCTCCGTGGTGCTTCTCTATGCCAGCGGCTTCTTCTTTCTGGCCTCGGTTGTCGGCATCGGTCTTTTCATTTCGTCGCTATCGATGACGCAGCAGCAGGCGATCCTGGGTGCGTTTCTGTTCCTGGTGCCTGCGATGCTGC
This sequence comes from Candidatus Filomicrobium marinum, assembly GCF_000981545.1. NCBI lineage: Bacteria > Pseudomonadati > Pseudomonadota > Alphaproteobacteria > Hyphomicrobiales > Hyphomicrobiaceae > Filomicrobium > Candidatus Filomicrobium marinum. Next base: position 3,632,339 of record NZ_LN829119.1, read on the forward strand.
TTTCGGGGTTCGCGACGCCGATCGAGAACATGCCTGAGTGGCTACAACCGATCTCGTACATGGATCCTTTGAGCTACTTCCTCGTTATCGTGAAGGGAGTGTTCCTCAAAGACCTTGGACCGTGGGACGTCGCGCTCAACACAGCGCCCCTCGCGGTCATCGCCATTGTGACGTTGAGTTCAGCCGCCTGGTTGTTCCGGCGGCGCATGGAGTGAGGGGGATCACAACCGCTTGAGCCAGGCGTTGCCTAGGGTTTGGCCGTGCTTCTTATCGGAAAACCGCTTTCTGATTTTCTGGAAGCTCACCAAGCGTCAATAAATGTTGATTAAAATGCCTGGATATTGTCACACGGGCTCCACTTGAGGCTGGCAGAAGGATGCCACTGAGGGAGGCCAATAGAGGATCATGACATGTCGTTCCCTACGATCGACCTGCAAGATAAGAAAGTCATTCTACTCAGCGGGTTTTTGAAGCACCAAGGCAGCGCGGCGGTGACCGTGGTCGCCAAGGACAAACTGGAAGCGGCCGCTACCCGCTATAACGATGCCATCGCATTCGGCTTCGTGTCGGGCAAATGGCGCCCCGCAGCATAACCCCCTTATGCGGCCGCACGCCACCTGACGCGTGCGCCTGAAGCTAAGCCGATTCACCGGCTTATGAACCTCGCAGACGCAACTGGTCTGCGAGGTTTTTTCGTGTCTGCACGGGATGTTCTCATCTTTTGTTCAAGCGCCTCGTTTCGCCATCGATTTGCCACGGACTTATCCGGAATGGCGGACGACGGAACTCTTCGGGCCAAACCGTTATCCGGTTGGCCGAGGGAAGTCGTATCAAACATGGAGACATTGATGTTCAGGACCTTTGCAACGGTTGCTGGAGCTTCGCTCCTGCTCGTCGGCATGAGTGCGGTGCAAGCTCAGGCGTGGGAGCGCCTGGGGACGCGAATGGTTTCCGACAAGATGGAAACGGATTCGGTGAGCGGGGTTGGCGAGGGCCGCTTCTCGCAGATCCGGCTGTGTGTCGCGCGCCGTGCGGTGCACTTCCGCGATGTTGACGTCGTGTTCGGCAACGGCGGCAAGCAGGATGTGAAGGTCCGTAAGCGGATCGGTCCAGGCGCGTGCACGCGTGCCATCGACCTGAAGGGGAATAAGCGCCGCGTTCGCCGCGTTGTGATGCGTTACAAAACGATCCGGACCAAAGGCCCGCAAGCGGTCGTTACGGTTTTTGCGCGGTAATCCTCCGGGCAGTCCATCGATGCCATGACGCTATGCCTCGTGGGCCCTCGGCCCCGAGGCTTTTCTTTTGTCTGTGCGTTATAGAATTGGCGAGGTTCACCCGGCGTGAGACCGCCGGCTTCGAGGCGCGGACGCTTTAGTGTGTGGCGCACTGAACAGGGCCAAGAGGGGAGCCCCGAAGCATCCGCGTTTCGAAACCGGCCGGCGCGATTGTCTTGAGCGTGTGGGACGCGGTTGAGAGGAGCTTAGGGCTGCGGAGCCAGGGCGGGGATAAGTTTTTGGGTGGGGACCGGGCGGCTGTTGGCCCGATCCGGTCTTATGAGCCATCGAGAGCTCAAGGTGCTGCGGTCTCTTCGGCTTACATAACAACATGATCACAGGTCTGCGAGGCGTGTAACGCTTCTCGGCTTGAGAGCGAAATCAATGACGTGTGGGCAGTCATTACCACACGCGATGAGTTCTCAAAAAAGGAAGATGATCATGAGCCGTATTCTCGCTTCGCTTTTCGTTGTTCTCGCACTTGTCACCGGCGTTTCGGCCGCGCAGGCGGACGCGCTAACCGCGCAAAGCCACTGCGACAACCCGGTTTTCCAGGGTGATTGAGGCAGGGCTAGATGGCCTCAGGTGGTGAGGCTAAGCTATGGCACAACTTGGCCGTGGGGAAATTCTCCCTGCGGCCGATTTTGTGGCTCGGTCCATGATGTACTCAGTGCTGCGCCGGCTGGAAGAGTTCAACGAAATTTCCGGACGGGTCTATAATCAAGATCTGCGATCCACCCGGCCCCGTGACGATCTCATTGCGAAAATTGACACCTGCCGCGCGCAGCCGTGCGACCTCGGCCGGGAGATCGTCGACGATAAGATGAATGCGGTTCCAGCCGCCGGGCTGGGGCTGTTCGCCGTCCGGCATGGGCCGTCCCGCTGAACTTGTCGGGCCACTGAGCAACAGCCGCAACGCGCCGCGCCGAACGTCCGCAAACGCGGGGGCCATGTTCGTCAGAAGCTCAAAGCCAAGATGGTTCGTGTACCATTCGATTGCGGCTTCAACATCAGCGACGATGTAACGAACGTTGACGGTGGGTTCGGGCATTTTTTCCTCCCGATATTTGGCAGGCGTGGTGGGACAGATTGCGTGGCGTCGTGGGTCCGGGGATATGTTTATCAGGAGGGGAGGTTAGCGGAAAACAAATCAAGGTGTCAGTGCCGACTCGTAGGGGTTAACCGGCTGTAGCTGCTACCTCTAAATCGATGTGAGACGAATAAAACGCATCGGTGAGAGCCGTCTTATGGGCTCTCCTGAGCTCAGCCTTGGCTGCGGATCCACAAGACTGATTCTGTAGGACAGTGGAAACCATCAAAAATTTTGAGTGCGTGAGGCGATTCGGCAAGGAGGGATTTGGCGCCAATAAAAAGGGTTTTACCGAAGCAATTCCATCGGGTCCTTCGAAAAGAGCCTCGTGAAATTTTAAGACCGATTGAGATCCCAAGTTGCCAGATCTTTGTATGATCCTTCTGAACTTCGTGCGCTGCCCGGGATTTATCATTGGGAATATGCCTGCTGCCAAGCGTCCCGTATGCTCATGCATTTGCCATGTTGTGCCGTGACCCTCAATCATTTCCATCAGATACTCGCTCGACCTATACTTCGAGCCGATCCAAAGCGCAGCATAGAAGCACCATGGGTCTCTAGGATCCAGCGTGTCGATTATTCGATCGACTGCGGATGTGGAGAAATCGTTGTTCGGTAGTCTGCATGCGACAAGGCTACTGGCCACTTCCATCAGTGCGGCGTGATCAATAATGATGCCGCTTTCCACAAAGGTGGCAATGCGTTGTATGTGTCCATTTGGATGGAGGGAATGCTGCCACCAATTAAGAATTGTGCCTCTAAGAGAAGGGCGCGTTTCTAAGATGTTGCGCACTAGATAGGCACTGATCTCAGCTCGGTTTATGCGCGCCAAGTTTATCAAGCGCTTTAAGATCTTGTCTCCGTTCCCGTCATCGAAGATGCCCGTCTTCCACCACTCGTCGAGTAGCTCAATAATTTTAGTCCTCTGCCTGGAGATGCTCTTCTTGTTCTTTTTCCGGTTTTCAATTTCGTCAGCTAGTTCGTCAATGATTCGGTTTTCTTGTATTTTGAAGTGGCGAGTAGCAGCGCTGTTAGTTAGTATCTTGGTTTTTCCGGAATTAAGGCGTAACTGACGCGTCTGTAAGGCCAAGTCTAGGTCGCGGACAATTTTCTTTGCGGTAGGGAGATCGTCCACTCCGATATCCATGTCATCCATAAAACGCGCAAATTCAACGTTAGACTTCTCTGTAATCAAGTGATCGACCTCGAAGAGGAAGCAATGTGCCAGAAGCCTTGGCGCGTCGAGATTCATTTGTGGGAGTCCTACGGAGACCTTCGGCATGTAGTCTGGCTGCCACAACATGAACGATAGCGAATATATCAGGAGATCGAGAGCTGATTCATTCGTCAGAGAAAGAGACGAAAGAACGTTTCTGAGATGATCGTAGGAAATGAAATCGTAGTAATTAGCGATGTCTGTTACAACAACAAACTCTCTTTGTTCGGCAAACCCAAAGATAGCTTTTTGGAATGAGAGCCAGGGATCTGTCGGGCCATACTCCGCCTCGTATCCACGATGTTGCGTTGAGAACTTTTGATCTCCTGGGGCGTAGTAGGCATTTGGAGATGGGGCCTTCTTCTTTATCTCGGCCCAAAGTGCGTCAGACAACGCTTGAATGATCAATGCATCTTTGACGGTGGGAATTACGATCTGTCGGCACAATCCTTTCGATTTTTCTGATAGAAATCGGGTCGGTGCGCGGGGCAGGTATGATGCGGAGCACACTTCGGCTTCGATGGCGGAACAGGAAGCGCCCAGGTGCACGTGAAAATCGAGATGTTCGACTGGATCTGGAATTGGTTGGCGCCTTAGTGCGTCCCGCACTCGATTTTTCCAGGTATGCTTGAGCCGAGATGCATTGATTATATCCCGTAGATGCTGACTTTTGTTTGGAAACTTGGGAGACTGCATGGGATCATGTGGTGTTAGTTGATACGTGGGGATTGAGTGCCTCGACTGTGGGGGCATATCCCCTTAGTTTTGGAGCCGCTTACTTGTTCGACTCGCCGCGCGGAAGCTGCAGCTGGGGATTTGGTTTTCTGACTGCTGTGAAGTGGTCGCATTCGATCCGTTCCTCCCTTTCTTCTTTCATTGGTATTGAGCATAGCAGATATGTTCGTGAACGGAACATTGGGGCAAACGCGAGTTCAATCTCGGATGGACGCTCCAGCCGAACGTTAGATCCCGGCAACAAGTGCCGGGATGACGGTTGTGCGTGTGGTGGTGGGGCTGAGTTTCGAAAGCGTGCGGCGCGTGATTTTCGCTAGAGCAGAATAAACAAACCACCGTCTGTCATACCGGGGCTTGTCCCCGGTATCCAAGGTTCGGCCGAGTGCTTGCGTTGAGGTGGGGTTTAACGCCAATGCATCAGTGTGCGGCCAGTGCTTCCGCGAAATGAATACCGGGGAAAGCGCGGGCCGCTCCGTTATGCCTGACCGCGACGCAATTAAGCTGCCGGGCGTTCTTTTGGGGCATCCTTTTATTCAATTTCGGAAGGTAGCGTCGGTGCCGTTTCGGATGTGCGCGCGGACGGGGTCGTGCGTGGGGCTTGAGCCGATGTCCATATCGTAAACGAAGGCGTGCGGCGCACCTTGAGCGTCGCGCACGGCGAGGCCCAGGTTGTCGATATCCTCATTCTCCCGCACGAGCTGACCGACGATCTCCATCGGCGTGTCGCCGGTGGTGCCGCTGTCGACGCCGGGAACGGGCGGGATGACGGTTTCCAACGTCGGCACGCCGGGCATTTCCAGGTCGCCGAGTGCTGCCGCTCCGGGCTGGAGGGGGTGGAGTGCCGTCAGGCGGGCGCGTAGTGCGATGGTCAGACATTGGGTCTCACCGCGGCAGGCATCGCGGACATTTTTCATCCATAGTCGCTGATCGTCGTCGAAGCATTTGACGCCGTCATAGAGGGCGGGGCGGGCGCCCGCGACGTAGCGGTCGAGATGGTCCTGGAGCTTGGCCAATTCGTCGGCCACTGCCGATGGCGCGGCGCAGAAAAGGATCGCGGTGAGTGCAGTCGCGGCCGCGTGGAAAGGCGACTCGAGCGTCCGCGTGCGATTGTGTCTGCGGGTCATGTGTGTGTGGGCTCCCCAGCGTTCGGCGTCGGGGAGCATAGCAACATTTGGGATGCGTCAGGAGGATGTTGCGGAGTGCCGTGGGGGAATGCGGACGACGCGGACGGTGGTGTCGCCTAAGATGCTTGAGTGGTGGGGAAGCAGGCCGGGCTCGTTCTGAGACATTGGCTCACGGGCCAAAGGTGATTTCGATGCTGGCGTTGGCGAGGCCGAAGGGGCCGGAGCTGAGGCTGCCAGCAAGCTTCCACTCCTGCGGTGTGAGTAGGCTGCACAGCAAATTCCAGAGCTGCGTCGAGATGCGTTTGATCCAGCTTGTGATGAGTTGAATCCAGTTGAGTGCGTGCGCCGTAACGGTCTGCGTCAGAGATTTTGTTGTGCTGTCGAGGTTGAGACTGATGGTGGCGATGAGCGATTGCAGCCGTTCGCTTACGGCGTAGAGTTGGGATAACTCACTGAGAGCTTCGGGAATTTCTTTGTCTAATCCCATTTCAGAGAGCGATCCTGAGCCGCGGACGTCCCTCAACCGGAGCAAATTGGATAATCGGGATTTCACCTTTTCCAGGAGGAGGCTTATTCGCTCGCGGATATCGCCGAGCTGCTTGGCGTAGCCATTTTCCGCCATGATTTGTGGAAGGCCTGTTTCGCTTTCTTTCGAAAGCTCGCGATTAATTTCATTTTCTAGATCATTCAGATCTTTAAGAATTGTATCGATCGCAAAACTGACATGAGGCATGGAAGTTATCTCCACGAGCCGGCTTCTGAGATAACTGTATCAAATAGCTAGAGTTGCGTCATCCTGCCGCATGTCCGAATAGTGGACAATCTGGCGGCAGGACGCAGTTTCCGCTGTCAGATTGTTTGTATGGACGGCAATTTAAGCGGAAGGTGGGTTCTCTGGCGGTGCACTGTTGTAAATGTGGATATCCCGTTGCGGGAATGGGATGCTGAGGCCTGCATTTTCGAGGGCGCGCTTGCCTTCCTCGTTCAGCGCGCGAACGGTGGGCCAGTAGTCCGTATTTTGGACCCACGCCCGCAGTGAGAGTTCAACAGCGCTGTCGCCGAGCGTGGAGACGAAGACGATCGGAGCGGGGTCAGCGTGGATGCGGGCATCAGCTTCCGCCAGCGCCAACAACGTCGCCTTTCCGGTTTCAATGTCGTCGTCATAGGCGATGCCATACTTCACCTGGACCATGCGTGTCGGCAGGCGGCTATAGTTGATGAGCTGCTTATTCCATAGCTGAGAATTGGGGACGAACTGATAGACGCCATCCCAGGAATGAAGTTCGGACGCGAACAGGCCGACTTCCTTGACGGTGCCGGCGACATCGCCGGCGTCAATGTAGTCGCCGGTGCGGAAGGGGCGCAGCCAAAGCAGCATCATGCCTGCGGCGATATTCGATAACGTGCCTTGGAGGGCGAGGCCGATGGCCAGGCCCGCAGCACCGAGGGCGGCGAGGATGCTCGTTGTCTGGATGCCGAGTTGGCCGAGCACGGCGATGAAGAAGATGACGACGATGGTGTAGCGCACGAGCGAGGTGAGCACGCCTTTGAGCGTTGGGTCGAAGCGACGCTCGCGGTCGGCGATGCGCCCGACGGTGCGTGCAGCCCATCCTGCGAACCAGAGGCCGAACAGCATCAACGCGAGAGCGGCGAGCAGATTTGGCAAAGCCTGGGCGGCCCAGGCAATCAGGGCTTCGAGAAAGGTTGTCGCTTCGGCGAGTGTATCTTGGGGCGGCATGGGAAACCTCCTTCTTGTTCGGTCGTGCTCGTCCGTCCAGGGAACGCGATGGGGTTTTCCGTTCTAAGGCGCAGTGCTTCAGAACGCGATCTGTGATCCGACAGCAATCGATTGGAAGTTCTTAAGGCCGGGTGTGGCTATGACATAGCCGGCAGCGTCGACCACATCGAAGTCGCAGTCATCGTGACGGGTCGTCAATGTAAAGCTGGGAGCGCTGATGTCTACCGGCGCAAAGGTGTTGCTGGTGGAGATCCGCAATTCTGCGTCTGTTGGACCAGTTCTTTTGCGTAGGGTTGTCCACGTGCCGCAGCCTTTTAGGATCGGTTTGTCGTATACTTTGCGGAGTTGTGGCCATGAGATGCGGCGGAAGCGATTGACATGAAACGGGTCGGCTTTTTGGCGCTTGGCTATTTTTTCGTCGGGCTTGGGTTTGTCGGGGCGTTTTTGCCTGTGCTGCCGACGGTGCCTTTCCTCATTTTGGCGGTGGCGTGCTTTGCCCGTTCGTCACCGCGGCTTGAGATGCGGCTGATGACGCATCCTCGTTTTGGTCCGCCTCTGATGCGCTGGCGTGAGCGGGGCGCCATTCCGCGGCGGACGAAAATTGTGGCCTGCAGCTGTATGGCTGCGAGTTATGCGGTGTTTTGGTTTGGCGCTCGACCGAGCCCGTTGATCGCCGGGCTGGTGGCGGCGCTGATGTTGACGGGTGCGGTTTATGTTGTTTCGCGTCCGGAGTAAGATCACGAAAAGCGAAAGCTGCGGATCCAGAAATTATAAATGGGACGCCTTGTCCAACATCTCGACACCCTCAGAGGCGCTCTCCGAAAAGTGTCGTACTTTTGGGCAATTTCATTCTTGCCTAACCCAATATAGCCCATAGATTGTACTTTATCGGATCGGACTAGGCGCCCCGAGAAGGTGAGCTGGGCGGTCCTATATTCCCAAGGAGATAAGCCAATGATCGAGAAAACTCTCGCTGAACTCGGCCAACAAGTGCGCATTCGCCCGCGGTACGATAACTTCATTGGCGGACAATGGGTTGCTCCTGTCGAGGGGCAATATTTCACCAATCTGACACCTGTTAGCGGCAAGCCTCTGTGCGAGGTTGCCCGGTCAACAGCTGCTGATATCGAATTGGCACTCGATGCTGCCCACAAGGCGAAAGATGCATGGGGGAAGACTTCGCCAGCAGAGCGCTCAGCTGTTCTTCTGAAAATTGCCGATCGTATCGAAGCCAATCTCAAGCTGATCGCCACGGTTGAGACGCTGGATAACGGTAAGCCGATCCGCGAAACCATGGCGGCAGACATTCCGCTTGGTATTGATCACTTCCGTTATTTCGCAGCGGCGATCCGTATGCAGGAAGGTTCGATTTCCGAAATCGATCACGACACCGTTGCGTATCATTTCCATGAGCCGCTCGGAGTTGTCGGTCAGATCATTCCGTGGAACTTCCCGATCCTCATGGCCATCTGGAAGCTTGCGCCAGCATTGGCTGCCGGCAACTGCGTCGTGCTTAAGCCAGCTGAACAGACTCCGATGGGTATCATGGTTCTCATGGACATCATCGGCGATCTTATCCCGCCGGGCGTCGTGAACGTGGTCAACGGCTTTGGTGTGGAAGCCGGTAAGCCGCTGGCGCAGAACAAGCGCATTTCCAAGGTGGCGTTTACAGGTGAGACGACGACGGGCCGTCTCATCATGCAGTATGCAAGTGAAAACATTATCCCGGTCACGTTGGAACTCGGCGGCAAATCTCCGAACATATTCTTCGCAGATGTCGCTGACGCCGATGATGACTTTTTCGATAAAGCGCTTGAAGGCTTCACGATGTTCGCCCTCAATCAAGGCGAGGTTTGCACGTGTCCGTCACGCGCGCTTGTTCATGAAAGCATCTATGACCGCTTTATCGAGCGGGCAATTGCACGTGTTGAAAAGATCCAGACTGGCCACCCGCTCGAGGCTAGCACCATGATTGGCGCGCAGGCTTCGAACGATCAGCTGGAGAAGATCCTTGCCTACATCCAGATCGGTAAGGATGAGGGCGCGAAGGTCCTCACCGGTGGCGGACGCAATGAGCTCGATGGCGAATTGGCCTCAGGGTACTACGTCAAGCCTACGGTCCTCGAAGGACACAACAAGATGCGTGTGTTCCAAGAGGAGATTTTCGGACCGGTCCTCGCCGTGACGAAGTTCAAGGATGACGAAGAAGCGCTCTCGATCGCCAATGACACCCTCTATGGTCTTGGCGCCGGCATATGGACCCGGAACGGAACGCGTGCGTATCGGTTTGGGCGTGCGATCCAGGCTGGTCGCGTGTGGACCAACTGCTATCACCTGTATCCGGCGCACGCAGCGTTCGGCGGCTACAAGCAGTCGGGCATCGGGCGCGAGAACCATAAGATGATGCTGGATCACTATCAGCAAACCAAAAACATGCTGGTCAGCTACAGTCCGAAGGCCCTTGGCTTCTTCTGAGGCCGTTGAGGAGGGATTCCGGAAGAGCCCGGGAGCTTTCCTCCACCGGGCATGAGCTACTTCCGGTGATATTGCCGCGGCGCTGGCGCAAACACCTGACGCCGCGGCATTTTTGCAAGTGCAGGGATGTATGACGAGATCCTTATGAGGTGCGATCATGACAGAGCGTGTAAGTGCGATGCCTGAGGCTCTGGAACTCATTGCCTCTCTAAAAAGTCGTCACGGACCGTTGATTTTTCATCAATCCGGTGGCTGCTGTGATGGGAGTTCGCCGATGTGTTTCCCTGCCGGCGATTTTCGCGTCGGCGGCCAGGATGTTTTGCTCGGAGAGATTGGTGGCGTTCCATTTTATATGAGCCGTTCCCAGTTCGAGTACTGGCAGCACACACACTTGATTATCGATGTTGTCCCGGGCCGTGGTAGCGGCTTTTCGCTGGAGGCGCCGGAAGGGGTCCGGTTTCTGACTCGCAGCCGCGTGTTCACGGATGACGAGTTCGCGTCGCTGGCTCCGGTAACCGTTGCGGGTGAGTAGCCGACGACGCTTTCAGAGAGCACGCATCATATTTTCGTAGAGGCGCCCTCCTTTGGGAGGGCGCCTCTATGCATTTAAGGGAAATGTGCGCCGTTAGTTGGGTCGATTGCGCCCGAACAATCCGGCTGGGCCCTCGGCCCAGAGCACAATCAGGAACGCGATCAGACTGCACCCGGCAAAGCCCAGGCTCAGGGGCAGAACGGAGCCGTCGAACGCGTGACCGATAAGGCCGCCGGCAACAGCGCCAATCGAAGTGCTGAGCGAACCGACGACGGATGAAGCCATTCCGGCATTGTGTCCCTGATTTTCCATCGCCAATGCGTTGAAGTTTGGTGCAACGAGGCCGAACAGAAAGAACGTCGTGGCTATGAGGATGACGAACACCGGGAGCGTGGCGACGCCGAGTTCCGATGCCACGGCTAAACACAGTGATGCGATGAGAAAGCCCACCAAGGCTATGTGGGAAACGCAGCGCATGCCGAGGCGCCCCACGAGACGTGCGTTCGTGAACGATGCGATTGCTATGGTTGAGGCTACCGCTCCGAACAGGAGCGGAAACATTGTGCCCATGTGAAAGACGTCGACGAAGAGCTGTTGCGCGCTGGCGATGTATGACACAAGACATCCGAACATGAAGCCAATCGCGATGCCATAGGCGGCGGTCTGCGGATCCAGAATGGCCATTTTGAATGATTGGCCAAGCGCCAGAGGCTCCTCGCTACCGCGTGCGCTGGCCGCTGTTTCTGGCAATCGCCAACCGGCCCAGACAGTCAGGCCCAGGCCGATGGCTAGCAAAGCGTAAAACGTCCAGTACCAGTCGCCGATGTGAATAAGGCCCTGGCCGATCGATGGCGCGAACACCGGGATGATAATGAACACCATCATGGTGAACGACATGACGCGTGCCATCTGGCGGCCGCTGTAAAGATCGCGGACGATGGCCATGGCAATAACGCGTGGCGAGGCTGCTCCGAGGCCCTGCACAATCCGGGCGGCAAGGAGCCAGTAAAATGATTGTGAGACCAGGGCTGCGACCGTACCGGCGACAAATATACCGAGGCCTGCCAGCAGGACCGGGCGTCGTCCAAATCGGTCGGAGAGAGGGCCATAGATCAGCTGTCCAGCTGCGAAACCCGCCATATACAAAATGACGACGAGCTGGCGATCGTTCTGGTTATCAACGCCGAGCGCGGAGCCGATCTCTGGCAGTGCCGGCAGCATGATATCGATCGACAATGCTGTTAGCGCCATCAAGGCAGCCGTGAGCCCGACGAATTCAACGAATGACAGCGGGATTGAAAGCGCTGGAAGATCCGGCCGTGCAGTGACGATATCTTCGGCCTGTTCGAATTTATTCATGGTGCGTCCTTGGACGGAATCCTGTCTGCCTGCGTAGCGGTGACATACATTCCGGATTGGGAGCGGGATGTGACGTCCCTAAGATGAACCCAACGGGAAATTCTTCACTGGCCGTTGGGATGGCCATATTTCCGGTTGAGAGAATGGTGTGAGCGCTGCCCGGCTGCTTGTTCCGGTTCCCCTACTATATGCCCCGTGGGGTGCAAAGTTCCGACGGGAATGCCTTTAGCCAAAAACTGTGACAGAACCGCAGTTTTCGGGGGGCTACCTCAGCCTTCACAATGTTGTGCAAGATGATTGTGTGGCCAGGGATTCGTGCCCTGACGCAGCCAATTCAGGGTATCGCGCCAGAAGCCGGACGCGTGCCTATCATGAAACAAATCGAAGTGGCCGATTGTTTCAAAGCCGACGTCCTGTGGGGAAAGCAGTACCTGGCTACGGCGTGCGTTGGGATAGTAGGATAGCGCGCGTCGGATACCGGTCACGGTTGCCAGTTCGTCATCGCTCATTGTTACTGCCAAAGTCGGTGCCGAGACAGAGGCGAAGCGCTCGAGGATCGCTTTTCTCTCTCTTCGCGGATAGCTCAGTTCCATGCGTGCGGGGCGAAAGCTCCACTCATTGGCGACACCGGCGGGAAGGTCTTCGAGCCAACCGAGCCTTTTGCCTGGGAAGTAGCCGATGAGCGCTGTTATCGCTGGCATGGCGACATGCCATTTCAGAAAGAGGCGCGCGCGATACGCTGGGGCGTAGTCCCACCAGTACGCATATTGCGCGCCGACGGTAAGGATACGGTCAATAGCAGGCGCATTCTCAGCAAAGCCCAGGAGAAAGCCACCGATACTATGCCCGACAACGAGTAAGGGGAGAGAGGGTGTGCGTGCTTTGGCGAAACGCAGGACTGCGTCGAAGTCCAATTCTCCCCAGTCGCGCCAGCGGTAGCCACAGCCACGTAGATGCTTGGGGCGGGAGAGGCCGATCCCGCGATAGTCGTAGGTGATAACGTCAAAGCCGTGTTCCGCCAGGAAGGTCGCGTAGCGATGATAATAACGTGCTGCGACGCCTGTGGCGGGATTTACGATGACTGTGCCTGCGAGTTGCTCCTGTGATGTTTCCCAAAGATGGCCATGGAGCGTTACGTCGTCACGGCAGACAATCGAGATCTTTTGCGCTTCCAGTGCCACCCCTATCTTCGTCATCTCAGCGTCTCTCGCGTGCCTATTGCGTCGGGAGACGATCCTTGATGAAAAGCCGATGATTTTACACTCACTAGTTAGTATACAAAGCGCATGGGACCGACGACGCCTTCAACGCGCGAGCGCATCATCGCAGCAGCCTCAAAACTCTTTTACAGTGAGGGGGTGAGGGCTGTTAGCGTTGATGCCGTGGCGGACAAAGCGGGCGTGACGAAGCGGACGCTCTATTATCATTTCAAAAGCAAAGATGATCTGGTTGCGGCATATCTAGAGGGGCGCGATCAACCCAACCTTGCTCTATTTCGACGCTGGTTTAGCGAAGCGGAAGGGAGCGTTGCGGACAAGGTGCGGAGTATTTTCCATCACCTCGCGGTGTCAGCGCGCCATCCCAAATGGAAGGGATGTGGCTTCCTGCGGACGTCCGCTGAATTGGCCAACATGCCGGGGCATCCGGCGATAAAGGTCGGTGCGGCCCATAAGAAGCGGTTTGAGGGTTGGCTGAGTGAGATGTTTGAAAGTGAAGGCATCGCCTCAGCCGAACCCTTAGCACGCCAAGTTGTCTTGCTGATGGACGGGGCGTTTGCGGCTGGGCTCCTACATCGGGATGCGTCCTATATGGAGACGGCCGGAGACGCGGCCTTCGCATTGGTCAACGCGGCGGTGCCGACGAAGAGGCGACGGCGCTAGTCCTTTCAGGGCCCGCGCACTGGCGTGTCTGGGCGATCTCTGTTGATCAGCCAGAGTGCGACGCATATGAGGAAGCCGCCTGTTGCTTGCAGCACTGACAATGTCGTTCCCAGTATGATGAAGGATAAGATCACTGCGAAAAGCGGTGTGAGGAAAAGGTACCCGCTCGTTCGCGTCGCGCCGCCTTTGCGCAAGGCCACGAACCACAGGCCGAACGATCCGGTGGTGGCTGGGATCGCGAGCCAAAAGAACCAGGCCCATTGTTCGAATGATACGTTCTCCGGCCAGTGCTCGCCAGATGCGTAGGCGATAACGAGGAGTCCCAGAGAGCCGACCAATAGTTGCCAGAAACTCATCGCCCAGCCGCCAAAAGGTAATTTTGCGCGCTTATTGATGATTGTCGCCGCGGCCCAGCAGAATGCAGAGCATAATCCGAAAATTTCGCCGAGGATCGTGTCGGGGTGGAGTGAAAGCTCGGGGCCTACCCCGATGGCAAAGACGATCCCGATTAAGCCGAGCACCAATCCAATGGTGCGCCATTTGTGGAGTGTCTCGTCCAGAAACACGATGCCCAGCATTGCGACCCAGATGGGGTTTGTGAAAAGCATGATAGCGCTGGCCGACGCTGAGATGTACTGCATGGACAGGAACAAGAAGCCCATGACACCTGTCGTCTGAAGGAGGCCGATGAGTATCATCAGGGCTGCGTCGCGTAAGCCAAGCTGTGGCGGGGCGAGCGCTTGGCCATAGGGCCCGTCGAACCGGACGAGCGGTGCTGCGGCTATGGCTGCAACAAAGCAACGCCATCCCACCAGCACCAATGGACTGAAGCCGTCTTGCAGAAGGATTTTTCCTGAGATGAAGCTTGAGCCCATGAGGAACGTCGACGCGAGCAGCGTAATCAGGAAGATGTTCTGTTCGGAAATGATTGGCTCGGACGTGCGCGTTGTGTCTTCCTGACGGTGGCAGGTGCTCATGTTCCGTGTCCGACGTTTTTTTGATTGTTTCGTGCGAGCTTAGATCCACCGACCTTTGCCTGTCGCCGGGCAAAGTCGCGTTTCCTCGTCAGAACTTTCGGCTGTCATAGGCCCAGTGGAGGAGGGCTTGCCGTTGCCTTCGTCTACAGAAGATATCGCCCGGCTCGCAATTGCGGCGGATCTGGGCGATGTGGCGCCTCATTGCTTTCCAGCGGCCGATTTGACGCTGATCCTCATCCTCAATACGGCGACCCTGATAGTAGCGGCAGTACCATTGAAACCACCCGCGCGGGTCATCGGGGTGGATCCAGCCTTTCTTGCGCCAGACCGAAAGTGGTTGGCTTGCGTCAACGCCAAAGTAGTTAAGGGATGGGTCGCTGCCTTTGGGTGAGAGCTTGGCATTCGTGAACCAGCTTTTGGGGAATTCAGCTCGCGTATCGGTCATGTACTTTCCGCCGAATACACCCAGTTCCAACATGCCCTTGGGCGTGAGGTCGGGTTCGAACTCGGGGGCGAAATCCTGGCCCGCTGGAGCTGTGAGTTCGTAGCGATAGCCCTGCTGCATGGTGTCGTTCACTTCGATGATCTTGCGCTTCATTGAGCCTTCCTGCGGTTCGCTCCAACCATTCAAGCTGCGACCGGTCGCGCCGACTAATTGAGGCGATATATTTCCCAATTCAGCAGGGCCGCAAATGTAGCCCATCCGATGTAGGGCACCAGGAGCAGTGCGGCGAGGCGGTCCACCTTCCAGAAAGCCGCCGTGGTGCCGATGATCAGTACGAGTAACAAGAGGATAACGACGAAGCCGCCCGCAGGGTTCTGACCTTCAAAAAAGACCCAGGACCACAAGGCATTTACGGAAATCTGCAGACCAAACCAGATGATTGCCGCCGCACGGCCGGGCGCGTGTGATTGCAGCACGCGGAAGAAGGCGTAGGCCATCAAGACGTATAGCGTGGTCCAGGCCGGCCCGAACACCCAGTTGGGCGGTGTGAAGGCGGGCTTTTCCAGTCCGGCGTACCATGTCGGAATGTTCGGGATGGTCGCGAGGTTGCCAAGGATGCCGGCGGCCAGAACGGGGGCGATTGCGATCAGCACATTGCGTACCGTTCTCATTACAGAACCATCCATCGCGTTTCTTCTCACCCGCGGCTTGATCCGAACTCGCACATGAGAACTATTGCTAGTGCAGAGACAAGCGGAGCACCAGTCATCATGCGCATACCTCCATTTGCAAAATGCAAAGCGGCCGACGGTTTTGAACCGCCAGCCGCTGCGCTGGGCAGTGGGGAGAAACGCGGTGTGCCTGTGTTTAAGCCGCTTTTCGGGCCGGTTGGGCGCTCTCGGTGATCAGGTCGTTCACGCCAGCAATGAGGAAGTCGAGGCTGGCTGTATCGGCCAGACGGCCGTTTTGCAATTTGTTGTGAACTTCGGCGATAACCGTCTGAGGACGCACTATAAGTCTTGCTCCGATGGCCAGAAGCGTCTCGTTGAGCTGGGCCTGAGCGCGTACGCCGCCGGTGAATGCGGGAGAGGATGAGAAGGTCAAGACGGGTTTGCCGATTAACGCGGCTTTTCCGTAGGGACGGGACGCCCAGTCGAGCGCGTTTTTCAGTACGCCGGGGATGCCATAGTTGAACTCAGGCGTTGCGATGACGACGCCGTCGGCTTCCGCAATGGCGTCGCGCAATGCTGCGACGCCCGGGATTGCCGGGGCGATGTCGAGATCCTGATTATACAGCGGGACTTCATTTAGCCGGAACACATCGAAATCGGTGCGGTCCGCGATGACTTGCTTGATGGATTCAAGGATTTGGGTGTTGAAGGAGTCCCGGCGGAGGCTGCCGGAGATGCCAAGAAGCTTAGGACGATGCATAGCCGTTCTCCTGGTTCTTTATCTGGCTCCGGTCTCGGTGGCCGGGGGCATGCGTCCTATTTATTGCTTTCAGGCATTCTAAAAAATGGGTAGACGTTCGAACGTCTCTATCTACTAAGTTGATAGTTATGAACGGTCAGGCTCTGGAATATGTCCGTCTTTTCGTGGCGGTGGTCGACAACGGTGGCTTTGCTCCCGCAGCTCGCAAGCTGGATCGCGCGCAATCCGTCGTGACGTATGGGGTCCAGAAGCTGGAAGAGCAGCTTGGCCTCGATCTGTTCGACCGGTCAGGTTATCGGCCGGTCCTTACGCTGGCGGGACAAGCGTTGTTGCCGCGGGCGCGGCGATTGCTTGAAGAGACGAATGCGTTCGATGTGATGGCCCGCGGCATTGCTGGTGGGCTTGAAGCGGAAGTGGCGCTGGTTGTGGACCCGCTATTTCCGATGGCGCCTCTCGTTATGCAGCTACGCGATTTCGAGCAGCTCTATCCTTCGGTGCAGGCGCGCGTATTCGTTGAGTCCCTGGGTGCGGCGACCAGCATGGTGTTGGAGGGTCAGGTCGATCTTGGGTTGCTGATTTATTTGGATGCGCGGGCGTTGGAACTGGAACAGTCGCACCTCGTGCCGATTGAGCTGCTGCTCGTTGCGGCGCCGTCTCATCCGCTGGCTCAGATCGCGGCACCGATCCCATTAGAACGTGCGCGGGAGGAGCTGCAATTGGTGCTTAGTGACCGCTCTGATTTCAGTCGCGGTGTCGATCGTGGGGTGCTGTCCACGCGTACGTGGCGGCTGTCGGATCTAGGCGCCAAGCACGCTTTGCTGCGCGCTGGGCTCGGTTGGGGAAGCATGCCCCGCCACATGGTGCAGGACGATCTGGATCGCGGAAATCTCGTCCAGTTGCCCCTCGACTATTGGGAGGGCGACGGATCGCTGCCGCGCGTGCCGACAGTCGCGGCGCATCGCAAGGATCGCGCCTTGGGGCCGGCGGCACGCTGGCTGTTGGAACGGCTTAAACGGCAGGTGCCCCAGTGCGCGGAGGCGGGGCACATCTAGGGGGCGTGCTTCTTCCCGAAGCACACAAGCCAGTGCCTTCTCGATCAGCGTGAGATGCGCGTGATCTTCGAGCCTTCGAGGGTGAGGTTATACATCAGCCCCTTGGGATCGACGACAAAGCCAACGACGGGGCTTGTGATCTTGTTGGTGTCGATGGAGCCGCCGACGCCGACCGTGATGATGGCGACGGAGCCGTCCACGCCCACTTTCCAGCCGGCCGTTCTTCTGAACTGATCGAGCGCGGATTCGGTCATGAACATGATGATCACCGCGCGCTCCTGGATGCCAAGCTGGAAGCCCACGGAGGCCGAGAGCGTGTTGTAGTAATCGACCGTGCGTCCGCCGATCAAAAGCGCGCCTTCGCCATATTCGCCGCCGAAGCCGAAGCCGGCTTTGACCACGGACGGGAAGACGAGAATGCCGACGGACTTGTTGGCGAGATCGCGCGCGCCTCTCACCTGATAGAAGAACTTATCGAGCGTGGCATGTACGCCTGCATCGATTTCAGGGCCAGAGGCGGCCTTGCTGGCAGGTGCCGATTGAATGATGGCGGCGAACGAAAACAGGGCCAGACAGACGGCCTTCCACGACGACATTGATGGTTCTCTCTCTCCAAAGGGTTCCCCAGCGGAGACTATTGAACGCGATTCGTGGCGGAATTCTGAGGGGTAGGGCGGGGAGGTGTGGAAGTGGGACAATATGATCGTTTCGAATAGCTTATCTGGTCAGTGAATAGCTATAGGCTACTAAGGAGGCTAGTAATGAATTTGAGTTGCTGGCGGTTGACTGAGTTTAATCTGAGCGGACAGATTGAGCTTCAGGGGAAGCATGGTCTTGTCCGGATACGCCGTAGCGACGACGGCGCCGTTGTGCTCGTAGAAAGCGATGAGCTGACAGCATCGACCCTGGGCGAGTCTAAGCCTGCAACATTCGCCGTATCGGATGCAATTCTCGGATTTGTACTGGATATTGGGATTGCGAGGGAGAAAGCGCTCACGCGTTACGATGGCTATTACTGGGGCGAGGCCGTTCGGCCAGTGCAATCCTCTCGAGCGATAAGTCAGAGCGATTTCGACGCAGATACTTTCGCGTGGATCGTGGACACAATAAACTTGGCATTTCAGTCAAAGAGTAAAAGCGAAGCTATAAAGGCTATCCGCTGCCAGCATCTAATGGATACTTATAATAATGGAAGACTGATGTATCCGAACTATTGCTCGGAAACGTACGTGTCCATGCTGAGAATAATAGAGGCTGCTGGTGCCGACAATTCATCCCCTAGATCTCGCGGGAGGACGCGGTTAGAGTTTGCGATGAAAGCGGCGCAAATATCTGGACAGATTAATCAGGAAGTTGTCAGTGCTATCGATGCGATGCCTGTCTTTAAGCCTAGAACAGACAAAGCGCGCGCGAAGTTTGCTGCGGTGCTCGCTAAGCAGGATGGAGATGTTGCTGCAGCTCTCTCTTCTTTTGATGATTCTACGCAGGTTGCTTTTGTGTGTTTTTTAAGTGCGTACGTTTATCGTAACAAGTTTATGCATATAGGCTTTCCAATCCCTGATTCTGTGAAAGAGGCGTTCGGGTATGTTGGGCCCGGTGCGCTTTATCTTCCTCTTTCAACAGGGCTGGCATGGCGACGTACTTTTAATCATGGTGCTTTGTTCGAGAATGATTTTATTGAGCTACATGAAATGATTGAACCGAAAGACTTGAGTGATTTTCGAGATACTTTCGCCTACGTATTGCCGACTTGGTATTTCCTCAGAACGTTTGCTCGAGAGGCTATTTTGCAGCAGCTTGAAATTTTATCAGGATCGCCACGCCCCTAGAGGAAGGCAAGATTGCTTTATCAGAGTGGGACGGGCCAGAGCATCATGCTCCGGCCCACGATTGTTTCCTGTCTCACGCTAAATCGCGTCGGGGTCAGGATGTTTTGTATTTGATCGAGCAGCCGTAAGCGCGGGTGACGGCGGGGTCGACCGGTTTACCGGCGGCAATCTGCTCCAGCGCTTCGCGGACATAGTTCCGCGCGCCTTCGATGTCGGACTGGTTCGCTGTCGGTTTGTCGTCGATCGCACCTTTGTAGGCGAGATTGCCGTCCGGCGTGATGATGTACATGTGTGGCGTGGTCTGGGCGCCGTACGCGCGGCCGATTGTGCCTTCTTCGTCGATTAGAACGGCGGATGGAGCCGCATCACGCTTTTGCATCAGGGCATCGTGCTCGGCCGGTGGGAGATTGCCCTGTGTGCCGGGGGCGGACGAGACGATGGTGAGCCAAACGATGCCGTCCGCTGTGGTGTCCTTCTGCAGCTTTTGCATGTTGCCGCTGCCGTAGTGCTTCTGGACGTAAGGGCAGCCGTCGTTGGACCATTCCAGGATAACGGTCTTGCCGCGCAGCTCCTTAAGCGTGTGGGTTTTGCCATGGGTGTCGACGCCGGTGAAGTCGGGTGCGGGCTTGCCAACCTCAGGTGCGGCTGCGGCGCTGGCGGCTCCGAGTACGAAGGCCAAGCACGCGGCGGCGGCGACCTTAGCTGTCGTGCGGAATGTCATGGTCTCAGTCCTCCTCTTAACGATTGGAAGCTTGTGCGAGGTTTAGTTCGGCGAAGTGGCGCACCACAATCGCCTCGGTCAAAAGCTGGGGAAGCACGATGGCTTCTTTTTGCGGGTCCGCGGGGTAGAGCAGGTAGAGCGGAACGCCCGCGCGTCCGTAAGCCTTCAGCACGCGGGAAATGCGCTCATCCTGATTGGTCCAATCGCCTTTCAAGTAGGCGACGTTGTGATCGGTCAGCGCCTTGCGGAAGCCGTCTGTACGCAAGGCGACCTGCTCGTTGACCTTGCAGGAGATGCACCACGCGGCGGTGAAATTGACGAAGACCGGGCGGCCCGAAGCACGAAGCTCGGCGACGCGTTCTTCGGAGAAGGGCTCGCCGGCGGTGATGTCGCCTTTGTCGGCTGAGGTGGTGGGGACCTCAGCGCTCGTGATCCAGGGAACCGTGAAGACAAGAGCAGCACCGACGACGGCGACTGCCAAAGCGCCCCTGAGAGCCGGTTGGCCTGTGCGGTTCCCCAGCAGCCATGCAGCGAAGCCGACGGCGATCAACGTGACGCCCGCGCTAAGGACGCCATCACTGCCGGCCTGTAGCGAAAGCACCCAAACGAGCCAGACAACCGTGGCATAGAGCGGGAAAGCCAGGACTTGCTTGAACGTGTCCATCCAGGGGCCGGGCTTCGGAATAATGCGACGGGCGGCTGGAGATAACGAAATCAGGAGAATAGGGAGCGCGAAGCCGACACCCATGGCCTGGAGAACGAGCGCCATGTCGAGGGCGGGCCGCGTCAGCGCGTAGCCGATCGCGGCGCCCATGAACGGCGCGGTGCAGGGTGTTGCCGCGACGGTCGCTAGCACACCGGTAAAGAAGGAGCCTGTCAGACCCGATTTGCGGGTCAATCCTTCCCCAAGGCCGACAGCGCCGCCGCCGATGTCAAAGACGCCGGAGAGCGACAGGCCGAGCGCCAGGAATAGAGCGGCCATGGCGAGTACGAAGACCGGCGACTGGAACTGGAAGCCCCAGCCGAAGGCGAGGCCGGCGCTGCGCAGGGCAACAAGCACGCCAGTAAGTATAGCAAAACTTGCGAGAACGCCGGCGAGATAGGCGAGCCCCGATCGTCTGGCTTCGCTTCCGCCGCTTCCACTGTGTTTGGCGAGGGACAGCGTTTTAAGCGAAAGGATCGGGAGCACGCACGGCATCAGGTTCAAGATAATCCCGCCCAGGAGCGCGAAGAGCATTGCTTGCCAGATGGTGATTTGTGTGCCGGTGTTGTCGCCCTCTCCGGACGGGGTGCCGATGGCTTGCAAGGGTGTGGCTGCGTCCGTTGCGGCGATATCCTGAGTTCCGGTTGGTTTCGCGCTTATGGTGAAGCCGTGCCGAGCCTGCTGCGTGTTACCGATCTGTTCGGTCAGAACCAAAACGCCGTTTAGTTCTTTTATGCCGTTGCTGGCGAGTTCCCCCGACTTCAAGCTGAGGGTGACGCCGTCGTCCGTCCAGGAGACTTTCTGAGCGCCGGCATGATCAACCAGGCCCCAGGTATCGGGGAAGAATTCAACTTTCGTGACGCGATTGGGATCGAGTTCGGGGGCGGCGACTTTCAGGGTGACAGTGTCAGAGGATTGCTCGACCGTGGCAGGCCAATCGGCCGGTGTCGGGATGCTGCGTTCGGTCTCTGCGAAATGGTCGGCGTGCTCGCTTGGGGTTGGCGGTTCGCCTGCTGAGGCGACGGGGAGGATCAGTTTGAGTTCCGCCGATTCAGGGATGCAGATCTGCTCGCAAACCAGCCAATTGGCTTTCGCGGTCAGCTCAACGGACTGGGTGTCGAGCGTTTCGGGCGGTGTAATGGTGACGGGGAGCAGGACGGTGTCGGAGTAGCCGTAATTCACCAACGGTCCGACAGGGATGGCGTCGGGAACAGGCCAACGAATCTCAGACGCTTTAAAGCCATCCGGCAGAGACCATTCAATGCGTGTGGGCTCGCCCGAGTCACCGGGATTCTTCCAATAGGTGTGCCAGTGTGGCGTAATGCGCTGGCTCAGGCCGACGGTGAAGGGAACTCCGGGCTGGATATGATCTACCGCCGAAATGAGATCGGCTTGAACTTTAGGCTGTTGGGCGACGGCGAGGTTGGGCCCTATTAGCGCAACGATAGTCGCCCAGAGGATCGTAGTGGCAGTGTACCGAATTGCCATTCTTTGTCTCGGCCCCTCTCACATCGCTTTTGCAGCGCAAGGACTATCCGTGTGCTTTGAACGATGCCGCTGCACACGTTCCGTCGTCCCGCCATATGGTTGGCTGGTGGACGCTTTGCAAAGCCAATAGTGGTTGCCTCAACTAATAGTGTTTGTCGGTGATGTGGGCGGTTAGAACAGCTTTTTTTCCGCTGGGTGTTCCGCCTGCATCCTCGGTGCAATGATGTTTGTGACTTCGTAGGGCTGACATCCGAAGGTGTTTCTGACGCAAGGGGCCGCAACGGTCGGCGTCGGGCCACGTTCGCAAAGTGGGGGTGGGCTGCTGTAACTTTGCGGTTTCATTGCCTGGTGTGGATCGAGATGCGGCTGAAGCTTTGGTGGCTGCCACGCACCAAGTCTGCCTCACAGCAATGCGACAGGTAAAAACTTTGCCGTGAATTTGAGTGTTCTGTGAGGCCAAAACCGAGCAGAAATTTGCATCCCTGGACAGGGTGTATTCGGTGGACGTTCCAATCGGCCGTATGCGTTTCAGAACAGCCGGCTTCCATTCGGAACGGGATGGTCGGGCTTGAACAGGACGACCTCACCTTCTTCATCCGCGAAGCCAAGTGTCAGAACTTCCGACATGAACTTTCCGATTTGCCGCGGCGGAAAATTGACAACGGCCGCGACCTGGCGGCCTTCGAGATCTTCCGGTGTGTAATGGTGGGTAATCTGTGCGCTTGATTTCTTCAGCCCAATAGCTGGACCGAAATCGATCACCAGCTTGAGGGCTGGCTTTCGAGCTTCTGGGAACGGCTCGATCGATGTGATCGTTCCGATGCGGATGTCGACCGCGAGGAACTGATCAAATGAGATTTCCGGCGCTGCCGAAGCGTCGAGAGTGTGATTGGCATGCATCTGGAAGTCCTGCCGGGATGTTTCGATGCGCATTCTTATCGCTTGCAGCCGTGGTCGCAATCCTGCCTTTTGGCGCTGGGTAGTGGCGCCGCTGCAAACTCATGAGACGGCGCGCGCGACGGCGGCGAGTAGGTCTGTTTGCGTGATCAACCCCAGTACACGTTCATCGGTGTCGGTGATAATGACTGCGTGCATCCGGCCGTTGGTCAAAATCGGCACGAGGCCCATCACGGGAGCCGTTGGAGAAGACACGGCCGCGCGTGACATCACCTCATCAACCACACCTGTGGCTCCGGCCAGCTCGCGGAGTCCAACGGTTCCCACCAACCGGTCTTCACCGTCTAGTACGGGCAATGTGCGAATGTTGTGCTTTAGAAGAAGCACCTGAGCAGCGTCGGCGGATTCTCCGAGGTGCGTTTTGATGACGTCTCGGGACATGATGTCCTCGCATCTAAGGTCACCCCGGGAGCGGGAAATTGTCTGCAGTTCGACTTCACGCAGCAAACGGGTCAGGCTATGGCGGTCGATGTCAAAGGTTTCGTCCAAAGCCGATAGGGCTGCATCGACGTCCTCTTGCTTGAAGCCTGCTCGCGAGAGGGTTGGCGGATCACTGGTTCCGTAATCATTGATATCGTTCCGAGCCGCGTAGTTTGGATACGGTCGCCCCGACAACTTGTGAAAGCCTATTCCGAGCAATACGAGTATCAGGGCGTTAAGTGCGACGGGAATGAACGGATACCAAATGCCCGTTTCGGTGATCGCCGGTCCCCCGATGATCGCGGTCATCGCGACAGCAGCGCCAGGCGGATGCAAGCATCGAGCTAGGGACATAATGGCAATTGCCAGACTGACGGCGATGGCGACTGCTAAGACCTGATCTTGGATCAGGAAGTGCACTGCTAATCCCACGAAAGCTGAAATTGTACTCCCGCCGATGATCGGCCAGGGTTGTGCGAGTGGGCTCGTTGGAATAGCGAAAAGTATGACGGCGGACGCTCCCATGGGGGCGACGATCAACGGCAGATGGCTTCCTGGCCCAATAATTCTCTCACAGATCAGGAACGTCAGACCGATGCCCAGGGCAGCGCCAACACAGGCAATAATACGTTCTCGTACCGTAGCGCCGGGGAGTATCGGTGCGAAAATGCGAAAATCGAGCCTGAATGGCGAGCGCTGTTCAGGGTGCGTCATTTGTTTCAAAGGTATTGCTGCCTTGTTCAGTACGGTGGCTCATGAAACCACACACAACTTTATAGTTCTTTCGGATCGAGGCTGTCTCGCGAAGACGCTCTGGTTCAACGGACAGTGCTAGGGTGACGCATTTGGTCTGGCGGTGAGCGACTCGTGCTGCGCCGATCGCGTCTCGCTGAAAAGCTCCTAGCCAGGGTGCTCATTCCAGCGTGCACTATGATGCATGAGTTTTATTCTACGTTTCATTTCGTTCCCCTACCGCATTTTGCGGCCGGTGCATTCGTGCACGGTTTCTTGCTCCATCGTGGCCTGTCGGTTCGTAATCCGTATGTTCGAGAATGGACACCATTCGGGGGGTATTTCCAACATACAAAGAAAAAAATGTCTTCCTACCCATAGCGGCTTGAGGCCGCGGTTGGGGATTGAAGTTGGCTAATGAACGGCAGATTGGCTCTATCGGCGAATAGTACCGGAGCTGAAATGGATCTCCTTCCTGTTTCGGTGGGAACAGCGGCTAAGGATCGCTTCTCGCATCGTTAGCTCACCGCCTACTCCGATGATCATGGGAAGCGCGGGCTACGCAGAAGTAAGGAGATTGTAAATGAAGACGACTGTTATGGCGCTTGCGCTAACCGGATCTGTTGCTATCGCGGCCCTAATGGGGGGCGCCACCGGCGCAGAAGCTGGCGGCAAGCATGGCTTCAAGCATCATCACTGGAAGCATAATTTTCACCACTTTCATCACCACAACTTCCATCGCCCTCGCGGCTGCGGCTTCTACAAGGCGAAGTGGTATGCGACCGGAAAATTCTATTGGAAGAAGCGTTATTTTATCTGCAAGGGTTGGTGGTGACTTTCACGCCTTAAATTTTGAATTACATGCTCCCTCTAGCGCGTTGGTGCTGGAGGGAATTTTTTACTACGCATTGAATGGCTTGCGTCCGTAACCAAGTTCTATGCTCACGGATCCCTTTGATTTCGGGTTGCTGCTATTCTTTGTTTGGGAGAGGAGGAGCCTACAAGTCCTTTGCTATGGGACGGTGGGTAATGTGATTCTGACGGGAGGCGTTTATCGAATGCCGAATGCCCGTGAGTAAGGAAGTTTCAAAACTCGGCTCTGACATGTTGCGGTTTATTACCAGCATTGAAGAGCTAGAAACACCTGATCAGGTTCTGGATAACCTGCACGGCGTGACGGCCAAGGCGTGTAAGATGAACGTTCTTATGGCCGGCCTCATGCCAATACGCTGGTGCGATTGGAGCGGCGTCGAAAAAGGTAAGACGGTGTTCTTGCACAAAAGTGTGCCAGAGGGCTGGTGGGAAGACTATTTCGAACGCACGCAAAAGCACCCAGGCCCTGGCCTTTCGCTGGCTCAGCTTTCCATTGCCCCGTTCACGATGTCTGAAATGATGCGCATGCTCGAGCCATTGGGCGTAGATCAGTGGCCCTTCGAGCTCGCGATGAAGTACAGTATGCGTGATTATTTCACGTGCCCGGTTGGCGGGCGTTGGACTGTGACCTACTGGTCGCGTAACGTTCTTTCAAATCGGTTCACCCCGGAAGATCGCACCATCATCTTCATGGGAGCGACGTTCGCTGCTATTCGCCTCCAGAAGCTTATAGGACTCCAAACCGACCGCATCGGTTCGGCGGCCGCGTTGACGGCGCGTGAGCTTGCCGTGTTGCGGCTTGCGTCGCTCGGTCACCAAATGAGGGAAATTGCCGAACTCCTTGGTCTCGGCGAAGAGACAATCCGGAGCCATCTTAAGAAGGTACAAGTGAAACTTGGGGCACGGAACCGTGTGCAAGCTGTGGCGCAGGCTATACGGCTTAATCTCATCCCATAAGGCCTCCCCCAAATCGGGGATGACGTATACAGGCGACTTCCAATACACCAGCATCGGTGACCGCCGCAGGGAATCGGGGGAAGGTTTCCTTACGGACTGTTTAGTCCCGGGGGACTGCACGAGCGAAGGGGAGAAAAACCCCTTCGCTCCTTGCGCGATGTAGCCAAGCTTGCTGCAGCTTTTCGAAACCGGACGCCCAAACCTACGAACCGGTCCAGCCCCGGGACCGGGAGCCGCGTCAGTCGCGCCGCCCGCTGGCGACTTCGAGCGGCCCCGGTCCCGGGGCTTGCTTCGTTCGGGTAAGACTTTTTACGCGTGTTATGCAGCGGCTTTACATCGCCGATTAACCAGCCTTCCAATTCATTCTCTTATGTCATCCAGATTTGCCGCAGTCTGACTGCGGAGCGTCGTTTCCGTTGACAGCCGATTTCATTTTTCCGTCTGTTTCGGCCTGGAACGGAACGCGGCGCATCCGACTTAGATCGTTGACGATGTTGAACAGGCTCCATCCGTTGTTTTCGGATTTACTCGCTGCATGTTTTGCCGGGTAGGAGAAGCCGATATGAAAAAAAGATCACAAGGTATAGGGCAATCCATTGGCTCGCTTGGCGTCGGCGCGCCTTCTAATTCAACTGGTATTCGAAATGACGTCCTAGTAGCGATGAGAGGCGGTGAGGATTTTATCCATGAGCGCCTATAAATTGATGAAGTGTCTTGCCGCGGCTGTGATCTTGCTGGCAGGCACGTTGCCGCGAACACTGCAGGCTCAGGATGCTGATCAAGCGCCGCTGTTCAAGAAGGAGGAACTGGCGCAGCTGCTGGCTCCGATTGCGCTCTATCCCGACGACCTTCTGTCCAACGTGTTGATGGCATCAACCTATCCGCTTGAAGTCGTACAGGCTGCGCGATGGCGGAAAGATCCTGAGAACGCGAAGCTTGAAGGTGAGGACCTCACAAAGGCTCTGGATGCCAAGGATTGGGATCCGAGCGTCAAAGCGCTTACGCTCGTTCCTGACGTGCTGCAGATGATGAGCGAGAAGTTGGAATGGACGCAGAAGCTTGGCGATGCGTTCCTCGCCCAAGAAGATGACGTCATGAATCAGATCCAGGCGCTTCGTATGAAGGCCGAGGATGCTGGTTCGCTCAAGAGCAATGAGCAGCAGAAAGTGAGCCGGAAGCAAGATGATGGATCCAGTGAGATCATCATTCAGCAGACGAGTCCTGATGTCGTCTACGTTCCAATTTATGAGCCTGCGGTTGTGTACGGGTCATGGTGGTATCCAGACTATCCGCCCTACTATTGGTATGGGGGATATCCGACGTCAGCATTTGTTTCGGGCTTCTTCTGGGGGACCGGATACGCCGTCGCGCGCTCACTTTGGGGATGGGGTTACTGTGATTGGCGCCACCGCAACATTCACATCGACGTCGATCGATACAACAGGATCAACG
Source organism: Candidatus Filomicrobium marinum (assembly GCF_000981545.1). Lineage (NCBI taxonomy): Bacteria > Pseudomonadati > Pseudomonadota > Alphaproteobacteria > Hyphomicrobiales > Hyphomicrobiaceae > Filomicrobium > Candidatus Filomicrobium marinum. The sequence continues at coordinate 3,659,799 of NZ_LN829119.1, forward strand.
TCAATAACCCGAAGATCACGTCAAATACCTGGGTTCACAATCCGCGGCATCGCGGCCCTGTGCCCTATCGTGATCACGCGAGCCGCGAGAAGTTCGGCAAGAATGGCGATAGATTTAAGGAGGCCGGCAAGGACTTTCGCGGGTTCCACGACCGTGATTCAGTTGAAGGGGTGCGCGACAAGCTTGCGGCAGGTGCAGCAGGAGCTGGGGCAGCAAAGCTTCATGATAAGATCAGCAAAGGTGATGCGGCCAAGGTCAAAGACCGGGTCGGCAACATCGACAAAGGCAAGCTTAAGGACAAGGCTGGAGCCCACAAAGACCGCCCCAATAAGGGCAAGATGAAGGACAAAGTCAGCGATAAAACCGCCAAGAAAAAGCCGTCGCATAAAAGGCCGAGCGGTAGTCCACACAAGCGCCCATCCTCAAAGACGACGCACAAGCCATCTGCAAGACGATCCTCATCTGGGCCGCGGAGATCGAATGCTTTCGACATGAAACGTGGCCGCGATGTTGCCAAGCACGCTAGTCGTGGGAGAGCGAGCCGTTCCGGAATGTCCAGGCATGGAGGAGGAATGAGGCGCGGGGGCGGAGGACATGGGCGTCGCCGCTAGTTTCAACATCAATATCTTGAAATCGGGTGAGAGGTCGTCATGCCCATCCATCGCAGCTGTTCGAGATATCCTTCACTGATTTTCTTCACCGTAACAACGTGTTTTCTGATCGGTGTCGGTACGATTTCTTCATCGCAGGCGGAGGATCGAGCAATCCGTCAGATGATGTTCGCGAGTCCAGATGAGGCTGCGGCGGCCCTTTTTAGGGCAGCGCAATCATCGGGAACCGACGCCTTGGAAAGGGTGCTTGGTCCGGGATCGGAGCAGCTGATTTCGTCTGGTGACCAGATCTATGACGAAGCCATGCGCGAAAAATTTCTTAAGGCCTATGCCAAATCGCACCGACTGCGTAAGGACGACCCAATTCGAAGTGTGCTTTTGATTGGCGAGGAAGAATATCCATTTCCTATCCCGCTGGTCGCTGAAGGTGTCACATGGCGTTTCGACAGCGAGGCTGGCGCAGATGAGATTCTGAACCGCAGGATTGGGGAAAACGAGCATGCTGCCATGCGTGTGATGCTCGCGTATGTGGCTGCGCAGATGGAATATGCCTCGCAGGACCGAGACGGGAATGGGCTGCAATACGCACGCCGATTTCTCAGTACGCCAGGCAACAAAGACGGACTCTTTTGGCCAACCCAGGAAGGCGAGGTAACGAGCCCAATGGGGCCCCTGGTGGCGGAGGCGAGGGCTGAAGGATATCGGCGGGGTACTGAGCAGAACGATGCCTCAGTGCCTTACCATGGGTATGTCTTTAAAATGCTTGACGGACAGGGCTCTGCGGCTAAGTCAGGCGCGCGGGATTTCGTTGTGAATGGTCGAATGATCGGCGGGTTTGGGCTCGCAGCGGCACCAGCTGAATACGGCAATTCCGGCATTATGTCCTTCATCGTCAACCAGGATGGGACAGTCTACGAACAAGACTTGGGGCCAGAGTCGCGCATGCTTGTGGCTGAGATGAAAGAGTACGATCCCGGCGAGGGTTGGCATGCCGCTGATGTGGATTGAGGACTACGCGCCGTCATCACAACTTCAAAAGGTTTGTTATTGCCACGGGGCCTAGCGTTCATCTCCGGAGGCCGCGTTCCGAGTTTCATCGTCTCCAGTTTGGCGCGGGGCGATCGGTGTAAACAGATCCCGATCCGGTTTGAGATCGAGCAATGGGGTGCCGTCCAGGCAGTCGAGGCTTTGGACAAAAACGTTCGGTCCTTCGATCCGAACTAATTTGACGTTCTGCGTTCCGATCGGGTTGGGGCGCACGGGTGAGCGCAGGCTGAACGCGCCGCGTGCGATGCCGTCATTCTTTGGACTTTGCAGTATGAGATCGCGGCGGGACTGGTGGAGCCAGTAAAGGACCTCCAGCCTTTCGTACTCGTCGATGCCTTTGAGTGCATCGACCCAAGGTTCGAAGATCTCTATCCGGCAAATGGGTCCGTCCATTCGGCCCAATCGCGGGCAGGTAAGGCGGTCGGTCCATGGTGAGTGGATCCGGCCGATGAAGACCACGCCGGCATCGGGTGTCTCCGGCATCGTGACGGTCTTCTCGCCGTTTCTTACTTCATCGCGTCGGACCATGGGCGTGTCTCCGGTCGTATTCAAGCGAACAGCTTCACGAGTATCAGACTGAGAGCGGCGATAAAGAGCGATGCCGCCAGTCCGAGAATAAATGGCCGTATTCCTTTTTCGTGCAGCTTAGACAGGTCTGTTTCAAGCCCCATTGCGGCGAGAGCGATGGATAGCAGAAATGTTGTGATGAGTGGACTGACAGCTTTGATTTCTTCAGGGATTGCGACCGCGCTGTTGAGGACCACCATCGCGAGAAAGCCGAAAACAAACCAAGGGACGGGCGTGGTCTGATCCGGGGAGTCCCCCCTGATGGTTCGCGCACGTCTCGCCATGAGTAGCCCGAGCGTCACGACGAGGGGGGCAAGCAAAATGACCCGCGAGAGTTTCGCAATGGTGCCGAACTCACCGGCTTCCTGCCCATGTTGAAAGGCCGCGGCAACGACTTGCGCGACCTCGTGAATTGAAGCGCCCGTCCACAGGCCGAAGTCGTGTGCTGACAGCCCCAGGAAGGCTGGGGTTAACGGATAAAGAAGCATGGCGATTGAGCCGAATATTGTCACCGACGCGACCGCATAAGCCACATCTTCATCGCGGGCTGCCGTCACCGTGTTGGTCGCAAGTACGGCGGAGGCCCCACAAATGGACGTACCTGCGGCTATCAATTCCGCCAGTTTGCGATCCACGCCAATTATGCGCCCAAACCAGATGGTAAACGCGAATGTGGCGACCAGTGTTACGGTAATGATCAGGAAACCCGTGATGCCCACAGATGCGGTCTGCCACGCGGTCAGCTGTAGTCCGAGCAGGATGACGCCGAGACGTAAGATCCTGCGCAGTGCGAATGTCACGCCTGCCTTTGCCGCCCTCGGTGTGCCGATGATGTTGTGAAAAGCCATCCCGATAAGGATAGAGAGGATCATCGGACTGAATATGCCGAGACCGGGAACTTGCCTGAGAAGAATGGCTAGTCCGGCAATCGCAGAAACGAGGGCTATGCCGGGCCAGATGCCGAATTTCCTGTAAGGTTGGAAGGCCGTTCTGCCCGGTGGTTGCGTGGTGTTGATTGCGTTGGCGTGAAGGGGCGCAGACCGTGTCGTGATTGTTTTCATCATCGAATAGCTCCTGTCCCCGTATTCGATGACTGGACACGACCAATCTGTCCAATGCATAGTATTTTTTAAATCGATCTAATATTTCGATTGATTGAGATGGGTTATACTCATCCCCACACGTTAGGCGACACAGCGGCCATGACATTTGAGCAGTTGCGGATATTTGTGGCGGTTGCCGAGCGTCAGCACGTCACGCGTGCTGCGGAAGCACTCAATCTTTCGCAATCCGCTGTCAGCCATGCGATCGGTGCTTTGGAAGCGCGCTATCATACGAAGCTCTTCGATCGGGTAGGTCGCCGGATCGAACTGACCGAGCCAGGGCGTGCGTTTTTGCCCGAGGCGCGGAGTATTCTGGCCCAGACTGAGCACGCTGAGTTCGTTCTTAGCGAATTTGGGATGCTTGAACGCGGGACGTTGCGCGTGAAGGCGAGCCAGACGATCGCGAGTTATTGGCTTCCGCGTTATTTCGCGAATTTCCGGAGGCAGTATCCGCGTATCGATGTACACCTATCCATCGGCAATACGGCGCAGGTTGCGGACGCCGTTGAAACAGGTGAGGCAGAGCTAGGCTTTGTTGAGGGTGTCGTTGATATTGCTCACTTCCAGAGCATTCCCGTGGCGCGTGACCAGTTGGTTGTTGTCGTCGCTCCGGAGCACCCGTGGGCTGAGGGACGCCGTATAACGCCGAAGCACTTGTCTAAAAGCGATTGGGCACTTCGCGAGAGCGGCTCGGGTACCCGATCGGCTTTCGAGCATGCGCTTGCTCAGTTGGGAGTCGATCTCGCTAGTCTTCCGATCGCGATGGAGCTTCCTTCTAACGAAGCCGTTCGTGCGGCTGTCGAGGCAGGTCTCGGTGCTACCGCGATTTCAGCAACGGTGGCCGCTCCAAGTCTTGAAGTGGGGCTGTTGCATCATGTTCGGTTTTCTCTTCCCGAGCGCGAATTTCATGTGCTTCGGCACAAGGAGCGGTATCGCAGCAAGATCGGGGAAGCCTTCTTGGAGTTGATGCCGTCGCTTGCCGAGCCGCGTCGACAACACAAATAGGGAAAAGGGGTATGTGCTTGTGTTTACCGATCTTGCTGGACTTTCAACTTAAACAATCCTGTTGCCGGCACCAGAGCGTAGGGAGGCCGCTAGTACGTCCAGGGCGGAAAACAATTCCTGGCGGCTTTTCGCTGCTCCAAGCGCCACGCGGATCGCGTTGGGGACAGGTTCGGTTACGGCAAAGACATCGCTTGTGACCACGCCGATGCCTAAACGGTGAACGTGGGCTGCGAAGTCGAACCTGGTCCACGGACGTGGCAGCTGAAGCCATATATGATGTCCTTGCGGATGAGATTTGTACGTGTGGCCAGCTAGTGCCTTAGCGGCCAGCTTCTGTCGTTCGGCGGCTTCATCGCGGATCGCTGCGATGATGGCGTCGATACTTCGATCCTCAATCCAACGCAGGGTGAGCGCGAGCATTAGCCCGGTCGTCATTTGGGCGCTGGCGCGTACGCCTTCGGAAATGCGTGTTGCCATTTCGGCGTCCGGCACTTGCACGAATGAAAGACGCAGCCCGGGGGAAACACATTTCGACAAGCTGACTGCTGCAAATGTGAGGTGCGGTAGTAAAGCCGCGAAGGGAACGGCGGTGGGATCGAGCAAGCCGTATGCGTCGTCCTCTATTAAGGGGATGCCGTTGCGATCAAGCATGTCGGCAATGGCCTTGCGGCGGCGTAGTGGGATGGTGACGGTCGTCGGATTGTGGATGGTCGGAACGAGGTAGAGAGCTTTCGGCCGATGATTTTGGATGGCGGTCTCTAGCGCATCAGGCAACGGCCCGTGGGTATCGGTGGCGACCCCAACGAGGTTAAGCCGAGCGATTGCTGCGGCGGCTTTGAGGCCAGGATAGGTCAATGGCTCCGTCAGGATCACATCTCCCGGAGAGGTCAGCGTCAGCAGGATGGACAGCAACGCGTTTTGCGTTCCTGGTGTAATCAGGACCCGATCCACATCGGCTTCGGGGAGGCGCGGTCTTAGCCACGTCGCTACGCGTTCGCGCTCGTCGTTGCTCCCGCCGGGCTCAAGATAGTTGAGGCAGGCGGCGAGTGCGCCTTCGCGTTGAATCGCGCCGATACCGCGGGTGATCCGCCCCTCTATGTCAGCGTCCGCGGGTTGAGGTGGCAGGTTCATGGAGAGGTCGAAGGCAGGTATTATTGGTTCCGGTGTTGCTTGGAGGCGGCTTTCCGCAACGAAAGTGCCCTGTCCGACACGAGCAATTGTCAGGCCTCGCTTTTTGGCTTCCGCGTAGGCGCGTGTGACAGTTGTCAGGTCGAGGCCGAGGTTCCGCGCGAGCTCGCGGTGGGTCGGCAGATGTTGGCCGCGCCGCAACCTTCCGCTCGCAATGTCTTCGGTGAGAGCCTCCACGATGCGTAGATAGGCTGGGCCTGGACGGTCATTAAGTGTAGGCACCCAATCCATACAATTATCTCTTCCGTTTGTTGATTGTATGGTTTTGACTGTCTACGTACGGCATGAATGCTCGTAGCGCAATCTGATGATGCAGATGAGGGGACGGCCCATGCCGACAGAAACCGGACCAGATACGAAACTGGCGCTTGCTCGGGGCTCTAAGTGCCGTTGCCCAAACTGTGGCGAGGGCAAGCTATTCGCTTCGTTTTTGAAAGTGAATGACCACTGCCCGAATTGCGGTGAAGCACTTTACCATCATCGCGCCGACGATTTACCAGCCTACTTGGTCATGGTCATCGTGGGGCACATTGTGATTGCGCTCGTCATGTTCGCGGACAGTGAATACAACCTGTCCTTCGCATGGCATTTAGCTATATGGGTGCCGTTAACGTTGGTTCTCTCGCTCGCGATGCTGCAGCCCGTGAAAGGCTTTGTGGTCGCTCTGCAGTGGAAGTCCGGCATGCATGGTTTCGGTGAAGCTCAGGCACGGCGGTTACGTGGCTGACGGGGCCGTTCCCTCAAGCTGTGTTCTCGGGGGGTTTTTACTTATCCGCTGCGGCTTGCTCGCATGCGTATGGAAAAATGCATTTCCAGTCGGATTTCATACTGTTGATGATCCAGCCGCGTTTCGGCCCTTCATCCAGACCCTTGTCCAGCTTGCCGAAGTGGGACTTGCGATCGTAGGCCCACTCGCGCTCCGCATCGTCGTGATGGACGAGGAGGCCGAACCGAGCGCCGTTTCCTGTGGTGGTCCATTCGAGCATTTGGAAGTCGCCGTCGGAGTTTCCAAAAGCGGCGATCGGGCGGTGGCCGATATGGGAATTGATGCCGACGGGTTTGCCTGCCTTGTCGTCGACCAGGTCAATTTCGGGCAGGCGCATTAGCGTCGGCTTGCCGTCTTTAACCTCATATTTTGTCTTGATGCTTGAGCCGACGACCTGCTCCGGAGGTATGCCGTAGATGCCCTCCGTCCATGGCCGCATGAACTCAATGCCGCCACCGGAGACGATGAATGTTTTGAAGCCATTGTCTCGCAGATAGGTCAGCAGTTCCAGCATCGGTTGGTAGACCATTTCGGTATACGGTTTACCCGTCTTGGGATGTCTGGCGGTTTCGATCCAGTCAGTCGCGATCTTCTCGAAGTCCTCAGTGCTCATGCCGGCATGAGTCGCCATCAAAAGTTCCATCAAGCCCTTTTCACCCGAGTTGGCGAGGGCTTGAATATCGTTTTCTAGGACGGCCTTGAAAGGCTGTTTGTCCTTCCACTCTGGATGCTGGTTCGACAACGCCTTCACGCGATCGAGGGCAAAAGCGAGCTGGACATACATGGGTTGCTCGGCCCAAAGCGTTCCGTCGTTGTCAAAGACAGCGATGCGCTCATCGGGGGCCACGTAGTCCGGGCCAACTTCCTTCGTTACCTTTTCGACGAACTCAGTTATGGCCGTCTTTGCCGGACCATCGTTCCAGGAGGCAAGCGTCGCCATATCGGCATGCAACTGAGCCGGAGCGAAGCAAATAGCAGCAGCAAGAATAGCGGCGATTTTTGTCTTCTTAGCAAATGTGCTCGAACTCATTTTGCGTCTCCTGCAGCGCCTATGAATTGGGATCGGCATTGGCCAGCTACTGACTACGTTCGCGAGAAATGAGTGGCCGCTGCTAGACTTTTCAGCGGCCAAATGCGTGCAGTTAGTTGCCCGTTGGTAGTGGCAACTTGAAGCCCTCTTTGGCGAGTTGATCCCGCACACTCTGCAGCCTTTGGTACTGAGTGAGCGTTATCGGGCCGGTATAGACTTCGCTCTGTAACTTGCGCGGCGGATACTTCACGTAGCTTTTCATTTTGTCCGCGACGGCCTCGTTGATCGTCACCAACGTCCAGGTGCGCTCCGTATAATTGTTCATGAAGATGTCGTAGCGCTCCTGGGGGTCCGCCCAGAGATCGAAGACCTGTGGAACGGTTGCGACATACTTATCTGGACCTTTCCAGCCGAGGTTGCTGTCGACCGCGAGACCGCCGGTCGAGGCGCCGTCGTCACCGCGCAGGTTGAACACGGCCTTGTAGTTCCCGACACGGGCGGCGCCCGGGCTCAGCTCATTTTCAGTGAAGTAGAACCAGGACTTGCGCTCGGACTTGCCCGTGCCGAAGAGGACAGGCGACATGTCGTAGCTGTCGAAGATGATCGGCTGGTCATCGCGGTCTTTTTCCGGGAGCTTTACATCTGCGACCTTGGCGAAGGTCGCCATGAGATCTAGGCCGCCAACGATGTCGTGGTTCTTTGAGTTGGCCGCGATCTTGCCGGGCATCCAAGCGAAGGCCGGAACGCGGTTCCCGCCTTCGCGGACTGTACCCTTCGTGCCGCGGAACGGCGTGTAGCCAGCGTCTGGGTAAACGTCCTGCCACGCGCCGTTGTCCGTGGTGTAGAAGACCAGAGTATTCTTATCGAGACCGAGTTCGCGGAGTTTGTCCATGATGCGGCCGATGCGCGTATCTAGCTCCACAACGCTGTCGGCATATTTCGACTTCGAGAGTGACTTATGCTCGAACTCCGGTGCGGGCATGTTTGGTTGGTGCACCTTCATGAAGTTGACGTTGATAAAGAAGGGGGCGTCTGACTTCGATGCGTCCTCGAGGAACTCTAATGCTGCCTTCTCTACGTAGCCGTCGAAGTAAGGGATGCCGACGACGCCCTTTTCCGGCGTATCGACATACTGGCCGTTGATCTTAAAATCTTCCTTTGCTGGCTCTCCCGCTTTGCCGGAAAGCGAACCCTTGGTGACTTCCTGGAACATCTTGCGAAGCTCCGGATCCATGTCTGGGAACCACGTCGGGTCGGCATAGGTGTACGCGTTAAGATGATACAGGCCGACGTATTTCATAACGTCATAGCCTTGGGCGTTCGGCAGGGCATAGTCCGCTTCGCCCAGGTGCCACTTGCCGGTGAAATAGGTTTTGTAGCCGCCTTCCTTCAGGACGGAGGCGAGTGTCCACTCTGCAGCCGGCAGGCCGCCGCCCTGCCCTTGAAATGCCACGGTTGTCATGCCGCTGCGGTTCGGGATCCGGCCCGTCTGCATCGCTGCGCGGCCGGGCGTGCAGCTTGGCTGCGCGTAGAACGAGAAGAAGGTCATTCCTTCGTTGGCCAGGCGGTCGATATTCGGGGTGGGCATGCCTCTTCCCTCACCGCCACCGTAGGGACCGAGATCGCCATAACCCGTGTCATCCGACACGATGAACAGGATGTTTGGTTTTTTGTCTTGGGCGTGTGCGCCGGACGAAAGGCTGGCTGGGACGAGAAATGCTACCGCAAACAACGCGGCGACACAGCGGGACAAACTAGGCTTCATTCTCACTTCCTCCTGAACGCAAAAAACCACTATGTTCGCTTGATGAAACTCTCTTCAGTTGTCGTTCTTGTTTGAGGGGCAATTGAGTACCGTCCTGAAACCGAGATGGGCGGCACTGAGATCTGCTTCCTGGGGCTGGCGTGCGGTGGGGCGGTAGCGGGCGCAGTAGTTGACCGCGCATAAGTAAGAGCCACCCTTGATCACACGTCGGGGAAATTCGTTGGGTGCTAGGCGGATGAGATTGAAAGAGGGCCCGGAAGGATTAATGACCGGTTCGCGCATATGGCCTGGGCGGTACCAGTCGTTGGTCCATTCCCAAACGTTGCCGAGCATGTCGTACAGGCCATAGCCGTTCGGTTTGAAGCTTCCGACGGGCGCAGTGCCTTCGTATCCATCGTCATTGGTATTCACGATTGGGAAGACGCCTTGCCAAGTATTAGCGGATGGCTTTCCTTCCGCATCATAGGGCTTTGTCCAATCCTCGTCCGATCCCCGTCCACCGAGCGCTGCAAATTCCCATTGCGCTTCAGTAGGCAGGCTGTGGCCTAGCCACTGCGCGTAGGCTTCGGCGTCCTCATAAGCAACGTGGACAACGGGATGATCGTCCTTGTCGTCGATGGAGCTGCCGGGACCCGTTGGATGTCTCCAATCAGCACCGGGAACGTATTGCCACCACTGTGTAAGGTTCCCGCCGCGCGTTAAGTTCGCTGGGCTGATGAAGACCACGGAGCCTGGCACGAGGACCTCAGCCGACAAGTCGGGATGCGTCTTTGAATCTGCTCCGCGCTCCGCCCGCGTGACATAGCCCGTGGCTTGTACGAATTTGCGGAACTGCGCATTCGTCACTTCGTGGCGATCAATCCAAAAGCTATCTATCCGAACGCTATGCGCGTATCGCTCTTCAGGACGAAACCGATCGGATCCCATTTGAAATGCGCCACCGGGAATGAACTCCATTTCAGGCGCGGCATCGTCTTGCGATGACGTATTGGTGGGTCGCACAGAGCATTGCGATGGTTCGGACCTGACGGTCCCCGGAGCGGCTAGAAACGCTAGCGCTATTGATGCTGATAAAAGTGCACTTTTATACGCGTGAAGCGCGAGCTTCTTCCGGCAAGATTTGTCGGAGTTGTGAGGAGAAGTATAAAATATGCCGAGGTTCTGGAGTTTTAGATTGTCGCGTGCGACCCATCTAAAAAACCAATTTAAAAAAAACGTACTGAAGGCAACGCTCTGCCTTCGGAAAATAACCACCCCGGCTGTCATGGACTTGCTCCTTTAAACAAGTCCCTCAGCCACCCGTCGTGACAGGCGGATGCTATCGGCAGTCTACTTCGTATGCAACCGCAAAATTAATCCAAAAACTATTGATTAACTTGTCTCTTTCTCCTGCTCTCCTGCTCTCCTGTTGAGAGCTCGCACGGTTTGCCTCGCGAGGGGAGGCTGGCGCTGGACGTCGAGAATTGTCTAATAACGCGTGTCAGCGGGATTAATTTGCCGATTGAATGATGTGCGTTGGAGATTGTTCTTGGTGGGCTTATTCGAGCAAGTTTTTTTAGCGAAATATCGCGCATGCGAATCTGCATAACTCCACGAGTGCAAACCCAATAGACGCTTCTTATTGTTGCGTGCTGCGCTATAGAAAATGGCTCTCGATTATGGCGTTAATCATAATTGCTAAGAGGGGGTGAACTGAAACTTCTCCGCGATAAGACTTTGTTCATAGTCTTGGGGGGGGGCTGGCCGCGACATAGGCGGGCAATATTGAAATTTTTTCATGAACCCTCGGAGGGCTCGGGAAGCGGCGAGGCCTTTTGAACAGCGTGCGCTTTTTGGGGGGGCAGTTTCAAAACACAGACATCGATAAGATCACGAGTTCCTCACTCGATCTTATCGTTGTGGATCATGCTCTGGGTGACCCCGGATTTGTGGTGGCGAATGCGCACGACGTAGAAAGCTAAAAGTCAAACCGGATGGTGGACGTCGTGTCGTGCTTGTTTATCTCAGTGTTGGAGAGGCTGAGGATTACCGGCCTTACTGGAAGGCGGCGTGGAAGAAACGTCCGCCTGCGTGGCTTGGCTCCTCCAATTCGGCGTGGCCACGACGGCGACACTACGATGATGTCTCGCTGGCACGACCTCAGAGATCATTGGCGTGCTCCAATGAGTACGGCTGCAACGGCGATCGCATTTTGCTCACGCGAATGGGATCGGTGATCGCGTTGACATCGTATCGCGTATGCTCCAGCTTTTGACTGGACTATGGAGATGGCCATGCCGATGCAATTGGACGGCTCCTGTCACTGCCGCGCTGTGCATTTCACAGTCGCGAGTCATACGCCCTATCCCTATCAGCTTTGTTATTGCTCTATCTGCCGCAAGACTGCGGGTGGCGGTGGTTTCGCCATCAACATCATGGGTGATGCGGCAACCCTGCAGGTGACAGGCAAGCGCACCTTACGCGTCTATCATGCAGAGATACGTGACGAGGCCGGACACTGTAATGTGTCTACGGGTGAACGGCATTATTGCGCGCGTTGTGCAAGTGCACTCTGGATTTCTGATCCAAGCTGGCCGGATCTGGTGCATCCATTCGCTTCGGCCATTGACACTGATTTGCCGGTTCCACCTGCCAAAGTACATTTGATGCTGCGTTACAGAACGAGCTGGGTTGTGCCGGATGTCGGGCCGGAAGATGACTGTTTCGAAGAGTACTCAGAGCTTTCCATTGAGGCGTGGCACAAGCAGCGTGGTTTCTGGATCGATTAGTTTGGAGACACGGCGTTCTTGGTGAAGAACGAGTTCCTAACGGTTGGTGACAGGCTTGGTCGGGTAAGGAGCGCTGGTCAGGACCATTGTGAAAATGGAACCCGGGCGAGTTCGGAATTATAGAATCGCCGATCGAAGGTCACTTCTTCACCTAGCCAAGCGGGATGCTCAAATGGCTGGTCGGCGTGTTCCAGTTCTATCTCGGCCAGCACGAGGCCAGCATTCTCTCCTTCGAACACATCGATTTCCCAGGCAAGATTTCCTGCAGGTACAATGTGTCGGGTTTTGACAACGACTGATCCTGTCCGCGCTTGCAGAAGTTCCTCGGCATCAGCAAGCGGAATGGGATATTCGAATTCCTGGCGTGTATGCCCTGGTGTGGCGGTTTTGATCGTCAACGTCGCCGTCGTGGCATCCTTGATGCGTACACGCAGTGAGATTTGTTCCGTGTCGGCTAGGTAGGCTTGGCGAATGTGTTTCTTTGCCGAGGCAAGTGGTTTCCACTCTTTGTTTGCAACGCGATACTTGCGCTCGATCTCTAACGCCATGTGGCCTCGTTTCAGAGCAAAGTCAGTAGAAGCTCAGGGCTCAGTATATTCTAACGGATCAGAACCTCACTCCCACTCTTGCGCTACCTGAATGAGATTCAAAATTGTCACTGCCGAAGCCGCTATCGGATCATCCTCGTCGAACATATTTAGGCTAACTGCCAACTATGACTCCGCCATTGGATGTTGCGCGTGATCCGATGTGGTGTTGGCTCTTGCTACAAATAAGAGTTCGAGGACGTTTTATCGGCATGCCCTCGCCGAAGTGAAATAACGCGCGGATGACGTCGGTAAGTGCGTGCAGGGTCGATCCACTGATTTTGGGCGATGTCAGTCGTCGGACATAATGGTCTTGCTGCCTTGCGTTCCCGCAGAAATCTTTGACTACATGAGCGTGGGAATGGTGCTCATGGCAGGATAAAATGCGCAGATCTGCGCCAGTAACTCCTGTTCAATCCTTGCGCGCAAAATGCCCATTTCTTGAGCGAGTTGCATTTTTATGCATCATTTTTATGTATTAATTTTCCTGTGGGTGCTTGAAGTTTCCTGTGACTGATGCTTATAGTCGCGGCCAGTGAACTGTAGGGAAACTGCAGTCATTGGTAGGAAACATTCAAAGGGGGCACGCCATGTCCACCTACGCATCTCTTTCCAAAGAGGCACAAGCATCTGCTGTTGCTACAGAAGGTGTTCCTGATTGCGTCTCGTTCGCAGCACCGCAGTCGCGCAGCTCACGCGCCGTTCTTATGGCTCTTAGCGCTGCGATTGGTGTCGCTGTCGGTCTGGGCGGTTCTCACTTTTTCCCGGAAACACAGATTGCAATCTGGCTTGTTGCGGGTGTGGCCCTGATGGGTGGTCTGCTGTCTACGTGGTCACCTTGCGGCTATTCCAGTCTTACCTTGTTGCGGCCGCGAGGTCATGAATACTCGTTGCGGTCTGTTGTTGGTTATGTGCCGACGCTTGTTCTGCATGGTCTGGGTTATGCATTTGGTGCTGTTGTGCTTGGTGGTGTCTTGGCTGGCATTGGCTACGTGGTAGGCCTTGATAACTACGTAACGACTGGAGCTGTTGTTCTTGCGGTTGTTGCTGTGCTTTACGGCGCGCACCAATTCGGATTTCTGCGTGTGCCTTATCCGCAGCGCCGTGCGCAAGTTCCGCATGATGCGCGTCAGCGGTTTCCGATTGAAGCGATTGGGTTGCTCTACGGCGTATCTTTGGGGCTCAACTACCTGACGTATGTCCAGACGCCTATCCTTTATCTCGTGACCGCGCTTGCGGTTTTAAGCGGAAACGTGACAACGGCAATCGCATTGTTTGCGATCTTCAATCTTGGCCGCTTTCTACCAATGCTAATCAATCTGCTTCCCGTTACGGATCGATCGGTCACTGCATGGCTTGCCCGCAGGCAGGAGGCAGCTGCGACCTTTGATGGCGCACTGTTGGTCGGCTCTGGCGCGGCGATCCTGGCGATGTACCTCGCCTAAGCCTTCCGCCCTTCAACGCAACCAGAACAATCGTGGCCTCATGGAGGAAACAATGACGCACGTCCACTCTACACCGGAATTATTGGCAAAGTATCGCACGGCCCTTTTGGGCGGTGTGGCGAGTCTCAGCCTTTTTGTCTCTGGTGCAGCCTATGCGCAGCAGAGCCCGTCCGGAGCCGAAGTTCCCAAGCACCTTGATGAAAAAGCGACGTCTCAACTCGAGGACGACCCGCAGATCCTAAGTGCTTCCACCCCGGATTCACGCCGCATTTATATCACGGATCCCGCTCACTTCGCGGTTGCGACCCAGACGTTCACCATTGACGGCAATGAAGGCAAGGTTCTCAGTATCACTGACGGTGGCTTCCTAGCCAATCCTTTCGCTGCAACGGATGGCAGCTATTTCGGGCTGGCCAGCACGGTTTACTCGCGCGTTTCGCACGGCAAGCGGGATGACTACATCGAGGTTTACGATGCGAAGACGCACGACGTAATCGCTGACATCGATATCCCGGAAAGCCGGTTTCTCGTCGGTACGTATCCGTGGATGACGACAGTTACGCCGGACAACAAGTCGCTGCTCTTCTATCAATTCACGCCGTCGCCACAGGTCGGTCTCGTCGACATCGAGAACAAGAAGTTCGTCCGCATGCTTGACGTGCCGGATTGCTATCACATCTTCCCGACGTCAAACGATACGTTCTTCATGCATTGCCGCAATGGCAGCATGGCGAAGATCACCTTCGACAAGGATGGCAAGGTTGACGTTAAGCAAACAGAGGCCTTCCACAGCGAGAGCGAATATCTGATCAACACGCCGGCCTTTTCCATGAAGGCGGGACAGATTGCCTGGCCGACTTACGAAGGCAAGATCTTCATGATCGACGTCTCTTCGGGTGAGGCAAAGTTCGGAAAACATTTTGATGTTTTTTCGGACGAGGAAAAGGCCGACAACTGGCGTACGGGCGGGTGGTTACCTGTCGCTTATCATCGTGACTCCGGGCAAGTTTATCTGCTTGCCGACCAGCGGGCAAAGTGGACTCACAAGTATTCTAGCCAGTTCGTGTTTGTACACGACGCGAAGACAGGCAAGCGCATTCGCAAAATCGAACTTGGCCGAGACATCGATTCGATCGCTGTAAGCCAGGACGACAAGCCTCAGCTCTATGCGCTCTCGACCGGGGAAAAAACCCTCTACATCCTCGACGCTGAGACTGGCAAAGAACTGCACAAGGTTCCAGAACTTGGCCACGGTCCACAAGTGATCGTCGCTCACGATAACTGAGCGAGGAACAAGCCATGTGGCTTTGGTCAGATCCACTCGTAACGATCTTCGTTCGGTCGTTTCTGGCTCTTCTGTTTGCGGGCGCAGCTTACTCAAAGCTGCGCCACCAGGAAGAGTTCTATGGGGTGGTGCGCAATTTCCGGCTGATGCCGGATTGGTTGGCCTACCCCTTCGCTATGATTCTGCCGTGGCTGGAACTTGCAGTTGCGGTCGGGCTGGTGGTCGATCGTGCGATGCCGGTGGCCGCCGTGGCGGCGAGTTCACTTCTCATCGTCTTTGCACTCGCGATCGCCATCAATGTGGCACGCGGCCGGAAGGCTATCGACTGCGGATGTTTCCGTACGGGTTACAGGCAGAACCTTAGCTGGCTTCTCGTTCTCCGCAACGTGTTGCTGGCAGGTGCAGGTCTGATCCTCGTGTTGGCTCCACAGGCGGTCAGAACTGCGACCGTTGTCGACTTTATGAGCGGTGTCTTGGCTGCGCTCGTCGCCATGACTCTCTATTTCACGTCCGGACTTCTCACCGGTGTGGCGAACACCGCGCGGAACAACGGCCACCTTGTCTAGAAAGGATGAACGCAATGGCGATCGAGTTCCTGATTGCGTCTAATATTTTGCTTTGGCTCGCGCTCATTGGCGGAGCGGTCGTTCTGCTCGGAGTAACCCGCCAGGTCGGGATTTTGCACGAGAGATCAGCTCCGTTGGGAGCCATGATCACGGACCATGGTCCCGACATTGGCGACAGTGCGCCGACCTTTGATGTGTTCGACTATTACGGGAAGGCTCTTCGCATCGGAGGCCCCGAAGCCCGTGGTAGAGAGACGCTTCTCATGTTCACGGCTCCAACCTGCCCGATCTGCGACAAGCTTCTGCCGATCATTAAATCGGTGGCGCGCGATGAGAAGGTTTCGGTTTTGCTGATCAGTGACGGCCAGCCGGAGGACCACGCGCGCTTCCTGAAGAACCACGACGTCGGAGATATTCCCTACATCGTTTCTCCGGAAGTCGGCATGCGCTTTCAGGTCGGCAAGATCCCTTATGGCGTTGTCTTAGATCAACACGGAAAGATCCGCGCGAAGGGGCTGACGAATACGCGCGAACATCTTGAGAGCCTGCTCGAAGGTGCACGGTCCGGTCACCATTCGCTCCAGGACTACATGAGCAAGCAAGGCATCAATGCACTGAATGCCAACGGTAGCGGCATTCACGTCGAGCACTAAACGCCACGACATAGCGATAAGTGGAGGAGGAATACCCCATGTTGGAGAAGACGAAGTTCGATCAAGTTTTTGAAAGCCTCTCGCGTACTATCGCGGGGCGCACGAGCCGCCGCGGCTTTATCGGAAAAGTTGGCACCGCCCTTGCCGGTGTTGCTCTCGTTCCGTTGCTTCCAGTCGACCGTCGCGGACGCGTGAGCCGGAGCGCCCACGCCGCTTCCGGAACGCGCGAAGGTTGGAAGCCGCAGGATAACGACCCGTCACAGTGCGACTACTGGCGCCACTGCTCGATCGACGGCAACATTTGCGATTGCTGCGGCGGCTCGCTGACGAACTGCCCTCCGGGCACCAAGCTTTCCCCGAGTTCGTGGGTGGCAAGCTGCTACAACCCAGGTGACAAGCAAAGCTACCTGATCGCTTACCGCGATTGTTGCGGCAAGAACGTGTGCGGCCGTTGCGGCTGTCTGAACACGGAAGGCGAGTTGCCGGTTTACCGTCCGGAATTCGCGAACGACATCATTTGGTGCTTCGGTGCCGAAGACGACGCGATGACCTATCACTGCACGATTTCGCCAATCGTTGGTAAGGCGTGATTTCATTGTCGGCGGCAGCATTTGTTGCTGCCGCCGACACAGGCACACTGGGAAAGCAAGGAAACGAACTGCGTATGAGATTTCTCTCAATTATTGTTGGAACGCTTCTTCTCACAACACCATTGCACGCTGCTGATCGGCTGGAGCATGTGGACCCTGCCGCTGCTTCAGGGCAGGTGGTTACCGTGCATATCGATAAAATGAAATACGACCCGAAAGAGCTGGTCATTGCCAAGGGAACGACCGTCATTTGGACCAATGACGACGCCATGCCGCACAATGTGCATTTCGGCAAAGGCGATCCAAAGAACGAAGTTAAAGGCGACATGCTACGCGCCGGACAGTCCTACGCATTGAAATTCAATGAGGCTGGCGAATTTCCCTATATCTGCACGCCGCACCCATTCATGAAGGCGACAGTGAAGGTTGAATAAGGCGCTTCAAAAGCTGAGGTGAAGGTATGTGGATCCCGTACGGTTTGCTCGGGCCATTAAAGGCTGAAAGTGCTCCGGAAACAGTTCGGAATTCCGCCGAAGATACGAATGAGCGTGAATTTCTCGTCGGCTTCTTTGTGCGAAATCCAGTTACCCAGGTTTGGGAAGTCGACATTCTGTTGAATAACGGAACGCACAGCGAGACGCTGAATTTTCATGGGCGCCCAGCCGTCATGAATCTCTTTCCGAACGATGCTGGGAAGCTTGACGAGATCCTATACCGCATTGAGGCGTGTAGCGCCCAGCAAGCCGTAGACGCGTGTTATGCGCACGTAACCACGCAATTGGCATCGTGGGCCTTGAGACTTGGACGCGGCATGGCGGTGGCCGGCTGGCGTGTCGCAGATCTGAAACATGAGACGCGTTGGCGCTGCGTGCCGTTTCGTCCAAGTGCACTGGAACTCAAGCAGCCAACTCTGGACCAGGTTCCCGATACGCATCGTCATCTTCTCCACCTTTATGGCGAAGTGCGGAACGCGACGTCTCCCGCTTGGCGGTTGCTGAACGCAATGACGATCCTAAGAGCGTGGCGGGATCGCGCCGAGCCGTTCGGGTCGACAGATCAACGTGCTTCTGAAGTTGGGCAGTCGCGGCGAGAGCATCTCGTGACCTTTGAGACGCTTATGCATAGTGGCGCGGGATCGAGCGCGTCCGACCTGCGAGACAAACCGCTTGCCGAACTCATTCAACGTCTTGAGCCGGTATGTCGAAAAGTCATTCGCGCGCTTGAAGGCGAGCGCGACGCTTACAGCGTCCCGACACGTGCAGAAGCGGCTCAATTGGCCGAATTCGCCAACCTAGCAGATGCTTGTGCCCGTGAGGTGCTTACTGGGGAACTGACGCTTCTTCAAGCGACTGAAGAAGCTAAACGCTTGGAACATGTGTGAGTCGAAAAGGGAGATGTCAAAGCTTTGACTAAGACTTCGCAGAGGGTTGGTCGCATGATTCGACGGGGCGCGCAGATGTCGCTGTCTCTGGCCGCGATCGCGTTCGCTGCAGTTTCCGGTCTGGCTGAGGCTGGCGGAATCACAATCTCTACAGCAGCCGGCGATAAGATCATAACGCTGGAGGCGTTGAAGGAACGCTATGAGCGGCCCGATGCGATCCCGTTTCCAAAGAATAATCCCTACACGGAAGAGAAGGAGAAGCTCGGTAAGAAGCTGTTCTTCGATCCGCGGTTGTCGCGATCGCAAATCGTGTCGTGTGCAACTTGCCACAACCCGAGTTTAGGATGGTCCGACGGGCTCCCCAAAGGCGTCGGTCACGGTATGGAGCCATTGGAACGGCGCTCCCCGCCTGTGTTGAATCTCGCCTGGGCCCTAAGCCTCATGTGGGATGGGCGGGCGCATTCGCTTGAGCAACAAGCGCTGATGCCGATTACGGCTCCCCAAGAAATGAATATGACGATGGATGATGTCGTCGATCGGCTGCGCATGGTCCCCGGTTACCGAGAGTTATTTTCGGAGGCGTTCGGCGAAACTGATTCCATCAATGCCAAAAATATCGTCGCGGCGCTTGCAACGTACGAACGGACGTTGGTTTCTCATAAGGCCCCGTTTGATTTATGGGTCGAGGGTGACGAGGATGCGATCTCGGCAGAGGCAAAACGTGGTTTCGTGACGTTCAATACGAAGGCCCGTTGCAGCGCGTGTCATGCCGGCTGGCGGTTTACCGACGATAGTTTTCACAACATCGGTCTTGAAACGGACGACGTCGGTCGTGGCAAGTTTACTCCGCCAAGTGTTGCCATCATGAAGTACGCGTTTAAAACGCCATCCCTGCGAGATCTCCGTATGCAAGGGCCATATATGCATGACGGCTCGATGGCCGATCTTGATGAAGTCTTGGAACACTATGTGAAGGGTGGCCGTAAGAGCCCCAACCTCTCGCCGGAGATGCGGCCGGTGAAGCTTTCCAAAACGGAACAGAGCGATTTGATCGCGTTTCTTGAGACACTACGTGGCCCTTCGGTAAAGCCGCAGCTTCCGGACTTGCCATGATGATGAGTGAATGGAGAAGGTCGTCAATGGACCAAATTAGGCGCGTGATCATTGCGCTGGCTGCTGTTCTGGTTTGGGCGTTGGTGCCCAATGCCGTTCAGGCTGAAGAGCATGAGCTTGTTATAACGCACATGGAAATTGCCGAAACGAACATTCGGCCGAAAGTGGGAGATACGGTGAAGTTCATCAATCAAGCCGATATCGCTCACAATCTTTATCTCACTTATGAAGATGGCACGGTCCAAAATTTGGATACTCAGTTTCCCGGCATGTCAAAAACCGCAAAAATTGAAAGAAGCGGAAAGGTCGTTGTCCGCTGTTGGATTCATCCGGTGATCCGGATGGAATTCGACGCTGCGGATGCCGACTGAAACTGACGTGCTTTGTTTGAGGTGATCGACAAACGTTTGAACGGAGGGTTGGCATGGCAGACCCGGAAGGAAAAACGAACAAGCCGAAGGAAATTTCTCGTCGAGAGATGATTGTCGGCGCCTCCAAGGTCGCGGGTGTTGGATGTCTGGCGGCCGTTGCGCTTGCAAAGTATGTGGATACTGCTCGGGCACGAGACGCGCAGGCTCTGCGTCCGCCGGGAGCTCTCCCAGAGGAAGAGTTCCTTGCCGCGTGCGTGCGCTGTGGGCTTTGCGTTCGTGCTTGTCCGTATGACACGCTTCATCTCGCTACGCTTGGTGACATGGCGCCAGTTGGGACGCCGTACTTCGTGGCGCGGGAGACCCCGTGCTTCATGTGTCCCGATGTGCCGTGTGCAAAGGCTTGCCCCACCGGTGCGCTGGACCGCGATATCGGAAACATTCGTGAGGCGGACATGGGCGTGGCCGTTCTGGTCGATCATGAGAACTGTCTCAATTATCGTGGGATGCATTGCAGCATCTGTCACCGTGTTTGTCCGATTCTGAATGAGGCCATTACGCTTGAGCCGCAGGTGATCCGCGGACGCAAGATGGTGATCCCTATCGTGCACTCAGACAAATGTACAGGGTGCGGGACATGCGAGAAGCAATGCGTATTAAAGGAAGCCGCGATCCGCGTATTGCCGCGTAAGCTCGGCCTTGGAGCGCCAGGCAGAAACCCTGCGGGGCGTACATCGTAATGGGGTTCACGCTGACGAGCGAGGGCCGCAGAGAGGGGGCTGCAGCAAAAGGTTGGCTACGTGCGCACAAGTGGTGGTTGTTGCGCAGGCTGTGCCAAGTTTCCGTGTTAGGCATCTTCATGATTGGGCCCATGGCCGGCGTCTGGATCATGCGAGGTAATTTCGCTTCCAGCGAGCTTCTTGGCACGGTGCCACTGGCTGATCCTTACATCTTTGTACAGTCGTTGGTGGCCGGTAATCCGCCGATTGCCATTGCGGTGATTGGCGCGGCTCTCATCACGGCTCTTTATCTGGTCGTTGGTGGGCGGGCTTACTGCGGCTGGGTGTGTCCGGTGAATGTCGTAACTGACAGTGCTTTCTGGCTCAGAGAAAAGCTTGGGATTACGCGGGACCGCAAATTGGACCGGCGAACGCGCGTTTGGATCTTGTTCGCGTCTTTGGTCACATCGTTTGCAACCGGAACGATCGCGTGGGAGTTCGTCAATCCCGTATCGATATTGCAACGTGGGCTGATCTTCGGGATTGGCGCGGGATGGGGCATTGTCGTTGCCGTGTTCTTGCTCGATCTATTTGTGACACGGCGTGGATGGTGCAGCCATTTGTGCCCCGTCGGAGCCTTTTATGGCGTCATTGGTCGGGGCAGTCTGGTCCGCGTCGCGGCCGCGCGGCGTGAGGATTGCACAAACTGCGGAAAGTGTTTCAACGTTTGCACAGAACCCCACGTCATTACGCCGGCGCTAAAAGGTAATGGTACGCGTCTCATTCTTTCGGGAGACTGCGTCAATTGTGGAAGCTGTATCGATTCCTGTCCGGTTGATGTTTTCGAAATGACTCAAAGGTTTCGGACTTGGCCCGTCGATCCGCCTGCCGCAGATCGCGTATCATGACGGCTCCGAATATTCTCTGACTGTAGGTTCGTGGTCTGCACGCATTGATGACGTGTTCATTGTCGACATGATACGAGACGCCGATAAGCCAGCCGGATGCTCAGTGCCGCGCTTCCCAGGATGCCGAGTATCAAGAGGGTCGCGCCAACGGGGAGCGACGGACCAAACTCGCGAAGGATGCCGTCCTCATCGATTGCTACGAAGCGATTGCCCAGATAGAGCAGCCCAAGTGCGGTTGTGAGGAGAAGGGCCACGGTGCCCCAAGCCATACGGTTTTCTGCTGATTTCCGAAACGTGTGAAAGAAAGTCCAGAGAAGAAGCCCGATACTCAGTAACAGAAGTCCGGTGTTCATTAAGCTGTCCCGCTTGATGGTTTCGCGATGTTTTCTCAGCCGCTATCGATCACCAACAGGCTTCGTGTTTGCGGCGCATCCGCAATCTGCCGACGTACTTTGTTGGAACTCTGTCGACTGACACGGATCCGTTTCGTCCGCGATCTGCGCTTTAGGTTTGCGCGCAGAAACCATTCCACGTTTGGGCCATTGAAGGTGCTTCTCGCGCTTCTCGATTAAGCGAAACGAAGCATGCGGCTTTTATGAAGTCACGGGCCTGAAAATATGAGTCACAAGTACGTCACAGTCGGTGGACAATTGTTCAGGCAGCTCCCTGATAATGTTGCCTTTGTGATGCCCGTAACTTAACGCTACGGACAGGGGGAATTCCGTGCCTAGTGGTGTCGTCGCTTATTTTATTATCCTAGCCGTTGTCCTACGCAGTTTGGTTGCGCCGGGCTTTATGCTGGGCGCGACGCCGGACTCTGATAGCCTTACTGTCGTTATCTGTACGGAACACGGTGCTGTCGACATTCAGGTCGGCGGCGATGGGCTCCCAACAAAATCCGATGAAGGGGTTGGTGAGCACTCGAAGTGTCCGTACGCGGCTTCAACGATTGTCGCCCTTCTTCCTCCTCTTCTTATCGCTGAACCGGCGCGCTCTGCGCCTCAGCTAAGGATTGCTCCCAACGCATCCTATACAGCGCCGTCATCGCGACCGGAATTGCCGGCTCCCGCGCGCGGTCCTCCCCTCGCTTAAACTTTCCTTGCGGATACTGCGTCCGTGCGTGTTCGTCGGTAGTCGTCATGACTGTCGAACCAGAACGCTGACCTTGCAACGAACACCATCGCTGGGCGCGCGGCCGCATGTCTGATGCGGACGGCGAGCACGGCTGTGCGTGGTCATGACTGACATCTCATCGAGTTTCACCAATGCGACTAAGAAAAAACATTCGGGCGCTCTGGGCGACGTCTGCGGCGGTAGCCGTTGTTGTCGGACCTAGCGGCGCGCTTGGACAGCAACAATCTGCACCTGCACAGTTGCCGGAGATTACGGTCGAAACGACTGGAACGCCGACCCCAAAAAAGGCTTCGAGTGCTCAGCTCACGTCTTCACCATCACCTGCCCAAATGGAGGCGATGCCAACCCATTCATCGCCGCCACCGACGCAGCCGTTCGCGCGCGAGCAATCTGTCATGCCGCAGCAATTTTTGAGCAGCAATGACAGTGCGCGTTTGTTCCAAAGCGTACCCGGCATGAGCTTTCAAACTGGAGGCGGTGTATCGGCGCTGCCGTATTTGAACGGGTTTGGAGACGATCGGCTGAAGGTTGTCGTCAATGGCATGACGCTGACGTCGTCCTGCGGCAACCACATGAATCCGGCGCTGTCGTATATCGACGCGACTGCGGTCGATAAGATCTCGGTCGTGGCGGGCGTGACGCCCGTAAGCATGGGGGGCGACAGTCTGGGCGGCACCATCGCGGTCGATTCCGCTGCGCCCTTATTCGCCACTTCAGGTGAAGGTGCGATTGCGGGCGGTCGTCTTTCCGCTTTTTACCGCAGCAACGGTAATGGCTTTGGCGCGACGGCGCATGCTTATGCCGCTACCGAAGACGTGAGCATCGCTTACACAGGGTCGACGACCCGCGCCAGCAACTACGAAGACGGCAGCGGCAGGGAAGTCTATTCCTCGCTCTATAAGGCAACCAATCACCTGCTCAGTGCCGCAGGTCGGTCGGGCAACAATCAGTTCGGTGTCGATTTCGGATGGCAGTCGATCCCCTATCAGGGCTTCGTCAATCAGTACATGGACATGACCGACAACAAGAGCTTTTCTGTCAATGCCCATTACAAAGGACAATTCGACTGGGGCTTTTTAGAAGGCCGGGTTTATCGCCAATCCATTCGCCATTCCATGAATATGCTCGAAGACAAAGCGAGTCTGGGCTGGGATATGCCGATGGAAACGCGCGGGAGCGACACCGGTTATGCCTTCAAGGCCGGGCTGCAGCTGACCGAGGCGACACAGCTCCGGGTTGGTCACGAGTATCACCGCTATCGGCTTGACGACTGGTGGCCTCCTCTTGCGGGTGCAGCCCCGATGATGGGGCCCAATACCTACTGGAACATCAACGATGGTAAGCGGGATCGAACTTCCGCATTCGGTGAGCTGGAGACCGACTGGTCATCGGCCTGGACGACGCTTGTCGGTGTACGCCTCGATCGCGTCGTATCCGACACCGGGCCCGTGCAGGGCTACAGCCCCATGATGATGTACGCTGCGGATGCCAACGCGTTTAACTCGCTTGACCGTAAACGGACAGATACCAATGTCGATGTCACGGCGACCGCGCGCTACGAGCCGGCTGCTACGCATGCCTTCGAGTTCGGAGCGGCCCGCAAAACGCGTTCTCCCAATCTCTACGAGCGTTACGCTTGGTCGAACGCGACTATGGCCGGGACTATGGTCAACTGGTTTGGCGATCTCAATGCCTATGTCGGCAATCCTGATCTCAAGCCGGAGATTGCCCATAGCGCGCGCGCCAGTGCCGAATGGCACGATGCGGCGCATCGTGATTGGCATTTCAAAGTCAGCGGATATCTGACTTACGTGGATGATTACATCAACGTGGAGACGAATACGATCGGGGGTGCGCCGCCACCAGGACGCACGAAGCTGCGGTTCGTCAATCATGATGCGCGGCTCGCAGGTGTCGATATCGAGGCCTCGAAGGCGCTCGGCTATGCCTGGGGCGATTGGCGGGTCAGTGGCGTCTTCAGCTATGTCGCGGGACGCGATCT
The DNA here is from genome assembly GCF_000981545.1 of Candidatus Filomicrobium marinum. Taxonomy (NCBI): domain Bacteria; kingdom Pseudomonadati; phylum Pseudomonadota; class Alphaproteobacteria; order Hyphomicrobiales; family Hyphomicrobiaceae; genus Filomicrobium; species Candidatus Filomicrobium marinum. Next base: position 3,684,400 of record NZ_LN829119.1, read on the forward strand.
CGACGCGGACACCTACCTCTACAACATCATGCCTGCGAATGTGCGTGTGGCGCTGACCCATACTCTTGGGAACTGGTCAAACACCGTCGAACTGCAGGGCGTGGCGGCGAAGAACAACGTCGATGTTGTCCGTCTCGAGCCACGCACGAGTGCGTATGCGCTCGTAAATTGGCGCAGCAGTTACGCAATGGACAACGTCCGGTTCGACTTCGGCATCGATAACGTGTTCGACACGGACTACGAGCTGCCTTTGGGCGGGCTCAGCGCCTACGTTTACAACCGAGATGCGGCAAACCTCGACCATGCCCGCGTGCATGGTCCTGGGCGTTCCTTCAACGTTGGAATGACTGTCGACTTCTGATCCATGTTTTCAAGATTGCTCGGGTCTCAGGACCCGGGCAATTCTGCAAGCGGAACAATAGGTGTAAAACCGTTTCCGTCTCAGGTAACGAACATGTTCAGTAGCGATCCCGATGTCTTGGAATTCCTCAGTAATCACTGGAACTCTGGTCGGCTCGATCTCACGCAAGGTCGACGGGGGGCCGTTCACTCCGCGAGTCCAGCTTTCCGCAGGCCATCGGCAAATATCGAAAGATGCTCAGGGCGGCTGATCGGGAGCCAGTCCCTGATATTTGAAATGCGCAACCCCGGATCGAGCCTCCGCAGTTCTTCGATTGCACGTCTTGCGTCTTCTTGGCGGCCGTTGAGCGCTCGGGTCGCTGCAATCAACGCCACGACCATGAGGAAGCTTGGCAGATTGCTGTATGATCGTTCTGCCCACGTAGACGCCGTCCCGATGCGACCGGCAAATAAATGCGCCATCGCGATCCCCGCCTGCATGCGATAGAGCTCTGGGTCGACAGGGCTCAGGCGCATAGCTCGCTCGAAGTGCTCGATTGCGTCCTCGCATTCACCGTGCCAAATCCGTAGGAAGCCGCCGAGAAACCAGGCTGAGGCAAGATTAGGGTTTAGGAATACGGCCCTGTCGAGAAGTGCAATGCCACTGTTGAGATCGCCGGTCAGATGCGCGAGTGCATGGCCACCTCGCGTGAGGGCTACAGCATCGTCCCTGCCCAATTCGACGGCGCGGCGTGCGAGGCGTTCTCCCTCGGCGATTTCCCGGGCGCGATCATCTGTCCAACCGTTGATCTTGCGCCAGAAGTAGGACCAGGCAGCCATGGCGTGACCGGCCGCGAAATCGGGGTCGAGTTCGATACTTCTCTGGAAAAGTGACAAGGCTTCTTCGATGGCCTCTTGTGTGCCCCGATGCATGTGCGCGATTCCGCGCAGGTAGCAGTCGTAGGCGTTCAGACTGGCCGTAGGTTTGTTCTTCGCACGCTCGATTTCGGCCAATTCCACTTGTGGAGCGATCGCGCCGGCAACACTCGCTGCGATCTCATCCTGCAGCTTGAAGATGTCTTCGAGCCGTCCTTCGAAACGCTCAGCCCAGAGGTGTACGCCGGTTGAAGCCTCGACAAGCTGTCCTGTAATGCGGATGCGATCGGAAGCTTTGCGCAAACTGCCTTCCAGCACGTAGCCGACGCCGAGTTCTTGGCCTACCTGTTTCAGGTCGACGGTTCGGTCCTGGTACGTGAAGCTTGAATTGCGAGCAATTACGAACAGCCAGCGCACGCGCGACAGTGCGGTGATGATCTCCTCTACCACACCATCAGCGAAGTAGGCCTGCTCGGGGTCTCCGCTCAAATTCTGAAATGGCAGTATTGCAATGGACGGCCTGCTCGGAAGGAGCGGCGCAGGACGGGAGACGTTCGTCGTCGGGTGAATAGCTTCGTTCGCGATCTGCTCAGCTACTTGAGCCTCGGTCACGTCGCCCACGAAGCGGAAGCCTTTTCGTGGGAGGGTGCGAACGAGGTGCTGCTTCTCGCCGCTGTCGCCAATGGCCTTGCGAACGGCATTGATATGGCTGGTGAGCGTCGATTCCGAAACGATGCGTCCGCCCCACACGGCCTCGATTATGCGATCCTTGCTCACCACATGATCGCGGTTCTGAATGAGGTAGAGCAGAAGATCGAAGACTTGTGGTCCAACGCCGACTGACTGGGCAGCCCGCGTAAGCTCTCGGCGCTCTGGGTCGAGGGTACAGTCTGAGAACAAGAATTGCACGTATAACTCCGCCAGGAGTCCAACCGGAGAGTGTCGGTCAAAGTACATAACATAATACGGTGTCTGGCTGGGTTTTGGACGTATTTCCAGGGTAAACTAAAGGGTATTTGAAGGTCGCTGCAAAGCCTTTCTGCGGCATTCACGGCACTCTCCATGCAGTAGCGACGTCCTCGCGGTGCGACGTCGGATTCTTGGAGATGTGTCATGAAAATCGTCGTGATCGGGGGGACTGGCCTCATTGGATCAAAGGTCGTCGGACTTTTGCGTGGCAAGGGGCACGATGTCCTGCCTGCGTCTCCGAACACAGGCGTAAACACCATCACACGGGAGGGGCTGGCAGAAGCGCTTTCCGGTGCAAGCGTCGTCGTCGACGTGGCCAACTCGCCATCATTCGAGGACCAAGCTGTGCTGGAGTTCTTCGAGACCGCAGGCCGCAATCTGCTCGCCGCGGAGACGGCAGCAGGCGTTAGCCATCACGTGGCGCTCTCTGTTGTGGGCGCCGATCACCTTTCCGACAGCGGCTACATGCGGGCCAAGGTTATGCAGGAGAAGCTCATTCGTGGGTCGACGATCCCGTATACGATCGTCCGCTCGACCCAGTTCTTCGAGTTTGTCGGGGCGATTACGCAATCGGCTTCGGATGGTACGACGATCCGGTTGTCGCCGGCGCTTCTTCAGCCCATAGCCTCGGATGACGTTGCAACAGCGCTGGCCGCGGTTGCAACGGGCGAACCGGTCTGCGGCATCGTGGAACTGGCAGGGCCCGAGAAGATTCCGCTCGACGCTCTGGTGAGGTTTTACCTGGCGGCAACGGGCGACCGCCGCCAAGTAATTGCCGACATCCGCGCCCGCTATTTCGGCGCTGAGCTCGACGACAGGTCGCTTACGCCTGGCGCACATCCGATGTTAGGCGCGATCCGCTTCGAGGAGTGGCTACTCCGTCCGTCGGGGCGGGGCTGATCTCGTTCGCGTCTCGCAGCCCAATAGCCAGCGGCTTTCCATCGCCAAGAGGCAACTATGCTTAAGACAACCTGTATCTCAGCATCTGTCGTACTTGGGATAGCCACCATCGCTAACGGCACGTTTATGCTGATCTATCCCGAGCGCTGGTACCTTGAGGTGCCTGGAGTGACCACGACCGGCCCCTTCAATCAACACTTCGTCCGCGACATTGGACTGATCTTTCTCCTCGTGGGTGGCTCGTTCCTGCTCGGTGCCGCTCGGTCGCGTCTTAGGGTTGTTTTCTGGGCTGCTCCGTCGCTCTGGCTCGCAGGGCACGCGCTCTTTCACTTTTGGGAAGTGGCTGTCGGCATCTGTGGTCCATCGGCTCTTGCGCGTGACTTTCTGGCGGTGACGCTGCCGGCAGTCATTGGACTCTGCCTCACAGTGTGGGCGATGGCTGAAGCCCGCAACGAAACGTTCGCGACCCTCGGCACGGTGGCGTGATGGGTACACTCGCGGGAAAGGTTGTGATCGTAACCGGTGGAAGCTCCGGCATCGGTCGGGCAGCTGCTCTCGGATTTGCAGCACAAGGCGCAAACGTATTGATCACGGGGCGTCGTAATGGGCCTGTCGCGGAGGTCGCAGCGGCTCACAGCAACATCACAGGCTTTGTTGCCGACGTGGCCCGGCCGGAAGACGCCACCCGCACCGCCGCGCGTGCGACAAACTTGTGGGGCCGCCTTGATGTGCTGGTAAATAATGCGGGTGCTGGAGCCATTCTTCCCTTGGCTGAGGCCACAGCGGATCAGATCGCGAGCATCTTCTCGGTCAATGTGGTCGGGCCCAGTCTTCTGGCCGCCGCCGCGCTCCCCTATCTCGCGCAAAGCAATGGCGCGATTATTAACATCTCAAGCACGTTCGGACACAAAGCGGCTGCCGACCTTTCTCATTACGCGGCTAGCAAGGCAGCCTTGGAGCATCTCACGCGATGCTGGGCTCTCGAACTTGCGCCTCAGGGTATCCGCGTCAATGCTATTGCGGCTGGGCCGACCGAATCGAACGCCCTGACCGGCATGATGGGGCTGTCTCCTGAAGCTGCCGCAGCCATAGAAGCGCAGGAGCGCGAGCACATTCCCCTCAAGCGTCGCGGTGTGCCTGACGATGTGGCGCGTTGGATCGTTTTCCTTGCCGGGCTGCACGCGGAGTGGGTGACAGGTCAGGTCTTCGCCGTCGATGGCGGGCTAAGCGTGACCTGACAATCCCGCCGCAGTTTGAAGCCACCACATGGGGAGGTGTACCATGATCGACGGCGAGGAGGACCAGCGGCGCCGACCCGCCGATGCCGAAATGGCTCGCGTTTTGAAGACTAAGCCACTTAACCTTGTTTCTGGGTCTGACCCGTCCAGCGGTGGAATTGCCCATTGGAAGCATGGTGCCTTGCACGACGTTGTTCAACCGATGGCCGATCATGTGATCATGACGTACATCGACACCATGCAACCCTTGGCGCGACGGACAGGTCGAAGCATCGCGACCGGTGTGGCACGCCCGGGTGTCGTTACGATCATCCCTTCAGGCACAAGTGCGCGATGGGACATCGCAGGTGCCGTCAATGTCGTGCAACTCTATCTTCCTCAAGAAACGATCGAGCGTGTCTCTGCTGAAGCCGACAATGTATCTCCGGCCGAGCTTATGGAGCGGACTGGCCATCTCGACCCGATTACGTCGCGTCTGCTCACCACGGCGGCAGAAGCGCTTGATGGTAACACCACGCTGGACACGATGTTCCGCCAGCAACTGACAGATCTACTGGCAACCCGGTTGTTAGCAGCGCATGCCGGGATTCCGGTTGCACCTCAGCTGGTAACAGGCGGACTGCCTCCGAGAATTCTGCGCCGCGCATTAGAGCGTCTTCGCTCGGAGAGCGACGCAGATGTCTCGTTGGCCGCTTTGGCCGCAGACGCCGGGTTGTCGCGCTTTCATTTCTGCCGTGCATTCAAGGAAAGTACCGGGATGCCGCCGCATGTCTGGCTCCGGCAGTATCGGCTGGAGCAGGCAAAGGCAATGTTGCGTGATCCATCCATGTCGGTCATCGCGGTCGCCGTGGCGCTCGGGTATGCGTCCCAGACGGCTTTCGCGGCGGCATTCAAGAAGCTCACCGGGCTATCTCCCAGAGAATTTCGGCGCCAGGCGAGTTGACAGCAATTGCTCTTCAATCGCCGCAATCGCTCTGGCGCAGCATCTGAGGCGTTTCGCTAAACCATCGGCATGCCCACACACGCGGGGCGAAACGAACTGGTTCAGCGAGATAGCCGAAGGAGAGCTGCAATGTTGAAAGTCGTCACGAACCCAAGAGACACCGCCACACGCTCCGGCGGATCGGCGCCGAGCGAACTGGTTCCGTCGCGCTACGCAGTGCAGGTGGGCGAAATCGAAGTACTGGTGATCAGCGATGGCGTGCTACCGCTCCCAACAAAAATGTTGGGACACAACGCCGACCCGTCCGCGCGGGCAGCTTGGATGGCCGACATGTTCCTGCCGCCGGATGCGTTCGACTGGTCGCTGAACGTGGTCGTGGTGCGCAGCGGTGCGCAGACCATTCTCATTGACGCGGGGCTCGGGTTGGACCCGGATTTGAACCTGCCGCGCGCCGGGCAGTTGATCAAGCGACTGGAGGCTGCCGGCATCGATCTAGGCTCCGTGACCGACGTGATTCTGACCCACATGCACATGGATCACATCGGTGGGCTGCTCATCGATGGGGTAAAGGACCGGCTGAGTCCGGACTTGCGGATCCACGTTGCGGCTGCCGAAATCAAGTTCTGGCAGGCGCCCGATTTCACTCGCGCCTCCATGCCGGCGGGATTCCCGGACGCGCTTCGCGTCACTGCCAAGCGGTTCGTGAATGCGTACCACACCCATCTGCGGCCCTTCGAGGAGACGTACGAGGTGGCGCCAGGTGTGGTGGTCTATCGAACCGGTGGCCACACGCCTGGGCATAGCGTGGTTCGTGTGGCGTCCGGCGGCGAAGCGCTGACGTTCGCGGGCGATGCCGTGTTCGCGGTCGGGTTCGATCATCCCGATTGGCACAACGGTTTTGAACACGACCCCGAGGAGGCGGAGCGCGTTCGGGTCCGCCTTCTGCGGGGGCTGGCCGAGACCGGCGAGATGCTGGTGGCTACTCACCTCCCGTTCCCATCCGTCGGCAGGGTGGCGATCGACGGCGACGCCTTTCGTTGGGTGCCGGTCTTCTGGGACTACTGACCGCGGGATGACCGCATCCACTTGACCAAGTGGTCGATCGGCTTCGGCTGAAGCGGGTCGACCATGTGTGCCCGTTCTGCCCGGTCTGCTCCGGCAGCGCCGCGGGAGATTGGTCCATTGATCACATTTGCCCGCCACTAAGGAGAAACCTGATGGACGGACATCTTTCTTCATCCATGGCGACGCGGCGCGAGATCCTCGCGGCCAGCGTGGCTACCACAACGGTCAGCCTATTGGCCACAAAAGGCGTCGCTGCAACTTTCCAACCCTCTTCTCAAACCGAAGGATTTCGCTCGATGAACACGATCACCAGCAAGGATGGCGTCCAAATCTTTTACAAAGATTGGGGACCGGAAAATGCACAACCGATCGTCTTTCATCACGGCTGGCCGCTGAGCTCAGACGACTGGGATGCGCAGATGCTCTTCTTCGTCGGCAATGGCTATCGAGTCGTTGCTCACGATCGTCGCGGGCACGGCCGCTCGAGCCAGGTCGGCAACGGCCACGACATGGACCACTACGCTGCCGACGCCGCGGCCGTTGTCGAGCATCTCGACCTGCGCAATGCGGTTCATATCGGACACTCGACCGGCGGCGGCGAAGCCGCGCGCTATGTCGCGCGCCACGGCAACGGCCGCGTGGCGAAGCTGGTGCTGATCGGCGCCGTGCCGCCGATCATGGTCAAAACTCCTGCCAGCCCCGCCGGACTGCCGATCGATGTGTTCGACGGTCTACGCAAGGAACTCGCAGCCAATAGATCGCAGTTCTATCTCGAGTTCGCGAGCGGACCCTTCTACGGCTACAACCGCCCCGACGCGAAGCCATCGCAGGGTGTCATCTGGAACTGGTGGCGGCAGGCCATGATGGGGAGTGCCAAGGCCCAGTACGACGGCATCAAGGCATTCTCCGAAACAGACTTTACTGACGATCTAAAGGCCATTGCCGTGCCCACGCTCGTGATGCACGGGAACGATGATCAGATCGTTCCGATCGCCAACTCCGCGCCCCTGTCGGCCAAGCTTCTGAAGAATGGTGTGCTCAAGATCTACGAGAAGCTGCCTCACGGCATGTGCACGACGCACTCCGATGCCGTTAACGCCGACCTGCTGAAGTTCATCACCGACTGACGAGCGCAAAACTCTGCACGATAGCCAACTCCGTTGCAAAACGGAGAAGAGAGGCGTGCGGCCCAATTGAACGGAGAAGTCCCTTGAGATTAGTCATCATCGGTGCCGGATTTGCCGGCATGTATGCAGCTCTTTCTGCAGCTCGTCTTCGCGACATTAGAGGCTTGGCTCCCGAGGAGCTTGAGATCATGCTGGTTGCGCCTGAGCCCACCCTCGTGGTCCGGCCGCGCCTCTATGAGCCTAAGCCGGAGACATTGACAGCTCCGCTGCTCGACGTCTTGAAGGCGACAGACGTCACGTTTCTGCGGGGAACAGCCGAAAGCATCGACACAACGTGCCGCTCAGTCGTGGTGGCCACGTCCCACGAGGGACGCAAGTCCATCAGCTATGACCGCCTAGTCGTCGCGACCGGCAGCCGGCTGTTTCGGCCGAACGTACCGGGCCTCGCCGAGGACGCATTCAGCGTTGACAGTTTGGAAGATGCCATTTCACTAGACCGCCACCTCAAGAGTCTTTCGAGCCGGCCGGCATCGGAAGCTCGCAATACGGTGGTCGTCGCAGGCGGCGGTTTCACGGGTATCGAGGCGGCGACGGAGATGCCCAGCCGGCTGCGTGAAATCTTTGGCAAGGATGTCAACACGCGCGTGATTATTGTCGAGCGCAACCCAGCAATCGCCCCCGACATGGGCGCCGGTCCGCGTCCGCTAATCGAGGATGCGCTTCGCAAACTCGGCGTCGAAACCAGGCTCGGAGCAGGCGTTGCGGCGATCGACGAGACGAGTGTCACGCTTTCCAATGGTGAACGCATCGAAGCCGCGACCGTCATTTGGGCAGCAGGAATCCGCGCAGCTCCTCTCACCGCCCAAGTGCCAGGCGAGCGCGACAACTTTGGTCGCCTCGTCGTTGACCGCGAGCTGCGCGTCGTCGGCGTTCCCGGCGTCTTCGCGACGGGAGATGCTGCAAAAGCTGTTTGCGACGACGACGGCAACCACGCGCTAATGTCGTGTCAACACGCCACGCGTATGGGCGCCTTCGCCGGCAACAACGCCGCGGCCGAGTTGCTCGGCGAAGCGCCGACTCCCTATCACCAGAAGGCCTATGTTACCTGCCTCGACCTTGGAGAGGCAGGCGCGCTGTTCACGCGCGGCTGGGATCGCAACGTCGAGCACGTTGGCGCTGACGCGAAGAAGATTAAGCAGGAGATCAATACGGTTTGGATCTATCCGCCGAAACCCGTGCGCGCTGCGGCCCTCGCGTCTGCCGATCCGCAGCGCGTTACTGATCTCTGACCCAGCCCTGACACTGTCGTACCAAGTGAAGGCCATTGCTATGTTTCGAGAAACCCAGCGTTTGCCACGCCACTCGCCAATCCTGCGTTTCCCACCCTGTTCCTATTAACTCGGACGCCTTGCGCCGGGCGGTGTCTGAAGGTGACTGGCCGGCTCAGTGAAACCCAATGTTCGGGTTCAGGTCTTCGAACCTCGCTTCCCCCAGCGAGTAGATTGCCACCCTGCAGCTTCCCCCCGGCTGCAATACGATAGGGTGCGCAATGCGGCCGGCCCTCCCCTCGCGGCCGGCCGCCATCACCTACCTAATGGGCACGACTTGTACGGTGGACGCGGTCGAGTCGATTGTCGCGGGAACCAGCGGATTCTTTCAGAAGCGCACGTCAGCGAGGTTGACATCGACGGTACCCGCAGTCCTCAGCCAAGTCTGCCGCTAACGATTTGATATGGTCGGCCCGCTGCTAGTTTTTGCTTGCAGTCGGAACAGGGCTCGTTCTCGATCGGGCTTTGGTGTGTTGCAAAAAACGATCGATGAACTCGTTTACTTCGGACCAGTCAGTAAATTCATGATCGTGACCATCGACGATTTCCAGCCTGTCCTTGAAAACGGCATGCCTTAGAATCTGTTCCTTGAAGAAGTCATACTCTGAGTAGCGCAACGCACCGGCGACCTTGATGTAGTACGTCGGATGCCAGCCGGTGTTTTCAAAGAAATAATCGACGTAGTTCTGCGCGTCAGTTCCTCCGTTGCGGAAGGCCGAGGAGAGACTCACGGACACAAACGCCGACGGAATATCTTCGAGCAGGGCACGATGCGCGGCGACGAAATCTCGTACAGAAATTTGGTGCAGCGCTTGATGTACGGAAGACGCCACGATAACAGCATCAAACACGTCGACGGCCAGATGACGCGGACGGCACTCAGTGTCGTAGAGAGTGCTCTCTTCGCCGCGATTGCGAATGCGTTCGGCTATTCTTTCCGCGATCTTGCGTGTCTGACCTTCTACAGATCCATATGCGATGAGGACCTTCATTAGCACCACTCTGCGCGATGCATCCTTGCGGCAGTCAGAATAGCAAACAGGTGCATCGCTCTATCTGGAAAACGAATTCGCAGTCGTTTCCGCACCGCAAATGAGCGGCTTTCTAGTTTCGGCTTTAAGTTAAACAGGCCTAGTGTTTGCCGACCTTGATCCCTGTCAAATGTCGGTCCCAACTAGGCCTGCCCCTCGCTGGTATCGGCGCAACCACCGCCGGGCATACAAGTGGTTTCGAGAATCGCGCGCAGACAATTTCCCCCGGGGTTTTTCGAGCGGCTCGACGTCATCATTACGGCCATCCATGTGTCAGCATCCGCGGTCGCAGAGAAGTGGCTGATCTTTCGCCTCAAATAAGCGCCAAGCGCCGTCTCTTCTGCCGCCGCTAGCTCTTGAATGCGCACTATAAATGCGATGTCGCCAATCGACAGCAGCGCTTCCGTGGCTGCAGCCTCATCGTCGAGCTGCTTTATGAGATCCCCGAGGAGCATGTCGCCTGTTCCCTAATACACCCGGACGTCCGTGGGGGTTAGAAAATCAACGCCTTCCAGTTCTGCTGTCGCGGCAAGGCACGCCAAGTACTGCGCGGTTGCCTGGCGCCGGCTGCGCTCGCTGAGATAAGCCGCGATACGTTCCTCGACCATCTCGAAGGGAAGCACACCCCCCTCAATGCGTCGGTCGAGCCGGATGATATGCAGGCCGTAAGGCGTCGCAACCGGCTCCCGCGTCATTTCTCCAGGAACCAACTTGAACAGTGCAGCTTCAAATCCAGGTGTCGTGTCTCCGCGCGATATTTGACCGAGGTTTCCCCCCGTCTTGGCCGAGGTGCAGGTTGAGTAGGTCTCGGCAAATTGACCGAATAGTTCGGGTCGAACGGACAGAATTTCGATTAGTTGATCGGCAAGGGTGCGTGCCGCAACGAAGGCCTCTACATCATTCTGGTGCGCCGCAATCAGGATGTGCGCCGCCTCGAAAATGTCGGGTGAGCGAAAGCGCGCGCGATTGCACTCGTAGTAACGCCGGCAAGACTCTGTGTCGGCCGTCGGCGTCTTCACCTCTCTCTCGATGAGCTGGCGGATCAGCGCCTCGTCGTCGGTCTCTCGACGTCCTTCCTCGTCCGTTTCCGGCTCCGGCTCAATCTCAAGCCGTCTTGCCTCCTGCAGTATCAACTCGCGCAGGGCGAGGCTGCGGGTGGCCTCCTTCCATGCTTGCAACGGCGTCGCGGCCGTATGATGCTGGACCTCCCGCGAGATGGCGGCGGCGGGGATTGAGACGCCGTTGACGCTGACCTTCGCGCTTTGCGCTGCACGAAACGGCAACGCCGGATCTTCGGCCTTATAAACCGTTGTCATTGGTCATCTACTTCGCTGGCTCGATCCTGCGACGGCGCTCTGACGTTGGGGCCGGCTCGTTCTGACAATCTGATAACCTTTGCGCCCAAGATACCCGACTGGCGCCGACCAGATATGGACGAGCCGTGAGAACGGGAACAACAGGAAGATTGTCATGCCGAGCACGAGGTGAGCGAGGTAGGGCCACTCAAGCCCTTTCAGGTAATTGTCGACATTTGGCTCTAAGGTCAGCACGCCCTGGGCCCAATGCGAAAGTTTGAGCATCGTCTCCCCATCCGAATGCTGCAGCGAGTAGGGCAGTGTCACGAGCCCGAGGGCAAGCTGCACCCAGAGTATGGTCAGGATCGCCATATCCATCGTCGTCGAGGTAATACGGATACGCGGGTCAAACAGCCGGCGATGGAGCAGCATGGTCAGTCCGACGAAGCAGACCACACCGGCGATGCCGCCGGCCGTAATGGCAATCATCTGCTTCTGCTCTATGGTGATGAGCTTCGTGTAAAGCCAAGTGGGTGTTAGAAGGCCAACGAAGTGGCCGACGAACAGAAACAGGATCCCGAAGTGGAACAGGTTGGAGCCGATAATAAATTGGCGGCGGCGCAGAAGCTGGCTTGAGGACGCACGCCACGAATACTGATCACGCTCGAAGCGGAACAGCGAGCCGACGACGAAGAAGCCCAAGCAAACGTAAGGGTACCAGACGAACAGAAGGTGGAACAGCATATCGCGCATCGCAGCGGCTCCTTTAGATGCTCCGGGAACCGGAGTGGGTGATTATGGTGCGAGGCTGCGGCTGGACAACCTCCATGCCCGGCGCTGGCCGGCTTCCGGCGCGGAGCTTCGGGATCAACCGATCGCCGCCGCATTGCGCATCCGCGGACGGACCGAATCGTACTTCCTCGTCCTGCCAGGCGGCATCCAGCGACTCCAGATCATTGGGATCGATCTCCGGTTCGCCGACGAGCTGACGTACTTCCGCCGACCTCGGATCAGCCTTCGCCAGCTTGGCGAGCACATCGAAAACCGCCGTGTAGATCGATTTGCGCCGCCTCAATCGTTCTGCAAGCGCGGCAAAGATGTGCGCAGGTTGGCCGACTAAATCGAGCGCTTCGGTAAGCGGTTGTGTTGCCAGAAACTCAAGGAACAAAGGTAGGTAGTCGGACAACTCGTTGGAGCTGATCTCCAGGCCAGCTCTCTCGTAAACCGCCTTCAGGTCAACCATGGCCTGACCGCGGTCGCGGCTCTCGCCATGTACGTGCTCGAAGAGGTGTAATGACAGTGAGCGCGTACGATCGAACAGAAGCACGTAGCGCTCCTGAAGCTCGTAAAGATCGCTGGCGCTGAGTTCTTCGACGAGGGGTATTAGCGCCTTGATCTCTCGTGGTCGCAAGAGCCGCTCTTCTTTCAGGACACCTGCCATGATCGGTGCGGCAGCGACTATTTCCTCGGTCGGATAGCTTAGCAGTGTCGAGAGAACTTTGAAGGTCTTTGCCATTACACGGTCTCCGTGGTTCTCTTGGGCGCCTTGTTGCGGCCGCCAAACATGTTGACGTCCGCCGTCCGTCCATCGGAACAGTCCCCGCCGAACGTAAAGCCGCACGATCCGCGTAAATCGTAGGTGTCCTCCCCTAGCTCGCGGTGCGTTGTCGGGATCACGAAGCGGTCCTCGTAGTTGGCGATTGCCATCACCTGATACATGTCCTCGATCTGATTGGCTTTGAGGCCAACGCGCCTGGCGATTGCGTCGTCTATGACGCCATCGATTGTCTTCGCGCGCATGTAAGAGCGCATGGCGAGCATGCGTTCGAGCGCCTGCGCCACCGGCTCTTCGTTACCAGCCGTCAAGAGGTTGGCGAGATAACGCAGAGGAATGCGTAGCGAGCGAACATCCGGCATCTCGCCGTCCGAGCCCATCTTGCCTGCCTCCGCCGCGGACTGGATCGGCGATAGCGGCGGCACGTACCAAACCATCGGCAGCGTGCGGTACTCCGGATGCAAGGGGAAGGCGACCTTCCACTCCATCGCCATCTTCCAGATCGGCGAGCGGCGCGCGGCTTCGAGCCAGCTCTCAGGCACACCATCGGCACGTGCCTGCGAGATGATCTCGGGGTCCTGCGGATTGAGGAAGACGGAAAGCTGCGCTTCGTAGAGCGCCTTCTCATCCGGGACGCTTGCAGCCGCCTCAATGCGGTCGGCGTCATAGAGCACGACGCCTAGATAGCGGATGCGCCCGACGCAGGTCTCCGAGCACACCGTCGGCTGGCCGGCCTCGATGCGCGGATAGCAAAGGATGCACTTCTCCGATTTGCCGCTCGACCAGTTGAAGTAAATCTTCTTGTATGGGCAGCCCGACACGCACATGCGCCATCCGCGGCACTTGTCCTGGTCGATGAGGACGATGCCGTCCTCTTCGCGCTTGTAAATGGCACCTGATGGGCAGGCTGCGACACACGCCGGATTAAGGCAGTGTTCGCACAGCCGCGGCAGGTACATCATAAAGGTGTTTTCGAACTGTCCGTAAATTTCCTTTTGGACACCTTCAAAGTTGTAGTCGGCTGAGCGCTTTGAAAACTCGCCGCCTAGGATCTCCTCCCAGTTCGGTCCCCACTCAATCTTTTCCATCCGCTTGCCGGTGATCAGCGAGCGCGGTCTTGCCGTTGGAGAGGCCTCGAGTTCCGGCGTCTTCTGGAGGTGCTCGTAGTCGAAGGTGAATGGCTCGTAGTAGTCATCGATTTCGGGCAAGTCGGGGTTGGCGAAGATCTTTGCCAGTACCCGCCATTTCGACCCGATCTTGGGCTGGAGCTTGCCGTTCGACTTGCGCACCCAGCCGCCGTTCCAGCGCTTCTGATTCTCCCAATCCTTGGGATAGCCGATGCCTGGCTTGGTCTCGACGTTGTTGAACCAGGCATATTCCATGCCCTCCCGGTTCGTCCAAACGTTCTTGCAGGTAACAGAGCAGGTGTGGCACCCGATGCATTTATCCAGGTTCAGCACCATTGCGATTTGAGCGCGGATTTTCATTCAGCGGCCTCACGGGATTGAGTGGTAACGACTGGGGCATCGGTGTTCGGCCGCTCGAGCCAGTCCACCTTGCTCATTTTGCGCACGACCACGAATTCATCGCGGTTCGTGCCGATCGTGCCGTAGTAATTGAAACCGTAGCTCTGCTGGGCGTAGCCGCCGATCATGTGCGTTGGCTTGACGACGGCACGCGTTACCGAATTGTGTATGCCGCCACGCTGGCCGGTCATTTCGGAGCCCGGCACGTTCACGGTTTTCTCTTGTGCATGGTACATCAGGCACATGCCGTCCTTCACGCGTTGCGAGACGACAGCACGTGCCACGAGGGCGCCATTGGAATTGAAGGCTTCAATCCAGTCGTTGTCGACGATAGCGGCTTTCTTGGCGTCGTTTTCGCTGATCCAGACAATAGGCCCACCGCGGCTCAAGGTCAGCATCAGCAGATTGTCGGTGTAGGTCGAGTGGATGCCCCACTTCTGGTGTGGCGTGATGAAGTTCAGGACCACGGTCTTGTTGCCGTTGGGCTTCGCGTCGAGCACCGGTTTGACGGCTCGCGTGTCGATTGGGGGGCGGTATACACACAACCCTTCGCCGAATGCTCGCATCCAAAGATGGTCTTGGTAGAGCTGTTGACGGCCAGTCAATGTGCGCCAGGGGATCAGCTCATGCACGTTCGTGTAGCTGGCGTTGTAGCAAACCTTCTCGCTCTCGAGCCCCGACCAGATCGGCGAAGAGATGATCTTGCGCGGCTGGGCGACGATGTCGCGAAAGCGGATCTTTTCATCTTCCTTGGGCAGTGCGAGGTGTGTGTGATCGCGGCCGGTGGCCTTCGATAGGCTTTCCCAAGCCTTGACCGCTACTTCGCCGTTGGTTTCGGGCGCGAGCGACAGGATTACCTCGGCGGCATCGATATCGCTCTCAATTCGTGCAAGGCCCTTCGTCGGGCCCTCTTCCGTCACCTCGCCGTTAAGGCGCTTCAAAAAGTTCACCTCGTTCTCCGTGTTCCACGACATGCCCTTGCCGCCGTTGCCCATTTTGGACATCAGCGGCCCGAGCGCCGTGAAGCGCTTGTAGAGGTTGGGGTAGTCGCGCTCGACAAGCGTTACGGTCGGCATGGTCTTGCCGGGCACCGGCTCGCACTCACCGCGGTGCCAGTCGCGCACGTCCGTGGCCTGTGCAATCTCGGCTGGCGTGTCGTGCATGATTGGGGTCAGTACGACGTCCTTCTCAATGCCGAGCACCTCGGGTGCCACGTTGGAGAATTTGTTGGCGATCGCCTTGTAGATTTCCCAGTCGCTCTTTGCTTCCCACACCGGATCGACCGCGCCCGTCAGCGGGTGAATGAACGGGTGCATGTCGGAGGTATTGAGATCATTCTTCTCGTACCAAGTCGCCGTCGGTAGTACGATGTCGGAGTAAACGCACGTCGTCGACATGCGGAAGTCGAGCGTGATCAGGAGATCGAGCTTTCCTTCTGGCGCCTCGTCGCGCCAAGCCACCTCTTTGGGCTTTTTCGCACCCATCTCACCCAAGTCCTTACCCATCACGCCATGGCTCGTGCCGAGCAGGTGCTTCAAGAAGTACTCGTGGCCTTTGCCTGACGAGCCGAGCAGGTTCGAGCGCCAGACGAAAAGATTGCGGGGCCAATTCTTGGGGTTGTCGGGGTCATGACAGCTCAATTTGAGCGCGCCGGACTTCAACGCGTCGGCGACGTAAGTCGGCGCATCCTTGCCGGATGCCGCCACCGCTTTGCCGACCTCGATTGGGTTGGTTTCCAGCTGTGGCGCCGACGGTAGCCAGCCCATGCGCTCGGCGCGGACGTTGTAGTCAATGAGCGCCCCGTCCCATGGGCCAGGCGGTGCAGTTGGCGAGGTAATGTCACCGACATTAAGCGTCTCGTATCGCCACTGATCGGTATGGGCATAAAAGCACGAGGTTGAATTCTGCTGACGCGGTGGGCGGGCCCAATCGAGCGCGAAGGCGAGTGGCAGCCAGCCTGACTGCGGGCGCAGCTTCTCCTGCCCGACGTAGTGCGACCAGCCGCCACCCGACTGACCGACGCAGCCGCACATGACCAGCATGTTGATGACGCCGCGATAGTTCATGTCGGAGTGATACCAATGGTTCATCGCAGCACCTATGATCACCATAGACCGGCCGTTGGTCTTCTCGGCGTTCAGCGCGAACTCGCGTGCCACCTGGATGATCTGGTCGCGCCTGACGCCAGTGATCGCCTCGGCCCATGCCGGGGTATAGGGTTCGTTGTCGTCGTAGCTTTTTGCGACGTGCTTGCCGCCGAAACCGCGGTCGACTCCGTAGTTGGCGAGGAAGAGGTCGTAAACGGAGGCGACCAAGGTCTCGCCGTCCTTGAGCACGAGCTTCTTCACCGGCACGTTGCGCGGCAGAATGCTCGGGTGATCGGTGCCGTTGAAGTGGTCGTGCTCAATGTTGCCGAAGTAGGGGAACGCGACAGCGGCAATGTCATCCCTAATTCCTGCGAGTGAGAGGCGCAGCTTGGTTTCGGCGCTCGCTGCCCTTTCCTCAAGGTTCCACTTTCCCTTCTCGCCCCATCGGAATCCGACAGCGCCGTTGGGTACAACCAGATTGCCGGACGTCTCATCAAATGCGACCGTCTTCCACTCCGAATTATTCTTCTCGCCCAGCTCTTCAGCGAAATCGCTAGCGCGTACAAAGCGGTCCGGCACAAGATGGTCGTCACGTTTCACGAGCCGGACCAGCATTGGCATATCGGTGTAGCGGCGGGCGTAGTCCTCGAAGTACGCGACCTTGCGGTCGACGTGGAACTCTTTGAGGATGACGTGACCCATGGCCATGGCAAGCGCCGCATCGGTCCCCTGCTTCACGCTGAGCCACATGTCCGCGAATTTCGAGGCTTCGGAATAGTCTGGACAGATGACGACGCTCTTCGTCCCCTTGTAGCGAACCTCAGTGTAGAAGTGAGCGTCGGGGGTGCGTGTCTGCGGGACGTTCGAACCCCACAGAATTAGGAAGCCGGCGTTGTACCAATCGGCACTCTCGGGCACGTCCGTCTGCTCGCCCCATGTCTGTGGGGAGGACGGTGGCAGGTCGCAGTACCAATCGTAGAATGACATTGCGACGCCGCCGAGCAGCGACAGGTAGCGCGAACCCGCCGCATAGGACACCATTGACATTGCCGGGATCGGCGAGAAGCCAAGGATGCGGTCCGGGCCATAGCGTTTGACGGTATACGCATTGGCCGCGGCGATGATCTCGGTCACGTCATCCCAGCTGGCGCGCACAAAACCGCCAAGTCCGCGCTTTCTCGTATAGGCAGCGCGCTTTGTCGGGTCTTCGACGATCGAGGCCCATGCGGCAACCGGCGTGCGAATGGCGCGCTCCTCGCGCCACAGCTTTAGAAGCCGCGAGCGCACCAGCGGATATTTGACGCGATTTCCGGAGTAGAGATACCAGCTGTAGGAGGCGCCGCGGGAGCAGCCGCGTGGCTCATGGTTTGGCAGATCAGGACGGGTGCGTGGATAGTCTGTCTGCTGCGTCTCCCAGGTAACTATGCCGCCCTTCACATAGATCTTCCACGAACATGAGCCCGTGCAGTTCGCCCCATGCGTCGAGCGGACGATCTTGTCGTGCGCCCACCGCTTGCGATAGCCGTCCTCCCACGTGCGGTCCTCACGGGTGGTGATGCCGTGGCCATCCGAGAACTCGTCGACGACGCGGTTGAAGAACGTGAGGCGATCGAGAATGTGGCTCATCTGGTAGCTCCGATATGGCGGGCTTCGGCCGTCTTGCCCAACGTCCGCGCAATGATTATTCCGCTGGTTGTGGGGAAGCGGCCGTTTTCCCGCGCTCGATGTCATGAAGCATTCCGCCGGGACGCGTGTAGAACCACCACGTCACCAGAACGCACGTCACATAGAAGGCCATGAAACCCCACAGTGCCGCCTCCGGGCCGCCGGTTATCACTATCGATGAGCCGTAGGCCTTCGGGATGAAGAAGGCCCCATAGGCTGCAATCGCCGAGGTGAATCCGATAATGGCTGCGCTTTCCCTCTCCGCTTGACGCAGTCTCTCCTCGGCAGGTTTTTCGGGCATCAGGCGCCCGATCTCGGAGCGCATGATGATCGGGATCATTTGGAAGGTTGATGCGTTGCCGACGCCCGTCGCCAGGAACAGGATCAGGAACATTGCGAAGAAGCCCCAGAACGCGCCCGGCTCTTCTTTGATACCCAGGAAGTAAAGCACTCCCGCCACTGCGGCGATCATCACGATGAAGACCCAGAAGGTCACTCGGCCGCCGCCATACTTGTCCGAGACCCAGCCTGTGGCTGCCCTGGAGAGAGCACCGACCAGCGGGCCAAGGAAGACGTACTGCAGCGAGTCGACAGCCGGGAACTGGTTCTTTGCGAGGAGTGGGAAGCCCGCCGAATAGCCAATGAACGAGCCGAAGGTGCCGACATAGAGCCAGCACATCACCCAATTGTGCTTGCGCTGGAAAATTACCGACTGTTCAGCGAAAGAGGCTTTCGCATCGGCAATGTCGTTCATGCCGAACCATGCAAAGATCGCCGAGGCTATAATGAACGGCACCCAGATGAAGCCGGCGTTTTGCAGCCAGAGCAGTTTACCGTCTGACAGTGTTTGCGGCTCACCTCCAAGCGCGCCGAAGACGCCTGCCGTTATCACGAGCGGCACAATAAACTGCATGACGCTGACGCCGGCATTGCCGAGGCCGGCATTAAGAGCCAGCGCGTTGCCTTTTTCAGCCTTCGGGAAGAAGAAGCTGATGTTGGCCATCGACGAGGCAAAATTGCCACCGCCGAAACCGCAGAGTAGTGCCAGCACGAGGAAGATGACGTAGGGTGTTTGCGGGTCCTGCACGGCATAGCCGATGCCGAACGCCGGGATCAGCAGCGAGGCCGTCGACAGCGATGTCCAAAGTCGACCACCAAAAATCGGCACCATGAACGAGTAGAATATGCGCAGTGTCGCGCCGGAAAGGCCCGGCAGAGCTGCTAGCCAGAAGAGCTGATCTGTCGAGTAGGTGAAGCCGATCGCAGGCAACTTGGCGACAACGACGCTCCATACCATCCACACCGCAAACGCGAGCAACAAGGCCGGGATCGAGATCCAAAGGTTGCGGCGTGCAATGGTCCGACCTTTGCTCTCCCAGAACTCTTTGTCTTCCGGTCGCCAATCCTCGATGACACCAGCTAGCGCGCCACGATGCTCCGGCCGATGGATCTCTGTCATCTCCGGCAGCTGCGGCAGAATCTCTGGCTCGGGGGCGCGCGCTCTGCGCTCCATCGCAAGGATCGCGAAGTGCATCCACGCGAGCGAGATGCTGGCGATGGCGAAGAGTAGCATAAAGCTGCTGGTCCATATGCCCGTCAGGTCAAGCATGACACCGAACATGATCGGTAGGATAAAGCCCCCAAGCCCACCTACGAGTCCGACCATGCCGCCGACTGCGCCGACGTGGTTGGGATAGTAGACGGGGATGTGCTTATAGACCGCTGCCTTGCCCAGGCTCATGAAGAAGCCCAGTACGAATACGAGGATCACGAATGGCACTAGGCCTACACTCGTCGAGAAGGTGATCGGGCCGCGAATGCCATGAATGACGTAGTCGGTGTTCGGGTAGGACAGCATGAAACACACCACCGCCGACACGCCAAACGTCCAGTACATCACCTTACGGGCGCCGATCCGATCCGAAAGGTGGCCACCGTAGGCGCGGAAGATACTCGCCGGCACAGAATAGAAGGCGGCCAGAATGCCGGCGGTCCGGATGTCGAGTTCGTAAACACCGACTAGATAGCGCGGCAGCCACAGAGCCAAGGCGACGAACGCACCGAACAC
Organism: Candidatus Filomicrobium marinum; assembly: GCF_000981545.1. Taxonomy (NCBI): domain Bacteria; kingdom Pseudomonadati; phylum Pseudomonadota; class Alphaproteobacteria; order Hyphomicrobiales; family Hyphomicrobiaceae; genus Filomicrobium; species Candidatus Filomicrobium marinum. Next base: position 3,704,412 of record NZ_LN829119.1, read on the forward strand.
GAAAAAATAATAGAGCGAGAACCGCCACACCTGCAGCCGTTTCAGTGGATCTAGTTCTAACAGCGTGCTGCGTGCGCTCTCCCCACGCTGTCGCCGAGCGCGCAGTACCGGGTCATCTTTGGTTGCGAACCAGAAGACGGCGGTCATGATCACCAGCCCTGCGGCCCACACTTGAGCCACCACGGTCCAGCCGTAGGCGACCATCACAAAAGGTGCCAGGAACTTAGTCACGGCTGCGCCGACGTTGCCGGCGCCGAAGATCCCGAGTGCCGTCCCCTGCTTTTCCGACGGATACCAGCGGGAGACGTAGGCGATGCCGACGGCAAATGAGCCGCCTGCGAGTCCCACCCCGAGGGCGGCCAAAAGCATCAACTCGTAGGTCGTCGCGTACGATAAAAGGAAGGTCGCAATGGCACCCAGCACCATCGTCGTTGTGAATACGACGCGGCCGCCGTATTGGTCTGTCCAGATGCCGAGGAATATCCGGCTCAACGAACCGGTTAGAATAGGTGTTGCTACCAGTAGGCCGAACTCGGTATCGCTAAGTCCCAGCTCTTCCTTTATGCCCACACCGATGATTGAGAAAATTGTCCAAACCGCAAAGCAGACAGTGAAGGAAATGGTGGACAGCCAAAGCGCCCTGCTCTGGTCGCCAGGATCCACGGTAGGCTGAGTATTCATGTATCAAGCACCCCACTTGAGGTCGCCGGAAAAAAACTCGGCACGACAAGAATTACGTTTGGGGAAATGCTTTTCGTTGATCGAGATCAACTTGTTAAAAACTACGCAGACAAAAGAAATATTAGTCGCTTCTTTGTGTCCTGAGTAATGTAAAAGCAATTTTGTAATTGATATTGTTCAATACAATGATTGATAAAAATCAAGGCAAGATGCTCGTTGCAACGAGGCCAGGACCGAGGCAACGTTGACCGACCGTAATAGGAGCACCTGCGATAGAGCATGCGCCGCGAGGATTCCGAGATTGTCCGCGAACTACCGCTCTTTCGCGGCGTCGAGCTGGAAAATTTCAGAACGCTGATCGCAGCTGGATATGTGCAACGTTTCCCGACGGGGACTGTGCTCATCCACGAAGGTGAGAGGCCGGACTTCTTGCACGTTCTGGTCGACGGTCAGATCGCCTTCTTTGCTTCTCATAATGATCGTGAGGCGACGGTGTCGATCCTGACGCCGCCAGCTGCTTTCATTCTTGCTGCCGTGATTGTCGACGGACCTTATCTGAAATCGGCTCGCACCTTGTCGTCGTCGACGGTTGTGCTCATACCAGCCGGGGCTGTGCGCGAGGTCTTCGAGCGCGACACAGGCTTTGCACGAGCAACGGTGGCCGAGCTTGCTTGCCGCTACCGTACGATCGTTAAAGAGTTGAAGAACGTACGCTTGCGGTCCAGCAGCGAACGTCTCGCCAATTGGATTCTCACCCAAGCGAGCCAGTCGGGAGGCTGTGGCACGTTTCGGTTGCCGTTCGAAAAGCGGGCGCTGGCGAGCCGCCTCGGCATGCGGCCGGAGAACTTGTCGCGGGCCTTAGCTGAGCTTGCCGAGGCTGGCGTTACCGTTGATGGGCCGATGATCCGCGTGGGAGACGCGGCGAAGCTTATTGCCTTCAGCAAGCCGAACCCGCTTATCGATGATCCAACCTCGTGAATGCAGAGCTTGCTAAGAGCGATGAGCTCAAGCGTCGTTGTGCTATCAGGCCTCAATGTCCGCCGAACACGAGAACTTTGATGGGCAGGACGAGGGCCTGTAGCCGCAGGATCATTGAATGGACGATGCTGACCGTGTCGACCATATGCAGAAAAAGCCAGCGCCCCATCCGATGTCCGGCTGCGCCAGCTTGTCATGATTGTTGGTATAGGCGTTAGCAACGCAACTGCTGCCTGGGGTGACGTTATCGAGACCGCCTTCGAACAGGGGTTGCAGAAAGACCAAGAGCGTTCCCGGTTGCGCAGTCTGCTGGGGCTCGATCAATTGCTCAGAGGTTCTAAACTGGTCCGGCAGAAATAAAGTCTTGAACCTGTGTGACCACCTCTTCGAGTGCCTGCTTATGGGAACCCTTTGCCTATTGAATCTCGCCTTCTGCCGCTGCGATGTCCGCCTTCGCCATGACGAGCTTCCTTTTTCTGTCGCCCCCCGCCTGGACGTTCCGTCCGTGATGGCTCTCTTCCCAAAGCCGTCTTCGAGCCACGTTAGTGTAATGTCGCGAAGGTTCGCGGGCCAGCAACTTGCTGAGCCATTCAAGCCAGTTGCGGATGGTGCGCAGTAAGGCGTTCGCCAAGCCGTGGCTACCAATGCCCAAACGCAAGAAAGCCCGGCGCTGGCCGGGCTTCTTAACTTGCTGATTTGGTTTGGTGATTTTGGTTGCGGGGGCAGGATTTGAACCTACGACCTTCAGGTTATGAGCTTTATTTTTGATCTATTCCGCTGTTTCCAAGAGTTTCCGTATCTCTCCCTATCCAATTGAATACAAGTAATTTTAAGTCTAGCTTGGCTTCTATTCATACCACGTGATATCCGATGCGGTGGCGCACGGGTGGCGCACGAATAGGGGGAGCCTCATGCCAACGACGAAGCTCACGCGGCGTGGTCTCGCCGGCATTACGCCGGCCGATAAACGCGTTGTGTATTATGATGAAGATCTTGCAGGCTTTGCCATGCGCGTCGAGCCAACGGGGCGCATGACGTACTTCGTCGAATACCGTCCCGGTGCCGGCGGTCGCGGCGTCGTCAAGAAGAGACTTACGCTTGGCACGACCGCCGAGCTAAAGCCGGAGGAAGCAAGGGAGCGGGCAAAGACGTTTCTGGCGCAAGTGCGGCTGGGCAGCGATCCGGCAACGGCTAAGGCCAAGGCGAAGAGAGTTCCGACTTTCGCCAAGTACGCTGCCGCACATCTCGATGCCATGGATGAAATTGCTCAGAATCATCCAGAGCAGGCGACGCTGCGGCCGGGGAGCATCAGAAACTACCGCTCTCTATTGAAGAGGCATGTTGGGCCGGCCATTGGCTCTTGCCAGCTTGACGCAATATCGCGCGATGAAATCAAGCGACTGCACACGCGGATCGGTAAGACTAGTCCGACTACGGCTAACCGATGCCTGGAATTCATTGGCTCGATATACAAGGCTGCTGACCACGCAGGTCACGTCGGGGAAGGCACCAATCCAGCGAGGGGTATCAAGGCGTACAAGGAGCGGAAGCGCGAACGCTTCCTCACTCCGCAGGAGCTTGCTCGGCTGGGTGAGGCTATCCGTAAAGCCGAGACAACGGGGATTCCCTACGAGCCGCCGTCAAGGCCCGGTAAAAAGGCTAAGCACGTTCCGAAGAACGTGCCCCCGACGATCATTGACCAGTACACGGCCGCTGCTTTGCGGCTGCTAATTTTCAGTGGCGCGCGGCTCCGCGAAATTCTTCATGCTAAATGGGCGGATGTCGACATGAGCCGGGGTCTGCTTACGGTGTTCAGCAAGACTGGCAGACGTCATATCGTACTGCCCGCGCCCGCCCTCGAAATCCTTGTCGACTTGCCGAGGATAAATAGCCCTTATGTAATCCGCTCATCAGTACCGGATCAGCCGAGGGCTGACTTGAATCGGCCCTGGCGCGGCATCCGTCGGATGGCGGGCCTGCCTGACCTTCGTATCCATGACTTGCGCCATAGCTTCGCATCCGTGGCTGTCAGCGGGGGTGCAAGCCTTCCCATGATCGGCGCGCTGCTCGGACACGGCAGCCCAACCACCACGCAACGATATGCTCATTTGGCGGCTGATCCTGTCCGTGCTGCCGCCGAAGCGGCGGCTGGGGCGATCGCCGGCGCTATGAGCGGTACGAAGGGGAAGATCACGCTGATCCGCAAGGGGGCAGAGGATGCCGCCTAAGGAGCGTGTAGCTAAGCAATCACGTGCTGAACGCTTCTTCGCCGAGGACGCGCGCCGGTACGTTCAAGGTCCCTCAGGGGGGTGTGTCCTACTACCCAACTCCGAGACCGACGCAATAGGGCGACTTTCGCACCCAGACGATATTTGTGCTGTTGACGGGCCATTGGCGGAAGCAATCTCCAGGGGTTTCCTGGCGGGTGAGATAGCCTCGCTGCGACAGCAGTTATGCGCTTGGGCGGTATCGGCGAGAGCCGGTGCCACTGTCACTTATGCGAGAGTGTTATCCGTTCCGGTGCGCATCGATAGGCAACGAAAAGCCAAGCGGATCGCGGAGGCATTACGAGAGCTCTTGGAGGTCGTCGCAGAGGAAGTCGACAGCGCAGAGTACATAGCCGATAAAGGGGACGAGGAGCCTGACATCGACAACGAGAGGAAGATACTGCTGCTCGGAGAAGAGCTGACTCCGCTCTTAGATGCCTACGCCTCCGAACCGCTTCCGGAAACGGGCGATGCCACGAACCATGAAGTGCGGGAGTTCTTTCTCGCGCTTGGAGAGTGGTGGCGTGAAACTGCGACGAATACAGGTCGACGTGGTGCGAAAGCGGTCAGGAACCGGATAGCTGCCGCGCTCTGGAAGGAGTTTGGTCGCGATATTCCGGATGGTTATTCTGAGGAGGAGTGGGCCAAGCGGCAGTTTCAGAATTGGGGTAATTCGCCCCCCAGTCGTTAGGGTCAGATCGCCCTAAAAAACTTGGCGCTTTCATGCATATCTCAGTACGTCTTTGAACGTACTGAAAGTTGAAGCGGAAGTTGTGCGAAGAGCAAAGTTGCGCATTCTCGACCCGCAGTACATCCGGAACCTCGACATTCTCGATGCTGCGGAAGCAGCGGCTTACCTGAGAACGTCCCGTAGCACGCTAGCGAATTATCGGTGCTACTGGGACGGTCCCTACTTTGAATTTGAGGGGATGAGGAACGCTTCTTAGCGCATTACACCCGCACGGAGACGGCCAGGGTGCTCTTGTGCGCGCCGCTCGCTCCGGATTGAGTGAAGATCGCGATGCTGATCCCTCGCTTCGCGTGCAACCGCGTGATCGCGACTGTCCGCGACCCCATTGACCTCAACGAAAAACCGCGTTCCGACCGGCACCGCAGCGCGATTCAAATGAAATGAAACATCTATGCCTATGCGAGCAACTGCAACCGCCTTCAAGAGTGAGTCAATCACGGAGGTCTACCGTGAGGAGACCGAGACAGGTGTCATAACCTTCCACGAGAAGATTGAATCTTCGAAGCCAAAGGTCCGGCGAAACCTGGCGACGATTGATCAAGTCAAAGGTGTCGGCCCTGAAAAGCGGATGAGGATGGCCGTAAGGGGCCGTGCCTTTCGTCTTCTTGGATCACTAGCGAAGGTCTACGCGACACGCAGGCCGGCCCTGTTTCGCTCACGCCACCGGCTCGCCCTCCTGACTATCGCCGGCAACTTGCTCGCGCTCGTGGCGGAGCACGACAATCGCAGCGTCGGTCTAGCCAGTCTTCAGAAGTGGGCAGACAAATACATTGACGGCGCGACGCGTGCAGAAGTGGCGCTAGCATTTGAGGCTGTGATGATGAATGAGGGGTATCGAACCATTCAGTCCCCCTCAGCTGTCGGCTTCGATCTTGAACTTGATAAGCTTCATTGGCTTCGCGCCGGTCGACCATGGGGCATCCACCCGGCCGACATGACAAAAGGCGAGGTTCTGAAACTACAGCGAGCCATGAAGAAGGCTCGCGACAAGCAGCGCGCTGCCGCGAAGCGAGCGGCAAGCGGATCAACGCCGCGATCAACGTCCGTTTCCGAAATCGCACGCAAGCTCGGTATTAGCCGGCCGACGCTCTATAAGCGGATGCGAAGCGGAGGCTTCGATAATGCGGCTGAATTTTACAGTTTCGTCTCTCCTATTAAGAGTACTGATTATAAAAGCGACGAAAGTGTAAACTCCTGTGTCCGGCCTGCGGCTTCCGCCGCGGCATCATCTCCTCGGCGGCAGCGGCCCCGCCGGAAGTCGGTATGCGCCGAACGGAATAGCCGATGCCACGAACTATGAGGTGGTGCGGGAGTTCTTTCTCGCGCTGGAGAGTGGTGGCGTGAAACTGCGACAAATACAGGTCAAAGTGGTCAGGAAATGGATAGCTGCCGCGCTCTGGAAGGAGTTGGTCGCGATAATCCGGATGGTTACTCCGAGGGAGGAGCGGGCCAAGCGGCAGTTTCAGAAATGGGACAATTTGATCGCCAAGCTTTAGGGCGGAATTGCCCTATAAAACTTGGCGCCTCCACGCATATTTCCGTACGTGTTTGAACGTATGGAGAATCGAAGTGGAAGTTGTGCGAAGAACAAAGCTGCGCAATCTCGACCCGCAGTACATCCGGAACCTCGACATTCTCGATGCCGCGGAAGCGGCCGCTTACCTGAGGACATCCCGTAGCACGCTAGCGAAATATCGGTGCTACGGCGGTGGTCCTCTCTTTGTTCGCCAGTCCGCTCGTAAGGTGCTTTACCGTCGATCAGATTTGGATTTGTGGCTCGCAGGCCGAGCCCGTACGTCGACGCTAGACGTGGGAGCGGCGTGATGCCCAGCTATCGCAGCTCTCCTGCGCTTAAGAGTAGGAGCGCTACTGCCCGTCTCACATTCATGACAGCAACAGGGGGCAATCATGGGTGAGAGAGTGATGATGCCGGGAGTGGGCGCCGCTCGACTACGAATGTGGCTAAACAAAAAAGGAATCGACGAAAAGTTGCCGCGAGATGTCGAAACATTAGAGAGGGTCTTCGATCTTATATCGCGGCGGGTGGTGGCAACATGAACTCCCAATTGGCGGCATAGAAATCGCGTCGCCCACAATCCTGAAAACTCAATGCCGGCCTCGACATGTTCTGGCGCGACTCTAGGTCAGCGTCGATGCCGACTAACGGATAGATGTGAGCCGATGCGGTGACGCATAGAGGTACAGCTTTGACCATGTTTTGAGAGGCCATCTGAAAATGCAACTCTTTATGGATTCTGCGACAGTAAATGGTACGCAGGAAGTATCTGATTCATGTATCTCTTCAGACCTGCCATTCGGCGCCCGCTCAGTGATGGCTTCCCGTGCGGAGCCGCCGAATGGTCTGGACTATTTCCCAACTCCTCCATGGGCGACGCGAGCCTTGATTGAGCATGTGCTCGCTAAATCGTTTCATCCCGCTGCCTCGCCAGACGTGATTGGTTTTCGTCAGCTTAGCATTTGGGAGCCGGCATGCGGTGAGGGTCATATGATCGAGGTCCTTCGCGAATATTTTGGGAAGGTCCACGCGAGCGACATCCACGACTACGGTCGAGGATACGAAGTAGGCTCGTTTGTAGGGGAAGGATCGAAAGTGGCGTTCTGCTCTTTCAATCCCGATTGGATCATAACGAATCCACCCTATAATTTAGCTCTGCAGTTCGCAATTCGCGCCTTGAGTGAAGCGAAGTCCGGCGTCGCGTTCTTGGTCCGCACGAATTGGTTGGAAGGAGCCCGGCGCTATAATGAGTTGTTCGAGAAAATTCCACCCGATGAGGTCGCGTTGTTCTCGGAGCGAGTGCCGATGGTCAAGGGGCGCTGGGATCCAAAGGCCTCAACGGCCACAGCGTATGCTTGGGTGATCTGGCGAAAGCCATCAACTGGTGAAACTCGCCTTCAGTGGATCCCGCCCGGTCAGAGAAAGAAGCTTTCGCGCCCAGGGGATGTCGACAGGTTTGCTACTAGGGTGATTTCAGCTAGCCGGGATCTGTAGCGCTTTCTCGGGACCGCTCTGCTCGTGATATGTCGGGGGGACCCCTTTAGGTTCTTCCTGGCGGTGCCGCTGTTGCGGCGCGCCGTACCGCAGATTTTGCGTGTATTTAGCCGGTGGATTTTTCCATTTGGTTTTGTCAAGCAGCCCCCCGTAAAGCTGTGTCACATGACGATTCCAGTTCAATCATTGGAGCCAGCCAGACCGCAGGCATTGAGCAAAATATCCCTATCTGAAACAAGGAGATCTACTCAGTGAACAGGATTGCATTGCATTGGCTCGCCGATGGCACGTTCCGCGTGCATGCAGACGAACCCATCGACCTTTTCAGCGTAGATGAACGCTGCCCACATGACCGTGTCTTTAAACATGCGGACGGATTCGTGACGTACGGCTCCGTAGATTCAACACTTGGCAGCGACCGTATCGGCTTTACCGGGGACCAGAGCGGCGCTGACGCCGAGGTTCACTTGTTTGTAGGGGCAAAGCCTCCAAAACGGCATTAGGAGATAATACGAAGGCGACATAGTCAGCTGCTTCCAGGAGCTGCTGGCTATGCATCGGCATTAGACGAACTTCCGTTCCGTCATCCTGAACTCTGCTTGGAATCGCGCTTCAGAACGCCGCTTAAAGATTGTGTCACTGCCCATTATTTGGCGCGAGCCCGCTCACGAGATTAGGATTGATGCCCACGGATCACAGCTTTGACTAATCCAACTTCAATTTCCGGGGCGCTGTGATGCCTGATTCCCTTGCCAGCAGCTTTGTGTCATGGATCACGTTAGCATGAGATTTGTGTCGGAGTAGCCGCAGTTTGGGCCCATTTATCATCCCATGCTGAGATCTTCGGCTGCACCTCCCTTTCCCACGCAACGAAAGGGCCAATGGCAGCAGAGCGCACCGCGACAATCATTTGGCGCATGCTGGAGAACATCGGGCGCCCCGTGTTCCTGTGGAATGTGTTTCCTTCATCCGCACGAGCAAGGCGCCCCCCCCTTTCCAATAGATGCCACACGAGGGTGGAGCGCGACGACGAGAAGCCCAACTTCTGAGGCTAGCTTTAGCAAGCGTCGCTCAACAAGCTACTCGGTTCCGACGCCTTGGTTCCGACGGATTTCTGCAGATCGACAAACTTGAGGTCTTCAGGAGCGGAAAATTTCCCCGCCTGCGGCGATCTTGAGCCATCTGGGCTTGACCGTAGAGCAGATGCTGCGAACGGTGACGGGCGATGCGACCCATATGCTCGAAGACAAGCAGACGCGAATACTGCCATGGGGAGAAATCGCCAATGGAGTTACGATTTTGACTTCGATCAACAAACGTCTTTTGTCTGCATTTAAGCTCATTCCGGCATAGAGCATCGGCTTTTGTGTTTGCTGAGGTAGCCGGCGTGTACCGTCGCTCTCTGCGGAGATCAGACCATGAAGCCGCGACAGTTGCCGTTGATTGAAATTGCCGCTGAACTGCCCATCGGGACCATCACCCTCGACCGACCGCAGCGTCTCAACGCGCTCTCTAAAGAAATGGCCGAATCCATTGTGGAGGCGCTCAGCCGGGCAAAGAAGTACGGCTTCCGCGTGGTCATCCTGCGTGCTCGGCCGGGCGCGAAAGTCTTCTCCGCCGGTCACGACATCGACGAGCTGCCCCAAGGTAAGCGTGACCCGCTCGGCTGGGACGATCCGCTTCCCTATCTCATCCGCGCCATTGAGAAATGCCCGGCCCCGGTCATTGCCATGGTCGAGGGCGGTGTATGGGGCGGTGCGTGTGAGCTTGTCTTTGCCTGCGATCTCATCGTCGCCGCGCCCTCGGCGTCCTTCGCCGTCACTCCGGCGCGTCTCGGCGTGCCTTACAGTGTTTCTGGAATGCTGACGTTCATGAACGCGTGTTCGCTGAGGATCGCCAAAGAGATGGCCTTTACGGCCAAACCTATGAGCGCCGAACGCGCCGAGCGTCTCGGTATCGTCAACCACTCCGTGCCGGCCGATCAGTTCGAGTCCTTCACTTACGATCTCGCGCGACAGATCGCGGATAACGCGCCACTCGCGGTCTCCGTTATGAAGGAGCAGCTTCGTATGCTGGCCGGCGCTCATTCCATGAGCCCGCGGCGGTTCGAGCGCGTGCAGGGTCTGCGCCGGGTGGTTTACGACAGCGCCGACTACGCAGAAGGCATTCAGGCATTCCGAGAAAAACGTCGGCCAAAGTTTGTCGGCAAGTGAGCGCTGGCGAGTGCTAGTCAGGTCAGAGGGCCCTTGCGCTTGTAGGCAAGCCATTACACCGCCGGAACCATGAGCGCGGCACCAATACGGTCGAAACCCACCATCGTTGTTGCCAGCAAGGCTCAGTTGGTCGAAATGCGAACCTTCTCAAGAGCAGAGCTCTCAGTGCAAAGTTGAGGAACAGGGCCGTGGCTGGAAAGAGCGAAATGGACATAGACGGCACCTCGCATGACCGGATCATCGAAACGGTCATTAAAGTTGCGCTGCTCGCCGTCGTCGCCTACGCGTCCTGGGCCATCATTTCTCCGTTTCTTACCATTGGGCTCTGGAGTGCCATTCTCGCCGTGGCGTTGTACCCCGTGCACAATCGACTTTCTGCGTGGGTCGGGCAGAAGCTCGCAGCGTTCTTCATCACCGCTGTCAGTATTGCGGTCGTGCTGGGCCCGTTGACCTGGCTTGGCTTCGGGATGGCGCATGGGATCGGGTACATCGGCGAAGGCCTTGAAAGCGGCAGACTGCTGGTGCCGATGCCGCCCGATAGCATTAAGTCATGGCCGATCGCAGGTGAACGTCTCTACGATCTGTGGCTTGCAAGTGCCACGAACGCTAAGGCCATGCTGGTCGAATTCGCCCCGAAACTTCGCCCGCTGGCACCGAGTTTCCTGGATATCGCGCAAAACGTTATGGTGGGACTTCTGCAATTTCTCGTTGCGATAATGATCGCCGGGCTTCTGTTTACCCCGGGCCCCAAGATCGTCGAGTCCATCAGTCGGGCTTGCGACAGGCTGCTGCGCCCACGCGGCCGCGAAATCGTTCGGCTGGTCGGGGCGACGATCCGAAATGTCTCGCGCGGTGTGGTCGGCGTGTCTGTGTTGCAGACCGCGCTCGTCGGCTTAGGGTTCGTTGTGGCTGGCGTTCCAGGGGCCGGAATTCTGGCCTTCATCGCGCTGGTGCTGGGAATTATTCAAATCGGCCCGGGCCTTGTCATTCTGCCGGTGGTTATCTGGAGTTGGATGGAGCTCGGCGCAGTGCAGGCGGCACTGTTCACCGCCTACATGATTCCGGTCGGGCTGGTCGACAACGTCCTCAGACCGATCGTGATGACGCGTGGATTGTCGATGCCCATGCCCCTTATCATCATCGGCGTGCTTGGAGGCACAATTTCCAATGGCATCATCGGTCTGTTTCTGGGCCCCGTTATCGTCGCAGTCGCATGGCAGCTCATTCTCGTCTGGCTAGAGAGCGACGATGATACGGACGAGCAATCGAGGCACAGCTAGCATGTTCACGCCTGGCAGACCTGATCCAACGGGCCTCTCAGCGGCTCGAGCGTCTCTCGATCGTAGACGGCGACAGACTCCGCATCAATCAGCCCGGCTTGTGTGTGCCTGGTGGGCCGCTTTTTCCGGAATTATTGGCATTTGCTTTATCGGAGTTTTCTCAACCAACTTATCCGCCAGCGACATCACTATTGCGGCTGTGGCGGTAGTCGTTCTTGCGCTTTTGTCAAAGGATGCACCTGATCCCGGTAGAGGAGATCGTGATGGATGTCCGAAGCTATAGTGCTGCCGATGCTCTCAAGGATGGAACTCTTGTCATCGTTCGAGCGATCCGTCACGATGATAGGGCCTCCGTTCTCGCAACATTCAAAAGTCTCGATCGAGAGTCGGTCTACACGCGGCTATTTACGTACAAAAAGGAATTGACGGAGGCCGAGCTTAAGCAGTTTACCGAAGTCGATTTCGAGAATGTAGTGGCGCTGGTCGTCACCATTCAAAGCGGTGAGGGAGGGAGGCTGATCGGCGGCGGGCGTTATTATGTCGATGCTGCTTCACCGGCACCCCGGAGCGCAGAATTGGCGTTTGTTACTGCCGATGATTGGCACGGGCGCGGCATTGCGAGCCTAGTCCTAAGGCACCTCGCGCGCATTGCCCGCGATCAGGGCATTGAAACGTTTGAGGCGGAGGTACTCGCACAGAACAGGGCAATGCTTGCTGTCTTTGGCCGGAGCGGTCTGAAGGTGATTCAGCGGCGTGACGGAAACACGGTGCATGTGACGTTATTATTGAACGAATAGAGAAGATCGACGCCCTAGCGACAGTACGAAGGTAACCGTGGGCGAGGGAGGAAAGCCTTGTTGCGCGCGCGCTTCAATGTCCGCCGAAAACGAGAACTTTGATGGGCAAGACGAGCGCCTGTAGCCGCAGGATCATTGCGTGGACGATGCTGACCGTGTCGACCATATGCAGAAAAAGCCAGCGCCCCCATCCGATGTTCGGCTGCGCCAGCGAGTCGTGATTGTTTGTGTAGGCGTTGGCAACGCAGCTGCTGCCTGGAGTGACTTTATCCAAACCGCCCTCGAACAGGGGTTGCAGGAAGACCAAGAGGGTCCCCGGCCGCGCAGTCTGCTGTGGGTCGATCAGTTGCTCCGAAGTTCTGAACTGACCGGCAGAAATAAAGTCCTGAACCTGTGTGACCACCAGAGGAATGATAGTGAGCGGATTGGAGGCGCAGGTGGCTTCCGCTGTCATTCCAACTTTCACGACTTGAGCTTCAATCTGATTGAAGCCCGCGACCAAGTACAGGCGACCGGCTTCTGACGGAATAAGAATTCCGGCAGGCCGCATTAAGGGATTGACCACATCTCCCACGCGCAGGCTGAACTGCTCCACATGGCCGGTTACTCCGGCATATACGGTCATCTTGTTCAATTCGACTTGAGCTTGCGCCTGCGCAGCTTCGGCACTGGCTCTTTGTGCGGGCAGAAGTGTCGAAAGCTTCGTCTCAGCAGACTGTTTGGCAGCCTCCGCTGCGGTCAATGCTCCCTGTCGGGCCTCTACCGCATTTCGGAGCCGCTCAATCTCACGCTTAGTCACGACGTCGGCGTTGCGGCGCTGTAACTCCTCCTTCGTCTGGAGCTCTTCGAGTGCCTGCTTATAGGACCCTTTCGCCTCTTGGATATCGCCTTCGGCCGCGGCGATGTCCACCTTGGCCATGACCATCGCCGCATCCACCTCAACCAGCTGTCGAGTGGCAAGCTCGAACGCGGCCTGCGGCTTGGTGCTGTCGAGCTTGAAAAGCGGGGCGCCTTTCTCGACCTGATCGCTGAACCCAACGAAGACCTCCGCAACACGGCCGTTCGTTTCAGGCAAGATTGGAATTGTGCGGAAGTACGCCGTGACGTTGGTGCTCGATGGATGGAAGTAAAAAATAACGGTGATCAGAGCCACGGTCAGCATCAGGCATGTGGTGATGCCGTATCTGAACTCGTACCACACCGAGTAAAATGTGATCTCCCGGCCCAAGCGCTTGCCTTGGCCATAGCGCCGGTAAAGGTAATCGGGCAGGATCGTGAACAGCGAGCAAATCATCAGCTCAAGCATGTCCGGCCTCCTGCCTCTTCGTTGGCTCGTCCGCATGCGTCCCTGCGCTCGTGGCATCAATCTTCGTCTTGTCCGAAGGCGGGTGCAGGGTGCCGTCTACTTTTAGCGACTTCATCTCGCCGGTTTTCGATTGCGCATCAGCCATCGCTTCGAGTGAACCGGCGATCCGCTTGAGAGAGCTCGAAATAACCGGAACCGAGAAATTCGGAAATTCAATGAGGGCAATGATAAGGGCGGCGACCCAAAATGCATGGATGTGCGTGAAAAGCGACAACAGAGCCAACACTGCAACGAGATCGAATTGTGCTTTGTTGTGAACCATCCTCTCGGGCAGCGAGTGCAGCCAGAAGAAGAATACACCGGCGCCGAGAACCGACCCGATGAGGACTACGGCCATGAGCGAGAGCAGCCAGTCGGTCTGACCCGGCGCTGTTATGAATGGTGGCAGGTGATGTGACGCTGCCTCATGGAGCGAGTGTTCCATCGTTCTCTCCCCACATGCCAAGACAGAATCGCTGCTCGCTCAAGCGCAGAATGAAGTCCTTGAACACGTCATGGCCTCACAGATTGCGGTCCAATTCGCGAGGCGATGTTGGGAACCAACTTTCTTTATTGTGAGCATCGAAATGAAAAAGCAGATTGCCAAAAGCACTTTTGCATGATGCGCCCAATCCCGACGTCAAGCAATGAAGTTCGCAGGGAATTATATAGTGTAATATCTAATGCCATCGTACGCAGGCGGGGGGCATCACCCAATATTCTCCGGTAATAGGCTCGCTAAAGATCGAAGAACGGCACAAAACGGCGACCCACCACGGTGAGAGTCCCTGCCAAAAGCGCATGAAGCCTGTGTACTAAGATTGGGATTGATCAGCTAGAATCGAAAGAGTACTCTTGCTCTCGGGGGTTTGTTCGTTAGCCGAGTGAGCCCCATGGCTGCAAGAGCACCAAACTCGATCAGTGCCGACGCAAATCGTGCATCCGATCTATTCCAAAGCGTTTCCGACTATTGGATTGACGCAGGTCAGCGGTCAGCTCTCTTCCTTAAGGTGCTGCAGCAGCGGGGAGAGCGGTATGAAGACCATGCAGCAAAAACCGCACCACATGTCCTGAAGTTCGACCTTCAGCTTCTCGTCGACGGACGCACGTTAGAGCACCCGGTGAATTATGTTTTGGTGCGCGTGAAGCCGCCGGCCGGTGTCGAGATCGATAAACGCAAGCGACCATTCGTAATCGTGGACCCGCGTGCAGGCCACGGGCCAGGCATCGGCGGCTTTAAGCCGGAAAGCGAACTCGGAGTTGCGTTCAAGGCCGGCCATCCCTGTTATTTCATAGGCTTTTTGCCCAATCCCATCCCAGGGCAGACCATTGAAGATATCGCGCGCGCGGAGGCAGTCTTTCTCGAGCGGGTGATCGAATTGCATCCGGACGCAGAAGGACGTCCAGCTGTTATCGGAAACTGCCAAGCAGGTTGGGCTGTCATGATGGTCGCGGCAATTCGGCCCGATCTTTTCGGCCCGATCATTATCGCAGGCTCTCCTCTCTCTTATTGGGCCGGTGTTCGCGGAGAGAACCCCATGCGCTACCTTGGGGGACTACTTGGCGGAAGCTGGCTGACCGCACTTACCGGAGATATCGGCAACGGCAAGTTCGATGGTGCATGGCTCGTATCGAACTTTGAAAATCTCAATCCGGCCAACACCTATTGGACGAAGCTCTACAACCTCTATTCGAAGATCGACACCGAAGAGTCGCGTTTTCTCGAGTTCGAGCAGTGGTGGGGCGCGCACGTCCTGCTCAACAGCGGAGAAATGCAATTTATTGCGGATGAATTATTCATTGGGAATAAGCTCACTGCCGGCGAACTTAGGACGTCCGACGGTGCACGCGTTGACTTGCGCAATATCAAGTCGCCTATCATCGTCTTCTGCTCCAAAGCGGACAACATTACGCCGCCGCCGCAGGCGTTGGACTGGATTCTCGATCTTTACGAGAGCGTCGATGACATCCGGGCACACGGGCAGACAATTGTTTATGGTGTTCACGAGTCCATTGGCCACCTTGGAATTTTTGTCTCGGGCTCCGTCGCCAAGAAGGAGCATGGTGAGTTCGCCAGCAACATCGACCTGATCGATGTGCTTCCACCGGGTCTCTACGAAGCGGTCATGACACCGAAGGACGCTGGTGATCCCAGCTCGGAGCTGGT
The DNA here is from genome assembly GCF_000981545.1 of Candidatus Filomicrobium marinum. Taxonomy (NCBI): domain Bacteria; kingdom Pseudomonadati; phylum Pseudomonadota; class Alphaproteobacteria; order Hyphomicrobiales; family Hyphomicrobiaceae; genus Filomicrobium; species Candidatus Filomicrobium marinum. Next base: position 3,719,901 of record NZ_LN829119.1, read on the forward strand.
AGGCGGCGAGTACCTGGTTCGCTTCGAAGACAGGACGCTGAATGACATCCGCGCCCTTGGCGGTAACTCAGAAGAGGACGACCGCGAATTTGCGACCGTCGCGCGCGTCTCGGAAATCAACCTCGGACTTTATCGCACGTTCGTGCAGCCGTGGATGAAGACTTGGGCACATGAAGGTATCGCGGAATGGTCGCGTCGTATGCATCCACTGCGCCTCCAGTACGAGCTCTTCTCTTCTGCTAACCCCTTCATGCGCCCCTTGATCGAGATACTCGATCGATCGGAGACCCCACGCAGGCAAGTGCCGAAGAACAATCCCTTTTGGGAGATGCAGGGACGCTATGCGCGGTGGATCGAAACAACATTGGACGCTTACGGCGACACTAGAGACAGAATGTTCGAAACCATGTTTCACGCGGTTTACGGATCCCCCGCCCTTCAAGCCATGGTGGGCCTCAAGGCGTCGGATGCGCCGATCCGACGAGGACCGGGAAAAAGCGCTTCGCACCAGGCACTCGTGGACAAACGTGTGGAAGAGCTCAAGAGAGGCATAAAGGACGGAGGAGCCCGGGAAGCGCTGCTCCGCGCGCTCCTCTACGTCCGGATGCCTGACGGTGTGGTCGATGAACGCAGCTTCAATCTCCTGCGTCGTATGAGGGATGAAGTAGGACGAGGCCTGTCGTTGTCCGAGTTCAAGGCGCTTCTGCGCGAGCAGTTTTTCATGCTGTTGCTGGATGAGCGTGGCGCCGTGGATGCCATCCCGGCGATGTTGAAAAAGGACGGAGAGCGAGCTTCGCGCCTGCGTCGAAGCTTCGAGCGGTTGATTGATGTGGTGCCGCTCCAAAGCGATGAGACCAAAATCCGATTGGAAGAGATTCGAACACTTCTAGATCGGTGCGTTTCAGACACTGCTGAAGGTGAAAAACGGGAGCCAGAGCCCGCAACGGACCCGAAGAAATCGCAGAAGGGTCTCGTGCGACCGATGAGGGACCACGCGGCGAGACACTCCAAGCACTGATAGGCCCGAGCCATATTGGCCGGCTCAATAACTCAAGGTGAAGACGATGGCCACTCTTCTGAAACCGATGGACCTGCAGCTGATCTCCTCCGACGCTGAAGTCGCTAAAATGGATGATGAGCAGAAGAAAAAGAAGAAACAGGAGAAGCAGCTGCTCGACCTGCGTGACGCATTCATGAAGCGTGACGTTCAGCCTGAGGTCTTCGACCGGCTCAATCACGCCGTCCGAATTGCCGCAGAACAGGGCCTTCACCAAATTCAGGTCGTGACGTTCCCGAGCAGCTACTGCACCGACCGCGGACGGCGTATCAACATCGCGGATCCGGAGTGGCCGAGCACGCTCGAGGGCTTTGCCAAAAGGGCTTACGAGTTCTACGTAAAGGAGCTGCGGCCCCTCGGATACAAGATGCATGCAGAGATCATCAGCTTTCCGGGAGGTATGCCTGGAGACGTTGGACTTTTCCTGAAATGGTAGCGGGCAGAAGTTGAGTGCGTAGAGGACAAGCCATGACTAAAAAGGCCGCTGTTACTCACATCCGCCGTCACCAAAAGTACGAAAATCTGATCGCAGCCACGACAAAATTGGCGGCCGTTCCGACTGCCGTCGCACATCCCTGCGATGAGAATTCCATCCGTGCTGCCGTGGACGCCGCCCAGTTCGGCATGCTCGCTCCCATTCTGGTAGGCCCCAAGAAACGGATTTTTGCCCTAGCTCACAGACTCGAACTCGACATTGGGAAGTTTGAGATCGTTGATGCTCCCGATAGCCGCACCGCAGCGGCGAAGGCCGTCGAACTCGTGCGGTCGGGCAAAGCTGAACTGGTCATGAAGGGCAGCCTGCATTCCGACGAAATTTTGGAAGCCGTGACCAACAAGGAAACCGGGCTGCGCACCGGCCGGCGCATCAGCCACGTCTTCGTCATGGACGTACCCAACCACCCGCAAACCCTGTTCATCACGGATGCGGCTGTCAACATCGCTCCGAACCTCATGGCAAAACGCGACATCGTGCAGAATGCTATCGATTTGTTCGTCGCCCTAGGTCTCGGAGTACCCAAGGTCGCCATTCTCTCCGCTGTCGAGACTGTGACACCCGCCATTCCGTCGACGATTGAGGCCGCGGCGCTTTGCAAGATGGCGGATCGAGGACAGATCAGGGGGGGCGAGCTAGATGGTCCGCTCGCATTCGACAATGCCATCAGCCCGGAAGCCGCGCGGATCAAGGGCATCGACTCACGCGTCGCAGGCGAGGCTCAAATCCTCGTTGTTCCGGATCTAGAGGCCGGAAATATGCTGGCTAAGAACCTCACCTTCCTGTCGGGAGCCGACGCCGCAGGCATCGTTCTCGGCGCTAAAGTCCCCATCATCCTGACCTCTCGCGCCGACAATCTGCGCACGCGAATGGCCTCTTGCGCTGTCGCTACGCTGATTGCACACCGTCGCAGAGCGATAGAGCCGATCCGGGCATGAGCCATGAGCGAAACGATCCTTGTGGTGAATGCGGGCAGCTCAAGCATCAAGTTCCAGCTATTCGCGATTCGGAAAGGCAGCGACCTTGAACGATCCCTCAAAGGTCAGATTGAGGGCATCGGCACGCACCCGTACCTCATTGCGAAGAATCCGAAAGGTGAAGTCGTCATCGATGAAACGTGGCCAGCTCCTGAGGTTGACGATGTGCCGGCCGCACTCGACAAGGTGATTGACTTTCTACGCTCGCACGTTGGCAAGCTCCCGATAGGAATCGGCCATCGCGTGGTTCATGGAGGGCCCCGCTTCTCGGAGCCCGTCATCGTCAGCGCGGCGGTGGTTGATCAGCTCCTGGAATACGTGCCGCTCGCCCCACTTCACCAGCCCAATAATTTGCGCCCCATAAGGGTCGTTCTGGAGCGGCAGCCACATCTCATGCAGGTCGCCTGTTTCGACACGGCTTTTCACCGCGGCCATCCCGAAGTCGCGGATCGCTATGCATTGCCAGAGGCCTATTACGCGGCCGGCATTCGCCGCTACGGCTTCCACGGTTTATCGTATGAATACATCTCCGGGAGGCTTCGCGAGCAAGCCCCCGAGCTTGCTAAAGGCCGAGTAATTGTCGCCCATCTCGGTAGCGGGGCCTCCATGTGCGCTCTGGTCAATGGCAAAAGCGTAGAGAGCACGATGGGGTTCACGGCGCTTGACGGTCTGCCTATGGGAACACGACCGGGGCAACTCGATGCCGGTATTGTTCTTTACCTCTTGGGTGAAAAAAAAGTAAGCGCGAAGGAAGTCGAGCACCTTTTCTATCACGATTGCGGACTTAAAGGACTTTCGGGCTTGAGCAACGATGTCCGCGACCTTCTTGCGAGTCCCGATCCGCGAGCCAAGCTCGCACTCGATTACTTCGCCTACCGCATCGCTTTATTTACAGGCCAGTTGGCAGCCGCGATGGAGGGGCTCGATGCCTTCGTGTTCACGGCTGGCATTGGCGAGAACGCGCCTGCGATTAGGGCGGCCGTAGCGAGCAAGCTCAACTGGCTCGGGTTCAAACTTTCCAGCAAAGCAAACGAAAAGAGTGATCTCGTCATTTCACGCAAGCGGTCACGTGTCGTTGGCTTGGTGATCCCGACGGACGAAGAACTGATGATAGCTCGCCATACGCTCGGCGCATTGCATGAGCATGCGGCGGCAGCTTGAGGAGAAGAGAACATGATCGATCTTTCGTCGTTGACGCTTCTCAAAGGCAAGAAGGCGCTCGTCACAGGCGTCGCCAACGACCAATCGATCGCCTGGGGTTGTGCAAAGGCCTTCAACGCGTTTGGAGCCGAGGTTGCCGTCACCTATCTCAACGAGAAAGCGAAGCGCTTCGTCCAGCCGCTCGCGGAAGAGATCCGCTCGCCTCTGTTGATGCCGATGGACCTGCAGAAGCCAGGCGAGCTTGAGGCCGCCTTTGAGGCTGTCGAAAAGAAATGGGGCACCCTTGATATCGTGCTCCACTCGATCGCCTATGCTCCCAAGGACGACCTTCACGGGCGCGTCGTCGACTGCTCCAAGGACGGATTTCTCGTTGCCATGGAACTCTCGTGCTGGTCATTCATAAGGATGGCCAAGCTAGCCGAACCTCTTATGAAGAATGGCGGAACGCTCTTCACCATGACCTATTACGGCTCGCAGATGGTGGTTGAGAACTACAATATGATGGGGCCGGTAAAGGCTGCACTCGAATCCTCCGCACGCTACCTAGCCGCCGAACTCGGACCCAAGAACATCAGAGTGCATGCTATCTCGCCCGGCCCTCTAAAGACTCGCGCGGCGTCGGGTATCAGCGAATTCGACAAGCTACTCCAGAAAGCGCAGGCGAAAGCGCCAAGCCGCAGCCTCGTGTCGATCGACGATGTCGGTGTGGCGGTGGCAGTTCTCGCCATGAACGGCGCCAAGCTGATCACCGGTGATACGCTTTACATCGATGGTGGCTACCACATCATGGATTGAACCCCGCCCAACTAGGCGACGCAAATGAAGACGATTCCGGTCTCCGAGGCAGTTGCCATGATACCCGACGGCGCCGATCTGATGATCGGCGGATTCCTCGGCGTCGGCACGCCCGAGCGCATCGTGAATGAACTCGTGCGTCAGGAAAAGCACAACCTCTGTGTTATCGCTAACGACACCGCCAAGCCTGGCGTAGGGATCGGCAAGCTCATTAGCGCGAAGCTCGTGCGCAAGGTGATCGCAAGCCACATTGGCCTCAATTCGGAAACCCAACAGCAAATGCTGGCTGGCGAGCTCTCCGTCGAATTGGTCCCGCAAGGAACCCTCGCTGAACGCATTCGAGCGGGGGGCTTTGGTCTCGGAGGGGTACTGACGCCGACTGGGGTAGGCACCATGGCCGAGGATGGCAGAAGGAAGGTCGATGTCGACGGCAAGGTGTTCCTGCTGGAGACGCCCTTGCGCGCCGATTTCGCTCTCGTCCACGCCTTCCTGGCCGACTATCTAGGCAATCTCTCGTACGCCCTTACAGCGCGCAATTTCAATCCGCTAATGGCCATGGCGGCCGTGAACGTCATTGCCGGCGCTGAGAACATCGTCCCGGTGGGGCTAATTGCGCCCGACCATGTCGTCACTCCCGCACCTCTCGTCGATTATCTCGTCGCAAATGTGTGACCATCATGGACGCTCAGACGATCATAGCCAAACGCATTGCGCGCGAACTGCGCAGCGGCATGCTCGTCAATCTCGGGATTGGAATCCCGACCCTCGTGGCCAATTACGTTCCGTCTGACATTCAGGTATTCTTCCAGTCTGAGAACGGCCTTATAGGCACTGGGCGGCCGCCGGAGGAAGGCATGGCCCATCCGACGCTGACGGACGCTGGTGGCCGCCCAGTCACCGCTCTCCCGGGCGCCTCCACCTTCGACAGCGCGCTCTCATTCGGTCTCATCCGTGGCGGTCACGTCGATTTGACGGTGCTCGGTGGGCTCCAAGTCGATCAGGGTGGGCTTCTTGCGAACTGGATGATCCCGGACAAGATGGTGCCGGGCATGGGCGGCGCCATGGACCTAGTCACCGGCGCGAAGCGGGTTGTCGTCGCCATGCAGCACACAGCCAAGGGAAAGCCAAAAATTCTCAAGGAATGCTCGCTTCCGCTGACGTCTGTCCGCCCTATCGATCTTGTCGTCACGGAGATGGCAGTGATCGCATTCCCCGACGGCCGTGCAACGCTGACCGAGACAGCGCCTGGCGTGTCTGTAGCCGACGTCGTGAAAGCAACGGACGCCGAACTGATCGTTCCACGCCGGGTGCCTGAGATGGTGCTCTGACGAGGAAAACCCGCGGGGCTTGGCTAGTATTGGAGAAATGCCATGAAACATGGAAGCGCAGCCGCAAAGGTCGAGGTAACACCGCGGCCAAAACTCAGGGGAAAATCGGCAATCGTCACCGGCTCGACGAGCGGAATCGGTCTCGCTATTGCGCGGGCTTTCGCCGCGCAGGGCATGAACGTGCTCATCAATGGCCTCGGCGATCAGACGCAGGTCAAGCGCACCCGTACAGCGATCGAAAAGGAGTTCGGAGTCAACACCGGCTATTCGGGCGCCGACATGTCCAAAGCGGACGAGATTGCGGCCATGGTGGAGCGGGCGCACAGCATGTTCCAGAAGGTAGACGTCCTCGTCAACAACGCGGGCATCCAGCATGTCGCACCTATCGAGACATTTCCCGCCGAGAAATGGGATGCCATTATCGCGGTCAATCTGTCGGCAGCGTTCCACGCCATGCGGGCCGTCGTCCCGGAAATGAAGAAACGCAGGTGGGGCCGCATCATAAATATTGCTTCGGCGCATGCGCTCGTCGCGTCGCCGTTCAAATCCGCCTATGTCGCGTCGAAGCACGGGATTCTCGGCTTGACCAGGGTGGTGGCGCTCGAGACGGCCGAGCACGGCATTACGGTGAACGCCATATGTCCGGGCTACGTGCTCACGCCGTTAGTCGAGAAGCAGATTCCTGAGACTGCCAAGGCGCGGGGTATTTCGGAAGAAGAGGTTGTGCGGGATGTGTTACTCCACGCACAACCAACACACCAATTTGTTACGGCCGAGCAGATCGGCGCGCTAGCCGTATTCCTCTGCGGCGACTCGGGCGCCCAGATCACGGGGGCGGCGATCCCGATCGAAGGCGGATGGACGGCCCAATAGAAAAAAGGAGACAGCTCTCTTCAGTACAGTTCCTGCACCATTTTCACCGGGTGCGCTGGCGCGCTTGCAGTCGCCTTCCTCTTCGGAAGCTTCACCTTGTCGCGCGGCACACTCTTGTAGGGGATATTGCCCAGAAGGTGTTTGATGATGTTCAGCCGCGCGCGGCGTTTGTCGTCGGATCGTGCCACGTACCACGGCGCCCAGGCCGTGTCGGTGGCACTGAACATATCGTCACGCGCTTTCGTATAGCCGTCCCAGCGGGTGTAGGACTTCAAATCCATGTCGGACAGCTTCCAGATTTTGCGTCCATCGTCGATGCGGTCTTCAAGCCGCTTTGTCTGCTCCTCCGCACTCACCTCGAGCCAGTATTTTAAGAGGATGACACCGGAGTCCACTATGGCTTTCTCGACGTTCGGTACGACTCTGAGAAAGTCCTGGACCTGCTCGTCCGTGCAGAAGCCCATCACTCTTTCGACGCCGGCGCGATTGTACCAGCTCCGATCGAAGATCACGATCTCGCCCGCTGCGGGCAAGTGAGGCAAGTAGCGCTGGACGTACATCTGAGACTTTTCGCGCTCTGTCGGCGCAGGCAAAGCGATGACGCGGAAGATGCGAGGGCTGACACGAGCGGTGATGGCCTTAATCACGCCGCCCTTGCCTGCGCCATCTCGTCCTTCGAATACGATGCATACCTTGCGGCCCTCATGGCGAACCCACTCCTGAAGTTTAACCAGCTCTACGTGGAGTGGCTTCAGCGCCTTTTCGAACTCTTTTCGCTTCAGTGTTTCCCTGCCGCCAAGTTCCGATACGCGCTGGTCTTCTGCTTTGTTCTCGTCGTCTTGTCTCTTGCTTCCATTGCGCTTTGCCATGACGAGTCTCCTTTTCGGTCGCCCCCGCCTGGACGTTCCGTCCGTGATGGCTCTCTTCCCAAATCCGTCTTCGAGCCACGTTAGTGTACTGTCGCGAAGGTTCGCAGGCCAGCAACTTGCTGAGCCAATCCGGTGGTTTGCTTGTACAAAAGCACCCGGGAAGGTCGTTTATGGGATTACGCGCAACATCGACTACGTGAATAGGAGACCACAATCGCTCTATGGCTGTTGACGCGGCTTTGCCGACATAGCTGCGCTGAATTGGAGCAAGACCCGTCGCTCCTGAGACATGCTCTGATGGTGGTGAATCCGCCGGACCGGTTCATGCACACATACAAGCCATTTGCGGATGGTGCGCAGCATAGGCGTTCGCCGAGCCGTGGCGCACAGGTGGCGCACGAAATCCAAGCGCAAGAAAGCCCGGCTGGAACCTGGCTTCTTAACTTGCTGATTTTCTTAGATAAATTTGGTTGCGGGGGCAGGATTTGAACCTACGACCTTCAGGTTATGAGCCTGACGAGCTACCGGGCTGCTCCACCCCGCGTCACCAATCAATATCCCGACCTTTGCGCGCCAAGGCGAGCTTCACAAATGAAGTGCCGGGACTGATGCGAAGGAGCCTTGCTTAAGCCTTCATGTGGGTCATGACGCTATGAACTGCAAGGCAGGTGCCGAACACGTCGTAGCGGCACCGGGAGTGGTCATGTAGCACATTCTGGCAGATTGTGAAGCCCCTTATGTGCGGCTTTGTTGCTTGAACCCAACGAAACGGATTTCGCATCGCTTTTTGTATCGGCTCAATGTGCCGTGCGCAGAGCAATCCTTTATCGGTTCGCCGTTATTCGGCGGGGATATTGGTGGGATCGGACGCTCGTGACGGCCCCGCTTCAGCGGCCGCGGTTTCCTTCTTGTGAGCTGAGATGAAGTATATGTTGCGTGCGTAGATCAGAAGTCCTGTGCCCTGGCCAAGGATGAAGACCGGGTCGACGCGGTAAATGGCGTATGCGAACAGCATTGCGCCGCCTACGAATGAAAAATACCAGAAGGTCTCGGGTACGATGGAGCGGCGTGCGCGCTCACTCGCAATCCACTGCACGATGAAGCGCATGGAAAACATGAGCTGAGCGGAGAACCCAATTACAAGCCAGATAATTTCGGCCGTTGGGGTGGCGGACCACCAATCAGCCAGCTTAATTGCGGCAGTGGCTAAAAATTCCATTGGCTGGATGCCCTCAAATTCTCAAGAATCGCAGACTTGGTTCGGATGTGCCCCAAGCCGGATTATTGAGTGCGTGCCGCCGTTCCAACGCTTGGAGCGGCTGTCTCGTGCCCTAACTGAGCGACGCCCGCATTGCGGCGGTCTGATGGCAGGGCTTCAATAATGTTTGGTACGCGCGTGCGGCGGCGTAGCCAACTTACGCCGAACAGATCGTACAGGCCGATGATGGCGCGGCCGATGTTCGAATATTTCGAGATGCCGACTTGGCGGGGTCTGTCGTTGACGGGCTCATAGACAACCTTGTGGCCGTAGGTCTGGAACAACGCCGGTAAGTAGCGGTGCATGCTCGTGAAGAATGGAAGCCGTAAGAATGCCTCGCGCCAGTAGACTTTAATGCCGCAACCGGTATCGGGGCATTCGTCGCGTAAAACCCAATCACGGATCCGATTTGCTGCGACCGACGCCCACCGCTTTGAGCCTTCGGCCTGCCGATTGGTACGCCAGCCGTTGACCAGGGCGGGTCCTTCTGTACCCGGCGCGGCGAGGCGGCCCACCATGCGAGGAATATCACGCGGGTCATTCTGGCCATCACCGTCCATTGTCGCAATGACTGGGCTGGTGGCGGCAAGGATTCCGCTGCGTAAAGCGGTTGATTGGCCGCAACGGCCTTCGTGACGTAGCAAACGCAGGCCTGGGTAGGAACCGGCTGCGATCATATCTCTTAGTTCGTCAGGGGTGGCATCGTCGCTGCCGTCGTCGATCACGATGACTTCAGCCAGCATTTCGGCCGGCACATGTTCGTAAGTTTCAGCGACCAACCGGCCGATGTTACCGGCCTCGTTCAACGCCGGGATAACGACGGAAATACGCATTCGGGCTCCTTGTCGGCCGGCCTTAGGGCCTGGCGGCGGAGGATTCTCGGCGGACGCTACAATATCAGCGGGCTTAAGTCCGCCTCAACCTTGCAAATCGCCCGCGATTGAGGCTTGCTGCCGCCGGCTGACGACACAACCCCGTTGGGCCATAGAATGCAGGGACTAATACGCATGAGCCAAATTGCCGGGACGTCTCAGAACCTGCAGGAGCGGGCGTGGCTCGGCGCCTTTGCCGCGGCACTGCTCGCACTGCTCGTCGTGCGCATCCTGGCGCTTGCTGTCAATGGGACGGACCTGTTTTTCGATGAAGCACAGTATTGGTATTGGAGTCTCGAGCCCGCGTTTGGCTATTATTCCAAGCCGCCATTGATCGCTTGGCTGATCCGGTTATCCACCGATAGTTGTGGTCTTTCCGAATTCTGTATTCGGCTGCCTTCACCCTTCCTGCACACGGCTACAGCCGTTGCAGTGTTTTGGATTGGTCAGCAGCTTTATGATTATAAGGTCGGCGTTGTGGCCGGTTTGGCCTATGCCACGCTCCCCGGTGTGTCGGTTTCGGCCGGTATCATCTCGACCGATGTTCCGCTGCTGCTGTTTTGGGCCCTGGCGCTTGGTGCGTTTGTACGGATGGTGCAGGGACCAGGCTGGTGGCCGGCACTTCTCTTCGGTCTTGCCTTCGGATTGGGTCTCAACGCCAAGTATGCGATGGCTTGGTTCATCGTTTGTCTGGCGGTTTATCTTGTTATGACGCCCGCCCGGCGGGATTTGCTGCGGGATGCGCGGCTCTACGTGGGGCTGGGGCTCGGCGTACTTATGATCGTGCCGAACCTCGTTTGGAATCTTGACCATAAGTTCGCGACGTTTTCGCATACGGCCGACAACGCCAAGTGGGGTGGGGCACTCTTCCATCCCGATAAGGCGGCAGAGTTCTTTGGCGCGCAGTTCGGCGTTTTCGGTCCGATTTTGTTTGCTGGGCTCCTTATCATTACCTGGCGCGCGTGTCGGCAGCGGCTACCGGATGCTGATCGGCTGCTGTTGGCGTTTTCTCTGCCATTGATTGCAATCATCACGCTTCAGGCGTTCTTGTCGCGCGCGCATGCGAATTGGGCGGCGGTCGCGTATGTCGCAGCGTGCGTTCTGGTGGTGGCGACGATGATGCGGGATGCCGCGTGGATTTGGCTTAAGACTTCGTTCGGCGTGCATATCGCTATGGTGGTGGTGCTTGTCGTGGGTGTTGCCGCTGCGGGACGTCTTACGCCGCCGATTGGAGCCGATCCTTTTGCGCGGACTTTGGGCTGGGAAGAGATCGCCAAAGCGACGCAAGCTAAACTTCAGGAGGCGCGAGAGCGTGGACAGCCGTTTAGCACGGTGATAACCGACGACAGGCCCGTAACGGCGGAACTGCTTTACTATATGCGTAATGATCCGACACCGATCCGTGCATGGCGCGGAGGCGGGCGGCCCCGAGACCACTTTGAATTGATGCAGCCCTTCACCGGCAGTGACGGCCCAGTGCTGTTGGTGAGTACAGTTGGCGAAAGGAGTTCCGTGATCCGATCTTTCGAAACCTCGGTGCCACTCGGCCAGCAGGATATTCCCGCAGGGCCGGCAGCTAGCCGACGCGTGTCGTTCTTCGCACTCACGGGTTATATTCACGAATGACCACTCAGAACCGCCAATTGCCGCGTCCGCCGGCGTCGAGCGACGCCGTGACGCTGTCGGAAGCGTTTGTGCTGCTGGACAATAGTTCCGGTTCGGCAGAGCCGTCGCTGCTGTTTACGGACCCGATTGAAATCGTCAGTGCAGAAACGCCGGAAGAGGTCGCAGCGGCGTTGGCGCGGATTGAAGCCGGGATCACCCAGGGCTATCATGCCGCGGGCTTTTTCTCCTACGAGCTTGGTTACGTCATGGAGCCCAAGCTCGCTCATCTCATGCCGAAGGAGCGCAACGTTCCGCTTCTGTGGTTCGGGCTATACCATCCGCCCCGGCGCATGTCTGGTGCTGAAGTGGGTGCATGGCTCGATACGACGACGCGGAGTGAAAGCCATGAATTTAGCTCGGTGACTTTGGCTTGGAGCCGAGAGGAATACGAGGCTCGTTTCGCCAAGGTTCAAGCGATGATCCGAGCTGGTGATATCTATCAGCTCAACCTAACATTCAAATCTCGCTTTCAGCTCAATGGTTCACCTCTGACCTTCTATCGCGATCTGCGGGCGAAGCAGCGGGTCGCGTTTGCCGGTATCGTGGACACCGGCAAAGTAACGGTGCTGTCTGCTTCTCCGGAATTGTTTATCGCGCAACATGATCGCGTTATCGAAACGCGGCCTATGAAAGGAACAGCGGCGCGCGCCGGTACGATTGAGGGCGACGCGTATAAGCGCAAAGAACTCGCGACTGACTCTAAGCAACGCGCCGAAAACCTTATGATCGTCGATCTTATGCGTAATGATATCGGGCGCATATCTGAGATCGGTAGTGTGGAGGTGACGGATCTTTTTACCGTTGAAACCTTCAAGACACTCCATCAGATGACGTCGGGCATTCGGGCGCAGCTCAAGGAAGGCGTTGGCTTGGAGCAGCTCTTGCGTGCGATCTATCCGCCGGGATCGATCACGGGTGCGCCAAAGATCCGTGCGATGGAGTTGATCGCAGAGCTTGAGACTGAGGCGCGTGGTGTTTATTGCGGAGCGCTCGGATATCTGGCGCCAGGCGGTGTCACTCAGCTTAACGTTGCAATACGGACGCCGATTGTGATGCGTGATGGGCGCGGGGAAATGGGTATCGGTTCGGGGGTTGTATTCGACTCCCAGGGTGGGCACGAATATGACGAATGCCTTCTGAAAATGAAGTTTCTAACGGACCCGCCGAAGACCTTCGAACTGATTGAGACGATGCTCTATGAGCCAGGCGAAGGGATCGTTCTCGAAGACCGGCATTTTTCACGGCTGGCGGGTTCTGCCGCCTATTTCGGTTTTGTGTATGATGCGGCAGCCGTTCGTGCAGCAATTTCGAATGCTTTGAGTGGGAGAGAGAATGAACGCCTGCGTGTAAGGCTGACGCTCTCGGAAGACGGGATTGTTAAGGTCACCGTTTCAAACCAGCCGGTGGCAAGTCCAGATTATGAGATGGGCTATGTCATCTCTTCCACGCGGCTTTCGAGCGCCAATGCGTTCCTATATCACAAGACGACAAGGCGTGAACTGTATGATGCTGAGTGGGCGGACTACAACGCGGCCTGCGGCGCTGATGAGGTGGTGTATTTCAACGAGAATGGAGCGCTCTGCGAAGGGAGCCGCACCAACATCTTCATCGAGCGTGACGGAAAGCTTTTGACGCCGCCATTGTCGGCCGGTCTCCTCCCAGGAACCTTCCGCGCCGAACTTCTCGCGAGCGGACGGGCTGTAGAAGCGCCGCTTGCCCTTCCAGATCTTGAAAACGCCGATACGGTTTATCTGGGTAATTCAGTGCGCGGACTATGCCGCGCAAAACGGTTGGCTGGCTGAGCGGAAATATCCGCTCAAGCCGTCGCGCTGAGTATATTTATATTCAACGCGATGTTCTGTCGTTGCCGACTGGACCAGCGGTCTGCTGCTGATCCGCGACGGGCACCATACCGGCTACGGGGTTAACACCACCGCGACCGATCAGTGCTGCAAGGAGGAAACCTGCGGCTGCCACCGTCAAAACGACGGCGGCTACAATCCCAGGCGATGACATTCGGATGCGATTAGCGAAATTTGTCAACGTGTACGGTTCCCGGTTCATACGAGAAACGTCACCCAGATGGGCAGGTTGAGGCGAGTCCAAATTGTGCCGCGCGACAGTTGGGCACATGAGAAAGCTAAATTCTGGGTTGGACAGCCGTCGGTTGTGGGTCGCTGAGAAATTCAACGCTAGTGGCTACAGCCCACGTGTCAAACACCCAAGTATTAAGAGGAAGTGGGAGAACAAAAGTACCCAGAACTCGCGATTCTCCAGAAAAGGAATCTTGGCGTCAAAGAACTTCATGATCAGTACAGTGACGGTCAAAATAATCGCTATTAGAAAAGTGATGATCCCCGGTGCCTTAAGCCCCATTTTTTAGTCTCCCGTCCCAAGTCTTTACGGTCCCTCTTGCGGATGTGCCGGGGCAAATCCGCTTCGGCTGACTGCTCTAGCATGAAACCGTACCAATGCGCTGTGGCCTATCCGCCTCTGTTGACGGTCTCACAATCTTTGAAAATTGAGGTCAGGCCTTGCCTCTGTTTGCTACGCGTCGGTGCCAATCTTCGATGGTCGCCTCACGCTGAAGAGGCGACGGAGGAGCAACAGAAGAATGACCAACGCGACCGCCAATGCCCCCAATGAGAGGGGATGTTTATTGACGAGGAGGGACGGGCTGACGCGGCCATCCCAAACGAGTTTGAAATCGGAGGCAACCTTGGTGGGATCTACGGAGGTATCATTTCGCAGCATCATCTCTACAGCTGCGTTCTGATCGGAGCTTGCGACGACAGCATTGCGCACACCTTCCGACGCCAGAACCTGCATTTTCGCCGGTGAGGCCGCAACGGCGCGCAAAACGCGTTCGCGGGGTTCACGTTTCAGGCCGGTAAGGTAGCTGCTTAGTGTCGCCAGTTCATCGCTGGTGAGGCTCCGTGACAATCCAAGCAAAGAGGAGTCGCCTAGTTCTAATAAGATTTCGCGAGCGTCGCGGTTGACACCGGCGAGCCGGGCGATGGCGATACGATCTTTCAGAGCGAGAACGCGTTGCAGCGTGTAGGTGGAAAACGAGTCCGGACTGGCTTGCTGATAGATACCGTACTCGACAACGGCACTGATGTTGTTTCCAGCCACTGCCGACCACTTGAGAGCAGTTTCAAGAGAGCGTGTAGCGCGCGCAATCTCCATCGCGGGTTCTGGCAGACTGGTGATTGCTTCGTTCAGAGTGCCGTTCTCCAGCCGCGTGAGAACCCCGGTTTCGCCTTCACTTGCCAGAACGAGACCGACAACTTCATCCAGACGCCCAAGGTCGGATTGTCGGACGTTATCGAGGAAGGTTCTAAATTCTTGATTGGTTTCGGCGAGTTCGAGTGCTTTCAAGTGCGCGCTGCGGAAATCGCGCCAGACCTCGACGACGCGGTCAGCAGCCGCAGCGCCAATTTCGTCGACATGACTGCGCATTTGCTCACTTAGGCTCTTGGCCAATTCTGCGCGAACCTGATCTTTGCTGGCATCCGACTTCATTTCCGATGCGATGATCGGCAGGACACCGTAACGCAGATCCCATAAGTCCTTCGCGATCAGGACAAGGCCGACGCCGCCCGCCACAACCGAGACAAGGCGGGACAGAACACTGCCGACCATGCGCTGCCCAACGCTCCGCGCGAGATTTGCGAGTTGTCGACGTACAAGGAGAATAGCTGCGCCAGTGATGCCCGCGCTGGATTCGCGTAAAATGGAACCCGCCGATATATCGGCTCCCCCAGCGTCCGACGCTCCAGCGAAATCTCTTTGCGCATCATCGCGAACGATTGCGCTGACCGTTGCGCCGTAGCGAGGCCCAAGATAGCTCTGCAGGCATTGCAATGCCGGTTGGGAGGCGTCGCGGGTTGCTTGCTCGATGCGGCCACCAACTTCCAGGCCGACGGCTGTCGCGAGATCGGCGATAGCCGTTTTCATTGCGTCCGAGCGATAAACGCGTTCGGCGACTTCAGTTGCCAGTTTCTGGGCCTGCTCTTTATAAGCGAGAGACTTAAGCAGTGTGCCCCAGCTTGACTCGTCGCGGACCTCAGCAACAGCGATGTCGACGCGATCATCAATCAGTTGACTGACGTTGTTCTTGCGCCATTGCTCGGCGACAAGGGCGTCGTAGTCGACGGTGCCAAGGTTGGTTCGCAAGGCGCTTGTCGTGACGGCCTTGATCGCGGATCGGAAGGCCTCCTCATCTTGAGCTTTGCAAGCTTCGATATCAGGCAGCGGGATTGACGTTTGGGCGTGAAGTGGCTCCAGAACCGGCGCAAGTGAAAGCGTCAGGCTCAAAAGTATGGAAACCGGCAAACGATAGGCGCGCAGCAACGATTCAACCTCCGCTCGATAATTTTGCCAAATCCGCACGCGACCAAGTCAGTGTGAAGTGCGCTGCGCAATTTCCGGTAACTATAACGTGCGCGCTTGTGGTTAATAGTGACAACGATTTCATATTTTTCAGATGGCGAACTTTTGAGCAGAGCGCGGTGAAGTTATGGAAATGTGCCGGGGGCGTTTTGCAATTTCGATAATGAGAAATTCGTGATCGGAGAGGCATCGCTACCCAGGGAGGTGGAAAGGCCCTGATCACAACGGTGATACATTAACCTTAACATCATATTTCTAGGCGCGTCTGAGGCTCTTTGCTCAGGACTTTGCGCGGCCTACGGAAATGTCGCATACCTTAGTCTCGTGTTGTGCATATGCCACAATGGACGAGCTATGTCAGATGTACGTCTACGAATCTACAGCATTGCCACAATTGTGGAGATAAGACGTAACGAGCGGCTTACCCGAATTGTCGCGGGCATTCGGTCATACGGGAGTCACAATTATATTGCGGAAAGTGCCGCGGTCGTGGACGGCGGAAGCGTGACAACAGATGTGTCAATCCGCACACAGAGGGCGTAAATGCGTTGCGTAAGTTATCGATAATGTATCCTTATAGATATGACATTACGAAAAGATTCATTTTACGCGTTTCAATTTTTGGATATTCGCAATTGCGTCACGTTGCCCTATCGTCAAGGCGATACGTTTCGTTCAGTAGGTGACATACAAGCCAATTAACGGTGCCATGACATTCTTTGTCTTATAAGGCCGCCGGAAAGCTCAAATGATAGCAGAGGGAGTTTTAGCCTGCGAATTAGCAGGAGGGTATTCGTCGCGGTGAGGTTGTCGGGATGAGCGGGATGACCAGAGCGGCGGAATAAACCTTCTCGGTAGAGTCACCGAGCCAAGCGGGGGACGCCAATACATTATGGCAGTTCCGTAGGTTACACGCGCGGGAGCATGTGTCGGCTAAAGGTCGACGCTCGCAGTGATAAAGATCGCCTACACAAAGCTCGGCTCGGATGTCAGCGGAAGCGTACAGAAGCATGAACAAAAAGAAGAATACAGGGTATCTGAGCAGCATACATTACGGGGGCGGCAAAGTCGGGGTGCTGTTGTTCCATAGCCTCGGCGGGACGCCCATGGAGCTTAAATTCTTAGCTCAGGGCATTGCGCGCAACGGCTACACGGTGAGTTGCCCTATGCTTCCCGGTATGGCGAATGGTACTGACGTGCTTAGCCTTTCGCGGTGGCAGGACTGGTATGCGGAAGCCGAAAAGGCCTTCGACGAGCTCAAGGCCAAGTGCGATACGGTTCTTATTGGCGGGCTTTCGGCTGGCTCTATTGTCGCGATGCGGCTTGCTCAGCAGCGGTCTAACGAAGTGGAAGGCCTGCTCGTGTTTGCGCCGACGTTGTGGCCGAACGGCTGGGCTATTCCCTGGTATTTCAATTTTTATCGCTTGGTTACGCAGCGTTGGTTTGCGCGGATGTTCCGTTTCAAGCAGCGCGAGCCGCACGGTATCAAGGATGAGCGCGTTCGCAATTTCATGATCGAGGCGTTCAAGGGCTCGGGTCCTGGCGTCGAGCAGGCTTATGCGCGTTCGGGCGTGATGGTGTTGGAGTTCCATCGACTGGTGAAGGCTGTGAAGCGCAACCTAGGTGCGTGCACGGCTCCGGCGATCATCGTCCATCCGCGTCACGACGATCAGAGCAACCTCTCTAACACACTGGTTTTGCAGAAAGATCTAGGTGGATACGTCGAGACGATCGTGCTTGATGACAGCTACCATATGGTTACGCTCGATCGGCAGAGAGATATCGTGATGGAGCGTGCCGTTGATTTCGTTCAGCGCATGCTCGCGCGGCGTGACCAGCAGCGGGCACGTGTCGGAAGCGTTGGCGTTGCTGATGCGGTGCAAGCCGGCGCTGCAGAATAGTTCACGAGAGCTGCGCGCTATTGAGAGAAAAATAAAAGCACAGCGCTTGGAATTGTGCTGTGCTTTTTTATTTCCAGGAACCTTTCTGGAGGCTCTTGGTTGCTGCCTTAGCGCTTGCTCCCGTTCGCTTCGGCTAAATCACAATTGGGTAGATCGTCGGGGGCTTTGCGCCAAACGAGAGTTTTGCCAAACATCTTAATTCCAGCGTAGCCGCGGACCTCCAAGACATCGGCGCCTGCGCTCTTGATTTCGACGTCATAGGACTTGCCGACCTTGGGATCGTAGATCCAGCCGCCGTCCCATGTGCCGTCGCCCTGGGGCGTAAGTTGGCCGAAAACCTGCATGCCACACACGGGACGCATGCGCGCATTTGGGTTTGGGTTGTTGGCGTCGTGAAGCGGTTCGCCTTTGCTGTTGAGAGGCGATTTGAGCCAGTGGATGTGGCCACACAGGTAGGTGCCGCATTGAGAGATTTTGACAGCACCACGACCGGTGTCGTCATACCAAATGCCAAGTTCCTGAGGTGGTTCCTGGGCGATCGCTGAGCCTATAGTCGTATGAATGACGAGCGCGCAAGCCGCGGCGCCGCCTGCGGCGATGACGCGCAGTTTCCGGGTTGAGGTCAGTGAAAGACTTGACATGGCTGGGCTTTTCAATAGTTGACGAGAGGGTTTTAGAGGCTGATGTAAACAAAATAAGCGGCGAAAGCTTGGTTTCTCAACTGTAGGCTAATATTTTACACTCTGATGGATCGGGGCTCGGCTTCGAGATAGCCGGAAAATCGGTCGTAGCCTTCAAAAAACTTATATCTTGCCATACGTTAACTATAAAATTGTATTGTAAAACCTAACGATATGGCATGATTTTTCGTTCCCGCGCTAATGGCCCGATAGGAACGCCTTCTAGGCGACAGAATTCGGACCTTGCTAGCGGCACTCTATGCGCCTGCGAAGTTCTTGTTGAACTGATGGCGATAAAAATCAATGGCGCAACGCCGGGTTGGCTAAATGGTTCTGACACTCGCATTTCGAAACCTATTTCATGATCGCGTACGACTTACGGTTACGTTGGTCGGCATTCTCTTTTCGATTGTGCTGGTCGCGGTTCAGCTTGGCCTTTATCTCGGCGCGAGCCGCATGATCACAGCGAACATCGACCAAGCAGATGCGACGCTCTGGATTACGGCGTTTGGGGCGAAAAGTTTCGAGGATGGCGGTGCGCTGCTAAGCACGCGCGAACGGCATCAGGCACTCGCGACACCTGGCGTTGTTTCGGTGACGCCTATCGTGGTGAAGTTTGCCGAGTGGCGTAAACCTGAGGGCGGCTCTACGCGTGTTGTCGTTGTCGGATCCGACGCCGAAGACGGTGCGTTAAAGCCCTGGAATTTGGTGAAGGGGACGTGGGAAGACATCAAAGCACCGGACGCGATTGCAGTTGATCGCACCTATCTTTCTGACCTCGGTGTTCATGGGATTGGCGATTCTGCGCAAATCGACTTTGGGCGCGTTAAGATCAATGCGTTGACAGACGGCATTCGCTCATTCACGCAGTCACCTTATGTTTACATGCCTCTATCGCGTGCGCGGCAGCTCCTCAATTTGCCGAGCGATATTGCGACCTTTCATCTTGTAAAACTCGCACCAAATGCCGATGTCGAGACGGTTAGAAAACAATTGCTGAACCGGCTTGAGTCGGCGGAAGTTCTGACAAAAGAAGAATTTCACGACCGTAGCCTGAAACAATGGTTGTTCCGTACGGGTGCTGGCGTTGCGCTTATTGGTGGCGCTTTGCTCGGTATTCTGGTGGGCACTGTAATCGTGGCGCAAACCCTTTATTCCAGTACGAAGGATCACATCAACGAGTTTGCAACTCTGCGTGCATTAGGATCTTCATCCGGATATATTCACAAAGTAATCCTAGCCCAAGCAGGCCTCAGCGCTATTCTTGGTTATATGCTAGGCATGATATTGGCGGGCGTGATTGTTTTTGCGAGCCAGTCAACGCCGCTGCCAATTCTAATGACGCCGCAATTGGCGGCCGCACTCTTTACCGTGACCGTGTTCATGTGCGCCATCTCGGCGATATCGGCCATCGTCAAGGTAACGAAGATCGACCCAGCGACGGTGTTTAGCCGATGACCACGAGTAAGCCAGTTCTGGAAGCTAAGGGCATCGTGAAAGAGCTTGGACGCGGTGCGGGCAAGGTCGTCGCTGTGAAGGGCGTTGACCTGTCGCTCGTGCCCGGCGAACTCACGTTGCTCATGGGGCCTTCAGGCAGTGGCAAGACTACGCTCCTTTCGATCCTGGGCTGTATCATGACTCCTACGGAAGGGTCGTTGACCGTCGCAGGGACGAACACGGAGGGGCTCAGTGCCGAGCAACTGGCGGAGTTGCGACGCGCTCACATTGGCTTCATTTTCCAATCCTACAATTTGTTTCCGACGCTATCTGCTCTCGAGAACGTGCGCATCGCGCTCGATGTCCGGGGGCAAAAAGGTTACAAAGCGGCGGCGCGCAGCGAAGATGTTCTGCGCGAGGTTGGGCTCGGTGCCCGATTGATGAATTACCCCGGCAATTTGTCGGGTGGTGAGCAACAGCGCGTGGCGGTTGCCCGCGCCATTGTCAGCTCACCGTCTATCGTTCTCGCCGATGAGCCGACCGCTGCGCTCGATAGTGAGAACGGTCATGCCGTCATGGAGCTCTTGGCGCGGATCGCTCACGAGCAGAACCGTAGCGTTCTTGCCGTGACACACGATCCGCGAACGCTCGGCTACGCCGATCGCGTGGTCAAGATTGAAGACGGTCTTATCGTCGGCGAAGAGCGCCGGCCGCAGGGGCTAGATGCTCCAGAAATTACGGATTTGACAAAGAGGCGCAAAGCTCATGCCTAAAATTAACTCGACCTTGGCAACGTTCGCTATTGCGAGCGTTCTGGCGGCTTCGATAGCATCGACGGTTCTCAAGCAGAGTTGGACCGCGGGTGCAGCGCATGCCCAGACCGCGGCGGAAGTGGATTCAAACTCGGTTATTCGCGCGCGGTGGGCCGCTTCGGCGACTGGGCGGATCGAGCCCAAATCGGGTGAGGTCAAGGTTTCGGCTGAGACCGGCGGATTGGTCGTTGAGATTCCCGTCGCGACGAACGCGCAAGTTCGCAAGGGCGATATTCTGGTCAAGCTTGATGCGGATGACGCATGGCAGCGGGTCGTAGCAGCACGTTCAGAAGTTGAGGTGCGCAAGCGCGAGCGCAGCGAGGAAGAGGCCACAGGGCCTGCGCTTGATCGCCGCCGCGCGGAGGATGCGTTGGCAGATGCCGAACGTTCGCTCTTTGACGATTGGCGGAAATTCGACGACACCGCTGAGCGTGTACGGGCGGGCGATGCGTCTGAGGCCGACCTTGCCGATGTGCGCAAAGCTGTCGATGAGGCTCAGACGTTAGTGCGCGATGAACGCAAGAATTTCGCCAAGGTTGCGGAGCGTTCAGACATGCCTCTGCCGACACGGCTGGAGACGTCTTTGACGATTGCGCGGGCTGAGCTTTCCATGGCTGAAAATGCCTATGAAAAGACGCGTGTACGGGCGCCGTTTGACGGTACGGTCTTGAACGTGATCGCGCGCGAAGGCGAGATCGCAACACCGGGCCCGCAATCACCTCTCGTCCTTTTTGGTAACGTTTCGGGATTGCGTGTGCGCGCAGAAGTCGAAGAGCGTGATGTTTCCAAGATCCGCGTTGGTCAGAAGGTCGTCATTAAGGCCGACGCCTATCCTGATCGTGAATTCACTGGCGCAGTGACTGAAATCGCGTCGGCGCTGGGTAGCCCGCGTATCGCGTCACGTGGTCCGCGTCGTCCCAACGATGTCGATGTATTGGAAGTGGTTGCTGATCTGGATGGATCACCGCCGCTGCTGACAGGCATGCGTGTCGATGTCTTCTTCAAGAAGGATCAGGATCAGCAGTCGTCAGTTACGACGGGCATGAACAACAACTGACAGCCAACGCTGTCTATTGCCTCGGATGGTTTGAGACCGGCTGCGGTAAAAGACAGAAATCGAAAGGGGAGGCGTTTGGCCTCCCCTTTTTTCTCGTATCTAAAGAATATAGCTAGGCGCCAACTTGGCGTGCTGAGGCATTGAGATGTGCAGCCAGCTCTGGCTCAATGTTGAGCCGTGAGGCGAGGCTGGCCAGAAAGTCTTTTTCAGCATCGGAATCGGGTTCGATGGTAATGCGCGCGGCTGTGTAGACCCGGACTGCTTCTTCCTTAGATCGGATCGCTCCGGCTATTTCGTCGATCGATGCGGGGTGATTGAGTTGGGCGGCGAGGAATTCTTCGGCCTCTCCGTTCAGGCCATGTTGGGGAAGACTGCCGAGAATTGCATTTTGCTCGATCGAGTCGACCCGGCCATCCGCTGCTGCGGCGGCCACCATAGTGCGGATAAGCGTCAACGCTTCCCTATTGCTGACGGCTGAGGGTTCAAACCCTGAGCCTGGAGGAGGTTCGGCTACGACCTCGTCCTTTCCGGTGATCAAAGGCCGACCTTGCTGGTAGTTTTGATAAGCTTTGTAGGCAAGGCCGCCGATGAGCGCCAGCGCACCTATCTTGGCCGCGCCCACGGCGACTGAACGGCCCGTCTGAGTGCCGAGGATCAGGGCGCCGAGGCCGCCCAATGCCGCACCAGCGCCGAGCTGGTTGTTGGCGATCATTTCGCGGACGGTGGCGATCAGTTCTTCTGGTGATTTGCCGGAAAGTTGACGGACGGCATCGCCGACGCTGTCGCTGGCTCCCGTGGCTTCGTCGATCTTGCCGGCGCCTTCACGGACGCCGGAAGTGGCTTGGCCAAAGACTTGGCCGAGAATGTCACCGAGGCCGCCTTCAGCGCCAATTTTTTCCTTTAGGTTGTTGAGGATGTCGCCAATGTCGTCTCCTGACGACGATGGGGGCGCTGCGGCGCCTGCATTTTCTGAGTTCTTGTCGGGAATGATATTGCGCAGGAGGTCGCCAAGTGGGTCGCCGTGTGCTGTTGTATCTGGTGCGCCTGATGTGTGTGCGGGCTTTGCGCCGCCCACCAGTGCATCGAGGAGGCTTTTCGCGTCAAACATGGATTTAGTTCCCTTCCGGGCTGCAAGAAATTCATTTTGCGACGAACGGTGAACGCTAGCTGATAGCGCTAAGTTCGTGGTGTGGGGCAATAAATTTGTTTCCCGATTAACAATCCACCGTGACCTATTCGGCCGAAGCTGCTGGAGAGCCTGACGGAAGCGGTTTTGCGGAATGCGCGGTGGGCTCATCCGGTTCGTCGACGGCGCCAACGAAACGCCCGAAGACACGGCCTAACACGCGGCCCACATCGTCCATGAGAACAAAGACGGCGGGTACAAATACAAGTGAGAGCACCGTCGAAGAAACTAGGCCGCCGATTACAGCGATGGCCATAGGCGCGCGGAACTCACCGCCAGAGTCGAGGGCCAAGGCTGATGGCAGCATGCCGCCGATCATTGCAATTGTCGTCATGATGATGGGTCGCGCGCGTTTGCGGCCAGCGTCGACGATGGCTTCATTGCGCGGGACGCCGCTCGCAATTTCTTCTACAGCGAAATCCACGAGCATGATGGCATTCTTGGTCACGATACCCATAAGCATGAGCACGCCGATGACGACAGGCAAGCTGATGGAGTTTGCTGTTATTGCTAGGGCGACGATGGCGCCACCGATCGAGAGCGGCAGGGAGAACAGAATGGTAACGGGCTGCAAAAAGCTTGCAAAAAGCAGGACTAAGACAGCGTAGACCATCATCAAGCCAGCGGCCATGGCTTGGCCAAAGCTTTCGAACACTTCCGCCATAACCTCGGCATCGCCGAATTGCTTGATCACAACGCCTTCGGGCAGGTTTTGTGCGGCCGGCAGTTTCATAACTGCGTTCACTGCATCGCCCAAAGGAGTGCGACCGACCAGATCGCCTCCGATGAGGACGCGGCGGGTTCGGTCGTAGCGATCGATAGATGTCGCGCCTTGGCTCAGTTCAAAGCGCGCGACGGTGGATAACGGCACTGATCCGCCGGACGCTGTCGGAACCTTGATACTCTCGAGCATGTGCCGATTGGCGCGCGCGCTGTCGGGAAGCTTGACGCGAATGGGGATTTGCCGGTCGCCGACGTCAAACTTTGCGAGGTTGGCGCCGATGTCGCCGATCGTTGCGATGCGGACCGCTTCAGAAATGGCTTGGGTTGTTACGCCGAGGTCGGCTGCAACATCGCTCTTTGGAAAGACGCGTAGTTCCGGTCGATCGAGTTCCGCTGTCGAGACAACGTTGAGGAGTTGCGGGAGGCGATTGGCTTGGCTCGTCAGTGCAGCTCCCACGCGATCAACAGCTTCGCCGTCTCGGCCGGATACGACGAGCTGGAACTGGCGTTGGCCGTTGTCCTGGAGGAACCAGTAGCGCACGTCCGGGATGTCGGCCAGTTCACGGCCGATCTCTTCCTGAATTTCGGCTTGCGGTTTCTCGCGTTTGTCCTTGGGCTTCAACGTGATGATGAGAGTCGCCTTACGCACCTCGGCGCCAGAACCCATCAGGTTGCCGCCGTTGACGAACACGCTTTCGACATCAGGACGGCGGCGCAGGTGGTTGGCAATGCGTTCCGTGACTTCGCGCGTGTCCTCAATGCGTGAGCCCGGTGGCAGTTCAATGGCCAGGAGGGACCGGCTGACGTCTTCTACCGGAAGGAAGCCGGACGGGAGCAAATAGAATGAGCCGATCGAGCAGAAAAAGATCGCAATGCCGAGAAGAACGGTTTTGATGCGGTGATGGACGGACCATCCGACGAGACGCGTATAGATCCGGAGGAGCCAGCTTTCTTTTTCGACGGCTTCTTTGTTGGACCGCATGAAGTAGGCGGCGAGGAGCGGTGTTATCAATCGCGCGACGAGCAACGAGAACGCGACGGCAAACGCCACGGTCATGCCGAATTGCCTGAAGTACTGTCCGGCGATTCCACCCATGAAGCTGACGGGCATGAAGACTGCGATAATCGTGACCGTAATCGCGATCACAGCCAGACCTATCTCGTCGGCCGCTTCAAGGGCTGCGCGATAGGCGGATTTGCCCATGCGCATGTGGCGGACAATATTTTCGATTTCGACGATGGCGTCATCGACCAGGATGCCAGTAACGATAGTTATTGCGAGAAGCGACACGAGATTGAGCGAGAAGCCCATGGTCTCCATCGCCCAAAATGTCGGAATAATCGAGAGGGGCAGGGCAATTGCCGCGATGATGGTTGCGCGCCAGTCTCGGAGAAAAACAAAGACGACGAGAATGGCGAGGACGGCACCTTCCATCAAGGTCTTCATGGTCGATTCAAACACCCCGTAGGTGTAATCGACGGTGTTATCGATGCGTGTAAAGATGACGTTCGGGTATTCGGTTTGGAGCTGTTTAATACGTTCTGCGACTGCGTCAGCTACGTTGGTGTCGCTGGCTCCTTTTGCGCGCGAGACTGCAAAAGCGACGACGGGTTCGCCATCGAGGTCGGCGAATGTGCGTGGCTCTTCGACAGTATCAACGACCTTGCCAAGTTCATCGAGCCGGACGTAGCGGTTGCCCGGTAGCGCAATGCTGGTTGCGGCCAGATCTGCCACGGACTTCTGGCCAGCCAAGGTACGGATTGCTTGTTCGCGTCCGGCAATTTCACCCCGGCCCCCGGCGAGGTTGATGTTGGTTGCGCGGATCTGTTGGTTCACGTCACCTGCAGTGATGCCGAGTGAGAGAAGCCGATCAGGATCTAACTCAACATGGATCTCACGGGTGACGCCGCCGATGCGATCAACAGCTGAGACGTTGGCAACGCTTCGGAGAGCACGCGAAACGGTATCATCAACGAACCACGACAGCTCTTCTGGGGTCATCGCCGGCGCGCGCGCCGAGTAGGTCACGATAGGAAGACCTTCGATTTCGATACGCTGAACGATCGGCTCGTCGATGGTTCGTGGCAGGTCTGCGCGGATGCGCGCAATTGCGTCTTTGACGTCGTTCAATGCGCGGTCGGGATCAATTTCCAACCGAAACTCGATCATCGAGGTGGATGAGCCTTCGGTGATCGTCGACGTTTGGTGTTTGACGCCGTTAACACCGGAAATGGCATCTTCGACTTTTTTTGTGACCTGCGTTTCGAGTTCAGAAGGCGCGGAGCCGGCTTGAGTAATCAAGACCTGAACAATCGGAATGTCGATGTTTGGGAAGCGTGTAATGGGCAGCGTGCCAAAGCTCAGCGTACCAATCACAACCAGTACCATGAAAAGGACCAGGGCGGGGACTGGTCGTCGTATCGACCACGCTGAGACGTTGGTGTTCATTAGTTTGCCTCACTGATTTTGGGTGAGGGCTTGATTGGTCTGACGTGGTCGCCATTGCGCAGAAATGTTCCGGATTTGGCGACGACGACGTCACCTTCCGTAAGACCGGATGTGATCTCCATAAACCCGGCGGCAATAGAGCCGATCTCTACCTCGACGGTTTCCACCTTGCCCTCCACAATGCGCTGGACCATAGGGCGCTGTGCGGTATCGCTTGTCTCGTACAGTACCGCTGACTGTGGGACCGCCAATCCGTTTGTGCGTGACGTTTCAATGGTTCCGCGCGCAAAAGCTCCAACACGCAAGTTTGGGTTTGCGCCAAGAAAGATACGGACGTGACCGAGCCTTGAGGCGATGTCGACCTCTGGTGAGATAAGGCGGACGGTCCCTTCAACCATTGGTCCGCCGGATGCGCTGATCTGAGCTTTCTGTCCGATTTTCAAGCGCGTGAGTTTGGTTTCGGGCACTTCGGCGTCGAGTTCAATCTCGGCATCCGAGACAAGCAGGAACAACGGGTCCTTTGTGCTCGAAACGAGGCCGCCGATGCGCGCGGTGCGGCGAGAGATCAGGCCGCTGGTCGGGGCTCGAATTTCCGTCTTCGATAGTTTCCAATCCAGTTCCCGGCCCTGAGCTCCAGCTTGGTTCTTCTCGGCTTCGGCGAGGACCAGGCCATGCTTGGCTGCCGTCAGCTGGGCTCGCGCGGTACGTGCTGTCGCCCGGCGCTGGTCATATGTGCTCTCGGAAAGATATCCGGAGGAGCGCAATGGCGTTGCGCGTTTTAACTCGGCTTCCGCTTCATCGAGGCGCGCTTCAGATTCCACGATCAGGCTCTTGGCTCGGTCGATGGCAGCATCGGCACGTGCAATGGTTGCCGTGATTTGGGCGCGTTGGGCCGAGAGCGCCTCGCTTTCGAGTGTCGCGAGCAGATCGTCTTTCTTTACGTAGTCACCCTCTTCGGCCGAAAGCTCCACAATCCGCTGGCCTTCGATTTCCGCCGCCACGAAGATTTGCTCGCGGGCAACAAGAGAGCCCGTGACCATAACGGTTTCGACAAACAGTGCGGGTTGGACTACCGCCACTGAAACTGCAATTGCCGAATCCTCAGGCGCTACGGCCTTGGAGGAAGAGGATTGCTCTTCGGTTGTTTCTTTGCTCGATTTATCTGCGGATTTGTTATCGGTTTTGGATGGCGCGAACTTCTCAGCCAACTGCTTTTGCAGATCGCCGTAGACGTAGGCGTAGCCGCCGGCGGAAAGCACGGCCACGACCGCGATCAGTAGAAGCCACTTTTTCATGCGTCTTCCTCGATCTCGGCAGGTCTGGCCGGCGTCGCGGCACCTGGTTGTTGTGAGGTTGGGTTAAAGAGCGTTTCGACGATGCTGGTGATCGCAGGCAGCAACGGCTTGGCGTCGAAGTCTGGAATAACAGCACGCCGCCACATCAAGCCTTCGCCAATGACGCTGAGGAGTTCAGCCAAAGTTCGCGCATCGAGATCTGGTTTGATGCGACCTTCCTGTTGGGAACGCTCGATAACTTCCCGAAGGCTGCTCACTACAAAACCGTCGACGGAGTTAAAAATCTCACGAATGCCATTGTTGCGTGTGGCTTCCAGTCCGATTTCGGCAGTCAAAATGCGCTTATATTGGGGTTCGTCGACCGTGTAGTACTCGGCAATCTTTGTGAGAGCTGTCGGCAGATCCGGGGTATCCGCGACCTCGGCGAATTGGCGTGTGAGATTGGACCGGTCACGTTCCGCACTACCAGCGATTAGGGCTTCTTTCGAAGGAAAGTGACTGTAGAGAGCGCCAGCACTAATTCCCGCTTCAGCGCAAATCTCAGCCATCGTACATTGATGGAAGCCGGAACGCGCAAAGCAGCGTTCCGCAGCGTCAAGAATGTGCTCGCGACGTGCCGTCAGAGTTTCTGGCCTTAACTTGGGCATGGGTGGCCGAACCGAAAGGTCGAGGTTGGATCGAGTTGTCTGCGGCACTTGTTCAAGTGCTGTGGTTGGGTGCTACGCAAATCGTCAAAGTAACCGCTTTATCGGAGCAACCGGTGTTTCGCAGGTAACAGAGTGTCAATTCACTGTTCGCAAACAGAATGGGCGTTCTATTTGTTGATGAATTGTGGCGTCGTCAAGTCGTTCGATTGCAAATCGATCCCGACGCGCAAAAATCTCATCTGGGTTTTATTGTCCAGATATTCTCATATTTTACAAATGGCTAACGGGCTTCTCAGTCTTTACGACATGGGGTGCCTTCGAAGTCGCAGACCGTTCCGGATGGACCCGAGACGCAGTGTTCGGTGGCGTTCTCTGCCCGTTCCCAATTGGCAAATGGATCGCCAAGATCCGGCAAAGCTCTGACCTTTGCGCGCCAATTGGCTTTTGTTTTCGCTTTGGCGAGCCATTGTAGGACGGAGGGTTCTCCGCGCGCCCAAACCGTTTGATCCGCGCACGTCTTCGCGTGGACAGGGGCCGTGAGCAAGACAAGCAATGAAGCGGCCGCCATTGCTGCTCGCGAAATGTTCGCAGATGGTAGTCCGATCATGATTGCTCTCGATGCGCTCTCTGCGGCTGATGGTTTGTTAGAACTGAGTTACCCAGTTCACTGTACCATATGCAGACTGATTTTGCGTGAAGTCCCCGAGTAGACCGGCTGAAGCGGAAATTTCTCCTCCGTCCCAATTGTATCTCGCGAACACACCGAAGCGGGCGTAATCGATAGGTGCGTCCGTGACGAATTCTTCGTCCTTGAGGCGGACTTCGCCATTTCTGTCCAAGTTGAAGTTGGCTTCCAGGCCTGCGGACAGGCCATCAAATAAGTAATGTCCGATCCGCGCACGTGCGGATCGCGTCAGGTGGGCGTCCGACCAAGCAAGGTCGAGAGAGGCATAGGCGTCGGCACCGAGATTCAACCATAGTTCAAGGGCGATTTTGACGCCGACATCAAGCCCACTTGCAAAGTTAAAGGAGTATTTTTGCGGTTTCCCGTTTGCGTCGGGAAGGATCGCATAGTCTCCGGGACGGATATCGTGATCGATGGCCGAAATGCCGACGAAAGCTTTGGTCGTAAGTTCGCCAGTACGTAACTGATAGCCAATCAGAGCCTCCGCAAACTGCACCCGTGCCTTGAAGGTTTTATATGGCGTAATGAGCCACGGTTCAGCTCCGAAACCCGTGTAGGCAGGATTAAGCTCAGGACGTTTGCCGCCGTAAGTATACTGGCCATAGCCGCCAACAAACCTTAGGCGAAGGCCGTCTTCATAGATGTGCCCGAATGGAGATGCAGTCGTTCCCGAATATAGAAGCCAAACATTCTTGGCGGTGTCCGCGCCGACCCAGGTTTCATAGTGCCTCGTTGGCGTGTTTCCGTCATTCGCTGCTACGGGTTGAGCGCTGATAATTAGAGCGAGCGCTACCAATGCTTTGGGGTATAAGCACGCTTGAGCTCGTGCTGAAATTATATTTTCGACCTGCTTGAGAAAGACGAAACTCAACATGAAAATACACAAATACAAAGGGTTTTTCCGCCGCGGGAAACATGGAGCGGCGATGGGAAACATGGCTAAAGCTTCGCGATAGGACGAGTACTGTCAAATATATAGGACGAGTACTGTCAAATATAAAGTGGTTAATGGCTCTATATTCAATTTTTGGTTGTGAGTTTTGTTCGATAATTATTTTTGATTGAAATTTTTGATGGCGAGCATCTGTTGAGAGTTTCGAGAAGGTTGGGAAATTTATTTTGCGCTGCAGCATCTTAATTGTTCTGGCGAGCTGTGGACAAATTGACTTCCGGCGGTTGAATTTTCGATCGTGAGTTATACTTCCACTTCAAGCGGCTGGTAGGAGGCAAGCTGGTCGCGGTCAGGGAGTCGAGTTATGAAATCATTACATAATATCAGTGATTTAGGCTTCGGTTCGTGGCAAGCGATGTGCGAAGCGTATTTTGCAAGCCCGGTTGCCCAATCCGATGAAACACAACGGAAATTTAAGGGGCTTGGTCAGTGTCAGCTAGAGCTGTGGGGACTGACGAGCAGAAGGATGCAGGCCTGTCTTGGGATGCCCAGTAAGTTGGCACGATGCCGGACGCCGATGGATATTCTCAATGTGCAGGCTCAATTCTGGGAAGCCGCTTTTTCGCAAGGGGCGGAGAGCACACGGCGCATCGCGCAGGTGCTTGACGTAACGGCAAACGCGCCAACCCATGCAACGCCTGTGGTTGAGAAGGTTTCTGACGAACCCGAGCGTGATCTCATTTCTTTGCCGGTTGGAAAGAAGTCGCGCCGCTCGACACGAGTGCACGTCAAATCAACAGGAGAACAACGGCGTGTGGCCTGACCATTCCTTTCTTTGACGGCGGTTGCCTTGCGCATGTTACTTTGCGAGGTGCGCCACGGGGTGTTCGAGTGCTGGTTTAGAGACTTACTTTCCTTTTTGGAAGGCGCTTGCTCGCAATGGGCTTCAAGCCAATTGCTGAGGCCGCGAACTCCTCGGCGAGCCCCGCCGTATCGAGAAATTCCAGGTAGGGTAGCCACAATTCCAATGCGGCTTGCTGTGTCCTCGCCCGGTCGCTGCGCCGAGCCGCAGCGTGTGGCGGTCGCAAGGGTTGCTCGCTGAGCCAAGTATATGCTGCGCGCCATACCTCCGGTCGTGCCTTGTGATTGCGGCGTCCACGCAACTGACGGATGCCGGCTATTGTGGGTTCGCTGTCGTGAGGGGCGACTTCCAGATTTGCGACGGTGCGCCCCTTCTTTCTGATGGAGAAGATGCGCGAGAGGCCGCCTTCCATATGATCGCTGAACTGATCCAAGCAGTTCTCCATCTTATCGCTTTCCCGAATGAAATCCTCCGGTGTCTGTAATGCGACAAATTCGTAGCCGTTGGCGCTGCCTTCGGTGAGCCAGTCGGTTTCTTTTTGTGAGTTTAGCGCGACGGCCAGGGCCACACGGCGGCGCCATATGCCCACTTCGTCCAGTGCTTTACGCAGGCCCATTTCTGATGACCAGGGTTTGCGTACAAGCTGGTGGCCTGGCGTTCCCTCTCGCTCGGCGTGCCATGCCCAGGCCGTTAGAAAGCGGAAATTATTTTCTCCGCCCGGGCTTGCCAGGACGCGATTGGATCTAGATAGCCAGCGCGCGGCCCAAAGAGCGAAGTGCCAGTGGCATCCGCGATAGCCATGCTCAATGGCCCATAGCCAGGGGCCCATGTCCGATGTTTGTGTCGGAATCAAATCAACGACATGCCTGGAGAACTCTACGTTTCTCGGTAGCATGCTGATTTTGTGAGTATAGGCGGCGGGAGGAAGGCGGCGCAGCCACCATGGCAGCGATAAGGTCATCGCTGCGCGTTGAAGGGGTAAGCCGCGACGGATCGCCTGTATACTTGCGCGTTGCTTCGCGGGTTTGCCGTAGCCTGTCGCCAACGCAAACAACAATCCGGGAAAGCTATCGGCAAGATCCTCCAGTTCAGGAGAGACTTGCATCAAACGTTCAATATCGCGGCGGAATGCAGGGTTGAAGGCTTCCAGACGGCGATAACGGCGCGTCTCCTCAGTTTCATCGATCCCTGAAGATGGATGTTGAGTTGCCTTCAACTAACGCCTCCCTTGGTGTTGGTTTTGCCCTACGGCTTCGGGTTTTCATGCTCCTTGAATAAAGTGGCGAAAGGGCGGATCTTCACGTGACCGTATTGGGCTTCTCGAGTGAATTGCCGTCACGTGGGGATGTCGTTGGAACCCGCATCTATAGTGTTCGTTCGTCACTTGTGAGACATGCAAGTCGTTTGAGTTCAGGTTGCTTTTTGAGGAGCTGCTGCGTTGGTCAGTGAACGACGGATCTGGTCTATGCTTTGGCGCGTTGTGGACAGAGTGTCGCTGGTATCTGTGACGATCGGTTTGATCGTTTTCACTGCATCTGCGTCTGCTACTGGGGTCGGATTTGGCCGTACGGCGGATGTTACGGCGCCTAAGGCGGTCGCTCTGCAGCCCGAACGGATGCTTGCGACCGAGACGATGGTTCGCCGCAGGTTTCCTGATGTCCTTCACTTGTCGTCGGAAGGTTTGGCGCAACGGCTGTCGGGTAAGTCCGGTGTGCTGTTGTTAGATGTGCGTGAAGCGGATGAGTTTGCCGTCGGCCATCTTCCCAACTCTATCCGGGTTGATCCGAATATCCCCACCGACGCCTTCCTGCAGCGCTATTCGTCCTCGGTGCGCGGCAAGATGGTGGTCTTTTACTGTTCGGTGGGGATGCGCAGTTCAGCGTTGGCACAGCGCGTCCAGAGGGAGCTTTTCGCGGCGGGTGCGGATCGCGTTTACAATTTGAACGGTGGGATTTTCCACTGGCACAATGAAGAGCGTGGCCTTGTCGATGGGCGCGGAGCGACGTCGCTGGTGCACAAGTATGACGACACTTGGGGCCAGCTCGTGCGCCGGAGCGCGTTGGCGGTTTCGCGACCAGCTCCGAAAAACTAGCTGAGATTGGCAGTTGGGTTCGAGAAGGGCATTAGTTGCTCTTTGCCAGTTCGGCCAGCGCATCGGAAAAGCCGGACAGCGAAATCGGAATACCGATGCCTGCCTCTTCGGTTTGGAAGATTACGAAGATTGCCGTTTTTCCATTCTTGAGCTGTTGGACCAGCTTTTCTTCGACGGTCACCTGCGCATAGCAAGCGAATGTGTGGCAGCGCAAAAATGGTGCGTTGCCCACATCGGCGCCGTCTATCTTCAAGCCCAGGCCGGGAGGCAGGAGGACGCCGAGCGGTGCGAATACGCGCAGGACCTGGGTCCCATTCGAGAAGCGCTGAAAATAGACGGTCAGCCCGACGTTGTTGCGGTCTTCTGCCGTGACGCTCTGCACAACGGCGCAGACTTCGTGGCTGGCACCCGGCGGCGGGGGCTTGCAAACAATTTGCCAGTCGCCGTGTTGAGATCTGACTTTTCCGTCGGGAGACGCGTCCTGCGCTTGTGCGGGTGCGAAAGCGAGGGCTGTCACTAGGACTGCTATGACCGCCGCAATAACGAATCGGCTGCTGCGGAAAACTGACAGAGGAATTTCACAGGTCCGCACGCGATCGTCTCCATTGCTGAGCCCCGCCGTTTCTGATTTCAGCGTGGCTGATGATCTAGTCTGGCGAGAAGTCTTTGTCGTGTCGTCTCGGGAACGAAAAAGGCTAAATTGGGACTGTCCGAGCTGTTGGGCGGTTTTGGTGGACAGGGGTGCAAATATTGTTCAAAGACCATCGCGAATATATGCCGCATGGAACTTGACTTGAGCTCCGCATGCGGCTTGTGTTCTGGATAGGGTTGGGAACGCTTGCCGAGCACCTTAGACGACTTCGTTCAGTCTATGACTTACTGGCGCTGTATAAAGGCGCCTACGGCGGTCTGGAGTTGCTCTCCGATCGACGACCGTGAGGATGCCACTCCAGTGGATGCTCGGAGCCGGACCGGGGCCGGCGTGATTATCAATCAAAGGGGCAGACTCGGCGACGGCCGAGCGTAACTTGGGAGCGGAGAATGGTGAAACGATGGCTCGGCGTTATGTCGTCGACGGTTCTCGCCGGTATCGTCACGGCTGTATGCTTGGCAGTTCCTGCCATGGCGGCAAAACTGGGACAGCCTGCGGATATGCAGATAGGCATGCAGCTTGCTGCTTCGCCTGTCGCCGATGACATTCATAGCTTTTATGACCTCGTGAACGTCATCATCGTCGCTATTACGATCTTCGTTCTGGCGCTTATGGTCTACGTAATCTTCAAGTTCAGCGAGAAGGCGAATCCGACGCCATCGCGGACGACGCACCATGCGATGCTGGAGGTAGCTTGGACGGTGGTGCCGATCATCATCCTGGTTGCTATCGCGGTTCCGTCATTCAAGCTGCTCAATTTGCAGTACTCGTACCCGAAGCCCGACCTGACGATTAAGGCGACGGGCTATCAGTGGTACTGGTCGCATGAATATCCCGACCGGGGCGGTTTTTCGTTCGATTCGTTGATGCTGACGGACGACGAGCGGCAGGAGTTGATCGACGAAGGTATTCCTTCGCCGCGCCTGCTGGCAGTCGACAATGAAGTTATCGTGCCGGTTAACAAGGTGGTGCACGTGCTGGTGACGTCGCAGGACGTGATTCACGCTTGGACGATTCCTTCGTTTGGTACGAAGACCGATGCGGTTCCTGGCCGTGTTACGGCAACTTGGTTCAAGGCCACCAAGGAAGGCATCTTTTACGGGCAATGCTCTGAGCTGTGCGGCAAGGACCACGCCTTCATGCCGATTGCGGTGCGTGTCGTCAGTGAGGATACCTTCAATGCTTGGGCCGGCGCTATGGAAGCGAAGGACAAGAAAAAAGCCCGTGAGATCATTCGTGCAGTTGCGATCGAACAGGCTAAGCAAAACGTAGCTGCCGTTCAGCAGTGATCTCGACGAGTGAACCGGCGTGCGCTGCGGCGGTTCACGAGCCAGAAACTCAGTTGGAACTAGGCAAGATCTCAAGATCTGAAGGGGCGAACGCAATGAGCAATCAAGCTCACGCAGGTTATAATGAGCAGGGCGCGCCGACGAGCTTCGTCAAGCGGTGGCTGTTTTCGACCAACCACAAAGATATCGGCACGCTTTATCTGATCTTCGCGATGATGGCGTCGATCATTGGTGTTGCGCTTTCAGTCGTAATGCGGTTGGAGCTGCAAGAGCCGGGGATGCAGATCTTCAGCAACCCGCACATGTTCAACGTGTTCGTGACCGGCCACGGCATGATCATGGTGTTCTTTGTCGTCATGCCGGCGATGATCGGTGGCTTCGGCAACTGGTTCGTGCCGTTGATGATCGGTGCGCCTGACATGGCGTTCCCGCGCATGAACAACATTTCGTTTTGGCTTCTGCCTGTCGCCTTCATTCTGCTGCTAACTTCGATGTTCGTTGAAGGCCCTCCGGGCATGGACGGCGCAGGAACGGGCTGGACGGTTTATGCGCCGCTATCTACGAGCGGACATCCGGGGCCATCCGTCGACTTCGTGATTCTGTCGCTGCACCTTGCCGGTATTTCATCGATCCTGGGCGCCATCAACTTCATCACCACGATCTTCAACATGCGCGCGCCGGGCATGACGATGCACAAGATGCCTCTGTTCGCATGGTCGGTTCTTGTTACGGCGTTCTTGCTGCTGCTGTCGCTGCCGGTTCTCGCTGGCGCGATCACGATGCTGCTGACCGATCGTAACTTTGGCACCACCTTCTTCGATGCAGCTGGCGGCGGTGATCCGGTTCTTTATCAGCACTTGTTCTGGTTCTTTGGACACCCTGAAGTGTACATCATGATCCTGCCGGGCTTCGGTATGATCAGCCACATCGTTGCGACCTTCTCCAAGAAGCCAGTGTTCGGCTATCTCGGCATGGCCTACGCTATGGTTGCCATCGGCCTTGTCGGCTTCGTCGTGTGGGCGCACCACATGTACACGTCAGGCATGAGCGTCGAATCTCAGGCTTACTTTGTGTTTGCGACGATGGTCATCGCTGTTCCCACTGGCGTGAAGGTGTTCTCGTGGATCGCTACGATGTGGGGTGGATCTATCCAGTTCCGTCTGCCGATGCTGTGGGCGCTGGGCTTCATCTTCCTGTTCACCGTTGGTGGCGTTACGGGCGTGATGCTGGCTAACGCCGGTGTGGACCGTGCACTTCACGACACCTACTATGTGGTTGCTCACTTCCACTATGTGCTGTCGCTGGGTGCGGTGTTCTCGATCTTCGCCGGCTGGTACTACTGGTTCCCGAAGATGTTCGGCAAAATGTACTCCGAGTTCTGGGGTAAGCTGCACTTCTGGCTGACGTTTATTGGCGCGAACATCCTGTTCTTCCCGCAGCACTTCCTCGGAGCTGCCGGTATGCCGCGCCGTTATGTCGACTATCCGGACGCCTTTGCGACTTGGAACATGGTCTCATCGATCGGTTCTTACATCACAACGGTGGGCGCGATCTGCTTCTTCATCGGTCTGTTTGTAGCCCTGTCTCGCAAAGAGCGGGTCGGCAACAACCCTTGGGGTGCTGGCGCAACGACGTTGGAGTGGACACTGTCTTCGCCACCGCCGTACCACTGCTTCGAAACGCTGCCGCGGATCAAAGCAACCGATCATCATTGATCGGGACAGGGATCGGTCCGGCCGCGATCTGTGGCCGGGCCGCCTGTTTGATCTGAACAAGCGGGTATTAAAGTGGCGGGCGGGCCAACCGGCATCGTCCGCTGTTGCTAGCGGATCAGGAATAGTTCCGTCGAGCGGTACCCAGGCGCGTAATCGGCAGAGCTTCTTGCTGGACGCGTCGGGGCTGGGATGCGGTACGTTGGTTCCGTAGAGACTTGGTCTTTATCAGTGGTTGCGAGATGTCGGTGACGTCGAGATTGCAGGCAGATGTTGAGACGGTGGCGGTTACGGGGACGCCAAGCGTCGGAGACTTCGTGGCTTTGATGAAGCCGCGCGTCATGTCGCTTGTTGTTTTCACCGGGCTGACCGGAATGGTTGCTGCGCCCGGGCACCTGCATCCAGTGCTGGCGATTATCGCGATCCTTGCTATCGCGGTGGGTGCTGGGGCGTCCGGTGCACTCAACATGTGGTACGACGCCGATATCGATCGGCATATGGCACGCACGGCAGCTCGGCCGATCCCTCGTGGCCTCGTAAGCGCAGGCGAAGCCCTTGGCTTCGGTATCGTTTTGTCTGTTGCGTCGATCATGACGCTTGGCGTTCTGGTCAATTGGACCGCCGGAGGGCTTCTCGCCCTAACAATCGGCTTTTACATTTTCGTCTATACGATGTGGCTTAAACGCCGGACGCCGCAGAACATCGTGATTGGCGGTGCCGCCGGGGCATTTCCTCCGATGATTGGTTGGGCTGCAGTCACGGGAGGAATCTCGATTGAAAGTGTTCTGCTATTCCTAATCATCTTCATGTGGACCCCACCTCATTTCTGGGCTCTCGCACTTTATCGCTGCAGGGACTATGAGCGTGTTGGTGTGCCGATGCTACCGGTGGTTGCTGGTCCGAAGGAGACACGGCGTCAGATCGTAATCTACTCGCTTTTGCTTGTGCCTTTGGCCGTTGCACCGTCGTTCATCGGTCTTGGTGGTGCGGCCTATGGCGCGACGTCAGTCGTGCTTGGGATAGTTTTCCTGTGGTTTGCCTTTAAGGTTGCGCGGGTGACCGAGGGACGCGAAGCCGATCATGCGGCGAAGCAGCTTTTTGGCTTCTCGATCTTCTATCTCTTCGCACTGTTCGCAGTACTTCTGACTGAGCATGTGATCGCAACTGTGACAGGCGCGCAGGTCACCGGGTTAGGCTTGTTTTGATGTCGGACAACGACGACCATAACGACAAGGACTACAAGAAGCGGCAACGGATGCGGTCGATCGCGATCGCTCTCGCGCTGGGGCTGTTGATCGTCCTTTTTTACGCTGCGACGATCGTGAGGCTTGGCGGTAATGTTTTCAATCGGCCCATGTAATAGTGCCGGTTGAGGATATAGAGAGGGTTTTGGAAGACGTGACGAAAGACAGTTCGCAAGGACCAGCTGATCAGTCACCGTCAGTCAGCATGGGTGCCCGTCATCGCCGGGTGGGCATCATTTGCCTGGGTATGGCGGTCGGCATGCTTGGGATGGCTTACGCGGCGGTGCCGTTGTATCGCATGTTCTGTCAAGTCACCGGGTTCGGTGGCACGACCCAGGTCGCCAGCGCGCCTGCGGAGAAGGTGTTGGCGCAAACGATCACGATGCGATTTGACGCTAACGTTTCGCGGGATCTGCCCTGGGCATTTCAGCCGGTTGAACACACGATGGAGGTTCATCTTGGTGAGACCAAGCTCGCGAGCTATCGCGCGACCAACACCTCGGATCATCCGGTCACCGGGACGGCTGTGTTCAACGTGACGCCGGAGTCTGCAGGACAGTTTTTTAATAAGCTTGAGTGCTTTTGCTTTACCGAGCAGAGGCTCGAGCCTGGTCAGTCGGTGGACATGCCCGTGAGTTTTTTTGTCGATCCTGAAATCGTCAATGACGCAGATGCGGGACGCCTGTCGGAGATCACACTGTCCTACACTTTCTACCCTGTAAAGAATCCCAGTCAAAGTGCGCAGGCGCCAAAGGAAACGCCGGCGCAAGGTGGCTGAAAACTAGATTACTCCCTGCTTTGGTTTCTCCGATCAAAAGACGACCAGAGAGGGTGAATACGCAAGGAAGGCTGGGCGCAAGCCCTTGAAGAACTGCCCTAGGCAAAAAAGGGGATAACGGGAGAGCTCTTAATGGCTGATTCACACGCTAAGAACCACGACTACCACCTGCTAGAGCCTAGTCCGTGGCCCATAGCTGCTTCTTTCTCGGCTCTCATCCTCGCTGTGGGCGCTATCGTCTGGATGCGCTCGCAGGCTGGCGGAGCCGGACTTTTCGGCGTCCAGGGGCCTTGGGTGTTCGGCATCGGTGCGATGCTGGTTATGGCGACTGCTTTCATGTGGTGGCGCGATGTCATCAAGGAGAGCCATCACGGTGATCATACGCCGGTGGTTCAGCTCCACCTTCGCTATGGCATGATCCTATTCATCGCTTCTGAAGTGATGTTCTTTGTCGCTTGGTTCTGGGCGTACTTCGACGTTGCGCTGTTCCCTTCGGGAATTTTCCAGCCGACCAACGTCACGGAACAAATCGGCCTGGTTCAGCGCAATGAGTTTATCGGTGGTACTTGGCCTCCGCAGCCCAACGATGCGTTCCATTCGACGTTTGATCCGTGGGGGCTGCCGTTCGTCAACACCCTGATCCTGCTTCTGTCGGGTGTAACGGTGACGTGGGCGCACCATGCGATGCTCGAGAACAATCGCAAACACCTGATCTGGGGGCTGACGCTGACGGTTCTTCTTGGCGTCCTGTTCACATTCTGCCAAGCGTACGAATATGGCCACGCAGCCTTCAATTATTCGGGTCACATCTACGGTGCGACCTTCTTCATGGCCACGGGCTTCCACGGCGCACACGTCATCATCGGTACGGTGTTCCTTTTCGTCTGCTTGCTGCGTGCGATCGGCGGCGATTTCACGCCGAAGAAGCATTTTGGCTTCGAGGCGGCCGCTTGGTACTGGCACTTTGTTGACGTGGTCTGGCTGTTCTTGTTCGTATCGATCTACGTCTGGGGCGCAGGCCCTAACCCAGGCGGGCATTAATTTCGGTACGGCGACAAGTCGTAGACCGCGAATTCGATGGATCTGGTTCGGGGCGGCTCTGGCTGCCCTGAACTTTTTTGAAGCAAGATTGCGCAA
Source organism: Candidatus Filomicrobium marinum (assembly GCF_000981545.1). Lineage (NCBI taxonomy): Bacteria > Pseudomonadati > Pseudomonadota > Alphaproteobacteria > Hyphomicrobiales > Hyphomicrobiaceae > Filomicrobium > Candidatus Filomicrobium marinum. The sequence goes on from NZ_LN829119.1 coordinate 3,759,174, forward strand.
CAACAATGGGTGCTGCGGCAGGTCGAGACCGTTGAGAGCAGGACATGAGTGAGCCAAAGGTATCGGCGATTAGAGCGGGATTGAGCGGGCGGTGCCCGCGTTGTGGCACGGGTCGATTGTTTCGTTCGCTCATCAATGTGCCCGACGCATGTGAGCATTGCGGCTTGGACTACCGCTTCATTGACACTGGTGATGGTCCGGCCGTCTTCGGCATTTTCATTCTTGGTTTTCTCGGACTTGGCGGGGCTCTGATCGCGACCTTGAAATATGACGTGCCGGAGTGGGTCGCCCTACCGGCCGTGATTTTGATTCTCCCAGTTGTTGCGCTTGGGCTTTTGCGGCTTCTCAAAGGGGGCTTGATCGCATTGCAATACAAATACAGCGCCGAGGAAGGCCGGCTCTCTGACGAATGACGCAATCGGATTCACAACAATCCCACCAAAAGCTCGGTCTGCTCTGGCCCAGCCTCCTCACTTTGCTGGGCCTTGCTATCCTGATTGGACTTGGGACCTGGCAGATGGGCCGCAAGGTGGAAAAGGACGCGATTATCTCGCGGCTACACAGTCGTGCGGAGGCGGCTCCGGTATCGCTGGACGAGGTTATTGCCCGATCGCGTGACGGTGATGTCGAGTACACGCGTGTGGAGGTTCCCGGCATCCTGCATCACGAAAAGGAGCGCTATCTGTACGCGCCGCATCAGGGCTATGGCCCCGGGTACGACGTGTTTGCGCCCATGCGGGTGGGGGAGAAGCGTTATGTGTGGGTTAACCTCGGATATGTGCCGGAGCGGTTTAAATCTCCGGATACTCGGCCTGCTGGGGGTGGCGCTGAGGATCGCACAATAATCGGGATCGTTCGCCTGAGTGCCAAACAGGAAACGTTTACACCGGATAACAATGTGGCAGACAACCTGTGGTATTGGCGTGATTTAGCCGGAATGCATGCCTCCGCGTTCGATCCGTCGAAGACCGATCTTGTGCCTTTTTTCATTGAAGCAGAGCCGGTCGCTGGCGGTGTGCCGGCTGCGGAATGGCCCAAACCAGGCACCAGTAAGGTCAAGATTTTCAACCGACATTTTGAATACGCCCTGACATGGTACGGCTTGGCGTTGACCTTGCTCGGCGTGTATGTCGCCTTTGTCTGGCATAGGCTGGAGAGCCGGCGGACCCCGGAGTAACCGGGATTGGCTCAAGAAGCCTGTCTTGTTGTGCACGGCCTAGCGCATTAGGGTGCTGCGCGAGGGCGGTTAGCCTCATGAAATTGCTCATAACGAAAAACGAAAGTTTCAAGGCTTGAAGTACGTCTCAACACGGGGCCAAGCCCCGTCGCTCGACTTCGAAGATGTTTTGCTGGCGGGATTGGCACGCGACGGCGGTTTATATGTCCCGGAGCAGTGGCCGCAATTTTCGCAGGAGGCCATTGAGGCCTTCGCCGGCATGCCGTTCAGCGATGTGGCGGTAGAGGTCTTGAGCCCTTATGTGGGCGAAGGGATCTCGCGCGCAGATCTGGCGGCGATGGCCCGCGATGCTTACGGAGCGTTCGGGCATGCCGCTGTAACCCCGCTCGTTCAGATCGATACCAATCGCTTCGTGCTGGAACTCTTTCATGGGCCGACGCTGGCGTTCAAGGATGTTGCCATGCAGCTCCTGGCCCGGCTTATGGATCATGTCCTGGAGAAGCGCGATAGCCGTGCGACGATTATAGGCGCGACGTCTGGGGATACGGGCGGGGCTGCGATCGAAGCGTTCCGGGGATCGAAAAACGTCGATGTGTTCATCCTGTTTCCGGAAGGGCGGGTGTCCGATGTTCAGCGGCGCATGATGACGACGCCCCGGGAGGCGAATGTCCATGCCATCGCGGTGCGCGGGACCTTCGATGACGCACAGGCGTTGGTGAAGGCGATGTTCAATCACCATGCGTTTCGTGACCGGGTGCAGCTGTCAGGTGTGAATTCGATCAACTGGGCGCGTATCGTGGCGCAGGTGACGTACTATTTTGTTGCCGCTGTTGCGCTTGGAGCGGGGCGACGTCCCGTCTCCTTTGCGGTGCCAACCGGGAACTTCGGTGACATTTTTGCGGGGTACGTCGCCAAGCGGATGGGGCTTGCAATCGATCGACTCGTGATCGCGTCCAACGAGAACGATATTCTGCCGCGTACCTTGGAAACGGGCAGTTATGAAATGCGCGGTGTGACGGCGACAACGTCACCGTCGATGGATATCCAGATTTCCTCGAATTTTGAACGTTACCTGTTCGAGGCTTGCGGGCGACAGTCCGATGTCGTCAGGGCTCAAATGGAGAGCCTGAAGCAGTCTCGGCGGTTCGATGTCGGTTCACGGGCGTTCGAGACGCTCAAGGCTGACTTTGCTGCGGCGCGTGCTGGTGAGAACGAGGTCGCCGATACCATTCGTCGTGTTCAGGCGGAGAGCGGTTATCTGTTGGACCCGCACACGGCCTGTGCGGTTTGGGCTGCGGATCGCGCTCCCGAGTCCAATATGGGCGTTCCTCAAGTTGTGCTCTCGACGGCACATCCCGCCAAGTTCCCTGATGCGATGGAGCAAATTACGGGAATGCGTCCAGGCCTCCCGGACCGACTTTCAACGCTGCTCAGTGATGAGGAGCGATACCCAGTTCTCGATAATGATCTCAGTCAAGTCGAAGCCTTCATCGAGCAGAACGCGCGTGCAATCCGTCAGGGGCAAGTATGACGACCAGGATCACTGAGCTCGCGAATGGTCTGAGGGTGGTGACACATCAGATGGATCACCTGGAGACGCTATCACTTGGCGTTTGGGTGAACACCGGCGCCCGGCATGAACCGGAAACGCTGCACGGTATTTCTCACCTTCTCGAACATATGGCGTTCAAGGGAACGACGTCGCGGACTGCGCAGCGGATCGCTGAAGAGATCGAAGAGGTCGGTGGTGAAATTAATGCCGCCACCAGCATCGAAACGACGGCGTATTATGCGCGCGTGCTCAAAGGTGACGATGGCACGGCTTTGGAGATCCTGGCTGATATTTTGCAAGACTCGCTCTTTGATCCGATGGAGCTTGATCGCGAACGCGACGTTATTCTGCAAGAAATCGCTGCCAGCCAGGATAGCCCTGACGATCTTGTTTATGATCTCGTCCAGGATGCAGCCTATCCTGAACAGCCTATCGGGCGAACAATCCTGGGAACGCCTGAAAGCGTGCAGGCAATTACGTCGAGGGATTTGCGCTCTTACCTTGATCGTCACTATGCCGCGAACCGGTTGGTGGTGAGCGCGGCGGGTGCTGTTGATCACGACAGTTTGTGCCGTCAAGCCGAGGCCCTTTTTGACGACGGGTCTGCGCCGTCCGGTGATCCGACCAGTGGCGCAGTTTACGCCGGGGGGGTCCGGTCCTCAAAGAAGGCCTTTGAACAAAGCCACATTGTGATCGGCTTTGAAGGTCCTGCCTATCGCGCGGAGGATTTCTTTGCGGTTCAGGTGCTTTCTGGGCTCCTCGGCGGGGGGATGTCATCCCGCCTTTTCCAAGAAGTCCGTGAAAAGCGTGGGTTGTGTTACGCTATTTATTCGTCAGCCTGGGGATTAAGCGATACTGGGCTGTTGGCTGTGCATGCGGCAACCGGGCCAGAGCAAATGCAAGAGCTGGTTGATGTGGTGTCTGAAGAGCTGTCACGGTTGGCACAGGATGGTCCCACGGACGCTGAGATGGGACGGGCCAAGGCCCAACTCAAAGCCGGGCTTATGATGGGGCTAGAAAGTTCGTCGGCGCGTGCTGAGCAAATGGCGCGGCATCTGATGGCCCATGGGCGTCTGATCGAAAAGGAGGAGCTGATTGCAAAGGTTGAAGAGGTCAGCCCCACCCAAGTTAAAGAGCTTATGCAACGTATGATAGCCAAGCAGCCGGCGGCAGCTGTGGTTGGTGCCGGGGCTTCATCGCGTGGACACGCGCAACGTGCCAGCCATTGTTTGGGCACGATTCGGCAGTGAGGTCGGGCCGTGGCTTTCCTTAAGGTGGGCCTGGGAAACGATATACAGATTGCGGTGCGCGGTGGGCGTGTCCTGCTGCGGCCTTATTTGACGTCAGATTATATGCTTTGGGCCCAGTTACGGGCGCGGAGCCGTGAGCATCTCAGGCCGTGGGAGCCAGTTTGGCCGCATGATGATCTCACACGAACCTCGTTTCGGCGTCGGGTTCGGCACTATCAACGTGAAGCACGCGATGATGCAGGGTACGCGTTTGGTGTCTTCAACGAGCACGGGCGTGAGCTGTACGGTGGATTGACGCTGACGAATGTGCGTCGCGGTGTGACTCAGGCGGCGTCTCTTGGATATTGGCTTGGTCTTCCGTTTGTCGGGCGTGGGTTTATGACAGATGCGGTACGTACCGCTGTCCACTACGCATTCGACGAATTGCGGTTACACAGGATTGAGGCTGCCTCGATGCCGTCCAATACTGGGTCCATAAATGTGTTGCAACGGGTGGGATTCGTGCGCGAGGGGCTCGCGCGGCGGTATTTGAAGATCAATGGCGTATGGCAGGATCACGTCCTGTTTGCGCTTCTTGCTGAAGATATCGCCAGGGGGACAGGCGACGAATGAGGCATCAGCAACCTGATCGAGCCGGATGGCCGGGCGCCGTGCTCGCGGGCGTGCGCTGTAGCACGGCGCGGCTGCTGAGCTTGGCAGTGGCTGTTCTTGTGGTTTGCTGCGCCAATCTCATTGCGACATCCCCGGCTTCGGCGCTTAAGGCGATTACGGTCGGTTCCGATCAGGATCGCATCGAGATAACCACCGACGGCGAATTTTACGACAATCGCGGCGACAGCCTGCAGGTCGAAACTGCACCTGGGCTTGATGGTGTTGTCGGGCGCATGAGCGTCAAAGCGGCTACGCCAGGGGTTAATCCAAGCTGGATTGTCTTCGCGCTGACTAACCCGACCAATACCGATATGGAGCGATGGCTTACGGCAGATCGCTACACGGTGGTCGGTTCCGGAACGGTCTGGCCGGATCTTGATGCCCGGCGCATTGAGGCGGTGACGCCATCAATCGGCTTTGTGCCTGAGCGTGTGAACAGCGACCGGGCCGACGTGTTCCGCATCACGCTAGAACCTGGCCAAACGATCACGTTTGTCGCTGAGCTTTCGTCCGAGCGCTTTTCGCGGATCTTTCTATGGAAGCCATTGGCATATGAGCTTGAGGTACGCGAACGGCAGCTCTTTAACGGAGCGTTGCTCGGTCTGACCGGTCTATTGGCGATCTTTCTGACGGCGATCTTTGCCGCGAACCACAAAGCGATCTTTCCGTCCGCGGCACTCGTCGCTTGGTGTGTGCTCGTCTATCTGTGCGTCGATTTCGGCTTTTTCCATAAGCTGTTCAACTTGCGGCCTGAGGATAACGCGGTTTATCGCGCGGCGGGTGAAGCGTCGATTGCGGCCAGTCTTGTCATCTTCCTCCACACATTTCTCAGGCTGGGCTTAAGTCACGGGCTTGTGCGCATGCTCTTTGGCGTGTGGATGCTGGCTCAGCTCGCGCTTGTTGCGGTTGCCGTTGTCGATCCGCGTCTGGCTTCAACGTTTGCACGCCTGTCGTTCTGTGTGATCGGCGGTGTGGGGGCTGCGATCATACTGTTCCTCGCTTTCCGAGGTCAGGATCGGGCCCTGTCGATCATACCGACTTGGATCATCTTCCTCGTATGGGTTTTTGGCACAGCGGTAACGCTTACCGGCAGGATGTCGGGCGATGTTATTGAAGCTGGCCTCGCAGCAGGTTTGGTTCTGATCGTTTTGATGATCGGTTTCACGGTTACGCAGTTTGCGTTCCGCTCTTTAGAGCCGGTGTATGGCGCCTCGCCCAGTCAACAGCAGCGACAGGCGCTCGCGGTCGAGGGGGCCGGTGCAGCAACGTGGGAATGGAATGCGCGTCGCGATGAGGTCAAGGTTAGCCCGATTATCGAAGCTGCGTTGGGGCTCAACGGCGGCGAGTTGACCTGTAAGGTCGAAGACTTCATTCCGCACCTACATACGGCAGATCGTGAGAAATTCCGTCTTATGCTCTGGTCCGTGCAGGAACGCGCTGGCGGTAAGATCCGTATCGATTTCCGTTTGCGCCACAGCGACAACTCGTATCGCTGGTATGAGTTGGACGCGGCGAGCATTGAAACGTCGGACCGGCGTGATGTGCGTTGCGTTGGTTTGATGCGCGATATCACAGAAAGCAAGCGCGCCCAGGAGCGGCTTCTGCACAATGCGGTACACTGCGGTCTTACCAATCTTCCCAACCGGGAACTCTTTCTCGACCGTCTTGGGACAGCCTGTATGCGTGCGGCTAGTGAAGCTGCCGTACGGCCTACGGTCATCTGTATCGATCTCGACAAGTTCAAAAGCGTTAATGCCTCCCTTGGTCTTGTCGTAGGCGATAGCCTGCTGTTGACAGTGGCGCGGCGTTTGAGTCGGCATCTTGGGCCGCAGGATACTCTGGCGCGGCTTGGTGGTGATCAGTTCGCTATTCTGATTTTGAACGAGCAGAGCGCCCGGGATCTGGCTGGGTTGGCTGAGAGGATCCGGCGGTCTTTGCGTTCGCCGATCAAGATCGCAGGGAAGGAAATCGTTCTCACGGGATCGCTAGGTGTCTCGGTTTACGATGGAGAAGAGCGTGGCCCAGATGAGCTTCTGAAGGAAGCTCAGATTGCGATGTATCGAGCGAAGCGCAGCGGTGCGGATCGTATCGAGATTTTCCGCCCAGAGATGCGTTCGAGCCGCGATGATCGGGCGGCGATGGAAGCCGAGTTACGTAAGGCGGTCGAGAAGGATCAGCTTAAGGTATTCTTCCAACCGATCGTTTATCTTCCGACTGAGGATCTTGCCGGGTTTGAGGCCATCGTTCGCTGGGAGCACCCGCGTGAAGGACTATTGTCGCCGGCGACTTTTGTACCCCTGGCCGAGAACTCCGATCTTATTATCAAGCTTTCCACGCATGTCCTGACGAAGGCTGCACATACGGCTGCCAGTTGGCAGAAGATATTGCCGCGACACGAGTCGCCCCTGTTCGTTTCGGTTAACGTTTCTTGTCGGCAGCTCTTCAAACAGGATTTCATTCAAGAGCTGCGTCACATCATCGGTCAGGGAATCGTCCCGGTGAACTGCCTCCGTTTCGAGGTCAGCGAACCCCTGGTTATGGAAAGTCCTGAGCAGGCCACCGAGATGCTCGACGTGCTGAGGGGAACGGGTGTCGAGATCGCGCTCGATGAATTCGGCACGGGGTATTCCTCGTTTGCTTATTTGCAACGCTTCCCCGTTGATACGATCAAGATCGACGGTGGCTTGGTGCAAAACGGTGGCGGGAGCGAAGGTACAGGAAGTGCCATTGTGCGCTCTATCGTGGCGCTGTCCCATGAGCTCGGTAAGAAAGTTGTGGCGGAAGGGATCGAGGAGCCAGATGACGTGGTGTTCCTGCGCTCGATCGGCTGTGAGTATGGCCAGGGCTTCTACTACGGCGACCCGATGCCAGCGGATGATGTGATCGCGTTGTTACGCATCATTGCCAAATCCGAGCGCAAGATCGAAGCGCGCAACCTCTTCAAGCCGAAGTCAAAGAGCAAAAAGGATCGCAAGAAGGCTTCCGTACACGTTGAGGCCGCACCGAAAGCGCCGAAGCCTTCGTCGCCGAAGAAAACTGCGGTGGTGGCTGCGAACGGACAAGCGCCTAGTCGCGGTGACCCGGGCTCTATACCCTTACGTGAAGTGCCGCCTCCTGCTGAGGTTACTGGTCCACCGCCAATTGCAGCACGCGGCAATGGCCGGGAACGGCCCTTGCTTCGCGGTGGTATGTTACCAACGGGGAGCGTTGGCGATAATCGTCAGATTTCTAGCGCTACCCATCCGGCGTTAGCGCCTCCGGTCGCGCCGTCGCAGCCGACACTGGCTCAATCGCTTGCCCAAGCCGCGCACGGGGGGCAGGCAGCGCCGCAATCGGCGCCAAGAGCCTCGTCATCACCGCCGCCTTTGACACCGCCTCCGCCGGTAAGTTCGTCAGCTTCGGGAGCCGGCTCCAACGGTGGCTATCCTTCAAACCTGTCCCAGCCAACGTCAACCGGACGAAACGGCAATGCGGGGATCGCTCCTTCGTCTCCACCTCAACCTCCTTCGGCACCGCCATTTAGTCATGGGCGGGGGGGGGCGCAGAATGGGGCGGGGGTATCTCAACCTCCTCCAATTCAATCTGCTCCTCCTGGAGGCAGTGCGGGTAGCCGAGCGGTCGGTCATCGCCCGCCGCCGCCACCATCGCCATCCGCTGCAGCCAATGGGCGGCCCCGTATGAACAACGGTCCAGCGGTTCAGTCGCCGCGCCCGCCTGTCAGCACTGGGCAGACGCAGCCGCTCAACGTGGCGATGGCTGGGGCAGAGGTGCCGGTGACAGCACCGCCAGTTACGCCTGCAGGAAATGGTGTTCCTAATGGTGCGGAAAGGCCGGTGCAGCCCGTTGCGGCTCCGCCGGACTACAGCTCATTGCCACCAGGTATCGCAGAAAGCTTGGCGCGGCTTGCCGGGACGCCACGTCCACGTAGCGATAGCGCGGCTCGTGGCCCGTCACAGAAGGCCGCTACGCCCAATGGCAAGCTTGGTGATAAGTGATTGCAGTGCGGGCGCGAATGCGGGTCCGCATGGTTTGACTGCCGATACCACATTTACATCATTGAAATCAGGTGAGATGGCGCTCGATGTCAGGCGTGGCCGGCATCGGCAACGAGATGCGATGGATCAATCCCGATCTTCGCCATTGCTCTTTGGTATTTCGCATGTGGGTCGGGCGAGAAGATAATGTCGGGGTCCGGCGGACAGTGCAGCCAGCCGTTCGCCTGGATCTCATCTTCCAACTGGCCTGGAGACCATCCTGCATAGCCTAGTGCGAGGATGGCCCGCGAAGGGCCGCGGCCATCGGCAATTGCTTTCAGAATGTCTAGAGTTGCCGTCAGGCAGATACCTTCGTTTATGGAGAGCGTGGATTCGGACACGAAGTAATCCGAGCTATGGAGCACGAACCCGCGACCGGTTTCCACAGGTCCGCCGACGTGAATTGGCATGGACGCAAGTGCATCAGGTTGCCATGAATGGCTGCCTTCGCCAGGCATTATGTCGAGCCTATCGAGAAGGTCGGGAAAGGAGATGTTCGGTGCTGTTTGATTGATGATCAGACCCATGGCACCGTCTTCGGAATGGGCGCACAGATAGATCACAGAGCGCGCAAAACGCGTGTCTGTCATCAATGGCATGGCGACCAGAAGTTGGCCGTCAAGGAATGAATGTGCGCCGTCGAGCGGCAGTGAGCGCAGAGTCGACATACGTTAGACTAACTCTGCGGCTGGCGCCCTGTGAAGACTGAATCGTTGGGCGTGCTATAGAGCCTATAATTCAGGGTGCGTTGTAATTTGTTGTTCTAAGCCGCATTTTGGTGTGGTTGCCACGGCAAGTGTGGAGCGTGCGTGCGCTGGGAGCGGCTTCAGTAAGACGTGACTTGTCGGTTACCTGCGTCTTATTTGACACTGAATGTCGCCGTCGCGACAGTGTGCATAACCTCACCGGATACGGATGGCGCCGATACGCTTAACAAGGGAAATCCCATGAATGATGCCGGTTTCTCCGGACACGTTCACCGCGTCGCTTTGCTGAGCGCAGCGCTTGTGACGGCCACCGTGACTTTGAGTGCTACGGGGCAGACGGCAGAGTTGTCGTCTCCCTGGCACGAGGCGCATATGTCTCAAGTCCGTTTGATCGCTGCGCGCCGTGGAGATAACGGACAGGACATCGTTGCGGGTATACAAGTCGCACTTCAACCTGGTTGGAAAACCTATTGGCGTAATCCTGGGGACGCTGGCGGCGTCCCACCCGAATTCGACTGGTCGGGGTCGGGCAATGTCGCGAACACGGAAGTTCTTTATCCGGCGCCCAAACGTTTTCGCGATCCGGCGGGTGAAACGATCGGGTACAAAGGAAATGTCGTGATGCCCGTTCTGGTGCGACCGGCGGATCCAGATCAGGATGTGGAACTTCGCGTGAAGTTCAACTTTGGCATCTGTGCCGACATCTGCGTCCCAGTGGAGCAGGAGTTGACGGTGAACGTACCCCGTCAAGCTCAAGTGGGACTGCCTTCTCTCCTGCAAAAGGCACTCGATCTTATTCCCCGTAGTGAGGCGTCCGCCAAGGTAGGTGACCCCAAGCTTGTGCAACATGAGGTTCATCTTTCGGGTGATCAGCCTCGTATTCTTCTCGATGTTGATTTTGGCTCAGCTGCGCATGAGGGTGATGTTTTTGCGGAAGCATCGGACGACTTCTATCTCCCTATGCCGGCCCGAATGCAGGAAGGAAGCACGACCGCGAGCCGTTTTGAGATCGACCTTCGAGAAGCTGATGACGTGTCCAAGCTGAAGGGCAAAACTATTCGTTTAACCCTTGTGGGAGCTGAAGGGCAGTCAGAGGCAACATTCGTCGTCAAGTGATGCTTGCGTTCTGGGCTTTCGATTGAAAGCTGGTTGCGCGGTAGGGCTTGGTTTATGTTTTCCGCGACGCCTTTCCAACTATGCGCGACCTGATCGTGTCGCGTCTTTTTTCCGGAGGAGACAGCTCATGAGTATCAGTGTTGGCGACCGCTTGCCTGACGCGACTTTCTTTGTGATGGGGGCTGAAGGGCCGCATAAGGTCACCACCAACGATGTCTTTGGTGGGAAGAAGGTCGCTCTGTTTGCGGTGCCGGGTGCGTTCACACCGACGTGCCACAAGCAGCACATGCCGGGCTTTCTTGCTCGTCTCGATGAAATCAAAGCAAAGGGCGTCGTTGCGATTGCCTGCACGGCCGTCAACGACGCTTTCGTCCTCAACAATTGGGCGGAGCAAACTGGTGCGAGCGGCAAAGTGCAGATGCTCGCGGACGGTAGTGCGGAATTCGCAAAGAAGCTCGGCCTCGATATTGATCTTTCTGCGCACGGATTAGGTGTGCGTTCCAAGCGCTACTCTATGCTCGTGGAAGACGGTGTCGTGAAGATTCTCAATATTGATGATGCGCCGCCGGTCCATGACAAATCGAGTGCGGATACGCTGTGCTCGATGATTGGAAACAGCATCTAAGCGAGACGTGATGGCGAGGGGGCGATTGATATGTAGGTCAATCGCCCGCTGTCTGCTTTGCGCCCTTGAGAAAAGGGCGCATCCCTTCGCGGGCCAGTTCGTCGGCGCGTTCATTTTCGACATGGCCAGCGTGACCTTTCACCCAATGCCAATCGACATTGTGGCGCTGGCGCATTTCATCGAGGCGCTGCCACAATTCAGCGTTCTTAACCGGCTTTTTGTCCGCAGTGCGCCAGCCATTGCGCTTCCAGCCGTGAATCCACTGTGTGATGCCGTTCTTGACGTAGTTCGAGTCTGTGTGCAGTTCGACGTTGCTTTTGCGCTTGAGAGCTTCCAGCGCCGATATGGCGGCCATCAGCTCCATGCGGTTGTTCGTGGATTGCGCTTCACCGCCTGAAAGTTCCTTGCGGTGCTCACCTGACATCAGGATGGCGCCCCAGCCGCCAGGACCTGGATTCCCCGAACAAGCGCCATCGGTGTAAATGACCACCGATGGCATTGAGGTTTTTTCTGAACTCATCGGGAGCCATCTCCATAACCGTAGTCGGCGATTGAACGTACGCTCTGATGGAAGCGGAGCCGGCGCAGATAGTCGATCGGATCATGCGGATTGACGACGGCACCGGCAGGCCGGTTGAGCCAGTCGTAACAGCGTGTCAGCAAGAAGCGCAAGGCGGCACCTCGTGCGAGCAGCGGCATGGCTTTGCGCTCGTCTTCCGTCAGGCTGCGTACTTCTTCGTAGCCGCGCAGCAGCGCTCGCGCCTTGGTGACGTTGAACGAAAAATCCTGTTCGAAGCACCAGGCGTTTAGACAAATGGCGATGTCGTAGGCGAGCGCATCATTGCAGGCGAAATAAAAATCGATCAGTCCGGAAACGTCTTTCGCCAGAAAAAAGACGTTGTCCGGGAAGAGGTCGGCATGGATGACGCCTTCCGGTAGCGCCAGCGGCCAATCGGTTTCGAGCACATCGAGCTCGGCTTTGATCAGCGCTTCTAGGCCGGGCGCGATGGAGTCTGCTTCAGACGCAAAGCGTTCAAAGAGAGGACGCCAATCCCACGTGCTCAGGGCGTTGCGGCGGGTTAGTTTGAAATCAGCGCCTGCCTGATGAAGTTGCGCAAGGGCGTGACCGACCTTGGAGCAATGCTCAGGTTTGGGGCGCCGTATCCAGAAGCCTTCGAGAAAGGTGACGAGTGCGGCTGCTCGTCCGCATAACTCGCCGAGGTGGTTTCCCGTTCGGTCACGCACGGGCGTGGGGCAGGTGACCTGCCGCGCGGCGAGATGTTCCATCAGCCCGAGGAAGAAAGGAAGATCGTCCGCCGAAACCCGCTTCTCATAGAGCGTCAGGATATATGGGCCTGTCGTGGTGTGGACGATGTAGTTGGTATTTTCAACGCCTTCGGCAATGCCTTTGTAGGACAGCAATTCGCCGACTTCATAGCGGCTGAGAAAAGAGGCCAAGTCGTCATCACTGACTTCGGTATAGACCGCCATGGAGGGTCGTTCGTCCTTGTCGCAGGGCTTTCGCGGTTGTTCGAATTGGAGGATTGGTGAGCGGCCTAGACGTTACGTGTTGGCATCGACGGGTATGTCGCGCAGCGCGCGGGGAATATTAAAGGCTACATTTTCCTCTGCGGTGGTCACCGTTTCAAGTTTTGCATCGAAGCGCTCGCGCAATGCGCTGATCACTTCGTTGACGAGCACTTCCGGTGCGGAGGCGCCAGCCGAAAGGCCCACCGTGGCCCCGTCTTCGATGATCTCCCATGGGATATCTGTTGCTCGTTGAACGAGCATCGCCTTTTTGCATCCGGCGCGTTCCGCAACTTCCACGAGCCGCATCGAATTCGAACTGTAGGTCGCCCCCACGACGAAGAGGACGTCGCAGCGGCCCGCAATCTCTTTTACCGCGATCTGCCGGTTGGTGGTGGCGTAACAGATGTCTTCCTTTGGAGGATGGACGATGCCTGGAAAGCGGCTGCGCAAAACACCGGAGATTTCTGCGGTGTCGTCCACCGATAGTGTTGTCTGCGTGACATAAGCGAGTTTGGTCGGGTCGCGAGGAGTAAATGCGTGCGCATCTCCGACCGTCTCGATCAGATGTACGGTACCGGGCGGAAGCTGTCCCATGGTGCCGATGACTTCAGGGTGACCAGCATGTCCGATCAGGAGCACTTCCAATCCGTGCTCGTGATGGCGGATTGCCTCAAAGTGGACTTTGAAGACGAGCGGGCAGGTGGCGTCTATGACGAAAAGGTTTCGGGACTTTGCAGCTTCGGGTACCACCTTTGCGACACCGTGTGCCGAAAATATCACAGGCTGGTCCGTTACTGGAATCTCGTCCAGTTCTTCCACAAAAATGGCGCCTTTTTCCCTCAATTTGTCAACGACGTAGCGATTGTGGACGATCTCGTGGCGTACATAGACAGGTGAGCCGAACTTAGCCAAAGCAAGTTCTACGATCTTGATTGCCCGATCAACGCCGGCACAAAAACCACGCGGGGCAGCAAGCAGGATCGTGATGGCTTTATGCGGCACAGGAATTCTTTCCTTTGGTTTCCGGACCGTTTCGGTCGGAGGCATTAGGTATCGGATCTATCACGGCTGGGGACTACATGGGCACCCCGCCTTTGTGGGACCGGTTACATGATAGGATGGTTCGAGGTGACTCGAAATGGCATTGGGGGCCGAAAGTCAAGGCCTTGGGGGACAGTCAAGCCAATGCAATATTTTCCGGCCGATTATGGGAACTGGGGCGTCGGGATGCAATCGGTGGCAAAACCAATACGGCGGAGCGCTCACGTTTTAGCCGTTGGACTTATGGTTACTGCGCTTGGGGGGTGTGGCCTCCCTTCTTTGACGTCAGGGCTTGGGCCCGGCGGATTTGGCGGCTCTAGCCAGCAGACGTCACAAGTTCAATCGGTTAGCGAAGAACAACTTCTGTCGGCTGCAAAAGCCGAAGTGACGGGTGGTACAACCACGAGTGCCTCAGGTATTTCGCCAGGTTGTCCGAAATTCGAGGTTTGGCCGCGCGATAACAACCTTACCATCTATATGGAAGGCCGGGTCGGCGATAGCCTTGCGATACGGCATCGCGGCGAGATCACAAAGACAGCTCGCGAATGTGTGGTTGATGGCAGTCGTGTCACGGTGAAATACGGCATCTCGGGTCGGGTACTGCTTGGGCCAAGTGGCGTGGCAGGTCCAGTGACATTGCCCGTACATATCTTCGTGACCGATGCGAAACGCGAGAAGGTGGCCACCGACGCCATGCAGGTTTCCGTCGACATGGTGATGGATCAGCCGATCGGATATTTCTCAGCCGTCCAGTCAATCTCGTTCGATGTTGCTCAAGGCGCGCGCCCCGGCGAATACGAAATGTTCGTCGCGTTCGACCGAAAAGCCCCTGGGGCAGGCTAAGAGCAGAAACGCTTTCCCTTCTCCTTCTTGGCTCGCGGATAACCGACCTACACTCTGAAACGCTACGAATCCAGCAGGCGGGCCGCCAATTGCGGCTTGCTCATCTCGCGCGTTGTGTTGCGTTTTTTTTACGCCGCAAGATCATCTCAAAACGAAACGGCCGGACATCGCTGTCCGGCCGTTTCAGTATTTGTTGTGATCGTGCGGTGTAGCCTAGTTCAGTCGGTTCGACAGCTTGCGAATGCTGTCTTGAACCAACTCATTGCCGCTTTGGCCGGAGGTCTTGTTCCTAAGGATTGCTTCAGCAGCAGCAACGGCAGCATCGATCGCTTTGGAACGAACCTCGCTGATTGCCTGGGCTTCCGCGCGTGCAATCTTTTCTTCGGCGAGCCGAGTTCTACGCTCCAGGTTATCCTTGAGCTTGAGTTCCGTTTCCGCTTCGAGAGCTTCAGCCTCGCGGCGGGCCTGGTCGACTATGCTTTTCGCCTCTTCTTCGGCTTCCCGCGCTCTACGCTGGTAATCTGCCAGCATTGCCTGCGCTTCTTCACGCAGGCGGCGTGCGTCGTCCAGTTCCTGACGGATTTTATCGGCGCGGTTATCGAGTGCCGAACCGACTGTGCGTGGTACGCGCAGATAGAGCACAATCGCCATGAAGGCGATAAAGGAGAAGAGGACCCAGAACTCAGCGCTTAGCAACATGGCGAACGTTCGATCCTTTTATCAGTCAGACTGCTTGGCGAGCGCCGTTTTGACTTCGTCGTCAGACGGAGACGTTCCGACCAAGTTCGCAACCAATGGTCCGACGATGCCCGAAGCAATTTCGTCAACGCTCGTAAGCGCCTTCGTGCGGGTTTCATCAATACGCCGTTCGGCCTCGGATACCTTGGCTTCGATCTCCGTATCAACCTGCTTTTGCTTCGCATCAACACGCTGAGCGAGACGGTCGCGGGTTTCTTTGGCGATGGCGTTTGCATTGGCACGCGCGTCGGCCAAAGCCTGTTCGTATGCGGCCAAGGCTTGTTCGGTTTCGCCTTTTAAACGCTCGGCTGAATCAAGATCACGTTGGATACGGTCGCGCCGCTCCTCGATGACCTCGCCGATCCGCGGCAGCGCAATGCGCGATAGCAGCAGATAGAGGGCTCCGAAAGTGATCGCCAGCCAGACGAGCTGAGGGGCAACCGTAGAACCATCCAAAGGTGGGAACGCCACCGGATGGGCCCCGTCGTGCGGGATTTCGGTGCCGGTATTGTCAGGTGTGGCCATAACTCGGTGTCCGCGTCATTTACCTGAATCCTAGGCCAGACGGAAAGTTCCGCCCGTGCCAATATCGATGCCGCCCGGGGAGCCAAAGGGAACACGGGGTTCCCCGACACACTCCCCAAGCCGCAACTTTGATGATCAGGTGAACAGAAGCAGGAAGGCGATCAGCAGTGCGAAGATGCCGAGTGCTTCGGTCACGGCGAAGCCGAAAATGAGACGGCCAAACTGACCATCGGCAGCCGACGGATTGCGGAGCGCTCCCTGCAGGAACTGGCCGAAGAGGTTGCCTACGCCGATAGCGGCGAAGCCCAGGCCAATTGCGGCAAGGCCGGCACCGATAAGCTTTGCGGCTGCTGGATCCATTGACTTCTCCCTTTTGTTCAAAAACAGGTCTGTTGAGTTGGATTTCGGGTTACGAGGCTTCAACCCTAGTGGCTGGGATGAAGCGCATCATTAAGGTACATGCAGGTCAGCATGGCGAAGACGTAGGCCTGAAGGAATGACACGAGGAATTCCAGTGCCGTAATCGCGATCGCCATGAATACTGGGAGCGGCGTCAAAGCTGCATAGGTTCCCGAACCGATCAGCATGACTGCAAATCCGCCGAACACCTTTAGCGTAATGTGACCGGCGAGCATGTTGGCAAACAGACGCACCGAGTGACTTACCGGGCGGGACAGGAACGAGACGATCTCGATCAAGCTAACCAGCGGCAAAACGTAAATCGGAACACCCGAGGGCACGAACAGCTTGAGAAAGCCAAAACCGTGCTTGATGAGACCGGAGATGATAACCGTCGCGAAGACGAGCAGGGCCAACGCTGCCGTCACGCCAATATGGCTCATTACCGTGAAACTGCCCGGCACCATGCTGATCATGTTCGCGATTAAGATGAACATGAATAGCGTGAACACGAGCGGAAAAAACTGCATGCCGGCTTTGCCGGCGCTATCGCGTACCATTTTCGCGATGAATTCGTACGCGATTTCCGCGAGAGACTGAATACGTGAGGGTACCAGCGAACGACCGCGCGTTGCGTACATCAGGAAGCCGAATGTGACGGCAACCGTAATGATCATGTAAAGCGCAGAATTGGTGAAGGACGCGTCCAATCCAAAAAGCTCGAGTGGCAGGAGCCGTTTGATCTCGAACTGGTGGATAGGATCCGGCATGCCGCCTTCCGCCCCATTATGCGTCGATGCCACGTAGCTCTCCCGATCAATCGTCGTCGTCACTGTTGCGGATGTCGGTTCCGATATCTCCGCGTGTTTTTGCGGCGATCTCGGCCTGAAGCCGCTCAAACCCTCGTATCACGTTACGGATGCCGGCGATCAAGCCCAGAACGAAAAAGAAAAGGAAAAACCATGGTACCGTGCCCAACAAAGTGTCGAGCCCAAACCCGATCAGTCCTCCGACCAGCACGGCTCCGACGAGCTCGCTTGCCATCCGCAAGCCGTAGGCCATGCCACGGCTGTGAATTCTGGCGTCTTCTTCGGCCTCCGCCTTGGCGGCTTCCTCCGACCTGATTTTATCAAGCCGTTGCCCCAACCCTTCCAAACGCCGTTCGAGCGCTTCCTTTTCCCTAGGGTCCGGCGCCCCGTTTTCAGGTGCGTCGCCTTTGGATCCGTTTGTCATGGGAGCGCGTCCTCGAACCAAGGCACAAAACAGCCTCTGGACGGGTTGATTGACGGCGCGAACATAGAGAGAGGCCAGGGGGGTGTCAAGAAACCGTGAAGCCCTCATAGGCCCCGTATCATAGGACGAAACCGCGCAGGGGGCAAAGTGCATTAAAGCTTGTAACAGCGGCCATTGCCGAAGACGGAAAATCCGTTCGCGATGCCTCGAAACTGCATCTGTCCGAAGCCTGAAATTGGGATGCACCGCTCCTATTGTGGCAATGCGTGTGCAATCACCTTGCGCATAAGGCTTGGAAGGGCCTCGTTGTGAAGATCGCGGCGATTCACCCAGCGGCAGCGGTTCGGTTCAGACCAAAAGGTTAACGTGGCGTCGGCCGGTACGATCGCGCGGTAAACGTTCAGCTGCAGGCGGAAGTGCGTAAATGTGTGTGTGACAGTGCCAGTGACCGGCCACCAGTCTGTTTTAAATGGGGCTGAGCGCATGGCATCTTCGACTGAGAGCCAGTCATCGCGCCATTCCGTCGAGGGGACTTCCATCATGCCGCCAAGGAGGCCGGCCTCTTGGCGACGGCGGAGAAGGATGTGACCGTCTTCGCTCAGCGCCAGGAAGGCGTAGCCGAATCGTGAGGGGCGGTCGGGTTTGGCGAGCTTGAGCGGGAGGCTTTCCGCCATGCCCTTGGCGTATCCGTGGCAGTCGGGCTGAATCGGGCACATGAGGCAGGATGGCCGCTTGGGCGTGCAGACAGTTGCGCCAAGATCCATCATCGCCTGCGCGAAATCTCCGGGACGGTCACTGGGCACCAGCGTAGAAGCGAGGCGTTTGATTTCTGACTTGGCGGCCGGAAGAGGGAGACGCAGAGCAAACAGGCGCGCGATAACGCGTTCGATGTTGCCGTCTACCGGGGTTGCTTCCTCGTTGAAGGCAATGGCGGCAATGGCCGCGGCCGTGTAGGGGCCGATACCCGGCAGCTTGCGAAGGGCGGCTTCGGAGCGAGGAAAGCGGCCGCCGTGTTCCTCCACAATGGCGATGGCGCATTTATGCAGATTGCGTGCGCGTGAGTAGTAGCCAAGTCCAGCCCACTTGGTCAGCACTTCATCGAGACTGGCGGCCGCCAGGGCGCGGACGTTCGGCCAAGCCCGAAGAAATTCGCGATAATAGGGAATGACCGCTTTGACGGTTGTTTGCTGCAGCATGATTTCGCTGAGCCACACACGATACGGGTCCGCTTTGCGACCAGGCGGGCTACGCCATGGCAACTCGCGGCCTTCACTATCATACCAGTCTAACAGGGCCGCCGTAGTATCCGGCCCGGCAGGTCGGAGAGGTAGTTGCTTACGAGCAACAGCGCCCATGTCATTCTCCCATGGCGGAAGCCACGAATCGTCTACCAGATGGTACCCATGGTGACTGTTCGTGGGAATGGATGTCTATCCGTTATCCCAGCACCGCAGAAAATCGGGAGCAGATCCAGTGACATCGTCTCCTCGCAAAGCGATTCTGGCAACCACGCGGCGCTCCAGATGGGGGATGCCGGTCGCTAAGACCGTCGGCAGTTTCGTACCGCAACTGACGCAAAAGGCCTTCGAGAAGTATGGATTTTCAACAGTTGCTTTGTTGACGGACTGGGCGGCGATCGCAGGCAAGGATCTTGCGACCTATACGCGACCGGAGAGGATCAAATGGCCGCGCAACGTGCCGATCCGCGGTGACGTTGAAAGTGGATGCGAGGGCCGTCCCGGCGCATGCTTGATTCTACGCGTGGATCCGGCGCGGGCGCTCGACGTGCAATATTCTACTGCGCAACTCCTTGAGCGGATCAACGTCTATTTTGGGTATCGCGCGATTGCCGACCTGCGCATTCTGCAAGCGCCGGTAGAAGTTGAGCCGAAGGCGAAGATTGGTGGCAAAACGCCGGATATCCTGCGTGCGGCTCCTCCTCCGGCTTCGCCCGCAGAACAACCGGTCAAAGCGCCTGTTGTGGCGGATAAGGCTCTGCAGGATGCCCTGATGCGACTTCAGAAGGGCTTTAGCCAAGACGCGGCCCGATAGAAATCCTATTCACCAGATTGAAGGTGAGCGACGGGCGATGTTTGGCTAGGTTTGTGAATGCCCTACGCTCAATCGCGCGGACGTGATGGCGCCTTAAAAAGTATTCAGTTGGCATTCAGCGGCAGATTGCCTTAATGCGGGACCAATCATTACGCTAGCCACGATCGCGTGAATAACAAGGGAGCTTTCGCCTTGACCCAATCCGATTTTCGTCCCGAGGGAATTCGTCGCCGTACAGTTCTCGCCGGTGCGGGCACCGCGGCAGTTGCATTCGGCCTCGGGATCGTGCCTGCGCGGTTTGCGCTGGCGGCGGACGAAGTGCCTGTGGCGGAGCTCATGCAGCCCGATGGTCTTAAGGATCTGACTCTAGGTTCCCCGGACGCAAAAGTGACCGTGGTCGAGTATGCTTCGATGACCTGTGGGCACTGCGCGCGCTTCCATAAAAGCGTGTTTCCTGAGCTCAAAGAAAAATACATCGACACGAACAAGATCTATTTTGTCATGCGGGAATTTCCGCTGGACAATCTTGCGGCTGCCGCATCAATGCTTGCACGCTGCGCAGGTGATGACAAAACCTTCCCGCTTATCAGCGTCCTTTTCGATAAGCAGGCCGATTGGGCGTTTGTGAAGTCCAATCCGGTGCCGGCGTTGCGGGAAATTGCCAAGCAGGCTGGTTTCACGAAGGAAAGCTTCGACGCGTGCCTGAAAGACGAAGATCTTTTGGACAAAATCATGAAGCGTCGCGAACGTGCTTCTTCTGTGTTCGGTGTTAACTCGACACCGACGTTCTTCATCAACGGCAAGAAGCTGGCGGGGGGCACCTCCATCGAAGACTTCAGCAAAGTTATCGATCCTATTTTGAACGCGGGGTGAGGTCGTCTTGTTGAGGCGGATGTCTTCTGTTTTGGTCGTCAGTGTCATGACGCTCGTCGCGGGCTGCGCGTCGGAACAGTTGCTGCAGGCCAACAACGCCGCGAACCAAGGCGAAACATCGTCCACGAGCGCATACGGTGGATTAGGCGCGAGCAAGCAGACAAAAACCTCTGCGCCGTTTAACCCGTTCGCGGACCATAGCTCTACCTCCTATGGTGGGCGCCAAATCATCTCCAATCCGTCGATGGACGAGGTGATGAAGGTGGGGGCTTTGCCGGAAATGTCACTTGGGCGGGGGGACGCTCCGGTGACGATTGTCAAGTACGCCTCGCTCACCTGCCCATATTGCCGCAAGTTTCAAAAAGAGGTGTTTCCGCAACTCAAGCGCGATTACATTGATCGCGGCAAAGTGCGGTTCATTATTCGCGAATTTCCGATCGGACGGTCTTCGGGCAATGCGACGATCGCGTTGAGATGCGCCCGTCCCGAGACCTATTTCACCCTCTACTCCAAGTTTCTCGAGCAACAGGGTTCCTGGGTAAGCCAGGAGGTTCGGCTTGATGCTATCCACAAGGTGGCAGCTCAAGTGGGGCTTAGCCGTGCAGAATTTGACGCCTGCCTCAAGAATCAAGCCATGATCGAGGGGCTTGAGTGGATCAAGGATCGCGGGCGCACGTTGGGCGTGATCGGAACCCCGAACTTTTTTGTCCAGAATAAGCTGGTCAAGAAGGTCCTTACGTATGCCGACTTGAAGGCGATGATTGATCCGCTTCTTGGCGTACCCGTAGCCGCACAGAATACAGCGGACACGCGTTGAAATTGAGAGCAGCTTCGTTTTCGAGGCTCGCGGTCCTAGTGCTTTCGGTCTGCGGAAGCTGGGGAGTTCAGGCTCATGCGCATCAGCCGGCTTAGGCTGCTCGGCTTCAAATCATTTGTCGAGCCTACCGAACTGGTCATCGAACCGGGACTGACTGGTGTTGTCGGTCCTAACGGGTGTGGCAAGTCCAACCTTCTCGAAGCGCTGCGCTGGGTGATGGGTGAGACGTCCCACAAATCCATGCGTGCAGCAGCAATGGACGACGTTATCTTCTCAGGTACGAGTTCGCGTCCGGCGAGGAACCTTGCCGAGGTGACGATCTTTATCGACAACTCGGAACGCTTGGCCCCAGTCGAATTCAACGACAGCGATACCATCGAGATTACGCGACGCATCGAGCGCGAGGCGGGGTCTGCTTATCGTATCAATGGTCGCGAAGCGCGTGCTCGCGACGTCAAGATCCTGTTCGAAGACGCGGCAACCGGATCGCGCTCTCCAGCGCTGGTGCGTCAGGGGCAGATCGGCGATATCGTCAATGCCAAGCCTGAGGCGCGTCGCCGAATTCTTGAGGATGCAGCGGGGATCGCGGGCCTGCATTCGCGGCGTCACGAAGCTGAGTTGCGCTTGAAGGCTGCGGAAAACAATCTCGCGCGCCTCAACGATGTGCTCGGTGGACTCAACTCGCAGATCGAATCATTGAAGCGGCAAGCGCGGCAGGCGCGGCGGTATCGAGATCTCTCGCGGGAGATTACGCGGGCGGAAGCCCTGCTCATGCATCTGACGTGGCGTGATGCTTACGCAGCGGCTGAGGCTGAGGAAGCGCGGCTGCGCGAAGTTCTGGTTCGGCTGGGTGAGGCGACGCGGGCGGAGGCAGCGTCTCTGCGGGCGGAGGCTGAAGCTGCTGCGCAATTGTTACCTCTGCGTGAGGCTGATGGGAAAGCGAGCGCCTTGCTGGCGCGTCTGCGCATCGAGGCTGAAAATTTCGAACGCGAGGCGGAACGGCAAACGACGCGGGCTTCGGAACTCGAAGATCGGATCGCGCAGTTGGAACGCGACTTGGCGCGTGAGGAGGCGCTCAAGACCGAGGCTGTGGACACCATCGCCCGGCTCGAACAAGAGATCGACGCTATCGAGGGCGAGGAGACCAACGCTGAGACATCGGCTCTGTCGGCTGAAGTTGATCTTAAAGATGCGGCCGCGGCACTTGAGGCCACGGAAGCCGAACTTTCACGCTTGACTGCGGCGGTCGCGCAAGAACGCGCACAACGCGACAGCGCACAATCCACTCTGACGCAGGCGCGCCAGCGCGTTGAGCGAGTCAAAACGCAGTTGGAGACGCTGGACCGTCAAGCTTCCGAGATCGGCGGTGGTGGTAATGATGCCGCTGACCATGAGCGGGTGCTGGCGGATGTGGCGCGGCTTGGCGAACTGATTGCCGATATCGAGCAGCGCACAAGCGATGCGGAAATGAGGCATGAGGGGCTGGCCGAAACTGTGACGGAGCGCCGCGAAGCCGCGTCGCAGTCGCGGATGACGGCCAATGCTCTCAAGACGGAACGTGAGACGCTTGCGCGTCTGTTAGTGCCGGACAGCGGTGACTATCCAGCGATCGTCGATTCAGTGCGCGTGGCTCCCGGTTTCGAGGCCGCGCTCGGTGCCGCGCTCGGCGATGACCTTGACGCGCCAGCCGATTCCGCCGCGGCCGTGCATTGGCTGTTGATCGAAGGCGATGATAACGACCCGCCGTTGCCAGAGGGCGTCGATCCGCTTGATGCTCACGTCAAAGCGCCGCCTGAGCTGCAACGACGGCTTCGGCAGATTGGCGTTGTTGCGAGCGATGCAGGTGCTGATTTGCAGCCTTACTTGCGGCCGGGGCAACGGTTGGTGAGCCGAGAAGGCGATCTTTGGCGTTGGGATGGCTTCGTTGCGGCGTCACACGGAATGACAGCTGCCGCGCAACGCCTGAGCCAACGTAACCGGCTTACAGCGTTGGCTCAGGAAGAAACGCAGGCGCGTGAGCAAGCTGAGCGGGATGCCGCAGCAGAAGTCCAGGCGGCCGCATTGTTGCGAGATGTGCAGGGTGAAGAGCAGCGGCTGCGGCAGGATTGGCGCAACGCGCAGAATGAACTTTCCGCCGCGCAGGCGACCTTGCAGAAAATCGATCGGCGGCGACGCGAGATTGAAAGCAAGCTGGCGGCGATCGCGGGCGCACGTACGAGTTCTGAACGTGATCTCGAAGAAGCGGAGAGCCGTGCGGCAGAGGCTGCAGCAGTCGCCGAACGTTTTAGCGATTCCGCAATCGCGGCGCTTGAAGAGGAACGTTCGGCCATTCTGGTAAAGGCGCAGGGAGAACGTGCGCATGTCGCTGATTTGCGTGCATCCGTTGCGGCCTTAACCCGTGCGCGTCAGGAGCGGGCTCATAAGAGGGCGAGTTTGGCGTCGGACCTCGAACGTTGGCGCACACGACTAGCGGGCTCAGGCGAACAGATGTCGGCATTGAGCGGGCGCCGCGATGAGGCCCGTGTCGAACTCGAGACGCTTGCAGGGCTGCCCGCACAAATCGAGGCGCGCCGTCAGAAGTTGCTCGACGGATTGACTGAAGCTGAACGCCAGCAAAAGGAAGCCAGCGACGCCTTGCAGCGTGGCGATGCGGCTCGCACGGACGCGGCTTCGGCGTTGCGCGAGGCGCAAGGTGATGTCGGTGCTGCACGTGAAGATCGTGCGCGCATCGAGGCAAAGCTGGAAGCGGCGCGCAACCGTTGCCAGGAAGAGGCGCACCGTATTCATGAAACCTTCAATGTGACGCCCGAGGCGTGCTTGTCGCTCGCTGAGCTTGGTGAGGGAGATGCATTACCAGCGCTGGCCGATGTTGACCGGCAATGGAACCGCCTGAAAGCGGATCGCGAGCGGCTGGGCGGCGTCAATCTGCAGGCGGATGAAGACCTGGAGCAGCTTTCCGACCAATTCACGAGCATGGAATCTGAGCGGGGCGACGTTGAGCAGGCGATTGCCAAGCTGCGCGGGGGTATCGGTCAGCTCAATCGCGAAGGCCGCAAGCGGTTGAATGAAGCTTTCCAGACCGTCGATGGACATTTCCAGCGGCTGTTCGGCACCCTGTTTGGCGGCGGTGAAGCGCGCCTTGAGATGGTTCAGTCGGAAGACGATCCTCTGGAGGGTGGGCTTGAAATTATCGCGCGGCCGCCTGGCAAGAAGCCTGCAACTCTTTCGTTGTTGTCTGGCGGCGAACAAACATTGACGGCGCTCTCTCTGATCTTCGCCGTGTTTCTGACGAATCCGTCACCGATCTGTGTGCTTGATGAAGTCGATGCGCCACTTGATGACGCCAACGTCGACCGGTTCTGTACGTTGATGGAGAAGATGGCGGAGGAAACCGCGACGCGGTTCCTTGTTATCACACACCACCCGATGACGATGACGCGGATGCAGCGCCTGTTCGGTGTCACTATGGCTGAAAAGGGCGTGTCGCAACTTGTTTCGGTTGATCTGCAAACAGCGCAAGAGTTCCGCGAGGCTAGCTGAGGCTACCGCGCATCCTGACTGAGTGATTCGGGGAATTTTTTATGGGACGCCTTCTGATCGCAATAGCCATTCTACTGTGCCTTGCGTGGGCTGGTGCAGTTGCTTACGAGGCTTGGGTCAGCTGGCCGCATCTTTCCCTGGACCTCAGCCACGGTGATGCCGGAACTCAAGCTGCTTATGATCAAGCCGTGATTATGCACGTTGTGCGCTATGCGGTCGTTGGAATAGCGCCGTTTTTAATTGTCACGGCGCTATCACTTATGTTCGGTCGATCCAGGAAATCATAAATCAGTTTCATTTTTTGGATCTGAGGGTTTCCTATTTTCCCTCGCTGGCGAGATAGTCGACGATTTTCTTTCTCTCGGCCTCGTCCGTAATGCCGGAGAACGGCTTCATATTGTTGCCTGAAACGACAGCGTCCGGATTTGCGATGAATGCGTCAAGCTTTGCCTCGTCCCAAGTGAAGCCGGCATTTTTCATTGCTGATGAATAATTGTATCCTTCGGCTGCACCGGCTTTGCGCCCTATGATGTTGTGCAGATTGGGGCCTAGCCGATTGTCGCCTTCATCCGTAGTGTGGCATGTGCGGCAAGCATTGTTGTAGGCGATTTGGCCTTCGTTTTTTTCTTGTGCTTCCGTTTGTTTGTCGAGGGCCACAATAAACCCCGCCGTCAACAGGGCGGCGGCAGTGGTTCTTAAAAGGTCGCGATCAGCCATTTTTACCTCTCGAGGCCTGATTTTCAGTCATCATCGAGGAAACGCGGGGACAGGTTTCAATGTTCCCGTGTCGGCAGGCCGCAGGTAAATGGCTTTATTTTTCTATTGTTCGCATGCTCTTAGGGGCGAATAATGTATTCCTGATTTTAAATGTCAAAATTACAAATCTATCCTCAGCGGCGCGGGATCTTCAAATATCCAATTTCTTTGCCAGCTTCCTGGCGCATGCGCTCTAGGTGGTCTCTCACCTCACGCGGGTGCATCGGCAGATCCGATTGACGGATGCGGTCCGCTTCCAACTTGCGAAGTTCTTCGAGAAGCGGCTGCGCCGTCTGATGCAACATCGCGATCGCCGCAACAGCGCTTCTCTTCATGTTCGAGGGCACTTTGGGAATGATGTTGTCGATCATGTCTTTGACGTCGTTCGAGAGATAGCTCGACAAGCGCCCGAATATTGAGATCAGACGGATCTTGAAGGTTTCGCTAAAACGGAATCCGTCGCGTTCCATCCATTCAAAGATCTTGTCCATGACGATGTCCTGCAGACGCAGGTCAGAGGTTACGCGGTAGTCCTGCCATTCGGCGACGACGTCGAAGGCGGGTTCTAATTCCATCTCACCCGGTGCGAAGGTTTCGGTCGTTTGCACGCCGATACGATCGACGAAGTCACGATTTTTCATGTCGAGGCGCGTCGGGAATGTGGGCAGGATAAATTTGTGGTCGCTTGCTTCTTTATAGGCGCGCCGCACCAGCTTCGAGCAGAAGAGTGCGCGCGGATCGTTGTCCAGGCGCATGGTGAAATCATAGGGGATGTGTTTGCCCTGCGGGCTCAAGGACAGGCGAACGCGGTCATGGATCACGTAGGCTGCGCGTTGGGCGAGAGCCGGGTCGCGGTGGCGGAAAACGATGGCCCGCCCGAGGTCGTGGCCTAACACCTTCGCCAACGGCTGGATGACAGAGCCGTCTTCGATCAGAGCTTCTACGGCCCAGTGCGAGCCGTTGGGATCGACGTAAATGATGAAGACGTGACTGAACTGAGAGTCGATGTCGCCGATGCGTGCGATCGCGGCCGAGTTATGCAGGCGGCCTCGGACGAGGACGACGTCTCCGGATTGGAACGGTAGGCGCGCCGGTCCGGCCAGTGCAGCAGGTACTTGCGTGTTGTGATGAGGGCCGGTGAAGGCGCGGAACGTCTTTGCGTCGGCGGGCAGACTGGCAAACCCGATCCATAATTCACCGACGATGTCCGATGCGTAGCGGAGTGCCCGCAGGCAATCACGTGCACGTTTGATGGCGTGCCGCGACATCGCTCCGGCGTCGTGCCATTGCCCGACTTGCCCGCGCAGGGCGACGCGCAGATCGAACAGCGCGGCCATGATTTCTGGCGCGGTTTCGCGATGCTGGGCGATATCGTATTGGGCAAAGTCAACCTGCTCGAAAGCCTGGTAGAGCTGATCGAGGTTTGAAGCGAGCTGGCTCGTCGTCGAGACAGGTTTGGTTATTTCGGCCTTGAACGCGGTGACGTCGTTCAACAATTTAGCCGGTCCGGTGGACGTGTTCACGCAAAACTCCTCCACAATCTGCGATCCCGATTAAGTTCGGATGCGCAAAATGCGTACTCCCCCTGCTCAGATAGCGGAGCAAGATCAACTGGGCCAGAGCCTAGTTCGGTTTCGGCAGTAGCGAAATTGCAAACACGCACCACTCTGGCGCGATTGGTCGCCTCAAATATGTCGCCGGACAGACAATTGGGTGGCGCGTCCGGCGTTATCAATCGGGTCTTTGCTACTCGGCGGCGATCAACGCTGGCATGCGTGCGAGCCCAAGTTGCTGCTTGGCGCGTTCGCGCAACTCATCGATCGGCTTGAGTTTTCCGCCGGTCTCAAAGTGCCAGAACGTCCAGCCATTGCAGGCTTGTTTGCCTTGAACATGGGCACCCAGGCGGTGGATCGATCCTTGGCTTTTCTGCCAACTTAGAGTGCCGTCGGCCTTAACTTCGGCGCGGATCTTGCGGCGGGGATCGAACAGGGCGGAGCCGGGCTTAAGAATGCCAAGCTCGATAATGGTGCCGAATGGGACGCGCGGTTCAGAGCGTTTCGAGGGCTGTGTTTCCAGGGCGGATGCGGGGAGTTGGCGCACCTTAGCGATACGTTCACGGGCCGCTGCCGCGTAGTCCTTGTCACGTTCGATGCCGATGTAGGAGCGCCCGAGGCGTTTGGCGACGGCGCCTGTCGTGCCGGTGCCAAAGAACGGATCAAGGACGACATCGCCCACGTTGGAGGAGGCCAGCAACACGCGGTTCAGCAGGGCTTCAGGTTTCTGGGTCGGGTGAGCTTTGCGGCCGTCATCGTCCTTCAGGCGCTCAGGTCCGGAGCAGATTGGGAAAAGCCAGTCCGAGCGCATCTGCAAGTCGTCGTTAAAAGCCTTCAAAGACTCATAGTTGAAAGTGTAGCGTGACTTCTGATCACGTGCGGCCCAGATCAGCGTTTCGTGCGCATTGGTGAAGCGGCGGCCACGGAAGTTCGGCATCGGGTTGACCTTGCGCCAAACGACGTCGTTGAGGATCCAGAAGCCGAGATCCTGCATCGTTGCCCCAAGCCGGAAGACGTTATGGTAGGAGCCAATGACCCAGATTGCGCCATCGGGTTTCAAGATGCGGCGGCATTCGCCAAGCCACGTCCGGCAAAACGCGTCGTAGTCGGCAAAGCTGGCAAAGCGGTCCCAGTCGTTGTCGACACCGTCCACACGGGTGTTGTTGGGGCGCAGGAGTTCGCCGTCGAGCTGGAGATTGTAAGGAGGGTCCGCGAAGACCAAATCGACGCTGGCGTCGGGGATTTTTGCGAGCTGTTCGAGGCTGTCCCCGATGATGATGCGATCACGTTGAGGGCGGGCAGACTTGGGGGACCGACGCAAGACCATGTTCTACGTAACTTCCAAACGCTGAAACGACCACAGAATAAACCTGACGGGTGGTTGAGTGCCCGTACAGAAGGATGGCGAGCGTCACCATCGCGGAGGGGTGGTTAACGAGTCGTAACCAAGGCGTACGTCAAGTTATCCACAGACTCTTGGTAGTGTCGGATTCAGGCGAACGCATGACGAACATATCATGATCGTATGAAGGCGTCAGGTTCGAAGTTTGGCCTTGAATAGTGGGGCATAAATGAAAATGGGCTGTACCGCTTTTCGCGATACAGCCCATTTTATCTTTTAGCTTGGCGGTGGTGTCGCTCAGCGCACCATCAAGCTGAACTTAGTAGCAATAGCGGTCTAGCTTATAGCAAGCGTTGTCATTACCACGGCGGCAACGGTGAGCCCAACGATCGCAGCGATCATAGCGGCCACGATAGTGGCGGTGATCATGCGCGTGGGCACGATTTGCTGCACCCAGTGCCAGGCCAAGGGCTACACCACCGACGATTGCTGGGCCAACCCAGCGGCCACGGCGGCCGGCGACCACGATCTTTTCTCCGCTCGCGTCGGATTTGGCGACGATCATGCCCTTGTTGTGCGTTGCATTGCCCGTCAGCGACTGCTGGACAGGAGCGTCAATGCGAGCCTCGGCGGCTGACGCCTGGCCCGCCATAAAGGGCATCGAAAGCGCGAGGGCCGCGACGCCGAAGAACTTCATGATAGTTTTCATCTCTAGTCTCCCTACTTACCCCGGGGCAATGATGCAATCATGCGACGCGGGACATCTCAATTTAATCTCGTCGCGCGGCATTGCTCTCTACAACGTAGTTTGCTGCCGCATGTTCCGAAACAATGAGATACTTTAGAGGCGGGATTGTGAATTCAGGATGAACAAGGACGTTCAGCAAAACAGCGGGAGTGCTGTATCGATCCTGCTGTTTTCAATTACAGTGAACGCTCTCTTGTTCCCATGCTCATTTTGAGCTTTACGGGATACTGCCCACCCTCCTCATTCTGATGACTTTTGTACAAAAACTCACGAATTGGTGCACTTTAGTCGGTTGACGCGGGGCGTCCCGTTTGGTGGGATACCAGAGAAACCCCCGGCGATCGCGGATCATCGCGCTGATTGTTTTCATAATGGGGGGCGAGCAAAAGCCTTAGCACGTCGCGGCCAGCCGCCAGGCGTCATCCCGGAGGCGAGGAGGAAGTGTATGAGGCAAGTCAGCCTAGGGCTGTTTTTGTTCGCGTTCTGGTTGATTTTATCTGGGCACTACACTCCCTTCTTGCTGGCTATCGGGCTCGGCAGCGTCGCTCTGGCCGTTTACGTCTCATCGCGCATGCGGGTGGTGGATGCTGAAGGCCATCCAATCGGCTTGCTCAGCAGGTGGTTGGGCTATCTTGTCTGGCTTTACATTGAGATCATGAAGTCCGCGTGGGCTGTCACGCGCATCATCATCGATCCGAAGCTGCCGATCTCACCGACCATGACCAAAGTGAGGGCGAGCCAAAAGACGCCCGCCGGCATCGCAACCTATGCCAACTCAATTACACTCACGCCGGGCACCATAACGACTGACGTTAAGGGCAACGTTTTAACGATCCATGCGCTCGTTCGGGGTGGGGCGGACGATCTGGAGGGGGGCGACATGGATCGACATGTCAGCGGCTTCGAGCGAGGTCGCGTCTAATGTTTTTCGTCGCTTCCGCCGCTATTCTCGTTGCCATCATACTCGTGGTGGTGCGCGCAATCCGAGGGCCGACTGTGTTCGATCGCGTGCTTGCGGCAAACGCCATCGGCACCCTTGCGATCTTGTTGCTTGCAGCGATCGGCTTTCTTACCGGACGTCCAGAATGGCTTGACGTCGGGCTGACCTACGGCCTGCTCAATCTCATCAGTATGCTCGCCGTCCTCAAATTCTTCCGTCATGGAGACCTTGCCTATGACGGAGAAGAAGAGAGGGAGACGAAAGCATGATGGAGCAGATCGTCGATATCGCCAGCTGGATCCTTATCGTGCTCGGCAGCTTCTTCATTATCACCGGCGCAGCAGGAATGCTGCGTATGCCGGATCTATTTACGCGCATGCATGCGGCAAGTGTCATTGAGACTCTTGGTGCGACGTTGCTTGTCGTCGGTCTGATGCTGCAGGCAGGCTTTACGCTCGTCAGCGCAAAGCTCGTATTCGTATTGCTGTTGTTTTTCTTTATCGGGCCGGTTGCGGCGCATGCGTTGGCGCAAGCAGCGTTGCACGCTGGTGTAGAGCCAATGCTCGATGAGGACAGACGCAACAGGGAGCCTCCGGGCGGGGCGGAAAAAAATGAAACAGACCCCGTGGAGCCGAAGACATGAACACAAAGGCTGCTCCTGAAGTCGTCGCCACTCCCGAAGTTTTCGTCATCATGGTGCTGCTGACATTGCTCGCGGCAGTGACGCTGGCAATTATCCGACAACGCAACCTTTTCAGCGTTGTGATTTTGTCGAGCATCTACAGCTTCCTGATGGCGAGCATCATGATCGCGCTCGATGCGGTTGATGTTGCGATGACGGAGGCTTCTGTTGGCGCTGGTATTTCGACAGTCATTCTGCTCGCGACGCTGCACCTGACAAAATCGGTCGAGTATCCTGCGGTCAGGCAGGTCGCGCTTCCATTGTTCGTGTGTATTGTCGTTGCTGGTGCGCTGATTTGGGGGTCTATCTCTCTTCCGCCGTTCGGCATCGCGGATACCCCAATTCATACCCACACGGCGCCGCGGTATATTGAAATGGCAAAAGAACATCTGATGCCGCCGAATATCGTGACGGCTGTGTTGGCCGATTTCCGTAGCTTCGACACCTTGGGTGAAACCACCGTGATTTTCACGGCGGGCATCGGTGTATTGCTGCTGCTGAAAGGGCGCGTGAAGAAAATGCAGGGACAGGATGATACTGAGAAGAAAGGTGAGGCATGAAACTCGACCTTGTCTTACGTGTCGGCACAAAGATCTTGCTGCCGTTCATTCTGGTCTTCGCGCTTTACGTACAGTTTCACGGTGATTATGGGCCGGGCGGCGGCTTTCAAGCCGGCGTGATCGCGGCGGGTATGGTGATCCTCTACGCAATCATCTTCGGGGTGAACAAAGCCAAGCACATTGTACCGCAGGCTCTTGTTGAAGCCATGATTCCGTTGGGGGTTCTGATCTACGCCGGGACGGGCATCGTGAGTTTGCTGCTCGGTTACAACTACTTGGACTACACAGGGTTTGCGGGTGATTTTCTGCGTGCCCACGAATGGGGAATTCTAATCGTTGAGCTTGGGGTTTTGGTAACGGTGTCTGGAACCATGATTGCTATGTTCTACGCTTTCGCCGAGAGGGGGCGATGATGGAAGCGCTCCAAAAGTTCGCCACGCACTACAACTACTTCGTGACGATCTTTTTGATGGTCGCCGGCCTCTACATCGTGATTGCGCGCGGCAATATGATCAAAAAGCTGGTAGGACTATCCTTATTCCAGACGTCCGTTTATCTGCTCTATCTGTCTCCAGGTAAAATCGTCGGTGGCACGGCCCCGATCTATGATGGGGCATATCAAGTCTACGCTAATCCTTTGCCGCACGTCCTTATGCTTACGGCAATCGTGGTCGGTGTGGCGACGATTGCTCTCGGCTTGGCCCTCGCTGTGCGCATCAATGAAGCGTACGGGACCGTCGAAGAAGACGAAATCTTCTCGAAAGATGGGGAAATATGATCGATCTGCAGCCGCACTTGCCGATCCTGCAGGTCGTTATCCCGCTCTTAGGATCGCTGTTAACAGCGTTTATTCGTCGTGGCACGCTGTCTTGGCTTGTGACGCTGATTGTCACGTGGACTCTGCCGTTTATTGCTGTTGCTTTGTTCTTGCAGGTGCAGGCCGCCGGCGCGCCGATTTACTACAAACTCGGTAATTGGGAAGCGCCTTTTGGCATCGTCTACAAAGTCGATGTCCTCAGCGCATTCATGCTGTGCCTGGTGTCGGGCGCGGCTGCGGTCATCATGCCGTTTGCACGCAAGAGCGTTGCCAGTGAGATCGATTCCCATCAGCAGTCCTGGTACTACACGATGTATCTGCTGTGCCTTGCGGGCCTGCTTGGGATCATCATTACGAATGATGCGTTCAACGCCTTCGTCTTCCTCGAAGTGTCGTCACTGTCGACGTACGTCCTCATTGCGTTGGGCAGGCATCGGCGCGCCCTTGTCGCCTCCTACCAGTATCTCATTATGGGGACGATCGGCGCGACGCTCTACATCATAGGTGTCGGCCTTTTATACTTGCTGACAGGATCGCTGAACTTCGACGATATCGCAGCGCGACTGACGTCGGATCTGGTTTGGCCGTTGGAGCCGCTGCTGGCAGCGTTGGCCTTTATCTTTGTCGGGCTGAGTTTGAAGCTCGCGTTGTTCCCGTTGCACGTCTGGCTGCCCAATGCCTACGCCTATGCGCCATCATTCGCGACGGTGTTCCTCGCGGGCACGGCCACAAAGGTGGCGATCTATCTGCTGGTGCGGGTGATGTTCGAGGTGTTCGGCGTCGCGCTCACGTTTGATCGCTTGCCGGTGGCTGAGATCCTTATCGTACTATCTGTGGCTGCCATGTTCATCGCTTCTTTCAGTGCGGTGTTCGAAGATAACGCCAAGCGGATGCTGGCCTATTCCTCGGTTGCGCAGATCGGCTACATCACGCTCGGCATCGGGCTTTTCAATCAGGCCGGTCTTACGGGGGCGTTTGCGCATGTCGCGAACCACGCGGTTATGAAAACGGCTTTGTTTCTGGCTCTCGGCGCAGCATTTTATCGTATCGGTTCCGTGCGCTTCAGCGATCTGGAAGGAATCGGCAGGCGAATGCCTTTGACGATGGGTGCGCTTGTGATCGCGGGTATCGGACTTATGGGTACGCCGGGTACCGCAGGCTTTATTTCCAAATGGTATCTCGCGATGGGAGCGCTCGAAGCAGGATCATGGCTTCTTGTGTTTTTGATCGTGGCCAGCTCGCTTATCTCTGTCATCTATGTCGGTAAGCTCGTTGAGGTGATGTGGCTTCGTGCACCTTCGCCAGCGGCGGCAGAGGCGAAGGAAGCGCCATTGTCGATGCTGGTTCCACTGCTTCTCCTGGCTGCGGCTACTATTTATCTCGGTTTTGATACGCGCCTGACGGTCGATATCGGCAACCAGATCGCGACGTTGCTGCTTGGGGGGCTCAAATAATGCTTAGCCTCACACCTGAGCAACTGATGCTCGCCGCTCTTGTGATCCCTTACATTGCGGCGGTTCTCATTCCGCTGTGTTGGCGCGTGCCGAATATTCGGGAGGGCGTCACGCTCGTAGCGGCGGTCGCACTCGCGACGGTCGTCTGGAATCTCTATCCGCACGTCATCGATGGGGCGCGGCCTGAGATCGTTGGGTTCAGCGTTGCCCCTGGGCTCGATTTTGCTTTCAAGGTCGAGCCATTGGGGCTGCTGTTCGGGCTCGTGGCCTCGACTTTGTGGGTCGTGAACTCGGTCTATTCGATCGGGTATATGCGCGGGAACAACGAGCCGCGGCAGACACAATTCTATGTTTGCTTTGCGGTTGCGCTGGGCGCCACGATCGCGCTCGCCTTTTCGAAGAACCTCTTCACGCTCTTCATATTCTATGAGCTGCTCACTCTCTCGACCTATCCGTTGGTGACGCACAAAGCGACTCCCGACGCTTTCAAGGCGGGGCGCGTCTATCTGTTCATGCTCGTTGGCACGTCGATGGTGCTTTTGCTTCCGGCGATCATCGCGACATGGGTTTTTGCCGGGACGCTTGACTTTACGCCTGGCGGCATTTTCGCTGACAAGGTCAGTCCGGTCCTTATGGGCGGCCTTCTGGTGCTGTTTATTTTCGGCATCGGAAAAGCAGCCCTCATGCCAGGTCATTTCTGGCTTCCCGCAGCGATGGTCGCGCCGACTCCCGTCAGCGCCCTTCTCCATGCCGTTGCCGTGGTGAAGGCTGGTGTCTTCACGGTTCTGAAGGTGATCGTTTTCATTTTCGGTATCGAGACGCTTGCGGAGGCCGGAACTGGCGCGTGGCTTTTGTGGGCTGCGAGTT
Source organism: Candidatus Filomicrobium marinum (assembly GCF_000981545.1). Lineage (NCBI taxonomy): Bacteria > Pseudomonadati > Pseudomonadota > Alphaproteobacteria > Hyphomicrobiales > Hyphomicrobiaceae > Filomicrobium > Candidatus Filomicrobium marinum. The sequence goes on from NZ_LN829119.1 coordinate 3,793,596, forward strand.
TCACGGTTCTCACAGCTTCGATCATCGCGCTGCGGCAGGACAACCTGAAAAAGCGTTTGGCTTATTCAACGGTTTCGCAACTCTCCTACATCGTGTTGGCAGCGGCGATTCTGACGCCGATTTCCGTAATCGGGGCGGCGATGCATATCGCTGGGCACGCCGTGGCGAAGATCACGTTGTTCTTTGCGGCAGGCTCCATCTACACGGCGGCGCATAAGACCGAGATTAGCGAGCTCAATGGCATCGGCTGGAAGATGCCTTGGACGATGACAGCCTTTGCTGTCGGTTCTCTCGCGATGATTGGCCTGCCGCCCACAGCAGGCTTTTTCGGAAAGTGGTTCATGTTGTCGGCTGCCTCAACGACACAGGACTGGCTCGTCATCGCGGTCATCGTTTTGTCTACGGTGCTAAACGCCTGCTACTTCTTGCCCATTATTATCCGGGCATTCTTTCGCGAGCCCGAAAAGGTCGTTGCCGGGCACGCAGTGGGCGCGCAATACGCCGGTCATAATGACGATCACGGCGAGGCGCCTTGGCCCATCGTCGTTGCGTTGACCGTGACGGCATCGATGACGGTGCTGTTGTTCTTCTTCCCGAGCGTGCCCTTCAATCTGGCGCAACTAATGGTGGCGGGGTGATCGTGAGCAAAGATAGAGAAAGAGGCGAAGACTATTGGCTCGCGAGGCCCGCGACGATCGGGTTGCTCAAGAAGCTGTTTATTGCCGCGCTTGTTCTCCTCGTGCTCGCCGACTTTACCGTTGAGCATCATTCGTACTTCGGCATCGATGGCACATTTGGATTTGGGGCGTGGGTTGGTTTCGTGACGTGCATGGCACTCATCGCCGTCGCAAAGATGTTCGGCACGCTGCTCAAGAGGCCAGACAGCTACTATGACAACTAGTCTGATCATCCCTCCCGGCTTAGTCCTCATTTTAGGCGGCCTGTTGATGCCGCTGTTAGCGCGCGTCGGCTTGCGCTCGCTCGTGCTCATTGTGTTGCCTGTTGTGACGCTTTGGCTCGTTTGGACGCCGCCGCTGGGCGCAACGCTGACAACTCCCTTCCTTGGCTTTGAGCTCATCCTCGTTCAGACAAGCGAACTGGCGCGCGTTTTCGCGACTGTGTTTTCCCTCATGGGATTCTTGGGCGGGCTCTTCGCGCTTCGGCAGCAAAATACGCTCGAACTGGCTGCGGCGTTTGTCTATGCGGGAAGCGCCATCAGCGTCACTATGGCCGGCGATCTGATTACCGTCTTCATCTTCTGGGAGGTGATGGCGATCGCGTCCACGGTGGTTATCTGGTGTGGCGGCGCGAAAGCGCGACCGGCAGGGATGCGCTATGCCGCGATCCATATGCTGGGCGGCGCTCTGCTCATGGCAGGTATTGCAGGAGAGATCGCTGCCACTGGATCGACGGCGTTTACAGCGATGGATACGTCGACCGTGCCGCGCATGCTCATCCTGGCTGGAATTCTTATCAACGCCGGCGCGCCACCGTTATCGGCGTGGCTTCCAGATGCTTATCCAGAGTCGTCTTGGACGGGGATGGTGTTCCTGTCCGCGTTCACGACAAAGGTGGCGGTTTTCGTTCTGTTGCGCGGTTTTCCCGGAACGGAAATTCTAATTCCCATCGGCTTTGTCATGGTGTTTTACGGGATTATCTACGCGATCCTGGAAAACGACGTGAGGCGCATCCTGGCGTATTCGATCGTCAACCAAGTTGGCTTCATGGTGATCGCGATCGGTATCGGCACCGAGATGGCGCTCAATGGCGCTGCGGCACATGCCTTCGTTCACATCATTTACAAAGCGCTGTTGCTGATGGCGACGGGATCAGTGCTTCTGGCCACCGGTAAGCGCAAGTGCACGGAACTCGGAGGCCTCTTCCGTTCGATGCCGCTGACGGCTGTGTGTTGCATCATCGGCGCGCTTTCGATTTCGGCATTTCCCTGGACGTCAGGCTTTATCGCCAAATCACTGATCAGCGGTGCTGCTGCGAAAGAGCATATGGAGACTGTGTATCTCCTGCTGGTCGTGGCTTCCGCAGGTGTTCTCCTGCCCGATATCAAGGTTCCCTGGTTCGTCTTTTTCCACAAGGACTCTGGTCTCCGGCCGAAAGATCCGCCGTGGAATATGGGCCTGGCGATGATCATTCTGTCGATCTTCTGCGTCGGGATCGGGGTGTTCCCGGCAGCCCTTTACGGGATGCTTCCCTACCCGGTGGATTACGAGCCCTATACGCCGGACCATATCGTCTATCAGCTTCAGCTCCTGCTCTTCGGCGCGTTGGCCTTCTACCTGACGCTCGGCTGGCTGAAGCAAACCAACACGATTACGCTTGACGTGGATTGGCTATGGCGGCGGCCAGGACCGGCCATTGCGGCTTTCCTCGATCGCTTTGCTGGATACACCTGGGAATGGTTTGTGGATCTGGTGACGGCGACAGCGATGCGGCTTTACCGCCTCGTGCATAGCCATCATGGGCCACAGGGCATTTTTGGACGGACGTGGCCCACCGGCACGATGGCATTCTGGACAACGGTGATGCTCGGCGCTGTCGTCATCATGTCGTACTTCCAGTAAGCACGCGGAATGTCCGCGTGTTTGCCGGGCGTTTTAAATCAGGTCGGCTTCCGCTGTGGCACGGGTCGCGTTGTTATCTGGATCGGCGATGAGGCCCAGTGCGTATTGCACGGGTCTGAATGAGCGACGATGCAGGGGTGTGACGCCGTGACGGCTCAGAGCTTCACGGTGCTCGGGGGTGCCATAACCCTTGTGGCGTTCAAACCCATAGGCTGGATAGTCGCGTGCGAGCTTACGCATGATCCTGTCGCGCGTGACCTTGGCGATGATCGAAGCTGCTGCGATCGAAAGACATTTCGCGTCACCACGGACGATGGTGCGTGTGGCGCACTTGATTTTCGGGGCGCGGTTGCCGTCAATCAGAGCCAACCTTGGGGCGATTTCTAATTGGGATACAGCATGGCTCATAGCCCACATCGTGGCGTTGAGGATGTTGTCTGTGTCGATGCGTGCGACGTCTGCGATGCCTACCGCAAAACTGCTTGTGGCTACGATCCGCGCGTAGACCGTTTCGCGCCCGTTCTCGTCGAGAGCTTTGGAATCGGTAATTCCGTCCGGGATGTTGTCGGGGTCGAGAATCACGGCAGCCGCTACCACCGGACCTGCCCAAGGTCCGCGACCAGCTTCATCAATGCCGGCAATAGGTCCCGGAATGAGAGCCATTTCGGCGCTCTCCAGCTCGAATGTCGGCAGCAGGCGTGAATCGCGAATCTTCATTCCGCGATTTTCCCGTGCCGGGGTTCAGAAGCAAAGCGCGTACGCCGAGTTTCAACGGGATTTGGCGACGCCTGTTACCGCATTGAGACTCGCGGGTGCAGTTTTACGCATCTAACCCAGCGTTTCAACGTGCCTTAGAGCAAGGGAAATTGTCCGCCTTGAGGTGTGGGCCTGCGGAACAGATCCGTTCGCAACGGCAGGTTGGGCGTATCCATTCCGATGCGTTTAAGTGCCAGACGAAATCGTTTTGCGATCTGCTCGGCGTAGGGGCCGGTTCCTCGTTGGCGCATGTGAAAGGTTGACGTGTAGTCGCGGCCGCCATGCATGGATTGCATTAACGCGATCACGCGCCGTGCGCGGTCAGGGAACTCGGTTTCGAGCCATTGCCGAAAAAGATCTTTGATTTCTAGGGGCATGCGTAACAGGACGTAGCCAGCCGCCAAGGCTCCAGCGTCGTGGACGGCCTTGAGGATGGCTTCGATTTCATGATCGGTGAGGGCTGGGATGATGGGGGCGACCATTGCGAAGGTCGGGATGCCGGCAGCGCTGAGTTGGCGGATGGCTTCGAGTCTTTTGGGAGGTGTCGCGGCGCGCGGTTCCATCGCACGGGCGAGCTTGCGGTCCAACGTCGTGACAGATAGGGCAACTTTGGCCAAGCCCTTGGCCGCCATTGGCGCAAGTATGTCGATATCACGGGTGACGAGAGCGGATTTGGTCACAATGGCCACGGGGTGGTCGGTCGCGGCCAAGACTTCGAGAATTCTGCGCGTAATCGCTAATCGTCGTTCGACGGGTTGGTACGGATCCGTGTTGGTTCCAAGCGCGATCGTTTTGACACGATAGCCTGGCTTGGCGAGTTCCCGTTCCAGCAAGCGCGCGGCTTCCGGCTTTACGTAGAGTTCCGTTTCGAAGTCCAGGCCAGCGGAGTGTCCCAAGTAGCAGTGGGATGGGCGTGCGTAGCAATAGATGCAGCCGTGCTCGCAGCCTCGGTATGGATTTATGGATTGGTCGAACGAGATGTCAGGGCTGTCATTAGTTGTGATGATGGTTCGGGCGGTATCGGTGCGAAGTCGCGTTGTGAAGCCGTCCAGGCTTTGCAAGCCCTCCCAGCCATCGTCGAATTCTTCGCGGGTCTGATTTTCAAAACGACCGGTGGCGTTGGAGCGGGCGCCGCGCCCCCGGCGCCGGTCCTCATGGATCAGTCTTGAACTTTGCGGTGTCTCGTTGGGATGGGACATGATGTCAAACCGGGTGTTCAAAACGGCTGCAATTCGCGGAGAGGGGTTCTAAAGTGCCAAAACTTAAAACTGTTCTCGGAACAAATCAAGAACATAGAGGCTGACTTGCAACTCGCTGTATCGAGTTGGGCCGACATGGCTTGTTGTCCGAGGATGCTCCGTGCGAGACAAAGACTATGATTTCCGTAGTCATCCCGACGCTCAATGCCGAGGCCTCACTGCCTGGCTGCCTGGCTGCACTCGTTCCGGGTGCGGTTGACGGAGTCGTCCGCGAGGTCATCATCGCAGATGGCGGTTCCGAGGATGCGACGGCGCTGATTGCGGACCAGGCTGGCGCACGCTGGCAGAAGTCCGAGCGTGGGCGCGGTCAACAGATCACGTGCGGTGCTTCGCTGGCTCGTTCAGATTGGTTGCTCATCTTGCACGCGGACACAATTCTCGAGTCCGGATGGGAGCGTGAGGTCGGAGCTTTCATTGAAAAGGTGGAGAGTGGCCGGCGGTCTCAGACAGCCGCTGTGTTTCGCTATGCCCTCGATGATGACGGGGCTCTGCCACGCTTCCTGGAAACGATGGTGAATATACGCGCGAGCTTGATGGGGGCGCCATATGGCGACCAGGGCTTGCTGATTTCGCGAAAGCTCTTCGATGAGATCGGTGGTTACCGCCCGATGGCCATCATGGAAGACCTCGATATCGTTCGCAGGCTTGGGTGGAGCAGATTGGCCGTCTTGCGGTCGCGGGCGATCACGTCAGCTGCGCGTTATCGCAAGGATGGCTATTTCAAACGTATCGCGCGCAATCAGCTTTGTTTGGCGATGTACATGTTGGGTGTCCCGGTGACGCGCATCGCACGGTTCTACGAGGGCGTCTCGGTAAGTGACGATGAACGCAACGCTGCGGCAGAGGCCGTACAATCCGACGTGAAATCTTGATGAAGGAAGAAAGCGCTCGCCGTAGCCCGACTGCGTTCGCGCGGCATCTCGTTGTGATGGCGAAGCTTCCCGTTGCCGGACGCGTGAAGACGCGGTTAGCGCGGGGTGTCGGTGTTGGACGGGCTGTCAGTTTTTATCGCGCGGGTCTGGCTGCTGCGTTCGGCCGCGTCAGTCAGGCGAGACGCTGGACGACCTACGTCGCTGTTGCGCCGGATTCAGGTATCTACGAACCGGTGTGGCCGATCTCCTGTCGCCGCATTGCGCAGGGCCGAGGCGATCTCGGTCAACGCATGCAGCGGGTCATGGATGGCTTGCCACCGGGCCCTGTCGTCATCATCGGCTCGGATGTTCCAGAAATAAGATCCGAACACATCGCCAGCGCATTTAAAATTCTGGCAAGCGCGGACGTGGTGCTAGGTCCCTCTCCGGACGGCGGGTATTGGCTGGTCGGTTTGCGGCGGCGTCCGCGTATCGCGCGCATATTCGACCGCGTGCGTTGGTCGCATGCGGAAACATTATCTGATACTTTGGCCAACGCAGTCGGGTTACAAGTGTGTTGGCTCGAACAGCTTGATGATGTGGATGACGCCGATGATCTTGCGCGGTTAAGCGAACGTGCTGGGCGTCGTATTCCGAGCCCGCCAAACATATTTTCCTGACTTTGATCTGTATTGCGGCCCATGTGGATCACGTGACACATTGGGCTCAGTCAAGATTACATCGCCAGTATGGGTTTCTGCGGCGGATTATGCTCGCTATATTGGAATGACTGCGTTTCGCGTCGGCGACCGGGGAGTCGCTGAGTCGGGTTGGGGCACGAATGTCTGAGTCACAAAGTTACTCGCCGGCACAGCTCTTGGCGATCGGCCAGCGTGCCGAAGCCGAGGGCAAGTTTGACTACGCGACGCAGTTTTATTCTCATCTTGCAGACCATTACAGAAATACGCCCGAAGCGCATGAAGCGCTGTATGGGCTGCAGCGCATTGAACGCTATGTGCAGGCGCAAGCGGCCCAGACGCACAACCCTCAGCCGCAGGCTCCGCGGCGGGACGCCTCACCATCCTATCCATTGCAACAGAGGCAACCTTCGTCGCAAACAGGAGGGCGCGGCGCGGCGAGGACGGCGCAACCTGGCCCTCGTCACGAATGGCCACAGGCGGCGCAGCCAGAGCGTCCCAATTTGGCGGGGAACATCGCATCCGCGAGGTCGTCGCTTCCGGCGCCTGTTCACGATGATGAGCTAGAAGACGATGCACGGCTTCCGCGACTTGTCGCGCGCGCAGGCAGATCAGATGAAGATGAGTACGCGCATGGCGTGCCGGAGTATCGGATCGGCCGGTTTATGGCGGTCGTGCTGGCTGCTGTTGGCTGGTTCTTGCTGGTTGTTGGACTGGTGGTGCTGCTTGCGGGGCTTGCCGGTGTCCCTGCTTCCTTCAGTGCGGCGGGGCTTCTGGGGCTGCCGCTGGGCGTCGAGCTCGGGCTTGGGGCCATCGTAACAGGTGTCATATTGCTGTTTGTGTCCCAGTTGGGCCGCGCTGTTTTCGATTCTGCAAGCGCAGCCCGCGAACTGGTGGAGATGGAACGAACGAAGTCGGGGCGATAGAGCTCACCCATTCTCTGTTCTGGGTCTTTCGGGCCGATGGCCCATCAACTCGCGCGGTGTTCCTCCAGGCGCGGCATGATCTCCACGAAGTTGCAGGGCCGGTGGCGATTGTCGAGCTGCCACCTGAGAATTCCTTCCCAGGCATCGCGACAAGCTCCGGGCGAGCCGGGCACGCAGAAGATATAGGTCCCTTTGGCGACGCCAGCACAGGCGCGCGATTGGATCGTTGATGTCGCGATCTTCTGGTAGGACAACATATGGAAGACGACGGAAAAGCCTTCGATATCTTTTTCGAAAAGAGGACGAACGGCTTCGGGCGTCACGTCCCGGCCGGTAAATCCGGTTCCTCCAGTCGTGATGACGACGTCGATATTGGGATCATCAATCCAACCCTTCACCACAGTCTGTATGGCGGCAACATCGTCGGCGACCAGATTGCGATCTGCAACTTCATGGCCAGCGGCTGTGATCATCTCCGCAAGCAAGCTGCCGGATTTGTCTTCTTTCTTGGTGCGGGTGTCGGACATCGTCAGAACTGCGATGCGCACCGGTAGAAAGGGACGAGATTCATCGATCTTCGACATTGCGTTCGTTGCCTTTGATTGCGCCATTCAATGGGCCGGGGCGTGCCGGCGGCCCCGCAAGAGGTGGCGCACCGGACAAGCGCGGGCCGGGTCAGTTTGGCCGCTTGCAGCAGGCCAGTAAAGCCTCGGACGGCAGACACTGGAGTTGAGAGTCTGGAGCCGCGGATCGCGTTGTCTATGAGAAGCTCGTTTAGTTCAAGCCGCGTTGCGACTCTGAGTGGCAACGGGGATGAGCAAATCGGTTTTGACAGTCGTGGGTGCGGAAAAATCCGGAGGGTCGAGAAAGATCGTAATCAAAGGACGGCTGCGATCGGCCGCATAATGGTTGGTGCCCGCCAGGTGAGATTGTATCGATGCAAACGCGGCGGAGATTTCGGCGCACGGTCCAACAAAGCGACTGCGGGCGAATGCTCCGCCGGGCAGACGATCAAACGGACAGTCGTCCAGGGGCGGTAATTTCCGAATGCCGTCAATTTCGACGCAAGCGATGTAGCTGTTGCCGTGGTAGCTTTCGGTCATCGCAGGGCCGAACTCAAGGCCGTAGCGTGTGGTTACGAGTCCCGAGATGGCGTTCCGTTGCAGCCAGGCCTCAATGCGCTGCCAGGCCGTGCGCGCCGCCACGGTGCCATTGCCGCTGACCCGCGTGCACGTAATTTGCTTTGGGCGAAGGTAGACTAAACCCACTGACACGTTGGTGTTCCCTCAGGGCCTTTGATTTCGATTTCGCGATGACTGTCAGCAATTGAGGCGAGTTGTCCGCGAAATTTGTTTTTCAGGACCTAAGTTCTCGGCAATAACTATATGAATATTTTATGCGAATTTTAACTGAGTTGAGGTCAGTCCGATGACTTCGATAACGCTTCGCGGATGTTGAGAAGATCGCGCCATGCGAGTCTCTTGGCGGCAGGTGTGCGCAACAGATAGGCCGGGTGCAGGCTTGCAAAAGCCTTGATGGATGCGTCGCCAACTTCGATCTGCTTCCATTTGCCGCGAAGGCGCATAATTCCTTCACTGGCATTGAACATCGACTTCGCTGCGGCACCGCCCAGGACGAGAATTATCTCAGGGGCGACCAGTTGGATCTGGCGATCCAAGAACGGTCGACAAACCTGAGCTTCCTGCGGCGTTGGCGTGCGGTTTCCAGGCGGGCGCCAATAAACGATGTTGGTAATGTGGACATCGTTCTCGCTGAGATCGATTGCGCCCAGCATACGGTCCAACAACTTGCCGGCGCGGCCGACAAATGGTCGCCCCTCGAGATCTTCGTCGCGGCCGGGTGCTTCTCCGATGATCATGAGACGGGCCTGCTCTGCGCCACGATAAACGCACGTATTCTTGGCGGTCGCCTTCAACGCGCAGCCTTCAAATCGTTCAAGTGCGGCGCGTAATTCCGAGAGTGAATTGACCGCGGCAGCCGCTTGCCGTGCGCTGCCAGCGCCGGCCGCTTGTGGCGTGACCGGCGTGAATCTCGACGCTTGCTGTGTTCTTGGGGGCTGCTCGCCGCCAGTCGCACGACGGTTGGGTGTCGGGGGCGGAGAAGGTGGCGGAGAGGGTGAGGTGGGGGCTGTTCCCGTACCCTGGTGGGCAGCGCCGCTTAGGGCAGCACGAACCGCCTCCCCGGGAGCTGTTCCGGGGCGTTCCATCCAGTTCAATGGCTCGTCGGCAAGCACGCTGTCGATGCCCAATTCGCCGTACCAGGCGAGGAGGGAGACGAGCTGTGTGCGGTCAGGACCTTCCAACATAGCTCTTGTTTAGCCTGTTGGCTGTCGAAATACACCGACTTTGGCAACTTCTAGCTAGATGCGACTTGCGGTTTGCTTGACGGTATTGGGGCAGGCAACCTAATCCAAGGGTTTGACGCGATACATTAGGAAGGTGAGATGGAACGGAACGAGGCTGAACGGGCACCACGGGACTCAATGGATTTCGACGTTGTGATCGTCGGGGCCGGGCCAGCCGGGCTTGCGGCAGCCATCCGTCTCATGCAACTCGCCCAAGAGGCTGAACAGGAACTTTCTGTCGTCGTCCTGGAAAAGGGGTCGGAGGTCGGTGCGCACATTTTGTCCGGCGCTGTAATTGATCCGTCGGGGCTCGATAGCCTTATTCCCGACTGGCGAAGCAAAGGTGCGCCGCTTACGACGCAAGTCAAAAAAGACCGCTTCCTTTATCTCGGGGCCGCCGGGGAGCTGGCTCTGCCGAATTTCCTGATGCCGCCTTTGATGAACAATCACGGCAATTATATCGGCAGCCTCGGGGATCTGACGCGCTGGCTCGGTGAACAGGCGGCTGAGTTGGGCGTCGAAGTTTATCCGGGCTTTGCAGCCAGCGAGATCCTCTACAGCGAGGACGGCAGTGCCGTCGTCGGCGTGGCGACCGGCGACATGGGCGTTGGTCGCGACGGGGTTCCGAAGGACAGCTTTACCCGTGGTATGGAGCTTCGCGGCAAGTATACTTTGTTCGCTGAGGGAGCTCGAGGCTCACTGACCAAGCAGCTGACGGCAGACTTCAAGCTGGATGAGGGTTGCCAACCGCAGAAATACGGTATCGGCCTCAAAGAAGTTTGGGAGATTAAGCCGGAAAATCATCAGCCGGGGCTGGTGCAGCATTCTTTTGGCTGGCCGCTAGACAATAAGACGGGTGGCGGGTCCTTCCTCTACCACTACGGAGAGAATCTTGTCTCCGTTGGGTTTGTTGTTCATCTCAACTACGAGAACCCTTATCTCTCGCCCTATGATGAGTTTCAGCGCTTCAAGACGCATCCCGCGATCGCGCCAATCTTCGAAGGCGGCAAGCGCATCGCCTATGGCGCGCGCGCGATCACGGAGGGCGGTTGGCAGTCGCTTCCTCAGTTGGTCTTCGCGGGTGGCGCGTTGCTTGGATGCGCGGCGGGTATGGTGAACGTTCCCCGCATCAAGGGAAGCCACAATGCCATTTTGTCTGGCAAGGCGGCTGCGGAAGCTGCGTTCGCAGCCATTCAGGACGGGCGGTCTCACGACATTCTCGCAGCTTACGAGGAGGAGGTGCGCACCGGGGCCATCGCGCGCGATTTGAAACCTGTGCGAAACGTGAAGCCGTTATGGTCGCGTTTCGGAACCTTCGCGGGGATCATGCTCGGCGGCATCGATATGTGGGCGAATACGATCCTCAAGGGTGTCGGCTTCGGCTATACCCTCAAGCATGGAAAGCCGGATTACGCGACTATTCGCCGTGCGGCGTCCGCACGTAAGATTGAGTATCCGAAACCCGACGGCGTTCTTACCTTTGATAAGCTCACGAACGTTTCTTTCTCAGGAACCAACCATGAGGAAGATCAGCCTGTTCATCTACGATTGGCCGACCCTAATATTCCGATTTCGGTGAATTTGCCTGAGTTCGCGGAGCCCGCACAACGCTATTGTCCGGCGGGCGTTTATGAAGTCATCGATGATGGTGCGGGTGATCCGCGCTTCCAAATCAACGCGCAGAACTGCGTTCACTGCAAGACGTGTGACATCAAAGATCCCAGTCAGAATATTAACTGGGTGTGTCCTGAGGGAGGTGGCGGGCCCAATTATCCCAGCATGTAGAGCTTCAATCTGGCCATAGCAGAATGGGCAGAATGACGAAATTAACATGCTTTTTTGAAGGCATGGCCATCGCATGGCCGCTTTCGGAGATAACGAGTCGCCAACCTACCTCTTTTGTTGTTAGCCTAGCGGCTAGGGGAATCAGGCATGGTCTCGTCTGGAAGAGCTATCAAGGAACCGTTGGCATGAGATTCTCGCGCAGTTCTGGCGTTGGCTTGCCTTTGTTGACCTGTTCAGCTCTGGTGCTTTCTGTCTTTTGGTCCGATGCGCGCGTGCAGGCCCGGACAACCGACGACACCTATCTTTCGCATTCCTTGGCTGGGAGCTATCTGGCGGGGCGGTTTGCACGGGCCAACCATGAGACGGGTCTGGCTGCAGAATTTTATCGCAACGCTTTGGTGCAAGATCCTGAAAGCGATATTCTCTTGGAGCAGAGCTTTCTCATGGAAGCTTCCGAGGGACACTTCGATCGAGCTATCAAGCTGGCTGAGCAACTCATTGTCAGACAGCCGAACCACCGCGTCGCACGCCTCGTCTTGGGCCTTCAGTCCTTCGATGCCGGTGATCTGAAAAAGGCCGAAGCTCACTTCAAAAAGGCTGGGACGGGCCCAATCGGCGAGCTGACGAGCGCAATCGCTCAGGCATGGGTGATCCTTGCGGAAGGCGATACGAACCGCGCATTGAATAAGCTCAAGCTGCCGCGGCAGGCGGATTGGGCGCAATTCTACTTGCAATACCATCGGGCTCTGATCGCGGATATCGGCGGTCGGCGATCGGTTGCGCGCGATGCGTACAATCAGGTCTTCGAACAAGATAGCCGGACTTTGCGTACCGCCCTCGCTTTTGCGCGGCATGCGGCAAACGGTAAAAATTTGAAGCAAGCGAAGACGATCCTTCGCAACCATCTTGAAGCGACCAGCGGAGACGGTCATCCGTTGGCGCACGAGCTGATGGATGAGCTCGGGAAGGGTCAAAAGGTCGATTTACTCATCGCCACTCCCCGGCAAGGACTTTCGGAAGTCTTTTATGGTTTGGGCGAGGCGTTGACTGGAGAAGGCGGCGTTTCCATTGGCGTGCTTTATCTGCAAATGGCGCTGTTCCTTGAACCGAAGCAACCGTTTGCGCTCGCGGCTCTGGCTAATGCTCACGAGACGACGAAGCGCTACGACGTGGCCATTGATACTTATCAGCGCATTCCCGATGGCACTCCGCTGCAGGCTGCCATTGATATTCGCCGCGCGTTGAATCTCAATTCACTGGATAAAGTGGATGAAGCCAAAGTGCTTCTCGAGAAGGTTGCGACGAAGAACCCGAAGGACATCAGGGCACTCGATACTCTCGGCAACATCATGCGCGCCCGTAAACGGTATGACGAAGCCGTTGTCTACTATACGCGTGTGATCGATTTGCTCGGCAGTGACCTTGAGCAGAAGGATTGGGTGCATTTCTATTCGCGCGGTACGTGCTACGAGCGGTTAAAGCGCTGGCCCGAGGCGGAGAAAGATCTGCAACAGGCTCTGAAGCTTAACCCCGATCAGCCGCTTGCTCTCAATTATCTCGGCTATTCCTGGGTCGATCAGAACAAGAATCTGAAAGAGGGCATGAAGCTCATCGAGAAGGCTGTTTCGCTTAAGCCTGATGATGGCTACATCGTCGATAGTTTGGGTTGGGCGCATTACCAGCTTGGCAATTACTCGCGCGCGGTCGGGTTCTTGGAGCAGGCCGTTGAGCTGCGCCCGGAAGATCCTGTTCTAAATGACCATCTTGGCGACGCCTATTGGCGCGTGGGTCGTCATCGCGAGGCTCGTTTCCAATGGGATCAAGCAATAAGCCTCAATCCCGAGCCTGATGATCTCGTCAAGATCAAGAAAAAGCTGTCGGAAGGTTTGCCGATTCGGCGGCAGGCAAACGCTGCTCAGGCGGTCAGCGACGAGCCGGCGGCTGCGGCCTCCGAGGGGCAATCCTCAGTCCCGCTCCCGGCTCGTCGGTAACGTTGAGGGCAGGATACGCGCTCGTAAGAACTGCGGGTCCCCCTTGCCCCTCACTGCACAATTCTAGCTTGGCGTCGCGTCACTGTTCCTGGGCTGACATATCGGCTAGTTCTGCGGACCCGATAATACGGATGTCCGGTGCATGCCACGATCGAACCTCATACTCGAAACAGCGCCAGCCAAGGTGAACCTCAGTCTGCGCGTGCTTGGGCGCCGTGCTGACGGCTATCACGAGATCGAAAGTCTTGTGATGTTCGCTCGTTCAGCGGCTGATCAGGTGCGATTCACGCCTGGGAGAGAGCCGAAGTTAAACCTTTCAGGGCCGTTTGCTTCGGCGCTTAAGGGGACAAACATCGTGGAGACGGTGCTGGCGCGTATCTTCGACGTGGTCCCGGATATTCAGCTCGGCGAAGTTAGTTTGGATAAGAGGCTTCCCGTCGCATCAGGTGTCGGCGGTGGGTCCGCAGATGCCGCAGCAGTTCTGCGTGCGCTGCGTGTGGCAAACGCGGACTTGGCTTCTACGGTCGACTGGGTGGGGAGTGCGACCGCGCTCGGAGCCGATGTGCCGATGTGCCTTGAAAGTCGGGCTTGCTTTGTGCGCGGCGTGGGTACGGAAGTCCTCCCGCTTTCGGATTTCCCCCCGTTGGCGATTGTGCTCGCCAATTCTCTTGTAGAGATGCCGTCAGACAAAACTGCGCAAGTCTTCAAACGTCTGGCAGCGCCGGAATATCAAACGGGCGGATCGGATGAGCCGCGAACATGTTTTTCTTCACGTGATGATTTGATTGCTTATGTGGCGAGTGTCGGGAATGACTTGACTAGTCCAGCACTCTCGCTTGCTCCGCAGATCAGTGACGTTGTGCGCGAGCTCAGTGCGAACCATGGGTGTCGGTATGCGGCGCTTTCAGGCGCCGGCCCCACGTGTTTTGGGCTGTATGACGATCTTCAAACAGCCAAGGAAGCCGCTATGGTGCTTACCGCTCGTCGACCGGATTGGTGGGTGGTTGCCAGTGAACTCGGTTAGACGGCGCGATCAGTGCGCACGGTCGATGCAGAAGGCGATGACGTCCTGCATGGCTTGTTTTTCGGAGCAATCGTTGAAAATCGCCAGGGCGTCGCGTGCAATGGTGCCGTAGGACCGTGCGCGTGCGATCGTTGTTTCGATCGCGTCATGCTGATGCATGAGGGCGATGGCATGTTCCAGATCCCCCTCCTGAATATCACCCTCGCTGATGACACGCGTCCAGAATGTGCGTTCGCTCGCGTTGCCGCGGCGGTAGGCGAGGATGACAGGTAGGGTAACTTTGCCCTCGCGGAAATCGTCACCGATTTCCTTGCCAAGATTCTTGGTGTCGCCGGCATAGTCGAGGGCGTCATCGATGAGCTGGAAGGCGATGCCGAGATTGCGGCCGTAGGACTTCAGACCAGTGAGTTCTTCGATTGGGCGAGCGGCGATTGCGCCACCCGATTCGGCTGCACCTGAGAAGAGCGCTGCTGTCTTGGCGTCAATGATCGCGAGGTATTCATCTTCGGTCGTGGCCAGGTTCTTGGCAGCGGCAAGCTGCATGACCTCACCTTCTGCAATAACTGCGGCGGCATTGGACAGAATGCGCAGCACGGCTAGCGAACCAACGTCCACGAGCATGCGGAAGGCCTGACCAAGCAGGAAGTCTCCCACGAGGACGCTGGCTTGATTGCCCCACAGTATGCGTGCAGCTTTCTTCCCGCGGCGTTCGTCGCTCTCATCAACAACATCATCGTGGAGGAGCGTGGCTGTGTGCATGAATTCAACAGCGGCGGCGACGCGGATATGGCTGTCACCGTCATAGCCAACAAGCTTTGCAGCTGCGATGGTCAGCATCGGGCGTAAACGCTTACCGCCCGAGTCAATCAGGTGGTGGGCCAGCTGAGGAATGAGTTCAACATCGGAAATCGCCTTATCAAGGATCAGGCGGTTAATACCAGCCATGTCCGTCGCGACGAGATCAAGCAACGGCTTGATGCTTTGCGAAGGATCGCGGGCTTCACCGATCGGGACGACAACACCCAATGCTATTTCCTCAGTCTGCTATTATCCGTGGCCTGCAAGAGGTTGCGAGACGCGGAAACACTAAAGACACTTTGCCTACTTCGCACAAGAAACTTAGGAATGAGGTCATCGCGAATGCGCGAATTGATGAGGACCAACGATCCGGTGCTTCTTAGCTACGTAGAGGCACTCCTCACGGAGGTGGGTATCGACGTCACGGTTCTGGATGTCAATATGAGCATTCTAGAAGGTTCATTAGGCGTACTGCCGCGTCGAGCCATGGTTGCGGAACACCATCTCCCCAAGGCAATCAAGGTGTTGCAGGATGCGGACTTGGATCAATGGTTGAGCGATGATGCACGACGTTGATACTTCGCAAAAGGGTGACACAGCGCCATTGTGCCGCAGTGAAATCACGGATGACGACTTCCTGGGCGGGCAATTGAAGGTGTTGCAGCCAGTTCGTGGCTACCGCGCCGGACTGGATGCCGTATTGTTGGCTGCCGCCGTGGAGGCCAACTCAGATCGACGCACGCGGGTTCTTGATGTCGGGGCAGGTGTCGGGACGGTGGGATTATGCGTCGCGCGGCGGCTGCCTTTCGCGGAAGTCGTGTTGTTCGAGCGTGAAGCCGCGTTGGTGGATCTTGCCAGGGAAAATATCACGCGAAACGGGCTAGAAGGCCGTGTGCGAGCCTGTTTGGGCGAGGTGGGCGCGCGTGCGGGGCATTATCTTGAGCGTGAGGGATTGAAAGACGGTAGCTTTACGCATGTGCTCGCTAACCCGCCGTTTTTCGATGGCGGATCGGCAACACGTAGTGCGTCGAAGTTACGTGCGGCGGCTCATGTTATGGATGGTGGCGATTTCGAAGTATGGGGCCGGTTTTTGGCGCGTATGGCCGGACCTGCCGGACAGGCGCTTGTCATTCATAAGGCCGACGCGCTGGCCAAAGTTCTCGCCGGACTCGAGGGGCGTTTCGGGCGTATAAGGGTGCTACCGATACGTCCCAGGCCGGGGGAAAATGCAAACCGGGTTATCGTCAGCGGAATTAGGGGCAGCAAGGCGCCGTTGAGTGTCTTGCCGGGCTTTGTTCTGCACGGAGACGGTAATGGTTTTACACCTGCTGCTGAAGCTATTCTGCGGGAAGGCCGTGGCTTGTACCCTAAATGAGCGCAGAGATAGCCGAGGAGACGACTTAATCCCACCTTTCGGCTCTTGAGGGCCTTGTCAGAACATTAAAGTGACGGACGCCCCGCGTTCACAATTTCCATTAAGTGAGGACGTTTATATGTGGCCTTTTAGCCGTCGCCCTGTGGTTCCTGTGCTACGTTTTTCGGGACCTATCGGAATGTCGACTCCCTTGCGTCCGGGTTTGTCCCTGGGGGCGACAGCGGCAGCAATTGAGCGTGCGTTTAGCCTATCGAAATTGCCGTCGGTGGCGGTGCTGATTAATTCGCCCGGTGGCTCACCCGTTCAGTCAAGCCTGATTTTCAAGCGTTTACGTCAGCTCGCACAGGAGAAGGACAAGAAGATCTATGTCTTCTGCGAGGATGTGGCGGCGTCGGGCGGCTACTATCTTGCTGTCGCGGGAGATGAAATTTATGCGGATGCCGCCTCTATTGTTGGGTCAATCGGGGTGATTTCCGCTGGGTTTGGCTTCGTTGACGCCATCGAAAAACTGGGTATCCAACGGCGCGTCTATACAGCGGGGATTGCTAAGGGGCAGCTCGATCCATTTCAGCCCGAGAAGCCGGAGGATGTCGAGCGGCTTAAAGATTTACAGCGTGACGTGCACGATGTGTTCATCGGCGTCGTGAAGGAGCGTCGAGGCAGCAAACTTGCCGTTGTAGATTCGGAAGTATTTTCCGGAGCTTTTTGGTCTGCGAAGCGTGCTCTGGACATCGGGTTGATCGACGGGATCACGGACGTGCGCACGAAGATGCGTGAGCTTCATGGCGATAAGGTTGTTCTGCGTATGGTTCCGACGGCGCGCAGTGGGTTGCTCGGCGCGATGCGGCGTCCACCTTCTGCTCAGGAGTTCATTGCAAATCCCGGATCGTTGGCAGATGATCTCGTGTCCGCGATCGAGGCGCGTGGGCTCTGGTCGCGGTATGGATTGTAGGATGCCAGCATGGCCGTGATCGGCCAGTGTTGAGAGGCCTTTAAAGATGCCACCTCTAATCCTCTTGGCTGTCGCGGGCCTTGGCGCTTATGCCGGGTACCGATTGGTTCGCAGTGGAGTACACAAATCGATCAACCGTTCTTCGTTTCCCAGTGATGTGGCTGAGGCCGAGCCTCGCGATATGGGGGCGCTCGAACGCGACCCAGCAAGCGGAATTTACCGGCCACGGCATTAGGCTCGGCAGATAGCGCTGATCGGTAAACGTGTACTGTTTGGGTTAGTCTTTGACCTCGAAGGAGACTTTGCAGGTTACTCGGTAGGTGTCGAGCTTGCCGTCTGAGCCCACAGTCGCGGCAAAATCCTTGATCCATACGGAGCGAATGTTCTTCACGGTCTTTCCCGCTTTATCGGCAGCCTTTTGCGCTGCATGTTCCCAGCTCTCATCGGACTCGGACATCAACTCGATAACTTTAAGGACGGTCATGGTATGCACTCCACCACTTGAGAATGATCATACAACGTCCGTATGCTCCTGATGTTCCGTAATTCCTGCAGGCGCGCATTATTTTGCCGCGATTAGGAGCGGCATGGTGAGCATGGTGACAAGGTCGTCGAAGCGCGTATATTCGCCGCTCCATTGAGCCTTATGAGAAACGCAAAATCCCTATGGTAAGTTCTGCCGCCACAAAATCGGCAAAGACTGCGCATGGATCGGGCGCCGACGCGGTGCTGCGGCCTGCCCAATCCTTTCAGGATCTCATCCTAACGCTGCAGCAGTTCTGGGGGCGCCAAGGCTGTGTCATCCTGCAGCCTTACGACATGGAGGTCGGGGCCGGGACGTTTCATCCCGCGACGACACTGCGTTCTCTTGGACCGCGGCCGTGGAACGCGGCTTATGTGCAG
Organism: Candidatus Filomicrobium marinum; assembly: GCF_000981545.1. Taxonomy (NCBI): domain Bacteria; kingdom Pseudomonadati; phylum Pseudomonadota; class Alphaproteobacteria; order Hyphomicrobiales; family Hyphomicrobiaceae; genus Filomicrobium; species Candidatus Filomicrobium marinum. Next base: position 3,811,858 of record NZ_LN829119.1, read on the forward strand.
CCGTCGCGACGGCCGAAGGATGGCCGGTATGGTGAAAACCCAAACCGCCTTCAGCATTACTATCAGTTCCAGGTCATCATGAAGCCGTCGCCGGCTAATTTTCAGGACCTCTACCTGGAAAGTCTGGATGCGATCGGAATTGATACGACGATCAATGACATACGTTTCGTTGAGGACGATTGGGAGAGCCCGACGCTGGGGGCGTGGGGGCTGGGCTGGGAAGTTTGGTGCAACGGAATGGAAGTTTCGCAGTTCACTTACTTCCAGCAGGTTGGTGGCTTTGATTGCCGTCCGGTTGCGGGTGAGATCACATACGGGCTCGAACGACTGGCCATGTACGTTCAGGGCGTCGACCGCGTCTATGATCTCAACTTCAACGGGCGGGATGATGAGCGAAAGCTGACCTACGGCGATATTTTCCTGCAGGCTGAACAGGAATATTCACGTTTCAACTTCGAGTACGCGGACACCGAAATGCTTCTGCGTCATTTCAAAGATGCCGAAATGCATTGTCAGAAGTTGCTCGAGGCGGGAGCCGACGGTGATCGGCACGTCATGGTGTTGCCTGCGTACGATCAGGCCATCAAAGCGTCCCACATCTTCAATCTGCTGGATGCACGCGGCGTCATATCCGTGACGGAGCGGCAGAGTTATATCCTCAGGGTACGTGAACTCACAAAAGCCTGCTGCGGAGCATGGCTGAAAACAGAAGGTGGTGGACTATGATGAGCCATTGGATCGGAATTGCGATCATCGTGGTGCCGGTGCTGCTCATTGCGGCACTAATCCTAAAACGGCCGGTGTTCTGGTTTCTCACGGTGCTGATCGCGGTTGGTATCGGTTATCTGCACTACACGGGTGCCGACGTTGAACTTGGCAACGCCGTGTTGGTTGAGGTGGACAAGATCTATCCGCTTGGTGATGGCGTGCCGAAGCCAGGTGAGGTGGGTCAACCTCAGCCGAGCAACGCTCCTGCACCTAGCGGCTACTGAGGGCGTATGGCACAGCTCCTACTCGAACTCTTTTCGGAAGAAATTCCGGCCCGCTTGCAACAGCGGGCCGCTGACGATTTGAAGCGGCTGGTGGTCGAAGGCCTCGGTGCGCACGGTCTTACGTGCGGGGCGGCGCAGGCGTTTGCGACGCCGCGTCGCTTGAGCCTCGTCATCGAGGATGTGCCGGAGGCGTCACCTGCGATTTCCGAGGAGCGGAAAGGCCCGCGCGTTGGGGCACCGGATAAAGCGATCCAAGGGTTCTTGAAGGCGGCTGGATTGGATTCAATCGAGGCTGCGGAAATCGTCAGTGATGAGAAGAAGGGTGACTACTATCTCGCCAAAATAGATAAGCCGGGCCGTTCCGCCGTCGATCTTATCAGTGAGGTTGTGCCGGCAGTTGCCGGCCGCTTTCCGTGGCCGAAATCGATGCGCTGGGGGAGCGGTGACTTTCAATGGATCCGGCCGCTGCAATCGGTTCTTTGCCTGCTCGATGGCAAGGTCGTGGGTTTTGAGATCGCCGGCATCGCCGCGGGAGATACGACACGCGGCCATCGCTTCCACGGAGGCAATGCCTTCGCTGTTTCGGATTTTGCCGACTACGGCAAAAAGCTGAAACAAAAAAAGGTGCTTCTGCCGACGTCTGAACGCGCAGCGATGATCGCGGAGGATGCGCGGGCACTTGCGACGGACGCCGGTCTTGAGCTGGTTGAAGATGACGCGCTGCTCAACGAAAACGCCGGGCTTTGTGAATGGCCTGTCGTGCTCATGGGCACGTTCGACGAAGAATTTCTTGAGGTGCCAGCGGAGTGCCTGATGACGTCGATGAAGACGCATCAGAAGTGCTTCTCTCTGCGCGACGTTGAGACGAGCAAGTTGGCGAACCGTTTTGTTCTTGTTTCCAACCTGATCGCGAAGGACGGAGGTTCTGCGATCATTGCGGGTAACGAGAAGGTCATGCGCGCGCGGCTCTCGGATGCAAAGTTCTTCTGGGAGCAGGACAAGAAGCATCCGTTGGAAGATATGCGGCTTGAGCTTAAGGCCATCACCTTCCACGAGAAGCTTGGCACGCAATGGGATCGCACGGAGCGGATTGCGGAATTCGCCGATCAGATCGCGGGAGCGGCGGATGCTGAGCCTGAATTGGCACGCCGCGCTGCGCAATTGTGCAAAGCAGATCTCGTTTCCGGCATGGTCGGGGAGTTCCCCGAGCTGCAAGGCTTGATGGGCCGCTATTATGCGGAAGCCGAACACATCGATTCCAAGATCGCTTCGGCGATTGAAGAGCACTACAAGCCGAAAGGTGCTGGTGACAGCGTGCCGTCGGCACCGGTGTCGGTTGCGGTGGCGCTGGCGGACAAGCTCGATACGCTTGTGGGCTTCTGGGCGATTGACGAAAAGCCGACGGGTTCGGGTGATCCCTATCAGCTTCGCCGTGCGGCGCTAGGTGTTATTCGGATCGTGTTGGAGAACGATCTGCGGTTGGGGCTTTTCAAACGCCTGCGAGATCACGCGATGCTCATGGGCGAACAAATCGCAGGTTCGGAGAGCGATGCTGTTTTGAAGGCACTCTATGACTTACCGCCAGAGCTTCGCGAAACAGAACTATTCGAAATGCAGGTTGAGAATCAGCTCTTCAAGAGTGCGTTTGGTTCCGGGTGGACGGAGAAGTTTGCGCGTTCAGTCCAGATTGCCGACGACCTCCTCGATTTCTTCGCCGACCGCCTCAAAGTCTATCTGCGTGATCAGGGGCAGCGCTATGATTTGATCGATGCCGTTTTTGCGCTGCCGGGACAGGATGATCTGGCGCTGATCGTGAAACGCGTCGAGGCATTGTCGACCTTCCTCGAAACGGATGACGGCGCGAACCTTCTGGCAGGCGTTAAACGTGCCAACAACATTCTGGCCATCGAAGAGAAGAAGGACAAGGCGAGCTATTCGGGCGAGCCGAAGGGCCGGCTGCTTGTTGAGCCCGCTGAGCGCGAACTTGCGGCTGCCATCGCCAAGGTCAAGTTCGATACGCAGGCGGCCATCAATGTCGAGAATTTTGAAGGTGCCATGCGCGCGCTCGCGGAGCTACGAGCGCCTGTCGATCATTTCTTCGATAAAGTGATCGTCAATGCCGAGGATGCGGCCTTGCGCGAGAACCGGTTGAAACTGCTCTCGGAGATCCGGGCCGCGACGTTGACGGTTGCGGACTTCTCGAGGATTGCGGGGTAGAGACGGCACTCTCGCTGTGCGCTGAGCCGTCATGTCATACTCGTGCCCAAGGTTTGGCTGGGTCTTTATTGCGAAGGTTCTGCGCATGCCGCAGAGGTCTCCCGGTGGACAGCTGGATCCCGGCATTTATTGCCGGGATGACAGGCTTGGGGATGGGAGCCAAAATTCCCCGCCATGTGAGGAGCTAGCGGTGAGCGATGCTCGCAATTCGATCAGCGTGGGACTGGAGACTGTCCCGGCATGAGCGAGGACGACCGATATCACTTGTTCGTCTATGGCACGCTTATGCGCGCTGCTAGTGGCGCCCTCGGTGCGCGGGAGCGGCAACGTCTCGCGTGTGGAGCGACGACGTTGGGTGCAGCTTGGGTAACCGGTCAACTTTATGATCTTGGCGGCTATCCCGGTGCGGTGCTCGCGGATGAAAATCGCGGCGTTGTGGTGCACGGCGAAGTCATGCGCCTTGCTGATCCCGATGCTGTGTTCAGGTGGCTCGATCCGTATGAGGACGTCACTCCTGGTGGCAGTCCTTCGGATCTCTATCGACGCATCCTGACGTGCGCGACTCTGGCCAATGGTACGCGCAGAGGTTGCTGGATCTACACGCTGCGTCGCGCGCCTGATGGATTGAAAGTTCTCTCCAATGGTCGGTGGCAATAGGCCCGCCACTACAGTTGGGTCGGGCTCGATCATGAGCCGGACTGCAACTCAATTCTGATGGAGAGTGATGGAGAGAAGGCCGCGGCGGGGAGCCCTGACGAACCCGCTTTTGCCCTCTAAACAAATTCGGCACGTACCCCGCTATACGCGGTCAGGGCTTCCTCGTCGCAAATCCGTCATATCGGAAAAGGAGTGGGGTGACTATCTCACGGATGGCAAAACTGATTAGTTCTTTAGATTCGAAAAGCGTCTGGGGAAAACGTTGGTGATAGCTGTGTGTAAAGCGTCTTAAACCGCTCTGCGGAGGTATGAAGTATCCCAGATCTTATCCGTTGTTTTTAAATGATAAACATCATGATCCGCACGTCAGCTAGCTTGCTTCTGAAGTGCTTCGGCGTTTTCGTAAGCCTCGCTTGCTTCAAGCCAAGTTTCCTCAGCCTGTTGTAACTCCTTGGCTAAACGTCCGCGCTGCTGAGCCGTGCTCTGTGCGCGCGCCGGATCGGTCGTGTAGAGGGTTTCGTCGGCCAGGATTGTATCCAGTTTTACAATCTCGGCGTTGAGCTTTTCGAGTTTCTGTTCGGCGCTGCGGACCGCCTTCTTCAACGGCGCCAATTCGGCGCGCCGGTCGGCTGCCAATCGGCGTTCTGCGGCACGGTCGGTCTTGTCGTTTCCACTGTCACCTGATTTTGCAGCGGGGGCGCGCGTTGCTCGCTCTGCGAGCAAGTCCGTTCGGTAGCTCGTCATGTCGCCGTCGTAACTTTTGACGGTGCCGCCGGCGACGATCCAAAGCCGGTCGGCCGTCGCTTCGACGAGGTGACGGTCGTGACTGATGAGAATGACTGCCCCCTCATAGTCACTCAGCGCATGGATCAGGGCCTCGCGGGAATCCACGTCGAGGTGGTTGGTGGGCTCGTCGAGGATCAGCAGATTGGGACGGTGAAACGCTGTCAGGGCGAGAAGCAACCGGGCTTTTTCGCCGCCGGAAAGATCGTCGCAAGCGGTGTCGGCCTTGTCCGCGCCGAAGCCCCAGGTTCCCAGGCGCGCGCGTTTTGCGGCCTCAGTGGCCTCCGGCATCAAGTCCGCGATGTAGTGGTAGGGCGTCCACGCGGGATCGAGTTCGTCGAGTTGATGTTGCGCGAAGTACCCGACTGAAACTTTGGCCGCGCCGAAAACTTCGCCTGATAGAGGCGCGAGCTTCCCGGCGATCAGTTTCGCAAATGTCGATTTCCCGTTGCCGTTCTGGCCGAGCAGGGCGATGCGATCGTCATTGTCGATGCGCAGATTGAGTTTTGTCAGGATAGGTTGGTCCGGTGCGTAACCGACGGAGGCTCCCTCCAGACGTAGCAGTGGACTTGCGATCATCTTCTCCGGAGCCGGCAGTGCGAAGGGTACGACCCGGTCTTCCGTCGCAGCTGCGATAGGCTGCATCTTCGCGAGGGCTTTCATGCGGCTTTGAGCCTGACGCGCCTTGGTCGCTTTGGCGCGGAAGCGATCAATGAAAGCCTGGATGTGCCGACGCTGTTCGTCTTGCTTCTTTCGCAGTCTCAACTGCAGGCGTTGCTGCTCGCGCCGAGCTTCCTCGAAGTCATCGTAGCCGCCGGCGTACATGGTGATCTTACCGCGATCGAGATGCAGGATGGCGCCGACGGCCTGGTTGAGAAGGTCGCGATCGTGGCTGACAATAAGAACGGTGTGCGGGTAGGTCCGCAGGTAGTTCTCAAGCCAAAGCGTGCCTTCGAGGTCGAGATAGTTCGTCGGCTCGTCCAGCAGAAGAATTTCGGGTTCCAGAAACAGCACGGCAGCGAGCGCTATCCGCATGCGCCAACCACCGGAATATTCTTTGCACGCACGCCGCTGCGCGTCTTCGTCGAAGCCGAGGCCGGACAGGATTTGTGCGGCACGTGCTGGTGCTGAGTGCGCGTCGATGTCCACCAGCCGTTCGTGGATCGCCGCGATACGTGCCGGGTCCTGAGAAACTTCGGCCTCTGCCAGCAAGCTTGAGCGTTCTGTATCGGCAGTTAACACCCAATCAATCAGACTGAAATCGCCGCCGGGGGCTTCCTGAGCAATGTGGCCGATACGGGCGTGGCGTGGCGCGTTGATGGTGCCGTCGTCTGGGCTCAGTTCTCCGGTGATCAGTTTGAGGAGCGTTGTCTTGCCAGCGCCATTGCGGCCCACGAGCCCGCACTTGTGGCCAGTGGGGATCGCAACCGTCGCGCCTTCGAGGATGGGTTTGCCCTCGATCCGATATGTCAAATCGTTGATATGAAGCATGGTCTACATGCAATAGAGCATATTCGTCCGACGCGAAATCGGGATGGTTGCCCTTAGCTGGAGATGCATGGAAACCGCGCCGTTTTTAGCCTGCCACGATGGGGCGCAAGGTCTCAAACAGCAAGCGCTCCTGAACTGCGGCATCGGAGATTGCAAGGTGTGCGGAGAACCAATCCTGGACCATCTTGCAGACCTTCTCGTGCTCAGTCTGAGCCAGTGCTTTTGGATCAGCAAACACGCGCAGATCAGCTTTTGACCATCCCAGCTTGGTTAGCTCGGCAGCGAGAACATCATAATCGGATTTTGTCGCTCGTACGCGTGACACCGGCGACTTGCGGCCATCGGAGACGGCTTCAAAAATCGCTGCAATTTGAGCTTCGATCGCTTCGCCATAACCGCGTTGTGGGAAGAGTTCGATTACTGCAGGACTCGATTCCCCCTGGCCAATAAACGAATAGCAGGTGGCGGCGGAATGGCTGGCCAAGCTCTTCAAATTCGCGAGAAAGGATTGTGCGACGTTGATGAGTTTCGATGTGTCGGCCGCGAGGGCATGCTCAGCGTTCTTGCGGCGCAGTTCGACAAGCTGAACGATCAAGTGCTTCGACATGTCGGCTTCTGTGCCTGCCGAGACGATCCGTGCTGCCTCTTCGATATTCGTCTGGTACCACTCCGGGAAGTCGGCCTTAAGCTGCTGCCAGAGCTGTGAGCGCTGGAAGTTCTCGTCGATCATCTGCGGCGTTACAGTCGGCTTTTGCGTGGACTGGCTCGGAGGTGTCGCCGGAGTAGGTTGAGGCGCGGGCGAATTGGCTGCTGACTGGCTGTTATCGAGCGCGGCCGTTTTGGTTTCGCCCTCAGCTTTCACGACCGGTGGGCCGTTGTCGCCGTTCGTTGTCATATTTGCCATCGCGAGGATGGTGTCCTGGTTCGTCGCAGCGAGCCAGCCGCCTGCGCCGATCAGCACCAGAATTGCGACGAGGGCGATCGCGCCGCGTGAGCGGCGGCGCGGCGGTGGCGCTTCGTCTTCAAGATATTCTTCTTCGTTTTCTGTCGGCGCGACATGTGTGCTTGCCGGATGAGGTCCCGCTTGTCTTGCAGAATAAGGGTCCTGAGATGCTCTGTTGGGTGCACCCGTGGTGGTGGGGCGATGACCTGGATGACCTCCAGCTCCTGCGTGTCCTGGCGGATTGCTGGCTGGATTGCCTGCGGCGGGCCGTGCTGCTGCCGGACTGGAAGGAGCTTGTGGAGACCGTTGTTCGGGTCTTGGCTGTGATGGCTCGCTATGATGAGGCCGCGGTCCTGGTGCCTGGTGGGCAGAAGGACTTTGCGGGGCTTGTTCTGATGGTGCCGCTGGTGGTGTGGGGGCCGGTGGCGGAAATACGCTCTGTGCCGGTTGCCACTCGGCAAAGCCGGGGCGCCAGACGAGGTCTGTCGGGCGCATATGCCCCGATTGCACGAACATGCGGATTTCAGCATCGGACAAGGGGCCATGCTGCGCACCGTCGCGGGCGATGTACCACTGAGTTGCCGTGGGTGTTTCGGTCATCCGTTTCTCACAGCCGAGCCGGCGTATTTTAAGCGATATCGCTTCATGAATATTGGGACCACTGGTGTGCCGCTTCGTTTTCCTCCGATCGGCGCGCCGCGTCAACGATCAGGCCTGAATGCCATTCACCCATTTCAGGCGCGAATGGCATGAATTTGAGCGCCCCTTCTGCTTCATCACATTAAAAACCGGGCTTTTACATGGCCATCGCGCTTAGGTTGCGATCGCAAGTCCAAACATATTGCCTCGATCCACTCGGTGCCTTCTATCGAGCCTTGTGATCAAACCAGGGCACAGCTATAAACCGCGCCGAGCCTTCAACAAACAGAAACGAGAGAGCCCGAGATGACCATCGAGCGGACCTTTTCCATTATCAAGCCGGATGCGACGAACCGGAATATCACCGGGGCTGTCAACGCCGTTATTGAGAAAGCTGGCCTGCGTATCGTCGCGCAAAAGCGGGTTCTCTGGAGCCGCGAGCAAGCTGAGAAGTTCTACGAGGAGCACGCTCAGCGCCCATTTTACGGTGAACTCTGTGACTTTATGACGTCGGCACCAATCGTGTGCCAAGTGCTCGAGGGCGAAAATGCGATCGCGAAGTATCGCGAGGTTATGGGCGCCACGGACCCAGCTGAAGCTGCCGAAGGTACGATCCGGAAGCTTTTTGCTCTTTCCAAGGGTGAGAATTCAGTGCATGGGTCAGATAGTCCGACATCGGCACAACGCGAAATCGCTCTCAACTTCAGTGATAGCGAGATTGTCGGATAATTCAGGGGTCCGGCGCCTGCTGCGGGGCAGTGCTAACGGCGCGGAGTCTCGATGGCGAAGGTAAGGCTGTACGCAGCAACGAGTCTGGACGGATTTATCGCCGATAACACAGGCGATACCGATTGGTTGCTGCCTTACCAAGGTGCTATTTTCGGCACCGGCTTCATGGGAGAAGTCGGTGCCGTTATTTTAGGACGGCGTACCTATCAAATTATGCAGGCATTCAATGGTTGGCCGTATGCGGGCAAGCGCGCCTACGTCCTGAGCTCTTCGCAGATTTCCAGTTTGCCCGAGAATACAATGGTGGTGAAGACTGGCATTGGGGCGGCGGTTGAGGCTGCGCGTTGTGTCACGACGCAAGACATCTGGGTGGTTGGCGGAGCTTTGACCATGCAGTCCGCTCTTGAGGCCGACCTTGTGGATTTGGTGGAAATCTGCGTAGCACCGGTCCTGCTTGGTGCAGGCTTGACGATGCTCATGTCGCTTGAGCGGCGTGCCGATCTCGATTTCGACGGTATTCAGACGTTTGAGAGTGGGGTTGTGAAATTACGCTACGGGACAAAGCGTTGACCTCGTGAAAAATAAAGGGCGACCGAAATATCGGCCGCCCCTCGTAAAAAGTTTGGTGCTTTTTAGCTTAGTTCACGAATGCGGAATTTGAGTCCGCCTTTCGGCGTCAGGGTCACCGTCGCGTTGAGCGGTGCCGGTTCGGGACCGACGTACTCAGGACGGAAGCGACGCAGCAGAACAGAGAGTGCCAGGGTGTTTTCAACCTGGCTCATGGCGCCGCCGATGCACGAGCGTTTCCCGGCTCCGAATGGGATGTAGGAGTATTTGACGCGTTTTTTAGCCGCGTCACCCATCCAGCGTTCGGGGCGGAATTCCTCAGGGGCGTCCCAGAAGCGCGGGTTGTGGTGTGCTCCGTAGCTAAACAGCACGATGCGGTCACCAGCTTCGATTTTCTTGCCGTCGATCTCGTCCGGGCCTGCCGCGGTGCGGATGAGACTCCAGACCGGCGGGTACATACGCATCGTTTCCTGGATGACTGCGCGCGTATAGACGAGTGCGGAGTAATCGTGCGCCGTTGGTTCGCGGTCGCCGCAAACCATTTCGCCTTCGCGGCGGATGCGTTCGGCAGCTTCAGGATGTTTTGATACGAGATAGAGTGCCCACGCCAGGGCCAGAGCTGTGGTTTCGGTGCCGGCCCATAGGTATTGCTTGAGTTCGTCGATGGCTTGCTGATGATCGAACTCTGGCATCTCGGGGTCAGCTGCGGCAGCTTCGATCATTTTCAGGAGCGTCTGCTCGCGTTCTTCACGCGGATCAGCGCCCATAACGGCCGGCGGAACGCTCCACCAGCTCTCGACCGCTTTCGCAGTGTCGGCACCCGCAACTTCAAAGAGTTCGCCATGCTGTTTCTTAACGCGAATTTCTTTGTGGCTGCTGACGTCGGTATAGGTTTTTACGCATTTGAAAATGAAATGCGGGTTGAACGGCATATCGCGGTCGAATAGTGCCTTGCAGATCATGTCGGCTGCAAGGGTCCAGGTTTGTTCGACCATCTCGATTTCTTCACCGGACTTAGCGAGATCAGCCCATCTTTGTAGCTTTGCCTGGATTGCCTGATTGAAATACGGGATGTATTCCGCAAACATATCGGGATGAAACGCCGCCTGTTGGGGCATGCGGATCTTCTGCCAAAGAGCGCCATCCAAAGTGATCATCGATTTACCGAAGATCGGAATCAGACCGTCGAAATACTTCACGTAATTGTCGGTCTTGGTGACGAGCACATGCTTGAAGTATTCCGGCTCGCTAATAAACACGACCCGCTGCCGGGCCATGTTGACCGGAATGACCGGTCCATAGCGCTCCGACATTTGCATGAGCATGCCCATCGGATTGGTGGGATCTTTGAGAAGTGGCGACAGTTTGAACCATATGCTCTCCTCGCCAAACTGGCTGGAAGGGCTTTCGATCATACTCATGGTTCATTCTCCTAACGGGCAGGCGCGGTCTTGCATACGAGTTATCGGCACTGCAATGGCCGGGCCAACTTGAGATGCTGGCGGGGCCATGTGAAACGCGCGGTGTTACTTCGCACAAAGTAACTAATGGCGTCGTTAACGAGCGGTCGTGGACCAAGATGGAATCTAATGCCAAGTCCGCAAAAAAAGTGTGTTACGCGCGGCACAGTTAGCGAAATCATCGAACGGCAGGCATGGTTTTTCGACGTTTCCAAATTGGAAAACGGTGGAACGTGATGCGAAAGGCCCCCAATGATCCGCATTTCAATCGTGCGAAACAGACAGGCTCTATCACCTGAGGGTTGACAGAGTCTATTAGTCTCCTGGCTTCCGCTACATTTTGGCGCAATAGATTAAGTAAAGTCGTTAAGATGTTGAATGTACGGTTAAATATTCGGGGAAAATATTGCCGGAGACTCTGGAAATGAATGTTTCGTGATTACGGCATTCTCATCCAACAGGATTTGATCTGAAGCAAATAGCCGCAGTATTTGGGGATAGAGCTTGTGCTCCGCCGCCAGCACCCGCGCAGCGAGAGATTCTGCGGTGTCATTTGCAGCTACACAAACCGCTGCTTGGCCAAGAATCGGGCCCGTGTCCATTTCATGTCGAACTGCGTGGACGGTACAGCCCGATATTCTCACCCCTGCTGCGAGCGCGCGTTCGTGCGTATGCAAGCCTTTGAAACAAGGTAGTAAAGAGGGATGAATGTTGATCATCCGATTGTGCCAGTTCGCAACAAGTTCTGGGGTCATCAAGCGCATGAAGCCGGCACAGGCAACGATCTCAACCCGGGCGGCGAGTAATAGCCGGTGGAGCTGATCATCGAACTCTTCACGGGACCGAAACGTGCGGTGATCCAGCGCGATTGTTGGAATGCCGCGGTCCTTTGCCCAGGCAAGCCCCGGAGCCTCCGGACGATTTGAGACAACAACGACAATCTCAGCAGGATAGTCGGGTGCCTTTGTGGCTTCGACCAGGGACATCATGTTGGAGCCGCGGCCGGAGATTAGCACGCCTACGCGCTTTTTGACGGGTTTGGAGCCCGCTTCGGTCGAGCTCATGATGCGAATTCCAAACGACCGATATACGTTACGGCTTCTGTCTCGCCGTGGCCCTTGGCCTGCGTGCGCTGCCCGGTCGGTTCTGATATTTCCCCGACGATACTCGCTGTTTCACCAGCTTGCGCGAGCACTTCCAGCACAGCGGGCGCACCGGCCGGGTCAGCGACGATTACGAGGCCGATCCCGCAGTTGAAGGTACGTAGTAATTCGGTTTCATCGAGCCGACCTGTGCGCGCGAGCCATCCAAAGACAGCCGGTGCGTTCCAGCTGGACAGATCGATCCGTGCTCCGATGCTAGGTGAGAGAACCCGTGGCACGTTCTCTGTAAGACCGCCGCCAGTGATATGCGAGATTGCCTTGATTGGTCCGTCGATGCCGCCGGTTTCGCGTAGCGCGCTGAGGATGGGCTTCACGTAGATGCGTGTGGGTGTCAACAGCGCTTCGGCGACGGACGTGTTGGGTTGCCAAGGAGCGGGAGCCGACCATTTCAATTGTGCTTCGTCTACGAGCCGGCGCACGAGGGAGTATCCATTGGAATGTACCCCGGAAGAGGCCAAGCCAATGAGCACATCACCAATGGCGATGTCCCGGCGAGGCAAAAGATCGCGGCGTTCGACTGCTCCGACAGCAAACCCCGCTAAGTCGTAATCGGAGCCCTGGTACATGCCTGGCATTTCAGCGGTTTCACCGCCGATGAGCGCACATCCAGCCTCACGACATCCCGAGGCAATGCCTCCAACGACGTCGCGTGCGGTTTCCACATCTAGATGGCCGGTTGCCAGATAATCGAGGAAGAACAGGGGTTCCGCGCCCTGAACGATCAGGTCGTTTACGCACATCGCGACTAGATCTATGCCAATCGTATGATGGCGACCGGTTTCAATGGCGATCTTGAGCTTGGTGCCTACGCCATCTGTTCCTGCGACCAGGATCGGATCGCTATAGCCGGCGCGCTGGAGGTCGAAGAGGCCGCCAAAGCCGCCGACGTCACCGTCAGCACCTGCGCGCTGGGTGGCGCGTACCAAAGGTTTGATCGCGGAAACGAGCTGGTTTCCCGCATCGATATCGACGCCAGCGTCGCGATAGGTGATGGGTCGTTCGGTGTTATCTGTCATCGCGTCAGGGGGACCTCGCGTGAAGTGCGCAGGTTCTGTTATAGCAGCGGGACTGCGGAGACGGGTTAAGCTTATCGGAGTTCGATGGCTCACCCAATTTGGCCCCAAGTCCGGCGATATAGCTGGCCGGGACCGATTTGCGGACGTTGGACGGCATGAAGCTTAATCGACGCGATCCGTCAATCGTCGAGTTAGAATTCGGGTGCACGATTGGGGCGCTTCGAGGCGTGGCAGAGGGGAGAAGGCGACGTGAAATACTGCGGGCAGTTGAACACAATCCTGCGGAGCTTGCTGCTTCTTGCCGTCGTTTTCGTGCCGGTAAACCGGGTTCTGGCGGCCGAATCGCCTGTCTTTACTGTTGCGAATTATCCAGTGCAGGGGCAGGCCAAGGATGCGGTGACCGCCAAACGCCTGGCTATCGAGGATGGTCAGACGGCGGCTTTCAAGTCGTTGTTGAAGCGAATTGTCCCGGTGACGGCCTATGCTGGGCTGGATCGCGTCAAGGCGGTGCAGTCGTCAAAGTACATTTCGGGGATGTCGGTACGCTCGGAGCAGAACTCATCGACGCAGTATTACGCATCCTTGGATTTTTCCTTTTCTGCCAACGCCGTTCGCGACCTGCTTCAGCGTGAGGGCATTCCATTCGTTGATGAACAGGCGCCTTCTCTTACGCTGGTGCCGATCGTTATCCCTTCGCAAGGTGGTGTCCCGGCTCAAGGGGCAAACAACTGGGCCAGCGTTTGGTCTGGGCTAGATATCGTCAATACCGTTTCGCCTTTGCGGGTGACGGGCTGGAACGACAGTCTGCCGACCAACACGCTGCAACAGCTCAAGAATGATGGTGCGGGCGAGGCCATGCGTCATCTCGGGTCTGCTTATGGCGGTGATCGCGTTGTTGTGGCTGAAGCGGAAGTCGATCAGGCTGCGGCGCGGCTTCATGTGACGTTGAGCGGCCGCGACGCGGCCGGTCCGATCTCATGGAAGCACAGCTATCGGATCAGTGACGGCGATGTGGCGTATGCTATGGAGTACGCGGCTGTGGTATCTCTCGGCGTGCTTGAAGGGCGCTGGAAGGCGATAAAGGCACGCGATATGGGCGGGCTTGATGTAATGGCCAGTCCTGCGGCGCAGATACATATTCAGGTGCTTTTCAACAGCGCTGCTGAATGGTATCGCCTACAACAAAACATCTCGGGGCGGCCTGGCGTGCAGGATTTTCAGGTTGGGTCGGTTTCGGCGCGTGGGGCTGAAGTTGTGCTGCGTTTTCCGGGGGGCGGACAACAACTTGCCAACGCTCTGGCGCGTGAGGGTATTTCGCTCACCAACAACGGTGGACAGTGGGTTATGCGTAAGAGCTACTGATTTCCACGCTTACGCCTGCGCCAAATGCGGCATTAAACTTCAATAAGTCTCGACACGGTGGTTCAACCGGGGTGACAATTCCGGTTACAGGGCCGCGCGCCGACAATGATGGGATCTGATCGATGAATCGCAATTGTTTTTGGACCGCCGACACGTGACCATACCCAATTTGATCACGCTCATGCGGGCCATTCTGGTACCCGTCGTGTTTTGGCTGCTTCTTGCGGGCTATATCAAAGCGGCGTTCGTCGTCTTCGTTATTGCTGGTGTATCGGACGGGATTGATGGCCTGCTCGCACGGCGTTTCAATTGGCAGACGGAACTTGGTGCGTATCTCGATCCACTTGCTGACAAGCTTTTAATTGTCAGCATTTTCCTGGCTTTGGGCGTGCGAGGAGATTTGCCGTCCTGGCTCGTGGTGGCGGTTGTTTCGCGAGATCTGTTGATCCTCTTGGCGATCATCGTGTCGTGGCTGTTGAACAAACCGATCAAGATTGATCCGCTTGCCGTCAGCAAAGCGACAACCTTTGCGCAATTGGCGCTTGCGGCATTGGTGCTGGCGGATGAAGGCTTTATGCTTAATGTTGGCGCCTATCGACAGGGGCTTGTGTGGGTCACTGCAGTTTTGACCATCCTGTCGTTGGCAGCGTACCTGCGCAGTTGGCTGGTGCATATGTCGCGGGATTAAACTTCTAGCCTGGCATACGGGGGGCTTGGGCAATGCGTGTTGAGCAGCAAGCTCTGTTCTGGCTGATTGCGGCGGTGGTCCTTGTTTTGCTTATCGGACTTCTGCAAGAGATTCTTCTACCTTTCGTACTCGGCATTTTGTTTGCTTATGGGCTGAATCCGGTAGCGGATGCGCTTGAACGGATTGGTTTGCCGCGCGTGGTCAGCTGTCTTGCGATTGTCGCGCTTCTCGTCATCGCGATTGTGCTGGTGATTGTGTTTGTCGGGCCGGTTCTTGTGGAGCATGTCACGCAGTTTGCGAATGCTTTACCGACCGAGCTGCAACGGCTGCAGGACCTTCTCCAAACGTGGGCTCAAGAGAAATTGGGAACGCATTCTCCTGCAGCCCTTCAGGCTTTCAACTCGGTGCTCACCTCTTTGTCCGAGAACTGGGAGGGCGTTGCATCTTGGGTTGCTCAATCGCTGTGGACGCAGGGACGCGCGCTTTTCAACGTGCTGTCGTTGGTCCTCATCACGCCGCTTGTTGTGTTTTATCTTCTGGTCGACTGGAAGCGTATGCTGGGCGAGGTTGACCGATGGTTACCGCGAGAGCATGCGGCACCCTTGCGTCAGATGGCACGTGACATCAACGGTGCAGTCAGTGCGTTTATTCGCGGGCAAGGCACGGTTTGTCTGATCCTTGGCTGCTTTTATGCGCTCAGTTTGTGGGCCGTCGGCCTGCACTACGGGGCGCTTATCGGCTTTGCTACAGGAGTGTTGGCGTTCGTACCGGTGCTCGGCTGGGCGATTGGTACACTCATTGGGATGACGTTGGCGGTGCTGCAGTTCTGGCCCGATACACTGCCGGTGATGTTGGTCCTCGGTGTTTTTCTGGCAGGTCAAGCGCTCGACGCCGGCATCCTTAGTCCCAATATCGTAGGTTCAAAGATCGGATTACATCCGGTGTGGCTGATCTTCGCCCTATTTGCGTTTAGCTATCTATTTGGGATTGTCGGGGCGCTTGTTGCAGTACCGCTGGCGGCCGCAGTGGGTGTTATCGTCCGATATGGGCTGAAAGCCTATCTTGCCAGTTCGGTATATACGGGAGAGGCACCTGCTGCTCCGGGCGATCCGCCTGTTTGATGAACAGCATTTCGCTTGATCTAAGATTTATGCAAACGAAGCCATGACGACCGCTCCGCGCCAACTGACTCTGGATTTGTCTCATCGTTCGGCTCTGGATCGGGAAGACTTTCTGATCAGCCAGTCGAATGCTGCGGCGGTCGAACTCATTGATGAACCTCAGGCGTGGCCGCATAGCGCGTTGCTTCTGATTGGCCCACAAGGCTCTGGAAAGAGCCATTTGGCGAATGTCTTTCGCTTGTCGCACAGCTCTGATCTGATTGCTGCATCTGACCTCAATGAACAGGCGATTGGTAAGCTGGAGACGGCCGGCGCGTTGGTGGTGGAGGATTTGGAACGGGGAGTTGCCAACGAGCAAGTCCTGTTCCATCTGCTCAACATGGCTCGCCAGGGACGTGGATTGGTGCTCATGACGTCGCGTGTCGCACCCGGGCAGTTAACGTTGGCGCTGCCGGATCTTCGGTCGCGGACACGTGCTTTACCAATCGCAGAGATACAGGCTCCTGACGATTCGCTCTTGCAGGCCGTTCTGGTAAAATTGTTTGCCGACCGGCAACTGGCAGTCGAACCGGCCGTTGTGAAGTTCCTGACGCTACGTATGGAGCGGTCGATGCAGGCAGCTAACGCTGTGGTCGATGAAATTGATCGATTGGCACTCGCGATGCATCGGAAGGTGACTAAGCCGCTTGCGCAGACGGCATTGGAGCAGATGGCAAGCGGCGGTAAATAGTAGCCGGGACTTCGTCCTCGCGCCCGGCCACCGGAGGCTTAGAAATTCCCCAGCTGGCAATTGGGTGGCCCGATATTCACTTCGATTAAACGGGTCGAATACTCCCGAGTCCCAATTGAGAAGCCGATGCCGTAAGAAGGCCGGGTGGTGACGCTTGGTCTGGCTTTTGAGCGCGGGGAACCTGGCCAATCGGTAGGTGGCGGGTATGCTCGATATTCAGTTCAAGAGACGATCTTTCTGAGCGGAGATAACAATGCCTGTTAGCAAAGGAACGCCTCCCGTCAGACCGGAACCGCAAGTGATACCTGAGTCAGGGGATGTCGCACTTGAGGGTAGGTCACGCTATTACAATCGGGAGTTATCCTGGCTTCAGTTTAATAGCCGAGTGCTGGAGGAAGCGAGCAATGAACGCCATCCGCTGCTCGAGCGGCTGCGCTTTCTTTCTATTTCCGCTTCAAATCTCGATGAATTTTACATGGTGCGTGTGGCTGGTATCCACGGCCAGATAATCAATGGCGTGACCTCCTTGTCGAAGGATGGACTGACGCCTTCGCAGCAGCTTGTGCAGATCAATGCATTCGTCAACGATCTCGTTGCCAAGAAGCAGGAGACGTGGAGCCGACTGAACACAGAGCTGATAGAAGCCGGCATTTTCATTGTGGGACCTGATGAACTGACCGAGCAGGAAGAGACGGCGCTGCGTGATCAGTTCTTGTCGAACATCTACCCGCTGCTCACGCCGATTGCGGTCGATCCGGCGCACCCGTTTCCTTTCATCCCGAACAAGGGGCTGACGTTAGCTGCCTTGATGGAGCACAAGACCAAAGGGAAGCGGCAGAACGGCCTCGTTCCGATATCGAGTCAACTTACACGCTTCATTCGTCTGCGAACCGACAAGGATGACGCAAATCAGATGCGGTTCATCCGGGTCGAGTCCGTGATCGGCATGTTCATGGATACGCTGTTCCCAGGATTTAATATCCTGTCTCAGGGGGCGTTCCGTGTCTTGCGTGATAGCGATATCGAGCTGGAAGAAGAAGCGGAAGATCTGGTCCTTACCTTCGAGGAGCTGCTGAAGCAGCGCCGGCGTGGCAATGTCATTCGCCTCGAAATCGATCAGGGGATGCCGGAGAATTTGCGGCATCTTGTGATCCAGGAACTCGACGTGAGTGACGATGCGGTGTTTGTGAAGTCAGGTCTTTTAGGCCTTGCCGATACGACACAGCTCATCACACCTGAGCGTCCTGATCTGCTCTTCAAGCCGTTCAATATCCGTTACCCGGAGCGTGTCCGCCAGTTCGACGGCAACATCTTTGCGGCGATCAAGGCGAAAGATTTCGTTGTTCATCATCCCTACGAGTCGTTCGATGTCGTGGTGCAATACCTACGACAGGCTGTGAACGATCCCAACGTGATGGCGATCAAATGGACGCTTTACCGGACATCGAATGACAGTCCAATTGTGGAAGCGCTCAAGGATGCTGTCGAGGCAGGAAAGTCCGTTACCGCTGTCGTAGAACTCAAGGCACGGTTCGACGAGGCGGCGAACATTCGTTGGGCGCGCGATCTCGAAAAGGCGGGCGTCCACGTTGTCTATGGGTTCATTGAGCTCAAGACCCACGCCAAGCTGGGCATCATTGTGCGGCGGGAAGGCAGTGACCTTGTCACTTATTCGCACATTGGGACGGGCAACTATCATCCACAAACCGCGAAAATTTACACCGACCTCTCGCTTTTTACCGATGACCCCAAAATTGCGCGCGATGTCACACGTGTTCTGAATTTCGTGACCGGTTATGGAGAGCCAGGTGAGCTGGAACTCATGGCCGCAAGCCCGTACGGAATTCGGCGCCGCATTCTCGATCACATCGAAGAGGAGATTGAGTATGCCAAGGCCGGCAGGCCTGCGGCTATGTGGCTCAAAATGAACGCGCTGGTCGATACGCAGATCATCGATAAACTCTATGAGGCGAGCCAAGCAGGCGTGGAGATAGATCTGGTCGTACGCGGCATCTGCTGTCTTCGTCCGGGGGTGCCAGGGCTGTCGGAGCGAATTCGCGCGAAGAGCATGGTTGGCCGGTTCCTGGAGCACGCGCGAATCTATTGCTTCGGACGAGGCAAGGGGTTGCCATCGCCACAAGCCGCCGTCTACATCAGCTCCGCGGATCTCATGCCGCGCAATTTGGATCGGCGGGTTGAGGCATTGACCCCGATTATCAACGCGACAGTCCATGAGCAGGTGCTCAATCAAATTATGGTTGCCAACCTCAAGGATAATCAGCAGAGCTGGCGCATCCTGCCTGATGGCTCGTCGCAGCGCATAATGCCGGAACGCGGAGAGGAACCCTTCAACGCGCATGAGTATTTCATGACGAATCCAAGTCTTTCCGGGCGGGGAGAGGCTCTGCAGAAGCACTTCCCGCGTCGCTTTAGCGGTGTGGCAAAGGCGGCTGAAGTGGGGGGAGACGCGTGACGCTGGTGAAGCAGTTGTTCGAGGATCGGCGTCGGTCTTCGAATCTATCCCCTCTCGCTGTGATCGATATCGGTTCGAACTCCGTTCGGCTGGTTGTCTATGAGGGGGCTTCACGCGCACCAGTCGTGATGTTCAACGAGAAGGTGCTGTGCGGTCTTGGACGGAATGTTGCGACGACGGGTCGGTTAGGTGACGAGGCTGTCCAACGTGCTATCCGGGCCCTTGCGCGATTCCGCGCGCTTGCCGACGTTCTCAAGGTCAAGTCGTTGCAGGTGTTTGCTACGGCTGCAGCTCGTGAAGCGGAAAATGGCGCTGCATTTATCGACGAGGGTGAAAGCGTATGTGGCGCGCCTATTCGCGTGCTTACAGGTGAAGAAGAAGCACGGCTTGCCGCTCAGGGTATCGTCATGGGGATTTCCAACCCTGATGGCATCGTTGGCGACCTGGGTGGTGGCAGCCTCGAACTTATCGATCTGCGAGATAATGACTTTCGCCGAGCGACGACATTACCGCTCGGCGGTCTGCGTTTGATCGACGCAACGGGCAACAAAATCGACAAGGCCATGAGTCTGATCGATGAACAGCTCGATCGTGTCGACTGGCTCCCGGAGGGTCGGGACCGTACATTCTATGCGGTGGGCGGCACCTGGCGCGCGATTGCTGCCATGCATATGGCGCAGATCGATTATCCCCTCCATGTCATGCACGGCTATGTGGTCCCCACCCAGGAACTGATCGACTACGCCGGGATGATCCGCAAGGCGAAGAAACTCACCAGTCTGCGCGGCATTTCAGAGGTGGCCAAAGCGCGGCGTGAGGTGCTTCCCATGGGGGCGGCTGTTCTTGAGCGCCTCTTAGTGCGGCTGGCTCCACAAAAGGTACAGATCTCCGTTTTCGGCGTGCGTGAGGGCTACATCTACAATCTTCTGTCGGCAGCGGAGATGGCCCGAGACCCGCTTCTGAGTTTTTGCCAGGACTACGCGAAATTGCGCTCCCGCTCGGCGGAGCATGCACAGGAGCTTTGCAGCTGGACGGACCCGCTATTCGAGGGACCGGGTTTTGATGAAACACCTGAGGAACGCCGCTTACGCTGTGCCGCATGCCTCTTGTCGGACATCGGTTGGCGTGCGCATCCCGATTATCGCGGAGAACAGAGCCTCAACGTGGTGGCGCATGCTGCGTTGAGCGGCATCGATCATCCAGGGCGTATTTTCCTGGCACTTGCCGTTTATTTCCGGCACGCAGGGCAATCAACCGGGGGGAACGATCAACTGTCCGGACGGCTCAAAGCTGCCGCCAGCCGGCGTTCGCTTTTGCGCGCCCGGGTGCTAGGCGCGGCAATTCGCGTTGCACATATGATGTCGGCGGGCATGCCGGGAATTGTTTGTCATACGCCTCTGTCGTACAACGGCGACTCTTTGGTCCTGTCAATTCCGCGTGCGCGAGCTGCTCTTGATGGCGAGCGGTTGCGTCGGCGGTTTGCGACTTTGGCCGAACTTGTCGCGCGTAAGCCAGAAGTGCGTATCGTCTAGCCTCAAAAATGTGTGTGGACTGATTGCATTGCGGCTCGCTGGTAGATGTTAAGCGCAGGTCCGCCACAATTGTTGTTACATTGAGGCAATGCCGACTTGATCGTTTCGGGGCACGTTAGATGACGGTGATAGATCCGTATGAGGTTCTGGGCGTTGAAAGGAACGCTTCGGACGAGGATATTCGCCGTGCCTTCCGCAAGCTCGCGAAAGAGCTGCATCCCGACCTTAATCCACAGGATCAGACGGCGTCCGACCGTTTCCGGCAGGTCTCGGCTGCCTATGAAATCCTCGGGGACCCGCCAAAGCGGAAGCTATATGATACCGGACAAATCAATGCACAGGGCGAGCCTCGGCGCGGGTTTCAGCATCCGCAATACAGCGGGGCGCAAGGTGCGAGCGCTGGGTCCGGGTTCGCTGGCGGGTTTGGTTTCGGTGACATTTTTGACGAGATGTTTTCCGGACGCCGTAATGCCGGCGCTGGTGGCGGCTTTACCAAGCGTGGTGCCGATGTTCGCTATACCCTTGATGTCGAGTTCGTCGAGGCGATAACCGGCGTCAAAAAGCGAGTAACTATGCCGGAGGGCGGCGTCCTGGATCTGACGGTGCCTGAAGGGGTTCACGATGGCCAGGTTCTGCGCCTAAAGGGCAAAGGCGGTCCAGGCCTTGGGGGCGGTCAGCCGGGCGACGCGCTGGTGGAAATCAAGGTTCGGCCGCACACACGATTCCGGCGTGTTGACGATGATATTCACATCGACGTTCCGATTACGATCGACGAGGCTGTTTTGGGGGGCAAAATCGAAGTCGCCACCATTAATGGCCGCGTTCAGCTCACGTTGCCTAAGGGTACGTCAGGCGGACGGGTATTTCGTCTCAAGGGGAAGGGTGTAAAGAACCGTCAGACCGGTCATACGGGCGATCAAATGGTGACGGTACGCATCGTGCTCCCGAATGAGATCGATGACGAGCTAAGCTATTTCTTCACGGTCTGGCGGCAGAAGCATCGCTACGATCCAGGGCCGCGCTAATACACCGGTGGTGTCAGGTTTCAACGCGGATATCGTTGGTGGTCACGATGCGCACGTCTCCGGCCTTCAGGGTTAGAGCCAGTTCGCCGTTCTTCAATCGCAGGGCGTCTTCACCGAAAAGCTGACGACGCCAGCCCGTCAACGCCGCTACGTCAGGCTCGTTTTCGCGCGCAAGTCGTTCCAGGTCGCTGGCATCTGCGATGAGGCGTGGGGCCACGCGATGACGCGCAGCAGCCGATTTCAATAGAACTTTTAGGAGTTCGAGTGTGGCCGTCGCTTCCGCCGACAGGGGTTGCCCCTGACTTAGTGGCGGTACGGTCGACGGATCGCGATCGAGGCCGCGACGAACGGCTGCGACGATCTCCTTGGCGCGGGCCGATCGCGCGAACCCATCGGAGAGTGAGCGCAATCCCGAGAGTTGTTCTACCGACGTCGGCGATTGGTTGGCGATATCGTAAAGCGCGTCATCGCGCATAATCCGTTGGCGGGGAACGTCCTGGTTTTGGGCCGCGGTTTCGCGCCACGCGGCAAGCTCCATCAACACGCCCAGGGCCTTGCGGTTACGGACCTTGAGTTTTAGGCGCCGCCAAGCGGTTTCCGGGTTCTGCTCATAGGTTTCGGAAGCGGTGAGGGTCCCCATTTCCTCATCCAGCCAAGACGCCCTGCCTGTCGTCTCAAGCTCGTTTTTCAGATGCCGATAGATATCCCGCAGGTGCGTGACGTCTCCAAGCGCGTAGTTAAGCTGTTTTTCGCTGAGTGGCCGTCGAGACCAATCGGTGAAGCGCGAGGATTTGTCGAGGTCAGCGCCGGTAATCTTCTTGGTCAGGTTGATGTAGCTGATTGATTCTCCGAAGCCACAGACCATGGCAGCGACCTGCGTATCAAACACAGGGCTCGGCACGCGGCCAGCCGCGATGTGGACAATCTCGATGTCCTGACGCGCCGCATGAAAAACCTTCATGATCTTGCTGTCGGTCATAAGCGACCAGAGCGGCGTCAGATCCAAGTCCGGCGCCAACGGATCAATGATCGCCTCGACATCGTCGCTGGCGACCTGAATCAGGCACAGCTTGGGCCAATAGGTCTGTTCACGCATAAATTCCGTGTCGACCGTGATGAAATCGGCGGACGAGAGCGTGTGGCAGAGTTCGTGAAGGGCGGAGGGCGTCGTGATGAGTTTCATGCAATGTGGCATATATACCAAGGAAATCGGTTTGTCGCGGGCTGAACGCGTTATTTTCCCACGGGGATGGGTTTCAGTTAAGAGCCTCCATCGGCCTTGACTTTCGGCCACCTACATGCGCTGTTCCGCGCCGGATTTCATGTGTCGACACACCATGTCGCGGTCCGGGTTCAAGGCCGCCTCAGAGGCTGAGGCGGATTCCACCAAGTTAGAGGAATTTCAAGCGATGACACATCGCTATCGTACGCATACATGCGGCGCGTTGCGTGCCGCCGATATCGGGGCTGATGTGCGGCTTTCGGGCTGGGTTCACCGCGTACGCGACCACGGCGGCGTGCTGTTCATCGATTTGCGTGACCACTACGGGCTTACGCAGGTTGTCGCCGATCCTGACAGCGCAGCGTTCAAGGTTGCCGAATCAGTTCGCTCTGAATGGGTTATTCGGGTGGACGCCCGCGTGCGGGCACGGCCAGAGGGAACCGTCAATGCCGAGCTACCGACCGGCGAGATCGAGCTTTATGCGACCGAGATCGAAGTTTTGTCGGCAGCCAAGGAGCTTCCGGTGCCGGTTTTCGGTGAGCCGGACTATCCCGAAGACCTGCGTTTGCAGTACCGCTTCCTCGATCTGCGCCGCGAGACGTTGCATGAAAACATCATGCGCCGTCTTGCTGTCATCAAGTCGATGCGGCGGCGCATGGAAGATGCCGGTTTCTTCGAGTTCTCAACGCCTATTTTGACAGCCTCTTCGCCGGAAGGGGCGCGCGACTTCCTGGTGCCGTCGCGTCTCCATGTCGGCAAGTTCTACGCGCTTCCGCAGGCGCCGCAGATCTACAAGCAGCTGTTGATGGTTTCGGGCTTCGACCGGTATTTCCAGATTGCGCCCTGTTTCCGCGATGAAGACCCGCGCGCGGACCGGCTCCCAGGCGAGTTCTATCAGCTCGACGTCGAGATGAGCTTCGTTGAGCAAGAAGAAATCTTCTCCACGATGGAGCCGATCATCCGCGGTGTGTTCGAGGAATTCGCTGAGGGTCGTAAGGTCACTGAGACATTCCCGAGGATCGCGTACGACGACGCCATCGCCAAATACGGCAGTGACAAGCCCGACTTGCGCAATCCGATCGAGATGCAGGACGTGACGGAGCATTTCCGCGGTTCTGGTTTCAAAGTCTTCGCGGGGATGATCGAGAAGGATCCGAAGGTTCGCGTTTGGGCTATTCCGGCGCCGACGGGCGGCTCGCGTGCGTTCTGTGACCGGATGAATTCGTGGGCGCAAGGCGAGGGTCAACCCGGCCTTGGCTACATCTTCTACCGTGACGAGGAAGCGGCCGGGCCGATCGGCAAGAACATTGGACCGGAACGGTCGGAAGCCATTCGCATGCAGCTTGGTTTGAAGTCGGGTGATGCGGTGTTTTTCGCTGCCGGCACGCCGTCGAAGTTCTACAAGTTCGCGGGCGCAGCCAGAGACCGGATCGGTCAGGAGTTGAAGCTGATCGATGAGGATCGCTTTGCCCTTGCCTGGATCGTCGATTTCCCGATGTACGAGTGGAACGAAGACGAAAAGCGGATCGAGTTTTCGCACAACCCGTTTTCGATGCCTCAGGGTGGATTGGCGGCGCTGGAAGCGGCGACCTCGGACGAGGATCTGCTGGCGCTCAAGGCTTATCAGTACGACATCGTCTGCAACGGCTTTGAGATCGCGTCCGGCGGCATCCGCAACCATCTGCCTGCGGCGATGGTCAAGGCGTTCTCCATCGCGGGGCTGGGGCCGGAAGTCGTCGAGCAGCGGTTCGGCGGTCTTTATCGTGCGTTCCAGTACGGTGCGCCTCCGCACGGTGGCATGGCCGCGGGTGTCGATCGCATGGTGATGCTATTGGTTGACGCGAAGAACCTGCGTGAAGTCTCGTTGTTCCCAATGAACCAGCAGGCGCAAGATCTGTTGATGGGCGCTCCGGGCGACGTGGATGCCAAGCAACTCCGTGAGCTTTCACTTCGCGTCGCAGTGCCGCCGAAAGCGAACTAGCCTACGAAACCTCGGCTGCGGCAGCTCTTTGCCGGCCGCAGCCGTAGGTGCGAAGTGAGGGGCAAGCGAAGAACCGGATATGGACGCGATCGAGACACTTGCGCGCGCGCTTGATGATGCGGTCCCGCCGGGACATTGGCATCAGTCGATCTTTTCGTATTGTGAGCGCGGAACTGACGCGCAGTTCTGGGCTGAGCCCATTAATGCCGTCACGAATGGTGCGTTCTATGTGGCGGCTTTAGCGGCGCTCTTTCTGTGGCTCCGTGGGGCCGGTGGACAGCACCGCATTGTCGATCTGGTGCTGATCGTTCTTGTGTTCGTCATCGGAACAGGAAGTTTTCTGTTCCACACGCTGGCGAACCGCTGGTCTGCGATCTCCGATACCGCGCCGATCGGCCTCTTTATGCTGCTCTACTTCGGCTACGTTCTGAATCGCTTTTTCCGGTTGAACTGGTTCTTGTCTCTGCTGGGCATGGCGCTGTTTGCCGGGATTATCTGGCAGACGCTGACGCTACGGTGTGGCAACGGTCCGTGTTGGAGCGCTTCGGTGGGGTATCTGCCGGCTCTCGTGGCGTTGCTGGGACTTGGTCTGGCTTTGGCCTGGAAGCGTCATCCAGCTTGGCGGCCGATCTTTTTCGGCGGTGTCGTTTTCGCCCTTTCCCTCACTTTGAGGTCGGTGGATCGCTCGCTTTGCGCTTCGACGTATCTGCAAGGCTACGGACGGGTGGGGACGCATTTCATGTGGCACGTGCTCAACGCGACGCTGCTTTATCTGCTGTTGCGCGCGGCGGTGCTTTATGGCGGCACGAAGGATGTCGACGAACGTAAGTCAACGGTATAGTTTGCGCGGCTCTCGCGGACACTCTTGTGTCGGTGGCGCAGGATGAGTATCGGATAACGCTTCGGCTTTGCGTGCCGAGCTTAGCGGACGTGGTGGAACTGGTAGACACACAGGACTTAAAATCCTGAGGCTTAACCGCCGTGCGGGTTCGACTCCCGCCGTCCGCACCAAATCTTCCCGCTTTAGCTCCCGTCAGCACGACACGCATCGGTATCACGATAGGCAGCGCATAAGGCCGTAGCTCAGCTTGGATTGCGGCTGAGTATGCTACCTATAAGCACTAGAAGCGCTCCAAAGATAAGAATGCCGATCATTGGAGTGATCTTAATCTGTATCCAGTGATCTTTAAGCAGGTAGCCATATGCGTTGAGGACAGCAACAAAAATTAAGGCGAGTACTGACACTATTGCCAGCCAGCCTAATGCAAAGAGGAACCATCCAAGTCCGACCATTGCTCCCTCATCCTCGATCGCTACGTTCTCGTCAGAACTTTAGTACGATTTGCGATCGGTGAGCTTGGATTTCGTCGGGAATCTTCGACGTTTTGTGCGGGGAGATATCTTGCGTACGCTCATAGGACTACAGACTTGACCATTTCAGACGACGACAGCTTGGCGCGGCTCAAGGAGATTGGACGGATCGTCGCCAATACCCTTGAGGCCATGGGGAAGGCTATCGAGCCAGGCATGACGACGGCTGAGCTTGATCAAATTGGCCGTCGTCTGTTGGACGTTGAGGGTGCACGGTCAGCTCCGGAACTCGACTACGCATTTCCGGGAGCGACCTGCATCAGCGTGAACGAGGAGATCGCCCACGGTATCCCGGGGCCGCGCCGTATCGCGGAAGGTGATCTCGTCAACATAGACGTTTCCGCTGAAAAGGGCGGCTTCTATGCAGACACCGGTGCCTCCTTTGCCGTGCCGCCCGTTACGCGCTCAATTGAACGTCTGTGCCGAGACGGGCGACGGGCCATGTGGACGGGGTTGCGGCAGGTGGGAACCGGCAAACCGATCGCTGGGATTGGGCAAGCCATTGGCAATTTTGCACGCAAGAACCGGTACACCCTCGTGAGGAACCTTGCGAGCCACGGCGTCGGCCTGTCGTTGCATGAAGAGCCGACGGAGATCGCAACGTGGCCGAACCCTTCCGAGCGTCGTATCATGGGTGACGGGCTTGTGTTCACGGTCGAGCCGTTCCTGTCCTTGGGTGCCGAATGGGCCGAAGACGGTCATGATGACTGGACGCTTTACAGCAATCCCCAGGCCCCGACAGTTCAGTACGAACACACCATCGTCGTGACGCGAAACGGCCCGTTGGTCGTTACAACACCGGGGTAATGGTCGCCCCTCGGGCGGCCGAGCAATGACGGGAGGTCCCTCAGCTTCAGTCGCGGGAATCCAACAACGCGAGGGTTGGGGCTAGGACGCCTTCGAGGAGGGCGCGTTCGGGGCGGGCGCGGGCGAGAACGCGGATGCCCATCAGGACGCCGAGGAGGTGCCTTGCGAGATCTTCGGCCTCGCTTGACCGTGTAATCGTGCCGCTTTCTTGGCCGGCTTTCACGCAGTCGAGAAAGAAGGTTTCGACGCGTTTCATGGCTGTGGCGACGACTTTGCGGAATTCCGGATCGTGTGGGGCGACTTCGAGGGCCGCGTTTACCACCATGCATCCCTTGTGCTGACGGTCGTTCAGCGAGCGTTTCAATATTTCTTCGAAGAATGCGCCGATCGCTTCGCGTGGTGGGAGAGCTTCACAACGCTGTATCCGGTTTGCGATGCTCTCCTCGATGTAGTAGTCGAGCGCCCTTTGATAGAGCGCGCGCTTGTCGCCGAAGGCATTGTAAAGGCTTGCGCCGGTCAAGCCCGTGGTCTCGATCAGATCGCGGACCGAGGTTGCTTCATAGCCCCGGCTCCAGAAACATTCGATTGCCGCGTCGAGGACAGCCTCTTCGTCAAACTGTCGCGGTCTTGCCATTTCGTCGCCTGCTCACATTTGCGCTATCAGAGTCTTGTCAGAAGGCTCGTTGCATTGCATTTTAGAACGATAGAACTAAAACACAAGCTACAGGCAGCACACAAGAAGCGAACCATGGCAAACGCTCCCGAATATGTACCTCCGAAGGTCTGGACCTGGAACAAGCCAAATGGCGGCAAGTTCGCAAGCACCAATCGGCCGATCGCTGGACCCACACATGAGAAGGCGCTGCCTGTCGGGCGACATCCGCTCCAGCTCTATTCGCAGGCGACGCCGAACGGTCAAAAGATCACGATCATGCTGGAGGAGTTGCTCGCGCTTGGCCACAGCGGCGCTGAATATGATGCGTGGCTTATTCGGATTGGTGACGGTGACCAATTTGGAAGCGGGTTCGTTGAGGTCAATCCGAACTCGAAAATTCCCGCGTTGATGGATCGCTCGGGTCCGGAGCCTATTCGTGTTTTCGAGTCCGGTGCCATCTTGCTTTATCTCGCGGAGAAGTTCGGTGCGTTTTTACCGACAGAGCTGCGCGAGCGAACGGAATGCCTGTCCTGGCTGTTCTGGCAGATGGGGAGCGCGCCTTATCTTGGCGGCGGCTTCGGTCACTTTTACGCGTATGCACCCATCAAGATTGAGTACGCCATCGACCGCTTCGCCATGGAAACGAAACGTCAGCTGGACGTGCTCGACCGCCGCCTCGGCGAAAGCCCGTACCTTGCCGGCGACAATTATACGATTGCCGATATCGCGGTGTTTCCTTGGTACGGCGGACTTGTGAAGGGCTGGCTCTACGATGGAGCCGAGTTCTTATCGGTCCATGAGTACAAAAACGTGATGCGTTGGGCTGATGCAATCCTTGAGCGCCCGGCCGTGACGCGCGGACGTAAGGTCAACCGCATCTCCGGAAGCCTGTCGAGCCAGCTCCACGAGCGGCACGATGCTGATGACTTCAATACGAAGACGCAGGACAAGATTGCAGGGCAGGAAGCAAGCGCGTCCTGATCAGCAACGAACGTGCGAACGGATTGAAGGCACCCCTTTCGGGAATTTTTTGCGAAAATGAGTTCGTCGACGATGCTGTGGAGACACCACCGCGTTGTTGATCGTTCTTATGCTGACTATGGTCACATATGGCGTGGCCATAGTCAGGATATTCAATAATGCAGTGGTTTTTCTCGCGTTCTGTTTTGTTCCTGCTGTTTTTTTCAGCAATGGTTTCTCAGCCCTGGAGCGCAGGCCAGGATTTGGGTCGCGGTTCGGCGTTTGCGCAGGATGCGGACGCCGTTGCCGCGAAAGAAGCATTCGAAGTCGCAAAGGAGCTTGGCACGGCAGATGCCTGGAACGCGTTCCTAGCAAGCTATCCGACCGGCTTCTACGCCGATATGGCGCGCGCTTATTTGAAGAAGGCGGGCGGGCAATCGGAACCTGCCGCCGTCCCCGTCGTGTCGTCAGGTAAAGCGTCCGAACGCCAATGTTCTGAGCGCGCGGAGTTGCGCTCGCAAAGCTCCAGCGAGCCAACCAAGATCACATTCGTCAACAAGTCCGGGATGTATCGCGCCTTCCTGTGGATCGACTTCGAGGGCAATCTGCAGGACTACGGCGGCCTGAACCCCGGCGAGCAAATTACGTTCGATACGTATCGCACTCATCCCTGGATGGTCGCCACCGGTCCGGGAGACTGTCTGCAGATCTTCCTGCCTGCAGCCGAGCCGGCCACGGTAGAGTTGTTCCGTCTCGATGCGGATAACCCAAAGCCTTCAACACCGCCAAGAGCCAAGCCGACGGAGGCAAAGAAGAAGCCCCTCGTGTGCGGCAAGAACTACAAACTCCGGAACGGTGAGTGTGTGCTGCTCCAGAATTGCGGAAAGAACGCTTATCGCAGTGCGGAGGGTGATTGCTATTGCAAGAAAGGCTACCAGCTGCGGAATGGCAAATGCGTCTGGCCGCAGGATAAGCAGGGCTTTGAAGTCGCGCCGTGGAAGAAGCCGGGCTGCAAAACCTGGCAGGCTCAATGCAATAAGGGCAATGGTAATGCCTGCCGTAAGTACGAGGAAACCTGTCAGGTTAATTGAGCGACTGTTGCATCGCATTGACCGCTTCCAGATCATGTAATATCAAATGTTACATGATTTGGAACTCGAGAGGTCATGTATGCGAGCCGACGATTCCGTTAAAGCGATACTGGAAACGTTCTCCGATCCGGAGCATGTGGCGACATACGCAGAAGGGCCGCCGCGTTTTGTGCCGGGCTACAGCTCCCTTCATCGCATGACCGGGATCATGCTTGCGGAGAAGGCTCCCGCGGATGCGCGTGTGCTCGTCCTTGGTGCTGGGGGTGGTCTTGAGATCAAAGCACTGGCTGAGGAACAGCCGGGTTGGTCATTCGTCGGGGTCGATCCGTCGGCAGAGATGCTGAAACTGGCCGAACACATGCTGAAAGACCATTCACCGCGTGTGCATCTGATACAGGGATATATCGACGACGCGCCGGATGGGCCTTTCGACGCCGCGACGTGCCTGCTGACTTTGCATTTTCTCGATGCCGACGAGCGGCGGCGTACAGAGGCCGAGATTCAGCGCAGGCTCAAGCCCGGTGCGCCCTTCGTCGCTGCGCATTCGAGTTTCCCCCAGGGCGATGGTGAGCGCGGCCGGTGGCTGTCGCGATATGCTGCTTATGCGGTTGCCTCGGGCGCAGATCCGGAGAAGGTGGAGCAGGGACGTTCCAAGGTCGAGGCTAGCCTTTCCCTGTTCTCCCCGG
This sequence comes from Candidatus Filomicrobium marinum, assembly GCF_000981545.1. Lineage (NCBI taxonomy): Bacteria > Pseudomonadati > Pseudomonadota > Alphaproteobacteria > Hyphomicrobiales > Hyphomicrobiaceae > Filomicrobium > Candidatus Filomicrobium marinum. The sequence continues at coordinate 3,842,219 of NZ_LN829119.1, forward strand.
AGCAGGACGAGGCGCTTCTGCGCGAGGCGGGCTTTTCGAACGTGACGCTCTTCTACGCGGCGTTTACCTGGCGTGGCTGGGTTGCCTACGCTTGACGGGTGTTCGGCGGCTAGGGGGCAGGTGGTGCAGGGCGGCGCCGTTGCAGGAAGCGGAGATTCTCTTTCCGGAGAGTCGTCAGCAAGACAGCGAATGTCGCGAGCACGAGACCGAAAATTTGCATCAGGTCCAGCGTTTCGCCGAACATGAAATGAGCAATGAGTGCAGTGACACCCGGTACGAGGTAGAACAGGCCGGCGACGGTCGCTACCGCGTTTTGGCGGATGAGCAGCATCAAAAGCGAGATGGCCCCGATCGAAAGGACGAGGACCAGCCACGCGAGTGCGAAGATGAAGTTCGGCGTCCAGTTCACTTCGCGCGTTTCGAATAACAGCGCGCCAGCGCTAACGATGATAAGGGCTCCGATGTACTGCCACACGGCACCGACCAAAAGATCGATGCGCGTAGCGAAACGCTTTTGGTAGAGCGTTCCCATGGTGATGGCACAGAGGGCAATCACGCTCGCCAGGATCGTGTAACCGTTGATGCCCGTGCCCGCAGAAGTTGCGAGATCAAACTTTGGGGCGAGGATTAGGATCGCCCCGACAAGACCGATCGCCAGACCGAACCAGTTCTGTGCCGAAACACGTTCGCCGAGCAGTGGCCCAGCAAGAACCGAGGTCATAATGGGCTGTAGCGATACGATGAGGGCGGCAACCCCGGCAGGCATTTCCCGATGGATGGCCCAGAATACTCCGCCGAGGTAGAAGCCGTGTATGAGGGCGCCTACGACGATTGCGTGCCCGCGTTCGTGCCAGCCGCCAGCTCGCTGCTGAAAAAATAGTGCAACGGGCAGCAATAATCCCAGCACGAGCAAGAATCGAAGCGAGAGGAATGTGAACGGCTCTGCGTCCGGCGCGCCAAGCCGAGAGCCGATGAAACCGGTCGACCAGAGAACCACGAACACTAAGGGCGCGACGCGCATCAACATCTGTGAAGTCACCACTCATGATCCTCAGAGCGACGGGGTGAACGTTTGCTCGACCGTCCATGATTCTTTGGGCTGACTGTACAGCCGCAGGAACAGTTCGGCGACTGCTTCTGCATCCTAGGAGCCAGGCGCGTGTCAGCCGATAGGGGGAGGACCTCTACGTCGAGGCCGGGTCCTAGGTTGGCCGCACGAAGACGTGAGCAGATTACGGCGCTTTTTTAATGTTACTCTCGCCCCACCTAGGGCGCTGCGCTGTCTAGCGATAAGATCATTCGTCGTCCGCATATCTTGTACACGGAATAGAGCGCGCATGGACTCTGCGCTGGTATCGAGCAGTTCTCCGACCCTAACCTTTTCGCGACGGGAAGGACGCGTGGTGTTTGTCGCGGCAGGCAACTGGACCGCCGCGTACGCCGATGCTCTTGAAGACCTTGTTGAAGGAGCCTCGGCCCGGATTGCTGAGGAACCACTTTCCGCTTTGGACCTGAACGCGGTCGCGGAACTCGACACCTTTGGCGCCGTCTTTCTAGAGCGGTTGCGGCACCAGGGTGGTAGGCTTGAAAAGAATATCCCAGTCAATGGCCTCGCTGAGCGCCTTCGCCCTCTTTTTGAAGAGGTAGACAGTTCCATAGTGGCGCCGCAGGCCGTCAATGTTCGCGGCAACGCCCTCGTCGACTACCTGTCAAATGTCGGAAGAGCCATAACGGGAATCTGGAGTGACCTCGTCGCGCTTGCTGCGATGCTTGGCGCGATCTGTGCATCGGTGTGGCGCATTGTTTTGCATCCATTGCGTTTTCGATTGACGTCTGCCGTTCATCATCTTGATCGCGTGGGTTGGCAAGCTGTGCCAATCATACTTCTTATAACATTTCTTATTGGCGGGATTATCGCCCAACAGGGGATCTTTCACTTTCGCAAGTTCGGTGCCGACGTCTACGTCGTGGACATGGTCGGCATTCTTGTGTTGCGTGAGATCGGCGTTCTGATTGTTGCGATCATGGTCGCAGGGCGTTCGGGAAGCTCCTACACAGCTGAGCTTGGCTCGATGAAGATGCGTGAGGAAATCGATGCCCTAGAGACTATGGGGCTCGATCCGGTCGAGGTGTTGGTTCTGCCGCGTGTCGTTGCGTTGGTCATTGCGCTGCCGATCCTGACCTTTCTCGGTTCGATGTCGGCACTGTACGGCGCGCAGTTGGTGGCGTGGCTCTACGGCGGAATGAGCCCCGAAATTTTTCTTACGCGGCTCAAGGAGGCAATCTCGGTTACGCACTTCAAGGTTGGAATGATCAAAGCGCCGTTCATGGCACTGGTCATAGGGATTGTGGCGTGCGCTCAAGGCCTTCAGGTTAAAGGCAGTGCGGAATCGCTAGGATTGCAGACTACGGCCTCTGTTGTGAAGGCCATCTTCTTGGTCATCGTGCTTGATGGGCTTTTTGCCATCTTCTTTGCGTCAATCGATATGTGAGCCAAGCGCATGGATCCAATCATCAGGATACGGGATCTTGTGGTGGGCTTCGGTGATCGCACCGTCCTTGATCACGTAGACTTGGATGTGAACCGCGGTGAGATTTATGGACTGGTGGGCGGTTCGGGCAGCGGAAAGTCTGTCTTATTGCGAACGATCATTGGTCTTTTATACGCGCGGCAGGGAACGATTGAAGTTTTGGGCGTACGCTTGAATGGGGCAACGGAAACCCAGCGTCGAGCCATCAATCGACGATGGGGGGTTCTGTTTCAGCAGGGTGCGCTGTTCTCCTCTTTGAGCGTTCGTCAGAACGTTCAGTTTCCCATGCGCGAGTATCTGAATCTCACGCCTGACATGTTGAATGACATCGCGCGGGTGAAGCTCGAAATGGTGGGGCTCAAGTCCACCGATCACGACAAGCTCCCTTCCGAGCTTTCGGGGGGGATGATCAAGCGTGCCGCGTTGGCGCGCGCCCTTGCTATGGACCCTGAACTTGTATTTCTCGATGAGCCGACGTCGGGTCTCGACCCCATCTCTGCTGGAGATTTCGACAGTCTGATCCGAACGCTTCAGAAGACGCTAGGGCTTACCGTTTTTATGATCACCCATGATCTCGACAGCCTCTATACGGTTTGTGACCGTGTTGGTGTCATTGCTGACGGCAAGGTCGTGGCGTCGGGGTCGATCCAGAGCATTTTGGAATCGCCGCATCCCTGGGTGAAGTCTTACTTCCGTGGACGTCGGACGCGTGAGCTTGGCAGTCATGTCTCCGATGCAGCCAGTTGAGATCTGAAAATGGAAACAAGAGCACGATACGCGCTGATCGGTTTGTTCGCACTCGGTGTGATCATTGCTGGATTTGGTTTCGTGTATTGGCTGCAGGGTGCAGGTGGCATTCGACAACGAGCGACCTACCAAATTCGCTTTGAAAGTCCGGTTTCAGGTTTGCTCGTCGGTTCGAATGTTCTGTTCAATGGCATACGGGTTGGTGAAGTGACGTCTCTCGATCTCGACCCCAAACAACCTAAGCAGGTTATGGCAACGATCGCTGTTGATCCGTTCACACCGGTTAAGCGCGACACCACGGTCGGTATCGACTTTCAAGGATTGACGGGAGCGCCTGTGGTTGCTCTTTCCGGGGGGAGCGCTGAAGCTTCAGTCTTGACGGCGTCTGATGGTAAGACACCACTTCTTCTGGCGGCGCCCAACGTCGGTGAGACGCTGACTCAGTCGGCACGCGACACCTTGTCGAACCTTGACAAAATTCTTTCTGACAATTCGGCGCCTCTGCACGACGCTATCAGTAATATCAGCACGTTCTCGCAGGCTTTGGCGCGAAACTCCGACAAGGTTGATGGGATATTGGCGGGGTTGGAGCGGATGACGGGTGGCACGGCTGGTAAGCCGCCTGTCCCCGTCTACAGTTTGACTGGTGTACGTGACCTGCCGCCCTGCACACAGACGATCGACAAGCAGCTTGTCGTTCCTGATCCGAGTGCGTTGATGTCCCTTAGCAACAATAAGATTCCCGTGAAGGGGGCTTTGTCCGATCCTCATGCGTTCGACAATGGAGAGCTAGCGGACGCTATTCCGGCTATTGTTCAGGCCAAGGTCATCGAAAGTCTTGAGAATACGAAGTGCTTTCGGTCTGTGACCCGGCCGATAGACGCGTTGGAAAGTGACCTGCAGTTGGTCCTGGATATTCGGACCTTCGCGATACTCGCCGGACCGGATCTCAAGGCCGATGTCGACATCTCCGCCAATCTCGTTTCGAGTGACGGCAAGGTTCTAGGATCGCGAGTTATCCATGAGATGGCAGGTCTAACAGCGCCGGACGCATCGGACGCTGTCGCAGCGCTGGATGGTGCATTCGGGAAGGCGCTGAGGGTTTTGATCCCTTGGGCGACGGGCTTGGCGCGTTCTGCTCATGCGAACGCGGAGCCGTTGCCTTCGTCGAAGGCAGGTGAACGCTGATAGGTGTTTGGTGGGTGAGTGGTCGTCTGCGGGTTTTGAGTGGCAGGCCGGGCGCGTCAACGCCCGGCCCTTCAGCGCTTAAGCGGCTTGTGCGTAGTAGGACTTGAGACCGTTCAAAACGTTCTGCTTGTCGAAATTTGCGCCCATTTCGAGCATTTCGTCAGCGAAGCGGTTGACGATTTCCGCGATTTGCTCTGCTGAAAGCTGGTTCAGGATGCCAATGCGTACCTGGACAGGCTCAGACAGAGTTGGCCAGATGCCGAAGCCTTTGGCGCGTGCATTCGCGACGAGGTCCTTTTCTTTGCCCCGCAGCTTGTCTGGGAGGTTCAGAACGACGAGGCTCGTCATGTCGGAGGTTACTTCGCAGCCCATGCTCTCAACGGCCTGGCGCAGCGCTTTCTCGTGGTAGGCGTAGTCGGAAGCCTTCCGACGACGTCCGTAGCCGAGGATAATGCGCAGCGCTTCATGGAACGCGGCGATCGCGTAGCACGAATGCGTCTGGTGATAGACGGCATTCGGCACGTCCTTACCATCGACGATGCCCCAGTGACGCGCGTCGAGGATTGGGTGGTGCACGTAAGTGCGGCAGCCGCGCTTCTTGACCATATCGATGGCCTTGTCGGTGAAGCTCACTGGCGCGTAGGTGAGCGGCAGGGACAGAACCCCCTTTTGCGGACACGACGCCCAAGCGACAACGCCAGGATAGTCATCGATGTTGAAGTCGGCGACGCCGAGGCTGGAGACGGCGTCAACGATGCCCATTACGCCATGCTTAAGGCAGGCATCTGAGAAACCTTTGAGGTCGTTGATGCGGCCGGAGCCTGTTTCCCAGTGCGCCATGAAGGCCCACATCGGCTTATGCTCAGCCAATGCCGCATCGACGGTTGCGCCCGTCACGGACTGGCCATGTGGCGTTTCAATGATGCTGACGCTCGCCGGCTTTGGATTGAGCGGGTCGGCGGCCAATTCTTCGGCAGTCGCAGCCTTCATGCGAATGGTCAGGCTGTCGATGCCGGAGAACGTACCGTTCGGGAACGCTACGACCTTGTCGCCTGGCAGGATCATCGAGAGCACGCAATCGAGACCGGAGAAGCCGGTGCCGGCGACGCCATACGTGTAGACGTTCTTGGTTCCCCAGAGGTCGCGCAACATCTCTTTGGCTTCGATCATGCCGCGCACAACGTCTTTTTGCATGTGGTCGGCAATGCCCGTCTTGGCGAAGCGTTCGAGCACGCGTGGATCGGTATTGCCCGGGCCCGGCCCGGCGGCGAGTGTTGCCGGAATCTCGAGGGATGGGTATATCGTCATAATAACCTCTGGTTGCATTTCGTTCGACAGTAGGTCTGAGGCTGTCCGCGATCATCCGATCTCTTCAGCTGCGCAACCCAGAAGAGCCTTGAAATGCGGATGGCCATCGGGCCGCTCATACTACGAAAGCCTAATGAGATGAGTTGCACAAGTGCAATTCTCGGGAATAACGCGCGACCCATTGACAGCTGCTTGGTCCGAATGGCGCGGTACCCAGGGAAATAACCCTCAGTTATCCCAGTAGATCGTGACATTTTGGCCGATAGCGATGCCCGCAGACGCGTTTTCGCGCCCCATACAACCTGCTGTTCCAGTTGCTGATCGTATGCGTGCGATTGTCGGGGTTTCGGCCGATTACGCTGATGTAGGCAGGGGCGCGGGTCGCTTGATTCCCGCTCTCGTAGGGGCCGCGCCAGGTCTGGGTAACTCGACCGTCGGGCTACTGTGGCGTGGCCTGTCAGTGCGTCGAGAGCCAAGCGCCGGTAAGATGTGCCATGTCTATCATCTACATCTAATCTGGGGCGGCTTATGGCTAAATGTGGTCAAGGGACAGAGGCCGTGACATGTCCTTTTGCTCTATGTCACGGAGTGGATTTGTAGCGATCGTAGAGCCATTTCGCCAAGAGCACTAGGAGAGAGCCTAGGACAGCCGCGAGTATGTCGCGCAGTGAGATCGAGATTCTGTCGAGGTCTGGCCAGATGCCAAAGAGGCGGAACAGCATTCCTCCGACCAGTGCGCCCACGAGGCCCAGGGCGATATTCGAGGCTAGGCCGAATCCCTTCTTGTCCCAACGCACAATCAGGCCTGCAAGGCTTCCGCCGATGATCCCGATGATCACCCAGACGATGATTTGGTCGATGGAAATGGACATGGTTGTTTTCCGATAAGCTGATTGAGCTGGACGTAAAGTAATTTCGCTCGCGATTTTGACGCGGTCAATTCTCCGTATTTGAAATTAGTTAGCCGATCTAATTTTCCTAAATCTTCGGCAGGCTTGTCGGACACTTTCGTATTCAGATTGACGTTCAGAGGATGTCCACCAGTTTTACGTGGTGGGTATGAGGGTGTTCGCACGCTATTGCTATGGCTTTTTAAGTCGACGTCGTAACTGCAGTCTATTGCGTATATAATTTGTTTCATCAGACGCGTGATTTTTGCGGAACCCTTGAACTCGAACGGCGTTGGGGCGGCAGGGAAGGGGATGGGCGCTACCGCTTCGAGCGGAGTTTTCCCATGCGTGAAAAGTTTTCGGCTCTCCTGGCTGGAGCTGCGACCCTCGCCTTATCGGCTCTCTTTTTTCCTGCTTCTGCCCAGACGTCGGGTGCTGGTACCGACACGGTATTGCCTCGACCTGAGGCGCCTTTCAAAGGGAAGATCGGCGAAACGTATAAGGACTCGACGCCTGACTTTCCGCGCCAAGTGCATGCACCGGAGGGGGCTCCGAACGTCCTTGTAATTTTGCTCGACGATGTGGGTTTCGGTCATGCCGGAACGCTCGGAGGTGCGGTGAAGACCGCGACGATGGATCGCCTCGCACGCGACGGCATCGTGTTTAACCAATTTCATACCACGGCCCTTTGCTCCCCTACACGCGCGGCGCTTTTAACGGGGCGCAATCATCACAGCGTTGGAACGGGCGTTATTATCGAGATGGGGACAGGGTACCCCGGCTATACCGGCATTGTTCCACCTTCTGCTGCCGGATTGCCGGAGGTTTTGCGGCTCAACGGGTACGCGACTGCCGCCTTTGGAAAATGGCATAATACGCCTGCAAACGAAATTTCGCCGGCCGGGCCTTTCGACCGTTGGCCCACGGGACGAACATGGGGATTTGAGAATTTCTACGGCTTCATGAATGGCGAGACGAGCCAGTTTTATCCTGTTCTTTATCAAAATACGTCACCCGTCGCGCAACCGAAGCAGCCCGATCAGGGATACCATTTCACTGAGGATATGACCGATCAGGCCATCGGTTGGCTTAACCGGATCAATGCAACAAACCCTCAAAAGCCGTGGTTTCTCTATTATTCGACGGGGGCGATTCATGCGCCGCACCACGTGCCCAAAGAGTATCGGGAGAAGTACCGCGGCAAGTTCGATGCGGGATGGGATAAGTACCGCGAAGAAACCTTCGCACGGCAAAAGCAGCTCGGCGTCATTCCGGAAAACGCAAAGTTGACACCACGTCCTGATGAAATTCCAGCGTGGGACGATCAATCTGCAGATGCCAAACGCATCTATGAGCGTTTGATGGAAAATTACTCCGGATTTCTGGAGCACACCGATGTTCAGGTCGGACGCCTGATTGATACAGTCCGGGCTGCGGGTGAACTCGATAACACGCTCATCTTCTTCATTGTCGGGGACAACGGAGCTTCTGCTGAAGGCGGATTAGAAGGAACGGTCAACGAAATTGCGAGCATAAACGGCATTCAACTTGGGCTTGAGGGCTTGAAGGAAAAATTCGACGAAATTGGCGGGCCGGAAACGGAACCGCATGTTCCCGTCGGTTGGGCCTGGGCTGCGGATGCCCCTTTTAAATGGACGAAGCAGGTAGCTTCTCATTTTGGGGGGACCCGCAACGGACTGATTGTTCACTGGCCTAAGGGCATGAAAAGCAAGGATGGGTTACGCACGCAATTTCATCACGTCATCGATATTGCTCCGACAATTCTTGAAGCCGCGGGTATTCCGGAGCCCACCATCGTCAATGGCGTTGAGCAGAAACCCATTGAAGGTGTCAGCATGAAATACGCCTTCGATGACGAGGCCGCACCATCTCACCGTACGGTGCAGTATTTTGAAATGCTTGGGAACCGAGGAATCTATAAGGACGGTTGGATGGCGACCACACGACACGGGCGCCTGCCATGGGAAACGGCAGGAGCTCAGGGAAACTTCGATTCCGACAAATGGGAACTCTACAATTTGAATGATGACTTTACACAGGCGAATGATTTGGCGCAGCAGTTCCCAGATAAGGTCGAAGCCTTGAAGTCCGCGTTCATGGAAGAGGCCCGCAAATATAATGTTCTGCCCCTCGATGACAGAATGTCGGAACGGTTCGATGTGACGTTGCGACCTAATCCGTTGGCTCATCTTAATTCGGTTGAATACGGAGCGGGTGTGACCGGGATAAATGAAGCCGCGTTCCTAAATACGCATGGTGTTCCATTCAAGATTACAGCGAATGTGGAGGCGAATGACTCGGATGCCGAGGGAGTAATTGCCGCTATCGGCGGTATCACTTCGGGCTGGTCACTTTATGTGGCCGATGGAAAGCCGGTCTTCACGTACAACTTTTTCGATGTTGAGAAATATTCCGTTCAGGCATCGGAAGCCCTTCCGGCTGGCGCGGCAACAATCGAGGTGGACGTTGTGCCGACTGAAGCTGGCGCAGGCAAACCGGCGGACGTCACGCTTCGGATGAATGGCCAGCACGTTGGAGAAGGGCGGGTGGAGCGAACCGTTCCCTTTGCCTATGGGGTTGAAGGTTTTGACGTTGGGATGGATACCGTATCCCCCGTAGACAGCGACGAGTACCAGTCACCGTTTGCATTCACTGGGATGATCAAAGGCGTCACTGTAGAGCGTCAGCCGGAGAGTGTTTTGGAACGCGCAATAAAATAGGTTTGGGTTCGAAACGCACTCTTCAACTGGGAGAGTTGGTCCACACCGGCGGCATTATGTCGGTGTGGGCTCGTTTGTCTTGACCCTGCGAATAAGGTGGTTATCTAGCTTGGTGTGCCCGCGAGGACGACCTCGCGTTTTTCTGGGCGCTTTAGCCGGGACGACCTGGCTGACAGTAGAGGTCAGTCATGGCTCAGCAAACGGCGTGGATTATCCTTATCATTGCCGGCGTTATCGAGATCGGTTGGGCGATCGGGTTGAAGTACACCGAGGGCTTTAGCCGACTCGTTCCTTCGCTTCTGACGATATCGGCGATGGTGATCAGTATGTACCTGCTGTCGATCGCCGCGCGGCATCTTCCTATCGGTACGGCTTACGCCGTGTGGGTGGGTATTGGCGCTCTTGGCGCAGCAATCCTCGGAATGTTTCTTTTCGGTGAGTCTCGCGATCCGATCAGACTGGCTTGCCTTGCTTTGATTGTGATCGGCGTCATTGGTCTGAAGACGTTTTCGCGTAGTTGATGGTTACGTGATGCGTGCTTTCAGCCTGCCGGTCGCGTTCGCGCGCGAGGGCCGCTATGATCAAGGCGCTCATTGCCAGAAGCTGGAAAGCTGCACCGGCTAGGTGGGAGTATTCCCATTGCCGGCGCAATGTCTCCCAGTTCGGCGGAATGCTCGTCCAGTTCACGGTCGCTACGTTGGCCGGGTAAGTATAGATCCAAAATAGGGCCTGGGCGGCAATCAGACATAACAGAGCGAGAATAGCGAAGCCGCGCACATAGGGAGCGTGTCGCGCCAAGATGATGACCGACATTATCGCGATAAGTTGGAGAAACAGCACGTAAGCGAGCTGGTTCCAGCCGCGATAGGTTTGCTGGACCGTGAAGTACTCGCTGACCGATAGGCCGATTTTGTTGGGTAATTCCAACGCATGAGCGAGTGCCGCCCCGAGTGCGATGGCTGTTGCAAGCAGAGCGAAGAAAAGCGCGACGTCACAGCTTATCGAACGGCGCCGTATCCCATGAACGTGCATGGGCGAAGAACGTCCTGTGGATGTCTGCGTTCCACGATCAGTTTTTCTTCGCGGGTTTTGCGGTGAGGGCGATGCGATCGACGATTGCTAGAGCAATGGCACTGGCGACGAAGGCCAAGTGGATGAGCGTCGACCACATAATTTTGCTGTCCTCATACTGAGGCGCGTTGAGAAACACCTGCAGCAGATGAATGGATGAGATCGCAACGATCGCGGACGCGATTTTGACCTTCAAGCTGCCGGTATCGATCTTGCCAAGCCATCCGAGTTCGTTGTTGCTCGCTTTATCGAGGCGGCTGACAAAGTTCTCATAGCCGGACAGCATCACCATCACCATGAGGCTTGCAACGAGGCAGGCGTCGATCAATCCCAGCATCGCAAGGATGATTTCGTTGTCGTTGAGTACAAATATTTTCGTCGCGACTTTCGCGGACTTTGCGATGAAGGAGATCGCGTAGACACCAAGAGAAATGGCTAGGCCGAGATAGAATACGACAAGGATCCATCGGCTCGCTAGCAGTGAGTTCTCGATAAATGCCTCTATGAGGTCGCCCGTTTTGCGAGGCGTCTCAGGGGTGGGGTCGCTCATGCGCTTCTCCGGAAACAACAGCCCGCCCTAATAGCTTGCTGCTTTTTTCCAAACAAGCAGGGTGCGGCAGCGCGGCGCGCTCGCACTGCGTTATATTTCTGGCGCCGTTCATTCTGCTAGCGGCAGACTTTTCGCGTGCCGCCGCGACGGGCGAGGTCCATGTGGAAATGATCGTGGTGATTGCTGTCGTAGTTGGGCCCGAGCACTGTTGTGAAACGCTGGCAGGCGCCTTGATGTACAACGCGAAGGAAATCTCTTTCGTCAGGTCTCCCTCCCCAGCCACGCGTGACGCTGATGGTACGGCCATTGGAAAGCTCGAAGCCCGATACATCCAAAGCGTTGGCGTGGCCGTGTTCTGAAAGCTTGGCACCTGAAACGTGGTTCATGGGGCGACAGCCGTAAGAGGCGGCGACTTTTATGCTCACTAGGTCGGCGTTGAAATAGTGACGCGCGGCCGGAATAACCGATCGGCGGACCCAATCGTCGACTGGGTTGATCATCGGGCATCGCAAGAGGGCAGCGGGTCTCATTGCGACGCGCCCGTTATCGGCAGCCGACATCTCAAAGGGACGCTCCGCTCCGCAGACACTCGGTCCGCCCAATGCTGAGCGTGTCCGAATAAAGGGACTTTCGCGCACGACGCCGGCAGCCAGACACGCTCTTTCGCTCTCCGCGCGCCAAGGTTCGTATTTGGCGACGAAGTTCGTGGATGTGCCACAGCTGGCTGCGAGAAACGCAACGAGAAGGCAGGCTGATATGTTTACGCTTTGTATACGGACTGACATCGGTGGGGAGTTTACTGAAATCTGCTAAATATCCGGTGAACGCCCACCTTCCCCAAACGATGAAATGACCTAAAAATCCGGCTTTACTTCGGCCTTACGGCGGCATGAATCAGTATGCCGCATTCATCAAATATATTGTTTGGCAACGCGAGAGCGCCGCTTATCCACAGCCGAATGTGGCGTGGTGTTCGCAGCTCAGGACTCTGGGGACCGCTTGTGCTATTTTTTCTCTTGTCCAGGCTTGCGATTAGGGTGCGGCGTTCGCAGGGTTCCACTGGATGGCTAACACACTCGTATTGCGTTGCAGGTATCGCGTAATGTGTGAGCGAATGGTGTAAAGGCTCCGGCTGTTTTGCTACCGGATGATCTGTCGACATTCCCCGCGTTTGTCTTTGACGGATCCCCATGGTGGCTTGGCTGGGGCCTTTACTGCGTTCGTTTGTGCAGGAGCCAGTCTGTCGAGGGTGTTGCTGCCCCGGTTTGTCAGTCGTTGCGCGAAAGAAATTCCAAGACAGCTTTTTTGTAACCCGCGTCCCCGACGGCCTTCATATGGTCGCGCCCTGCAATTTCGTAAGCTTCGGCCCCTGGGATCAGCTTAGCTAATTCAACTGCGGAACCACCGATTACATCGTCACTGCCGACGGCCACGAGGACGGGACACGAAATCCGTGCGATATCCTCTCGTGTTATGGGGTCGCGACTTGAGCGAATGCAGGCGGCGAGCGCCTTCAGGTCGCTTTTCGTCTGCTCGGCGAATGCACGGAAGGTTCGTGCCGTCGGGTTTGCAACGTCGTCAATGCTGTCAGCTTCGAGCGCATGGGCGATCGGCCCGGTTCCGGCCATCCCGCGGACCATGTTGAAGCCCAATCCGGCGAAGATGGCGGTGCGGACCCGCGTTGGATGCGCCAGGGCCAGGAACGCACATATGCGTGCGCCCATCGAATATCCCATAACATCAGCGCGTTCGATCTGGAGATGGTCGAGCAGACGGCGGCAATCCTCCGCCATCAGGGGAGCCCCGTATTGTGCTGTGTCGTAGAGCTTTTCGCTCTGTCCGTGGCCACGATTGTCGATGGCGATAACGCGCCTTCCGGCCTTTGTGAGGGTCGTGAGCCAATTCGTTGCGGCCCAGTTCATGGCGACATTGGATGCAAAACCGTGTACGAGCAGTATTGGTGGTCCGTGCCCTTCGTCGAGATAGGCGATTTCGACACCATCGGACTGGAAGGTCTGCATAAATCTCGGGCCTTTTTGGTTGAGAACGATGGGATGTTATGGTTCCCGGCGACGTAGCGGCGCATGTGTTCCCCTACCATCGCGATCGCCTGGCGGCTATCGTGTATTGGACGCAAAAATTTCGAGAGCAGCGAGAGACATGGCTGGCAATATCATTCCACATTTCGCTAACGATGAGGGTGTTGAGAGAATCTCCATCGGCGTAAAGGAATTTAACTGCATGGGTGCGCGGGACCCGTACGATCATCCTCACGTCTATCTCGATATGGGCACAGACAACGAGATCATCTGTCCCTACTGCTCGACGCTTTACGTTTATGATGCACAACTCGGGCCTGAAGAGAGCGTTCCGGCTGGTGCTATTGTACACGAGGCCGCCGGTCGCGCGGCCTGAGCATTCGAGTGACGTCGCGGTAGGGAGCGGTGATGGATCAAGAGCTGCGCGGTGCGTTGGAAACCGCCGCTCGTGATGTTGTGCAGCCCCGATGAGCAAATTTGATAGTGTCTTACTCATCGCCGGTGGCGGTATTGGTGGGTTGGCAACGGCTTTAGCCCTGGCTCGGCGTGGTTTCGCTTCGCATGTCTTCGAAAAGCGAACGGTATTTTCAACCGAAGGCGCCGGCATTCAGATTGGTCCTAACGGTGGGCATGTGCTCGCTCTTCTCGGGCTTCGGGAAGCGCTGCGATCCAAGGCTGGAATTCCACACGCTGTTCGTGTCCATGATGGACGTAGCGGTGGGGTGCTTTGCCGGATACCACTGGGTGATCACATCGCACGGCGCTACGGAGCGCCCTACTGGGTCTTTCATCGTGGCGATCTTCATGCTGCGTTACTCGACGCGGCACGTGATTGCCCATTGATCACGTTGAGCTCCGGCGCGGAGGTCACGGGTCTCTCCCAGGGTGCGGACACGGTGTGTGCCGAAACAGCAGATGGGAGCCGGCTAGAGGGTGCGAGCCTGGTTGCAGCGGACGGCCTGTGGTCCGGTTTGAGATCGCAATTTTTCGGTGAACGAAGGCTGGTGTTCTCAAATCGTAGCGCGGCGCGCGCGGTCCTGCGGATCGAGGACGTACCCTCAGGGATTTCCAGTAGCGACGTTGGGCTTTGGCTCTCGGACAAGGCTCATGTCGTTCATTATCCCGTGCGCGGTGGAAGCGAACTCGCACTGGTTGTCGTTCGGCACGATGAGTCCTCCGCACCGGGTTGGAGCGCGGACGTGTTGCCGATGTGGGTGCGGGAGGGTGTGCGAAGTTTTGCGCCTGTTCTTCAGGATCTTGTCTCTGCTGTCTCAGATTGGCGGAAGTGGGGACTTTATGATTTGCCCGAACCTCCCGCGTTCGTGAATGGGCGTGTGGCGTTGCTTGGTGATGCAGCGCATCCGGTTCTGCCATTTTTGGCGCAGGGTGGTGTGATGGCGCTCGAGGATGGTTTCGTGCTCGCTCAGTGCGTGGCGGCACATGAGGACGTTAGCGCGGCGTTTTCGGCCTATCAGTTCGCTCGCCGACAGCGTGTCCTTCGGGTGCAGGGGGCCTCACGGAAGAACGGCCGCATCTATCATTTGCAAGGGGCCTTGGCGACGGCGCGTAACCTTACGCTGAAGGCTGCGCCTCCCGGTATGCTTTTGTCTCAATATGATTGGCTTTACGGCTGGCACCCCGATGAGGGCTAGCCCCGCCAAAATTCAATCCGGAATAGAACGAGCACGGTGAACAGTTCGAGCCGGCCGAGCAGCATCGCGAAGGATAAGACCCATTTTGCTGCGGCAGGCAGGCTTGAGAAGTTGCCTGCTGGACCGACGATATCGCCGAGACCGGGGCCGACGTTACCAATAGCCTGGGCGGACGACGACATGGCGGTCACGAAGTCGAGGCCCATAGCCGACAGGACGACGGTGAAGATGCCGACGGTCGACATGTAGATTGTCAAAAACGCGACGACGGAGAAGGGCACGTCGGCTGGCAATCGTTTGCCATTGTAGACGAGAGTGACGACCCGGTTGGGACTCATGAGGTGGACGAAGTGGCTTCGCGTCAAAAGCGCGGTGACCTGAAGCCGATAAATCTTAATGCCGCCTGCCGAAGAGCCAGCGCAGCCGCCGATAAAGGTTACGAGGAAGAACAAGCCAACGGCGAAGGGGCCCCACTGCATGTAGTCGGAGCTGGCGTAGCCCGTGGTCGTCATGATGGAGGTGAGGTTGAACGCCGACATGCGTAGCGCAGTTGTCGGCTCAAGGCCGCGTGCCGTGATCAGCCAGAATGTCATGATCAGCCACAGCCCAATGAGAAACATCAGGAAGCCGCGAACCTGCGTGTCGCGCCACAGCGCTTCAGGGTGATTGCGCATCGCTTTGACGTAAACGACGAACGGCAGCGCGCCGAGAATCATGAAGAGGACACAAGCCCACTCGAGCGCTGGCGAGCGGAAAAATCCGAAACTCTCATCGTGGGTTGAGAAGCCCGCGGTCGAGACTGTCGAAAGGCCATGACAGATGGCATCGAATGGCGTCATGCCGAGTGCCATGTAGACCGCGATGCACGCGACGATGAGCCCGACGTAAACGCCGGCGATCGCCAATGTCAGCTCGATGGCACGCGGGAGAACTTTTTCGGATTTATCTGAGCTCTCCATCTGGAACAACTGCATGCCGCCGACCCGCAGGAACGGCAGCATGATGATCGCGGTCAGAATGATACCGATGCCGCCAAGTCCCTGGAGAATGGCTCGCCAGAGAAGGATACCCCGTGGAAGCTGGTCGAGCTGGGTCAGGACTGTTGAACCCGTGGTTGTCAGTCCGGACATCGCTTCGAAATATGCATCGGCGAATCCGAGTCCGAGCCCGGCAAAAGGTGCAGCGGCGAAAGCAGCCACCGTTACCCAGCATAGCGTCGTCAGAAGGAAGCCTTCCTTGATGCCAAGAGGGGCGGGCTGGTCCTCGTAAGCGACGAGGATCAGGAGACCTCCGATGAAGAACGTCGCTACGGCTGAGGTGAAAAAGACGCGCCAATCCTCGTGGCCATCGGCCACGTCCACGACGGCCGGGAGCACCATCGCGGCGGCAATGGTGCACAGGATCAGGCCCAGTGCGAAAAGAATCGGACGAAATTGGATCAAATCAGGACCCCATATCGGCGCAACGGCCCAGAACCTGCGAGGTCCGTTTGCTGAACGTCAATAGCGTGGTTTACGCCGCTGATATCAAGCATGTTTTCTATCCGCTGCTCGATCTCCGGCAAAGCGTTTGCCCCCTAAAGCCATATCTGATGAGGGGAAGTTGCCCATTGGCGACGGTTTAACTTGCATCCGGCGCGCCCCGTGCAGTGTCTCGGATATTGGTAAAGCGCCCGTCAAGAGGAAGGTTAACAATCTATTGCCGCGCTTGGATTGAAGAGGACATGCAAGTCAGGATGTCAAGCGCTGCTCGCCGGGCCGAAGCCACCGCCTGTTGGCGTTTCAATGATGATGGCGTCACCGGGGTTCAGAGCCGCTTCGTCACATCCCTTAAGATGTTCGATGTTTCCGTCGACTCGTCGCACGCTATTTGCGCCGATCTGGCCGGGTTCACCTCCTTCAAGACCGAACGGGTGCACGCGACGGTAGCCCGACAAGATTGCGCTGTGCATTGATTCTAGAAAACGGATCACACGGCGAGTGCCATCGCCGGCGCGATGGCGTCCAACACCTCCAGATCCGCGCCGGATTGAAAACTCTTCAAGAACGACTGGATAGCGTAGTTCCAGAATTTCCGGATCGGTCAACCGTGTATTGGTCATGTGGACCTGGACAGCGGCGGCTCCATCGAAATCAGGTCCTGCTGGGGCGCCAGAACAGATGGTTTCGTAGTACTGACGATTTTCGTCACCGAAGGTTAGGTTGTTCATTGTGCCTTGCGAAGATCCCAAACCGCGTAAGGCCGCGAACAGGCAATTGGTTACGACCTGACTGGTCTCTACGTTGCCTGCAACGACGGCGGCCGGATAGCGCGGCTTCAACATGGAGCCTTCCGGTACGACAATTTTCAACGGCCGTAAGCAGCCTGCATTCAGAGGTATGGGCTCATCGACCATAACGCGGAAGGCATAGAGAACAGCAGCCCGTGTCACGGGTTCGGGGGCATTAAAATTATCATCGCGTGCGGGAGATGTGCCGGTGAAGTCGATTGTGGCTTCGCGCGCTTCGCGATTGATTTTAATTGTCACCTCTACGACAGAACCAGAATCTGTTTCGACCCGGTGGTGCCCGTCGCTTAGTCGTGAAATCAGGCGGCGGATGCTTTCCTCCGCATTGTCCTGCACGTGACCCATATAGGCCTGGACAACTTCGCGACCGTAGAGGGCGAGCAGTTTTCCGATCTCGGCGGCCCCACGGGCGTTGGCGGCAATTTGTGCTTTCAGATCGGCGATATTTTTGTCGGGCCGGCGGGCTGGATACTTGACTTCCGTCAGGAGCGCTATGACTTCGGCTTCGAGGAAGCGGCCATCGTCAACAAGCTTTACGCAGTCGATCAGCACGCCTTCTTCCTCAATTGTCTTGGCGCGTGGGGTCATGGAACCGGGGGATAGGCCACCGATGTCCTCATGGTGGCCCCGGCTTGCAACAAAGAACAAGATTTCGGAACCCGCGTCGTCGAACACCGGCGTGATGACGGTGATATCGGGCAGGTGCGTGCCGCCATCGTAAGGTGCGTTCAACATATAGACGTCACCGGGACGCATGTTAGCTCCTTGCCGACGGATGACTGTTTCGACGGAGGCATCCATCGAGCCGAGGTGCACCGGTACGTGCGGTGCGTTGGCGACGAGTGCGCCTTCGGGTGAGAATACGGCGCAGGAAAAGTCGAGACGTTCCTTGATGTTCACGGATTGCGCGGTCAGGCGGAGAGCTTCTCCCATCTGCTCGGCCACAGCCATGAACAGGTTGCTGAACACCTCAAGGAGTACCGGATCGACGTTCGCATCCGCTGCTTGACGACCGCGGGCTTCCTGGCGCGCAAGTACAAGATGCGACCTTGCCGTGACATCGAGGCGCCAGCCGGGTTCAATGACGACTGTCTGGTGCGGTTCGATGACGATTGCGGGGCCAATGAGGTGGTGGCCGGGTGCGAGGTCGGCGCGGGTGAAGACGTTCGCATCGTGCCACGCGCCATTTGAAAAGAAGCGCGATTTGCGTGTGATCACCGGCGATGCCGTCCCAGTGTTTGTTCCGGCATTTGCTTCTATGGTTTCAGGATCGTTGCCGCCGCCGACGGCTTCCACTTCAATAGCCGCGATGAACAGGCGCTTTTCCGGGGAAAGAAATCCGAAACGCTGTTTGTGGGCCGCTTCGAAGTCGTCGCGCATGATGCCAGGTTCGGAGAGCGGCACCGCGAAAGAGGTGTCGGAGCCTTCGTATCTCAGATGAGCGAATGTGCTAATAGCGATGTCATCATGCTCGACATCTTCATCGAGAAGTTCTTCGGTGACGTCATTGCCGAGACGCCAAGCGATGTTTTCGACATCGTGCATGGCGGCTGGTTCGAGCAGTTTTTCCAATGATTGCTCGCGACTGGCGCGGACCTTGGCTAGGCCGATGCCGTAAGCGGATAAAAGACCCGACAGCGGATGAACGAGGACGGTGTCGATCCCGAGATTATCGGCGATGAGGCATGCATGTTGGCCTCCGGCAGCGCCGAAGCAATTGAGCGCGTAGCGGCTGACGTCGTGGCCGCGTTCGACCGAGATCTTTTTGACGGCATTCGCCATGTTCTCGATGGCGATGCGGATGAAGCCGTCGGCCACCTGTTCAGGAGAGCGGCCATCGCCTACTTCGTCTGCCAGCGCCGTGAAGGCGGCTTTAACGGCATTGTGGTCGAGTCGTTCGTTACGGCCAGGTCCGAAGATCGCGGGAAAGAGGTCCGGGATTAGCTTGCCCAGCATGACGTTGGCATCAGTCACCGTGAGGGGGCCGCCGCGGCGATAGCTTTTGGGGCCGGGATCGGCGCCGGCGCTATCGGGGCCGACCTGGAAGCGCTGGCCGTCGAAATGCAGTATCGAGCCGCCGCCTGCCGCGACGGTATGGATCAGCAACATGGGTGCGCGCATACGCACACCGGCAACTTCCGTTTCGAACGTACGTTCGTATTCGCCGGCAAAGTGGGACACATCGGTCGAGGTTCCGCCCATGTCGAAACCAATGACGTGTTCGAAACCCGCCAGTCGTGCGGTTTCCGCCATGCCGACGATGCCGCCTGCGGGTCCTGACAAGATGGCGTCACGGCCCTGGAAGCGGTCTGCAGCCTTGAGGCCGCCGGATGAAGCCATGAACATCAAGCGTGAGGCTTCTGACGTGGCGCCGTCATCATCGTTGTCGGATAGCAAGGCGCCGGCCACGAGATCTACGTAACGGCGGAGTATTGGGCTCAGATAAGCGTCAGCCACGGTGGTGTCGCCACGGGCGATGAACTTGATGAGCGGTGAAACCTCGTGACTCGCTGAAATCTGGGTGAAGCCTAATTCGCGGGCAATTTTTACGGCTCGGGTTTCGTGGTCTGGATGCGCATATGCGTGCATGAAGGCGATGGCGACGGAGGTGAAACCGTCTTCGCGAGCCTGCGTGAGGTCTTGTTTGAGGCGCTCTTCATTGAGTGGGGTTAGTACAGACCCGTTAGGGAGGATGCGTTCGTGCGCGCCGATGGCTCGCGCATACAGCATCGACGGCTTGACGATGGATTTGGCGAAAATCTGGGGGCGGGCTTGATACCCGATTTCGAGATGATCTTCGAGCCCGGCGGAGATGACCAATACTGTCGGTTCGCCTTTGCGCTCCAACAGAGCGTTTGTCGCGACCGTTGTTCCCATCTTGACGCTGCGGATGCGATCGGAGGGAATCGCGGATTCCGAGCTCAAGCCGAGAATTTGGCGGACGCCTTCAAGTGCTGCGTCTGAATAAGCGCCAGGGTTTTCGGAGAGGACTTTGCGTGTCTCGATCCGGCCTTCCGGGCCATATGCGACGATATCTGTGAACGTTCCGCCGCGATCAATCCAGAACTGCCATCTGGAGGTGCGGCTCGATGCAGTGTTCGTCATTATCTAGCCGCCATCCCATCATGCCAATCTGCTGAAGACCAGCTAGCTGGTGACGGTATGACAGTCAACGTTGAGGGGGCGCCTTGATGGTCGTGAATTGAGTGATCTCCCCTTTTGGGGTGCTCAAATCTGAGGCTGGAAATTGGGCGCGAGCATTCAGAGTCCAGATCGCTACAACCGCCGCAAAGGCTACTGCCAGAAAAAGCCCCTTCATCATTACCCTCCACTCAACGCACGCTTGGAAGACAAGCTTGCGCTGAACCCTTAATAATTCCTAACCGGCATGGTGATTGTTGAAGACGATCACGGTCAAATCACGAAGAGCGAAATTGTGACATAAAGCTTCACATCCATTTGTTCTGAGGGAAACATGTTCACTTTGAGGGCATTGGGAAAACGGGTTATCAACAGGCAATGAACTGGAGTACGTTGATTGGTGGTGGCCGGACAGGCTGGCTACGCGGCCTTTGGGCAGGGCTGCGGGCCCGCGTTGATTCCTGGTTGACGCCCGCCACTGGCGGCAAGCAAGTTGCCTTCACGATCGCTCTCGTCGGGCTTGCTGCGAAAATGGCAAAGGCGGATGGGGTGGCGGTCAGCGTAGAGTCGCAGGCCTTTGAGCGCTGTTTTTATGTGCCGCCGGAAGAGCGGCGCAACGTGATGCGGGTGTTTGAGCTGGCGTCGCGCGACGTCGCTGGATATGACGCCTATGCGGAACGGATCGCGCATATGCTCGCCGACGACCGGGCACTTCTTCGGGATGTGTTCGAATGTCTTTTCAATATCGCTGCTGCCGACGGTGTTCTGCACAAGGCGGAGGAGCAGTTCCTGCGTACTGTGGCGGAGAAGTTCTCCTTCAGCGAACGTGAGTATCTGGCTATCCGGAGCCTGTTTGTACGTGATGAGCAGTCGCCCTATAGCGTGCTCGGTGTCGCGCCGGATGTTTCCGACGAGGACTTGAAGGCGCGTTACAGAGCGCTTGTGCGCGAGACGCATCCCGACAAGCTCGCTTCCGAGGGTGTACCTCAGGAATTTCTTGTTCTTGCAGACCGCAAGTTGGCCGCCATCAATGCTGCCTACGATTCGATCGTAAAGGCACGCGAGCTGGAGGCGGCGTGTGAGTGAATTGCGCCTTGCGGATTGCGATAGTCCGCTTGTTACCTGTATCCATCCTTCACCGAACTTCGAGGCGCGCCGCCATGGGGTGCGCGCCTCGATCCTGCTGATGCATTATACAGGGCTCGCGTCATGTCCGCGGGCAATCGATTGGCTCTCGCGGCCTGAGAGCAAAGTGTCCTGTCACTACGTCATCGATACCGACGGGACGGTCTGGCAGATGGTGGCGGAGTCGCAACGGGCCTGGCATGCAGGCGTCGGCTCATGGCAGGGCGATTGCGATATTAATTCGGCGTCGATCGGCATTGAGATCCACAATCCCGGACATGACGGCGGCTATCCAGAGTTTCCCGAAGCGCAGATGCGTGCGGTCGAGGCGCTTTCGGCCGACATCATTGGGCGCAATGGCATTCCGCCGGAACGGGTGTTGGCGCACTCGGATATTGCGCCGGGACGGAAGATTGACCCCGGCGAAAAGTTCGATTGGGCGCGATTGGCGCGTGCTGGAATTGGTCATTGGGTCGATCCGGAGCCTGTCGGGCCCGTTTTGGAGGCCGTCTCTAACCCTGCGCACGCGGATCGTATTGCCCAGGCGCAGACGCTTCTTAGACGCTACGGGTATGGGATCGAGGTTACGGGCGAGAGCGACAAGCAATCCCGAACGGTCGTAGCTGCATTTCAACGTCATTTTCGACAGGAACGTGTCGATGGGCTGGTCGACGTATCGACATTTATTACTTTACAGCGCCTGATCGCAGCGCTCGGCGAGCCGATTGTGTCTTGACGTTGCCGCGTCACGGTCCCTTATGTGATTTCTGCCAGTCGGCTGGACGGCCGCTGTTCCGGCATGGGCTTTGTGGCCCGTCAAAATGTCGGAATGGAGGAAAGTCCGGGCTCCATGGAAACACGGTGGCGGCTAACGGCCGCCGGGGGTGACCCCAGGGAAAGTGCCACAGAAAGCAAACCGCCGCTGCTCGCTTTGCGAGGTACGGTAAGGGTGAAAGGGTGCGGTAAGAGCGCACCGCGCGGCTGGTAACAGTCGCGGCATGGTAAACCCCACCGGGAGCAAGGCCAAATAGGGGCGACCGGAGATGTGTGGCGCGCAAGCGACGTGCGATCTCAGGCCCGTTTTCAGGTTCGTCGCCCGGGTTGGCTGCTTGAGGCGTCTGGTGACAGACGTCCCAGATGAATGGTCGTCGCGGAGGGTGACCTCCAGACAGAACCCGGCTTACAGGCCGACTGGCAGAATTATCTTCACCTCTTGATAAGCTATTCGGGCCGCCTCAATAGAGAAAGCGGCGCATCAGGTTCCATACGGCGCGGGGGCGATCATGTTGCGGGGCATGGCTGCAGCCGTTCAGTACCTGCAGTTTCGCGTTGGGCAGGGCCTTGGCGAGATGTTTGCCTGTTGCGAGCGGGACGGTCGTATCTCCATCGCACCAGATGATCAAAGTGCGCTGTTTTATTGTGGGGTAGCGTGCGGTTAGTCGTTTGAGGTCTCGAGGGACTATTTGACGGGCTGTCGTGATCAGAGCGTGCCGGGCTGCGGGATCATAAAAGGGTTCCGCATACGCGCTGATATCATCCATGCTTATGTGCTGTGCTTCGGTCGCGTCGAGCGAGAGCCAGATGGAGAGTTCTGGCGGTATGAGCGTTAGCGCTGCGTAAGGCAACACCGGTGTTTGCATGAAGCGGACAAACTCAGTCGATGGCTGATTGTAGGCCGGTGCGCTCATGAGGATGAGATCGCGAATGCGGCCGGGGTCTTTCCGGTTGAATTCCAGCGTGACCATCAAAGCGACTGCGCCGCCGAAGGAATGCCCGATAAGCGTGACATCACGCAGGCCGCGTTTGCGAATGAAGGCGCTCACCAATGCGGCGTGGTCATGGATGGAATAGGCATTATTGTAAGGTTTTTGCGAGCGGCCAAAGCCCTTCAAGTCGATGGCAATGACGCGATGCTTTTGTGCAAGGCTCGGAATGAGATTGCGCCACGTGTAGGTGGATGCACCGAGGCCGTGTAACAGCAGCAGCGGACGACCTTTGCCATACTCCTCGGCGTATAGGGCCACCTGTTCTTGCCCGGGCACCGATAGCGCGACCATATATCGTCGCGGGCCGGCGGACGCATCCGGCGCCGTCCATAGCATTCCAGCGCAAATAATTATGCACACCAACCTCACGAGGGTGCTCCCCGTGAACCGGCGCCCCATCGTAGTCGGCATTCCCAACCCCAACGCCACGCAACAGCCTTTCCCTGTCCCATTGCGATTTACGCGAGGAATTCATGCCAAGCCCTTAACGGCTGCAGCATTCTTGCGGTTGCCGTGAACAGTGTGCGGCTTTTCTGCGACGCTCAGGTTGAAAGCGCGATAGCCCGCTTTGGCCCGTGTAAATTGCTTAAGAAACCATTGACACCCATAAAATTCCATGTGATCCCATATATGCCCGTCCGCACCGGGCAAGGGCCGTGGCAGGGCGCGTACCTTGAGAGAGGGCCAAGGCACTCGCGACCGCCACGGTCTCCGGCCGGTGCGCGGGTCATCAAGCGGGCCGGTGACGGGCATGTGAGGTGGCTTCAGGAGTTTAAGTGATGCGTCGAGGTTGAGGTCGGCAATCAGGGGATGGACCGTTTTGTCTCGACATTCGTCAATAAGATCGACAGCAAGGGACGGGTCTCGATTCCTGCTCCCTTCCGCGCAGTACTTGAACGTGACGGCTACGCCGGCGGCATCTACTGTTATCCTTCACTTGATGCTCCGGCACTCGATGCAGGCGGCGAGAGACTTGCGAAGAAGATCGATGGTCTGCTCGCGGATCTGCCGGACTATTCAGATGAGCGGGACGAGCTATCTGTCGCGCTTTACGGCGACGTCCAGGTTCTCTCGATCGACGGCGACGGACGCATCGTCCTTCCTGAGGGGCTTAGGGCGCACGCGGGCCTCACGAGCCACGTCGCCTTTGTCGGTCTTGGCGAGAAGTTTCAAATGTGGGAACCGGGCCAATTCGAAGAGCGGCGCAATCGCGCCCGCGCAAAAGTTAGAGAAACTCGCAAGCTATTCGGGCGCAAGCCAGGGGCAGACGACGGCGGGGACGAGGGAGCACGGGAATGACGCCGCGACGCGGGTCGGACCAGCGGGGAAAGGGCGATCCAAATCGGGATCGGCACATTCCCGTGCTTCTCTCGGAAGTCCTCGAGGCTCTTCAGCCTAAGAGCGGCGAGCGCTACATCGACGCCACCTTTGGGGCCGGCGGCTATACTTCAGCAATTCTGGACGCGGCCGATTGCCAAGTGTTGGCGTTCGACCGCGATCCTTCCGCGGTAGCGGCCGGAGCTGATCTGGTGGCTTCTCGCGGCGGAGCCTTGGAGCTTCGCCTGGCACCGTTTGGCCAGCTTCTCGATTGGGCAGAAGATCCGGAGACACAAGATCGCTTCGTGGGCCAGTTCGACGGGGTGGTTTTTGATCTCGGCGTTTCGTCCATGCAGCTCGATGAAGCCGAGCGCGGCTTTTCTTTCCAATCAGAAGGTCCTCTCGACATGCGCATGTTTAGCGCGCCGGGCGAGGGCCTCGCGGAAGAAGGGTTGTCAGCGGCGGATGTCGTCAACACGTTCGATGAAGCGCGCATTGCGGACATTCTCTTTCAATACGGAGAAGAGAGGCGCTCCCGGGCAATCGCGCGGGCAATTGTTGCGCGGCGGGTGCAGGAGCCGTTCACGCGCACCCTCGATCTGGCAGATGTGGTTGCGAAGGTTTTGGGGGGCGGTAAGCCCGATGGCCGGCACCCCGCAACGCGCACGTTTCAGGCACTGAGAATTTTTGTGAACGATGAACTGGGGCAGCTCCTGAGGGGGCTCTTCGGAGCTGAACGCTTGCTCAAACCGGGCGGCAGGCTCGTGTTGGTAACCTTTCATTCCCTGGAAGACCGGATCGTTAAACGATTTTTAGCATCACGTGGCGGCAGGTCCGGCCAGGGCTCGCGGCACATTCCGCAAAGTTCAATCGAATTGCGCGCTCCGAGTTTTCGAATTGTTAACCCTCGGCCGTTAACCTCTTCTAAAGGTGAAACGCAGGTCAATCCGCGTGCCAGATCGGCGCGTTTGAGGGCGGGCGTGCGGACAGCGGCTGAGCCGTGGGAAATCGAGTTTGCCGATCTCGGCGTTCCGGGGCTCGCCAAGTAGCGTTTGTAACGGCGAGGGTACCGCCATGCGTATTTTGATGATTGGCGCAGCGGCGCTTATGCTGATTAGCGCCTTCCGTTTGTATGCCATC
Source organism: Candidatus Filomicrobium marinum (assembly GCF_000981545.1). NCBI lineage: Bacteria > Pseudomonadati > Pseudomonadota > Alphaproteobacteria > Hyphomicrobiales > Hyphomicrobiaceae > Filomicrobium > Candidatus Filomicrobium marinum. The sequence goes on from NZ_LN829119.1 coordinate 3,867,712, forward strand.
AATTACGATACGCGCGATTTTGCCGAGCAGGTTCAGGCGCAAGAGCGGTGTCTCGAGAAGATCCGGCAAGACATTGCAATTCTCAAAGCCGACCGGGCACTCGCAGCAAGACCCGAGGTTATCGGGCCGGCAGCGCGCGCCATGGGGCTCGCACCGGCACGCGAAGACCAATTCACGGAGCCTGACGTTGAGAACCATTTGGCAGCGCTGCCAAATGAGACGCGGGAGGCTGCAGGGTCATCGCGATGACGAGCGGGATCATCATCACGCCCGGCTTGCCGGACCGTGCTCTTGCCGCGAACGCGAAGAGAGAGCGTGTAAGCGAGGCGTATCTGGTGCGGATTCGCGCTGTCGCGGCCATCGCGGGCGTCATGCTGGCTTTTGCACTCGTCGCTGGTCAACTCGTTCGTCTGGCGATCCTGGGACAGGGCGAGGTTTCTGTCTCAATGAGCCAGCCAATGGCGATTGCCTTTGCGCGGCCTGACATTGTCGATCGCAATGGTCAATTGCTGGCCAGCGATCTCATTATGCCTTCATTGTTCGCTGATCCGGCTCTGGTGGTCGATAAGGACGAACTGGCGGAAAAGCTTGGGCATGTTTTGCCAGGACTTAATCAGGCAGAACTGCGCAAAAGCCTTGCGGATCGCGACAAGCGCTTCGTTTGGATACGGCGAGGAACCTCCACGCGGCAAGCGGAGGCTATTCACAATCTGGGTCTGCCGGGCATCGAATTCAGGAATGAGCTCAAGCGCGCTTATCCTAGCGGAACGCTTGCGGGGCATGTGCTTGGCTATGTCGATATCGACAATAAAGGCATTGCCGGAATTGAACGTTTTCTAGACGAAAATGGACAGGTCGATCCCGTTCATACGCCCAACCTCTCGAACCGGCCGCCGGTGCAGCTATCCCTTGATATTGGCGTTCAACACGCGGTTGAGGAGGAACTCGCTGCGGCAATGGCAACGTATGAAGCGCGGGCTGCCGTTGGACTGGTGATGGATGCCAAAAGTGGGGAGATCCTGGCGGCAGCCTCGCTGCCCGGTGTCGATCCGCTCGTTCCATCGCTGGAGCGTGAAACGATGGATCGTCTGAGTGGTGGTACTTTCGAACTTGGATCTATATTCAAGATGTTCACGGTGGCGATGGCGATGGACTCGGGAGAGTTCACGCTGGATACGCCCGTTGACGTCCGTAAGCCGCTGAGTGTTGGTGGTTTTACGATTACGGATAGTCATCCTATTGGACGAATCCTAAGTGTTGCCGAGGTGTTCCGGCGGTCATCGAATGTGGGGGCTGGTATGCTGGCGCTTGATCTTGGCGCCGGGCGGCAAAAGGAATTCTTCCAGCGCATTGGTCTTACAGGTGCGATGAAAACGGAGGCTGGAAGTGTCGCGGATGTCCAGTTGCCCGAGCGTTGGGAAGCTGTAGAGACCGTCACTCGCTCCTATGGTCATGGGATTGCGGTTACGCCTCTACAGTTTGCGGCGGCAGCTGCTTCTCTCGTCAATGGTGGCAAACGCATTCAGCCGACCTATCTGCGCCGTCCGACTGGGAGCGAAAGCGATGGAGAACGCGTAATTTCCGAAGAAACAAGTAGAAAATTCAATGCGTTGATGCGCAGTAACGTGACGGAAAGGGATGGGACCGGGCGGCGCGCCAACGTGCCTGGTTTGGAAGTTGGAGGTAAGACGGGGACCGCGGAGCTACCGGGCAAGGGCGGTTATAAGGAGAAGTCGGTAATCTCTTCTTTCTTCGCTGCTTTTCCGATGAGCAATCCGAAATACGTGACGTTGGTCTCCTTGTTCGAGCCGCAGCCAATAAAGAAGACGTCCATGCAGATTACTGCCGGACGGAACGCTGCTCCGGTCACGGCTAAGATCATTGCCCGGATTGCGCCGCAGCTTGACGTCATGTCGCGCTCAGAAACGCCCTAAAATGATGTTTTGAAGTATCGTGGCGCGTTTGACGCCTCAGGCGCGCCACAATAAGAGATTGATTGCCGCCGTAAACCGGTCGCTTGTCGAGAGCGGCTCGAAGCGCCCCAACGGGTTTTTGATCGACGCTGATGCAGCTCTCCCATCTTCTCGAACCTGAAATTTCCGTGCCGCCTGGCGCGAAAGAGATCTTTATTCGCGGATTGAGCCTGGATAGCCGGACGGTTTCTCCGGGCTTTCTGTTCGCGGCGTTGCCCGGTGCGCGTGCCGATGGCGCGCAGTTTGTCGGCAAGGCGGTGGAAGCGGGGGCGGCTGCGGTTCTTGTCGGGACTGGAGCGGATGTCGGTGAGTTGAGTGTGCCGGTCCTCCGCACGGATAACCCGCGGCGTACCCTTGCGAGGATAGCAGCGCGGTTCTATGGCGCGCAGCCAGATGTGGCCGTCGCGGTTACAGGAACCAGCGGCAAAACCTCCGTTGTGGAATTCACGCGCCAGATTTTTGCGTCGCAAGGCCTCAAGGCAGCGTCGCTGGGCACGATTGGCCTCGTGAAGCCGGATGGCGGTGTTTATGGGTCTTTGACGACGCCAGACCCTCTAAGCCTGCATCAAAGCCTCGCGGGGCTTGCGGACGAGGGCGTCACGCATATCGCCTTCGAGGCGTCTTCGCATGGTCTTGATCAGCATCGCCTCGATGGTGTGAAGCTGACTGCCGCTGCGTTCACAAATCTGGGGCGGGATCATCTCGATTATCACACTGATACCGAAGCTTATTTCGTAGCCAAGATGCGTCTTTTCACAGAGCTTTTGGCCAAGGGGCAGCCTGTCGTCATCAATATGGATGGCGCCCGTAGCGGCGACGTTCGCGATGTTGCGCGTGCATGCGGGCTCGATGTGCGTACGGTTGGCCGCGACGGGGAGACGATCCGTTTGCTTGAGGCGATCCCGGAGGGATTTGCGCAACGTCTCCATCTGGCTGTTGGTGGTGAGGAGGTTTCGATTCGGTTGCCTCTGGTCGGTGGTTATCAGGTCGAGAATGCCTTGGTGGCGGCGGGGCTTGCGGCTGCGACAGGTCTCGACATTAAGGCTTGCGCACAGGCGCTTGAGGGTTTGACGGGTGTGAAAGGGCGCCTCGACATCGTGGGTGAAGTCCGAGGTGGTTTGGTGGTCGTTGACTATGCGCACAAGCCAGAGGCCCTTGCAGCGGCGCTCGATGCGGTGCGACCCATGGCTGCCGGTCGTGTGGTATGTGTTTTCGGTTGCGGTGGGGACCGGGATGCTGGAAAGCGGCCCATCATGGGGGCGATTGCAGCGGAGAAGGCTGATGTTGTGATCGTGACAGACGACAACCCGCGTAGTGAATCGGCAGTGGCCATCCGTGCTGCTGTGCTCGTAGGCGTCGGGACCTCATCAAGCGCGATCGTCAGGGAGATCGGGGATCGCCGCGAGGCCATCGAGGCGGCCATCACGGATCTTGGACGCGGCGATATTGTCGTGATTGCGGGCAAGGGTCACGAAACCGGCCAGATCATCGGTGATTGCGTTCTGCCGTTCTCTGATCATGACGTCGCGGAGGGGGCGATCGAAAACAATTTTGGCGAAGTCAGAAGGATACCGCGTGGAAGTTGATGTGCGAAACGAGCGCGGGCCGCTTTGGGATTGGGACGCGCTGGTCTTGGCCGCGGGCGGCGAACTTGACGGTACGCCCGAGAAGGACGTCTTTGGTTTTTCGTTGGATAGCCGGGAAATTTCACCGGGTGATGTTTTCGTTGCGCTGAAAGACAAGCGCGATGGCCATGACTTTGTCTCCAAGGCCTTTGCAGCTGGAGCTGCTGGGGCAATTGTCGAGACGCAGTATCAGCGCAAAGCGGGCGACGGTCCGCTGATCCGGGTCGCTGACACGTTGGTGGCACTGGAGAATATCGGTCGTGCGGCTCGTTCACGGCTAGCTCCGGAAGCGCGCGTTGTCGCGGTGACGGGTAGTTCCGGCAAGACGACCACCAAGGATATGTTGCGCGCTGCGTTTGGCCGGCTCGGTGTTACTCATGCCGGCGATAAGTCATTCAATAATCATTGGGGGGTGCCGTTGACCCTGGCGCGAATGCCTGCAGATACCCGTTTTGGGGTGTTCGAGATCGGCATGAGCCATGGGGGTGAAATCACGCCGCTGACTAAGTTGGTGCGGCCTCATGTTGCGATTGTTCTGAATGTGCTTCCGGCGCATCTGGGTAACTTCGTGAGCGAAGAGGAAATCGCAGACGCGAAGGGAGAAATCTTCGCCGGGCTTGAACCTGATGGCGTTGCTATCCTCAATCAAGATAATCTGCATTTCGAGCGGCTGCGTACACGGGCTCAGTCCAGCGCCAGCCGAATCCTGACATTTGGGGATGCTGAGGGGGAGCCCGATGCGGCGCTGATTGATTGCGGGCGGCGAGCGCGTGATGGCATGGAAGGACAGAGGATCCTCGCGGAGTTTCCGTCGAGCGATACCGTGACTTATCAGATTGCGCTCGCCGGTCGGCATATAGCAGAGAACTCGCTCGCCGCCCTTCTTGCGGTGGATGCTCTGGGTGGAGATGTCGCGTCGGCTGCGAAGGGACTGGCAGAGCTTCCGGCTCTGCATGGGCGTGGTGAGCGAACGCTTCTTTCCCTCTCCAGAGGAAACATCCTGCTGATTGATGAGAGCTACAACGCGAACCCGGCTTCTATGGCCGCGGCTATAACGACGGCAGGGCAAGCGCGCAGCGATGAGCACGGCCGGCTGGTTCTGGTGTTGGGCGATATGCTGGAACTAGGTGATAAAGCCGAAGAATTGCACCGAGGCCTGAAGGAGATCATTGACGCGGCTAAGGCTGATCTGGTTTTTGCGTGCGGATCGAACATGGCAGCTCTGTATTACGATCTGCCTGCAGATATGCAGGGCCAGTGGGCGGCGACGTCGGACGGATTGCGGGAGCCTTTGCTGGAGACCTTGCAGGCTGGCGACATCGTGATGGTGAAAGGGTCCAACGGGTCGGCGATGGTTCCTCTCGTGGGGGCGCTGAAGCAGCACCATGCCACTGTGGCAGACGACGTCTGACAGATAGGTAGGACTGAATACGGAATGAAGCGGGCAGGGATGTGAGGCCGGGATGCTCTATGAACTGGTGAACTTCTCGGACAATATCGGTCCGCTCAACGTCTTTCGTTACATCACATTCCGAACCGGTGGGGCGATCTTCACCGCGTTGGTCTTTGTGATGTTGTTCGGGCCCGGCATCATTGACATGCTGCGCGTCAAACAGGGCAAGGGTCAGCCGATCCGAGAAGATGGTCCGCAAAGCCACCTTGCCAAACGTGGTACGCCGACCATGGGCGGCCTGATGATCCTTTCGGGGGTGCTGGTATCCACCTTATTGTGGGCGAACCTGCAGAATGGCTACGTCTGGATCGTGCTCGGAGTGACGATGGCTTTCGGCGCCATCGGCTTTTATGACGACTATCTCAAGGTCACCAAGCAAACGGCATCCGGCTTTTCGGGGCGGGTCCGGCTCGGTGCGGAATTGCTCGTCGCGGCTGTTGCGGCCTATGCCTTTACTCAGATCGCCGCGCCTGAGTTCGCAACGAGCCTTGCAGTGCCGTTCTTTAAGAACGTGCTCGTTGAGTTGGGGCCGTTCTTTATTTTGCTCGGCGTGCTGGTCATCGCGGGAGCTGGCAACGCTGTCAATCTCACTGATGGTCTTGATGGTCTCGCCATCGTGCCGGTGATGATCGCTGCCGCGACGTTCGGTTTGATCGCTTACCTTTCTGGCAATGCGAAGTTCGCCGGCTATCTCCAGATCCATTTCATCAATGGTACGGGTGAGCTCGCAATTATCTGCGGGGCGTTGATCGGGGCGGGCCTTGGGTTCTTGTGGTTCAATGCCCCGCCAGCAATGATCTTCATGGGGGACACCGGCTCTTTGGCTCTCGGGGGCGCGCTGGGGTCGATCGCGGTTATCACCAAGCATGAAATCGTTCTGGCTATCGTCGGCGGGTTGTTCGTCTTGGAAACACTGTCGGTGATTATCCAGGTGGCTTCGTTCAAGATGACCGGCAAGCGCGTGTTCCGCATGGCCCCACTGCATCACCACTACGAGCAGAAGGGCTGGAAGGAATCGACGGTGGTCGTTCGCTTCTGGATTATTTCTGTTGTTCTGGCCTTGATCGGGCTTGCGACGCTGAAATTGCGCTAACCCAGGGTTCCAGCGGAAATCGGATAAAATGCTCTTATGATTCGCGCGACGACGTTTGCGGGCAAGACGGTTGCCGTCTTCGGGCTGGGCGGTTCGGGCGTGGCGGCTGCGCAGTCGCTGGTTGCGGGCGGCGCTGACGTCGCGGTCTGGGACGATGGCGTTGCTGCGCGCGAGGCGGCGGCAGCTTCGGGCTTCAAGGTTGTCGATCTTTCCTCAGCTGACTGGACAACATTTGCAGCGTTCATTCTGGCGCCGGGCGTACCTCTGACACATCCGGAGCCGCATTGGACCGTCGTGAAGGCACGCGAAGCGGGTGTTGAGGTCATCGGCGATGTTGAATTGTTCTGCCGCGCGCGTGCGATGGTTGCGCCGAAATCTGCTTTTATCGCGATCACCGGCACGAACGGAAAATCGACGACAACGGCTCTCATCGCACATCTGCTTCGCGAACTTGGTTTCGACACTCAGATGGGTGGCAATATCGGTAAGGCGATCCTCACGTTAGAGCCGCCCGCGCAGGATCGTGTGCACGTCGTTGAAATGTCATCTTATCAAATTGATCTGACACCCTCGGTTCATCCGAGCGTTGGTGTGCTCCTGAACGTGACGCCGGATCATCTCGATCGCCATGGAACGATAGAGCACTACGCCAGCGTTAAGGAGCGCCTGGTCTCCGCAGCTGACGCCGCTGTCGTCGCGATTGACGACAAATGGACGGGGCAGGTGGCAGCGCGTCTGGAAGACAGCGGCCGGCTTTATCCGATCACCGTAGGTCGGGGGGCGGTTCTGGTGCCCAGGCTCTACGCCATTGGCTCAAGCCTTTTTGTGCACGAGAAATCAGGTTCCTACGCCACCAGCGAGGAGGTGGTGCAGCTCGATGGCATCCCGTCATTGCGGGGCGCACACAATGTGCAAAATGCGCTGGCCGCTTTGGGGGCATTGCGGGCTCTGCAGGAACTGGCGGATCGAGGTGAGGTCGAACTCACCGTGAATGGGGTTCCGCACCGGATCTGGGATATCGAGAGAATCGCTCAAGCGCTGAAGAGTTTTCCAGGTCTTGCGCATCGCATGGAGCAGGTCGGACAGACGGACCAGGTTCTTTTCATCAACGATTCCAAAGCGACCAATGCTGACTCGACAGATAAGGCGTTGTCGTCGTTTCAAGGTGATATCTATTGGATTGCCGGGGGACGCGCAAAAAGCGGGGGAATTACGTCGCTCGCGCCGCATTTCGGGCGAATTAGACGCGCCTATCTGATTGGTGAAGCAGAGAACGCGTTCGCTCAGACTTTGGAGGGGCAGGTCGATTACGTCCGTTGTGGTTCTCTGGAAGCGGCCGTGACGGCGGCGGCCCATGATGCTGGGCTTGAGCGTGGGTGTGAGACGGTTGTCCTGTTTTCACCGGCGTGTGCGTCTTTTGATCAGTTCCGGAACTTCGAGGAACGCGGAGATGCCTTTCGCAGGATCGTCGAGATGCTACCAGGGGTGAGCAAAAGCCGAGGAACGGTATGAGCTTCTCGCGGGCAGACCGAAGCAAGCTTGCCGCGTGGTGGTTTACTGTCGACCGGGTGCTCTTGTCAGCGATTCTCGCGTTGATGTTGATTGGGTTGATGCTGTCTCTGGCGGCTAGTCCGGCTGTTGCGATCAAGAAGAACCTGCCAACGTTCTACTTTTTCAATCGTCATCTCATTTTTTCGGCAGCCGGGCTCGGGATCATCCTGTTTCTGTCTTTTCTTAAACCAGAGACCATACGGCGACTGGCCGTCGCTCTCCTGTTCATCTCGTTTTGTACGTTGGTGTGGGTCTATTTTCAAAGTCCGCTTATCAACGGAGCGCGTCGATGGCTATTCGTCGGTGGTTTCTCGATGCAGCCGTCAGAAATCGCTAAGCCCGCTTTCGTTGTCGTGTCCGGATGGCTGCTGGCAGAAGCGCACAAACGTTCGGATATGCCGGCGTTACCATTGGCGATTGTGCTTCTGGTTATCCTCGCAGGGCTGCTGATGCTGCAGCCTGATTTCGGGCAAACTCTCTTGATCGGTCTGGTCTGGGGGCTGATGTACCTGCTGGCTGGGCTTCCGGCGATCGGCGCGGGAGTGCTTGCTGGTGTTGGTCTCGCGGTTGCAGCTAGCGGATATGTGTTATTTGACCACGTGCGTGTGCGTATCGAACGTTTTCTTGCGCCGTCGCCCGAGGAGAATTCTCAGCTGGCGCGTGCAATGCAGTCCTTCACGGAAGGCGGGTTCTTTGGTCGCGGACCGGGTGAAGGGACAATCAAGACAAAGTTCCCAGATGCACACACCGATTTCATTTTTTCGGTTGTTGCCGAGGAGTACGGAGTGCTCGCGTGTCTTGCCCTACTCGCTTTGTTCGGCTTCATCGTTATCAAGGCGCTTTCGGTTGCTGGACGGGAGCCGCGGGGCGGGGATCGGTTGGCCATCCAAGGACTGGCGCTGATGTTTGGCTTGCAGGCCTTGATCAATATGGGTGTAAACGCGGGAATGCTGCCGGCGAAAGGTATGACGCTGCCTTTCATTTCGTCGGGAGGCTCTTCTATCCTTGCGATTTCCGTCACCCTGGGCATGTTGCTGGCGCTAACGCGGCGACGGGCCGATCCGGCACGCTTGACGATGCCCAAGGTCGTTGCGCGCGTGGAGGGGTTTGATATGGGCAACGAGAGGCGGAGAGAAGCGTAATGGCTCAGGAGCTACGCGTGCTGTTAGCCGCCGGAGGAACCGGGGGGCATTTGTTTCCGGCTTATGCGCTGGCCCAGGAATTAGGCCGCCGGAACATCGTTGTCGATCTCGTGACCGATATGAGGGGGGATCGCTACGGCACCGATTTCCCTGCGCGGTCTATTCATCAGATTTCGTCCGCAACGTTGGTGAGCAAGGCGCCGACCGAAATTGCCCGGACAGGCTGGATGCTGTCGAAAGGCATAGGTTCAGCGCTCAAGCTGCTTGGGGAGATCTCGCCCGACGTTGTCGTTGGCTTTGGCGGTTATCCGGCGTTCCCACCTCTTGTGGCGGCGAAACTGCGCGGCGTTCGTACGATGGTGCATGAGCAAAACGCTGTTCTAGGGCGGGCCAACCGACTCCTCGCGCGCCGTGTCGACATTGTCGCGACGTCGTTTGAGCGTGTGAAATATATCGATGAGCGCAACGCGGACAAAGTCCGGCTGACGGGTAATCCCGTGCGCGATCAAGTTCTTCAGGCTGCCGAGCGCCCTTACTGGGCGCCGATGGCCGGTGACGTGATTCAGGTTTTGATATTCGGTGGTTCGCAGGGTGCGCGTTATTTCTCCGATGTACTTCCATCTGCTCTGGCGTTGTTGCCTCAGGAACTGCGAGCACGGTTGTCCGTTGTGCAGCAGGCGCGTGAGGAAGATGTCGACCGGGTTCGCGCTGCGTATCAGGAGAGCGGAATTGCTGCGGAGGTTGCCAGTTTTTTTGGGGCTTTGCCTGATCTTATGGCACGATCGCACCTTGTGATCGCCCGGGCCGGTGCCTCTACTGTCGCCGAAGTGACCGTCATCGGCCGTCCCTCGATTCTGGTCCCCTTGCCGCATGCCGTCGACAACGACCAGTTGTACAATGCGACACGGTTGGTTGAGGCGGGGGCTTCCTGGTGTTTCGAGCAGGATAAGTTGACGCCTGAGATTTGGGCCCGAGAAATTGGTACGTTGATTGCTTCGCCGACCCATCTTGTTCAGGCGGCGAATGCGGCCAAAGAGCTTGGACGGCCGGACGCCGTTGCCAGGTTGGCGGACGTGGTCGAGGAATTGGCCGCACATCGCGAAAATCTGGCGCATGGGGCGTGATAGGAAATAATTCGGCCGGATTGCGGTGCAATCTGCACCGGGATTTGCCAGCGGATCAGAAGTATTTCATGAGAGTCTGAAACGCAGGGGGCGCGATTCGGATCATACTGAGGGGAAAGTCAAAGACATGCAGATGCCCCGTGAGTTCGGGACTTTTCATATTATCGGCATTGGCGGCATCGGGATGAGCGCCATCGCCGAAATTCTGGTCGCCATGGGCTATTCGGTCCAGGGTAGCGATCAGAAAGATAGTCCGAACGTCAAACGTTTGCGGGACAAAGGCGTCCGGGTCTTTATCGGCCATGATGCGATCAATCTCGTCGGCGCCAAGAACGTCGTTATCTCTAGCGCTGTCAAAGCTGGTAATCCGGAATTGGAAGCGGCGCGCGCCAAGGGACTGACGATTATCAGGCGCGCTGAGATGCTCGCTGAGCTTATGCGGCTCTATTCGACGGTGTCGGTGACGGGCACGCACGGAAAAACGTCCACGACGTCGCTCATCGCGCACATCTTTGCGGAGACTGGGCTTGATCCGACTGTCATCACCGGGGGTATCGTCAACAACTGGGGGTCGAACGCCCGGCTCGGTAGTGGGCCCTGGATGATCGTGGAGGCTGACGAGTCAGACGGTACGTTCACGCGACTGCCGAGCCAGATTGGCGTCATTACGAATATCGACCCGGAACATCTAGACTTTTTCGGCAGCGTTGAAGCCATGCACGCGGCCTATGAGACGTTTATACGGCAAGTGCCGTTCTACGGACTGCTTGTTGCATGCGTCGACCATGGGGTTGTCGCCGACATGCTGAGGCGTCTCAATTTGCAGCACGATGGGCGACCTATCGTTACGTACGGGTGCGGCGAGGATGCCGATGCGCGGATGTTGACGCTTGCCAGTGATGGTCATTCCAGCGTGTTCGATGTTGCTTTCAATGCGCGCGTACCGGGTGGTGCGCGAACGCTTAAAGGTCTTCGGGTTCCGGCACCCGGACGTCACAACGCGCTCAACGCACTGGCTTCGATTGTGGTCGCCGCAGCGGCAGGTGCGAGCGACGATGAAATTCGTGCTGCTCTGCTAACCTTCGCGGGCGTTAAACGGCGGTTTCAGTTCATGGGCGAATGGAACGGTGTCTCGATCTTTGATGACTACGGACACCATCCGGCGGAAATCGCGGCTGTTCTGGAAGCAGCGCGCGCTGGAGCGCGAGGACGGGTCATCGCGGTCGTCGAGCCGCACCGTTATACGCGGGTCCGCGACCTGTTCGATGACTTCTGTGGCTGCTTTTACAACGCTGATACGGTGGTGGTCGCGCCGCTCTATACGGCGGGCGAAGCTCCAATCGACGGGATCAACCAGCACACGTTGGCGGAAGGTATCCGTAGCCGGGGGCATAAGGCCGTTCTGGCTATTGATTCGCCCAGAGAGCTTGTGCCGATGATCCAGCGCAATGGGCGCGCCGGAGACATGGTGGTTTGTCTGGGTGCGGGGAATTCGACTGAGTGGGCCAATGCCTTGCCTGACTGGCTGGGTGAGGCGCCGCGTTTGGCTGGAGAGTAATCGTGGCCTTTGCCGATCCCACTTCAGATTGGCTGCAAAGCCTGCCAGATCTGCGCGGTCGGCTATCCGCGAATGCGATGTTATCGGACATCACGTGGTTTCGCGTGGGTGGGCCGGCTCAGGTTTTGTTCACGCCTGCAGATGAAGCCGATCTCGTCTATTTCCTGAAATCTATTCCGGCCGACGTTCCGGTTTTTACGATGGGCCTCGGTTCCAATCTCCTTGTTCGCGATGGCGGCGTTCGCGGTGTTGTCATTAGGCTTGGCCGGGGATTTGGAACCATTGAGGTTCTCGGGCCGGATCGCCTACGAGTCGGGACTGCGGTGCCGGATGTCAAAGTTGCGCGCGCGGCCGGAGAAGCTGGGATTGCGGGGCTACATTTCTACCGTGGCATCCCCGGTTCAATTGGCGGGGCCTTGCGGATGAATGCCGGTGCGCATGGTGTCGAAACGAAGGATGTTCTGGAATACGTTCGCGCCGTGGATCGGGCCGGAAACGTTCATGAGCTCAGCGTCGCGGACATGGGGTACACCTATCGCCATTGTAGTGTTCCGGCCGACTATATTTTCACGCAAGCAACGTTCCGTGGCCAGCCGGGAGAGCCATCCGAAATCCTTAAGCAGATGGAAGAGGTCGCAAACTATCGCGAGCAGAATCAGCCGATCCGTGAACGGACGGGGGGATCGACCTTCAAAAACCCGAATGGTCATTCGGCGTGGAAGCTGGTCGATCAGGCGGGGTGTCGCGGGCTACGTGTCGGCGGGGCAAAGGTCTCCGAAATGCACTGCAACTTCCTCATCAATGACGCCGAAGCGACCGCGGAAGATGTCGAACGTCTTGGCGAAACCGTCCGGGCACGTGTGAAGGCGACGTCGGGAGTGACGCTCAACTGGGAAATTATTCGGCTTGGTGAGCCCGTTGAAGGGCGCCCTACCGGTGAGGCGTTAGCTGAGCTTTCCAACACGGGCGCTGGGAAACAGTAATCACGCTGCAGCTCGATTGTTCTCGGCGACCTCTCAGGGGCGGGCTGTTCCTCCGTCCCGTTCCCAGTTTAAAAGAGCTGTAGCAGCTTCCACTCAGATAACGAATGCGGAGACCAAATGATCGGGCCAGCGCCAGCGCGTACGTTTGAGCATATTGCCGTTCTCATGGGCGGATGGTCGGCCGAACGGGAGGTCAGCCTTAATTCGGGTGCAGCGGTGGCTGATGCGTTGGAGGGCGAAGGCTACCGGGTCACACGGATCGATGTCACGCGTAACATCGCTCAGCGGCTCGTCGAGGTGAAGCCGCAAGCTTGTTTCAACGCGCTTCACGGAAAGTTCGGTGAAGACGGCTGCGTGCAAGGCGTTCTTGAATGCCTTGAAATTCCTTATACTCATTCGGGCGTTCTTTCCTCGGCACTCGCTATGCACAAAGAGCGGGCCAAAGCCGTGATGAAGCCGGCCGGCATCCCTGTTGCGAACGCAGTCATCGTCACACGACGGCAAGCCATGGCAGAACATGCGCTACCGCCGCCATACGTGGTCAAGCCGCTGACGGAGGGCTCCAGCGTCGGCGTCGTTATCGTGCAGAAGGCCGACGAACCGCCTCCCGTTCGGATCGGTGAGGATGGCGACCTGGACGACGTGGTGATGGTCGAGCGTTATGTGGCCGGTCGGGAACTGACGTGTGCGGTCATTGGTGATTTCGTGACCGACGTCACCGACATTTTGCCTGCCGAAGGTCTCCAATTTTATGATTATCAGGCAAAATACGGGGCTGGCGGGTCTCGCCATCAAGTTCCTGCAAAGCTTTCACCAGATATTTACCAATCTATACGGAAATGCACATTGGCGGCGCATCAGGCGCTGGGGTGCCGCGGCGTGAGCAGAGCTGATTTCCGCTTTGACGATACGCCCGGCGGTACCGGTGAACTGGTGTGCCTCGAGGTTAACACCCAGCCAGGTATGACGACGACTTCTTTGGTGCCGGAGCTCGCGGCCCACGCAGGATGGTCGTTCGGTGAGTTGGTTCGCTGGATTATCGAGGACGCAAGTTGCAACAGGTAGGTGCGTTTTCCGGATTGTTTAGGAGCGCTCGCGCAGCGTCGCCTCATTCGGATGATGCTGGTTTCCTTCCTGATTATGACTGGCCCAACGAGCGGGCGCGTCCACGCCGGGTTTCTGTGGCTTTCCGTGTCACAAGCATCGCCATTGCGGGGCTCGTCGGGATCGGTTTGTTCTGGATCCTGACGCAAGGCGGAGAACAGACTCGGACGATGTCTTCAGTCAGTGCTGAGTTGGATCGCGTTGTCGGTTGGAGTGGATTCGGCATCGATCAGGTCACGCTTAAGGGTCATCGTTTTACGCCAGATGGCGATGTCTTTGATGCCTTGGGACTCGATAAGGCCCGATCTGTTCTGAGCTTCGATTTTGCGGCGGCGCGTCGTGCGGTTGAAGAGTTGTCCTGGGTGGAGCGGGCGTCGATCACGCGCGTTTACCCGGATCAAATGATTGTCGAGATAACAGAACGGGTTCCGTATGCGTTGTGGCAGCATGGAAAGGATCTGTTGATCGTTGATCGCGAGGGACGGGTCTTGTCGGCTGCCGAGCGGCATACCGCTCCATCCGGCCTTGTTCAAATTGCCGGGGAGGGTGCGGCGAAGGAAGCCTCGGCACTCATGGCGCTTTTATCGGCGCATGCCGATCTTTCCGGAGCGCTGCAACAGGCGGAGCGTGTCGCCGGCCGTAGATGGCGGTTGCATCTGGTGGATGGGAATCAAATTGAGTTGCCTGCAACTGGCGAAGCCACGGCTCTGGTGGATCTCAAAGCGTGGCCGGACTTTGCCGCGGTGTTGGCCGCGGGGCATTCCGTGATCGATGTGCGGACCTCTGGCCGTATCGCTGTTCGGACTCTCGTGAAAGAAGCCGGTACGGATGTCGAGCCGCGGAGTATTCGTGAGTTGATCATGCGGGCAGGCTAAAGCAGAGGGCGCGAGGCTGATAGGCGTCCCAGCGTGCTCAGATCATTGAGGTGGAACGTGCTGAGAGCAGATCGTCAACAAGTAAGAGGGCGCGGTGTCATCGGCGTCGTCGATGTCGGCAGCTCCAAAACCGTTTGTCTCATAGCGGCTATATCTCCCGGAGAGGCCGGGCCAGCAAATATACGGATCGTTGGCCTGGGTGTGCAGCCTGCGCGCGGCACTCAAGCGGGAATCATCACGGATCTAGACGAAGCAGAGCGTTGCGCGCGTGCGGCAATCGGCAAAGCTGAGCGCATGGCGGGCGTCACCCTGGAAGGTGTGCACGTCAGCGTTGGTTGTGGTGAGCTCAAGTCTCAGACGTTTGCAGCTAATGCGGAGATCGAGAGCGGTGTCGTTGAGGCGGGGGACATAGGCCGCCTGATGGCTGGAGGACGCTCGTTCGCAGAACGTGACGGACGGCGCCTCGTGCATATGAACACCATCGGTTATCGCCTCGATGGCAACACGGGTGCCAGCGATCCCCGCGGAATGGCGGCGCGCCGTGTGACGGCCGATCTGCATACGGTGACTGCGGAAGAGGCACCTCTTCGCAACCTGATGGTCATGATCGAACGTTGCTATCTGTCGATTTCCGGCGTCGTCGCGTCGCCCTATGCAAGCGCTTTGGCTGTCACGACCGAAGAAGAACAGCGGCAGGGCGTGACGTGCATTGATATCGGCGGCGGCACAACCAAGATCGCCTGTTTCGCAAATGGCCAGTTTCTGCACGCGAGCGTCATTCCGCTCGGAGCCGACCTGATTACTTACGATATCGCTCGCGCATTGCAGACGCCACTTGCAGAGGCCGAGCGAATCAAGGCGCTTTATGGTTCAATGATCGGAGCACAATCGGACGAGCACGAGACGTTTTCTTACGCGCTCGCGGACGAGGAGGACGGGGGGCTGTATCAGGCGACGAAGGCGCAACTCGCCCGTGTCGTGGCGCCCAGGGTTGAGGCGTTGCTGGCCCGCGTGGCCACGCAGCTCGACCGTAGTGGCATGCGTCCGTATGCCTGCGGGCGAATCGTTCTCACCGGCGGCGGCAGCGAACTTGTCGGAATTGGTCCCTATGCAGCAAATATTTTTGGCGCACCGGTTCGTGTTGGCCGGCCTATGGCCATTTCAGGATTGCCGCAGAACGTGTCGACACCTGCTTTTTCCACCGTGGCTGGTTTGCTTATGGCCAGCACGGTCTCTGGGGCAGAGACGATGGCCTATGATGTTCCGAAATCAGCGCCGCCAAAGAGCTATCTGGGGCGTGTCGGTCAGTGGCTCATGGAGGCCTTGTGAGGCGCTCTCTACAGGAGTGCCGGGCTTGTGACGTTAGCGCGGGGTAAGCCGTGGGCTGTAGACATAAACAACGAGGCCGGTCGTCATTTGACCGGGCGGCCGCTTCAGGCAAGGCGGGAACGCGATGAGCATTGATCTGCAACTGCCAAAGCTCACGGATCTGAGACCCAGGCTAACCGTGATTGGTATCGGCGGTGCGGGCTGCAACGCGATCAATAACATGATCGCGGCGGGGTTGACCGGCGTCGATTTCGTGGCGGCGAATACCGACGCGCAGGCTTTGGCTGCCTCCAGTGCAGAACACCGTATACAACTTGGCACAAACCTTACGGAAGGTTTGGGTGCCGGCGCGCGTCCCGAGATCGGCCAAGCTGCTGCGGAAGAAGCGATTGATGAGATTCGCGCGCAGATTACCGGTTCCCATATGGTGTTTCTCGCTGCCGGTATGGGTGGTGGTACGGGCACCGGTGCAGCCTCCGTGATTGCGCGCATCTCGCGTGAACTTGGTATTTTGACCGTTGGCGTCGTTACAAAACCCTTCCAATTCGAGGGAAGTCGCCGCGCGCGGATGGCCGAGACGGGTATCGCTGAGCTGCGCGAGAACGTCGATACGCTGATCGTCATTCCGAACCAGAATTTGTTCCGCATCGCGAATGAGAAAACGACGTTCGCAGAAGCGTTTTTGCTGGCGGACCAGGTTCTTTATTCCGGTGTTGCCTGCATCGTCGATCTGATCGTCAAGGAAGGCCTCATAAATCTTGATTTCGCGGATGTTCGCGCTGTCATGAGTGGCATGGGCGCTGCTATGATGGGAACGGGCGAAGCTGAAGGCGAGAGCAGGGCGATAACCGCGGCCGAAGAGGCTATCCATAATCCGCTGCTCGATGATGTCAGCCTTCAGGGCGCCAAGGGGTTGCTGCTTTCGATCAGTGGCGGGCCGAATCTCACGCTTTATGAAGTCGACGAAGCAGCGACACGGGTTCGCAAAGAGGTTGATCCCGACGCGAATATCATCGTCGGCGCGACCTTCGATGAAAGCCTTGGTGATCGCGTGAGAGTTTCGATTGTCGCTTCAGGCATGGTCAATAGGGTTGGCCAATCGGGTGAAGGCGATTACGGCGACCAATATTCCGATCAATATCAGATGCCGCCACCGGTCCCGGATAGGTCCGGTGGTGTGTTCGGATCTGGTGCATTCAATCCGCCGCCCTTGCCCGAGCAGGGGCAAAAAGATTTCGAGCGTGAGCTCGCTGCGGCTATGCAGCAAACACTTTCCGCACCTGCGAACAGTGGCGGACAGCGGGGTGAGCGGGGAGCTTGGACGGCTCCTGGGAATGTCGTCATCGAAGAGGGGTTGCCACCTTTCCCTGGTGGTGCTCCCAAACAGGGGCAGCCTGACGGTGGGCACCAGAACTCCGCGGCGCAGGGGCAATTCACACCGCAGCGCCCGAGAGAGATTCGACGCGGGCCACGGATGCCGCAAGTCGAGGATTTTCCAATCGTCGGACAGCGCGAATATCGAGCTAAACGTGGGGGGGCCGGAGATGAAGAGGCGCGCTCACCTGCAGCGGCGCGGATGAGCTCGTTGTTCGGACGGCTGACAAATTTGGGCTGGCGGCAAGGTGATTCGTTTTCTGACGACGCACAGGCAAGCGAAGAAAGCTTTCAGGATGCTGGCGATCGGGATGATTTGGTCGCTGGAAGTGAATTACCTTCAGTATCCGGACAGTCGCGTTCTGATACGCGTAGGCGGTCGTAACATTCTGTAATGTCACGGTAATTTAACGCTCGCCGGCGCTCTCTCCGGTGATGCAGAGAGCTTTTCTGTCCCTCAATCCACGCTGAAACGATTAGGTAACACAGTGTAAGAAAGCGTGATTTGTGCGGGCTGTGGCTGGCGGGTATCGTTCAATTGTTAACGGTCAAGTTCACTCTTCCTGAACCTTCTTGAGCAGCGCCGGGAAGCGCCAATCAAGAACCAACACCAAAGGGTTTAGGCAGGGAATTTCGACCGGGGGTGGCAGGTCGCCGGGGCTGGGAAGTGGCGACCTTTGCCGGGGCAGATACGAGGGACGACAGACATGTCGAATCGATTCATCGGCGCGCGTCAGACTACAATTGCGCGCGAGATCGAGCTCACAGGCACGGGGGTGCACAGTGGAGCGCCAGTATCGGTTTCGCTTCATCCAGCAGAAGCTGATACTGGCCTCCGTTTCTTAGTCACGAAACGCGGTAGAGTCATCGCAGACATCCCCGCTAGCGTGCAGCAAGTTAAAAATCTAACCTTATGTACGGTTATCGGCGACGATCACGGCAATACTGTGAGTACCGTCGAACATCTTCTTGCCGCTCTTCGCGGACTTTCCATCGACAACTGCTACATCGAGATCGATAGCAAGGAAGTGCCGATCATGGACGGTAGTTCCGCCATGTTCGTCGAGGCGATCGATGAGGTTGGGGTAACTGAGCTTCAGACTCCACGGACCTACATCAAAGTCTTGAAGCCTATCCGAGTCGAAGATGGTGATTGTTTCGGCGAAATTATGCCGCACTCGGGCTTCCATCTCGACATCGAGATTGATTTCGACACGCCGCTTATTGGCCGTCAGCGCCTCGCTTACGAAATGACGCCGGGTGTGTTCCGCAATGAGCTGTCGCGGGCACGTACGTTCGGTTTCATGAGTGATGTCGAAAGGCTCTGGAAGAACGGTTTGGCTCTGGGTGCCAACCTCAACAACACGGTGGCGATCGGCGACGATAAGGTGATGAACCCTGAGGGGCTTCGATATCCTGAAGAGTTCGTGCGTCACAAAATGCTCGATGCGGTTGGTGATCTTTCGTTAGCTGGCCATCCGCTGCTCTGCAAATACCGTTCAGTTCGTGGTGGTCACCGCCTGAACGCTTCCGTTTTGCAGGCGCTTCTCGCAGACGAATATGCATGGACCATCGTTCACGCTCCGCGCGTCCGCGATGTTGTCCCTGTCAATGTCAGCTTCCCTGAAGTTTTTGCCGAAGGTACGCATTAAACCCGGCTTTCAAAGCGCCGGCGTGTCGCTACGTGGCAATCCAGGTCTCTTGATTTACTTAGCCGCCTCCCACTGGGAGGCGGTTTTTGTTTGTGGGCGGTTTCGTCCTCTGTGGCAGGCTTTCAAGATGAGCCAACGTCGTGCGCGCTTTGATTGGCTTTGAGGCTCGTTTTTCGTCGCCGGAGCTGTTTCCAGGATGCATCAAGGGACGCGTGAATTTTACTTTCAACGCGATTTTTTACGCGTTGCCATAGTGTTGCTGCTTTGGGATCGTCTCAATTGACATAGGATAATCGTTGTTCTGGGGCGCGACCCGGGTCCACTGGATAACGTGATGGGTACGGGGTAAATGCTTTGCTTCGGAGCAGAATGCCCTTTAAATGACCTCGATTAGGCGCTTGGCATGTCGCGTCACGGCGTCATGCGGGCTGGCTGGGAAGAATTTGAAAAGAGGCGCAGTTTTTTGAAACTTCCGGTCTTGGGTGAGGCTTTGGGCTTTCCCTTGGATCGCGGGACTTTCAAGGCCGCGAGGTAGGGCAGGGATGATCTTGCATAATCGGCAAAGTCCAGTTCACGTCCGCGGGGCCAGCGTTGTACGCCTGCGGCAGCTGACAGGGGGCGCCGTAATTGGTCTCGTCCTGGCGCTGGCTGGATGTGCATCGTCCAATGATATCTCAAAGGCGCTCAATCCTGATCCTCCGGGAAAGATGTACGCGGAGGCCGACTCGCTATTGTCGCGCGGCAAGTACGAACGCGCGGCTAAGAAGTTCGAAGATCTGGATCGCGATCACCCTTATGCCCCGGAAGCCCGGCGGGCGATTGTGATGGCCGCCTATGCTTATTACAAGGCCGGTAAGGCGCCTGAGGCGGTTGCTTCGGCACAGCGCTACACGACCATGCATCCCGGTACGAAAGAAGCGGCGTTGGCCCACCACATTATCGCGTCGTCCTACTTCGACGAGATGAAGGGGCCAAACCGGGATCAGTCCGCTACTCGGAAGGCGCTGGCCGAACTTCAGACATTGCGAACACGCTATCCCGACAGTCCCTATGCCAAGGATGCGGAGAACCGCATTCGCGTCGCCCAAGATACTTTGGCTGGCGCGGAGATGGAGGTCGGACGCTATTATCTCAAGCGTAATAACTACATCGCGGCCATCAATCGCTTTAAAACCGTTGTGACGGATTACCAGACGACCGCACACGTTGAAGAAGCTTTGATGCGTTTGACGGAAGCCTATATGGCGTTGGGTATTAAGCAGGAAGCGCAGACAGCGGCTGCTGTTCTTGGCCACAACTTCCCGAATTCGAAGTGGTACAAGGACGCTTATGCGTTGCTCGCTTCGGATGGTCTTGCGCCGCGTGAGGATAGCGGCTCCTGGCTATCACAAGCGTGGAAGAGCCTTCCTAAGCTGTCGTTGGGCGGTTGACGCGCCCATTGACTGCCGTGTCGGAAGACCAAATCTACTAAAAGCGAACCTGCCGATGTCGCGCCAGAGTTTGGCTCTGGGCGGCAATGGTAATGAGTCTATCATGGCGCGATGCGTTCTGGGTTTTCCCGGTCATTTGCGGGAGCCAGATTCAGAGCGACGTGCGTAGAGAGGCTCGCTTTTGGGAGGTGCTTGTCCCGTGTCCTCACCGCAGACAGAGCGTCGTATCGATCGGCTGCTTGCCGAATACGAACGCGATCATCGTGACCCGACAAATCGTCGTCTTCACTATCTTGCAGTACCGCTCATCTTCTTTTGTGTCGTAGCGCTCGTGACGGAATTACCCGTTCCGGATGCGTTGAAACGGCTTCCAGGCGGATGGCTTCTGTTTGCCGCGATACCGGCGGCTATCTATTATTTTAGGCGTTCAGTGTCGGCAGGGCTTGTGATGGTTGTGTTTACGTTGCTTTGCCTGGGCGTCGTAGAGTTATTGCACGCCTATGTTCCCGTTCCGGTTTGGCTGATCGCACTGGGACTGTTCGTCATCCTTTGGGTGGTCCAGTATGTCGGCCATAAAATTGAGGGCCGACGGCCTTCTTTTTTCAAGGATGCGCAATTTCTGTTGATCGGCCCCGTCTGGGTGTTCGATAAGCTATTGCGGCCGTTCGGTTTTCGCTACTGACGTCAGATGGTGGTGCCGTGCGCGGACCGGCACTGAATCGAACACATCGGGCGGTAAGCATGGCTGACGAGGACTTGCGCAAAATCGATGTTGAGGCGCTGACGCCGGGGCAAGCGGCTAGCGAGTTGGAGCGGCTTGCGCGAGAGATCGCCCACCACGATGCGCTTTATTATGCGCAGGATAATCCAGAAATATCGGACGCGGCCTATGATGCCTTGCGTCGCCGGAACGAAGCTATCGAAGCGCGATTTCCTGAACTCCGGCGCGCCGACTCTCCCTCAGAGAGAGTCGGTATGGCGCCGTCTGAGGGTTTTGGAAAGATTCGCCATCGTGTGGCGATGCTCTCGCTCGATAATGCGTTCGAGGATGAGGATGTTGTTGAATTTGTTGGCCGGGTTCGCCGTTTTTTGGGCTTGGTAGAGGACGCGCCGCTCGAACTTGTGGCAGAGCCTAAGATCGATGGTTTGTCGATATCGTTGCGTTATGATCGGGGCCGGTTTGTCGAAGCGGCAACACGTGGTGACGGGACCCAAGGTGAAAACGTAACAGCCAACGTGTTGACCATCAAAAGTATTCCGCATGTGCTGAAGGGCAAGGATGTCCCGGAGACCATCGATATCCGCGGCGAGATATTTATGGATCACGCCGACTTTCAAAATCTCAACGTACAGCAGGCGGCTTCCGGGGCTAAGATTTTTGCGAATCCGCGCAATGCGGCGGCAGGGTCCCTACGGCAACTCGATCCGAAGCTTACCGCGAAGCGACCGTTGCGGTTTTTCGCTTATGGATGGGGCGAGGCGAGCAGTCTACCTACGGAGACGCAGTCCGGCGTCGTTGAGGCTATGGGACGCTGGGGATTGCCGATCAATCCGCGCATGACGCTGTGTGCCGGTGCGGAAGAACTCCTAGCTTACTATCAGCAACTGGCCATGGATCGTGCGCGACTCGATTACGATATCGACGGTGTCGTCTACAAGGTCAATCGGCTCGATTATCAATTGCGCCTGGGGTTCATTTCGCGGTCACCGCGATGGGCAACGGCTCACAAATTCCCCGCCGAGCAGGCGATGACGATCCTGCGGGACATTGATATTCAGGTGGGTCGCACAGGCGCACTCACGCCTGTTGCCAAACTTGAGCCGGTTACGGTTGGTGGGGTGGTTGTTTCAAACGCCACGCTGCATAACGAGGATGAAATCGCGCGTAAGGATATCCGTATTGGCGATACCGTAGTCGTGCAGCGGGCCGGTGACGTGATCCCGCAGATCGTATCGGTCGTTTTAGAGAAGCGGCCGGAAGGTGCTGAAGCCTATCAATTCCCGAAAGTCTGCCCCGTGTGCGGCAGCCATGCTGTGCGGGAAACGGATGAGAAATCCGGGCGCCGAGACGTTGTCCGGCGGTGCACAGGAGGGCTCATCTGCGAGGCGCAGCAAGTCGAGAGGTTGAAGCACTTCGTTTCCCGCAACGCCTTCGATATCGAAGGGCTCGGGGAAAAGACGATCGCGGCTTTTCATCGTGACGGTTTAATTCAGTCTCCTGCCGATATTTTCCGACTGCAGCACAAAGATACGCAAGCTGATCTGAAGATCGAAGAACGGGAAGGCTGGGGGCCGCAATCGGCGCAAAAGTTGTTCGCCTCCATCGAAGCGCGCCGTGAAATTGGATTGGATCGTTTCATTTATGCGCTAGGTATCCGGCACGTGGGGGAAACGACAGCCAAGGTTCTCGCGCGCAGCTACGGCACCCTAGAAAATTTTGAAGCGCAGATGCGTGCCGCCGGGCAGGACGAGGCCGGCGAGGCGTTTGCCGATCTCGTCAATATCAATGGCATCGGCAAGGTCGTTGCCGAAGCGATTGCCGAGTTCTTTGCGGAACCTCACAACATTGAGGTTTTACGGGAGCTCCACAAAGAAGTGCGGACCGTACCGGTCGAGACCGTCGCGAGCGATACCGCCGTTGCAGGCAAGACTGTCGTCTTTACTGGAAGCCTCGAGAAAATGACTCGCAGCGAGGCGAAAGCACAGGCGGAACGTCTCGGAGCTAAAGTGGCGGGATCGGTGTCTAAGAAGACCGACTATGTCGTTGCCGGTGCGGATGCGGGCTCTAAGTTGAACAAAGCACGAGAGCTTGGCGTTACCGTGCTTTCGGAAGATGATTGGCTCGGTTTGACGGGCGGCTAGTGTGGTTGCCCGTTTATCCTGCTCCCTTAAATTCAGCGGCCGTTTGGATGGACTGGCGCGTCGTGCAATACTTGTTTTTCATTCATTGCGGTCGCACATCCTGAAATGATCCGCTTTCGTCATGTGGTCGAGACGACCAGTCCCGCCGATGTAGAGATTCTTCGTTCGGCTCGGCTTCTTTTTCGTCATGCCTTTCCCTACGAGCCCGAGGGAATTGATCGGATCGTTCGATTTCTCGAGAATCGCGCGCAACTCGAC
This sequence comes from Candidatus Filomicrobium marinum, assembly GCF_000981545.1. NCBI lineage: Bacteria > Pseudomonadati > Pseudomonadota > Alphaproteobacteria > Hyphomicrobiales > Hyphomicrobiaceae > Filomicrobium > Candidatus Filomicrobium marinum. Next base: position 3,891,098 of record NZ_LN829119.1, read on the forward strand.
TTTGAGCCGATCCTGCTTGTTTCTCTTGACCGCAAGAACTCGCTCACGGGGCTATGCTTCGTTTTTTATTTTCGCGAGATCCGGTTTGGTTATCTCCAGTACATCGCAAGCGATCCTGAACGACCGCAGCGTGGTATCGGAGGAGCGCTTTACGAAGCAATTCGGGAGCTGCTCATTGCGAAAGGCGCGCGCGGGCTTCTTCTTGATATTCCTCCGGTGGATGCCGACAAGCTGGAAGATGTTTCTCGATTACCAATCAATCGTAAGCGTTGGAAGTTTTACGAGCGTTATGGCGCGCGGATTATCGAGGGAACGGAATGGGACGTTACACCTAACCCGCGCAATGCCTATTATCTGACAACGCTCGTTCTTGACCCGCTGGGACGTGTGCCGAAACTTTCGCGTGCACAGGCGCGACGCGCCGTCCGGCGGATTTTACAGACGCAGTATGGCTACGAGCCTGGCGATGCTTTCGTCGAGCGTGTCGCAAATTCGTTCCGCGACGATCCGGTTCGGTTGCGTATTCCTAAGCGTGTTTCCCCGCCCAAGCGCATCGCGAAGGTGGGGCGTATTCGACCAATCAAGATCGTCGTTTCAGATGGTCACGTAATCCATCATCTAAAAGAAAAGGGGTACGTCGAGAGGCCTGTGCGGGTCCGCCAGATCTTGCGTGGGCTGGAAGGCGTGGCCACCGAGCGGATACCGGTTAAACATTTTCCGGACCGGCATATCCTTGCTGTGCACGATCCGAAACTCGTTTCTTACTTGCGGGCCGTTTGTGCGCGGCTCGATGAGAAGGCGATCGTTTATCCCGAGGTATTTCCTATTCGCAGACCGGAAAGGGCTCCGAAGGCCCTTGAAGATCGGGCGGGGTATTTCTGTGCAGATACGTTTACGCCATTGACTCATAACGCGTGGCCAGCAGCACGACGTGCTGTCGACGTGGCGTTGACTGCGGCGGAGTTGGTCGCTGATGGTGAGCGCTTTGCTTATGCGATTTGCCGGCCGCCGGGCCACCATGCCGAGCGGCGTATCTTTGGAGGTTTTTGTTTTCTGAATAATTCGGCAATCGCTGCCAATTATCTTGCTGCCGGTGGGAAACGCGTCGCTCTTCTGGATATCGACTATCACCACGGCAATGGGGCGCAGGACATCTTTTACAATCGTGCAGATGTGCTGACACTTTCGATTCACGGTCATCCGCGACACGCGTATCCGAACTTTTCAGGATACGGCGATGAGCGCGGAGAGGGGGCAGGGGAAGGTTTCAATCGCAATTGGCCCTTAGAGCCGCCCGTCGATGATGCGCGGTATTTACGCGTTCTTGACGAAGCTCTTCGCGCGGTTTTGCGGTTCCGCCCTTCGTATCTTGTCGTGTCGTTCGGTCTCGACATCATGAAGGGAGATCCGACGGGTTCGTTCGAGGTTTCTACTGCGGGTCTGAAAAGTATTGCCGAGCGCATCGGCCAGCTCTACTTGCCGACATTGGTCGTGCAAGAAGGTGGTTATGCCGTGCGAAATCTCAGGATCGGGGCGCGCAGCTTTTTCGGTGCTCTAGAGGACGTTTGGTTTCAGGATAGAGCAGCGGCGCGTTCTCCTATTCCTCTGGAGAAAAAACCAGCGCGCGGATGATCGGGGCGCGGCGAGAGCACTTTTTTCTTGAAAGTATGGATCCTTATGGCCGTGAGTTCGTTATGGGCGCATCGCCAACTCATGTGAGGAGTTCGAGGATGCGTGCAATTGTTGCTAGTGCCGTGGCCGGTCTGATGCTCTCGATTGGTTACGTTGGTCCTTCAATCGCAAGTCCTGCGCAGTCGGCTATTCAAAGCCAAGCAAGTGGATATTCGGCCCCCGTACATAATGCTTTTTGGGGCTGCAACCGGGCAGACCGCTCGGCTAGAGTCGTTGAGCCTCGGGTCTATGGTTACACGGAACGTGCCTACAGACCTCGTGTGTACGGATACACGGCGCGAAGAAACTGGAATAATCGGCGTTATTGGAACGGTGACAACCGCCGTTGGCGTGATGGCCGGCGCGACAGTTGGAAATAAGCTCGCGCGCTAAGTAATCGATAAACTAGTTAACGGCGCCAAGTAAGCCGATGGGCGAATGGGATGATGAGGCATATTCGAGAGGTCGCGCCACCTGAAAAGGTGGCGCGGCTTACGTCGTTTCCGGCACCAGGCGGGTGGCGTTCAGCCCAGAAACCCAGTCTGCGAAACGATGGCTTTGGATGGATATATGCGCCTTGAGTAGTCGTCCGGCGGCTTCTTCTTCTCCCGCGTCGAGAGCTTCGACGATTGCTTGATGCTCGGCGAATGAATCGGCAATACGTCCCTTCAGGCGTAATTGCAGCCGTCGATAGGGTTGCAACCGCCGTCGCAGTCGTTGGACTTCCTCGATCAAAAATTCGTTGTGGCAACCGGCATAAATGAGTGCATGGAAGCGAGCATTTTCCGCGTAGTAATGGTCAGCATCACCGGACTGCGCGGCTTCCGCGCAGATGAAGTGCTGATGACGCAAGAAAGTGAGTTCGGACGTCGTCATGCGGCGGGCGGCAATTGTTCCGCATACTCCTTCCATCTCCGCCATCACCTCGAACATCTCCACAAGACGTTCCAAGCTGAGTGGTGCAACGGTTGCACCTTTGCGTGGTTTCAGTTCGATCAACCCTGAAGCGGACAGAATGCGCAACGCTTCGCGTACGGGTGTTCGGGAGACTCCAAAACGTTTGGCTAAAACAAGTTCTTCGAGGCGGGTGCCCGGAGCGTGCTCACCGCTCGCGATCTCGTCTTCCAGGGTCTGTCTTATATCATCGGCGTTCTTGTGAAGCATGGCGCGCCTTTCGTGTCTGTATACATAAGTCTTATATCAGAGTGCCGACACGCCCATCTCATAATATATTGATTTTTCAATGTATTTTATTTTGCCATATTTCTTTGTCTGGAAATTTTGTTGCAATGTATCGGCTTTTATCTTGCTATGTATACACCCGGACGCTACGAATACCACCCATGCGCTGCACTATACCGCATTCAAGGTTTCGATAAATAAAAGCGTATCTCAAGGGAGGAACCAATGAGATCCACACTGGCCGTACTTGGCCTTGCCGGCACGACTCTGCTAGCCGCCGCTACTGTTGCCCAGGCGGATACCGTTCTTAAAGCTTCCCATCAGTGGCCGGGCGGTAAGGGCGATCCCCGCGATGAGATGGTTCAGATCATCGCGCGTGAAGTCGAAAAGGCGAACGTAGGGCTCAAGATTCAGATTTATCCGGGGGCTTCGCTGCACAAGCCTAAAGAGCAGTGGGGCGCGCTGACGAAGGGCCAGCTCGATATGTCCGCATTCCCGCTGGACTATGCATCGGGCCGTCATCCGCAGTTCTCGGCGACGCTTATGCCGGGTCTCGTCCGAAACCACGAGCGCGCGCAGCGCATGAACAGTTCCGACTTCATGAAGGACATCAAGAAGATCATCAACGATGCTGGCGTCGTGGTGATTTCGGATGCGTGGCTGGCCGGCGCCTTTGCTTCAAAGAAAAATTGCATTACGGATCCCGACAGCATCAAGGGGCAGGTAACACGCGCGGCAGGTCCGGCGTTTGAACAGATGCTCGTTGCTGCAGGTGCTTCGATCTCGTCCATGCCTTCGTCTGAAATTTACACTGGTATGCAAACGGGTGTTTTGGATGCGACGAACACGTCATCGGGCTCGTTCGTTTCCTATCGCCTTTATGAGCAGGTGAAGTGCCTAACGGCGCCGGGCGCGAATGCTCTTTGGTTCATGTATGAGCCGATCCTGATGTCGAAGCGCAGCTTCGACAAGCTCAATGATGCGCAGAAGAAGGCCGTTATGGACGCCGGCAAGAAGGCTGAAGAGTACTTCGTTGGAGAGGCGAAGAAGCTCGACGACAAGATGATCGAGGCCTTCAAGAAAGCGAATGTCGAGGTCGTCGAAATGTCGAAGAGCGACTACGATGCTTGGCTCGAGAAGGCTAAGGAAAGCTCGTACAAGGTATTTGCCGAGAAGGTCGAAGGTGGCAAAGAGCTGATCGACAAGGCGTTGGCCGTCGAGTAGGCACGGCGTTGCCGAACAAAAACTCTGCAATGCAAAATATTAGCCGGTGGGCACAGGCAGATGGCCCACCGGCTAACTTAAATCTAGACGTCATTGTCGCTTGGCGGGCTCGAACATCTTGAAAGATTTCCTGTCGTCCCGATGGGATTATCCGCGATCGGCCCCACGGAGGATGAGTTGAATCTGTTCACCCGCGTCGTCGACGGAATTTCCCGCCTCATGGGCGCGCTGTCGATGCTCCTTCTTGCAGCGGCGGTGATCGTCGTGTGCCAGTTGATTACCTTGCGATATCTGTTCAACGAGTCCACCGTTTGGCAGACAGAGTTCGTCATCTATTCGCTGATGGCCTCGACGTTCCTGGGAGCGCCCTATGTGTTGCTGGAGCGCGGCCATGTTGGTGTCGATCTACTACCGTCTATGCTGGGTGGACGGGCAAGATTTGTGCTTGAGCTGACTGGCGGGATTATCAGTCTCATATTCTGCGCCTTGCTCGCCTATTCTGGGTGGACCTATTTTCACGAAGCTTGGGCGCATGGTTGGCGCACAGATACGGTGTGGGCTCTACCGTTGTGGATTCCGCTGGCTCCGCTGCCTCTCGGCATTGGTCTTTTGTGCCTCCAGTATATCTCTGAGCTGATTAAGCTGTTCCATGGCCGATCGCTGACAAGCTCGGAATTGGAAACGTCGACGCGGGAGGCCTCTTGATGGAACCGATTCAAATTGGCGTCCTGATACTTCTCGCGCTCCTGTTTCTCATTTCGACGGGTATGCCGATCGCGTTTGCGCTTGGAGCAGCCTCCATTGGCACGCTCTTAATTGTTGAAGGTCCGCAGGCTCTCGGAATATTGGGCGAGACCTTCTTTGGCGGCCTCAATTCGTTCAGCCTCGTCTCGATTCCGATGTTCATCCTGATGGGTGCGGCTGTTGCGTCGAGCCCGGCAGGTAAGGATCTTTACGAAGCGCTGGACCGTTGGCTCAATCGTGTTCCGGGCGGCTTGGTGCTATCCAATATCGGCGCGTGCTCAATCTTTGCCGCTCTCTCCGGTTCGTCGCCCGCGACGTGCGCTGCTATCGGCAAAATGGGCATCCCGGAGATGCGCAAACGCGGCTATCCGGATGACATTGCGACCGGTTCGATCGCGGCGGGCGGTACGCTTGGAATTCTTATTCCGCCGTCCGTGACGATGATTGTCTACGGTATCGCCACCGAGACATCTATCGGCCGATTGTTCCTGGCCGGGTTGCTTCCAGGCTTTATGCTAACCGCCCTGTTCATGATCTGGACGCTGATTGCGTGCCGCATGAAGGGACTTGGCCTACGCGATCTGACGCAGAACTTCACGTTGAAGCAAAAGTTTGAGGCTTTGCCGCGCGTGTTGCCGTTCCTGGCAATTATCGCAGGTGTGCTGTTCGTTTTGTATGGCGGTGTCGCTACGCCTTCGGAGGCTGCTGGTGCGGGGGCTATGTTCTGTCTGCTGCTGGCGGTGATCATCTACCGAATGTGGCGCGCAGGCCCTATCGTCGCAATGTTTCGGAGTTCGGTCCGCGAGTCCGTCATGATCATGATGATCATCGGGACGGCGGAGCTGTTTGCTTACACCTTGTCGTCAACGTTTGTTACGCAAACGATTGCGCAATGGATCAGCGATCTCGAAGTCAATCGGTGGGTGCTGTTGGCGGCTGTCAACGTGTTCCTGCTCGTTGCGGGTATGTTTCTGCCGCCGGTCGCCATCATTCTTATGACGGCGCCCATCCTTTTGCCGATCATCACGTCGGCTGGTTTCGATCCCTACTGGTTCGCGGTGATCCTCACCATCAATATGGAAATCGGTCTGATTACGCCGCCCGTAGGATTGAACCTTTACGTCATCAATGGGATAGCACCAGACGTACCGTTGTCGTCGATCCTGCGTGGATCTCTGCCCTATGTGGTGTGCATGGTGTTGGCAATCGTCATTCTCTGCATCTTTCCTGAGATCGCGACATGGCTGCCTGACCTTCTCATGGGGCCGGAACTTTAAACACGACACACGACCTGAGACGCACAGTTCGCTTCATATGTGAACTGTGCGTCATTTGAATTGGAGACAATAAGAATGACCAGAACCGGCCCACTAGACCGCCTGTTGGTAATTGATCTTACGCGGGTCCTCGCAGGCCCTTATGCGACGATGGTGCTGGCGGACATGGGTGCACGGGTTATCAAGGTCGAAGCTCCTGCTACCGCAGATGACGCCCGTGAATTTGGACCTTTCATCAACGGCAAGTCGGCCTATTTCATGTCGCTTAATCGCGGCAAGGAGAGCATTGCCCTTAATCTCAAAGATGATCATGACCGTGCGATTTTCGAGAAGCTTGTCGCCAAGGCAGACGTGCTTGTTGAGAACTACCGTCCAGGAACCATGGAGAAACTCGGTTACGGATGGGACCGTCTGAAGGATATCAACCCCAAGCTTATTTATGCTGCTATTTCCGGGTTCGGACACACGGGCCCTTATCGCGCGCGCGCGGCTTATGACATGGTTGTCCAAGGTATGGGCGGCATCATGAGCGTTACGGGCTATCCGGAGGCAGGCCCAACGCGCGTGGGGACTTCCATCGGTGATATCACGGCCGGTTTGTTTGGTTTCGCCGGTATCATGTCGGCGTTGTACGATCGCGAGAGGACGGGCAAGGGCGCGATGGTCGACGTCGGTATGCTCGATTGCCAAGTCGCTATCCTAGAGAATGCCATTGGGCGCTACCTCGCAGATGGGGTTGTTCCTCAGCCGCTGGGTGCCCGCCATCCTTCCATAACGCCCTTTGAGGCGTTCGCGACAAAGGACAGCCACATCATCGTTGCTGCAGGTAATCGGACGCTGTTTGAAAAGCTGTGCGGAGCGTTGGAGCGGCCGGACATCATGGCTGATCCGGATTTTGAAACTAACGATCTCAGAACGCAAAATCACGAGCGTTTGAAAGTTGAGTTGGAGAAGACGCTCGTCACGCGTTCCGCTGAGGAGTGGCTTCGCGTTATTGGGGATGCCGGCGTACCATGCGGGCCGATCAACAACGTCGAACAGGTCGTCAACGATGCGCATATCGCAGCCCGGAATATGATTATTCGTACGGACGATCCCGTGGCGGGAACGGTTCGCATGGCTGGCAACCCGATCAAGGTCACGGGGTTCGACGATCCACGTAAGCGGCGGCCGGCGCCACAGCTTGATGGCGACCGTGAAGCGGTGCTCGAGTTGATCGGAATGGCTGATGCGTCTGCGCGTTAACTTGGTCGCATAGACGTACGTTCTGTATCAAATGACAGCTGTGGCTGCTTTCAGCCAGGCCTTGGTTTCACGATCTACCAACGGAGACAGAGTTTTGCGTACTCTGTCATGGTAGGCATTGAGCCAAGCCCTTTCTTCGTCCGTCAGCAGCGCGGGATCGATGAGGCGCCGATCAATGGGCGCCAATGTCAGTGTTTCGAACGACAACATCTCACGATCGCCGCTGCTGATTTTTTTCGGCTCCTGAACAAGAACCAAATTCTCAATACGGATGCCGTAGGCGCCTTCTTTATAATAACCGGGCTCGTTGGAGAGGATCATTCCGGGCTGCAGGGGTACTGCGCCGGCCTTAGAAATTGAAGCGGGGCCTTCGTGCACAGAGAGGAAGCTCCCCACGCCGTGGCCTGTGCCGTGGTCGTAGTCGAGGCTGGCTTCCCACAATGCGCGGCGGGCCATAGGGTCAAGATCGCGGCCGCATGTGCCCTTGGGGAAACTCGCGGTTGCGATGGCGATGTGCCCCTTGAGGACGCGGGTGAAGCGTTCGATCATCTCACGGGTTGGCTTTCCGATTGCGATCGTGCGGGTGATGTCTGTCGTACCGTCTTGATATTGTGCACCGGAATCGACGAGGAACAGTTCTCCCTGTTTCAGCTGGCGGTTGCTCTGCGTGCTGACGCGGTAGTGGACGATAGCCCCATTGGGGCCGCTGCCGGAGATGGTGTCAAAGCTGATCTCGCGCAGCAGGTTTGTTTGACGCCGGAAGTCTTCCAGGGTCTGAGCCGCCGTGATTTCGTCGAGGGAGCCCTTCGCCGCCTCTCGGTCAAGCCAGCATAGGAACTGTGAGACAGCAACGCCGTCGCGTTCATGCGCCATCCGCATCCCTGCTATTTCCGTAGCGTTCTTGATGGCTTTCAAAGCAGTGCACGGATCGGACCCGCGGGCTATCCGTCGCGCACCGCCAAGCTTTTGGGCAAAGAACCAGCTTGCCGCATTGGGATCCAGCCGGACCCGTTTCTTTTGCGATTTGAGGTCAGAGAGACGTTCGGCGAGTTTGTCGGGCGCCAATATCTTGGCTACCGGACGCAAGTGTTCGCGGAGTGATTTGTCTACCTTCTTCGGGTCGACAAACAGCTCGACCTTGCCGCGACGCGGCACGATCGCGAAAGACAGGAAGACTGGGTTGTGCGCGACATCGCTGCCGCGGGCGTTGAGCAGCCAAGCGATGGAATCCGGACTCGTCAGAACAACGACGTCCTGTTCATCATCAGCTAGGCGCTTCTGCACTTCTTCGACCTTGTCTGCGGATGACGTTCCGGCGAATTCCAAAGGGTGCGGAATGATGGGGCCGGCTGGCGGGGCGGGGCGATCCTTCCCCCAGAGCTTGTCGATAAGGTTGGTCGCGACGGGTGTCACCTTGATGCCGTGCGGTTTTAGTCGGCTTTGCAGACGTTCTATCTGCGCGATCGTGAACAGTTTGGGATCGAAGCCAATGCGCGCGCCGAACGATAAATTCTGCGGAATCCAATCTTCCGCCCGTGTTTTGGCCATAGGCACGATCTCAAAGATTTTCGTGTCGACCTCTTGCCGCGCCTGAACCGTATAGCGCCCATCTACGAAAACCGTGGCGGTGTCGTGCGTCACCACAGCGGATCCGGCGCTTCCCGAAAAGCCCGTCAGCCAGTGCAGCCGTTCGGCGCACGGGGGGACGTATTCGCCTTGGTGTTCATCGGCGCGCGGAATGAGATAAGCGTCCAGCTTACGGCGTTGCATCTCTTCACGCAGCCGCGATACGCGAGCCGCGGCTAAGGTTGGATCGCTACGTGTTTCAAAAGTCTGGAACATGGATGGCACTTCAGTTCACGGCGCAAGTGCCGTTGGCTTGGGGAGCGTGATGGTAGAGCGAGATGCGCATCTATCGCAATATCCGCGCATGGCGAAGAGCCGTTACGACCCCGCCGGTTTAGTGATGCGGTGATATCGGTCTGTCGTTGATGCGACGCATGACGAGGGTTGACCACCCGGCGATGCGGCTGTGTTGCTCAAGATAGAAACCGCGCGCCCGGTAGGCTGCGATGACTTCAGGAGCCTGATGCGTGAGGAGGCCGGAGAGGATGAGATGGCCGCCGGGTTTTGTCGCGCGCGCAATTGATCCGGACAGCATGATGAGCGGGGCTGCGAGAATATTCGCGATCAACAGGTCAAAGTTTTGGGGGGCCCGTAGTCGCGGGTGCTCCAGTCCGGAGGCGACGATTGTTGAGATGCGATCGTGAGCCCTATTTGCAGCGATGTTGGCCGCGGCGACGTGGACGGACTGCGCATCGAGATCGCTCGCCAGGATCTTTGTTGCGGGAAGTGCACGAGCCACCGCAATGGACAGCACGCCGGAACCACATCCCAAATCCAGGACGTTGGCGTATCGCCGCCGCCGGGTCAGACGGTCGATCGCAAGAAGGCAGCCGTAGGTCGTGGCATGATGCGCGGTGCCGAAAGCTTCGCCCGCGTCAATCAAGATGGCGCCAGGGCCCCGTCCGACGCGATGGGTGTCGTGGCTGCCGTGAACCGTGAAGCGACCCGCTGTGACTGGGGGAAGTGCTGCTTGGGACAACGCCACCCAGTTGGCTTCAGGCACAGGCGCGAGGGTAAATTGTGGAGCAGGGGCTCCCAGAGCGGGTTCGACGCCGGCAGCCGCAGCTTCCGCGTCGCTCTGGCTATCGTAGTAGGCCTCGATGCGCCAGCCCTTTCCGGCTTCTTCGAAGAGGCTCAGAGCGGTGGGTTGAGGTTCGATCAGATTTTCCAGTACGCTGGCCAGTCGATAAGCCAGATCCCGGTCTGAGATGATCGCGGAAAGGGTCGTCGCGCGGTGTTGGGTCAGGTCGTTAGAGGTGTCGGTATCAGTAGGCGCGTTTGCGTACATTATGCGTGTTGTTCCGCCGGCGTGGCTGTTGCAGTTGGTTCCGGGACCGGGTCCGCCGTCCGGATTTCCCGACCCTCGTTATGCTCAATATCGGGGAGCAGATCCAAGAACATGTCCCACTTGGCATCAAGGTGTTGGGCCGCTTCGCGCGGCTGCAGCGTATGCAGGTAACCGTCGGCGTCCTCGGTAACGAGGCCGTCTGCTATCAGTCGTGATAAGGCGTCTTCCAGATCGAAATCGACATCAACGCCGAAGCTCGAATTGAGGTATTGCTCTATCGCAAGATCGATAGCTTTCAGATCGTTGCGATGTGCCTGTTCTTTGGCCAGGACGCAATACAATAAAATTTCTTCCTTTACGTCTTCCTCCGCGGCGCGGTCGACGAGCTTGATCATAACGCCGCGGTTGTCGGCCATGGAGTGGAAGTAAAGGTTCTGCGCCATGATGACCATGTAGCGCTGCTTTGTATTGAAGAAGTTGCTGACCTGGCGGAACAGGGCCGCACCTAACCCCAAGATCGCGCCGCCTGCAACGATCGGGTTGGTGAGTAGGAGCCCAACTTTACCGGCGGCGGCGAACGTGCTCATGCCGACGCCAAACGCGCCGGTGCCACCTAAAGTAATTTTATCCATCAAACGGAATTTTACGGTGGTGTTCGGAAACACCATTTCGACATCCGACCGCGGGATGTTTTTGAAGAGCTTCATGTAGATGTCGTCTTCATTGACGGCGGAGGGCAGATTCGCGCGCAGACGTTTTGCCATGCGTTCTGCTTCCTTCCGCGAGATCTTTTCCTTTTCCATAATCTCGCGGATGTGTCGGTCGAGCGGCTTTAATTTGAAGAGCAGGAACAGTCGCTGAAAAATCGGCACGTGAAATTCTTCCTTGCGGAGGAATTTGCGCAGGTTGCGGCGTTGATCTTTGCGTGTTGAAGCGCCGCGATAATAGATCAAGCATTCTTCGAACAACGAAAAGTCTACCCGCAAGTCGAGGCCGTAGTGGGTCGCCTCGCTCAGGATTTCTGTGATCACGGACGGGTCAAGGCGCTCGTAATTTGCTTGTTCGAGAATCGACTCCATTTCCGAGACGAAGCGTTTTTGCATCTGTCGCAGTTCATCGCGGCTGTATTTGCGTGTCAGCAACAGATCGGTATCTGGGCTGAACGGTTCGTAAGTCTGCTCCAGCTCAAGCAGACGCGCGCCGTAAAGCTGATGACGCCAGTAGTCGAGATAATGAAAGAAACGACGGGCCACTCGTGCTTCTTCCGCGCCCCAGGCCTGTGGTGATGTCAGCCGGTCGATGAGGGCGAAACGCGTGATCGGAATAAAACGTTCGCGCGGGCGTTCGTCATCGGGTTTGAGGATGTCTACGCCGTTTTGGGGTAGCGCAGTTGCCATGTAGGTGCTGGTCGGCGGGGTCAATGGTGATCCCGAGGGCGAATCCTCACGCACGACGATTTGCGGTTCTTCCTGAGCCGCAGCGTTGACCGGGGACATGACACACAACCTCCCGATAAGTCTCAGACGCAATAATATGACGTTCGGAACGGGATTCCTTCGGCCGGACCGTCAACTGTTATCGCTGTTTCCCTCTCCCACGAGGGTAGTGTTTAGGATGCAACTCCGCTGCTGTCGAGTTTATGCGAGCGACTATACATCCTAAAACAAGCGATCTCTGTGATGGTTTGATCGGATAAACGCGGTAGTTATGCAAGACTCCGTGATTTTCCCGTCGAACTTATTTGGCGTGTAAAGACGATTCATGGTGTCATAGCGTTGCTTCGACGGCATTCCTGTGGCGTCGGATCATGTAGTATTTGGCAGAACAGTGATTCACAGCTTCATGCAATTTTGCGTGAAACTGCCTTAGTCGTGCCTAGGTTGGAACACAGAAACGGCGGTGCGGAAGCGTTCCAGTGATAGGGGGGTCTGGGTGCGTCGCTCTCTGACAATCTGTGGCATTTTGTCGGTGACGGCGTGGAGCGCCCTCCCCGCGTCGGCGGCTGATCGCCTAGAGATGCCCTATTCCTGCACGACGCGGGCAAACGAAATTGTCCTTAAGGCAGGCGCACCGCAGCTGTACGAAATTCTCGGCAACAAAGAGCAGCGGACTTATACGGCATGCCGGGAGGCTGGCTCTCCTAATTGCAAAACGATGACGATCTATCGCTTCGCGATCCCTTGCGGTGGAAAAAGTGTTTCGTGGGTTGAAATTGCCGCGAAGATACGAAGTGAAACGATTGGCGCTTCCTGGTTGGAGGCAGATCAGCTCAACTTGTTGATACGTACCAACAAGGGAAATGCGCAGCGGACAGCGCGTTTCATTATTCCCGGGGGGTATGCCCCCATCGAAGAGGTGGGCGCACGTCTCAATCCGCACGATGATCTCTCAGATATTGCGCAAAATCTGGTGGATCACCCCACGGTTCCGAACCCTGTTTCCGTACCTCCTGACGCCATCGCCGCGGACGCGGCGGATGCTGCTATAGCTGCAGCAGCTGATATGGCCGCGCGTTCGGCGGCCAGCTCCGCGATTTTGGTGGCAGATACGGCTCTGATTTCGGAAGAAGCTTGGCAGACGGTGGTTTACGAGCATGATGTCGGTGCGGCTGTTTCCCCGGCGGCGGGCGGGCTGGTTTATGCCTATACGTTAGGTGCTTTGGCGCTGACGTTGCTGGCGGCAATGTTTGGGTTTCTGGGACGCCACCGGTGGCGCACTCCGTTCAGTTTTGCGCGGTTGCGGACTGTAATTGGTGGAAGTGCAACACGCAGTTGGTGGCGATCAAAGCTTTCAGCGAAGCTTCCGCGGACGGATAATCAGACCTTTTTCAACGGTGTCGATTCTGTTGCGGCCCTCCTGCTTCAGGTCGAGTCCCTCGTGTACTCCCTCAAATCTGCCGGGCCGTTGCGTGATACGCTTTCCGGTGAATTGAAGGGCATTCGGCAACGGCTTGCTTCATTGAAACAGGCGGATAAGGGCGAGCTTTCGGAAGCGCGCACGTCGGCCGGGCTTCGTGCGATTGTCCGTGATCTCGAGCGCATTCGCCGTATCGCCGATAGTGCGGCAATCAGCATGTCGAAAGGGGCGCGTGTCGGCCGGGGAGCGGTGCCGAAGACGGCCGCGGAAGCCTACGAGTTGCTCGGGATCAACGCTAGCGTGTCTGAAGCTACGTTGAAAAAGATCGTTGATGGGTTGCGGATGAGTTGGCATCCGGATCTCGCCCGTGATGCCGCCGATCGCGATTTGCGTGAAGAGCGCACCAAGTGCATCAACATTGCTTGGGATCTGATCACGGGCAAGCGTGCGGCTTAACGAGCCGTTTCTCGCAAAGAGATTTCATTGTTTCTGTGTCAGTGGCGCTCGACGAAAGAGTCGACGACGCGCTTGCGTCCCGATTTCTCAAAATCAATGGTGAGCTTATTGCCGTCGATTTCCGAGATCCGGCCATAGCCAAACTTTTGATGGAAAACCCGCTCTCCCATTTCAAATGAGGACTCGCTCGTTGAGGATGCGACGAGTTCGCCTTCAATCGTGCGTGGGGCTGCGCGACGGCGTGGGGGCGTTGTCGAATCTGATTGCCACTGTTTTTGCGCGCGCTGCCAGCCCGGCGTCGCGTAGCTCGATTGGAATGCCGCTGGGGCCTCATCGAAGCGGCTGGCGCCGTAAGGGTTGCCTCCGAAGCGCCCACCAAAATTCTGATACGCACCACCGAACGGTGTTTTAGCTTCGACAACCTCGACGTGAGCTTCCGGGAGTTCGTCGACGAAGCGTGAGGGGATCGCGGATTGATAGAGACCACGATTGCGCCGGTTCTGAGTGAAGGAGATATGTGCACTGACCTTGGCCCGGGTGATGCCGACATAAGCCAGACGACGCTCTTCCTCCAGTCCGGCCTGTCCGCTTTCATCGAGCGTACGCTGGCTCGGGAATACGCCTTCCTCCCAGCCAGTTAGAAAGACGGTATCAAACTCCAGGCCCTTGGCGGCATGCAGCGTCATGATGGAGACGCGATCGCCGTCGCTCGCGTTGTCGATATCCATCACCAAGGACACGTGTTCAAGGAATCCCTGAAGAGTATCGAAATCATCCATGAAGTGTACGAGTTCCTTGAGGTTTTCCAAGCGGGACTGGGCTTGCGGGCTTTTGTCCGCCTGCCACATCTGGGTGTAGCCCGACTCGTCCAGGATCAGTTTGGCCAGCTCCGTATGAGGCATGGTTGCGGCGTTTGCTCGCCAGCGCTCGAACTGCCCGACAAGGTCGCTCAATGAGCGTCGGGCTTTGCCGGACAGCTCTTCGGTTTCGATGATGGATTGCGCTGCGGCGAAAAGCGGGATCTCGCTTGCGCGTGCCAATTCGCGAACGCGTTTGACGGATGTGTCCCCCAGGCCGCGCTTGGGCACGTTGATGATGCGCTCGAACTTAAGATCGTTGGCCGGATTGGCCGTGACTTCCAGGTAGGCGATTGCATCCTTGATTTCGGCTCGCTCATAAAACCGTGGGCCGCCGATGACACGGTAGGGCAAACCTGTCGTGACGAAGCGGTCTTCCAGTACACGCATCTGGAAAGATGCGCGTACGAGGATCGCGATCTCGTTCAGCTGGTGCCCTTGCTTGCTCAGGGCTTCGATGTTGTCGGTAACGGTGCGGGCTTCTTCTACATCATCCCATAGTCCGGTCACGGTGACTTTGTTGCCGGCTGCGCCATCGGTGAAGAGCGTCTTGCCGAGGCGGTTCTCGTTGGCGGTGATGAGATGTGAGGCGGTTGCCAGGATATGCGCGGTCGAGCGGTAATTCCGTTCTAGCCGGATGACGGTTGCCCCGGGGAAGTCCTGTTCAAACCGCAGGATGTTGTCGACCTCGGCTCCGCGCCAGCCATAAATCGATTGATCGTCATCGCCGACACAGCAGATGTTCGGTTTTTCAGAGCCCTGCGCCAACAAACGCAGCCACAGATATTGGGCGACGTTGGTGTCCTGGTATTCATCGACGAGGATGTAGCGGAAACGGTTGTGATACTGCGCCAGAATATCCGGGTTCTCCATGAAAAGCCTGAGGCTTTCCAATAGGAGGTCTCCAAAATCGGCGGCGTTCAATTCCTTCAAGCGGCGTTGGTAGGCGGCGTAAAGCTCGCGGCCTTTGCCGCCTGCAAACGCGTGAGCTTCGCCGGCGGGCACCTTTTCTGGCGTGAGGCCGCGGTTTTTCCAGCGGTCTATGTAGGCGGCGAGCTGACGGGCCGGCCAGCGATCCTTGTCCAAGCCTTCAGCTTCGATCACCTGCTTCATCAGGCGGAGCTGATCATCGACGTCCAGGATCGTGAAGCCTTGCTTCAAACCGACGAGTTCGGCGTGGCGGCGCAGGATTTTCACGCCTATCGAGTGGAAGGTGCCCAGCCATGGCATGCCTTCGACGCTGCTGCCAACAAAGCGCTCGACGCGCTCTTTCATCTCCCGCGCTGCTTTGTTCGTAAATGTTACGGCGAGGATTTGGGATGGGTAGGCGCGACCGGTTTCGAGGATGTGGGCGATACGGGTGGTGAGCACACGTGTTTTGCCGGTGCCGGCCCCCGCAAGCACGAGGACGGGTCCCTCAAGAGCTTCTACCGCAGCACGTTGTTCCGGATTGAGCGCATCGAGGTATGGCGCTGCCGATGATGACATCGGGCGTTTTGCAAGCGCACGTTGCGATATGGAGCCTTGCGCGTGCGCAGGTGCGGCCTGCCCAGGTGTTCCTGCGCCGGACTCTGTGTTCGGCGGGAGGTCAAAGGGTGGGTCGTCTTGCTGTTCGATCGGCATATGAGCCGATGCTGTGTTCGTCTTATGATTCGTGCTCATTGTTTGCCAATATAGCACGCTCAGCTGGGCGGCAATCGGGCGGAGCGGCGGTTCCACAGAGGTCACGAGACGCCCAGTGGGTATTTGGGAAGGGTTGCGACCAGCGATTTATGCCGCGCTGCCGCAAAATCAAGCAAACTCCGGAGCGCTGATTGTCGAAGTCTTGATTGGCGTTGCACCATTTTAGAGTCCAAAACTCAGCGTAAGACTTGGCAAATCCGTCCAGGCATCCGACTGTGACATGTCGCGATATGGACGGATAAGCTATGGTGTTCGTTGACGGCGAGAATGTCGGGGCTGAGATTTTGCGTTAGCAGTTCGTGCGTGGTTATTGCTCCAGGCACGTAGGCAGGCAGGCGGAGGCAAATTTTGAACGCATTACTGACGTGGATCGGTAGCCTCCTGATCCTGGCACTTGCGGCTCTATTCGCCGGTCCGCATTTCGTTGATTGGAACGTTTATCGTGGGGTCTTCGAAGAAGAGGCTTCGCGTATTCTCGGCCGGGACGTACGGGTTGGCGGGGATGTCAATTTGCGGTTGTTGCCCGCGCCGTACGTTCGGTTTGAAAAGCTGCGTATTTCCGATACGACGGGCATCGCTGGTGCGCCGCTGTTCAGCGCAGAAAGCTTTACGATGTGGCTGTCTGTGCCACCCTTGCTGAAGGGTGCGCTAGAGGCCAAGCGAATTGAGTTGGAACGGCCCAGCGTCACACTTGCAGTCAATGAAGACGGATATGGGAATTGGCGTTCACTTAACGCCGGTTACGGGTCTTTGCCGTTCGTTCCGACCGGCGTCGAACTCCAATCGGTTCATATCAGCGATGGCACCGTTGCGCTGAACCTGCAACGTGGTGGCGAGGTTGCGCGGCTTTCGAAGATTAACGGTGAACTTGCCGCAAAGCAGCTCGCGGGACCGTATACGTTTCGCGGATCGGTTGACTTGAGTGGGACAGAGCGGGAGATCCGGCTGGCGACATCTGAGCCGGATCAGGCTGGCACCGTCCGCCTGAATGGACAAATCCGGACACCGTCGAGCAAGGATCGTTACACCGTCGATCTTCGACTGAGCAATCTCTGGGAACAACCGGCTATCGAGGGGGATCTCTCGGGGCGGGTTCAGATCAACAAAATGGGGGATGATGCTTTCGCCGAACTCAAGGCGAAGATGAAAGGCAGTCCCCAAGGCGCGCAATTATCCGAAATTGTTGCTTCGTTTGAAAATTCTGGGCAGCCGCAGATTGTCGTCGGTCAGATGGCTGCGGAATGGGGCGGGCGACACCAGATTGATTTGTCTCTCAGTTCGCGCTGGCTTGATCTTGACCGATTGGCAGGCGGGACGCCGTCGCAAGCATCGGCAATGCCTACAGGTGAAACCCCTGCGGGAAGGGCACCTGGAAACGGTGAAGCAACCGGTGCCAAACCTCAAGCTTTTACTGGCCCCGTTCAAACGGCTCAATCACTTCTTGCAGGATTGATCGACGTCTTTCCTGAACGCGTCGACGTGAGTGCGGACCTTAGGGTCGATCAGGTCAATCTCGGCGGCGATGCCGTGAGCGATGTCTTGTTAGAGATGCAGCGCAACGGTGGTCCTCTTGAGATGAAGACGATGCGCGCTGTGTTGCCGGGCGGCGCGCGGTTTGATTTTTCCGGACAGGTTGAGGCGACAGAGGGTGTGCCGGTTTTTTCAGGTGATCTCTATGTCGGAGGCGTGAGCGCGGCACACGTGATTTCCTGGGCGCTTGGCCCTGGAGCAACCAGTGGCATCAGTAGCGATGGGCCCTTTGCCGTTGATGGAAAGATGCGGCTGGGTGGTTCCAGCCTCCAGCTTTCTAACGCGCGTGCCGAATTTTCCGGCGTTCCCATCCGAGGTAGCGTGAGCTGGCGTGAGAACAAAAATGGTAAGCGGCTCGCCGTGGAGATCGAAGGCCGCGAGATTGATACGCGCTGGGTCGGGCTCAATGATTTTCAAATGCCTGCCATTGTCGACATCTTGAGCAAGAGCGTTGAGACTGCTTCGGGCGATAATGTCCTTCCCGCTTGGCTCTCTGGAGATTTTGGTGACGTGCGCTTGCGTGTGCGTGCGGACACGTTGCGTAACGGTTCCAACGAACTGAAGGATGTGAATGCCGACATTGCCTTGCGGGATAACCGCATAGAGATCGCCACCGCGGACTTTAAAACTCCGTCCGGCCTGTCGGTTTCCATGGAGGGCAGCATTGCCGAGCCTTCCAAAGCACCGAAGGGGACCTTGCGGTTCGTTATTGGAGCGCAAAACCAAGAGGCGGTGACTATGCTTGCGAACGCGCTAGGCGGAGAAGCTTCTCGGGGGCGCTTTACCGAACGGCTGTCGGATCTTGCGCCGTTTCGGCTTGCAGGCAACCTCGCTCTTTCGCAACGCCTGCCCAATGCCGCTGATATTGACGTTGATGGAATGGCCAGCGGAGGGTCAGTCGAGGCACAGCTTCGGCTCGATGGCGGCATTGATCATTGGCGTGAGAAGTCCGCGGATATCCTTGTGCGCGTCAAGGATGGCAAGGCGGCGCGTTGGGTGGCAAATTGGCTTGGCGGAGCAGAGGGCTTTGAAACATCCAATTCAGCGCTGAATGGGGGTAGCGGGCTGTTGAAGGCTGTTGGCGTTCCTAATGATGGCATGCTGACGATGGCGACGCTGGATGGCGATGGGTTTTCGCTGATTTACGACGGCAAGAGCGGGGTTGCTGGCGATATGCTGAGCGCGATCTCCGGAGAGTTTGTCGTCAACGCCCGGCAAAGTAACGATGTGCTTGGCTTGGTCGGCATTGAGCTGGCGGATGGCGCGGAGTTGGGCCCGGCGCAGGGTGTTGTTGAGTTTACCCGGAGCAACGGGCGCTACGTGTTTACGCCGCGGGATATGATTTTTGCCGGCTCGCGGCTTGCGGGTTCGATTGCCGTTTCGCGCCAGAAAGGCGACGGTCGCCGGCTCGAAGCGGACTTAACGACCGATGCAGCATATCTGCCCGGCCTCATGTCCGCTGTTCTGGCGCGTCCCCGACAGGGATCGGAGGCGCCTGAAGACACGGATCCCGGGCAACAACGTTCAGCAGCAGGCGGGACGGGCCTTCCACAGGTTGCGCAGGCGGCCGAAGGATTGGTCACGGATGCCGCGGTCTTTTCAGATCAGGCTTTCGACATGTCCCCACTCGTGGACCTCTCCGGTCAGCTCAAGCTGAAGGCCAGCCGGTTGATGTTCAATGAAGAGCTGCATGCCGAGAATGCTGATCTGACAGTTTCGTTTGGCGGATCGCGTGTTGAGCTCACACTCAAGGAAGCAACGGTGCTCGGTGGCGGGGTCAGCGGTGAACTGTCACTGGAGCGTGCGCCGGCGGGGGTGATCGCCAGTGGCAACGTTGCTCTGCAAGGTGGGAATTTGGCTGAGGTCGTTTCGCAGAAGGCCGGAGGCCGTGTGCTCGCAACAGGCACAGTCGATGCGAATGCCAAGTTCACGGGGCGCGCGCTGGGGCCACGCGGGCTTGTTTCTGCACTCGTCGGTTCGGGAGAACTGACTTTTACCGACGCCAAGGTGCACGGGCTTGATCCGGCTCTTGTTACCGGCTCAGCGCTGTCCCTGGTGGCCTCGGATGATCCGATCGACAACTTCGCGGGGACTTTGCGTCAGGAACTGGGTAAGGGCGTACTGCCGGTAGGAAAGCGCTCCGTCGCACTTGAGATTATCGACGGTGCTGTTCGGGTTAGTCCGATCAAGGTTGATACGCCGAAGGGAAGCACGCAGATCATTACGACGTTCGATATCGCCGCATTGGCTGTTGATAGTGAATGGCGCATTCAGGCGAAGTCAGCTGTCAATGGCGAGGCTGATTGGCCTCCGG
The DNA here is from genome assembly GCF_000981545.1 of Candidatus Filomicrobium marinum. Taxonomy (NCBI): domain Bacteria; kingdom Pseudomonadati; phylum Pseudomonadota; class Alphaproteobacteria; order Hyphomicrobiales; family Hyphomicrobiaceae; genus Filomicrobium; species Candidatus Filomicrobium marinum. The sequence goes on from NZ_LN829119.1 coordinate 3,911,051, forward strand.
TAACTGTGACGTTTGTCGGTCCGGTCGCGGAATTGGCGTCGCTTGAGCCCAAGGTGACGGCGGATACCTTGGAGCGCGAGCTGACTGTGCGGCGTATGGAGCGCAACGTTAACGAGCTGGAACGCTTGCGTCGCCTGGATGAAGAAGCGGCGGCGCGTGAGCGCGCTCGGCAGCGTAAGATTGAAGAAGAGCGGGCTAAGGCTGCGGCCGCCGCTGCCGCCGCGCGCCCTCAATATCCGATTACGCCTAACAGCATGAACGGGGTGATCACTTCAGAACCGTTGCCACCTATCGAGACGGCTCCGGGGCAAGGTAGCAATGCCGGTGAATTTGCTCCGGGAGCAGGTCAACCCGTGCCGCCGGAAGCAGTCATCAACGAACCACCACCGCCATCCGTTCAGGTACAGCGGGCTCCGCGTCCGCGACCCGCGCGGGAGATACCCCAACTCTCGCCGTCGGACATCATGCGCCAGCAATTGCTCGGCACGAACTGACGAGCCAAAGCGTCAGTGGGGCGAACGTTCGATATTTTCAGTTGAATGAGCCGGCTCTTCGTTCGGCTTGTTGGTGCGTGCTGCTTCGCGATAGCGCTCAAGGACGTAGAGCCGCACGGCTGACGATAAACCTGTGTCGCCGCGTTGTGCGTCGATGCTTCCGACCATATCGGCGAGAGACCGATCATCCGAGGCCGCGATCTCCTTCAATGCCGCCCAGAATGGCTCTTCCAGCGAAAGCGATGTGCGGTGCCCCTTAATTGAGAAAGAGCGCTTCTTAGGCCGCATCAGGCCGCACCACCTGATGGTGGGATATCATCTTTGGGATTGCTGGGTGGGGTCGAGGGTTGGTGGTCTGGCGATCCGACACGCTGAGCACCGTCGAGTTGGCGGTTCGCGTGTTCTGCTTCTAATGAGCGTTTTTGGCGCTCGGTTTTCGACTGTCCGAATTTTGCGCGATTTTCTTCAGCCTGCGCTTCTTTACGCGCGCGTTCACGGGCTTTGCGGACTTGGCGCAAATTGATGATTTCGGCGGTCATGAGCGTCGATCCGTTCCCAATTCTGGCGTCTTGGGAATTTTGATAGCCTGTAAAACCCGGGATTGCCAAGTTACATGCTGTCCACCCTCTTTGGGGTGGCGACGGATTTCGAACCTTCAGACTTTGCTTTTAGCTCATTCGCCGGAGGTGTTGCTGCCCGATGGTGAGGTTTCCGAGCGGACGAGGCCTTCGGTCAATTCGGGCGAGCAGAATTCGATGAAACGGTAGACGAAGCCGCGTAGATATCGGCCGCGGCGAAGTGCGATCCGCGAGGTGTTCTTTTGAAAGAGGGGGGTGGAATCGAGCAACGTCAACTTGGTATCGCGCGTGGGATCGAACGCCATCGAGGCAATGATCCCTACGCCTAAGCCGAGTTCGACGTAGGCCTTGATCACGTCTGCGTCCAGGGCTGCCATGACAATATCGGGTGAGAGACCTGCGGATGCGAAGGCTGCATCAATACCGGCGCGGCCGGTGAAGCCGGGATTATACGTGATGATCGGATATTCGGCGATCGCTTCCAACGTCAGCGGCGTGACTTTTTCGAGCGGGTGTCCCTTCGGTGCGATGACAGCATGGTGCCAGGAATAGAAGGGGAATGAGATCAGGTCGGGATTGTCGATCAGAGCGTCGGTCGCGACACCAACATCGGCTGAGCCATCAAGAAGCATCGAGGCCGTTTCCGCCGGACTGGCCTGGTGAAGTACAAGATGCACATCGGGAAAGGTCTGCTTGAACTTTGCGACGATGGGGGGCAACGCATAGCGAGCCTGCATATGCGTGGTCACTACAGTGAGTTCGCCGCGATCTGTTTGTGAATATTGATCAGCGATGCGTTTGATATTCTCGGCTTCTAGCAGGAGCCGCTCGACAAGTTCTAAAAGTTCTTCGCCAGGGCCAGTCAGGCCGGTCAGGCGCTTGCCGCGCCGTACAAACAACTCGACGCCAAGCTCATCCTCGAGGTCCTTGATGTGTTTACTGACGCCGGATTGAGAAGTGTAGAGTGCGCCCGCAACCTCTGTCAGGTTGAAGCCGCGCCGCGCGGTTTCCCTGATGATCCGAAGCTGTTGGAAGTTCATGTATGGCTCGCGGCATTGAGGCTGGGACGGACGTATCTAGTATTTTATAACCCGGCTTCGACGATAGAGGCTTGATCGTCCGGTTTGCCAGAGATCTACGTCAGTTCAATGCGTGCAAAAGGCGAAAGCCAACATAATTTCTGGCAATTTGCGCTGAGATTGTTGGGGCGATGGCTCAGAGAGCGAAACGCAACACATCAGTTTGCTGCGCCATCGCATATCCTACAACTCAGATCGAAATGCTGATCGCGATCACGACGGCGATGGAGAGAAAGAAACCTAACCAGGACAGTGTCTGGGTTGTGGTCATTGCGCGTTCCTCCGGTCTGGCTCATTTTGTGTTTGCAAACTGTAGCCAGCGCGCATGCTCATCCTAACCAAGAAGTTCTGCTGTGCTTATTCCTCCGCGTGCATAAGGCGACAGGTTAATTCGCTAGTGCGAAATAACTTTCCGAGACGTGTCGCTGAATTACTTGGCTTCTTCCAAAATTTATCGAGCGGTGATGCTGCATTTGCGAAGTGGTCTGTGTGGAATAGTATATTTTTTGGTGCAACGCCGCGTATGTCCGCAAATTAGATAATGGTTTGGGTGCCTATCCGTAGGGGCCCCCTGTCATGGGCGGCCCCTAGGCTCCTAAGGATCACTTTGGGCCGATCATCTTGGACGGGTCGACAATTTCGTCGAATTCGGCATCCGTCACATAGCCGCCGCCGACTGCTTCCTCACGTAACGTGGTGCCGTTTTTGTGCGCCGTCTTGGCAATCTTTGCTGCGTTGTCGTAGCCGATCTTGGGCGCCAAGGCGGTGACGAGCATGAGCGAGCGCTCGAGGCCGGCCTTGATGTTGTCTTCGCGCGGCGTGATGCCAACCACGCAGTTTTCCGTGAACGATACGGTGGCATCGGCCATGAGACGTACCGATTGCAGGAAATTGTAAGCCATCACCGGATTATAGACGTTCAATTCGAAGTGGCCTTGGCTGCCTGCGAACGTGATTGCGGCGTTGTTGCCGAAGATCTGCACGCAGACTTGGGTCATGGCCTCGCACTGCGTGGGATTGACCTTGCCCGGCATGATGGATGAGCCCGGCTCATTCTCCGGGAGCGACAGTTCGCCCAGACCGGAGCGCGGACCACTACCGAGGAAGCGAATGTCGTTGGCGATCTTAAAGAGTGAGGCGGCGACGGTGTTGATGGCGCCGTGACTGAAGACCATCGCGTCGTGCGCAGCTAGGGCTTCAAACTTATTGGGCGCGGTTGTAAACGGCATCTGGGTGATTGCCGCAATCTTTTCCGCAACCATTTCGGCAAAACCGATGGGGGCATTGAGCCCCGTACCGACGGCGGTGCCGCCTTGAGCCAGTTCCATGAGGCGCGGGAGCGTCATTTCAATGCGTTGGATACCGTTTTCTATTTGTTGTGCGTAGCCGGAGAACTCCTGACCAAGAGTGAGAGGCGTTGCGTCCTGCGTGTGGGTGCGGCCGATCTTGATAAGTGACTTCCAGGCCTGCGCTTTGTCGTTCAGCGCATTGCGCAACTGTTGGAGCGCGGGCAGCAAGCGATGCTGGATTTCTTCGGCACATGCGATGTGCATGGCTGTCGGGAACGTATCGTTCGACGACTGGCTCATGTTGCAATGATCATTGGGATGGACTGGAGACTTCGTGCCCATCTCGCCACCCAGCATCTCAATCGCGCGATTGGAGATCACTTCGTTGGCGTTCATGTTGGACTGAGTGCCCGAACCCGTTTGCCAAACGACCAATGGGAAGTGCTCGTCCAGCTTGCCTTCGATCACTTCCTGGGCCGCGTTGACGATGGCTTTGCCGACGTCCGGCTTAAGGCGTCCCAACTCCACATTCGCTTCGGCGCAGGCGCGCTTAACAATGCCAAGAGCGCGAACGATGGGCGCCGGCTGCTTCTCCCAGCCAATCTTGAAGTTGCCGAGTGAGCGCTGGGCTTGTGCGCCCCAGTATTTGTCGCCAGGAACTTCAATGGCGCCGAATGTATCGGTTTCGGTGCGGGGCGTTGCCTTGGGGGCTGTGGCGGTCATGGGCGGCTCACTGCTGGTTTCGTTCGTCGGAAAGAGTTGTTTGCAAGCGCATTTATACTGGGACGCACGAGATGCGCCACCTCAGGCGGTCCCCGCCGTTGGTATTATGCCAGACAGGACAAATCCGGCCGCGGCGGGCGGTGCCACGGAGCCGAACATGTTTTGGGTAAGCTGGCTTATTTTTTGCGGAAAGCGTCGAGGCTTACGATTTCAGCGCCGACAGTCGCAGGCAGTTCTGCTTCTTCTTCATTCGCCTCGGCTTCGAGGCCGTCTAATTGCTCTGCGTTACCGTTCAATGCGCGTTCTTGGGCCGGCGAGTGCTTTTTCACGACATCAGCAGCCGGTTCTTTTGCGTTGTCATCGCGGCGGCGGTTGTGCGAACGCCGATTGGCGGCATTTGCAAGCGATGTCGGCTCGGCGTGCTCGGGATCTGAATCGCCGTTGAGGCTGGAATAGTTCGACTCCAGCGAGCTTACCGATTGGTCCACGCTGTCCGCAGTGAAATCCGGTTCCTCGAACTGCAGACCGTAGCGCACACTCGGGTCGAAGAAGACTTTGATGGCTGAGAAGGGCACGACGAGGCGCTCGGGAATGCCATCAAACGTGAGCTTCACTTCGAAGCGGTCGTCCGAAACGTTCAAGTCCCAGAAGCGGTGCTGGAGAACGATCGTCATTTCGCTGGGATATTTCTCCTTCAGCCTCTTAGAGAGAGCGACACCGGCGGCTTGTGTCTCGAAGGAGATGTAGAAGTGATGATCGCCCGGCAAGCCGAATTTTGCCGCCTTTTGCAGAACGGTGCGCACGACGCCGCGCATGGCTTCCTGCGCCAGGGTCTCGTAGTCGATCGTTTGCTCGGTCGTCATCTCGTCTCGCGCAACCTTATTATTTTGCGCCCCGCTCGCCAAAGGTGCGCCAAGAATTAGTGGAGGGCTTCTGTTGCCCGGTGCCCTCCGATACCGCGCCTTACCCAGCTAGGATAAGGACTTCAAGTTCAGGCTTTTGGCACTGCATTACGCAGCGACAGCGGCCTCAGCATAGTTGTCATTTGCAACTATTATGATCGGCCCGATAACGGCGGAACCATGCCGAGCAAAAGCTAAGCCCTTTACACCTTCGTCGATCCTATTTCGCCCCCATCAGATACCCACGCACACGCGGCCAAACGGCTCTTTCGCATTTTGCGCGTGGGCATGTGGTGGAGGCGCCGGGTACCGCCCCCGGGTCCGAACGGCTTATTACGACCGCGTTTATCGCCATAGCTGGATCGCTCCAGCGATTTGAATATATGACGGCTGCAAGTGAAAAAAAAGTGTCGTTGCAAGGCAGGACCGCTACACAGGCGATAGTTCGTGTGAGCGAATGCTTCAGGGTGACATTTCTGCCTTCGCTTTATCCTCAGAATTCAGCGTCCGGTATTATGATTCGCCGGGTCTTCACGGATCCATAAAGCTTGTCCGTTTTAGCCCGTTATCTGGGCGTCCTAAGGGATAACGGATAGGTAGAAGAAGGGTTTCAGGGCATGCCTCTCGCATATTTGGCGCGCGCCTTTCCATATACACCGGCCTATCACGCGCGCACCGGGTGGGGCCCAGTTCTGGCGGTATTGGCCACGTTCGTGATCTTCATTGGTGCTGCAGCGGCGGGGTTTGGCATTCTTGTGCTGGCCAATGAAGGCCAACCTGATTCGCAAGGCCGATCGCTCTGGGTCGAGCTTCTGGTACAGCTTCTTATTATAGGGCTTACGGTTCTCGCTGCCGGCTTCTTCGGGGGGCGGCGCGCCGATGTTCTAGCGTTGCGCCAGCCTGCGGGAGGGTGGCGAGATGTCGCGAACGGCCTCGCGTTCATAGCGGGTGTCACGCTTGTCTATACTTTGCTGACTTTTCTTATTTTTCCTGACGACCTGGTCGGCGATCTCCGACCGTTGTGGGAAATCATGCAGTCCCCGTGGGGGTGGGCATTAGCGCTGGTCGCCGTGATTGGCGCTCCCCTCTCGGAAGAACTGTTGTTTCGGGGGTTCCTTCAGTCGGCGCTGGCGAAATCGCGGTTGGGATTTGTGAATGCGGCGGTGATTACGACGGTCGCCTGGACGGGACTGCACGCGGGCTATTCGCTGGCTGGTCTGGGAGAAGTGTTTCTCGTCGGACTCGTGCTGAGCTGGCTCCTGTGGCAGACGGGGAGCCTATGGGTGCCGATCATTTGCCACGGCGTCTATAATGGTGTGATCATCTCCTATCTCGCGGCGTTTCCCGTGCCCGCGTAGAGATTGATCGAAACCGATGGACCGATGTGGTCCTACTGGGAATCGGGCTAGGCTGACTTCATGCAGAATTATCTCGATTTGCTGGCGCGTGTGCTCCAGCACGGCACGCGGAAAACCGATCGTACTGGAACTGGCACGTTAAGCGTGTTCGGACACCAGATGCGTTTCGATCTCTCCGAGGGTTTTCCGTTGGTGACGACCAAAAAGCTGCACGTGAGGTCGATCATCCATGAGTTGTTGTGGTTCTTAACCGGCGACACGAACGTCAAATACCTGCGCGAGCATGGCGTAACCATCTGGGATGAATGGGCTGACGAAAACGGCGAACTCGGCCCGGTCTATGGTAAGCAGTGGCGTTCATGGGCGACGCTCGATGGGCGTGCGGTCGATCAAATCAGCGATGTTGTCGATCAGATCCGGACCAATCCCGACAGTCGCCGGTTGATTGTGTCGGCATGGAATCCAGCGGACGTCCCGGATATGGCTTTGGCGCCGTGCCATTGCCTCTTTCAGTTCTATGTCGCGGATGGACGCTTATCCTGTCAGCTTTATCAGCGTTCGGCGGATATTTTCCTGGGGGTTCCGTTCAATATCGCGTCTTATGCTTTGCTGACTATGATGATGGCGCAAGTCACAGAGCTGCAGCCTGGCGACTTCGTTCACACGCTGGGAGATGCGCACCTTTATCTGAACCATCTGGAACAGGCTGACCAACAATTGGCTCGCAGTCCGCGGCCTCTTCCGCAAATGTGGATCAATCCCGACGTCGGAGACATTTTTGATTTCACGTATGAAGACTTCGAGATCCAGGGCTACGATCCGCATCCGCATATCAAGGCCGACGTAGCGGTTTAGCCGCATCGCGTGTCAGACACGCCCATCGGGGCTGAATTGCCAGAGGAGTTCATGGTAAAAGTCGCATTTGTTGTTGCCGTTGCGGAGAACGGTGTCATTGGCCGCGATGGGGAACTACCCTGGCGTCTTTCTTCCGATCTGAAGCTGTTTCGTCGTTTGACGATGGGTAAGCCCATCGTCATGGGGCGCCGGACGTGGGATTCCCTACCGAAACGGCCCTTGGATGGACGCGACAATATCGTTGTAACCCGCAGCGCTGATTTTAAGGCTGATGGCGCATATGTCGTTACCAATGTTGACGCAGCGCTTGCTCTCGCGCGAGAGTTGGCGGAGGCGCGCGGCGCAGACGAGGTTGCTGTCATCGGAGGTGCGCAGATTTATAAGGATACGTTGGATCATGCGGACAGAATCTACTGGACGCAGGTGCACGGGACGCCAGAAGGCGACACAATATTTCCTCCGCTCGATGCTGAAATATGGCGAGAGGTTGGCCGGGAGCCCATTCCCAGGACCGAGCGGGATCAGTACGCAGCGACCTTAAAAATTATGGATCGGATCTAATTGCTGCCTCTGCAACCGTATTTTTTGACTGTTTGCATGGATTTAGGTCGCAATATCGTCTTGACGGCAGCGCCTGCATCACCAAATTCGAAGCGGTTGTTTGCGCGCGCAGGGTTCGATGCCCTATAAGCGGGCGGACAATATTTTTTGATCCGATGTCCGCACGGATCATGAACTTCTCACGTGGTGCTGCCATCGCTATGCGAAATTGGCGCCCACGCCTTCCAACAGACATGAGGCTTAAGACGTATGCCCTGGAATAATCAAAATGGCGGCGGCGGTGGTTGGAAGAGCGGAGGCGGCCCCTGGGGACAAGGTCCTGGAGGCGGCGGTCAGCATGGTCCAGGCGGCGGCGGTCAGCAGCCAGATCTGGAAGAAATGCTCAAGCGCGGCCAAGACCGGATGAAGCAAGTCATGCATTCAGGTGGGGTGCCTGGACCGCTCTTGTTGCTTATTGCGGCGATTGCTGCTGCGTTCGTTGGTTTTTTTGCTTTCACGTTCACGGTGCGGCCAGACGAACTCGGCGTCGTTTTGCGCTTCGGTCAGTTCAATCGTCAGGAAGGCCCAGGTCTGCATTTCCGTCTGCCTTATCCGCTTGAGGAAGTGATGTTGCCCAAGGTGACACGTGAGAACTCCATTGAGATCGGTATGCGCTCAGTAAGTAGCATGCGCGGGGTCGCTAAGCGGGACGTCACCGAAGAAAGCCTGATGCTTACGGGCGACGAGAACATTGTTGACGTGGATTTCGTGGTGTTCTGGCGCATTAAGGCAGAGGACAAGGATCCGAACACGGGACAGACAGGCGCCGAGCAATATCTTTTCAACCTGCAATTCCCGGATGAGACGGTGAAAGAGGTTGCCGAGGCAGCGATGCGCGAGGTTGTCGGCAAGAGTGATATTCAGCCGATCCTGACAGGTGCACGTCAGAAAACCGAAGATGACGTGCGCGTGCTTATGCAGAAGACGCTGGATAGCTATGGTTCCGGTATTCGTGTGACGCGCGTTCAGCTCCAGAAAGTGGATCCGCCGCTGAAGGTCATCGACGCGTTCCGTGACGTCCAGGCGGCTAAAGCTGACAACGAACGCATTCAGAACGAAGCTTTCGGGTACGCAAACAAGGTTGTGCCTGAGGCGCGTGGTCAGGCTGAGCGTATTCTCCAGGCTGCGGAAGGTTACAAGCAGCAGGCTGTTCAGGAAGCCACTGGTCAGGCTGCACGCTTTGAAAAAGTCTACGAGGAATATCGCAAGGCTCCCGACGTGACACGCAGGCGCTTGTTCTTGGAAACCATGGAACGGGTCTACCAAGGTACGGATAAAATCATCATGGATTCAAAGGGCAACACTTCTGGAGTGGTCCCCTACCTGCCACTTGAACCGCTGCGCCAACGCGCCGGTACTGCAGCTAAGGGGAGCGAATAACGCCAATGCGCACGCTATTAGCCATTCTGATCATTCTGGCAGGTCTCAGCGCGGCCGTCGTTTACCTGTCGGCATTTATCGTACGGCAGACCGAGCAGGCGATCGTTCTCGAGTTCGGTAAGCCAGTAAACGTGATCAATGAGTTTGAGGTTGGCCCGGATGGTCAGCCAGTGAACGACGCGGGCCTGTATTGGAAAATTCCGGTCGTCCAGACGGTGGAGTTCTACGATAAGCGTATCCTCGACCTTGAGGCGGAGCCGTTGGAAGTTATCGCTTCGGACCAGAAGCGTCTTGTCGTTGATGCTTTTGCGCGTTTTCGAATCATCAATCCGCTGCTGTTCTACCAAACGGTGCGGGACGAGCGGATTGCACGGCAACGCCTCAGCAACGTGATCGAGTCCTCGCTGCGTAATACGCTCGGTAACGCGACATTCCAGGAGCTTGTCCGCGATAAGCGCGAAGAGCTCATGACGTCGATTCTGGAGCGTGTGAATCGCGAGGCTAAGGACCTCGGCATCAGCGTCGTGGATGTGCGCATTAAGCGTGCCGATCTGCCAGAAGCGAACTCGGAAGCCGTCTATCGGCGCATGCAGACCGAACGCCAGCGCGAGGCGACGGAAATTCGATCGGAAGGTAATGCCGCTGCGAACCGCATTCGGGCGACGGCTGATCGTGAAGCAACGGTGATTCTGGCTGAAGCGACGAAAAAGGCCGAGATCACTCGAGGTGAAGGCGATGCCGAGCGGAACAGAATTTTTGCGGAAGCTTACGGCAGAGACGAAGACTTCTTCGGCTTCTATCGATCGATGCAGGCTTACGAGAAGGGTATGTCGCCGGGTGATACACGTATGTTGATTTCGCCCGACTCGCAGTTCTTCGAATATTTCAACAACCCACAAGGGGCGCAGCCAAGTGGGCCGGCGTCGAGATCGCCTGCTCCGCAATAAGTGCGTTTTGAAATATGACGGACCTTGCTGTCGCGATAGGCCTTGTCCTCGTCATCGAAGGGCTATTGTGGGCAGTCGCTCCTGGGGTTGCACTGTCGATGCTCAGCCGGGCTGCCCAGACGCCGGAGAAGTCGTTGCGGCTGGGTGGCGGTTGCCATTGGTTTTGCCATTGTTTGGCTGATCCGGGGATGAGTTCGTTCTAACCATATCTTGACGCCGCCACGGAAGGTTTCGTGGCGGCGTTTCTCGTTTCAGGCCAAGAGTGAATTCTCCGGATTGACAGGGTCGCTAGGTTAGCCAAACCTTCTTTTGGTCCAGTGGCAGAGTGAACAATATCTGCAGAGCTGTACTCCGCCACTTGCGCTTGGGGCCGCTAACCTGGGAGTGTCAACCGTATGCGAGGTTTTGGTTTTTGTTCGCCCTTGCGTGGTTTGATGGTTCTTGCCGTCTTTATCGCGGCCCTATCTGTCCTTGCCGCTGATGGGGCAAGGCGAGGAGCGATAGCTCAGAATGGTCCAAAGAGCGTTGCGCCTATTGCGGGCCGCCTGATTGATGCAGTCGTAAACATTTCCACCAGCCAGCATGCAAAGGGACCTCGCGGCGTGCCGCTGCCAAAGGTACCTAAGGGCTCGCCGTTCGAAGAGTTTTTTGACGATTTTTTCAATCAGCCAGGTGCTGACGAAGGGATCGAACGACGCGTTTCGTCCCTTGGTTCGGGATTCGTCGTGGACGGTAAGGAAGGTCTTGTCGTCACGAACAATCACGTGATTGCGGATGCGGACGAGATCTATGTAAACTTCGCCAATGGGTCGAAGTTGAAGGTCGAGAAGATCGTTGGCAAGGATACCCAAACGGATTTGGCGTTGCTCAAAGTCAATCCGAAAACGCCACTGAAAGATGTGAAGTTTGGGTCATCTGAGACGCTTCAGGTCGGTGATTGGGTGATGGCGATCGGGAACCCCTTTGGTTTGGGCGGTTCGGTCACCGTGGGAATCATTTCAGCCAAGGAGCGGGACATAAATTCCGGCCCATATGATGATTACCTGCAGACTGACGCAGCCATAAATAAAGGAAACTCGGGCGGCCCTCTGTTCAACATGGATGGTGAAGTCATCGGAGTGAACACGGCTATTATCTCTCCGACCGGCGGATCCATTGGTATTGGCTTTGCCGTACCCTCAGATACGGCTCTGAATGTTATTGAGCAGCTCAAGCTGTATGGTGTGACACGGCGAGGTTGGCTCGGCGTGCGTATCCAAACCGTGGCTGACGAAATTGCGGAGGACCTGGGCGTTCCGCCCAATAAAGGCGCGCTCATTGCAGCCGTTGAGCCGGATAGCCCAGCTGCGGTGGCGGGCCTCCAAGCGCGAGATGTGATTGTGTCGTTCGATGGCAAAGACGTTTCGACGATGCGCGGGCTTCCACGGATCGTAGCGCAGACGCGGATTGGGAAGACTGTTCCGGTCGAGATATGGCGGCAAGGCAAGGCCATGTCGCTTTCGGTCAAGGTGGGGCAGCTTGCGGAGGAAACCGGAGACGCAGGCATCCTTCCGTCAGGTGATGAGCCAAGTGCCGAGGATGGGGAAACCGGGCCGATTCTGGGTATGACGCTGAGCGAACTTACTGACGACCTTCGCTCCAAATATAGCGTCGATGCCCATGTCGATGGCGTGATCGTCACGGAGGTTGCGCCAGAAAGCGTGGCGGCGGGCAAAAACATCAAACCTGGTGATGTCATCGTTGAGGCCGGCCAAGAACAAGTGCGCACGCCGCGGGAAGTTGCCGAAAGTGTTGAGCGTGTTCAGGCGAGCGGCCGGCAGGCGTTGTTGCTACGTATCGAAGGTAAACGTGGTGAGGTGCGATTCGAGGCCCTTCCGATCAAGTAGCGCTAACGTTTTATCTGTGGCGCGCGGGAGAACTCACGTGACAAGGTTCAGGTTTGAAAGCCGGCGGATCCGCAAACGGATTGTCGGTTTTCGAATTGAATAGCGTTTCAGCTTTCCAACGGGTATTCGGGTTGTGATTACCTGAGAGGAGTTTGCCACGTGCGCGAGCAATCGAGCTTTTTGGAAAGTTTGGCAGGTCATTTCGTTCCGGTTCATCGCGACGGACATAAGTTTATCGCTGTCGCGGCAATCCTGGCTCTGATCCTGTTTTTCATTTGGTCGCCGCTTGGCTGGTTGGCGGTGCTTGCCACGATTTTCATCGCCTATTTTTTTCGAGACCCTGACCGCGTGACGCCGCTCCGTGATGGTTTTGTCGTTGCGGCTGCAGACGGCATGATCGCTTCGATCGAAAAGGTTCGCCCGCCACCTGAGCTTGCGCTTGGTGATCGTGAGCGTGTGCGGATCGAGACACACCTTTCGCCGTTCGACGTGCACATCAACCGGGTGCCCGTGGCCGGACGCGTGAAGCGTTCCGTTTATATTCCCGGTGCATTCGTCAACATCACTTCCGATAAGGCAAGCGAGGACAACGAACGCCGCGCTCTGGTCATCGAGATGCCAACCGGAGATGAAATCGCGGTCGTGCAAATCGCGGGGATGGTTTCTCGGCGCATCATTACGTTTGCTCATGAGGGCGACAGTGTCGGGGTCGGGCAGCGATTTGGACTGATCCGCTTCGGATCTCGCGTCGACGTTTATCTGCCCCCGGGAAAATCTACGATGGTTGCGGTTGGCCAGAGGTCGATCGCAGGCGAAACGCTGCTCGCCGATTTGAGCTCGGATGCGCCAGCCATGGAAGCTCGGCGGAGCTGAAACCGCCAAGCTTATCGTAGCTTTGAATTAGATCTCGCAAGCTTCAACGCTGTGGGCGTTGCATAAGGCGTTCACGCAATGACTTCAGGGCTGCGCTCGTGGCGGGCGGGGCATTGGCGCGCTGTGGTTGGGGGACTGCGCGGAGCTGTGGGGGTGACGTCTGCTCCGGCGGCCGCAGAGGCTTGGCGGTGCTCGCCGGGGCCGGTTGCGCGAAGCGTGGTGCGTAAGGGGCGTGCTCGGGCAGTTCGTGGATGTTTTCGAGCGCTGGAAGGACTTCGTCGAGATTGTCGGTGCTGGTCGATGCGTATGAGGGGGACGTTGCCGACCTGTCATCCATGTCGGAAACAGCTAGACTTTCAGCAAACAATTCGTGGGTTGTCGCGGTTACTTGGCCGCTGCCCAATGAGCGCCAGCGCTCTACGATGTGCTCTAGAAGTTTCTGATCTCCGATAGATTGCTGCCAGCAGTGGGTAAACCGCGCGGCGGCTGAGCGTGGCAGACAATCTTCTGGCAGCTCATCAAAATGGATACGTACGGGGAGCGACACACCATCGCCAAATGCGATTGCTTCGCGCTGCCCCAACGCGGGTAGAAATTCGAGAAGGCCTGAACCGGGATCGGAAACTGCGGCCTTCACGATATTCTGGTCTCTATCATTGGACATGCGCAACGCGAACACGGTGTTGCACTGAGAGAGGATCGTGGGATCGATCTCGGCGGGGCGCTGAGTGACGATGCAGAGAGAGGCTCCGTACTTGCGTCCTTCCTTGGCAATGCGGGCGATGGCGCGTTTGCACGGTTCGAAGCCGAGGTCGGTGTTTGCGGGAATGTATCGATGTGCTTCTTCGCATACGAGTGTCACGGGGACTTGGCCTTCACCCCAGAGTGCGAAGTCGAACGTCATACGGCAGATGACGGAAACGACCACGTTTATGATTTCGGTCGGAAGGCCCGTGAGTTCCAGAATTGTAATCGGCTTGTTGTCTACCGGTACACGGAAAATACGGCCAAGGATTTGCGCCATTCCGTCATAGACGGTGACTGATCCGAACATGAAGGCATAGCGGACATCGGAGGATATGCTCTCAATGTGTGCTCTGAGCTGACGATAGGGCGCAAGATCCCGCTTGTTCTCGAGTTTACCCATGCGTTCGTCGATCAGACTTACGAGGTCCGAAATACGATAAGGAACGGGTGAGTCGATTGTGTAGCGGCTGGGATCAATCGATGGGCGTCGTAGCCGTTGGTTCACCGCGTCCGGGCTTCGGCCGATGCCGTAACGTGCTTTCGCGAGCGGGATCAGTTCCTGAAGGATTTCGATTTCTGCTTTGCGTGTAACGTCACCAATCAGAACTTCGACTGCTTCCTCGAATGTCAGAAGCCAAAATGGAAGTTGCAGATTTCTTGGAGAAATGACCTCGGCCCGGCCCTGGAACGCGCTCGCGTATTCGTTGTGTGGGTCGAGCAGCACAATATGGGCGGCGGGATGTTTGTCGAGAATTGCGCGCAGGATGAGTGCTGTGCCGCAAGATTTTCCGGTACCTGTCGTGCCGAGGATCGCAAAGTGCTTTCCGAGCAAATCATCGACCTTAATGATAGCCGGAATCGTGCTGTCCTGGCGGAGCGTGCCGACGCGAACGCTGTCTGAATCGAAGCCGTAAAATGCGAGCTGCAACTCACTCTTTGCGGCAACGCGAACGCGATCACCAAGTGCAGGGTAGCTCGTAACACCACGATTGAACCTCGTCTCGCTATGGCGATCTCTGGAGAGCTCTCCAACGAGGTTGAGTTCAGCGATCCAAATCTCGCCTTCGCCGTCCCGTTGTGCAGGGACGGGCACACTTAATGCGGATACGATGGCGAGCACGATCGTATTCGAGGTGTCGATAGCTAGCAATGTGCCCATTTCGGGCCGATTGCCGGCCATAGCTGGGCTGCCTTCGGCCGGAGGATCGAGCATAAGGATCGCCTTGCCACCGGTAACGGATACGATGCGTCCAATGGAGCTGTCGCCGTTCAGCATTTTAGATGCTCCGCGTTTTTGTTCAGACCGGGCGTCATTGTTCCGGTCACCGGCTCGAAGGGTCGGGGCCCGACATAAAAGTGCCGAGGGCGGCGCCGCGTCCCTGAGCTATGGAAACGTGATGAGGTGAGGGGAGGTGCACCGAGACCTGGGTGCCGCGCTCCTTCTCGCTTTCAATTTGCAGTTGGCCACCGTGGAGTTCTGTTAGCGCCTTGGCGATCGTGAGGCCGAGGCCGGTTCCTTCTTGCCAGCGCGCTCGTGATCCATCGACCTGACCAAAGGGGGTCAGCGCTACGGAAAGTTCTTCTGCACTCATGCCGACGCCCGTGTCCCGGACAAGGACTGTTACGCTCTGGTCAGGATTGCGCAGTGCTTCAATAACAACCGTGCCACCGGGCGGCGTGAACTTGATGGCGTTGGAGATGATGTTGTTAAAGATCTGCGCGAGCTTGTTTTCTTCCCCGCGGATCGTAGTCAGGCTCGGGGGGGACAGGAACACGAGCGTGATGTTCTTGCTATCGCCCAGCCGTTTTGCCGACTTTGCGCATTCCTCGAGTACAGCAGCGAGATCAATTTCGTGCTCATTGAGTGCGTACTTGCCACTCTGCATTTTCGAAATGTCGAGAATGTCGTTGATGACAGATAGCAAATGCACGGCGGCGTCATGGATCAGTGACGCGTACTCGGCGACATTCTCATCGCTCAGTTTGCTTCGGTTATTCTCAGCTAGGATTTTGGAGAAACCGATTACGGTGTTGAGTGGCGTGCGCAGCTCGTGGCTCATATTCGAGATGAACTCGGATTTGACCTTATTCGCCAGCTCAGTCTCGATACGCGCCGAGTGTTCGGCCACACGCGTTCTATGCCGTAATACCGCATCACCAAGCAATGATGCGTATTCAGACATTAATGACTTCGTATTCTGATTGTTAAACGAGCCGTTGAGCATGTTCTGGTTTGTCTCGATCGGAATGAACCGTCATGAACTCTAGGTATTAACCGATAACTACGGGTTAACAGTTTCGCGGCGGCAAGATCTTCTTTGGATGCCAGATATTGTGCTCAGATTAAGTGCAAGATGGCTGGCTTTCTGTGAACTTGTTGCACTATTGCGCTGGCTGAGTTGTGGAAAATACGCTTTGATCCGGTCGTCGGGATCTTTTGTAAGAAAAATTCGGGAAGACTTGGATGTCTTCCGGTCTTCGCTGAACCGGGGGGGGGGGATGAAGGCGTCAGCGTGCTGGCTAGTCGGTGGCCTGATGGCCAGCCTATGCTTTTTGGGTGCAGGCGGGGTGCATGCCGGGCCGGCGATTGGGCAATTCGAGATCAAGGATCTTGAGGCTGAGCCGGGGACCGTCGAGTTTCAAAGTCAAAATGCTCATTCGTGGGGGCTGCCAAAGCGCCAGTATCAGGAAGTGGCGCCTGGTGAATTCGCGTATGATGACAATAGCGTAGCGCAGCAGCGCCATGCGCTCGAAATTGAGATGACGCTCACCCACTTCTTTCGGATGCGTGTCGGCATCGAATATGAAAAAGAGCGATTGGACGACCCTGAGGGGCCGGTGTTTGCTAATGACTTTGGGGGGCTTACGCTCGACGAAATCGCCGTCGAAGGCGTGGTGATACTCATTCCGATCAAAAACAAACATGGGATTGGGTTGGGAGCCCTGACAGAAGTCGAGCATCCTCTCGAAACGGGTAGCGCTAATTCGGTCGTGTTTGGTCCAATCATTGAGGCGCAGTATGGACCGTGGTCGGCGGTAGCCAACCTGACGCTCGTGCACTTCTTTGGTGGAGATCCTGACGAACGCGATCCGAAATGGGATTTCGCCTATGCGACGCAGATTAAATACGATGCCACGGAAAACTGGGCATTCGCTCTGGAGGCCTACGGTACGGTAGACCGGCTCGGGAATAGTGGGACGCCGGATGAGACACGGGTACTGTTTGGCGACTTCGATCAACACCGCATGGGGCCGTTGATCTATTACACCTACCGTTCCGAAAACAACGCAATAGACATCGATACAGATGCAGAATTTGGTGAAGAGAAGGACGAGGGCACGACCGTTACGATCGGGGTCGGATTACTCGCCGGGCTCAATCAGAACACGCCAGAAGCCACGCTCAAGTGGAGCGTTGAGGTCGAGTTCTAACCCTTCGCGCAGTGGGCGGCATCTGGTGAGACATTGGTAGATTGCGTGGTTGGGTAAGCGCCAAATCGATATAGGCCGGTGGCCAGATACTCTTTCGTTTTCGAGGCGAGAGTAATGCAATGACTAGCGCGAAAACGATTGCACACAGTAGCCCGGTGACCAAGGAACCGATTGCTGCGCGCATTTGTGAGGTGCGTGAAACCGGTCGATCTGCCGCCTGCTCGACAATGCGTGCATCCGGCAAGTGCAACCCAAAGCTCGTGTCGGCTTGCCGCCCGGTTTCCATTTCTTCGTTGAGTTGCTGGGTGAGCGCATTGATCTTTAATGTGGGATCTGGCGCATCGATTGGATTTGCGAGTACCGTTGCTTGAGGCTGAGGGGAGGCCTTGGCCGCTCCAATCTGTGCACGCAATTCCGCGATGCGGTCTTCCGCGGCGCGCATGCGCTCTTGAGCGAGGCGTTTCTTGCGGGCTAGCTTCCGGGAAATGTAGACGTCGGCTGCAGTATCAGCGATCCGGGCGGCCAGTTCGGGATCGCTCGCTTTTGCTGTGATTGTTATCAAAAGGGTATTCCGCAAGCGTCGCGTTTTGATGAGCGCCGCTACAGTGGCCGCAGAACGGCTCAGTTTCGGATCAATAGCGAAGGTTTTGCCGTCGTCGTTTTCTCTGGCTTCGTCCATAAAATCGAAGCGCGAATTCTTTTGCTGAATCTGAGGGCTATCGCGTTGTGATGTCTCTTGCCCGCGGAGAGACATGAGGGTGGAGGGTATGCGTTGCCACAGCGGAGCCTCATCAAGAAACTCCGGTCTCTCCTGTAATTTGAGATGGACGACGACGGCCAAGGCCAGTTCGTGAGAACGGATGTCAGAGAGAGCTTTTGCGGCAAGTGCATCGTCGGCTTCGATGACATCATACGAGGCGTCGTTTGAAAGGGTGCCGTGTTTTGGATCAAGCTGGAGCGTCGTTGTTGCGGAGTAACGGGTTGGCGTTGTCAAAAAAAGGGTCAGCGAAAAGCCCGTTGCGAGAGCCGCGATGACAATAAGTCTTCGCCCCTTGATGCGCGATCCCCATTTGGCGTTGGGCCAGCGGAGCAGTTGGCCTGACCTTTTTCGCGGAAGGTTCCTAGGGTTTCGGCACTGGCGAGATGAGTTCGTCATTCAGGTTGACAGGTGAACCAGCGGCGCAAGTGCGCGAGATGCATGGTAACTGGTGGGAAACCAAGGTCGCTTCTATTGAGGTGTACGATTTCAAGCACCGCTTCGTCGCACGCTCGCGACGTTGATATTGATGTCATAGGTACATCTCAGATTGGTTTGCGGGTCCGCAGGTGCGAGCACCAGATAGGGCTGCTTGTATGCCGCATCCCAACGCGTATCGCTGATCTCCCAGAGGTTTACCCCGAGATCGCCGCGACCAATCTGCAACGCAATTGATGATGGTTTCGACCAAGCGAGACCGGCAAATTCGGCGGATTGGTTGAGCCGGTCGCGTTGACACGCGGCGATGGCATTGTTGCGGTAAGCGGCGATCAGCGCATCGGCTGTTGCAGAGCGATAAATCTGATCCTGGGCGTAGACCTTGAGAACGGCCAGAAGCGCCAGGGCAGCGATAATATATTTCATCGGTCTGATCCCCTTGGCTGGCCCGGCGTGGGTCTTGGTGGGACGGACGCCGGCTTGCGAGAGCGGGTGAGCGTGTTCCGTAATGCTCAGAGGCAAGATTCCGAATTCTTGGTAAAGAAAGCGTCAAGCTGCGGCCTTCCGCCGTCTGTTAGCCGAAATACTTGTCAGGGCCTGCCGCATGCGGCACAAGCTGCTTGGTTGAACTAAAAATCCTTATTTGAGGGAGGAGTTACGGCTATGAAGAAGCGCCTGCTAATTACGCGCCGCCTGCCGAGCGCCGTGGAAGAACGGGCCCACCGGGACTATGAGGTGGTGCTCAATGAAGACGATCATCAGATGACTCCAGAGGAGATCGCCGAGAAGGCGCGTGACGTCGACGCTGTGATGATCACGATCACGGACAAGATGCCTGAGGCCGCGGTTATGGCGCTGCCGGAGCACATCAAGATCATGTCGACGTTCTCGATCGGTTTCGACCATATCGATCTGAACGCTGCCAAAGCACGCGGCATTAAGATCGGTAACGCACCGCATGGTGTAACGGTGGCGACGGCTGAAATCGCGATGCTGCTGTTGCTCGGTTCCGCGCGCCGCGCTTCTGAAGGCGAGCACATGATCCGCACGAAGTCGTGGCCGGGCTGGGCGCCGCTGCAACTTGTCGGTCGCCGCCTCGACAACAAGAAACTGGGCATTTTCGGTTTCGGCAAGATCGGTCGCGCACTGGCGCAGCGTGCTCGTGGTTTCGATATGGAAATCCACTATCACGATATCGTTCGCGTCAGCCCCGAGCTTGAGCAAGGTGCGATCTATCATGACACTCTGGACAGCCTGTTGGCCGTGTCGGAGTTCTTCTCGATCAACGCGCCATCGACGCCCGAGACGCGCTATTTCTTCAACAAAGATGCCATCGAAAAGATGCCGCAGGGTGCGATCGTTGTGAATACGGCGCGCGGCGATCTTGTGAAGGACGAAGATGTGATCGCGGCGCTCAAATCGGGCCGTCTCGGCTATGCTGGTCTCGATGTGTTCGCGGGTGAGCCGAAGATCAATGAGGCTTACTACGGACTGGAGAACACGTTCCTTCTTCCGCACCTTGGCTCTGCTGCTATCGAAGCCAGAAATCAGATGGGTTTCGAGGCTCTCGATAATATCGATGCCGCGTTTGCCGGTAAGGAAATGCCGTTCGCGCTTACTTAAGCAGCTGACAGACGTTAGGTGTTTTGAATCCAATTGGCCCGGATCATCTCCGGGCCAATTTGTTTTTGACTGTTTGGTGGGGTAGCTGGCTAGTGGCCTTTGCTACCATTCTTGATTTTACTGAATGCCTCCCGCCAGAAATCGTATGTCACCATCAGGCCGGTGATAATCAGAACGATTTTGATATCCCAGCCCTCGACTGCGTATCCGAGGATCGCAATGAATGCGAGGTAGAGAGCGAGGGAGAATATTGCGAGCAGCTTGTCATACATGAAAGAGCCTCACGCGGTGGCGGGTTGTTGAGCCAGATGCTCGACTAGCCATTTGGCGGTGCGGAGAAGGCGGCCGTCGTCGCGACGCGGTCCTACGAGTTGGACACCGACGGGGAGGCCGTTGACTTCCATAATCGGGACTGAGACGGCGGGCATGCCGAGATAGGTCCACAGGCCATTGAAAATCGGGCTGCCTGTAATGCCTTCGTCGAGATGCGGTGCTGGGCCGGGCGCCGCAGGAGTGAGAATAACGGAGTAGTGCTCGAAGATTTCGGCAATGGCTTCGTACGCCCTTTCCCGTGACGCGATCGCTTCGATATAGGCGCGCACGGGAACTTTGACGCCTTCATCAAGCCGAACGTTCAGTTCGTCGGACAACAGGTTGCGTGCTCGGTCTTGCAGCGGTCCGTAATACGAGGCGTTCTCCGCGAGCTGTACCAAGCGCTGCCATTCGATGACGCGGGCGAGGCCGTTGAGTTCGATCTCGTCGCATTGAGCGCCGAGTTCGCCGGCCAGTTCGGTGAACGCCTCTCGCATTTCAGGATCTGCCTGATCCCAGGCTGGCGTTTTCACAAACGCGAAGCTTGGCGTGAGGGGTGGCTTGCTGGCAGCTAGCTCAACGACGTTTGGGCCACTTGCAAAATAACTTGCGGGATCGGTAGCGTCGTACCCGGCCATGCAATCGGTTAAGAGCGCTAGGTCTTCAATCGAATGGCCAAAATAGCCGACCGTATCCAGTGTGTGGGACTGCTGCAGGACGCCTGTGCGCGAGACGAGGCCGGATGTGGGCTTGAACCCGTAGATGCCGACGTAGGATGCGGGCCGCAATACTGAGCCGGCGGTTTGCGTACCAACTGCTCCGGGCACCATTAGGTCTGCAACGGCGGCTGCCGATCCTGCGGATGATCCCCCCGGTGTATGGGATGTGTTGAGTGGGTTCTTTGTTGTCGAGGGTGTGAGCAGGGCAAGTTCCGTCGTTACCGTTTTTCCGATAATTATGGCGCCTGCTGAGCGTAACGCGGCCACGCAGGTGGCATCGCGCTGGGGTCGGTTGCCCGAAAATATCGGGCAACCGTTCTCATTGGGATAACCGGCGACATCGATGATGTCCTTCACAGCAATTGGGACACCGTGAAGGGGGCCTATGCCGTTTCCGGTGCCGCGGATTTGGTCGGCAACTGTGGCTTGTTTGAGCGCATACTCGTGGTCGATGTGCGCGAAGGCGCCAATGGCGTCGTCACGTTCGTCGATCCGTGCGAGGCAGGCTTCTGTGAGTTTTTCGGACGTGACGGTGCCGTCGCGGATCGCTCTTGCCGCTTCGGTCACCGTCAGCTCATTCAGTCCACCGGCGTTTGCCGCCATGTTACCTCATCGATCAATGGCCGTAGAAATATTCGGGCATCCAAAGGGCGATGCCTGGGAACGTATACAACAGCACCATCGCCAACAGAACCATGCCCAGATAGGGCATACACCCCGCGAAGATCTGAGTCAGACGTATGTGCGGCGGCGCTATCCCCTTTAGATAGTAGGCCGCCATGGCCATGGGTGGTGTCAGGAACGATGTCTGCAAGTTCAAGGCGATGAGAATGCCGAAGAACAGCGGATCAATCCCGAAGTGCGTCACCAGTGGTAGGAAGATCGGCACGAAGATGATGATGATTTCCGACCATTCGAGCGGCCAACCGAGCAGGAAGATAATGATCTGCGTCAGGATCAGGAACATGATTGGCGAGAGGTCGAGAGAGATCACGAACTCTTTGACGAGGTTTTCTCCACCCAAGTAGGAGAAGACGGACGCGAAGGTCCAGGAACCGACGAACAGCCAGCACACCATGGCTGAAGTCCTGACGGTCAGATAAACGGATTCTTTGAGCCGTTCCCACGTCAAGGATCCGTAGGCGGCGGCCAAAACAAGTCCTCCGAGCGATCCGACGGCAGCGGCCTCGGAAGGTGTGGCGAGACCGAAGAGAATTGCGCCAAGCACGGATAGGATTAGTAACGCAAGAGGGACGAACGACGTCAGCATCAGCCAGTAGAGGGCCCAGCCCGAGATATCGGCTGTATCATCTTCGGAAGGTGGCGGCGCAATTTTGGGGTTCAGTACGGCGCGGGTGACAACATAGATCATGTAGAGTCCCGCCAGCATGAAACCGGGTAGGAACGCTCCGGCATATAGCTTTACGACTGAGACGTTGGTGGTTGCAGAATAAACGATCAACATGATCGACGGCGGGATCAGGATGCCAAGGCACCCGCCGGCGCAGATCACACCTGATGCGTAGCTGGGCTCGTATTTGGCTTTCAGCATCTGCGGATAGGCGAGAAGCCCCATGAGCGTGACCACGGCACCGACGATGCCCGTCGCGGTCGCAAATAGTGCGCATGTTAGAAGAGATGCGAGTGCCATCGACCCCGGAACGTTTTTGGCGGCGATCCGCAAGCTTGTGAACAATCGGTCGACGATGTTCGCGCGTTCGACGATGTAACCCATGAACAGGAAGAGGGGGACGGCGGTCAGCACGTCGCTGGACATCACCGAGTACGTCTGGTTGACGAACAAATCGAATATTCGGTTGTCGAATATCGACGTCATCCGTTCAGGATCATAGTAGGCGTAGTAGCCAAAGATCACGCCCATCGCCATCAACGTAAAGGCGATGGGAAAGCCGAGCATGACAACGAAGATGAAGAGTGCCAGCATCATGATGGCAACTTGCGGGTCGGTCATTTAGGCGCGTCCTTGTTGCCGGAGAGCTGCTGAGATAATTTTGCGTGGTCTTCGGCCTGATGGAGCAAGGCCGTTTCTGTTTCTTCCACGTCTGCCAGTTTGTCCGGCCAGGAGCCTGTCTGCAGGCATATGATGCAGCGACAGACTTGTGCGAAACCTTGAATGAGAAGCAGTATCCCTGCAGCAGGTATGATGAACTTGAATTGCCAGATGGGGATGTTGGCTGGGCTCATGGAGCTGACTTCGAGCCAACGGAAGGATTTGCTGGCATATTTCCAACCGGCGATGATCAATGCCAAAACGCCTGGAAAGAAGAAGATCACATACAGCACCAACTCGATGGTGGCCTGGACCCTATTCGGCCAGAGGCGATAGAAGACATCACCTCGTACGTGGGCGTCACGGGCGAGCGTATAAGCGCCGCCCATCATGAACAGGGCGCCATACATCATGTAGCTGAGGTCGAAGGCCCATGTGGTCGGGGCTCTTAGTATGTAGCGAACAAAGACTTCGTAGCTGACCCCGAAGGTCATTGCGATGATGCACCACGCAAACGCGTGGCCCACCCAAGTCGACAATTTGTCAACGGCTCGGATAAACGAAAGCACCGTTTAGCGTCCCCAAAAAATTGGACCGATACGTATAGGTCGGAAGCCACATCTGTAGCTTCCGACTTCCGGTTTAAGTCAGTCCGAGACGGGTCAGCCCATCTTCAATTTGTTTGGGAAATAGTGCTCGTAGGCCAAACGATAGTCAGCGGCATTCATCAGGTAGTAGAACGCCACACGTTCCGACCACTTGCGCTGGCTGTCGACAACTTTCTTGAAGAAGGCATCCTGTTCCAGCTTTTCGAGCACTTTGTCCCAGCTCTTAAGCTGTGCTTCCATCACCGCCTTTGGCGTACGCGCGACGGTAACTCCGTCTTCGTTCATCAGGCCCTGCAGGTCGGCAGAATAGCGATCGAGTGCGAGCGCGTAGTTTGCCGTGTTGGCAGCTTCGGCGCCGTATTCGAGGATCGCTTTGATTTCCTGTGGCAAGCCGTCGAACTTCTTCTTCGAGAAAATGATCTCAAAGAATTCAGCGGCCTGGTGATAGGAGCCCAGCATGTAGTGCTTGGAAACGTTCTGGGCACCAAACTGGCGGTCGGACGTCGGATTGTTGAACTCGAACGCGTCGATAACGCCGCGTTCAAGAGCTGGAACAATTTCGCCGCCGGGAAGCTGCGTTACAGCTAGGCCCATGCCTTGCATAATGTCGGTTGCCAAGCCGACGGTACGGTATTTCACACCGTTCATGTCTTCGGCGGTTTTGATTTCCTTCTTGAACCAGCCAAGTGGCTGTGTGGGCATCGGCATAGCGAAGAAGCCGACAACGTCGAGGCCTAGGATATCTTGGGTCAGCTCTCGATACAGTTCGCGGCCATCCTTGGACTGGATCCAGGCCAGCATCTGTGTCGCGTCGCAACCGAGGACCGGGCCGGTCCCGAAGAGCGAAGCAGCTTTGTTTTTACCGTACCAGTATGCGGAAACCGTGTGAGCCGCGTCGATGACGCCATCAGAGCAGGCATCCTGAACCTGGAACGCTTTAACAACGGCGCCGGCGGGCAGAAGGTCAAATTTGAGACGGTTGCCGGACATCGCTTCGCAGCGATCCGTGTACTGTTTTGCCATCTCCTGGAAGATGTCGGATGCACCCCAAGAGGATTGCATCTTCAGCGTGATAGTTTCTGCCCGGGAAACGTTGGGCATTGCTACTGTGCCAACCGCGGCCGTACCAGCAGCAATGGCGCTGCCTTTCAGAAAGCGACGACGGGAGACGGACTTTGTATCGGTCTTGGACGTCATAGGATTTTTTTCCTCCCATAAGGAAAAAGTGACAACAGTGCCCACGCCAAAGGTGGGGTGTTATGCGACCGGCCGTTTTCGGCTCTGGTTGCGGCTCAGCTAACCTGCCGCGCGCTTTGTATGAGTCAATTGCGCACATGTGACAATTCGTAGAGTAGCTATTTGGCAGGCATGGAGCCTTTGCAGCCTAGCCTTCGTCGCCAAACCCGTAAACGGCTTTTTCACTGCGGGTGCGGGGAGCTTGGTGGGTATCTTACGTGTGCCTGGTTTTTGTGCCGCATGGCGCCAACTTGACTGGCAGTTGCCGGAAATCCTATAGCTCTGGGCCTTAGCATGCATTTTGCCGCATCGGATTTTGCGGCTTGCGCTGTGTCTAGGAGGGACCTGCGCTGCCGTTGCGGCTTGTCATGGGCGCCGCACTATTAAACTTTAGGATGATATCATGTCGAATACGACGCGCCAGCCGGGACGTCACTTCCTTCAGATTCCAGGTCCTACCCCCGTACCTGAGCGTATTATTCAAGCGATGGCGCGTACGATCATCGATCATCGCAGCCAAGCTTTTGCCGATCTCTCGCTGCGCGTCATCAATGGCATAAAGACGATCTTCAAGACGAAGCAGCCTGTGATTCTTTATCCCTCATCCGGGACCGGCGCGTGGGAAGCGGCGCTCGTTAACACATTGTCGCCCGGCGATAAGGTGCTGATGGTCGAGACGGGCCAGTTCGCAACGCTGTGGAAGGACATGGCGGCGAAGATCGGTCTGGTGCCCGAATTCCTGCCGACCGACTGGCGTACCGGCGCTGAAGCCGATGCGATTGAGAGCGCCCTGAAGCGTGATACCGCGCATGAGATTAAAGCCGTTTGCGTCGTGCACAACGAGACGGCAACGGGCTGCCGTTCGTGGATTCAGGATATCCGTAAGGCGATGGATGCCGCCGGCCATCCTGCGCTCCTCATGGTCGATACGATTTCTTCGCTCGGCTGCTTGGACTATCGCCATGACGAATGGGGCGTCGACGTCTCCATCTCCGGGTCGCAGAAGGGCTTGATGTTGCCGCCGGGTCTTTCGTTCACGGCTGTGAGCGAGAAGGCATTGGAAGCGGCAAAGTCTGCGTCGCTGCAGCGGTCCTACTGGTCCTGGCAGGACATGATTGCTTCTAACGCCAGTGGCTTCTTCCCGTTCACGCCCGCTACCGGTCTGCTTTATGGCCTCGAAACAGCGATCACGATGCTGCACGAGGAAGGGCTCGACAATGTGTTCGCGCGTCATGAACGGCATGGCCGGGCGACCCGGGCTGCGGTTGAGACTTGGGGGCTGGAAGTCCTTTGTCGCGATCCGAAGTATTACTCGCCAGCTGTGACGAGTGTGCTCATGCCTGAAGGTTATAACGCCGATACGTTCCGGGCCTTGGTCCTGGAGAATTTCAATATGTCCTTGGGCACGGGATTGAACCGTCTTTCCGGTAAGGTCTTCCGCATTGGTCATCTCGGCGACACTAACGATCTGACGATTATGGGTGCTCTGTCGGGCGTTGAGATGGGTCTTGAGCTCGCCGGCGTTCCTCACGCCAAGGGCGGTGTGACGGCTGCTATGGCGGAGATCACGCGCGCGACCAACCAGGTGCGCGCCGCGGCGTAACGAGTGCGGGAAAACGAACTAAAAAAGGACCGCCGGTTCACAACAGTCGGCGGTCTTTTTGTTTTCAGGATACCTCGTGCGTCGAGGATGCTCAGAGTGGCCAGACGAGCAATATCATCGGTACGCCGACGGCCAGGATTATGATTTCCAGAGGTAGTCCCAGGCGCCAGTAGTCACCGAAGCGATAGCCGCCCGGTCCCATGATCAGCGTATTGTTCTTGTGGCCTATGGGGGTCAGGAATGCGCAACTCGCGGAAACCGCGACCGCCATCAAGAACGGATCTGGGTTCACTTCCAATGATCTGGCAACATCGACAGCGATGGGAGCCGCGACGAGGGCAGTAGCCGTATTGTTCAAGACGTCGGACAACGCCATCGTCAGGGCCATGATGATTGTGAGGATCGCCCACGGTGGAAGATCTCTTGCGGCGTTGACGAGGCCACTTGCGAGGACGTTCGTCGCGCCTGAAGTTTCGAGCGCCAATCCGATGGGTATGAGCGAGCCTATCAGGATGACGACAGGCCATTCAATCGTGTCATAGAGCTGCTTGATCGGGACTATGCCTGTAAGTACGTAGAGCGTGCTTACCAGAGCGAGTGCGACAGACAAGTCGACCCAGCCAACGCTCGATGCTGCGATGGCCGTTGCAAATATTCCCGTCGCTAGGGCGGCTTTGCCGGATGCGTTTACCTCAAGGCCGCGTTCAGCGAGGGGCAGAAGGCCCATCGCATCCAGAAAGGCATGGATGCGTTGCTGAGGGCCGAGCAATAGCAGGACATCGCCAGCGGACAGCGGCGTCCGGCGCACGCGCGAGGCAATCCTGCGGCCGTTTCGTTGAATGCCGATGAGCCAGATGCCGTAATTGTCAACGAGACTGAGGTTGGCGCTGGTGCGTCCTTCGATGCGTGCGCCGGGGCGGACAACGGCTTCCACGAGTTCCAGTCCGGTGCCTTCGATTTTTTCGCGTTGGTGGTCGGCTTCGACGTATGAGAGCTTGTGTTCGGACACGAACTTATCGAGCGCTTCAGCAGCCGTTTCGACCAGCAGGACATCGCCATCCTGAATCTGTATCCAGCCGGATGCGCTCGGTAAGCGATTTTTGCCACGGATCACGTTGAGCAATGTCAAGTCTCCGTCCTGACAGGCCTTCTCAAGATCGAGGAGTGGCATTCCTACGATGCTTGAATCCTGATTGACGGTGAGTTCAGCAATGTAGTCATCGAGCTTAAAGGTGCTCAACGACGCGCTGCTATCGTCGGACGGCGTGGGGATGAGACGCCAGCCAACCAGCGCGATGAAGGCAATGCCGACCACGGCAAGGACGATGCCGACCGGTGCGAAGTCGAACATCTGAAACGGTGCATCGACGGTGCGTTCGCGGAATGTCGAAATGATGATGTTGGGTGGTGTTCCGATAAGTGTAACCAACCCACCGAGCAATGTTGCGAACGAGAGCGGCATCAGCGTCAGTCCCGGTGACCGCTTCGCCTTACGAGCAGCTTCGATATCGACGGGCATCAGCAAGGCCAATGCACCCACGTTGTTCATAATGCTCGAGAGAAGGCCCCCCACACTGGCCATGACAGCTATGTGAGTGGAGATCGAGCGTCCGGCGTTCGTAATGTGGCGTGCTAGCAGCTCGACAGCGCCGGACGCCGCCAAGCCATGGCTAACGACGAGGACAAGCGCGATGATGACGGTGGCCGGATGGCCGAAGCCTTCGAATGCTTTTCCGGCCGGGACGACGTTGAGAAGTACGGCGACGATCAAAGCGCCGAACGCGACGATATCGTAGCGCCAGCGACCCCATACCAAAAGGACGAAGACGCCGGCAAGCAGGACCAGGATAGTGATCTGATCCGGTGTGAACTGCATGCTAGCCCCCCGCGTTTTTCTAGGTTTATCTACCCACCTCGACCGTGTGGGGCCGTGTCATTGACACGGCCATGCAACTTCTCGAACGGATTATTTCATGGTCGGAATGGAGAACTCCGAACCGCTGCGGATACCGGAAGGCCAGCGCGATGTGACCGTTTTGGTCTTTGTGTAAAAGCGGATTGAATCGGGACCGTGCTGATTGAGATCGCCAAATCCAGACCGCTTCCAGCCGCCGAAGGTGTGGTAGGCCAGCGGGACAGGGATCGGAACATTGACGCCGACCATGCCTATGTTGACCTTGGAGACAAAATCCCTCGCCGTATCACCGTCGCGCGTGAATATAGCTACCCCGTTTCCGTACTCATGTTCTGATGGCAAACGCAGGGCTTCGTCATAGGTTCCTGCACGGACGATTGAGAGGACGGGGCCGAAGATTTCTTCGCGATAGATACGCATCTCCGGCGTGACTCGGTCGAACAGACAACCGCCCATATAGAAGCCGTTCTCGTAACCCTGCATTTTGAAATCGCGGCCATCGACGAGGAGGTCGGCGCCTTCTTTGATACCGAGGTCTACATAGGCTCTGACCTTTGTCAGGTGAGCACTGGAGATAAGCGGACCGAAGTCTGCGTCGGCACTTGTTGATGGGCCGACTTTAAGTGTTTCGACTTTTGGAACGAGGCGTTCGAGCAGAGCGGATGCGGCTTGTTCGCCTACGGGTACGGCGACAGAAACGGCCATGCAGCGTTCCCCGGCCGAACCATAACCGGCGCCGATCAGTGCATCAGCGGCCTGATCCATGTCGGCGTCAGGCATGATGATCATGTGGTTCTTCGCGCCGCCGAATGCTTGTACGCGTTTTCCGGTGCCGGCCGCGCGCGCATAGACATATTGGGCAATGTCAGAGGAGCCGACGAAACCGACTGCAGAGATGTCGGGATCATCAAGGATGGCGTCGACGGCTTCTTTGTCGCCGTTGATGACATTGAGAATACCTGGCGGAAGGCCGGCTTCGATGAACAGTTCCGCTAGCATCATCGGTACGCTTGGATCGCGTTCTGACGGCTTGAGGATAAAGGCATTGCCGCAAGCGATAGCTGGGGCGGCCTTCCAGAGCGGGATCATTGCGGGAAAATTGAATGGTGTGATGCCAGCGACGACGCCGAGCGGTTGGCGCATGGAATACATGTCGATGGCAGGTCCGGCGCCATCGGTATACTCACCCTTCAAGAGATGTGGGATGCCGATAGCGAATTCAGCGACTTCGAGGCCGCGTTGAATGTCGCCCTTAGCGTCGGGAATTGTCTTGCCGTGCTCACGCGCGAGGACGTCAGCGAGCTTGTCCATATCCCGGTTGAGGAGATCAACGAAACGCATCATGACGCGTGCGCGCCTCTGGGGATTAGTTGCGGCCCAACCCTCTTGGGCTTCTTTTGCATTCTCAACGGCTTGGCGAACTTCTTTGGTGGTTGCCAGTGGCACCCGTGCTGCGATTTCGCCGGTCATTGGCCAATAGACATCGCCGAAGCGGCCTGAAGTTCCGGGCACATGGTTGCCGCCGATGAAGTGGCTGAGTTCACGGGTCATGATAAACGCCTGTAGTTTTATGGGCTTGGTGGAGCTTGGACAGGTGGGAGAAAACGTTCATTTCTTTCTCTACCACGGCGTCGCAATAGGCGGAAATCTGGATGCCACCGAGATTTGGCTAACGCAAATGATAACAAAAAAGGGCGGCCTATAGGCCGCCCTGATCTGATCCGTAGTCTAAAGGGGACTATTCTCCGGGTGCCTGCTCAGGAGAGCCGCGGCGGAACCGACGCAGCAACATCTGGAACAGAGGCAACAGGAATAGCAGGATCGCAACGATTGCGATTGGCGTTGACACCGGACGCTCCAGGAAGATCCACGGAGACCCGTCGCTCATGATCAGGCTCTGGCGCAAAGCATCTTCGGTTGGCGCACCGAGAACCAAGGCGACGACAAGCGGGGCCAGTGGGTATTCAAGCCGCCGCAGGATGAAGCCGAGGATGCCGAAGATAACGACGAGCCAAACGTCGAGCATTGAGTTTTGGATCGCATAAGCGCCAACCAGGCAAAGCACGACAATGATCGGCGTCA
The DNA here is from genome assembly GCF_000981545.1 of Candidatus Filomicrobium marinum. Classification (NCBI taxonomy): domain Bacteria; kingdom Pseudomonadati; phylum Pseudomonadota; class Alphaproteobacteria; order Hyphomicrobiales; family Hyphomicrobiaceae; genus Filomicrobium; species Candidatus Filomicrobium marinum. The sequence continues at coordinate 3,941,498 of NZ_LN829119.1, forward strand.
TGATTGCGTAAGGCGTGCGCAGCATCATTGCCAGGAGCGGCGTAGCGACGAGGCAGATCACGACCGCAGCTACGTTTGCCAGATAGAGGCTTGCGATAAAGGACCAGACGAACTCTGGCTGATCAGTGAACAGCCGTGGTCCTGGCACGAAGCCCCACATGAAGACGCCGGCCATGAGGATGGCGGCCGTAGGTGAACCTGGGATACCGAGGACAAGCATCGGCAGGATCGAGCCAGTACCGGCAGCATTGTTGGCGGCTTCCGGCGCGAGCACACCTTCAGGAGCGCCGTGGCCGAACTTCTCGGGATGCTTCGAAGTCTTCTGTGCGATGCCATAGGCCATGAACGAGGCTGGGGTGGCACCGGCACCGGGTAGGATCCCTGTGATAAAGCCAAGGAGGGCTGACGAGAGGGCAAGCACCCAGTGCTTCATAATCAGACGGATGGACTCGGTGATATCGTGGAGCCCAAGCTTGGCCGCTTTGGTCAAGTCCTCAATCTGTACTTTGTAGCGCTCAGCAGCGTTGTTCAATACTTCGCCAAGGCCAAACAGACCAATCGTTATCGGTACGAAGTGGAAGCCTTGCAGCATATCAATGCTACCAAAGGTCATCCGTGGCTGGCCGGTGACGACGTCAAGGCCGACAGTCGACAGGAGGAAGCCGGCTGCGATCATGATGAGTGCCTTGGCTGGTGCTCCTCCCATACCGATGAAGGTGCCGAAAGCGATCATCAAAACGGCGAACATTTCTGGCGGGCCGAACTTCAGCGCCATTTCGGCGAAGGGGACCGCGAAGAACGTGAACAAGATCGATGCGATCATTGCACCGACGAATGACACGGTGAACCCGATGGACATGGCAAGCTGTGCTTTGCCTTGTTTTGCCATGGGTCTTCCGTCGAACATCACTGCAACAGACCAAGGGTTCCCTGGCACGGCAAAGAGGATCGAGGTGATCAGACCGCCATACATCGAGCCCCAATAGATGCCTGCCAGCATAACAAGGGCTGAAATTGGCTCCAGGAACACGGTGACAGGTAGAAGGATCGCGACACCGGTCGTGCCACCGACTCCGGGCAGTACGCCCACGAGAAGGCCCAGGATAACGCCCAGCATCATGAACCCAAGGCGTGCGGGATCAGCCAGTGCGCCGAATCCTACGGCGAGTAGTTCGAAGGCTTCCATGACGTATCGTCCCTATAAATCCGTTCTTGTTGCTTGAACGCAGGGTGTTCTTAGCTTTTGAGCTGCGGATCAGGTTTTGTCTGTCAGAAGGGTAGGAGTCCGGTTTCGTAGAAGATGCTGTGAGGCATGGGGATGTTGAAACCCTTGGCAAGGGTCAGCCAAAGAGCAACCGGAAAGATTACCCCGCCCGCAAGTGCCCAATAGCTCTTGAAGCGGCCATACCAAGCCATGAAGAAAGCCATGTAGAGACCAGCCGTGATGTAAAGACCGAGCCATTTCAGCGCGAGTACTGCGAAGAAGATGGGTAACCCGACTTTGAGGAGGTCTACTACCTCTTCGCGTGCTTCAAAGAATGGGCGTAAGTCCGGCTGTCTCACCACACCAATCAACACGACGAAAACGCCGAATAACATTGCTATGGTCAAGACGAAGGGAAAGAACCCGGGCTCAGGGCCGATATCCCCTAGGCCCGGGTTCAGTCGAAGTGACTCGAAAAAGACCAAGATACCCAAGGCAACCAAGATAATTGCAACGCCGATCTCGAATGATCTGTGACTAATCTTTAGAAGGCTGGGCATCATGTTGAGGCCTCTTTCGACTTATTCTAGCTCGTGGTTTGTACGACGTGTGTGTGTCAGTTACTTACCGTTGCGGTCACGCAGATCCGAGCGCAGCGGCCATTTGAAAACGTCACGCATCATCTTCACGTGATTGTTTTCGAACGTCGTAAGCCACTTCTTATATTCGTCAGCACCTTTGAAGATCGGCTGCTGGGCATTGTTCTTCATGAACTCTTGCCACTCAGCGGTCTCGAAGACCTTTTTCCAAAGGTTCTCGTACCATTCGACAGCTTCCTTCGGCATATCGGGCGGGCCGATGATACCGCGCATCTGGTGGAGGCCGTTTTCCAGATCCATCAGCTCGGCATACTCACCGTCGGTTCCGACTTTGAGTTCCCAGTGCGTCGGGGTGTCGGGGAAGGCCGTTGAGCGTTCTTTGCTGAAGCCCAAGATCGGGATGAGGCGATCGGGGTAGTGAGGCATAGCCTCAGCCGGCTGGTTGACGTTGAAGTCCTGGTGGCCACCGGCGACGTTGGATGCCACCTCACCACCGCCTTTGGCCGGAATGTAGCGGAAATCCTTACAACCGGCTGCGTGCTGCAGGAGGCTGATGTGAATCTGATCTTCAGCGCGGGCACCGGTTCCCGTTGAGGAGAGACGATCAGCCTTACATTTTTCTTGGAACTCTGCCCAGGTTTTGATCTTGCTGGGATTTGTCCAGAGATAGAAAGGATCGATCGACATCAGAGCGATCGGCGTTAGATCCTCGGAGGGATACATGACCGGGATTTCCTGCTGCAGCGGCGTGGTCACGACGCTGTTCAGGGTTGGTGTCATGTAGTGTGGATCGCCTGCCTTGCTCTTCAAATGGGTGAGCGCTACGGCACCACCGCCACCGGGCATGTTGACCGGCGTAATGGGCACTGGTGAGAGGTTGTATTTCTGGATGATGCCAATCCACAGACGCGCATATACGTCGGATCCACCACCCGGAGATGTTTGGATGACAAATTCGATTGGGCGCTTGGGTTCCCACGCCTGAGCGGGGCTCATCGCGGAAGTTCCAATGAGTACAGCACCGGCCATGGCGGCACTGTAACCGAGAGTTACAGATAGACTTGGTTTCACTTTAGTTTCCTCCCGTGGGGCCTGAATAAAATAGCCGGCTAGGGTATATTGAGCGGCTCTCTTCTTCGGGAGAGCGCGAGGGTCAGTCTATGGTATACCACGGCTCGAACGCAAGTGAGGATGTGGTATACCACATGAAAAATCAGCACGTCGTGTGCTGAAAAATCAATCAGGTGCTCAATGCTGCGGTGCGGAATCTAGCTCTAGAGAATCTGCCGGATTCGGGGGTTCAGGCCCGCTGACATCGAGGGCCTCTTCGGGCTCGACGCGTGGATCGAGGGCAAAGGCGGCGGGTGTCGTCCGGGCAATGGGAACGAACACTTCCTGATGTTCTTCCGGCAATTCCGGGCGAACTTGAACCCGCAGCAGAATGACAACAGCAGTTAGTGCGTAAACAGCGGCCATAAATGGAAAGAGTGCGTGTGGGCCAAACACGTACATAGCGGCGGAGGCGAACAGGGGCCCGCTGATGGCCGCGATCGAATAGATCAGAAGAAGCCCGCCGGATACGGCAACGGCATCGCTCTTATCCACCAGATCGTTGGCGTGGGCGACGCCAAGCGGATAGCTGGCGAAGGCGAACATGCCGAAGATGGCCGCAGCTGGCCACACCAAGTCCCGGCCGTTGGTCGATAGAGAAAAAACAGCAAAGCAAGTGAGAGCTGCGGCAAACGAGACGGCGACGAGCGTCTGCCGTCGCCCCACGCGATCCGACAGCCAACCGATCGGTAACTGTCCAATGGCGCCCGCGAGCACGACTAGGGTCATGAGCGCACCGCCTTCCACGGGGGTGAAGCCCGTTTCAAGCGCATAGAGCGGGGTCATGGCCCAAAAAGCGCCTCCGGTGACGCCCGTGCAAAAACAGCCCACGACAGATGCCGGGGAAATCTGCATCAACCACCGCAGATGAAGCTTTACGCTCTTGGGCGTTGACGGCGCCATCGACGATGACAGTGCGATGGGGACGGCGGCGAGAGAGAACAGGATTGCGACGAGAATGAGCAGCTGAAAATCCAAGGGGGGCGCCAGGATGATCAATTGCATCCCGATCGTGGTGACGGTCAGGTTTAAAAACGTATAGATCCCGAAAATGCGGCCCCGCGTCGTATCGGTCGAAGCGGCTGCGAGCCAGCTTTCAATCACCATCTGAATGCCGGCAAAGCAGATGCCGTTGACGAGGCGTAGTCCCGACCAGACCATCGGATCAGAGATCAATGACATGACTAAGGGTGTGATCGTGACGGTCGCGGTGAAAGCGACAAATGCGCGAATATGGCCGACGCGGAAGATGGCGAAAGGAGAAATGAAGCATCCCAGAGTCAGGCCGATCCAATAGAACGAGCCGAGGATACCAATCTCAATATTGGAAAAGTTCGCCAAGGTGGCGCGCATGGGCACGAGCACGCCCATGAGGCCTGAACCCATGATGGCGATTGCCGCCGCGCAGAGAAGAGCCGTTATGGGACGTATTAAACCGGTCATTGATGCTAACCCTAGGTGCCATAATTCGCTGCGTTCCACCTTCAAAGTGTCGTTTCTGTGAAATGAGGGGCAGGCCAAAAGCGCGCAGTTATGACGTCAGATTAGTTGGCGTGGCTTTTGTCTATGAGTGATTTGAATTTTTATTGCGCGGGGATGCGATCCAAATTTGCGGACCGTGAGCGATCTCGTAGCTGTTGCCTGAGTTCTTTGGCGCGATGTTCGGCTTTGTCTAAAGCCGCCATTTTGACATGGCCAAAGCCGCGCACAGTTTGCGGCAGACCGGCGAGTTCGATGGCGGCTGCATAATTGCCGTGGTTTAGACGTTGGGCGATAAGATCGAGATCCTCCTCATACTGCGTTATCCAGGCGCGTTCCCGGCGACGGTCGACAGTGTAGGCAAATGGGTCAGCCCATGTGCCTCGCAAACGTTTTGCCTTGGCTAGTCCCTTCAGTATCGGCATTAGCCAGCGGCCAGAAATTGCGAGTTTCCGAGGATGGCCAGTTGCACGATCCCTGCGGGGAAGGAGGGGCGGAGCCATATGGAACGTCATTGCGCGGATATTGTCGAAGTTTTGCCCAATGAGGTTTTGGAAGCTGCCCTGCGTGAATAGGCGCGCGACTTCGTATTCGTCCTTAATGGCGAGGACGTTGAAATAAGCGTGTGCCACAGCTTTTGTAAGTGTCTGGGAGCCTGGAATTCTATGCTGTTCGAGATTGGCGATAGCGTCGACGCGTTCGAGATAGCGCTCGGCGAGGGTGACATTCTGGTAGGCTTCAAGGTGCGCTGCGCGGTGCGCAATGGCTTCGCGAAGCGTTAGCGCTTTGTGTGCGGGATTGGGATCCTCATGTTCCGTTTGAAGTTCATCTCTCGTGGCCGTGGTGCGTCCAAACCGGAACGCGGCAATGTTTGTTTCAGCCTTGGCGCCGTTGAGCCGGATCGCAGCTTCGATGCAGTTTGATGGCACGGGGATGAAGCCATGTTGGTAGGCAATGCCGAGCAGCATCATGTTGGCGTAGATGCTGTCGCCGAAGTTGCGAACGGCGAGGTCGTACACATCAACGCTGATCAGTGGCGCTCCATTCAAGCGGCGGCGAATGCGGTCCATCAAGCGGTGGCTGGGGATGGCCAAATCCGGTCGGCGTGTGAAGGCACCGGTTAGAACTTCATGGCTCGATACAGCGACGGCCGTGTGGTTGGGATAAATACAATCGAGAACCTTGTTTGACGCCGTTACGACGAGGTCTCCACCCAGGATCAGGTCCGCGTCCGCTGTTCCCACCCGGATGGCGTTGATTGCCTCCGGTTCAGCGGCGAACCTCATGTGGCAAACGACGGCGCCACCTTTCTGAGCTAGGCCGGTAGCGTCGATGGCTCCGAAGCCAAGGCCTGCAAGATGCGCAGCTTGGCCAAGAACAGCAGATATCGTGACGACGCCCGTGCCGCCGATTCCAGTCGCGAGAATGGCGTAGGGCTCGGCGAGGCTCGGCCGCTGCGGTTCTGGTAAAGCGACCGGATTTAGTGTCGGCGTCGCGGTTTGTTTTGTTTCTGACGACGACCGGGATTTGGGCTTTGCCCCGTGCAGTGTCACGAAGCTGGGGCAGAAGCCTTCAAGACACGTAAAGTCGTTGTTGCAGGCTGATTGGTCTATGGCCCGCTTTCGTCCAAGTTCGGTCTCGAGAGGAACGATCGCGACGCAGTTTGATTTCACGCCGCAATCCCCGCAGCCTTCGCAGGCAACGTTCCGCGTTTCCGGCGGCGGCGTTTTTCGGCGGCGCACGTCTGATCATAGATGAGGACTGAGACCCCGCGCGTTTCGGCCAGCGCGCGCTGCGTCGCGTCGAGCTTGCTGCGTTGAAGGAGCTCGACGCCTGGCGGCAAGTTAATGGACCTGTAGCGGGCCGGATCGTCTGTCACGACATCGACGCGTGCTACACCTTCGGCAAGAGCGAGAGCCGCCATCTGGCTGACGGTCATGCCGCCTTCGAGGGGTTGTCCGCCCGTCATCGCGACGGCATCGTTATAGAGCACCTTGAAAGTGATATTTGTGCCTGAGACAACGGCTGCACGGATTGCAAGAGAACCTGAGTGTACGAAGGTGCCGTCGCCTATGTTCTGGAAGACGTGGTCTCTCGCTGAGAAGGGCGCTTCGCCGATCCAGTTGGCTCCTTCGGCACCCATTTGGGTAAAGCCGTCGGTCGCACGGTCCATCCACTGGGCCATGTAGTGGCAGCCGATACCTGCATAAGCGCGCGCGCCGTCAGGGACTTGTGTCGAAGTATTGTGCGGGCAGCCGGCACAGAAGTAGGCCGTGCGCTCAAAAGCTTCGGGTTCTGTCGCGCGGTTGGTGGCAAATCGATGGAGCTCAGCGACGCGGTTCCAGATCTGGCGGTCGCCTGTGCGTTCTGACAAACGTTCGCCGATGGCCAGCGCGATTTGCAGTGTTTCCAGGGCGCCGGATGACTTGAACAGGGGGGCGCCATCTTCATCCCGCTTGCCGATTATGACGGGGCGTGCGTCGCGCCCATAAAGCAACTCCTTTATTTGAGGTTCTATGAGCGCGCGCTTTTCTTCGACGACGATGATGAGATCGAGATCGGCGGCAAATCTCAGCATGGCTTTGGGTTCGAGGGGCCATGTCATGGCGACCTTATATAGAGCCACGCCCAGCTCTTCAGCGCGCGTTTCATCTATATCGAGATCGTGGAGAGCCTGACGGACTTCAGGATAGCTTTTGCCTGCCGTGACGATACCAATTCGTGGAGCTGGTCCCCCTTCAAAAATGATTCGATCTAGTCCGTTCGTTCGGACGAACGCACGCACCGCATCGAGTTTCAATTCGTGAAGACGTGCCTCCTTCGCCAACGGACTATCGCCCAGCCTGATGTTTAAGCCATCAGGCGGCATATCAAATTCGGTTGGAGCTGGATGGCGTATGACAACGCGATTGGGTCGCCCGTCGACGCATGCGGTGCTCTCGGCGTTATCCTTTACGCATTTCAGGCCGACCCAGACGCCTGCGTAGCGAGACAGTGCAAATCCAAACAGGCCGAAATCAAGAATCTCCTGAACGTTTGCCGGTGCCAGGATCGGAATCATCGCGTCGACGAAAGCGAATTCGGACTGGTGCGCCGAGGTGGAACTTTCACACGTATGGTCGTCGCCCATAAGTGCGATCACGCCGCCGTTGGCGGAGGTCCCTGCGTGATTGGCGTGACGGAGTGCGTCCCCAGAGCGGTCGACGCCGGGGCCTTTTCCGTACCATATGGAGAACACGCCATCGAAGAGGCCTTCGCCGCGCAACTCGGCCTGCTGCGAGCCCCAGATTGCCGTCGCGGCAAGATCTTCATTAATGCTCGGCTGAAAGACGATGTCGTTTGCGGGAACGATCGGCCCTGCTGCCGCAAATGCTTGTTCGATTGTTGCGATGGGAGAGCCGCGATAGCCCGTCACATAACCAGCTGTGTTCAGGCCGTTTTCCTGATCTCTAGCCTTTTGCATAAGCGCGAGGCGAACGATGGCCTGAGTACCGGTGAGGAGCACATGCGTCTCGGCCAGATCGAATTTTTCGCTCAGGGTCGGCTTATTCTTTGGCATCTCCGCGTATTCCGATCGGCAGCCAAGGGATAGTATTGCATAAAACAAATTAAGGGGCAGGAAGCTACTCCATACCCCTTACTTCAAAATCGGTCGCGGCAATTAAAACGCAAGGCCTGCGGTCAGCAAAACGCGATCACGCAAGGTATGTGCGCTCAGACAAGAGCATCGAGCTTGTTGTACTTCTCAGCGAGCAGGTAATAGAAGGTCACGCGCTGTTTCTGCGAGTCGCCTTTCATGGTCGTGCAGATCTCATTGATTGCCGCGTCGAGCGCCTTGTCGTCGTCCGTCAATCCGAGCTTCTTTTTCAGCCATCCATCACGAACCCGCGCGAGTTCGTCTTTGCTTGAGCACGACACTAGTGCCGCATCTCTGCCGCGTAGAGCAATGCCCAAATGTTTGACAATGCCGGCAACGGCTTGTTCGTTGACGTTTTTGGCGTAACGCGCCACATCGTTTGTATAGTCGGTGCTCATTTTTCAATGACTCCTTTCGGGCCTTTGATTTGGGTTCGCCATTGGACCGGCAGTTTACGCCCCTTTCCGACAAAAGCGATGAAAAATTCCGGTTTTTGCAGCGCGTTAACTTCAAACAAGAGGGATCTCAGTTGAAGGCGTCGCCAGATCCGATGGGCTTACCGTTCGGCGGAAGGCCATGTAGCTCGCATTAACGCGCTGGGCACGCGGAGTCGTAGAAGCGAGAGTCGCGACAACCGCCTCAGTAACCGAGCGTAGGGCGGCACGGGCGTCCGCCGTCAGGCTCGCGGTCGTGACCCCATGCAGATCGGTTAGGGCCTTCATAATAACCTTCTCATGGGCTTCGTTTTCAGAGACCGCCAGCCGGTAAGCTTCTCCGGCGCATGCCGTAAAGATCGTCCGGTCGGATTGGCTCATGCCGTCCCACAAGCGTGTGCTGATGCCCAGTGTAATGGCCGTGCCGGCGCCATTGGAAACGGTTTCCAGAGCAATGTTCCCGGCCGGCGCTACGCCTGCTGCCATTGCCTGCAATGCGCCACCGAATTCGGCTGCATCAATGTCCCGGTCACGCAGGGCGGCCGCGAGCCGGTACGACGGCATCGCGACCGTTTCGGCACCGATGGCACGCATGACGTCGGCCGTTGGACCGTAAGCCGAGATGCGCAGGCCCTTGAAGTCACCCAAGGTCCCAATAGGTCGGTTCGACCAGAGACGTGGTGACTGTCCGGTGTGTCCGGCCAGCAGCGGTTTGAAGCCGTGCTCGGCGGCAAGTTCATCCCAAAGTTCCTGACCACCTCCGATGGCGAGCCAGCTTGCTAGGTCGCCCGGTGCCAAGCCTGCCGAAAACGGCAGGCCGGCGAAATACGAAAAAGCAGCGTCGAGGTCAGCATTGTCATGCTCACTGGCATGGTAAAGGTCGGCCTCGCCCTTTGCGAGAGTGACTGCTGCATTCGAATTTTCGGCAGTGATACGAATGCGGTAACGACGGTCCGTTGCTTCTTCGATGCGACTGGCAAGGCGATGCGCGCAGTCTGCCTGGCCAGATACGGCATCCGGCCACGCCATTGCCATGTGCAGTTCACGGGTGTTCGGGAGGATCGCGGGTGCGGAGACCGGCGCAGACGTCGAGGAGGCCGCAGCAGTTGTTGTTGTCGTGGCAGCTGCCGTAGCGGCGAGACCGGTTGTCTTCAAAAATTCGCGTCGATCCATAGGGTTGCGTCTCCGGAACTACCGCACCGTAACAAAAACTGCCGGCATGAAAGCCGATCGTCTGTGGCTTGGCAACGGATATGGAAGGACAGAAAAGCGAAGTTATGGCGCAGACAGCATATGGGTCACAGCCCGGAGGAACTCGCTTCTGCCGACGTAGCCCGGTAATCGGCCAACTTCCCTGTTGTCTTTTATCATTACAAAAGTCGGGACGATGGTGACAGGCCCATTCAGCGGGAGATCTGCTGCGGTTTGGGTATTGTAGTCAACGAAGCGAATAGGGGCTTCCTTGCTGCGCGGGGACGCCAGATAGCCCGGAAGCACGTCACGACGGAAGACTTTGCAGTATAAGCACCCTTCGACCTCAATCACGATTAATTCGGCGTCCGCGGATGACGGTGCGCTGATCAGATCTCGGGCCGCATTGGATGTGCTGAGCACTGTAATCAGCGCAGAGGCGGCAAACAGAACTGGCAGCATCAGGCGCATATGAAACTCAAGCTGACCTCTAGGTCGTTGGGAGCTGGGCGGCTCACGTTGCCGACGTGGATCGGTGCTCGGTTCAGAGACTAGCTCGTGCGTGTGCTACTGCGGTGAGTGTCTTTAGATAAGAGTTAACCCGCGCGTCAAAATAGGACGCGGTGACCGCAAAAGTCCGTACGGCTCCTACGGGCAAATGCGCCGAGATCAGATTCGGTTTAGACGGTGCAGTGTTATGTGTTTAGGAACTGGAGCACTTGACCGAGACAGTTTTGGCGAGGCCAATACCGATGTCGCCGCCAAACTGTTGGAAAAAGGCCTCGCCGAGCTTTTCCGCTTCAGCCGTATCTGCTTTTGGAACGCCGATATCGATATGGCATTCTGGTGGTGCACCTGCGGCGAGTTTGATCGGATCTTTCTCCGCGAGGTCGAACGCGATGAAATAGGTCGGGTCAAATACCTGGAAGGTGAAACCCGGCGCCGCGGCAAGGACTGGTTCAGCCAGCGGCAGGAAGAAATGAAGGGTGAGAATCCCGTCTTGGTGCTCTAGCCAGTAGTCCCGAGGAGCACCGAGAGCCAGAGCTTCGTCGTTGAGTTTGGGGTAAGTGAAGTAGTCAAATTCCTTCAGCCCGTCGATGTTGACTTGAGCGAGCTCGGTCAACTCGTCGCGGGAGTACTTGCCATCGCCGTTGGCGTCTAGCCCCTCGATTGCCATGGAGGTGTAGGCATCGTCGAACGTCCAGCTATTTTGAAACCCGGAGATGCGGCCGTTGTCGTAGACAAGCGTCGTTTCCACGCTTACCCAGACGTGCGGGTGTGCTGCAAGCGGTGTCGAAATCACCAGAGCCAATACCGCGAGGTGCGCAGCAATTATCCGGGATAAGGTCAACAGCATGGATCTCAACCTTGATCTAACGAGCTTCGTGCGTCTGACGGCTTCAACGTTTGCGACTAATATGGGTGCGACTTTGGCATCGCGTGCTAATCGGCGCAAAGTAAGGCGGATTAGAATCGTTACAACTCAAATTGTGCCGAGGCCGGTGAAATGGAAGCGCCGGCGCCTTGGAAGGTGCGCGGGTGTGCGCCATAGCGTGGCCGATCACGTGTTTTGTGCGTTGTTAGCGTGGGTTGCGTACGTCGGCATTATTGTACCGGTTGTTGCCCAGGATGCGTCGAACGTCGTCATCACCAGCAAGCCTATACACTCGATTGCCTCAGCGGTAATGCAGGGCATAGCAACGCCGACACTTTTGATCTCCGGCAACGCTTCGCCTCATGTTTACGCTTTGAAACCCTCGGACGCGCGCGAACTCAATAAGACGAACGTTTTTGTACGCGTTTCCGAGCAGGTCGAACCGTTTACGGCGCGTATTGTGCGGGCCCTTCCTGAGGCGGTTGAAGTGGTGACGCTCGCTGAAACGAAGGGGATGCACCTTCTGAAGCTACGGTTTGGCGGTCACTTCGATACGCACGGTGACGACCACACGCATGCGCACGAATTGGGGGACAATGCTTCTTTTGTCGCAAACAGTGTGGATGGGCACGTCTGGCTCGATCCGGAAAACGCCAAGGTAATGGCTTTTCATTTAGCTGAGGTGTTCTCGCGCCGCTGGCCTCAGCATGCAAAAGCGTTCGCGCTCAATGCGCGCAAGTTTGCCGAGAAGGTGGATCAGACCTCTGCCGTGATCGCGGCTGAACTGGCCCCAGTTCGTAATATCCCTTTTGTCGTATTTCATGATGCCTACCACTATTTTGAAGCGCGGTTCGGCCTGCGGGCGGCCGGCGCGGTGACCGTCAATCCGGAAGTCCCGCCCGGGGCTCGGCGATTGTCTGTGTTGCGTGAGCGGATTGGGAGCTTGGGCGGGGTTTGCATCTTTGCCGAGCCGCAATTCAATTCGCGGGTGCTCCAGGCCGTCAGCGAGGGGACCGGTGCTCGAACTGGAGTTCTCGATCCGATTGGGATCGACGTTGAACCCGGCCCCGAGCTTTACACGACCATGCTTGAAAATCTTGCGCGTGGGTTTGTGGCATGTCTTGGACGGGGTGATAAACGTGCGGGCCCTTAAGGTCTAAGGTCGGAACGCAATGGGTTCTCGTTTCTCAGCAAACAAAAAAGGACGGTGCGATAAAGCACCGTCCTTTTTTCATAACTTTCGACTTCGGCTTTTGGGATTAACGGAAAAAGCCGTCGTAGTAGCCTGTGCGGCCCTGCTGATCGCTGTAGCTCGCGCTGTTGTACTCTTTGTTGGTCTTAAAGCGATCCCAGGTCACTGTGACCTTCGCGCCAATTTTTGTACGCGGGTAGAGGTCAAGCACGTCCTCATTGTACATTCGGATGCAACCTGCGGAGGCTGCTGTACCGATCGTCCAGGGTGCATCCGTGCCGTGGATACGATATGTGCTTGAGCCAAGATAGAGTGCGCGAACGCCTAGCGGGTTCATCGGGTGACCACCGGGAACCCAGCTTGGCAGGCGCGGATTTTTGGCCAGCATGCTTGGCGTGGGGCGCCAATCCGGGTTTTCGCGTTTCATGGAAACACTGGTCGTGCCCTGCCAGCGTGCGTCTTCGCGCGGAATTGCGATTGGGTAGCTGATGGCTTGGCCACGTTTCGTGATGAGGTACAGGCGGCGATCGCCAAAGCTGACGATGATCTGGCCTGGCGTATACTGTTCGTTGAACGTTACGGTTTGACGGCCCCCGCCCCATTCATTATCGCCACCCCACAACGTCTGCGCTGAGGCGCTTGGCGCCGCGGCGGCAGTGGCGAGGATGGCGCTCAGTACAACTATACTACGGCTCATGAACTTCAGTGCGGACATCCCAAATTGCTCCGTCCATCTCTCTCAAAAACTGCGGCTTGCGCTTAACGATTTGTCCCGGCGCGCGGTTGCTATCTGTCGTCAGAAAAATTTACGACAGACAATCCTGTCCGGCCGATCTTGGATCGTCCCGAGTAAAGAGAACGTATAGTTGCGTTTGGGTTTCGACGGCAGAGCAGCCAAGCCACACTCTTGCCATGATCGTATTCCGGCGGATCACGAAAGTGTCAGGGGGGAATTTGTCCCTGCATTAAACTTCCAGAAAGGGAATTTTAGGCATGGGTGGTCCGTAAGAGTGCATCAGCTTTTACCCATTGAACCAGAATGAATCGAGCAATCGATACCGTTTTGCTCGATAGTTTTTTAACCACCAAAATAATCTCTTGATGACTATAAGTCTTGCCTGTCACGCTCAGCCTGGCGGGAGGCTCGTCCGTTTTGGTTTGGTTGCTTCGTTTGTTCGTAACGTCACTTCAATGTTCCAGGGATCACGCAGGGTCAGTCCGCTATTGCTTTCCGCTGTCAGGGCGCCAGCGCTTTGGGCACGCTGTCGGATGGGTGCTATGAGAGATTTGTCAGCAAGGATCTCAAAGGCCACGAGTCCGGCAGCTCCGTCCGGGCGTGGGCCTGCGCCTCGGCTCGCCCACGCGTTGGTGGCTAGCTGATGATGATAGCCGCCTGAGCCGAAGAAGTTGGCGCCGGAATAGCGGCAAGAAATATCGAAACCTAGGATAGTTCCGTAGAAAGACTCAGCAGTATCGAGTGCGCCAATTTGGAGGTGTACGTGACCGATGACGCCGTCATCGGGCAAGCCGCTCCACGTTCCTGAGGCCGATGCCAACAGACGCTCGACGTCAAGTGGTTCGGTAACCATTTTCACTTGGCTCTCGGCATAGCGCCATTCTTCCCGCGGGCGATCGGCGTAAATCTCGATACCATTACCTTCGGGATCGGACAGGTAGATAGCTTCGCTTACGGCGTGGTCGGAGGCGCCTGTAATGAGGAAACGGTTATCGACTGCGTGCTTCGTCCAGAGTGCCAGTTGACCGTGGTTGGGCAGCAAAAACGCTGTGTGAAAGAGGCCTGCGCCGCCAGGAGGCCGCGGTTCCGCGCCTGGATCGCCGATTAGCTTAAGCAGTGTCGAGTCGCGGGTTCCGAGATGGGCCGTGTGGTCATCCGAGCTCAGTATGCGCAACCCAACGAGGTGTTCGTAGTACCGGCTGATGGATTGTAGGTCTCGGACCCGGAGCGTGACCGTGCCGATTCGGAGTGGAGCGGCATACGGGATGCGGTTGGTTGCTTGCGTGGCGAGAGATGTGGACATTGCATGCCTCCTGAGCGCATCGCCTCTTCCGTATCCTAGAGCAGCACGCCAGCAAGATTGATCTGGATACTCTTCTCATCGTTCACGAAAACGTCAGTAAGGGTCCCTTGCCCTTCAGATGCGCGTTTCGCGTTGGCGGCTGGTTTTATTTCCCGTTCCCATTTTGTTCTGTTTTGCCTTGACGGCATGGGGGGATCTGGGATAAGAACGTTTGAAGAACAAATACGACATGCGTCTCAGCTCAAGCTAAGCAAATTCAAAAGGTTGTCGCGAGAGCGTTGCCAGATGCCAACGGGTCTTCCCCAAGCCCCTCACCGTTGGTGTCTTTGGTACTCGCCACCAGGGCCGGTGTCTCCTGCGTACCCCCGCCGGAGTGAAGATCGCGCCTTGTCAGAGCCGGAACGGCATTCTTGCCCTCTCGCCGTTCCGGCTTTTCGCACGTTTTGTGCGAAGCATGACGCATCCAATGCGGTCAGATTTTCATTGAGTCGGAAGGCGCCGCAAGATAGGGCGGACGTCGTGAAAAGCCTCAGTGAGATATGCACTTAAGGATTCGATATAGCTTCTGCGTTGAACGAGCGGGCTCGGGATTGCCGTTCCGGTTTCGCCGGGTTCGTTTATGGAACCTCGTTGCTTCATTGCTGACGGGGCTTGCTGTCTGGGCGCTTGTTTGGTCCGGCAGCGGCGCATTGGCACAAACGCGAAGCGCGCCGGAAGCACATTCCGGCTATGTCGAAAAGCGTTTGGCTACCGCCTCGAAGTATATGGTAGCGGCGGCAAACCCCTACGCAAGTAAGGCAGGTCTGGAGATATTGCGTGCCGGAGGCAGTGCTGCGGATGCAGTTATTGCGACGCAGCTCGTGCTCAATCTTGTGGAGCCTCAGTCCTCGGGAATTGGCGGGGGTGCCTTCGTTCTCCATTGGAACGAAAACGGGCAGAAATTGACGACGTACGACGGGCGTGAAACTGCTCCGGCCGCGGCTCGTCCAGACCGTTTCCTCGTAAATGGATCCCGTATGCCGTTCGGCAAAGCAGTCAATTCCGGTTTGAGTGTCGGCGTTCCCGGAACTGTGGCTGTGATGGCGCTTTTGCACGAACGTCATGGCAAGTTGCCGTGGGCACGTCTTTTTGAGCCGGCGATCCAATTGGCTGAGAACGGCTTCACCGTTTCGCGGCGGCTCAATCTGCTACTCACGTGGTTTGGAGCTGAACGTTTTACACCTCCCGCGCGCCGCTATTTCTTTTCCGAAGATGGGTGGCCGCGACCTGTCGGGTATACGCTGAAAAACCCGGAGTTCGCGGCAACACTCCGTGTGCTCGCAAACGATGGCGCACAGGCCTTTTACGAAGATGGGCCCATTGCGCAGTCGATTGTGGACGCAGTTGCCTCAGCGCCCAATGCAGGGGGTGATATGACCCTGACGGATATTGGGACCTACGCCCCTATTGAGCGCGCGCCTATTTGCTTTACGTACCGGCGTAAGCGGATATGCAGCATGGGGCCGCCATCGTCAGGCGGTTACACTATCGCTCAGACCTTGATGTTGCTTGAGGCGTATGATCTCGGCGGGGATGCTCAAGAGAGGATGCAGCCTCTTGCTATGCATCTCATTGCCGAGGCTGAGAAGCTCGCCTATGCGGATCGCGACCGCTATATTTCTGATCCCGCCTTTGTCCGTATTCCCGATGGTCTTCTCGCCAAAAGTTATATCAGCAAGCGTCGCCGGCTGATTGATCCAGATGAAGCGATGGAGCAGCCTGACGCGGGACGACTCCTGGACTTCGAGCAGCCCCTACCCGGTGTCGACGCAACAGAAGAGCGCTCGGGTACCAGCCATATCTCGATTGTTGATGGGGATGGCAATGCGATTTCGATGACAACGACGATCGAGGGCGGCTTCGGGTCCGGTTTGTGGGCTTCCGGTTTCTTGCTGAACAATGAGCTGACCGATTTTTCATTTCTTCCAGCCGACGAGTCGGGGCGCTTGATCGCTAATCGTGTACAAGGGGGCAAGCGTCCGCGGAGCTCCATGTCGCCCACGATGGTCTTCGATGAGACGGGGCGCTTAGAGTCGGTACTCGGATCTGTCGGTGGATCGCGGATAATCCTTTACGTATTGAAAACGCTGGTGGCGCTGATCGATTGGAAGATGAACGCGCAGGACGCGGCTGATCTCATCAACTTTGGAAGCCGTGGCGGGTCATTTGAAATCGAGTTGGCACCAAGTGCCGTCTGGGAAGGTCTCAAGGTCAAACCGTTTGGTCATGAGGTCGTGCCCGATCTGATGACGTCAGGCACCCAGATCGTCAGGGTGTTGGAGAAGGGCAAGCTGGAGGGCGCTGCGGACCCGCGGCGTGAGGGTATTGCAATCGGGGATTGAGGGCCGAGAGGTCACCGTTCTAGGTGCTGGTGTGTTGGGGCTATGGCAAGCATTGCTGTTGGCTCGAGCAGGTGCGCGCGTACGGCTTTTTGATCGCAATGCCGATCCGCTATCGGAGTCGGCGAGTTCTTACGCGGGGGCCATGCTTGCGCCGGATTGTGAATCGGAAGCCGCGCCGCCCATTGTTCGAGATCTGGGTCGGCAGGGCTTCGAGTTGTGGCGCTACGTTTATCCCGGTGTAAAGTTTTCAGGTAGCTTGGTCGTTGCGAGTCCTAGAGACACTTCGGAGCTGATGCGTTTCGCGCGTATGACGGAGCGCTATGAGAAGCTCGATGAAGCGCAAGTTGGTGAACTTGAGCCGGATTTGGCCGGACGCTTTTCGTCTGCACTTTATTTCGCTGAGGAAGGACACGTCGAAACGCCAGCAGCGCTTGCTTTCCTGCTCGATGAGGTTCGACGGCTGGACGTTGAGATCGTGTTCGGGGCGGCAGGTGCCGCGCGGCCAGAAGATATCACTGCTGATCAAACGATTGTCGACTGCCGAGGTCTCGCTGCGCGGGATGCACTTCCTACTCTGCGCGGTGTTCGTGGAGAGCGTCTCATAATCCGTTGCACCGACGTCCGTCTGAGCCGGCCGGTCCGGTTGCTTCACCCCCGGCATCCTCTTTACGTTGTGCCGTGGTCGGATCATCGCTTCATGGTTGGGGCGACGGTGCTTGAAAGTGAAGATAGTGGTCCGGTTACAGTTCGCTCCACTCTTGAGTTACTCGGAGCGGCTTATAGCCTCAGCCCTTCGTTTGGGGAGGCGGAGATTCTCGATATCGGAGCCGGCGTGCGTCCTGCGTTTCCAGACAATGTTCCGGGGATTAATGTGTCGCCGGATCTGCGTGTCGTGCACGTTAACGGCGCTTATCGGCACGGTTTCCTGCTGGCTCCGGTGCTGGCGGAGGCCGTCCTATCGCTTCTTTCGGAAAGCGGTTGTGTTCACCCTCTGGTGCACAGGAATGAAAGAGCCTGAGCCACATGGCTTTGCGCAATCCCTGGCAAGTGGTATAGCGCTGGCGATCAAGTGTTCGCTCGGCGCTCAGATTTGCCGAGCGCGCAGCTATCATGATCAACCCCGGAGGTCCCTATGGCCTTGAGCCCGATCAATTCAGATTCAGGGCTAGCGCTCACCTTTGACGATGTTCTCCTGGTCCCGGCAGGGTCGGAAATCATGCCTGGCGCGGTTAACGTGTCCTCGAAGGTCACGAAGTCGATTTCACTCAATATCCCCATCCTGTCGTCGGCGATGGACACGGTCACCGAAGCGCGTCTCGCAATTGCAGTGGCGCAAGCCGGTGGTATCGGCGTGATTCATCGCAACTTGGAGCCTGAAGATCAGGCGCGGCAGGTGGCGATGGTCAAAAAATACGAGTCCGGCATCGTGCTGAACCCGGTGACGATTACGCCGGACGCAACATTGGCCGATGCACTTAAGATGATGGCTGAACGACAGATCTCCGGTATTCCTGTCGTCTCTCCGTCACCAGGCCGGTCAGCCGGAAAATTGGTCGGCATTTTGACGAACCGTGACGTGCGGTTCGCGAGCAATCCGGGGCAGCCCGTTTCGGAGCTGATGACCAAGGACAAGCTCATTACGGTTAAGCGTTCTGTGACGCAGGATGAAGCCAAGACGCTTCTGCATCAGCACCGTATCGAAAAACTCATTGTCGTTGATGATGATTACAATTGCATCGGGCTCATCACGGTCAAAGATATCGAGAAGGCCCAGAAACATCCGAACGCGTGCAAGGATGGCGAAGGCCGTTTGCGGGTCGCTGCTGCAACCACGGTTGGCGAAGACGGTTTCCGGCGGACCGAGCTGCTGGTTGATGCTGGCTGCGATTTGATCGTCGTCGATACGGCTCACGGTCATTCGAGCCGGGTGATTGAAGCGGTGGCGCGGATCAAGAAGCAATCCAATGCTGTTCAAGTGATTGCCGGTAACGTGGCGACGGCTGAAGCGACGGCTGCGCTCATTGATGCTGGTGCCGACGCCATCAAGGTCGGCATCGGCCCGGGTTCAATCTGCACTACGCGGATCGTGGCCGGTGTCGGGGTGCCACAGCTCACTGCGATTTCGAATTGCGCGAGCGAAGCCAGTAAGCATGGTGTGCCGATCATTGCTGATGGTGGCATCAAGTTTTCCGGCGACGTCGCCAAGGCGATCGCGGCTGGCGCCCAATGCGTCATGCTTGGCTCTCTGCTTGCGGGCACGGACGAGGCACCCGGCGAGACCTATCTCTATCAAGGACGAACCTACAAGTCGTATCGTGGTATGGGATCGGTCGGTGCGATGGCGCGCGGTTCCGCCGATCGTTATTTCCAGGCCGAGGTTCGCGATACGCTGAAGCTGGTGCCCGAGGGGATCGAGGGGCAGGTTCCCTACAAGGGGCCGGTGGATGGCGTGCTGCATCAGATCGTTGGTGGTTTGCGTGCGGCAATGGGATACGTCGGTGCGGCAACGGTGGCTGAACTTCAGCAAAAGGCGAAGTTCGTTCGGATTTCGCCTGCTGCTATGTCCGAGAGCCATACCCATGGCGTCACCATAACGCGGGAAAGTCCTAACTATCCCGGCGTTAGCTGAGGTTTCGAAACGTGAATTTGGTATGGCCGATCCTGGCGCAAGTTACCCTGACACTTGTGCTTGGCCTTGTGACCGGCTGGGTGCGGTATCAGGCCGTTAAGCGCGGTGAGGTGCGTGTCCGCGAGGTTGCGTTGGACAACCATGCGTGGCCGGACTCTGTGCGTCAGTTCGGCAACAACTTCTCCAATCAGTTCGAAACGCCCGTCCTGTTCTATGTGCTGAGTGGTTTGGCCATTTATCTGGGGCAGGTGCATTTTGCGATGGTTGTCGCGGCGTGGGGGTTTGTTATTTCGCGTTTGATACATGCGACCATACATGTTGGTCGCAATGACTTGAGCCAGCGATTCTGGGCGTTTGGGCTGGGGGTTGTTTTCCTGGTTGCGATGTTCGTGATGATTGTCGCGGCGTTGCTCACGGCTCCGCTGTGAGACCGGGCGCGCGGATACAAGCCGCTATTGAAGTCATGACCGATGTCATTGAGCGTCACAGGCCGGCGTCGGTAGCGCTTGCCGATTGGGGCCGCTCGCATCGTTTCGCCGGTTCTGGGGACAGGGCTGCGATCGGCAATCTCGTATACGATGCCTTGCGACGCCGAAATTCCATCGCCTGGAAGATGGGGAGCGATAGTGCGCGTGCGCTGATCGTGGGAGCCGCGCCTGAGGCGATGGGCGTAACGGCGGCCGATGTGATTGCGTTGGCTGACGGCTCGACTCACAGCATCTCGCCTCTAAGTGAGCTGGAACAAGCAGGTCTTGATCGGCCTCTTTCGGACGATTTACCAGCTCATATAAAGGGTGATTTTCCCGAATGGCTGAGCGGGGAATTCGATAGGGCATTTGGGGCTTGCGCCGTAGCGGAAGGCGAAGCCTTAGCCCGACGGGCGCCTCTTGACCTTAGGGTCAACACGCTTAAAGCAACGCGGGAGAAGGTCCTCAAGGCTTTAGAAAAATACGGCGCGGAGGCAACATTGCTTTCCCCCGTTGGGATTCGTATCCCGGCGCCGCAAGGCGGTAAGCGGGCGCCGAATGTGGAAGCCGAAACGGCTCATGGCAAAGGATGGTTTGAGGTTCAGGACGAAGGCAGTCAATTGGCTGCGCTTCTGGCCGGAGCGCGACCGCGTTTGCAGGTGTTGGATTTGTGTGCCGGTGCGGGTGGTAAATCGCTCGCGTTTGCAGCCTCGATGCAGAACACGGGGCAGGTCTATGCTTACGATAGTGAGAAGACGCAGCTTCGACCAATTTTCGAGCGGTTGAAACGTGCGGGCGCGCGCAATGTTCAGGTTATGGACGCGGGCGATGCGGCCGGGTTGGATGCTCTCAGTGACCGCTTCGACCTTGTTTTTGTCGATGCACCATGCAGTGGTTCGGGAACATGGCGGCGGCGTCCGGATGCGAAGTGGCGGCTTTCCCCCGAAAACGTAGCAGCGCGTCTCGAAGATCAGAAAAGCGTTCTCCAAATGGCTGCCAAAATGGTCAAACCGGGCGGTCGCATGGTCTATGTGACCTGTTCAATCCTGCCGCAAGAGAATAGCGAGCAAGTACGCTGGTTTTGCGCTGAGCATGAAGGCTTTACGCCAATCAACTACGTAGACGAATGGCAACAACAACTCGGGTCTGATGCGCCGGTGTCCTCGACGGGGGATAACGTTGGACTGCAACTCACTCCGGCGCGACATGGCACGGACGGTTTTTACATATCTATATTGTCGAGAAATACTTAGTGTAATCTTCGTGTTTCGTCACAATGTCTGTTTTCACAAATATATTCCGTTCGCGACAAAGAAGTGACTTGATTGATTTCAATATTCCCCTATGTGTCGGCTGCCTTTAGGTTCGCGGGGTCGCGACTCCTTAGGTCGTAGCCGGCGTGATGCCGGTCATCGAGAGGCATGGAACAGCTTTTTAGCCAAATCTTTCAGGAGGTTCGGCAGTATACGATGGCGCCTACAGCGAAACCCAAAAAGGTAAAACGGCCCACTCCCCGCACCAGTTTCGGTCCAGTAGCAGATCTCGAACAGCACTTGCCGTCCGAGTGGTGGCGTAAACTGTTCAACGCTTTGTACGTGAAGACAGACGGGGACGTCGTCGAGAACAGTGAAAACACATCGCGCGACATCGACTTCCTTATTGCGGCGTCCGGCCTAGAGAAAGCCGAGGACGTGCTCGACCTTTGCTGCGGCCAAGGTCGACATAGCCTTGAACTGGCGCGGCGCGGATATCGGAAGGTCACCGGTGTTGATCGCTCACGGTATTTGATCCGGCTTGCCAAGAAGCGTGCGCAGGCCGAGGGGCTGAGCGTGCTGTTTAAGGAAGGCGATGCGCGGAACCCGCGGTTGCCGGAGAACAGTTTTGATCTCGTCTGCATCATGGGTAACTCGTTCGGCTATTTCTCGAACCAGACCGATGATGAGAAAGTGCTCGCTGCCGTCGCCAAAATGCTGCGGCCGTCGGGGCAGATCTTCCTCGACATCACCGACGGCGGGTATATGGCGGAGCACTTCGAGCGTCGCTCCTGGGAATGGATTGATGCGCATCAGTTCGTGTGCCGTGAGCGTTCTCTCTCCTCAGATCGGGATCGGCTAATTTCTCGTGAGGTGATCGTACACGACGAGCTTGGTGTCATCGCGGATCAGTTCTATGCGGAACGGCTCTACACCCGCGAGAGCATCGCGGCGCTTCTCGAGAAGGTCGGCTTCCGCAATTTCCGAGATCACGGCTCCGCCGAGAGTGTGTCGGACCGGGAGCAGGATTTGGGGATGATGGCGCGGCGCATTCTGCTGACTGCGGATGCGCCGGTTAAGGCTGCCCGCAAGGCAAAAGGTGTGACGCACCGCCTCGACGTGACGGTGCTCCTCGGCGATCCCCGCCTGCCGGATCAAGTCAAGCGTGATGGCGTCTTCAACGCCGAAGATCTGGATACGGTACGGCGACTTAAAGAAGGTCTTTCTGAATTGCCGGGATACGAGTTCCGTTTTCTCGACAACCATAAAACCTTGGCGCGCGATCTCAGTGAGCTTTCGACCGATCTCGTGTTCAATCTCTGCGATGAGGGTTTCAATAACGACCCCTTCAAAGAGCTACACGTGCCAGCAATGCTTGAGATGCTGGATTTGCCTTACACGGGCGGTGCACCAGCTGCGTTAGCGGCTTGCTACGACAAGGGGCTCGTACGCGCGGCAGCGATGACGCTCGATGTGCCGGTGCCGCTTGAAACGTATGTGCGTCCAGGGGATCAAGGCGCGACGCTACCGTCGGTTTTTCCTGCGATTTTGAAGCCGAACGTGGGGGATAGTTCGGAGGGTATTACAAAAGATGCCGTCGTTACCGACGAAACGGCGCTTATGGATTACCTGGAAAAGCTGCGGACGTCGTTTCCGAAGCGCTCCGTCCTCGTGCAGGAGTATTTGACGGGATCGGAATATTCTGTCGGCATGATCGGCAATCCAGGACAGGGGCTCAGAGCGTTCCCGATCCTGGAAGTTGATTACTCCAGGCTCGATCCGTCATTGCCGAAAATTCTGGGCTACGAATCAAAATGGGAACCAGAGAGCCCATATTGGACGCAGATTCGCTATGTCGAAGCCAATCTCAATGACCTTGCTCAACAGCAGCTCATTGAGCACTCCTCGCGTTTGTTCGAGCGGCTAGGCTGCCGAGACTATGCCCGGTTTGATTTTCGGGCGGATGCTCGCGGCGAAATCAAGCTTCTGGAAGTGAACCCCAACCCCGGCTGGTGCTGGGATGGAAAGTTCAACTTGATGGCGGGCTTCGCGGGCGTTCGCTACAGCGAAATGCTGGGGCAGGTACTTGGCGCGGCTGTTGAACGGCTCGGTATTGTCGAGCGTCCGGTTGTCCGGGCTGCCAAGTCGTCCAAGACGACGAATAAGACGACGCAGAAAAAAGCGACGCAACGAGCCAAGCAAGTAGCTTGATCATAAGTCGGCGGTGGATACGGCATAGGTTTGTGTCCGCCGCCGCTGCGCATTATCCATATCCCTTGTGGTTTGGCCCTGGGGCCAATGCCGTCATTTGTATTTGGGCGGAGGGGTTGTGGAGCGGTTACGTGAGCCAGAGGATCTCAATCCGCAGCGGCTGCAATTGGATGACGGGCGCGTTTTTGGACTGACGCGCTATGGCGATCCTTCCGGGATCCCTGTGCTTGCGATCCACGGCGCACCTGCTTCGCGTTTGATGTTCGAGGTTGCTGGCCCGGCTGCCCGCGCGCGGGGACTTCAACTTATTTGCCCCGATCGGCCGGGATACGGCCTCTCGCCGGTAGATCATCGGCCGACGCTGGCGCAGCGGGCCGAGCAGCTTGAAGCGATCGCTCATCACCTAGGGCTTGATCGAATGGCCGTTTGCGCGGTTTCGGGGGGGGCGCCTTATGCGGTGGCGCTCGCTGCCCGTTTGGCGCATCGGATAACAGCATTGGCTCTTGTCAGTCCGATGGGGCCGATTGCCGATATGTACGCGGCGCTGGGTGAGGAGGAGGGCGACGCCGGTGTGCATGCCTCCCGCGCCAAGCGTAGGTTTTTCATGGAGCTGCCGAAACGGCGGAGAGCGCTTCGCGCCGTTGCGGCTGTCGCTGCGCGTGGTTTCAATATTTCGCCCAAGCTTTCCGCACGTCTCTTCGCCCGTCTGCTCAACCCAGCGGATACGGCGACGTTGAGCCAACCCCATGTCGAGGCGAGTCTTATCAAGATGACGCGCGAAGCCTTGCGGCAAGGCGTTGTCGGCGGATTGGCAGACTTAGATATTTTTGCGCGGCCCTGGGGTGTGGATTTCGGCGCGATTCATGCACCCACCTTCATCTGGCAGGGCACGGATGATCGGATCGTGCCGGTGGAAGCTGCATTATGGCTCGGTGCACAACTCCCCGATTGCTCGGTTGAGCGGATTGAAGGGGCCGGTCATTTCTGGATATACGACCATATCGATACGGTCTTGACCCAGCTGGCGCGTACCGCCGGGAAAACGGGTAAATGCTCGGAGTGAGCTCGCGCGAGATGGCTGGGATTTCGCTTGGGGGGAACAGCAGTGCGACGCCGGAGTTCATTGTTCGTTTTTCTCGCCATCACTGCGGTTGTCGCGCTTGGCTTTAATACGACGTTTGTAACCGGACTATATTCCGGGACCTGGCCGACGGATTGGTATGATCAACTCGTGAAGCCGGATTGGGCACCTTCTCTCGATGTCTTGGCGGCAATCTGGCTCGTCTGGTATGTGGTCATCGCGGTGGCTGGGTGGATCGTGTGGCGCGCGCAGGGGCTTGGCCTTGCGCTGCTTCTCTGGCTCGTGCAGTTGGGCCTCAATGTGGCGTGGCCTTACGTTCTTTTTGAGCGACACCGCATCGATAGCGCCATGGATGTCATCTTTGCGCTTTTGTTCGCCGTTGCGGCCTTCATCTTTGTGTCCTGGGGGTTGCGGAAGTCTGCTTCCGTCCTGTTTGGACTGTATGCTGGATGGATTGTCTACGTGGCTGCGTTCAATCTCGCGCTTCTGCAGTCCAATACCTGAGCTGTGGCGGGATCGCGCAGGTTGCGAAAGCATTGCTTGACGCTTCTTGAGTGCAATGGTCTATCGAGCCCTAAAGCAGGCGGTTTCGCCGTTTTGCGCCTCCGTTTTTCCCGACACTTCTTGCTTACATAGTGCTCCATGACAAATACCGTTCTCATCATCGATTTCGGCAGCCAGGTCACTCAGCTTATCGCACGACGTGTGCGTGAAGCGGGTGTTTATTCGGAGATCGTACCGTTCAATCGGGCGGAGGACGCTCTGGAGCGGCTTACGCCGAAGGCGATCATTCTTTCAGGCGGACCTTCGAGTGTCACGGAAACCGGAACGCCTCGGGCGCCAGATTGGGTTTGGACGTGCGGTCTTCCTGTGCTCGGCATCTGCTATGGTGAGCAGACGATGGTGGCGCAACTCGGTGGCGGCGTTGAAGGGGGACACACCCGCGAGTTCGGTCGTGCCGAGATAGAGGTCACTGACGCGTGCGCGTTGTTCGAGGGCGTCTGGGCGAAGGGTGACACAGATCAAGTTTGGATGAGCCACGGTGATCGCGTCACACGTTTGCCTGATGGCTTCAAGGTAACCGCTGTATCTCATGGAGCGCCGTTTGCGGCGATCGCGGACGAGGCGCGCAAGTTCTACGCGGTGCAATTTCACCCCGAAGTGGTGCACACGCCGCGTGGTGCCGAACTGATCTCCAATTTCGTGCACAGGATTGCCGGTTTAGCCGGTGACTGGACGATGGCGCACTTCAGGTCGAGCGAGATCGAAAAGATCCGCGCGCAGGTCGGTTCCGCGCGAGTGATCTCGGGACTTTCAGGCGGTGTCGACTCCGCCGTGGCTTCTGTGTTGATCCATGAGGCGATCGGCGACCAGCTCACCTGCATTTTCGTCGATCACGGGCTTTTGCGGTCCGGAGAGGCGGACGAAGTCGTGAGCCTGTTCCGAGGCACGTACAATATCCCACTCGTTCACGTGGACGCGCGCGAGACGTTCCTTTCCGCACTCGATGGTGTTTCAGATCCGGAACAAAAGCGCAAAACCATCGGCCGTTTGTTCATCGATGTATTCGAAGAGGAAGCCCGCAAGCTTGGCGGTGCGGATTTTCTGGCGCAGGGTACGCTTTATCCCGACGTTATCGAAAGCGTGTCGTTCACCGGCGGGCCATCGGTAACAATCAAGTCTCACCACAACGTGGGTGGGCTTCCAGAGCGAATGAATTTGAAACTGGTCGAGCCGCTCCGCGAACTCTTCAAGGATGAGGTGCGCGTGCTTGGGCGCGAGCTGGGGTTGCCGGAAGCGTTCATTGGCCGACATCCGTTCCCCGGTCCGGGCTTGGCGATCCGAATTCCAGGTGAGGTGACGTCGGAGAAGCTCGACATTCTACGTCATGCCGACAGCATCTATTTGGAAGAGATTCGCAAGGCTGGTTTGTATGACCGCATCTGGCAGGCGTTTGCTGTTCTGCTGCCCGTGCGAACGGTGGGTGTTATGGGGGATGCGCGCACCTACGATCACGTCTGTGCGTTGCGTGCCGTCACATCAACGGATGGCATGACGGCTGATTATTTCGATTTCAGCCATGATTTTCTTGGACGTACAGCGACCCGCATCATCAACGAGGTCAACGGCATCAACCGCGTCGTCTACGACATCACCTCAAAGCCGCCGGGGACCATTGAGTGGGAGTGAGGGGGGGCTGGCTTCGTGCCCTCGTAGCTCTCGGCGCAATCTGGGGTTGGAGTTAGTGGTTCGGTGAAAAACGAAGCCTTACATCTTAGCGAAAAAGACTGTGCGATTGACGGTGAGGGAACAATCAGTGCAGTACGCATTATTAGACGGGGAACGGCGTGAGGCTGTCTCAGGAGCCCTTGGTACATGCCCAACCTGCGGGGCGAGCATGGTCGCCAAATGCGGACCTCGCATCATTCATCATTGGGAGCATCGCGGGCGGCGCAATTGTGATCCTTGGTGGGAAAACGAGACCGAGTGGCATCGGGGATGGAAGAATTTGTTCCCAGAATCTTGCCGTGAAATCGCTCACACCGCGCCGGATGGCGAAATCCACCGTGCCGACATTAAGACGCCGACCGGCATCTATATCGAGGTCCAGCATTCCAGCATAACGGATGCCGAACGCACGTCGCGCGAAGGCTTCTACCAAAATCTCGTTTGGGTGATCGACGGGAGGCCGTTTCGCCAAAACTTCGATATCTATCACATGCTGCCGGACCCGACGTCCAGGCTTGCGCAGGATTTGGTGTGGGTGAAGGCGGCGCGCTCGATGGCAGGTACCAGCAGCGGAACGTTCTTCCGGGTCTCAGCCAATCAGAAATACTATCCAGGTGTCACGAAGGCCACGCTGCGCGGGGGGCTTATCGAAGGGCTCGATAGGATTAAGCCCGAAGTGGAGGCGAGCTATCGAGGCCATCACCAATATCATTGGGCAAGTCCGCGCAAGACATGGTTGGACGCTGCTTGCCCCGTCTACATCGACTTTGGTGATGAGTGGCTCGTCAGGCTCGAAGTGTACGACGAAACGGGCTTGAGGTGCGTTCGCCTAGTTGCCAAGAGAAAGTTCGTTCACGACGCCATAAGTGAAATGCGGGCTGAGGACATTGCGACGCGCTTCTATCCACTTGCGTGAGGATGACGTCATGGGCAAGCAAGTCACCAGACGCTGCCATTGGGTAGCACAATCCTATCTGAAAGCATTTGCCGCTGATGATAAAGGGCATCGTATTTGGCGCTTCAGTAAGAACGAGGGCGAACCAGAACTAAAGCGCATCGACAAGGTGGCCGTTAAGTTTCACCTGTATGCGCCGATGGGAGCCTGCGGCAAACGCGACGACGCTTTAGAGAAGAAGCTTGCCGACCTCGAAGGCTTCTTTGGTGATCCCACGTGGAAGGCGGTCTGCAGCGACTTTCCAGATTTTTCGTGGGAGCCGTTGCGCAAGATGGTCGCGCTCTTGGCTGCGGTTACCTGGCTGCGTACGCCTCGGCAATTCGAATTCTGGAGAGCGATGCATCAACAGTTTGTCGATTTCTTCACGCAGCACAATACTCTACCCGACTTCGGTCACATCAGCGGCCGGCGCATCGAGCTGGATCATTCATCGTGGCCCGCCTTCCGCGATGCCACTGAGGAAGATATGAAAAAGGCATGGAACGACCGGGTAGGACAAGCTGCCGGCACCGCCGAGATGTTTCTAAAGATGCGCTGGTCTATCCTTGTGAGCGAAACACCGGTGTTTATTACATCCGACAACCCGGTTCTGGTTGGCGATACGCTCGGCCACTATGGGGGATTGAAGCATCCGGATGCCATGGTGACATTCCCCTTGAGCCCGACCCGAGTATTGATGATGGACAATCGCCACAATGAGCCGGATGCACAGTTCTATCCTCTCAAGAACCTGGCGGCTGCCACCAATATGCTGATTTGGCGGAATGCAATCGAGCATATGTTCTCTCCGCGACACCCTGATAAGGTCGGTGCCGAGATGATTGCGGACGCTGAACGTATGGGCCCTGCCTAGGTCGATCGAATAGTTTCTGAATACTTAGACAGGCAGTCCTGGCGCGCAGCGCGCCTTTGAGTGCTCCCACCGCGCTGCGCCAACCACCCCCTCAAACAAATCCCCGCCCCTCTCCCCCGCCCCTCT